>NZ_JAAMPR010000001.1:4082500-6276785 GCF_018588185.1 Rhodococcus sp. WY5
GTTTCTCACCGGAGGTAGAGCTACTGGATGGTCTAGGGGGCCCACAAGCTTACCGAAATCAGCCAAACTCCGAATGCCGGTGAGTGAGAGCGCGGCAGTGAGACTGCGGGCGATAAGGTTCGTAGTCGAGAGGGAAACAGCCCAGATCGCCAGCTAAGGTCCCTAAGCGTGTACTAAGTGGAAAAGGATGTGGGGTCGCGAAGACAACCAGGAGGTTGGCTTAGAAGCAGCCACCCTTGAAAGAGTGCGTAATAGCTCACTGGTCAAGTGATCCTGCGCCGACAATGTAGCGGGGCTCAAGTACACCACCGAAGCTGCGGCATTCACGCAATAGCCCCCCTTCACTCTGCGGAGTGTTGGGCAGGTGTGTGGATGGGTAGGGGAGCGTCGTGTGGCCATGGAAGCGGCAGGGTGACCTAGCCGTGGAGGCCACACGAGTGAGAATGCAGGCATGAGTAGCGAAAGACGAGTGAGAAACTCGTCCGCCGAATGACCAAGGGTTCCTGGGCCAGGTTAATCCGCCCAGGGTGAGTCGGGACCTAAGACGAGGCCGACAGGCGTAGCCGATGGACAACGGGTTGATATTCCCGTACCCGTGTGAACGCGCCCATGGTGAATCAGTGATACTAACCATCCTGAAGCCACGAGAAGACCTTCGGGTCTCGAGTTGGTGGATGCATGGGACCTGATCTGGTAGTAGCCAAGCGATGGGGTGACGCAGGAAGGTAGCTGAGCCAGTCAGTGGTAATACTGGTGTAAGCGTGTAGGGCGTGACCTAGGCAAATCCGGGTCGCACATAGCCTGAGACGTGATGCGTAGCCGATTGAGGCGAATTCAGTGATCCTATGCTGCCGAGAAAAGCCTCTAGCGAGCTTTCACACGGCCCGTACCCCAAACCGACACAGGTGGTCAGGTAGAGAATACTAAGGCGATCGAGATAACTATGGTTAAGGAACTCGGCAAAATGCCCCCGTAACTTCGGGAGAAGGGGGGCCCTGTCTGGTGACGACATTTACTGTCTGAGCTGGGTGGGGCCGCAGAGACCAGTGAGAAGCGACTGTTTACTAAAAACACAGGTCCGTGCGAAGTCGTAAGACGATGTATACGGACTGACGCCTGCCCGGTGCTGGAAGGTTAAGAGGACCGGTTAGTTCCTTCGGGAGCGAAGCTGAGAATTTAAGCCCCAGTAAACGGCGGTGGTAACTATAACCATCCTAAGGTAGCGAAATTCCTTGTCGGGTAAGTTCCGACCTGCACGAATGGCGTAACGACTTCTCAGCTGTCTCAACCGTAGACTCGGCGAAATTGCATTACGAGTAAAGATGCTCGTTACGCGCGGCAGGACGAAAAGACCCCGGGACCTTCACTACAGCTTGGTATTGGTGTTCGGTTCGGTTTGTGTAGGATAGGTGGGAGACTGTGAAGCGGTGACGCCAGTTATCGTGGAGTCGTTGTTGAAATACCACTCTGATCGAATTGGACCTCTAACCTCGGACCATGATCTGGTTCAGGGACAGTGCCTGGTGGGTAGTTTAACTGGGGCGGTTGCCTCCCAAAATGTAACGGAGGCGCCCAAAGGTTCCCTCAGCCTGGTTGGCAATCAGGTGTCGAGTGCAAGTGCACAAGGGAGCTTGACTGTGAGACTGACAGGTCGAGCAGGGACGAAAGTCGGGACTAGTGATCCGGCACCGGCAAGTGGAAGCGGTGTCGCTCAACGGATAAAAGGTACCCCGGGGATAACAGGCTGATCTTCCCCAAGAGTCCATATCGACGGGATGGTTTGGCACCTCGATGTCGGCTCGTCGCATCCTGGGGCTGGAGTAGGTCCCAAGGGTTGGGCTGTTCGCCCATTAAAGCGGCACGCGAGCTGGGTTTAGAACGTCGTGAGACAGTTCGGTCTCTATCCGCCGCGCGCGTTAGAAACTTGAGGAAGGCTGTCCCTAGTACGAGAGGACCGGGACGGACGAACCTCTGGTGTGCCAGTTGTTCCGCCAGGAGCACCGCTGGTTAGCTACGTTCGGAAGGGATAACCGCTGAAAGCATCTAAGCGGGAAGCCTGTTCCAAGATGAGGTTTCTCACCCCCTCGAGGGGGTAAGGCCCCCGGCAGACCACCGGGTTGATAGGCCAGAACTGGAAGTGCAGTAATGCATGCAGGTGACTGGTACTAATAGGCCGAGGACTTACCACAAAGAAGCTACGCGTCCACTGTGCGGTATCTGAAACAACACACAGATACTGATGAGAAACCCTGTTTTCTCCATCCCCCAACACCAGAAACTGGTGTTGACGGGTGGTGAAACCAGGTGATCAGAAGAAGGTTACTGTGACAGTTTCATAGAGTTACGGCGGTCATAGCGAAGGGGAAACGCCCGGTCCCATTCCGAACCCGGAAGCTAAGCCCTTCAGCGCCGATGGTACTGCACTCGACAGGGTGTGGGAGAGTAGGACACCGCCGAACACCCGTTAACCGAAAGGGGACCCAACATATTGGGTCCCCTTTCGTGCGTTGTATGAGAGGAATGACTGTGTCGGAGAATGGCGACGAGCGTCGGTCCTTCCGTGGGGGAGGAGCGCCTCGATCAGGTGGCCCCCGTCGTGACAACGACGGGCGTGGATCACGCGGCGCTGCAGGCGGAGACCGCCGCGGTGGTGCCGGAGACAACAACCGTGGCGGTGCTGGAAACAGTAACCGCGGCGGCGGATTCAACGGCGGACAGCGTCGCGGCGGCGAGGGTGGGTTCACCCCTCGTGGACGCGACGGCGACCGCAACCGTCAGCAAGCACGACCTGACGAACCGGATTTGCCCGACAACGTAGAGCCCACGGAGTTGGACCCGGCCGTTCGTCGGGATCTGCTCAGCCTCGACAAGGACAACGCCAACACGGTTGCGCGTCACCTCGTCATGGCGGGCAAGCTCGTCGACGAAGATCCGGAACTCGCACTGCTCCACGCTCGCGCTGCCCGTCAGCGCGCCGGCCGAATTGCGGTCGTTCGTGAAGCTGCCGGAATCACCGCGTACCACGCCGGTGAATGGGCTGAAGCTCTCTCCGAGCTTCGTGCTGCCCGTCGAATGGCTGGCGGACCGGGTCTGATCGCTGTCATGGCCGACTGCGAACGCGGTTTGGGTCGACCCGAACGCGCGATCGAGCTCGGCCGTAGCGACGAGGCTGCCCTGCTTTCGGGCGACGAGGCGTCTGAGTTGAGGATCGTCGTCGCGGGCGCCCGCATGGATCTCGGTCAGTTCGACCAGGCAGTTGTCACACTGCAGACCAAGGATCTGGACGCAGCGCGTACCGGTGAAGCTGCGGCTCGGCTGTTCTACGCCTACGCCGATGCCCTCGTTTCAGCTGGTCGTGTCGAAGACGGACTGAAGTGGTTCCTCAACGCTGCAGCTGCTGACCTCGAGGGTGACACGGATGCTGAAGAACGGGTCGCCGAGTTGACCGGAGAAGATCAGTGACCGTGCTTCGTACTCAGTACGACGTACTTTTGCTCGATCTCGACGGCACGCTGTACGCCGGAGCTCATGCGATTCCCGGCACCCAGGCCGCTCTCGGTCAGGGCACGCAGGCTTTGTACTACGTGACCAACAATGCGAGTCGCTCGCCTTCGGCAGTGTCGGCGCATTTGACCGAACTCGGTTTCGATTCCGAAGACGATCGTGTCGTCACCAGTTCTCAGACGGCAGTGCGTCTGCTGTCGGAGCGTCTCGAACCCGGTGCCGCTGTGCTCGTCGTCGGTACCGACGCATTGGCCGACGAGGTGACGCGCGTCGGGTTGCTTCCGGTGCGCGAATTCGCGGATTCTCCGGTTGCTGTCGTTCAAGGACATTCGACGGAGACCAACTGGTCGATCCTTGCCGAGGCGTGCTTGGCGATCCGGGCCGGTGCGCTGTGGGTAGCGGCAAACCTGGACACAACACTGCCGTCGGAGCGGGGTTTGGTGCTGGGCAACGGCTCGATGGTGGCAGCTCTACGCGCTGCGACCAAGCAGGAACCGTTGGTGGCAGGTAAGCCTGCTGCACCGCTGATGGAGGACGCGCTCGCTCGCAGCGGGTGCTCGCGTCCACTGGTGGTCGGTGATCGTTTGGACACCGATATCGAAGGCGCACAAGCTGTTTCGATCGACTCGTTGTTGGTTCTCACCGGTGTGAGCATGCCGGGTGACGTACTGCGGGCTCCGGTTGAGCAGCGCCCCACCTACATTGCAGCAACTCTGGATTCGCTCAATCAGCCGGCCGTCGAATCGCTGGTCGGTGCGGACTCCAAGTGGTCTGTCTCCGTGAACGGGTCGGCGCTGGTTGTCGACGGCCCGGTTGTCGGGGACGAGATGTCGCTTCTACGCGCGGTTGCGCCTGTCGCATGGGCTAATCCGTCGTTCCGGACCCTGGAAGCGTCGGATGCCGGCGTGGCGGATCTGTTTGCATCCTGGCTCGTCTGATCTCTCGCAAATGTGTTCGACTCGCGGGGGTGCGGGTGTATGCGTAACCGAGAGTCATGCACTAACGTTGTGCCCGATGAGCACGCCGACACCGCACCCCGGAAACACGAGTAACGGATCTCCGTTGCCCGGGCCACGCCCTTCCGTCGATCCGGAACGCATACGTTCTGACGTCGACGGTTTGCTGGCGCGCCTCGGTGGCATCGAACAGGATCCGAACGATCAGCACGGAGCAGGTGTGATTCCGCAGAAGGCACATATTTTGGAACAGGCACACGAGGTGCTCGTCCAGGCACTCGCCTCTGTGGACAGGGCTTGACGTGGCACGAAGAGCACGGGTGGACGCCGAACTTGTCCGTCGCGGACTCGCACGGTCACGAGATCATGCGCAAGAACTGATTTCCGCCGGGCGAGTTCTCATCTCGGGAGCCGTTGCGACCAAGCCTGCGACGGCGATCGAAGCCGGAACGCCACTTCGGGTCGTCGAGGTGGAGCAGGAAGTTTCGTGGGCGTCGCGAGGTGCTCACAAACTGATCGGCGCACTCGACGCCTTCGGTGCCGAAGGATTGACGGTCGAAGGTCGCCGTTGCCTCGACGCCGGCGCATCCACCGGTGGGTTCACCGATGTTCTGCTGACGCGTGGTGCGAAGGAAGTTGTCGCAGTCGACGTCGGCTACGGACAACTGGTGTGGCGCCTGCAGTCCGATGACCGGGTGCACGTCATCGACCGAACCAATGTTCGTGCAATTGATGCAGAGACCATCGGCGGAACTGTCGATCTCGTTGTCGCGGACTTGTCGTTCATTTCTCTCAAACTTGTACTCGGGGCGTTTGTCGCCTGTACTGCTGACGGCGCGGACCTGGTTCCGATGGTCAAGCCTCAGTTCGAGGTGGGCAAGGACCGCGTCGGTGCCGGTGGCGTCGTACGAGATCCGGAATTGCGAATCTCGGCTGTGCTCGACGTGTCGGAGGCTGCTGCAAAGGTAGGTCTGCGGACGTTAGGTGTTGTGGCCAGCCCATTGCCCGGTCCGTCGGGAAATGTCGAGTATTTCCTGTGGCTTCGAAAGACAGGTTCGCCCGGTGATCACGAGCCGGACACCGAGGGAATTCCTTCGGTGGAGGACATGATTCGCAAGGCTGTAGAGGAAGGGCCCCAGTGAACGCGGTCACGAACGGCGAGTCGCGCGAGATCCTTCTTGTCGCACACCCTGGTCGACGTGACATCACGGAAACCGCCAAACGAGTCGGGAAGATTTTCGAACGGGCGGGAATCGGGCTGCGAGTCCTCGTCGACGAAGCAGACAGCTCGCGCATCGAAGCAATGACGGAACCCGCGGGCTTCTCTGCGCCGGGTCTCGACGTCACGGTTGTTCATCCCGGCCCTGATGCTGCCGTCGGATGCGAGTTAGTTCTGGTTCTCGGTGGTGACGGCACATTTCTGCGCGCCGCCGAACTCGCTCAAGAAGCGTCCATTCCGGTACTGGGCATCAACCTCGGACGGATCGGATTTCTGGCAGAGACCGAGGCCGAGCATCTCGACGAGGCGCTCGCACAGGTAGTTCGCAAGGAATATCGCGTCGAGTCCCGTATGACACTCGACGTTGTGATTCGGGTGGACGACGAGATCATCGATCGCGGGTGGGCGCTCAACGAGGCCAGTATCGAGAATCGTTCGCGTCTGGGAGTTCTCGAAGTTGTCCTCGAAGTCGACGGCCGACCGGTGTCTGCCTTCGGTTGCGACGGTGTTCTCGTGTCCACTCCTACAGGCTCGACCGCTTACGCATTTTCCGCAGGCGGCCCTGTCGTGTGGCCCGAACTCGAAGCTTTGCTCGTCGTACCCAGCAACGCGCATGCGCTGTTCGCGCGGCCGTTGGTCACCAGCCCGAATTCGATCATCGCGGTGGAGACCGTCGCCGGTAGCCACGACGGCCTGGTCTTCTGCGACGGTCGTCGTACGTTGGAACTGCCTGCCGGCGCTCGCGTCGAGATCGTTCGCGGCGCCACTCCCGTCAAGTGGGTCCGGTTGGACTCTGCGCCCTTCGCTGATCGGATGGTTCGCAAGTTCGAGCTTCCGGTTACCGGATGGCGAGGAAGGAAGCCTTAATCGTGCTCGCAGAGATCCGTATCGACAGTCTTGGTGTGATCTCCGAGGCCAGCGCCCAGTTCCACGAGGGCCTGACCGTCCTGACCGGTGAAACCGGCGCAGGTAAAACGATGGTCGTCACCAGCTTGCACCTCCTCAGCGGAGCGCGAGCCGATGCCGGGCGGGTGCGGTTGGGCGCGTCGCGAGCCGTCGTCGAAGGACGATTCATCGCCGACGACGTCTCACCGGCCACCGAGCGTGAGATCGTCCGAATCCTGGAATCGTCCGGCGCCGAGCGCGACGAGGACGGGACCATCATCGCCGTCCGGACAGTCGGCAGCGACGGCCGCTCACGGGCTCATCTCGGCGGACGAAGCGTGCCGGCGGGAGTTCTCTCCGAATTCACGGATCCACTTCTGACTGTCCACGGACAGAACGATCAGCTGCGATTGCTTCGTCCCGACCAGCAACGCAATGCGCTGGACCGCTTCGGGGACAAGGCAATCGGAACGCTGCTGACGAGGTACCGCAAACACCGTCGTGAATGGCTCGATGCTCGTTCGGAGTTGATCGAACGCACGTCGAAGGCTCGTGAACTGGCGCAAGAAGCAGATCAGTTGACCTTCGCGCTCAACGAAATCGACGGCGTGGCACCCGAGCCAGGCGAGGACACGGCAATCGTTGCCGAAGTTCGTCGACTCAGTGAACTCGATTCGCTCCGCTCGGCTGCGGAAGAGGCGCACGCTGCGCTCGCCGGTAGTGACGACATGGCCAGCGGCGACGTCGGGGTCATGCCGGCGCTAGACCTGATGTCCGAAGCACGGGCGCGTATCGAGTCGGTCACCGACGCAGATCTGGACGGCCTCGGTTCCCGGTTGGCCGACGCTATTGCCGTCGTCACCGATGTTGCCGGTGATCTGAACACCTATCTGTCCGGGCTGCCCGCAGACCCGGGTGCTCTGGACTCGCTGCTGTCGCGGCAATCGGAACTGAAGACTCTGACTCGCAAGTACGCCGCCGATGTCGACGGTGTTCTCGAATGGGCAGATACCGCTCGCGCTCGTCTGTCCAAACTCGACGTGTCGTCGGATGCGTTGTCGCTGTTGGCCAAGCAGGTCGAGGAGACGGCTGGCCTCACCGCGGAAGCCGCCACAAAGCTGAGCGCCGCCAGAGTCAAGGCAGCGGCAAAGCTCGCCAAAGCCGTCAGCGCGGAACTCGCCGGTCTGGCGATGGGACGTGCGGGTCTCGAGGTGACTGTGCGCTCGCAGCCTGCCGGCCCGCAGGACTCGGCGCCGCTCAGCGTCGGGGGAGTAGACCTTCATGCCGGGTCTGCCGGCGTCGACGAGGTGGAATTCCGTCTGTCCGCGCACAGCGGGGCACCGTCACTTCCGATCAGCAAGAGCGCTTCCGGTGGCGAGCTGTCACGCGTCATGCTGGCGCTCGAGGTTGTTCTCGCTGGTAGCGACACCGGTGCGACGATGGTTTTCGACGAAGTGGACGCGGGGGTCGGTGGTCGCGCTGCTGTCGAGATCGGCCGCCGATTGGCGAAACTTGCTCGTACGCATCAGGTTATCGTCGTCACCCACCTTCCGCAGGTTGCTGCGTTTGCCGACACCCACCTCGTGGTGGACAAGGTCGACGACAAAGGCGGCGTGGTGAGCAGTGGCGTGCGGACCTTGTCGGATTCGGATCGGGTGGTCGAATTGGCCCGTATGTTGGCAGGGCTGGACGACACCGAGACCGGTCGTGCGCACGCCGAAGAACTGCTCGAGATCGCGAATGCGGCCCGCGTCACAGATTGAAGGTTCTGTGGTGTTGGTGTGACTGATGTGGTAGTTGTCGGCGCGCCTCCACCGGTCAACGCGGTTTCAGGTTCATCATCGAAGCCATGAAGATGCCCGGATTGCTCTCACGTAACACCGAATCCTTGCCTGGGATCAGTGGCATCGCCAGGGCCGATCGGAACACGGCGAAGCTTCTACGCCGCGTCGGTCCTGGAGACATCGTGATCCTCGACGAAGTCGACATCGATCGCCGGACCGCCGATGCTCTGGTGAAAGCCGGAGTCATGGCCGTGGTCAACGCGTCGCCGTCGATTTCGGGGCGGTACCCCAACCTCGGACCGGAAGTGATCGTCGCCAACGACATCGTTCTGATCGATGCCGTAGACGGTGACGTCTTCAAGAACGTCAAGGACGGCAGCAAGATCCGCCTGCACGAGGGCGAGATCTTCAACGGCGAGAAGAGCCTCGTCAAGGGCGAAGAGCAGACCGAGGCCGAGATCTCCGATCGGATGATCGAGGCCAAGACCGGCCTGGTCGATCACCTGGAAGCGTTCTCGGGTAACACCATCGAGTTCATC
The DNA here is from genome assembly GCF_018588185.1 of Rhodococcus sp. WY5. Taxonomy (NCBI): domain Bacteria; kingdom Bacillati; phylum Actinomycetota; class Actinomycetes; order Mycobacteriales; family Nocardiaceae; genus Rhodococcus; species Rhodococcus sp. WY5. The sequence goes on from NZ_JAAMPR010000001.1 coordinate 4,091,388, forward strand.
CGCACCGAAAGTCCTTTGCTGATCGACGGAATCGGTGTTCCGGACATCGACATCGACTTGAAGGATCGCCACGTCGTGGTCGTCTCCGACGGACCCGAACACGAGGCCGATCTGAAGAACCTCAAGCCCTTCATCAAGGAGTATTCGCCGATCCTGATCGGTGTCGGTGCAGGTGCGGACGTGTTGAGCAAGGCCGGATACCGCCCCGATCTGATCGTGGGCGACCCGGAAGAGATCACCAGTTCCACCCTCAAGTCCGGCGCGGAAGTTGTTCTGCCCGCAGACCAGGACGGTCATGCGGCGGGGCTTTCCCGAATCCAGGATCTCGGGATCGGGGCGATGACGTTCCCGGCGACCTGCTCACCGACCGACCTTGCGCTGCTGCTCGCCGATCACCACGGAGCTTCACTGATCGTGACGGTCGGCAACGTGGTGTCCTTGGACGAGTTCTTCGACCGTGGGCGTCGTGAAAGCAATCCGTCGGCGTTCATGACTCGGCTCAAGGTGGGACCGAAACTGGTCGACGCCAAGGCTGTGGCAACGCTGTATCGAAGTCGAGTGTCCGGCGGCGCGATCGCGCTCCTGGTGCTCGCCGCCCTGGTGGCAGTGATCGTCGCCCTGGTCGTGTCCAATGCCGGTAGTGAAGTTCTCGACTGGGCAATCGCAACGTGGAACAGCTTCGCGCTGTGGGTTCAGGGGCTCTTCAAGTGATTTCGATGCGTCAACATGCAATTTCCATAGCGGCAATCTTCCTGGCACTCGCGATCGGCGTGGTGCTCGGTTCCGGAATGCTGTCCAGTGGATTGCTTTCGGGTCTGCGCGACGACAAGGCGGACCTGCAGAACGAGATCGAAGACCTCAATCAACAGTCCAATCAGCTTCAGCAGCAACTCAATTCCGCGGACGGCTTCGATGCTGCTGTCGGCGGTCGCGTCGTGCGTGACAGTCTCGCTGGTCGCACCGTCGTCGTCATCACGGCACCGGACGCCGATCCCGGTGATCTCGACGGTGTCAACCGACTCGTCACTGCCGCCGGCGGTGCCGTGACCGGACGCGTCTCGCTCACCGATTCGTTTGTCGACGCCACGGGCGGTGACCGCTTGCGGACCGTCGTCACCAATGTCATCCCTGCGGGCATCACACTCAAGACCGGTGCGGTCGATCAGGGCAGTCTCGCGGGTGATCTGCTCGGTTCGGTTCTGCTTCTCAACGGGCAGAACAGCGAGCCGCAGAGCACTCCGGGCGAGATGAATCTCGCGCTCGACTCGCTGCGTAGCGCCGGTTTCATCAGCTACGACGACGGAGCGGTCAAGCCGGCTCAACTCGCGGTGGTTCTCACCGGCGACAACAAGAGTGAATCCGACGCAGCCACCGGTAACCGCGGCGCCGTCATCGCCCGGTTCGCCGGTGCTCTCGACGGACGCGGCGCAGGAACGATTCTCGCGGGCCGGCCTGGCTCGGCCGAGGGCAGTGGTCCGGTTGCCGTCGCTCGTGCGGACGCGGCGCTCTCAGCGGGCTTGACGACCATCGACAACATCGATCGGGAGTCGGGCAAGATCACCACGCCGTTGGCGCTGCAGGAACAGTTGAACGGCGGCGCCGGCCGCTACGGCACGGGACCGGGAGCGGCGGCGGTCACCGTCGGCGCACCCACCAACTGAACACCCCGGTATTGATACGCCGGTCACATCGGGGGCGGAAAGTCGGCGCGTTGTAGGCACCGACCCCCGATAGGTGTTACCGTGAAATCCCGTGGGTCGGCAGGCCCCAGCATGCTTCATCAGACCAAGCCCTGCACAGTCGTCACGGGAGCCCCTTTGCCACAGTCACGCACTAACACGCGTACCGCCACCAAGCACATCTTCGTCAGCGGAGGTGTAGCTTCCTCGCTCGGCAAAGGTTTGACCGCCTCGAGCCTGGGACAGTTGTTGACCGCGCGGGGAATGCGCGTGACCATGCAGAAGCTCGATCCCTATCTCAATGTGGATCCGGGCACCATGAACCCCTTCCAGCACGGCGAGGTCTTCGTCACCGAAGACGGTGCCGAGACCGACCTCGACGTCGGACACTACGAGCGGTTCCTCGACCGTGACCTCTCCGGCCAGGCGAACGTCACCACCGGCCAGGTCTACTCGACGGTCATCGCCAAGGAACGCCGCGGCGAGTACCTCGGCGACACCGTTCAGGTCATCCCGCACATCACCGACGAGATCAAGCGTCGCATCCTCGAGATGAGCGGTCCGGATCTGCAGGGACACCGCCCGGACGTCGTGATCACCGAAATCGGTGGCACCGTCGGCGACATCGAATCGCAGCCCTTCCTCGAAGCCGCTCGCCAGGTCCGCCACGACGTCGGCCGCGACAACGTCTTCTTCCTGCACGTCTCCCTCGTGCCGTACCTCGGCCCCTCCGGAGAACTCAAGACCAAGCCCACGCAGCACTCGGTTGCGTCGTTGCGCAGCATCGGCATTCAGCCCGACGCGCTGATCCTTCGTTGCGATCGTGACGTTCCGCAGGGCCTCAAGAACAAGATCGCCCTGATGTGCGACGTGGACGTCGACGCCTGCATCTCGACGCCCGACGCTCCCTCGATCTACGACATCCCGAAGGTTCTGCACCGTGAGGGCCTCGACGCCTACGTCGTTCGCCAGCTCGGTCTCCCGTTCCGCGACGTCGACTGGACCGTGTGGGGCAACCTCCTCGATCGTGTTCACCAGCCGCGTGAGACCGTGCGCGTCGCGTTGGTCGGCAAGTACGTCGACCTGCCCGACGCATACCTATCCGTCACCGAGGCACTGCGCGCCGGTGGATTCGCGAACCGGTCCAAGGTCGAGATCTCCTGGGTCCCGTCGGACGCCTGTGAGACCGAAGCCGGAGCGCAGGCCGCTCTCGGTGACGTCGACGGTGTTCTGATCCCCGGCGGCTTCGGCATCCGCGGCATCGAAGGCAAGCTCGGCGCGATCCGTTTCGCACGTTCGCGCAAGCTGCCGCTGCTGGGTCTGTGCCTGGGTCTGCAGTGCGTCGTCATCGAAGCTGCTCGTAGCGTCGGCCTCGACGATGCCAACTCGGCCGAGTTCGAGCCGGACACCAAGCATCCGGTCATCTCGACGATGGCTGATCAGGAAGACGTCATCGCCGGTGACGCCGACCTCGGTGGCACCATGCGTCTGGGTGCTTACCCGGCCGTGCTGACCAAGGGTTCCGTCGTCGCTCAGGCCTACGGAACCGAGGACGTTTCCGAGCGTCACCGTCACCGTTACGAGGTCAACAACACCTACCGCGACCGGATTGCCAAGTCCGGCTTGCAGTTCAGCGGAACTTCACCGGACGGCCACCTGGTCGAGTTCGTCGAGTACCCGCGTGAGCAGCATCCGTTCTTCGTTGCCACCCAGGCACACCCGGAGCTCAAGAGTCGCCCGACACGCCCGCATCCGCTGTTCGCCGCCTTCGTCGAAGCAGCGTTGACGTACAAGCTCGAAGAGCGCCTGCCCGTCGACGTCCACGGTGACGAGAAGATCGACACCGCTGCCACCGAGACGGCGCTCGACGCTGCAGTCGAGAACGTGGAAAAGGTCTAGCCACAGATGAGCGATCCCGGTCGGCACGAATTCGACACCCTCGGCTCCAAGACGGTCTACACCGGCGCGATCATCGCGTTGCGCGTCGACACCGTTGCGATGCCTGGTGGTCAGCGTGCCGATCGGGAAGTCGTCGAGCATCACGGCGCCGTTGCCGTCGTGGCACTGGACGAGCGCGACAATCTGGTGCTGATTCACCAGTACCGTCACCCGCTCGGGCACCGGTTGTGGGAAATTCCTGCCGGTCTGCTCGACGCTGCGGGGGAGAGCCCGGTCGAGGCTGCAGCGCGCGAGCTGGGCGAAGAAACCGGACTCGGCGCCGATCGGTGGTCGGTGCTGGTCGATGTCGCTCTCTCACCCGGGTTCACGGACGAGGCGGTTCGCGTCTTCCTCGCCGAGGGGTTGCACGAGGTGGAGCGCGACGATCCCGAACACGAAGAAGCCGATCTCGAGATTTCGCGGGTTCCGCTCGCCGACGCCGTCGACATGGCGCTACGCGGCGACATCGTTAATGCCACAGCGGTATCGGGCATTCTCGCGATCGCCACCGCACGCGCGACGGGAAAGCCGCTGCGCCCCGCCGACGCACCGTGGCCCGATCGTCCTCGCGCATTCGGAGAACGCAAGTCGCGAGCCTGAAGTGCTTGCCCGACAGGTGGACTCGTATCTCGACCATCTAGCGGTCGAGCGAGGATCTGCGCGCAATACTCTACTTTCCTATCGCCGCGACCTGAATCGGTACGCGGAGTACCTGCACGGACGCGGCATCGACGACGTCGCGGGCGTGACGGAGAACGACGTCACCGAATTCGTGACACATCTGCGCCTGGGTGACAAAGATGCCGGAGTCGTACCATTGGCGGCCAGTTCGGCAGCACGCACCCTGATCGCGGTCCGCGGATTCCACAAGTTCTCCGCCGCCGAGGGCCTGGTCAGCGTCGACGTGGCCCGAACGGTCAAGCCGCCGACGCCCGGACGCAAGCTGCCCAAGGCTCTGCCGCTCGACGACGTGATCGCCCTGCTCGACGCTTCGGGTGGCGGTGCGGCCGGTGACGGGCCCCGCGACCTGCGGGATCGCGCTCTGCTCGAGCTCCTGTACTCGACCGGAGCGCGAATCACCGAGGCGATCGATCTGGACGTCGACGACATCGATACCGAAACTCGTTCCGTGCTGCTCAAGGGCAAGGGCGGCAAGCAGCGGATCGTCCCCGTCGGCAGGCCGGCGATCGCCGCCGTCGACGCGTATCTCGTCCGCGGGCGCCCAAGCCTGGCGACGCGCGGTGTTCCTGCCCTCTTTCTCAACGCTCGCGGTGGACGCCTCTCGCGTCAGAGTGCATGGCAGATTCTTCAGGACGCGGCCGCGTCCGCCGGGATCAAGGCGGACGTCTCACCCCATACGCTCAGGCACTCGTTTGCCACACACCTGCTCGACGGCGGCGCGGACGTACGCGTCGTGCAGGAACTTCTCGGTCACGCTTCGGTAACCACGACGCAGATCTACACACTGGTCACCGTCACCGCGCTGCGCGAAGTGTGGGCTCAGGCACACCCGCGTGCCCGTTAGGGGTTGGTTGGCTCATGCGTGTCTGCGAGACCATTCGGTGATGTAAGCGGTAGCGTTCAAGGAGCGCGAGCGGCCTCCACCGCAGTTTCGGGGGTTTGCCGGCGCCGAGAGCAACCGCCGAAAGAGTAGGGGAGCATCGGACCGTGTCGACATCGCAGCCACCAGCGGCGGAGTCCGCGCCGCCGCATGTCAATGCCCAACTCTTCGAGCGCGTGAACGAATCAGCACCAGCTGTACCCTCCGAACCAGAGGCGATGTTCGAAATAGATACGACGCCAGTAGCCTCTCCACCTGCGGAAACCCTCACCGTTTCCGCGGAAGAACTCGGCCCGACAGGTCGACCGGTCCGCGAGGTACCCCAACCGACACCGTTGGCGCACCACGGACCCGCGATGATCATCGCGATGTGCAACCAGAAGGGCGGCGTCGGCAAGACGACGTCGACCATCAACCTGGGTGCGTCGTTGGCCGAATACGGTCGCCGAGTGCTCCTGGTGGATCTCGATCCCCAAGGCGCGTTGTCTGCTGGACTGGGCGTCCAGCATCACGACCTGGAACTGACCGTCCATAACCTTCTGGTCGAACCGCGTGTGTCCATCGACGATGTGTTGATGCGCACTCGGGTCGACGGCCTCGACCTGCTGCCCAGCAACATCGACCTTTCGGCCGCCGAGATCCAATTGGTCACCGAGGTCGGACGTGAGCAGACCTTGCGACGCGTGTTGCACCCTGTTCTCGATCGGTACGACTACGTGCTCATCGACTGCCAGCCGTCGCTTGGCCTGCTCACGGTGAATGCGCTGGCTTGCGCCGATTCGGTCATCATTCCGATGGAATGCGAGTACTTCAGCCTGCGCGGCCTGGCACTGCTCAACGACACCGTCGAAAAGGTGCACGATCGTCTCAATCCCAAGCTGGAGTTGGCCGGTATCGTCGTCACGATGTTCGACGCCCGGACTCTGCACGCTCGTGAGGTGATGGCGCGAGTCGTCGAGGTGTTCGGCGACGTCGTCTACGACACGGTGATCAACCGCACCGTCCGATTCCCCGAAACCAGCGTCGCCGGTGAGCCGATCACGACGTGGGCGCCGAAATCGGCTGGGGCCGAGGCATATAGAGCATTGGCCCGCGAGGTCATTCACCGGTCTGGTCGTTAGTGGAACTGATTGCATCGCAAGAAGATTCGGTCGAAGTCGAGCCGGATTCGATCGACCCGAACGTGCCGACCGACGCTCAGACCGCAGCCAAGGCTGCCGGTTTCCGAGTCACTCTCAGGAACTTCGAAGGCCCGTTCGATCTGCTGTTGAACCTGATCAATCAACGGCAACTTGATGTCACCGAAGTCGCCCTGCACACCGTCACGGACGATTTCATCGCATACACCAAGGAACTCGGCAGTGCGATGGGCCTCGATCAGACAACAGAGTTTCTGGTCGTCGCGGCCACGCTTCTGGATCTGAAAGCCGCAAGGCTGTTGCCCGCCGGGCAGGTCGAGGACGCGGAGGATCTGGCGCTACTCGAAGCCCGCGACCTTCTCTTCGCGCGACTGCTGCAGTACCGGGCGTACAAACAAGTTGCGGCGCTGTTCGGTGAGTTGGAGGAAGCAGCGCTGCGGCGCTATCCGCGCTCGGTTGCCGTCGAGGATCAGTTCACCGAACTCCTGCCCGAGGTGTTGTTGGGCGTCGATCCTCAGCGTTTTGCGGAGATCGCGGCGACGGTGTTCACACCGCGTCCGGTGCCGACAGTGGGCCTCGATCACCTCCATGTGTCCAATATCTCGATACCCGAGCAGGCCGAGCGAATTCTCGAGTTGCTGCGCGAGCGAGGCATAGGGGAGTGGACACCCTTCGGGGACCTCGTTGCCGAGTGTGAGATCACCGTCGAGATAGTCGCAAGATTTCTCGCGTTGCTCGAGTTGTATCGCCGGCAGGTCATTGTGTTCGAGCAACCCGAAGCACTCGGACCGCTGATGGTGAGTTGGACCGGAGACGACCCGGCCGCGCCGGTCACAGAGGAGGACTACGGATGAACGCCGAGCCGACGGAACCAGAGTCTTCGCAGCTAGACGAGATGATCGAGCCTACCGAACACGCCTCGGAGTCCGAAGATTCCGCCCCCGATTTCGAACTCGACGACGATCAACTCGACGCAGTGCTGGAGTCGCTTCTGCTTGTCGTGGATTCGCCGGCCGAAGTGAACCAACTCGCATCTGTCACCGGAACCGCGCCGGAACGAGTCGAAGAACGCCTGACGTCGATGTCAGCCGCATTGACCGCTCGCGGCAGCGGAATGGACCTTCGCTACGCGGGCGACGGATGGCGTCTGTACACGCGACAAGAGTTTGCCCCGTACGTGGAAAAGCTGCTATTGGACGGCGCACGCACCAAATTGACCAGGGCGGCATTGGAAACTTTGGCCGTAGTCGCATACCGTCAACCGTTGACTCGTGCGCGGATCAGTGCGGTACGAGGCGTCAACGTGGACGGGGTGGTACGCACCCTCCTTGCCCGCGGACTGATCGCGGAAGCCGGGCCTGACCCGGACACCAACGCGACACGGTACTCCACGACCGAACTGTTCCTCGAACGGCTCGGCCTGGCCTCGCTCAGCGAGCTCCCGGAGTTGGCCCCGCTCTTGCCTGATGTCGATCTCATCGACGACATCAGCGAAAGCCTGGAATCCGATCCGCGATTTGCGAGAATGAACAAGGCAGACGTGCCCGCTGACGTAGTGGACACCGAAGTCGACGACTGACCGGAATTCCGGCGCTCGTCAGCACCGAGAAAGACCCGACCACGCTCGGGAAACAGTAGAAAACTGACAGGAAAAAAGTGAACAATCCCGCTCGCCGAGATGGCACACCGGACCGTAACAACTCCCGCGACAGCCGCGGCGCACGCAGCGATGCCCCCCGTGGTGGTCGCAGCGACGCCCCCCGCGGCGCACGTAGCGAAGCGCCCCGTGGTGGACGCAGCAACACTTCCCGCAGTACCTCCGGATACGACCGCAACGCCGGATCCGACCGTCCCCGCACGGACGACCGTCGCGGTGGATTCAATGATGACCGTCGCCCGCCGCGCAGCGATGACCGTCGCCCCGCACGTACCGACGACCGTCGTGGTGGCTACAACGACGACCGTCGCGGACCGCGCACTGACGACCGCCGCGGACCCCGCAGCGATGACCGCCGTACCCCCCACGTCGACGCCCGTCGCGCACCGCGTGGCGGCGCTGACCGTCGTAGTGACGATCAGCGCGGCGCACGCCCCGACGCTCCTCGCGGCGGCGCATGGTCGAACGCACCTCGTGGGTCCAAGTTCGACGGACCTCCGCGCAAGCGCCCGGCAGCCCCCACACCGCCGGCGACCAACAAGCGTGGCAAGCCGAAGACCGAGAAGCCGCAGCGCGTCGTCTCTCAGAACCCGTTGGTCTCCAACGCCAAGCCGGCGCGTCATCAGCATGCCGAGATCACCAAGCACGACGGCCCGCCGAAGGGCGACGGCGTCCGCTTGCAGAAGGTACTGGCTCAGGCCGGCGTCGCATCACGCCGCGCTGCTGAAGAACTGATCGATCAGGGTCGCGTCGAGGTCGACGGCCGCATCGTGGTCGAACAGGGTCTGCGTGTCGACCCCGAGAACGCAGTGGTTCGTGTCGACGGCGTCCGCGTCGTCGTGCAGAAGGACCTCGTCTACCTCGCGATGAACAAGCCGCGTGGCTGGCAGTGCACCATGTCCGACGATCTCGGTCGTCCGTGCGTCGGTGACATCGTCTCCGAGCGCGTTCAGTCGGGTCAGCGGCTCTTCCACGTCGGCCGTCTCGACGCCGACACCGAAGGCTTGCTTCTCTTCACCAACGACGGTGACTTGGCTCACCGCCTGATGCACCCGTCGTTCGAGGTTCCGAAGACGTACCTCGCCACGGTTCACGGAGTTGTCGAGCGCAGCACCGGCAAGCAGTTGCGTGACGGCGTCACCCTCGACGACGGTCCGGCCAAGGTGGACGCGTTCACCGTGCTCGAGATCAACGAGGGCAAGACGCTCGTCAAGCTGGTTCTGCACGAGGGCCGTAAGCACATCGTGCGTCGCCTCCTCGATGCCGTCGGTCACCCCGTTGTCCGCCTGGTACGCACCAACGTCGGAGTTGTCGCTCTCGGCGATCAGCGTCCGGGAACGCAGCGCGTCCTCGGACGTAGCGAGGTCGGTGGACTGTACGAGGCGGTCGGCCTGTGACCGATTCGTCCATGCCGCTGGTAGTCGCTATGGACGGACCGTCCGGAACCGGCAAGTCCAGCGTCTCTCGCGCGTTGGCGCAGCGTTTGGGCGCTCGCTACCTCGACACCGGAGCCATCTACCGGATCGCGACCCTGCACGTGCTGCGTCAGGGAATCGATCTGGCGGATTCCGCCGCGATCACGGCCGCCGTTGCGGCGTTGCCATGGTCCATCGGTACCGATCCGAGCAGCGAGCAGGTGCATCTCGACGGCGCGGACGTCAGCGAGGAGATCCGCGGCGACGCGGTAACCAAGGCTGTCTCCGCGGTGTCGGCTGTACCCGAGGTTCGTGACCTGCTGGTCGCCACTCAGCGTGAGTTGGCGGCCGGTGCGGAGCGGATCGTCGTGGAAGGTCGCGACATCGGAACCGTCGTACTCCCCGATGCAGACGTCAAGATCTTCTTGACCGCATCGGCGGAAACCCGTGCGGCACGGCGCAATACGCAGAACATCGGCCAAGGCCGTGAAGACAATTACGAAGCGGTGCTGGCTGATGTGCAGCGCCGTGACCATCTCGATTCGACTCGGGCAGTGTCGCCGTTGCGCCCTGCCGACGACTCCATTCTGGTGGATACGAGCGAATTGGGAATTGAAGATGTGATCGCCAAGTTGCTGTTGGTGGTCAGCGACAGAACTGGAGCAGTGCAGTGAGCGACGATCTGGTAACCGAATATGCCGGTGACGGAACTTGGTCCGAGGAATCGGAGTGGGATTACGCCGATCTCGAAGCGGACGGCGAAGGCGAAGCGCACATTGCCGTCCCGACCTTGGCTGTTGTCGGTCGACCGAACGTCGGCAAGTCGACGCTCGTCAACCGCATCATCGGCCGTCGTGAAGCGGTAGTCGAAGACATCCCCGGCGTTACCCGTGACCGCGTCTCCTACGAGGCGAACTGGGCCGGACGACGCTTCCTCGTCCAGGACACCGGCGGATGGGAGCCCGACGCAAAGGGTCTTCAGCAGGCGGTCGCACGTCAGGCGGAGTTGGCCATGGGAACGGCTGACGCCATTCTCCTGGTCGTCGACGCTGTTGTCGGCGCTACCGCGACGGACGAAGCTGTTGCTCGCGTGCTTCGCCGCTCGAAGACTCCGGTCATCCTCGTTGCCAACAAGGTGGACGACGGACGCACCGAGTCCGAGGTTGCAGCACTGTGGTCCTTGGGCCTCGGTCAGCCGTACTCCGTGAGTGCGACGCACGGACGCGGTACCGGCGACCTGCTCGACGAGGTTCTCGAGAAGCTGCCGGAAACCCCGCGTGAAGGTATCCCCGGCGGCGGTCCGCGTCGTGTTGCTCTCGTCGGAAAGCCGAATGTCGGAAAGTCCAGCTTGCTCAACAAGCTGTCCGGTGACGAGCGGTCCGTCGTGCACAATGTTGCCGGCACCACCGTCGACCCGGTCGACTCCATCGTCGAACTCGGCGGGCGCCCTTGGCGTTTCGTCGACACGGCTGGTCTGCGCAAGCGCGTCAGCCATGCCAGCGGCGCGGAGTTCTATGCGTCGCTGCGTACGAAGAGCGCGATCGAGGCCGCTGAGGTTGCGATCCTGCTGATCGACGCGCACGAGCCGATCACCGAGCAGGACCTGCGTGTTCTGAGCATGGTGGCCGACACGGGTCGTGCATTGGTGATCGCATTCAACAAGTGGGACCTCGTGGACGAGGACCGTCGACTCATGCTGGACAAGGAAGTGGACCGCGATCTGGTCCGCGTTCCGTGGGCTCAGCGAGTCAACATCTCCGCCCACACCGGTCGCGCCGTGGCGAAGCTCGTGCCGGCTCTCGACACGGCTCTGGAGTCCTGGGACAAGCGCATCCCCACGGGTCGCCTGAACACCTGGCTCAAGGAAGTTGTGGCAGCAACGCCGCCTCCGATGCGTGGTGGTCGCCTTCCTCGCATCATGTTCGCGACGCAGGCAAGCACACGCCCGCCGACATTCGTTCTCTTCACCACGGGCTTCCTCGAGGCCGGCTACCGCCGCTTCATCGAGCGGCGTCTGCGTGAAGAGTTCAACTTCGACGGCAGCCCGATCCGCGTATCCGTCCGAGTGCGCGAGAAGCGTGACCGTAAGGGCCGCTGATTCTGCGTCCAATTCGGTACTGAAACGGCTCTGACCAGCCGATTGGTACTTCGGCCCGTCCCTGATGTAATCTTTCCAAGCGCCCGAAACAAGGGCGTGGGACGGGCTGTGGCGCAGCTTGGTAGCGCACTTGACTGGGGGTCAAGTGGTCGCAGGTTCAAATCCTGTCAGCCCGACCGAAGTTAGATCAAAAAGGCAGTTTCTCAGAAATGAGAAACTGCCTTTTTGTTTGTGCCTTCAAAGGTTCGGCAACGGATCATGCGGGAAGTCCTGCGGTGACGTGATCTCCGCGTCGGCAGTGTTCACGACTGCAACATATTCTTCGTCGGTTTCGCGCTCATCAGAACGTCTGGTGGAAACGCGTAGTGGATCTCGTCGTCTGGATGCAAGTGGGAGCGAAGGCGCGCACGGACACCCGCGGAAACCGGCATGCGCGGAAGGCTAGCTCAGGTTCGCTGACTGAGGCGAATATTGTGAACGGCAACGGTTACTCCGAAGAGCGCGATCAGAATGGCGGTAAAGATTGCTGCCAACCACCACGGCGCCGAACCTGCTGTATTCAGCCAGATGGTCAGTGCACCGAAAATAGTAGTCGGAATGCCGACAGCACGAGACAGGTCGACGTTCCTCGGATTGACCGGCGGTGTTCTCCACCAATGAAGGCGATGTCCTCGATTCTCACGCAGCATTCGCAGGATGGACCAGACAGTAAGCGGCAGACCAATCGCGAGGATGACCATCCCGCCAATGATCGCCAAAGTGCACCCGTCTCGGAAGTACGTCACGGCAGCGCCCACAACACCTGCAAAACCGATGGCCGTGAATACTTTCCACGCCGGGGTTATGGACTGGCCATGCGGTTGTGTTGCCATGCAAGCACCCTTCCACAAAACATAATCGAAAACTTCAACCCTGTTGCGGCCGTCGATTGTGCATCAGGGTGACAATCAAACTCGGTAGGCCGTTAACTACTCCGAGTACAGCGACTGCGATACCCGCACTCAAGAGAGGTGCTGTCTCCCAATAGTTGTCGACGATGGCAGATGCTCCGATCAAGCTCGATACCCAGCCCGTGAGTTGAGCACGTCGGACATGTTGTGCCGCTCGCGAGGAGGTCGGTCCTGCCGAGAGAGGTAATCTCCGCCCCTTTCGAGTTGTAGTCGCTTTCTGCTCCGGAGCGCAATTTCGCCTACTGGCATGATCTCTTCTTATGATTGGGATTCGGATCGCGTGGGTTGTATTGGCGGTCGCCACCGGGATTCTGGGATCCGCGACGGCACAGTGGCCGCTGTACGAGATCACCGATTGCGAAATAGGCCTCGGCCCGCTCAGTTCTGCCGATTGTTACCGCTCGATTCACGACTACTTCGGGCGGGAGCTCTTCTTGGTGCTGGCGTTGCCGGTGGCTCTGTGCGTTATTCCAGCCGTGATCCCACGACCATTAGTTTCCTGGATCGTCTCGGCGACAATGCTTTGCGCTGCAGTATTGGGTTTCTTTGCAGCTTTCAGCTCTGATATGCCTTCTCTGCTGTCGATGGTGGGGAGCCTCCCTGCTGCAGTGCTGGCATTGGTACTTGCTGCGGTGCATCAGGGGATCGCATTGCGCAACAAGGGCGCCATTGCGCGTGCGCGCAGTGGGGTTCGCGATACGCAGCCGAGTGAGTGATCAGTCGGGGCTGAAGAACAGTTCCATCGAGATCCAGAACCACGCCACCATTGCTGCCACAGAAAGGAACGCGAGCACCAATGGCAACGCGAATTGCCTGCCGGTGCGGCTGGGAATAGTCATAAGTCCGAGAATGACGAACACGGCGGCAGGCGCCGCCCAACTTATCCAGTAGGTGAGCGGTGGCGGGTTGGGGCCGAACGACGTGAACGAACGGTTCGGATAAAGCTGCGGCTGCGGGACATCTGCGAAATGTTGCCACAGGAGTACCAACGGCAGATAGCCGAACAGCCCGAGCAGAAGGCCGACGACGAGTCCCGCGAAGATTCGCTCGCCCCTCATCTCGATGCGCCCGTCGGAATCAATCGTTCCACTGCCTATGCCACTTCTGGAAAGTCACGAGCCTGCATCCGTAGTGCCCACGCCCGGGCCGCAACGAACGTCACGGCCAATACGAGCACCACCAGCAGTACGACTGCAATCCAGGTGGGAGCGGCGGTGGAAAAGCCCAGCTTCCACGCAGTACCGACACCCGCAGCAGTCGCCGCCAACGCCCCTACCGGAAGCATCGCCGCGACCGCTCGCGTCGTGCGAACAGTAAGTCGATCCCCGGCAGCGCGAAGAACTCCGAACACGGCGGCGACCGAAAGGCCATAGGCCAGAAGACCGCTGACGGCATAAACCAGGAGCGGGGACCATCCGATGTCAACCGACCTGGTGAATGCCATGCTGATCAAGACCAACAGGGGCGTCAACCCAAGCGTGACTCCCACGAGGCCTGCCACCACAGTTCGAAGCATTCGATTGTCCTGACCTCCGGAGATTCGCACACCCGCGAGGTGGAGTACGAGCCCGGTCAGCACGCCCAGAACGGCGCCGATCACCGCAGCCTCGATGGGCCAGGCCCATTGCGATTTACCCGCGAAGCCCGAGATTGTCGTGCCACCCGAAAAGAGGGTGATCGTGGCGGACGCCTGTGCCGATCCCTGTGTCAGTGCCGCCGTGACGATGGCAACGGTCGCACCGAACAAAGCAAACCCGAGTGCCTGTTTCCACATCTAGCCATCTTGACCCATCCCGCGGGAGAATTCGGCACAACGGCAGTCTCATCCGGATGCCTTCTCACTGTGCAGATTGGGGGCGCAGCCGACTTCGGCGATAATTGTGTGAAGGGGCTGGTGGTGACACCCTCGTCGTATCACCACCAGCCACGTTCGACACTCACGACCTGCTGTCACGCACGCAATCGGCGACGTGCTGCCAGTGCTGCCGGAAATCCGAGATCTGCATCGATCACTTCACCGGAGAGACGTTCCGAGATTTCGATCAGTCGACTGCATCCGGTCTCTCCGATCGCCTCGTACGGGTACGACCCCAGCACATCGGTCTGATGCTCAACCCGCTTCCGGCGATCGCGACCCACCTCGTTCAGGTGAAGCTCGGGGCCGCCTTCGAGCCATCCACGCGCCCGCACACTTTCGACGCCTTCCGCCCACTGATCGTTGTCCCATGCCCGGCTCATTTGCAGAGCAGCAGCAGGAACATCACCGGTTGCGGCGTGGACTACCAACGCTTCGACACCGTTGAGTCCCTCGGCGTGAAGAAGTGCGACATGAGAATCTCCGCGAAACTCCCGGAGCAAGGATTGGGCATGCCACAACACGAGATGAGGCTCCTCAGGCCACGGCAATGATGCGTGCCCACCGAACAGGGGTCGCCCTTGTGGTCTGTTGCAGGCGCGTTCCGCGGCTCGACGTGCGAGTTCGGCAGCTTCGCGAACTTCGGTGCCGTCGACATGTTCTCCCCAGGCCTTGCGCAGCGAACGGTCGACAGCGTCGAGTCGAGCGGTGAGGATCTGTTCGGGGGTGGCGATTGTCCAGGCTTCCGGCAGGACCGCGTGTACCAGTTCGGGGTTGAAGTTGAAGAAGGTAGCGATGGTGACTTCAGCCGCTACTGCACCCATGGGTGCGGACCGCGAAGCGAAGTAGCCCATTCGAGGGTGTGTAAAGCCCAGTGCGGCATATGCTTCCGCGCCGAAAGGGGTGAAGTAGATCATGCCGTGTATTGGTTCGGCTCCACGGAAGACGCGGCGCGCGGTTTCTGGTGCGATCGAGGTCATCGATAGTCCTTCATGCTGGTGGTGTGGTCTTCGAACAGTCGAGTCGGATGGTTGTTCTACGCCGGCTATCTCCCTCTGACATACATGCGGTCCCGGACGGCATCACCCACTCGGTAGACGGCCAGGACGACCAATGAAATCAGAATGCCGGAGGGGAGAATCTGTTGTGGTGCACTCAAGATGTGCAGGTACGCATCGGATAAGTCACCGCCCCAACTCGGAGTGGGGGGCTGTATTCCCAACCCCAGGAATGAGAGTGCCGCCTGCGCGAGAAAGGTCAGGCCGGTGAGCACGGTCACCTGAACGACAACCGGCCCGATTGCGTGCGGAAGAAGATGACGCAGCAGCACTACGTGCGGCGGGCATCCTGAGAGTCGCGCGCTCAGAACGAAGTCTCGGTTCCTCGTTTCGCTGACCCCGGCAGCCAGAATTCTTGCAACTGTGGGTGCATAGACGACTCCGAGCGCTGACATCGACGTGATCAGGCTCGGCCCCAGAACACCGGTAATAGCCACTGCGAGAACCAAACCTGGGAATGCCAGCAATGCGTCCGCCACCCGGAGGAGTGACGCGCCGATCCAGCGTGGCCAATATCCGGCGATCAACCCCCACGGAATTCCCAACAGCAGACTGACGGCGACAGCGATCGCGACGCCGAAGAAGGCGGAGCGTCCTCCCCAGATCAATCGACTGAGCACGTCACGACCGAAGCCGTCAGTGCCAAGCAGGTGCTGTGCACTCGGACCGGCGAACGTGTTGGTCAGGTTCTGATCGGTCGGACTGTGCGGAGCCACGAACGAGGCCAAGACGGACGCCGCTATCAGCGTTCCGAGAAAGCAGTAGCTGAGCCATAATCCGGGGTGCAGTCGAGGGAGAGCCCACTTGGAGCGGGTCTCGCCTGCGGTGGTCAGCGCGAGTTGGCTCACGAGATCGTTCCCTTCCTCAATTGTGGGCTGATCATGTTGTTGACGACGTCGACCAGGATGTTCACGAGAAGCACGATCACGACGAACAGCAACACAATGCCTTGAAGCATCGGATAATCTCGCGTGTCGATCGCAATGACGAGAGCGCTCCCGAGGCCCGGCAGCACGAAGATCTGCTCGAGAATGACCGTCGCACCCAGCATCGCCACGGCGAGCAATCCATAGACAGTGACAATCGTGGGAACGATGTTTCGTAGCGCGTAGCGCCACACGATCTTCCGCTCGTCGATACCCATCGCACGCGCAGTTCGTACGTAGTCACTTGACAGTGTCTCGATCATCGCAGCCCTGGTCTGCCGAACCGCAATCGATGCTGCGCCGGCAGCGAGCGCCGTTGCTGGTAGGACCAAATGGCTCAGGTTGTCGATCACACTGTTCTCGAGAGGAACCCAGCCGAGCACCGGTAGAACTCCCAAACCGAGGGCGAAGACATCGACCAGCACGATAGCGAGGAAGAAGTCCGGTACCGCGAGTCCGATCCCCGAAACCGTGCGGGTCAGACCATCGCTGCGTCGTCCCTGCCGCGTCGCGGTCCACACACCGAGCGGTATGGCGACGACGGCGGACAGTAACAGTGCGAGTACAACGAGCTCGGCGCTCGCCGGCAGGCGCGCAAGGATCTGTGGGCCGACGGGGGCGCTGTTCTGTAGCGACGTTCCCAGATCTCCGTGCAGAGCCGACACCACCCAGTTCCAGTACTGGACCAGCAGAGGTTGATTCAATCCGAGTCGCTCGTTGAGTGCCGCGATCGCTTCATCGCTGCCGTTCGGACCGAGAAGTGCCTCGGCTGGTCCACCGGGGATTATCCGGATAAGGGCAAAGGTTATGAAACTAGCGATAATCGCGGTAGGAATTATCTGTGCGAACCGGACGCCGATCATCCGTATGTAAGGATTCACCGGCGATCGGTGAGGGTTTCGGGTCGGAACGCTCTCAGGCTCGGGGGCCAACGAATTCTCTTGCGATACAACGGTCGTCGTCATGACTTCGAGAGGTACGTCAGATTGGGGGAGCCGTTCAGTGCGGGAACGGCCCCGTGGACGTTCTTCGTGTAGGCGACCACGTCGGGAGTGAAGTACAACGGTACGTACTCAGCGGACTTGATCACGACTTGATTGATCTGTTTGACGATGTCGAGCTGAGCGGTTTCGTCATACGTGTTGTTCAGCAGTGCGATCAGCTTCTCCAACTCCTCGTTGGGGACGGAATTCTGCCGGAAGTACGATCGCGAACCCAGAGAGGCTTCGAAATTGAGCGGTGCGGATGCTCGCGTGGGCCATCCCACGCTGAAGACGTCCGCGCTGTTGTGTGCGACGAACTCCGTAATCGCCTGAGGTCCACTCATTTCGACGAAGTCGACCTTGATGCCGACTTTCTCCCATTGTTCTCCGACAAGGACCGCGTTGGTCGAGTACGGCGGTAGGTTGCCTGCTAGTCCGCGCACGGTGACCCCATTCGGATACCCCGCCTCCGCTAGCAGCGATTTGGCCTTCTCCGGGTCGTACGGCCATGCATCTTCGGTTTCCTCGTCGTAGAACTGCGAACTGGGAGGATATTGACCGAACGCCGCAGTTCCTTCCGAGCTGTCCAGCGCGGCTCGCGCAATTGCCTTGCGGTCGAGCGCATACTGCATCGCCAGACGAACCCGGACGTCGTTAACCACAGGGTTCTTGTTGTTGATCACGACGAGCGCAACTCCGAGTCTCGGGTCGTGACTGACGTTCAGGTTGGGATTCCGTTCGAGGATCGGAGCACTCGACGGTGTGAGCCCGTATGCAAAATCCGCAGCGTTCGATGTCAGGGCATTTGTCAGCGCTGTGGGATTGGAGATCACCTGGATCTGGATCTTGGCGAGCTGGGGGCTGGGTGGACCTGCCGGTTTGTAATCGTCGAATCGACTGAATGTGTATGAACTGTTCGGGACTGCGCTGGTGAATGTGTACGGCCCTGCGCCTACAGGCTTGTTGGCGAAGTCTGCCCCTGCTGCTGCCAGCGCAGTGGGGGAGACCACCATTCCCAATCTGCCGTTGAGCCAGCCTGGTAAACCGGAGGTAGGTGAACTCAACGAGATCGTGACGTGATCTGGGGACGTTGCTTCGATGCTCTTGATCGTCGGGACGGAAACGATTCCGAGACTCAAGCAGTGTTCCATGCTTGCCTTGACGGCTGCTGCATCGACAGCTGTACCGTCGTGGAAGGTCAAGCCGTTCTGCAACGTCATCTCGAACGTCAGGTTGTCCGGTCCGGAGAAGCCCCACTCGCTGGCGATTCCGGGCCGCAACTTCTGGGTGGCAGGTTCCGCATCGATCAGTGGTGCATACATCAACTGTAAGTAGTCGATGTCGTATCCGATGTTTCCCGCACACGGGTCGAGCGAGGCGGGCACGTGCGATGTCGCGACCTTGAGTTCGGCGTTCGGATCGGCAGGTCCGGTATCGCCGGCGGTACCGGTGGCGCTGCTCGAACAGCCGCTGAGCACAAGAGCAGAAAGTGCAAACGCAGCTACCAGCACACGTGGGCCACTTTTCCCATGATTCTGGAAGCGTGTGATCGGATATCGGGATCGCAAAGACAGACGCGGATTCATATGGTGGACTTTCGCTTTGGTCTTCTCGGAAGGGGGAGACTGACGCGGCACGCATTTACTGCGGCGGGTTGGAGATTCCGGTCGATGTGGCCGGGGACGATAGATGGCAGGCGGAGCTGTGTGCGGAATTCGAGGCCGCGCGAAGTGACGGCGCTTCCGACGCACAGCGATCCATCGCAAACGGGCAGCGGGTGCGGAATCGACAGCCCGAGGGTGGATTCCGTGGGTCGGGTAACTCGCCCCGCACCAATGCTTTCCGACGACTGCGCCGCTCGAGTTCGATGTGCGGGGCCGCGGCGAGAAGCGCCTGCGTGTAGGGGTGCGATGGAGTCCTCAGGACCGTGGCAACCGGTCCGATCTCGACGATTCGGCCGAGGTACATCACCGCGACGCGATCGGCGATCCGTGCCACCGAACCCAAATCGTGCGAAATGAAGATGTACGTGAGGTCATGTTCTTCTCGGAGATCGGCAAGAAGTTGCAACACCTCTTCCTGAAGCGAAACATCCAGGGAGGCAACAGGTTCGTCGCAGAGAATCAGTGGCGCCTTGGAGGCAAGTGCACGAGCGATGGTCACGCGTTGGCGTTGGCCACCGGAGAGCTGGGTCGGGAGGCGGTCGGCAAGCTCAGCGCCGAGACCGACCCGACGCAACAGCTCGACGGCTTTCGGCCGCAAGGACTGTGGGATGCGCAGACGCCCTGGCGCCATCGGCTCGGCTACGCAAGCCCATGAGGCCATCCGATTGTTCAAGGCCGACGTAGGGTTTTGAAAAATGAGATGGGAAGATCCACCCTTGCCGAACGCCGGGTCGTCGAGATTCATAGTGATGGAGCCTGCGGCCGTAGCCACCAGACCCGCGAGAGCGTGAGCCGTCGAGGATTTTCCCGATCCTGATTCACCGATTATCGCAAGGGTTTCGCCCCTCTGTACGGAGAAGCTGACGTCGTCGACCGCGCGAAGAGCTTTGCGTCCGCGTCCGTACTCGACTGCCAGATTCCTAACGTCGACGATGACGTCGGTGTTGCTCATCAGCTCACCAGTCCGAGCAACTCGAGTTCGTCGCTGCGGTGACATCTTGTTGCCGATTCCGGTGATCCGATCAGAAGTGGATGATCGGATATGCAGAGCTCCTCGGAGTAGTTGCACCGGGCGACGTATCGGCAACCCACGCCGTCAGCAGGGGCTTTGGTGGTGAAATCGCCTCGCGCCTTGGGCGATTGGGAGGAGACTTCTTCGAATGTCGAGCGTGCCGCCTCGAGAAGGCTGAACGTGTAGGGATGCGCGGGCCGCCGAAGCAGCACGTCTCGTGGCGCGACGTCGACGATCTCGCCGCGAAACATGGTGATGACTCGATCCGCGACCTCGGCGACAACCGCGAGGTCGTGACTGATCAACAACACGGCAAGATCGCGCTGTTCGGCCAGTTCTCGAAGGAGATCGACAATCTGAGCTTGGATGGTGACGTCGAGCGCTGTTGTCGGTTCGTCCGCGATCAGCAACTTCGGACCGCATGCCAGGGCCATCGCGATCATCACCCGCTGACACATCCCGCCGGAAAGCTCGTACCCGAACGACTTCAAGGTTCTGCTCGGGTCGGCCAGACCGACCTGGTGGAGAAGATCTGTAGCCACGTCCTCCGCATCGACTTTCGTGATGTCGCGGTGGGCCTTCAACACATCGACGATCTGGCGACCGATGCTGACGGAGGGGTTGAGAGCCGAACTCGGGTCCTGGAAGACCATACTGACGTCGCGACCGCGTATTTTCCTCAACTCGGCGGCGGGCAGACCCACAAGTTCCTGTCCTTCCAAACGGATGCTTCCGCTGGTTGTTGCCGTACGGGGCAAGAGACCGAGCAGAGCGAGTCCGGTCAGTGTCTTTCCGCTCCCGCTCTCTCCTACGAGGCCGGTGATTTCGCCCGACCCCAACTCGAAGCTCACGCGGTCGAGGAGTCTGTTCGAAATCGATTCTGTCCCAATGTCAACCGTGAGGTCTCGTACTTGCAGAAGTGGGCTCATCGTCGGGTCGTCCACGTGTGATCGTTCATCGCATTCCTCCGTAAACAACTGAATTGTTGTGACTGGAATCACGTACCGGGGAACAATAAACACTCACCTGCAACAAAGTCAATGAATGTTGCAACGATTGCCGTCGATGGCGCCGTCTGATCGCCTCCGGCTACCGACCAGCACGTCGTCAGCGATACATTCACTCCATGGCCGAGACACGTGACATCCGCGCGGAAGCGTTGAGTGCCGCCCGACGACAGTTCGCAGCCGGAAAACCGCTCGATGTGAACGCTTTGGCCACCGAGTTGGGGGTGGATCGGACCACCTTGTTCCGGCGTGCAGGGAATCGCGACACAATTACCGGTGACGTGCTCGATTCGCTGGCGCGCCGAACGTGGCGAATGGGCCTCGAGGAGTGCGGTGGAAGCGGAGCGTCAAGGGTTGTCGACGTCCTCACTTACCATGCACGGGCGACAATCGAGACCGAATTCTTCCGGACGTATTTGACTCGGGAACCGCAAAAGGCGTTGTGCATACTCACAACTGGACTGGGGCCGATTCAGGGCACGATGGTCGAATCCGTGCGAAGGCTGATCGAAGCTGAAATACCGGAGCAGATTCGGCCAGACCTGCCCGTCGAGGACATGGCATATCTGCTGGTTCGCGTGGGTGAGTCGTTCATCTACAACGATTTGCTCACTGGTGGCACTCCGGATACGGAGAAGGCTCGCTTGGCGTTCCGGCTCATCCTCTCGCGTGACTAGTGTGCCGAGTTTCCGTTGTCTCAGTTTTCGTGAAAGCGCTTCGAATGCAAGCTATTTCATAGCTATGCCTGGTTGTATGACCCAATCAGGCTGGTGGGATCGGCACAAAGCTCCGCATCTCGTCCCGTCCGGGCCGGATGACGCCTGCGGCGGATTCGGGAACCTCGTTCCAGGCGCCGGGAAGGTCACGTAGAGGCTCGGAGACGACGATTCGGGTCTCCTCACTCAGATGGTGCAGGGCATCCACCTCAGGATGGAGCTTGCGCAACATGGAAATCTCGGTGGAGAAGAACAACGACCTCGACTGGTGCTCGCTGGAATAGCGAAAGATCCAGGTGGAGATGCCATCCGACGTGGCGACGGTCATCTGAACCGGATTGTCGATTCCCTGCGAGCGGGCCGTGTGCTCGACGAATCCGACGGCCCTCGCGACACCTTCGAACGGATCGTCGGTCAGGCCGAACGTCAGCGCGAGGAAGAACAAGGTTTCCGAGTCCGTCGATCCTTCGAGATCCGGAAAGAGCGACGGATCAATGGCAGTCACCAATTCCCGTTTCATGTCGTGGAATCCGTGTAGTGAACCGTTGTGCATCCACAACCATTGCCGGTGCCGGAACGGGTGACAGTTGCTGCGCTGCACTGCAGTTCCCGTCGAGGCGCGGATGTGAGCGAACAGCAGAGGGGTGCGCAATTGGGAGGTGACTTCGCGCAGGTTCGAGTCGTTCCACGCGGGTTCGATGCTCTTGAAAACTGCCGGTTGGGGGCCTTCCCCGTACCAGCCGATTCCGAAGCCGTCGCCATTTGTCGTCGTGGCCCCGAGTTGAGAATGCAGGCTCTGGTCGATCAGCGAGTGCTGTGGCCTGAACAGCAAGTCATGGGCCAGTATCGGCTCTCCGGAATACGCCATCCACCTACACATACTTTCAACTCAAGCAGATCGAGTCGGCGTTGACGGTGCATGCGCAGCGGCGTGCGTCGTCTGGGTGGGCTTCCATGTCGACACAGCCCAGATCACGACGATGTTCAGCGCGATGATGAGAGTCGACCACCAGGGGTAGTACGGCAGCCACAAGAAGTTCGCGATGATCGAGATCGCGCAGATCACCACTGCCGACACCCGCGCCCAGGCCGCTCCGGTGAACAGTGCGAGCCCGACGAGAGCGACGAGCGCGCCCAGCACGAGATGGATCCAACCCCACGTCGTCAGGTCGAACTGATAGACGTAGTCGATCCCGACTACGAACACTTCGTTTTCGGCGACGGCAGCGAGTCCTTGGAAGAACTGCACGATGCCGACCGTCACCAAGATGACGGCTGCCCCGATCGATGTTCCTACCGCGAAACCCTGCTTGACTGATGTTGTATCCGACATGACGGTTTCCCTTGATTCGGTGGGGGGCGACCGGACACGTGCCCGGCACGCTCGTTGTAGTGATCGTTGTTCCACCGGCTGACCGCTATGAAACGGAAATACCTGTCCAATGCGGTGAGAAATCAGTGCGATCTGCTCCGATGTGCGGGCGAAATGTAACTTCTGACCCCTGTTGATCCGATGTACCCCTTGCCGGAACGCGTGTGCGGAGAAATTGCTCGTAACCGAAGTTCACAGAAAACAAGAGGAATTCGGCACGGAATTCGACCTATTTGTCCAGCTGTACTGGTATTTTGACTGAATTGACCGGAAGCTACGGTCCGCGGAAAAAGGTAGCGAGAGAATGACGATCTTCGGCAGGCGTACCGCGGGCATCACCGCGACGGCCTTCGTCTTGGCGACCGTTGTGTCGACAGCACTCCCCGCAGTGGGATCGGCTGCCCCCGTTTCGCTCACCCGCGCGTGCAACTCGGAAATCAACGAAAATTCGATGTCACTCGATCCGGCCGTGATCGACGGTTGGTACGACATCTCGACTGGATCGCCTGGAACGAAAATCAACTCGATCGAGGCGTGGCGGACAGTGCCGGGAGACATCCTCGAGTTTCGCGCATCGGTGACGATCAGAGCCCACGGAAGTCCCGTCCGAGGGACCCTTCGGATCGACGGCGCCGGCTTGACCGGAGATCAGGATTTGATCTCCAGAATGACGTTGACCCAAGATCTCGGCCGGTCAGGGTCAACGGTCACCGACGCTGACGACGGTTCGGTCATCCCCGTACGTGCCAAGCTCGCATTCGACGTCACAACTCCTGGACAAGTCGCGCAGAACCAGACGGTCAACCTCTCGGCAGTCAAGATTGTCTTGGCAGGCGACACCACCGATCCGGGAGGTGAGTGCCCCGGCCCCGGCCCCGGCGGCGGGGGCGGGGGGAATGGAAGCGGTGGCGGAAACGGCAGCGGTGGTGACGGTTCCGGTGGGAACGGTGGGGATTCCGGTGACGCACTTCCCGGTCGTGACGTAGGAAACCGAGTACCAATTGCCCAGATTCCGTCCGGCCCGACTTCTCGTCCGTGACAGCGGCACCTGGATCCACGGCCAGCCGAACGTGGGCCGCTGCAGTAGTGGCGACAATGCTCTTGATCGGCGGATGTTCCGACGACGGTGACTCGCCGACCCGCGTCCTCGCGACCGGCCAACAAGATTTGCCGCCAGAGATTCGCGCGGTGGTCGACGGTCCGGATGTCCCGACCACGCTGCGCACAGGCAACAGCACCGCTGACATCCTGCCGATCAAGACGACGACGGACGGCTCGCTCATTCCGCCCGAGGATGTCAGTGAGATCGGATGGTGGGCAGATTCGGCATTTCCCGGCTCCGGCGCGGGCACTGTGGTGATCACCGGACACATCAACGACATCTATCAGGGTGACGGTTTCGGAAAGAAGTTCTCGACACTGGAAATCGGCTCGGTCGTGACCGTGGCGGGCGCCGGGGGACAGACCTGGAACTACCGTATCGATGCGGTCGATCACTACAGCAAGGACGGCGAGCTGCCGGTCGAGCGATTGAACAGCCTCGACGGACCCGAAACCCTCGCGCTGATCACCTGCGGCGGCGAGTTCGTCGGTCCGCCGTTCGGATACGAGGACAACGACGTCGCGTGGGGAACTCCGGTGCCCGCATAGCCGAAAACCAGACGTCGGAACGGTTGATAAACTGGGTCCCGCGTTCGTGGCCATCCACGCACGTTTCGAAAGTCCGAAGAAGGAGATTGTGCTGTGGTTGACCTCGCCTATGTCATCGCTGGGTCCGAAGCGACTGGCGGTGCCGGCCTGCAGGTCGACCTGAAGACGTTCCAGGCATTGGACGTCTACGGCGTAGCGACCACCACATGTATCGTCTCGTTCGATCCCAAGAACAACTGGGGTCATCGCTTCGTACCGATCGCTCCTGACGTGATCGCTGATCAGATCGAGGCTGCCACTGCGGCTCACGATCTGGACGTCGTCAAGATCGGCATGTTGGGCACGCCCGCCACCATCGAGGTTGTGGCAGAGGGCCTGCGTCGGCAGTCCTGGCGCCACGTCGTCCTCGACCCGGTCCTGATCTGCAAGGGCCAGGAGCCCGGCGCGGCTCTCGATACTGATACAGCACTTCGTGATTCGATCCTCCCGCTCGCCACCGTCGTCACACCCAACCTGTTCGAGGCACGCACCCTCGCCGGAATGGACAGCATCGAAAGCGTCGACGACCTCATCGAGGCCGCACGTCGTATCCATGATCTCGGACCCAAGTACGTGCTCGCAAAGGGCGGTGTCGAACTCGCCGGTGGCGACGCCGTCGACGTGTTGTTCGACGGGACCGACGTGACTGTTCTCTCCGCCCCCAAGGTCGGCGAAGAGCGCGTCTCGGGTGCCGGTTGCACGCTGGCCGCCGCAGTGACCGCGGAGCTGGCAAAAGGCGCCGACGTGGGAGAAGCCGTCGCTCTGGCAAAGAAGTTCGTCACGGCGGGCATCGAAGGCCGCGTCTCGGCGCACACGCCGTTCGACACCGTCTGGCAGGGCGCGTTCAAGGGATAGGCGCACGGCGGCTCACATCGCCGCGCGCGGCCTGGCAGGATCGAGTGCGTGAGTACTGCGAACCTGAATCGAAGCGAAGTCGCCGAACGATCTCGAGCCATCTCCGTCGCCGGTTACCGGGTGGAGTTGGATCTGCGATCGGCGGTCGACTCCGCCGTGAAGACCTTTTCGACGGTCACGACAATTGATCTGACGTCCTCGGTGGAGTCCACGTGGCTCGATTTCATCGGTGCTGCAGTCGATTCCGTGGACGTCGACGGTGCGTCGATTCCGGTGGAGTACGACGGATCCCGGATCGTGCTGCGCGGACTCGGCGGATCGAACGTCGTTCGGGTGGCAGCTCACGGCAACTACAGCCGTTCCGGTGAAGGGCTGCACCGATTTGTCGACGACGCTGACGATCAGACGTATCTGTACACGCAATACGAGCCCGCCGATGCCAGGCGTGTTTTCGCCTGCTTCGAGCAGCCGGACCTCAAGGCGCCCTTCACATTCGAGGTGACAGCACCTGACGGCTGGGAAGTCCTGTCGAATCAGCCCGCGACCCAGACTCTCTCCGTGGACGGTGCACAACGCGTCACTTTCGCCCCGTCGCTGCCGATCTCGACCTACATCACCGCGATCGCGGCCGGGCCGTATCACCGCGTGGCGTCGTCGTGGAGTCGCGGCGAACTCACTGTCGAGTTGGGTGCGCTGTGCCGGGCGTCGTTGGCTCCACACCTCGATGCAGACAACGTTTTCGACATCACCCGTCAGGGGTTGGACTTCTACGCCGAGTACTTCGACTATCCGTATCCGTTCGGCAAGTACGACCAGATCTTTGTCCCCGAGTACAACCTCGGCGCCATGGAGAACCCGGGACTGGTGACCTTCACCGAGGCATACGTGTTCCGCGGCTCCGCAACCGACGAGCAGCATCAGCGCCGCGCCAACACGATCCTGCACGAAATGGCGCACATGTGGTTCGGCGATCTCGTGACCATGGTCTGGTGGGACGACCTGTGGCTCAAGGAATCTTTTGCCGATTTCATGGGATCGCTGGTCAGCGCCGAAGCCACTCGCTTCACCGATGCCTGGGTGGCATTCGCCATCAAGCGAAAAGCGTGGGCGTACCTCCAAGATCAGCTGCCGACGACTCATCCCATCGTCGCCGACATCGTCGATCTCGAAGCTGCGAAGCTGAACTTCGACGGAATCACCTACGCCAAGGGCGCCAGTGTCCTCAAACAACTTGTGGCGTTCGTCGGCCGTGACGCGTTCTTCGAAGCGGCACGACGGTACTTCAAGGCCCACGCCTTCGGGAACACCACGCTGGTTGATCTGCTCGACGTGCTCACGGAGACTTCCGGACGTGATGTGCGCGAATGGGCCCGAATCTGGTTGCAGACCACCGGAGTGTCCACGCTGTCGCTCGACGGAACAGACCTGGTCCAGACGGACCCGAGGCCGCATCGGCTCGCAGTCGGAATCTACGACTACAACGAGTCCGGAGACCTTGTTCGCACCGAACGCGTCGAACTCGACATCACCGAATCACGCACGTCGGTCGACCTTCCGCCCGGAGCACTCACACTGCTCAACGACGAAGACCTCACCTACGCCAAGGTGCGATTGGACGCGGAATCTCTGTCCACTGTCGAGGCATCCCTGGACCGCGTGAGCGATCCGCTTGCGCGCGGGGTGATCTGGTCGTCGCTGTGGAACTCGGTGCGTGATGCGCAGCTCTCGGTGTTCCGGTACCTCGACATGGTGGAACGATTCGCTCCCGCGGAGACAGATCTTGCGATTCTCAGCTCGATCCTGACCGATGCCCAATACGCGGTTCTTCACTACGTTCCGAAAAGCTTGCGGCCCAATGTAAGTGCAGGCTGGTTGGAAACGACCTGGAAGGCGGTGTTCGAAGCCGAACCGGAGTCCGGAAGACAGCTGGCATGGGCACGGGCTCTGTCGGCCGCTGCAGCGGTCAACGATGCTCGCGCCGACGAGGTGCGGTCGATACTCGACGGCACCTGCCCGGGGCCGGTCGGACTGGCTCTCGATCCTGATCTGCGGTGGGCATTGTGGATCGCCCTGTCGGCGACCGGCCATGCGAGTGTGAGCGACTTCGACGGTGAGCTGAGCAAGGACAGCACGTCAGCGGGTCGAACGGCGTACGTCCGCGCCGCGGCGTCGATTCCCGATGCCGAGACCAAGGCGGCTGCCTGGGCGTCGGCGACCACTGACGGCTCACTCTCGAACGACCGCCTGGATGCGACGATCGCCGGATTCCGTTCGGGCACGGACCCGTCGTTGATCGAGGGATATGCGGCAGAGTACTTCTCGTCCCTGGGGAAGTGGTGGTCCGAACGCAGCATCGAGATCGCCCGACGGTTGGTGAACGGACTCTTCCCGGCAGCTGAAGACACCTCTGCTGTCGATTCCTGGATCCAGGCCAATGCTGAGGCGCCCGCGTCGCTGCGGAGGCTTGTTCTCGAGCGTCGGGATCACCTGGCCCGAGACCTACGTGCCCAGGCGTCGAACGCGGTGATCTGACGCCATCAGCTCCGAAATGTCCTGTTCTTGGATATTGTCTAAACAGGGCTGCGACAGGAGACGACGTGCACACGATCACGGATCTGTCGCTGGTCACGGGCCCGGTTCCGCCCGTGGTGACGGTGCTCGGAATTCTGGCACTTCTCTGGCTGATCTTCTCGAGATCGAGGCGTCACGTGCTGATCTCGATTCCGGTCTGCATCGTCGCGGCAATCGCGATCACTCTCGTGCTGTACTGGCTGATCGAGAAGGTGTGGCACCCGTTCCCCGATCCGATTGCCCGTCCGGTCTACGTGTGGATCGGGTTGGGCATTCTCGGCGTGCTGCTGGGTGGCTCGCGGGTATTTGCGGCGACGCGGATCGACGGTCGCGTGCTCACCGTGGTCTCGGTGCTCCTGGTGGTCGTGTCGAGCGCGGCTCACGTGAATCTGCAGTTCCAGTCGTATCCGACGTTGGGAACAGCGCTGGGACTCTCGGACGCGGAGAAGGTTTCACTCGCCGACCTGGACGACGGCAAGGACGGGGCGGTACCGGTTTCGCAATGGAAGGCTCCCGCGGACATGCCGTCGGCGGGCAAGGTCAGCACGGTCACGATTGCGGGGACGGTCTCCGGATTCAGCGCCCGCGACGCCGAGATCTACCTACCGCCCGCGTATTTCACCAACCCGCGACCGGAGTTGCCCGTGTTGGTCCTGCTTGCCGGCCAACCAGGCGCGCCCGAGGACTGGCTACAGGGCGGACGTCTCGTCCAGACCATGGACACCTACGCCGCTGCGCATTCGGGCTTGGCTCCCGTTGTCGTCGTTGCTGACGGGACCGGGTCGGAACTGGCGAATCCGCTCTGCGTCGATTCTCAACTCGGGAACGTCGCAACGTACCTTTCGCGCGATGTTCCCGACTGGGTGCGCGGGAACCTCCAGGTGGATCCCGACCCGAGGAAGTGGGCGATCGGGGGACTTTCCTACGGCGGTACCTGCGCGTTCCAGATGGCAACGAACTTCCCCGCGGTGTATCCGACGTTCCTGGATCTGTCCGGTCAGATCGAACCCACACTCGGCGATCGCAAGCAGACGGTCGATGCAGCGTTCGGCGGCAATGACGCCGCGTTCGTGGCAGTGAATCCGCAGGATCTGCTCCGGGAGAAGAAGTTCCCCGACAGCGCCGGGGTGTTCGTGGTCGGCAAACAGGACAACGACTACCGCCCAGGTCTTCAAACGCTCTACGAAGCCGCAAAGGCCGCAGGGATGGACGTCCAGTACGCCGAGGTCGACGGAGGGCACAGCTTCCAGGTGTGGTCGGCTGGATTGGCGAGTCAATTAGGTTGGCTGGGAACGCGACTCGGTCTGCCCGGATGAACGATCGTCCGGAAGTTCCGAAGACCCGATGATCAGCGGGTGAATTCTTCCGGTCGCCCCGGCTTCGGAGCCCAATCCCTGCGGATCCGCCACACTCGCGAGCCGAAGGTCGAGTGCGCCGGTCCATTCTCGGGTCAATTGCGCATCGAGTGCGTCGACGCGCTCGAGTAGCGGAGGGTGCTGGTCCGGCGGGCAGGCTTCGAGCAAGGTCGCGAATACCGCGCGCAGACGACGCTGGACCTGCGCGGAATTGGTACTGAAGTGCCGGATCTCGTCGGTGGCGACGGACACGTAATCGGTCCAGGTGCGTTGCTGCCCTCTGATCAGCGTGAGATCCGAGGTTGACGTGTCGAAGCGGACCCGCGGGGCGAGAAGTACCAGAAGATCTTCGATGTGGTCGAGAGCCTGGACGGCTCGGCCCGGGTCGTTGATGGCGGGTGACAGTGCCTTGAGCGCGATGTCCACGATCGACTGAAGCGCTGCACCGGGGCTGACGACCGGGCTGTGCGTGTCACCGAAGATCAAGCACGACATCAAAGTGTCCGGGCGTACCTTCAGCGACGGTCCGCGTACCTCGAAGAGGGGCGCGTTCTGGGCGACGAACTCGCCGATGCTGGGGACGACCTCGACCGAGACGTCCCAGCGGCCGGCCAACCGCTGCAGGCGTGCGAGATCGATCGCCAGCAGAATCCGGCCGTCGGGTGAGAGGTGGCGCAGGCGAATCACCAGTGCGTCGGCGCTCTCGGAGGTTTCGGACTCGTGCGGTTGGTGGAGGGGAAGTGGCTGACTGGGTTTCGGTGCGCCCGAGGGTAAGTCCTCGTACAGCGGATAGGCACGAATCGTCGCGCTCCGGCCCTGGGCCGCTATCCAACGCAGCAACCGACTGGAATTGAGAATCGACCCGACCTTCGCCACCAACGCGATGAACAGGATCGCACTGGCCAATGCCAGAAGCAGTGCGATCGCCGTGGAGATGGTCGGTGAGGAATTCTCCGAATCGAGCGCCAGATCGAGCGCAATGATCAAGGAGAAGACGAACGTGGCCAGAAACATGCCGATCGACCACCGCATCACCCGCTGCTGCGCGAGCATCGGGACCACCCGCACCGAAATCTGCGAGGCGCCGAACTGCATTGCGAGGGTGATGGCGGTGAACACCAGACCGGTGAGAGTGATCATCCCGCCGGCGATGACGCTGAGCAGCGTCGCGGTGGCCCCGGCGTCGACGCCCTCGGAAATGGTACCGACGTCGCCGTCGCTGACCAGGTCTCCGTCGATCCCGACGAGGATGTTCGCGGTGACGACGGACAGGACGACGAGGATCACCGGGAGACGCCAGACGGGGACTGTTCGTAGTCGTCGGCGAGTTCGACGCCAGCGAATTCTGTCCGAGAGCCGCCGCGACAATCCGACCTTCGACGTGGGGGTTGTGGTGTCGACGACGGGGAGCGGTGGTGGGGGCGGGGGAGTGGAACCGAAACTTCCCGACACCGTTTCCTGAACGTAGATCTTCGCGTGGATCATCGGCTCGCGATAACGCTGTTCACGGGCCACTGCCCGGCTCATCTTCGCCGGCTTGTCGCGGTAACGCGAGCGCGCCCACGGGGCACCCGGGCGACTCAACCGAATTGCTCCGATCAACAGAAGTGGGGTGAAGAACAGCCCGATCAAGCCGGTCCAGAGTTTGCCCTTCATCAACGTGATCACGGCGAGTCCGAGTTGGATGACGATCGCGACGACAACGCCGATCAACGTCGCCAGGCTACGGTCCTGCTCGTACGGGTCGAACTCTCCCGCGAACCCGATCGGGTGGACCCCGAGAAGGAAAAGGAACGAGATCGCGATGGCAACGAACACCGCGTCGATGGACGAGCGACCCTCCTCGGCCCAGTAGACATCGCGCAGATGCAACACGAGCGCGTACTCGTCGAGGACCAACGCGCTGCCGATACCGAACACCGACGCGAGAACACAATTGGCGATCGGGGTGTGATAGTCGGCCAGAGCGATGAAGGCGAAGCCGGACACGAGCATCATCATCAAACCGAAAACCATGTGGTGGATGTGCATTCCACCGGGCGTGACATTGCCTGGCCACCACGAGACCTCGGCCCGGATCATCCGGACGCTGAAGCGGATGAACAGGAACGTCAGGACAAAGGCGAGTAGGAGGAAGAACAGCGGGAGCCTGCCGGTGTCGACGACCGTGTGCTCGAACCAGGACCGCACGGCGTCAACTCTTGCTGGTGGCGAGCTTGATCAGCTGAGGAGCCGTTGCGTCGGGCAGGTAGGCACGCGTCAGTGCGATTCCGATCCGAGGCAGGTCGGCCTCGTCGCGGAAACACAGGAAAACGGGTTCGTACCTCGGCTTGAACTTCTTCTTGAACGCGTGAAGAGACCGGAAGCCGTAGAGCGGTTCCATCGCGGCTCCGAGCATGTCCAGCAGGCGGTCCATCGATGCGGCGTCGGCGCCGTCGTCGCTGCGGGCGAGCGGTGCTCCGGACAGTGAGACGAATTGGGCACCTTGTTCTTTGAACTCGAGGGCCGACGATGCGATGAGGAACTCGACCACCGGACGGAACCCGTCGGGACGTCGACGCATGACGTCGAGTGTCCAACCCCGAACCACGCCGCCTTCGCCGTACACCGGCAACCACGAGGTGACGCCGTGAATGCTTCCGGTCGGGTCGACGGCCAAGCCGACCCGGACGTCGCGGTCGAGCGCCTCCTCGACGCTTCCGAGGGTGAACCCCATCTCGGGTAGCCCCTTGTCGCCCACCCATTCCTCGGAGATGGCGCGCACCTGAGCCAATACGGAGAACGGCTCGTCGGCCAATGTTGTCATCCGGAAGGTGATGTCGTCCTTCTTGGCCTTGTTGAGCGCCGAGCGGATGTCCTGCCAGGATTTACCGGTGAACTGCAGTTCTGGTAGGTCGACGATCGTGTCTTCGGCGACCTGAACGGTGCGCCAGCCACGCCGGGTGGCGGCGTCGGCTGTCTCCTTCCCCACGGAGAACAAGCAGGGAGTGAGGCCGTTGGCTTCGGACATCGTCGTGAATTCGTCGACCGCTGCGGCAAGTCGGTCGGGGCTCGCTATCGGATCGGCCAGGACCACGACGACACCGACATGCCGTTGGAATGCAACGACGCTCTCACCCGACTCGCCGAAGTAGTAACTGTTGCCGTCCCACGTCGTCATCCACGACATGGTTCCGCCGCCGTGTCGTTTGAGTAGTTCCCGAGCGGCGGCGCGCGGATCGTTCCCGGACAACGGCCCGCCTCGAATCTTGCGCCGCATCGGTACGTGAAAAGCGTGGCGGCCCTTGATCAACAAGATGAGTTCGAGAAGCCAGAGCAGCGCGGTACCGACCGTGACGGCGCCGGCGCTCTCGTAGTCGAAGAAGATGACCGAGACGAGGACGAGGGCGGTGGCCAAAACCGTCAGTGAACCGAACACCACGGCAACCCACCAGGCCCAGCGGCGACCTCGTCGCAACTGGTCCGCGATCAGGGCAACGATGACCACGTCGATCAATGCCGTCCAGCCCGAACCGGTTTCGGCTTCCGTCGGCCCGAACGGTCCGCTTCCGGGGAACAGCCAGACGGCGATCTCGACCACGCCGATCAGGAGCAGGCCGATGAATCCGAGCAGGCGGATCTCGCGTCGCGTTCGGGGGATGAACCCGCGCTCTCCGTCGCCGAAGAACTTCTCGCCCACCGGCAGGAATATCGCGACCGCGATGAGGTGCTGCACGTCGGCGAGGCGGCCTTCGAAGAGGAACGCGATCGCAATGTACGCGCACAGAATGGCGCGCACTCGCATTCGCCAGGGCGAGCGGAGTGTTGCCGTGGTCGCGGCGAGTGCGGCGATGATTGCGGTGGTCACGCCGACGTCGCGGTGGGTGGCGAGGTTGCGAGCCCAATCCCAGTCGGTGTGGCTGCCCGCCCAGAGGAGGAGCGATGCACCGAGTTCGCCCGCCAACTGACCGCTGATCGTGACGATGGCCGCGTTCTTGGTTCCCAGGCGCCATTCGCACCAGCCGACCGCGAAGGCAAAAACGACGATGATCGAAACATACTGACCCGGCGTCAATCCGAAGAACCACCCCGTGACGAGAGTCCACCACTTGCCTTCCTGCAAGGCAGGAACTCCGTAGGCGATGTCGTTGAACCACGAATAGGTACGGACGTGATTCCACAGGGCGCCGGTCGCGATCCCGACGACGGTGATGGTGAGCACGACGCTCGCGGTGAACGGCACACGCCGCAGGACGCTCAGCGTGTCGGAAGCAAAGCGAGAGGCCCGATTCGACGCGCCCGGCGCGCCCTGGTCGGTCTGCGGGGTGGGGGTCTGGGACTGCTCAGCCATCGAGGTTCTCTTCTCGCCATGCCGCACGGTGGATTCTGCCTGTTCAGCATGACAGGAATACAGACCGATAATCAGGCGAAGCGGCCAAAATGGACCAGACTGGCTGAGGGTCTCAGTCTCGTGGCGCTACTGTCGAGCCATGGTGAACGGAGATTTACTGAATCGGGACCACGTGGTCGCCTCACTTGCCGCTTTCGAACCTCGGTCGGTCGAATTGGACGGAAGGCGCTCGGCGTCGGTGGTCATCGTCGTCATGCGGACAGCGGACGGAACACCAGTGTTCCCGGTGACGAAGCGGCCGAGCAAGATGCGCGCCCACCCCGGTCAATTCGCGTTGCCGGGCGGAAGCGTCGACCCGGGCGAGTCGTCCGAACAGGCAGCGGTTCGGGAACTTTCCGAGGAGCTGGGTGTCGACGTTCCCGAGTCGAAGATCATCGGCCGGCTCGACGACTACGTCACTCGTTCGGGATTCGTGATCCGGCCGTTCGTCATGTGGTCGGGCGAGGACATCGGGGGACTGGTACCCAATCCCGACGAGGTGGCCCAGGTGTATGCCGTCACGTCGGAGGAGCTCGACGTGGACTCGCGCTTCGTCACCATCGAGGAGTCACCGAACCCGGTGATCCAATGGCCGTTCCGAACGAGCCTGATCCATGCGCCGACCGGAGCCGTCATCTATCAGTTCCGCGAAGTGCTGAACGGACGGCACACGCGCATCGACAAGCTCGAGCAGCCGGTGTTCGCCTGGAGATAAGGGCAGCTCGACACGCTCGGGACAGTTCAGGCTACGGCGCCTCGACGAATAGTCCGTCGTGCTGTGGAAAGCTGGCCGCACGGCAATCGAACGACGCGAGGTGTGTGCAGTGAACTCTGGCGAACAAGAACCGATCCCCACGGACCGGATTCTCACTGTTCCCAACGTGCTCAGTATCGTGCGTCTACTCGCTCTGCCGCTGTTCGCCTACCTGCTGCTCGTCACGCACTCGGACGGCTGGGCATTGGCGCTGCTGATGCTCAGCGGGTTCACCGACTGGCTCGACGGCAAGCTGGCCAGAGTGCTCGGACAGACCTCGCGTCTGGGAGCGCTTCTCGACCCGCTGGTCGATCGTCTGTACGTCGTGACGACACTGGTCACCTTCGTCGCCCGCGATTTCATTCCCTGGTGGGTCGCAGCGATACTCATCGGCCGTGATCTTCTGCTTGCGTTGACGCTGCCGATCTACCGCAGGCGTGGCCTGCCACCGCCCGAGGTGGTTTATCTCGGCAAGGCTGCGACCTTCCTGCTGATGTTCGCTCTGCCGTTGATTCTTGCCGGGCACGGAGACTGGGCCATCGGACCGTTCACCCATGCCTTCGGTTTCGCTTTCCTGATCTGGGGAACCGTCCTGTACGTGTGGACTGCCGCGATCTACGTGCTCAAGGCCGTTGACGTTGCGCGAACCCACGAGGTCGTGCCCCGATGAAGTCGACCGGGGAGGACGTCCGTCGTAACCCGGTACCGTCGCTGCTTCGGTCACTCATGACCGAACATCTCGACCCGGGCTACGAGGCAACTGCATTCGAACGCCAGCACGAGCACACCAAGAACAGATCCTCGAAGACGGGGCCGTGGCTGGCCCTCGGCGCACTGTTGATCGGGTTCATCGTCACGGTCTCGGCTGTTCAGGCGACGAAGCAGGTGACCGGCACCGAAGAGGTTCGAAGCGAGTTGGTGGCGAAGGTCCGTGATGCGGAGGATCGAATCGATTCACTGGCCGCGTCCCGCGATTCACTCGGCGGCGCCGTCGACGCCGCGCGCGGCGTGGCGCTCGAAGGCGATGCACGCGGCAGCGCCGTCCTCGACCAACTGCGAGCGGTCGAATCCGGCGCAGGAGCCGAAGCTGTTCACGGGGAAGGACTGGTGGTGACGTTGACGGACCCGGCCGGACGCCCGAACCTCTCGGATGCGTCGCAACGGAGTGTCGGCGGCAAGACCGTCGTTCTCGATCGCGATCTGCAGACCGTCGTCAACGCATTATGGGCGGGCGGCGCCGAGGCGATCGCAGTCGGCGGCGTGCGAATCGGGCCGACGGTGACCATCCGTCAGGCGGGCGGCGCGATGCTCGTCGACAACCAACCTGTTTTCTCCCCGTACCTCGTCGAGGCGATCGGAGACACGCGAGCACTGCAGCGGAAATTCGTCGTCAGCGACGCCTACGTGAGAATGTCTAGCGTCTCGCAACTGTACGGAGTCGGTTTCGCGGTGGCCGAAGACGATTCGTTGACTCTGCCGCCTGCGGCGCCTCGCGCCGTCCGAGTGGCAACAGAACCCACAGAACCCAAGTGACAGAAGGAGTTCGATGAAGGCCGGTTCCGCCCTGTACGGACTCGCAGCACTGGTCGTCGGCATCGTCCTGGGCGTAGTTTTCAGCCCGCAGGTGCCCGACGTGATCCAGCCCTATCTTCCGATCGCTGTCGTTGCGGCGCTCGACGCCGTCTTCGGTGGACTACGCGCGTATCTGGACGAAATCTTCGACGCGAAGGTGTTCGTGGTTTCCTTCGTCTTCAACGTGCTCGTCGCGTCGTTGATCGTCTGGCTCGGTGATCAGTTGGGTGTCGGTACTCAACTCTCGACGGCGATCGTCGTCGTGTTGGGTATACGGATCTTCGGCAACGCAGCGGCATTGCGACGCCGACTGTTCGGAGCGTGAGTCATGGCGGAACATTCCACGACCGAACCGGAAGAAGAACCTCCCGTCACCACTGCGGGTGAAGGTCGTCACGAGTTGCGTTCACCGTCCAAACACCGCACCAACGTCGTCTTCGCAATCCTCGCTGCTGTGCTGTTGGGCGTGCTCGGCGTTGCGATTGCCACACAGGTACGCAGCACAGTGGCCGGAGATTCACTCGACGCCGCGCGCCCTGCCGACCTCCTGGTGGTTCTCGACAATTTGAATCGGCGCGAAGCCGCGCTGAGGCAGGAAGTCGCGAATCTTCAGGAATCGCTTGCCACTTTGGAAGCCGGTGGCAACACGGGAGCAGCGCTGGACGAGGCGCGGGCGCGGCTGACCTCACTCTCCATTCAAGTGGGGACCGCTCCGGCCACTGGACCGGGTGTGACGATGACCCTGACAGATCCGGCGGGCGGCGTCGGATCGGAAGTGATTCTCGATCTCATCCAGGAACTGCGTGCTGCCGGTGCCGAAGCCATCTCGATCGTAGGTGCGAACGGCGAACCCATTCGTATCGGCGTGAACTCGTGGGTGAGTGGGCGCGGCGGCGAGATCGAATTGGACGGAACCCGGATCGAGCAGCCGTACACTGTGACCGCGATCGGAGATCCGCCGACATTGGCGGCAGCGTTGAACATTCCCGGAGGCGTCTTCGACAATGTCGCACGCAATGGCGGAACGTCGTCCGTCGAGCAATCGCAGCAGGTCACGATCTCCGTCTTGCGACAATTGAATCCGCGCCAATACGCTCAACCCGGAAATTGATCTTTTTGCGTCCGACTTTCGGACGGCCTGTGAAAGGAAGCCACTGTGAGTGAGCTCGATACACCTACCGATCTGCGCTACACCGCGGAGCACGAGTGGGTGAAGCGAACCGGCCCGACCTCAGTTCGAGTCGGTATCACCGACTTTGCTCAGTCGCAGCTCGGTGACGTCGTGTTCGTCCAGCTTCCCGCTGTCGACGAAGACGTGACCGCCGGTGAATCGCTCGGTGAGGTCGAGTCGACCAAGAGCGTCTCCGACATCTTTGCTCCGTTCACTGCGAAAGTTCTTGCAGCGAACGGTGAATTGGACGGACAGCCCGACCTCGTCAACACCGACCCGTACGACACGGGTTGGTTGGTCGAACTCGAGGTTGCCGACGAGGCCACACTCGACGCCGCACTCGCGGCAACTCTGGACGCGGAGGCATACAAGGGACTCACGTCCGAGTAGAAAACCTGCGCGTGGACCGGCCAACTCGTGTTGTGTCGCGGCCTGTCTCGCTGCACACGGCGGTCTGCGCAGGGTACGGTCGTTAGGTACGCATGTGCCGAGTCGGGGCGCAGGGCCGTATCGAACGTGACTGTGAAAGATGCTCGTGAAGAAAGTGCACTGCGTAGTCCAGTGATTCATGATCTGGATGATTGACCCAGGAGGAGAAACAGTGAGCGAGAACGGTAACGACGCGGGCTATGGGGAGTCGCCGGCGGAGACCACTTCGGTTTTCCGCGCGGACTTCCTCAATGAGCTCGACAACACCTCCTCTGCAGCACCGGCCGCCGAGCAGCCGGTTTCGGGCGTGGAAGGCCTTCCCGCCGGAGCCGCACTTCTGGTGGTCAAGCGGGGACCGAATGCAGGATCCCGCTTCTTGCTCGATCAGCCGACGACGTCGGCAGGTCGGCACCCGGACAGCGACATCTTCCTGGACGACGTGACCGTCAGCCGTCGTCACGCCGAGTTCCGTCAGGAAGATGCAGATTTCCACGTCGTCGACGTCGGAAGCCTCAACGGCACCTACGTCAACCGTGAGCCTGTCGATTCGGCAGTTCTCGCGAATGGTGACGAGGTTCAGATCGGCAAGTTCCGTCTGGTGTTCCTCACCGGCCCTCGTGCCGGCGGTTCGCAGGTCGGCGAGTCGTCAGCAGGTGCGGGTAGCTAATGACGGCAGTGCGGCAGCAGAGCCAGCCCGGAATGTCGATTGGTTCCGTGCTGGATCGGTTGCGTCCAGATTTTCCCGACGTGACGATTTCGAAGATCCGTTTCCTCGAGTCCGAGGGCTTGATCAGCCCGCAACGGACACCGTCGGGATACCGCAGATTCTCTGTCGAGGACTGCGAGCGTCTTCGCTTCGTGCTGACCGCTCAACGCGATCAGTACCTGCCGCTCAAAGTGATCAAAGAA
This sequence comes from Rhodococcus sp. WY5, assembly GCF_018588185.1. NCBI lineage: Bacteria > Bacillati > Actinomycetota > Actinomycetes > Mycobacteriales > Nocardiaceae > Rhodococcus > Rhodococcus sp. WY5. Next base: position 4,130,092 of record NZ_JAAMPR010000001.1, read on the forward strand.
CAACTCGAAGCGATCGACAGTGGCGCAGCGACGGTGAGTGCAGAAGTTCCTGCGCCTCGTCGTGCTCGCGTCCTGTCGATCGCTACGGGCGATGTCTCACCCGAGGCGTTCCGGGTCGATCGCGAAGTTCGAGTCGGTCGTCAGGATCTTCTCGCGCGCGCTGACATCGACGATCGGTTTCTGACCGATCTGATCCGCACCGGTTTGGTCGTTCCCGGCGCGGCGGGATTCTTCGACGAGGATGCCGTGACGTTGGCGCGCACCGCTAAGGCGATGTCCGAGTACGGCTTGGAGGTTCGCCATCTGCGGGCGTTCAAGTTGGCTGCTGATCGCGAAGCGGGGCTGGTGACTCAGATCGCCGGACCGGTTGCCAAGGGTCGTGACGCCGGAGCACGTGATCGTGCCGAGGAAATGGTGCGGGAGCTGGCCGCTCTGTCACTGACTTTGCACACGTGTCTGGTCAAATCGGCAGTTCGGGGAAGTCTCGATCGCTGAGTTCCTCGATCAGCGGGGCACACTCGAATAGAATTTCAGTACGACCGCATCGGAGTCGGTCGGCTGGATCACGTCAGGTTGGAGGCAAGCTCGATGGGCGAAATGCGTGTGATCGGAGTTCGTGTCGAGCAGCCTCAGAATCAGCCGGTCCTGTTGCTGCGAGAGTCCGACGGCGATCGGTACCTGCCGATCTGGATCGGGCAAACCGAAGCTACCGCGATTGTTCTCGAACAACAGGGAGTCGAGCCGGCGCGGCCGCTGACTCACGACCTGATCAAGATCTTGATCGAATCTTTCGGTCGGAGCCTCAAGGAAGTTCGGATCGTGGACCTGCAAGAGGGCACTTTCTACGCGGATCTCGTCTTCGACGAGCAGACCACTGTCTCGGCACGTCCGTCGGACTCGATTGCATTGGCCCTGCGCATCGGCGTTCCGATCTTCGCGTCGGAGGCTGTTCTCGCCGAGGCCGGTCTGGTCATTCCCGACGAGCGCGAAGACGAGGTCGAGAAGTTCAAGGAATTCCTCGAAACCATCTCGCCGGACGATTTCAAAGCCACTGATGGTTAGCCTGAATTGACTGGTTGCGGACTTTAGTCTTCAACTCTCAAGTAGAGGTTGAGTCTCGGTCGGCGTGTTGCGTTGACCATGCACCCTCCTGGACTTACCGTTGCGTGCGGTGGAGATCTTCTCGCCTTGTCGATCGAGGCGTACTCTGGGTAAGTCCACTCATGGAATTACCTGCCTTGGATTCACATCTGAAAGTTCGGTCGGCACGGGATTCTCGTGACTGCTGATAGCACAGGTTGGTTACATGATGGCGAAGCGAGAGGGAGACGGCAGTGGAAGAACAGTCGAATGAGCGCGGGACGGGCATAGCCGGTAGTGCCGCGACTGCAGAAATGTCTTCCGAAGAGCTGCAGCCGGGCCTGTTCCCGGACGATTCCATCCCCGACGACCTCGTCGGATATCGAGTACCCAGTGCCTGCCAGATCGCCGGGATCACGTACCGCCAACTCGACTACTGGGCACGGACGTCGTTGGTTGTTCCGTCGATCCGTGGCGCTGCCGGATCCGGAAGCCAACGTCTGTACTCCTTCAAGGACATTCTCGTTCTGAAGATCGTGAAGCGTCTGCTCGATACCGGCATCTCACTGCAGAACATCCGCGTTGCCGTCGATCACCTCCGTAAGCGTGGCGTCCGCGATCTTGCCAACATCACTCTGTTCTCCGACGGCACCACCGTGTACGAATGCACGTCCCCCGAAGAGGTCGTCGACCTCCTCCAGGGTGGGCAGGGCGTATTCGGCATCGCAGTCAGTGGCGCGATGCGTGAACTCACCGGAACGATCGCCGACTTCCCCGCCGAGCGGGCCGACGGCGGCGAAAGTGATCCCAACCCGGAAGACGAGTTGGCTTCGCGACGCAAGAATCGCGCCAGCCGCAAAACCGGATAACGTACGTCACATCTCTTTGGAGGATGCCACGGTGCAGGTAGGCGTTTCGGTCAACTAGACTGGGCCTGCGTCGCCGGCGTACGGGAGAGCCTCGGATACCGATTCACCGAACTTGTCTTTGTTTCAGTCTTTGTCTCAAAGGTCAGTCGTGAGCGGGATCAGGGCGCCGAAGGAGCAATACCTCCCCGTCAATCTCTCAGGCACCAAGGACCGTACGGGCTCCGACGCCTCTGGAAAGCGGTGGGACAACCCACCCGCCGACGGGGAAAGGCTGTGGCTTCCGCCTTCGGCGGATCACTACCGAATCTCTCAGGCGCTCGGGAATCGAGCATGCGACAGAGGGGGAGGAACACACCGCAGTTCGGTGTGTGTCCTGATCCTCCGATCTGTCTGGGAGTTGTCGTGATCGACGCTGCAAGCCGTATATTTGCCGACCGCCATGTCGGTCCGAACGCCGCGGAACTCGCGCGCATCCTCGAACTCGTCGGGGTCGATTCACTCGACGAACTGGCAACCAAGGCCGTTCCCTCCGTCATCCTCGACGCTGCCCCGAACGGCATCGCTGCCGGACTCGACGCTCTGCCGCTTCCGGTCGGAGAGCACGAGGCACTTGCCGAACTGACTGCACTCGCAGCCCAGAACACCGTCGCGACGTCGATGATCGGCCTCGGCTACTTCGACACGTTGACGCCGCCGGTGTTGTTGCGCAACATCATCGAGAACCCGGCCTGGTACACCGCGTACACCCCGTATCAGCCGGAGATCAGCCAGGGCCGTCTCGAAGCCCTCCTCAACTTCCAGACCATGGTCGCCGATCTCTCCGGCATGGAACTGGCAAACTCGTCGATGCTCGACGAGGCCACCGCCGCTGCCGAAGCCATGACGCTCCTGCGCCGCGCGAACCGCAGCAAGTCCCCACGATTTGTCGTCGACGCCGATCTCTACCCGCAGACCCTCGCCGTCATCGAGACTCGCGCCGAGCCGCTCGGCATCGAGATCGTCTCTGCGGACCTCACCGCTGGTCTTCCGGAAGGTGACTTCTTCGGCGTCATCGCCCAGATCCCAGGTGCCTCGGGACGAGTCGTCGATTACACCTCGATCATCGCGGAAGCTCACGAGCGCGGCGCACTGGTTGCCGTCGGCGCAGACCTCCTCGCGATGACGCTCATCACCTCACCCGGTGAGCTCGGCGCGGATGCGTGCTTCGGAACCACCCAGCGTTTCGGTGTCCCCATGGGATACGGCGGACCGCACGCCGGTTACCTGGCCGTGCACTCCAAGCATGCGCGTCAGCTGCCCGGCCGCTTGGTCGGCGTCTCCATCGACGCCGACGGAGACAAGGCATACCGCCTGGCGCTGCAGACACGTGAGCAGCACATTCGCCGCGAGAAGGCGACGTCCAACATCTGTACCGCTCAGGTGCTCCTCGCCATCCTCGCTGCGATGTACGCGAGCTACCACGGCGCCGAGGGACTCAAGGCGATTGCGTTGCGCGTCGCTGCCCGCGCACACGCGTTGGCAAACGGCCTGCGCGAAGGCGGCGTGACCGTTGTCCACGATTCGTTCTTCGACACCGTGCTCGCTCAGGTTCCGGGCAAGGCGGCCGACGTCGTCGCTGCGGCCAAGGAATCCGGGATCAACCTGCGTCTGGTCGACGCCGATCATGTCGGTATCTCCTGCGACGAGGCCACGACCGCCGACCACCTCCTTGCCGTGCTCGACGCGTTCGGGATCGAGGATGCTGTTGTCGCCATCGAAGCCGAGGGCAATTCGGTTCCGGCTGCTCAGGAGCGCACCTCCGACTACCTGCAGCACGAAGCCTTCACCCGTTACCGTACGGAAACGGCAATGCTTCGCTACCTGCGCGCGCTGTCCGACAAGGACATCGCCCTCGATCGCAGCATGATCCCGCTGGGTTCGTGCACCATGAAGCTCAATGCGACCGCCGAGATGGAATCCATCACCTGGCCCGCGTTCAACGCGATCCATCCGTTCGCGCCGACATCGGATGCGCCCGGTCTGCTGAAGATCATCAAGGATCTCGAAGACTGGCTGGTCGCGGTCACCGGCTACGACAACGTCAGCCTGCAACCCAACGCCGGCAGCCAGGGGGAATACGCGGGCCTGCTCGCGATCCGCAACTACCACCTCAGCCGGGGCGACGACCACCGCGACACCTGCCTCATTCCGTCGAGTGCTCACGGCACCAACGCGGCTTCTGCCGTCATGGCCGGGATGCGCGTCGAGGTTGTCGCCTGCCGTCCCAACGGTGACGTCGACGTCGACGATCTGCGCGCGAAGATCGCCGATCACGCCGAGCGTCTCGCCGCGATCATGATCACCTACCCTTCAACACACGGTGTCTACGAGCACGAGATCTCCGACATCTGTGCAGCGGTACACGACGCCGGTGGCCAGGTGTACGTCGACGGCGCCAACCTCAATGCGCTTGTCGGCCTTGCCCGTCCGGGCCGATTCGGCGGCGACGTCAGCCACCTGAATCTGCACAAGACCTTCTGCATCCCGCACGGCGGCGGCGGACCCGGCGTCGGCCCGATCGGTGTGCGCTCACACTTGACGCCGTTTTTACCCGGACACCCGATGGCCCCCGAACTCGGTGGTGGAGGAACGATCTCGGCAGCGCCGTACGGCAGTGCGTCCATTCTGCCCATCACCTGGACCTACATCCGGATGATGGGTGCTGCGGGCCTGCGCCGCGCCAGCCTGACCGCCATCGCGTCGGCCAACTACATCGCGCGTCGACTCGACGAGTACTTCCCGGTTCTCTACACCGGCGAGAATGGCATGGTCGCGCACGAGTGCATCCTCGACCTCCGGGGGTTGACCAAGGACACCGGCGTCACCGTCGACGACGTCGCAAAGCGTCTGGCCGACTACGGTTTCCATGCTCCGACCATGAGCTTCCCCGTGGTCGGCACACTGATGGTCGAGCCCACCGAGAGCGAGAACCTCGAAGAGATCGACGAGTTCTGCGAGGCGATGATCGCCATTCGCGGCGAAATCGATCGCGTCGGAGCGGGCGAGTGGACGGTGGAGGACAACCCGCTACGCGGTGCTCCCCACACTGCGGGAAGCATTGCAGCGCAGTGGGATCACCCGTACTCGCGTGAGATCGCCGTCTTCCCGCGTGGCAAGGCTCGCCCGAAGGTGTGGCCGTCCGTGCGTCGTATCGACGGTGCACATGGCGACCGCAACCTGGTCTGCTCCTGCCCGCCGATCGAAGCGTTCGCAGGCAACTAAGGCGTGTGCCCGCCGGAGATCATCACCTCTCGTGTACGAGTTCGAGAACAGTGATCTCCGGCGGGGCGCCGACGCGTACCGGCGGACCCCAAGCCCCGGCGCCACGCGTCGTGTACAGCACTGTGTCTCCGACCCTGTCCAAGCCTTGCACCGAAGGCTGCTGCAGCGGAACGAGATACCGCAGCGGCCACATCTGACCGCCGTGAGTGTGCCCGGACAGTTGCAGATCGATACCCATCTCGGATGCCTCGATCGCTTGACGCGGTTCGTGCGCGAGAAGCAAGGCGAAAGTATTCGGATCGCGACCTGCGAGCGCGGCAGTCAGGTTCGGCTCGTACGGGGCCGGCGACGTGTAGTCGTGGATGCCCACGAAGTCGATGGTATCGCCGCCATGCTGGATCGAGGTGCGGCTGTTGCGAAGTGTGGTGATCCCCAATGTCTCCCACACGTCGAGCCATTTGCCGCCGTCGTCGGCGTAGAACTCGTGGTTTCCGCTGACTCCGAAGATTCCGTCGGGCGCCCGAAGATCGGCGAGCGGAGCAAGATCGGGAGCAACTTTCGCGACGGTTCCGTCCACGAGGTCGCCGCCGATCGCGATCAGATCGACATTCTGCGAGTTCACGATATCGACCACCTTGCGGGTGAAGTCGACCCCGCGGGCCGGTCCCACGTGCAGGTCGGTGATCAAGGCGATCCGGTATCCGTTGAAGCCCTCAGGTAGGCGAGCGAGCGGCACGCGGACGCGGGAAATCTTGGGGCCCGACGCCTCGTAGACGCCGTAGCCGGCGGTGCCGATCGCCGCGAGAGTGACTGCTGCCGTAGCCAACTGCAACGTACGACGCTTGGCTGGGTCGACTTCGGTCGTGGTATCCGTGTGGCGTGCACGTAGTCGACCGATCCCGGCGAACAGGCCGATCACGAGCAGTCCGGGAATCAGATACAGCCACGAAGCCAGCCAGACCCATCCGACAAATCCGATCGGTCGCGCCCACGATGTCGGAAAGACTTCGCCGCTGCCGACCCCGATGAGCGTCGAGACCGCCAAGACGACAAGCGCAGTGTCGGCGAGACGAGCCCATCGCCTCGGGATGCCGGTGGCGCGAACGAGTCGGCGATGCAGGAACCAGGTCAGAAGGGCGAGAAGGACTGCAAAAACCGCGACGCGCCCCATCAGGACAGCATCTTGGTCACTGCGGCCGCGAGAGCGGGGTCGGACGTCGAATCGACCCGAACCAATGTTCCGCCCGTCCGATCCGAGACGTCTTGGAGTGTGGAGACGTCGTCGCCCGCACCGACGACGATCACGTCGACCTGTACCGGACGCGACGGATTGCCCGCAGCGGCGATCGCGCTGAGCAGTTCGGCTCGCGTCGTGGTGGATTCGTCAGGCGTACTCGAGGTGATCAGCAGCACCGAGTTGACTCGCCCCGCGTCGAAACCGTCCACGGCGGCTTTGTAGGAGCTGGCAAGCGCCGGGTACTTGGAGGTCTTTCCGCCGGCCCGAAGCCCGTTGAGGAAATCGGTGATCGTGGCACGCCGATTCGGCTCGGACAGTGAACCGCCCGGAACCAGGATGCGCTCGGACGGTTTTCCGTCGGTGCCCGTGCTGAACTCGCGAAGGCCGATGTCCGAAGCGTCAGGGCTGCGACCCAATTGGGTATTCACCGCCGAGGCAACGTTCGCCAAGCGGGTAGTGCCACCGTCGTCGGTACCCATCGACGCCGACGTGTCCATCAGGATGGTGGCACTACGCGGCGAGACCGGGTTGGCGACTATGTCACCGAGCGCCGCTGCGGTCTCCGCCGAAGCCGGTTTCAACGTGGACGAGATCTTGGCCGGGGACACCGCCCCGAGATCGGGAAGGTCTTGGCCCTCGACCCGGAAACCGGCGCCGACGAACAACTGTGACTGATTCGGCTCACGCATGAAATCGGCAAACTGTGCCGCTGCGCGCGACGCGGTTTCGTCGATCCCGCTGCCCGAGACGATGACCGCCGGATAGTCCGCGACTGGCGTTGCGCCGGCGGGGGAGTACGTCGTCATCGCCGTGTTCGCGCTCTGCGCTATCGACTGTTCCGTGGCCGGAACGGCTTTCACCGAATCCGGTGTTCCGGCGCTCAGTGCTCCGAGGGCTTCGGCGGTGGACGAGGGGGGAGTCGGCAAGGATTGGAACTGCAACGCCCGTGCACTGAGCGCAGCGTTGACCTGAGCGGACTTCGCCTGATCCGTCGTGACCGGTCCGGCACCCGCATCGGCGACGTCGGCAGCGATCGCCTGTGCAGCCATCGAGGTTTCGGTACTTCCGACCGGCAGGGCGACCGTCAGATCGGAAGGCAAAGACTTCCAACTCGATGCTGCGCCGGCCAATGCTGCCGCGGTCTCGGGACCGGCTGCCAGAACGATCGGGGAACTCGCGAGCGAGCGAGGATCACCGTTGATCACGGCCTTGCCCGACAGTGGCGCGAGTTCGAACGAACTCGTCGGGATCCACAGGGAGGGACGCGGTCCCAATGCTGCGTCGTCCCAGGGGGCCGCCGGACCGGCTTCGAGTGCCGTCGAGACCGACGCGGACGGCGCACCGTGCACCACGACGGCGATGCAGTGATCACGCACCACCGGCGAGGTCTGGGTGTACCGCTTCGCCAGTTCCTCGACCTGTGGGGCTATGGACGGATCCGCGGTGACGTCGAGTGTCTTGTTGCCCTCGACGCACGTACCGGCTGCCTGCTGTCCCTGATCGTCGATCCGGTTGCTGAGGGCCTCCCATCCGAAGAAGCCTGCCACGATCAAGACGATCAGCACGACGACGAGAATCGGCCCCTTACTGATACCTCTGGCGCCTGACCCGCCGCGATGTTCGCCCACGTACCTTGCCCTACCTTGGTCACTCGAAAAATGTCTGTTGAACGGACTGTGTCCTCGGCCAGTCTAGTGACGAAACTTCGGGGCCTACGCGAACAGCCTCGACACCGGGAGCGGTGCCGAGGCTGTTCGGGTTCAGCTTCGAGTTCGAAGAAGGTGAAATCAGGCGTTGGCAGCCTTGTACTCGCGGCGGCGGCGATGCAGGATCGGCTCCGTGTATCCGCTGGGCTGCTTCGCGCCTTCGAGGATGAGTTCCTTGGCAGCCTGGAACGCGATGTTGGAATCGAAATCAGGTGCCATGTTGCGGTACTCGGCGTCGCCCTCGTTCTGACGGTCGACAACCGGGGCCATGCGCTCGAGTGCACTGACAACGTCGCTCTCGCTGACGATGCCGTGACGCAGCCAGTTGGCGAGCAGCTGGCTCGAGATGCGCAGCGTGGCGCGATCCTCCATGAGCGCGACATCGTGGATGTCGGGAACCTTGGAGCAGCCGACGCCCGCGTCGATCCAACGGACCACGTAGCCGAGGATGGACTGGCAGTTGTTGTCGAGCTCTTCCTTCTTCTCCGCGTCCGTCCAGTCGGTGCTGGGAGCGAGCGGGATGGTCAGGATGTCGTCGACGCTCGCACGCGGCTTTCCCTTCAGGCTGTCCTGAACAGCGAACACGTCGACGCGGTGGTAGTGCGTCGCGTGCAGCGTTGCGCCGGTCGGCGAAGGTACCCACGCGGTGTTGGCGCCGGCCTTGGGGTGACCGATCTTCTGCTCGAGCATGTCCGCCATCAACTCGGTCATGGCCCACATGCCCTTGCCGATCTGAGCCTTGCCCTGCAGACCGCAGGCCAGACCGGTGTCGACGTTCCAGTCCTCGTAGGCGCCGATCCACTTCTGCTTCTTCATCTCGGCCTTGCGCACCATCGCGCCGGCTTCCATGGAGGTGTGGATCTCGTCGCCGGTGCGGTCGAGGAAGCCGGTGTTGATGAACACCACGCGGTCGACGGCTTCCTTGATGCAGGCGGCGAGGTTGACCGTCGTACGACGCTCCTCGTCCATGATGCCGACCTTGAGCGTGTTCACCGGAAGCCCGAGGACCTGCTCGACACGGCCGAACAGTTCGGTGGTGAAGGCAACTTCCTCGGGACCGTGCTGCTTGGGCTTGACGATGTAGATCGAGCCGGTGCGGCTGTTGTCGAGCGGTCCGTTGGCGTCACTGATCGAGAGGCCGTGCACTGCACAGGCACTGGTGATCAAGGCGTCGAGGATGCCCTCGGGGACCTCGTTGCCGTCGGCGTCGAGGATCGCGGGGTTGGTCATGAGGTGACCGACGTTGCGGACGAACAGGAGCGAACGACCGTGCAGGCTGAGTTCGCTGCCGTCGACTGCGGTGTACTTACGGTCGCCGTTGAGCGTGCGGGTGAAGGACTTGGCGCCCTTCTTGATCTCCTCGGACAAGTCACCACGGTTGAGACCCAACCAGTTTCGGTAGCCGACAACCTTGTCGTCGGCGTCGACAGCGGCGACCGAGTCCTCGAAGTCCATGATCGTGGTGACGGCGGATTCGAGAACGACGTCCTTGACGCCGGCGGCGTCGGTGCTGCCGATCGGGGACGAGGCGTCGATCTGGATCTCGGCGTGCAATCCGTTGTTGAGCAGCAGGATGCTCGTCGGTGCGTCCTTCTCGCCGAGGTAGCCGACGAACTTCTCCGGCTGGGCGAGCGTGGTGACCGTACCGTCTGCCAACGTGATCTTCAGTTCACTGCCGTCGACAACGTACTTGGTTGAATCTGCATGCGATCCCGACACGAGAGGTGCTGCCGCATCGAGGAATTCACGCGCCCAGGCGATGACCTTGTCGCCGCGGACCTTGTTGTAGCCGGAACCCTTCTCGGCGCCGTTCTCCTCGGAGATGGCGTTGGTGCCGTACAGCGCGTCGTACAACGAACCCCAGCGGGCGTTGGACGCGTTGAGTGCGAAGCGCGCGTTGAGGATCGGCACGACCAACTGCGGGCCGGCCGTCGAGGTGATCTCGGTGTCGACGTTCGCGGTGGTGACCGAGAATTCGGCAGGCGTCGGCAGGAGGTAGCCGATTTCCTGCAGGAACGCCTTGTATGCAGCGGCGTCGATGGGAGCGCCGGCGTGATCGCGATGCCACTGATCGATCTGAGCCTGCAGATCGTCACGCTTGGCAAGCAAGTCGCGGTTCTTCGGTGCGAGCTCGGTGATGACCTTGTCGGCGCCGGCCCAGAACGTTTCGGCGTCTACACCGGTGCCGGGAAGAGCCTCCTCGACCACGAAGTCGTAGAGAACCTTGGCAACCTGAAGACTGCCGACCTGAACGCGCTCAGTCATGAATAGCCTCACTTTTCCGAAAGCGGAGCATCACATATGGATGCCATGAACCAACATCAATGTTACCTGGGAGTATTCCCACCGCTGTCCGCGCCCTGAGCTGCGATAATCGGGCGCGAAGAGCTGAAACGATCAAGTGAAATTCGTTCTGTCTAGAGTTTGCGCGCGGAAATCTCGAAACCAGCCGCGCGTAGACGCTCGACCAGGACGTCGCCGAGCGCTGTCGCTGGAGTCAAAACGCCGGTGGCCGGGGGAAGAGCCTTTTGGTCCTTCGCCAACGACAACGCAGATTCGCCGAGCATTACCGCCGTCGCGCTGTATCCCGGGTCGCCCTTCGCCTTCACTCGTGATGTGTATCGGGCGCCGGTCGTGGTCGTGGTGAACACGTCGAGCGTGAAGTGGCCCTTCTTCTGGGTGCTCTCGCTCGGACCTTCACCGGGAGCCGGCAATACCTTGTCGAGAAGGAAACGTGTCGGAGGTAGAGCGAGTCCGGCGACCAGCGCGCCGAGGCCGACCGCCACGCCGCCCGCAATCACCGGTGACACCACCGATGAGCCGACGCTCATCACCTCGCTGTACTTGAACTTCTTGCCGTACGCCCACTCTCGGAGCGCATTGCTGCGACGGACGACTCGTGTGTTGTACGACGCCATCACGAACGGCGCTTTCCACCCCTTCAACGACGGATCGATCTTCTTGCCGTCGACCACGCTCACGTCGCTCTGGCGTCCGAGTTCGGGCTCCCGATCACGATCGGGGCTCAGCGAGTACGGCGAGGCAGCAAGTTTCCGCAGGCGCGCATCGTCTTTCGACACGTCGATCTGGTTGCGAAGCGAATCGATGGTGCCACCGCTCACGCCGCCGCGCAGGGCCGTGACCACCAGGGTGGTGTCGGTGAGCTCGCCGGCGCCGTCGGCGGCGACCTTCTCGTGCAGGACGTGAACTCCGAGATCGGAAGGGATGGAATCGAATCCGCAGGAATGGACGATCTTGGCACCGGTCGACACGGCCAGGGCGTGGTTAGCGTCGATGCTCTCGCGGTGGAACAGCACCTCGCCGGTGAGGTCGACGTAATGAGTTCCGGCGGAGGCGCATTCGTGAACAAGGGCGTGGCCGTACTTGGCATACGGGCCGACCGTGGTGGCGACGACCCGGGTTCGCTGGGCGAGTGCCTTCAGTGCGGTGGCGTCGTCGGCGTCGGCGATGATCAGGGGGAGATCGGCAGCGGCGGTACCCAGATCGGCGCGAGTGGCTGCCAACTTCTCGAGGGAACGGCCACCGAGGCCGATCTTCGTGCCTTCGGGAGCATGTTTGACGAGGTAGTCGGCGAGTAGCTTACCGACGAAGCCGCTCGCTCCGTAGACGATGATGTCGAGTTCTCGGGCGGGCGAGGTTCCAGTCATGGAGCCAGCCTACAAACGAGCACCCGAAAGTGATGTGACCGAGGTCACTCGGCGGGGAGGGGTTCCTTGACGACGAGGATCGGAGCCTCCACTTCGAGTAGGAGACGCTGCAGCGGGCGTTCGAGGAGGAACTTGCCGATGGGGGACATCCGGCGGGTTCCGACGATCAGGAGATCGACACCCGCGTCGTGGACCAGGTCGACTAGCGCGGTAACCGGATCGCCGTCGTGCTCGGTGGTGCGCAGATCCCACTTCGTTTCCGAGAATCCACCGGCGTCGAGCGCCGACTGGATTTCGCCGCGAAGAGCGGCCCGATCGTCCTCGGTGTCTCCGAGGTTGGCCGTGCCTCCGATGTTGACGTCGTCCAGGACGTGCAGAACCAGCAGTTCCTCGCTTCGACCCACGGATTCCCGTGCGGCGGCCACGATTGCGGCGCGGCCTTCCGGGCTGTCCTTGTGTACGACGGCGATCGTCATGGTTCCTCCGAGTCGGTGAGCAGGTACGCACTCCATTATCGCCTGCAATGCTGTGCTCTACCTGAAATGAGCTACTCGACACGGGGGTTGGGGGTGACGAGATCGCCACATCGGGGCGCCTAGGTGCCGCCCATCACGAATGCGGCGTGCTGCCGATCACCACGGCGAAGGTTTGTAATCCTTGAGGAAGCAGCCGTGCAGGTCGACGCCCAGTTCACCCTGAACGATGGGGTCGTAGACGCGGGCGGCACCGTCGACGAGGTCGAGTGGTGCGTGAAAACCTTCGTCGGCCAACCGCATCTTGGTGAAGTGTGGGCGTTCGTCGGTGATCCAGCCGGTGTCGACGGCGGTCATGAGGATGCCGTCGTCGAGCATTTCCTTGGAGCTGGTGCGGGTCAGCATGTTCAGTGCTGCCTTGGCCATGTTGGTGTGCGGGTGGCCAGGGCCCTTGTACGCGCGGCTGAACTGGCCTTCCATGGCGGAAACGTTCACGACGTACTTGCGTCGCGCAGCTGCCGCGGCCATCGATGGGCGCAGGCGTGAAACGAGGATGAAGGGCGCGACCGAGTTGCAGAGCTGGACTTCGAGAAGCTCGATCGGATCGACCTCTTCGACGGTCTGAACCCAGCTGTTTGTGTGCGCGAGGTCGGGCAGCAGCCCGCCCGCGTCGATGGCGATGCCCTGCTCGATGCGATCGGGTGACGCCGACTTGGCGACGAGGGCGAGTGAACTGACCGCGTCTGCGGACAGATTTCCGGAGGTGATGCTTGCGACGTCCGACAGCGATCCGGCCAGAGCCGCGGGGTGGGCGTCGCTCGTCTTGCCGAAAGTCAGGACATCAGGCAGTTCACCGGCGGGAAGCGCACCGGACTCGGCGTCGACCAGAGCGCCGTAGGCACCGGGGGAGCGTCGAACAGTTTGTGCGGCGTTGTTGATGAGGATGTCGAGTGGACCCTGTGCGGCAACGGAATCCGCGAGTGCAACAACCTGGGCGGGGTCGCGGAGGTCGATGCCGACGATGCGCAGACGGTGAATCCAGTCGTTGCTGTCTTCCATCGCTTTGAATCGGCGGATCGCGTCGTTGGGGAATCGTGTCGTGATGGTCAGATGTGCGCCGTCACGCAGCAGGCGCAACGCGATGTACATGCCGATCTTCGCGCGGCCGCCGGTCAGAAGTGCGCGTCGGCCGGTGAGATCAGTGCTGGCATCACGTTTGCTGCGGCTGGTGGCAGCGCAATCGGGGCACAGTTGGTGGTAGAAGGCGTCGACTGCGGTGTAGCGCTGCTTGCAGATGTAGCATGGCCGCGCCTTGATGAGCGTGCCGGCGGAGGCGCCGGCGGTGTTCGACTTGATCGGAATGCCTGCGGTCTCGTCGTCGATGCGATCGGGTGAACCGGTGGCAGTCGCAGCGACCACTTGGCGGTCGGCTTCGTTGACGGCTGCGCGCGAGGCGAGGCGACGCTTCTTCTTGAGTCGCTTGAACAGATGGCCGACAGCGCGCTGCATGGTGATCGAATCGGGATGCTCGTCGTCGAGTTCGGCGGCTTCGGAAAGGACCTTCAGGCAGATTTCGAGTTCTGCGGGGTCGAGTCCGGTGAGTTCGGCTCGAGCAGATTCTGAATCGGCTGTTTCCAGCGAATCTGCCTGCAGTGCATCCGATTTCTTGGTGTCTGTATCCACTTCGAACTTCTGTTCCATCTCGATCGCCGCTCGCGCGGACTGTTCCCTGGTGCGGGAACTTCGCCAATTACGAGAAAAGCTCCGGTTCGATGAACCGGAGCTTTTCCTGTCTGTCTCAACACAGAGTGTCCGAGGGGGGACTTGAACCCCCACGTCCGTTAATAGGACACTAGCACCTCAAGCTAGCGCGTCTGCCATTCCGCCACTCGGACTCGGCCCCGATTTCTCGGTGCTGGGAAAGAGTATCCGATGCCATCCCCAGGTCCCAAATCGCCCCACTGCTGTGCGCCTTTATTAACCGCCGGGGGTTAATAAAGGCGCACAGCAAAAAGACCCCAGCCTGATCAGGCTGGGGTCTTTTTGCTGTATTCGAGTGTCCGAGGGGGGACTTGAACCCCCACGTCCGTTAATAGGACACTAGCACCTCAAGCTAGCGCGTCTGCCATTCCGCCACTCGGACTCGGCCCCGATTTCTCGGTGCTGGGAAAGAGTATCCGATTAGGTGAGCTGCCCCAAATCGCCAGGTTGCGGGGCATTCCGGTCGCCCGCGTCGTTTGATTCGATGGTAGGAAAGTGGAATGACCACAACCCCGAATAATCCGAATCCGAGCAGAGCCGAAGCAGAAGTAGTCGAACTGGTCAGTTCCCTCATCCGCTTCGACACCTCGAACACGGGAGAACTCGAAACCACCAAAGGCGAGCGTGCGTGCGCGGAGTGGGTTGCCGCGCAGCTTCAAGAAGTCGGTTACGAGACGGAATACGTCGAGTCCGGAGCACCCGGCCGTGGGAATGTCTTTGCTCGCTTGAAGGGAGCCGAGTCGGGTCGTGGTGCGTTGATGCTTCACGGTCACCTCGACGTAGTTCCGGCCGAGCCCGCCGACTGGAGCGTCCATCCCTTTGCCGGCACCGTCCAGGACGGTTACGTCTGGGGGCGCGGCGCCGTGGACATGAAGGACATGGTCGGGATGATCCTGGCCCTCGCCAGACAGTTCAAGGCGGAAGGCGTCGTACCGCCGCGTGATCTGGTGTTCGCCTTCGTGGCGGACGAGGAAGCTGGCGGAAAGTACGGATGCCAGTGGCTGGTCGAGCACCGCCCGGATCTGTTCGAGGGAGTGACCGAGGCCGTGGGTGAGGTCGGCGGTTTCTCGCTGACGGTTCCGCGGCCTGACGGAACCGACCGCCGGCTCTACCTCGTGGAGACTGCGGAAAAGGGCCTAGGTTGGATGCGTCTGACTGCCAAGGGACGCGCCGGGCACGGCTCCTTCCTCCACGACGACAACGCGGTCGCGACACTCGCCGGCGCGGTCTCGAGGCTTGCTGCCCACCAGTTCCCGATCGTGATCTCTGATTCGGTCGCGGAGTTCCTGACCGCCGTCGGCGAGGAGACCGGATTGGACTTCGATCCGGGATCACCCGACATCGACGGGACTCTCGCGAAGTTGGGGACGATCGCCAACATCATCGGGGCGACGTTCCGTGACACGGCGAACCCGACGATGCTCAAGGCCGGATACAAGGCGAACGTCATTCCGCAGACTGCCGAGGCGGTCTTCGACTGCCGCGTGCTGCCGGGAAGGCAGGCCGAATTCGAGCGCACGGTGGACCAACTGATCGGTCCCGACGTGACCCGCGAGTGGATCACCAAGCTGGATTCGTACGAAACAACGTTCGACGGCCACCTCGTAGACGCCATGAACGAGGCGATCCTCGCCCACGATCCGGAGGCTCGCACAGTTCCGTACATGCTCTCCGGCGGAACCGACGCGAAGGCATTCGCGAAACTGGGCATTCGCTGCTTCGGCTTCGCGCCGTTGCAGTTGCCGCCCGAGCTGGATTTCAGCGCGCTGTTCCACGGCGTCGACGAGCGCGTTCCGGTGGACGCACTACTGTTCGGGACACGTGTTCTGGAACATTTCCTGCTCAATTCCTGACGAGCACGTAGATAGATCCGTGAGCTCGACGCACATCGAGCTCTCTTGTCACAGAAAGGATTCGCATGGCGCACGATCCGTACGAACCATTGCCGAAGTTGCCGAGTTTCGAGCTGACCAGTGACGACATCACTGCGGGCCAGCCGCTGAAGCTTGCTCAGGCCAGTGGAGCCTTCGGTGTCCCCGGTGGCGAAGACATCTCACCTCAGCTTTCGTGGTCCGGCTTTCCAGCCGAGACGAAGAGCTTCGTCGTGACGGTGTTCGATCCGGACGCACCGACTGCGTCGGGGTTCTGGCACTGGGCCGTGGCGAACATCCCCGCTTCCGTCACCGAGCTCCCCGCCGGTGCCGGCGCGGCGGACAGCGATGTCCTGCCCGCCGGAACCGTCACCCTCCGCCACGACGGTGGCGGGTTCGGTTTCATCGGTGCAGGCCCGCCTCCCGGGCACGGTCCGCATCGCTACATCGTGGCGGTGCATGCCCTCGACGTGGAGACGCTCGACGGAGTCACCCCTGATTCGTCGCCGGCGTTCCTCGGTTTCAACGTGTTCCATCACGCGATTGCGCGTGCAACCCTGACCGGGACGTTCGAGGTCGAATAGTCACTATGCTGTGCGCCTTTATTAACCGCGGGCGGTTAATAAAGGCGCACAGCACTCTCTAGCGAGGGTTCTCAGCTCCCACAGCCTGGGCGATCGACGAGAAACCCGCTGCGCGGACCCGCTTGGCTATCCCCTTGTGGATGCTGCGAGCCCAGAACGGTCCGCCGTAGATGAAGCCGGTGTATCCCTGCACCAGCGTCGCGCCGGCGAGGATCCGTTCCCACGCCTGATCGGCCGTCTCGATACCGCCGACCGAGATGATGGTCATCTTGTCGCCCACTCGGACGTACAGGCGCCGAAGTACTTCGAGTGAGCGCTCGGCGACCGGTGCACCGGACAGCCCGCCTGCGCCGAGTGCAGCTACCTCGGCGTCCGGGGTCTTCAAACCGTCGCGACGGATCGTGGTGTTGGTCGCGACGATTCCGGCAAGCCCGAGTTCGATTGCCAGATCGGCGACCGCGTCGACGTCCTCGTCCGAGAGGTCGGGCGCGATCTTCACCAGTACCGGCACGCTGACGGTGTCGAGCACGGCCTGCAGGATCGGGCGCAGTGATTCGACGGCCTGCAGATCACGGAGTCCGGGCGTGTTCGGCGAGCTGACATTCACGACCATGAAGTCGGCCAGCGGACCCAGAAGCTGCGCGCTGGCGGTGTAGTCGGCAGCGGCGTCGGCGGCTTCGACGATCTTGGTCTTGCCGATGTTGGCACCGATCGGCACCGTGACGCGGCGCTGTCGCAGGAAATTCGCCGCGTGACCAGCGCCGTGGTTGTTGAAGCCCATCCGGTTGATCAGAGCGCGGTCGGCCGGAAGACGGAAGAGACGCGGCGCGGGGTTACCGGGCTGAGCCTGGGCCGTCACTGTTCCGACCTCGGCGAAACCGAATCCCAACGGGCCCCAGGCGTCGACTCCGGTGGCGTCCTTGTCGAATCCTGCGGCCAGGCCGAGAGGTGCCGGGAACGCCAGACCGAAAGCCTGACTGCGCAGAACCGGGTCGTCGACGACAAGGACTTTTGCGACCAGCCAGCGAAGGGGAGCGAACCGTGTCACCAGTTTCATCGCGGTGAAGGCAATGTGGTGGATGCGTTCCGGTGGGACCCGGAACATCAGGCTCAGCAGCAGTTGGTACACGATTCTCCAGCTCTTCGATGGTGTGATTTTGTCAGCGGTTTCGACAGCGGCGGGCCCTGGTCGTCTGTTGGACGATCAGTGCTGAATGCCGTCCGGATCGGTCACGTGCAGCGGCGTCTTCTTTCGCTTGAGGAGCACGCGACGACTGCCGTCGGGGTAGAGACGGACTCGGGAGAGTTCCCATCCGCCGAACTCGGCGGAGATCGCCAGACGCATCGACGCCGTGACCCGCGAAACGTTCGGCGGTAGTCGAAGGGGCACATAGTCGAACTTGTCGTCCGACGTCTCCCACTGCGCGGGGATCCCGCGCGTACGCTTTTCCATCAGTTCTCCCGTGACGGGATGACCTGCAGCCCGTCACCGGTTGCCGATCCGACGATCAGATTGCCGTTGGAAGAGTCTACGGCCAACGAATTCGGCTGTCGCACCGTCTTGAACCGTCCGGTCTCCACGGGGATGCCGGACGACAGATCGAAGCCGACCACTTCGTTGGTCGCGGTCAGTGTCACCCACACCCGATCCGCGGCCTCGTCGTAGGCGACGGCGTATGGCGACTCGCCGACGGGGTAGCGCTGGTGCATCAGGAGCGGATCGGCAGTGAAGACGAGCAGTTCGTTCCCGGTGGTGTCGGTGACAAGGATGCGTCCGAAGCGATCGGTGGCCAGATGAGTTGCGCCCTCACCGGCGCGAAGAGCGACGCCGAGTTTGCCGTCTTCGAGATTGATCGCCGTCAGCGAGGTCTGACGGTGATCGAGGGCGCTCAGGTTGTCGCCGGTGACCGCGAGTTCGTCGACGGATGCGAATCCCGAAACCGTCTGTGACTGATCGGTCTTCGGGTCGACGATGTGAACTGAACCATTGTCCGTGCCGATCGCGATGCGGCCGTCGTTGAGTTCGACCGCTGAATTCGCCTGCCCGTCGACCGGGATGGACATCTGTTCGCCCGAAGTCAGATTCAGCTTCACTACCTGGCGATCCATCGACAGAAGAGCGCTACCGTCAGAGCCGATCGAAACGTCGCGTACGTCTGAATCCAGAGCTATCGGACGACCTGCGGAGGCGGGGTCGGCGCCGGCCAAACTGTCCGTAGGAACGACCAGCACCGAACGGGGGTCGTTGGCAACCACTAGAGCGCTGCGCGTGATCGGATCGAATGTGATGGAATCGATCAGACCTGAATACGGGTGAACCACGCCGTCCGGGGTACTGGTGGTGGCCGGTGAGACCGCTGCCGTTGCGGGATCGATCGTGATGAGGTCGTCTCCGCCATCTCCGGAAGAACATCCTGTGACCAGCAGAACCGCCGCCCCCATTGCTGCTGCAGTGGTGCGGATCCCTAGGCGAGCCATGTGTAGTTCCTCTTTTTCTTGTCATCTGTTCTTCACGCAGTGCGACTGTCATCGATCATCCCTGATCGCAGTCGGGCGCCGTTCATCGCGTCGAGGAACTACCGACCATTCCGCTCACACCCTTGACGCGATACCGTACGAACAGCGATTGCGGTTGACGCTGCAATCACCGAGGAGATCATTGTGATTCCCACAGAACCCACCGATTCCGGCGCGCAGTCGCCCGAACCGGCGCGGCCGGGCTTCGAGATCGAGGACCTCACCGTCGGCGCTCACGCACACGGTTTCGGCAGGTCCGACGGTCGAACTTTCGCGTTCCGCGTACGAAAGAGCATGCTGTTCGTCGAGGTATACGGCGAATACTGCGAGCACAGTGTGCCGACCCCTGCAGACGTTGTCGCCACCGCGGAGCGATCGGTGACCGACATCGATCTGACCGACGAGCGAAGCATCGCCGGTGTGGTCCGCGACGCAGTTCTGTCCACGGAGGCTGATTGGTCACAGCCCGGTCCCGGTGACGGAGTTCGTGACGGCGACGGCCGCAGCCTGCCGACGGTGAGAGCCGTCCTGAACAGGCTGGGATCGATCATCGATTCTGTTCGGTGAATTCTCGGCGCGGGATGACCAGGGTTGCTCCGGTTGTCGGATGCGGGAACACCTCGACCGGATAACCGTAGACGCGGGTCAGAAGCTCTTCGTGCAACACCGATTCCGGGGGACCGTCAGCGGCGATGCGGCCGTTTTCGAGCACGACGATCCGATCCGCGTACGCCGCTGCCAACGCGAGGTCGTGCAAAACGACGACGACGGCATCGCCGTCCGCAGCGCGAGCGCGCGCCACGGACATCACCGCCTCCTGGTGTCCGAGATCGAGAGCTGCAGTCGGCTCGTCCAGCAGAATGGTCGACGTTTCCTGTGCCAGTACCCGGGCCAGCGCGACCCGCGCTTGCTCGCCGCCGGACAGCACGGCGAACGGCCGATTGGCGAACCCCTCGACATCGCAGGTCTTCATCGCCGCGGTGATAGCAGCGCCGTCGCGGTCTTCTCGGCGAGTTCCGGTCCATGGCGCACGTCCCATACGAACCACCTGGCGAGCGCTGAACGAAAAACCGATGGTGTGTTTCTGGGGGAGCACCGCGCGTCGGCGCGCCATGTCGATCGGCGACCACTGAGTGAGGTCGGTGCCGTCAACGTCCACCCGCCCAGCGATGACGGGCTGATCACCGGCCAACGCCGCAAGAAGAGTCGACTTACCGGCGCCGTTCGGTCCGACGAGAACGACTAGCTCGCCTGCCCGGACTTCGATGGACACGCCTTCCAGAATCTGCCGACCACCGCGTTCGACGGTGATGTCGCGCGCCTCGAGGGTGACATCACCGACGGCTGGGCTCTTCGGTTCGGGGGTGACGCGGCCGAACAGTTCGCGCCAGTTTCTTACGAGGCTGCTCATGCCCACCCGCCCTGTTGCGCGCGCGTGCGTCGGAGAAGCCAGAAGAAGAAGGGGCCGCCCACCAGAGCGGTCAGCATTCCGAGGGGCAGGTCTGCGTTGTCGATCAGCGACCGCGAGCCCAGATCTGCGACAAGCAGAACCAGTGCGCCGGCGAGGGCGCTCGCCGGAATCAGCGCGCGGTGGCCAGGTCCGACGAGAATGCGCATCAGGTGCGGAACGACCAGACCGACGAAGAGGATGATGCCGGTGAAGGCAACACTCGCCGAGACCAGGAGAGCGACGATCAGTACCGCGAACTGGCGAAGCCGTTCGACGTTGACGCCCAGATGACGGGCCGCGTGTTCACCGAGCGCCAGCAGGTCGAGACGTGGGGCGATCATCATGGTCGCGGCGATCCCGACGACGGTCATCGGCGCCACGATCAGGACTGCGTTCCAGGAAGCGCCGTTGAGTGAGCCGAGTTGCCAGAACACGATCTGATCGCGAGCGGACGGGCTGGCGACGAAGGTGAAGAACGCGATGAGCCCGCCGGCGAACGCGTTGATCGCGACGCCCGTCAGCACCAACGTCACCACTTCGGTTCGGCCTTCGTGCCGAGCCAGCAGGTAGACCGCCGCGGTGGTGACCAGCCCGGCGACGAACGCAGCCGCAGCAACGGCCCAGCCGGCCACGAACGTTCCCCCGACGACGATGACAGCACTCGCGCCAACTGCCGCGCCCGCAGACACTCCGATCACTCCGGGTTCTGCGAGCGGATTGGAGAACACACCCTGCAGGAGCGCACCGGAACATCCCAGCGCCGCGCCGACACAGATGGCGAGCACGACGCGGGGGAAACGAACCTCCCACAAAGTCACTTCACCGCTGGGATGGGCGGGCATCGGACCGAGGTCGAGCCCGATGCGATGCAGGATGCTGCCCAAAACCTCGAGAGGCGACGTCGGAACTTGGCCGATGCACGCCGACAGTACCGCGACGATCACCAGGGCGAGAGTCAAGCTGACCAGAACCGCACTCACCCGCGACCGCGACGCGGGGCCAGACGCCGACTTGTCGGCGCCCCCGACGTCGTGTGAATCCTCGGCTGCGGACACAGTCTTACCTGCTTCGGAACTACCTGTCTCTGTACTCACGAATCAGCACTCACGAATCTTTGCTCACGATCCACCGGGCTCGTAGATCGCTTCGGCGAGTGCCGCCATGACGCGTCCGGTGTTCGGCCCGAAGCTGAGCAGTACTCCGTCCGCCATGTCGACTACTCGTTTGTTCTTTCCAGCCGGCGTCTGAGCGATGCCAGGGACCTTTTCGAGGCCGTCGATTCCGCCGATCGATGCCAATCCGTCCGTCATCATCAGCAGGGCGTCAGGCGCTGCGGCGATGAGCGCTTCGCTGGTGATGGGCACGAACTGTTGTGTGATGCCCGAGGCGGTTCCTGCATCGGTGGCGCCGAGTGCCTCGATCAAGGAATCTGCTCCGGACCCTTCACCGCCGATCATGGTGATGGCCGATCCGCGCATGTAGAGGAATGCGATTTTCAGTGGATCGCCCTCGGTGGGGACCAGATCGCGAGCTCCAGCGATTTCCGATTCGGTCCGATCGACCAGCGCTGCGCCCTGGGCGGGTACGCCGAGCGCGTCGGCGACGGCCTGGAGTTGTCCTGGCACACCCTCGAGTGTTCGGGTCGGATCGAAGAAGACGACGGGAACACCGGCGGCGCGCAACTGATCCTGGACGCTCTTGGGCCCGATACTCGTGTCGGTGAGAACTACGGTGGGATTGAGGTCGAGAATTGCCTCGGTGTTGAGCGATTGGCCGCCGACCGTGACAACCGGCACGTCCGCGACTGCGGGGAACTTGGCGGCGGTGTCGCGGCCGACGAGATTGTCACCGAGGCCGAGCGCCACCGTCGTCGTCGCGAGCGTCCCGTAGCGGTCGGCCGCAACGATCCGGCTGTTGTCGGTGATGGTCACGTCGACGCCGTCGAAGCTCTTCACCGTCACGGGCAGTGTCGCGGTCGGGTTGTCGGACACGGGAACCGGGCTGGAATCTTCGAGTACCGCGGTCCTGGCACCCTGAGATGTCGTCGAAGTGTCGCTGGACCCGCAAGCCACCAGACCGAAACCGGCTGCTGCGACCAGAGCCGCCGCGGCCAAGCGCTTCATCATTTGACGAGGTAGCTCTCGATGTCGCCTTCGAGGTCGGCGAACAAGTCGCCGTTGAGGCGGTACGCCAGATTCACCTCGTCGATGAAACGCTGCTGTTCCTCGGCAGGAATCTGCAGTGCATCCAGATTCGAGCGGTAGTCGTCCTTGAAAGGCTTCGGCTTGGGGATGCCTTCGAAGATGTAGAAGCGAAGTCCGTCGGTCTCGAATCCGTAGGCGCGTTCGAGCATCCGGCGGATGATCTGTCCGCCCGAGAGATCGCCCATGTACCGAAGGTAGTGATGTGCGACGAAGCCGGCAGGCCAGTCGAACGCCACCTCCTTCAGGCGGGCGATGTAGCGCTCGGTTGCCGGCAGTGCCACGAGTTCGTCGCGCCAGTTCGGTCCGCCGAGGAACTCGAGATCGGCCTCGAGTGAAGCCACGCGCAACAGATCCTCGGACAGGAACGGGGCGACCAACTCGTTGTCGGCGTGTGTGCGGCCGGCCTCTTCGAGGCTCGTGTAGACGAGGTACGTCTGTCCCAGAAGTGCGGCGTAGCCAGCCGTGGTCAGCTCACCGCCGAGAAGTGCGCCTACGAATCGCGACTGCTCCGTCTCGCGGTGTGCTGCGTCCGTCTCGGTCTTGATTCGTTCGGAGAAGGCTGGGCCTGCGTCTGCGGAAAGGCTGTCTACGTCGAGCGTGGTCATTGATTCTCCTGAGGCTGTAGTCAAGCGTTGCCTACTAGGTTAGCCTGCCCTCGCCAACGCGATACCTCCGGTATTTCGATCAGCGGGACAGATCAAGCGCTCACATCGTCGAGAGCCGCGGCAATCGCTTTCGGAAGTTCCAATTCTTCGGTTGCCAGTACTCCTGTCAACTGGGCGAGATCACGCGTGCCGACGACGGCGCTGGCCACCCCGGCGCGATCGCGCGCCCAGGCCAGTGCCACCGCCAGTGGGGAAGTACCCAGACCGTCGGCAGCGGTAACGACTGCGTCGACCACCCGGATCGAGGAATCGGTCAGATAGCTCTGCACATCCTGCGAATGTGCTTCGTCGGCGCCGCGGGAATCGACGGGAATGCCGTCGCGGTACTTGCCGGTCAGCACACCGCCCGCGAGGGGTACTGCGGCGAACACTCCGACGCCGTGATGGGCCGCCGCTGCGAACAATTCTTCCTCGACGCCGCGTGCGAGCAACGAGTACTCGGCCTGCGTCGCGGCGAGTGTTGTTGCGCCACCGGCTCCTACGGCCGTCGCGAGCTGCCAGCCGAGGTAGCCGCGAACTCCGACGTACCGCACCTTGCCGCTCGAGACGGCGTAGTCGAGGGTTGCTGCAACCTCGTCGACAGGCGTGAGCGGATCCCAGGTTGCGACCTGCCACATGTCGAGGAAGTCGGTTCCGAGTTCACGAAGAGTCGCGTCGAGCTGGCGGAGCAATCCGCGCCGCGAGCAGTCGACGCGGTCGGTGCCGATCGGTGTGGGGTCGATGCCGGCGCTCGAGCTGATGATGAGTTCGTCACGTGGAACGACGTCGTCGAGCAACTCGGCGAGGATTCGTTGCGCCGCACCGGCGCCGTAGGCGGGCGAGGTGTCGACCAGGGTTCCGCCGGCCTCGGCGAACGCGAGTAGCTGCGCAGCAGCCTCGTCGCCGTCCGTGTCGCGTCCCCATGTCAGTGTGCCGAGCCCAAGTCGCGAGACCCGAAGTCCGCTCGTTCCGACAGATCTGTGCTTCATAACCGCCTGCATCTCGCGCCCGACTCGTGTGCGCAAGTGCGGCACCCGAGAGATCTCACCACGTGCAGACTAGTAGGCGCTCGCCTCGAGTCGGGGTATTCGGACACGGACGTGCCGGGCGCGGCGCGGCGCCGTGGGCCCCGGTAGCGTGGCGCCGGTGAAACGTGAACCCGACACACGAAACCTGTGTGCAGTAACCCCATTCGAATCAGCCGGGATCGGTGAGTGATGGGCGAAGCGATGACCTGGCTCCAGGCCGTGATCCTGGGCCTCGTGCAGGGCTTGACCGAGTTCCTGCCCATCTCGTCTTCCGGACATTTGCGAATCGTGTCGGAGATATTCTTCGGCAGTGACGCCGGCGCGTCGTTCACCGCGGTGACGCAGCTCGGCACCGAGTTGGCGGTCCTGATCTACTTCGCACGCGACATCGTGAGGATCATCACTGCCTGGTTCCGAGGTGTGTTCAATGCCGAGCACCGGGGCGATCTCGATTACCGGATGGGCTGGTACGTCATCATCGGCACCATCCCGGTCGGCATCCTCGGGTTCTTCTTCAAAGACCAGATCCGTACCGGCGCACGCAATCTGTGGCTGATTGCCACGATGCTGATCGTGTTCGCGCTCGTCATCGCTGCTGCCGAGTACTACGGACGCAAGACGCGCCCGATCGAATCGCTCACAGCGCGCGACGGCATCATCATGGGTTCGGCTCAGGCGCTCGCGCTCATCCCGGGTGTCTCACGTTCGGGTGGCACGATCAGTGCCGGCCTTTTCCTCGGACTCACCCGTGAGGCCGCAGCCCGTTACTCGTTCCTGTTGGCGATTCCGGCAGTTCTCGCCTCCGGTTTGTTCAGCCTCCCGGATGCCTTCGAGCCGGCCGGTGAGGGTCTGAACGCGAGCGGTCCGCAGTTGCTGGTGGCAACCGTCATCGCCTTCGCGGTCGGTTACGCAGCGATCGCCTGGCTGCTTCGATTTGTTGTCGATCACTCCATGTACTGGTTCGTCGGATACAGAATCGCTCTCGGCGTAGTCGTCCTTGCGTTGCTGGCCACAGGGGTCGTGTCCGCGACATAGGGCCCGTTTCGACGTCGACCACCCGTCCGTGCGGCCACCGCCCCATTAGGGTTGTGGAATGACAGTTGTCCTACTGCGGCACGGGCGGTCGACGTCCAACACTGCCCATACCCTGGCCGGTCGAACGCCGGGTGTGGAACTCGACGACCACGGCCGGAAACAGGCCGAAGGCGTCGTCGATCGGCTGGTCGGTCTGGACATCGCGGAGATCGTCCGCTCGCCGCTGTTGCGGTGTGAGCAGACGGTCGGCCCCATTGCCGTCGACCGTGGTCTGACGCCGGTGGTCGAGGATCGCCTCATCGAGGTCGATTACGGCGACTGGACGGGTCGCCCGCTCAAGGAACTCTTGGAAGAACCGCTCTGGAAAGTGGTGCAGCGCCACGCTTCCGGTGCAGTGTTTCCCGGCGGTGAAGGGCTGGCCCAGGTACAGGCGCGAGCCGTTGCCGCGATCCGAGAGCACGACGCACGGCTGGCCGAAGAACACGGCAAGGACGTCGTCTGGATCGCGTGCACGCACGGTGACGTCATCAAATCGGTTCTCGCCGACGCGTTTGCGATGCACCTCGATTCGTTCCAGCGCATCGTCGCCGAGCCCGCCTCGGTCAGTGTGATTCGCTACACGGCGACACTGCCGTTCGTTCTTCGCGTCAACGACACCGGAGACGTACTCGCCGCGATCGGTGCGGCGAAGGCCGCGACCAACGGTTCGGCTCCCGCGCAGGAGTCCGTCCCCGGCGGAGAGGTCGGTGCGTGAGCTGTGACGGATAATGGGTATTCAGTGATGTTCTGCTCGAACTCGAGGAGGTGCAATGTCGCGCGCGATTCACGTATTTCGCACTCCTGACCGATTTGTCGCAGGAACGGTGGGCGAACCCGGTGACAGGTCTTTCTATCTCCAGGCCGTGCACGAATCACGGGTGGTGAGTGTGCTGCTCGAGAAGCAGCAGGTTCAGGTCCTCGCCGATCGCATGGGCTTACTCCTCGAAGAGGTACATCGACGCTTCGGAACCGAGGTTCCGCCACAAGCCGACGACGTCTCCGACCTCAGCCCGCTGGTCACACCGCTCGACGCGGAGTTCCGGGTCGGCACGATGGGGCTCGGTTGGGACGCCGATGCCGGGGCGGTCGTCGTGGAGCTGCTTGCCGTCAGCGAGACGGAGTTCGACGAATCGGTTGTCCTCGACGACGCCGACGACGGTCCGGACGCGGTCCGTGTGTTCCTGACTCCGGAGCAAGCGCGCGAGTTTTCGCTGCGGTCCGAACGCGTCATCGCGGCGGGACGCGCGCCGTGCCCGCTGTGTGGTGAACCGTTGGCGCCCGAGGGACACGTCTGCATCCGCACCAATGGGTACCGACGCGGCGAGTCCTTCGGTTTCGCGATCGACGACGCAGACGACGACGAGGTCTGACGTCGTGTCCGAACTTGGTGTGCCGGACGTTCTGCTCGAGGGTGATCTGACTCTGATCGGTCAGATCACCACGGCGAGCAACGCCACGCTGGTATGTGAGTCGACTCTGGGGGAGCAGTCCACCCGTGTGGTCTACAAGCCGGTGCGGGGTGAACGCCCACTGTGGGATTTCCCGGACGGCACTCTGGCGGGGCGTGAGGTCGCGTCGTACCGCGTGTCCGAGGCGCTGGGTTGGGGAGTGATTCCGCGAACAGTGTTGCGGGACGGCCCCTTCGGTCCAGGCATGGTGCAGCGATGGATCGACACCGTCGATCGCCGCGCGGATGGATCTGGCGGACTCGAGATGGTGGACCTGTGCAGTCCCGGCAACGTTCCGCCGGGGTGGTTCGAGGTCCTGCAGGCCTTCGACTCGGAGGGTGAACCAGTCTCCCTGATCCATGCGGACGATCCACGGCTGCAGCGAATGGCCGTTCTGGACGTCCTCATCAACAACGCCGACCGTAAAGGTGGTCACGCCCTCGAGGGCGTCGACGGCTCGGTGTACGGCGTTGATCACGGAATCTGTCTTCACTCGGAGAACAAGCTGCGGACGGTGTTGTGGGGGTGGGCCGGGCAGCCCGTACCCGGTGCTTTGATCGCCGACGTCGCCGAATTCGCGACAACTCTCGACGGGGATCTCGGCGACGAGTTGTCCGAACTGATCACCGAGGAAGAGATCGTGGCTTTGGCGGTGCGGGCGATGCAGTTCGCCGAGTCCGCTGTGATGCCTGAGCCGAACGGCCATCGAACGATTCCCTGGCCGGCCTTCTAGTCGCGAGACGTTTCCTGCTGTTCGCGAGTTGCCGTCAATCCGGGTGAGCGAACCAATCGCAGTAGTTGTTCGCGCAGCGCGGCGACATCCCCGACGCCGACGGTCAACGCCGCATCTTCCTTCTCGAGCGTCAGTAGTCGCTCGTACGTCAGTCTTCCGGCGTCGGTTATCGCGATCACGCGCCGACGCTCGTCCCTCGGATCGGTGTCACGAGTGACGTAACCCGCTCGTTCGAGACGGTCGATCGTGCGGCTCATCGTCTGATCGGTGACGCGGGCGTTCTTCGCGATGTCGCGTTGAGACGCCGCCCCACCGGCGATCGAGTGGAGCACGATCAGGCCCGCGTGCGTCATGTCCTGAGACCGCAAGACCTTCTCCCACGAGTGCTCCACCAGGCGTGCAGCGGTGGACAACAGCCGGCCGGTGGGCCAGTCGTCCAGGCCGTCGCTGCTCATTTTTCTGCCTTCCGTTTGCAATTACTCAGCATGCTGAACAAAATAGTCGGCAAGTCCTCTGCTGCCGATCCCTGGAGACCCAGTGAGCACACCAGTACAAAATCGTCCTGTTCGTCGCCTTCGATGGATTGTGCCAGCTCTCCTCGTGATCGGCTGGCTGGCAATCGGAGGATTCGGCGGTCCGTTCGCCGGAAAGCTCAGCACGGTGCAGCAGAACGACAACACGTCGTTCCTGCCCGCGTCGGCCGAAGCGACCGAGGTGGCAAAGCTTCAGGAGAGCTTCACGGACACGCGCTTCGTGCCGGCCATCATCGTGGCGGAACGACCGGGTGGCCTCGAGCCCGTCGACTCCACCTTCCTTTCCCAGACCGTCGATTCGTTTGTCGGTACCGAAGGATTCGGCGACGCCTCATCGCCGCCGATCCCGTCGGCCGACGGCCAGGCACTCCAGATGTTCCTGCCGGTCGACAGCACGCTCGAAGTCAAGGACAGCGTGAAAGCGCTGCGCGCGGCGCTGGAGTCGAGCCCGGACGGACTGACGGTCAAGGTGACCGGCCCCGCTGGGCAGGTTGCGGATCTGTCGGCGGCATTCGCGGGCATCGACGGATTGCTGTTGTTGGTAGCCGGATCCGTGGTGATCGTGATCCTGATCATCGTCTACCGGAGCCCGATCCTGCCGTTCGTGGTGATCTTTTCGGCGATCTTCGCACTCGGATTGTCGAGCTTGCTCGTGTATCTGCTCGCGGACGCGGACGTCATCGCACTGAACGGTCAGAGCCAGGGCATCCTGTTCATCCTCGTGTTCGGTGCCGCCACCGACTACGCGCTACTTCTGGTCTCTCGCTATCGGGAAGAGCTGCGTATCGAGAAGGACAAGTACGCAGCAATGCGCACTGCGTGGCGCGCGACGCTCGAACCTGTCGCAGCGTCTGCGGGAACGGTCATCGCGGGCGTTCTGTGCCTGTTGCTCTCCGACCTGAACTCGAACCGCGGACTCGGTCCGGTGGCCGCCATCGGTATCGCCGCGTCCTTCCTCGCATCGATGACCTTCCTACCTGCTGTCCTGGTTCTGTTCGGGAGGACGGCGTACTGGCCGACCAAGCCGAAGTTCGATGCCGACCGCGAGCACCACGACGAGGCGAACGATCACCGGTTCTGGGCCGGGCTCGCTGCTCGAATCGGTAGGCATCCGCGCCGCTTCTGGGTGGCGTCGACGCTGGTGCTGGTGATCTTCGCGATGATGATGCCGCAGTTCAAAGCCAGCGGTGTCTCGTCGTCCGACATCTTCTTGCTCGATGTCGATTCGGTTGCAGGCCAGGAGATTCTCGGCGAGCACTTCGACGCGGGTTCGGGTTCACCGGCCGTGGTCATCGCGAATGCAGACCAAGTGGATGCCGTTGCGGCAGCCAGTCGCGTGGAGGGTGTCAGCGACGTAAGCGTCGTGCAGAACGGGGGAGCGCCTCTGGTTGTCGACGGGCGAGTCTCCCTGCAGGCGACGTTGACTGACGCTGCCGACTCGCTCGAGGCCGAAGACACCATCGTGCGACTGCGTGATGCAGTTCACTCAGTGGAGGGCGCCGACGCATTGGTCGGTGGCGTCACTGCGACCGACCTCGACACGAAGACCACCTCGACACGGGACCGGACACTCATCATTCCCGTGGTGATCATCGTGGTGTTCGTGATTCTCTCGCTCTTGCTGCGTTCGCTTCTCGCACCGCTGCTTCTCATGGGCACCGTTGTGCTCTCGTTTGCTGCGACACTGGGCATTTCGTCGCTGGTGTTCGACCACATCTTCGGTTTCCCCGGCGCGGATCCGGTGGTCCCGCTCTTTGCGTTCGTGTTCCTCGTGGCTCTGGGAATCGACTACAACATCTTCCTCATGACGAGGGTGCGTGAGGAAGCGCTGAAGATCGGCACCAGGGCGGGCGCTCTGCGGGGACTCACGGTGACCGGCGGGGTGATCACATCTGCCGGAGTTGTTCTGGCAGCAACCTTCTCGGCGTTGGCGGTGATCCCGCTGTTGTTCCTCGCCCAGATCGCGTTCATCGTGGCGTTCGGTGTCCTGCTCGACGCTCTGATCGTCCGATCCTTGCTGGTCCCGGCCTTGACCTACGACATCGGTCAGAAGATCTGGTGGCCGAGCAAGCTCGCGTCGACGCCCGAACCAGAGCAGGATCAGCCAGCACCTTCCCAGCCTCAGAGCAGTCTCCACTAGGCTCGGCAGCATGCAGTCTTGGTCCGATACCGCATTCCCGTCCGTTCCCGGTCAGGGGCCGCCGTTGCGGCTGTACGACACAGCCGACCGTCAGGTTCGCCCCGTCACCCCGGGCGAGAAGGCGACGATGTACGTCTGCGGCATCACCCCGTACGACGCCACCCACCTCGGCCACGCGGCCACGTACCTCACGTTCGACCTCGTGAACCGCATCTGGCGCGACGCCGGACACGATGTCCACTACGTCCAGAACGTGACCGACGTGGACGACCCGCTGTTCGAGCGAGCCAATCGCGACGGCGAGGACTGGATCGTCCTCGGCATGCGTGAGACGGCACTCTTCCGCGAGGACATGGAAGCGCTGCGTGTGCTTCCGCCGAAGGACTACATCGGCGCCGTCGAATCGGTGAACGAAGTAGTCGAGTTGGTGGAGAAGTTCGTGGCGTCCGGCGCCGCGTACATCGTCGACGACGCGGAGTTCCCCGACGTCTACTTCCGTGCCGACGCGACCGAGCAGTTCGGCTACGAGTCGGGCTACGACCGCGCGACGATGGAGAAGTTCTTTGCCGAACGCGGCGGAGATCCCGATCGCGTCGGAAAGCGCAATCCGCTCGACGCACTTGTCTGGCGTGCGGAGCGTCCGGGCGAGCCCTCGTGGCCCTCACCCTTCGGGCCGGGGCGCCCCGGCTGGCACATCGAATGCGCGGCCATTGCACTCAACCGCATCGGCTCCGGCTTCGACGTCCAGGGCGGTGGCAGCGATCTGATCTTCCCGCACCACGAGTTCTCGGCCGCGCATGCCGAATCGGCAACGGGTGATCGCCGATTCGCGCGGCACTATGTGCACACCGGCATGATCGGTCTCGACGGCGAAAAGATGTCGAAGAGTCGCGGAAACCTGGTCTTCGTCTCCAAGCTGCGCGGCGAGGGGGTGGACCCAGCGGCAATCCGTCTCGGACTGCTGTCCGGCCACTACCGCCAGGATCGCGCGTGGACCGATCAGGTCCTCGCGGATGCTCAGTCGCGCCTGAAGGTGTGGCGCGAGGCAGCAGCTCTCGGTTCTGCGCCGTCTGCCACCGACACTGTTGCGCGTTTGCGTCAGCACCTGGCCGACGATCTCGACACCCCGAAGGCGCTCGACGCGCTCGACGGTTGGGCCCGCCGCGCCATCGAGGGCGGCGGATCCGACACGCAGGCACCCGGCGAGTTCGCCGATGCCGTCGACGCCCTACTGGGTATTTCGCTTCGCTGAACCCCTGCTGTGCGCCTTTATTAACCGCCCGCGCTTAATAAAGGCGCACAGCAGTTTCTAGGCGTAGTCCAACGCACCTTCGGCGGGTGTCGGCACCCGGCGCCGTAGCGGCGAGCCCAATGCCCTCGCCAGATCCGTTCCGTCGTGCTCGGCGAGCAGCTCACCGTTCGACCAGACCAGCAGCGCGGCGCTGACCGCTTGTTCGGCCGTGGAGTGCGCGAGGTCGTAGTGCGCACAGCCGGGGACGTCTGCGTACGTGATCCACAGGTCGTAGCCGGTCATGAAGAGGTCCAGGTCGAACTGAACGCTCAAGCCGAGAAGCTCGCTGCGACCGTTGTCGTCGACACCGGCGAAGGCCTCGTCGAGTGCCAGCAGACGCGGGGCGTGCGGGTCGGCCGAGTCCAACATGACGTGCGCCGCGGCGAACAAAGGAAGGTGCAGCGAGACGGACTGCTCGCCACCGGACAGCGCGCTGTGCCGCGCGACGGTAAGACGGTCTTCCTTGCCCTCACCGCTGATGAGGGTGAACGAGAACACGCGCCATTGACGGTAGTCGAGCGCCGAGGACAGAATCTCCGGGTACGAGCGTTCGGGGTGCGCCGCGCGGGCGGTACGGATCTGCGTCGCGAAATGTGCTCGCAGAGTAGCTAGTTCATCGACGCCGAGGGCCGACGCGTCTCGATCCAGCAGCTTGGAGATTGCCCGCGAGCTGTCGTCGAGGTTGTCGGCGAGCACCCAGTGAACGCCGATGGTATTGCCTGAGGACATCCGCCGCTCACGCATCTCGGTGCCCATCTGTGCGATCAACTCGCGTGCGTCGACCGTGCGCTCGTGGATCTGCTGGGCCAATCCCGTCAACAGGGCATCTTCGAGAATGCGACGCTCGGATTCGGTGAGCAACTGCTCCTGATCGCCGCGAGCGTCGTGGATCCGCGTTGCGAACTCGCCGATCGACGAATAGCCCTGATCGTCCTGGACTCGTACGACGGTCAGCCCATCCGGTGCATCCCACTGCAGACGGTAGTCCTGTCCGGCCGCTGCGAGTTGCGCGTCGAAGTCCTGCAGCGCCGAGGTCAGTGCCGTGCGGGTTGCCTTTCGGGCGCCGTCGGTGACTCGGACTGCCGAGGTCGCAGCCTCGAGCGCTCGGTACAACCTGTCGACGTCTTCGGGGAGGACGGGCGGGTGGGCTGCGTCCTCGCTGCGATCTTCGTTCTGGATGCGGTAGACCAACTGATCGGGGCTCATCCACGCCGCTGAACTTGCCGGCCAGCTCAGATGTTCCTTGACGCCCAACAACTCGAGAAGGTCCGGGCGCGCGTAGGGTGCGAGTCGCTCTGCATCACTGCGGGTTTCGGTCAGGGTGTGACGCAAAGTCTCCACGGCGGTGTTGTACGCACCCTCCGCCGTGCCGATCTGGAGGACGGC
Source organism: Rhodococcus sp. WY5 (assembly GCF_018588185.1). Classification (NCBI taxonomy): domain Bacteria; kingdom Bacillati; phylum Actinomycetota; class Actinomycetes; order Mycobacteriales; family Nocardiaceae; genus Rhodococcus; species Rhodococcus sp. WY5. The sequence goes on from NZ_JAAMPR010000001.1 coordinate 4,163,050, forward strand.
GGCGTCGTACGCCTTTCGCGCCGCACGCTGTTCGACCTTGCATTCTTCGATCTTCGCGCGGGCTTTTGCCAGGTCCAGGTCGATCTGCTCGGCGCTGGCACCGAGGGTGTCGCGCAGCGTCTCGAGACGCTGCACCTGCTGGAGCAGACTCTCCTCGGCGATGGCGGCTTCCTCGGCGAATTCCTCCGCATTGGCGCGTGATTCGTCGAGACGGTCGCGAGACTCGCGTTCGAGTTCGACTTCCTTGGCATGCTCCCGTCGGCAGCGCAGCGCCAGTTCGCCCTGCTTCTCGAAATGACGGATCGCCGCCGCGAGGGAGTCGAGTTCACGGCCGATATGCGGCGTCCGGTGCTGCGACGCCGTCGCTCGGAGTTGCTTTTCCTTCGCCGCGAGATCAGCGATCGCCGCATCGAGTTCGCGTTGTGCCGTTTCCGTGGCCTCCGAGCGAGTACGGAGTGCGCCGGCGGATTCGGTGACCGTCTTGAGTGCGCGCAGGATCGAACCTGTCTTCGGCAATTCCTTTGCCGCAGAGTTGATCCGGCTCAGTTGCTCGTTGGTCTGCGCCACCAGTGCCTTGGCCGTATCGACTGCCGCGGCAAGTTCTTCCAGAGCCGCGTCGATCTCGGTGATCCGAGCCTCGCGTCGACGCGCCCGTGCTGTGGTGCCGATGTACTCGGCGTCGGCCTTGACGTGCCGGCCACGCGCGACGCCCTGCCAGAAGCGGCCGTCGACGCCGATCGCGACGCTTGCGTCGGAGTCGCCCGGCGCCTCGACGAGACTGATCGACGCGAGAATGTCCTGTACCCGAGCGTCGGGTACGTCGGCATTGCCTTCGACCTCGAGGACGTCGCCCAGCGTTCGTCCCTTCGGACGCTGCTTGACGGGCAGAGCCGTCAGGAACTGCTCGCTGACGTGCTCGGGAATCTTCTCGTCCGGGCAGACCCAGCCGTCGAGCAGATTTGCCGCCTGGAGTGCGGATTCGATTCCCGTGGCCACGTCTGGTTCGACGGAATCGGCGAAGCGCACCAACTGCCACAGCGGTGCACCACCCAGTTCACTGCGGTTGTCGGAGCGTGCGTGGAAGGCAGGCGGAGCGTCGTCGTGTTCCGCGGAGACGGCCTTGCGCTCGGATTTGAGAGCCGCGATGGAGGCGTGTGAGGCAGATATTTCAGCTTCGGCCTCACGTCGACGCTCGCGCAGCGTCTCGGTGCCGGCTTCGGTGTGCTCGGCGAGAACTGCGGACAGCGCCGGAGCGTCTTCGTCGCCGACTTCGGCGAGCGCCGCGTCGAGAGCCTCGAACAGCGACGTGTCGGCGCCGACAGCCGAAAACAGGGAGGAGTGATCGGTCCACCACGCGCGCAGCCCGCTGGCGCACTGACTGCGTGCGAGTTCCACGGCAGCTTCGCCCTCGAGTACAGCCGCCTTGGACGCTTCGAGCAGCTCTTGTCCACGGCGAGAGCTGTTTTCGGCCCGGGTTCGTTCGGTCGCCGCCTTCTCGACGGTCGCCAGTGCGGTGCGGACGACGCGTACGTCACCGTCACGCTCCTCGGCATGGCCACGGACTGCTGCCGTGATCTGGTCACTGCGTGAGCCGTCGGGCAGGGGAGTCCAGACGATGCCGGCGTCCTCGGCTGCTGCCTGAAGTTCGTCCTCGGCGCGCGAGAGTGCTTCGGCCGCACGCTTGACCGACGATGCAGCCTTGTCGGCTTCGTCGCCGCGTTGAGCGAGTGCGGCCTGCGCTTTCCGGGACTTGTCTGCCTGCTGCTCGGTCGAGAGCTTGAGCGTCGCGACGGCCTGGGCGAGGTCGTCGAGTTGCTGTTTGCCTTCGTACGCGCTCGAGCGTTGCAGTGCTTCGACATTGGCGCGCGCGTTCTCGAGTGCCTGCTCGGCCTGGTTGAAGCGCTCCTCGGCTGCTGCCCGCGCCTCACGGCTGCGGGTCTGGGCGAGCGACGACTCGTCCATGGCGGCAACACCTCTGGTGACCGCTGCGAGGCGGGTGCTGACCTGTTCGATCTCTCCGCGAGACTGCTGACGCAGGTACTTGGTGTAGACCCCGATGAAACTCTGGGCTGCCTGATCGGCGGCCGCGAGCCCCTCGAGCGCGCGGCCGACTTCCTCCATGTCGCTGAACGAACGCGCAGCTTCGAGGACCAACTGATCGTCGAGTGGACGGAGACCGTCGGTGAGTGCCTGCGAAAGGCCCTTCGGGTCGAGGTTCTTCGCGAGCTGGGGACGGCGAAGCGTGAGAATGAGATTGATCAGCTGGTCGTAGCGCTGCACTCCGAGACCGAACATTCGCGCGTCGATGGCTGTGCGGTAGTCGAGGGGACGGTCGGTGATGGAATCGCTGCCGAGTTGTTCGGCCAACTGCTTCTTGGTGAGAGGACGATCGTCGTTGCCGATCAGCGAGAAGTCGACCCCGACGCGGCCGTCGGCGACGAAGTACCAGCGGGTGACCTTGTCGTTGGTGCGTGTTGCGCGCATGCCGATTCCCACGGTCACCGACTCGGGATCTTCGAGGGAGCCGCGGCAGAACTCCATCCACACGTAGGAGTGCGCGCTGTCCTGGCCCCGGTAGAGCAGGTTGGACTTCATCGTGCGCTCTTCACCGGCGAACGGGTTGAGGCGCCGCGGTTCGATGCGGCCGTCGAAGACGAACGGGAACAGGACCTCGAGGGCCTTGGTCTTGCCGGATCCGTTGGGTCCCCGCAGAACCAGTCGACCGTCGGCGAACGAGAACTCTTGGTCTCGGTAATCCCAGAGGTTGATGATTCCAGCCCGAGTAGGTCGGAAGCGGGCGTTGCTCATACGTTCTCTACCTCTGATAGTTCGCCGTTGGGGGAAGGTTCGGGGCCGAATTCGTCGACCGGATCCGGTGCGGAGTTGTCCACCGCGAAGTCGATCTGAGGATCGCGTTCGCGCACGGAGACCACGACATCGCGGTACCGGGCAAGGACGGGCAACACCAGTACGCCGCCGTCGACCGCATGCGTCAGGCGCAGACGTTGCAGCAACCCGAGCGCCTGCTTGCGCAGCCCGTTGTGATCGGCCTGCCACTGCGCCGCGAAAGTTCGCCCGAACTGGTCCACCAACTCGGTGACCTTGTCAGCGAGCCAGTCGTCGTCGATTTTCGGGTACGTGACGGGTTCCGGTGGCTCGGTCGGTTCGCCGGCAGGAAGCGGGAATTCTTCTTCCTCGTCGGCGAGGTCCTCGAAGATCCCGGCCTCGGGGATGGCGGCATCGAGTTGTTCGATCAGGTGATCGTCCGACACGTGCGGGATCGGAAGTTTCGGCAGTTCGGGAGCGTCGACGTCGAGTACGCGGTCGGCAATCTCGCCGGCCAGGAGAAGTGCCACCTGAGCGATCGTTCCGGTGCTCGGGAAGCGGACGTCGGAGAGGCGACCGGTGGGATCGATCAACGCGATTCCCTCGGCGCGGCGCTCGGCCACCAACCCCGTCAGTAGTTCGACTTCCGACGCGGTCTTGGGCTGCGCCAACGCGATCAATTCGTGCTGATCGAGTTCACCGGCCAGTACGACCGGGCGCTCGACGAGTGCCCGACGTACTCGGCGTCCGATCTCTTTCGCGTCCACGGGAATTCCGTCGTCCTCGGAGGCGCTCGAGGTCTCGACGGCCAGGAGTCCGCGGATGGAGTGTAGGTGCTGCAGGGCGCGCGGTGGACGGAACAGCGCTACGACGACGGAACGGTCGATGTCGTAGAGCGCTTCTCCCGCTTCGGGATTGGACGCCCAGCCGTTTGCGTCACCGTCGGCGAGGGCGATGGCGCCTCTGACTCCGAGCCAGCCCACTGCGTCGACGAAGGCGTCGCGGTCGGACGCGCGATCGGTGGAGAGTTCGACGCCGTCGACCTGCGCGGCGTCGGCCGCGACGTGATCGGCCAACTCCGACAACGTGATCTGGTTTCCGGCGCGGCCCAATGCGGCCAGGCACAACGCCAGGTAGGCGTAGCGCGTGCGATCGAAGGTTCGCTCGGAGGCAGTTCTGGCCGGTGCCGACGGGTTGAGTCGATCCGACACCGTGAACAGGCGCGCGGTGGTCTCCGTCACCTCGAGGCGGTAGCCGAACAGTTCGAGTAGGTCGTCACGCAGCTCGGTGGCCCAACGGCGCAAGAGCGGCAACGCAATTCGATCCGGGTACGTCGAGGTGATCAGGTGGTTGGACAGGATCACTCGCGCCGCGCGTTGATACGAATCGAGGGCAAGGGGCGTGATCTCGCGAGCTCTCATCGAACACTGACCTCGATGCCGTCGAGGTGCATACGCCCGCGGGCGGTCTTGATGGTGGTCGAACCGTCCGAGGGACTGAGTGTCAGCTTCACCCCGTTCTCGCTACCGGTGGAGCTCTTGACGCGTCCCACCACCGGAACGCGCGCGGTCAGTGCTGCATTGAGCAGACTCAGCAAAACTTCGGTCTCCTGCTCGTTGAGTTCGCGCTGATAAACACCGTTCGACGCGAGGGATTGCGCCGCGGCACTGCGCGTACGTTGCGCCGCCAACTGCTCTTCGCGCAGGCGGCGGATGCTGCCGTCGTTGCGGGCGACTTTGCTCGGCAAGCCGGGTGAGGGCGGGCGGCCGGTTTCGGCGAGTGTTCGCGCGATCTCGACCGGCGGTGCCTCCCACCACGAGCGTGAGTGCGAAATAATGTCGGCGTCCGGATGCACCATCGAGAGATGGCGTGGACGACCGAGGTCGAACACTGCCTGGAACAGAGCATGAGCTGCGTCTTCGGACGGCGTGGCGGCGAACCAGCCGGCGAGGTGCCGGAGCTGGCTCTCACGGCTGACGCCGCCGCGACGGGTTTCCGTGACGCGGCGAAGGAGCGCCAGAACCGCGGCGATCGCGCTCATCGTGCCCTCACGTAGACGCTCGGACTCGCTGATCCCCGATTCCGCGGAGACGAACCAGGCGGTCAATCCTCGCCAGCGCGCAGCCCAGTCGTCCTCGCGTTCGGTGATCGGGACGAACACCCGTTCGTCACTGGCGGCGGCGAGGCGGATCATGCGATCGACCCCGGTGGATTCGACGTGCTCGATCGCTTCCTTGAGCTTGGGGGCGTAGCGAGCCAGATCGGAGCTGAACTCCCGCATGTGCGTGAGCAGTGCGTCCTTGTGCGTGAGGAAAGCCTGCGGAGTGATCTCCGTGGTCCGTACGAGGTCGCCGAGGGTGAGATAGAAGTGCGCGGCTCGATCGGCCATGTCGGAGAGTGTCGAGTCGAGGCGCTTGAGCTTGCGGAAGATCAGATCGCCGTCGGAGCTTCGGTTGGCCTCGGCGAGTTCGGACATGTCTGCGAGCAGGTCCGGCAGAGCGAGACGCGAGAGCGACGCCGAGTCCAGGCGTGCGGCGAGAACGTCCTCGACCGATCGATAGACCTGGTATCCGGCCTGACCGAACTGGTAGACGAAGTGGCGATTGCGGTACTCGGCCAGCGTGGCCGCGCGGGTGCCGTCGTAGCTGCGCTCGAGGATCTCCCACACGTGGAGCTGATCCAACAGGGGAGTGACCTCTGCTGCCGACAGATCGGCCGCCGGATCCGATCCACCGATCTTCTCGAGGATGTGCGCGACGGCTCCGGCATGCAGCAGGACGGTGTAGTTGGCGCGAGCATGGTCGAAGGCACGAAGTACCCAGAGGTACTCGGCCCGTTTTTCCGCGATCGTGAACGAAAACAGCTTCAGTCGATTGGTGTCGGCGTACGCGGCGTAATCGGGCGCACTCGTTTCTTCCACCATGACAGGGTAGGCGAGAGACGCCCCCTCTTTTTCCTACGGGCGATCCGTAGCAGGGGATGCGGCGCGTCGCCACTGCGATTCGTTCTCGATCATCCATGTGAGCAGGTGCTCGGCCGCCGCCTCGTCGGAGTCCGGGCCGACCAGCAGATCGGCGAACGCTTGGCTGGGGGCGACGATGCGGATGCCGTCGCGGGTGAGCAATCGGTCGAAGGCAGACGGTGAGAGGGGAGCGGTGATCCACACGTCACCGCCGGATTCCACCCGCCGTAGTCCGAGAGCGTCGGCGAACTGATCGACGTTGTCGGCATGGAAGTGGGCACGTCGAGTGGGCGCGTACCGAGCAAAGGGTGCGGCGGCCACCGAGGCGGTACCGGCGTAGATGTGGCCGCTGAGCTGACGCAGTTGATCGAAGAGTGCTTCCAACCCGTCCGGCGCGTGAAAGCCGTGAGGCGTCGGCGCTTTGGCGCCGGCTTCGGCCGCCCATTCACGAAGCATCTTCGGCCAGCGGACGTCACCGATTCCGCCGCGGGGGAGCCTGGTCACCAGTTCACGATCCGACAGTGTCTGAACCACCCGATAGGTTGCTCCCGTCGACGCACCGGCCAGGCGCACCAAGGCAGTGATCGCCAGTGGCGCCGCGAAATCGGCAAGCGCACGCACGACGCGAGCTGACGGATCGCCCGTCAACTGTCCGGAAGGACGTCCGGGCCCCCGCCACGGATCGGCGTCGGCTCCGCGTCCACGCACCCAGACGGCGGGTCGATCAGCGGTCAACGACACGTTGCCCGTGGCGTCTGCGTACGAGATCGCGTGGGAATCGAGCTGCCGGCGAACCGGCTCGGACAGATATTTTGCGCACACGAAGCCCGATTGACCGGTGGGGAAGCGATCGGCGATACCGGGAACGTCGCTGCTCAGGACACCGTGAGCGGCGTACACGCCGAATTTGGCCACCGAGCCGTCAGGGGAGCGGAGGTCGAGTCGGAGTGGCGCCTCGGACAGGTCGGGGGAGCGCTGCGTCGACAAAGACCAGGTAGGAGGCAAATTTTCTTCGATGACGGCAACCGATCGCCGAAAAATGTCGATCGGCCGTTCCGGTTCCGACTCAGATTCGCTCATGTTCCAATGGTATCAATATCTGTCGACGACGGAAACACGAAATTTTCCGAATAATGTTCGCCCTGACAGCCTCGCGACAACGGTGGTCGCTTTCGCCGAGAAACTCACTACCTACACAACTTCAAATTCGAAATTGCCTAGACCGATCAGCGTTGCTTCGGCATGATCAGGGGAGCGACGACGGCGAGCAGTAATGCGGGGATCAGGAAGCTCGCGGCAGGCGAAGAGTCGTAAATCGGTGTCAGGGCCAGGGGAGCAAGAGCGGCGCCGCCGAAGCGCATCGCTTGGACGACGGACACGGCGCCGCCACGGTTCGGCCCCGCGGATCCGAGGACCGCCGCGTTGACGCCGACCAGCACGAACTGGCTCGCGACGCCTGCGACAAACCATGCGATCGCGATCACCGGCACCAAGCCGGCAAGGCCGACGACGGAGACCAGAACTGCTCCGCCCAGGGCGCCGATCATCACGGAGGAGCGTGCGCCGATGCGATCGATGAGGATTCCGATGCGCCGGGCCGAGAGGATGCCGGCCACGCCGAAAACGGTGAGCAGTAGGCCGCGGACGGTGGGGGACAGCCCGAACTCGTCTTCGAAGCGGAAGGCGAGCAGGAAGCTCAGTCCACCGAGGGCGCCCCAGCCGAGCAATGCAGCGATACCGATGCGGAGCACTTCGGGGCGTAATGCATCGCGGAGACGGGCGGGAGTGGTCGCTGCCGGTGCTTCGGACTTCGGAAGTCCGACGGCTCCCAGAATGCCCGCGACCACTGCGATGACGAGAAAGGCCAGACGCCAGTCGAATTCGGCCGCCAGTCCGCCGATCAACGGAGCCGACGACTGCCCTGCGGCCTGGAAAGCGCCGAAGGCTCCGAGGGCTCGACCCAGCCGTGCCTGCGGTGTTGCGGCCGCCAACGAGGCAAGCAGTAGCGGCGTGGTGAATGCGTTCGCGGAGCCCTGCAGTACCCGGGCGGCAAGGAAGATCTCGAGTGTCGGGGCGAGGAAGCATGCCAACGACGCGAGGACGTAGACGCCGTAAGCGATGCGCACCGTCCGAACCTTGCCCCACCGCGTCCCGAGTGTCCCCGACACCAACATCAGAGCGGCGAAGGGGAGCAGGTACGCGGTGAGGGAAGAGGCGGCCGCCGACGGACCGACCCCTAGATCGTCACCGATCTCGGGAAGGATCGAAGCAACCACGCCGCCGCCGAACGGGCCGAGGAACCCGCCGGCGTACAGCGCGATCAGCTGAAGCCGGAGGCGCAGTGGGCGCTGTGTACTTCCGCCTTCTTCTGGAGTGTTCTTGCTCACAGTCCGAAGCTGCCGGGGCCTCGCCGTCTGAGGTAGCGCTCGAATTCCGCGGCGATGGCGTCGCCGTCGATCTTGGAGATTGCTTCGCTGATGTCAGTTTCGGCGTCTCCCCGTTCTTCCAGGGTGCGCACGTATTCGCCGATTTCCTCGTCGTCCGCGGTCATTTCGTTGACCGCTTCCTCCCAATCCTCCGACTGAGCCGGGAGCTCCCCGAGTGGGACCTCGATGTCGAGAACATCCTCGACTCGTTGAAGGAGGGCCACTGTGGCCTTCGGGTTGGGTGGCTGCGAGACGTAGTGCGGAACCGCCGCCCAGAACGAAATAGCGGGTACACCAGCACGAACGCACTCGTCCTGAAGAACCCCGGTGATGCCCGTCGGGCCTTCGTACCGCGTCTGTTCCAGGTTGAATCGGGCGGCGGATTCACTGCTGTAGGCCGTGCCCGTCACCGGGACCGGTCGGGTGTGCGGAGTATCGGCGAGCAGGGCGCCGAGGATGACGACCGTCTTGACGTTCAGTTGGTCGATCAGCTCGAGCAGATCCTCGCAGAAACTGCGCCACCGCATGTTGGGCTCGATCCCGCGAAGCAGGACGATGTCGCTCTCGCTGCCAGGAGGCGAACAGACCGACAAACGTGTTGCCGGCCAAACGATTTCGCGAGTGACACCGTCGACCTGCCGGACTGTGGGGCGGTTGACCTGATAGTCGTAGTAGTCCTCTGAATCGAGTTCGGCGAGCGGCTGGGCATCCCAGATCAGCTCGAGATGTTCGACCGCACCGCTGGCTGCGTCACCGGCGTCGTTCCAGCCCTCGAAAGCTGCAACGAGGATGGGATCACGTAGGACAGGGATGTCGCCCTCGAGGCGGTCGCTGCTGTCGACGGCAAAGCCGTCAGGGCTCTCGAAGGCCGCGGAATCATCGAAATCGACCGGGCCGTCGGGAGTGACGGGGAACTCACTTGGACTCACCCACCCAGCCTACGGCCAGAGCTTGTCGGTGCGCCCACTACTCTGGACGGCATGTCTGCCCCATTTAACTCTGCCCTGCTTGATGCGCTGAAACAGCGCGTTGTCATCGGCGACGGAGCGATGGGCACCATGTTGCAGGCCGCGGACCTCACCCTGGACGACTTCCTCGGCCTCGAGGGGTGCAATGAGATCCTCAACGACACCCGTCCCGACGTGCTCAAAGACATCCACCGTGCGTACTTCGCCGCTGGTGCCGATGCCGTCGAGACCAACACCTTCGGTTGCAACCTGCCCAACCTCGCCGACTACGACATCTCTCACCGGATCCGCGAACTCGCGGAAAAAGGCACTGCTCTCGCCCGTGAAGTAGCGGACGAGATGGGACCAGGCCGCGACGGCATGGCCCGATTCGTACTCGGCTCGATGGGACCGGGAACCAAGCTCCCCAGCCTGGGACACGCACCGTACGCAGTCCTGCGTGACGCGTACACCGAAGCTGCGCTCGGCATGATCGACGGTGGCGCCGACGCCATCCTCGTCGAAACCTGCCAGGACCTGCTTCAGGTGAAAGCTGCAATCCTCGGCAGCCAGCGTGCGATGGAGCAACTCGGACTGCGGTTGCCGATCATCACGCACGTGACGGTCGAGACAACCGGAACGATGCTCCTGGGCAGTGAGATCGGTGCGGCGCTGACGGCACTCGAGCCACTCGGTATCGACATGATCGGTCTGAACTGTGCCACCGGGCCGGCCGAGATGAGTGAACATCTCCGTCATCTGTCCAAGTACTCCACGCTGCCGGTGTCGGTCATGCCCAATGCCGGCCTGCCGCAGCTCGGCCCCAAGGGTGCCGAGTATCCGCTGACTGCCGACGAATTGGCCGAAGCCCTCAGTGGTTTCGTCTCCGAGTTCGGACTCGGCCTCGTCGGTGGCTGCTGCGGTACGACGCCCGAGCACATCAGCGCGGTCGCCGACGCGGTTCGTCAGGTCGAGAAGGCCCAGCGCACGCCGATCCACGAGCCGAGCACCTCTTCGCTGTACTCGGCGGTGCCGTTCGAGCAGGACGCCAGCATCCTGATGATCGGCGAACGCACGAACTCCAACGGCTCCAAGGCTTTCCGCGAGGCGATGCTCTCCGCGGACTACCAGAAGTGCCTGGACATCGCCAAGGACCAGACCCGCGACGGCGCACACATGCTCGACCTCAACGTCGACTACGTGGGCCGCGACGGTGCCGCCGACATGTCGGAACTTGCCAGCCGCCTGGCGACGTCCTCGACGCTGCCGATCATGCTCGACTCCACCGAGCCTGCCGTGCTGCAAGCCGGCCTCGAGCACCTCGGTGGCCGCTGCGCCGTCAACTCCGTCAACTACGAAGACGGCGCCGGCCCCGAATCGCGTTTCCACAAGATCATGACTCTGGTCAAGGAGCACGGCGCGGCGGTCGTCGCCCTGACCATCGACGAAGAGGGCCAGGCTCGCACCGCCGAGACGAAGGTCGCCATCGCCAAGCGTCTGATCGAGGACATCAAGGGAAACTGGGGACTCGCCGAGTCCGACATCATCGTCGACGCCTTGACCTTCCCCATCTCCACCGGTCAGGAAGAGGTGCGACGCGACGGCATCGAGACCATCGAAGCCATCCGTCAGCTCAAGGCTGCGTACCCGGAACTCCACTTCACCCTGGGTATCTCGAACATCTCGTTCGGTTTGAACCCGGCCGCACGGCAGGTCCTCAACTCGGTGTTCCTGCACGAGTGCACCGAGGCAGGTCTGGACACGGCGATCGTTCATGCGTCCAAGATTCTGCCGATGGCCCGAATTCCTGACGAGCAGCGTGAAACCGCACTCGACCTCGTCTACGACCGTCGTAGCGAGGGGTACGACCCGCTGCAGAAGCTGATGGCTCTGTTCGAGGGTGTCTCGGCTGCGTCGGCGCGCGAGTCCCGTGCGCAGGAACTGGCGGGACTTCCGTTGTTCGACCGGCTCGAACGCCGCATCGTCGACGGCGAGCGCAACGGCCTCGACGACGACCTCACCGAGGCGATGACGATCAAGCCTCCGCTGGCCATCATCAACGAGACCTTGCTCTCGGGCATGAAGACCGTCGGCGAGCTGTTCGGCTCCGGACAGATGCAGTTGCCGTTCGTGTTGCAGTCGGCCGAGGTCATGAAGGCTGCCGTGGCATTCCTCGAACCGCACATGGAAGCGAGCGACGAGGACGGCAAGGGGCGCATCGTGATCGCGACCGTCAAGGGCGACGTTCACGACATCGGCAAGAACCTGGTCGACATCATCTTGAGCAACAACGGCTACGAGGTCGTCAACATCGGTATCAAGCAGCCGATCGCGACCATCCTCGACGTCGCGTTGGACAAGAAAGCCGACGTGATCGGCATGTCCGGACTGCTCGTGAAGTCCACTGTCGTGATGAAGGAAAACCTCCAGGAACTCAACGCACGCGGAGTCGCCGAGAAGTTCCCGGTTCTGCTCGGTGGTGCGGCGCTCACGCGCTCCTACGTCGAGAACGACTTGCAGGAGGTGTACGAGGGCGACGTCAGCTATGCCCGCGACGCCTTCGAGGGTCTGAACTTGATGGACCAGATCATGACGACCAAGCGTGGTGGCGGCCCGGCGCCGGACAGCCCGGAGGCCATCGCTGCTCGCGAGAAGGCTGCCGAGCGTAAGGCACGTCACGAGCGTTCCAAGCGCATCGCCGAAAAGCGTAAGGCTGCAGCGGTTCCCGTGGTCCTGCCGGAGCGTTCCGATGTCGCAACCGACATCGCGGTGCCGACACCTCCCTTCTGGGGCTCGCGCATCGTCAAGGGAATTTCGCTGTCCGAGTACTCGGGACTGCTCGACGAGCGCGCTCTTTTCCTCGGCCAGTGGGGCCTTCGCGGTCAGCGCAAGGGCGATGGTCCGACGTACGAGGAACTGGTCGAGTCGGAAGGCCGTCCGCGACTTCGGTACTGGCTCGATCGGCTGACGTCCGAGGGCATCCTCGCGCATGCCGCGGTCGTGTACGGGTACTTCCCGGCGATCTCGGAGGGCGACGACGTCATCGTGCTCACCGAGCCGAAACCGGATGCACCCGAAAGGTTCCGGTTCACCTACCCGCGCCAGCACCGCGACCGCTTCCTGTGCATCGCGGACTTCGTTCGCTCGCGCAAGGACGCCGAGGCCACCGGGCAGGTCGACGTACTCCCGTTCCAGTTGGTGACGATGGGTCAGCCGATCGCGGACTTCGCCAACGAGTTGTTCGCGTCGAACTCGTACCGCGATTACCTCGAGGTTCACGGAATCGGTGTCCAGCTCACGGAGTCTCTGGCCGAGTACTGGCATCGACGCGTCCGTGAAGAGCTAGTGCTTCCCGAGGGTCACACCGTCGCGGAGCAGGATCCCACCGAGGTTGCCGGTTACTTCGATCTCGAGTACCGCGGCGCTCGTTATTCGTTCGGATACGGCGCGTGCCCGGATCTCGAGGATCGAGCCAAGTTGGTTGCGTTGCTCGAACCCGAACGAATCGGCGTCGAATTGTCCGAGGAGCTGCAGCTGCATCCCGAGCAGTCCACGGACGCTTTTGTCCTGCACCACCCGGAAGCAAAGTATTTCAATGTCTGAGTTGTTGACCGAAGTATCCGAATCAACGCTCGGTGGTGTCCTGTGGGACATGGACGGCACCCTACTCGATTCGGAGAAGCTGTGGGACATCGCGCTTCGTGAGCTGTCCCTACGCCTGGGCGGACCGATGACGGAAGCGACACGCGTTGCCGTCATCGGTGCGTCGAGTCCCTTCGCCCTTGCGACGGTGTTCGACGCGCTCGGCCTGGAGAAGCATCCCGATGCCATCGCCGAGGCGAAGGACTGGATGTACACCCGCGTCGGCGATCTGTTCGAGGACGGCGTGACCTGGCGGCCGGGTGCTCGCGACGCACTGTCGACCGTGCGTGACGGTGGTTTGGGTTCGGCACTGGTCACCAACACCGAGCGAGTTCTGGTAGATCGGGCACTCGGCATGCTCGGCCGTGAGTTCTTCGACCATTCGGTGTGTGGCGACGAGGTCCCCAACGGGAAACCGGCAGCGGATCCGTACCTGCGCGGCGCGCATCTGCTCGGACTCGAGCCTGCGCAGTGCCTCGCGATCGAGGACTCGCCGACCGGCACGGCGTCGGCCAGCGCTGCGGGTTGCGCGGTGCTCGTCGTTCCGTGTGAGGTCGACGTCCCGGCCGGCCCTGGACGTGTGTTTCGAGAGTCTCTGGTGGACTTGTCCATTCACGATCTTCACGACGTTCACTCGAGCGCGGCACGTTAGGCTGGATTTGCTGTGGCTATTCCGAAAATTGTTCTCTTCTACCAGTTCACGCCGTTGGCGGACCCGGAAGCGATCAAGCTGTGGCAGCACAGCCTGGCCGAGTCCAACAACCTGACGGGCCGGATCATCGTCTCGCCGCACGGGATCAACGCGACGGTCGGCGGAGACATCGAGGATGTCAAGCGATATGTCCGTGGTACGCGTGGTTACGAACCCTTCCGTACCGCTGACATCAAGTGGTCGGACGGCCTCGGGAACGATTTCCCTCGTCTGAGTGTCAAGGCACGCTCGGAGATCGTGACGTTCGGTGCCCCCGACGAGCTGAAAGTCGACGAGAACGGTGTGGTCGGCGGAGGAGTTCACCTGGTGCCCAAGGAACTACACGAACTCGTCGACACTCGCGGTGACGACGTCGTGTTCTTCGACGGGCGCAATGCCTTCGAAGCCGAGATCGGCCGTTTCCGAGATGCGATAGTTCCGGACGTCGCCACCACTCGGGATTTCGTCAACGAACTCGACAGTGGCAAATACGACCATCTCAAGGGCAAAGCCGTGGTCACGTACTGCACCGGCGGAGTGCGCTGTGAGGTGTTGTCTTCGCTGATGCGCTCACGTGGCTTCGACGAGGTCTATCAGTTGGACGGCGGAATCGTCCGTTACGGCGAGACTTTCGGCGACCGCGGCCTCTGGGACGGTTCCCTGTACGTGTTCGACAAGCGGATGAACATCGAGTTCTCATCCGAAGCCAAGACACTCGGCGTGTGTGTCGATTGTGGTACTCCGACCCCGCGGTACCGCAACCGGATCGACGGCGACGGCCGAACCCTCGAATTGCTCTGCGAGAGTTGTTCACCAGACCTCGAGCAGGACTGAGCTGTGCCCAAGGCTCCGTTGCCGATCCGAAACGGTCTCGGACCTGACCGGCTGCGGATGCCGGCGGAGTCGTCGGCGCGGACCGTCCTCGAGCACCTGGTCGGCGAGCATCCCGGGGAGCGGGACCTGTGGGCGGACCTCGTCAGCGCCGGGGACGTCGTCGACGAGCACGGGCGGAAGATCACGAGCCGAACGCCCTATCAGCCGACCCGGTTCGTGTACTTCTACCGCGAGCCGGCCCCCGAGATTCCGGTTCCGCACGAGATCGAGATCTTGTACCGCGACGACTCGATTCTCGTGATCGACAAACCGCACTTCCTGGCGACCATTCCACGGGGAGCGCACATCGTCGAAAGCGCAGTCGTGCGCCTGCGTCGTGACCTGGACCTTCCAGATCTTGCGCCAGTTCACCGCCTCGACCGGATGACGGCGGGTGTCATCGTGTTCACCGTGACACCGGACCTACGACGGCCGTACCAGGAACTTTTTGCCGAGCAGCGGATCGTCAAGGAGTACGAGGCGATTGCGGGCTTCGATCCGGAACTGACTTTCCCTCGCACGGTGCGCAGCCGCATCAACAAAGTTCACGGCGAGATGACGGCTACCGAAATCGCGGGCGAGCCGAACAGTGAGACCTCGATCGAACTGATCGAGGTGATCACCGACTCGGCGGGCCGGACGCTCGGGCGATACAGGTTGCTCCCACGGACCGGCCGGACCCATCAGCTTCGGCTGCACCTCAACTCGCTGGGCGTCCCGATCGTCGGTGACAATTACTATCCGGAGTATCTGCCCGCAGTGCCCGGTGACTTCTCGACTCCGTTGCGATTGTTGGCGCGAGCGTTGGAGTACCCGGATCCGATCACCGGGCAGACCCGCAGGTTCGTGAGTTCGCGCAGCCTCGACGCAGGCCTGTGAACACCGCTGTTCGTGGGCGTGTGAAAACCGCTTCCGTCCTCGTGAAAGAATAGCTACCCGTGAAGACCTTCGAATCCTTGTTCGCCGAATTGACCGAGCGCGCTGCTACTCGCCCCGAGGGGTCCGGCACTGTCGCCGCCCTCGACGCCGGTGTGCATGCTCAGGGCAAAAAGGTCATCGAGGAAGCCGGTGAAGTGTGGATCGCTGCGGAATACCAGAGCGATGAGCAGCTCGCCGAGGAAATTTCCCAGCTGCTGTACTGGACGCAGGTGTTGATGGTCGGTCGCGGACTGACCCTCGAGGACGTGTACCGACATCTGTGATCGGAGCTGACCAGCGAGGTGTACTCCCTCTCGCTCGTCCAGGGCTTCCGATTCATGTCGTCTCACGTCACCCACACCTTCCGAAAGGACATCCACCATGCTGCGCGTAGCAGTTCCCAACAAAGGCTCACTGTCCGAGTCCGCCGCCGAGATTCTCAGCGAGGCCGGCTACCGTCGACGCACCGATTCCCGTGATCTGACAGTCCTCGATCCGGCCAATCAGGTCGAGTTCTTCTTCTTGCGCCCCAAGGACATTGCGATCTACGTCGGCTCCGGTGAGCTGGATCTCGGCATCACCGGTCGTGATCTCGCCGGCGACTCGGGTGCTCCCGTATCCGAGCGTCTGTCACTGGGCTTCGGCCGTTCGTCGTTCCGTTACGCAGCACCGGCCGGCAAGGACTGGGCCGTCGAGGATCTGTCCGGCCTGCGCATTGCAACGTCGTACCCGAACCTGGTCCGTAAGGACCTCACAGATCGCGGACTCGACGCCACCGTCATCCGTCTCGACGGAGCAGTGGAAATCTCGATTCAGCTCGGCGTCGCCGACGCGATCGCCGACGTGGTCGGATCGGGTCGTACTCTCCGCCAACACAACCTCGTGGCTTTCGGTGAATCGCTCTGCGATTCCGAAGGTGTCCTGATCGAGCGCACCGGCGCTCCGCAGGACGATCCCGCACGCAACCAGCTCATCGAACGCGTACGCGGAATTGTCTTCGCGCAGCAGAATCTGATGATCGACTACGACTGCCCGCGCACCATCCTCGACGACGCCATCAAGATGACTCCCGGAATGGAATCGCCGACCCTCTCACCGTTGGCCGATCCCGACTGGGTCGCGGTTCGCGCGATGGTCCCGATCAAGGGACACAACCAGGTGATGGATGCCTTGGCCGAACTCGGTGCCAAGGCCATCCTCGCGTCGAACATCCGCTCGGTACGCGCTTTCTGATCACTGCCTGAATAGATTTACGCGCATTCGCGCCCGTTCCTGAAAATCAGGAACGGGCGCGAATCTGCAAAGTCTGGGCGATACGGCCCACGGCACCCTGCTCGTCGTAGAGCACGCCCGCACACATGCCGACGCCGTCCGGACCCGTTGTGGTTTCGGCGGCGACACCGACCCACTCTCCCTCGGGCACACGGAAGATATGCACCGTGAGATCTGTGTTGAGGAACGTCCAGTGCTCCGGGTCGAGCTTGGCGCCGACCCCGTTTGAGATGTCGGCCACCGCGAACAAACGCTCGAGAGCAGACATCTTCTCACCCTCGACCAGCTCTGGCTTGGGGCGCGCCCATACCTTCCCGGTTCCCACGCACCCGATCGGAGCAATCCAGGACCAGTCGAGGGTCTTGAGATAGCCGACGCTCCACAGACCCTCGAGAACGCCCGGGGTGCCGCTGTCGCGGGGTTCGAGCGGGGGATCGACTACGTGGACGACGTCGCCGGTATCCACCGTCTCCATCCGCCACGCCGTACCGCGCGCAACCGCGCGTGCAGATCCGTCGGCGGTGGTTGCCCACAGTTCGGCGACGATCAATTCGATTCGGCGACCGGGTCGTTCGATCCAGGACCGGACTTCGAGGTCGGCAATCGGAATCGGTCCGAGAATCTCGACGACGACGCGCGTCAGACGGGTTTCGTCGCGCGCACCGCACCGCTCGAGGGCTCGTACCAACAGCGCCGACGGGGGAGCGCCGTGCTGCAGTGTCGGGCCCCAGATGCTGACAGTTGCCTGCGTGCTCGCGAACCGCTCGTGCCCTTCCTCCGTCGTTCCGAGGTAGCGGTAGTACGAACTGTCCGTCATGTTATGAATTCTCCTTTGCGGCAACAGGTTCGGTGCTCAGCAGGTCCGGCCAACCTGGATACGGCGGAGGTGTTCCGCCGAACGAGGGGCACAGTGACTTGTGATCGCACCAGTCGCACAGTTTGCCAGGCTTGGGTCTGAAGTCTCCGGTCGCACCTGCTGCGAGGATCGCTTTCCAGATGGCGGAGAGGGTTCGCTCGAATCGGATGAGCTCGTCGTGATCCGGGGCGTACGTGAGAATCGAACCGGAGGCCAGATAGATCAGGCGCAGTTGTGCGGGAACGATTCCGCGAGTGCGCAGCAGTACGAGCGCGTAGAACTTCATCTGGAAGAGCGCCTTGGATTCGGTGAACTCGCGAGGCGCTTTTCCGGTCTTGTAGTCGACCACCCGCACCTCACCCGTCGGTGCAACGTCTATCCGGTCGACGAAGCCGCGGAGTCGAACGCCGTTCTCCAATTCGGTCTCGACGTAGACCTCGCACGCCTCGGCATCGAATCGAGTGGGATCTTCGAGCGTGTAGTACGTCGCGACGAGCTTGCCGACTTCGTCGAGGAACGAATCCAGCTCGCCCTCCGGAACAAGGTCAGCGGCCTCGGGAGACTCGGCACTGACACGTTCCCACGCGGGACGGACGAGTTCGGCTGCGCGATCGGGAACCCGGTGACCGGTCGGCAGTGCAAACAGTGCTTCCAGTGCCGCGTGTACGACGGTGCCTCTGACCTGGGCTCTGGTTGGCGTTTCCGGAATTCTGTCGACTGCTCGGAAGCGATAGAGCAGGGGGCATTGTTTATAGTCACCCGCCCGAGACGGAGAGAGCGCCGGCCGACTACGCGGGCGCTCGTGTGATGTTGCACCCGTTGGAGTGGGGGTTGGCAATTCGACAGAGCTCACACCTGGCAGGCTATGCGGTTGGTCCGACAACTCCGTCGGAGCCGGTGGCGAGGACACCGGAAACAAGCGAACAGGGATCATCTGCGCATGGCGAACGAGCTGCAACCAGAAGAAGGCACGACCGAAGTGGATGAGGTTGTGCAGTCCGCTGTCGCCGAGATTCCCGAACAAGAGCTTCCAGAAGCTGATCTCACTGCGCCGGGCAAGCGGCCGTCAGGTCCGTTCCGCGTCGGCGACCGAGTACAGCTGACCGACGGCAAGGGACGCCACTACACGATCGTTCTCGAGGCGAACCGCGAATACCACACCCACAAGGGCGGAATCGTTCACAACGATCTGATCGGTGCCGACGAGGGCAGCGTCGTCAAGTCGGTCAACGGCACGCCCTATCTCGCACTGCGCCCCCTGCTGGTGGACTACGTGCTGTCCATGCCGCGCGGTGCCCAGGTCATCTACCCGAAGGACGCAGCTCAGATCGTCCACGAAGGCGACGTGTTCCCCGGAGCACGCGTGCTCGAGGCCGGAGCCGGCTCCGGCGCACTGACATGTTCGCTGCTGCGTGCCGTCGGACCCGAGGGCAAGGTCATCTCCTACGAGGTCCGCGACGATCATGCCGAACATGCGGTTCGCAACGTCGAGACCTTCTTCGGGGAACGTCCGCCGAACTGGGAACTGACCATCGCCGATCTCGCCGAGTTCGATCCGGAAGCGCACGGAGGCAAGGTCGATCGCGTCGTCCTCGACATGCTGGCCCCGTGGGACGTCCTGCCCGCCGTCTCGAAGGCACTCGTGCCGGGCGGCGTGTTGATCGTCTACGTCGCGACCGTTACTCAGCTCTCGAAGGTCGTCGAGGCGATGCGGGAGCAGGAATGCTGGACCGAGCCCCGCTCGTGGGAATCGATCGTGCGCGGTTGGCACGTCGTCGGATTGGCGGTGCGCCCCGAACATCGGATGCAAGGCCACACCGCGTTCCTCGTGAGCGCTCGTCGTCTCGCCGAAGGAACTGTCACCCCGAAGCCGCAGCGGCGTGCGGGCAAGGGCTCGAACACCGCGGCCAAGTAGTCACACGAAAACAGCAAGAGCGGCGATCCGGTATCCGGATCGCCGCTCTTGTAGTAGCTGGAAGTTATGCGGTGCAGGAAGCGCGGCCCATTTCCAGGAGCACGCATGCCGAGGTGTCGGACAGCTTCCAGGAGCCGTCTTCGAGCTCCCAGGTCCACGGGGTGGCCGGGGCGGCGCCGTGCGGGCTGACGACGGCGACGTCTGCGGTTGCGGTCTGACCGTCGACCTTTACGTTGTCCACGTTGAACGTGATCGCGTAGGCCGGGTTACCGCCCAGCGCAGCACTCATCGTCTCGATGTTGGCCTGACGCTTGGTTCCGTCGACCACCAGAGCGGTCTTCTCCTCGATCGGCTTGGCCGGATCGATCAGAGCGACGAGCGAAGCGTTGAGCTCCTCGGCCGTCGGAGCCGCTGCGGCAGCGGCAGCTGACGTCGTGGCGGAAGCCGAGGCCTTGGCCGTGGTGCTCGAGGCGGCGGCGGAAGTCGAACTTGCAGCCGTCGAATCCTTGTTGTCGTCCGAGCTGCATGCACCCATGGTCAGGACGGCAGCGACAGCACAAGCGCTGATGAGAGTCTTGCGGATGATCACAGCGTTACCTTTCGTTGTAAAGAGAGACAGGCGCTGTCTCCATCTTGTAGGCAAGGCTAACATGACCAAATTCTGGCTCGAGACCAGTCGGCACGGTCCGCGCGCAGGTGTGAATTCGCACTCGCGCACCGTGTCTGGCGACAGTTGGGGCCTTATGCCGGTAGCGTTGATGGATCGCACTGGGAGGAGACGCACATGAGCTCGACAGAGAACCCGGATTCGGTTGCGGCAGCAGAAGAACTCCACGCGCTACGAGTGGAAGCACAAGTACTGCGCCGACAACTTGCACAATCGCCGGAGCAGGTGCGTGAGCTGGAGTCGAAGGTGGACTCGTTGTCCATCCGAAACAGCAAGTTGATGGACACCCTCAAAGAGGCCCGTCAGCAGCTCATCGCGCTTCGTGAAGAAGTCGACAGACTCGGTCAACCGCCGAGCGGTTACGGAGTCCTTCTCTCGGTACACGAGGACAAGACCGTCGACGTGTTCACGTCGGGTCGCAAGATGCGGTTGACGTGCTCACCGAACATCGACACGGACACCCTCGCCCTCGGGCAGACGGTTCGCCTCAACGAGGCACTCACCATCGTCGAGGCCGGCACCTACGAGCAGGTCGGTGAGATCAGCACGCTCCGTGAGGTACTCGACGACGGCTTGCGCGCACTGGTGGTCGGTCATGCCGACGAAGAGCGCATCGTCTGGCTCGCAGCGCCGTTGGCAGCCGTCTTCGCCGACCCCGAAGCCGACATCATCGCGTACGACGCCGATTCTCCGACCAGGAAACTGCGTCCGGGTGACTCGTTGCTCGTCGACACCAAGGCCGGGTACGCCTTCGAGCGCATCCCGAAGGCCGAGGTCGAAGATCTGGTTCTCGAGGAAGTTCCGGACGTTCACTACGACGACATCGGTGGTCTCGGGCGTCAGATCGAGCAGATCCGTGATGCCGTCGAACTCCCGTTCCTCCACAAGGATCTGTTCCACGAGTACTCGCTGAGGCCGCCGAAGGGTGTACTGCTCTACGGTCCGCCTGGTTGCGGCAAGACGCTCATCGCCAAGGCCGTCGCCAACTCGTTGGCCAAGAAGATCGCCGAAGCCCGCGGTCAGGACAGCAAGGACGCCAAGTCCTACTTCCTGAACATCAAGGGCCCGGAACTTCTGAACAAGTTCGTCGGCGAAACCGAGCGTCACATCCGGATGATCTTCCAGCGTGCTCGTGAGAAGGCGTCCGAGGGCACTCCGGTGATCGTCTTCTTCGACGAGATGGACTCGATCTTCCGTACCCGTGGTTCAGGAGTCTCCTCCGACGTCGAGACAACGGTTGTTCCGCAGCTGCTCAGCGAGATCGACGGCGTGGAAGGGCTCGAGAACGTCATCGTCATCGGCGCCTCCAACCGTGAGGACATGATCGACCCGGCCATCCTGCGTCCCGGCCGACTGGACGTGAAGATCAAGATCGAGCGCCCCGACGCGGAATCGGCTCAGGACATCTTCTCGAAGTACCTGGTGGACGGTCTGCCGATCAATGCAGACGACCTCGCCGAGTTCGGTGGAGATCGCACTGCATGCTTGAAGGCGATGATCGTTCGCGTCGTCGATCGCATGTACGCGGAGAGCGAAGAGAATCGTTTCCTCGAGGTCACGTACGCCAACGGCGACAAGGAAGTTCTGTTCTTCAAGGACTTCAACTCGGGGGCGATGATCCAGAACATCGTCGACCGCGCCAAGAAGTACGCGATCAAGTCTGTGCTCGACACCGGTGCTCCGGGCTTGCGTGTGCAGCACCTCTTCGATTCCATCGTCGACGAGTTCGCCGAGAACGAGGATCTGCCCAACACCACCAATCCTGATGACTGGGCACGTATTTCGGGCAAGAAGGGTGAGCGGATCGTCTACATCCGCACTCTCGTCACGGGCAAGAACGCCAGTGCGAGCCGCGCGATCGACACGGAGTCGAACACGGGCCAGTACCTGTAACGAAACGAACATCGATCGGGCCGGCCACTCCGCGAGAGTTGTCGGCCCGATCTCTGCGTCGCTGCCGTTGACTTCGTTGCGATTGGACCGGTCGGTCGCGCTGGTTTAGAGTCCCGCCGTGCAGATACATCTTCGACACAATCCGTCGTCCACAGTCGCTCGCTGCTACCTCGCGCCCGGCGAACCGCTGCGCGTGGAGAGCGGGGCGATGCTCGCGCATTCTGCCGGCGTAGTTCTCGAAGCGAAGGCGCAGGGCGGCGTCCTGCAGGGACTCAAGCGGTCGATGCTGAGCGGCGAATCATTTTTCGTCACGACGTATACCGCTCCGCCGCAAGGTGGTTGGGTCGACGTGACTGGTGTGCTTCCCGGAGATCTGATCCCGCTGACCATCACCTCTGATCGCCCGTTCTTCCTCAACCGTGGAACCTGGTTGGCCAACTCCTACGGTGTGACGGTCGAGTCCAAGTGGGGCGGCATGTCCAACCTCTTCGGCGGTGAGGGAGGATTCGGCCTGCGGGCAAGTGGCGACGGTGAAGTAGTGCTGGCCGTCTACGGCGCGATCGACGTCATCGACTTGCAGCCAGGCGAGACAGTCACGATCGATACCGGTCACGTGGTCGCCTACGACCTCGGCATGAATTTCAACATGCGGCGCGCCGTTCAGGGGCGCACCATTCAGTCGATGAAGTCCGGTGAAGGATTTGTCTTCGACTTCACCGGCCCAGGACGCGTTCTCGCGCAGACCCGCAACCCCAGCGCGTTCGCTGCTTGGCTCTCGGCGATCACCCCGGGCTGATCACAGGTCCCACCAGTGTTCAGTCCCAGCGGTGTTCAGTCCCAGCGGTGTTCAGCTCCAGCAATAGTCGGCCAGCAGCGCGCGTGAGTCCGGAACGAACGGCCACGACGGGTCCTGCAGGTGGGCGCCGAGTTCTTTCGGCGTCCACCACCAACCTTCGGCGATCTCGCTGGGCTGATGTGCCATCGGCCCGTCGTATCTGAGTTCGAACGCAAACAGGTGACAGCGCAACGGAGAGTTGTTCCACTCGCCGTCCCAGGATTTTCGAGCGATCTCCGTCAGTCGGAGTGGCTGGTCTGCCGTTCCGAAGATTCCGAGTTCTTCACCGACTTCACGGATCGCAGTTTCCTGCGGCGTCTCACCTGGATCGACGACACCTCCGGCAAGACAGTCGTGATAGCCCCCGAACACCGCTTTCGTGTCGGTTCGGCGATGGACGTATATGCGGGAGCCGTCCCCGGTACGAACCAGGACGCCCGCACTCGCGTGCCAGAGCCCACCCGAGTAGACGACGGAACGTGGTGCTCGGCCGATCGGATTACCCGTCCGGTCGTACACGGCGACTACCTCGTCCGCGGGATTCAGGTCTGCGGTGAGAGGTTGGTGCATTCCTCCAACTGTGCCACGCCTGTGGGTGCCGCGCCGCAATCACATAGGCTCTTGTGTCATGCAGCGGATCATCGGTGTCGAGGTCGAATACGGAATATCTTCACCCAGTGAGCCGTCGGCGAATCCGATTCTCACTTCAACCCAGGCGGTGCTTGCCTACGCCGCCGCAGCGGGCGTGCCACGGGCCAAGCGCACACGCTGGGATTACGAGGTCGAATCTCCGCTGCGAGATGCCCGAGGCTTCGATCTGGGGCGAATGAGCGGTCCCGCGCCGGTGATCGACGCGGACGAGATCGGCGCCGCGAACATGATTCTCACCAACGGGGCACGGTTGTACGTCGACCACGCACATCCGGAGTATTCGGCGCCCGAGGTCGCCGACCCGCTCGACGCCGTGATCTGGGACAAGGCCGGCGAACGCGTCATGGAAGCGGCTGCGCGGCACGCATCCAGCGTGCCGGGTGCGCCTCGGCTCCAGCTGTACAAGAACAACGTCGACGGCAAGGGTGCCTCGTACGGCACGCACGAGAACTACCTCTGCTCACGTGAGACCCCGTTCGCCTCGATCGTGACAGGATTGACGCCGTTTTTCGCGTCCCGGCAGGTGATCTGCGGTTCCGGTCGTGTGGGTCTCGGTCAGTCCGGCGACGAGGCCGGATTCCAGCTTTCGCAGCGATCCGACTACATCGAGGTCGAAGTAGGCCTCGAGACCACTCTCAAGCGCGGAATCATCAACACCCGCGACGAACCGCACGCGGATGCGGACAAGTATCGCCGCCTGCACGTCATCATCGGTGACGCGAACCTCGCGGAGATGTCGACGTACCTCAAGGTTGGAACAACGGCGCTGGTACTCGACCTGATCGAGGCAGGTGTCGACCTCACCGATCTGCAACTGGCGCGTCCGGTCACGGCCGTCCACCACATCAGTCACGACCCCACTCTGCGCAAGACCGTTGCGCTGGCCGACGGACGTGAACTGACAGGGCTTGCGCTGCAACGCATTTACCTCGAACGTGTCTCGAAGTTCCTCGACCGTGAGACCGATCGTGATCCGCGAGCGGACGATATCGTCGCCAAGTGGGCGATGGTTCTCGATCTCCTCGAGCGCGATCCCATGGAGTGCGCGAACATCCTCGACTGGCCGGCCAAACTGCGTCTGCTCGAAGGGTTCCGCAATCGTGAGGGACTCGCGTGGTCGGCGCCGCGATTGCATCTGGTGGATCTGCAGTACTCCGACGTGCGACTCGACAAGGGCCTGTACAACCGCCTGGTTGCTCGCGGCTCCATGGAGCGGCTTGTCACCGAACAGCAAGTTCTCGACGCGGTCACGAACCCTCCCACCGACACTCGCGCATACTTCCGGGGCGAGTGCCTACGCCGATTCGGTGCCGATATCGCGGCCGCGAGCTGGGATTCGGTCATCTTCGATCTCGGCGGTGAATCGTTGATCCGTATCCCCACCCTCGAGCCGCTTCGAGGTACCAAAGCGCACGTCGGAGCGTTGCTCGACTCCGTGGACAGCGCCGCGGAACTGGTTGATCAGCTCACTCACTGAAATCAGCCGATGCGGCTCGCCGTCGCGTCTCTCCACACCTGACGGTGCCGCTCGGTAGGGTGAAGGTCCGAGCGGGATCAGTTACCGACTCTGCTGGGCCGAACAGGATGCTCGCGAGAGCTCCCTTCACACAAGGAGGTCGACGGCGATGGCTCAAGAACAGACGCAGCGTGCCGGTGGCGGCGAAGACGACGAAACCACTGGTGGCGACGGCAGTGCCGGCCAGGAACGTCGCGAGAAGCTCGCTGCAGAAACCGACGACCTGCTCGACGAGATCGACGACGTGTTGGAAGAGAACGCCGAGGACTTCGTCCGTGCCTACGTCCAGAAGGGCGGCCAGTGACGGTGGATCGCGCGCCCCGGATCACAGACGGGGACACACGGTTGAGCTTCGGCTCGAATCTGTCGTCATTCTCGGAATACCTTCGGGTGCATGCACCGGAGCATCTTCCGCAGAACCGCTTCGCCGACACAGGAGGTGTTGTCATGGGCGGGGGAGACGTAGCTCCGCACGGCACCACCATCGTCGCGATCAGCTATGCGGGTGGTGTTCTGCTCGCGGGTGATCGCCGAGCGACGATGGGCAATCTCATCGCCAGCCGTGACGTGCAGAAGGTGTACGTCACGGACGACTACTCGGCTGCGGGTATTGCCGGTACGGCCGGGATCGCAATCGAACTGGTCCGGCTCTTCGCGGTCGAGCTCGAACATTACGAGAAGATCGAAGGCGTCCCACTCACGTTCGACGGCAAGGCCAATCGACTTTCGTCGATGGTTCGAGGAAATCTCGGAGCAGCGATGCAAGGTTTGGCGGTTGTGCCACTGCTCGTGGGTTACGACCTGGACGCGGTCGATCCGTCCACCGCCGGTCGCATCGTCTCCTACGACGTCGTCGGTGGGCGATACGAGGAGCGCGCGGGCTATCACGCAGTCGGATCCGGCTCCCTGTTCGCGAAATCGGCGCTCAAGAAGCTGTATTCACCGGGAATCGACGAGGACACCGCGCTTCGGTTCGCCGTCGAGGCGCTCTACGACGCGGCAGATGACGATTCGGCTACCGGTGGTCCTGATCTGACACGAGGGATCTATCCGACGGCGGTCACCATCACCTCGGCCGGCGCTGTCGAGTTGTTGCCCACCAGGGCTGCCGAGATCGCCAGGGAGATCGTCGCGGCTCGCACGGCGACCGCGAGTCCGGAAGGGGAGTCTGCGCTATGACGATGCCGTATTACGCATCAGCCGAACAGATCATGCGCGATCGTTCGGAATTGGCGCGCAAGGGAATTGCCCGCGGGCGCAGCGTCGTCGTTCTCACCTACCGCGACGGAGTGCTCTTTGTCGCCGAGAACCCGTCGCGTGCTCTGCACAAGGTCAGCGAACTGTACGACCGTCTCGGATTCGCGGCAGTGGGCAAGTACAACGAGTTCGAGAATCTGCGCCGCGCGGGCATCGTCCACGCAGACATGCGTGGGTACTCGTACGACCGTCGGGACGTCACCGGGCGTTCGCTCGCCAATGCGTACGCACAAACCCTGGGAACGATCTTCACCGAGCAGCCCAAGCCGTACGAGGTCGAGATCTGTGTTGCCGAGATCGGTCGCTTCGGAAGCAGTACGCCGGCTCAGCTCTACCGGATCACGTACGACGGATCCATCGCGGACGAGCAGGAATTCGTGGTCATGGGCGGCACGACCGAACCGATCGTGACGGCGATGCGCGAGTCGTACCAGCGAGACCTCGACCTCGAATCCGCAGTGCGGATTGCAGTCGGGGCGCTCCAAAAGGGCGGCCCGGCACCGGCCGGAACCACTGAGGCGGAACCACGAACTCTCGATGTGAGTGCACTCGAGGTTGCCGTACTCGACAGCAATCGTCCACGCCGTGCGTTCAAACGGATCGCTGGAACGGTTTTGGAAGAGATGCTTCCAGCTCCGGCAGCAGTCGAGGATGCGCCGCCGGCAAACGGCGACGCACCCTCGTAGATACTCCGTAGGTCGGGGAGTTACTGCAGGTCTGGAGTTACTGAGTGACTCGGTAGACGGCCACCGCGCCCGGTTCGGTGTCGAAATCGAACCGGCGCGCGTCTGCCACCACTTCACCGTCGGTGGCGATGGCTACCGGTGAATCGGCGACTCGGACCGACATCGACGAGACGAGTTCGCGAACGTAGACCCGCGAGCTGCCCAATGTTCCTGTGGCAGCCGCAAACAGCAGACGTGAGCGCGAGAATTTCTTGTCCGCGCGCAGATAGCGGACGTCGAGTAGTCCACGGTTCATCTCCGGACGCGACATCGGCACCTGATCGGCGGGGGAGTATCGCCCGTTTCCGACGAACAGCATCCAGATTGTGGTCCGCTTCCCGTCGATGGTCACCGTCATCGGCTCCGCCGCTGCGAGAACCCGGATCATCGCGGCTCCTGCGGCCGGCCACTTACCGAAACGCGGTTCCCATTTTTCCCTCAGGCGCACAGCATCCGGGTATCCACCGAGGCTGGCTGTGTTGAGAAACCGTGCAGTCACTCCGGAATCCGTGCGCACCACCGCGTGGTCGACGAATGCCGCCTGACCGGACTCGACTGCCTGTGCGGTCTCCTCGACATTCACCGCCCCGACGTCGCGGGCGAAATGGTTCAATGTTCCGCCGGGAAAAACCGCAAGTGGTAGCTCGTGCTTTGTCGCCGCGGTCGCGACCGTGACCACTGTTCCGTCGCCGCCGCATACACCCAACGCTTTCGGCGAGAGCTCGGGGATCTTGGCATCGATCTGCATGTCGAAGTCGATGTCCGCGTCGAACTCGTAGACGATCGCCGCAGGTAGTAGTTCTCGAATCGATTCCACGATCCCGTCGTCCTCGGAGCCTGAACCAGGATTGGTGAAGACCAACAAGCCTTCTCCGCGCGGGAGCGCGGGAACCACGCACTCGGGTCCGAGTTCGGCGGGCTCTTCGTCGCGTACCGCCCACCAACGACGCGTGCCGGCAGCGATAGCACCGCCGACCGCGAGGCCTGCGAAGACGTCGGACGGCCAGTGGACTCCGTTGTGAACGCGTGAGTACGCCACTGCTGCGGCCAGTGGTGCGAGAGCAGCTCCAGCAACCGGGGACTCCATGGCCACTGCCGCGGTGAATGCCGCGGCCGAAGACGAATGTCCGGAGGGGAACGAGGACGACGTCGGAATGTCGACGCCTCGCTTCGGGCTCAGCCAGACGCGTGCCGGTGGGCGTCGGCGGGGAAAGAGGGGCTTGAGTATGCCGTTGGCCAGCGCGCTGGAACCGGCCAGTGCGAGCAGCCCGCGTGCTGCTGCCCTACGGGGCCGCCCGCCGATCATCGCGAGCAAGGCGGCGACAACCATCCACAAAACGCCGTGATCGGCGGCTCTGGAGAGAAACCGCATGGTCGGGTCGAGCACGGAAGGGCGCAGTGCTCCAGTGCTTTCCATGACTTTGACGTCGCTTCGGACAACTTTTCGGCGAATAAGGCTCACACCGTCACACTATGCTGCCGCCCGACGTTGTCGAGTCGTGACTTACGACGCGATCGAAGTACACGGGTGAACCTCGCATTCTGGTTGTACTGTCGAAGTGTGCAGAGACGAATCATGGGTATCGAGACGGAATTCGGCGTTACCTGCACCTTTCACGGGCACAGGAGACTGAGCCCCGACGAGGTTGCTCGTTACCTCTTCCGTCGTGTCGTGTCGTGGGGTCGCAGCTCCAACGTCTTCCTCCGTAACGGAGCTCGCTTGTACCTGGATGTGGGTTCGCACCCGGAGTACGCGACGGCCGAGTGCGACAGCCTCATCCAGCTGGTCAATCACGACCGTGCCGGTGAGCGTGTACTCGAAGAACTGCTGATCGACGCCGAGGCGAGACTCGCCGAGGAGGGTATTGGTGGCGACATCTATCTCTTCAAGAACAACACCGACTCGGCCGGAAACTCGTACGGCTGCCACGAGAACTTTCTCGTCGCGCGCGCCGGTGAGTTCTCCCGCATTTCGGATGTCTTGTTGCCGTTCCTCGTCACGCGCCAGTTGATCTGCGGCGCCGGAAAGGTACTGCAGACTCCGAAGGCCGCGACGTTCTGCCTCTCGCAGCGCGCGGAACACATCTGGGAGGGCGTCTCGTCGGCTACCACTCGCTCGCGTCCGATCATCAACACCCGCGACGAACCGCACGCGGACGCCGAGAAGTACCGCCGCCTGCACGTGATCGTCGGCGATTCGAACATGGCCGAAACGACGACGATGCTCAAGGTCGGTTCTGCCGCACTGGTGCTCGAGATGATCGAAGCCGGGGTGTCGTTCCGCGATTTCGCGCTGGACAACCCGATTCGTGCCATCCGCGAGGTCAGTCACGACGTGACCGGTAAAAAGCCGGTTCGCCTTGCTGGTGGACGTCAGGCCAGTGCCCTCGATATTCAACGCGAATACCACGCCAAGGCAGTCGAACATCTGCGTAACCGCGAACCGGACCCGCAGGTGGAGCAGGTAGTCGACCTGTGGGGTCGCACCCTCGATGCCGTCGAAGCTCAGGATTTTGCGAAGGTCGACACGGAGATCGACTGGGTCATCAAGCGCAAGCTGTTCCAGCGCTACCAGGACCGTCACGGTTTCGACCTGTCCGATCCCAAGATCGCGCAGCTCGACTTGGCGTACCACGACATCAAACGCGGCCGGGGTGTCTTCGACGTTCTCCAGCGCAAGGGCTTGGTCAAGCGGGTCACCGAGGACGAAACGATCGACGACGCCGTCGAGAATCCGCCGCAGACCACGCGCGCCAAATTGCGGGGCGACTTCATCACCGCAGCCCAGGCAGCAGGCCGGGACTTCACAGTCGACTGGGTTCACCTCAAGCTCAACGATCAGGCGCAGAGAACGGTGCTGTGCAAGGACCCGTTCCGCTCCGTCGACGAGCGTGTCGAGCGTTTGATCGCTTCGATGTAGGTCACTCAATTTCGAGATGTACAAGACGGCAGGTCTGTTTTGCGGCGACGCGCCGGGCACGAAAGTGTCCGGCGCGCGTTCGGTTATCGGATAGCCACTAGGATTTCGGCGTGGCGACATCAAAAATCGAGCGGTTGATGAACCTGGTGATCGCATTGCTGTCCACCAGACAGTTCCTCACGGCGGAGAAAATCCGTGACAGTGTGGCCGGGTACAACGATTCCGCGAACTACGAAGCGTTCAGTCGGATGTTCGAGCGCGACAAGAACGAACTTCGTGACCTGGGTGTCCCGTTGGAAACCGGTCTGGCAGGACGGTTCTCGACCGTCGAGGGGTATCGGATCAATCGCAATGCCTACGAGCTTCCGGACGTGGACCTCACCAGCGAGGAATCTGCTGCAGTCGCCGTCGCGGTGCAGTTGTGGGAGTCGCCGGAACTGATTTCGGCAGCGCAGAGTGCACTACTCAAACTCCGAGCGGCCGGCGTCCAGGTCGACTCAGAAGTCAGTGCCGCCCCGGTCACCGCGATTCCCGCGCGCACCCGCGGTTCGGAGCCCGCGCTCGGCAAGCTTCTTGCAGCGGTCGACGCCGGCCGAGCAGTTCATTTTCAGCACCGCGGCGCATTGAACGAACCGTTCACCGAGCGCACCGTCGAGCCGTGGGGCGTCGTCACGCACAACGGCAAGTGGTACCTGGTCGGGCACGACGTCGACCGTGATGCGGTGAGGACCTTCCGGCTCTCACGGATCGGTGACGACGTCAGGGAGTTCGGCCCGGCCGGTTCGGTTCACAAACCTGAAGGTGTCGACCTTCGCGAGGTCGTCGATCGCGTGACCGGTTCGGGCGTCGTGACCGGGACGGCTACGGTGTGGGTCGCAGACGGCCGCGCCCATGAGCTTCGGCGGCTTGCGACGTCGTCGTCCGAACGGCGGTTGACCGATCGCGACGGCAGCGTGCTGGCCATCCCCGTCCGATCCTGGGAATGGACCGCTCGGTTGATCGCCGGTCACGGGTTGGACGCATTGGTACTGGACCCACCGGATTTGCGTGCTGAGGTCGTCGCGAAGCTGCGCGCCGCCGCGGCGAGCCCGATCACCGGCAATGGACAGGGGGACCACTGATGAGCAATCGACTGTCGTCGCGGTTGGCACGGCTGCTCAACCTCGTGCCGTACTTCATCGCGAATCCTGGCATCAGTCCCGCCGAGGCCGCCGAGGAGCTCGGTGTCAGCACCACTCAACTGATGACCGACCTCAATCAACTGTGGGTGTGCGGACTGCCCGGTTACGGTCCCGGTGATCTCATCGACCTGTCCTTCTCCGAGGAAAGTATCGAGGTCACGTTCTCGGCCGGGATCGATCGCCCGTTGCGCCTCACGTCGACGGAGGCGACGGCGTTGCTGATCGCCCTGCGGTCCTTGGTGGAAATGCCGGGCATGGTCGATCCGTCCTCGGCGCAGCGTGCCATCGCGAAGATCGAGGACGCAGCAGGCTCGGCCGCGGCACGAGCCATCGGTCAGGACCGGGACAC
This sequence comes from Rhodococcus sp. WY5, assembly GCF_018588185.1. NCBI lineage: Bacteria > Bacillati > Actinomycetota > Actinomycetes > Mycobacteriales > Nocardiaceae > Rhodococcus > Rhodococcus sp. WY5. Next base: position 4,194,372 of record NZ_JAAMPR010000001.1, read on the forward strand.
ATCGCCGGCGCCGGATATCGCCGAAGACCCGATAGCCGCGACGGTCAGAGCCGCGCTCGCAGACAAGACCGCCCTGCGATTGACGTATTACTCGGCCTCGCGTGACGCGGTCTCCGAGCGCATCGTCGACCCCGTTCGTATCGTGTTGGTCGACAACTACAGCTACCTCCAGGCGTGGTGCCGTCAAGCCGAGGGCGTGCGGTTGTTCAGATTCGATCGGATCGACGCCGCCGTCCAACTCGCCGAGCCCGCCGACCCGCCGCCGCAGGCCCTCGAGGAGGATTCGAATCTCGAATTGTTCAGCGGCGACGGTTCCCTTCCGGAAGCGCGGTTGTTCATCACCAAAGAGTGGGTGTGGATGCTCGACTACTACCCGTTGGACGTCGAGCACGTGAACGACGACGGGTCGGTCGAGGCGACGATGAGTTTCGGAACACTTGAATGGATGGCAAGGCTGGTGTTGGGATTCGGTGAGGGCGTTCGGGTCCTTCATCCGCCGGAACTGGTCTCCGAAGTCCATGATCGAGCCGTTGCGGCGCTCGACGCCTATGACGTAATCGGTTCGTAAAACTTCGGGAAACTTCACGTTCAGTGAGTTCGCAGGAAACAAACAGGTAAAAGGTAGCTGAAGTAAGTGCTTTGGCACCTCCGAGCGCCGGTTGTGTCCGGTAGCATCGAGGAATCTGATCATGGGAGGTCGTTATGGGTGCAATGCAGCCGATGCATTGGCTGATTGTCGCTGTTGTCGTCGTAATTCTGTTCGGGTCGAAGAAGCTTCCCGATGCAGCACGCGGTCTGGGTCGTTCCCTCCGCATCTTCAAGAGCGAAGTCAAGGAAATGCAGAACGACGATGCGGCGCCCGCAAGCGCGCCGGTCGCACAGCCTGCTCCGGCACAGTTGCCGACGGCCAACACCGCGGTGGTCGCAAACGGTGCAGCAGCACCTGTTGCGCAGCCGACCGAAGTCAAGCCGCTCTAGTACACACTGCGTTCTAGCCGGGGTGAAATATTCGTTCACCCCGGTTGTCTGCTGACCAAGACCAGGATGCACAGTGCGTATTCCGTTAGACCCGCGTAACCGCAAGCGGAAGGTCAACCCAGACGGCACCATGTCGTTGGTCGACCACCTGTACGAATTGCGGACTCGTTTGTTGTTCGCATTCCTCGGCGTGATCATCACCACGGCGTTCGGCTTCTTCTGGTATTCACACTCGATACTCGGTCTCGAAAGTCTGGGCGATCTGCTTCGCGGACCGTACTGTGAGCTTCCGTCCGAGAGTCGCGCCAACCTCAGCACCGACGACGCGTGCCGATTGCTGGCGACCGGGCCGTTCGAGCAGTTCATGCTGCGATTCAAAGTGGCGCTCACCGCCGGCATCGTTCTTGCCTGCCCGGTGTGGCTTTACCAATTGTGGGCATTCATCACCCCGGGCCTATACGCCAAAGAGCGTCGCTACGCGGTCGGATTCGTCACCGCGGGTGCCGCTCTCTTCATTCTCGGCGCAATCCTGGCGTACCTCGTCGTGGCGAAGGCTTTGCACTTCCTCCTGACCATCGGTGACAACGTCCAGATCACCGCGCTCAGTGGTTCGGAGTACTTCGGCTTCATCATCAATCTGCTGCTCATCTTCGGCGTCAGCTTCGAAATTCCATTGCTCGTCGTCGTGTTGAACTTTGCCGGCATTCTGACGTACGAGCGTTTGAAGGCCTGGCGTCGAGGATTGATCTTCGGGCTCTTCGTATTCGCTGCAGTTGCCACGCCAGGGTCGGATCCGTTCTCGATGTTGGCGCTCGCGCTGGCTCTGACGCTTCTCTTCGAGGTCGCGGTACAGATCGCTCGCCTCAACGACAAACGTAAGGCCAAGCGCGCCGGTGAAGACTGGGGCGCACTGTCCGACGAGGAAGCTTCCTCCATCTCGGCTCCGTCCGATCTGAACGAGGCTTTCGACAATCCGACCAAACCCAAGGCCGAATCGAGTGGATTGTTCGGACGTAAGTCCAAGTCCAAGGCTCCGGTCGCGGAGAAATCCGACACCGCCGGCGACAACGCGCCCGGCCAGGATTTCACTGACACTCTCTGAGCGCCGTGCCACCACGTCGGCGGCGTGTGAAACCCTGACGAGGTGGTTATGAACAAGAGTGAACTGAGCACGTTCGCGTCCAGCCTGAAGTTCGAACTCGATCCATTCCAGGTGAAGGCATGCGTTGCGCTCGAAGCGGGCCACGGCGTCCTTGTCTGCGCGCCGACCGGTGCAGGCAAGACCGTGGTCGGCGAGTTCGCTGTCCACCTGGCTCTCGCGGCGGGCCGCAAGTGTTTCTACACGACGCCGATCAAAGCGTTGAGCAATCAGAAGTACGCCGAACTCGTCGAGCGGTACGGCCCCGGCGAAGTCGGTCTGCTGACGGGTGATTCGAGTATCAACTCTGACGCACCGGTGGTCGTCATGACCACCGAAGTCCTGCGGAACATGCTCTACGCCAACTCCGAGGCACTGCGCGGGCTTTCGCACGTCGTCATGGACGAAGTGCATTACCTGGCCGACCGGTTCCGTGGGGCGGTGTGGGAAGAAGTGATCCTGCACCTGTCCGAGGACGTACGCCTGGTGAGTTTGTCGGCGACCGTGAGCAATGCCGAAGAATTCGGTGCCTGGATGGAAACCGTCCGCGGCGACACCACTGTGGTCGTGGACGAGACGCGGCCGATCCCGCTGTGGCAGCACATCATGGTCGGTAGGCGAATCTTCGATCTCTTCGACAGTCGTAGTCATCCTGCTGCCGGGCCGAAGACCGTGCTCGTCGACCAGGATCTGGTTCGCCACGTCAAGCAGCGTCAGGCTCTCGAACGCGTCGAGAGCTGGCAGCCGCGTGGCCGCGGACGACGCGGCAGCTACCAGAGTTCCAACGATTTCCGGCCCTTGCCACGACCTGACGTCATCGCTCAGCTCGATCAGTCCGGACTGCTCCCGGCGATCACTTTCATCTTCAGCCGCGCCGGTTGTGATGCGGCTCTTGCACAGTGCCTGCGGTCCAGACTGGATCTCACTTCGCCGGAGCAGGTCCGCGAGATCGACACCATCATCGAGAAACACACCGGGGAACTACCCGAAGAGGATCTCGAAGTTCTCGGATATCGGGACTGGTGCAAGGCATTACGACGCGGACTGGCATCTCACCATGCCGGCATGCTGCCGGCATTCCGCCAGACAGTCGAGGAACTGTTCGTCAAGGGTCTCGTGCGGGCGGTCTTCGCGACCGAGACACTGGCCCTCGGCATCAACATGCCGGCACGCACGGTGGTGCTCGAACGTCTGGTCAAGTACAACGGTGAATCGCACGCCGAACTGACGCCGGGGGAGTACACGCAGCTGACGGGTCGGGCCGGCCGACGCGGCATCGACGTCGAAGGCCACGCTGTGGTCCTGTGGCAGCCCGGGGTCGAGCCGACGGATGTCGCCGGTTTGGCGTCGACACGGACGTTCCCGCTCCGCAGTTCGTTCCGCCCCTCGTACAACATGTCGATCAATCTCGTCGAACGCATGGGCGCGGCGGATTCACGGAAGCTGCTCGAACGTTCCTTCGCGCAGTTCCAAGCGGATCGCTCGGTGGTCGGTCTGGTGCGTGGCATCGAGCGGAACGAAGAAGCACTGAAGGGTTTGCAGGAGAAACTCGGCGGTGCGGACGGCGAATACTTCGAATACGCGTCGTTGCGTGAGCGGCTCAGTGCGCGCGAGCGCGCGCTCGAACGTAAGGGCCGCGAAGACCGACGCGGAGATGCGGTGGAGTCCCTCCGTGCACTCGCCCGCGGTGACGTGATCGCAATTCCCATCGGTCGTCATTCCGGGGTGGCAGTGGTCCTCGTCCCGGACAACGATCCGAAGGACCCGCGTCCGCTGGTTCTGACGGCCGACCAGTGGGCCGGCCGACTCTCCTCGGGTGATTTCCCGGAAGCAGCCGACGTTCTGGGAAAGATGCGACTGCCCAAGCATGTCGATCACCACACCGCCCGGATCCGGCGCGATCTGGCCTCGGCGTTGCGTAGTACCGGGATCAGTGCCCCCCGGCGAAAGAAGCGCCACAAGGCGGGCGCATCCGAAGATGCCGAGGTCGCTACTTTGCGACGTGCTATTCGCTCGCATCCGTGCCACAGCTGGCCCGATCGTGAACATCTGAGCCGGATCGGTGAGCGCTACAACCGGCTGGCCAGGGAAACGCAGTCGATGAGGGAAAAGGCTGCGGCCACCACCAACTCGTTGGCTCGGACGTTCGACCGCATCATTGCGCTACTCAAAGAGCGTGAGTACATGACTGCCGAAGCAGCGCCCGAAGTCACCGAATCCGGACGACGACTCAGCCGCATCTACTCGGAAAGCGACCTTCTGGTCGCCGAATGCCTGCGGACCGGGGCGTGGACAGGTCTCAGCCCGGCCGAGCTGGCGGCCGTCGTGTCCTCGGTGGTCTACGAATCACGTCGGGACGGGGACACCGTGGATCGGGTGCCGACAGCGGCGCTTCGTCACGCCCTCAACGACACTCAACGATTGTGGAGCGAGCTGCGGTCGGACGAGATTCGCCACAAGCTGCCGCCGACGCGGGAACCGGATCTCGGATTCGTCACTGCCGTTTATCACTGGGCGAGCGAGAACTCGCTTGTCGACGCACTGATCGCGGCCGGAGTGCAGGGTCGTGCGCTGTCTGCGGGTGACTTTGTACGTTGGTGTCGTCAGGTGATCGATCTCCTCGATCAGGTCCGCCTGACTTCGACGGATGCCGACGTCGCGAAGACTGCGGCGCGGGCGGTAGCTGCAATTCGTCGCGGGGTAGTTGCTGTCGACGCAGCATGACCGCAACTATGTGGTTTGATTCGCAGACTGGTATTTCGAGTGGGAGGCGAACATGAGCGGGCCTTACGGACCGAACGATCCGAATCGGCAATGGGGTCCTGGTGATCAGCAGCAGCCGAACGAGCAGCAGTGGGGGCAGAATCCTCAGCAGCCGGGCGGACAACAGCAGCCTGGTCAGCAGCCCGGCCAGCAACAGCCGTGGGGTCAGCCTGGTCAAACACCGCAGCCCGGTCAGCAGCCCGGTCAGCAACAGCCGTGGGGACAACCTGCCTACGGCCAGCCGGGTGGTCAGCCTGCGTACGGTCAGCCGCAGCAACCTGGACAAGGACAACCCGGCCAGCAACAGCCGTGGGGACAACCCCAGCAACAACCTCCCGCACAGCCGTGGGGTCAGCCCGGGCAACAGCAGTCACCTGACGCAACCCAGGCGTGGGGTCAGCCTCCGGCTGCCGCACCGCAGCAGGCGTGGGGCGCCACGGCCCCCGGGCAGACTCCGGGACAGCAGAACCAGTGGAACCAGGCTCAGCCGTTCCCGAGTCCCGGTGCGCCCGGAAACCAGTCGGGTAAGTCGAAGAAGCCCCTGATCTTCGGTGCGATCGGCGTTCTCGTCGTTCTTGCCGCTGTCGTGGTGGCCCTGGTGTTCGGAGTCTTCGGCAAGAACACACTCGATCAGAGCGCCGCTCAGGCCGGCGTCGAGAAGATCGTCACCGAGTCCTACGGGGCGAAGAACGTGAGCAACGTTCAGTGCCCCGCGGACCAGGAAGTCAAGTCAGGCAACAAGTTCACCTGCACGCTTTCGATCGCAGGTGTGAAGTCGAACGTGACCGTGACGTTTGTCGACGACAACGGCACGTACGAGGTCAGCCGCCCGAGCTGACGCCCTATTGGTCGGAACGGACTGCCGCCGCAGCCTCGAGCGCGGCGGCAAGCCGGCCGGCCGAGCGCTCGATGTTCAGCGAGGCCGCCACTTCCTCGAGGCGTGCGGGATCGACGGGGGTCGGCGGGAGTCGGTCGTCCTTCGAGAACTGAACGTCCGCGTCGCGAACCACTCGTACGACCGGCAACGCAGCATCAAGGTAAGCCATTGCCTCAGGTGAGGTCAGTTTTGCGCGAATCCCCTTGGCCATATCCGATTCAGGATCAGCTGCGGCCGCCCGAAGTCCGGCCAACGAGCCGTAACGGAGCATCAGTGTCGACGCAGTCTTCTCACCGACACCCTTGATGCCGGGTAGACCGTCGGAGGCGTCTCCGCGCAGTACCGCGAGTTCGGCGTAAGCCTCGCCCGCACGGTCACCGGGTACTCCGTACTTCTCCGCAACCTCGACCGGTCCGAAGAGTTCCGCCTTGGACAGGCCACGGCCCACGTACAGGACACGGACGGGCACGTACTCGTCGGTGACGACCTGCAGTAGGTCTCGGTCACCACTGACGACGACGGTGAGATCTTCGCGCTCGGTGGCGGCAAGCGTTCCCAGTACGTCGTCGGCTTCGAGTCCGACTGCACCCGCCGTCGCGATACCCGCTGCAGCGAGCACGTCCATGATCATGTCGACCTGAGGCGTCAACGTGTCCGGAACTTCTTCGGACGCACCGTCAGAGCCTTCCTCGACGCGATGTGCTTTGTACGTCGGAACGGCGTCGACGCGGAACTGCGGTCGCCAGTCCAAGTCCAGGCACACCGCGAGACGACTCGGCTGGTGTTTGGTGATCAGGGAAGCAACCATGTCGGTGAATCCGCGCACCGCGTTGACAGGTCTGCCGTCGGGGTCGACGAATGACTCGGGCAGTGCGTAGAACGCACGAAACCACAGGCTGGCACCGTCGAGGAGAAGCAATGGCCCACTCATGGTCACCATCCTGCCAGTCGGCACTAACCTGTAAGCCATGACGTCTCCAGCCGAACAGGATTCCCGATTCTCCAGCGCCGTGTACGGCGCACGTATCGCTCGTGCCGCCGAGTTGGCTCGATCAGCAGGTCTCGACGGTCTGGTGGTGACTCCCGGTCCGGATCTGCGGTACCTGACGGGTTCTCGGGCTGACTCGTTCGAGCGCTTGACCGCGTTGGTCATCGCCGCGGACACGGCGAAGGCATCCGTCGTACTTCCTCGGTTGGAGTTGGCGTCGCTGAAGGAATCGGCAGTGGGCGATCTCGGGTTGACCGTCCTCGACTGGGTCGACGGTGTCGACCCGTATGCGATTGTGGCGGCGCAACTCCCGACCGGCGCGAAGGTGGCGGTGACGGATGCGATGCCTGCGCTGCATCTGATCCCGCTCGCAGACACCTTGGGCGCGTTGCCGATTCTCGCCACCGGCGTCTTGCGAGAATTGCGGATGGTCAAGGACGGCGCCGAGATCGAGGCGTTGCGGCGAGCCGGTGCGGCCATCGACCGTGTTCACGCCCGCATGGCCGAGTTCTTGGTCGTCGGACGTACGGAAGCTGAAGTAGGCGAAGCGATTTCGGCGGCGATTCTCGAAGAGGGGCACACCGAGGCCGCGTTCGTGATTGTCGGTTCGGGCCCGCACGGCGCCGATCCGCATCACGAGGTTTCGGACCGGGTGATCGAGAGCGGCGATATCGTGGTCATCGACATCGGCGGACCGGTCGAGCCCGGATACAACTCGGACTCCACTCGCACGTACAGCATGGGGCAGCCGTCCGCGGAGGTTGCCGCACAGTTCGCGGTACTCGAGGCGGCGCAGCAGGCTGCGGTCGATTCGGTGCGGCCAGGAATCTCCGCAGAATCCGTGGACGTTGCAGCTCGCGAAGTGCTTGCCGCACAAGGGCTTGCAGAGGTATTCGTTCACCGCACCGGTCACGGTATCGGGCTGTCCGTGCACGAGGAGCCGTACATCGTCGAGGGCAACGCCATCGAACTCGTCGAAGGTATGGCCTTCAGCATCGAACCGGGAATCTACTTCCGCGGCAGTTGGGGTGCCCGTATCGAGGACATCGTCGTCGTGACCGCCGACGGTTGCGAGTCGTTCAACAACCGTCCGCACGGCCTGACTGTCCTCGCCTGATCAGCTTTCCTTTAACGCAGCGGACCCGAGTATGCGTGTGACGTCGATTTCGATGACCACGCGCGCGGGATTGACCCGTGGCTGGCGGTACCGCTCGGCATAGCGCCGAACGGCGTCGGCCACGGAGTCCGCGTCGGTGAGCACGCGTGCCGGCCCCTCGAGCGTGAGCCAACGGCCACCGTCGACCGAACTGACGGCGGCGTATCCGCCACGCGCTGCGTTGATCGCCTTCTGTGAGCCACCGCTGGTGATCACGCGCGCCTTTCCGGCTTCCTGGTCCCAGGTGAACCCGACGGCAACGACGTGTGGGGTGCCGTTCGGACGCAACGTCGTGAGTGTCGCGAGGTGGTATTCACCGACGAACTTCAGCCCGTCTTCGGTGAGAGTCTGCTGTGACGATGGCGTGGTGGAGGGGGTGAGCGTCATGCCACGACGGTAATCCAGGACACTGGAGCGGTGACTGCGGGTGCGAACGTGAATGACATCGAGACGGTACTGCTCCTCGGCGGACGAAGTGAGATCGGCCTCGAGATCGCGGTCAGGCTCGCGCCGGGCCGCAACATCGTTCTGGCTGCCAGACGCAGCGGAGAGCTGTCGGAGCAGGAGCAGATGCTCAAAAACGCCGGCGCTGTCGACGTCTCCACCGTCGAGTTCGACGCCGACGCCGTGGACACTCACGGAGAGCTCCTGGGCGCCGTCGTCGCCGAGCACGGCCGGATTTCGATTGCAGTGCTGGCCTTCGGAATTCTCGGCGATCAGGCGCGTGCCGAAACCGACTCGGCGCACGCGGTCGCGGTGGTGCACACCGACTACGTGGCACAGGTCAGCATCCTCACCCACCTCGCAGAGATCATGCGCCGACAGGGAACCGGAAAGATCGTGGTGTTCTCGTCCGTCGCCGGCGTCCGGGTTCGCCGCGCCAACTACGTCTACGGGAGCGCAAAGGCCGGCTTGGACGGTTTTGCCAGCGGTCTCGGCGACGCGCTGCACGGTTCGGGCGTCCAGTTGATGCTGGTACGGCCAGGGTTCGTCATCGGGAAGATGACCGAGGGAATGTCGCCTGCCCCGATGTCGAGCACTCCGTCGCAGGTCGCCGACGCCGTCGTACGGGGACTGAAATCCGGGGCGACGCGTGTGTGGGTTCCGCGAATTCTGCAGCCGGTGTTCTTCGTCATGCGGCTTCTGCCTCAGACGATCTGGCGCCGGATGCCGCGATGACCACACACCCGGTGGTGATCGTCGGCATCGGCGCCGACGGCTGGGACGGGCTGTCCGAGAGCGCAAAGGGCGCAATCCTCGGTGCGGAGGTCCTGATGGGGTCGCCGCGCCAATTGGACTTGGTCCCGGCGACACATCTCGGGGCACGGCGTGCGCCCACCAGGCTCACCTGGCCGTCTCCGATGATTCCGGCGTTGCCGTCGATGTTCGCCGAGAACGCGGACCGCAAAGTATGTGTTCTCGCCAGTGGTGACCCGATGTTCCACGGCCTCGGTGTCACGTTGGTCCGGCTGCTCGGCGCGGACAACGTGCGAGTGATCTCGCACCCGTCGTCGGTGGCGTTGGCGAGCGCGCGAATGGGATGGGCATCGGCCGAGATCGACGTCGTGAGCCTGGTCAACCGAGACTCGGCGACAGTATTGGCTTCCGTGACTTCTGGTGCGCGACTGCTGGTGTTGAGCAACGGGCGCTCGACACCGGGGGAGGTGGCACGTCTGTTGTCCGGCGCGGGCTTCGGTCGATCGATCGTGACCGTGCTGGCCCAGCTGGGCGGGGCCGGGGAATCGCGGACCGTCATGGTCGCAGACGAGTGGGATCACGCGGACGAGGACGTGGACGCGTTGAACGTTCTGGCCGTCGAGTGCATCGCGGCCGATCCTCTCTTGCGGCTGACTCGAATCCCGGGGCTACCGGATGCTGCTTTTGTCGGCGACGGTCAGATGACGAAGCAGGAGATCCGTGCGTTGACGTTGTGCGCGCTTGCCCCGGCGCCGGGAGAACACCTCTGGGACGTGGGCGGTGGGTCGGGAACCGTCGCCATCGAGTGGATGCGAACTCACCCACGTTGCACTGCAACAACATTCGAGAAGGTGGCGAGCCGCGTGTCGCAGATCGGTGCCAATGCACTCAATCTCGGCGTGCCCGCGTTGAACGTGAAAGGGGCCGCGCCGGAGGCGTTTGCGGACGAAACTCGACGTCCCGATGCGGTGTTCGTCGGCGGCGGCGTCACGCAACCGGGAATGCTCGAAGCGTGCTGGGAGCAGTTGAGCGTGGGTGGTCGTCTGGTCGCGAACGCCGTGACCGCCGAGTCCGAATCGTTGCTGCTCGGCTGGATGAGTCGCCATGGTGGGACGCTTCGACGCTTTCAGGTGCAGCGCGCCGAGCCGTTGGGAACGTTCAACGTTTGGCGACCGCAACTTCCGGTGGTCCAATGGTCCGTCACAAAACGTCAGCCGTCTGCAGGCGCAGACACAGATACGCCGGAGGAATCCACACAATGACCGTTCATTTCATCGGTGCGGGTCCCGGTGCGGCAGATTTGATCACTGTCCGCGCGCAACGGATCATCGCTGCGAGCCCTGTGTGCTTGTACGCAGGCAGCCTTGTTCCAGCGGAGTTGCTCGAGTGGTGCCCGGTCGGAGCTCAGGTCGTGGACACTGCTCGGCTGAGCCTGGACGAGATCACCGCGATTCTTGTCGAAGCGGATTCCGCTGGGCTGGACGTCGCGCGTTTGCATTCCGGTGATCCGTCGATCTTCAGTGCAGTGGCAGAGCAAGCTCGTCGCCTGGACGCCGCAGGAGTCGATTTCGACATGATTCCCGGTGTTCCTGCATTTACCGCGGCTGCAGCCGCGCTGGGGCGCGAGCTGACTGTCCCAGGCGTCTCGCAGACCATTGTTCTCACCCGAGTCTCCACCTTGTCGACGGCGATGCCGGAGGGCGAGGATCTGCGGTCCCTCGGCCGCAGCGGCGCGACGATGGTGATTCACCTCGGCGCTCATCGCATCGAACAGATCGCATCCGAGTTGGCCGACAATTACGGCGAGGACTGCCCGGTCGCGGTGGTCGCCTTCGCCTCACGGCCCGAGGAGATCGTTGTTCGAGGCACTTTGAAGACGATCGTCGAACTTGTTCATGCGGCCGGCATCACGAAGACGGCCGTCGTGATCGTCGGCCGAGTGTTGACTGCGGAGGGGTTTCCGGACAGCTACCTCTACTCGGCAGCGCGCGAGAGAAGCACACACTGACCTCGACAGGTACTCGTCGCCGCGTACTCCTGCTCGGCGGCACAGGCGAAGGTCGAGTGATCGCTTCTCGCTTGGCCGGTTCAGCCGACCTCGAGGTTGTCACATCGCTGGCCGGCCGGGTTCGTGATCCTCGATGGCCGGAGGGGGAAGTGCGTATCGGCGGGTTCGGGGGAGCCGAAGGGCTGTCGGAGTGGTTGTCGGCCAATGATATTCGTGCAGTGCTCGACGCCACGCATCCGTTTGCCGCTCGCATCACCCAGAATGCGTTCGAAGCGTGCCTTGCGAATTCCGTGCCGTACGCCATGTACCGACGCCCGCCCTGGCGCGAGCAACTCGGTGACACTTGGCTTCCGGCACACGATCTCGATCACGCCGCAGAGTTGGTGCCGACGGTCGGCTCACGCGCTTTTCTGACGATCGGGAGGCAAGGAGTTTCGGCGTTCGACCGCGTGAAGAGCGTCTCGTTTCTCGTGCGCTCGATCGATCCGCCTTCGGGGACATTGCCGCCTCACTCGCAATTGCTGCTCGCACGTGGTCCATTCGACATCGAAGCGGAGGTCGATCTGATGCGAACTCACAGCATCGACGTCGTGATCACCAAGAACAGTGGCGGCGAGCAGACGTACGCAAAGATCGCCGCAGCCAGGCAATTGTCGATCCCGGTGATCGTCGTCGAACGACCACCGATCCCGGCGACCGTCCCGGCATTCGATACCGAAGCCGAGGCGATGGACTGGCTCACGGCTTTCGGTCGTGGAACGGCGCTGTGAGGCCGACATCGCGTTCGCTTCAGGTTCGTCTAAGGTTCCGTGACCATACTGGAGGGATGTTGGGATTTTTCGACGCCGCACTGCGGGACCGCGCATGAGAGTGTCGGTTCCCGGAATGAGCCGTCGAAAACCATCGGGAATTCACGTGCGGACGCTCCATGCTCGCGTGAAATTGCTGACTGCAGGCCTGGTGGCGATCGCGGTGATCGTGTCGGCGTCGGCGGTGTACATAGTGTTCAACGCGTATTTGCAAGGCAACGTCGATCGGCAACTCGAGCGCACGAGTGACGCGATCACCGACACCGTCAATTTCGGCGGTGTCACACCGGTTCTGGGATTGACGGCCGGCGCGGATACAGCGGTCATCCAGGCGGTGGGGCTTCTTACTGCCGACGGCGCCTTGGTGACGGCGACTCCCGGTCTGCCGCCGTTCAGCACGAGCGCAGACGCCATCAGGTCGATCGCAGACGGCAATTCGTCGCAGACAATCGCGACCGTTGATGCGTATCGAATTCTGGTCGAGCCCTCGGTTGCGGGCCAGACTTTGGTTGTCGCGCAATCCCTGGGGCCGACGCGTTCGGTACTCAAGCGACTGGCAGTGGTGTTGGCGGCACTCGGGGCGGCCGGAATCGCCCTAGCCTACGCGGCCGGAGATGCTGTGGCACGCACAGGATTACGGCCAATTGCGCGACTTACTGCGGCGACGCGGCGGGTCGCCGAAACGGATGATCTTGCGCCGATCCCGGTGACCGGTGACGACGAGTTGGCGTCGTTGACAGTCAGTTTCAATCGGATGCTCGGGACGTTGTCGGAATCGCGGGCACGCCAGAGAAGTCTGATCACCGAAGCGGGCCAGGACCTTCTGGCTCCTTTGACTGCACTTCGCACCAATATCGAGTTGTTGATGTCTTTCGATACCAAGTCCGGCGCGATTTCCGAGGCGGATGCAACGCAGCTGCGTGAGGAAATCACCGACCAGATGATGGAGTTGACGCTCCTCGTCGGAGAGTTGGTGGACCGTGCGCGGGTTGACGAAAGCACGTTGGGGAGAGGAGATTCCCTCTAAATCGGACGTCTGACCAGCGACTTTGTTGCATTCGTAATTGAAGCAATGGAAGGAGCGCTGGTAATGTGGGGCAATTGTGAAGTTTTTGGGTATAGCTGGAATGTGGCGCGAACCGTGGGGTTTGCTGGGCGGGGGCCTTTGGAGGACGAGAGGGATTCAGTGGTCAAGCAAGCACGCGCCGAGCTGACTCGGCAGCAAATCGTTGCCGGCGCGGCCGCGCAGTTCGAGAAGACTGGTTACGGCAGCACCAGCATGGCCGACATAGTCTCGGGGGCCGGTACTACCAAGGGCGCGTTGTATTTCCATTTCGCGTCGAAGGACGAGCTCGCGCAATTCATCATTGCCGAACAGCATCGGCTCTCGATCGAGTCGGTGCAGGCGATTTCCGCGACGGGCAAGGACCCGTTGGAACAGATGATCATGCTCACGCACGAAATGGCACGCCAGATTGTCGACGAGCCGATCGTTCGCGCGGGTATTCGCCTCACGCTGGAACTGAGCACGTACGAGGGGCCGGTGGAACCGTACGCCGAATGGATCTCGGCAATCACCGATCTCACCGCCAGAGCTCAGGCGGAAGGTGAAATCCGAAAATCGGTCAGCGCAGAATCGTTCGGCAGGTTCATGCCCTCGGCATTCACGGGGGTACAGCTGGTTTCGAACGTTCTCACCCGACGCTCGGATCTTCCGGATCGTGTCGACGAGATGTGGCAGATCCTGCTTCCGGGGATCGTCAGCGACGAACTTTCCGGTGACATCGAGCGCCTCGTCAAGTCGCGGTGGACTCCGGCGGCGGCGTAACCTGCGGGACATGGCCGTCACGCGGATAGTTTCGGATCTGTCGAGTAGTTCGCTCGAGGCCGCGCAGCGCTTCTACACCGAAGTGCTGGGCCTCGAAGTTGTCATGGATCACGGGTGGATCGTGACGTTGGCTTCGCCGACGGATCCGTCATTGCAGATCAGCGTCATGACACACGACGCTCATGCGCCCGTAGTACCGGACGTCTCCGTCGAGGTGGATGATCTCGACGCGGCGTACGAGGCCGCGGTGCAGCGCGGCGATACCATCGTCTATCCCGTCACCGAGGAGCCGTGGGGGGTCCGCAGGTTCTTCGCTTCTGACCCGGACGGCCACGTGATCAACATCCTCAGCCACCGACGCGAGCAATGATGGCGTCCCGCCCGGGCGGGCTGACGTACCTCGAGGTGGGCGCAACGTCAGGCGTTCTCCCCGCCGGCTATCACCACGTTCACGAGAGCGCGACGGTCGGATCCGGACGGGAGGATTTCGAGGTTGCCGCTCGAACCGTCGCGAATTGGGGAATGCACCGCGGAGCCGGACTGGCCGTACGGACGGCAGCCCTGACCGCCGTGGCGGGTCAGGATGCGACTTTCGGACTTGGTCCGGTGACTATCCCCGTTCGGATCGTCTATGTCGTAGACGAACCCAATCGCAAGGGCTTCGCGTACGGAACCCGCGCGGGCCACCCCGAATGCGGGGAGGAATTGTTTGTCGTCCAGTTCGACGAGGCCAGCCAAGCGGTTCGTATCGAGATCGTTGCGTTCTCCAAGCCCGGAACGTGGTGGGTGCTTCTCGGCGCTCCGATCGGACGTCGAGTACAGGCGTTTGTCACGCGCCGCTACATCCGTGCCGTCCGCGAGAGCGTCGCCCGATCGCGGGTATGACCGCTGCCGGGCGCGCTGGAAAAATGATTGGACGAGCTTCGGTTCGGGTTGATAGCTTGTGCGAGACCGTGACAACACGCCAGGAGGTGAGACCCATGAACGCAGTAACCATATGGGTGCTCCCACTCGTGTTCACGGATCGGCGATTGACGTAGGTGTCGCCGGGAGCGCCTCGAGTAGGCAATCCCGAAAGGTAACACCATGCAATCCAATTCTCCGACCATCGAATTCACTTCCGAGACAACGTCGAACGGTGTCATCGAACGCCATTTCGTTGTAGACGACATCACCGGCGTGCTCTGGTCACTCGCGTCCGGATCTGTCGAATCACCCCTTCTGCTGTCCGGGCACTCCGGCGGCATGCACAAGAAGGCACCAGGACTGGTTGCCAGCGCACTCCACAGCGTGAGCTCCCACGGGTTCACAGTCGCCGCGATCGACGCGCCCGGACACGGCGACCGGCCGCGCAACGCGCAGGACGAACACTGGGTCGAGGCGATCCACCAGGCCCGGGCGGCTCACGAGCCGATCGCCCCGATCGTCGTCGAGTACAACCGGTCGCTGGCGGAGCGTGCAGTGCCGGAATGGCAGGCGACCATCGACGCTCTGCAAACGCTGCCCGACGTCGACGCCGACGCTCCGATCGGCTTCGGCGGCGTGTCGCTAGGGGTCGTGACCGGGCTGATGTTGGCCCCGGTCGAATCCAGGATCGCTGCCGTGAGCTTCGGTGGAGTTTTTGTGGACGACTCCCTCATCGAAGCGGCACGAAAGCTCACGGCCCCAGTGGAGTACCGGATCCCTTGGGACGACAAGGATTACGACCGCACGTCAGGGGTAGCGTTGTTCGATGCCTTCGGCTCGACGGAGAAGACGCTGCACGCCTACTCGGGCAGGCACTATCCGGTGCCCGACTACGAGCGCGACAGTTCGGCTCGGTTCTTCGCCCGCCACCTCGGCGGGAGCGCCGGCGCTCCCATGAGCTGACGTGAAACACGTATCGGCGTCCGGCCTGTGTCGGACGCCGATACGATCTCGACCAGGTTTCGTTTCTCAGCAAGACCCGAAGTAGTGGCGTCACCGAATCCTGCATCGATTTGACCGAAGCTTTTCAGATGATCATTTTTGTGGCGCTCGCGATGGTGGCGATTTCGATCCTTCGCTCGCTAGTAGCCGTCCAGCTTGGCCATTTTTGCTGAGGCGCTCGATGGCGACATATGTCCTTACGGTCCGCCGGGCGGAAAGAACTTGTTCGTGATCCAGTTCGATGCTTCGATCTCGTCGAGGGTTGTCCGGAGACTTCGGTGGCTAATGCTCGTGCTGTGCCGAGTGTCCGGTCAATACCGAACATCGAACAAGACTGGAAACTTTCTCGTGTCCGACCTGAGGCGACGACATGTCTTTCAACCGCGCATGTCCAGCCATGCGTCGACTAACCGTCCGATACCTGACCTGGGGGCGGTACTTGAGTGGGCCGATATCGCACGGCGACTGCACCCGACTGGAACTCGTTGCGATCGACGAGCTCGAGCTGGATGCGCTTGCGCAGACCGGCGAGCAACGTCGGTCCGTGTCCGGCAAGGACCGGTTGCACAACGAACTCGTACTCGTCGATCAGTCCCAGGTCTGCCAATGCCAGGGGGAGTGTCACGCCGCCAACCCACAGACCTTCGCCGGGCTGCTCCTTGAGCCGTTGAATCGCTGACCCCAAGTCGCCTTGCACGAGTTCGGCATTCCAATCGACCCCGCTCAGCGTGCTCGACACGACGTACTTCTTAGCCCGGTCCATTGCCTCGGCGAACGGGATCTCCCACTCGTCCATCCAGTCAGGCCACGCCCCCGTTGCGGGCCGCCGCCACGCCGACTCCATCATCTCGTAGGTCACCCGGCCGAACAGCAAAGCATCGGCTCGTTCCATCTGAGCGGTCCAGTAGCGCATCGACTCCTCGTCGGGTGGAAGCCCCGCCTCGTGATGGCAGCAGCCGTCGAGGGTGACGTTGATCGAGTATCGAAGTGGTCTCATCTCGTTGTTCTCCCCTGATACGCGCAGAGTGACAGCACCGGACCGTACTCAGACTACTGCCGGGCCGTCGGTGTAGATCAGGTTCGGGACCTGGAGTCACGCGGGGGTCGACCGAACAGTAACCAGACGAGCGCACCGAGTACAGGCACCGCGATCACCAGTGCCGACCACCAGAATTTGCTCCCCAAGCGGTCGAAATCGGTGCGCACGATCGCCACGAGCGCGCTAATCGTGATGAAGATCCAGGCAAGAACGAAGACGGTGAAGGTGATGTCCATCCTAAGCGGAATGGTGGGGTTGGGGGTCGATTCGTTCACGCTTCCAGACCACTTTCGACGACTGTGCCTTGATGAAACAACACGCTCCATCGATTCTCGGTGAACCGCCAGATGGATGATCGCTCGGTAACTCGTTGCGCTTGCGCCAGCCGGTACGTCACCAGATACGTGTCAGGCGCAATCCGGCTCAGCGCTGGCCGGTCAGCCGTCCACCCGAGTTCGGCGGCGTCGTTCACCTCGCCGCGGAGGCGTCGGCGCTCAACTACCGACTGCACGTAGTCGCGGGTGTATCGAGCGCCGGAGGCTCCGATCTCCCGGAACTGCGGGTCGACGACCGCATCGAACTCGTCTCGTGACATCGCTACTCGAGTTCGGTGAAACAGAGGTTCGAACTCCATGAGCTCGTCGAGAATCAGGCGCAACTCGTCCGGGGCCGTCACGACTGCTCCGAGAACTGCGCCCTCATCTCGATACCTATCTCCGCGTGTCGCAGGAGGAAGGCCTTCTCGTCATACCCCTTGCGCCGCAACCAGAGAGTGACCTCGCTGGTGCATTTGCTTGCATTGCACGAGCGGCACGCCGGTGCGATGTTGTCGAGCGTGTAGCGCCCACCGCGGGAGATCGCCAGCACACAGTCACGCTGCGGCGACTCGTCCGGCTCGCCGCAGTACGCGCAGCCACCCCAGGCCGCTTTGAGCGCGGACCACTGCTCGACGGACAGGTCGTGCTCCATCAGATCCATTCGGCGTTTGCGCCTACGCGCGTATCTGGCTTTCCGGGTCCGGTTGACGGGCATGAGGCCATGCTATCGCCGTGCGGCGTTCACTCCGGGTAGCGCCGCGGGGTGAACACCTGACGGCCCGAACCGGTTTCGACGACCGTCGTCATCGAGGAGCCGACGATCAGCAGAGTTCGCATGTCGATCTCGGAAGGCTCGAGCTCGCCGAGGGTCACGACGCGAACTGATTCCTCGGCACCGGCAACATCGCGCCCGATGACGACGGGAGTCTCGGGGGAGCGGTGCTCGAGCACGAGGTCCTTCATGGCTTGGACCTGCCACGTCCGAGACTTGGACGCCGGGTTGTAGACCGCAAATGCCATGTCTGCGGCTGCAACTGCCGAAATACGGCGCGCGACGACATCCCACGGCTTGAGGCGATCAGACAACGAGAGCACCGCATAGTCGTGCCCGAGGGGAGCGCCGACGCGACTGGCGACAGCGTTTGCCGCCGTCATGCCGGGAAGGATGCGGACCGGGACCCCGCGCCACTGGTCTTCGGCGGCAACTTCGAGAACTGCTGCAGCCATGGCGAATACACCGGGATCTCCCGATGAGACGACAGCTACACGGGCGCCGTTCTTCGCCAGGTCCAACGCCATCGCGGCGCGTTCGGCTTCGACGCGGTTGTCGCTGGAATGGCGACGCTGGCCCGGACGCGTCGGCACGCGATCGACGTACGGGCCGTAGCCGACGAGGTCGGTTGCCAACGAAAGCTCATGCGCCACTTCGGGTGTGGTCCAGGCGGTGTCGCCCGGCCCGAGTCCGACCACGACCACCTCGCCGCGAGACTCGGTCGCAGGTCGAGGGTTGTTCGACGGGCTCGGAACGATGGCGATCGAAAAGTACGGAACTCCGTCCGGGTCGACCTCGGCAGCGGATTCGACGCGTTGACGTGTGGTGCTCGCACGCTCGACGTAGTGCGCTTCGCCCAGTCGGCCGGAATCCTCGAGCGATTGCAGGACTGGCGGGAACGTGCGTCCGAGCTTGAGGATGGCCGCGGCGTCGGTTTCCTTGAGCCGCCTGGTCAGCTCGGCCTGCGGCAACGTTCCGGGCAGGATCGTGAGGATCTCTTCACCCTCGACCAGCGGCTTTCCGAGTGCAGCAGATGCCGCGCTGACGGAGGTGACGCCGGGAATCACTTCGGCGTCGAAGCGATCGGCCAGTCTCTTGTGCATGTGCATGTAGGAGCTGTAGAAGAGCGGATCGCCGGCGGCGAGCAACGCGACGGTTCGACCGGCCGCGAGGTGAACTGCCAGCCGTTCGGCAGCTGCTTCGTAGAACTCGTCCATCGCGCCCTGGTATCCGCCGGGATGATCAACGGTCTCGGTGGTCACGGGGTAGACGAGGTGTTCTTCGATCTGTCCTTCGCGCGTGTACGGCGCTGCAACTCCGCGGGAGATGCTCTTGCCGTGCCGCGCGGAGTGGAACGCAACCACATCGGCCTCGCCGATGACGCGGGCGGCCTTGACGGTCACCAATTCGGGATCGCCGGGGCCGATACCGACACCCCAGAGCTTGCCTGCACTCATTCGACTTCGCTCGCAATCGCATTGACGACGGCGGCGGTGATCGCGCTGCCGCCGCGTCGGCCGCGGAGAACGAGATGATCGATCCCGCTGGCGTGTTCGATGAGGGCTTCCTTCGACTCGGCAGCGCCGATGAAGCCGACCGGACCTCCGACGATGGCGGCCGGACGGGGCGCTCCGGCTTCGATGAGGTTCAGGAGATGGAACAGTGCGGTGGGTGCGTTTCCGATCGCGACAACAGCGCCCTCGAGCTTGGCTCCCCACAGTTCGAGAGCAGCCGCCGAGCGAGTGTTGTCGATGGTCGACGCCAGCACGGGAACCCGCGGATCGCCGAGGGTGCAGATGACGTCGTTGCCGGCGGGCAGACGCTTGCGCGTGATGCCGGCAGCCACCATCTGGGCGTCGCAGAAAATCGGCGCGCCGTCGCGCAGAGCTGCGCGCGCAGCCGAGACGACACCGGGTGTGAAGGCGACGTCGTCGACGAGATCGACCTGGCCACTTGCATGAATCATGCGCACTACAGCTTGCGAGACATCCGCCGGGAAACGGCTCAGGTCGGCTTCGGCCCGAATGGTGGCAAAGGACTGGCGATAGATTTCCGCGCCGTCACGGATGTACTCGATCATGTGCCACACGATAGAGGCATCACCGATCGGGCGGATTCACCCGGTAACCGTCACCCGTCGCGATCACATCCGCTACGTCCCCGCGGGGACGTCCGCAGCTGCGGTCGCACCCGGCCCAGTGCTGGCGCCCGACAACCGGAAGTTCTGCCTGCTCGACGGCGGTGATCGCGTCGGCGCGCACGTCGGCGAGCGACTTCTCGCATCCCGGACTTCCGGTGCAGGCGGTGACCTCGAGCCACGGTGAGTTCTCGTCGAAGATCAACCCCATGGGTGCCAGCACCCGGACTACCTGCTCGGCTGCCCATTCGTCGAGGTCGAAGATATGCACCGATCGCCACGGTGTCACGACGACGGGCTTGTCGACGGCTGCGAGGAACTCGGCCAGCCGAGCGTCGAGCAGCCCGAATCGCAGGCCGCCGCCCAGAGCTACGGTCCCGTCGCGCTGCTCGAGCCAGCCGATAGTAGGCCGTGCATCCGGCGTGAGGTCCGCAGCACCGGTGGACTCGGCGCTCAGACCCAGCTGCTCGAGGGTGCGTTCGATTCCGTCCGGAACCTCGGCCAGGCGCCAGTGCTTGTCGCGAACGTCGAGGAATGATCGAGCCGCCTCGAGGAGCAATTCGACGGCGTCGTCCGCCTGGACGAGATGAGTGGTGTGGTGACCGGCGAGCACCAGTGAATGCTCGGTGGCGCTGCGCGCATGGAGTCCGAAATCGCCCCGTAGCCCGGTGATGTCTCCGCGCCCGTCGTCGAGGGTGAACAGGGTTCGCCCTGGCAGATCCGCCAATGCTTGATCTGCTTGGATCGCCGAATCGAGACGGTGGACCAGTTCACGAATGTCGGCTACGCCCCCGATACGGCCGGACAGTGGGGACGCGAGGATGTTGCGCACTCGCTCGTGCGTCGCGGACGGCAGCAGGCCGGCCGACGCGATTCGCGCTGCGAAGGCTTCGGGATCCGAGACCGAGCGCAGTTGTACGTTGCCCCTCGAGGTGAGTTCCATCTGCCCGTTGCCGAGATCGCGCGCCGCGTCGGCGAGCGTCTGCAACTGGGTGGGGGTGAGGAGTCCGCCGGGTAGGCGCACGCGTGCCAATGCGCCGTCGGCGGCGTGGTGAACTTGCAGTGCACCCGGGCACGCGTCTGGCTGTGAACGGTCCGTGGGCATGGCTCCAGGGTACGACCTGTCATGAGTGCCTTCTGCGGACCGGTAGCATCACCACCACCAGTGACGGCAGTTGAGGAAACCGGTGAAAGTCCGGTGCGGTCGCGCCACTGTGAGTGTTGCTCGAGCGGGACGTGTTTCCGCTCGGAAACACGAGTCAGACCCTCAACCGCCGTCGATGACAGATCTGTGCCACGGGGCGCGAAACCCCAGGAAGGCTTCACCCGTGATTCTTCTGCTCTCCACGTCCGACACCGATCTGCTGAGCGCCCGCGCCAGCCAGGAAGCCGGCGACGGAGTCTCCTATCGCTGGGCCAACCCCTCACGCTTGCTGGTCTCGGAGGACTTGCCGCCCTTGCTCGACGGCGTCGACCTCGTGATCGTTCGTATCCTCGGCAGCCGTCGCAGCTGGGAAGACGGCCTGGACATGGTCCTCGCCTCCGGACTCCCCGTAGTCGTTCTCGGCGGCGAGCACGCGCCGGACGCCGACCTCATGGAGTGCTCGACGGTCTCCGCCGGCGTTGCTGCCGAGGCGCACAACTACCTGGCCGAGGGTGGCGCACAGAATCTGGCACAGCTGCACCACTTCCTGTCCGACACCGTCCTGCTCACCGGCCACGGTTTCGAGCCGCCGGCTCACCTGCCTTCCTGGGGCATCGCTGATTTCGCGCCCGATCTCGACTCGGCGAGCGGTCCGGTCATCGCAGTTCTGTACTACCGTGCTCAGCATTTGGCCGGCAACACCCGGTACATCCAGGCGTTGTGCGACGCGGTCGCCGAGGCCGGTGGCACCGCGCTGCCGATCTACTGCGCATCTCTGCGAACCGCTGAAGCCGAACTTCTGAGCACGCTCCGCCGCGCCGACGCCATGGTCGTGACAGTTCTCGCTGCCGGTGGCACGAAGCCCGCGACCGCGTCCGCCGGTGGGGACGACGAAGCCTGGGATGTCGCCGCACTCGCTGCACTCGACGTCCCGATCCTGCAGGGGCTGTGCCTGACCAGTAGCCGCGCCACCTGGGACGAGAACGACGACGGACTGTCGCCTCTCGACGTCGCGACCCAGGTCGCGGTGCCGGAATTCGACGGCCGCATCATTACCGTCCCGTTCTCCTTCAAGGAAATCGACTCCGACGGACTGTCCACGTACGTCCCCGACGTCGAGCGCGCCGCCCGTGTCGCCGGGATCGCGGTCCGTCACGGCAAGCTGCGCCACATTCCCACCACCGAGCGTCGCGTTGCTCTGATGCTCTCGGCGTACCCGACCAAGCACGCCCGCATCGGCAACGCGGTCGGTCTCGATACTCCGGCGAGCGCAATCGACCTGCTCACCGAAATGCGTTCTGCCGGTTACGACCTCGGTCCGGTCGACGGCCCGGACGCAGTTCCCGGCCTGGCGGCGAAGGACGGCGACGCGCTGATCCATGCCCTGATCGCGGCCGGCGGCCAGGATCCTGACTGGCTCACTGCCGAGCAGCTCGAGGGCAATCCGATCCGCATCTCGGCAGCGAAGTACCGCGAATGGTTCGCCACCCTGCCTGAGGAACTGCGCAGCGGTGTCGAAGAGCACTGGGGCGCAGCGCCCGGAGAGCTGTACGTCGACCGCTCGCAGGATCCCGACGGCGAAATTGTCATCGCGGCACTGCGATTCAACAACATCGTCCTCATGGTCCAGCCGCCGCGGGGATTCGGTGAAAAGCCCGTCGCGATCTACCACGACCCGGATCTGCCGCCGAGCCACCACTACCTCGCGGCCTACCGCTGGATCGCTGCAACACCGGACAACGGCGGATTCGGCGCCGACGCCGTTGTGCACCTCGGCAAGCACGGAAACCTCGAATGGTTGCCCGGCAAGACACTCGGCATGTCCAGCAACTGCGGTACCGACGCAGCCCTGGGCGACCTGCCGCTGATCTACCCGTTCCTCGTCAACGACCCGGGTGAAGGAACACAGGCAAAGCGTCGCGCCCACGCGACTCTCGTCGATCACCTGATCCCGCCGATGGCCCGCGCCGAAAGCTACGGCGACATCTCCCGCCTCGAGCAACTGCTCGACGAGCACTCCAACATCTCCGCACTGGACCCGTCTAAGCTGCCGGCCATTCGCCAGCAGATCTGGACGCTGATGCGGGCAGCCAAGATGGACCACGACCTCGGCCTCGCGGAGCGTCCCGAAGAAGACGTGTTCGACGACATGCTCCTGCACGTCGACGGTTGGCTGTGTGAGATCAAGGACGTCCAGATCCGCGACGGTCTGCACATTCTCGGCCGCGCACCCGAGGGCGACGCCGAAATCGAACTGGTCCTGGCCATGCTCCGTGCCCGTCAGATGTGGGGCGGCGAACAGAGTGTCCCTGGTCTGCGCGAAGCTCTCGGGCTCAGCGAAGACGGCGACGAGTCCCGCAACCGTGTCGACGACGTCGAGGAAAAGGCGCACGCTCTGGTTCGCGGCATGTACGACGCCGATTGGAACCCCGCTGCGGCAGAACAACTCAGCGACGACGAGACCGTCGTGAAGATCCTTCAGTTCGCCGCCACCGAAGTGGTTCCACGCCTCCGACAGACGAACAACGAGATCAAGCAGGTCCTGCACGCGCTCGACGGCGGCTTCATCGCCGCCGGCCCGAGTGGGTCACCGCTGCGCGGCCTGATCAACGTGCTTCCCACCGGTCGTAACTTCTACTCCGTCGATCCCAAGGCAGTTCCCTCACGACTGGCGTGGGAGACCGGTCAGGCGATGGCCGAGTCGCTCGCCGCTCGATATCTCGCCGATCACGGCGAGTACCCGCGCTCGGTGGGTCTGTCCGTGTGGGGTACCGCCGCCATGCGTACCTCCGGCGACGACATCGCCGAAGTGTTCGCGCTCCTCGGTGTTCGCCCTGTCTGGGACGAAGCAAGCCGACGCGTGGTCAACCTCGAGGTCATCGATCTCGAAGAGCTCGGCCGCCCGCGCATCGACGTCACCGTCCGCATCTCCGGATTCTTCCGTGATGCGTTCCCGCACGTGCTCGCACTGCTCGACGACGCTGTTCAGTTGGTCGCCGCATTGGACGAGACGGACGAGCAGAACTACGTGCGCGCCCACGCGCAGGCCGACCTTGCCGAGCACGGCGATGCCAGGCGTGCGACCACTCGCATCTTCGGTTCGAAGCCCGGAACCTACGGCGCCGGCCTGCTGCAACTCATCGACTCCAAGACCTGGCGCGGTGACGACGACCTCGCCGAGGTGTACACCAACTGGGGCGGCTTCGCGTACGGCCGTGGGCTCGACGGAATCCCGGCAGCCGACGATATGCGCAGTGCATACCGTCGAATCAACGTGGCGGCCAAGAACACCGACACGCGTGAGCACGACATCGCCGATTCGGACGACTACTTCCAGTACCACGGCGGCATGGTTGCCACCGTGCGCGCGCTGACCGGAAAGTCGCCCGAGGCATATATCGGCGACAGCACTCGACCGGAATCGGTTCGCACACGCACACTTTCGGAAGAGACCGCACGTGTCTTCCGGGCGCGCGTGGTCAATCCCCGCTGGCTCGACGCGATGCGCCGTCACGGGTACAAGGGTGCGTTCGAGATGGCGGCCACGGTCGACTACCTCTTCGGGTACGACGCCACCACAAACGTGGTCGCGGACTGGATGTACGAAAAGCTCGCCGAGACCTACGTTCTGGACGAGCAGAACCAGAAGTTCATGACGCAGTCCAACCCGTGGGCCTTGCACGGAATCGCCGAGCGGCTCCTCGAAGCCGCCGAGCGCAACATGTGGGAGCACCCCGAGCAGAAGACACTCGACGGCTTGCGTCAGGTGTACCTCGAAACCGAAGGCGAACTCGAGGGGGAGTAAACCTCGAGAATCACCGGCAGGTCCGGGCGCTGAAGTGTGTCAGCGTCCGGACTTGATGATCTGAGCGATGTTCCGCTCCGCCAGAGCAGTGATGGTCAGTGACGGATTGACGGTGCCGGTGCTGCCCGGAATGGCAGCGCCGTCCATCACGTACAGGCCGTCGTAGCCCTTGACTCGCCCGTAACCGTCGGTGGCCTTGCCCAGAACCGCACCGCCGAGGGGATGCGCGGTGAACGAGGAATTGACGTCCTTCGCGAACGGCAATGCCGACGGCAGCGTGGTGCCGGCGAAGGCCATCTTGTTCTGGACGGCGCGTAGTGCCTCGACGGTGGCGTCGTTGCCGTTCTTCGGCCAGTTCAGCACCACCCGATCGGAGCCGCCGTCGTAGGCGAAGTCGGCGCGCTGCGAGTCGAGGGTCATCCCCAATGTTCCGAGCATGCCGATGTTGACGGGTAGGCCGGGGACGTACCAATTTTCCAGGGAGAGTGGCATTCCCGACTCGTCGACGATGCGTGATGCCGACGGTGCGGCTTGCGCAGTGCCGTCACTGAAGCCGAACGAGCGCACCATCCCGGCGTCGCCGTTCGTTCCCCAGCCCTTACCGACGTGTTCGTTGAGGTTGGGCAGCGCGCCCGTCGCCTGGGCGCGTACCAACAGTTCGGACGTGCCGATCGAACCGGCGCCGAGGAACAGACGGTCACAGGTAAGAGTCTTCCGGGCCAGAACGCCACCCGTCGGATCCGTCGATTCGACGTCGACGACGTAGCGTCCATCACGTTCGCGACTGATCGCGAGCACCTGATGTCCGTAACAGACGGTGGCTCGTCCGGTGGCTTCGGCGGCAGGAATGTAGTTCTGTGTGAGGTCGAACTTCGCGCCGTTGGAGTTACCCATGTTGCTGTCACCGACAGTGGCCGAGGCTCGGGTTCGGCCGTCGAGTTCTGAGCGCACCACGTCCCAGTTCCAGATCCCGTCGATCCGCTGCGGATCGAATCCGGCACGACGAGCGTCCTGATCCCAACGACGCGAGTGACCGAAGTTCGGGGTTTGGTAAATGTCTTCGGGCAACGGGCTCAGACGCAGCATCTGGCGCACTTTGGGGTACCAGGTGGACGCCATCTCGTCGTAGTCGAGGGAGTTGCCGAAGACTGCGTCGAAGAATCGGCGCTCGGGCGCGATCATCACGCCGGTGAAGATGATGGAACCACCGCCGACTGCAGCGCCGCGCCAGACCGAGATGTGTTGGTAGTCGGTGGCATCGAGGACGCCGCTGAAGTAGTCGCACGCCACGGGGAGTCCGGTGAGGTTGGTGAACGATGTTCGCCGGAAGACTCCGCGGCCGTCGGCCAGCATGTCGGAGGTGTGAATCTCCCGCTGCGGATCATGCGGCCATCGGAGTCCGCGTTCGAGGATGGTGACCTGGGTGCCGCTCTGCGCCAACCGGAGAGCGGTGGCGCTTGCGCCGAATCCGGACCCGATGACGATGGCTTCGGAATGCTCCGGGGGAGCAGGAGATGGTGCGAACAACTCGGGGACGAGCGCGCGGTAGTGATCGGCACCCATCGGGAGCGCCCGCAGGGGTGCGGGGGCGGCGTGGCTGGTCGACGTCGACATGAGCGGTGTCGCGGCTGCAACTGCCGCCCCCGCCCCGGCGGCTTTGAAAAAGTCACGACGCTGCATGTCACGGCGCTGCATGTGTAAGTTCGACTCCCCAGTTCGACGGTTTGCCTCAGAATAACTCGAGATGGAGTTCGGGGACGAAACGGCGTGTCCGACGTCATGAAGAACCGGATAAAACGTGCATAAGTGGCACTTCCTGGGTGGTACTGATCGGTCGCCAGATAGTCGCGGAATCTTGTCGGTGTTCAGCGAGAGGCGCTCGCACCTATCCTCGAGGAGTGAACCCCGACTTCAAGCGCGTCTCCGAGGCCAAGTACGTCCTACTCACGACCTTCCGCAAGGACGGAACGCCGGTGGCGACTCCGCTCTGGGCCGCGCCGGACGGCGACAAGCTCCTGATGTGGACCGTCACCGATTCCTACAAGGTCAAGCGCATCAGGCGAAACCCGTCGGTCACCGTCGCTGCGTGTGACGCTCGGGGAAATCCCAAGGGTGAACCGGTGGCCGCCGTCGCCGAGATCCTCGACGGACCGGGCACCGATCATGCTCGCGACGCGATAGCACGTCGGTACGGAATCCTCGGCTGGATCACCATGAAGGGCAGTCTCCTTCGCCGCGGCAAGACCGGAACGATCGGACTTGCCGTCACTGCAGCCTGACCGCGCGTCAGTTGCCGAGCAGATCGTCCAACGCTGAGTCGAAGCGCGGATAGGTGAATGTGAAGCCTTTGTCCGCCAACACTTTCGATACGGCTTGACGACCCGTCAGGCCCAGGGCAGCGTCGCTGCGAAGAAGGAACGCGCCGATTCTGACCATGAAAGCGGGCGTCGGCGGCGCAGGTGGCCGGTGAAGGTGCTTGCGCAGCCCGGCCATCAGTTCTGAATTGCGGACGGGATCCGGAGCCGTCGCGATGACCACGCCCGAGGCAGCCGAATCGGGTTCGAGTGCCCAACGAACGATCGACAGCCAGTCCTCGATGTGAATCCAACTGGTCCACTGCCTACCCGAGGCGACGCGTCCGCCCAGACCGAGACGCACGAGCAACAGCAGTCGCTCGAGCGCCGGTGTGCCCTTCTCCAACACGACACTGGTTCGCAGGATCACCACTCGTGACGCGTTTGCACCCTCGACCGCTGCCTCCCAGTCCTTTGCGACGTCGGTCATCTGAGGTGGCCCGTCAGCGAGGGGAGAATCCTCGTCCAATCGTGCCTCACCCGCATCGCCGTAGATCGCGAGCGTGCTCGCCTGGATCCACACCGGAACAGGGTTCGCCAGTAGTTTCGACGCTTCAACCAGCGCGCGGGTCGGATCGACTCGGGAACTGGTGAGCAGTGCGATGTTTGCCGGGGTGGGTCGGCGATCGACCAACTCGCCGGCCAGATTGATCACCGCGGCGCCGTCGAGTTCTCCTGCCCAGTCACCCACCGTGACACCGTCCCACTGAACCTGCCTGTGCCTGCCGGGTTTCGGTGAGCGAGTCAGGACCACGACGTCATACCCACGGTCGGCGAGATCGTCGCTGATCCGGCGGCCGAGAGCGCCGGTGCCGCCGGCGATCACGACCTTCGTCATCACTGCGCCTGGCTGACCGAGGACATGTGGAAGTCGGGAATCCGCATGGGCGGCATGGCCGTGCGGGTGAACCAGTCTTTCCACTCCCGGGGAAGCGTGATCTCGGTACGTCCAGCCTCGGTGACCCGCCGCAGGAGATCGAGAGGGCTCTCGTTGAAACGGAAGTTGTTGACGGCGCCGACGATCCTGCCGTCCTCGATCAAATACACCCCGTCACGGGTGAGTCCGGTCAACAGCAGCGTCGTCGGATCCACCTCACGGATGTACCAGAGGGTTGTGAGCAGTAGACCCTTCTCGGTACCTGCGATCATGTCCTCGATCGAGGTGTCGTCACCACCGGTCAGGATGAGATTGTCGCCGGGAACTGCGACAGGTCGACCGAATTCTCGTGCAGCGTGGCGCGGGTACGCCAGCGCATTGACGACGCCGTCTCGGACCCAGTCGACGGGTTCGATCTCCATACCGTTGTCGAACAGTGAGACGGATTCACTCGACGACGTCGTGATCACGAACGGCGCGGATTGCAAGCCCTCGGCGCCGGGGTCGGAGGTGAGTGTCAGTGGCAATCCGAGCTTCTCGCCGATCCGGGTACCACCGGTGGTGGACAGTGCGGTGTGGCCCTCTTCGGCGCCGCGACCCTCCATGGTCCACATCAGATAGATCATCAGGTCCGCCACAGCCGACGGCGGAAGAATTGTCTCGTAGCGGCCGGCAGGCAGACTGACGGAGTTACCCGCCCAGTCGAGTCGAGTGGTCAACTGCGACAAGAGCTTCGGTATCGAGATATCGCTGAAATCGACAGTTCCGGATCCGACCCAGGCGCTGGCGTCGCCGCGCTTGCCGTTGATTTCCACGGAGCCGGTGGCCTGAGCCGTTCTACGTCGCACGCCCGTCGAGGTGCCGAGCCAGGTGGTGTGCAACTGGTGGTGAGCGAAGCCGAACAACTGGTCGCCGCCGTCGAAGCCCTTCGCCAGGTCGGCAGCCAACTGAGCAAAGACACCGATGTCGGTCAGGGCGGCCGGCAGGTCCCAGTCGGTCTCTGCCGCCGACTGCGTGATCAGGTCGGACGCGTCGTCAGCCGGAGTGGCTGTGCGCGCAGCTTCTTCGCTTGCCTGCACGAGTGCGGAAATCTGCTCCGGATCGACACTGCTGGAACTGACAGTGCCCACCTTCGCGATGTCACCCTCGCGCACGATCGAGATCACCGTCCACGTCCGGGACAGCGAAACTCCGTTGGTGGTCATCGAATTGTTGGCCCACCGCAGCGACGCCTCACTCGCATCGGTCACGATCACCAACGATTCGTCTACGGTCCTCGCGGCCAATGCACGCTCGACGACCTGCTGCGGATCGATCACTGCTGAGCCTCCGAACGAGTATTGAGGATGTTGACTCCGCGGAACAGAGCGGACGGGCAGCCGTGGCTGACCGCCGCAACCTGACCGGGTTGTGCCTTGCCGCAGTTGAACGCGCCCTGCAGGCGCCAGGTCGACTCACCGCCAACGGCTTCCATCGAGCCCCAGAAATCCGTCGTCGTCGCCTGATACGCCACGTCACGCACCTGACCGTCGAGCTTTCCGTCACGGATCTTGAAGAACCGCTGACCGGTGAACTGGAAGTTGTAGCGCTGCATGTCGATCGACCAGGACTTGTCACCGACGACGTAGATGCCGTTCTCGACTCGCGAGATCAGGTCTGCAGTCGAGGTGTCCGTAGAAGGGTCGGGGGAGAGCGAGACGTTGGCCATTCGCTGGATGGGAACGTGATGTGCGGAGTCGGCGTACGAGCAACCGTTGGAACGCGTCAGCCCCAGCCTCGGCGCGAACACGCGGTCTAGTTGATACCCGACCAGTGTTCCCTCTGCCACCAGATCCCACCGTTGAGAGGCGACGCCGTCGTCGTCGAATCCGACGCTGGCCAGGCCGTGCTCTTCGTTACGATCGGCGGTCACGTGCATGAGTGGCGTTCCGTATTTCAGCGTTCCCAGCTTGTCCGGCGTCGCGAACGACGTACCGGCGTAGGCCGCTTCGTAGCCGATCGCGCGGTCGTATTCGGTGGCGTGTCCAATGGATTCGTGGATCGTGAGCCACAGATTGGTCGGATCGATCACGAGGTCGGTCGGACCCGCTTCGACGGTCGGTGCCTTGGTCTTCTCGGCCAGCCACTCCGGGATCTGCGCGAGCTCATCGCCCCAGTTCCATGTGCTCTCCGCCCCGAGGTACTCCCATCCGCGGCCTACCGGCGGCGCCAAGGTGCGCATCGATTCGAAGCTGCCGGCCGACTTGTCGACGGCAGTGGCCTCGAACTCGGGGTGTAGACGCACCCGTTGCTGGGTGATCGACGAACCGGCCAGATCCGCATAGAAAGTTTGCTCCTTGACCTGGAGGACACTCGCCGTGACGTGATCCACGCCGTCGGCGGCTTGAAGCCGTCCGGAGTAGTCGACCAGCAGCGCTACCTTGTCGGCCGTCGGTGTCGCGAAGGGATCTTCGAGGTACGGGGACACCCACGTCGCGTCGGCGTAGACGGGCTCGTCGGCAAGGGTGACCGGATCCCGATTGAGCGAGCGCAATGCCTTCGCAACCTCGACCGCTTGGCGTGCCAGCGCAGCCGCGACGTCAGGGGATACGTCGGCGTGCGAGGCGAATCCCCACGTGCCGTCGACGATCACACGGACGGCGACCCCGATCTCGTCTCCGTCGGACACAGCCTGAACTACGCCGTCGCGCAACCTGATCGACTGTGTGAGCACGCGGTGGACACGAACATCGGCGTGCTGGGCGCCGGCCGTTCTCGCTGCCGACAGCGCCGCATCAGCGACAGCTCGCAGCGGGAGGGCGAGGAAATCTGCATCGACATCTCGGGTGACGGTCACGCACACGACGCTAGCCGACGACCGCCGATCTCAGCCGAACTGCTGCCATCCGAGGCGAATCACCATGGCGATCACGACAACCAACAGCGTGATCCGCACGAACCCGGAACCCTTGCTCAGCGCCATCCGCGAACCGATGACCGCGCCGAGAACGTTGCACACCGCCATCGCCAAACCCAAACTCCACCAGACATGCCCGGTGACGGCGAAGTAGGCGAGCGCGCCGAAATTGGAACCGAGATTGATCACCTTCGCCATCGCTGCGCTCCGAACGAATTCGGTTCCGAGGAAGGTCGCGAAGCTGATGATGAGGAAGGTGCCGGTGCCGGGTCCGAGCAGACCGTCGTAGAGGCCGATGAGTCCGGCGGAGAGCAGCAGGACGAGGACGGTCTTGCGCTGCCTCGGACGATGGGTCGCGATCGTGGTGCCCAGCGTCGGACGCATGGTCACGAAGACGGCGACGGCGACGAGGACGACCATCACGATCGGAATGAAGTACTTCTTGTCGATCAGCGAAACGGCCGCCGCCCCGCACGCGGCCGTCACCGCAGCCAACGCGGCTGCCGGCGCCATCTGCCGCCACTCCATCGGGATTCGACGGGAGAACGTGTACACCGCAGCACTCGTCCCGGTGAATGCCGTCAATTTATTGGTGGCCAGTGCCGCCTGTGGGGTCAATTGCGGGGCGACCAGAAAGAGCGCCGGCAACAGAATCAATCCACCGCCGCCGACCACGGCGTCGACCCAACCCGCCGCCGTCGCTGCCGTCATCAGCAGTCCCCAATCAGCAATATCCACGGCGGTGACTCTTTCACAGCTGTGACACTCTTGAGCACATGCGGAGGTTCAGCCTGTGGCTGCGAGGAAAGCCGATGATCGCGGACAGCGCGCTGGCGCTCGTGTTCTTCGCGCTCGAGGTAGTCACGTTCGTCAGTTCGCCGCGTGAGGAGCGGTGGCCCCAGCTCGTCGTCGGATTTCTGATCTGCCTTCCCGTCGTGTGGCGTCGCAAATATCCGCGTGTGTCCGCTGCGTCCATTTTGTCGATGTCGTACTTCGCAACCTTGATGATGTGGGCGACAGGGGATCCGGCTGCGGAACATCCAGGCCTGTTGGCGCTCGGGGTCTCGCTCTACACACTCGTTGCGTATGTCGATCGACGCACCGGGGCGATTTTCGCGTGCTTCCTTGCCCTGGACATGACACTCTCGTTGCTCGTCATCCGCCAAGACGTGATCCTGACGATCATCATCGCGACGCTGCTCTATGCACTGGCCTGGATCACCGCCGAGTTCTTGAGCGCCCGCCGCGCCTACGACGAGGAAGTGGCCGCCAGACTCGAAGTGGCCGAATACGAACGGGATCGGCGTGCCGAGGATGCGGTGGCCACGGAAAGAACCCGAATCGCCCGCGAACTCCACGATGTCGTCGCCCACGCGGTCAGCGTGATGATCGTCCAGGCGGACGGCGCGTCGTATGCGGTCGATTCCAATCCCGCGTTGGCCAAGAAGGCGCTCGGCAACATCTCCAGCACCGGACGCGACGCCCTTGCCGAGCTTCGCCGGACCGTCTCGCTTTTGCGCACCGAGGTCAGTAGCGATTTGATGCCGCAACACGGAACGGCCGGCATCGCCAAGGTCGTCGAGATGATGCGTGCCGCTGGTCTCGGCGTGCGCCTCGAGCTGACCGGCGAGCTCGACGACGTCAGTCCTTCAGTCAGCCTGGGAATTCATCGCCTGGTCCAAGAGTCACTGACCAATGTCCTCCGTCACGCCGGCGCAAATCCGAAGGCACGAGTCACCGTGCGCCGCACCGACACCGCGGTGCTGCTCGAGGTCGTCGACAACGGAACGTCGAGTTCGACCTTCTCCCACGGTTCGGGGAATGGACTGGTCGGAATGCGTGAGCGGGTGGCGGTACTGCACGGGACGCTCGAGACCGGACGACGCCCCGACGGCAGTTGGCGTGTGTACGCAGAGCTGCCGCTCGAGATCCACGATTGATACCGGCTCGCCGCAATCGCATTGGCACCGACGTCTCAGGCCCGATAGGTTTACGCCGTGCCCATCACCGTGCTGCTAGTCGACGACCAGGAACTCATGCGGATGGGCCTGAACATGGTGCTCGAAGCACATGAAGACATCTCGGTTATCGGTGAGGCCGGCGACGGGGCCGCGGCGGTCGCAGCGGCGGTGGCGCTGAAGCCTGACGTCGTGTTGATGGATGTGCGGATGCCGATTGTCGACGGGGTGAAAGCGACCGAGCAGATTCTTGCCTCCGGGATCGAATCCAGGGTCCTGGTGATGACGACCTTCGACCTGGACGAACACGCTCTCGGTGCCTTGCGCGCCGGAGCCAGCGGCTTCCTTCTCAAGGACACCCCGCCCGAGGATCTCGTGTCGGCAATCCGCAGCGTGGCAGCCGGTGACGCGGTTGTTTCCCCGAAGGTGACACGTCGTCTGCTGTCGAGGTTCATCGTGGACGGTCCGGCGCCCCGGCGCGATCCGGTAGTTCTCGACGTCCTGACCGAACGCGAACGCGAAGTCCTCGGACACGTGGCCACGGGGCTGTCGAACATCGAGATCGCACAGCAGCTGTACCTGTCCGAATCGACGATCAAGTCGCACGTCGGACGCATTCTGACCAAACTCGATCTGCGTGATCGTGTGCAGGCTGTGGTGCTGGCCTACGAGACCGGACTGGTGACTCCGGGCGCGTAGGCCAGCCGCCTGTCAGGCAGCGAGCGTTTCGCTCTGCTCAAGCATCAAAAGCGCCCACTGTTGGCAGCACGATGCAGGTCTTCCCGTCTGCGTAATCGACATTGCCGAACAGAGCGGCAAACACCTTGCCGTCACCGGTGTCGACGACCTTCGAGAGCAACGGCGTATCGAGTACGGGCAACTTCTCGTCCAACGGGACGATGCCGCCCTTGAACGTGCCGACGTTGATCCAGGCAACACTCAACCCGGAGGTCTTGGGTATGCCGACGTAACCCGGGATTGCCTGGAACCGGAGATGGTCGGCCTCGACCCACGGCGGCAACGGGAAGTTCGGACCGGCCTGTGCGGAGCTGAGGGTGACGGTGACGGGTTCACCGGCCACGCCACACCCGACCGTCGGTGCGGGGTACATGAACGACTGCGGCTTGGTGACGCCGATGTCCGGGAGATCGAGAGCGGTCGTGATCTGATCAGCGCCTGCCGTGCCGATCAACTGCTGAACAGCAGCAGAGGCTTCGGGGGAGATGGCTGCGGCCTGCGCGATCAGTGCGGCAATTCCTTCGGGTACCACCGGTTCTGCGGCCGCGGTTCCCGCGCTGATCATCGCGCTGCCGGCGGTGAGTGCCACGACGGCGGCAGTGCCGGCGATGGCAGCGGGAATGCGTCGGGCGAGTGTCTTGCCGGGGAGTCGGCTCATGTCGGGCTCCTTCATTTCATGAGGCCGGGAAATGCGGCCCGAAGTGACTTGACCATGCGCAGAGTCTCAACGTCAACTTGAGGTTTAGAATCGTTAGCGGAGCGTTAGTTAACGCCAGGCAAGTTGCACGTGCGTGAGAGAAGGCCCGTGTGACTCACGGCACCCACCTGTTTTGCACCTCTGCGTCTTTGTCGGGAGAAAAACCGGCCCCTCGAGCGTTGAACGAATAGACCGTCTGAAAGGGGACGTCATGATCGCCGCCGTATTTCTCCTCTACGTGATCGTCGAGATCGCAGCCTTGGTCATCGTGGGCAACGCCATCGGTGTCGCCTGGACAGTGCTGCTGTTTCTCGCCGGATCGCTTGTCGGATTGATCCTCATGCGCTCGCAGTGGCGACGGGTCATGGACGGGTTCCGTAAGGCCACGCGGGGTGAGGGATCGCCGTCACTGGCGGTCGCCGACGGCGCCCTGGTCGCGGCGGGCTCCGCGTTGATGTTCGTACCCGGACTCGTGACTTCGGTTCTGGGCCTGCTGCTTCTGATTCCGCCGACCCGCTGGGCGCTGCGCCCGCTTGCAGTGCTCCTGGCAGGTAAGCGCGCAGCAGCATTTGCCGCCGGTGGTGACGCCTTCGCCGGAACCGTCGGCTACGCGGCGCGGATGCGCGGAAACGGCGAGGTGATCGACGGCGAGATCATCGTCGAGACACCCGAAACCACCGAGTACGTCGCCAGCAACGGCAAGGAACTCGTGCTCGAGGGTGAGATTCTGGACACGGATACACCCACCCGTTCGCGGGGGCCGCAGTACTAACAGGCAGACTGGGTGCTCGTGACTACTCGTCTGCTGGTCAACGGCCGGATCTACAGTTCATTTGCACCTGACGCGACCTCGATCGCCATCACCGACGGCACCGTCGTGTGGGTCGGCGACGAGCGCGCCGGACGGGCGTTGCACCCCGCCGCGGAGATCGAAGATCTGGGTGGTGCGTTCGTCACTCCCGGGTTCGTCGACACCCACGTCCACATCACCGCACTGGGACTCAATCTCGTCGGCCTCGATCTCGTGGGCGCGAACTCTCTGGACGAATGTCTCGCGCGAGTACGAACATTCGCAGCCGCGAACCCCGAAACTGCCCATCCCGACGCAGTCATCTGGGGACACGGTTGGGACGACACCGAGTGGGCCGAGCAGACCCCGCCGTCGACCGCAGATCTCGACGCGGCCGCCCCTGGCCGCAAGGTGTATCTCTCGCGGATCGACGTTCACTCGGCCGCGTGCTCGAGCGCATTGCGCGACGGGATCTCCGGCCTCGCCGACACCGCTGGATACTCAGCCGAAGGCCCGTTGACGTTCGACGCACACCACCTGGCGCGCAATGCCGCTCGGAATCTGCTGACGGAAACTCAGCGCGCGTCTGCTCGTACCGCTGCGCTCGATCTCTGCGCCTCACGCGGAATCGTGGCCGTTCACGAGTGCGGGGGACCGGACATCTCGGGATTGACCGATTTCCAGGAACTGTTGGCCCACGATCACGGCGTGGAGGTTCGGGGCTACTGGGGTGAGCGTGTCGACAGCGAAGAGGATGCTCGCGCGCTCCTCGACAAAACCGGAGCAGACGGACTCGGCGGGGATCTCTTCATCGACGGCTCGCTCGGTTCGCATACCGCGTGGTTGCTCGAACCCTATGCAGACCAACCTGATTCGACGGGCAATGCCTACCTCGACGTCGACGCGATCGCCGTACACATCCGGGCCTGTACCCTCGCGGGCGTCCAGGCCGGGTTCCATGCCATCGGTGACGGCGCCGTCTCGTCGGCAGCTGCCGCGTTCCGCAGGGTCGCCGACGAACTGGGTGGCCCCAAGGTCGCCGCGTTGGGTCACCGCCTCGAGCACGCGGAAATGATGTCTATGGCCGACGCGGAAACCTTTGCCGCCTTGGGTGTCATCGCTAGCGTCCAACCGGTGTTCGACGCACTGTGGGGTGGCACCGACGGTCTTTACGCCACGCGCCTGGGAGTAGAGCGCGCAGCAGCGTTGAATCCGTTTGCACCTGCTGCCGGTAAGGGTGTCTCGCTCGCATTCAGCTCCGACGCCCCGGTCACCCCCATCGAGCCGTGGGCGATGCTGCGCGCCGCTGTCCAGCACCGCACCGACGGAAGTGGAATCTCGCCGCGTGCGGCCTTCTCCGCGGCAACTCGCGGCGCCTGGCGCGCGGGCGGAGTGCGGGACGGCGCCGCGGGAACCCTCAATCCGGGCGCACCGGCCTCCTACGTGTTGTGGGAGGCAGGTGAACTCGAAGTGAGCGCACCCGCCGACTCGGTTCAGCGATGGTCTACCGATCCGCGCTCGCGCGTACCCGCTCTGCCGAGGCTGGCGGAAGATGCGCCGATTCCGGTCTGCATCAAGTCGGTGCATCGCGGACGCGTCGTCTATCAGCGCGGCTCGTCGAGTGAGTGAGGCCGGCGCAGAGGCGTCTGTCGGTGATCGCTCCCGTGTGAGCGCTGTGCTCACCGGTTCCGCATGGCTACGTTCGCTGTACGCGGCCGCAGGTGGATTCCTGATCTTCGCAGGGTTCCCACCCCGCCCGCTGTGGTTCTTGGCGCCCGTCGGGATCGCTCTTCTGACGTGTGTGTTGACGAACTTCGGGCGCGGCGGACTGCGCCTTCGTGCCGGCTTCGGTTACGGATACTTGGCCGGTCTCGGATTTCTGGTGCCGTTGCTTCCGTGGATCGGTGTGTTCGTAGGTGCGGTCCCGTGGATCGCGTTGGCCGCGGTGGAGTCGTTGTTCATCGGACTGTTCGGGCTGCTTGCGGTTCTGGTGGCGAGGTTGCCATGGGCACCCTTGTGGATTGCTGCGACCTGGACGCTCACCGAGTGGCTTCGTTCCAGCGTTCCTTTCGGCGGATTTCCTTGGGGCAGGCTCGCATTCGGTCAATCCGAAGGGTGGCTCCTCCCTCTTGCGAGTGTCGGCGGTGCGCCGCTGCTCAGCTTCGCGGTGGCCCTGACCGGTACCGGCTTGGCAGCAGTTGCAGTCGCTGTCGCGGCCAAACGATGGGACCGAGGATTCTTCGGAGCTGTTGCCGCTGCCCTCGTGCCCGTGATCATTGCTCTCGTGGTGTCGCCGTTCTTGTCCACCATGGATTCCGGTGATCGAACGATCACCGTCGCCGCCATTCAGGGAAGCGTTCCGAGGTTGGGCTTGGACTTCAACTCGCAACGCAAGCAGGTCCTCGACAACCATGTCGCCGAAACCGTGAAACTTGCTGCCGAGGTGGACGCGGGCCGCGTCGATCAGCCTGACGTCGTGATCTGGCCGGAGAACGCCTCGGACATCGACCCCCTGCGAAACGCCGATGCCGCTGCCGACATCACCCGGGCCTCCGAAGCGATCGGAGCGCCGATTCTTGTCGGCACCGTACTCGTGAACGCCGATCGTACGACCACCAATTCGGTGATCGTGTGGGACGGCGCCAACGGTCCTCAGGAACAGCACGACAAGAAGATCATTCAGCCGTTCGGCGAATACCTGCCCTACCGAAGCTTCTTCCGGAACTTCTCCTCGTACGCCGATCGCGCGGGCAATTTCGTTCCCGGCGAGGGCAACGGCGTTGTCCATGCAGCGGGGGTACCCATCGGTGTCGCGACTTGTTACGAGGTGGCGTTCGACCGGGCGTTCCAGGAATCTGTGCGCAACGGTGCACAGTTGCTGGCGGTACCGACCAACAACGCCACTT
The DNA here is from genome assembly GCF_018588185.1 of Rhodococcus sp. WY5. Classification (NCBI taxonomy): domain Bacteria; kingdom Bacillati; phylum Actinomycetota; class Actinomycetes; order Mycobacteriales; family Nocardiaceae; genus Rhodococcus; species Rhodococcus sp. WY5. Next base: position 4,232,452 of record NZ_JAAMPR010000001.1, read on the forward strand.
TCGGGGACACCGAGATGACCTATCAGCAGCTGGCAATGTCGCGTGTGCGGGCAGTCGAGCACGGCCGCGCCGTCGTTGTCGCCGCAACCAGTGGTGTCAGCGCCATCATCGCTCCCGACGGTGCGGTGACTTCGCAAACCGACCTGTTCGTGCCGGCGACCCTGGTGGCGAAGGTGCCGCTCTCGACCAGCTCCACCCTTGCCAGCCGAGTAGGTCCGGTGCCGGAGATCGTGCTCAGCATCATCGCGGTCGGCGCGATTGCCATGGCAGTGCTGGCCCGGCGCCGAGATCAGGCTGAGCACTCACCCGAGGAGACTGCGGCAATCTGAGCCGAGCATCGGATATTGGGGCTGCCGATGTTCCGAGGAGCGCCTACGCGGGTACTCGCTGTGCCACCCGTTCCTGCGTAAGGCGGCTTCTTGTGACCGAGCCTGAGAAAACCGAGCCAGACAAGTCCGAGCCCCGGGATGCAGTTCACAAAACCAGTGTCGTCGACGCGGTTCTGCAGTCACCGCTCGCCGGCCTGTCACCGTGGATCTTGCTGTCCTTGCTCTCCGGGCCGGGAAGGTTCGAGGAATCCGCGGCCGCAGCCCTCGGGTTGTCGCTGCTGATCTTGGCGGCCAGTCACCGGCGCGGCGGCACCGTGAAGCTGTTGGAGGTCTTCGACGTCGTGTTCTTCGGCGTTCTGGCGGCCATCGGCCTCCTCGCGTCGGCGAACACGATTCGGTGGTTCGAACTCTGGGGAGGCGAACTGACCAACATCGCGCTGGTGGTCTTTGCCTTCGGATCGATCCTGCTCCGCAATCCTTTCACTTTGCAGTACGCGAAAGAGTCGACGCCCGAAGAGTATTGGGCGACGCCTCTGTTTCTGCACATCAACTACGTCATTACGGCGGTGTGGGCTCTCGCCTTCACCTGGTCGGCCGTAGTGGGCCTGTTCGGAGACGCACTGCTGCACGACGGTGACAACTTCTGGACCGGATGGATTCTGCAGTTGCTCGGAACCTTCTTCGCGATCTCCTTCACCGAGTGGTACCCCGAGTATGCGCCGAACAAGGCCGCTCAGGCTCAGGGCCTCGAAACCGAACCACCGCAGTCGATTTTCAGGCTGTTCGACTTTTTGCCGGTGTTCGTAGCCGTGACCGGCATCGCGGGGTTGGTGACCGACTCCGTTTCCGTGACCGCAGGCGTCACGTTGATTCTGGTCGGCGTGTTCGGACATCTGGCGATGCGACGGTTCACCGTCGACTAGGAGCTCTCGGTGATCTCGCGCCTACGGGAACTTGGTGCACGATCGTCTCGATGACCGGCAGGTGCCGGCTGATGCACGGAATTTGTCCGTTTCTGCGATAGTCAGTGCACCTGCCGTGCAATGGAAACGAGGGAAATTGAGCGTTATTTCGAGTACTGCACACAAGCACGAGCCCCTACACGGAAGACGTCCACCAGCGGATCACCGCTTCCTCGGATTCGACCCACGAGTCTTCCCACACGCCCTCGCGATCTTGGCGGTGTGGATGCTCTGGACCGTGATCGTGCCCGCCATCGATTCCGCTGTCTCCTCCGAAGATCCAACCGGCGCCGGAGACCGGATGGCCGTGACCGAAACGGTCTCCTTCGCCGTACCTGCGGGCTGGAATGTCGACAGTGGTTTCCGAACCGACCAACATGGCGCGTCCGATTCGCTCCCACGTGTGACGTTGACCGATGGCACCGTCACCGTGAGCGTCGACGCCGACACATTCAGTGGAACTGCCGACGAGCTCCTCTCCCAAACAGATGCCGTGAGTCTTGCGACGAACGGCAGTTCCGTGCTTGCGGTCTCCGGTGCGCGCCAGCCGATCAGCACCGCCGGGGGTCTGAGCGGCGTCCAGGTCAGCTTTGACACTCCGCGGTCCGCCGGATCGGTGACCACATTCGTCGTCGACGGCAAGGGAATTCGGGTACAGGTAGTCGGCCCACCCGATCAGATCGCCGCCCGCAGTCGAGAAATCACCGACATGATCGCCTCTATCGGCACACACGAGGGAGACACCAAGTGAGCACCGATCTCCTCGAAACCCGCTCCCGCGCATTCGATACGACGGCCTGGGGCGAGAAATTTCACTTCTTCCAGCCACGCAACGTCGTGTTCTGGATATACCTGTGGATGTGCGGATTCGGCCTCGTCAAAGGCTGGCAGATGTTTGCTCCCTTCGCCGGATACTTCGGGCGCGCACTCCTCGTTGCCGGCATCGTCGGCGTCATCAGCGCCGCGGTCTGGACATGGTGGTTCCGGCACATCGACCGCCACGAACGCCAACCCGTAGGACTAGTGGTCACCGGCTTCATCTGGGGCGCCACCGCAGCAACGTTCACTATCGCAGTACCCGCGAACGGAGCAGTCGGTTCGCTCTACTCGAAGATTTTCGGGCAGGTATGGGCTCAGGACTGGCATGCGGGCCTCTCTGCACCCTTCGTGGAGGAAACCGCCAAAGGCATCGGCATCGTAGTCCTCCTCGCGCTTGCACCACGCCTGGTGCGCACCGCAACCGACGGCCTGCTCCTCGGTGCTTTCATCGGCTTGGGATTTCAGACCAGCGAAGACTTTCTGTACTCGATTGCCGGCGCAACACAGGGCTTCGGCGCCCACCAAACCGACGGCCTGCTCGGTTCCATCGCCACCCGCACCTACTCCGACATCGTCTCTCATCCCCTCTTCACCGCCCTTTTCTGCGCCGGCGTGATCTATCTGATCGGCACCCCGGCCCAGCCCCGGCGGATCGGACGCGGATTGGCGTTGATCGTGGCACCCATCCTGATCCACGGCGTGTGGGATTCCATGCTCGCGATCGCCGGCGGCAGCAGTTCGCTCGTGTTCGTCATCATGATCGGCGACATCGTCTTCGCGTTCACTGCCTTGTGGATCGCGTTCGTCTGGGCGCACCCACGTGAATCCCACTTCGTCCGTGACATTCTCGCCCCGGAAATCGAGTCCGGCGTCCTGACCGACGCCGAGGTGACAGCCGCCGGCGGATGGCGACAACAACGCACTTACGCGAAAGCCGCACCCACTCGCACCGAACGTCGCCAACGACGACATATCGTTCGTGCCGCGCTGGATCTGTGCAGCGACCTAGCTGTCAGCAAGGGCGACGACAGCCCCCAGGTCGTCGAATCACGCAACGAAATCACCCGCCTCCGCCAAGGAACCGCGGCACAGAGCATCACTCGGTGACCGGGAAGTAGCGGAAGAACCGTTCAGCACCGCAAATCATTCACCCACACCCCAGTCGGCCGGGTTGCTTGCCATCGTCACTTGGCAAGCAACCCGGCCGAGTGACTGGGCTACCAGTTCACTCCGTATCGAAGTTTGGTGTACCGAAGTTTGGTGTGTCGCGGGGTGGGGGATACAGCTCACACTGGTGCACGAAGCAGCGCCGATGGTTCTCCAGCGCAAGTCCAGGATTTGCGCACTGTCGGCCCGCGAGTGCGCCTGGATGCTGAATGACGTTGCCCTGAAGTGTCTTTGAGGACCGCGAAGCATCCTGAAGTTGCCACGTCGAAGAAGGGCCGAAGTATGACGTCGACTTGTGAACGATCACTCCCCGAAGAACGAGAAAGACCGCCCGGTGTAGAACCGGACGGTCTTGATCGAAGTGCTAGTTCATGCGCCGCGACGCTTGGCCTTCAGCAAATCGAGACGCTCTTTGAGGAGCTCTTCGAGTTCCTCGACCGAACGACGCTCGAGCAGCATGTCCCAGTGGGTGCGGGGAGGCTTGACCTTCTTGGCTTCGGGAGCAGTCCCCTCCATGAGGGTGCCTTCGAGGCCGTTTCGGCACAACCAGGTGCCGGGGATCTCGGCTTCGTCCGCGAACGGGATGTCGAAGATCTCGCCGTTCTCGCACTTGTACTTGGCCATACGACGGGGCGCGAGGTCATGGTCACGGTCGGTCTCGTAGCTCACAGCTCCGAGTCGGCTACCTCGAAGTACGCGATCTGCCATGGTGGTGTCCTCTCTTCGTTCGTCACCGCTGGTGGGCGCCCTGACTTGGGGAGTAGACGCTCACACTCATCTACAACGCCACGAGCACCCGATTGGTTCCCGTGTGGCGAGAAGACGCAACCTCTCCATCTTACCGGGTACCGTGCGCGTTCATCGAAGGCGTCCGAATCTCGAGTACAGTGTCGATTCATGGCTGAGAGCACACGCGTCGGATCACCGCAGTCTGCGCGTTCGGGAAACCCGTGTGTGTGGTGTGGTCGAGAGGTCGCGGTGACCGGTGTCGGTCGTCGACGCCGGTACTGCAGCCAGTCTTGTCGACAGCGTGCGTACGAGCAGCGCAATGCCGTCAAGGGCACGTCGATCCCGGCTGACGCCGTCATCTTGACCGCAGTCGAAGCGGTCGAACTCGTGGATCGGATGTTCGAGGTCCGATGCGCTGCCGAAGATGTGGCGACAGCAGTTGCCGAGGGCGCAGAGAGTTCAGAGCTCACACAGTTGTGTGAACGGTTGACCGAGCTTGCCCGCGAAGCCGAACGTTTCCGGTAGAGCAGGTGTGGGCAACCGGTTTCTAGCCTTGCGTCGAGCACTGCAACACTGCGGTGCTCCTGACGCCTGACGACGACAAATTTTGATCCTGAGTTCGGACCTTCGGGGAGGTTCGGACTTCGAAGCGACCCTTCGTCGAGGTCGATGACCTTCGGCTGCGCTCTCGCAGGATCGCCACATGGTTTCCACTCGATATCGAGGCGGTGCGATGTTTCTCTTCAATCCCCGAGCCACACTTCCCGGCGCTGATCGTGACAACGCTGATCGTCACAACGCTGTGTGGGGGTGGTCGTGATGGATACCGACAAGAGGATCGACCCGCTCACCGGATCGCGAAGCCTGCCGGCAGGAGCGTTCCCCCTGTCTGCGGTGCAGCGCAGCATGTGGTTTGCGCAGCAACTTCACCCGACGGTCCCGTACTTCATCGCGCAGTACATCGAGTTCCACGGCGATTTGGACATGCAACTGCTCAGTCGCGCCGCGGTGGAGGCTGCCCACGAGTTCGAATCACCGTTTCTACGGTTGATGTACCCGGATGGGGAGCCCTGCCAGATCGTGGACTTCACGATCGACCCGGGCATCGACTACTTCGACTTCCGCGAGCGTGAGAACCCTCGGCAGGCTGCCTCGGAGTGGATGGACAACGATTACGCGACGACGCTCGATCTGACTCGCGATCGTCTCGTCGAGATGACAATTCTTCAAACTGGTGATCGGGATTACCTGTGGTACACCAGGATTCATCACGTCGCTCTCGACGGTTACAGCGGTATGACGATCGTCAATCGGATTGCGGCGATCTACACCGCAGCCGTCGAAGGTCGAGAGCCTGCGGTGAACAAGGCGCTCGACGTCACGACGCTGTCCGAGCTCGACCAGAAGTACCGCGAATCGAGCCGATTCGAAGCCGACCGCGAGTACTGGGCCCAGCGTGTGTCGGGCGTCGAACACGGTTCGACGTTGGCCACCCGTGAGGGACCCCCGACTGCACGCAGTGAACTCGTCAGTGCCGCGATGTCGGCGAACAGCCTTGCTGCCTTGGACGAGTGGAATTCACGTTCCGGTGCAACTCCGGCCGCAGTGTTGATTTCGGCACTGGCGTGCTACCTGTCCCGCAGTACCGGCTACGACGACGTGCTGATCAACCTGCCGGTTTCCGCGAGGACGACGGCACCGCTGCAGCGGTCCGGCGGAATGCTGGTCAACGTCGCGCCGCTACACATCCACGTAAACCCGGACGAAAGTGTCGACGATCTGGTCGGGCGCGTGCAACTCGAACTTCTCGGTGCGCTTCGTCATCAGCGATGCAGCCTCGAGGACATCCGGCGTGATGCCGGTCTGACCGTCGGCGACGCGCGTCTGTCCGGCCCGATGATGAATGTGATGCTCTTCCGGCAGGAGATAACCCTCGGGCCACTGACCGGTGAGTATCACATCGTCACGTCGGGTCCGGTCGAGGATCTGCTGGTCAACGTGTACCAGAGCGGCGATCCGGCGCAGACGTTGATCGACTTTCGCGGAAACCCCAATCGCTACGGCCACGACGAACTGGCCGAGCACCACCGGGCGTTCACCGAGTTGGTCGCAGAACTGACAGCAGCACCGGCCGGTACGCCGATGAACCGGATTCATCCGGCAAGTGCCGAGGCAGGGGCGCGCAGAGCACAGCGCAGGGAACTCGAGCGGTTCTGGGCGAGATACCTGGGGGACTCCGACGAGGGCTCCACACTGGACCTCGAGACACTGGGCCTCGAGCGAATCGACGCCGAATCGGAGCCCACCGGTACGAATCGGCTGAGCGTCCCACTCGATCCCGCGGTCGCCGAACTTGCGCGCACGGAAGGCGTCTCCCTCTTTGCCGTTGTCCATGCCGCATTTGCTTCGTTGCTGTCGAGATCGACCGAGCGCCGGGACGTGCTGATCGGAACGAGGACCGAGTGGGGAACTTTGCCCCTGCGCTGCGAGGTCGATCCGGCGGCGCCGTTCGACGAGTTCGTGAGTTCTCTTGCTCGAGAACGCGATACGTTGTCGATTCGATCGGCGGCAGGTGTCCCCGCACTGCCCGAGTTGCACGTCCACCTCAACGACGGCTCGCAGGAGACCACGATTGCCGGCCTCGACGTGGCGATCGACGTCCACGCAGATACCGGCGCCCTCGAGGTTGCGTACTCCACGCAGCACTACGCCGAATCCACGGTCCGAGCCTTCCTCTCGCGACTGGTGCGGATCCTTGCAGGCGCAGCAGCAGCCCCGCGAACGCCGGTCGGAGACCTCGATCTCCTCGACGACTTCGAGCGTGAGTCCCTGGTACCGGCGCGGGGAGCGACCGCGTCCTCCCCGTTGACCCTCCCCGATATTCTCCGCCGGGCCTCGGCTGTGAACCCCGATGCCCCAGCGCTCGTTTTCGGTGATCGTGAGGTGAGCTACCGGGATCTCGACGCCGAGTCGAACACACTCGCCCGTGAACTGATCAACAGGGGAGTCGGCCCCGGCACCTATGTCGCCCTTGCGCTGTCGAGGTCTCTCGAATCGGTGACCGCGACGTGGGCGGTGGCCAAGACCGGCGGTGCCTTCCTCCCGATCGATCCGCACTACCCCGAGGATCGTATTCGGCACATGCTCACCGATTCGGGAGCTGTAGTCGGAATCAGTGTGGGGGAGCACCACGGCGGGCTCGCCGATTCGGTGGATTGGCTGCTCCTCGACGAACTGGACACCTCGCACCATTCCGATGCACCGGTCGACGACGCCGAGCGGCGTACGCGCCTGAGCTACGACGATCCGGCATACCTCATCTACACGTCCGGCTCCACTGGTGTCCCCAAAGGCGTCGTGGTCGGTCACCGCGGGCTGAGCAGCTTCGCCGACGAAGAACGATTCAGGTTCGGAGTCGAACCTGGAGACCGCACCCTGCATTTCTCTTCGCCGAGCTTCGACGCTTCGGTCCTCGAACTCCTCCTTGCCTTCGGGGGCGCGGCAACGATGGTGATCGCGCCGCCCACCGTGTACGGCGGCGACGAACTGGCACAGGTGATGCGTATCGGACGGGTCACCCACGCCTTCGTCACCCCGGCCGCGCTGGCAACAGTCGATCCCGCCGGCCTACCGGATCTACGAGTGGTCGTGACCGGCGGCGACGCATGCTCACCCGCGCTGGTGGATCAGTGGTCACACGGACGCTCGATGTTCAACGCGTACGGACCGACCGAAACCACCGTCGTCGCCACTCTGACCGGACCGCTGAGCAGCGATGTTCCCGTCACCATCGGGAAGCCGATGCGCGGAGCTGCAACCGTCCTCCTGGACTCGCGGCTTCAACCGGTGCCGATCGGTGTCGCCGGCGAGCTCTATGTGAGCGGTGTCGGTTTGGCGCGCGGGTACCACGCGCGTGCCACGATTACGGCCGAACGATTTGTTGCCGACCCCAACGGTGTTGCGGGAGAGCGCATGTACCGCACGGGTGACCTCGCGCGGTGGAACGGCGAGGGTGAGCTGGAGTACCTCGGCCGGAGCGACTTCCAGATCAAGATCCGCGGTTTCCGCGTCGAGCTCGGCGAGATCGACGACGTGCTGCGCCGCCACCCGAGCGTCGCACAGGCAGTCACCGCCGGAGTTGCGGGCCCGAGTGGGGAAACACTGTTGGCGGCGTACGTCACGGCGGCTGCGGGCACACACATCGACAACTCCGAGCTGGTCGCCCACGCGAGATCTTCGTTGGCAGCCCACATGGTTCCGGCGCGGATCGTCGTCCTCGACTCCATTCCGTTGACTCCGGCAGGAAAGATCGACAGGAAAGCGTTACCGGACATCGATTCTGTGGGCGGGTCGGCTGAATACCGTGCCCCCGAGACCTCGACCGAGAAGCGAATTTCGGCGGTGTTCTGCGATCTGCTCGGTATCACCCGGGCGGGAGCAGACGACAGTTTCTTCGACCTCGGCGGTGACTCGTTGATCGCGACCCGCGTCGTGTCGCGAGTCAACGGAGCTCTCGGAACGACGCTGAGCGTTCTCGACCTCTTCGAGGCGCCGACCGTCTCCGCTCTGGCAGCACGTGCCGACCTCGCGGACTCGCGGAACACACGTGCCCCGGCACTGACGCGTATCGATCGCCCTGACCGGATACCGGTATCTCTGGCGCAGCAACGAATGTGGCTGACCAATCAACTCGATCCGAGTTCGCCGGCGTACAACATTCCGATCGCGGTTTCGATGACCGGCGATCTCGACGTCGATGCACTGTTCACCGCGCTGAGGGACGTGATCGTTCGACACGAGATCTTGCGGACCGTTTTCCCCGAGAGTGCGCGTGGCCCCGTCCAGCACGTTCTCGATGTGGACGAGATGTTCGATCATCTCGAGGTGGAAACGGTGCCTGCCGCAGCGACCTCGGCGCGGGCGAGTGAGCTCGCGCGAGAGGGATTCGACGTCAGCGAATCGGTGCCGATCCGCGCGACTCTGCTCGAGGTGAACGAACGCGAGCACACCTTGGTCCTCGTCGTGCACCACATTGCAGCAGACGGCCTGTCGATGGCGCCGCTGGCTCGTGACGTGATGGTGGCGTACGCCTCGCGGGCGAGCGGACGCGTGCCGGCGTGGCTGCCACTCGAAGTGCAGTACGGCGATTTCAGCGAGTGGCAACGCGGAGCGCTCGGTGAAGCGTCCGACCCGGATTCGATTCTTGCCGAGCAGTTGCGGTTCTGGTCGCACACGCTCACCGAACGCGGTGAGCTCGCGGAACTGCCGATGGATCATCCGCGCCCTGCGGGTGTCTCGCTGCGCGGTGACGATCTCGATTTCCGGATCGACTCCGCGACGTACCGCCGGGTCGGCGAGATCGCGGCGCGCAGCGACGTCAGCGTGTTCATGGTGATCCACGCCGCGCTGGCCGTCCTGCTCAGCCGAGAATCCGGAGCGAACGACATCACGATCGGCACTCCGGTGGCCGGGCGGAGCGAGCGCGCTCTCGACGACGTCGTCGGAATGTTCGTCAACACGGTGGTGCTGAGGACGGTTCTCGAGGGGGGACTCACCTTCGGTGAAGTTCTCACCCGCGTCCGCGACGTCGACGTGGCGGCCTTGCAGCACACCGAAGTGCCGTACGACGTACTCGTCGAATCCCTCGCAGACAACCAGGCGCCGCTGTTCCAGGTGATGCTGGTGATGCAGGGCGCCGCTCCCACCGAGGTCACTTTGCCCGAGCTCGAGGTCACGGTCGACGAACTGTCGACGGGCGCGGCAAAGTTCGACCTTCAGGTCATTCTCACCGACCGCGGCGACCATCTCGACGGCCAGTTGAACTACGCCAGCCAGCTTTTCGACTCGGACACCATGTCCGGCCTCGCTGATCGCTTCACGATGCTCCTCGACGCGGTAGCTGCCTACCCGGAATCCGTCGTCGGCGACGTCGATCTCACAGCTCCGGGCGAGGCGGAACTGGTCCTCGAGCGTTGGAATGCCACCGAACACGCCGTACCGATCACCACCCTCTCGGACCTGGTGGCGGAGCAGGCAGCCCGGACACCCGAGGGGGCCGCGCTGGTCTACGGCGAGCGGACACTGACCTATGCGGAGTTCGACGCGAGGGTCGGTGAACTTGCCAGAACCCTCATCGCCCGCGGGGTCGGCCCGGACATGCGCGTCGCGGTGTCGATTCGACGGTCACCGGAACTACTCGTCGCGGTCCACGCCGTGATCCGTGCCGGTGCGGCATACGTCCCGGTGGATCCCGATCATCCCGCCGAGCGCATCGCGTACGTCTTCGACATCGCGGAACCGATCTGCGTGCTGAGCCGGCCCCAGGACCACGGCGCTTTTCCCGCGCGAGTCCCGATCGTGGACGTCGATCTCGATCGTCAGGTGTCCACGACGGCGCCGATCACCGACGCTGATCGGCTCGGACCCCTGCGCCCGGACAATGCTGCTTACGTGATCTTCACGTCCGGATCGACGGGTCGACCGAAAGGTGTTGCAGTATCACACCGTTCGATCGTCAATCGCCTGCTGTGGATGCAGGACACGTACCCCCTTCACGCGTCGGACGTGGTGCTGCACAAGACCCCGGTGACCTTCGACGTCTCGGTGTGGGAACTGTTCTGGCCCCTGCAGACCGGCGCGCAGTTGGTGATCGCGGAACCGGACGGGCACCGTGATCCCGGGTACCTGTCGGCGTTGATTGCCGACAGAGGCGTCACGACGGCGCACTTCGTTCCGTCGATGCTCGCGGAATTCGTCGCTGCCGCGACTGCCGGGCAGTGTGCGAGCCTGCGTCAGGTGTTCTGCAGCGGTGAAGCCCTCGCGCCTACCACTGCGGAGGCGTTCACCCGTCTGAGTTCTGCGGGACTGTTCAACCTGTACGGACCCACAGAGGCTGCCGTCGACGTCAGCGCCGCCGAATTCACCCCCGACATGACCGTCACCGTTCCCATCGGTGCGCCCGTGTGGAACACCCAGCTCTATGTCCTCGACGGGCGGCTGCATCCGGTTCCGGTCGGCGTTCACGGCGAGCTGTATCTGGCGGGAGTGCAACTGGCGCGTGGATACCTCGGGCGCAGCGATCTCACCGCCGACAGGTTCGTGGCCGACCCGTACGGCCCGTCTGGCACCCGGATGTACCGAACCGGTGATGTCGTCCGGTGGCGCGCCGACGGGCTGCTCGACTATGTCGGTCGACGCGATTTCCAGGTCAAGATCCGCGGGCAGCGCATCGAACTCGCCGAGGTCGAAGCAGCATTGCTCAGGCTGCCCGGTGTCGCGCAAGCTGCTGCTCTCGTCCATCACGACGACGTGGTCGGTGACAGTTTGGTCGGCTACGTCATCGCCGACACCGGCACTTCGATCGACACGGACGGCCTACGCACCGAGTTGAGAGGTCTCCTTCCGGCCTACATGGTTCCCGCTGTGGTCATCGCCCTCGACGTGTTCCCTCTCGGTTCGACCGGCAAGCTTGATCGGAAGGCTCTGCCCGCGCCCAGCTTCGACAGCTCGCAGACGTATCTGGCGCCGCGAACACCGCTCGAAGCGCAGTTGGCGGCGATCTTCGAGGAGCTTCTGGAATCCGGGGCAGTCGGTGTTCACGACAACTTCTTCGAGATCGGCGGAAACAGCCTCGTCGCTGCACGCGCTGTGGCGCGCGTGAACGATTCGCTGTCGTTGAACTTGTCGATCAGAGAGTTGTTCGACGCGCCGACCGTTGCGCAGTTGGCGGTCGAGTGCGCCACGGCACGAGGGGGACCGGCAGTCCTTCCGCTCGAGGCATTGCCGCGGCCACAGACGATCCCGCTGTCGCTGGCACAAAAGCGCATGTGGTTCGTCAATCAATTCGACGTCACGTCCGCGGCGTACAACGTCGCCATAGCGATCAGGCTGAGAGGCCGGTTGGACGTTGCCGTGTTGGAGGGCGCGATCACCGACGTGCTTACTCGCCACGAATCGCTGCGCACGCTGTTTCCCATGATCGAGGGAGTGCCGGCGCAGGTGATCGTCGAACCCGGTGAAGCGTTGGGCGCGCTGCCGGTTGTCGCCGCAAACGCCGAAGCGGTACTCGGGGAGATCGAACGTCTCACCTCGAGGGGCTTCGACGTCACGCAGGCTCCACCGATCAGGGCGGAACTGATCGAGGTCGACGAAGAAGATCACGTCCTGACCGTGGTCGTCCATCACATCTGCGCCGACGGATTCTCGATGGCACCGTTGGCGTTCGACGTGATGAGCGCGTACTCGGCAAGGCATCGAGGTGAGGCGCCCGACTGGTCTCCTCTTCCGGTCCAGTACGCGGACTTCGCCATCTGGCAGGAAAGGGCTCTCGGTCGGATCGACGAAGCGGACAGCACTCTTGCAGGTCAGCTCGAGTACTGGACACGTCAACTGGCGAGTGTTCCCGAACTTCTTGCGCTCCCCGCAGATCGACCGCGTCCGCGTGTGCAGGATCTCTCGGGCGGCGTCGTTCGATTCGACATCGATGCCGGCATCCACCGCCGTCTGAGCGAAACCGCGATCGAACACCGAAGCAGTATGTTCATGGCGGTACACGCCGCATACGCAGTGCTCGTGGCGAGATTGTCCGGCATGGAAGACATCACGATCGGCTCACCGATCGCCGGGCGCGGAAATGCCCTGCTGGATCCGATGGTCGGTATGTTCGTCGGCACGTTGGTCCTGCGCGCCGACGTCGACCCCGCCGCCTCGTTCACCGATCTGTTGGCCAGAGTTCGCAGCACCGACCTCGACGCCTTCGCTCACGCAGACGTCCCCTTCGAGCGCGTCGTCGATGCGCTGGCTCCGGAGCGGTCGACGTCGCATTCACCGTTGTTCCAGGTGATGCTGGAGTTCAAGAACACCACTCGGCCAGCAGTTCGTCTGACGGATTTGGACGTCGAGGTCCTCGAACTCGAATCCGCCGTCTCGAATTTCGATCTGCAACTCACGCTTGCCGAGACCTTCGACGACGACGGCCGGCCGGCGGGAATCGAGGCCGGGTTCACCTACGCCAGCGCCCTGTTCGACGAGTCGACCGTCGAAGGTTTCGCTCGATACCTGGTTCGGATTCTCGGTGCTGTCACCGAATCACCGCACACGCCGGTCGGCGACATCGATCTCGTGAGTGATCTCGACACGATTCGCGCCGTCGCACCGGAACTTCCCGAGCAGGTTCACTTCTCGACGTTGCTCGAGCGGAAGTACGTCGACGAACCGCAGAGGACTGCACTGATTTTCGGCGACCGCCATCTGACCTACTCCGATCTGGACCGCCGCGCCAACCGGCTTGCACGACTGTTGATCAGCCGCGGGGTCGGTCCGGAATCCGTTGTCGCCCTGGCATTACCACGCTCACTGGAATCCGTGGTCGCGATCTGGGCGGTTGCCCGGTCGGGCGCTGCATTCGTACCCGTCGACCCGGCGTATCCCGTCGACCGCGTGCACCACATGATCAACGACTCGGGAGCGGGCGTCGTTCTCACCACCGCCGAGCATGTGGGTGTCGTCCCCGACGAGGCAGACGCCGTTCTGCTCGATCAGGCAAAGACACTCGCAACCCTCGAACAGATCGGTGATCAGCGGATAGATGCCTCGGAGCTGCTGGCTGCGGTGTCCCTGGACAACCCGGCCTATGTCATCTACACCTCCGGTTCCACCGGCGTCCCCAAAGGCGTCATGGTCACTCACCGTGGGCTTTCGGCACTTGCCGAGCAGGAACGCAGTCGCTTCCGCGTCGAGTCGACCTCGCGCACGCTGCATTTCAGCTCACCGAGCTTCGACGCCTCGATTCTCGAACTCCTGATGGCTGTTGGTGCCGGGGCCACGATGGTCATCGCCCCACCGAGCATCATCGGCGGAACCGAACTGACGAGTCTGATCGCCGACCAGCACGTCACGCACGCCTTCATCACACCAGCCGCACTGGCCACGGTCGATCCGAGCGGACTGAACGAGCTGGTGTGCATCGGAACCGGCGGCGACGTCTGCCCACCCGACCTCGTCGCCGCCTGGGTCAGCGATCACCGGATCATGATCAATGCCTACGGACCAACCGAATCGACGGTCGTCGCCAGCATCACCGAGCCGATGTCCCCGACCGATCGAGTCACGATCGGTCGCCCGTCGACAGGCATCACCGCGTGGGTCCTCGACAATCGCCTGCACCGCGTCCCGGTCGGAGTGACGGGAGAGCTGTACGTCAGCGGCGACGGACTCGCCCGCGGTTACCGAAACCGCGCCGGCACGACCGCCGAACGATTCGTGCCCAATCCCGCGGGCAGTGCGGGCACACGGATGTACCGAACCGGCGACCTCGCCAGGTGGAACAAGAACGGCGAACTCGAGTACCAGGGTCGAGGCGATTTCCAGGTCAAGATTCGCGGATTCCGCATCGAACTCGGCGAGATCGAGGCAGTTCTGGCTCGCTATCCCGGCGTTGCACATTCCGTGGTGACCACGCTCGAACGTGACGGAGGCGCCGCACGGATCGTCGGATACGTCGTGCCTGCCAACGACGCTCAGACTGTGGATCCCGAGGCCGTCATCGCGTTCGCGGGCTCGGCTCTGGCCCCGTACATGGTTCCTGCGGTCGTGGTCGTTCTCGACGAACTGCCGATGACTGCCAACGGAAAGCTCGACCGCCGAGCCCTGCCGGTTCCCGACTTGCGAGCAACCCAGGCACGCTCGCGGGCCGCCGAATCCGATACCGAACGCACGCTGGCCGCCTTGTTCGTCGATGTCCTCGGTGTCGAATCGGTGGGCGTCGACGACTCGTTCTTCTCGATGGGCGGCGATTCGATCATGTCGATTCAGCTCGTCGCCCGTGCCCGCGATGCCGGGCTCGTCTTCACCCCGCGTGACGTCTTCGAGGTGAAATCGGTCGCCGGTCTTGCGGTTTTGCTGGCATCGACCAAGGACGACGAACCCGAGGTGCTCGAGGAACTTCCCGGAGACGGCGTGGGCCACGTGCCGTTGATGCCGGTGGCTCAGTGGTGGCTCGACCGGCTCGGCTCCGATCTCCGAGGTCTCGATTCGTTCTCCCAAGCGACTCTTCTCAACGCGCCGCACGGGCTTCACAGTGTGGAGCAGTTGACCGCGGCTCTTCAAGTTGTTCTCGATCGTCACGACATCCTTCGCGCACGCCTCGAGCTCGACGGCGAGCGCAGGCTTGTTGTCGGCGAGCCGAGATCTGTTGCAGCCGAGAATATTTGCCGGGTGATCGAGGTAGAGGCCGAGCCGGGCACCGCGGTGTTCGACGCGGCGATCGTCGACGCACTGGACGGTGCGCGCCGAGAACTCGACCCCGGCCGGGGCGTGATGGTGCGGGTCGTCTGGTTGTCCGGCGTGCGCAACACTGGCCGGCTGCTCCTGGTGATCCACCACCTCGCCGTCGACGGTGTCTCCTGGCGCGTCCTCGTGCCGGAACTTGCGTCGGCTTTCCACCGCATCGATGCAGGCGAGGAACCGGAGCCGTCGTACTCGGGCACGTCGGTTCGTCGTTGGTCGCATGCGCTCCGCGACATCGCGCCCGATCGAAGAGTCGAATTGCCCCGGTGGCGTTCGATACTCGAAGGTGCCGACCCGCTGATCGGAACCCGGCCGCTGGACCCGCGGCTCGACACGTTCGATTCGGTCGGCCGAGTTGTCGCCGACGTACCCGTCGAACTGTCCGACACAGTCCTGACCACGCTTCCGGCGCTTTTCGGTGGATCAGTCAACGACGGTCTCGTTGCTGCTCTCGCACTGGCACTGACGCAGTGGAGGCAGGCACAGGGCATACGAACCGACAACGTGCTCATCTCGATGGAGGGCCACGGACGCGAAGCTCACGTGGTGCCCGGTGCGGACGTCCTGCACACGGTCGGCTGGTTCACCAGCGTCTTCCCGATGCGGATCGACCTCGCCGGCATCGACATCGCGGAAGTGATGAGCAGCGCCCCAGAGGCAGCGGTGGTGCTCAAGCGTGTCAAGGAAGAACTCTTGGGTGTTCCGGACAGCGGCATCGGCTACGGAGTTCTGCGTTACCTCGACGAGGTGGGTCGAGCGGAACTCGAAGACCTCCGCCAACCGCAGATCTCGTTCAACTATCTGGGCCGTTTCTCCGGCACCGAAGCAGGAGAGTCACTGGGGGACTGGGCACTGGCCCGGGACGTCGATCTGGAAGCGGCAGCGCGGTCCGAGATGCCAGTGGGTTCGGTCCTGGACGTCAACGTCGTCACCACCGAGATCTCGGGCGCACCGCACATCGGTGCCACTATCGCCTATCCCACCGGCGTGCTGGCAGAGCGCGATGCTCGCGCCATCGCCGACCTCTGGGTGCAGGCGTTGCGCGCGCTGGCCACCTATGCCGAACACAGCGAACGCGGGGGACTCACCCCGTCCGACATCGACCTGATCGACCTCGACCAGGATTCCATCGACCACCTCGAGCGCGAGTTCCCGACACTGACCGACGTCTGGTCCCTCTCACCGCTGCAATCCGGACTGCTCTTCCACGCCCGCTACGCCGAACACACAGTCGACGCGTACACCGTCCAACTCGCACTCGAACTCGACGGCGTCGACGCGTCCCGGTTGCACCGTGCCGCACAGGCACTGCTCGACAGACACGAGAACCTACGCGCGGCGTTCACGACCGACACCGGTGGACGATCGGTGCAGGTGATCAACGCAGACGTTGACGTGCCGTGGACCGAGATCGACATCTCTCCGTTGGCCCCCACCGAACAGGCGACCGAGATACGCGAGCTTCTCCATGCGGATCGGGTCCGCGGCTTCGACATGGCCACTCCGCCCCTGCTGCGGTTCCTGCTTCTGCGAACCGGTGACGACGCGTATCGGTTGATCCTGACCAACCACCACATCCTCCTCGACGGATGGTCGATGCCGCTGCTGGTCCGCGACCTACTGACGCTCTACGCGACAGACAGTGATCACAGTGCCATCCCACGCGTACGCCCCTACCGGGACTATCTGAGCTGGATCAGCACTCGCGACGACAGCGTGTCGATCGAGGCCTGGGGCGAAGCACTCCGCGGACTCGACGACCCGACGCTGCTCACCGGAACTCACGCCGTCGACGAGGACGGCGCTACCTCACGCTCGACGACCACAGCGCTCGGAGAACGTGAGACGGAACTTCTGCGTGGATTCGTCCGCTCCCGTGGCCTGACGACAGCCTCCTTGATCCAGGTGGCCTGGGGAATCGTGCTCGCCGAACTCCTCGGCCGCGACGACGTCGTCTTCGGTGGAACCGTCTCCGGCCGACCACCCCAGGTGTCCGGCGTCGAGTCGATGGTGGGTTTGTTCATCAACACCGTCCCCGTCCGAGTTCGCCTCGATCCGCGAGAGTCCCTGGCGGCGCTGTGCGTTCGCGTCCAAGCGGAACAGGCGCGGTTGTCCGATCACCATCATGTCGGGCTTTCGCATATCACTTCGGCTGTGGGGTCCGCTGCATCGTTCGACACGCTGACTGTGTTCGAGTCGTATCCCGTCGACCGCGGTGGACTCTCCTCCGGTACCGACATAGCCGGAATGCACGTTCTCGACGTCCACGACGCCGAGGATGCCGCGCACTATCCACTCGCGATCGTTGCCTCTGCGGCAGACGGGCGACTGCGGCTCAAATTCGAGTATTTCCCGGGAGTCCTGGGCGATCACGACATCGACGCGATCGCCGACCGGCTGCTCCGCACCCTCGAGCTGATCACCGCGCAACCGGATCTCCCGCTGGCGAAACTGCGCCTGATGCCGGATTCGCAAGTGCAGCAATTGGTTCCCGCGCGCGGCCGGCAGGGCCGCTCGGTCAGGACACTCGATCGCATCTTTTCGGACACCGCGAGCAGATTCCCCGAACGGGTCGCACTGTCCTGTGGTGAGAGAAAGATGACCTATCGAGAGCTGGACGAGGCGTCGAACCAGTGGGCGCGCGTGCTCATCTCGGAAGGCGCCGGCCCGGACTCACGGGTGGCGATCTGTGTGGAACGCTCCTTCGAATCCGTCGCAGCGGTCTGGGCGATCACCAAGACCGGCGCCGCCTTCGTGCCGATCGATCCTCGCTACCCGAGTGACCGGATCTCGTTCATGCTCGAGGACTCGGCATCCTCGCTCGGATTGACCACGGCCGCCCACAGACCCGGCGACGGCGGTGTGACGAAGTGGCTCGAACTCGACGACCCGACGAGCATCGCTCGGCTCTCCGGAGTATCCGCGGCGCCGCTACGCGAGGACGAGCGCCGGGGAACCCCGCGGTTGGAGAACACCGCCTACCTCATCTACACCTCGGGCTCGACCGGCCGACCCAAGGGCGTCGTCGTCACGCACACCGGTCTCGAGAACTTCGCCGACGAACAGCGTCATCGCTACGGTCTCACCGAGAATTCACGCGCACTGCATTTCGCCTCTCCGAGCTTCGACGCCTCCGTTCTCGAGTACCTGCTCGCCTTCGCCGTCGGCGGCGAACTGGTCGTAGCTCCCACCACCGTCTACGGAGGAACCGAACTGGCCGACGTTCTCCGCGAGGGACATGTCACCCACGCGTTCATCACGCCTGCAGCGCTGACGTCGGTGGATCCCGAGGGAATCGACGAACTGACCACCATCACGGTGGGCGGCGAGGCGCCCTCGGCGGACCTGGTGCGCACCTGGGCGCCGGGAAGATCGTTCGTCAACGTCTACGGACCCACCGAAACCACCATCTCCTGCAACCTCAGCGACCCCATCCCGGCCGGCGAGAAGGTCTATCTCGGACCGCCGAACCGCGGATTCAGCGAGGTCGTCCTCGATCGCAGACTTCAACCGGTGTCCGTCGGAGTTCCCGGCGAACTGTATGTCGCCGGAGTCGGACTCGCGCGCGGCTATCACGGGCGCTCACCACTGACGAGCGAACGATTTGTCGCCAACCCGTACGGCGAGCCGGGGGAGCGGATGTACCGCACGGGCGACGTGGTGCGCTGGCGCAGCGACCGCACCATCGAGTACCTCGGACGCAGCGACTTCCAGGTCAAGATCCGCGGCTTCCGTATCGAACTCGGCGAGGTCGACACGGCGTTGGGTCAGCTGCCCGGCGTGGAGTACGCGGTCACGTTGGCGGTGCGCGGACCCTCCGACGAGCAGGCCTTGGCGGCATATGTCGTCTGCGACGACGAACGCCGGGTGAGCGCCGAGGACATCCGGGCGGCGGCACGGGAGCTACTGCCGGCACACATGGTGCCCGCAAGCGTCGTCGTGCTCGACGAACTACCGCTGACCGGCGTCGGCAAGGTCGATCGGGCTGCTCTTCCGGCGCCTCGTTTCGACACCGATGCCGAGACACTCACTGCACCGGCCACCGAGTTGGAACGGCTGGTGGTGGGCGTTTTCGAGGACGTGCTCGGAGTGTCTCCGATCGGTATCGACACTCACTTCTTCGACGTCGGCGGAAACTCACTGACCGCGACCCGCGTCATCGCCCGCGTCAACGCACTTCTCGGCACCGACATCGGCGTTCGAGGACTGTTCGAGTCTCCGACAGTTCGGCAGCTCTCGCGTCTGGCGGAGAGCGTCGGCCGCGGAGAGAACCCCAGACCACCGTTGACTCGGCGATCCCGCCCGGACCCACTGCCCGTGTCACTGGCACAGAAGCGGATGTGGTTCCTCAACCAGTTCGACGTGACGTCCCCCGCCTACAACGTTCCCCTGGCAGTGCGCCTCGACGGCGATCTGGACTTCGCCGCATTGCAGGCCGCGGTAGCGGACGTACTGGGGCGCCACGAGAGCTTGCGGACGAAGTTCCCCTCGATCGACGGACAGCCGGTTCAGCAGGTGATGTCCAGCGACGAGGTCATGCCGATCCTGGAGCCGGAAATCGTCACTGCTGCCAGAGTGTCCGATCGAATCCTCGAGCTGGCCTCGGCAGGCTTCGACGCCTCGGCCGAAGTTCCGATCCGCTGCGCGGTCCTGCGCGTCGACGGGGACGAGCGCAGGCACGTACTCGTGATCGTCGTCCACCACATCGTCGCCGACGGGTTCTCGATGAACCCCCTCGCAGCGGACGTGGCAGCGGCTTACGCGGCCCGCAGTGCCGGCAGTGCGCCGAACTGGTCGGAACTGGCCGTGCAGTACGGCGACTTCGCTGTGTGGCAGCACGAAGTGCTCGGCTCCGAGGAAGATCCGGACTCGGCTCTGACCCGTCAGCTCGATTACTGGAAGGACCGACTCGCGGGACTGGGCGAGCCGATCGCGTTGCCGACGTCGTTCCCACGTCCGGCAAAGCCGTCCATGGTCGGCTCGGTCCACCGGTTCGTGGTATCGCCGCAGACCCATCGGGCGCTGACCGACCTGGCACGTGAGCACGGCACCACCATGTTCATGCTCATGCACGCAGCACTGGCGGTACTTGCGGCGCGCCTGGCCGGTACCGAGGACATCGCCATCGGGACACCCGTCGCCGGCCGCGGCGAGGCCGAACTCGATCACCTGGTCGGTATGTTCGTCAACACTCTCGTGCTGCGAACACAGATCACGCCCGACGCGTCGTTCGAGGACGTCCTCGCCCAGGTTCGCGAAGGCGACCTCGGCGCGTTCCAGCACACCGATTTGCCCTTCGAAAGGTTGGTCGACGCACTCGACCCGGAACGCTCGACTTCGCACACTCCGTTGTTCCAGATCCTCATCGAGTTCCGCAACAATGCACTCCCACAACTCGAATTGCCGGGGCTGTCGGTCTCGGGAGTCGAGTTCGACCTACCCGTCGCCAAGTTCGATCTGCAACTCTCGGTCACCGAGCGTTACGACGCGGATGGCGGAACGGATGGCATCGACGCCGAATTCATCTACGCCACAGACCTGTTCGACGGTGACTTGATCGATTCGTTCTCACGCAGACTGCTCACCATCCTCGAGGCGGTCTCCCGAGAGCCGTCGACTCCTACCGGTGACATCGACGTCGTGAGCGCCGACGAGCGTCGACAGATGCTGACCGAGTGGAACACTCACGCCGAACCGGCTCCAGCGGACAACATCGCGGACCGATTCTTCGAGGCTGTTGCAGCACATCCGTCGTCGACCGCGGTCAACGACAGCGACGGCGCCATGACGTACGCCGAACTGGACGGGCGCGCTAACCGCCTGGCGCGGCTCCTGATCGGCCGCGGTATCGGTCCGGAATCCGTGGTGGCTGTTGCAATGCCCAGAACCACCGATCTCGTGCTGGCCCTCGTCGCCGTCATCAAAACCGGAGCGGCATACCTGCCGGTCGACATCACCTACCCGGCCGAGCGCATGCGGTTCCTCTTCGACGACGCGCGGCCGGTATGCCTGGTCACGACCGGAGACTTCCGAAGCGACCTACCTTCGGAGATCATCGAATCCGGCATAGACGTCGTCGAACTCGGATCGCCGGAGATCGCGGTACGCCTCGATCACTCCGCGCCCCATCGCATCACCGACGCGGACCGGACGACACCACTTCTGCCCGACGCGATCGCGTACATCATCTACACCTCCGGATCCACAGGGCGCCCCAAAGGTGTCCAGGTCAGCCACCGCAACGTGCTGACTCTGATGGACAACACCGCCCCGACGTTCGGGTTCGACGACACGGACGTG
Source organism: Rhodococcus sp. WY5 (assembly GCF_018588185.1). Classification (NCBI taxonomy): domain Bacteria; kingdom Bacillati; phylum Actinomycetota; class Actinomycetes; order Mycobacteriales; family Nocardiaceae; genus Rhodococcus; species Rhodococcus sp. WY5. The sequence continues at coordinate 4,254,044 of NZ_JAAMPR010000001.1, forward strand.
TGGACCATGTTCCACTCGTACGCATTCGACTTCTCCGTCTGGGAGCTGTGGGGGCCGCTGCTACACGGGGGCCGGCTGGTCGTCGTCGACTACTACACGACCAGATCACCGGACATGTTCCACGAACTGCTCCGCAGGGAGCGAGTGACGGTGCTGAACCAAACACCCACCGCCTTCTACCAACTCGCCGAAGCCGACCGTGCGTACTCACCGAACGGCACGGATCCCGACCTTGCACTGCGCTACGTCGTCTTCGGTGGCGAAGCGCTCGACCTCGGGCAGTTACGCAAGTGGTACGACAGGCGGGCCGACACGGCTCCGACGTTGGTCAACATGTACGGGATCACCGAGACGACAGTGCACGTCAGTCGAATCGCACTCGACCGCAACGACAGCGAGCACGCGTCGGCGAGCATCATCGGGCGAGCAGTACCGGGATTGTCCGTCTACGTACTCGATCGGCGACTGAACTTGGTACCACCAGGTGTCGTCGGCGAAATGTACGTCGCCGGTGATCAGGTGACTCGGGGATACCTCGGGAAACCCGCATTGACTTCGGTGCGGTTCCTTCCCGATCCATTCGGTAGTTCGGGGGATCGAATGTATCGGAGCGGGGACCTGGCGAGGTGGAACGACGCGGGGCAGTTGGAGTACGTGGGCCGCAGTGATTTCCAGGTGAAGGTGCGTGGTTTCCGCATCGAACTCGGCGAGATCGAAGCCGCAATGCTCCGCTGCCCCGGCGTCGCTGCCTCGGTAGCACTTGTTCGGACAGAGGGAGCGTCACCGCGGATCGTCGGGTACGTGGTCGCCGAAACAGGCAGTACCGTCGATTCAGCGACGGTGACCGACTTCGTCGCCGCCGAACTCGCGGAGTACATGGTGCCCACCGCCATCGTCGTCCTCGAATCGCTTCCACTGACGGTCAACGGAAAGCTCGACCGACGCAGCCTCCCGGCTCCGGACTTCACCGTCACGGGAACAACCGAGGCGACGCGGGCGCCGGCCACCGCTACCGAAGCGGTCCTCGCGGACCTCTTCGCGGAGGTGCTGGGTCGGGGCAGTATCGGAGTAGACGATTCCTTCTTCGGTCTCGGCGGCGATTCGATCATGTCGATCCAACTCGTCTCACGGGCGAAGTCCGCAGGCCTCGTCTTCACTCCGCGGGACGTCTTCGAAGCGAAGACCGTGGCCGGCCTCACCAAAGTGCTCCTCATCGAATCATCGGAAACGGCACCGGTTCTCACGGAGCTACCCGGCGGGGGAGCCGGCCCGCTACCGCTCACGCCGATCATGGAGTGGCTCGTCGAACGCAGTCGCGGTGACCTGAGCACGATCCGCAGTTACAGCCAGAGCGCGCTGATCGCACTGCCCGCGGATGTCTCCGGCCCCGCGCTGGAACGAGCATTGCAAACGATCCTCGATCGTCACGACGTGCTGCGGGCGCGCCTGGACGCCGCGACTCACCAACTCGAGATCCGCGAGCCAGGGAGCATCACCGCCCCCGACATCCTGCGCCGAACCTCCATCGTGTCCACCAGCGGCGAAGAATTCGTCGCCGCTGCGGAAACCGCGATGCAGGACGCATCCAGCCGCCTCGATCCCGAACACGGGAAGATGATCAGCGCAGTCTGGTTGGATCCCGTCAGCTCGAACGGCAACCGGGCCGAAGCCGGACGGTTGCTCCTGGTCCTTCATCACCTCGCGGTCGACGGTGTGTCCTGGCGCATGCTCGTCCCGGGCCTGGTCACTGCTTATGCCTCGGCGTTCGACGGAGAAACACCCATACTTCCGCCGGGCGGAACGTCGATACGTCGCTGGGCGACAGCGCTCGCCGAGACCGCTGCGCAGCGACGCGACGAGATCGACCTGTGGTCGAGAATGCGGACCGACGAGCCATTGCTCGGGGCACGCGGGCTCGACCCAGCCGTCGATGTCGGAGCCACCGTCGACCGCGTCAGCGTCGACGTTCCGACCTCCGTGACCGAGAACGTCATCTCGACGGTGCCTCAGCATTTCGGAGGCTCGGTGAACGACGGGCTGCTCGCTGCTCTCGCGATTGCCGTCACCGCCTGGCGTCGATCGCGCGGACAGCGCAGCGGGGACGTGCTCGTCAACCTCGAAGGGCACGGCCGCGAGGAGAACGCCGTACCGGGCGCCGACCTCTCGCGCACGGTCGGCTGGTTCACCACCTTGTTCCCCGTCCGGATCGATCTCACCGGACTCGATGTCGTCGATGCACTGGCCGGGGGATCAACCGCCGCCTCCGCCGTGAAACTCGTCAAGGAAACGCTGCTCGGCCTGCCCGACAACGGAATCGGGTTCGGCATCCTGAAGTACCTCGATCGAAACGAGGAACTTCGTGAGCTGCCCACGCCGCAGATCTCGTTCAACTACCTCGGACGATTTGCCGGCTCGGATCCCGAGCACGGCGAAGTGCCGTGGCTGCCGATCTCGGAAGTGACCCTCGACGAAGCGCACAGCGGCGAATTGGCCGCCGCGTCGGTGCTCGACATCAACGCCGTCACGACCGATACCGCACACGGTCCGATTCTGCGCGCTACGTGGTCCTTCCCCCGCGGCATTCTCAGCGAGGCCGAAGTCACCGAACTGGCGGAGCTCTGGACCCGAGCACTGGGCGCACTGAGTGAATACGTGGAGGAACACTCCGAGCGCGAGCTCACGCCCACCGATCTCGATCTCGTCACCGCGGATCAACAGAGCATCGAACAGCTCGAGCGCAGATTCCCCGACCTGACCGACATCTGGTCACTGTCACCTCTGCAGTCGGGCATGCTCTTCCACGCCCAGTTCGACGAAACCGAAATCGACCCGTACATGGTGCAACTGACCCTCGAGCTCGGGGGTCGGGTGGAGGCGCCGCGCCTGCGCCGCGCCGCGCAGGCCTTGGTTGATCGTCATCCGAGCCTGCGCGCGGGATTTGTCTCCGCACCGGGAGGGCGGGCACTGCAGGTGATCCGTTCCGGTGCCGACATCGGCTGGGCCGAGATCGACCTGTCCGGGGCCGAAGACAGCGAAGTCGCGTTCGGTCAGCTGCTCGAACGCGATCGCGCTCATCGTTTCGACATGGAAACAGCCCCGTTGATCCGCTTCATGCTCGTGCGAATCGGACCGGACACAGCACGCCTCGTCGTGACGAACCACCACATCCTGCTCGACGGCTGGTCCACCCCGCTGTTGCTTCGAGACCTGCTCACTCTCTACGCAACCGACGGTGACCCCGAGATTCTGCCCCGAGTTCAGTCGTATCGCGACTATCTCTCCTGGATCTCGAAGCAAGAACCCGAGACTTCGCTACGGGCGTGGCAAGAAGCGCTACGGGGCGTCGACACGTCCACCCACCTCTCGAGGGCAGACACCGCCGCCGAAACCGTGGCAAGTGAAATCCACTCGTACTCGCTGCCGACCGAACGAGCCGAGACTCTTCGGGCGTTCGCGCGAAGCCGCGGTCTGACCATGGCGACCCTGGTACAGGTGGCATGGGGAATCGTGCTCGCCGAACTTCTCGGACGCGACGACGTCGTCTTCGGCGGAACGGTCTCAGGACGCCCACCACAGGTGCCCGGCGTGGAATCGATAGTCGGCCTGTTCATCAACACGGTGCCTGTCCGAGTCCGCCTCGACGCCCGAGAAACCCTCGCCGAAATGGCCATTCGCGTCCAATCCGAGCAAGCGTCATTGCTCGACCACCACCACATCGGACTGTCGGACATCGCCGGAGCAGTCGGCGCCGCCGGTTCCTTCGACACCCTGACGGTATTCGAGTCGTATCCCGTCGACGAGACAGCCCTGACCGCCGAAACCGACATCGCGGGAATGCACGTTCTCGGCATCGACGGACGCGACTCGGCGCACTATCCGATTGCCGTGGTGGCGTCCGAAAGTGACACGCTGAATCTGAAGATGGAGTACTTGCCGACGCACTTCTCCGCCCGCGAAGTCGCCAAGATCACCGAGCGCGTGGGCATCGTCCTCGGGCAACTCGCCTCGGCACCGGATCAGCCGCTGGCCCGTCTGCAGGTTCTCACGGAGTTCGAGAGCCGTGATCTTGCGCCGGTCTTCGGCTCCCCGGGGCGCTCCGCGCGAACGCTCCCAGAGATTCTCGCCGACGTCTCTGCCACCTATCCCGACCGCATCGCGCTCTCGGCCGGCAGCCGTTCCATGACCTACGCCGAACTGGACCGGCGCTCGAACCAGTTGGCCAGAGCCATGATTCGCCGCGGCGCCGGGCCCGAGACGTCGGTTGCCATCGGCATCGAAAGGTCCGTCGAATCCGTACTCGCGGTGTGGGCGGTGGCCAAGACCGGCGCAGCGTTCGTCCCCGTCGACCCCACCTATCCGGCTGACCGAATCGAACACATGCTCAGCGACTCCGAGGTGTTGTTCGGGTTGACCGTCGTCGACGCCATCGACACACTTCCACCCATCGTGTCCTGGTTGGTGCTCGGAGAAGAGGCATTCGACGACGACGTCGCCACCAGTTGCACGCTGCCGATCACCCAGGACGAACGGCGTGCACCGGTGGTCATGGACAACGCCGCCTACGTGGTCTACACCTCGGGATCCACCGGCCGACCCAAGGGAGTTGTGGTCACCCACACCGGACTCGACAGCTTCGCACTCGACCAGCAGCGTCGATTCCACGCAGATCACCACTCTCGAACCCTGCACTTCGCCACCCCCAGCTTCGACGGAGCCGTCTTCGAGTACCTGCAGGCATTCGGTGTCGGAGCAACCATGGTGATCGTCCCGACCGACATCTACGGCGGCGCCGAACTGGCAAGTCTCATCCGCCGCGAACACGTCACTCACGCGTTCGTCACCACGGCAGCACTCGCCACCGTCGACCCGGCCGGCCTGGACGAGTTCCGGCACGTCGTCGTCGGGGGAGAGACACTACCGCCGCATCTCGTCGGCCTCTGGGCTCCCGGACGAGAATTCGTCAACGCCTACGGCCCGACCGAGACAACCGTCATGGCAGACATCAGCGAACCCATGACAGTGGGCGCACCCATCACGATCGGTGGACCGATCCGCGGCGTGCACGAGATGATCCTCGATTCGCGCCTGCAACCTGTACCCGTCGGAGCTCCCGGTGAGCTGTACATCGCCGGCATCGGCCTGGCTCGCGGATACCACCGGCGTCCCGGCCTGACCAGCGAGCGATTTGTCGCCGACCCCTTCGGCAAGCCAGGCGACCGGATGTACCGCACGGGCGACATCGTCTCCTGGCGAAGCGATCACACCATCGAATACGTCGGGCGTAGAGACTTCCAGGTCAAGATTCGCGGATTCCGCATCGAGCTCGGCGAGGTCGACGCCCAGATCACCGCAATGGCGAGTGTCACGAATTGCGTGACACTCGGCGTCGACGGACCGGCCGGCGCCACAGTTTTAGCGTCCTACCTCACCGTCGAGGAAGGATCGACGCTGACCGGGGCAGAGATCACCGCGCACCTCGCCGGACGTGTTCCCTCGCACATGGTTCCGGCCAGCATCATGATCGTCGACGAGCTACCGCGCACCGCGGTCGGCAAGCTCGATCGAAAAGCGTTGCCGACGCCGGAGTTCACCGGAACCGGTGTGGAATTCCGGGCGCCCGGCACCAGCCTCGAACGTCGGATCGCCGATGCGTTCATCGACGTACTCGGCGTCGAACGGGTCGGCGTCGACGACAATTTCTTCGAGCTCGGCGGCAACTCGCTGATCGCCACTCGCGTGGTCTCGCGGCTCAACTCCGCACTGAACATCGACGTCGGGGTGCGCGTGCTGTTCGAGGCACCGACGACGGCTCAGCTCGCCGAACGGCTCTCCAGCGCTGTCACTGCCGTCGGCACTGTGCCGCTCACTCCCATGGAGCGCAATGGCAGCGTCCCGCTCTCGTTGGCGCAGAAGCGCATGTGGTTCCTGAACCAATTCGACACACGCTCAGCCGCGTACAACATCCCACTAGCTGTTCGCCTCACCGGTGACCTCGACGTCACGGCCATGCAACAGGCCATCGCCGACGTCGTCGAGCGGCACGAAACACTGCGGACGGTGTTCCCCGCCGTCGGCGGCGATCCGATTCAGCAAGTGCTCACCGTCGACGAGGCAGTACCGCCGGTCCGTGAAATGACGTTGGGGGAGGACGAACTCGCAGAGCGCATGCAACGACTCGCCACGACCGGCTTCGACGTGTCGGTGGACCTGCCGCTGCGCGTGGCACTGTTCCGACTCGACACCGCTGAACCCGTTCACATTCTGTTTGTCGTGGTCCATCACATCTGCGCCGACGGTTCGTCGATGGCGCCGCTCGCACGCGACGTGATGACGGCCTACCTGGCGCGTACGGCAGGGACCGAGCCCACGTGGGCGCCACTCGAGGTGCAGTACGCAGACTTCACGTTGTGGCAGCATCGCGTCCTCGGATCGGAAGACGACCCGGAATCCGTCATCAGTCGCCAATTGCACTACTGGAGTGAGCAACTCGCCGGACTCGACGACGTCATCGCACTGCCCGCCGACCACCCGCGACCCGTGCAACAGACCTTCCACGGTGACCGATTCACCTTCGACATCGACGCGAACACCCACCGCGCCCTCGCGGACCTCACCAGGGCAAACGGTGTCACGATGTTCATGGCGCTGCACGGCGCGCTCGCAGTGCTGATGTCCAAGTTGTCGGGCGCCGACGAAGTCACCATCGGCACACCGATCGCCGGCCGAGGTCAGGCAGCGCTCGACCATCTCGTCGGAATGTTCGTCAACACACTGGTCCTGCGAACCAGCGTCGATCCCGACATCACGTTTGCCGACCTGTTGGAGCACGTCCGGGAAATCGACCTGGCCGCATTCCAGAACTCGGACCTGCCATTCGAACGGCTCGTCGACGTCATCAACCCAACCAGATCCACGTCGTACTCACCGTTGTTCCAGGTCGCCCTCGAACTTCAGAACAACGAACCCGCACATTTCCACCTACCCGGCCTCGACATCGACGGACTGACCGTGGAAACCAAATTCGCGAAGGAGGACCTGGAGCTGATCGTCGACGAGAAGTTCGACGAGTTCGGCATCCCGGCTGGGATGTCCGCAGCCTTCGACTTCGCAACCGATCTCTTCGAACCCGCCACCATTCGTCGGTTTGCCGACCGACTGCGCCTGATCCTGGACGCTGTCGGACGCGAACCCGCAACACGTATCGCCGACATCGGCATCCTCGGCGCCGATGAAACAGCTGCCCTGGTGCCGGCATCCGGTGCCGCCGCGACTCGAGCGCGGGTGTGGCCGGAGATCCTCGCCGAAGCAGTCGCCTCGAACCCGGATGCCCCAGCCCTCTCGAGTCGCGAGAGGTCGATGACCTACCGCGAGCTCGACGAGGAATCGACGAAGCTGGCGCGCGCGCTGTGTCGGCGCGGCGTCGGTCCCGAAGATTTTGTGGCGCTGGGTCTGCCGCGGTCCACTGCGGAGATCGTCGCGATCTGGGCGGTCACGAAAACCGGTGCAGCGTTCTTGCCGGTCGACCCGAACTATCCCGACGATCGCATCAACCACATGCTCGACGATTCGCGGGCCGTACTCGGCATCACCGACGACGCTCACCGCAGTCAACTTCCCGACACGGTCGAGTGGATGGTCCTCGATGAAGCCGAGACCGTCGACGAGATCGACGCCCAGAGCGCAGCCGCGATCACCGATCGCGACCGCACGATCCCCTTGCATCACGGGCATCCCGCGTACCTGATCTACACCTCGGGTTCAACCGGGAAGCCGAAGGGCGTCATCGTCACCCACCTCGGGTTGTCAAACCTCAACGCCGAGGAACATCAGAGATTCAACGTCCAGCCCTATTCGCGGATCTCTCACCTGGCATCACCGAGCTTCGACGCCTCGGTCTTCGAACTCATGATGGCGTTCGGCAGCGGAGCGTGCCTGGTCGTCATCCCACCGACGGTCTTCGGCGGATCCGAGTTGGCCGAAATCTTTGCCGACGAACACGTCTCACACGCGTTCATCACTCCGACCGCGCTCAGCTCGATCGAAAGCTCCGCGCTACCCGAACTCCGCGTACTCGCAGTCGGTGGCGAGGCCTGCCCACCCGAACTCGTGGACATCTGGGGCCGCGACCGTCGCATGTTCAACGGATACGGACCCACCGAATCCACCATCCAGGCCAGCGTCAGTGAACCCATGCGGCCGGGCAAGGACATCAACATCGGACGACCGGCCATCGGCTTCGCCGGACTGGTCCTCGACGGGCACCTCAAGCCCGTGCCGGTGGGAGTCATCGGGGAGCTGTACGTGACCGGCCCCGGACTCGCCCGCGGATACCACAATCGTCCCGACCTCACCGCCGACCGATTTGTCGCCGATCCGTTCGGCGAACCAGGCCAGCGGATGTACCGCACGGGCGACCTGGTGCGCTGGCGCTCCGACAGCACCCTCGAATACCTGGGCCGCAGCGACTTCCAGATCAAAGTCCGCGGATTCCGCATCGAGCTCGGCGAAATCGACTCTGTCCTGATGGCACACCCATCCGTCTACTTCGCCGCCACACTCGGGCACGAAGCGCCGTCGGGGGAGACGATGATCGCCTCCTACATCCAGCCCGTGGAAGGACAGACCGTCGACGACTGGGAGCTTCGCCGCCATCTGTCTTCTCGCCTGCCCGCGCACATGGTTCCCGGCGCGATCGTCGTCGTCGACCGCATTCCGGTGACACCGGTCGGCAAGCTGGACCGCAAGGCACTGCCGACCCCGAGCTTCGAGCGACGCACGGTCCCGTACGCACCGCCGACAAACAACACCGAACGAACGGTCGTCGACATCTTCGAGACCGTGCTCGGGCACGAGCACATCGGCGTCGACGACGACTTCTTCGAACTGGGCGGAACGTCGATCGTGGCCACTCGCATCACCATCGAACTCGAGAAGCGTCTCGGGATGCGAGTGCCGTTGCAATCGCTTTTCCTGGATCCGACACCTGCCGGAGTCGCCCGGGCTGCCGACGGAATGGACGCACACTCGCCGGACGATTCGTCGGATCTTCTCGCCCCGATGATCACGCTGCGCGCCGGATCCGATCGTGCACCACTGTTCTTCGTCCATCCGGGTATCGGATTGTCCTGGGGTTACGCAGAATTCGTCAAGCATCTCGAGCTGGATCAACCCGTCTACGGTCTTCAGCTACCGTCCCTGAGCGGCGGGCCCAGCTTCGACTCGCTGACCGAACTCGCCGACGACTACGCGAATCGCATTGCAGCCGTGGCATCGACCGGCCCGATCCATCTGGCCGGCTGGTCGCTCGGCGGCGTGATCGCACACGCCGTGGCACACAGCCTCACTCGGAGCGGACGTGACGTGACTCTGTCGATACTCGACAGCTATCCGTCGTCGGATTCCGATCAGCCCGCAGAACTCTCGGTCTCCGAACTACTGGCCGGGCTCGCGATGCCGGCGGGATCCAAGACGGTCGAGACCTTCGAAGAAGCGGCGGAATTGCTGGAGCAGACCCTGGGTGCCGGAATCGGAATCGAAGCGGAGCATCTGGCGCGGATCAGTCGCGGTTACTCCCACTCCGTCGAATTGACGAATCGGCACCAACCGCCTGTCCACGTTGGAGCCATCGAGTTCTTCGTAGCCGGAAGATCTACGGAGAACGGACACGATGTCGCCGAATGGCGAAGGTTTGTAGAAGGGGACATCCGAGTCACCGAAGTCGATTGCGAACACAACCAGATGATCGAACCGGGTCCGGCGGCAACCATAGCTGTACGATTGCGAGAAGTTATCGCTCAGTGGGGTGTCTGAACCAGGTTCGACATGGGTATGAGTGAAACACACAGGGTGATGGACCCCGGGTGGGTCCGGACGAGGGGAAAACGTTGAAACTGCGAACCACACGCGTGTTTACCGGATCGATGCTGACTGCCGCTGCACTGACTGCCGCACTGCTCTCCGGGGGGACTGCACAGGCCGATCCCGCATATCCGGCACCGGACCCGGACCCGTTCTATTCGCAAGCAGCGGCCGAGGGGACCGCCGGCACGCCGATCTCCGTGCGCCGGGCCCCTGACCTGATGACCTTTCCCGGCGTCGCGATCTGGCAGGTCAGTTACAGGTCCACGAACTCCGAGAACAAGCCTATTGCCGCGGTCAGCACGATCCTGGTCCCGCCGAATCAAGCACAAGACGGTCCGTTGCTCTCGTATCAGCACATCGTCAATGCACTCGGTACGGGATGTGCGCCATCTCGCGCGCTTTACGCATCGGATCCCAACATCGTCATCCGTGAAGCGCCCATCCTCAACGTCGCGCTGCAACGTGGATGGACTATTGCCCTTCCCGACCATCTCGGACCCAACAGTGCGTACGGCGCCGCGCGCCTGGGCGGACAGATCACGCTCGACGGTATCCGCGCCGTTCAGAAAGTCCCCGAATTGCGTAGTGGCGCCAGCCCTGTCGGTATTGCCGGCTACTCCGGCGGCGGCATGGCCACCGCGTGGGCGGCCGCACTGGCCCCGAGCTACGCACCCGAGGTCAACCTTGTCGGTGTAGCCGAGGGCGGCGTCCCGATGAATCTGTCCAAGATGGCAAACGGCCTCGGACAGGATCCGCACCCGGCATTCGGCCTCGCCTTCGCCGCAGCCATGGGCCTCGAACGCGAGTATCCCGACCTACTGCCGCTGAGCAACCAACTCAACGACCTCGGACGGTCGATGCGGGCCGAACTCACCAACGCGTGCACCAACGACATCCTCAGGGTCGGTGCCGGGCGCAGTGCCTCTCAGGTGTCGACGTCGACATCCTTGCTGTCCAGCCCTGAAGTGCGAAAGGTGATGGACGACAACAGCGTCGAACTCTATCCCGGTGTGCCGACTGCCCCGGTGTTCGAATGGCACACGCCCGACGACGTTCTGATCCCCATCGATTCGGTGGTCAACACGATTTCGCGGTACTGCGCCGCCGGAGCCACGATTCAATCCCAACTGTTCCCCAGCCCGGACCACCTCACCACTGCGGTCCTCGGTCTGCCCACCGCATTCGAGTACCTACAGGACCGATTCGACGGAGTGCCGGCCCCGCGTTCGTGCTGAATGTCTCCGGAGTGACGTATCGAGCAGGCGCGGCACATGGCCAACTCGGTGTGCCCGTGGCATCGTTGATCGTATGAGCGACACGGATGACACCGGCGCGGCCGGCAATGGCGATTACAGTCTCGATCCCGACGACCAGCTTCAACCTGAAGACACTCTGATCGATCGAGGCGTCGACGACATTCTCGACGAGGGAATCTCACCACCGGAACGCCCACTGGGACTTGATGCCCACGGGTTGACCGGCAGCGAGGAATCAGCGGGGGAGACCCTCGACGAGCGCCTGGCCGAAGAAGAACCCGATCCGTACGCGTCGCTCGGAGATCCTTTGAAGGATCCCGCCGATGCCGACGAATTCGAACGGGAAGAAGAATTCCCGAACGGTGACGAAGTGGGTAACCGTCGGGTCGGGCGTCTCGTTGCCGAAGACGAGGGCAGATACGAGGACGAGGAAAGTGAACTCATTGCCGGAGACGTCGGAATCGACGGCGGCGCAGCGTCGGCAGAGGAAGCCGCGATGCATCTGATCGACGATTCAGAGGACTGAACGACCGCCTGACTGTTGTGGCTGTTGTAGCAGTTGATCGGTGAGAACGATGGAGTGGACGTGATTTCCACCCATTCTCTTGCTTTCGTACATCGCCGAATCGGCGAGGCGATGTAGATCGTGAACGCCACTTTCTGCTGCTTGTACGTCCGGCCAGGCGCCGTTGTGGATGGCTATGCCGATGCTGGTCGTCGAGATTGGTTCGCCTGTAGGGGAGTTCATGATGGGCGCGATCCGGGCCAGTAGATCGCCGACGTACGGCAACGGCATCATCTGAACGACGACGAACTCGTCACCGCCGATGCGCGCTATCGCCGCGTCCGATCTGGCCCAGTCGTGTAGTCGATAGGCCGTGCGCAGTATGACTCGGTCGCCGACGTCGTGACCGTAGGTGTCGTTGAAGTGTTTGAAATTGTCGATGTCGATCACTACCACCAGCAAAGACTGGTCGAGGCTGGATTTCGCTTGCAGTAGTTCGGAAGTCCGCCGTGCGAGTCCGCGCCGATTCAGCAGGTCCGTCAACGGATCGAGTTCTGAGCTTTGAGCGTCGTTGCTCAGGAGCGCCAGAGCAATCTGCGTGACCACCGGTATGACAGTGATGACAGGAATGGCAAAGGCAATGCGCCCCAGGACGTCTGGAAGGCCAGAAGGTACATCGGTGAACACGCCGATGCTGGCAACAACGATGACCGCCCCGGAAAACAGCAGGTGCCACAGCTGAGTTCGAAGATTGTGAAAGAAGGCTATGTACGAGCCGACGAGCCCGAAGACGAGACATCCGAGCAATCTCTGATCCGGATTCGCCTCAGCCAGCACGATCACCGCAACGGCGAACTCCCCGGCAACGACGAAGAAATACGACCTTTCACGGGTGGTCGCTACGACAGGCAGGGCAATTCCGGCGATCATCACAAGCACTGCGACGACGACGTCCAACGGAAATCCGATGGTCTGTACCGAATGAGTGCCCAGTCGCTTCAGCAGAATCGTGATACCCAGGAGGAAAACCAATACGCCGATGCCTATCCGAGTCGGCATCAGAATTCCGTTGTCGCGCAAGAATCGCGTGAATCGGTCAAACTGGTCTGGCACTGCGAGCCAGCGATGCACGACCTTGGGTGTGTCGCTCATCGCGGCCACTGACCATGAGAAGCGGCCGGTCGAATACAACACATGCGGCGATAGTAGTCCGTGGCGATGACAAGGGAACTGAACTCGCCTCCAGCCTGTCGACCATAATACGTCACAGTGACGAATTGAGGTGGGGTAGCCGGAAGTCGGTGAGACGTGTTTATCGGCATCAATCCACATCAGAGCACTTATTGGTCGTTCCTGACGTCCAGGTCGCGCGGCGTAGCCGCAGTCGCCGGCGAGGCCAGGCGGTGATCGGTACCAATTCAGCCGGCGATCGCGGAGTCGCAATGGTCGAGTCGTGCAAGCCGGTCGCAGATCTAGGACGGAAACGCAGGAAAGCCGGCAAATGTACCGGCAGACAGACATAGGTGGGCGGAAACAAGGAAGGTTGCACGAACCAGGCGTGAGCCGGATATCGCCAGGTCGAGAATTTGCCGATAATCTACATTATGTCAAGTAATGGATATTCGAACGTCCCCCGTCAGCTTGTCCGCTAGCTTTACCCACATGGATTCCGTTGCACTCGTCCTCGGTTCACCACGTGGCCGTCGCTTCTGTGCGAACGTCGGTTACGCATGCCAGCAGAAATGTCCGAACTCGAGATTCTGCACTGTCTTGCGTATGCCGTAGATTGCGCACGCTACTGGGAGCCGCCGGACGAAGAAGACCTGATCTTCGTCCGGCCGGATGTCGCAGCGGCGCTGCGACCGGTTGCCGAAGCACTACTCGACTCCCCACACACTGCCTGGTGGACCGAGCCGATCGACCGTCTGAACCAGAATCTGGTTGAAAAGCGAAACCCTATTTACGGCTGGTCGGACCTACCCTTGCGGATTTACCGTGCAGAGGACGGCCTCGAACAGTGGCGTGCTGAGGCACTCGACAACGAACGTCAGTTTCTGGAATACCAGATCGAAGATCCGGACCGTCACATCGGAGGCGAATGGTGGTCTATCCCGTTTGCCAACGGTACAACCGAAACAACCAGGGCCCGCGACGGTATCGGGGCGCTCGGGGTGTTTCTCGAAGAAGACAGCTCCTCGAACGAGGCGCGGGTGCAGCCGGTAAGGATCTACGGCGCGCCCCGGATCTACGAGATCACCGGTCCGCAGGACTGGGCGAATCTGGTCGATACCTATCCCCTGCCAGTGCCCGCTTCACGTCGCTCCGTGTGGTAAGACACGACCGGTGAATACCGTGACTGGTTCATTCCGGACTGGGTTTCGGTCGCTGCAGATTACGACGCCGTGCACCTGACCATGATGGCTTATCTGACCACGCCAGGCATCGCGATCCCGTTGTCGGCCAACGCGGGGGCCACCGTGCTCGCCGGGTGGGATCCGGACGCCACCTTCTGGCTACGTAGCAACAACATCACCGTTGACGACGACCCGACGGGCTGACGTTCGGCTACACCGAGTTGAGCAGGTGCGGCCGCACTGCCAGCCACCGCGCGGTGTCCTCGATCCCCTGTTCCAGGGTGAATGTCGGAACCCACCCGAGTAGTCGCAACGCACGATCGTTCGACGCATAAGCGCCGGCAGTGTCACCGGTGCGTCGGCCGGCAGCGACCACGTCGATATCTTCGCCGAGCACGTTCTCGAATGTGTGTACCAGCTCCCACACCGTCGTCCCCCGCCCGCTGCCCAGATTGACCACAGTCATGCGTGATGAATCAGCGGTGACCCGGTCGAACCTTTCGAGTGCTCGAACATGAGCGTCTGCAAGGTCCCAGACATGAACGTAATCACGCACTCCGGATCCGTCGCGCGTCGGCCAATCCGTTCCCGTAACCCTGAAAGGCGTTCCTGTCGAATATGATTCGAACAGCTTTCCGAGTGCGTGGGTCGGGCGTGCCGATGGTGTACCACTTCGTAGCTCCGGATCTGCCCCGACCGGATTGAAGTAGCGTAGAGATATCGCCGATAATTCAGTGGCCGCCGCAATGTCGTCGAGCATCGTTTCGAACTGAGCCTTGCTGTGCGCATAGGGACTCTGCGGTGCGATCCCCCAACGTTCGTCGACACACCCACCGTCGCTCGGCGCATACACCGCCGCAGAGGAACTGAACAAGAAGCGCTCACACCCGTTCCGAAGGACACTCGATACCAGCGTCAGCGACTTGGATACGTTGTTCTCGTAGTACCGCGCCGGGCTACTCACGGAATCTCCGACCACGATCAAGGCCGCACAGTGAACTGTCGCATCGATATCGGAATGATCTGCGAATACCTTGTCGAGCAGTTTCTCGTCCGCGATGTCGCCGCAGTAGAACGGGAATCTGTGCGCAAATTCGGCGCGGCCGGTCAGCAGGTTGTCGAGAATCACGACATCGATCCCGGCGTCGACGCACTTCGACGCGACGGTGCTTCCGATGAATCCCGCTCCGCCCGTGATCAGTACTTTCACGCCGCTCCCCCGGCATCTTCGACGGCAGTCCTGGCACGACGGACGAAGTGGGACACGCGTGAGCGGGCCAAGTCCCATCCACGTAGGTCGCGCCCGTCCCGGATGGATAGCCGATCACGGTCGAGAAAGAGCGGCACCATGACCAGATCGCAGTAAAGCGAGTGCAGACGTGGGCGATCCGCCAACCACAGCGTCCATCGCCACCACCAACGCGCCGAGACGGTCGTCATTCCGGTGCTGACGCCGAAGATCGATTCCACCGCCGCCCAGTGGACGTTCACCGCCCGACGGACATCGCGTGGCAACTGGCGTCTGGAGAGCGTCACAGCGAGTTCCGGTTCGGAAGTGAGCAGGTACCCCACGTCGAAGACACTGTTCAACGACAAATCGGCTCGAATCAAGGCCCGATCGGCAAGCCGCGCGTGAGCGATGACGTGCAGCGTCACGTCGGCCATCGCAAGGCGGGATCCTTCCGCCTCCGAGCTGATTCCTCGGACCGCGGCCTCCCGGGTCAGCGCGTGACGGGCGAACCTCGGAAGTAAGTGCGAATGGATTTCGACGGAGCCATGACGGTCGTCGCGAAGGAGTGCCGGTTCCTGGTGATCGTCGTGATCGATGGAGTCGGAGTCCACTTCGTCGGGGCGGACCATTCGGTAGCCGAAATCGAGGATCGCGTCGTTGGCCGGAACGGCATGTGCAGGGTCGACGACCAAAAGGTCGATGTCCGTCATCCGTCGAGCTGCCGGGTTCGGCCAGATTCTTCGCTCGAGAAGGGCGGCACCCTTCAGTGCAACCGTCGGAAATCCGTTGCTGTGTAACAGCTCTTGCAGTTCCACTCGTTGCGCGTCGAGGTCCGAGATCCTTATGGTGTTTCGGTGATGGACAAGGCTCAGCGTCAATTCCGGACTCGATGCGGTGGCCGAGGATTCCGACAGCATTTCCGCGAAGCTCGCAGGTAGGACCGATGCGAAGCCGGCCTCGACCGCTCGGGAGGCGAGCAGCGGCAATACCTTGTGCCTTACAGCGGCGTCGATGACTCTGGGCCAATCCTGCTGCGAACACAAGCGGATGACGTCGGCCCCACACTCGGGTTTCAACATGGAAATCAGGTACCGGGTGTCACGCATGACGCCACCAGTTCCTCCACCGTGTCGGCGCCGGTATCGCCGTGATGTCGAATCAGTCTGTAGCACGGGGCATTCGAGAGTAGAGCAGCGATGTTTCTCAGGGTCAATCCGTGATTGTCGGACCACAGTGCGGATTGCCCGGCCAGCGACTGTATCGCTTGGGATACGGGCATCGGAGCGAGTCGAGTCGGCCCCTCGTCCCATCCATCGAGGATCAGCACCAGGTCGATTCCGCGAACCGCCGAGCTGACGTTTCGTTCAGCAGGCAAGGTCGACGGGTCCAACGCCCACATCGGCGGGGCGTACGGAAGATACAGCGAATCGTGCGCTTTGATCTCCGGGAGGACGTCGAACGTACCGGCTTTGAGGTGAACCCGCCGCGGTAAGCCCACAGCTTCGGTACCACGAATGAAGACGCCTTCGTCAGCACGCAGTTGTGCACCCCGCATGGCAAGGGCGAGCGCCAAGGTGGTCTTGCCCGCCCCTGAATGCCCGGCGATCGCCACTCTCACACCGTTGCAGTCGACCAGAGCGGCGTGCAGGCGTGTCCACTGTCGGGCGTGCGCGGCCGTCATGACATCCCGGTGCACCGTGCGGTACACGCTCTCCGCGAGCTGGAGACCGTCCAGACCGATCAGCGTTTCATGGCTGCCGCCGATGGTCGATTCGATGGTGACGTCCCAGCGACCGAATGTCGCTCGATTCCGCTGAATCCGAACTTCGACGTTGTTGTCCGCAGGCCACGGGCTGGCAATCCGATGCTCGACGACACCGACCTCGGGTATGCGGAAACCGCGCACAATCGCGTCAACCCAAAGGTAATGCGCCCGGAATTGTGGTACGTGGTTGCCTGTCACGGAATTCTCACACCAGCAGACGAGAGGTGCTCAGCGGTCCGTACGTCTCGTTGACTACCGACTTCGCCTCGTCGTCAGGGATCTCGAGCACTTCTGCCACGGCCTGGACAATTTCGCTGACGGTCCGGCCGTCACACAGTTCCCACACCAACGTCGCGACCGGGTTGAGGTGATGGGCAACCTCGCTGGAGCTGTCGTACAGCACAACACCGTCGGTGAGATCGTTGCTTTCCACCGTCTGAGAGCGTTGCGGTCTCACACCTTCGAGTAGTTCGGTCAAGATATCTCCTTGATTCAGCGAATCCGATTTCGTTTCGGTGGTGGTCTCACAGTGCGAAGCGTCGTGAGTATTCGGATTCGATTGCGCCCGAACGAATCAGGCTGCGTGTGGAGGCGATGCCGGGCGACAGCGTCAGGCACGTGAGCGCTCCCCCGGCACTCGCATCCACCAGGTAGTCGCCCAGAGTTCGGTAGTGACCCGCCCATTGTCCGAATGCTTCGGGATCTGACTCCGGATCCGCAATCTCGTCGAGAATTCGCTCGAAGGCGCGCGAATGTACGAGAACGGCGTGGACTCCACGGTTCTCAGGACTGGTGCGCAAGAGTGCCGAACCGTCGAGCAGAGCTCCGTCCCTCGATTTCGGGTCGTGTCCGAGGTGGACGACATCCCAATCGCCGTGATCCAACTCTTCGCGGGCATGGCCAAGGATCGATGCGGCGGCATCCAGCAAACTGACGTCATCAGCAGCGATGAGGACCGAATCCCAGCCCTTCTCAGTCGCCCGAGCGAGCGCACGACGCCACGAGACGGCAAAGGCCGCGTCCTGATTCATCGCGTCCTCGAAAGCCGACACTCTTTCCACCGCTGTTACGCGCGGTAAGCGAATGAATCTATGCCAGGACGCTTTCCATCTGTCGATGTCGAGATCGAGATTCACGACGGCAACACCGAGGTCCGACTCAGAATCCTCGACAACGGGGTTGGGTTCTCCCCCTACTCGGACAGGCGACAGTGGGCGATCGAGCACAACGTCGACTGCGCCTCGCTCGAGCAGATAAGCCGCCAGTGAGAAGTCGGACGGCACGGGTCCGTTGATCCTTCGTGAGAGTTCGTCTCGCAAAGTTCCGTAGGTCGCCGCGTGAACAATCAGTGCAGCTCCGACCAGATCTTCGCCGTGTGCGTGGATGACAGCCGTATCGGCCTCGGCCGGGAGGTCGTCGACGATGTTCCGTAGCTTGTACATAACGGCGGGTTCGATCACGCGCGCCTCGTCCAGAAAAACCACCGACTTCCAGCCCAGCAGAATTGCCTTGTCGAGTCCGGCGACGAACGCAGAGGCCGTCCTCCACCCATCCGGACCGTCGTCCTCCGCCGGAATGGCACGGTGAACGGTCAGTTCGATCGACTCGGCCTCCGCCAGGCATGAACGCCACGGAGCGACTCGGCGGTCGTCGCCGAGAACGATCACTCCACCAAAGACCAACTCGGGTCGCTGGACGCTCAGCTCGGCACGGCGACGAATCTCGGGATACGAATCACCGAGGTACCTGGAGAACTGACGATGGAGTGAGTCGAGATCCCATCCGACCTCACTCCAACCGAGCAGGTAATTGTGAACACGATCTTCCCAGTTTATTCGATACGGGACGCCGGCCGGGCGCTCGAATCGATGGTGCCAACCAAATGTCGGAAGGCAGACGACCTTTCCGCCGTTGATCCGGAACTTCTCGTGGATGTATCCCTCTTCACCGCCGAATCCGGTGAAGTGCGAGTTCAATCCCGGCCATGCCTCACGCCTGCAGGCAAATGAGCCGAGGCCCTGCATGACGATCTCGAAAGGCACGTCCGGGTGTTGCTTCGCTCGCGGATCAACTCCCCACGAGCCGAACATCCCGTTGCGCCACTTGGGGTCCATGTGGGTGGCCGCGATGTGCGAGGAATCCTGGGAGAGCATCGGTCCCTGGATCAGATCGTCGGTTTCCGGGTCCGCATCGAAATACGCCAGCAACGCCGACAACGATCCCGGTGCCAAGATCACGTGAGAGTCGAGGACAAGGACATACTTTCCGGTGGCCTTGCGGAACAGGACGTCCCGCACCGCAGTCGATCGAACGTCGGTGAACGGGATGTAGCGGAACCGATCGATGTAACCGGCAAACGATTCGAGCATCGGCGCCGGCAACCCCTCGGGGTTGTTGTCCAACAAGACGAATTCGACTCTGTCCAGAACCTCGCGATGATGGACCAAGATCGAGTGGATCGTGAAGTACGCGCCGTCGAAATCGTCGTAGGTCGCGATCGCGACAGTTAGATCGGCCGGTTCTCCGTGTGGCGGAGTCTCCTTCACCTGAACCGACCCCGCGCTCTGAAACTTCTTCAGAGCGCGGTGTAGCGCGACGTCGAACTCTGTCATCGTCGGTGTTCCCCCTCGGAACCAGTCGCGTCGTGTCGGCTACGTAGGTTCCGTGGGATTTGTCGGCTGGGTCGGAGGGGTCGGGAAGGTCGGCTCGGTGCGAGTGGTCGGCACCGTCGGTACGGTTGGCACAGTCGGGACGGTCGGCTCCGTCGGCGCTGTCGGCCCGGTGGGCTTGGCGGTCGTCGTTCCACCCGAACCTGACGAGCTACCGGTTGATCCGGAACCTGTGGAACTTCCGGACGGTCCCGAACTCCCGGAACTACCCGAACTTCCTGACGATCCCGAACTTCCCGATGATCCGGGATTGCCCGGCTCGTTTCCGCCCGGCTGATTCCCTCCCGGAGTATTACCACCGGGCTGATTCCCGCCTGGTTGCTCGCCGCCTGGTTGATTCGGATTCTGCTGGCCACGACTTGGCGCTCCGGAAAGATTCGGCGTGTCACCGGCTGCGAAGGCCGGCGCCGCACCACCGAGGCTGATCGACGTCACGACTGGCACAGTTACCGCCGAGGCCGCTAGAACTGTCTTGACGAACTTGCGTCGATCAACTGGAACATTCTGAAAAGCGTCGCCGCCCATAGCGTTTCTCCCATGCGTCCGAGACGAGGTCGTCCTCACTCGATGTCGGGCAAAACGCTAGCATCCTTCT
Source organism: Rhodococcus sp. WY5 (assembly GCF_018588185.1). Taxonomy (NCBI): domain Bacteria; kingdom Bacillati; phylum Actinomycetota; class Actinomycetes; order Mycobacteriales; family Nocardiaceae; genus Rhodococcus; species Rhodococcus sp. WY5. The sequence goes on from NZ_JAAMPR010000001.1 coordinate 4,274,280, forward strand.
GGCAACTTTACAGACTGAACGCGCCGATATTTGACGGTTATGCGAATTTGAGTCCGGACTGGGCCGACTGTTCGGACAAACGTACGGCGATCTCCTCCTGTTCAGGGGACTCGTTTGTCCCGGTCGACAACCGTCAACCGACCGGCATCTCCCACGGCGCCACCGGAAGAGTGCTTCCGGTTTCGAGGTAGGACTTCAGGTTCGACAACACCGCCGACCATCCACCGGCCACCTCCATGCGAGCCGATTCGTCCGCCAAATCGGTGTGCTTGACGGTCAGTCGCACGATCGCGCCGAAGGCTTCGATGTCGAAACTCACCCGAGAGATGTCGACGCCCGGTTCGCCGTTCGGATCAGCCCAGGTGGTGACCAACCTCGACGGAGGGTTGCTCTCGACTACGGTGCCGACTACATCGGCAATGTTCGAACCGTCGATCCGGCGGTGCTCCCACGTCGATCCCGGCTGCCAGTCGGAGACGTTGCTGTGTCCCCAATACTCTGCGGTGGCCTGTGCGTCGGTGAGCGCTTTCCAGACGTTGTCCGCCGTGCTCGCAATGTAGGTGACGTACACAAAACTGGGCTTGTCGGTCATGGCTTCCTCCGCGATTTTTTTGACGGTACTGAGCGCACGAAGGCGCGGTACCTCGAACTTGTTGATCCACCGCTCTCGAATCTCCTCGAGCGCAACGGGATTGAGATAGTGAAGCTTCGCCCTCCCCTGTCGGACCGTGCTGATCAGATTGGCGTCCTCGAGCATGGTGAGGTGTTGAGTGACAGCTTGCCGACTCATGTCGAGGCTGTCGCACAGCTCGCCGAGCGACTGACCGTTGGCTACGAACAAGCGGTCCAGGAGAAGCCTTCGTGTGGGATCGGCCAGTGCTTTGAAGGCTGCATTCATCCGGTCGTTCACAACTTCACAATATGCAAGCATTTACTTGCATGTCAACGGTTGGGCGTGCCGGGTTTCGAAAGTTGGGACAGATGAGGTGTGATGTCTCTAGGCAGATGTGATCTGAATCCCGGATTACACCGTAAGAGAGGTTGGGCACATGGACTGGGCAGCAATTGGAGTGGGTGTCGGGTATGCCTCGGTGGCCCTGTCGATCCTGGTTTTCGTCGGCGGGTGCATCGCACTGTTCATCTTGTCCGTCCGCCAGTAGCTGACACCTCGACAAAGTGGTGATCACCCCGGGGTCCGGCCAAGCCGATCACCTCGGGAGTGATCACCCTCGAGGCCGCTTGATCGATTCGGACACACCGGCGCGCGTCGAACTGCTCGCAGAGAAGCTCGGCCGCGGTGGGACTACCGTAGGACTGTCGCCTAGAACTCGAGGAGTACGGAATGAGCATCCAGTCGGTTGAACCGCACCGCCACCGCGTAGTGGTGATCGGTTCCGGCTTCGGAGGATTGTTCGGCACTCAGGCTCTCAAAAAAGCCGATGCCGACATCACGATGATCGCGCGTACAACCCACCATCTGTTTCAGCCGCTCCTCTATCAGGTTGCGACCGGCATCCTCTCGGTCGGTGACATCGCTCCCGCCACGAGACTGGTGCTGCGCAAGCAGAAGAACGCACAGGTACTGCTCGGTGAGGTCGAGACCATTGATCTCGAGAATCAGACCGTGACCTCGCGCCTGCTCGAACGCGTCACTGTTACGCCGTTCGACAGTCTGATCGTGGCAGCCGGTGCCGGTCAGTCGTACTTCGGCAACGACCAGTTCGCGGAGTTCGCCCCCGGAATGAAAACGATCGACGACGCCCTCGAACTGCGCGGACGAATCCTCGGGGCCTTCGAACAGGCCGAACTGTCGGACGATCCCGCCGAGCGTGCGCGCTTGCTCACCTTCGTCGTTGTCGGCGCCGGCCCCACCGGCGTGGAGTTGGCCGGGCAGATCGCCGAGCTTTCCCGTCGAACGCTGGACGGCGCGTTCCGCAAGATCGATCCTCGTGAAGCGCGCGTCGTGCTCCTCGACGGCGCCCCTGCCGTGTTGCCCGTGTACGGCGGGAAGCTCAGCCGCAAGGCTGCCGAGACGCTCGAGAAGCTCGGCGTCGAGATCCAGCTCGACGCGATGGTCACCGACGTGGACAACGACGGTCTGATCATCAAGGAGAAGGACGGCACGCTTCGCCGTATCGAGTCGCAGTGCAAGGTGTGGTCCGCCGGCGTGCAGGCCAGCCCCCTCGGCAAGCAGCTCGCAGAACAGAGCGGCGGAGAAACCGACCGCGCCGGCCGCGTCATGGTCAATCCCGACTTGTCTCTGCCCGGGCACCCCAACGTCTTTGTCATCGGCGACATGATGTCGCTCGACAAGCTTCCCGGTTTGGCTCAGGTTGCCATGCAGGGTGGCAAGTACGCGGCCAAGCAGATCAAAGCGTCACTGGACGGCAAGTCCCCGTCGGAACGAGTTCCGTTCAAGTACTTCGACAAGGGAAGTATGGCAACGATCTCGCGCTTCAGCGCGGTAGCCAAGGTGGGCAAGCTCGAGATCAGCGGCTTCATCGGGTGGGTTGCCTGGCTGGCAATTCACCTCCTCTACCTCGTCGGATTCCGTTCCCGTGCCTCGACGCTGTTGTCGTGGGCGGTGACGTTCTTCGGGCGTGGCCGTGCTCAGATGGCGTCCACCGAGCAGCAGGTCTTCGCGCGAAACGCGATGGGCGAATTGGAGAAGAAAAACAAGGAAGCGACGGAGTCCGGCAGCGCTTCGAATGGCGAAGCCAAGAAGGCTGCCGGCAAGCAGCAGAAGGCCGCCGGCTGATCAACACCTGAGTGACCGGCGGAGGGCGGCTGTGGAGTTCAATTCCGCAGCCGCCCTCCGTCATTCGATCGACTGCCGCGTGGTCAGTTTCCGATCTTCGCCACCTCGGTGATGTTCGCGAGGCGAACCTGTCCCTTGGAAACGAGTCGGTCGTTCTCGTCGGTGATGCGAACTTCCCAGAGTTGCTGGGTGCGTCCGCGATGAATCGGGGTGGCTTCAGCGGTGAGAGTGCCCTCCCGCGTTGCGCGCAGGAAGTCGGTGTTGTTGTTGACTCCGACCACGTGTCCTCGCTCGCCCAGCCACACGGTGCCACCGACGCTGGCGAGAGACTCCACCACTGAGCAGTACACACCCCCGTGCTGTATCCCGGCGGGCTGGTGCAGCGTGGGCTTGACGGTCCATTGCGCCCGCACGCGATCTGGGCTCAGTTCGGTGTATTCCAGGCCGATGGTGGCGTCGAAGCCCGTTCCGAGCCGTTTCATCATCTCTGCGGTCTCAGCAGTGTCGACCATGCCATCTCCATCTGTGATTCTCTGGCGCCGGTGTGGCTGCCACTCCCTACCTGATTACACGAGAGGTAACTCGAGCTTGGAATCAGGTCTGGAAAAAGAACCGGCGGGTTTCACATCATTCGATGTGAAACCCGCCGTGGGAAGGACCGGGAGTCTCTGCAGCCCTCAGGACTCCGGCGCGGTCCGGCAGTTTCGTCACTCTCGCGGGGTGTAGCTCTCCGCGCGGTGTTCCACAATCATAGGCAAGGCTGACCTAATTTAGCAAGCCCTTCGTCGAACTGGTTCCAACGAGGACGTAGCGAGACCTTGCGGCGTGCACGCACGGGCAGTCCGGCGGCGACAAAAGCGTCCAGCAGCCCCTGCCCGCGGCGCTGAGCGGCTGATTCGCCCCCGCCGGCCAAGATGGGGACATATGCCGCTGCGCCCAGGATCGACTCCCCTACCAAGCCCCAGAATCTGAACTGGTCGACGGGCGCACACCTGGAGACGGCGTCGTAGATCGCCCGTAGCGAGGTCAGGCAACGGTGCGCGGTCCAGACGAGGAGCGCTTCTTCGCACGGCATGTCGACGACGCCGTCACTGCCGGACTCCCGTCCGTTCGGCGCAACTCGCAGAGTTTCGTCGATCACCCCGGCCCAGTCGATACCGCCGTCGCTGTCCATGTGGATGAACAGGTTCTCGAGGCCTGGATCCCAAGCGGCACCTTCGGAGACGATCGATGCGGCAACCCTGCCGACCACAGCGTGAATCAGTGATGTTGCGACCTGTATCGCCGCAGCTTCGGCACTGTCGAGATCCTGGAGCGAGCGGGCGAACATCTGATGCACCCGATCCCCGCACAAGCCTTCACTCAACTGCCACCAACGCCGTTTGCCTTCACCTGACATGGCGGCAACCGCGTAGACGCGCGGGTAGTCAGGGTTGAGTGCTCGTAGGCGAACGCTGGTGCGGCTCAATGCGTTCGACCGGAGTTCGAATTCACGAACATCCGCATGCTGGGTGGTCAAGGTGATTGTCACCGTGCACTCCAATCGGCCGAAGTTGTCTTGTGGTTCTTAATGTAGGTTAGCCTCACCATAATTCAAGAGTAAAGAACTGTGACGCTGGGCACCGCATATTCACAGGAACTTGCCCCGCAGGGAGCACACCCACATAGGGTTCCGTAACCTAAGATGCGAATTCCCTGCGCACAAAGACCAGGAGCTCGAACCGCCAGTGACGATGATCAAACCGCTCGGGAACGGACATCCCCGAGGACCCAGCGAGACGTACGGACGGCGCATAGTGCCGCGCGGCCCGGCTCCTGTCCGAATGCGTGTTCTAGCTGGGATTTTCGACGCGGGGGTGTTCCTGCTTCCGTTGCTCGTCGGCTGGTACGTCGTTCAGTCGCTCCGAGACGAGAACGGTGGCGGCGAAGCCGACCGCGCAGTATTCGGTGGGACGGCAATAGCCATTGCCGTTGGTCTCCTCGTGTGGAACCTGGGATTCCGCGAAGGTGCCACAGGCCGGACCTCGGGAAAGGGATGGGTAGGTCTGGTCACGCGTGACGCGAAGACAAAGCAGCCCATCGGTGTTCGCCGAGCTCTGCGCAGGCCGTTCGATCGAACCAGTATCGAGGTGGTCCGTGAAAGCACGGCGCGCGAAGAAGGGTTCGAGGAACTCGCGCGCGACAACAGCGTCGGGGCAACTCGTCGACGCCGGCTGATCGGTCTCGCGGTGCTCACGGTTCTTCTCGCGCTCGTCATGCTCGCGAGCATCGCGGTGGGCGCACGTCCGCTGACGTTTGCCGAGATCTTCCACGCCATCTTCAGTTCGGACGGCACCCAGACGGACATCATCGTGCGAACGTTGCGCGCTCCGCGGACCATCCTGGGTCTTGTCGTCGGCATCGCACTCGGTATCGCCGGCGCCCTGATTCAGGGACACACCCGTAACCCGTTGGCAGATGCCGGATTACTCGGCCTCAACGCCGGCGCGGCTTTCTTCGTAGTCATGGCGATCTATCTCTTCGGTTTCACCGCCCCGAGTCAGTACCTCTGGTTCGCGTTTGCAGGATCGTTCGTCGCCAGCATCGTCGTCTTCGGCTTGTCCTCCATCGGAAACGGCGGCGCAAGTCCTCTGAGTCTGGCTCTGGCGGGCGCGGCCGTCGCGTTCTTCCTGCAAGCCATGACCAACGCCGTGATAATCCTCGACCAGACGAGCCTGGACGCCTACCGTTTCTGGGTAGTCGGGTCGGTGTCCGGTCGCGGGTTCGACGTTCTCTGGCAGGTCCTCCCCTTCCTGATACTCGGTTTGGTCATCGCCCTGGCGAGTACGCCTGGTCTCAATGTCCTCAGCCTGGGTGAAGACGTCGCAAAAGCGTTGGGAACGAACATCGCGTTCAGTCGCACACTCGGCATCATCGCGATCACCCTGCTGACCGGCGCCGCGACCGCAGCGTGTGGACCTATCGCGTTCATCGGATTGGTGGTCCCCCACGTGGCCCGGGCCATCACCGGACCCGACTACCGCTGGCTGGTCCCGTACGCGGGCTTGCTCGGCGCGGTCATGTTGATCACCGCGGACATCATCGGCCGCGTAGTCGTGCGTCCCGGCGAGTTGCAGGTCGGAATCATCCTGGCCCTGTTCGGCGCCCCGTTCTTCATCGCTCTCGTACGCCGCAGGAAGTTGGCAAGTCTGTGACGCTCAAGCAAGAACTCCGGGTACTCCCCCGGACCGTCCCCTCACGTAAGTCGATTCGTATCGGTGGATTCTCGCTGGTCTACCGTCCACTCGCGGTGTCGGTGTGCATTGCGCTCGCGGTCGCACTCTTCCTTCTGCTCTGCATCAACATCGGACGCGGCGACTATCCGATCTCGATCCCCGATGTCATTTCCGTCCTGCTCGGTAATGGAAGCAAGACACAGAACCTGATCGTCTTCGATCTCCGACTTCCTCGATCGCTCACCGCACTCTTCATCGGCATGGCACTCGGTATTGCCGGTGCGGTCACCCAGACGATCGCTCGCAACGCCCTCGCCAGCCCCGACATCCTCGGAATCACGGCCGGATCGAGTGCTGCCGCGGTTGCTCTCATCGTGCTCGGTGGTGGCGGGTCGTTCGTGGGACTGCTTGCCACACTGGGGATTCCGTTGGCTGCACTGTGTGGCGGTCTGCTGACAGCAGTGGTGATCTACGCCTTGGCGTGGCGCAAGGGCGTCGAGGGATTCCGCCTCATCCTGATCGGTATCGGCATCAACGCCATGCTCGTGGCAGCGACGGGATGGCTTCTCATCTCGGCGGACATCAACGATGCTTCCCGCGCACAGGTGTGGCTCAACGGTTCGCTCAACGGTGCCACCTGGAATCAGATGTGGCCGGTAGCCATCGCTGTCGCGGTAGTCGGCGGCTACGCGGTGATCGCTTCGTTCACCATGGGAGCGCTGCGGTTGGGCGACGACAACGCCACCTCTCTCGGTGTTCGCTTGCAATCATCGCAGGCCAAACTGTTGCTCTCCGCCGTGGCGCTGGCCGCCATCGCAACCGCCGCAGCAGGTCCGGTCGGCTTTGTCGCCCTGGCTGCGCCACAGGTCGCCATGCGTCTGGTGCGCTCTGCCGGCCCGCCCATCGTGGCGTCCGCGCTGACCGGTGCTGTACTGGTGGTCGGCAGCGACGTCATCGCTCGAACAATTCTGCCTGTGGAACTCCCCGTCGGAATCGTGACTTCCGCACTTGGTGGTCCGTTCCTGCTCTACCTGTTGGTTCGTAACAATCGGAAGGTCACAGCATGACCACCATCGCCCAGTCCACCGATACTCCTTCGCGTCTCGTCGCCAAGAACCTGACGCTCGGATACGGGGACCGCATCATCGTCGACGGACTCGATCTCGAGATCCCTACCGGCGTGATCACGACGGTCATCGGCCCCAACGGTTGCGGCAAGTCGACGCTCCTGCGTGCGCTCGGTCGTCTGCTCAAGCCCAAGGGCGGATCGGTTGTCCTGGACGGCAAGGCGATCAGTTCGATGAAGACCAAGGAAGTCGCACGGGTGCTCGGAATGCTCCCCCAGACTCCGGTTGCGCCCGAAGGACTCACGGTCGCCGATCTGGTCTCACGTGGGCGCCACCCGCACCAGTCGTGGATCAGGCAGTGGTCCGCGGACGACGAGGGCGAGGTCGCCGAAGCGCTGGAGCTGACCGGTGTCTCGGATCTCGCCGATCGACCCGTCGATCAATTGTCCGGCGGTCAGCGCCAGCGAGCCTGGATCTCGATGGCTCTCGCCCAGGGAACCGACATTCTGCTTCTCGACGAACCGACTACCTATCTGGACCTCGCGCACTCGATGGAAGTCCTCGACCTGGTGGATCAACTCCACGAGGAAATGGGGCGCACCGTGGTGATGGTTCTGCACGACCTCAATCTCGCGGTCAGATACAGCGATCATCTGATCGTGATGCGCGACGGCGCCGTCGTCGCTTCTGGTGTCCCCAAGGACATCATTTCCGCGGAACTTCTGCTCGAGGTGTTCGGTCTCGAAGCTGCGGTCATCGACGATCCCGTCTCGGATCGGCCGCTGATCGTTCCGATCGGAACCCGGCACGTGTTCGGCGCCGTCGGCGGGCCGGCAAAGCCTGCGTGACGATCGCGAATCAGCGACCCAGAATCGTCCGAACAAGTTTGAATCCTTGACCGATCGTCACGGTCGGCAGGTACGCCCGTCCGACCGCGTTCCCGATGCTCGGCAACGCGGCTGGATCGGCGAAAGTCATGTGCATCGGCACGTACCGAGGCTGGAACTTCGATTTGAAGGCCAACAGCGAACGAAATCCGTACACCGGTTCCAGGGTGCGACCGAGTAGGTCGAGCACGCTGTCCATCATCGCCGAGAAAGTCGTGGCCTCCGGTTCGTTCGCATTCCTCTCGGAGTCACCGGCGATTGTTGCCAACGGTGCACCGGACAGACTGAGGAACTCGACGCCCTCCTCCTCCAATTTCAGTGCAGCGGAGGCGATGAGGAACTCCATCGCGGGACGGAATCCTTCGGAGCGTCGCCTCATGAAGTCGAGTGTCCACCCGACGACTTTGCCGTCGCGGTACACCGGTAGCCACGACGTGACACCGTGCACGGTGCGATCCTCGTCGACGGCGATCAGGCACCGCACTTGTTCGTCGTCGACCTCGTCGAGTCCGCCGAGGGTGAATCCCATCTCGGGCATCCCCTTGTCCGCCACCCATTCCTCCGAGATCGCAACTATCTGATCCTTGATCGCGAGAGGTGCATGAGGGAAGGAAATCCACTCGGCCGTGATCCCGGACTTCTTCGCCCGGTTCAGTGCTGTTCGCACATCCTGGAACCGCTTTCCTGTGAACGCGACCTGTCCGAGGTCGAGCACGGTTTCCTCGGCGACCTGCAGGCCGCTCCAGCCCATGGAATCAGTGATGCTTCGGGCGTCGTCGGTCACTGAATAGAAGCAGGGAATCCAACCGTTCGACGACGCGAACTCGGCAAACTCCTCGATCGCCGTGCGCATGCGATCTGGAGGACCGACCGGATCACCGGTTGTGAGAGCAACACCGGCGATGACGCGATACGCGACGTAACTCGAACCGTCCGCGCTGAACCAGTATGTGTTTCCCTTCCACGTCGTCATCCAGGACAACGGGCTGCCGGTACCGGCGATCAACATGGATCGTGCTCGTTCGGCGGCTTTGGGATCGGCGGTCTTGACCGGCTTGAGGAAACTCACGAACACCAACACGGCGGCGACGCCCCAGAACACGACGCCGGTCCACTCGAAGAGCAACGTCGACTCGATGTCCACGGGAAGCAGACGCGGATCGATCAACTGCAGGTACACGGGCGGTACAAGGCGCTGAGGGAAGTCCGCGAGCAACATCGTTACGGTTGGCTCGCGATCGAACCCGTGCCTGGCGAGCATTCCGCCGCCGACGTAGATCACGGCGAGGACCGCGAGCAAGGTCACGATCGCAGCACCGAGACGTCGGTATGTCTTGGCCGGGGCCGCGACGTCGAAGTATCGACGTGTCGCGATCAGCAGGATCAGTACGAAGAGCGGTGTCAGGAACGGCACCAGAGTTCGGTACACGTTCGGATCGCTGATTCCGTAGAACAAGCTGTCACTGTCGACGGCGTCGACGAACCTGATGACGAAGTTCCCGATCGAGAGGACGAGTAGGACTACCTGAGCACACACTGTCGCAATCCAGGCGAATCTGCGGCCACGACGGAGCCCGTCACTCAACACGAGAACGAAGATCGACGGCATCAGCGAGAGCAGAGTCGGGCCGATACCGGAGAGTCTGAGCTCGAGGAGTCCTCGTCGGCAGTCCGGATCCGACGCCGACTCCTCGCACAGTTCTCGAACCTCGGCGACAGTCCAGGGAACTCCGCGGAAGAGGTCACGGAGGACCGCGAGTGGGCCGACCGCCTGCGGGGACAATGCGGCGATCATCGGGCCGATCGCACTCGCCGCGACGACGATGGCGACCAGGACGCGACCCTCTCGCTGTGTCCCGGCGATGCGCTCACCGCGCGCCGATCGTCCGACGATCCACTGACCGATCACCAAACCCACCACAGCGGCAAAGAATCGGATGACGTCTTGCAGCTGACCACTGAACAAGGCCAAAGTGATCGTCAACGCCAAAGTTCCGACGCGAATGCGACGGCGCCACAGGGTGCCCATGTTCGAGCTGGCGGCCATCGCAGCGCCGACGATCCATGCACTGGCTCCGACCGCGGAGCCCACGTGGAGGCGGAATCCCCAACTGGAATCGAACACCTTCGCAAACGACGCCCAGCCGAGCCCGAGCAGGACTCCCAAGATTTGAGTGCTTGCGCCGGCGATCGCAAGCTTGATCGTTCCCATTCGGCGTTCGAGGGGTGCGGCGACTGCGATCAGGAGCACGGTCGCGCCGAGGTACCCGAGCAGGTTTCCTGCCCACAGCACGGACGTGAGCGGAGTCCAGATGCGGCCGTGCTGGATCGAGCCCATTCCGGCACCGATCGTGTGCTCGAGATCGCGGGACGGTCCGTGAACGAGGCTGCCGGTTGCGGCACCCACGATCCACATGGTGAGAAGTAGAACGACCGTCAATGGTGCGTCGCGAATGCCGAAACGGATGATGCCGGCAGCTTTCTGCGTGACTGCCCGCGCCCGTGATGTCGATTCTTCGGTGCCCGGCGAACTGTCGATCGTCATCTACGTGCGGCTACTTTCTGCGGATCGACTGTTGGCTTGCAATTATCGGGCATCGTCATTGTCGGGAATTCCGTCGTCTCACACCACCGTAACCGTCACGCAGATCACTATGGCCAATACCACACCCCCACCGAGGTGGTTACTACTACCAGTAGTACGTATTTCGTCGTGGAAGTCCGTAGAATCGAAGAATGGCAGGTCTAGGTGAACTCGAACGCGCGGTGATGGATCATTTGTGGTCCACATCGGAACCGCAAACTGTGCGACAGGTGCATGAAGCACTCGCGACGCATCGAGAATTGGCGTACACGACGGTAATGACCGTTCTGCAGCGCCTGGCGAAGAAGCATCTGGTGATTCAGCAGCGTGACGATCGCGCACATCGCTATCTTCCCGTCAACAAACGCGAAGAACTGGTCGCGAGTCTGATGGTCGACGCGCTGGCCCAGGCTCCGGAGTCCGGCGGTCGCGCCGCGGCGCTCGTCCACTTCGTGGGACAGGTCAATGCTGACGAAGCCGATGCTCTCCGCGAGGCGCTCGCTGCCCTCGAGGTGCGCGAGTCCGCGAAAAAGGCTGCGCAGCCCGGAATTTCTAGGCCGAACTGATTTCGTCGTGCATGATGTGTAGGACATGAACGCCACTACTGCACTGGTTTTCGGACTGCTTGCCTTGTTGCTGGCCGGTCCGGTTCCCGCACTCCTGAGCCGCTCCACGTGGCCTTACCGCGCTCCACGCGCGGCGTTGGTTCTGTGGCAAGCCGTCGCAATTGCTGCGGTGCTGTCGGCATTCAGCTCGGGCCTGGCCATTGCCAGCCAGCTGCTCGTTCCCGGCACTGACGGTAGGCCGACGACGGCCCCGACCGCCGAAATCGATGCACTCGGGCTCCCGCTGTGGATTCTGTACGTGGTTGTTTTTGCCCTGACGCTTCTGATCGGCGCGAAGCTGATCTTCTCGATCATCCAGGTCGCTGTGAGAACCCGACGTCGCCGTGCACGTCACCGCGTGTTGGTGGACCTTCTCGACGACTGCGCCATGCCCGCGTCGGTGGAACGCACACCCGATCTGCGGGTACTGGACGTCGACGAACCGATCGCATACTGCCTGCCAGGTCTGCGTCAACGCGTGGTTCTCAGTCAAGGCACTCTGCAGAACCTCGATCATGCCGAGGTCAAAGCCATCCTGACGCACGAGCGTTCCCACCTGCGAGCTCGTCACGATCTGGTCCTCGAGGCTTTCACTGCCGTCAACCACGCGTTCCCCCGTTTCGTTCGTAGCAAGTCGGCCCTGGGATCGGTGCAGCTACTGGTGGAGTTGCTCGCCGACGATTCAGCCGTGCGGGCTACCGGTCCCACTCCCCTCGCGCGGGCGCTTGTCGCGTGTGCCGGATCGACGGCACCCCGCGGGGCAATGGCAGCGGGCGGGCCGTCGACGCTCATCCGAGTGCAACGCCTCTCGGCCGACGACGCAGATCCCCGCATCGCAGTTTTTGCGTATCTCGGGGCGGTCGCGATTCTCGTTGTTCCCACGGTTGCGGTGGCTGTGCCCTGGCTCACCGAACTTCGACTGCTTTTCAACGCATACTGAGTCTTGACCTGCGTAACCCCGTGTAGTAGTGCAGGTCACAGGCGGGGCTACCTGACTTCGGTGTCCCCGGTGGCGTAGAGTGGATCACGGCCACCATCGTGGTCCGTCAACATATAACGGCACACAGCCCAATTCCCCGCAGTATGCGTTCGGATTGCCAGGTGACATGTGCCCTGGCTCGTCCCTTTGCGAACTGTGTCGTGTATTTCAGCATGGCTTCTTCCGCTCCGCGACGTGCCCGTAGTCCGGAGAGGTTTCCGCGTGACCAACGCTGTCCAAATGTCGTCTTCCGAGAACATCGAAGACCCCACCGTCAACACCCCCGCTGCCGAAGAAGCAGTCGCCACCGAGCCGGGTATCACCTTCGCCGAGATCGGCCTGCCCGAGCAGCTTGTTGCCGCATTGGCGCGCAACTCCATCACCGTCCCGTCCCCCATCCAGGCGCAGTCCATCCCGGACGCGCTCGCCGGAACCAACGTTCTCGGCCGCGCACAGACCGGATCGGGCAAGACCCTCGCCTTCGGCCTGCCGATGCTGACCCGCCTCTCACGCCACGAAGATCGCCCGGCCGCCAAGCGTCCCCGCGCACTCGTGCTCGTCCCCACCCGTGAGCTTGCTTTCCAGGTGGTCGACTCCCTCAACTCCTACGCCGGCGCACTCGGACTCACGGTTCGCCCCGCTGTCGGTGGAACGCCGTTCGCCAAGCAGGTCGATCAGCTTCGCCGCGGCGTAGACGTCCTCGTCGCAACGCCGGGTCGTCTCGGCGACCACCTGCGTCAGGGCACCTGCATCCTCGACTCGGTGGAAATCACCGCACTCGACGAAGCCGATCAGATGGCGGACATGGGCTTCCTGCCCGAGGTTCGCTCGATCCTCGGTGAGACCCCCGCAGACGGACAGCGTCTGCTGTTCTCGGCAACCCTCGACCGTGAGGTCCAGTCGCTGGTTCGTCAGTTCCTGGCCAACCACGTCACCCACTCCACCGAAGACGGCCGCGCAAGCGTCGACACGATGGAGCACTACGTCCTCCTCGTCGATCGTGGACAGAAGGATTCAGTCCTCGCCGAGATCGGTGCCCGCGACGGACGCACCATCATGTTCGCCCGCACCAAGCTCGGTTGCGAGGGAATCACCGACCGCCTCCGCGCAGTCGGCATCGCTGCCGAGTCGCTTCACGGCGGCAAGGCACAGAACCAGCGCACCCGCGTCCTCGAGCGTTTCAAGAACGGCCGCACCCCGGTCCTCGTCGCAACGGACGTCGCAGCACGCGGCATCCACGTCGACGGCATCGACCTCGTCGTTCACGTCGATCCCCCGGCCGACCACAAGGACTACCTGCACCGCGCTGGTCGTACCGCTCGCGCCGGCGAGAAGGGCACCGTTGTCGCCATCGTGCTGCCCAACCAGAAGCGTCAGTTCAAGCGTCTGACCGGTATGGCCGGCGTCAATGCCGCAGCCGTTGCCGTCACCCCGGGTTCTGCTGAACTTGCTCGCATCACCGGCGCCAAGAAGCCGACCGGAGAACCGTTGCGCGAGAGCTCTTCTCGTGGCGAGCGTTCCTTCGGTGATCGTGGTGGAAGCCGTGGCGGCTACCAGGGCAACCGCTCGTCCGGTGGATACCAGGGCAACCGCGACGGCGAGAGCCGCGGCGGATACCAGGGTGATCGCTCGAGTGGTGGTTACCAGGGCAACCGCGACAGCCGCCCCTCGACCGGATACCAAGGAAACCGCTCTTCGGGTGGCTACCAGGGCAACCGCGACGGCGAGAGCCGCGGCGGATACCAGGGCAACCGCTCTTCCGGTGGATACCAGGGTGATCGCTCCAGCGGTGGTTACCAGGGCAACCGTGACAGCCGTCCGTCCTACGGAGACCGCGACAGCCGCCCCTCGACCGGCTACCAAGGAAACCGCTCTTCGGGTGGTTACCAGGGCAACCGTGACGGCGAGAGCCGCGGCGGATACCAGGGCAACCGCTCTTCCGGTGGATACCAGGGTGATCGCTCCAGCGGTGGTTACCAGGGCAACCGTGACAGCCGTCCGTCCTACGGAGACCGCGACAGCCGCCCCTCGACCGGCTACCAGGGCAACCGCTCCTCCGGCGGATACCAGGGAAACCGCGAAGGCGGCGACAACCGTGCAGCCTCGACCAGCGGTGGCGGCTTCCGCAGCCGCACCGACCGTCGTAGCTATGACGGATTCGACGGCCCGAAGCGCGATCAGCGGTAATACCTGCGCTGAGCTGCGGCTCGACAACTGAACACTGAGAACCTTCCGGCTGTGCCGGAAGCTGTATCGAGACGGATGCAGGTCACTGCAATTAAAGTGATCTGCATCCGTGTTTTGTATGCACGGTCTGATGTTCACGCGCGTCGCGGCCGCACCGTTTTCGGCTGCGCACAGCGCAGGATTTCACAGCCGCGGACCGAGAGGGAAAGCTGTAAGCATGTCAACCACTAGCACCGAATCACCCCGAGCTCAGATCGGCGTCACCGGCCTGGCCGTCATGGGTTCGAATATTGCCCGCAATTTCGCCCGCCACGGTCACACCGTTGCCCTGCACAACCGCAGCATCGCGAAGACCGATGCCCTGATCGCCGAGCATGGTTCCGAGGGCGATTTCGTGCGCACCGAGACCGTCGAGGAGTTTGTTGCCGCACTTCAGAAGCCGCGACGCGTCCTGATCATGGTCAAGGCCGGCGCCCCGACCGATGCTGTCATCGAAGAGCTCGCAAACGCCATGGAGCCCGGCGACATCATCATCGACGGTGGCAACTCGCTCTACACCGACACGATCCGTCGTGAAGCGGCGATCCGCGCCCGCGGACTGCACTTCGTCGGCGCCGGTATCTCCGGTGGCGAAGAAGGCGCACTCAACGGTCCGTCGATCATGCCGGGCGGCCCGAAGGAGTCCTACGAGGCTCTCGGCCCGCTTCTCGAGTCCATCTCCGCTCACGTCGACGGCACCCCGTGCTGCACCCACATCGGCCCCGACGGCAGCGGTCACTTCGTCAAGATGGTGCACAACGGCATCGAGTACGCCGACATGCAGCTCATCGGCGAGGCGTACAACCTCTTCCGCGACGCTCTGGGCTACGACGCCGGTCAGGTTGCCGACGTCTTCACCGAGTGGAACAAGGGCACCCTCGAGTCCTACCTGATCGAGATCACCGCCGAGGTGCTCCGCCAGGTCGACGCCGAGACGGGCAAGCCGTTGGTCGACGTCATCGTCGACGCTGCCGAGCAGAAGGGCACGGGCCGCTGGACGGTCAAGTCCGCTCTGGATCTGGGCGTGCCGGTCACCGGTATCGCCGAAGCCGTGTTTGCTCGCGCACTGTCCGGTAGCCGCAATCAGCGCGCTGCAGCTCAGGCGCAGGGTCTGGCTGCCGGCTCTCTCGGCGACAAGCCTGCTGACGCCGAGCAGTTTGCCGCCGACATCCAGGCCGCGCTGTACGCGTCGAAGATCGTGGCGTACGCGCAGGGCTTCGATCAGATCGCTGCCGGCAGCGCCGAGTACGACTGGAACCTCAAGCCTGCCGACCTGGCGACGATCTGGCGCGGTGGCTGCATCATCCGTGCGCAGTTCCTCAACCGCATCAAGGACGCGTTCGACGCCGATCCGAGCCTGCCGAGCTTGATTCTGGCGCCGTACTTCCGCGAGGCCATCGAGGCAGGCATCGACAGCTGGCGCCGCGTGGTCGCCACCGCGACGATGCTCGGCATTCCGGTACCTGCGTTCGCGTCCTCGCTGTCGTACTACGACGGTCTCCGCGCGGAGCGTCTGCCGGCCGCCCTGACTCAGGGTCAGCGCGACTTCTTCGGCGCGCACACCTACGAGCGCATCGACAAGCCGGGCAAGTTCCACACACTGTGGAGCGGTGACCGCAGCGAAATCGAGGCCTGATTCACAGCGGGTATCGGTAGATGCGGTCATCTGCGTCTACCGATACCCGGTAGCCTGGACAAATGCAGGAATCGACGATCGACTCGCCCACCTCGACCGAAGGGCGTTCGTTCGTCGACCTCGGAATCCCCGCCGTGATGGTGCACGCGTTGCGCCGAAGCGGCATCGATGCCCCCTTCCCCATTCAGTCGGCAACCATCCCCGATGTTCTTGCCGGTCGGGATGTACTCGGGCGCGGTGCGACGGGTTCCGGAAAGACTCTGGCCTTCGGGCTTCCGATGCTGGTGCGCCTCAAGGGTGGGGCGAGCAAGCGGAATCGTCCGCGCGGTTTGGTGCTCGCTCCCACCCGTGAGCTGGCGATCCAGATCCACAAGGCACTCGACGACGCCGCTACCGAGATCGGTTTGCGTGTGGCAAATGCGGTCGGGGGCGTTCCGATCAAGCGTCAGGCCGACATCCTTGCCCGCGGCGTCGATCTGCTGATCGCGACCCCCGGGCGCCTACTCGACCTACTCGACCAGAAGTCGGTGATTCTCGACGACGTCCTGATCACGACCATCGACGAAGCCGACCACATGGCAGACATGGGTTTCATCGACGAGGTTGCGAAGATTCTCGACACGACTCCGAAAGACGGTCAGCGTCTTCTCTTTTCGGCGACACTCGACGGCAAGGTCGACGATCTGGTCGCGGGTTACCTGCGCAATCCGGCGTCGCACTCGACTGCTCCCCCGGTTGCGACCGTCTCGACCATGGAGCATCACCTGCTTTTCGTCGACCGCGACGACAAGAGATCCGTTGTCGCACATATCGCTTCGCGCGCGGGGCGGACCATCATGTTCGTCAAGACCAAGCACGGTGTGGATCGTCTTGCGCAGCAACTGCATTTGATCGGCGTCTCGGCCGGGGCTCTGCACGGCGGCAAGACGCAGAACAATCGGACCAAGACCCTCGCGTCGTTCTCCGACGGGACAACACCGGTCCTGGTCGCCACCGATGTCGCCGCGCGCGGAATCCATGTCGACGACGTGACGCTCGTCGTTCACGTCGATCCCCCGGCCGAGGCGAAGGACTACCTGCACCGGGCCGGCCGGACGGCACGCGCCGGGGAATCAGGCGTCGTCGTCACCATCGTCACCGACGAAGAACGTGACTCGGTCGAGAAGTTGACCAAGCAGGCAGGCATCAAGGTTCACGGTGTGCGGGTTCGTCCTGACGATCTTGAACTCACGCGCATCACCGGTGCGATGGAGCCGACGGGAATTCCGGTCGAGGCTCCCGATACGACGGTTGCCGTCAAGCACACCGCCAAGCGTGGCCGTCAGGAACACGACACTGCAGGCCGGACCGCTGCCGGAGGCCGGATGAAGAAGGACGGCGACAAGCGCGCCGCCTCCTCGCGGCGCGTCACCGATCCGAAGAGTGTGAAGAAGATCCGTGCGGACGGCACTCCGGTCCCGACCCGTTCGGAGCGTCTGGCGTCCAAGGGCTTGACCCCGCGTCGCGGCGCACCCGGCGCAGGAAAGCCGTCTGCCGGAAATCGGGCGGGCAAGCGCGCACACTGAGGGAATGGGTGATCTTCCACTGATCTCGGTTCTCTGCGCACTTCTCGCTGCACTGCTCTTCGCGTGCGCTTCGGTCGCTCAGCAACGGGCGGCGTCCGCGGTTCCCGAGGGCGAGGCGTTGGTGGCGTCGTTGATTCGCAGTCCTCGGTGGTGGGCCGGGTTGATCGGTGACGGCGGCGGGTACGTCATGCAGGCCGTTGCACTGTCGTTGGGTTCGGTGTGGTGGTGCAGCCGCTGATCGTGACCTCGTTGCTGTTCGCGCTGCCTCTCTCGGCCAAATTCTCGGGAATCCGCATCACCCGTTCCGCGTGGTCACTGGCGATCATGCTCGCGATTTCCTTGGCGATCTTCCTCGTCGTCGGCGATCCCACCGAGGGAGACAGCAATGCTCCATGGTCGGATTGGGCTGTGCCCCTGACGATTACGGTCGCAGTGGCCGTGGCCGCAACTGTCGGCGGCTTGTCCAAACTCGACGGCGGCTGGCGCGCACTGCTTCTCGGCTCTGCGGCAGGCATCTTCTACGGCGTCGCCGTCGCATTCACCAAGTACGTCACCGACCTACTCGGCCACGGCGTCGTCGGGGTGATTTCGGCATGGCAGACGTGGGCGCTGATCGCCTCGGGCGCAATCGGGGTCTACCTGCAACAGCGCGCGTTCCAGGTCGGGCCGCTGTCGGCGTCGCTACCCGCCCTGACGATCGGCGAGCCGATCGCGGCCATCTTCCTGGGGATGACAGTGCTCGACGAACGCCTTCGCGTCGACGGTCCCGGAATTGCTCTCATCGGGTGCGCCGTCGCCGTCATGATCATGACCACGATCGCCCTCTCCCGCTCACAAGCGCGCGATACCGAGGGCGCTACGGCGGAATCGACGGTAGGCTCGTGAAACGTGCAGTTCCTCGAAGGGCAACGCCCCCCATACGACCTGACCTACGACGACGTCTTCCTCGTCCCTAACCGGACCGAGGTCACCTCTCGATTCGACGTCGATCTCAATTCTTCCGACGGATCCGGAACGACCATTCCCGTCGTGGTCGCCAATATGACCGCAGTCGCCGGCCGCCGCATGGCGGAGACTGTCGCCCGCCGCGGCGGACTGGTCATCATTCCGCAGGACGTCCCCACCGAAGCTGTCGCCGAGACCGTGGCGTTCGTCAAGAGCCGCCACCTCGTCGCCGATACGCCGGTCACGCTGAGTCCGGACGACGCCGTCTCCGATGCGCTGGCGCTGCTTCCCAAGCGCGCTCACGGCGCGGTCGTGGTGGTCGAGGACGGTAAGCCTCTCGGTGTCGTCACCGAGGCTGCCTGCGCGGATGTCGATCGGTTCACTCGCCTCCGTACCGTCGCGATCACCGACTTCGTCACGGCCCCGGTCACCGCCACACCGCGTGAGGTCTTCGAACTGCTCGAAACCAAGCATGATCCGCTGGCGGTCATCATCAACGAAGACGGGACTCTTGCCGGCGTCCTCACCGGCACCGGCGCGATCCGTGCCGGCATCTACGACCCCGCAGTCGACGAGCGCGGCGCACTCCGGGTCGCTGCGGCGGTCGGTGTGAACGGTGACGTGGGCGCCAAGGCCAAGGCACTCGTCGACGCCGGTGCCGACGTGATCGTCGTGGACACGGCTCACGGTCACCAGCAGAGAATGATCGATGCACTCACCACCCTCAAGGCGCTCGATCTCGGCGTCCCGTTGGTCGCAGGCAACGTGGTCTCCGCACAGGGAACCCGTGATCTGATCGCCGCAGGCGCGGACATCGTCAAGGTCGGCGTCGGACCCGGAGCCATGTGCACGACTCGCATGATGACCGGCGTCGGACGCCCGCAGTTCTCGGCCGTCGCGGAATGTGCTGCAGCGGCACGTGAGCTCGGCAAGCACGTCTGGGCCGACGGCGGCGTTCGACACCCCCGCGACGTTGCACTCGCCCTCGCGGCGGGCGCGTCGAACGTCATGATCGGCTCGTGGTTCGCCGGCACATACGAGTCCCCCGGCGATCTCAAAGTCGATCAGGCGGGCAACGCGTACAAGGAGAGCTTCGGTATGGCCTCCAAGCGCGCTGTTGCCGCTCGCACAGCCACCGAAACGGCTTTCGATCGCGCCCGTAAGGGATTGTTCGAGGAAGGCATCTCCAGTTCGCGGATGCGTCTCGATCCCGAGCGCCCCGGAGTCGAGGACCTGATCGATCAGATCTGTTCCGGCGTGCGCAGTACCTGCACGTACGCGGGTGCGCGCTCTCTCGAGGAGCTGCACGAGAAGGCCGTTCTGGGCGTGCAGTCCGCCGCCGGATTTGCCGAAGGACGGCCGCTTCCGTCTGGTTGGTGAACCACGTTCTGTGACTGTCGGCGGGTGCTCGGGTCCCTACTCCTGGGCACCCGCCGGTATCATTGGATCCGTAAACAGAAAACAAAACTCGGTCGGGTGCCCTTCGGCGACCCGACCGAGCCCGCTACAGCCGAGAACTACTCGGCTCTGACGAAAGGAACCCGGTGCCCGAGGCACCCACACACTTACCCGGCGCTACACCCGTCGTTTTATCCGAGGAATCTTCTGATTCCGCCGGTTCGGAGGGCTCCTCTAGCGAGCCGGGAGACAAACCCGGCGGCCCCCGTGCACATCTCAGGTGGCGATGACACATGGACATCGTTTTCACCATTCTCAGCCTGGTCGGCTTCATCGCGCTGACTGCAGGCACCGCCCTCTTCGTGGCGGCCGAATTCTCACTGACCGCGCTCGAACGCAGCACCGTCGACGAAGCTGCTCGTGGCGGCGACCGACGCTCGCGGCAGGTTCAACACGCGCACAAGACTCTTTCGTTCCAGCTCTCCGGCGCTCAGCTGGGTATCACGATCACAACCCTGATCACCGGTTACCTGGCCGAGCCGGTCCTGGCACGGTTCATCACACCGGTCACGAAGGCCGTCGGGCTCAGTGAATCCGCGGCCTCGACAACGTCTTTGATCCTGGCGCTCGTGATCGCGACCTCGTTCTCCATGATCTTCGGTGAGCTCGTACCGAAGAACCTCGCAATCTCCAAGCCGATGCCCACCGCCCGCGCGACTGCGGGCCTGCAAGCAGGGTTCTCGCTGATCTTCCGGTGGGCCATCAACGGCCTCAACGGAACCGCCAACTGGATCGTGCGACGCCTGGGCATCGAACCCGCGGAGGAATTGCGCTCCGCGCGATCACCGCAGGAACTCGGGTCCCTCGTGCGGACGTCCGCGCAGCGCGGGTCCATCGACAAGGGCACGGCGATGCTCGTCGACCGTTCACTGCAGTTCGGTGACCGCACGGCAGAAGAGCTGATGACTCCGCGAGTGAAGATCGAATCGCTGGAACTCTCGGACACCGTCGCAGACCTGATCGTGACGGCGTCGCGGACCGGCTATTCGCGCTTCCCGGTCGTTCGCGGCGATCTCGACGACACGGTCGGCGTCGTACACATCAAGCACGCGTTCACCGTTCCGGCCGAACGTCGGCGCACGACGCGCGTCGACAGTCTGGCTCAACGTGTTCCCGTCGTGCCGTCGAGCCTGGACGGGGACACCGTCATGGAGCGAATCCGCTCCGACGGCATGCAGGTTGCGCTCGTCGTCGACGAGTACGGCGGAACTGCCGGCATCGTCACGATGGAAGACCTCATCGAGGAAATCGTCGGCGATGTGCGCGACGAACACGACGAACCCGAACTCGACGTGCAGCGCGTCGGCGACGGATGGTCGTGCTCCGGTCTCCTGCGCATCGACGAGGTCACTTCGGCGACCGGGTACACCGCTCCCGAAGGCGACTACGACACGCTCGGCGGCTTGGTGCTCACCGAACTGGGCCGCATCCCCGACGAGGGTGACGAGGTGGAATTGCCCGACGTCGACTCGTCCGGTGATTCGCGCGGAAAGTGGATTGCACGAGTGACCGGCATGGACGGCCGCCGTATCGACCGGGTGACCATCACGCCGGTCCCCGCTTACGTCGAACCCGAATCCGCAGACGACAGCAAGAAGGAGTCCGACGATGAATAACCTCTTCGGTGTACTCCTCACCGTCGTGCTGCTCGCCGGCAATGCATTCTTCGTCGGTGCGGAGTTCGCACTGATCTCCGCACGACGTGACCGCCTCGAAGCACTGGTCGCGCAAGGCAAGAAGCGGGCGCTCACAGTCATCAAGGCCGGTGAGAACCTCTCGCTCATGCTTGCGGCGGCTCAGCTGGGCATCACGATCTGCTCGATCCTCCTCGGTAAGGTCGCCGAGCCCGCCATTGCGCACCTCCTCGAGGTGCCGATGGAAGCCGTCGGCCTGCCCGACGGATTGCTGCACCCGATCTCGTTTGCCATCGCGCTGTCGCTCGTCGTCGTGCTGCACATCCTGCTCGGCGAGATGGTGCCCAAGAACATCGCGTTGGCCGGCCCCGAGAAGACGGCCATGCTGCTCGTTCCCGTGCATCTGGCGTTCATCAAGATCGCTCGCCCGATCATCGCGTTCTACAACCTGTGCGCGAACGGAGTGCTCAAGCTCCTGCGCGTCGAGCCCAAGGACGAACTCGACGTCACGGTCTCGGCGGTGGAGTTGTCCGCGATGATCGGTGAATCGCGATCCGAAGGTCTGATCGACGCCGAAGAACACCGGCGGTTGAAGCAGGCACTCGAATCGACCGATCGGACCGTCTCCGAGGTCCTGATCACTCTCGACAAGGTGCGGACCATTCCCCTCACACCGTCGGGAACAACACTGGGTGAGATCGAGCGTGCGGTCATCGAGACCGGATACTCGCGTTACCCGGTGCGAGCGAGCGACGGATCGCTGGCTGGGTACGTGCACCTCAAGGACGTGCTCGACGAGGTGCTCGACGAGGCCGCTGGACCGGATACCGTCGTTCCGACGTCGGATATCCGGCCGCTGCCCATCGTTCCGCTCAGCACACCGCTGGCCGAAGCGTTGGCCGGCCTTCGTCGGGCCAGCTCGCACCTCGGCGCTGTCACGGACGCTGACGGAGTGGTGATCGGTATCGTCGCGCTCGAGGATCTCCTCGAGGAGTACGTCGGAACGGTCCGCGACGGCACGCACCGCGGCACGGATGCTGTTCCCGGACAAAGAAACAGCTGATCGATGACACGTTCGGTGCATTCACTCGCACTCGCGCAGAGCGAGTGGACGGCTCGGCGGGCACTTCACCTCGAGGAGGTGGAGAAGCTCGTCGAGCCGCACCGAGCGCGTCGTAGCGCCGGTATCTCTCACCCGGTGCACGACTTCCTCTTCACGTACTACAACTTCAAACCCGCCCAACTGCGCCGCTGGCACCCCGGGTACGGAGTCGCGCTCGAGAACGCCGCCGAATACGCAGCCTTCTCCGGCTACCGCGTCGACGAGTCGGGTACCGCGACGGTCGAGGCCTCAGTGCTGGAGCGTCGGCGTCACACAGTCGAATTCGTGTGGAATCTGTTGAATCAGACGTCTGCGCGGCCCGCTGTGCTGGGTTGCTTCGGCCTCCACGAATGGGCGATGGTCTATCGCGGCGGCGAGGACGCAATCCGTCACCAGTCGGTGCCGCTGCGACTCGGGTTCGCCGGTACCGACGCGGTCGTCGAATCCCTGCCACTCAAATGCACGCACTACGACGCGTTCCGGTTCTTCACACCGGACGCGGCCCCCAAGAACTCGCTCCCGCTTGCACGCGAAACTCAGATCGATCACGAACAGCCGGGCTGCCTGCACGCCGGTATGGATCTGTACAAGTGGAGCTTCAAGTTGTTGCCACTCGTCGATTCCGACCTGGTGATGCGGTGCTTCGAACACGCGCTCCTGGCCCGTGAACTCGACATGCGCGCGAGCCCATACGACCTTGCCGAGTACGGGTACTCCCCCATTCGTATCGAAACTCCCGCGGGCCGCGCCGAATACGTGCGTCAGCAACAACAGTTGGCGGATCGTGCTGCGCCGCTCCGCGATACGCTGGCAGAGAAGTGCCGGGAGCTTCTCGGCCACTGAACTGCCGAAAGGCGTCGCATGGATCACGGGTACGGGTTCTATCTCGACGAATACCAGCGTGACGTCGGGGTGCACAGCGACGACCGACGCGGGCACATCGAATGCCCGGACTCGGCGGGTTTCCTTGCGGCGCACTTGCCGGTGTTCGACCTCGCTGCGGGCTCAGTCGCGGCGTTCGCCTCGGCGATTCATCGGTCAACCCGCCCGGGCGACGGACACTGGACCCTCGATCCCGAGCGCATCGCCGCGTCCTTCTCGAGCGATCGACTGTTCCGGATCGGCGGCGAGCCGATCAACGGGTTCTCCGAGCACTCGGGGTTCTTTGCCGCCCGCGACGGTTGGGTCCGCACGCACGGCAACTATCCGCACCATCGCGACCGCCTGCTCGCCGTCCTCGAGCTCGATCATGGATCACCCAAAGATGCAGTGGCGCAACGTATATCCGAACTCAGCGCCATCGAGATCGAGCAGCAGGCCGCCGAGATCGGAGCCATCGCGGTCCGTGTTCGTACCGAGACCGAGTGGCGCCTGAGTGAGCAGTGCGCAGCTGCGAGGTCTGCGCCTCTGGTATCCATCCGAGCACGCGACGAGGGAAAACCCCGCACGCATCCGACGCGCCCACGCGTTCTCGACCTGACCCGCGTCATCGCCGGTCCGGTCGCGACGCGCGCCCTGGCGTTGGTCGGCGCTGACGTTCTGCGGATCGATCCCCCGGCGATCCCTGAGATCGGATGGCAGCACCTCGACAGTGGACAGGGCAAGCGGTCGGCGCTTCTCGACCTGAAGTCCTCGGCGGGAGCGACAGCGTTCCGAGAACTCCTCGAAACCGCAGACGTACTGGTCACCGGCTACCGGCCGGGTGCACTCGAAGCGCTCATCGGGCAGGATCTTCCCGCCCACCTGATTCACGGGCGCGTCAGCGCATGGGGATGGGAAGGTCCGTGGGCGAATCGCCGTGGCTTCGACAGCATCGTGCAGGCCGCGTCCGGCATTTCGTTTCTCGAGGGCGGTGAGAACCCTGGTGCACTTCCGGCGCAGGCACTCGACCACTCGACCGGATACTTCTTGGCAGCGGGGATCCTCGACGCGTTGACGCTGCGCTCGCAGGACGGCGGTGGCCGCGATGTCGACGTGTCATTGGCCAGCACCGGCGCCCGTCTTCTCGACGCACCCGGCCGAACCGTCCATCCCGGTCTGCCGACCGCTCCCGGCCTGAATGTTGTTGTCAACCATGCCGACGTGACCACCGCACGACCCGCGCTGGCAGAGTTCGAGGACTACCCCGAACCGGCGCATCCGTGGGGATCGGATCGGGCGGAGTGGGCACACTGAGGGACCGGCACATTCAGGGCAAGATGGACCTGTGAAGTCACATACCTACACACTCGACCTTCAGTGGACGGGCGATCTGGGAACCGGAACGTCCAGCACGCAGGGATATTCGCGCAATCATGCAATATCCGCGGTCGGAAAGCCGGAACTTCTCGGCAGCTCCGATCCCTCGTTCCGCGGCGACGCGCAGCGATGGAACCCCGAGGAACTGCTCGTTGCCTCCCTCGCCCAGTGCCACATGCTCTGGTACCTCGGTCTGGCAGCTGCCGCTGGGGTCGTCGTACTCGACTACAGCGATCAGCCGGTCGGCAGCATGATCGAGGAATCCGATGGCGGCGGCCAGTTCATCGAAGTGACGTTGAATCCGACGGTGTTGGTCGCGGAGGCGTCGATGGTCGAGAAGGCCCAGGAGCTTCACGGCCCCGCACACACGAAGTGCTTCATCGCTCGGTCGGTGAACTTCCCCGTCCTGCATTCCCCGACGATCCTGGTGGCCACCGATGAGTGACATGCACAAGCTCATCGTCGACGTCGACACCGGTATCGACGACTCGTTGGCGCTTCTCTATCTCCTTGCCAGCCCCGAAGCCGAGATACTGGGGATTGCGAGCACCGCCGGCAACGTTCCGGTGGAACAGGTCGCGGCCAACAACTTGAACTGGCTTGCGCTCTGCGGCGCCCCGGACATCGAGGTTGCACTCGGCGCCCGCGAGCCATTGGTCATACCGTTGCGCACCACCGAGGAGACTCACGGTCCGCAAGGAATCGGCCATGCGGTCCTCCCCGATTCGGGTCGCAAGCGCTCGGTCCGAACCGCCACCGACCTCTGGGTGGATCTCGTCCGGGAGTACCCCGGACAACTCACCGGGCTGGTGACGGGGCCGCTCACCAACCTGGCCTTGGCGATCAGACGTGAACCCGATCTGCCGTCTCTGCTGAAGCGACTGGTCGTGATGGGTGGGTCGTTCAACTATCCGGGCAACACGACGCCGACCGCGGAGTGGAACGTCTCGGTGGATCCGCACGCCGCCAAGGAGGTGTTCGACGCGTTCTCCGTCGTACCCGCGCACCGGCGCCCGATCATCTGCGGCCTCAACGTCACCGAATCCATCGAGATGTTCCCCGAACATGTGCGTCGGCTCGCCGAAGCTGCCGGGAGCACCCCGGAAGAGATCATCTCGCCTGACGACGGTCCCGACGTCCGCAGTTCCGCGTCCAACAGCGTGATCAGGCATATGTCCGACGCAATCCGGTTCTACATGGAATTCCACCGTGAATACGACCAGGGATTTCTTGCTCACATGCATGATCCCTTCGCTGCTGCCGTCGCGCTCGATCCGAGCCTGGCGACGCTGAAACCGGCAACGGTAGATGTCGAAACCGAGAGTCCACTGCTGATCGGAACGACGGTCGCGGACTGGGTCGGGCACTGGCAGCGTGAGCCCAACGCGGATATCGCGGTCAGAACCGATCCGGCGGAATTCTTCGATCGACTTGTCCACCGAGTGGGAAATTACGCCCGCGTCGTGGGTTGACCGAGCCGGTCACCGGCTATGCTCGCATGGACAGAACACCAACGAACGAGAACAAAGGACCTGACGTGCAGATTTCCAGCCACGATGCCTCCCCGGCATTTGCGCTCGGATTGATGGCGTTCTGGCCCACTCGTCGTAGCGCATGCTTCGATCAGGCGTGTTGCTGAGCGGCGATTTCTCGCTGCCTGCACCCCTGACTTTGTCGCTTCTTCGCTCGGAGTCTGTCTTCTCATGTTCAACCTTCTTTTGTTCACCCTTGTCGGCGTCGGCGCCCAGCTCGTCGACGGCGCCCTCGGTATGGCCTTCGGTGTCACCGCAACCACTCTGTTGATGATCGGTGGCCTCGGTCCGGCTCAGGCCAGCGCCGCTGTTCACCTGGCCGAGGTCGGCACCACCCTCGCTTCGGGTGTGTCGCATTGGAAGTTCAAGAACATCGACTGGAAGCTCGTCGCCAAGCTCGGTGTGCCCGGCGCAGTCGGTGCATTCATCGGCGCAACTGTGCTCTCGGGTCTGTCCACCGAAGCGGCAGTCCCCATCACGGCGACGATCCTGCTGGCCATCGGTATCTATGTGGCACTACGCTTTTCGGTCCGCCCACCGGCCGTCGCGGACGCTCGTACCACCCCGCACACTGCACGTTTCCTGTCCCCACTCGGCCTGTTCGGTGGTTTCATCGATGCATCCGGCGGTGGTGGTTGGGGTCCGATCACCACCAGCACGCTGCTCTCACGAGGAAAGACCGCGCCGCGCACCGTGATCGGCTCGGTCAGCGCCTCGGAGTTTCTGGTCGCGTCAGCCGCGTCGCTGGGATTCCTTGTCGGATTGGGACGTGAGTCGGCGGGAAACCTCCTCGTTGTCGCCGGTCTCGCGCTCGGCGGTGTCATCGCAGCTCCGTTCGCGGCGTGGCTGGTCAGCCGCGTACCTGCAACCTTGCTCGGAACGGCGGTGGGCGGCGTCATCGTGTTGACCAACGCACAGAAGCTGTTCAAATCCTTCGACATCACCGGGGCGGTCACAGTGGCCGGTTACCTGACCATTCTCGGCGCGTGGGCAGCGCTGCTGTTCTACGCGTGGAAGCGGTCCACTCTCACCCCGGCCGAGGCAGAAGGCGATTTCACGGGAGTCGAACTCGCTGTCGAGACCGAACTCACCGAGCCTGCAGTCAAACGCGAACGATAGCTCGTCACAGAAGAAATCCCGGGTATCCGCGCTCGGATACCCGGGATTTCGTTCTTTCCGCGCTAGTTGCTTCCGTCGAACGCGTCGAGAATTCGCCCCGCCGCCAACGCTGCCGTCAGCGAACCGTCACGCACGCTCTGCTCGACGTCGGCCCGGATCGCACGCACCCGATCGTTGCTCGAGAGCCTGCGTAGCAGCTGATCGTTGACCATCGTCCAGGTCCAATCGACCTGTTGCTTGCGACGCTTCTCCTCGAACTGTCCCGCTTCGGTGAGCACCTCACGGTGTTTGGTGACAGTTCCCCAGAACTCGTCCAGCCCGACACCTTCGAGACCGCTCATCGTGATGACGGGCGGCTTCCAGATGGCGTCGTGCGGGTAGATCAGGCGAAGCGCACCCGCCAATTCACGGGCAGCGCCCTTTGCCTCGCGCTCATGCTTGCCATCGGCCTTGTTGACCGCCACCAGATCTGCGAGCTCGAGGACACCCTTCTTGATGCCCTGGAGCTGATCACCGGTACGAGCGAGGGTCAGGAACGTGAAGCAGTCCACCATGTTGGCAACAGTGACTTCGGACTGGCCGACACCCACCGTTTCCACCAGGATGACGTCGAAACCGGCAGCTTCGAGAAGCACGATGGTCTCGCGGGTTGCCTTGGCAACACCACCGAGCGTGCCGGACGTCGGTGACGGCCGGATGTACGCATTCGGTTCGACGGTGAGCCGAGCCATGCGTGTCTTGTCGCCGAGAATCGAGCCGCCGGTGCGGGTGGACGACGGATCGACCGCCAACACCGCAACCCGATGTCCCTTGCCCAGCAAGTACATTCCGAGCGCGTCGATGAAGGTCGACTTGCCGACGCCGGGAACGCCGGTGATGCCGATCCGGTGCGCTCCCCCGGCCTCCGGCAGCAACTTCAGTAGAAGTTGCTGCGCGAGGGCCCGGTGGTCGTCGCGGGTGGACTCGACGAGGGTGATCGCCCGAGCGAGGCCGGCACGCTGATTTCCGCGCACCGCCTCGGCGAGGGAATCAATGTCGATGGGCTGACGTGCCATCTTCAGTGACCCCCTTCTCAGCTGTTGTCGTGACCCAGTTGGGCGGAGAGCTTCTCCAACAATCCGCTGGCAGCGTCGGCGATGACGGTGCCGGGCGGGAAGATGGCAGCAGCGCCGGCCTCGTAGAGTTCGTCGAAGTCACCGGGCGGAATGACGCCGCCGACGACGATCATGATGTCGGGACGACCGGCCGCAGCCAGAGCCTCCCGCAGCGCCGGCACCAAGGTCAGGTGACCGGCGGCCAACGACGACACACCGACTACGTGGACGTCGTTGTCGGCCGCCTGATTGGCGACCTCTTCGGGGGTCTGGAACAGCGGTCCGACGTCGACGTCGAATCCGATGTCCGCGAAGGCGGTGGAGATGACCTTCTGGCCACGGTCGTGACCGTCCTGGCCCATCTTCGCGACGAGGATGCGGGGCCGACGTCCCTCGTCCTCGGCGAACTTCTCGACCAGTTCCATCGCCTTGCTGATGTTGCTCACCGTTCCTGCCTCGTCGCGGTACACACCACTGATGGTGCGGATCTCGGCCTGGTGGCGTCCGTACACCTTTTCGAGGGCGTCGGAAATTTCGCCGACGGTAGCCATCGCGCGGGCGGCGACGACAGCGAGGGCGAGGAGGTTGTTCTCCATGCCGCCTTCGGTGGATGCGGCAGCGCGAGTGAGGTTCGCCAGTGCGGCCTCGACGGCTTCCGGATCACGTTCCGCGCGAAGGCGAACCAACTTCTCGAGCTGTTCCTTGCGGACCTTGGAGTTCTCGACCTTGAGAACTTCGATGGTGTCGACCTCGTCGGGAACGTACTTGTTGACGCCGACGAGCGGCTGCCGACCGGAGTCGATGCGTGCCTGGGTGCGGGCGGCAGCCTCCTCGATGCGCAGCTTCGGGATGCCTTCGTTGATGGCCTGAGCCATTCCGCCGGCTTCCTCGACCTCTTCGATGTGCTTACGAGCCCGGTTGGCGAGTTCGTTGGTGAGCCACTCGACGTAGTACGAGCCACCCCACGGGTCGATGGGACGCACTGTGCCGGATTCCTGCTGCAGCAGCAACTGGGTGTTACGGGCGATGCGGGCGGAGAAGTCCGTCGGCAATGCGATCGCTTCGTCGAGTGCGTTGGTGTGCAAGGACTGGGTGTGGCCCTGGGTGGCAGCCATGGCTTCGACGCAGGTACGCGGCACGTTGTTGAAGACGTCCTGCGCGGTCAGGGACCAGCCGGAGGTCTGCGAGTGGGTACGCAGCGAGAGCGACTTCGCGCTCTTGGGGTCGAACTTGGCGACAAGCTCGGCCCACAGGAGGCGTCCGGCGCGGAGCTTGGCGACCTCCATGAAGAAGTTCATGCCGATGGCCCAGAAGAAGGACAGGCGAGGTGCGAACTTGTCGATGTCCATACCGGCGTCGAGGCCGGCGCGGATGTACTCGACGCCGTCGGCGAGGGTGTACGCCAGTTCCAGATCGGCCGTCGCTCCGGCTTCCTGGATGTGGTAGCCCGAGATGGAGATGGAGTTGTACTTCGGCATTTCCGCGCTGGAATACGCGAAGATGTCCGAGATGATCCGCATCGAGGGCTTCGGCGGATAGATGTAGGTGTTACGAACCATGAACTCTTTGAGGATGTCGTTCTGGATCGTTCCGGCCAGCTTGTCCGGAGTGACACCTTGCTCGCCTGCCGCAGCGACGTACAGCGCGAGAATCGGCAGCACGGCGCCGTTCATCGTCATCGAGACCGAGACCTGCGAGAGGTCGATTCCGTCGAAGAGCTGACGCATGTCGAGGATGGAATCGATTGCGACACCGGCCATTCCGACGTCACCGGCAACGCGAGGATGATCGGAGTCGTAGCCGCGGTGTGTGGCGAGGTCGAAGGCGACCGAGAGACCCTTCTGACCGGCCGCGAGGTTACGACGGTAGAACGCATTCGACTCCGCGGCAGTGGAGAATCCGGCGTACTGGCGAATGGTCCACGGCTGGTTCACGTACATGGTCGGGTACGGACCACGCAGGAACGGCGCTGCGCCCGGGAAGCTGTCGAGCGGGTAACCCGACTCGGCGGCGGCCGTGCGGTCCGCACCGGTGTACACCGGCTTGACGTCGATGCCTTCGGGGGTGGACCAGACAACCTGCTCGGCGGCGTAGTTGTTGGCGTTGGCGCCCTCTTCGATGAGCGCCTGGGCCTGCTCGACCGACGGCGGTGTGGGTGCCGGAGACTGCGGGTCCTCGAGTGGGACCTCGGCGAAACTGCCGATCACGTGCTTGACCTCTCGTGTCGTCACTTGGAGCTTCCCGTCTCGATGAAGTCGAGCAGTTCGGTCAGAGCCGACACTGCGTCGATGCGGGCGGTGAGGAATCCGTCCGGGCGAGAATCGCCGGTCGCGTCGGCGACTGCCTTCTCCGGTCCTGCGAGCAGCACCTTGGTGATGCCGGCGGCGCGAAGTTCGGCGACGGCCGCTGCGGCGCTCTCGCCGTATCGCTTGTCCGTGCCGCACAGCACGGCGACGGTGGCACCGGAAGCCTTGACTGCAGCGGAGATGGCCTCGGCGCCCACCTCGAGCGGGCCGGGGTTGACTGCGTCGATACCACCCGAAGCGAGCAGGTTGGACGCAAACGTGGTGCGCACGTTGTGTTCTGCAACCGAGCCCAGCGGCGCGAGAAGCGCAGTGGGACGGGCGCCGCCGGCGGCGAGGAACGCGTCCGAACGGTCACGAAGCGCTTCGAATGCAGCTGCGTAGCGGGCGACGGACTGGCCGGGCTCGACGGCTTCGGCGGACAGCGGCGTTTCGCCGAGGTTCGGGAACTCGTTGACACCGGTGACCGTGGTCTTGCGGTGTGCGATGTCGGAGTCGCGCTTGGCCTTGGTAGCGGCGATGCGACCGGAGACGATTCCCGCTTCGAGTGCCGCCAGATATCCGCCGGCTGCTTCGATTTCCTGGAAGAACTCCCACGCGGTGGCGGCGATCTGCTGTGTCAGGTCCTCGACGTACCAAGACCCGGCCGACGGATCGAGGACACGGCCCAGGTGCGACTCCTCGAGCAGGAGCAGCTGTGTGTTGCGCGCGATGCGCGAGGAGAAGGACTTGCTGACACCGAGGGTGCCGTCGGCCAGGGCGACGTCGAACGGAAGAACAGTCACTGCATCTGCTCCGCCGACGCCGGCGCCGAATGCAGCGAGGGTCGTGCGCAGCATGTTCACCCAGGGATCACGCTGAGCCATCATCGCGGCCGAGGTGACTGCGTGCTGCGGCGCTCCACCGAAATCGGAAGCTCCGCAGACCTGGGCGATGCGTGCCCATACGAGACGTGCGGCGCGGAACTTCGCGATGGTCTGGAACTGATCGTCGGTTGCCGCGTAGCGGAAAGCCAACTGCGACAACGCAGCACCGATGGTCAGGCCGCTCTGGGCGGTGAGTGCACGGAGGTACTCGAGGCCGGCGGCGATTGCGGCTCCGAGTTCTTCGGCGTCGCCGGCACCCGCGTTGTGAAAGGCCGTGCCGTCCACGGTGATCGCGTGCACGGTTTCCGCACGAGCGGCGGCGAGGGCGGCCAACTCGACTGCGCCTGCAAATTCGACGTCGGCTGCGCCGGAGAACGAACTGGTCAGCGGCGCTGCACCGAGGTGAACTCGGATACTGCTGCGATCGCTGACACCGTCGCCGGCTTCGCCGCGAGCATCGAGGAGTGAGAAGAGTGCTCGGGCTGCATCGTTTGTCGCTGCGCCTGCATCGAGCGTGAGCGGTGCGAGGTCGAGAAGCACGCCCTCGAGCGCAGCGGCGAGGTCGGAGACCGGAACGCCGTCGGCGCCCACCTTCAACCAGAGTGCGCTGACTCCGTTTTCGAGGGCGTCCAGGATGGCGCGATTGGTCTCGGCCGCCGAGGCGGTTCCGAAAGCAGCGGAAACCAACCAACCGGCATTGACATCACGGTGAGCGTCGACGCCACGCACGTACGGAAAAGTGCCCGGCAAGCCCTGCTCGGGACGCTCGTCGCGTGGGCTGTAGAGCGGTGCGACAGTGACACCGTCGTAGGTGACGGTTTCGAGCAGTTTCTGTGGCTCGGGGCCCAGTTCTGCCGCATCGACTCTGCGGGACTTGGCGAGCACACCGGCTACGGAGCGCTGCCACTCCGCGTACGCCTGCTCGACAGCCTCGGCTTCTGAAGCTAATGACACTGTGTCCGCTCCCTCTCATTTTTTGCGTGAGCGCTTTACCGATAATCGGATTTGTTCGTTAGTTCTGTGATGCTAACCCGCGGTTGAGCCCAGATATCGTGAGGATCACGTCATGTTCTTCACAGGGCTGTTCGTGGCCACTTTCCGACCGGCCGGGCGACGTGCGGATTCGGTCGTTCGTGCACGTGTAACCGGCCCTTACCTAGCGATTGTTCAGCATGTTTGCGGGTTACCCGCGAGTTCGTTTCACTGGCCGGGACTGCAGGTGAAGGCCGCTCCGAAAGCCTAGTGGTTTTCGTCACAGCGCGGTTTCATTGTCGCCTGGAGCACGTCGCTTTGCTGCCCCCGTGGCGATGTTCGACTCGCGATTGCGGGTCGGCAGTCGGCCTGGTTCACCGTTCGCAGGTAGCCTTGTGACCTGTGATGGGACGCCTGCTGGACCGAAGATTGATCGCAATAGTCCTGGTAGTGCTCGCTTTGTTCCTCGCAGCCCTCCTCGCCCCACATCCCACGGTGTCTCAGGTACGCGAGTGGGCGGACTCGGTTGGCCCGGCGTTTCCCCTCGTGTTCTTCCTGGTTCATTCGATAGTCACCGTCGCGCCGTTCCCGCGCACCGTCTTCACGCTCAGCGCTGGGGTTCTCTTCGGCTCGGCAACCGGCATCGCCCTTACTGTGGCGGCAACGACTGTGAGCGCCGTTCTGGCCCTCTACCTTGTCCGCGCGATCGGCCGCGACGTCGTGTGGCAACGGATTTCGAGTCCGACGATCCGGCGGGTGGACGAGCGGATCGAAAAGCGGGGGTGGCTGGCCGTCGGGTCTCTGCGCTTGATCGCGTTCGTCCCGTTCTCGGTGGTGAACTACTGCTGCGGCATTTCGTCGATCCGGATCGTGCCCTACATCCTTGCCACCGTCGTCGGCATCTTGCCCGGCACTGTTGGGATTGTCGTTCTGGGCGATGCGCTCTCCGGCGAAGCCGATCCTCGTCTCCTGATTCTGTCCGGGATCTGCATTGCGATCGGCATCGCCGGTCTGGTGTTCGACGCTCGCCGTCAGCCTTCACCGGGCGAAACCATCGTTGACAACGGTCAACCTCAAGAGGTTGATTTGATTGAGTCAACCCAAAACGATTGACTATTGAAAGTCAACTATCTAGCATTGACTAATGTTCGTACTGACAGTGGATCAGCGAGGTAGCCGACGCGATGTCGACCGCGTCGGGGACATCATCGACGACATGGCCGATCGCAGGCTCCTGCGGCCGTTCGAGCGCACAGCGGGCGACGAGATTCAAGCGGTGACCGACGATCCGGCGCCACTCGTCCTCGTCGCACTCGAGCTGATTCGGCGCGAGCACTGGAGTGTCGGGATCGGGATCGGTCCCGTCGAGCAGCCTCTCCCACGGCAGACCCGGGCCGGACGCGGACCGGCATTCGAAGCTGCTCGGATCGCCGTCGAGCGAGCCAAGCGAGCTCCGGCCAGAATTGCCGTCGAACAGGCGCCGGCGGACAGCTCACGCGACGAACTCGCCGCAGATGTCGATGCCGCGTTCACCTTGCTCGGAACGATCGTCACGAGACAGACGAAGGACGGACGCGAAGCCATCGCCCTGATGGACAGCGGACTCACTCAGGTCAGCGCAGCGGCCCACCTCGGAATCACCAAACAGGCCATGTCCAAGCGACTCCTGACAGCCGGGTGGCACGCAGAACTCGCCGGGCGCAGACTCGCAGAACGACTTTTGGTCAGACTCCAGCCCTAGACTGCTCACGCTCGCACCGGTACAAACTCGTCGACACAGCAGGGGGCTCGAATACATGGTCGTTCTGGCGTTGATCGCGCTCGCCGTCGCCGCCGCGGCACCAGCAGTTGCAGCGGCACTGGGACCGCTCAGTCGTGGTCGACTGGAAGTCCCCGAATGGGCGTCGTCCGTGGTGGCTCTTCCGGCGCTGGGTGTTGCCGCACTGGCATCGACCCGAACGACCCCGGTCACCGGTTTCGCTCTCGGGGCGACGCTTGTCCTGTGCGTACTTGCCGCCGCCACGGCCGGTGCACCGTTGGTACTTGCCACCTTCAAGATCGCTCGTCGCCAACCGGACGGGAGCCCGGCACCGGACGCCGGACCTCTTCGCGGCGGACGTGTGATCGGCATCCTCGAACGGCTCGCGGTGGCGGCGTCGATTCTTGCAACCTGGCCGGAGGGGATCGCGATCGTCTTGGCAGTCAAGGGGCTCGCACGGTACCCGGAACTTCGTGAACCGCACGCGTCCGAGCAGTTCATCATGGGAACCTTCGTCAGTGTCCTCTGGGCGATCGCCGTATGCGGAACGGGACGGGCACTCATCACGTAGGTGATGAGTGCCCGTCCCGATCAACGTTCGCTACGAGAGGCGCCTACCGGCGCTGGCCGCCCTCCGGCGGCTGATCCTGGTAGGGGTACTTCTGCTGGAATTCTTCGCGTTCGGACGGCAGCGGTAGCTGACCGGGCCAAGGATTTTCACTCTGCTGCGGCAGCGCGGGATCTACGAATCCGGGCTGCTCGGGCGCACTTTCACGGAGGTGCCTGACCGCAGCTGCCGGATCTTCGACGGGAGTACGTGCAGCAACTTCAGCAGCACGGACTGCTTCTGCGATAGCCGGATCGGATTTCGTTTCGAACCACTCCGCGACCTCAGCTGAATCGTCCTCAGGGTTGGGAAGATTCTCTTCGGCGGCCGGCGGCTCGTACCGGAAGACACCGTCCTGCCCCTGCGCGCCAAGCGTTTTCGCAAATCCCTTCAGTGCGTCACCGAAGTCGCTGGGCACGAGCCACACCTTGTTCGCATCGCCTTGCGCCATCTGCGGCAACGTCTGAAGATACTGGTATGCAAGCAATTCCGGAGTCGGCTTACCGGACTTGATAGCAGCAAAAACCTTCTCGATGGCCTTGGCCTCGCCTTGGGCCTGCAAGTACTTGGCCGCGCGGTCACCTTGGGCCCGAAGAATCTGGGACTGACGCTCACCCTCGGCGTTGAGGATCGAGGCCTGCTTGTTGCCCTCGGCGGAAAGAATCTGGCTCTGCTTGGCGCCCTCGGCTGTCTTGATAGCGGATTCGCGGTGGCCTTCAGCCGTCAGAATCATCGCGCGCTTCTCGCGGTCCGCCTTCATCTGCTTTTCCATCGACTCCTGGATGGAGGGCGGAGGATCGATGCTCTTGAGTTCGACGCGGGCCACTCGCAGGCCCCAGCGGCCGGTCGCCTCGTCGAGGACACCACGAAGCTGACCATTGATGGAATCACGCGAGGTCAGCGTCTCTTCGAGGGTCATTCCGCCGACGACGTTTCGCAGCGTCGTGGTTGTCAACTGCTCGACGGCAGCGATGTAGTTGCTGATCTCGTACACCGCAGCTTGCGGATTGGTGACCTGGAAGTACACCACCGTGTCGATGGACAGTGTCAGGTTGTCCTGGGTGATCACCGGTTGCGGTGGGAAGGAGACCACCCGCTCACGAAGATCCACCTTGGCGCGCACACGATCGGCGAACGGGATCAAGAACGTGAGCTGCCCGGACACCGTCTTCGAATACCTACCGAGCCGCTCGATCACCGCGGCTTCTGCCTGCGGTACCAGTGCTACCGACTTCGCGACCACCAAGATCACGAATAGCACCAACACACCGAGCACTATGAGTGCTGCCATTAAGGTCCCCTCCAGACGACTGCTGTTGCGCCGTTGATTTCCATCACCGTCACCTTGGTGCCCGGCGGATACACCTCGGTAGTGTCGTACGGCCTGGCAGTCCACACCTCGCCGTCCAACTTGACCTGCCCGGAATGCTCGCCCACTTCTTCCAGAACCAGAGCGTGCTTACCTTCGAGTGCCTGTATTCCGGTCGGGGTCGGCGGCGGACTACCGAAGCGACGCAACATGATCGGTCGCACGCCCAGGACGAGGGCGGCGGAGAACACTCCGAACATGACGGCGTCGACCCACACCGGGAAGTCGGTGACAGCACTGACACCGGCAGTAGCGAGCGCCCCACCGGCGAGCATCAGCAGGAAGAAATCCCCCACCAGCGCTTCGGCCCCGGCGAGCACCAGTGCTCCGATCAGCCAAATAAGTGCAGCCACAACACCATCTAACCAGAATGTGTGACCCAGGCCGCCGCTACGTCAGTTCGGCTCGGTAACGAAATCGACAAGTTGTTCGACTGCACCGATCAAAGGAGCTTCCAGATCGCGGAAGCTCTCGACCGAGTTGTAGACCCGCCGCCAGCCCTCCTGAGGTGTCCCCCAGCCCAGTTCGCGGCAGATTCCCGTCTTCCAATCCTCGCCGCGTGGAATCTTCGGCCAGGAGGCGATTCCGACAGATTTGGGACGAACGGCCTCCCACACGTCGATGTACGGGTGCCCGGTCACCAACACGTTCGGGCCGAGGCCCTGAGTCAGTTGGGTTTCTTTGGAACCGGTGACCAGGTGGTCGACCAGGACCCCGACGCGGCGGCCGGGACCAGGCCCGAATTCGGCAAGCCGCTCCCCCAGATTGTCGAGTCCTTCGAGATGTTCGACGACAACACCTTCGACGCGAAGATCGTGACCCCACACCCGCTCGACGAGGGCAGCATCGTGTACTCCCTCCACCCAGATCCGGCTGGGCAGTGCCGTGCGGGCGCGTAAGCCTTCGACTCGCGTCGAACCCGAAGCCGACCGTGCGGGTCTGGTGGACACGGGCTCGGGGGCCGGGCGTACGAGGGTGACCGGTGAGCCGTCGATGAGGAAGGCCGCCTCGCGCATCGCGAACAACCGCGTCCGGGAACGACCGTCCTCGAGCCGCACGAAATCGCCGTCGTACGTGCGCTCGAAACCGACTACCGCACCGCAGAATCCCGTCGCCGCATCCTCGACGACAAGATCACGCTCGGCCGCCACTTCAGGCGTCACGCGCTTCTGTTTGCGGGTATGACCCGCAAAAATGTCACCGTATCCGTTGCCACCGCTCACGCCGGATCACGCTAGGTCACAACGCCGGGGCCGCGCATGTCGCCACGCCGAACTAAACTTCACGGTCATGAGTTCTCCCAGCGCAACCCTCACCGTGTGGGCAGCGTCATGGCTCGCCGGCGACGCTGCGCCGGACGACGTCATCGACGCCCTTGCCGCGTGGGCACCCATGCACCTGATCGGCGCCGCCGATGCGGAAACCGCGGTCCGCCACGATCTCGAATGGCCGGGAGTCACGGCTTCCGGTGTGCCCACCCTGCTCAGAATCGCGCGCTCGGAGGCTGCCGAGGTCCGCCTGGTCCTTCCTACGGCCGGTGATGTACGTGGTCTGCCCACCGGGACCGAGTTCGCGCGCGCTGCGATCGCAACGGGTGAAGGGTTACAGATCGGCGCCGTCGGCAAGCCGGGAGTCGGACTCGTGCCGTCGAAGGAAGGCCCGGACGTCCTGCGATGGACGGTCTTCTCCATTCCCACTGTGGCGGGCAGCGCCGAATCGATCGGACTCCGCGAAGCCGAATACGAACTGCGCCAAGCTGTTCGGGACGCAGCCGAGGTGCTCGGCGGGCTTCCGACCGTAGCCACCGGAATGCCTGGAAACGACGCTCGTACGCTGGTCGCCGAAGCCCTGCAGGCCCAGGCCGGACACCGCTGGCCGTCGACACTGTCACCTCGGCATTTACAGGTGATCGACACCGCCGACAACGTGGCAGCCATTCTCACCGTGGCTGCGTCGATATCGACCAATCAGGCCCCGAGCGTGTCCACTGCGCAGAGGCGTGACGACCTGCTGCGACGACTGTGGGACGTTGTTCGCACTGCCCGTGTCGCGGCGGCGAACAGCGTGTCGATCAGAGCTTGAGCACGAAGTTCCGGCGTTTCTCGGCAAACCCGTTGCGGTCACCGAACATGTCGATCTTCATCTCTTCGAGCTCACGCTCCTCGTAGGGCTCCACCGGATCACGTTCCAGTCGAAGACGTTTGCGCTCCAGCATCGATTCCAGCCGATCTCCTTCGAGCAAGTCGGTGGCGACCTCGCGCAACCACGCCTCGAACAGATCCGGCCGCCTGGGGCCGATCGCGTCGACAAGTCCGATCTCCAAGGCTCGACGGATGCCGATCGCACTGCACTCGGCCAGCAGACTGCGGGCCTGCTCCTCGCCGACCCGAGCCGGAAGTGTGTACGTGTGCAGTTCCGAGCCGAACAGGCCCATCGTGGCGTAATGAGGATTGAGAACCACACCGTCCCTGGCCACGACTACGTCGGCTCCAAGCGGGAGCATGACCCCGCCGGCACCGGCGTTGCCTGTGAATGCCGCCACCACAACCTGTTCCGTACAGGTGACGATCGCTTTCGCGATCTCGTTGATGGCTTTGATGTTGGCCCACGCTTCTCCGGCTTGATCCGACGCGGCCTCGATGACGTTGAGGTGGATACCGTTGCTGAATCTGTCGTAGTCACCCGTCAGGACAAGAATCTTGGTGTCCTGCGCGATCGCCCAGCGGAGCCTGGAGGTCAGTCGCGCGCATTGCTTCGTACTCATCGCACCGTTGTAGAAGCGGAACGAGAGATATGCGATTTCGCCGTCGCGGTGATAGTCGGTCTCGGGGTAACGACTCTCCCAGACCTGTGGAACGAACACGTCCGGACGTACGACCGCGGTCGACGGAAGTTTGACATTGCCGGCGCCGACGAGCCGCGCATGTCCGATCCAAACGGAGCCCGCACCGGTGGCAACACGTATTGCCTGGTGGAAGTACTCGACGATGGTGCCGGGCGCTGCATCGACGTGGGTATCGAGGTGAGCGTCGTAGACGTAGACCCGGTCGAGCCCCAACTGAACGGCGACGCCGGGAAACCCGTCGGCGGCGTTGACGGCGCGGACGATGCTCGACGCGTCTTCCTCCCAGCTGAAAACGCGATCGGCCTGTTTCATGCTGGGCCTCGATCGGGCCGATGCCACGGGCCGCGCAACTCGGTCCGATGGGATCGCCTGGAAGTCAGGAGTACGGAAATGTTCGACGACCTCCGTAATGCACTCCATCGCCGCGTCGGTGACTTCCTCGTTGTATACCGAGGATTTGGTTGCCCCGTTCCGGAGTTCGAACGTCCGCCAGGCCCACACCGGCCCGGCGTCGAGTTCCTCAGCGGCCTGCAATGCCGTGACACCCCAGATCGGTTCGCCATCCGTTATCGCCCAGTCCAGCGACGACGGCCCGCGATCTCCGGGCGGGCCGGGATGGATGATGATCGTTGTCCACCGCTGCCAAACAGATTCCGGGACATAGGCTTTCAAAAACGGGCAGATGACGAGGTCAAAATCTCCCGAAGAAGTCGCGGCCAGCACTGCGTCCGCGTCGGCGACGACGGCTGTACGGACTTGGTGTCCCGCCTCGCGAAGAACAAGACCGGCCCGCTGCGAGAGACCGTTGTCGGAGGTGACGAGAAGAAGCACGCTCAACGGTGGCGCGAAGGTCGTACGTGGGCGTGAGCGCCGGAACAGCGCCGCCGTCGCCGCTCGCAGACGGCCCCTGCCCGATACACCTTCACGTAGCTTAGCCGTTGCTACATCGCTGGAAATAGCCACAGAAGTCGTGAGCGCGGCCGATTTGGGCATCGGTCGTACTTCGGGGGTCGAAACCATGAATTCCTGCTCGCATGCTCGGGTATCTGCAGCGCAGACCAGACTCCCCCCAGAGCAGGACCGACGCACCGATAGATTGATTGAGATATTTAGGGACTTTATACCTACCGTCGGTTTGTTTCAATAGCTATTTTCAAGCAAACCGTTTGATCGATCAACCCACAGTCTTGTGATTGATCGCGATATGGCGGTCGATGCGAATATGTTCATCCAGCGTCGGGTAGCGCAAACCGGTGTCCTGGCTGTACCCCTGACGGCGCAACCAATCCAGGACGTCGCCCCAGAACCAGATCCCCCCGGCAACCGAGTTGTACGGAATCGGGAAAGGCGTAGCAGCCTGCCGGACCCCTCGCACCCACTGCCCGACAGCTTGCCGCGTCACCCCCGCGCGGTCGGCAATGTCCTGACGTGACACCAGATCGGGATGTGTCCGCTGGGGACGCACGCCTGCAGCCACCAACTGGTCCACCACTGTGATAGCCGTTGTCGCCGCTCGCATACCTTCCGAGGTGAGCGTCAGCAGCTGCAGCCCGCGTCGGTCCTCGACCCTTCCGCCCAAGCTCTCTTCGATCGCCTGCTCTTGCGAGACTGTCAGCATCTGAACGATGAATGTGAATTCGTAACGGTGATAGAGGTCTTCGGCCACGCAATGAACATAGCCGTAAGCTGCACTGTTTCCACATGGACACACCCGGGTCCCGCCCCCGCACGCACAATGGGCAGATGATCGACGTGGACGACAGCCAGTTCGAGGACATGGTCAAGCGGGCGCTCGACAGCCTGCCACCGAAATTGGGTGCGGAGATGGCCAATGTCGCAGTGACCGTTCAACTCGAAGGTGGACGACCGGGGCTACTCGGGCTGTATCAGGGCATCCCACTGACCAAGAGAACCACCACGTACGCCGGCGTCCTTCCCGATCGCATCACGATCTACCGCAGGGCCATCTGTGCGATCTGCAGCACCGAAGACGAGGTGATCGAGCAAGTTCGCCGAACCGTGATCCACGAAATCGGCCACCACTTCGGGATCGGAGATCCCCGGTTGCGTGAACTCGGATGGTGACAACCGACTCATCTACAAGTCGGAAATCAGCTAGAGGTTGATAATCGGCGAATTGTCATGTCAGCTGTACCAAGCCCGCAACAATTGAACACTTACAGGAGTTCGCATGGTCAATTTGATCCAGATCGCCCCGAAGAATGCCCCGACGTTCGCGATGAGCCGACAGAAGGCCGCAGAACTGCTGGGCATCTCGGTCGACAGCGTCGCGTTTCTCCTCAAGTCTCGCTATCTCCCGGATCTGGACGCCGGTCGGTTGATCAAGATGGCCAACCAGCCTTGGTTGTACTCGGACGGCGACTTTCCCGTCCTTCAGCAGGGCGCATCCGAACTTGCCCCCAAGAAGATGCTGCCCGCACGTAAGTACATCGGCGAGAGCGCAATTCACTCCGATGCCGAATGCGTGGAGGCCAACCAGGGGCAGTGGGCGGGATTCAACGTCGACCATGTGCTCGGCGCCCGCTTCCTGCCTGTGACGCTGCGCAAGTTTCCGGTGTCGGTGCTGCAGATCCACGACGTCAACGACGACGACGAAGAACGCGTCTCGTTTGTCGCGACCCTCGCCGGGCGAGTCCGCGAACTGGGCGCGCCCGAACTCAACTACATCGACCCGTCACTGAGCCCCGAGGATCGACAGATCGTCGAGACGCTCCTCACCTCGCGCAGCACGTCCACCGTTCCCGGGCCCTGCGGAAAGCTCAAGCATCCGAACACCTGAGCGCCGGACCGTCAGCGGGGGCGCTGAACGGCCGCGCAGCAATTGACCGCACACGAGAGACCGTTGGTGGTCGAGCCGAGCAGCGGCTCGACCCCCAGTCGCAGTGGCTGCTCGGCCTCGGCCAGTTCCCGAACGAGCGTGGGCACCAGCTGCGCGAAACGCTGATCGCGGCCGGGCGTTGCTGCCCGAACGAAATCCATCCCGAGTTCGGCTGCCTTGTCCTTGGCCTCGGTGTCCAGGTCCCACACCACTTCGAGGTGATCGGAGACGAAACCGACGGGGCACACGATCACGGCGCGAACATCCTTGGCGGACAACGTATCCAGGTGATCACAGATGTCGGGGTCCAGCCACGGAACCTGCGGCGGGCCTGATCGCGACTGCCACACCAGATCGAAATCCTCGGCGCCGACGGCCTCGGCAACCAACTTCGCGGCCTCGGCGACCTGTCGACTGTAGAGGTTTCCGCCCTCTGCCGGCGGCCCTGCATTGCGGTCTGCGGCACTCGGTACCGAATGCGCGGTGAACACCAGGCGCGCAGTATCGCGAGTCGCTTCGGGCAACTCTGCGCGGGCCGCGCGCACACCGTCGGCGAACGCGCCGACGACCAGCGGATGGTCGTAGTACTGGCGAAGTTTTGTCAGCGTCGGTGCGCCGTCACCGACCGCCTCACGGGCACGGGCGATGTCCTCGTGGTACTGCCGACATCCGGAGTAACCACCCCACGCCGACGTGGCGAACACGGCGGCGTTGCGGACACCGTCCTCGCGCATCTTGGCAACGGTGTCTTCGACCATCGGGTGCCAGTTGCGGTTGCCGAAGTACACGGGCAAATCCACGCCGGCTGCTGCCAGCTCACCTTCGACCCGTTCGATCAGGTCTCGGTTGAGCGCGTTGATGGGCGAAACTCCACCGAAATGCATGTAGTGCTCGACAACGGCGTCGAGCCGCTCCGGTGGCACTCCCCTACCGCGCGTGACGTTTTCGAGGAACGGCCGTACGTCTTCGGGTTTTTCGGGACCGCCGAACGACAAAACGAGAAGAGCATCGAACTGCATGTCCATACTTACGGTCATGAGTTCAATCTTGCGCGATGCCGTTCGGCGGGAGTCACCCGGGTACTCACCTGCGTAGTAGAAGGGGTGCTACTAGCCGACCATCGCGTGGAAGCCGCCGTCGACGTAGATGATCGACGCGGTCGTGCCGGGCAACCAATCCGAGAGAACGGTGCAGACCGTTTTGGCGACCGGCTCGCGATCGTCGACGTCCCAGCCGATGGGCGCAGCACCGTCCCATGCGGTGTTCAGCTTGTCCAACTCCGCGCCCGGACCGGTGCTGTCGCCGGCAATGGCCTTGGCGGCCAGGGTCTTGATCGGGCCGGAGGACACCAGGTTCGAGCGGATGCCGCGGACGCCGACCTCTTTGGCCACGTACCGATTGACGGCCTCGAGGGTTGCCTTGGAGACACCCATCCAGTTGTAGAAGGGCATTGCGCGTGCCGGATCGAAGTCCATTCCGACGATGGACGCGTTGTCGTTGAGCACCGGCAGCAAGGCCTTGGCCAGTGCGCTGTACGAGTAGGCGGACACCTCGAGTGCGACCGCCACGTCTTCCCACGGCGCGTCCATGAACGGGCTTCCCAGGCAGGAGCGGGGAGCGAAGCCGATCGAGTGGACGACGCCGTCGATACCCTCGGGAGCCAGCTCGCGCACACGCTCGGCGAGAGAGGCGAGATCCTCCGAGCTCTGGACGTTGAGCGAGATTGCCGACGGCACGGGCTGCGGCAGGCGCTGGGCGATGCGGTCGATGAGGCGCAGACGATCGAATCCGGTGATCAGTACCTTCGCGCCCTGCTCCTGCGCGACCTTGGCCACGTGGAACGCGATCGACGAATCGGTGATGATGCCGGTGACAAGAATGGTCTTACCCTCGAGCAAGCCGCCCATGAGATGTCCTCCTGATTTCAGACGTACGAGAAAGGTGTGTGTACGAAAAGCGGGTCAGTGCCCCATGCCGAGTCCACCGTCGACGGGGATGACCGCACCCGAGACGTAGGCCGAATCGTCGGAGGCGAGGAAACTGACAACTGCTGCAACATCTTCCGGCTTTCCGGTCCGCTGCAACGGGATGAACTCGGTGGCCTTGTCCTTGACGTCGTCGCCCAGTGCTGCCGTCATGTCGGTCTCGATGAACCCGGGAGCGACGACGTTGGCGGTGATCGAACGTGAGCCGAGTTCCCTTGTCAGGGAACGAGCGATACCGACGATGCCTGCTTTGGACGCGGCGTAGTTGACCTGGCCGGCTTGTCCTGCCAGACCCACCACAGAGCCGAGGAAGATGAACCGTCCGAAACGCGCGCGCAGCATCGACCGGGTCGCACGCTTCGAGAGGCGGAACGTACCGGTGAGGTTCGCGTCGACGACGCTCGTGAA
Organism: Rhodococcus sp. WY5; assembly: GCF_018588185.1. Classification (NCBI taxonomy): domain Bacteria; kingdom Bacillati; phylum Actinomycetota; class Actinomycetes; order Mycobacteriales; family Nocardiaceae; genus Rhodococcus; species Rhodococcus sp. WY5. The sequence goes on from NZ_JAAMPR010000001.1 coordinate 4,318,877, forward strand.
CTGCTCTTCGCTCATTCGCATGATCAGTGTGTCGTCGGTGACGCCGGCATTGGCGACGATGACCTCGACCGGCCCCTGGTGCGCTTCGACCTCTTTGAACGCACGGTCGATCGACTGGGTGTCGGTGACGTCGCACACGACGCCGAACAACCCTTCGGGGACACCGGAACCGCGGTGCGTGACGGCTACCTTGTGGCCGTCTGCGGCGAGCCGCTGAGCGACGGCCAAGCCGATTCCGCGGTTACCGCCGGTGACGAGCACCGAGCGAGGTGTGGTGACGGTCCGTTCGGAAACCACTGTCGTGGGAGGGGTAGACATGGCGATCAACCTATCAATTCTCTGCGGGCCGCGTACCAGCGGTATTTGGACAATTCGGAACTGCTCTCGATCAGGGCAGACGCTGCCTGCGTACCAGGGCAATCGTCAGACCAGCGGTCGCGAACACGACGCCGAGGACCAACCACGGTCGACTCGCGTCTCCTCGTGTCGTCTCGAAACCGATCTGCTCTTCGAGCGTGTCGTACACCTGGCGCAGTTCTTCGAGGCTCGATGCCGTGAAGAAACTTCCGCCGGAAAGGTTGGCGATCTCCTTCAATGACGCGTCGTCGACCGGGACGGGGATTCGGTCTCCTTCGATCTCGACTCGCCCGTATGTCGTTCCGAAGGAAATGGTCGAGATCGGAACGCCCTTGTCCTTGGCCTGACGGGCAGCGGTGAATCCGCCCCGCGGATCGTCCGAGTTCTCGGGAACGGTCTGCTTACCGTCGGACAGCAACACGATGCGCGCCGGTGGCGCCTGGTCGCTGCCGCCGAGAACAGCCGACAGCGTGTCGATCGACTGCAACGAGGTGAAGATCGCTTCGCCCGTCGCCGTTCGCTCACTGAGCTTGAGGTTGTCGATGGCGACCTTCGTCGCGTCACGATTCGTGGTGGGCGACACCAGAACCGAAGCCGTTCCGGCAAATGCGACCAACCCGAGGTTGATGCCGGGAGTCAGACCGTCGGCGAACGACTTGGCAGCTTCCTGCGCTGCTGCCAATCGCGTCGGCTCGACGTCGGTGGCCTGCATCGACAGCGACACGTCGATCACGAGGATCACCGTGGCACGGTTTCGCGGGACCTTCTTGTCTGCCGTCGGACCGGCAAGGGCGACGGTGAAGAACACCAATGCGATGACCATCAGAATCGCCGGAATATGACGCCACCGCCCGGGCCGCGAAGGCGCGACCTTCTCCAGTAGCGCAAAGTTCGTGAACCGAAGTGTGTGCTTGGCCCGCTGCTTCTGCACGAGTACGTAACCGACCACCAACGCGGCGATGACAGCGAGGAACAGCAGCCACCACGGTGCGGTGAATTGAGAAAGACTCACGAACGAACGCCCCCAGTTCCGGCGCCGGCACCATAACTGTGTCGGCGTGCCGAGATGAATCTCACGACGTCGGCAATCCAGTCCCGATCGGTGTGCAGGGACATGAGCGGTGCGCCGCAACGACGTAGAGCTTGCCTGACCTCGACGCGGTGCTCGGCGGCGACTCTGGCGAAGTCGGCGCGCAATTGCGGCGTCGTGGTGAATTCTCTGGTCCGGCCGGACTCGGGATCGTGGAGCACCACGTCGCCCACGTCGGGCAGTTCGAGGTCTCGCGGATCGACCACTTCGACACCGAGCACGTCGTGCCGTCCTGAAATGGCGCGCAGCGAGCGTTCCCAGTCGATCGGTCCGAGGAAGTCACTGATGACCACCGCGAGTCCGCGCCGACGCTGTGGGCGTCTGAGCGCTTCGATCGCGCCGACCAGATCACCGCGTACCCCGTCCGGCGCGTGCGGAGTCGTCGCGATCTTGCGGAGCATCGCCTGTGCGTGAATTCGCCCACCGCGGGCCGGAATTCGAGTTGTCTGTGCGCCGGTCGAGATGATGGCGCCGACGCGGTTACCGCCCGAACTGGTCAGGTGAGTGATGGCCGCGGCTGCGGCGACGACCAGGTCGCGCTTCTCGCATCCGGCGGTCCCGAAGTCGAGACTTGCGGACAAGTCGATGACGAGCCACGTCTCGAGCTCACGATCTGCGACCGACTGACGCACGTGTGGGTGCGTCGTCCGTGCGGTGACGGACCAGTCCATCTGCCGCACGTCGTCGCCCGGCTGATACTCGCGGGCATCTCCCGGCTCCGAACCCGGACCGGGAATCAGGCCGAGATGATCGCCGTGCAGCACACCGTCGAGGCGACGGCGAACCGTCAGCTCGAGGGTGCGCAGCGCAGCGGTGAGTTTGGGGTCGCTGAGCTCGCCGGATCGGAACGACGGCGGAGAACCGGTGGATCCGGCGGGTGTCGCCTGGCCACCGTCGCGGCCTTCGGTCACTGCGGGCGACTCATCGTCTCAGCGGTCGCGATCGGCGCGCCGTTGCCCTGCGGATTAGCTGTGCCCTGCGGATTAGCTGTGCCCGGTGCGTTGAACTGCGGTGCTTGCGGTGCGCCCTGCTGGGGCGGTCCGGGAACGGTAGGAACCGGCCGCGCGGCGATCTGCGGCAGTCCGACGGTCTGCAGCACCCGGGCGATGACGGCGTCGGGAGTCACCTCGTCGGCCATGGCGTCGTAGGAAAGAACGAGGCGGTGACGCAACACGTCCGGGATCACCTCGATGACGTCCTGCGGCACTACGTAGTCGCGCCCGCGGACGAGAGCGAGAGCTCGCGACGCGGCGATGATGCCGAGCGTCGCGCGGGGTGAGGCGCCGTACGCGATCCAGCCGGCGACGTCCTCGAGTCCGACCTCACGCGGCGTACGCGTGGCGGCGATGACCCGGACAACGTAATCGACGAGCGCGTGGTGAACGAAGACGTTGCTGGCGACGCGTTGGAGCCTGACCAACTCCTCCGGACCGAGGATCTGGTGCGGCTCCGGCGCTGCCACGCCCATCCGGTAGACGATTTCGCGTTCTTCCTCCACTGTCGGGTAATCGACGAGGATCTTGAACAGGAAGCGGTCGCGCTGCGCCTCGGGGAGCGGATAGACACCCTCGTTCTCGATGGGGTTCTGCGTCGCCATCACCAGGAACGGATCGGGCATGTGGTACCGCTTGCCACCGATCGAGACGTGGCGTTCTGCCATCACCTCGAGGAGCGCGGACTGCACCTTGGCCGGGGCACGGTTGATCTCGTCGGCCAACACGAAGTTGGCGACGACGGGGCCGAGTTCGGTGTCGAACTCCTCGCGGCCCTGACGGTAGATGCGCGTGCCGATCAGGTCGGTGGGCACCAAGTCCGGGGTGAACTGGACGCGGGAGAACGAACCGCCGACGACCTTCGCGAAAGTCTCGACGGCCAGCGTCTTGGCGACACCGGGTACGCCTTCGAGGAGGACGTGCCCCTTGGCGAGAAGTCCGACGAGAATGCGCTCGACAAGCCGGTCCTGCCCGACGATGACTCGCTTGACCTCGTAAATCGCTCGTTCCAAGGTCTGAACGTCGGCTGCCAGGGAAGGTGCTGCTCCGTCCGCACTTCCACTCGCCTTGCTTACGTCGACCGTTCCGACCGAATCTTCACGTGAGGTCACCAAGAATCCATCGCTTTCACCTAGAAAAGTACCGACAGTAACGTGTTCCCCGTCAACTATTCCAGGTAGTTGCGCTCGATGCCGTAACACCACGTCGGGAACTTGATACTTCCCTGACAATGCGGGTGTCAGCGGCATTTCCTCTGACGGTCAGGACACCAGTCGGACGGCGTACGGCGTCATTCCACCCCACCGAACCGGTGAGACCATGACACTCGAACCGGATTGTGGTGCCTCGAGCATCTGACCGTTACCGAGGTAGAGCGCCACGTGTTGGCTGGCGTTGGGGCCGTAGAAGATCATGTCGCCGCGCTTCATCTCCGAAGACGGAACCTGAGTGCCTGCGGTGTACTGATAGCCGGTGTAGTGCGGCAGCGAGATCCCGATGCCGGCAAAGGCATAAATCATCAAGCCGGAGCAGTCGAACCCGACCTTGTTGAAGTCGCCGTAACTGTCAGCGACGCCGCCGTCACGGATGCCTCGCGTCGGACCGTTCTCGTCGCCGCCGCCCCAGGCATACTGCACGCCTAGCTGAGACATTCCGCGGTCGATGACGGATTCGATTGCAGCGCTTCCGGTAACGGAAGGCTTCGGAGTGGTGGGTTTCGGCGTCGTCGGCTTCGGGGTGGTGGGCTTGGGCGTCGTGACCGTTTCCTCGTCGGTGCCGGTCTCTTCGTCCGTGCCTGTTTCCTCGTCGGTCCCTGTTTCTTCGTCAGTCCAGGTGTCGTCGTCGTCCGGGATGACGGTCGGAGTCGGGTCTTCGACCGCGGTGTGCGGACGCTGGGCCGCTGCCAGTGCGGCAGCTCGATCCTTGGCTGCCTGGTCGGCTGCGGCACGGGCGGCGGCCTGAGCGGCCGCTTCCTTGGCAGCGGCTTCGAGAGCCTTCTGATGCGCTTCCTCGGCACGGCGCTGTTCGTCCCAGGTCGCGTATGCCTGGCGTTGACCCTGCAAGCCGGCGACGGCGTTGCGGGCGGCGTCGAGCTGAGCCTGGGCAGAGTTGCGCTCGGCTTCGATCGCGGCCTTCTTGGCTACCTGCTGATCGAGAGCGTTGCGCGCGATCTGAATCGCCTGCTCCGCCAGATCCTTCAGCTGCGCGGCGACCTCGGCGGCGGCATCGGCCTGCTGCTTGGCCTGGCGGGTCGCGGAATCCTTGTTCGCCTGCTCGGTACGTGCTCGCTGGAGACCGTCGAGCACTGCACTCTGCGTATTGGCGAGAAGCTTGAGGACCTGGGCGCGGTCGAGAACGTCGCCAGGACCCTTGGCGTCGAGGAACGACGAGATCGACGCAGTATTGGTGCCCTTGACGTAGCTCGAGCGTGCGTACTTGTCGAAGTCCGTCTGAGCGACCTCGATCTGCGCCGACGCGTCCTTCAGAGCTTGTTTCGTGACTCCGACGGCCTGCGCTGCGGAGTCTGCGGCGCCGCGAGCGTTCTGCAGATCCACGAGAGTCTTGTTGACGTCTTCACGCTTGATCGCAACTTCGTTGTCGAGTGCCGACAACTGTTCGTTTGCCGATGCGACTTGATTGATGAGCGCGCTGACGGTGCCGACGCTCGACGAGACCTGCGAATCTGCCGCGGCGATATCCGAGTCACTCGGATTCGGCGGCGGTGGCGGTACGGCCGAGGACATGGCCGGCGTCCCGACGATCAGGGATCCGACGACGCCGAATCCGATGACCAGTTGCGCCAGGCGCATCGATTTACGGGAAGGACCACGACGGGACTCGCCGCCACGTGTTACTTGCCTCACAAATAACTCTCCCTCGCGTGTAACGCCACGGCCCGCTGGGTCGCCGATCCGTGCGGGGAGGGAATGCGCAGACCAAGCACCGGTCGCCCACAGCCCGAGAGCTGCTCGTCGACCTGGACGTGCCGTACGAACGCCACCGTCGACACCTCGAGAACGAGGCAACCGACAAGTACGCGTCGAACAACATCAGCCTGTCTGCGACACTTCTTCCCCAAAAAGTGCCAGTTGTACCGTACGACACTCAAGCGCTCTTTGGAAACTTTAGCCACAAATAACACAAACGGTATTTGAGCTGGTCGAATGGCATGCAGGCACCAAAAAGGGCAGGTACTCACCGCAAACAGCGGTGAGTACCTGTTTTCGACGAGTTACTGAAAATCTCGCAAGAGGACCAAGGTCAGACGGAATCGGCCCGGTGGTCGGATGGTGCTGGTGTTTCCGAAGGCGAAGCGATATGTCTGGTTTGCGCGTTTTCTGGCTCTCGCCGCCACTTGACGGCAAAGGTAATTCCGGCAATAACCGCCACCACTGCGATGACAAGGACCGTGTAAAGCGTCCACGGCGGACCTGGCGCCACGATCTCGTGCGAGAAGCGGTCCGCGGTCACGCTTGCGCTTTCGCCGAAAGATCGGTCCTGTGCAGTTTCGAGCTGCACTCGACTGATCGAATCGCTGTAGCTACCCATCCAGTCAGGGCTCAGAACGAGAACCGTTCCGCCTTCTGTTTTGCCGACCGTCGTGGCCAGGTCTCGAAGATCGGACGGCCGGCCCGGATTTGCGTCGACTACTACGACGCTCAAGTCGACACCACGTTCACGAGCGTCGGTCACCACCGCGGTCAGCCCCGCAACATCATCCGCGGGGGCGGAGACGCCGTCCGTCGAAATGTCCGCGAGCACGTCGTCGAGATCGACGTCCGACGGAACAGCGACGTGCAACGGGGACTTCACGTGCACAGGCGCAAAAGCGTGATTTGTAGGAGCAGACATCTCTCATCCGGGTGCTGTTCGGATTCCGTCCACCGCTGAGATGCGGGGAGTTCTTCCGAGGTCGTTTTTCGGCGGCCGACCCGCGACGGGCCTGCATGCACCCTACTTCAGGTCGACTGCCACCAGGCGTCACACACAACCGCCGCGCGTGCCGCCCGAGCGGTAGCTGTGGGTGCGGTCACCCAGCCAAGCCTGCGTTGCGCAGGCCCGCAGTCTGCATGAAGATTGTTTCGGTCAACTTGCCCTGAATTCTCACAGGACAAGCGTACTGTTAGACTTGGACCAAGAGGTACCACCGGTCAGGACAGGTTCTACTGCAGCTCCGATGTTCGGACAGTTCTCACGCGAACTGTGCGATTGGCGTGAGCTACGGAGGATCTTCCCGGCCGAAGTACCTCGCTTCAGCTGCCGACACAGCCCCGTCGGTAGCGACCCTCATAGACGAGTGGAGCAGACGTGAGCACCAGTATCGATTCATTCGGAGCCAAGGGAACCCTCGAGGTCGGTGAGAACTCTTACGAGATCTTCCGCCTCTCGGCCGTCCCCGGCACCGAGAAATTGCCCTATTCCTTGAAGGTTCTCGCCGAGAACCTTCTCCGCACCGAAGACGGCGCCAACATCACCGCGGATCACATCCGCGCAATCGCAAGCTGGGATCCCTCAGCCGAGCCGAGCATCGAAATCCAGTTCACGCCTGCCCGCGTGATCATGCAGGACTTCACCGGCGTTCCTTGCATCGTCGACCTCGCCACCATGCGTGAGGCCGTCACCACCCTCGGCGGCGACCCGAACAAGGTCAACCCGCTCTCCCCCGCCGACATGGTCATCGACCACTCGGTCATCCTCGACGTCTTCGGCCAGGCCGACGCACTCGAGCGCAACGTCGACCTCGAATACGAGCGCAACGGCGAGCGTTACCAGTTCCTCCGTTGGGGCCAGGGCGCATTCGACGACTTCAAGGTCGTCCCCCCGGGAATGGGCATCGTTCACCAGGTCAACATCGAGTACCTGGCACCCACCGTCATGTCGCGTAACGGACAGGCATACCCCGACACCTGTGTCGGCACCGACTCGCACACCACGATGGTCAACGGCCTCGGCGTGCTCGGCTGGGGCGTCGGCGGCATCGAGGCCGAGGCAGCAATGCTCGGCCAGCCCGTCTCCATGCTGATCCCCCGCGTCGTCGGCTTCAAGCTCTCCGGTGAGATCAAGCCCGGCGTCACCGCAACCGACGTCGTGCTCACCGCCACCGAGATGCTCCGTAAGCACGGCGTCGTCGGCAAGTTCGTCGAGTTCTACGGCAACGGTGTTGCCGAGGTTCCGCTCGCGAACCGCGCGACGCTGGGCAACATGAGCCCCGAATTCGGTTCCACCGCAGCGATCTTCCCGATCGACGCCGAGACCATCGAATACCTGCGCCTCACCGGCCGCAGCGACGAGCAGCTCGCTCTCGTCGAGGCGTACGCCAAGGAACAGGGCCTGTGGCACAACCCCGACAAGGAACCCGTCTTCTCGGAGTACATCGAGCTGGATCTGGGCACCGTTGTTCCCTCGATCGCCGGCCCGAAGCGCCCGCAGGACCGAATCCTGTTGTCGGAGTCCAAGACTGCGTTCCGCAAGGACATCCACAACTACGTGGAAGAGAACCACCCGACCGAGCACACCCAGCTCGACGAGGCAGTCGAAGAGTCCTTCCCGGCTTCCGATCCCGCGGTTCTGTCGTTTGCCGACGACGGAGCGGTCGACGTTCTCTCTGCTGCCAACGGTGCAGAAGGCCGTCCGAGCAAGCCGGTCGTCGTCAAGTCCGACGCCGGTGAGTTCGTTCTCGACCACGGCGCCGTCGTCGTTGCAGGTATCACCTCCTGCACCAACACGTCCAACCCGTCGGTCATGCTCGGTGCTGCACTGCTCGCACGCAACGCCGTCGAAAAGGGCCTCGCCACCAAGCCGTGGGTCAAGACCAACATGGCTCCCGGTTCGCAGGTCGTCACCGACTACTACGAGAAGGCCGGCCTGTGGCCGTACCTCGAGAAGCTCGGTTACTACCTCGGTGGTTACGGCTGCACCACGTGCATCGGTAACACCGGACCGCTGCCCGAGGCAGTCTCGAAGGCGATCAACGACAACGACCTCTCGGTCACCGCGGTGCTCTCGGGTAACCGTAACTTCGAGGGACGTATCTCCCCCGACGTCAAGATGAACTACCTGGCTTCCCCGCCGCTCGTGATTGCCTACGGCCTCGCCGGAACCATGGACTTCGACTTCGAGACCGATTCGCTCGGTAACGACACCGACGGAAACCCCGTCTACCTCAAGGACATCTGGCCGTCCACGCAGGAAATCGAAGAGACCATCAAGTCCTCGATCGACCAGGACATGTTCCGCAAGTCGTACGCAACCATCTTTGCGGGCGACAGCCGCTGGCAGAACCTCGAAACCCCGAAGGGTGACACCTTCGAGTGGGACGAGAACTCCACCTACGTGCGGAAGCCACCTTACTTCGACGGCATGACGATGGATCCGGCTCCGGTCAAGGACATCAAGGGCGCTCGCGTCCTCGCACTGCTCGGCGACTCGGTCACCACCGACCACATCAGCCCGGCAGGTCCGATCAAGGTCGGTACCCCCGCTGCGCAGTACCTCGACTCCCATGGCGTCGAGCGTGCGGATTACAACTCGCTCGGCTCGCGTCGCGGTAACCACGAGGTCATGATTCGCGGAACGTTCGCGAACATCCGTCTGCGCAACCAGCTCCTCGACGACGTCTCCGGTGGTTACACCCGCGACTTCACGCAGGAAGGCGCACCGCAGGCATTCATCTACGACGCGTCGCAGAACTACCAGGCAGCCGGCATCCCGCTGGTCGTCCTGGGCGGCAAGGAGTACGGCTCCGGATCCTCGCGTGACTGGGCAGCCAAGGGCACGAGCCTGCTCGGCGTCAAGGCCGTCATCACCGAGTCGTTCGAGCGCATCCACCGCTCCAACCTGATCGGCATGGGCGTTGTCCCGCTGCAGTTCCCGGTCGGCGAGTCCGCAGGTTCGCTCAAGCTCGACGGCACCGAGACCTTCGACATCGAAGGTGTCGAGAAGCTCAACGAGGGCGTCACCCCGAAGACCATGAAGGTCACGGCGACGCGCGAGAACGGCGAGAAGGTCGTGTTCGACGCAGTCGTACGCATCGACACCCCCGGCGAAGCGGATTACTACCGCAACGGTGGCATCCTGCAGTACGTGCTTCGCAACATGATCCGGGGCTAGTAGGCACTACGTGCCTGTGAGCACTTTCGGCCCCTGACGGGTCACAAAGCGCTCACGACCACTTTCGCCGGAAGGCGAACCAGGTTTCATCGGTGGTCGTGAGCGCTTTGTGCACTGAGTCGACATTCAGCGCCTACGGCCGAAAGTGTTCACAGGCAACCCGACAAAGGAGGGATGCCCGTGCCCAAGGTCAGTGAAGACCATCTCGCGGCACGGCGCAGTCAGATCCTTGACGGCGCCCGCCGCTGCTTTGCGGAATACGGCTACGACGGCGCCACAGTTCGCCGTCTCGAAGAAGTCACCGGTTTGTCCCGCGGAGCGATCTTCCATCACTTCAAGGACAAGGACGGCCTGTTCCTCGCTCTCGCAAGCGAGGATGCGAGCCGGATGGCAGATGTCGTCGCCGAAGAGGGCCTCGTCCAGGTCATGCGGGACATGCTCGCGCAGCCCGACCAATTCGATTGGCTGGGAACGCGACTGGAGATAGCGCGTCGACTGCGCAACGACGCCGATTTCCGCGAGAAGTGGTCACAGCGCTCCGTAGAACTGACGGAAGCGACCAGTGCGCGTCTCGCCAGACAGAAATCGGCAGGCAGACTCCGTGACGACGTCCCCACCGAAATTCTGATCGGGTATCTGGATCTGGTGATGGACGGCCTGGTCGCGAGAATCGCCTCCGGCCACGGCGTCGACAACCTGTCAGCGGTTCTCGATCTGGTCGAGGAATCGGTGCGGCGGAGAGATTGAGGGGCTTCGCCCCTGTGCGCCTTTTTGGTAGTTCCCACTACCAAAAAGGCGCACAGGGGGTTAGGCGAGCTGGATCAGCTCGAGGTACTCCTGCGACCAGTGGTCCTCGTTGCCGTCGGGCAGGAGGATGACCCGCTCGGGGTTGAGTGCCTCGGCAGCACCCGGATCGTGGGTGACCAGGACGACGGCACCGGTGTAGCTGCGGAGCGCGTCGAGCACCTGCTCGCGTGAGATCGGGTCCAGGTTGTTGGTGGGCTCGTCGAGAAGCAGAACGTTGGCAGCGGACGACACCAGACCGGCCAGAGCCAGACGCGTCTTCTCACCACCCGAGAGCGTTCCGGCCGGCTGTTCGAGCTGCGGGCCGGTGAACATGAAGGCACCGAGCAGCGAACGCAGTTCCTGCTCCCCTGTGTCCGGCGCGGCGTGGCGGATGTTCTCCCACACGGACGCGTCGTCGTCGAGGGTGTCGTGCTCCTGAGCGAAGTAACCGACCTTGAGTCCGTGACCGGCGATCAGCTCACCAGCGTCCGCTTTCTCCGCGCCCGCGAGGATGCGGAGCAGTGTGGTCTTACCTGCACCGTTGAGTCCGAGGATCACCACACGAGACCCACGATCGATCGCGAGATCGACACCGGTGAAGATCTCGAGCGAGCCGTACACCTTGGTGAGGTTCTTGCCCATCAGCGGAGTCTTGCCACAAGCGGCGGGTTCGGGGAAACGAATCCGCGCAACCTTGTCCGAGACACGTTCGGCATCGAGGTTCGCCATCAATTTGTCGGCTCGCTTGGCCATGTTCTGAGCCGCGACGGCCTTGGTTGCCTTTGCGCCCATCTTGGCGGCCTGAATCCGCAGCGCACCGGCCTTCTTCTCGGCGTTGGCGCGCTCGCGGCGACGACGCTGCTCGTCCGTGGCACGAGCGTCGAGGTACTTCTTCCAGTTCATGTTGTAGACGTCGGCCTCACCGCGGACGGCGTCGAGGAACCACACGCGGTTGACGACGTCGTTGAGCAGGTCGACGTCGTGGCTGATGACCACCAGTCCACCCTCGTGGTTCTGGAGGAAGCCACGCAGCCAGGTGATGGAGTCGGCGTCGAGGTGGTTGGTGGGCTCGTCGAGCAGCAGAGTCGTGTCCGAGCGGGCACCGCTGCCGTCGGAGGCGGCGAAGAGGATGCGCGCCAATTCGACGCGACGACGCTGACCGCCGGACAGCGTGCTGAGCGGCTGCCCGAGAATGCGGTCTTCGAGACCGAGGCTGCTGGTGATGCGTGCGGCTTCACTCTCGGCTTCGTATCCGCCGAGGGCCGAGAACCGATCCTCGAGCTGACCGTACTTCTTGACCGCGCGGTCCTGCGATTCCTGATCGAGCACCTCGCCCATCAGAATCTGCTGCTTCTCCATCTCGCGGAGCATCGTGTCGAGGCCACGTGCGGAGAGAACCCGGTCCTTGGCGAGGACGCTCAGGTCGCCCTCTTTGGGGTCCTGCGGGAGGTATCCGAGTTCACCGGTACGTACGACGCTTCCCGCATATGCCTCACCTTCGCCGGCGAGGATGCGCAGTGTGGTCGTCTTTCCGGCTCCGTTACGTCCGACGAGTCCGATCCGGTCGCCCGGCTGGATGCGCAACGAAGGCCCGGGAGCCGTGAGAAGGGTGCGGACACCGGCACGAACTTCGAGGTCAGTGGCGGTAATCAAGCAAACTCCTCAGGAAAAACGACGAATACGGGTAAACAATGCCTGACTACAGACACAAGAACTATCGATTTTACCGTGACCTGACGGTCGTTCCGACCAGCAGCGTGTGAGTCCGCTAACGTTCGGGACATGACTAGCGAAAACAGCACTCGTCCTCGCGACCTCGAAGGCCGTGCCGCCATCGTCACCGGCGCAAGTCGCGGAATCGGCAAAGCTGTCGCCGCCGAACTCCTCGCTCGCGGTGCCGACGTCTTGATCACAGCCCGCAAGCCGGAGCCTCTCGAGGCCGCCGCATCCGAGCTGTCCGCTCTGGGGCACGGCGGAAAGGTCGTCGCATTCGCGGGCAACGCAGCCGATGCCGAAGCCCGCTCCGGTGCCGTCGACCGCGCCGTGTCCGAATTCGGTTCACTCGACATTCTGGTCAACAACACCGGAATCAACCCCGTCTTCGGTTCGCTCATGGAAGCGGACCTCGACGCCGTGCGCAAGATCTTCGACGTGAATGTGGTTGCCGCCCTCGGTTACGTCCAGCAAGCACATCGGGCATGGATGGGCGAACACGGTGGAGCCGTCGTGAACCTGGCAAGTGTGGCCGGGATCCGGTCGACGGGCGTCATCGCGGCGTACGGCGCGTCGAAGGCTGCGCTCATCCGCCTGACGGAAGAACTGGCCTGGCAACTGGGACCGAAGATTCGTGTCAACGCCGTAGCTCCCGGGATCGTCAAGACGCAGTTCGCGGCAGCCCTGGTCGCTGCCGGCGAGGACAAGGCGTCGGCGGGCTACCCGATGAAGCGGCTCGGCACCCCCGAGGACGTTGCCGGTCTGGTCGGCTTCCTCGTCTCCGACGCGGCGGCGTGGATCACGGGCGAAACGGTCCGGGTCGACGGCGGTCTGCTCGCAACGGGATCGATGTAGTGCGCCGGTCGTGAGCACAGACAACTCTTCCGCCGACGTGGTGATCGTCGGTGGCGGCCCGGCCGGGCGGGCACTCGCCACCCGCTGTATCGCCCGGCAACTCACCGTCGTCGTTGTCGATCCGCATCCCCATCGGGTGTGGACGCCGACCTATTCGGCGTGGGCTGACGAGCTGCCGTCGTGGCTGCCGGTCGATGTGATCGCAAGCCGGATCGAACGCCCGAGCGTGTGGACCCGCAGACAGAAGACGCTTGATCGCACATATTGCGTATTGAATACATCTTTACTGCAATCATTTCTCTCGGGCACATCCGTACAGTTCAGAGCCTTGCGTGCTCAAACACTGTCACCTACCGCCGTCCTGTGCGTGGACGGATCGCAGCTGACAGGTTCCGTCGTCATCGACGCCCGGGGTACCGAACTGACGGTGACAACCGCCCAGCAGACCGCCTTCGGAGTGATCGTCGACCGCGCGCTGGCCGATCCGATTCTGGGTAGTGGCGAAGCCTGGTTCATGGACTGGCGACCAGACAACGGCGCCTCCGACGCCGACACTCCGTCGTTTCTCTATGCGGTCCCACTCGACGACGAGCGAGTCCTCATCGAGGAGACCTGCCTCGTCGGCCGGCCGGCGTTGGGACTCCGCGAACTCGAAGCGCGTCTGCGCACCCGACTTCGCAATCGGGGCTGCGAAGTCCCCGACGACGCACCGGTCGAGCGAGTCCGTTTTGCAGTCGAAGGCCCGAAGGAGTCGTTCCCCGACGGTGTCCTCCGGTTCGGCGGGCGAGGCGGTCTGATGCATCCGGGAACCGGATACAGCGTTGCCTCGTCACTCGCCGAGGCAGACGCTGTCGCCAAAGCAATCGCCGACGGTGGAGATCCCAACGCGGCGCTCTGGCCGCGGTCGGCCAAGGCGGTGTCTGCCCTTCGCCGCGTTGGCCTGAACGCACTTCTCATCCTCGGCTCGGGAGAGGTCGCGACATTCTTCGACACGTTCTTCGATCTACCGGTCGAGGCTCAGCGGTCCTACCTGTCCGATCGGCGGGACGCGTCCGCGACGGCGAAGGTGATGGCAACCCTGTTCCGATCGTCACCGTGGCACGTCCGAAAGACGTTGATGCGCGCGCCGTTTCTGAGGTGAGCACTTCGGACCGACTACTGCGCTCCCATCGAGCCGGCGATCATCGGCCAGGAATTGTGTAGGTCGTCCTGCCAGTAGCCCCACGAGTGGGTTCCGGTCGGCTTGAAGTCGAAGGTCGCGGGGATGCCCAGTGCGTTCAGTCGGTCCGCCAAGCCGTGCGTGCACCCGTTGACCGCGGATTCGATGATGCCGCCGACGACGATCTGATTCAGGAGCGCTCCGGGATTTCCGTTCACATCGGGTGCCTGAAGGTTGTCGTGCGGACCTGGCAGCCCGGATCCGGTGGAAACGTACAGTGCGGTCCCCCGCAACTTCTCCGCGTTCACGACCGGATCGTTCTCGCGCCATCCCGGACCGTCGAACGGTCCCCACATGTTTGTCGGATCAGCGCCACCCCGCGCGCCGACCACCAACCGCACATAGTCCTGACCCGGCTGGGTGGAAGTCTCCGCGCACCCGCTGTAGGCCCCGACACTCCGATAAAGCCCTGGTGCCGAGATCGCGAGATTGAGTACCGACGTCGCCGTCATCGAAATCGCCGCGATGGAGTTGACCCCGTTGGTACCGAACTGCGCATCGATGACGGGCGGCAGTTCGCGAGTGAGGAACGTCTGCCACTTGTTGCGCCCGAGTACGGGATCGTCTTTCTGCCAGTCGGTGTAGTAGCTGAACGCTCCTTCCAGCGGCGTCACGACGTTGACGTTCTTGTCGGCGAAGAAGTCCAGGACATCGGTCCGTCCTTCCCACGTTGCACTGTCCTCGCCACCACCGGCGCCGTTGAGCAGATACAACGTAGGCCGTGGGGCGCTCGTGTCGGCGGGGAGGATCACCTCGAGTGGAATGTCGCGGCCCATCGCATCGGAGTGGACGCTGATGGTTACGGTGCGTGCCGGATCTGCGTTCGCGGGCCAAGGCGCAAACAGCAGTGGAACCAGTGAAATCGCCAGCGCCGCGGTGACGCGTCGACGGTAGGTTCGGATTCTCATCGGAGCGTCCCCCCAGGTGTGCGAGTCGGGTTCTCGAAGCGGATACCCGCTCGATACGCCCCGAACCGACCCATCCACACGCAACGGTTCGGGATCAACCGTGATCGTTTGCCTCGCGCAAACGGCCGGCGGCGACCATCATGGGAGGCATGCGCTCGATTTGGAAAGGCTCGATAGCCTTCGGTCTGGTCAACGTCCCGGTCAAGGTGTACTCGGCGACCGAGGACCACGACATCCGATTTCACCAGGTCCATGCAAAAGACGGTGGCCGCATCAAGTACAACCGTGTGTGTTCCGAGTGCGGAAACACGGTTCAGTTCGCCGACATCGACAAGGCGTACGACTCGGAAGACGGATCGCGCGTCATCTTGAGCGACGAGGACTTCAACAAACTCCCGGCTGCGGAGAAGCACGAGATTCCGGTGCTGGAATTCGTGCCGAACGATCAGATCGATCCGATCTTGTTCGAGAAGAGTTACTTCCTCGAGCCCGATTCGGCGTCGCCGAAGGCGTACGTCCTGCTTTCGACTGTGCTCACCGAGAGTGATCGAACGGCACTGGTGCATTTCACGCTGCGACAGAAGACGCGCCTGGCCGCGATGCGCGCTCGCGATGGTGTTCTGGTGATCCAGACCTTGCTGTGGCCCGACGAAGTTCGTGCAGCAGAGTTCCCTTCCCTCGACGACGTGGAGAAGCCGAAGGCGAAGGAACTGAAGATGGCGCAGACGCTCGTCGAGAGCATGGCGGGCGATTTCGATCCGACCGAGTTCACCGACGACTATCAGCTCCAACTGAGGCAGTTGCTCGACGAGATGATCGAGAACGGCGGCAAGAAGGTCATCCCGGCCGCCGAGGTCGACCAAGAGGGCACCGACGCAGAGGTGGTGGACCTGGTTGCCGCACTGCAGCGCAGTGTGGACGAAGCGAAGTCGAACGCCTCCAAGGCCGGCTCGTCGAAGTCGACTACACCGAGGAAGAAACGAGCCTGAGTCAGCCGCGCACGTCTTGGATCTCGATCAGAGCGTCCAACTCTGCGTCGACGTCCGGAGCCGCGTGACGACCCGTTCCGACCGCAAGGTTGATCACGGGTCCGATCGCCTCCAGACCTGCCTCGGTGAACATTTCGGCGTGTGACGTGGGCACCGGACGGTCGATGATCACCCCGGAGACGAACGGTCGCCACGCCGACGCGGTTCGCAGCGGGTCGAAGGTGTCGGCGTGTGCCGAGAAGAACAGCAGATCGCCCACGAACTTGCCCGGGCGGTATCGGTGAGCCAGTTCGGCGCCGGCGGAGTATTCCTCGAACAGTCGCTCGATCCGATCGCTCGAGACCAAGGGGTGATCGCCGATGGCTTCGCGCAAGAGTGCTTCGGCGTCCTCGGGTGTCAGATCACGCACGCCGGTGTCCGGGACCGAGATCCCCAACCCGCCGATCAGTTCGGCGAGAGAAGGCTGCGCGCCCGCCATCGTCGGGTCTTCGAGAACGAAGCTGTCGAGCAGAATCAGGTCGGCGACGCTCTCACCCGCGGCTTGCAACTGCACCGCCGCCGCGTGAGCGATCAATCCGCCGATCGACCACCCCAGCAGGTGATACGGACCGTGCGGCTGAACTCCGCGAATTTCCTCGACGTACCGCGCCGCGAAGTCCTCGATCAGCTCCGCCCGAAATTCGGAGTCCGTCAGGACCGGCGACTGCAGGCCGTAGAGCGGCCGGCTGGAGTCGACGTAGCGATCGAGCGCTCCGTAGCACCAGGCCAATCCGATGGCCGGATGGATGCAGAACAGTGGCTCGGCGCGGCCTTCCGGACGTAGTGGCAGGACTACCGCAAGTGCGGAGGTATCCGCGTCACTTGTCACAACTGTTGCCTCGAGTTCGAAGAGTCTGCGCGCCAATGCCTCCGGAGTCGGGTCGGAGAATATCCACGCGACGGGGACGGTCATGCTGGTGCGTTCTTTGATGGCAGCGACCAAACGCGTTGCCATGAGTGAGTTGCCGCCGAGTTCGAAGAAACTCGAATCGGCGTACGTGTCTACGTCGGCCAGATCGAGTACCTCTGCGAAAGCAGCGCAGATCGCGATCTCGTCGCTGCCTTCCGGACTGCGTCCACTCGGCGACTCCCAGTTGGGAGCAGGCAGAGCGCTGCGATCGAGCTTGCCCGCCGGTGTGGTCGGGACTGCGCCGATCACGACAACAGCGGACGGGATCATGTGCGCAGGCAGCGATATACCTGCGTGACGGCGTAGCGCGGCGGCGTCGAAGTCCGCATGTGCCGGGACGACGTACGCGACGATCCGAGCGTCGATGCCCTCCCCGACGACGACGCTGACAGCCGAATGCACGGAGGCTTCCGCTGCCAGCACCGCGTCGATTTCTCCGAGTTCGATTCGGAACCCTCGGATCTTGACCTGGTGGTCTGCGCGTCCGAGGTAGATCAGTGCCCCTGAGCGATCTTCGCGCACAAGATCCCCGGTGCGGTACATCCGAGCGCCTTCGGGTCCATGCGGGTCGGCGACGAAGCGCGCGGCTGTGAGTGCGGGGTTGCCGAGGTACCCGCGGGCGAGACCGTCGCCGCTGACGTAGAGCTCACCGACGACCTGGCCGGGAACCGAGTGCAGTCGGGAATCGAGAATCATCGCGTCCACGCCGCGGATCGGGCCGCCGATCGTCACGGGCTCCCCCGCGACCAGCGAATCACTGATGGTGACGGCGACGGTGGCCTCGGTCGGGCCGTACGCGTTGAACATTCGGCGCCCCGGTGCCCACCGAGATACGAGGTCGGCGGAACAGGCGTCGCCGCCGACGACGACGGCTTCGAGATGGTCGAGCCCGGCGGGATCGACAGTCGCCAAGGCGGCTGGAGTCACGAAAGCATGGGTGATCGTCTGCTCGTCGAGCAGTTCGTGCAATTCGACACCGCCGAGAACTGTCGGCGGCGCTATCACCATCGTTGCGCCGGCGCCGAAAGCCAGAAGGAGCTCGAGAACCGACGCGTCGAAGCTCGTCGAGGCGAAGCTCAGAGCGCGAGAGTGCGCGGTGACGCCGAAACGCTCCCGCTGTTCGTCGGCAAACGCTGCCAGTCCCGCATGAGTGACCAACACGCCCTTGGGTTTTCCTGTCGAGCCCGAGGTGTAGATCAAGTAGGCCGGGTTGTCGAACTCGAGTGGCGCGTCCGGCAGTGTCTCGGAATGGACTGCCTCGATTTCGGTGGTGAATTCGATCGCATCCAACTCGATCCACGATGTGACGCCCGGAAGGTCGGCCGCATACTCGCCCCTGGTGATACCGAGTGCCGCTCCACTGTCGGTGAGCATGTGCTCGATCCGCTCGGCGGGGTACGCCGGATCCACGGGAAGAAACACTCCGCCGGCTTTCGCTACGGCCCAGAGCGCGATCACATAGTCGGCCGACCTCGGAAGCGCCAGTGCCACCATCATTTCCGGCGCTATTCCGCGAGCGATCAACGCAAACGCCATAGCGTCGGAGCGTCGGTCGAGTTCGCCGTACGTGAGCGTGACGGATGTGGCGACGTCGACGATTGCCGGAGCGTGCGGATCGGCAGCGCCGCGAAGCAGCAACTCCGGCAAGGTCAAAGCATCGCCGGCCGGACGTCCGGGCAACGCACGCAGGCGACGTCCCGCAAGATCCACGTCACCGACGACGGCGGAGGGCTGGGCAGTCAGTGTCTCGACGATCGTTTCCAGCATCACTGCAAACGACTCCGCCGTATCGGTGTCGAAGAGATCCTTCGCGTAGGTGAGGGAGGCCTCGTAGCCGCCGCCTTCCTCCGCGGTCTGTTCGACAACGGTGAACTGCAGGTCGTACTTGGCGATGTCCGGTGTGATCTCATGGGCACGAACGGCAAGTCCAGGCAGGTCCCACGTCGTCGGGTGGGCGCCGTGGAACGAGATCATCGTCTGGAACACCGGATGACGGTCGGTGCTCCGGGTCGGCGCCACCACGTCCACGACCTGCTCGAACGGAATGTCCGCGTGGGCGAAGGCGTCGAGATCGACGGAGCGGACAGTACGCAGAACGTCGACGAACGTCGACCCGGGGTCGACTGTCGTGCGCAGTCCGACCGTGCCCACGAACATTCCCACGAGGTCGTCGAGAACTCGGTGTCCTCGCCCGGCGACCGGAGATCCGATCACGATGTCGGTGCTTCGACTCAGCCTGGACAGCAGGACGGCATAGGCAGCGTGCAGCACCATGAACGGCGTCGCCGCATTGGCTCCGGCAACCGCCTCGACCGCGATCCGGGTGTGCGCCGGAAGCGAGACCGCCGTGTGGGCACCGCTCAACGACTGGGTGCGCGGGCGCGCTCGATCGCTCGGAAGGTCGATCAATTCAGGTGCTCCCCGCAACGTCTCCCGCCAGTACGACGCCTGTGCCCCGAGCACGCTCTCGGATTCGTTCACCGAGCCCAGCGCTTTCCGCTGCCAGATGGCGAAGTCCGCGTAGTGCACTTCGAGCGGGGTGAACTCGGGAGCGTGTCCCGAACTTCTCGCGACGTAGGCGGTGAGCACGTCCTTCATCAACGGCGCGATCGACCATCCGTCCGCCGCGATGTGGTGGATCACGATGACAAGTGTGTGGTGCTGCGGCGTCGATTCGAGCAGGAGCGCGCGAACGGGAGCTTGGGTCGTGATGTCGAATCCACGCGACGCGAATTCTCTGGCGAGCTCTGCCGGTTCACGGGTGTCCGCATTTCCGTACTCGAGCGAGGTGAATGCATCCTGGATCACCTGGTGTGGACCGGTGCCGGAGTCGGGGAACACCGTGCGCAGGATTTCGTGCCTTTCGATCACGTCGAGGACCGCAGCTTCGAGGGCCGGCACGTCGAGTGCACCGTCGAGGGAGATCGCAGCAGGGACGTTGTACGCGGGTGAGCCGGGATCCATCTGGTTGAGGAACCAGATGCGTGCTTGCGCGTAGGACAGCGGAATTCGCTCGGGGCGGTCTACGGCGGTGATCGGTGGAAGCGCCTTCGCCCCGGCGGATGTGTCGAGCGCAGTGGCAAGTTCCCGAATTTCGGGGTGCTCGAACAGCATTCGGACAGGCACCTGCCTGCCCAACGACTCGCCGAGTCGCTGGGCCAGTCTGGTGGCGAGCAGTGAGTTGCCACCGAGTTCGAAGAAACTGTCCGACGCACTGATCTGTTCGATACCCAGCAGTTCCGCCACGACGCCGGCAACCTGGAGTTCGGTCGCGGTCGTCAGCGGCTCGACACTTCGCTCGGACGAACGCAGTGTCGGCGCCGGCAATGCCGATCGGTCGAGCTTCCCGACGGGGGTCAGCGGTACGTGATCGATCGGGGTGATCGCCGACGGCACCATGAAGGCGGGCAGTGAGCGGCGCGCATGGCTCAGCAACTCGTCCATCTCGACCGCATCGGCACCGAGCACTACGTACGACGCCAACATCGTCTCACCGGAAGCTGCGTCGACGCCCACGGTGACCGCGAACTCGACGCCGGGGTAAGTGCTGAGGACGGAGTCGATCTCGCCCAGTTCGATGCGGAATCCGCGCACTTTCACCTGGTGATCGGAGCGTCCGACGTATTCGATCGTCCCGAGCGGCGTCCACCGAACCAAGTCACCGGTCCGGTACATGCGGGTGCCGGCCGGGCCGAACGGCGCTGCCACGAATCGCGTCGCCGTCAAGGCGGGTTGGTCGAGGTAGCCGCGGGCAAGTCCCAGGCCGGCGATGTAGAGCTCACCGGTGACCCCGACGGGTACCGGCTGAGCCGAGCCGTCGAGAATTACCGCGGACACGCCGCGGACGGGCCCGCCGATGGTCACGGTCTCCCCCACGCTCAAGGCATCACTGATGCAGACCATGACGGTGGTTTCCGTCGGCCCGTAGCCGTTGAACAATCGGCGACCCTGTGCCCACTTACGGACCAGTTCGGGTGAGCATGCCTCGCCACCGACAACGATCGACTGCAAGACGTCCAGCCCGGTGGGATCGACCGAGGCCAGCGCTGCCGGTGTGATGAACGCGTGGGTCACCTGGTGATCGGTGACCAATTCGGCGAGGTCCTGGCCGCCGTAGACGTCGGGAGAGGCGATCACCATCGTCGCGCCTTCACCGACTGCGAGCAGCAGTTCGAGGATGGATGCGTCGAAGCTCGGTGAGGAGAAGTGCAGCGTCCGCGACTGCGCCGAGATGCCGTAACGCGCCGTCTGCTCGGCCGCCAATGCGCTCAGGCCACGGTGAGTGACGCTGACACCCTTGGGCTTTCCTGTCGATCCGGAGGTGTAGATGATGTAGGCGAGGTTGTCGATTCGGATCGGCGCGGCCGGAACCGGCTGCCCGACACCGTCGCCGTGGATGTCGTCCATTGTCATCCACGGAACCGGGCGGGGCAGTGATTCGATCACCGCTTCCGTCGTCACTCCGCGAGTGGCTCCGGAGTCGGTGAGCATGTGCAGAATGCGATCGGCGGGGTATCGCGGATCGACCGGAACAAACGCGGCGCCGGTCAAGGAAACGCCCCACAAGGCGACGATAGAGTCGATCGAGCGCGGAATCGCGATCGCCACAATGTCTTCGGCACCGATCCCTTCCGTGGTCAGACGGCGGGCAAGCGCCGATGCACGGGCGAAGAGATCTCGGTAGAGCACGGTGGTGTCACCGGATCGAAGGGCCACCGAATCGCCTGAACGGGTGGCGGTCCGCGTCAATATTTCGGCCAAGGTACGCGAGGCTGTCCACGCCGGACCGCGAACCGGCATCAGCGACGCCCGCTCGAGGGTGCTGAGGAAATCTAGGTCGCCGATCGCGGTCTCCGGATCTGCGGCGACGGCGCGGGCCACCGACTGCACACGCGCGGCGATCGTTTCCGCGGTGGCAATGTCGAAGAGCGCCTCGGCGAACCTGAGCGACCCGGTGATCTCGGTCTTCTCGGAATCGCCTGCCAGCAGGGTGAACTCGAGGTCGAACTTCGCGACGGACGGTTCGAGTGCTTGCGCTTCGAGATGCGCGTCGTGGACCGTGACCTGCGGCGAGACCACATTCTGGTGGTACGACAGCATGACCTGAAACAGGGGGTGTCGCGTAGTGGACCGGTCGAGATCGAGGGCGTCGACCAGCACCTCGAAGGGCAGCTCGGGGTGCGCAAAGGCGGCAAGGTCGCGTTCACGGACGACCTCGAGCAGGGAGGTGAACGACGCTCGGTGATCGACCGGCGTCCGAAGCGGTACCGAATTGACGAACATCCCGATCAGGGAATCCAGCTCGGGTCGCCCGCGGCCTGCCACCGGGGTGCCGACCACCACGTCGTCGGTTGCACCGAGACGCGCGAGAACAACCGCCAGGATCGCGTGTACGACCATGAACTGCGTCGAGCCACTGCGCCTCGCCAAGGCGGCGAGACGCTCCCCGGTCGCCGCGTCGATGACGATCGGCACCGATCCGACGGCGGTCGTGGAGACAGATCCGCGTGGGCGATCGACCGGTAGCAGTACCTCGTCCGGGGCACCAGCCATGGCAGTGGTCCAGAAGGTCAGTTCGCGGGCAACCAGAGACTCCTGGTCGCCGACCTGTCCGAGCGAGTCTTGCTGCCACACCGCGTAGTCGGCGTACTGCACGTCGAGCGGTGTGAAAACCGGGGCGTCTCCAACGACGCGTGCGGAGTACGCCGCGACGAAATCTGTCGCAAAGGGAGTCAGGGACCAGCCGTCGAAGGCGATGTGGTGGATGACGACGACCAGTACGTGAGCGCCGGCGTCCTCGCGCACCAGCATGGCCCGAATCGGCAGATCCGAACCGAGATCGAACCCACGCGCCGCGAACTCCGTCGTCGCCGCGTCCACACCTTCGGATCCGCAGTAGCGCTCGACGGAGAACTGCACGTCGGAGAGCGCTCGGATGACCTGGCTCGGGCCGTCGGCGCTGTCGACGTAGATCGTTCGAAGCACCTCATGGCGTGCAATGACGTCCGCAAGCGCCTCCTCGAGTGCATCGCCGTGGATGTCTCCGGTGATGCGGATCGCGAACGGAATGTTGTAGACCGCGGACTGGGGGTCGAAGCGATTGACGAACCACAGGCGCTGTTGCGCGGCGGAGAGCGGTAGGCGGTCCGGCCGAGCGCCGGCGCTCAGGGCAGGTCGATCGTCTGATTCTTCGGCGCTCGCCGCCAGACGTGCAGCGAGCGCTTCGACGGTCGGCGCTTCGAAGATCGAGCGAACGTCCACCGTGAGTCCCGTCGCTGCGCTCAACCGCGCGGACACCTGCGTCGCGACGAGCGAGTTGCCCCCGAGATCGAAGAAGCTGTCTCCGGCCCGGACCTCGGGCACGTCGAGCAGTGAAGCGAACACGTCGGCAACGGTTCGTTCGAGTCCGGCCTCGGGTTCACGGCCCGTTCCGAGGATTTCGCGCGGTATCGGCGTCGGCAACGCTCTGCGATCGAGTTTGCCGACCGGAGTCAACGGAATGGCGTCGATCGGGGTGATCGACGACGGAATCATGTACCGCGGCAGCGTGTCGGCGAGTCCCACGAACAGCGACTCGATATCAGCGTCGCCGCTCAGCAACACGTACGACGCCAGAGTGGTACCCGCGGCGGATTCGACGGGAATCGTCGTGGCGAACTGGACGAGAGGGGAATCCATCAGAGCAGCGTCGATCTCGCCGAGTTCGATGCGGAACCCGCGGATCTTGAGCTGATGATCGCTGCGGCCCACGTAGCGAAGGGTCAGGTCCTTGGTCCAGCGGACCAGGTCACCGGTTCGGTACATCCGGGCACCGGGCGTCGAGTACGGATGCGCGACAAACCGATCCGACGTCAGCGCGGGACGAAGGTGGTAACCACGTGCAAGGCCCGGCCCACCGATGTACAGCTCGCCGACGCCGCCGATCGGGACCGGTTGCAGCCGAGAGTCGAGCACCACGGCGTCGATTCCGCGGATGGGACCGCCGATGGTGATCGGCTCCCCCGGTGAGAGTGGGTCACTGATGGCAACCATGACAGTGGTTTCGGTCGGACCGTATCCGTTGTGCAGTCTGCGCCCGTTGCCCCAGCTCGAGACCAATTCCGGCGTGCACACGTCGCCGCCGACGACTACGCATTCCAGTGCCGTCACGCCCGCCGGATCGACGGTCGCCAGCGCAGCCGGAGTGATGAAGGCATGAGTGACCTCGTGACTTCGGAGGAACTCGCTCAACGCCTCCCCTCCGTAGATGTCGGGAGGGGCGATCACCATCGTCGCGCCGGTCGAACCGGCGAGCAGTAGCTCGAGTACGGCGCCGTCGAAGCTCGGTGACGCAAAATGCAGAGTTCGCGACCCGGCGGTGATCCGGTACCGATCCTGTTGTTCGCGAGCAAGATTGGCCAAACCCGCGTGAGTGACGACGGTGCCCTTCGGCACTCCGGTCGAGCCGGACGTGTAGATGACGTACGCGGCCGACGCCGCAGTGATCGACGCTGTTCTGTCAGCGTCGTCGATGGCAGCGTCGGAGTAGGCGGCACATTCTGCAACCGTGTCCGCGTCGCCGAGGTCGATCCAGACTGCGACGTTCCCACCGGCTGCCGGACCGGCCGCAACCTCGGCGGACCGAATTCCGATCCGCACACCCGAATCCGCGAGCATGTGCGCAACTCGATCTGCGGGATAACGGGGATCGACCGGGACGAAAACGCCACCGGCTTTGGTGACCGACCAGACTGCGAGCACGGAGTCGACCGATCGGGCGACGGCCAGTGCGACCGGTGTCTCGGGGCCGACTCCCAGGTCCATGAGGTATCGAGCGATCCGATTCGATCGACGCTCCAGCTCCCCGTACGAGAGTGAGCGCTCGGAGTCTTCGAGGGCGATCGCGTCGGGATACGTCCTCGCGGTGTCCCCGAGGATCTGCGCCAGCGTCGATTCGCCCACCGAAGCCACACCGCGTCGCGGCAACGTCGCGGCACTCTCCCGCGATCCGAGTACACGAAGGTCACCAACCGATGCAGTCGGTTCCGACACTGCCGATTCCACGAGGGTTACGAAGTTTCGCGCCAACGCTTCGACGGTCGCGTTGTCGAACAGGTCGGTGGAATAGGTGAACGTGGCATCGATTCCTGCTGCGGCCCCGGCCTCGTGACGTTCGGTGACGGTGAGCTCGAGGTCGAACTTGGTCAGCCCCGTCTCGACTGCCCGCGCCGTCATCGACACCCCTGCCAGTTCGGCTGTGTGAGCGGTGGTTATCCGCGAGGTGATGGCCGCTTGAAAGACCGGGTGGTGTGCGGGCGAGCGGTCCAGTTCGAGCGCGTCCACGACCACGTCGAAAGGCACGTCCGCATTGTCGAAGGCATCCACGTCGACGGCCCTGACCTGTGACAGGTATGCGGCGAACGTTGCGTCCCGATCGACGACGGTCCGCAGGGCAAGAGTGTTGACGAACATGCCGACGAGCAGATCGAGAGATCGGTCCCCTCGCCCTGCCACCGGTGTTCCGATGACGATGTCGTTCGTGCCGCTGTACCTGGCCAGAAGCAGGGCGAAGCACGCGTGCAGGGCGATGAACGGCGTGGCGTCGTGATCGGCGGCAAGTACAACGAGCTTCTGATGCGTGGAAGCGCCGATTCTGATGTCGACTCCGGCTCCGCGCATGGTCGGGTCGAGTGCGCGCGGACGGTCCGTCGGCAGGTGGAGCTGCTCGGGCGCTCCCGCCAGCTGCTGCTTCCAGAACGCGATCTGTGATTGGGCAAGTGAATCGGTGGATGACGCGTCGCCGAGGTGTTCTCGGTGCCAGAGCGTGTAGTCGGCGTACTGCACCGGAAGGGGTGCCCACTGCGGGCTGTTGCCGCCGACGCGGGCGGCGTAGGCGCCGGTGAGATCAGCAGCCAACGGCGCGAGCGACCAACCGTCGGCCACCATGTGGTGCAGAACCACTACGAGGACAGCTTCCTCGTCATCGCCTTCCTTCTCGGCGGCGACAGTGATCAGCAGGTAGCGCACCGGACGTTCGCGGACCAGATCGAAACCGGCCGAAGAGAATTCGAAGATCACTCTCTCGAGGCTTCCGCGTTCCACGTCGATCGACTCGAGCTCTGCGATCCCCTCGCCCAGGCCCAGAACCTTCTGCGTCGCGTTGTCCCCGATCTGAGGAAACACGGTGCGTAGTGACTCGTGACGTGTCACGACGTCCACGATCGCGGCACTGAGTGCGTCGGGATCGACGGCGCCGCGCAACGACACCGCCAGTGGAATGTTGTACGCACCTGATTCCGGTGCCACGCGGTTCAGGAACCACAGTCGCTGCTGCGCGGGAGCGAGAGGCAGTACAGGCGGCCGGGCCACGACCTGAATACCGTCGGCGTCCGGGGTCTGTGCCGCACGCTCGATCGTCGCCGCGATCCCAGACACCGTGGGATGGTCGAAGAGTGCACGCAGCGGCATTTTAACCCCGGTGGCTTCGGTCAAGCGCGCTACCGCCGTCGTCGCTACCAGCGAGTTTCCGCCCAGATGGAAGAAATTATCGTCGAGTCCGAGCGGTCCACTACTCAGGATGTCAGCCAGAACCGCCGCAACCTTGCCCTCGGTCGGGGTCGTCGGAGGTCGGAAGACCTTGGTGGAGGCCAGGATAGGCGAAGGCAGCGCACGCCGGTCCAGTTTTCCGTTGGTGGTCAACGGAATCGAATCGAGGACCATGAAGGCATCGGGAACCATGTAGGTCGGGAGGGCTTCGGCGGCGTGAGCTCGGAGGGCGTCGGCGTCCACGACGTCGGAAGCGGTCACATAGGTCACGAGAGCGCCGCCCGCCGGCGTCGGAGCCACAACCGTCACAGCATCGTCGATTCCCGGCGCGCTGAGGATGACGGAGTCGATTTCGCCGAGTTCGATCCGGAATCCGCGGATCTTGACCTGCGCGTCGCCGCGTCCGAGGTACTCGAGTTGTCCGGGCGCAATCCATCGTGCGCGGTCGCCGGACCGGTACAACCGTCGTCCGCCGGCATTGAAAGGATCGGCAACGAACCGGCCCGCGGTGAGGTCTGGACGGCCCAGATAGCAACGGGCGAGTTGACCGCCCGCGACATAGATCTCCCCCGCGATCCCCACCGGGACCGGGGAGAGATGCTCGTCGAGCAGGTACACACGAAGTCCGTCGATCGCGTCACCGATCCGGCTGCCGGTCAGCGCACTCGCGCTCGCCCGGTCGAGTTCGAGATGGGTGACGTGCACCGTCGTCTCGGTGATGCCGTACATGTTGACGAGTGCAGGCGCGGATTCCGTGTGACTTTCGTACCCCGGGTGATTGTCGTACCAGCGCCCGAGTCGACGCAGGTCCAAGGCTTCGCCACCGAAGATCACGTACCGGAGCCGGGTCTCCGAATCGGCCCGAAGGTCGGCTTCGATGTACTGGTAGAAGGCCGAGGGCGTCTGATTGAGCACGGTGACGCCTTCTGCGGCGACCAGCGCCCGGAAGGCGTCAGGGTCGCGTGATACCTCGTGATCGACCAGGACCAGCGTTCCGCCGTGGAGCAGCGCGCCCCACAGTTCCCAGACCGAGAAGTCGAAGGCGAACGAGTGGAACATCGTCCACACGTCGTTGCCGTCGAATCCGAATTCGACGTGCGTGTTCTCGAACAATCGCACCACAGTGGCGTGGGTGACGGAGACACCTTTGGGTCGGCCCGTCGACCCCGAGGTGTAGATCACGTACGCCAGATTGTCGGCTCCGTGTCCGCGCGGGCGCTCATCGGTTTCCAGACTCTCACCGGAGTATTCGTCGGATTCGACGCCGACGACCACCACGTCAGAGTTCGGGAAGGCGGAGTTCGGGAAAGTGGAATCGGAGATGACGCACACCGGTTGCGCATCCTCGACCACGTATGCCAAACGCTCGGCGGGGTGTGCACGATCGAGTGGGAGGTATCCGCCGCCGGCCTTCACTACCGCGACAGCGGCAACGATCATGTCCACGGATTTCGGCAGCATGATTCCGACCAACGACTCGGATTGCACGCCATGATCGACGAGCTTGCGCGCCAACTGATTCGATCGTCGATCGAGTTCGCGGTACGACACGCGCTCGCTGCCCGCGACCACGGCGATCGCTTCCGGGGTCGCCCGAATGCGGTCGGAAAGGATCTCGGAGAGCGTTCGGACCGGGGTAATCGGCAGAACGGGCGGCACCAGCGCCTGGCGCGCCTCCGGGCGCAGTAGATCCACTGAGCCGAGCGCCGAGTGCGGAGTACCGACCATCGCGGTCAAGATTCGTAGATAACGGTCGGCGAGGTCCTCGGCTTGCTCTTTCGTGCCGAGCCAATCCAGAACACCGGAGATCGGCTGATCGAAATCGGCATGCTCACCAGTCGGAATCGCCAGGGAGACAAACAGTTCCGGCACGGTGGCCAGATCCGATCCGATAGGCGCACCGACCATGAGCCCCGGAAATCTCGGGTGAGCATCCAGCGGCTCCTCGAAACAGACCATCGCCCGGAACAACGGGCCCGTCTCGACCCAGCGGCCGTCACCGAGTGCGGCGGTCACCGAAGACAGAAGAATGTCTGCGTGTTCGAGAGCTTCGATTGCGACGGTGTCCACCGCACCGACCAGGTCGGTGAGCGTCATGGTGTTCGACACCGTCGAGCGAAGCACCAACTGGTTGGCGAACATCGAGACGAAATCGTCCGGATTGGAGGCGCCGTACCCTCGGACCGAGACGCCGATCGACACCTCGTCGGCCGAACCGACGCGGCGCAGCAGTCCGGCCATCGCAGACTGGAACAGCACGAACAGACTCGTGTTCATCGTCGTCGCCATCGTCTCGAGGCTCCGGCAGAGGCCTGCCTCGATCTCGAGGGGCGTGGACGTTCGACCGGATCCGGCGACGACCGGCAAACCCAGTTCCTCGGCGGGGTTCGACAAGGTCGCAGACCAGTACTCGACGTTGCGGGCGTGTTGAACTTCGGCGATCCATTTACCCGCGGCGTCGGGGTCGATATCCATCAATCGAGTTCCCGATTCCGCAGCGCAGAACAAGTCGAGGAACTCGAGGAAACGCCGGTGGTGACGCGAGATGTCCTCGTTGGTGTACAGGTCTGGATTCGCGGCGAAGTCGATCTGGATCTCTTCGGCTGCGGAAGTCTGATAGACGTTGACGGAGAGGTCTTCGATCGGCCCGGTCGAGATCACGTTCAGTTCGCCGTGCGCGTCCCCGAGAGTGATTCCGGAATGGAACAGCATGAGGTTGATCAACGGCCCGTGGAAGCCTCGTCCGTCGGCGATGCTGTGATCACCGGCGTTGAGGTCGCGTCGTAGGTCCTCGTGGCGGTATTTCTGATGACGCAGTGCGCCGGTGAGTTCGATCTTCACCTCGTGCAGCAAGTCCCCGACCGCGAAATGCGGATCGACGCTCGCACGTATCGGGACGACGTTCGACATCATTCCGCCGGACCTGCGAGCAGCTTTTGTCGTCCGCCCCGAGACCGGCAGGCTGAGGACCACGTCGCGGGTCCCGGTGGCCCGGGCGAGGTAAGCCGCCAGAGCACCGATCACCACTGACGACGTCGTCACATCGTGGGCGGCGGCCAGCCGTTCGAGGGAGCTCCGCAGTTCCGTAGGTACCGTCGCCGACCGTAGGCGAGACCATGCCTGCGACGGAGCAGTCGAGGACGCGAGCGAGGTTCCGCCCGGTTTGTCGGCCATCTTGGTGTTCCAGTAGTCGCGATCGCGCTCCCACCGCGTGGAGCCCAGATAGTCGGCCTCTGCCTTCACCAACGATTGGAGGGGGGCAGTTACCGCTGGGGGAACTGGCAGATCGCGCACCACAGCGGTGTAGATCTCGGCTGTGCGGTTCATCATCGACATCGCGCCGAAACCGTCGAGCGCCACATGATGAATACGGCTGTACCAGTAGTAATGGTCGTCGCGAAGCACCAGGACTGCCAGCCTGACCAGGCGATCGGTGAACGGATCGATGGCAGCAGTGTGCTCTCTGCGCATCCATTCCTGCGCTGCAGATTCCGGATCCGATTCGGCGCGAAGATCGACCACGTCGAGGGAGTCGTCCATGTCGAGATCGAGCCACTGACGCGCAACCCCGTCCACCTCGACCAGGCGCAGATATCCGGAGCCGATCTCACGGCCGGTCTGTTTGCTGGCAGCGGTCAGCAGCTCGATGTCGAGTGGGCCGTCCACGTCCACGTACTGAGCGATGCTGACGGGAATCTCGGGTCGAAGCTGTTGTGCGACAAGCAGGGAAAGTTGCGCGGCAGAAAGAGGGAAGGTGAGTTCGTCGTCCGGACGAGCTGCGGAAACGATTCCTCGGTCGGGACTGCCATCCACACGAATCTCCCTCTTACAACTTGATCATGATGCAAACAGGTATATGCGTCCGCTGGACGCTTCGAACTGATCGGGGCACTTCGAAAATGAGACGAATACTTTGGAAAGCTCGGGTGGAAACTGGCAAATCGCCCGCTGGAGATCACATCGTGACAATCAGCTGCGATGTTACCGATCAGTCAGCTTCCAGCAAATATTCATCAAACAACCATTTGGGACTATTGTCCTGAATATCATGGCTAAAACGGCCCTATATAACAAACCGAAGCGCCGGTACCCGACGAACGGGCACCGACGCTCCGGTGAAATGTATTCAGTTGATCGTGCCGAGGTTACTTGTCAGACCGTGAAGCCGAGTGCGCGCAGTTGCTCGCGTCCGTCTTCGGTGATCTTGTCCGGTCCCCACGGCGGCAACCACACCCAGTTGATCTTCATGTCGGTACACAGATCGCTACGCACAAGTGCGCCGCGTGCCTGGTCCTCGATCACGTCGGTCAACGGGCACGCCGCCGAGGTCAAAGTCATGTCGATCGTGACGACACCGTCGTCTTCGAAGAGTCCGTAGACCAAGCCGAGATCGACGACGTTGATTCCCAGTTCGGGATCGACGACGTCGCGCATCGCTTCTTCGAGTTCGTCGAGTCGCTCAGGCGACGGGACAGTGCCACTGCCCTGTGCGCCACCGAATTCCGCAGTGGAATCGGGATTCGGATTCACCGGAGCGCCGACCTCGGCGTCCTGCACTGGTTGTGTCTCGGTCATGATCCCTGTCCTTCAGTCGTGTCGACCAATTCACTGCTGCTGTCCGCCGTCGTCACAGCACTGCCGTCGACAATCTGGACTACAGCATCCTTGAATGCCATCCATCCGAGCAAGGCGCACTTCACGCGTGCCGGGTACTTCGAGACACCGACGAACGCGATGCCGTCGCCGAGAACGTCCTCGTCCCCCTCGACGGTGCCCCGACTGCTCACCATCTCGTTGAACGCCGTCACCGTCTTCAGTGCGTCGGTGACCTGCATCCCGATGACGAGGTCGTTGAGCACCGACGTCGACGCCTGGCTGATCGAACAACCCTGACCGTCGTACGAGACGTCGGAGACCGTTCCGTCCTCGGAGATCTGGACGCGCAACGTCACCTCGTCGCCACACGTCGGGTTGACGTGGTGCACCTCGGCGCCGAACGGCTCACGGAGTCCGCGGCCGTGCGGATGTTTGTAGTGATCGAGGATCACTTCCTGATACATCTGCTCCATGCGCATGATTCAGTTCAACTCCCCTGCGACACCGAAAAATTCCTGCGCACGCTTGATCGCTGCAACGAGAACATCGATTTCCGCGGTGGTGTTGTAGAGCGCAAACGACGCACGGGCCGTCGCAGCGACACCGAACTTACGATGCAGCGGCCACGCACAATGGTGTCCGACGCGAATCGCGACGCCCTCGTCGTCGAGGATCTGTCCGAGGTCGTGGGCGTGAATACCGTCCACGACAAAGGAAATCGCTCCGCCGCGGTTCTCGGACGTCTGTGGTCCGATGATGCGCAGACCTTCGATCGCCGACAACTTTTCGAGAGCAGCCTCCACCAACACGTGCTCGTGCGCAGCGACGGCGTCCATCCCGAAGGTGTTCAGGTAATCCACGGCAGCGCCCAACCCGACCACCTGTGAGGTCATCGGGACGCCGGCCTCGAAACGCTGAGGCGGCGGCGCGTAAGTGCTGACCTCCATGGTGACCGTCTCGATCATCGATCCGCCGGTGATGAACGGAGGCATCGCTGCCAGCAGTTCACGACGGCCGTAGAGAACTCCGACCCCCGAAGGGCCGAGCATCTTGTGACCGGAGAACGCCGCGTAGTCCACTCCCAGTTCGTGGAAGTCGACCGCCATGTGAGGCACCGACTGGCACGCGTCGAGCACGACGAGTGCACCGACGGCGCGTGCTCGTCGCACCAATTCCTCGACGGGCGCGATCGCGCCGGTCACGTTGGACTGGTGGGTGAACGAAACGACCTTCACCGCGTCCGTCAGCTCCAGCGAATCGAGATCGATCCGGCCGTCGTCGGTGACGCCGTACCACTTGAGCGTCGCACCGGTTCGGCGCGCAAGTTCCTGCCAGGGAACGAGGTTGGCGTGGTGTTCGAGTTCGGTGATGACGATTTCGTCGCCAGGACCGACATGGCGGTCGAAGCGATCGTCACCGAGAACGTAGGTCACCAGATTGAGAGCCTCGGTGGCGTTCTTGGTGAACACCAACTCGTCCGAATCCGCACCCACGAAGGAAGCGATGGTGGCGCGAGCATTCTCGTACGCGTCAGTCGCCTCTTCTGCGAGCTGATGAGCACCCCGGTGTACTGCCGCGTTACACGTGGTCAGGAAGTCCCGTTCGGCATCGAGAACCTGGACCGGACGCTGCGAGGTAGCGCCGGAATCCAAGTACACCAAAGGTTTTCCGTCGCGCACGGTTCGCGCCAGGATCGGGAAGTCGGCCCGAACCGCTGTGACGTCGAGCTCGCGCACCGAGGTGGTCATCGTGATTACGCTCCCTGGGTAGCTGCGGTGTCCGCGGTGAAACGAACGTAGCCGTTGGTCTCGAGCTCGTCGGCCAGCTCCGGTCCACCGGACTCGACGATGCGGCCACCGACGAACACGTGAACGAAGTCGGGGTTGATGTAGCGCAGAATGCGCGTGTAGTGCGTGATCAGCAGAACGCCGCCGTTCTCGCGCTCCTTGTAGCGGTTGACGCCTTCGGAGACGGTGCGCAGAGCGTCGACGTCGAGGCCGGAGTCGGTCTCGTCGAGGATCGCGATCTTCGGCTTGAGCATGCCCAACTGCAGGATCTCGTGCCGCTTCTTCTCGCCACCGGAGAAGCCTTCGTTGACCGAGCGCTCGATGAACGAGGGATCGATCTCGAGCTCGCTGAGGGCTTCCTTGACTTCCTTGACCCAGTGGCGCAGCTTGGGAGCCTCGCCTCGCACGGCCGTAGCGGCGGTGCGCAGGAAGTTGGACATGGAAACGCCGGGAACCTCGACGGGGTACTGCATGGCCAGGAAGAGCCCGGCACGTGCACGCTCGTCGACGCTCATTGCGAGGACGTCTTCACCGTTGAGGGTGATGGAGCCCGACGTGACCTGGTACTTGGGGTGACCGGCGATGGCGTACGACAGAGTCGACTTGCCGGAGCCGTTGGGGCCCATGATCGCGTGGGTCTCCCCCGAGCGGACCGTCAGGTCGACGCCCTTGAGGATTTGGATGGGCTCGGCGTTGGCATCGGAGTTGGCGACCTCGACGTGCAGGTCACGAACCTCGAGGACCGAGGTGGTGGTGTTGTCACTGGTAGACATGAAATTCCTTCAAGATGAGGCGGGCGAGCGTAGCGACGGGGTGGTGTCGCAGGCGGGGCGGTCAGGAGCCGACGGCTGCGAGTTCGGCTTCGACTGCGGCTTCGAGGCGATCGCGCACCTCGGGAACAGCGATCTTGTTGATGATTTCGTGGAAGAACCCACGTACGACCAGACGACGAGCCTGATCCTCCGGGATACCACGAGCACGCAGGTAGAACAGCTGCTCGTCGTCGAAACGTCCCGTTGCACTTGCGTGGCCGGCCCCGACGATCTCACCGGTCTCGATTTCGAGGTTCGGAACCGAGTCGGCGCGGGCGCCGTCGGTCAGCACCAGGTTGCGGTTGAGCTCGAACGTGTCGGTGCCCTCCGCTGCGGCGCGGATGAGAACGTCGCCGATCCACACGGTGTGCGCGTCGGGCTTGCCGGATCCGGGATCTCCCTGAAGCGCACCCTTGTAGACCACGTTGGACTTGCAGTTGGGCTGCGAATGATCCACCAGCAGACGCTGTTCCAGATGCTGGCCGGCGTCGGCGAAGTACAGGCCGAGCAGTTCGGCGTCGCCGCCCGGTCCGTCGTACTTGACGGTGGCGGACAGGCGAACCAGGTCGCCGCCCAGGCTGATCGAGGTGTATCGAAGCACTGCGTCGCGGTTCAGGCGAGCGTGGTGTGACGTCACGTGAACTGCGTCGTCCGCCCAGTCCTGGATGGCCACCACCGTCAGCTGCGCACTGTCACCGAGAACGAATTCGATGTTCTCCGCGAAGGTTCCGCTGCCGCGCTGGTCGATCACGAACGTCGCCTTGGCGAACTGCGCCAGACGAATCTGGGTGTGTCCGTAGGCGACGTTGTCGACTCCGGGGCCGGTCATGGTGACCACGACGGGCTTCTCGACCTCGACCTCGGCGCCAACCGAGATGACCGTTGCCGTCTCGAAGCTCGAATACGCCTGCGCTGCAATGCGATCAGCGGGAACGCCGGCTTTGCCCAGACGTGCGTCGTCACGGCCGACGGTCTCGACGGTGATGTCGCTTCCGCCGTCGACCTCGACGGTGACCTGTCCGTTGGCGACGGCGCTGCCGTCGTGCAATCCCCGGAGACGACGCAGCGGGGTGAACCGCCAGATCTCGTCACGTCCGCCGGGAACCTCGAAAGCATTGACGTCGAACGAAGAGAACTGCTCACCCTTGTTCGTGATGGGTGAGCCTGTGGCTGCACCCTTTACAGGAGCGGTCGGGTTCTCCCCGGCAACAGCTCCGATGACTCCGGTCTCTGGCGTGGTCACTAACCCACAGCCCCTTCCATCTGAAGTTCGATAAGGCGGTTGAGCTCGAGCGCGTACTCCATCGGGAGTTCCTTCGCGATGGGCTCGACGAATCCACGCACGATGGTGGCCATCGCCTCGTCCTCGGTCAGTCCGCGGCTCATCAGGTAGAAGAGCTGATCGTCACTGACCTTCGAAACGGTGGCCTCGTGACCCATGGTGACGTCGTCCTCGCGGATGTCGACGTACGGGTAGGTGTCGCTTCGGCTGATCTGGTCGACCAGCAGAGCGTCACACTTGACGGTCGACTTGGAGCCGTGGGCACCCTTGTTGACCTGCACCAGACCGCGGTACGACGCACGTCCACCACCACGGGCGACAGACTTGCTGATGATGGTCGAGGACGTGTGCGGCGCGAGGTGGAGCATCTTGGCGCCGGTGTCCTGGTGCTGGCCCTCGCCGGAGAACGCAACGGAGAGAACCTCACCGCGGGCGTACTCGCCCATCAGCCACACGGCCGGGTACTTCATGGTGACCTTGGAGCCGATGTTGCCGTCGACCCACTCCATGGATCCGCCGGCCTCGACCTTGGTGCGCTTGGTCACCAGGTTGTAGACGTTGTTGGACCAGTTCTGGATGGTCGTGTAGCGGCAGTGGCCGCCCTTCTTCACGATGATCTCGACGACGGCCGAGTGCAGTGAATCGGACTTGTAGATCGGCGCGGTGCAACCCTCGACATAGTGCACGGAGGCATCTTCGTCGACGATGATCAGGGTGCGCTCGAACTGACCCATGTTCTCGGTGTTGATGCGGAAGTACGCCTGCAACGGGATGTCCACGTGGACTCCCGGCGGAACGTAGATGAACGAGCCACCGGACCACACGGCGGTGTTCAGCGCGGAGAACTTGTTGTCGCCGGCCGGGATGACCGATCCGAAGTACTCCTTGAACAGCTCCGGGTGCTGCTTGAGACCGGTGTCCGTGTCGAGGAAGATGACGCCCTGCTCCTCGAGGTCCTCACGGATCGAGTGGTAGACGACCTCGGACTCGTACTGAGCTGCGACGCCGGCAACGAGGCGCTGCTTCTCCGCCTCGGGGATGCCGAGCTTGTCGTACGTGTTCTTGATGTCCTCGGGCAGGTCTTCCCACGACTCGGCCTGCTTCTCGCTGGACCGGACGAAGTACTTGATGTTGTCGAAGTGAATACCTTCGAGGTCGCTGCCCCAGTTCGGCATCGGCTTCTTGTCGAAGGTGCGCAGCGCCTTGAGGCGGATGTCGAGCATCCACTCGGGCTCGCTCTTCTTGGCGGAGATGTCCCGCACGACAGCCTCGGACAACCCGCGCTGCGCGCTGGCTCCGGCTTCGTCGGAATCGGACCAGCCGTAGCCGTAATGACCGAGGGACGCGATGGTCTCTTCCTGCGTGAGCGGCTCGGTGCCTGCTGCCGCAGTGGTAGTCGCCTGGTCTGATGTGACGGTCATGCGAGCTCCTTCCGGAGTCTTGTTTCTTGACGGCTGCTCGGGCTCAGCGAGGGCTGGTCGCTGTGGTCGAGCAGTTCTGACTTTGAAGAACTAGCTGAAAAATCTCTATTCGAACGCTGCACGGTGGCAACGCTCTGTAGAACACTCTGGTCCGGTCATCTACTCCCGGTGGACACGAGGGGCACGTGCGTCGTGCAGGCGCAGTCACCGTTGGCGATGGTCGCCAGACGCTGAACATGAGTCCCGAGCAATTGCCGGAATGCTTGCTGCTCTGCCTCGCACAGTTCCGGAAACTCTTCTGCCACATGGGAAACCGGGCAATGGTGTTGGCAGATCTGCACGCCGTTGCCGACCGGCCGGGTCGACGCTGCGAACCCCACCGCATTGAAGGCTTCGGCGATTGCGTCCGCTGTCGCCTCGACGTTGTCGACATCTGTCGGATCAGCCGGTTCGACGTCTCCGACGATCGCCTGGACCCGACGCTTGGCGAACTCCTCGATTGCCGCGTCTCCGCCGATTTCACGGAGTTGCCGCATCGCGGCTCCCGCCAGATCGTCGTAGGTGTGGCCGAGGCGGCCTCGGCCGGTCGCGGTGATCTGGAACTGCTTGGCGGGACGACCTCGTCCACGCTGACGCAGCGACGCTGCCGAAGCGGTTCGGGCTTCGCCGGACTCGATCAAAGCGTCCAAGTGACGTCGGACACCTGCGGCACTCAAACCGAGGCGCGTGCCGATTTCGGAGGCGGTAATGGGGCCTTCTTCGAGTAGCAGCTTGACCACTGCGGCCCGGGTCTGGCCTTCGACGCTCACCGTCACCGGATTTGCGGCAGCACTAGGCGAGGTCGCTACAGTGGGCTGACCTGCAACTTCCTTGCTTCGAGGGTCTGACGCATTTCTTTTCACAACACAAGTGTGACGGAATTCTTTTCGCAGGTCTACTAAGGGCAACCTGCATTACATTCGGGAATATCCGGACAACGCACGTTGTTTGTGCTTGTCTGTCCGGCTGGATCGAGCCGCTACGCTGCCTGGTGTGCCGCAGACCCCCGAGAAGACGACGACCGCGCGATCGGCGCGCGCGATCCTGCTGGAAAAACCCAAGGCACTCGC
Source organism: Rhodococcus sp. WY5 (assembly GCF_018588185.1). Classification (NCBI taxonomy): domain Bacteria; kingdom Bacillati; phylum Actinomycetota; class Actinomycetes; order Mycobacteriales; family Nocardiaceae; genus Rhodococcus; species Rhodococcus sp. WY5. The sequence continues at coordinate 4,356,377 of NZ_JAAMPR010000001.1, forward strand.
GCTTTCCACGATCGGCGTTCGGCCTTTCGGTTCCGCTCCCCGGCAGAGTATGGCCGCCGTGCTGCACGGCGACGAGGACGAGCGCCCGGGCCTGAACGCGAAGGAAACCGCACAACTGCGAGGGATTCGCCGATTCGGCGCAACCGGCGCGGTCTTGATGGCAGTCGGAGCGCTCGGCGCCGGCGCACAACCCGTCCTGCAGAATCCGACCGCAGGACTTCGAGTCCTCAGCCTTCCCGGACGTATGCCGACGGTCTCACTCACCATGACGATGACCGGAACCGTGCTCGTCGTTCTGGCCTGGCTGATGATGGGCCGATTTGCAGTCGGGGACATACGCAGCCGTTCCGGCGCACCGCGGCGCATGACCCGTTCCCAGTTGGACCGCACACTCCTGCTGTGGATCCTGCCGCTCTCGGTCGCACCGCCGATGTTCAGCCGCGACGTCTACTCGTATCTGGCTCAAAGCGAAATCGCGGCCCGTGGACTCGATCCGTACGCCATCGGCCCCAAGGCGGCACTGGGCGTCGACCACGTTCTCACCCGCACGGTTCCGACGATCTGGCGCGACACCCCAGCTCCGTACGGTCCGTTCTTCCTGTGGCTGGGACGCGGGATCAGCTCACTGACCGGCGACAACATCGTGGCCGGAATCTTCTTGCACCGCTTGCTCGCATTGGCCGGCGTCGCGCTCATCGTGTGGGCGATACCGCGACTGGCCAAGCGATGCGGTGTCTCTGCCGTCAGTTCGCTCTGGCTCGGTGCCGCGAACCCGCTGTTGCTCTTCCACTTGGTGGCCGGCATCCACAACGAAGCGCTCATGCTCGGGTTGATGCTCGCCGGAATCGAGATCGCGCTCCGTGCAGTCGAAGGGTCCGGGCCCATCCGTGGGCGAGCGCTGTTCTATCTCGTTGCGGGATCAGGTTTGATCGCGTTGTCGTCGACCGTCAAAATTCCGTCCTTGCTTGCGCTGGGATTTGTCGGCATGGCCTTGGCTCGGCGTTGGGGTGGAACCTGGAAAGCCTTGACAGGAGCCGCGATTCTCCTGGGCATCGTTGCCGCTGTCGTCACGTTTGTCATCAGCGTGGCCAGTGGGCTCGGTATGGGGTGGATCAACACCCTCGACACCGCTACGGCAGTGCGAAGTTGGATGTCCATCCCGACGCTCCTGGGAGTCGGCACGGGATTGGCCGGTGTACTGCTCGGTCTCGGTGATCACACCACGGCGATCCTCACGATCACGCGGCCGATCGCTACTCTCGTCGCCATGCTCGTCACCGCTCGGATGATGATCTCGGTGTACATGGGCCGCATCCATCCGGTCGGCGGACTCGGCATCGCGCTCGGCGCGATCGTTCTCCTGTTCCCCGTCGTTCAGCCGTGGTACCTGCTGTGGGCGATCCTTCCGTTGGCGGCGTGGGCCACCGCACCGATTTTCCGCATCCCTGCCGTCGTCTTCACCTCGATCGTCAGCGTCATGTTGATGTCCAACGGCGCCGAATACCTTCCGTTCATGATCGTGCAGGCCGTCATCGCGACCATCCTCACCGCCGGAACGCTCATCGTCTTCACCCGCAATTCACTCCCCTGGCGTAGCGACAAGCCAGTAGCGGAGATCACGAAAGGCGGACCGGTAGACGAAGACAACTCGGCGGGGGCTTACGCTGATTCCCCGTGACCTCGAGAGCCTCCAGATCGTCGACGCCGGCGGTACAGATCCAGGGTGTCGTCAAGTCCTTCGACGGTGTTCGAGCCGTCGACGGTATCGATCTCACTGTCGAGACGGCCCAGGTCGTTGCCCTGCTCGGCCCCAACGGAGCCGGTAAGACGACCACCGTCGAAATGTGCGAAGGTTTTGTCACCCCCGATGCCGGCACGGTTCGAGTGCTCGGTCTCGACCCCATCGCCGACTCCGGTGAAGTCCGCTCGCGAATCGGCGTCATGCTGCAGGGCGGCGGCGCGTACCCCGGGTCCAAGGCCGGGGAAATGCTCGACCTCGTGGCCGCATACTCGGCCGACCCGCTCGATCCCGCCTGGCTCCTTTCCAAACTCGGCCTCACCGATGCGCGCAAGACCCCGTACCGCCGCCTCTCCGGAGGCCAGCAGCAACGACTGTCACTGGCGTGCGCGCTGGTCGGCCGTCCCGAATTGGTATTTCTGGACGAACCCACCGCCGGCCTCGACGCTCAGGCACGTCTACTCGTGTGGGAACTCATCGACGCTCTGCGACGCGACGGCGTGAGCGTCCTGCTCACCACACACCTCATGGACGAGGCCGAAGCGCTCGCCGACGAACTGGTCATCATCGACCACGGCAAGATCGTCGCGTCGGGAACGCCGGCGGAGGTCACCAGCAAGGGCGCCGAAGGACAACTCCGTCTGACGACGGTTCCCGGTTTGAGCCTCGATTCGCTGGCCGGTTCACTCGCCGGGTTCCGCATCGAGGAATCCAACCCCGGCACCTATGTCGTCGAAGGTGCAATCGATCCGGCAACCGTGGCGACTGTCGCAACGTGGTGTGCCGATCAGGACGTGCTGATCAACGACATTCGCGTCGATCAACGGAGTCTGGAAGACGTCTTCCTCGAATTGACGGGCCGGGAACTGAGGGGATGACGGAGATCAAGGTCATGAACGAAACAGCGTCGAACGGCCAGAGCAGTCCCATCAGCGTTGCCAGAGACCGACGGCTCGCCGAGAACCGCTTCGAGCCAGGCACCTTCTCGCCGGATCCCCGCCCCAATTCGGCGGCCACGATGCTGGCGGCGCAGACCAAACTGGAGCTGACTCTTCTGCTCCGCAACGGTGAGCAATTGCTGCTCACCATGTTCATCCCGATCACCCTGCTCATCGGACTGTGTCTACTTCCGATCGGCGATTTGGGCGATTCTCGGGTCGATACCGTGCTCCCTGGTGTCATGATGGTTGCCGTGATGTCGACGGCGTTCACCGGACAGGCCATCGCCGTCGGATTCGACCGCCGATACGGCGCGCTCAAGCGACTCGGTGCAACGCCGCTACCGCGGTGGGGAATCATCGCAGGCAAGAGCGCTGCCGTCATCATCGTCGTGGCGCTGCAGTCACTCTTGCTCGGCGCTATCGGTTTGGCGTTGGGATGGCGTCCGTCATTCGTCGAACTTGTACTCGGCGCAGTGGTCATTGCCATCGGTACTGTCACATTTGCAGCGCTTGGCCTACTGCTCGGCGGTACTTTGCGAGCAGAGATCGTTCTCGCGCTCGCCAACATCCTGTGGTTCATCATGGTGGGCATCGGAAGTGTGGTCTTCGCCAGTGGTGAACTCCCGACCGCCGTTCACACGCTGGTCCGCATTGTTCCGTCCGGCGCTCTCGCACACGCACTCGAAGCGGCCCTCGACACCTCGATGGACTGGTTCTCGATTCTCGTACTTCTCATCTGGGCCGCAGTGGCCGGAGTCTGCGCAGCAAGGTGGTTCAAGTTCACGTGAGTACACGACGGACAGCTCAGATCGTCGGCTGTGTGGCCGCAACAGTCATGTTGTGTGCCGGACCCGCAACGGCGACCCCTTCGGTGTCCGGTCCACTCGCACCTGCAAATCCGCACCTCGGTCCCGTCGGTACTTCCACCATGCACGGTGACGCGGGCTCGTCCGACGTCACGCCGCTGCCCGGTCCAGGAACCGGCCCACACGAGGTGACAGCTTTCCCGATGATGGCCGCCTGCCCGACGGTCCTCCAGGGTTCCGACGGCATGATCGTCTCGCTCTGCACGACGATGATCGGCCAGATCCCGACCATCCATTTGATCGATCCGAAGGCCGACGCCACGCCGTTGGGTAGATCCGTAGCACAACTGCCGCTCGCGAAGGGCAGTCTGCTCGGCGGCGTCTACGCCTACCTCGACAACGAGAACCGTCTCGTCGCCGTCGACGGAAACCGTCAACTGGTCCGCATTTCCCATGCGCAGAATCCGGACGGCAGTTGGCGGCTGGAACTCGCGGAGGTCATCGATCTCAGTGGTGCGGTTGCCGCCGACGACAACGTCACCGGCCTCGCTCCGGACTGGGACGGCAATGTCTGGTTCGCCACCGGGCACGGCACCGTCGGGTATGTCGGCGCGGATCGAATCGCGCACAGCATTGCGCTCCCCGAAGGTGAACAGGTGCAGAACAGCATCTCCACCTCCCCGACGGGCACTGCTGTCGCAACTACCCACGCGCTCTACCAACTGAAGCGAAATGGCGACGAGGTCGTCATCGACTGGCGTCAGCCGTACGACCGCGGGCCGGCCCGTAATCCGGGTCAGCTCAGCTGGGGAACCGGATCGACGCCGACATACTTCGGCCCGTCGACGGGCAGCGATTTCTTGACCATCGTCGACAACGCCCACCCGACAGTGAGCTTGCATGTCTATCGCGCTGACACGGGCGCCGAGGTGTGCACGCAGCCGGTGTTGTCCGCTGCCAGCCAGGACGGCTCACCGAGCGGCAGCGAGAACTCCCCCGTCGGCATCGGTCATTCCGTCTACGTCGCCGGCACTTACGGATACCCGTACCCCACGACTCCTGAAGGTGCCGGTCCAGCGGTCCCCGCCACGGCACCCTTCAACGGCGGAATGACCCGCGTCGACATCGATCCAGTCGGCTGCCATGTCGTGTGGGACAACACGATTCGCAGCTCCGCGGTACCCCACCTCTCGACGGCTGACGGCTCGATTTACACGGTGACACGAGACGGTGCTCCGAACACCTCTCCGCTGGACGGTTACTCCTTCGCGGTGATCGACTCGAAGGACGGGTCGCAGATCGGTTCGACTCCCCTGCCGTCGACGATCCTCAACGACACCCTTCAGATGTCGGCACTCATCACCGAGTCGGGCGAGTACTTCCAGGGAACGATCTCGGGAATCGTGCGAGTTCGCGCGAACTGACGCGAGCTGGCCCCAACGACGCGGGGCAGGCGCGGAGCGAGCTGGCCCCAACGACGCGGGGCAGGCGCGGAGCGAGCTGGCCCCAACGACGCGGGGCAGGCGCGGAGCGAGCTGGCCCCAACGACGCGGGGCAGGCGCGGAGCGAGCTGGCCCCAACGACACTGTGTAGTTGATGGGGAACTACGATCGTTGGCGTGGTGAATCGTGTGTATGCCGGATTTTTACGCTTGGTGGATCGACTACCTCTCCCCTCGCTGAAAACGCAGAAAATCATCGCGTTCATCGTGATCCTGACGCAGGGCGGCATCGCTGTCACCGGCGCGGTGGTGCGCGTGACGGACTCGGGACTCGGTTGCCCGACGTGGCCGCAGTGCTTCCCCGGTAGCTTCGTCCCGGTCGGCCACGGACAGGTCGCGGTGATTCACCAAGCCGTCGAGTTCGGCAACCGCCTGCTGACCTTCCTGGTCGTCATCGTCGCCGCTGCGATCGTGCTTGCGGTGACTCGCGCTCGCCGACGCAAAGAGGTGCTTGTCTACGCCTGGATGATGCCGCTCGGCACTGTCGTTCAGGCAGTGATCGGCGGTATCACCGTCCTCACAGGCTTGCTGTGGTGGACGGTCGCCATTCACCTGGTTGCGTCGATGCTGATGGTCTGGGTTGCCACGGTGATGTACGCGAAGATCGCGGAACCCGACGAAGCAACAACTCTGGTCGTGATGCCGAAGCCGCTGCGCTGGCTTACCGCGCTGTCAGGTGTCGCGCTCGCCGGCGTTTTGGTCGCTGGAACTCTCGTAACGGGCGCAGGCCCGCACGCCGGCGACAAGGGGCTGGACCGGACGGTGCCTCGCCTGGAGATCGAGATCGTGACGCTCGTCCATCTGCACTCACAGCTTCTGGTCGGATATCTCGCGCTGGTCGTGGGTCTGACCTTCGGCCTGTATGCGGTCGGGACATCCGCAGCCGTGAAGATCCGTCTGAAGGTCCTGCTGGGACTGATCCTCGCGCAGTCGCTCATCGGTGTCGTGCAGTACTTCACCGATGTGCCGGAAGTTCTGGTGATCATGCACGTCGCCGGTGCGGGACTGTGCACGGCTGCGACCGCAGCAGTTTGGGCTGCGGGTAAGACCCGCCAGTACACGCCGACCAATTCGCCCATACCAGCTGTCTGACGCTTCAAGACACGTGTGGGGCGTAGGAACACCAAAAGGTGTTCCTACGCCCCACACGTCATTTCAGGATTCGTTGCGAGCTTTCGGGAACCGAGTCTGGTTGGCGACCCAACCGGCCATCTTCTTGAAATGGCCTTCCTGCGGGGTGACGATGCTCGTCAGTTCGCGCTCCCACTCGGCGACGGTGACGTTGTCGAAGGACGCGACGACCGCGTTTGCCGTGGCGAGGTCCTCGACGACCTGATCACCGAGGATGCCGTCGGCACCTACGAGGGTGATGCGAACGCCGGCCAGGCCGACCGGCTGGATGACGGCGCTGGCGGAGCCGCCGTGCTCGGCGACGAACTTGGTGATGGCGTTCACCGTGGACTTCGGCAGTTCCGGCGCGGACGGGGTGGCGTCCGACTTCTCGGTATCGGTGCTCATGACTCGACAATACTGGTCGGTAGCCCGGAAGCGACACCAGGCATGGACTGAGCGTCGGCCGCCTCGGGTGTAGAACAGAAACCATGCGAGCCATCTACGTGACCGAGACCGGCGGACCAGAGGTTCTGACTCTGACCGAACAACCCGAACCGACACCAGGCCCAGGCGATCTACTCGTCAAGACCGAAGCGATCGGCATCAATTTCATCGACACGTACTTCCGAATGGGCCAGTACAAGCGTCCGCTCCCCTACATTCCCGGCGACGAGGGCAGCGGTGTCGTCGAAGCTGTCGGCTCCGACGTCTCCGAATTCTCCGTGGGCGACCGGGTCGCGTGGGCCGCTGCCACTGGCAGCTATGCCGAGAAGGTGGCTGTTCCCGCCGCAGTCGCAGTGAAAGTGCCTGACGGTGTCCCGGCATCGGCCGCAGCGTCGGCGCTCCTGCAGGGGATGACGGCGCACTACCTCGCGAAGTCGACGTATCCGATCCAGAGCGGCGACACCGTGCTCGTGCACGCAGGCGCGGGCGGCGTCGGGTTGATCCTGACGCAGATGGCCGTCAGCCTCGGGGCGAGGGTCATCACGACTGTGTCATCGGATGCAAAGGAAGAACTCTCGCGGGGCGCGGGCGCCGCGGAGGTTCTGCGGTACGACGAGGACATCGCAGCGCGAGTCCGGGAGTTGACCGGCGGCGAAGGAGTAGCGGCGGCATACGACGGCGTCGGTGCGACAACTTTTGATTCGAGCTTGGCTTCCGTGCGCATCCGCGGCACTGTCGCGTTGTTCGGTGCGGCCAGTGGCCCGGTTCCGCCCGTCGATCCGCAGCGGCTCAATTCGTCGGGTTCGCTGTTCCTGACGCGTCCGACGCTCGCGCATCACATTCGCACTCGTGAGGAACTGACCTGGCGGGCCGGCGATGTCTTCGACGCCATTGCGGCCGGGAAGCTCGATATTCGTGTCGGCGCCGAGTATCCCCTCGCCGACGCGGCAACAGCGCATCGGGATCTGGAAGGTAGAGCAACGACCGGGTCGATCGTTCTGATCCCCTAGCGAAGTGCTGTGCGCCTTTATTAACCGCCCGCGGTTACTAAAGGCGCACAGCAGAATCAGCTGAGCATGTCGCTGATCGTCTGCAGTCCGAGAACCGAGTCGACAGCGAGGCCGACGAACACGATCGCAAGATAGTTGTTGGACTGCAGGAACAGGCGGAGCGGTTTGACCTGAGCACCACCGCGAACGCTGCGGTACAGCTGATGTGCCATGAGCAGGAACCACGCACCGGCGACGATGGTGATGGCGGCGTAGATGACGCCCGACGCGGGGACGAGGACAAGCGTCGTGACGACCATTGCCCAGCTGTAGAACAAAATCTGCTTGGTGACGTGCTCTTCGGTGGCGATCACCGGAAGCATGGGAACACCGGCAGCTTTGTAGTCCTCTTTGTATCGCATCGCCAGCGCCCAGGTGTGCGGCGGCGTCCAGAAGAAGATGATCAGGAACAGCACGACGGGCTGCCAGCTCAGCGACCCGGTGACAGCGGCCCAGCCCACGAGGACGGGCATACATCCGGCTGCGCCACCCCAGATGACGTTCTGCCAGGTACGACGCTTGAGAACCATCGTGTAGATGAGGACGTAGAACGCGATCGTGATCACGACGAGGATGCCGGCCAAGAGGTTGGCTCGCCACCACAGCCACAGGAACGACGCGAGTCCGAGAAGGAGCCCGAAGACGAGCGCGTTGCGCGTCGGCACCGCCTCGCGGGCCAGCGGACGCTTCGCCGTGCGCTTCATGACCTTGTCGATGTCGGCGTCGACGACGCAGTTGAGCGAGTTCGCACTCGCTGCGCCCATCCAGCCACCGAAGAGGGTGCTGAGAATCAGAACGATGTCGACCGTTCCGCGATCTGCCAGCAGCATTGCCGGAATGGTTGCCACCAACAGCAATTCGATCACTCGCGGCTTCGTGAGCGCGATATAAGCCAGAACCTTGCCCGTTGCGCGACCCCACACCGTATCGGTATTGGTCGCCCGCGGGGCGGCACCTGGGCTGCCGAAGCCATGTCCGCTCGGCTGTTGCCCTGTCCGCACGTTCTCTCCTTGCACCACGCGTTACCGCACTAACTCTTCACGACACACTGCTGACACTGTTCTCTACTACGAACGATGGTAGACCGCAGCCATTGAGGAACCGAATCGACCCGGACAGCCAGGACCATTAGGCTGGGTTACGCAGTGGAGGGACACCCCACCCTCGCAATCCACGTACACCATGTCAGGAGACATCTGCCAGTGTCGATCACAGACGAGATCCACGTCCTCACGCAACCCGTCCACCCCTCGGACTGGACCGACCTGGACACCAAGGCTGTCGATACCGCCCGCGTGCTCGCCGCCGACGCGGTTCAGAAGGTCGGCAACGGCCATCCCGGAACTGCAATGAGCTTGGCGCCGTTGGCATACACCCTCTTCCAGCGCGTCATGCGCCACGATCCTTCGGATGCAGAATGGGTCGGCCGTGACCGCTTCGTTCTCTCCTGTGGCCATTCATCCTTGACGCTGTACACCCAGCTCTACCTGTCGGGCTACGGTCTCGAGCTCGCTGACCTCGAAGCTCTCCGCACGTGGGGCGCACTGACCCCCGGCCACCCCGAGGTCGGCCACACCGTCGGCGTCGAGATGACCACCGGTCCGCTGGGCCAGGGCCTTGCGTCCGCAGTCGGTATGGCGATGGCTGCGCGTCGTGAGCGTGGGTTGTTCGATCCGGAGACCCCGGTCGGCTCCTCCCCCTTCGACCATCACATCTACGTGATCGCGTCCGACGGTGACATCGAAGAAGGCGTTACGTCCGAGGCCTCGTCTCTCGCCGGTGTCCAGGAACTGGGCAACCTCATCGTCTTCTACGACGACAACAAGATCTCCATCGAGCACGACACCACCATCGCTCTCGGCGAAGACGTCGGAAAGCGATACGAGGCATACGGCTGGCACGTTCAGCACGTCGAAGGTGGCGAGAACGTCTCCGGCATCCTCGACGCGGTTGCCGCGGCCAAGGCCGTCGTCGATCGTCCCTCCATCATCTTGCTCCGCACCATCATCGGTTTCCCGGCTCCGAAGAAGATGAACACCGGCGACGTCCACGGCTCCGCTCTCGGTGCCGACGAAGTTGCAGCGGTCAAGGAAGCCCTCGGCTTCGATCCGGCCAAGTCCTTCGACGTCGACGCCGACGCCCTGGCTCACGCCCGTGAGGTCGTCTCCCGCGGCGCCGACGCACGCAAGGTATGGCAGGTCGAGTTCGACGCGTGGGCTGCACGTGAGACCGAGCGCAAGGAACTCTTCGACCGCCTGTTCGCCGGTGAGTTCCCTGCCGGCTGGGCCGACGCTCTCCCGACCTACGAGGCCGACGCCAAGGGCGTTGCGACTCGCAAGGCCTCCGGTTCGGCGCTCAACGCGCTCGGACCGATCCTGCCCGAGCTGTGGGGCGGCTCCGCCGACCTCGCCGGCAGCAACAACACCACCATCAAGGGCGCAGATTCGTTCGGCCCGTTCTCCATCTCCACAAACGACTGGAATGCGCAGCCTTACGGCCGCACGCTCCACTTCGGCATCCGCGAGCACGCGATGGGCTCGATCCTCAACGGCATCGCGCTTCACGGACCCACCCGCCCGTACGGCGGAACCTTCATGGTCTTCTCCGACTACATGCGTCCGGCGGTTCGCCTGGCCGCACTGATGAAGACTGCCGTCACCTACGTCTGGACCCACGACTCCATCGGTCTCGGCGAAGACGGCCCGACCCACCAGCCGGTCGAGCACCTCGCTGCTCTTCGTGCGATCCCGAACCTCGCCGTCGTCCGCCCGGGTGACGCCAACGAGACCTCTTTCGCATGGCAGGCAGCACTCGAGAACAAGACGGGCCCGACGGCTCTGGCACTCACGCGCCAGGACATCCCGGTTCTCGAAGGCACCAAGGAGAAGGCTGCCGAGGGTGTCAAGCGCGGCGCTTACGTCCTCGTCGACGCAGCCAACGGTTCGCCCGAGGTCATCTTGCTGGCGACCGGTTCCGAACTGCATCTGGCCACCGAGGCTCGCGAAACCCTCGAAGCTCAGGGCGTCGCAACCCGCGTCGTTTCCGTGCCGTGCCTCGATTGGTTCCTCGAGCAGGATCAGGCGTACCGCGACGAGGTCATTCCGCCCGCCGTGCGCGCGCGTGTGTCCGTCGAAGCCGGCATCGCGATGCCGTGGTGGCGCATCCTCGGCGACGCCGGTCAGGCCGTCTCGCTCGAGCACTACGGCGCTTCCGCCGATTACAAGACCTTGTTCCGGGAGTTCGGCATCACTGCCGACGCGACTGTCGAAGCCGCGCAGCGCTCCCTCGCAGCTGTGAAGGGATGATCTCGATGACACAGAACGTGAATACCGAAAAGCTCTCCGCTGCAGGCGTTTCCATCTGGCTCGACGACCTCTCGCGGGATCGCATCCAGTCCGGCAACCTGCAGAACCTCATCGACACGAAGTCGATCGTGGGTGTCACGACCAACCCGTCGATCTTCCAGGCGGCACTGTCCAAGGGATCGGCGTACGACGCTCAGGTCCGTGAGCTCGCACAGCGCGGCGCCGATGTCGACGCCACCATCACCGCGGTGACCACCGACGACGTGCGTGCTGCGTGCGACATCCTGGCTCCGCAGTTCGAGGCGTCGAACGGCGTCGACGGTCGCGTGTCCATCGAAGTTGATCCTCGCCTGGCACACGACACCGACGCCACCGTCGCGCAGGCGATCGAGCTGCACAAGATCGTCGATCGCCCGAACGTCCTGATCAAGATTCCCGCGACGCTGGCAGGCATTCCCGCCATCGCCAAGGTGATCGGTGAGGGCATCAGCGTCAACGTCACCTTGATCTTCTCGGTCGAGCGCTACGAGGCAGTCATGGGCGCATACCTGGAAGGTCTGGACACCGCCAAGGCTGCCGGCCGCGACATCTCGTCCATCGAGTCGGTCGCCTCGTTCTTCGTCTCCCGCGTGGATTCCGAGATCGACAACCGCCTCACGGCAATCGGCACGCCGGAAGCCCTCGAGCTTCGTGGCAAGGCTGCACTCGCAAACGCACGTCTGGCGTACAACGCGTACCAGCAGATCTTCGAGGTGCAGCCGCGCTTCCAGGCTCTTCTGGCCGACGGCGCCAAGGCTCAGCGTCCGCTGTGGGCGTCGACCGGCGTGAAGAACCCGGATTACCCCGACACTCTCTACGTCACCGAGTTGGTTGCGCCGAACACGGTCAACACCATGCCGGAGAAGACGCTCGACGCTCTCGCCGACCACGGCGAGATCACCGGCGACACGATCTCGGGCACCGCTCAGAAGTCACAGGCGGTCTTCGATCAGCTCGCTGCAGTCGGCATCGATCTTGCGGACGTGTTCAAAGTCCTCGAGACAGAGGGCGTCGACAAGTTCGAGGTGTCCTGGAACGAGTTGCTCGACGCAACCGCCGAGCAGCTCCGCGCAGCAACCCAGAAGAGCTGAGCCTGTGAGCGATTCCGCGGCGGCATCAGATTGGGTGAATCCCCTTCGGGACAGCACCGACAAACGGCTTCCGCACATTGCGGGGCCCTGCGCCCTGGTGATTTTCGGTGTTACCGGCGACCTTGCCAGGCGCAAGCTCATGCCCGCCATCTACGACCTCGCCAACCGTGGACTGTTGCCGCCCGGATTCGCTCTGGTCGGGTTCGCCCGGCGTGACTGGACGGACGAGGACTTCGCGAACGTCGTCCTCGAAGCAGTCAAGGACGGCGCTCGCACCAAGTTCCGTCAGGACGTCTGGGAGAGGCTCGCCGAAGGTATCCGGTTCGTGGAGGGCAGTTTCGACGAGGCCGAGGCCTTCCAGAACCTGTCCGACACGTTGGCCACGCTCGACAACGAACGTGGTATCGGCGGCAATCACGGTTTCTACCTTGCGATTCCGCCCAACGCGTTTCCTCAGGTGCTCGAGCAACTGTCGGCGTCGGGCCTCGCGCAGGCCGAGGACGGTCAGTGGCGACGAGTCGTCATCGAGAAGCCGTTCGGCCACGACCTCGAGAGCGCTCGCGAACTGAACGCCGTCGTCAACAAGGTGTTCCCCGAGGACACGGTCTTCCGTATCGACCACTACCTCGGTAAGGAAACCGTCCAGAACATTCTGGCTCTGCGCTTCGCGAACCAGTTGTTCGATCCGATCTGGAACGCGCACTACGTCGACCACGTTCAGATCACGATGGCCGAGGACATCGGCCTCGGTGGACGCGCGGGGTACTACGACGGCATCGGCGCGGCCCGTGACGTGATCCAGAACCACCTGCTGCAGTTGCTCGCGTTCACGGCGATGGAAGAACCCATCAGCTTCGAGCCGCTCAATCTGCAGGCGGAGAAGATCAAGGTCCTCTCGGCTACTCGCCTTGCCGAGCCCCTCGACGAGACCACCGCCCGCGGCCAGTACGCGGGCGGCTGGCAGGGTGGGCTGCCGGTGGTCGGGCTCCTCGAAGAAGACGGCTTCGCAGCGGACTCCATCACGGAGACCTTTGCCGCCATCACCCTCGAGGTCGACACCCGCCGCTGGGCGGGTGTGCCGTTCTACCTGCGCACGGGCAAACGACTCGGACGCCGTGTCACCGAGATCGCGGTGGTGTTCAAACGTGCACCGCACCTACCGTTCGACAAGACGATGACCGAAGACCTCGGCCAGAACGCTCTGGTCATCCGCGTGCAGCCCGACGAGGGCGTCACCATGCGGTTCGGCTCGAAGGTTCCCGGATCGAGCATGGAAGTCCGTGACGTCAACATGGACTTCTCGTACGGCCAGGCTTTCACCGAGTCGTCTCCGGAGGCGTACGAGCGGCTCATTCTCGACGTGTTGCTCGGCGAGCCGTCTCTGTTCCCGGTGAATGCCGAAGTCGAATTGTCTTGGGAGATCCTCGATCCCGTCCTCGAGCACTGGGCTGCCGGCGGTAAGCCGGAACCCTACGAGGCCGGAACGTGGGGACCACCGTCTGCGGACGAAATGATGCAACGCACCGGACGCGAATGGAGGCGACCCTAGTGATTCTCGATTTGCCGTCCACCACCACGGTCCAGGTCAGCAAGAAACTGGTCGAGGTACGTAAGACCGGCGGCGCTGTCACCTTGGGACGAGTGTTGACGCTCGTCGTCTGCACCAGGGACACCGGGAATGCCGAGGAAGCCATCGAGGCCGCCAACGAAGCAAGCCGCGAGCACCCATGCCGCGTCATCGTGCTTCTGCGTGGCGACGAGCAGAGTGAGCCCAGGCTCGATGCTCAGATCCGTGTCGGCGGGGACGCCGGCGCCTCGGAGGTTGTCGTGTTGCGTCTCTACGGTCCGCTTGCGGATCACGAGAGCAGCGTCGTCATCCCGTTCCTGCTCCCCGATACACCGGTAGTCGCGTGGTGGCCCCTCGAGGCACCCGAGATTCCGGCCAAGGATCCCGTCGGGAAGCTCGCGATACGGCGCATCACCGATGCCACCGGCGCCCCCGATCCGACCGCCACCATCAAGGGGCGACTCGCGTCGTACACCGCCGGCGATACCGATCTCGCCTGGAGTCGCGTCACCTACTGGCGCGCGCTCCTCGCGTCGGCTCTCGATCAGCCGCCGCACGAGAAGATCACCTCAGCGGTGGTCTCCGGTCTCAAAACCGAACCGGCACTGGATATTCTCGCCGGTTGGTTGGCGGCCAAGATCGACGGTCCGGTCATTCGACGTACGGGTGAGCTGACGGTCGAGTTGAAGCTCGAGACCCGCAGTATCTCCATCAGTCGTCCGCAGGAGGGCACGACCGCTACGTTGATCCGCACCGGCCAGCCTGACGCGCTGGTTTCTCTGGGTCGTCGAGAGACACGCGATTGCCTCGCCGAGGAATTGCGTCGGCTCGATCCGGACGAGATCTACGAAGAAGCTCTGGCCGGATTGGAGAAGGTGACCTATGAGTGATGTTGTCGTGGAGAAGTTTTCCGACGCCGGCCAACTTGTCGACGCTGCCGCCGCACGCCTGGTCACGACCATCGTCGATGCCCAGAAGGCTCGCGGGTTTGCGTCCATCGTGCTGACTGGCGGTGGAACCGGCATCGCACTTCTCGAGAAGTTGCGTGAAGCTCCCGGCGACATCGACTGGTCGCAGATCGATCTGTACTGGGGCGACGAACGGTTCCTGCCGTCCGGCGATCCCGAGCGGAACGAAGTGCAAGCACGTGAGGCGCTTCTCGATCATGTGCCGGTCGATCCCGACAGGGTACATGCGATGGCCGCATCCGACGGTATCTACGACGGTGATCCACACGGGGCGGCGACGGCGTACGAACAACTGCTGGGCGCCCAGGCACACGGGAATCAGGTTCCGACGTTCGACGTGCACCTGCTCGGTATGGGCGGCGAAGGACACGTCAACTCGTTGTTCCCGCATACCGACGCTGTTCGCGAAGAAGCGCGTTTCGTAGTCGCGGTGACGGACTCCCCCAAGCCGCCACCGGTGCGGATCACCCTCACGTTGCCTGCTGTTCGGCGAGCCAAAGAGGTCTGGCTGCTCGTCTCGGGTGCTGCAAAGGCCGAGGCCGTTGCCAAAGCCGTCGGAGGTGCTTCGGCCGACGACTGGCCGTCCGCCGGCGCCACCGGTTTGGTTGCGACACGTTGGTTCCTCGATTCGGACGCTGCCTCGCAGCTTCCCTGATCTGATTTCACAGATCTGATTTCACAGATCTGATTTCACACCGGTCGGGAATCGTCTTCGGGCGATTCCCGGCTTGGTGGTACGTCGACGACTTCCTCACCGTGGCGACTTTCGACTACCCGCCGAGTCCGGATCCGATGCGAATTTCCTTTTGACGGAACGGAACTCAATCCCGAGATCCCGTTTCTCCAACCAGCACTGCGCCCCACACAACGATCCATCTCTCCCCTACCTCCTTCATCCGAGTGATTACTACCTTGGACGCCGCGAAGTAAGGTTCGGTTCCGCAGATCGCGTTCACTCTTGAACGAAGCAATCCAGGCGAGAACAATCGAACAATGTCGTGGACACCGAATCCGGACGCACTTCGCGGGCGAGTGGCTGTAGTTGCCGGGGCGACGAGGGGCGCCGGACGCGGAATCGCCGCGGCCTTGGGCGAGGCCGGTGCAACCGTCATCTGCACTGGCCGGAGCACATCTGCCGGAATTCTTCAGTCGGACTATCCGCGCGGAGAGACAATCGAAGAGACGGCAGAGCTGGTCACCGAGCTGGGCGGCGTCGGCGTGCCGATTGCCGTCGATCATCTCAAGAGCAAACAAGTGGCTGATCTCGCCGAACGCTTGCGAATCGACTATCACCATATCGACATCTTGGTCAACGACATCTGGGGCGCGGAATTACTCAAGGGTGGGCCGGCGGAGTGGAACACGCCGGTATGGGAACACGATCTGGACAAGGGGTTTCACATCTTGCGTCTGGCAATCGACACCCACATCACCACGTCGCACCACCTCCTGCCGCTCATGACTGATCGGCCAGGCGGACTGGTCGCCGAAATAACCGATGGCACTACCGAATACAACGCATCGAACTATCGCATCTCGGTGTTCTACGACTTGGCCAAGGTGTCCGTGAACAGGCTCGCATTTTCGCAAGGCCACGAACTTGCCCCGTTCGGCTGTACTGCCGTCGCCATCACTCCCGGGTTCCTGCGATCGGAGATGATGCTCGAGAATTTTGGTGTCGGCGAATCGAATTGGCGTGACGCTTTGTTGCCGGAGCGGGATGGTCCGACTGCGCCCGCGGATTTCGCACGCTCCGAGTCACCGAGATTCATCGGACGTGCGATCGCGGCCATCGCTGCCGATCCGAATCGACAGCGATGGAATCAGCGATCGGTCAGTTCAGGCGAACTCGGAACGGAATACGGGTTCACCGACGCGGACGGCAGCCGCCCCGATTTCTGGCGGACCAAATGAATCCGGCTGCGATTATGATCCGCGCATGGCCGAATTCGCGACGATCGACGAATACATCGCTTCGATTCCCACCGACGTGCAACCAGCCCTCGAGAGTATCCGCGAGACGATTCACAACACGGTTCCAGGCCTCGATGAGACCATCAGCTATCAGATGCCGACCATGACGGTGAACGGAAAGAACCTGATTCACTTCGCAGGCTGGAAAAACCACATCTCGATGTACCCGCTCCCGGCGGGTGACGCCGAGTTCGAGAAGTCCGTCGACCCTTACCGGGCTGCGAAATCAACGGTGAAGTTCCCGCTGAACAAACCGATCCCTCTCGATCTCGTGGCTCGGATCGTCGAATTGCTCGCGCAGCGCCACTAACGTCCGTTCTCGTCGGAGCCTTGTGAGAATGTATGGCCGTGCAGAGACAACCCATCCGCCGCATCAAGGCCGGGCCATCGTCGGGCGCCGACGTAGGCAGCTGGCCGATGACGGTGCCTGTAGTCGCGCAGATCGTTCAGCACGGTCTCGAGCTTCCACCGGGTGTCACCATTCTGGTCGGCGAAAACGGAGCGGGAAAGTCGACCGTCATCGAAATTATTGCCGCCGTTCTCGGTCTCAACGCCGAAGGCGGGTCGACCAATACGCGGCATCAGACTCGATCGAGTGAACCGGGCGGCCTCGACCTTGTGATCGAGCGGAGTCCCGGAGCATCGAAGTGGGCGTACTACCTCCGAGACGAAACCCTGCACGGTTTGTACACGTACTTGGAGGACAACCCCAATCCCAAGCGACCTGAACCGCTTTACCATCACCTCTCCCACGGTGAGGCGCTGCTCGAGATCCTGTCGTCGAGGACCGCCGACGGCGGCTTCTATCTCATCGACGAACCCGATGCCGCACTCTCCTTCCAGGGGACCCTGACACTGGCGGCGCTGCTCGGCGAGCTGGTGGAATCCGGCGCGCAGGCGGTGATCGCGACGCACTCGCCGATCATCGCGGCGCTGCCGAACGCCAACCTGCTCGAGATCGGCGAATGGGGAATCCGAGCCTCGAGCTGGGAGGACCTCGATCTGGTCTCGAACTGGCAGCGGTTCCTTCACGACCCGCACACGTACCTGCGCCATCTGATCTAACCTGGAACTCCACCCCAGGAGGCCTCCATGGCATACGACAAAGCGCTGGCTGAGCGTATCCGCGATGCGCTCTCGGGCGAGGACGACGTCGAGGAAGTAAAGATGTTCGGTGGGCTGAGCTTCATGGTGAACGGGAAGCTGGCCGCCAGTGCGAACTCACACGGCAACATCATGGTTCGGTGTGACCCCGATCGAGTCGACGAGCTTCTGACGCACAAGGGTGCAAGTTGGCCCGAGATGCGGGGTAAGCCGATGAGCAAGGGATGGATCGTCGTCGACCGAACCGGGACGAGTTCGAACGTCGAATTCAACGCGTGGATCAAGGAAGCTCTGGACTTCGTTCACTGACAGCTGGGGTGCGTTGCCGAAGATATCTGACGAGACTGGTGTGGCCGCGGGCTCTCGCGTCGATGAGAGACTGAACCGTGCCCGATCGACCTGAGATTGTCTGTATCTGCGGCTCTGCGCGATTCGCTGAAGAGATGCGGGAGGCGAACCGCGACCTGACGTTCGCGGGCGTGATCGTCGTCGCGCCGGTTGAAGCAGACGAGGCGGTCTCTGTCGAGCAGAAGAACCTGCTCGACGCGCTCCATCTGCGCAAGATCGACCTCGCCGATCGGGTTCTGGTCGTCAACCCTCGCGGATACATCGGTGAGTCCACGCGCCGAGAGATCGCGTACGCGCGCGCCGCCGGCAAACCAGTGTCGTTCACGACGCCGTTTGATCAGTAAGCGCCTCGTCGGTGCGGGCCGCAACGAATATTCTCACGCCGAGTTGCTCGAGCCCTAGCGCCGGTTCGATCAATTTCGCTCGATTCGGCAAAAGTGAACTGGGCGGCCCTTAGACTCCGGAAAAGCATTGGATTGGGCGGCTCGACGCCGCGGAGGAAAGGTGGTCCGTCGCGTGACGTTCACACCCAACCAGCCGGATCACCAACGCGCCTTCGGGTTTCAGACGCCGTCGACCCGCGCAATTCCCTCCCTCATGCCCGACCGTTTCGGACCTAGCCTCATCGGATCGCTCTGGGCGTGCGCCGGGATCGTCGCCGGAAGCCTCGGCCCGTGGACGTCATCCTCCGCACTGGACCACAGTGGTATCGACGAATGCGGAGTGATCACTCTCGTCCTCGCTCTCTGCGCGGTGACCGCGCTGATCACCCTCATGGTTCGAGACGTCACGCCCGAGATCAAGAATCACTGCACCGGCCCTTTGGTCGGAATCGCGGTCTTGATCGTTGCCGTCGGAAACGCCGCGTCCATCGTGCGACGTAGTACCGAGTTCGCAGGGCACACTGCCGGACCGTCCATCGGGTGGGGACTGTGGGTGGTCATCGCGGCCGCAGTGATCCTGTGCATCACGTCGTCGACTGTCGCGCACATGATCAGGTTTCAGGCAGCAATGATCACAAGGTCTTGATCAGACCGCCGTCGATCACGAAATCCGCGCCTGTCACGTTCCCCGCACGATCGCTGGCGAGGAACAACACCAGGTCGGCAACCTCTTCGGGGAAGGTGAACCGCCCAGTCTCGGCTCCGGCCGCGGCGCTTTCGACGATGTCGTCGGCGGCTGATCCACTCGCCTTCGCCAGCGTCGAGGCCACTCCGTGCTTGCCGAGCCACAACTCCGTTTGCACCGGGCCAGGGCTGACGGTATTGACGCGGATCCCCTGCCCGCCCAGTTCTTTCGACAACGACTTCGAGAAGTTGGTCAACGCCGCTTTGGCGGCGCTGTAGTCGATCACCGTGGGGTCAGGTAAGAATGCGTTGACCGAACTGATCGTCACGATGCTCCCGCCACCTCGGCGGATCAACTCCGGCAGCGCAGCGCGAACAGTGCGTACAGCCGACAAGAACGTCAGATTGAACGACGCCGCCCACTCTTGGTCTGTGATGGCCGCGAAACCGCTCGTTCTCGGGGTGACGGCCCCGACGTTGTTGACCAGGATGTCGACGCCGCCCCTCACTGCTGCAACCTCGAGCAGTCGGGTTGATCCTTCGACACTCGCGAGGTCGACGCCGACAAAGGTGACGGCGCCGCCGGACTGCAGCGATTCGAGTTCCGGCGAGAGCGTCCGCGAGCCCGCGACGACGTGGACTCCCTCGGCCACCAAGGCCCGAGTGATCGCCAACCCGATACCTTTTCCCGCGCCGGTAACGACGGCAGTTCGTCCGTCCAATTGCAGATCCACTGCGGTCCCCGTTCGGTCCGGTGCGCAGCGTTGGGTGTGCGTGCGACAGCTCTAGAGTCGCCGCACGCACACCCTGGTAAACCTGCAGAACCAGCCGCTGTTACCTAGCCACTGTTACGAAGCGCAGTGGCCAGGCCGTTCATCGTCAGCTGGATACCCCGACGCACCTGATCGCTCTCGTCGCCGGAACGGTACCGACGGATCAGCTCGACCTGTAGATGGTTGAGAGGTTCGAGGTACGGGAACCGGTTGTGGACCGAACGCTCGAGGCCCGAGTTGTCGGCGAAGAGGTTCTCGTTGCCCGTGATTGCCTTGTACATGCGAATTGTGCGTTCGTGCTCGTCGGTGATCATTCCGAAGACTCGATCGCGCAGTTCGGCGTCGGGCACGAGGTCCGCGTACCGGGCCGCCAAACCGAGATCCGACTTCGACATCACCATGGCCATGTTCGAGAGCACGGTTCGGAAGAACGGCCACTTCTCGTACAGGGCCGTCAACGTGGCAAGCCGAGTGTCGTCTCCGTCGATCCATCGTTCGAACGCGGCGCCGGTTCCGTACCAACCCGGAAGCATCACGCGAGACTGACTCCACGAGAGCACCCAGGGAATCGCTCGCAGGTCGGAGATCGCCTTGGTCTGCTTGCGAGAGGCCGGACGAGAGCCGATGTTGAGTGCCCCGATCTCGGCGACCGGTGTCGACGCTTCGAAGTACTGCACGAATCCTGGTGTGTCGTGCACTAATTCGCTGTACGCGGTGCGGGCGAGGGCCGCGAGCTCGTCCAGTACCGCGTAGGCAGCGTCGGCATCGCTGCCGAGTCCTTCGACGTCGAGCAACGTCGACTCGATAGTCGCGGCGATGAGTGTTTCGAGGTTGCGATGTGCCAGACGCGGTTCGGCGTACTTGGCCGCAATCACCTCACCCTGCTCGGTGATTCGCAGAGAACCAGCGACTGCACCGGGAGGCTGAGCCAGAATCGCTTCGTAACTCGGTCCGCCGCCACGTCCGACGGTTCCGCCGCGGCCGTGGAAGAGCCTCAACCTGATTCCGCTCTTACGCGCGGCATCGACGAGGTCGAGTTCGGCACGGTACAGCGCCCAGTTGGCTGCCAGGTACCCGCCGTCCTTGTTCGAGTCGGAGTACCCGAGCATCACTTCTTGACTGTCACCACGGGAACGGACGATCGCACGATAGATCGGGATGTCGAGCGTCGCCAGCAATATGTCGGCGCCGCCCTGCAGATCCTCGATCGTCTCGAACAACGGCACGATGCCGATCGGGCACGAGGGCTCGCTACCAACGCCCGGATCGAGCACCCCGACCTCTTTGAGCAGCACTGCAGCCTCGAGCATGTCACTGACCGAGGTACACATGCTGATGATGTAGTTGGGTACCGCACCCGCTCCGAGAACCCGCACTGCCTTGGCACCGGCCGCCATGATGGCCAGTTCCTTGGTGGTCAATTCGCTGAACTCGGCGTCCGGCGAAGTCAGTGGTCGCCGCGTCGTCAACTCGGCCGACAGCAATTCGACTCGATCGGCTTCCGGCAAGGACGCGTAGTCCGGGTGAACTCCGGCCCACGCCAGAAGTTCTGCGACGACGCTTTCGTGTACCTCGGAGTTCTGCCGCATGTCCAGACCGGACAGGTGAAAGCCGAACACCTCCACCGCTTCTCGGAGCCGATCGAGTCGATCGTCGGCGATGGTCTCGTCACCGAAACGACGCAACGAGGTGTCGATGATTCCGAGATCCCGCTGCAACTGTGCCGGGTCGGTGTACGCCTCGAGTCCGTCGTCGGACCCGTGGGCGGGCAACTCCCCCAGTACCGTCAGTGCTGTGGCGCTCAAGCGCCCGCGGATACCGCGAATCGCGCGACGGTACGGCTCATCGGCCCTGAAGGCAGAGTCGTCGCCGGAGGTAGACGCCAGCAGATCGAGTTCGGGCGTGACGGAAACCAGCCGCGCCGACATCGACAGTTCACGCTCGAGATGTTCGAGTTCCTCGAGGTGATGCTCGAGAGCAGTCGCCGCAGCGCGCGACGTGGCGCGCTGGACGATTTCGCCGGTCACGTACGGATTGCCGTCTCGGTCACCGCCGATCCACGAACCCGGCCTCAGGATCGGTTCCGGCAGGAGCCCGGCGTCCGGCCAACGAGTGCGCAGAGCTTTGCGAACCTCGGCGTTGATCTTCGGAATCACCTCGAACAACGCTGCGTCGTAGTAGCGCAGGCCTACCTCGATTTCATCCTGGATACGGAGGCGGCTGAGCCGGATCAGTGCCGTCTGCCACAGGGTCAGGATCTGACGGCGCAATTGCAGATCGACATCAGCGATTTCTGCGACGCTCAGCGCCGTGCGCTCGCGGTATCGCATCAACTCGGTGATCCGACTCTGCGTCTCGAACACCGTACGGCGTCGAGTCTCCGTCGGGTGAGCGGTGATGACGGGTGAGACCAGGGCGCCCCGCAGCGCTTCTTCGACGGTGGCCGAATCGATATCGGCTGCATCAAGTTTGGTGTACGTGGCCGCGAGAGTGCTGTCGCGGGGCGGTTCCCCCGCATTGACGTGGATGGCCCGTCGACGCTCGCGATGGATGTCCTCGGCCAGGTTGGCGAGCAGTGCGAAGTGACTGAACGCCCGGATGACGGGAATGGCGTCGTCCGTACTGATTTCGGCGAACAGCGACACCAGTTCGGCGCGATCGATCTCCGAACGACGGACTCGGAACGACTCGACACGGGCTCGCTCGACCAGATCGAACACATTGTCGCCGGCTTGCTCTCGCACTATTTGTCCGAGTATTCCGCCGAGAAGCCGGATGTCTTCGCGCAGCGGCTCGGTGGCCTCTCGCGGTGTTTCTCGATGCGACGCGGTTTCAGTCATCACACAATTATCGACCGAAACAAAGAACCCCGCTCGATAGGCGGGGTTCCGTGTCTGAAATTCGTGTGTGAAAAACTACCGGCTGTAAGTCATGAGCCGAGAATCAGGCGAACTTGATCTCCAGGCCGATGCCGACGATCGAAATGAGCCAGATCAACGCGGTGAAGACCGTCAACCGGTCGAGGTTCTTCTCGACAACAGTCGATCCGGACAGGCTGGACTGGACACCGCCACCGAACAGACTCGACAAACCGCCGCCCTTACCGCGATGCAGGAGCACCAAGGCGATGAGGAGCAAGCTGGTGATGACCAGCAGGATATCCAGGAACAGTTTCATGTCTGTCTACGTCCACCAATCCAATAGGGACAACTACAACCGATAACACCATACAGGCGCGCGCAGATAGCCTGACCACATACCCGCCTCGCACATAACTTTGCACCCGGCCAGGCACGACTCTTGGTCAGTGGCATCGATCACACTGTCGAGATACCGATTCAGTAGTTTTTCAGTTGACGCGACTCTACCTCCGAAAGGCCGGCTCCATGCTTTCCGACACTGCCCTGCCCGACACACCACGTCTGGCTTCGATTCACAACTTCCGCGACGTGGCCGGCCCCGGGTACGTCACGACCAGCGGACAGGCGATGAGCCGCGGAGTCTTCTACCGTGCAAACGTACTGACGCCCTCGCCCGAGGATCTTGCAATCGTGGAATCGCTGGGGCTGACCGCCGTCTATGACGTGCGCTCCGAAACCGAGGCGAACGAAACTCCCGACATCGTGCCGGCGCCGGCGATGTACGCCCACATTCCCATCCTGTCCGGAAACATCCACGCCGAAGCGATGGCTCTCCGAACAGCGGACGCTGCAACAGCTTTCATGCAGAACATCAATCGCAGCTTTGTCGCAGACCCCGTCACTCGGAACGGATTTTCGCAGTTGTTCGCCGCCCTGGCGACCACCGAGGGGCCGCAACTCTTCCACTGCACGGCGGGCAAGGACCGAACAGGTTGGGCGGCAGCACTACTGCAGACACTCGCTGGTGTACCGCGCGAAACGATCACGGCGGACTACCTGCTCACGAACACGTACTCGGCCGAGTACATCGATGCAACAGTCGCGAAGATCGCCGCTGCCACAGATGCAGACAAGGGCGAGGTGATCCGGTTGCTGCTTTCCGTCGACGCGAGTTACCTGGGCGCTGCCTTCGAGCAGGTCGAGCACCACTACGGGACCGTCGAGAACTATCTGACCGCCGGGTTGGAGCTTGCTCCCGAACTCGTCGGCGCTCTGGAAACCAAACTGGTGAGCTGACTCGCGAACAAAAAACTGCGGGTGTGTGACCTACTCGGTCACACACCCGCAGTCTTAGTCTCGAGCAGTTTCAGCTCAATACCCGATCATCACGGGAGTGGACCGCCTGCAGCGATCGCAGACAGTGTCGCGAACTCGTCAGCCTTGAGTGACGCGCCGCCGACAAGAGCGCCGTCGACGTCGGTCTGGCCGACGATCTCTCCGACGTTCTTCGAGCTGACGCTACCGCCGTACAGAACGCGAACGCCGGCCGCGACCTCGGCGTCGGCAAGTTCGGCCACTGTTGCTCGTACCGCAGCACACACTTCCTGTGCATCGGCGGCAGAAGCGACACGGCCGGTGCCGATGGCCCAGACAGGTTCGTACGCGATGACGATCTTGGAGATCTCCTCCGCGCTCAGGCCCGCCAACGAACCCTTGAGCTGGTCGACGTTGTAGGCGACATGCTCGCCCGCTTCGCGGATCTCGAGGCCTTCGCCGATGCACACGATCGGCGTGAGGCCGTTCTTGAGAGCAGCCTTCGTCTTCGCGAGGACGGTCTCGTTGGTCTCACCGTGAAGGGTGCGACGCTCGGAGTGACCGACCACGACGAAGGTGCAACCGAGCTTGGCCAGCATGGAGCCGCTGATCTCGCCCGTGAACGCACCCGAGTCATGAGCCGAGACATCTTGCGCGCCGTACGTGAGGAGGAGCTTGTCGCCCTCGATCAGCGTCTGGACGCTTCGGATGTCGGTGAACGGCGGGATGACCGTGACGTCCACTTTGTCGAAGTACTTCGCAGGCAAGGAGAAAGCGATCTTCTGCACCAGGGCGATAGCCTCGAGGTGGTTCAGGTTCATCTTCCAGTTGCCGGCGATCAACGGCTTACGTGCCATGTCGGATCAGCCTTCCAGTACTGCGATGCCAGGCAGCTCTTTGCCCTCGAGGTACTCGAGGGAAGCGCCACCACCGGTGGAAATGTGCGAGAAGCCCTCGTCCGGGATACCGAGCTGACGAACGGCTGCTGCGGAGTCGCCGCCGCCGACGACGCTGAAGGCGCCCTTCTCGGTTGCCTCCACGATTGCCTCGGCGACACCGCGGGTGCCTGCCTCGAACTTCGGGAACTCGAACACGCCCATCGGGCCGTTCCAGAACACCGTCTTGGCGCCGGTCAGGATCGCGGCAAAGCGCTTGACCGACTCCGGTCCGATGTCCAGACCCATCCAGCCGTCGGGAATCTTGTCGAACGGAACGATCTTCGACTCGGCATCGGCCGAGAAGGAGTCCGCGACGACAACATCCTGAGGGATGTGGATGACGTCGGCGTACCGGTCGAGGAGATCCTTGCAGGTCTCGATCATGGACTCTTCGCACAGCGAATTGCCCACGGACACACCCTGAGCCGCGAGGAACGTGTAGAACATTCCGCCGCCGATCACCAGAGTGTCGACCTTCGGTGCCAGTGCCTCGATGACGGCCAGCTTGTCCGAGACCTTGGAGCCACCGAGCACCACCGCGTACGGACGCGCTGCGTCCTGCGTGAGCTTGGCGAGCACCTCGACCTCGGCGCCGACCAGGTATCCGGCGTAATGCGGGAGCAGCTTCGCGACGTCGAAGACCGACGCCTGCTTACGGTGAACAACACCGAATCCGTCGGAGACGAATGCGCCGTCGTCACCGACCAGCTCGACGAGAGCCTCGGCGAGCTTGACCCGCTCGGCTTCGTCCTTGCTGGTCTCGCGAGGGTCGAAACGGATGTTCTCGAGCATCAGGACGTCACCGTCGGTGAGTCCTTCGGAACGAGCCAGCGCGTCCTGTCCCACGACGTCACCGGCGAGTTGCACGTTGCGACCGAGGATTTCGGCCAACTTCGCGGCAACCGGTGCGAGGGAGAACTTGGGATCGGGCTGACCGTCGGGGCGCCCGAGGTGCGCGGTCACGATGACCTTCGCTCCACCCTCGGCGAGTGCCCGCAGGGTGGGAGCGGACGCGACGATGCGACCCGGGTCCGTGATTTCTCCGCCATCCAACGGGACGTTGAGGTCGGAA
This sequence comes from Rhodococcus sp. WY5, assembly GCF_018588185.1. Lineage (NCBI taxonomy): Bacteria > Bacillati > Actinomycetota > Actinomycetes > Mycobacteriales > Nocardiaceae > Rhodococcus > Rhodococcus sp. WY5. Next base: position 4,382,390 of record NZ_JAAMPR010000001.1, read on the forward strand.
CGCACCAGTACGGTGCGCCCCTCGACCCCAGCGTCCAGCAGATCCTTCAGCGTCTGAACTGCCACTGTTATCGAAACTCCGCTCAGAGAGACTTGGCGACGAGGCCGATGAGGTCGGCGAGGCGGTTGGAGTAGCCCCACTCGTTGTCGTACCAGGAGACGATCTTGACCTGGTCGTCGATGACCTTCGTCAGACCCGAGTCGAAGATCGACGAGTGCGGGTCGGTGACGATGTCCGAGGAGACGATCGGTGCGTCGGTGTACTTCAGGATGCCCTTGAGGGGTCCTTCGGCAGCAGCCTTCATCGCGGCGTTGATCTCGTCGGCGGTGGCCGACTTCTTCAGGTTCGCGGTGAGGTCGGTGACCGAGCCCGTGGGGATCGGCACGCGCAGTGCGTAGCCGTCGAGCTTGCCTAGCAGCTGCGGGAGAACCAGGCCGATTGCCTTGGCTGCACCGGTACCGGTGGGAACGATGTTGAGGGCAGCTGCGCGGGCGCGACGGAGGTCTGCGTGCGGAGCGTCCTGCAGGTTCTGATCCTGGGTGTACGCGTGGATCGTGGTCATCAGACCCTTGACGATGCCGAACTCGTCGTCGAGAACCTTGGCGATGGGGCCGAGGCAGTTGGTGGTGCACGACGCGTTGGAGATGATGTTCTGGCTGCCGTCGTACTTGTCGTCGTTGACGCCCATCACGATGGTGATGTCTTCACCCTTGGCCGGAGCCGAGATGATGACCTTCTTGGCGCCGGCTTCGAGGTGTCCCTTGGCCTTTGCGGCGTCGGTGAAGATGCCGGTGGACTCGACGACGACGTCGACGCCCAGCTCGCCCCAGGGAAGTTCGTTCAACGGGCCACGGTGTGCGAGGGCTTTGATGCGCTGATCGCCGACGACGATCGTGTCGTCACCGTCGAGCGACACGTCGTACGGCAAACGGCCGAGGATGGAGTCGTACTTCAGCAGGTGAGCGAGCGTCGCGTTGTCAGTCAGGTCGTTGACTGCCACGATCTCGATATCGGTGGTTCCGAGCGCCTTCTGCGCATCCACCGCCCTGAAGAAGTTACGTCCGATACGGCCGAAACCGTTTACGCCAACCCGGACAGTCACAATTCGCTCCTTTGACCATGATTCTGGTGTGCAACTTGACCCACGCATACTCCGAATCCGTGTGTGCACGACGCGGACGTGGGGTTCATCGGTCGATGTGACTCATACCCTAATGCGCGTGGCCCGAACGTGCGCAGCCCACCCTGACGGAGGGCAGGTCACCCCTCTTCGAGTAGCTCCACATTCACTGCGGATTCGGTGTCGGGTATGCCAGTTTCCTTGGCCTTGCGATCAGCCATCGACAGCAGGCGACGGATACGTCCGGCAACGGCGTCCTTGGTCATCGGCGGGTCGGCCAACTGGCCGAGTTCTTCGAGGGACGCCTGCCGATGCTCGACGCGCAGTGCACCCGCCGCCGCGAGGTGATCGGGCACGTCCTCACCGAGGATCTCCAACGCACGCTCGACGCGCGCAGCAGCCGCAACGGCAGCGCGAGCAGAGCGTCGCAGGTTTGCGTCGTCGAAATTGGCGAGACGATTGGCGGTGGCGCGGACCTCGCGTCGCATCCGCCTCTCCTCCCACACCAGACGTGTGTCCTGGGCTCCCATTCGGGTCAGGAGATCGCCGATGGCCTCACCGTCGCGGATCACCACACGATCCGTTCCGCGAACCTCACGTGCCTTCGCCGAGATCCCCAGACGCCGAGCAGCTCCAACCAGAGCAAGTGCGGCTTCCGGGCCCGGGCAGCTCACTTCGAGCGCCGACGAACGGCCGGGTTCGGTCAGGGAACCGTGCGCGAGGAACGCACCGCGCCACGCTGCTTCGGCATCGCCGACACTTCCGCCGACGACCTGCGCAGGCAAGCCGCGAACCGGGCGCCCGCGAAGATCGAGCAGTCCCGTCTGGCGCGCGAGGGCCTCACCCTCCTTCGCCACACGCACGATGTAGCGAGCGGACTTTCGAAGCCCGCCCGCACTGAGTACGTGCACATCGGCACTGTAGGTGAACAGGTCGAATATCTCCCGGCGCAGACGTCGCGCCGTGGAGCCCAGATCCACCTCTGCTTCGACGACCACCCGGCCGCCGACGATGTGGAGCCCACCGGCAAAGCGCAGCAACGCGGAGACCTCTGCCTTGCGGCAGCTGACCTGAGTCACCACTAACCGGCTCAGTTCGTCCTTGACCTCCGCTGTCATTGCCACGAAGCGTTCTCCCTCTGTTCTTCGGATTGCTGTTCTTGCAGGGAAGACTGTGTCGAATCCCCTACTGCCGCACTGCTCGACAGTTCAGCCAGTACATCGGCCAGTTTTGCCGGATCGTGTACATGCGCTGCGCCCGGTGAGGTGTCCGCGACATCCGCGTACCTGACTTCGGCTGAAAATTGATCCGCCGCACGCTGCAGATGTTCACGTTCACGCCCGGCCGGTACCGACGCCGAGTCGACCACCACGTAGTCGACCCGGAAATCGGGCACGTGTTGGGAGAGTACGTGCAGGTGACGCTCCGCGGAGAATCCGGCGGTCTCCCCCGGCTCGGGTGCGAGATTGAGCACCAGTACCTTTCGAGCCTTCGTCGACGACAGTGATTCGACGAGTTCGGGTACCAGGACGTGTGGGATCACGCTCGAGAACCACGATCCCGGGCCGAGAACCACGAGATCGGCCCGATCGATCGCAGTCACGGCATCGGGGCACGCGGGCGGATTGGACGGGAGCAGTCTCACACGCCGAACCTTGCCCGGGGTCGTCGCGACGGCAACCTGTCCACGAATGCAGCGGCTGACGCGGGGGTCCTCTTCGAGTCCCTGAACGTCGGCTTCGATCTCGAGCGCGATCGGCGACATCGGCAGCACACGGCCACGGATTCGCAGCAGTCGCGCCATCTCGTCGAGCGCGACGACCGGATCGCCGAGCACCTCGGTCAGTCCGGCCAGGATGAGATTGCCCACCGAATGCCCGGCAAGTGCGCCGACACCGCCGAAGCGATGCTGAATGGTCCGAGTCCAGTCGACTATCTCGGGTTCGTCCGACGCGAGAGCTGCCAGCGCCATCCGGAGGTCTCCAGGCGGGATGACGCCGAGTTCGGCGCGCAGCCGGCCCGACGAACCACCGTCGTCGGCGACCGTGACCACGGCGGTGACGTCGACCGTCAAGCGTCTGACGGCCTGGAGCGTGGCGAACAATCCGTGCCCGCCGCCGAGCGCGACGATGGCCGGCCCCTCGGGTGTCTCCCGCGAGCGATGTGTCGGTTCACTCATTCGCGCCCCAGATCCCGGTGCACGATGCTGACCGAGATGTCGTCCTCGGAACCCAAACGCCTCGCGAGAGCTTCGGACATGGCCACGCTTCGGTGCTTACCGCCGGTGCATCCGACCGCAATTGTCATGTAGCGCTTTCCTTCTCGTCGATATCCGGCGATCGTCAAATCCACCAGATGTCGGTAGGTGTCGAGATAGTCTTCCGCGCCCTCGCGCGACAACACGTAGTCGCGGACGTCGGCATCCTGACCGGTGTGCGGGCGAAGTTCAGGGATCCAGTGGGGATTGGGCAGGAAACGAACGTCACAGACGAGATCGGCGTCCATCGGCAGGCCGTACTTGAATCCGAACGACTGGACCGTCACCTTCATCGTGCGGTTGGCATCGTTTCCGAACGCCGTTTCGATCTTCTGACGCAGCTGATGCGCCTTCAGTGCCGACGTGTCGATGACCAGATCGGCGGCCGCCTTCACCACGGCCAACTGCCGACGCTCGGCTGCGATCCCTTCGGACAACGTGCCGTCGATGCCGTCGTTCTGCAACGGATGACTGCGGCGCACCTGTTCGAACCGTCGGATCAACACGTCGTCCGACGCTTCGAGGTACAGCACCCGAGTGTGGATCGGTTCCGCCTCGAGTTCGGTGAGCACCCACCCGAGATCGCCGGTGAAGAGTCGACTCCGCACGTCGATCACGGCGGCGAGACGATCGACCGGCGGATCGGAGGTCAAGCTCAGACCGACCATTCGGGAAATGAGCTCAGGTGGCAAATTATCCGCGACATACCAGCCGAGGTCTTCGAGCACCTTGGCAGCGGTACTCAAACCTGCTCCGGACAATCCCGTCACCAGCAGGAAATCCATCGTTCGACTGTCTTTGGCGCTGTCGGTAGTCACTGTGCACTCGGCCCCGTCGTCGGCATGGACAATTCTCGCGACTCGGAGCCCTCGTCATCGCTACCGGATTTGGCGCTGGGCGCGTCAGCAGACGTAACAGACGATTCGGATTCCGTGTCCAGCTCATCATCCCCTACCGCGGCTGGCAGCGCTCGAGCTTCAGCGCCCGCGTCGGCTGCAGCCGAATCCGTGCCGAGTGCGGCCAGAACTGCTGTGGCGGTGGTCTCACCGATACCGGGGACCTGCATGATCTCCTCGACCGTTGCCGTTTTCAGCTTCGCCACGGAACCGAAGTGAGCCACCAGAGCGGTTCGACGAGTTTCACCGAGCCCCTTGACCGAATCCAGAGCCGAAGCCGTCATCCGCCTCGAGCGTTTGCTGCGATGGAACGTGATCGCGAAGCGGTGGGCTTCGTCTCGGATGCGCTGCAGTAGGTACAACGACTCGCTCGTCCGAGGGAGGATGACCGGATCTTCTTCCCCCGGTACCCATACCTCTTCGAGTCTTTTGGCCAACCCGACTACCGCGACGTCAGTGACCCCCAGCTCGTCGAGGACCGCCGCTGCCGCCGTGACCTGAGGGGCGCCGCCGTCCACGACGAACAGATTGGGCGGATACGCGAACCGCCGAGGCCGGCCCGTCGCCGGGTCGATCGCCGCTTCGGGAGCCAGGTCCCCACCGTCCGAGTCCATGGTCGACGCCGACGCCGCGAGGACGCCCAGGTCGCGGTTGTGGCGCAGGAACCGCCGACGCGTGATCTCGGCGATACTCGCGACGTCGTCGGAATGACCGTCGCCGGCAGCTTCCTTGATCGCGTAATGGCGGTAGTCCGACTTACGCGGGAGCCCGTCCTCGAACACGACCAGTGACGCCACGACGTCGGTTCCCTGGACGTGACTGATGTCGATGCATTCGATTCGTAGCGGAGCCGAGTCCAGGTCCAGTGCTTCCTGGATGCCCTGCAGCGCCGCGGAACGCGAAGTGAAATCGCCGGCGCGCTTGAGCTTGTGCTGCGCCAGAGCCTCTTTCGCGTTTCGCTGGACTGTTTCGGCGAGGTCTTTCTTGTCGCCGCGTTGCGGAACCCGCAGTTGCACTTGCGATCCCCGAAGCTTGCTCAGCCACGCCTGGATCTCGGTCGCGTTTGCCGGCAGAACCGGCACCAGAACTTCCTTGGGAACTGCGCTGATCCCGGCCTCGGAACCCGCTCCCGGGTCGAGGGCCGCCTGCTCCCCGTAGAACTGGGTGAGGAACTGCTCGACCAGGATCGGCAGGTCGGACTCGGCGTCGAGTGCGGCCCAGTCGATGGCGTCGCCTGCCTTCTCCACGACCCATCCACGCTGACCCCGCACGCGTCCGCCCCGCACGTGGAACACCTGAACGGCGGCTTCGAGATCATCGGTGGCAAAGGCGACGAGATCGGCGTCGGTGCCGTCACCGAGTACGACGGCCTGCTTCTCGAGCGCCTTGCGCAAAGCCCCGATATCGTCACGCAGACGGGCTGCGGTCTCGAAGTCGAGATCCTCGGAAGCCTGCTGCATGCGCTTTTCGAGATCTTTGACCAACTTGTCCGTGCGGCCGGCGAGGAAGTCGCAGAAATCTTCGACGATCTGACGATGCTCCTCGGCGCTGACTCGCCCGACGCAGGGCGCCGAGCACTTGTCGATGTAGCCGAGCAGACACGGCCGGCCGATCTGGTTGTGTCGTTTGAAGACTCCGGACGAGCACGTTCGTGCGGGAAAGACTCGTAGCAGCAGATCGAGTGTTTCGCGGATGGCCCAGGCATGGGAGTAGGGACCGAAGTACCGGACACCCTTGCGCCGCGGACCGCGGTAGACGAACAAGCGCGGGAACTCTTCGTTGAGCGTCACAGCGAGAACCGGATACGTCTTGTCGTCGCGGTACCGGACATTGAACCGCGGATCGAATTCCTTGATCCAGTTGTACTCGAGCTGAAGCGCTTCGACTTCGGTACTGACGACGGTCCACTCGATGCTGCCGGCGGTGGTCACCATCTGCCGAGTACGGGGATGAAGTGTCGTGACGTCCGCGAAGTACGAGTTCAAACGTGAACGGAGGCTTTTCGCCTTTCCGACGTAAATGACCCGACCATGCGGATCGCGAAATTTGTAGACGCCCGGCGCAGCCGGAATGGTTCCGGTAGCGGGGCGGTAAGTCGAGGGATCCGGCACGGTTTCAGGTTAGTCGCCGCCACCGACCGACTCGGAAACGCGCAGGATGCGGGCACCGAACCGGTCGGAAGACGTCAGTTGCTCTTGTGCGCGACCGGTGCGTAGCGGTCGGCCAGTTCGCGGAACTTACCGACCGTGTCGACGGCGTACTCGCGGTCGTTGGACTGGATCGCCATCACTGCCATGTACTCGTCGTCGGGCAATTCGATGCGTGCCCAGGCGGCACCGTCGGGGAACGAGAGTCCATCGAACAGATCCCAGTCGACGATCTTCTCGCCCAGGATGTTTCGTACGGCAATACCCTGCTTGCCCACCTTGACCCGGGGACGCGTCAACATCAGCACACCGAGAGCCAGAATGGTGCCGATGCCTGCCATCGCGATCTGGTCCGCGGCACGGAAGTACACGCCGGTGGACCCCTGGCGAAGCAGGAGTGCCAGTGTGACGTGAACGATCACCAGGAGGACAGCAACTCCGATCGCGTATCGCGTCGACTTACGCGGTGACGCAATCAGTTCCCAGTTCTCGTTGTCGCCGGGTGTACTCATCGAAACGAATCCTCGGTCCATGGTGCTCGGAGATGGCGCAGGGTCACTGCGGTGTCCAGTGCGGCGGCGCAGGCCTGTGCGCCCTTGTCCTCGACGCTACCCGGCAGACCCGAACGGTCAAGAGCCTGCTGCTCGGTGTCGGTGGTCAGGACACCGTTCCCCACGGGGGTGCTTTCGTCGAGCGAGACGCGTGTGAGGCCCGCGGTAACCGCGTCGCACACGTACTCGAAGTGCGGCGTGCCACCGCGGATGACAACACCGAGAGCGACGACGGCGTCGTGCGTGCGCGCCAATGCCTGCGCAACGACCGGCAGTTCGATCGCGCCGGCGACACGGACCAGTGTCACGTCCTTGATCTGTGCCTCCTGCGCGACGCGCTGCGCGCCCGCGATCAGAGCCTCGGAGATCGTCGCGTGCCACTGCCCGGCAACGATCGCCAGCTTCAGATCCTTGGCCTCGGCGATCGCGAGCTGCGGCTGACCTTCCCCGCTCACAGTGCGGTTCCCGGCTGTGCGGTGTTCTGGTTCGCCTCGTACTCGTCCAGTCCGATCAGATCGTGCCCCATCCGATCGCGCTTGGTGCGCAGGTAGGTGAGGTTCTCCGCATTCGCGCGCAACGGCATCGGAACACGATCGGTGATCTGCAGGCCGTAGCCGTCCAGACCCACACGCTTGGCCGGGTTGTTGGTCAGCAGACGCATCGACGAGATCCCCAGATCGACGAGGATCTGGGCACCGATGCCGTAGTCACGGGCGTCCGCCGGCAGGCCGAGTTCGAGATTGGCGTCGACGGTGTCGGAACCGGCGTCCTGGAGCTGGTAGGCCTGCAGCTTGTGCATGAGGCCGATGCCACGACCCTCGTGTCCGCGCATGTACAGAACAACGCCGCGGCCTTCCTGGGCGACCATGTCCAGTGCGGCGTCGAGCTGCGGGCCGCAATCGCACCGCAGCGAACCGAAGACGTCGCCGGTGAGGCATTCGGAGTGAACGCGGACGAGTACGTCGCTACCGTCGCCGTCGGGGCCTGCGATGTCGCCGCGCACCAGCGCAACGTGCTCGACCTCGTCGTAGATGCTGGTGTAGCCGACAGCGGTGAACTCACCGTGGCGGGTGGGGATGCGGGCCTCGGCGATACGCAGCACGTGCTTCTCGTGCTTGCGACGCCACGCGATGAGGTCCGCGATCGAGATCAGAGCAAGGTTGTGTTCGTCGGCAAATACTCGCAGCTCGTCGGTCTGAGCCATCGCGCCTTCGTCCTTCTGGCTGACGATTTCGCAGATGACGCCGGCAGGACGCAGGTCCGCCATGCGGGCGAGGTCGACTGCAGCTTCCGTGTGGCCAGGACGACGCAGTACTCCGCCTTCCTTCGCGCGGAGCGGAACGACGTGACCGGGGCGAGTGAAATCGTTGGCACCGGATTCGGGGTTGGCGAGCAGACGCATCGTCGCAGCGCGGTCCGACGCCGAGATGCCGGTACCGATTCCCTCACGGGCGTCGACGGTGACGGTGTACGCCGTGCCGTGCTTGTCCTGGTTGGTGGCGTACATCGGGGGCAGGCCCAGCCGATCGCAATCGTCACCGTCGAGCGGCACGCACAGGTAGCCGGAGGTGTACCGGACCATGAACGCCACCAGTTCCGGGGTGGCTTTCTCGGCGGCGAAGATGAGGTCGCCCTCGTTCTCGCGATCCTCGTCGTCCACGACGACAACAGCTTTACCTGCAGCGATATCTGCTACTGCGCGCTCGATACTGTCGAACCTGGTCACGTGCTCGCACTCCAAAGTCTTGACTTTTCACATCATCGAATACAACAAGTGCATCCGACGGATGCACTGACAACCCTACGACCAATCGGACGGGTCCGATCAGCCTGGTCCTACCGACCGGCAGAGTGAAGCCGCTCGACGTACTTGGCGATCACGTCCACCTCGAGGTTGACCGGCGTACCGACCACAGCGGTTCCGAGCGTCGTCAACTCGAGCGTTGTCGGGATCAGCGAGATCTCGAAGTACTCGAACCCGCGGTCTCCGCCCAGCGCGGAGACCGTCAGCGAGACTCCGTCGACGGTGATCGAACCCTTCTCCACGACGTAACGGGAAATGGAGTCGGGCAGTGCGATCCGCACTACCTCCCAGTTCTCGGACGGCGAGCGGGAAATGACGTGGCCTGTTCCATCGACATGCCCTTGAACCAGGTGGCCGCCGAGTCGGCTGTTCAGCGCCGCGGCACGCTCGAGGTTGACGCGAGAGCCGACATCCAATTTCGCCAGGCTCGAGCGGTTCAGGGTTTCCTGCATGACATCTGCGGTGAACGAACCGTCGGCAAGCACGTCGACCACCGTCAGGCACACTCCGTTGACCGCGATCGAATCACCGTGGCCGGCGTCGGAGGTGACCAGTGGCCCGCGCACCGTGAAACGTGCAGCATCGACCAGTTCTTCCTTGGCGACGATTTCGCCGAGTTCTTCCACAATTCCTGTGAACACGCGCCCTACTCCTCGTTCCCCGGAGCAGAACTCTCCGGAACCAGACTCAACAAAATATCGGGGCCGATCGTTACCGCGGACTCCAAACGGAATCGGTGGGCGTCGGTGATGGTGTGCACTCCGGCATCGACGAGTGCGGAGGCGCCCGCGCCGAGCAGGATCGGAGCGATGTATGCCTCTATGACGTCGACATATCCGGCGGCAAGGAATGCTCCGGCCAGACGGGGCCCACCCTCGAGAAGTACGTCCGTGTACTCCCCCAACGCCTCGACTACTTCGTCGACGTTGTCGGTGTTGAGCACCAGAGTCGGTGCGGTGTCGTCGAGAATGCTTGCCGTCGAGGGTATTTCGCGCTTTCCGACGACGACACGAACGGGCTGGTGCGCCGCGAGCTCACCGGTGGGCTGACGTGCGGTCAGCCACGGATCGTCGGCGAACACGGTGCCGGTACCGACCACGATCGCATCGATCTGCGCTCGCTGCGCATGCACGCGCGCCCTCGCCTGCGGACCGGTGATCCACTGACTCGTTCCGTCCTCGGCGGCGCTGCGTCCGTCCAGACTGGCCGCGTACTTCCACGTGATGTGCGGGCGACCGGTGCGCTGTTTGTGCAGCCAGGCCCGCAGTGGACCAGCTTCCACCTCGGGTGCTCTCAGTCCGGCCGTGACGCTGATTCCAGCGCGCATGAGCGTCGCTGCGCCGCCGGAAGCCTCGGGATTGGGATCACCGACGGCGTAGACAACCGCCGAGACTCCGGCATCGATCAATGCCTGTGAGCAAGGGCCGGTTCGCCCCTGGTGATTGCACGGTTCCAGTGTCACCACTGCCGTACCGCCACGCGCTGCATCGCCGGCCTCGTCGAGAGCCACGACCTCCGCGTGCGGTCCACCGGGCGGTTGCGTCATACCGACGCCCGCGATGGTTCCGTCGGCAGCGAGGATGACCGCGCCGACCGGTGGGTTGGGGCTGGTGAATCCGCGCGCGGAATCAGCTGCGGCCAGCGCGATCTGCATCGCGGCGTCGAGATCAGCCGTCGACGCCTGTCCACCCTTTGCCATCGAGCGGCTCAGACCGACAGCGTCAGGTGCGGCGACGCCGAGGCGGCCTGCGCGCGCAGCTTGCGCACCGCCTCACCGGGATCACTCGCTCCGTACACCGCCGAACCGGCGACGAAGCAGTCGATCCCTGCTTCAGCGGCCTGCTCGATCGTGGAAGCGTTGATGCCGCCGTCGATTTCGACAAGGAGCGTCAGCTCACCCGAGTCGACGAGCTTTCGAACTGCGCGTGCCTTGTCGAGCACCTGAGGCATGAAGGACTGACCACCGAATCCGGGTTCGACGCTCATGATCAAGAGGGTGTCGAAGTCCTTGAGGATTTCCAGGTAGTCGTCGATCGGGGTTCCAGGCTTGATGCTCAGCCCCGCCTTGGCACCAGCTGCACGAATATCGCGGGCAACCGAACGCGGATCGTCGGTGGCCTCGGCGTGAAACGTGACGTTGTACGCACCGGCCTCGGCGTACGGCGGCGCCCAGCGCTCCGGATTCTCGATCATGAGATGGCAGTCGAGCGGAATATCCGTCGCCTTCAGCAGACTCTCGACCACCGGCAGACCCAGCGTGAGATTGGGAACGAAATGCGCGTCCATCACGTCGACGTGAAGCCAGTCGGAGCCGGACACGGCAGTCGCTTCATCAGCGAGTCGAGCAAAATCTGCGGACAGAATGGACGGTGCAATCATCGGGGAAGCCACGACGCCGAGTTTAGCTGTGTCTCATTGCCGACCGTGCATGCACATCGGAGCCGGTGCAATCAGATCAGTTCTTGACGACGGTGTGGAGCTTTCGCACCTTGGCCGGTGCCTTGATCCGCCACGCGTCTTCGAGCATCTCACCCAACTGCACCTCGTCGATCAGTTCGAGGTGCACGAGGATCGAGCCGTGCCCGTGATAGTGATCGGTGGTGAAGAAAGCCGCCTCGCCACTGGCGAGTAGCGCCTCCTTCTCGTCCAGACCGCACATCACGACCAAAGCGCCCTCCGCTTCGGTGCGGAGCCGCGCAAAAGTCTTACCTGCCACCTTGAGTGCCGGGGTGTTGTACGAGGTCGACTCTTCCACGGAGGGAAGAGCCGAACCCAGTACTACAACCTGTTCCCACGTAACCATGTAGGCACCATACGACTACCGATGCCCAGAAGTCATCCGATCAGGCCAGCGGCTTGCGCAAAGCGGCCATGAACATCGCATCGGTCCCGTGTCGGTGCGGCCACAACTGAACCGACGATCCGTCGCCGACGTCTGGGACACCTGGCACCAATTCCTTGGTGTCGAGTTCCACGACGCCGTGACGTCGCACTGCATCGGCGACCACTGCCAGCGTTTCCGACAAGTGCGGCGAGCACGTGGAGTACAGCACCACTCCGCCGGGGCGAACCAGTTCGATTGCGGCAGCGAGCAATTCACGCTGTAACTTCACGAGCGGAGCCACATCGGACGGCTGGCGACGCCAACGTGCCTCCGGGCGCCGACGCAGCGCACCCAACCCGGTGCAGGGAGCGTCGACGAGGATGCGGTCGTATCCGGGTTCGAGCCCGGATTCGCGGCCGTCCGCCACGTGTACGTCGACGGGAAGTTCGCGAGTGGTCTTGCGGATCAGTTCGGCGCGATGTTCGACGGGCTCGACGGCGTCGAGTCGACCACCTTCAATGCCGGCAAGAGCACCGAGAAGTGCCGCTTTTCCTCCTGGACCTGCACAGAGGTCGAGCCAGCGTCCGGAGTCTTCACCTTCGAGAGGAGCAATGCTGAGGGCGCGGGCCACCAGCTGACTGCCCTCGTCCTGCACGCCCGCCAAGCCTTGGCGGACCGCCTCGAGCTGTCCGGGGTCACCGCCGTCGAGATGCACGGCGTACGGCGAGTACGGCCCGATCTCGCCGCCGGTCACCAGTGCAAGCTCCTCGGCGGAGATCTCGCCGGGGCGGGCGACGAGGTGTACTGCAGGGCGGGCGTCGTCGGCGATCAGGACGTCTTCGAGTTCACCGGCAGCAGCGCCGAGCGAGTCGGCAAATACCTGCGCGATCCACAGGGGGTGAGCGTGCTCGAAGGCGAGCCGGCCGACCGGGTCCTTCGGGGCCAGCAGCTCGACCCACTCCTCCTGGGTGCGTTCGGAAACACGGCGCAGGACCGCATTGACGAATCCTGCTCGGCCCTGGCCGTTTTCGGCGCGGACCAGATCGACCGAAGTTGCGACGGCAGCGTGCGGTGCGACACGAGTGCGCAGCAATTGGTACGAGCCGAGTCGGAGAACATCGAGCAGCGTTCCGTCGATCTCTTCGATCGGCCGACCCGCTGCATGCGCGATCACCGCATCCAGCAGTCCCTGAGCACGTGCCGCGCCATACGCCAGTTCGGTTGCCAGCGCAGCGTCGCGTGCGTCGAGTTTGCGGTCACGCAGGAGCCCTGGCAGAACCAGGTTCGCGTACGCGTCACGCTCACGGACCGCGCGCAGGACGTCACGCGCCGCCAGACGCGGTTGATCGAGCCCGGCGGTTGCCGGATCAGGCCGCTTGGCCTGCTTCGGCTTGGTGTTCTTGGCGCCGCCGCCGGTCTTGGCTCCGGGACCCTGTGTCCGCCGTGCCGGTCGTCGTGATTCGGTCACTGTGCTCGTACCTCCGCGTCGAGTCGGGCACCGCGTGCCCAGTCCCCTGCCGACATCAATTTCTTGCCCGGGGGCTGAATCTGCCCGAGTCGCACCGCGGTGGTCGCGGTACCGATGTACAGACCATCCTTGCGTACCGAGATCTCACCGACTGCCAGGGTCTCGTCCGTGACTGTGATCGGGCCGACCTTGACTCGAAGATCACCGATCATCGTCCATGCCCCGGGTGCGGGTGTGACGGCTCGGATATGCCGGTCCACTGTGCGAGCGGGCAGTTCCCACCGCACGCGGGCCGCGTCCACCGTCACCTTGGGGGCATACGAGACGCCGTCGGCAGACTGCGGAACCGCGTTGATCTCGCCGGCCTCGAGTCCGTCGAGTACCGATTCGAGGAGGGCAGCGCCGTTTTCCGCGAGACGTCCGAGCAGGTCGCCCGCCGTATCGGTGTCGCGAATCCGCTCGGTCATCACTCCGTACACGGGGCCGGTATCCATCCCGGCTTCCAAACGGAACGCGCTCGCACCCGTCACCTCGTCACCGGCACTGATCGCGGCCTGCACCGGCGCGGCGCCGCGCCACGCGGGAAGCAACGAGAAATGCAGATTGACCCAACCGTATTTCGGAATGTCGAGGACGTTCTGTGGCAACAGGTTTCCGTAGGCGACGACGGGTGCACAGTCCGGTTCGAGGCGGGCGAGTTCGGCCGCGAAGTCGGGATCGGACGCCTTGGCCGGCGTCAGCACCGGGATGCCGTGCTCGTCGGCAAGCAGACCGATCGGCGATCGGGTGACTTTTCGACCGCGGCCCGCCACAGCGTCCGGACGCGTGACGACGGCTACCACTTCGTGGTTGGCGGATTCGATGAGCCGACGCAGTGAAGGAACCGCGGGTTCGGGTGTTCCGGCGAACACGACGCGCATGTCAGCTCTCCCGTTTCGTTGGGCTCTTCGGACTCTGATCAGCCGATCGGCCTGTCGAACGCGGTGGACTGCAACTCACGAAAATGCTCCCGGATGTGTCGGTGGGTGGAACTGTCAGTCTAAGGACTGCGAGAGCTACGACCTACCTCGCGCCGCACCGAACCACTTTCTCAGCAATTTCTTTGATCAGAACCCTGCACATTCACCGGTCCTGGGTATTGACTGTTTCTGTCGTCGCCACTCGGCGGAGGCTGATACGGGATACACCGATCACACGGAGGAACTTAGATGGCAGGCATCGACAGTAAGTTCGACAAGGCCTACGCAGGAAAGTCCGTCGAAGAATTGGCGGACGCCCCGGTCGCGGCACTCAACGGCGTAAGCGATTCGGACGCAGAACATTTGAAGGCAGCGTTCAACATCAAGACCGTCCGCGACCTCGGAACGAACAAGTTCTTCCTGTGGGCGCAGGCCACTGCCAAGCTCGCCGAGTAAACATCCCGACCCACGTGATCTCGGTGCTCACGAGTTAGCAGCTCACGAATTTGCAGCTCACGAATTTGCGTCGATGACCACTTGCGGAATATCCGTGCCGAGCGGCACCACGCTGCACGAAGCGTGCCGCTCGGCATCGGGGTCGAGGACCGTCCGGATGACGTCGATCACGTAGGGGTCGTACGGCATGCGGAAGTGGCCGGTCAGGTTAGACGGGCACAGATCCTGGAGGACGATGTTTTCTGCACCGGCATCGCGGAGCGCGATGTTCGAGGACGGCTGGATCATCTCGTCGACAGTGGACCCGATGGTCGTGTAGCGCACTCCGGGAACGGTGTCGCCTCCGGCGTTGAGGGCGTTCAACATATCCGACCCTTGCATCTGCTCGCGGACAGCTCGCGAAAAGACGTCTTCGACAAAGTCTTCTCCGCCGGGGATCGCACGGACAATGGGAACCAACCCGAACATCACCCCACCGTAGGTCGGCGAAGCCAAACCGACCCAATGATCGACGTAGGCGTCGCCGCCCATCTTGTTGACGTAGTACCGCGTCACCGTCGCGCCTTGGGAGTAGCCGATCACGTCGACCTTGTCCGCTCCGGTCGCGGTCAGCACCTGATCGACGAAAGAACCGAACGCGGTGGCACTACCGACTATGTCGCCGACGCCGTAGGTCTCGTGTGCGACGTCCCCGTCTACTTCTTTGATCGCACCGCCGTAATTGAGGGCGAAGACGCAGTAGCCGTCAGCTGCCAGTGCCGGCGACAGGGCCGCCCAATCCGCGTACGCCTCGGTGTCGGTTCCGTGGGCGAGTACAACCGGTCGGGGATGCGTGGCGGAAGGCTCACAGCCGAAATCGTTCGATCCGGCAGGTGCGGATGCTGGATGAGCATGCGCATATGCCGTAGCAACGGAACGGGTCGCCTGACCCGGACCGACGTCGAGAGGAACGTCCATCGCGTCGGCACTCGCAGACGGAAGCGTCGGTGCGGCACCCGATATAGCCGGCGGTGCTCCGATCAGCAGCGCCACTGCTACCGAAAATGTCAGTCCCACAGACCGTTTGACGCCAGACATTGTTCCTGCTCCTGCTCTGATCCTACGAGGGAGCTGACCGTAACACCAGAAACTTCGAGGCGCATACCCTACCGAACAGTAGGTATCCGACGTCTCAATTGCCGCCTTCATCGGCGTCATCACCGGCAAGCACTCGGTAGAGCGATTTGCGCGCCTCGACAAGCACGTCGGCTGCGGCCTTGACCTGCGCTGGTGTGCCTACAGCAGCCACTTGACCGGCCGCGCCCATCAGCTGGCCGATCAGTTCTCGAAGGTCCTGCTCCGGCTCCCCTACGCTGAGACGAACGTCATCCCACGGCGCCCCGAGATCGGCGCGATGTTCCTCGACGTACGCGACGCCTTCTTCTGTCAGCTTGGCGGTCTTGCGGCCGGCAACCTTTTCGATGATCACCAGTCCTTCGTCCTCGAGTTGGGACAGCGCGGGATAAATGGAGCCCGGACTCGGCTTCCAGACGCCGCCGCTGCGCTCGACGATCTGCTGAATCAATTCGTAGCCGTGCATCGGCTCTTCCGCGATCAACAGCAGAATCGCAGCGCGCACATCTCCTCGACGACCTCGTCCGCCACGTCCTCGCCCGCGACCGAACTGAGCGCCCGGACCGAAGCCGGGGCCGGGTCCGCCGTCTGGACCGAAACGCCCCCGCCGATGGCCTCTGCGTGGCATGTCACCGAAGCCCGGCCGCTCGTGCGGTCGACCGCGTCGTCCACCGTCTCGATCGCCGGGACCATCGCCCGACGCGCCGTCGTCCGTCGGCACCCACATCACAAATGGTGGCCGTTGCTCACGGCCGAAACCGCCGAAGAAACCGCGCCGGCCGAACATCCCCTCGTTCGGGAAACTTGCATCCATCGTCGAACCTCCATCACTATCGTTGATAGTTCGACGATATATCGTCATATCGGGTAGCGCAAGGATTCCTCCGACAACTCGAAACTCAGCCGATGCGGCGTGGGTCGATCTGAATGCGGACCGGACCCGAAGACTTCCGCGCACTGCGCGCGGCCCTCGCATGTGCCAGAGCGTCCGCAAGGCCGCGACCGTCCTTGCGTGGAACGCGGACCAGCATTCGCTCCGGCGCGACACCGCTCTCGTCCTCACCGGAATACGGAAGCCTCTCCCCCGCAGGCAGTTCCACTGGTCCGAGCAGTACAGCACTTGCCGGCAGATCAGCTGAATCCACCAACTCCGCAATTGCCGCGGATCCACCGTCGATCGCAGCCATGTGAACGGCCGGAGGAAAGCCGACCTCGTCTCGCTCCTCGAATTGAGACTGTGCGTGCCCCACTGGATCCCATCGGACCAACGCCTGCACCGTCGGGATACCCGAGTCTGCGACAACCACAACTTCACCGCCTTCGGACAGCGGAATCACCATGGCAGCAGCCGACATCCAGCGTCTGAGTGTTTCCTCGGCGGCGCGAAGATCGGGCCGGCCGAGTAGTGCCCAGCCGTCGAGCAAGAGCGCGGCGCCGTAGCCGCCGGTCATCACCGGCTCCGCACCCACTGTCGAGACCACCAACGCGGGCCCGTGTGGCAGTTCCTTGACCACATCACTGCCCCCGGACAGAACAACTTTCACACCGGGAAACGCCCGCCCGAGTTCTTCGGCGGTCCGGCCGGCACCGACCACCACCGCGCGCAGCGCTTTCGCCCCGCACGCGTGACATCGGTAGGCGGCATCGGCAACCCCGCACCAGCGGCACGCCGGTGTCCCGGCGCCGTCGGGACCTGCCGCAGCGGGAAGAGCCAGTGGGCCGTTGCACCGACGGCACCGTGCCGGGGCACGGCACTTTCCGCAGGCCAGGGTCGGTACGTACCCCCGCCGAGGCACCTGTACCAGGACTCCGTTGCCCTCACCCAGAGCGCGCCGGGCGGCCGCGAATGCAATAGCGGGCAAACGAGCCGCTCTGGCTCCCGGATCGCGGGCCAAGGCTTGATCGCTGTCGGCGAGCGCGGTGATCTTGGGTGCGTGGGCACGAACGACGTCCCGCGTAGCGACCAGATCGTGCGCCCATCCCGAGTCGACGAGTACCTGCGCTTCTGCCGTACGGGAGAACCCACCGATCACGACGGCGCACCCGGCGACGTAGCCACGCAGGACGGCAACTTCGCGGGCATGTGGATACGGCGACCGCGGCTCGGACAAGTTGTCGTCGCCATCGTCCCAGACGACGACAAGACCGGTCTCGGGCGTCGGCGCAAAAACAGCACTCCGTGTGCCGACGACGATCCGGGCGGTCCCGCGCAGTGCAGCGAGCCACCTCCGATATCGCATGGCCGGCCCCAGGCCCGCGGACAGACCTACCACCGCATCCGCTCCGGAGAGTTCGGTACAAGCGGCGACGACGCGGTCCAGGTCGCGTTGATCGGGCACAACCAGGATCGCGGATTTACCACTTGCCGCTACGGCCCCGGCCAGTTCGGCCAGGCGCAGTGGCCAGTTTTCACCAGGCAACGCCTGCCAGACCGCACGCGGGCTTTTCGACTCGCGAATGGCGGACAGGAAGGCGTCACCGAATCTGTAGAGATGCCAACCATTTTCGATCGCTTCAGGAGCGGACGGTGACTCGGCGGGCTCCCACGGTTCCGCCTCGACCTTCGCGTGGCGCGGCGGTACCGCCAAACGGAGAACATCGGCGCGGGTTCCGGCATAACGCTCCGCCACACGATCGACGACTTGCGCGATTTCGGCCGTCAAGACCCGCTCGGACGAGATGACGCGTTCGAGCCAGCCGAACTTCCCCTGATGGTCACTGGTCGCCTCGCGCGAGACGATGAAACCGTCCACCAGACGACCAGCGAAGCGGATGCGCACCCGGACTCCGGGCTGCGCATCCGCTTCGAGTTCACGAGGAACGAGGTAGTCGAATTCACGGTCGAGGTGAGCGAGCGGGAGCATCGGCAGCACCCGGGCGACCGGATCGACTTCTGCCGCTACTCTTTCCGCGCCCACCCGCGCCCCGTCTGTACGTCAGTGATCAGAGACCAGCTGCGCTACGCAGCTTGTCGGCGCGATCGGTGCTCTCCCACGGGAGGTCGATATCGGTGCGACCGAAGTGACCATATGCCGCCGTCTGCGCGTAGATCGGGCGCAGCAGGTCGAGGTCGCGGATGATCGCTCCCGGACGCAGGTCGAAGATCTCGGTGATCGCCTTCTGGATCCGTGCCGGATCGGTCTTCTCGGTGCCGAAGGTTTCAACGAAGAGTCCGACCGGAGCTGCCTTGCCGATGGCGTAGGCGACCTGAACCTCGATGCGGTCGGCCAGACCTGCGGCAACAGCGTTCTTGGCCACCCAGCGCATGGCGTAGGCAGCGCTGCGGTCGACCTTTGACGGGTCCTTGCCGGAGAACGCGCCGCCACCGTGGCGAGCCATTCCGCCGTAGGTGTCGACGATGATCTTGCGGCCGGTCAAACCGGCGTCACCCATCGGGCCACCGAGGACGAACTTGCCCGTCGGGTTCACCAGCAGACGAACATCGGAGGTGTCGAGATCGGTGAGGTTGACGTCGGTCAGCACCGAGTGAAGCACCTTCTCGCGAAGATCGGGCGTCAACAGGTTGTCGAGGTCGATGTCAGCGGCATGCTGGGTGGAGATGACCACGGTGTCGAGACGGACAGCCTTGTCACCGTCGTACTCGATGGTGACCTGGGTCTTGCCGTCCGGGCGCAGGTACGGCAGCACGCCGGACTTACGGACCTCGGTCAACCGGCGAGAGAGACGATGAGCCAGCGCGATGGGCAGCGGCATCAGTTCCGGCGTGTCGGTGGTGGCGTAGCCGAACATCAGGCCCTGGTCGCCCGCACCCTGACGGTCGATCTCGTCGTCGCTGATTCCGTCGACGCGAGCCTCGTGCGAGTGATCGACACCCTGCGCGATCTCGGGCGACTGGGCGCCGATCGCGACGTTGACGCCGCAGGAGTTACCGTCGAAGCCCTTTGCGGAGCTGTCGTAGCCGATTTCGAGGACCGTGTCGCGCACGATCTTCGGAATGTCCGCGTACGCAGTGGTCGTGACCTCACCGGCTACGTGAACCTGGCCGGTGGTGACCAGTGTCTCGACGGCCACGCGGGCGCGCGGGTCCTGGGTGAGCAGCGCGTCGAGGATCGAGTCGCTGATCGCGTCACAGATCTTGTCCGGGTGCCCCTCGGTGACGGACTCGCTGGTGAATAGCCGACTGCCGGACTTGCTCACAGATCTCCCTCTCGACGACTGAGTTCTTGACTACAGCTTATTGAAGTATCCGAATCACCGTTCGGTGACCGTTTTGTCATGCTTTGTTAGCTGGGGGCTGAGCCGACGATAACGGTTGGACCGCCTGCGCAACACCCTTGTACTCACCCGATTATCGTGGGGTAACTCTCACCACCGGGCGCGTGTCGCTACTCGGGAAAGAGCTTGACCAGGGCGTCGAGTACTCGACTGGCCATCAAAGCCTTGGATCCGTGTTCGAGAGCGGACTCCGAGCCGTCGGAACCGAGCAACCAACCGTCGTTGTGATCGACCTCGAACGCCTTGCCCTCGCCGACCGCATTGACCACGAGGAGATCGCAACCTTTGCGGGCAAGCTTGGAGCGGGCATAGGTGAGAACGTCACCATGGGCGTCACCGGTCTCAGCGGCGAATCCGACGATCACCGTTCGAGCATCCAAGTCGCCGTCACGACGCGCTTCGACGAGACCGGCGAGGATGTCGGCATTTCTGGTGAGGCTGATCGAGTCGGGTTCGTTTGCGCCCTTCTTGATCTTGCTGCCTTCGACGGTGGTGGGGCGGAAGTCCGCGACAGCCGCAGCCATGACGACTCCGTCGTGTCCCGGTGCGTGCTTTTCCACTGCCAACCGGAGATCTTCGGCCGTCTTGATGTGCACGACGTCGACAGCGGCGGGGTCGGCGAGATCAGCCGTGTACCCGGCGATCAGTGTCACGTGCGCGCCGCGTTGCGCGGCAAGACGGGCGAGCGCGTAGCCCTGCTTGCCCGAGCTGCGATTGCCGAGAAAGCGCACGGGATCGAGCGGCTCGCGAGTACCGCCGGCGGTGACCAGAATGCGGCGACCCTCCAGGTCGCGCGGCAACGCGTCCGAGCGCTCGAGGAGCAACGATGCCAACCCGACGATCTCGTCGGGTTCGGGAAGTCGACCGGCTCCGGTGTCTTTCCCGGTCAAACGCCCGGAGGCAGGTTCGATCACGTGGACGCCGCGCGAACGCAGTGTCGCCACGTTCGAGACCGTTGCGGGGTGCTCCCACATCTCGGTGTGCATTGCTGGGGCGAAGACAACCGGACAGCGCGCGGTCAACAAAGTGGCCGTCAACAGGTCGTCTGCGCGACCCATGACCGCTCGCGCCATCAGATCAGCGGTTGCCGGCGCGATGACGACCAGATCGGCTTCCTGTCCGAGACGGACATGCGGAACCTGCGGGACGTCGTTGAAGACGCCGGTGTGAACCGGGTTGCCGGAGAGTGCTTCGAACGTCGCGCGCCCGACGAACTCCAGAGCGGATTCGGTCGGAATCACGCGGACGTGATGACCGCTCTCGGTGAAGCTGCGGATGATCGAGCACGCCTTGTACGCGGCGATACCCCCACCGACACCGACGACAATGCGCTTACGTATCGATGTGGGCGCGTCGGACACTCCCCCGACACCCGAACGAGGTTCGGGTGCGGCAGATGTGGTGCTCACTCGCCTTCGGTGTGCTCGAGGAGATCAGCGTGGATTTCACGCAACGCGATGGACAGCGGCTTTTCCTGCAGACCGGGCTCGACCAGAGGTCCGACGTATTCGAGGATGCCGTCACCGAGCTGGTTGTAGTAGTCGTTGATCTGGCGCGCGCGCTTGGCTGAGTAGATGACCAGGGCGTACTTGGAAGAGGTGCGTTCGAGCAACTCGTCGATCGGCGGGTTGGTGATGCCGAGCGGGGTGTCGTAGGCAGGCAGAGCGCCCTGACCTGCTGCGGACGCGGCTGAAGTGCTGCTCACTCTTGTATCTCCTGAATTAGATCTTCATTGAAGAACTAGTTTTATCGATCCGGATATCTGAGAAACGGGGTGGAAATCGGTTCCCGAAGGGTGCGGAATCAGTTCCCAACCAACAAGGATACCAACTCATCGCAAGCACGGCTTACATCCTCGTTCACGATGACCGTGTCGAACTCGTCCTGTGCGGCCAATTCCACTCGGGCCGTCTCGAGTCGGCGCGCCACGACGTCTTCCGTTTCGGTTCCACGTCCGGTCAGCCGTTGCACCAGAACGTCCCAGCTCGGTGGAGCCATGAACACCAACAGAGCCTCGGGCATCGCCTTGCGGACAGCTCGTGCTCCGGCGAGATCGACCTCGACGAGAACGGGCTTTCCAGCTTCGAGCGCTTCTTCGACCGGAGCTGCGGGGGTGCCGGAGCGCTGCAGGCCGCCGTGGATTTCCGCCCATTCGAGAAGTTCACCGGAGTCGATCATCCGTTGAAATTCTTCACGGGAGGTGAATCGGTAGTCCTTGCCGTCCACTTCACCTGGACGGGGATCGCGAGTGGTCGCCGAAACACTGAAAACGAGTTCAGGCAACCGAGTTCTCAGCTCGCGAACGACGCTGGACTTACCGACAGCCGAAGGGCCGGCCAGTACAACCAGCCGACCCCTCCGCACTGCGGTCTTGCTCTCTGACACTGTTGCGTCAGCAATCATCAGACACTGCCGCGTCAGCAATCATCACTTGTCGGCTCAGGCCTCGAAGTCGAACTTGGTGAGCAGAGCCTTGCGCTGCCGATCACCGAGGCCACGAAGGCGACGGGTCGGTGCAATCTCCAGCTCGGTCATGATCTCCTGAGCCTTGACCTTGCCCACCTTGGGCAGCGCCTCGAGCAGTGCCGAAACCTTCATCTTGCCCAAGATTTCGTTGTCTTCGGCGTCCTTGAGGACCTGCTTGAGGTCGGTGCCGCCACGCTTCAGGCGCTCCTTGAGCTCAGCCCTGGCCTTGCGGGCAGCAGCTGCCTTCTCCAAAGCAGCAGCGCGCTGCTCATCAGTCAACTGGGGAAGGGCCACGGTTCCTCCGTCTCGTCGTGTGCAAATTTTGTCTATTCCGCTGATAACCAGCAGCGATAGCGACCGTACTCACGCCTGGCGCGAATTGCTAACCCACCCCCCGCGGTCCGATGCAGATCGCGGTGGGTTATGCGCGTCGAATCGATGTCACGGATCGTCACCGTTTTCGGCTGGATCGAGACGAATTCGACGCCACACGAACGTGCGTACAGTACCGAAATAGACTGTAACACAATGTATTTCGACCCATAGCGTGCGACACCCCCGTGCGAGTGTGCGAAATCGTTACCTGCGGGAATGAACGTGGTCGCCGACACATCCAAAATTTTCGAGCATTTTCGGCGCCTATGCGCGTGTCGCGGCCCGTTTTCAGGTCTGCAGCGACGATTTCGGATCGCCGGCGTCGACCGTCTCGGGTTCGATGCGACTCACGCCGGGGGCGGCCAGAGCGAGCACTACCGCGAGGCTCGCCCAGAGCAATGAATTCTCCAGCACGAAGCCGACTACCGGGATATCCGTGTCCGCGCCGACTCGAGGAAGCCGAAACAGCACTACGACAGCGGTGAGACCGATCGCGATCCAGGACCACACAGGGACCGATCGAGTGCCCTCCCCCACGCCCGACTTGATCGGAACGAGGAGTACACCCACCGCCGGCACCAACCACACGAAGTGGTGCGTCCAGGCAATGGGAGTCACGATTGCCGCCAGCAGAGCCACCACCGTGAAACCGGCGAGATCGCCCCGCAGGCGCTGAGCGCGCCGCGTCGCGACAATTCCGAGGACACCCAACACCGCACAGGCGACGAGCCAGGCCGGACCCACCAGGCCCTCGGGAAGTAGCCGCAAGGCCATTCCACGCACGGACTGGTTACCGAACACGGACGGGTCACCGACGGCGACGCGCCCCGAGAGTGAGGCGATGTCGCCGAAGTAGTCGATCGTCTGGCGTGGGAGAACCGCAAAGCCCAGAGCCGTGGCGCCGAGGAAGCCGGCGAGGCCGCCCCCAACTGCTTTCCAGCGCCCGGTGATCACGTAGTAACCGAAGTAGACGAGTGGCACCAGTTTGACCGCGCCGGCGATCCCCACCAGCACGCCCTCGGGAATCCACCGTGGTCGAGCCAGCACGTCGATCAAGCACAGGAGAGTCAGAAACAACCCGACCTGGCCGTACCCGAGGTGATCGGAGATCGGCGATGCCGCCGTCCACAGGACCAGGAAACCCACGTAGACGACGACTGGCCGCTTACGTGTGAACGGGACTTCGCGATAGCTGAGCACGATGATCGCGGCCAGCATCAGGAGGCTGACGAAACTCCATCCCCACTGGACCGCACCCCAGGAACCCAGGGCGACGGGAACGGCGACGAGCGCAGCGAAGGGCGGATACGTGAACGGCAGTCTCGCGTTGAACGACTCGTCGTACAGGTTCGAGCCGTCGAGGACGGCCTGACCCGCCGTCCGGTACACGGCGAGATCGTCGCCGTGTACGCCGGTGACGGATTGGAACCCGGTGGCCAGCAGCGCGCACGCCGCGACGAGAAGTCCGATCTGCCACCAACGATTCACCGACGGACGGTACCACCGGGTTCCACCGCTCGAACGAGCCTCGAGGTCACTCACGGATCAGTTCGCCAATGCGGCTTCGATCTCGTCTCGGTCACGCATTGCTGCCTCCCGAAGTGCCGATACCGAAGGACCATGCTTGAGCACCCCACGGGAAGTGTTCGGCAGCAGGAGCTCGGTCGATCCCGCGAAGATGTCTGCGAGATCCGCTGCCGTCGCACCCTGCGCGCCGAGTCCCGGAGCGAGAATCGGGCCGTTGAACTGCGACAGGTCCAGACCGTGGTCCCGAGTTGCACCGACCACCAGTCCGACGGTGTCACGGCCGTCGCCGTTCGCATCGACCGCAGCGTCGACGATCGACTGAGCCACGCTCACACCGTCAGTCGACGACTGTTGAAGTACGCCGCCTTCCGGATTGGAGGTTCGTGCCAGGACGAAGATCCCGCGGGCGTTCTGCCTTGCCAGTTCGAGTGTCGGAGTCAGCGCCCCGAATCCCAGGTACGGCGAAACGGTGACCGAGTCGGAGGCCAACGGCGAATCACCCAACCAGGCTTGCGCGTACGCGTCCATCGTCGAACCGATGTCACCGCGCTTGGCATCCGCGACGACCAGAGTTCCCGCATCACGAAGAACCGAGATGGTCCGCTCCAACACGGCGAAGCCGGCGCTGCCGTAAGCCTCGAAGAACGCGACCTGAGGTTTGACCAGTCCGACCTCACCGGTGAAGGCCTCGACGCAGATCTCGGCGAAAGTCTCGAGACCTTCGGCCGTACGCGGCAGTCCCCACGCGTCGAGAAGCGCGGGATGCGGGTCGATACCGACGCACAGCCGCCCCCGGTCCGCGATCGCGGACCGGAGACGCTGCCCCCAACTGTGACTCACGACTGCTGTGCCGGCTGACGAAGACCTGCGTGCAATTCCTGCAGGGAGTGAACTCCGATGTCGCCGCGAATGGCTGCTTCGATGCCCTGCACGGCAGCCGAGGCGCCCTGCACCGTCGTGATGCACGGGATGTTCGACGCAACCGCTGCGCTTCGGATCTCGTAGCCGTCGACACGCGGGCCGTTGTTGCCGTACGGCGTGTTGATGACCATGGCGACCTCGCCGCTGCGGATCTGGTCGACGATGGTCTCGGCACCGGCCGGAACATCTTCACCCGACTGCTTGTACACCTGCTTGCACTCGATACCGTTGCGCCGCAAAACATCTGCGGTTCCTTCGGTGGCAAGAATGGTGAATCCGAGGTCTGCCAGGCGCTTGACCGGGAAGATCAGCGAACGCTTGTCCTTGTTGGCGACCGAGACGAACACCGCGCCCGTGGTGGGCAACGAACCGTAGGCGGCAGTCTGCGACTTGGCAAAAGCCGTACCGAAGTCGAAGTCGATTCCCATGACTTCACCGGTGGACTTCATTTCCGGGCTGAGCAAGGTATCCACGCCGGTACCGTCGGCGCGGCGGAAGCGGTTGAACGGCAACACAGCTTCCTTGACCGCGATCGGTGCACCGGCCGGGGTGTTTCCGCCGTCGCCCTTCGCCGGCAGAATGCCGCTCGCACGCAGTTCCGCGATGGATTCGCCGAGCATGACGCGGGCGCATGCCTTGGCCAGCTGGACGGCCGTCGCCTTGGACACGAACGGAACCGTGCGGCTGGCGCGGGGATTTGCTTCCAGCACGTAGAGGATGTCGTCCTTGAGGGCGTACTGGACGTTGAGCAGGCCCTTGACGCCGATGCCCTTCGCGAGAGCCTCGGTGGAGCGGCGGACGTTCTCGAGATCCGCCCGGCCCAGAGTGATGGGCGGGAGCGCACACGCCGAGTCACCGGAGTGAATGCCGGCTTCCTCGATGTGCTCCATGACGCCGCCGAGGTACACCTCGGTGCCGTCGCACAGAGCGTCGACGTCGATCTCGACCGCGTCTTCGAGGAAGCGGTCGACCAGGACCGGACGATCGTCGGAGATCTCCGTGGCGCGCGAGATGTAGTCGGCGAGGGAAGCCTCGTCGTAGACGATCTCCATGCCGCGTCCACCGAGCACGTACGACGGACGCACCAGCACCGGGTAGCCGATACCTGCCGCGATCTCGCGGGCGCCGTCGAACGTGGTGGCGGTACCGAACTTCGGTGCGGGCAGACCGGCTTCGGTCAGTACGCGGCCGAATTCGCCGCGGTCCTCCGCCAGGTCGATGGCTGCGGGGCTGGTTCCCACGATGGGGACGCCGGCAGCTTCGAGACGCTTCGCCAGTCCGAGCGGGGTCTGGCCGCCGAGCTGGACGATGACGCCGGCAACGGTGCCCGACTGCGCCTCCGCGCGGTAGACCTCGAAGACGTCCTCGAACGTCAGCGGCTCGAAGTACAGGCGATCAGCGGTGTCGTAGTCCGTAGAGACGGTCTCGGGGTTGCAGTTGACCATGACGGTCTCGTACCCGGCCTCGGACAGCGTCTGCGCCGCGTGGACACACGAGTAGTCGAACTCGATACCCTGACCGATGCGGTTGGGGCCGGATCCGAGGATCAGAACCTTGGGTCGCTCGGTCTGCGGAGCAACTTCGGACTCGGCCTCGGGATCGAGCTCGTAGGTCGAGTAGTGGTACGGCGTCTTGGCCTCGAACTCTGCGGCGCAGGTGTCGACGGTCTTGTAGACGGGGCGCACGCCCAGCTGATCACGCAGAGCGCGAACGGCGTCCTCACCTGCGTGCGTGTCACCACCGAGTTCGGGGCGCAGAGCCGCGATCTGGCGGTCCGAGATGCCGTGGTACTTGGCCTGACGCAGGGAAGCCTCGTCGAAAGACTCTGCAGCGCGCAGCTTTTCACCGAGCTCGTGAATCTGCTGGAACTGGTCGAGGAACCACGGATCGATCTTGGTGGCGTCGAAGAGCTGCTCGACAGTTGCGCCGAGCGCGAATGCCTTCTCGATGCCGTACATGCGGCCGTCCTGCGGAACGCTCAGATCGGCGAGCAGTGCATCCAGGCTCTCCGTCTCGATGTCGGCACCGGTCCAGTAACCCGCACGCTTGGTCTCGAGCGAACGCATGACCTTGCCGAAAGCCTCGGTGAAGTTGCGGCCGATGCTCATGGCCTCGCCCACCGACTTCATCGTGGTGGTCAGAGTTCCGTCGGCACCGGGGAACTTCTCGAAAGCGAACCGCGGAGCCTTGACGACGACGTAGTCGAGCGTCGGCTCGAAGCAAGCCGGGGTTTCCTTGGTGATGTCGTTGACGATCTCGTCGAGCGTGTAGCCGATGGCAAGCTTGGCCGCCATCTTCGCGATCGGGTAACCGGTCGCCTTCGACGCCAGAGCCGACGAGCGGGAGACACGCGGGTTCATCTCGATGACGACCAGGCGGCCGTCCTTCGGGTCCATCGCGAACTGGATGTTGCAGCCGCCGGTGTCGACGCCCACCTCTCGCAGAATGTCGATGGAAAGGTCGCGCATCGCCTGGTACTCGCGGTCGGTCAGCGTCATCGCCGGGGCGACGGTGACCGAGTCTCCGGTGTGGACACCGACCGGGTCGACGTTTTCGATGGAGCAGACGATCACGACGTTGTCGCGACTGTCGCGCATGAGCTCGAGTTCGTATTCCTTCCATCCGAGGATGGATTCCTCGATCAGGACGTTCGCCGTCGGCGACGCGGCCAGACCGCCACCGGCGATGCGGTTGAGATCGTCGACGTCGTACGCCATGCCGGAACCGAGGCCGCCCATGGTGAAGGACGGACGCACGACAACCGGGTAACCGAGTTCGGCGACCGTGGCGTGTACTTCGTCCATCGTGTAGCAAACTGCGGACTTCGCGGATTCGCCACCGACCTTGGCGACGATGTCCTTGAACTTCTGGCGATCCTCGCCGCGCTGGATGGCGTCGAAGTCGGCGCCGATCAGTTCGACGTCGTACTTCTCGAGGATGCCCTGCTCGTGCAGCGCCACTGCGGCGTTGAGCGCAGTCTGACCGCCGAGCGTCGCGAGGACGGCGTCGATCTTGTTGCCCTGCAAGGCTTCCTTGGCGATGACCTTCTCGAGGAACTCGGCCGTGATCGGCTCGACGTACGTGGCGTCGGCGAACTCGGGGTCCGTCATGATGGTGGCCGGGTTGGAGTTGACCAGGCTGACGCGCAGGCCCTCCTCCTGGAGGACGCGGCAGGCCTGGGTGCCCGAGTAGTCGAACTCGCAGGCCTGACCGATGACGATCGGACCGGAGCCGATTACCAGGATGTGCTTGAGATCTGTACGGCGTGGCATTAGTTCTTGACTCCGGTTTCTTTCCGTGCGGAGAGCAGGCTGGTGAAGCGGTCGAAGAGGTACGCGGCGTCGTGCGGGCCGGCTGCCGCCTCGGGGTGGTACTGCACCGAGAAGGCCGAATCGTCCAGCAGGCGAACACCTTCGACGGCTCCGTCGTTGGCGCAGGTGTGGCTGACCACCGCGCGGCCGAACGGGGTGTCGAATTCCTGACCGGCCTCGCCTTCGAGCGCGAAGCCGTGGTTCTGAGCGGTGATCGCGATGCGACCGGTCTGATGCTCGATCACCGGGATGTTGATGCCGCGGTGGCCGAACTTCATCTTGTAGGTGCTCAGGCCCAGGGCGCGGCCCAGGATCTGGTTGCCGAAGCAGATACCGAACAGCGGCAAGCCCTGTCCGATGACCTCTTTCGTGAGGTGGACTGCGCCGTCGGCGGTGGCCGGGTCACCGGGACCGTTGGAGAGGAACACTCCGTCGGCCTTCAGGTCGAGGATCTGTTCGAGACTCGCGTTGGACGGCAACACGTGGACGCGGATACCGCGCTCGGCGAACATGCGCGGGGTGTTGGTCTTGATACCGAGGTCGATGGCGGCAACCGTGTACAGCGCCTCCCCGCCCTTCGGCTCGACGACGTAGCCGCTGGTGGTGCTGACCTCACCGGCAAGATCGGCGCCGAGCATGGTCGGCTGATCCTGAACCCGTCGGACCAGTTCGTCATCGGCGGCGATGGCTTCACCGGAAAAAATTCCGGCCTTCATCGAACCGCGAGTACGCAGGTGGCGAACCAGGGCGCGGGTGTCGATCCCGGCGATTCCGACGATGCCCTGCTCTTCGAGCTTGGCCTGGAGCGAACCGGTTGCACGCCAGCTCGAGGTGACGCGCGAGGGGTCACGAACGACGTACCCGGCAACCCAGATCTTGGCGCCGGCACGCTCGCCGGTCGGTCCGACCGACTCGTCGTCTTCGTCGTTCCAGCCGGTGTTGCCGATCTGCGGTGCGGTGGAGACGACGATCTGGCGGTGGTAGCTGGGATCGGTGAGCGTTTCCTGGTAGCCGGTCATTCCGGTGCTGAACACCGCTTCGCCCAGGGTCTGTCCAACCGCACCGAAGGTGGTTCCGCGGAACACCCGTCCATCTTCGAGGACCAGTACTGCGGGGCTGTTGTCAAAGCCGCTCATGCGTTCTTTCCGTTCTGCTCGATGTCGCCAGAGCTTGCGTCTTCGTTGTCATTCGTCTTGTTCGAAGCGGTCTTGTTCGAAGCAGTCACCGGCTTGACCCAGTCCGGATAAACCGTCTTGTCGTCACCGCGCACGCCCGTGTCGATCTCGGTTCCGCTCGGCAATTCCCAGCGAATCACCAGGACGCCGTCCTTGCTCATGACCTTGCCGGCAAGACCATTCTCCGTGCGGATCGCGCGGATCGACTTCTCCGGAATCCAGATCGCCGACGCGCCGTCACGCTCGACCAGAATTCCGCCGCTGTAGCGGCTGATCTCGCAGGTGGCGCGGAAACCGAGGTCGCCGACGGCGATTCGGTCCTGCCAACTGGGTGCGATGGTGCTGCCGACGTACAGGCCGGTGGTCGGCAGGACGAGCAGTTCACCCAGGGTTGCCGGTACCGTCGGCAGTTCGCCGATCTTGTCTTTCTGGCGTCGAGCGCGTCCACGCCAGCCGACGTACATCAGGCCGATCATCGCGACCCAGAAGATCGCCAGACCGATGATCCACAGTGCTCTGTCCATGACGCGCTACTCCTCGCTACTCCGCAGCCGCACATTCCCGTCGTGTGCGGTGATGCGGCCACGTAACAGTGTGGTCGTGACCCGAGCGGGCAATGTCATCGACTCGTACGGAGTGTTATGCGCGACACTCGCCAGGTCGGGACCGTGGACCGTCCACTCGGCCGACGGATCGACCAATGTCAGGTTCGCGGGCTCCCCCACCTCGATGGGACGGCCCTGATCGTCGAGGCCGACGATTGCCGCGGGGCGCTCGCTCATGACCCGGGCAACACCGCGCCAGTCCAACAGGCCGGGCTGGACCATCGTCTGCACGATGATCGAGAGTGCGGTCTCGAGGCCGAGCATTCCAGGGCGAGCGGCTGCGAACTCGCAGCACTTGTCCTGCTCGGCGTGCGGAGCATGGTCGGTCGCGACGCAGTCGATGATTCCCTCGGCCAGACCCTTGCGCAGCGCGGCAACATCACTGGCCTCACGCAAGGGCGGGTTGACCTTGTTGATCGCGTCGTACGTCTCGAGCCGTGAATCGTCGAGGAGCAGGTGATGCGGGGTGACCTCGGCGGTGATCGAAATCCCTTGGCTGCGAGCCCACTTCACGAGTTCGACGGTTCCGGCGGTGGAGGCGTGGCAGATGTGAACGCGGGCGCCGGCGTCACGCGCGAGCAGTGCGTCGCGGGCCACGATCGATTCTTCGGCTGCTCGCGGCCATCCGGCCAGGCCGAGACGCGCGGCCGTGGGGCCCTCGTGGGCGACCGCACCGACGGTCAAACGCGGCTCTTCCGCGTGCTGGGCGATCAGGACGCCCAGTGAACTGGAGTATTCGAGCGCGCGACGCATGATCAGTGGGTCGTAGACGCAGTGGCCGTCGTCGGAGAACATCTTGACCTTGCCGACGCCTGCGGCCATGGTCGCCATCTCGGCGAGTTGTTTGCCTTCCAGGCCCGCTGTGACCGCGCCGACGGGGTGGACGTCGACGAGGCCGACTTCCTGCCCGCGTCGCCAGACGTGATCGGTGATGACCACCGAATCGGCGACGGGACTCGTGTTGGCCATCGCGAAGACCGCGGTGTATCCACCCAGAGCCGCTGCCGAGCTTCCGGTTTCGATGGTCTCGGTGTCTTCGCGGCCGGGCTCACGCAGATGTGTGTGCAGGTCCACGAAGCCGGGAAGCAGGATCTGCCCGCCGGCATCGATCACCTCGGATGCCGTGGCCGGATCGAGGTCCACGCCGATCTCGAGGATCGTGCCGTCGCCGACGAGTACGTCGGTGGGCTCACCTTCTCCGTAGATCAGGACTCCGCGGAGCAGGACACTCACGGGTGATTCTCCGTTCTCGTTTCTGGTCACAGCGCACCGTCCTCCGACCCGACCAGCAGTCGGAACAAGACAGCCATGCGCATGTGTACGCCGTTGGTAACCTGTTGCAGTACAGCAGTTTTGGAGGAATCGGCAACGGCGGATGCAATCTCCATGCCGCGCAGCATCGGGCCGGGGTGCAGGACCACCGCGTGATCGGCCAGCATCGCCAGCCGCTTCTCGGACAGGCCGTAGTTGATCGAGTACTCGCGCTGCGACGGGAAGAAGCCACCGTTCATGCGTTCGGCCTGAACCCGCAGCATCAGCACCGCGTCGAGTCCGGGCAGTTCCGCGTCGAGCGAATGCGAAACCGTGACCGGCCACGTGTGCGCACCGACCGGCAGCAGTGTCGGCGGCGCAACAAGAACAACCTCGGCACCGAGCATCGAGAGCAGCAGTGCGTTGGAGCGGGCGACACGGCTGTGCAGGATGTCGCCGACGATGGCGATCCGCTTGCCCTCGATGTCGCCGAGACGCTGGCGAAGGGTCAAAGCGTCGAGAAGCGCCTGAGTGGGGTGCTCGTGCGTGCCGTCACCTGCGTTGATGACTGCCGGGCCACCGTCGTCGGCCGCTCCGGTCCACTTTGCGATCTGGTGGGCGGCGCCCGAAGCCGGGTGGCGCACGATGAGTGCGTCGGCACCGGCCGCGCGCAGGGTCATCGCGGTATCGCGCAGGGATTCACCTTTGGACACCGAGGAACTGGATGCGCTGACATTGATGACGTCGGCACTCATCCATTTGCCTGCCACCTCGAAAGACACCCGGGTGCGCGTCGAGTTCTCGAAGAACACCGTCATGACCGTGCGTCCGCGCAGCGTCGGGAGCTTGCGTACCTCTCGTCCCAGAAGTGCCTGCTCGAACCGTTCTGCCTCGTCGAGAAGTTCTACCGCGGACTCACGATCGAGGTCCGCGATGGAAAGTAGGTGCTTCACGCGCTCTTACCCCCGGAGATGACTACCGCTTCCCTGCCGTCGTGCTCCTGGAGGAGAACCTTGACGTCCTCGGACCTCGCGGTCGGGACGTTCTTGCCGACGTAGTCGGCGCGCAGCGGGAGTTCGCGGTGACCACGATCCACGAGCACTGCGAGTTGGACCGCGCGGGGGCGGCCCAGATCGCGCAACGCGTCAAGTGCCGAGCGCACGGTGCGACCGGAGAAGAGGACGTCGTCCACGAGAACGACCAGCGCATTGTCGACGCCACCTTCGGGGACGGACGTGCGCTCGAGCGGGCGGTGCGGCTTGTTCCGGAGATCGTCGCGGTAAAGGGTGATGTCGAGAGATCCGATGGGAAGTCGCACACCGGAGAATTCTTCGATCTTGGCGCGCAGTCGCGTGGCGAGGGTGGTTCCACGCGTCGGGATCCCGATCAGGACCACACGAGGGGCAGTTCCCTCGGGTCCGTCGAGTGCGGTCTTCTCGATGATCTCGTGAGCGATCCGCGCGATGGTCCGGCCCACATCCTGGGCGGACAACAATTCGCGGGTTTCGCTACCTGCCTCGGCACCGACCGGCGCCTTCGAGTTACCTGGACCTGCAAGATCGGATGGGCGAGACCCTTCGGGCACGCTCATGCAGCGACCTCCTTCTCCGCCTCACTGGACGGATCGTTAAAGGATGTCTGACGGTCCCCACCCTATCAGCCGACAGACCTGATCCCGCCGTGCGAGCAGCGACTCCGACCGGTTGTGTGCAGACACACAACGCGCACGGTGACACTCGCACGGCGGTGGTGGAACAAAACTTGCTACTCGGTACCCGAATCCGATTCCTGCGCGCGCTGGGAGGTCGCGGCCGCAGCCCATCGAACCTGCGGCGCAACAAGAACGACCTGGCCGAGGATTCCGTTGACGAATCCCGGAGAGTCGTCCGTCGAGAGCTGCTTCGCGAGTTCGACGGCCTCGTCCACGGCGACAACCGGCGGAACGTCCGTCGCGTGGAAGAGCTCCCACACGGCGATACGCAGAATCGCACGGTCGACGGCGGGCAGACGCTCGAGCGTCCAGTCCTGCAGATGCGAGGAGATGACCTGATCGATCCGGTCCAGATTCTCCGCAACGCCGGACACCAACGTGACGGTGTAGGCCGCGACGGGTGCTACCGCGTCGTCCTTGACGGACAGATCAGAACGCTCCGACGCCAGTGCGACCGGATCGAGGTCACGTGCCTCGGCTTCGAAGAGGAAGTCGACGGCACGCTTGCGCGCCTTGTGGCGTGCACCGAGTTTCTTATGTGTGCCGGACACTCAGGAATTCACACGCCCGAGGTAGTTGCCGTCACGGGAATCGACCTTGAGCTTGTCACCGGTGTTGATGAAGAGCGGGACGTTGATCTCGGCACCGGTCTCGAGGGTGGCAGGCTTGGTGCCGCCGGTGGAGCGGTCGCCCTGCAGGCCCGGATCGGTGTGCTTGACGACGAGCTCGACGGTGACCGGAAGCTCGACGAAGAGGGGAACGTCTTCGTGGGTCGCGACCTGGACTGCCATGTTCTCGAGCAGGAAACGCGACTGGTCGCCGACGGTGGACTCGCTGATCGACACCTGGTCGTAGGTGTCGCCGTCCATGAAGATGTAGTCGCTGCCGTCGTGGTACAGGTACGTCATGTCACGACGGTCGACCGTGGCGGTCTCGACCTTCACACCGGCGTTGAACGTCTTGTCCACTACCTTGCCCGAGAGCACGTTCTTGAGCTTGGTGCGCACGAAGGCAGGGCCCTTGCCGGGCTTGACGTGCTGGAACTCGATGATCGTCCACAGCTGGCCTTCGATCTGCAGAACCAGACCATTCTTGAAATCACTGGTGGAAGCCACTTGCTTCGCGTCTCCTAGGGGTCGGGAAACCGTCTCAGACGACGGTAAGGTCTTTTGCGGTCAGTGTGAGCAGCTCTGGCCCCTGCTCACGAACAACGAGCGTGTCCTCGATCCGTACACCTCCGCGCCCGGAGAAGTACACGCCCGGCTCGACGGTCACCGCCGCGCCGGAAAGAAGTGTACCGGTGCCGAGCTTGCCGATCCCCGGTGCTTCGTGGATTTCGAGCCCCACACCGTGGCCGAGGCCGTGCAGGAACAACTCGCCGTAGCCTGCATCGTCGATCACCGCACGGGCGACGGCGTCGACTGCCGCACATTCGACACCCGGCGCGAGCGCGTCGCAACCGGCAGCTTGCGAACGCGCGACGAGCTCGTAAATCTCCCGTTGCCAATCGGAAACGGACTCGAGCACGTAGGTCCGTGTCATGTCCGAGTGGTACCCACCGACCTGGGCGCCGAAGTCGAGTTTCACAAAGTCACCCGACGCCAGGATCGCGTCGGTCGGTCGGTGATGCGGAATCGCCGAGTTGGCGCCGGCCGCCACGATCGTCTCGAAGGAAATACCGTCCGCCCCGTTGTCGAGCATCAGATTTTCCAGCTCGCGGCCGACCTCTCGTTCCGTTCGGCCAGGTCGCAGACCGCCGCGAGCGATCAACTGCGCCAACGCGACATCGGCTGCGGTGCACGCGGCTCGCAACAACTCCACCTCGTACTCGTCCTTGACCATGCGCAATTGTTCGACGAGTCCACTCACCGGTTCGAACCGGATCTTCGGCGCTGCTTCGGTCCAAGCCCGATGTTCGGCGAACGTCGCCACATGTGACTCGAACGCGAGAACGGGCGCCGTGGACTTCTCGATCAAGTGCGCAGCACTCGAACGGGCGATTTCGGCCCGAAGGTCCGGCACCTGCTCTGACACCTGCGTCACGTAGCGGCCGTCGGTGCAGATCACCGTCTCACGCTCGTCGGACGCTGAATCGGATGCACTGACGACGAGCGCCGCATTGGAACCGGTGAAACCGGTGAGGTATCTGATGTTGAGGAGATCTGTGACGAGAATCGCGTCGAGTTCGCGCTCCGAGAGGAGGCGTCTGAGGGATTCACGGCGTGTTCTGAAGTCGACCGGCATCCCTCGAACCTACCGCCCGCGCAGACCTGCCGATCAACTCGAAACTCGCGGTTACAGCAATAAGTGTGGGTTAGGCCACAAGGTGTAATGGGTTCTAGTTAGGCTGTACCCATGAATGCGTGGTTGGTACGTGGCCTCGGCATGGCCCTGATACATGTTGTGTTTCGTGCGTTGCTCGGTGCAGCGATCGCACAGTGGCCACTTCAGGGGTCCACCCTGCGCTGGCTGTCCCTGTTGATCGTCATCGTCTTCGCCGCGATCTGGGGTGGTATCGACGGCATTCGTGACCGCCGGAACTTCCCCGAACCCGAGGACGGCGCCGATCTGACCATGCTGTGGCTCAAGGCCGCATTGGTCGGCGGGTTCGTCGCCGGCGCTGCCAGCTGGGCACTCAGCCTCGTCCCCTCCCTCGAACTGACCCAGCAGGGCTTGTTCTTCGAGGTGACCTCCGGTGCGGCGTTCACGATCCTTCTCATCTTCGTCCCCGCCATGATCGCCATCACTGTCGGACGCTTCTTCGTCAGCCGTGAACAGCGCAAGAACGGAACAGCTCCGCAGACCCCGTCCCACGAGCGTCACCACGAACCGGTGCCCGTCAGCGAGGGCTACGACTCCCCCACCGAGCAGCACGCATACAGCGGAGCCGCCATGTCCGTCGAGGAATCCGACGCCGATACCGCGGTCTTCCCAGCGATCGATCTGGGCAAGCGCGAGCAGTAACGCCCGCCGTACACACAACCGAATGCGGCCCCGAGGATATTCTCCTCGGGGCCGCATTCGTGTGACTGTTTTTTCGACTTGCCTCGTTCAGCCTCGCTCGGCGAGGAACCTGATCGCCAGCGGATACGCGGCGACGCCGAGTCCGACGATCACTCCGGTCGCAATCGGACTCAGGTAGGAGTGGTGCCGAAACTCTTCTCGCGCATGAACGTTCGAGATGTGTACCTCGACGAGACCTGCGGTCAGTTCGGCGCATGCATCTCGCAGGACCACCGACGTGTGCGTCAAGCCACCGGCATTGAGGATCACCGGTTCCCCCGCGTCCGCCGCGTCGTGGATCCAACCGAGCAGATCGCCTTCGTGATCGCTCTGACGGACGATCACCTCGACGCCGAGCTCCTTGCCTGCCGCGACGCACAATTCGATCAGATCGTCGTGTGTGGTCGCGCCGTAGACCTCGGGCTGACGCTTACCCAGACGCCCCAGATTGGGTCCGTTGACGACGTTGATCCTCACAGCAGGACCGTTCCGCCGGCCGGCCTCGCATCGCGGGCAATCGCGGAGTACGCCGCAACCAGCAGACTCGGATCCGGCCCCTCGAGGCGACCCGGCTTGGCCAGTCCGTCGAGGACCACGAAACGCAGCAGCCCGGCACGGTTCTTCTTGTCGGTCTGCATTCCCTTCATCAGATCGCCGAACGCATCACCGTCGTACGACGTCGGCAGCCCGACGAGATCGAGGATCGACTTGTGACGATCCGCGGTGGCGTCGTCGAGTCGGCCCGCGAGCCGTCCGAGTTCGGCAGCGAAGACCAGGCCGACGGAGACAGCGGCACCGTGGCGCCACTTGTAGCGCTCACGACGTTCGATCGCGTGGCCGAGGGTGTGGCCGTAGTTGAGGATTTCGCGCAGATCCGACTCGCGCAGATCCGCGGCCACGACTTTGGCCTTGACCTCTACGGAGCGCCGAATCAACTCGGGCAGAACAGTTCCCGACGGATCGAGAGCTGCCTTGGGATCGGCTTCGATGAGATCCAGGATCACCGGGTCGGCGATGAATCCGGTCTTGATGACCTCGGCCATGCCTGCAACGATCTCGTTGTGCGGCACAGTCTCGAGCGTCGCGAGATCGATGAACACCGCTCCCGGTTCGTGGAACGAACCGACGAGGTTCTTGCCCGCTTCGGTGTTGATACCGGTCTTGCCGCCCACTGCTGCGTCGACCATCGCGAGCAAGGTGGTGGGGACGTGAACTACCTTGACACCGCGCATCCACGTAGCCGCGACGAAGCCGGTGAGGTCGGTCGCCGCTCCCCCGCCCAAGCTCATGATCGCGTCGCTGCGAGTCAGGCCGATCCGGCCGAGCACGTCCCAGCAGAAGCCCGCCACAGCAAGATCCTTGCCGTCCTCGGCATCGGGGATCTCGATACGGTGGGCGTCGATTCCCTTCTCCGCCAACGCAGCCCGTACGGCCTCCGCGGTCTCTGCCAGCGGCGGCTGATGGAAGATCGCGACAGTGCGCGCGCCGTCGAACTCGGCAACGAGATCACCGAGCAGGCCGCGGCCGATCACGACCGGGTAAGGACTTGCGGTCTTCACCTCTACACGTACGGGTTCGGTCACTGCTCCACTACTCCGCTCCGGTTGTTCATTTGTCTTGAAGTTTCGACACCAGTTGCCCGACGACACGCGCCGGACTTCGGCCGTCGGTCCGAATCCGAATCGTGGCCGAACGCCGGTACAGCGGACGACGACGCCTCATCAACTCCTGGTACTTGACCTTGGGATCTCCGCCGGCCAGCAGCGGGCGATGATTGTTCGCCCCCGTGCGGCGAAGCCCTTCGGCGACACTGATCTCGAGGTAGATGACCGTGTGCCCCTGGAGCAGTTCGCGCGTGCGATCGGAGAGGATCGCACCACCGCCGAGCGAGACGATTCCGTCGGTGGACTGCAATGCTTCGCGAACCACCGATTCCTCGATTTCACGAAACCGAGGCTCTCCGTCATGGGTGAAGATCTCCGGGATCGTCCTACCCGTGGTCCGTTCGATCTCGGCGTCGGTATCGACCAACTCGAGTTCGAGTGCCTGCGCGAGACGTCGACCGATGGTCGATTTGCCGGCACCGGGCGGACCGATGAGTACAGCCTTCGGCTTCATCGATACGTGAGTCCTATCGAGGCGGTCGGGCTGCGATGCCCTCGGCGTAACGACGGTAGTTGGCAGTGGTTTCAGCAATGGAATCACCACCGAACTTTTCGAGTGCGGCCTGAGCCACGACGAGCGCGACCATCGACTCGGCGACGACGCCGGCGGCCGGAACCGCGCACACGTCGCTGCGCTGGTGGATGGCAACCGCTTCCTCGCCGCTCTCCATGTCGACCGTCGCCAGAGCGCGCGGAACCGTCGAGATCGGCTTCATCGCGGCGCGAACTCGAAGAGCCTCACCATTGGTCATGCCACCTTCGATACCGCCTGCGCGGTTCGTGGAGCGCACGATGCCGTCCGGGCCCGGACGGATCTCGTCGTGAGCTTCGCTGCCACGACGGCGCGCGGTCTCGAAGCCGTCACCGACCTCGACACCCTTGATGGCCTGAATTCCCATGAGAGCAGCTGCAAGTCGTGAATCGAGACGCTCGGCGCCGCTGACGAAAGTGCCGAGTCCGACCGGCAGGCCGTGGATGACGACCTCCACGACGCCACCGAGGGTGTCGCCGTCCTTCTTCGCCGATTCGATTTCGGCGATCATCGACTCTTCTGCAGCCTTGTCGAATGCGCGGACCGGGCTCGCGTCGATCGCGTCGAGATCCTTGCCCTCAGGCACGGGTCCGACGTACGGCTCGGAAGCACCGATGGAAATAACGTGTGAAACGACCTCGGCACCGAATACCTGACGCAGGAAGGACCGTGCGACGGTTCCAGCGGCCACGCGGGCTGCGGTCTCGCGAGCGCTGGCGCGCTCGAGGACGGGACGCGCGTCGTTGAAGCCGTACTTGAGCATGCCGCTGTAATCGGCGTGTCCGGGACGCGGGCGCGTCAACGGGGCATTGCGAGCCTGATCGGCGAGCAGGTCCGGGTCGACCGGGTCGGCGGACATGATGGTTTCCCACTTGGGCCACTCGGTGTTGCCGATCTCGATGGCCACGGGGCCACCGAGCGTAAATCCGTGGCGGACACCGCCGATGATGGTGACCTTGTCGGCCTCGAACTTCATCCGTGCGCCACGGCCGTAACCGAGTCGACGACGGGCAAGTTCGGACGAGATGGCCTCAGAGGTCACTTCGACCCCCGCGACCATGCCCTCGAGCATCGCGACGAGGGCGGGACCATGGGATTCTCCGGCAGTTATCCAACGCAGCACGCCGACCATCTTTCCACGTCGCAGACCTCAGTTGTCACAGTGGTCCTCCCGGTGAACACAGATGGCCCACACGCACGAGGCGTGTGGGCCATCTCAGGGGTGCCTGTGGGTCTAGAACAGGCGGAATCCTCCACCGTTTGCGTTGATGTCAGCCAAACCGATGTTGATGTCCGCCGAGTTGTCGGGAGCGTGGAACGGCGGCGGAAGCGGCTCGAAGCAGTACGGCGGGTAGCCGTTGCTGATCAAGCCCACCAGGCGGTCACCGACGACGAGCGGTCCACCGGAATCACCGGGAATCGAGCACGTGTGCTCGACGATCTCACCGTAGACGGAGTCGTAGCCCCAGGTGATACCGCACGTGTTGCCGGTCGAACGGCCTTCCTTGCACACGATCGTGCCCGGTGCCGGCGGGGCGCCGATTCCGTTGATCGTCGTGCCGCCGACGGTACGCAGCGGAGCTACCTTGGCGTCGTCGAGATCGATCACGGCGATGTCCGAGACCGGACTCGAGTAAGAGAACCGACCGATGGGTCCGGCCTCGGGCAGGTACTCGGCGAACACCCGGTCCCCGACAACTCCGCAGTGTCCGGCGGTGAGTGCCACGAGAGAACCGGCGTTGTCGTAGCCGACCGCGGTCAACGTGCATGCTGCAACTCGGTCAGGATCGGAGTGATCCACGTCCGGCAGCAGGATGCCTGAGCCCCCGCCCAGTGCCACCGATGAAGGTGCAGGCGCGGCGCCGGCGACGCCCGCTCCTGCAGCCACAGCCGCCAAACAGGCTGCCGCAGCGACGAAAAGCCTTGTGCGCATAGGTTCCCCCGATAATCGAGTGCGAAACGAGATTCGTTTTGTCCCATTTCCGAAACCTCAGTGAACGTCAGGGTGTGGACATTCGGCAAGTCCGACTCGCCGCATACTGGGACCGCGCGCTGGCAATACCCGCATTTATGAAACCGACGGTTACGTCTTTCCTGCAGTTCACCGTCCGTCGTTGAACGGTCAATAACGCCAGACTTCTCGCGGATGTTGCACTCGTCACGTCAGCCAGGCAAACGCAATCGAACCGCAGGCTGCCAGGCACATCGAGGGTCCGTGCGCAATGGGCGAATTATGGGCTACCGGCCCTCGTCTTCGCAGTTCCAGCGCGGTGCCCAGCGTTGCGGTGAGCACCGACGCAGACACCAACGACCACAGCCAGGCGTCCGCTCCCACCAATCCGGTCACGGCGCCCAGAGGAAGCGAGAGCTTCACATCGCCGACACCCATGGAACCAGGCGACATCACGTGCGCCAGGAGGTGGATTCCGGCGAGCAGTGCCGACCCCACCGCCGCCACCCACACCGTTCCCGACACCGTCGCGTAGACCATCACGACGGCGTAGCCCGGCAGCGTGAAACTGTTGGGCAGCCGACGCACAGCCAGGTCGACAGTCGAGATCGCGACGCACCACCACACCACGGCGAGACCGGAAAGTAACTGCACCACCGAGGTATTCAGCGCACCGACGACAACCCAGCCTGTTGCGACGGCGCACTGCGGCACACAACAGAAAGTCACGACTGGTCGATAACCGTATCGCCGCAACCAACAGTCGACGATCGCCTGAGCACCGAAACCAGCGATTACCCCAGCGCCTGCCAAGACCACCAACGTCCACATGGTTTCGAGCTTGGCGTCTGGCGTTCACCAGCGGCAGACTACGAATTGTCTTGTGGACTACCTCGACACTGTGAACAGAGCTAGGCGATAGCGGCTGCCATCGCCTCTCGCGGAGCGGGCTTGCCCGTGAACTGCTCTACCTGCCCGAAGGCCTGATTGAGCAACATCTCGAGGCCGCCGATCACCGTGCCATCGGCCGCCTCGACAACCGAAGCAAGTGGCGTCGGCCAGGGGTTGTAGATCGCGTCGAGGACAAATCGCGCCTTCCCCAATTGCTGGGCAAAGGGCGCTGCCGCTTCCGCGGGAACGGTACTGACCAAGACCGAGGATTCGGCGCAGATCCCGCCTAGCCGTGCGTCGTCGAAGGCGACCAGATCAATGTCCAACCCGACCGCGCCGCCGCATTCGATGGCACCGGATGCGCGCCCCGGATCACGCGCGACCACGGTGACTGTCCGAACTCCCATGTCGGCCAACGCGACCAATGCCGGCCGCGCGGTGCCGCCCGCGCCGACAACTACCGCCGAAGTGCCGCTGAGATCGCCGACACCGCCGGCGATCAACGCACCGCTGACTCCGTCGACGTCCGTGCAGTCGGCACGCCAACCGCCGTCGATGCGAACCAGGGTGTTGGCCGAGCCGATGGTCACCGCTCGCGGTGTGCGTTCGGTGGCATATTCGAGTGCTGCGATCTTGCCCGGCATCGTCACCGAGAGGCCGATCCATTCGGGGCCGAGTGAGTCGACGAGGGCAGGCAACTGCTCGCCGGTGCATTCGATCCGCTCGTAGGTCCAATCGCTCAGCCCCAAAGCCGCGTACGCCGCAAGATGCAGCAACGGGGACTTCGAGTGAGCGATCGGGCTTCCGAGAACTGCCGCCTTACGTGGCGTCGCGAGCGAAGTCGCGGTACTACCGTCCACTGTCGAGAATCCCACTTTGCTGTGCCAGTTCGATGTTGGCCAAATGCTCCTCGTAGCTCTTGGTGAAGAGCGTCTGGCCTTCCTTGTTGATTGTGACGAAGTACAACCAGTCACCGGCCGCCGGCGATTCCACGGCCTTCAGCGCGTCGATGCTCGGCGAAGCGATGGGCGTTGCAGGCAGACCCGGCATTGCGTACGTGTTCCACGGCGTGACGCGCTCACGGTCGGCATCCGTGGTTGCGACCTCGGTGGTGTCGAGTGAGTAGTTGACCGTGGAGTCGAACTGCAGAGGCTGATCGACTGCGAGTCGGTTGACGATCACCCGCGCGACCTTGGCCATGTCTGCGGGCAACGCCTCACGCTCGACCAGCGACGCTGCCACCAACAACTGGTACGGAGACATTCCGACCCC
Source organism: Rhodococcus sp. WY5 (assembly GCF_018588185.1). NCBI lineage: Bacteria > Bacillati > Actinomycetota > Actinomycetes > Mycobacteriales > Nocardiaceae > Rhodococcus > Rhodococcus sp. WY5. The sequence goes on from NZ_JAAMPR010000001.1 coordinate 4,424,876, forward strand.
GCTGCCGGCTGTCAGAATTCCCGTGGCCTCGTACTTGGCGGCGCTACCCTCGACCAACGACCGCAGGATCTCGGTGGGCGTCGCGGTGGGATCGAAATCCCAACTGCTGGCGGCGATCAGGCCTTCGAGCTGACGGTCCTTGTCCGGCACGCTCTTGACCGACGACATCGCCCATTCGGGCACGCCGAGCGAAGCCAGATCGGAAGATGCTCCCGCAGTGTTCAATTCGTCTGTCGAGACACATTTCTGAGCGGAAACCGGGCCGACACAACTCGCCTCGGAAATGAGGTTGTAGATGCCCTTCTTGAGCGAGCCGGTCTGCGCGTCCGAACTGTCGTGCAGCTGACGCCCTTCGGCGATGACAACACTGCCGACTCGGGAGTCCGGGGCAACCAAGGTGTCGAGTGCGCTCGCGGCGCTACTCTGCACCGGCACCTGGTAGAAGCCGGGTTGCACCTTCTGGATCTCAGACGGATTGGCGATCGCCGCGTTGTAGAAAGCAGCGGAACTCGCGACGACGTTCTTCGCCTCGAGCGTCGCACCGATCTCCGATGCGGTTTCTCCACTGTTGATCTGGATGACCACGGGTGCGCCGCCGGGGCCGGCAAAATCCTCCGCGGTCTTGTTGCGATCCATGTACCAGAGAGCGCCGTATGCACCGACACCGAGGACTGCGATCACCAACACCAGCAGGGCGAGAACGCCGACCTTCTTGCCACGCTTGGCGCGCTTGTTGCGCGCTTCGCGTTGCTTGCGTGCCTCGGCTCGCGACATATGCGGCGGATCGATGTTCTGCGGCAGTGCACGCATGACCATGGTCTCGTCGTTGTCGAAGTCGAACGAACTGGTGGGCCGGCTTCCGCCGCCCTCATCCCACCGCGCGTTCACAGATCGCCCTCCAGTGCAGCGTCCTTCGACGACTCCCCTGGTTTCACAGCTCTACTCCGCTCGTCCAGCCAGCCTTGCAGGATTTCCACCGCCGCAGCCTGATCGATCATCGGTCGCTGGCCGCGTGCCTTGACTCCACTTTCGCGGAGATTGCGCGCAGCCGTGACGGTCGTCAGTCGTTCGTCGGACAGTCTCACCGGGATCGGTTCGACGGCCCGCTGCAGTCGTTTGGCGAATGCAGTCGCGATACCGGCGGCCTTACCTTGCTCACCGCGCAGCGTCTGTGGCAGTCCGACGATAACCTCAACGGCCTCGTATTCGGACACGATGGCGATAATGCGCCGGATATCCGGCGCGTCGGGCCCACGCTCCTTCGAGCGTGGAACCGTTTCCACCGGTGTCGCGAGGATGCCGTCGGGGTCGCTGGACGCGACGCCGATGCGAACACTGCCCACGTCGATGGCGATGCGCCGCCCGCGACCAGGGTCGTCGATGCCGGGGCGATCGGGACCCTGCTGCGTAGCCATCACCGTCAGCTGCCGCCCGCCAGCTCTCCGACTCTGTCCCGGATCGCATCGAGCGCCGCCGGGATTCCTGCGGAGTCCGAACCCGAACCCTGGGCCATGTCGGGCTTTCCGCCGCCGCGGCCGCCGATCTTGGGACCGAACGACGCGACCAGCTCACCGGCCTTCACACCGAGACCTTGAGCTGCCTTGCTCGAGGCGACCACGAACGGAACCTTGCCGTCGACGTCACCGAGCAGAGCTACGACGGCAGGTTCGGAGCCGAGGCGACCCTTGATGTCCGTGACGAGGCTGCGCAGGTCGTTTCCGCCGACTCCGGCGGGAGCAGGCTCGGCGATGACGAGGACACTGCCGATGCGCTTGGCCTTGGCGACGTACTCGCCTGCTGACGCCAGCACTGCCTTGGCCTTTGTCTGTTCGAGTTCCTTCTCGGCCACCTTGAGTCGCTCGACGAGCGCCTCGACGCGGGCGGGCACCTCTTCCGAAGGAACCTTCAGCGAGGAGGAGAGTCCGGCCAGGAGCGCGCGTTCCTTGGCGAGGTAGCGGTAGGAGTCCAAACCGACGTACGCCTCGACGCGTCGGATTCCGGAGCCGACCGACTGTTCACCGAGCAGCGTTACCTGACCGATCTGTGCGGAGCTTCCGACGTGAGTGCCACCGCACAGTTCCATCGAGAACGGGCCGCCGATTTCGACGACACGAACCTCGTCGCCGTAGTTCTCACCGAAGAGTGCCATCGCACCCATCGCCTTGGCCTTGTCGAGATCCGTGACAAATGTGTTGACCGCGTAGTTCGACGCCACGGCTTCGTTGGTGAGTGCCTCGATGTCCTGCTTCTGGGAGTCGGACAGCGCGCCCTGCCAGGAGAAGTCGAAGCGGAGGTAACCCGGCTTGTTGAGCGAGCCTGCCTGCACCGCGTTGGGGCCGAGCACCTGACGCAGCGCCGCGTGCACCATGTGGGTACCGGAGTGCCCCTGGGTTGCACCCTTGCGCCACTCGGCGTCGACGTGCGCGAGCACGACGTCGCCCTCGGTGATCTCGCCCTTCTGCACCGTCACCTTGTGCGTCCAGACCTTCTTGGCGATCTTCTGTACGTCGTTGACCTTGGCTTCGAGGCCCGGCGCGGTGAGCGAACCGATGTCGGCGATCTGTCCACCGGACTCTGCGTAGAGCGGGCTGCGGTCGAGGATGACCTCGACGTCCTGACCGGCCTTCGCGACCGGGACACGGACGCCGTCGACGATCAGTGCGAGGACGTGAGCCTCGGAGACCAGCTCGTCGAAACCGGTGAACTCGGTGGCTCCTCGGTCGAGCAGTTCCTTGTAGACCGTGAGGTCGGCATGGGCGTGCTTGCGCGCTTGAGCGTCGTCCTTGGCGCGCTTGCGCTGCTCGGCCATGAGCGTGCGGAAGCCGTCCTCGTCCACGGTGAGACCGGCCTCGGACGCCATCTCGAGCGTGAGGTCGATCGGGAAGCCGTAGGTGTCGTGCAGTGCAAACGCCTGATCGCCGGCGATGACCGACTTTCCGGACGACTTGACCGTCTCGGCAGCATTCTCGAACAGAGCAGAACCCGAAGCCAGCGTCTTGAGGAACGCGGTCTCCTCGCCGACGGCAACGTTCTCGATGCGCGTGAAGTCGGTTTCCAGAACCGGGTACGACGGCGCCATCGTGTCGCGGACGACGACCATGAACTCGCGCATGGTGGGCTGCTCGCTGCCGAGCAGTTTGGCCGAACGCACGATGCGACGCAGCAACCGGCGCAGGACGTAGCCGCGGCCGTAGTTGCCGGGGTTCACACCGTCGGCGATCAACATCGCTGCGGTGCGTGCGTGGTCGGCGATGACGCGGAAACGGACGTCTGAAGTGTGGTCGGTCCCGTAGACACTGCCGGTCAGTTCGGCGGCCTTGTCGATGACGGGGCGGAGAAGATCTGTCTCGTAGACGTTTTCGACGCCCTGCAGGAGGAACGCAACGCGCTCGACGCCCATGCCGGTGTCGATGTTCTTCTTCGGCAACGGTCCGAGGATCGGGTAGTCGCCCTTGTTGGTGCCCTCGCCGCGCTCGTTCTGCATGAACACGAGGTTCCAGATCTCGATGTAGCGATCCTCGTCGGCTTCGGGGCCACCCTCGACGCCGTATTCGGCGCCGCGGTCGTAGAAGATCTCCGAGCAGGGGCCGCACGGCCCGGGAATGCCCATGGACCAGTAGTTGTCCTTCATGCCTCGGCGCTGGATGCGCTCTTCGGGCACTCCTACCTCGTCGCGCCAGATCGAGAATGCTTCGTCGTCGTCGAGGTAGACGGTGGCCCACAGGCGCGTGGGATCGATGCCGTATCCGCCGTCCTCGACCGAACCTGTCAGCAACTGCCAGGCGTGGGAGATGGCTTCCTTCTTGAAGTAGTCACCGAAGGAGAAGTTGCCCGCCATCTGGAAGAAGGTGTTGTGGCGGGTGGTGATGCCGACCTCTTCGATGTCCAGGGTGCGGACGCACTTCTGCACGGACGTCGCCCGTGAGTAGGACGGCGTCTGCTGCCCGAGGAAGAACGGCACGAACGGAACCATGCCCGCGTTGACGAACAGAAGGTTCGGGTCGTCGAGAATCAGCGAGGCGCTGGGCACCTCGGTGTGGCCGGCCTTGACGAAGTGGTCGAGGAATCGCCTGCGGATCTCGTGGGTTTGCACTAACCGGTCCTTACCTTCAAGAGCGTCGAGCTATGGGTGTCCAGACTAACGCGTCGGCCGGTGGAACCTGGCAGGCGTCAGCCACGAACTATTCGGCGAAGTTTGCTCACCCGATCGGCGATCTCCCGCTCGTTGCCGTGCGCGGTGGGCTGGTAATAGTCGACACCTACCAGATCGTCCGGTGGATACTGTTGCCGCAGAACACCATCACGTGTGTCGTGCGGGTACTTGTATCCGACTGCGTTGCCCAATTGCTCGGCGCCCTTGTAGTGCCCGTCACGCAGGTGCGGCGGTACCAGTCCGGATTTTCCGGCGGCCACGTCGGCCATGGCCGCGCCGAGTGCGGCGATGACCGCACCCGATTTGGGAGCCGTCGCCAGATGAATGGTGGCCTGTGCCAGCGCCAGACGAGCCTCCGGCATACCGATCAGCTGCACTGCCTGCGCCGCGGCGGTGGCAGTCTGCAGCGCCATCGGATCAGCCATGCCGATGTCTTCGCTGGCGTGAACCACCAGACGCCGTGCGATGAAGCGAGGGTCTTCGCCCGCGGTCAGCATCCGTGCGAGGTAGTGCAGGGCGGCGTCGACGTCTGATCCACGAATGCTCTTGATGAATGCACTGATGACGTCGTAGTGCTGATCTCCGGCACGGTCGTACCGAACCGCGGCCTTGTCGACACTGGCCTCGACGGTCGCGAGGTCGAGCACCACCGGGCCCGAAGCGTCACCGGCCGTGTCCAGTGCAGCTCCGGCGGCAGCCTCGAGTGCCGTCAGGGCTCGGCGGGCGTCGCCGGCCGCCAGACGAACGAGGTGTTCCATCGCGTCGTCGTCGATCGTGATCGCTCCGCCGAACCCGCGTTCGTCGGCGACAGCGCGCTCGAGCAGTTCCTGGACATCCGCAGCGGTGAGCGATTGCAGTTGCAGGACCAACGAGCGCGACAACAGAGCGGAGACGACCGAGAACGACGGGTTCTCGGTGGTCGCGCCGACCAAGAGCACGATGCGGTTCTCGACCGCGGCGAGCAAGGCGTCCTGCTGGGTCTTGGAGAAGCGATGAACCTCGTCGATGAACAAGACGGTTTGTTCGCCGTTCAGCAGGCGGCGGCGCGCGAGTTCGATGACACCGCGGACTTCTTTGACTCCGGCGGACAGAGCCGACAGAGCCTCGAACCGGCGGCCGGTAGCACCCGAGATCAACGATGCGAGCGTGGTCTTGCCGGTGCCGGGAGGTCCGTACAGAAGTACCGATGCGGCGCCGGACCCCTCGACCATTCTGCGGAGTGGCGCGCCGGGCCCGAGTAAGTGCTGTTGACCGACAACTTCACCAAGAGTGAGCGGACGCATGCGGACAGCCAGAGGAGCTCCGGGCGGCACCGAGGACAGGGCGCGCTCGGCTACAGACACGACATCTGGTTCGTCGACGATCGCGGATTCCTCCGGAGTTGCCTCGAACAGGCCGTCTTCCGCCACCACGCCGTCTTTCGCCCCCACACTGTCTTCCGCTTGCCAATCGCTCACGAATCGACGCTACTAGAGACCACCGACGCCCGACACAATCCGCTGTTCCGCCAGCCCTCACCCAGTCGTGAATCCGCATTGGATAGCGTTGTCGCCATGAGCACCTCCGAGATCGCCACCGTCCTCGCGTGGCACGATGCACTCAACTCCCAAGACGTCGACACTCTGCTGCAGTTGTCGAGTGACGACATCGAGGTAGGCGGCCCCAAGGGCGCGAGCCAGGGACTCGCTGCCCTGCGCGAGTGGGCCACCAACGCCGGCATCACGCTCGTCCCCGGAAAGATGTACGTCCACCACGGCGTGGTCGTCGTCGAACAGACCGCAACGTGGGCGGCCGAACCGGACAAGTCCGCGACCCTGGCCTCTGCTTTCCGAGTCGTGGCCGACCAGGTGACGTCGACGTTCCGGCATCCCGATCTGGCGACGGCGCTCGCGGCGACGGACCTGTCCGAGAACGATCTGGTCTCCGACAACTGAGCGGACTCGACCGAGAAAGGGCGCTCGTGCTTCGTGCACGGGCGCCCTTCAGTGTGTGATCGGTCAGGGCCTCAGCTGAACTCGGTCCGCAGCGCCGCCACGACGTCGCGGGCGTGTGCCTCGACGGCGGCGTTGCCGGCGAGCTGAGCCGAGCGTGCGAGCCTGGCCCAGCGTCCGACCAGTGCGTCGGCGCGTGGAATCGAGAGATAATGTTCGCGGACGGCGGCGATACGCGAATGATCCTCGGGCAGGTACAGATAGGTACTGAGCCAGACCCAGATGAGTTGGGCCTCGACAATCCGGCGGCCCAATTCGGCCTCGTCGGCCAGGGCGGGCCACATCCCCACTACCTCGGCCCGCCAGGCATCGACCATCGCCGACGCCCGCTCTTCGGTCAGGTCGATGTTGCACAGGCAACCGGGGAAAGACACCAACGCGTAGGTGATGTCGAGGAGGGCATCGCGGTAGCCACCCCACTCGTAGTCGAGGAACTGCACGCCGTCGTCGTTGACGATGATGTTGTCGGGGCACAGGTCCGACGGACTGAAGGCACGGAACCGGCCACCGCTGAACAGTGTCTGCGCATGCTGAACCTGCTCGAGAATGTCCGAACTCACATCGATGCCGAGACTTTCCACCAGCATCGCGGGAACACCGGCCACGGCACGTCCCACCTGATCCGCAACTTCATCGGAGCAATGGGCAACCTCGGCTCGACGCAGCAGTGCGGTGAAGTCGTCCTCCCGGCCGACGGTCGCGGCGTGCATGCGTCCCATTGCCTGAGCCATGGCCATCAACGTGTAAGTGACGGTGTCCGGGTCGGAGTCTTCGAGTCGGACGCTGATTGCGGTGGCGTCGCCGAGATCACTCAGGATCAGGAGGCGAGCATCGAGGTCGGACGCCAACAGTTCGGCGCCGGGGCGTGCGTCCTTGGCAAGCGCGTTGGCGAACTGATACGACACCGCTTCACGAAGGAATGCGGTCTCGACGTCGAAGTCACCTTCGGACGCGGCCGGGAGCGCAATCGCTGTTTTGGTAGCTCCCTGGAAGTTGTCGCGGACCTGCTTGATCACCAAAGTTCGGGGCAGGGAGAACGGGTTCTCGGCGACGCGAACGCGCAGCACGACGGTGCGGCCACTCCCCCCGAGATCTACGGGATCCACCAGGGTTACGGGTGCCCCTGTGCGGCGTGTCAGCAACTGCTCAGCAGCTGCGACGACTTCGGAAACGGGGTCTGCCAGTAATGCGGTCATCACCGACCAACTTACCCGTTAGTGACTCCGATCATGCCCAGCTCGTCCGCTCGCAGCGGAGAATTCAAGGCCTCACAGCAACAGAAATTGCCGACTACCTGCGGCGATGACAAAAGTCCCCAATCGCCACATCGGCACACAGTTCTCTCGAGAATTTTGCTGTCGGTGAGCAGAACTCCGAACCTGCGACGTCATGGAGTCTTGTCCTCGTCGACAAATCGAGAAATGCCTTTCAACGCTGCTTCGAATTCCTCGTCGGCCCGGGTTCTGAGCCAGAGAACAAGCACGCAGGCAGTGACGATCCCGAGCAGGTTGACAGCCAGTTGCAGAGACGACAACCCGGCGATCCGCCATTCTCCGTTTGCTGCCGCAACCACCGCGAAACCGGCGGCAGGAACCGTGGTGACAGAGATGAACACCCCGACCAAGGCAGCGGACTTCGACGAGACGAGTGCCAGCATCCCAGCCGCACCGGCAAGAAGCGCGACGACAAACGAAATGGGCCCGACCTTGTATACGAAATCGACCTCGTGGAGTGACTCGAGACTGACGACGTCCATCCATCCGAAGAACTTCACCACGAACGTTGCGGCAAGCGTCACGCCCATCGCGATGGGGAATCCGACGGCAAGCGCGAGAATCGAACGCCGACGCAACCGTCGATCCCGCCGTACGAGTGCGACTGCCAAAGCAGCCAGCGGACCGAACTCCGGACCGACGACCATGGCGCCGACGATCGTGATCTGAGAGTCGGTGACGACGCCGATCGCGGCCAGCAGACACGCAATGGTCAGGAACGCGACGAACAATCCGTTGAGAGTCGACTCTTCGCGAGTGCGGGACAGCAATTCCTCCCACACGACGGAATCCGCGGGATCACCAGGCACGTCACGCTCGGCTTTGCGCGCCGCCGCCGACAACACCGTCTCGACCGGTACGAGCGTCATTCCGCCGTCCTCGGCGACGCCGAGTTCGTTCAGGGCATCGACGACGTCGTTTGCCGCCTCACGGGCGACGTCGGCCTCCACCATGTCGCCGGCAGGATGAACCGCGACGTCGCGCATCACGACGATGTGTGTCGCGCCCCGCTGCGACGCGAGCGCACCGAGAACTTGCTCGGTGCGCTCGATCGGGCAGATCACCCGCAAATGCAGCATGGCGATCCGGTGTCGGCTCTACTTGGCTTCGCCGGTGTCGCCTTCGGACTTCTTGTCCTCTGACTTCTTCTCGGGCTTCGCGTCGATACCCGATTCCTTGCGCTGCTGAGCCGAGATCGGTGCCGGAGCATCCGTCAGCGGGTCGACGCCGCCGCCGGACTTCGGGAACGCGATGACCTCACGGATGGAATCCATGCCGGCGAGGAGCGCGGTGATGCGGTCCCAGCCGAATGCGATTCCGCCGTGCGGCGGCGCACCGAAGGCGAAGGCGTCGAGGAGGAAGCCGAACTGCTCCTGCGCCTCGTCCTCGGAGATACCCATCACCTTGAACACTCGTTCCTGAATGTCCTTGCGGTGGATACGAATACTGCCGCCGCCGATCTCGTTGCCGTTGCAGACGATGTCGTACGCGTAGGCGAGAGCGGAATCCGGATCGGTGTCGAACGTGTCGAAGAACTCCGGCTTCGGCGACGTGAACGCGTGGTGCACGGCGGTCCACGCGGAGTGGCCGAGAGCGACGTCACCGGATGCAGTGGCGTCGGCGGTCGGCTCGAACATCGGAGCGTCGACGATCCACACGAAGGCCCACGCGTCAGGATCGATGAGGTCCTTCTTGCGGGCGATCTCACCACGGGCAGCGCCGAGGAGGGCGCGCATCGGCTTCGTTGCACCAGCTGCGAAGAAGACGCAGTCTCCCGGCTGAGCTCCGACGTGGGCGGCCAGGCCCTCACGCTCGGCGTCGGTCAGGTTCTTGGCAACAGGTCCACCGAGAGTGCCGTCTTCACCGACCAACACGTACGCCAGACCCTTGGCCCCACGCTGCTTGGCCCATTCCTGCCAGGCGTCGAGTTGCTTGCGCGGCTGGCTTGCACCGCCGGGCATCACGACGGCGCCGACGTACTCCGCCTGGAACACGCGGAACGTCGTGTCCTTGAAGAAGTCCATGCACTCGACGAGTTCGATGTCGAAACGCAGGTCCGGCTTGTCGCTGCCGTAACGACGCATTGCCTCGGTGTAGGTCATGCGGTCGATCGGCGTCTTGATCTCGTGGCCGACGAGCTTCCAGAGCGCCGTCAGGATTTCCTCGGCGAGCAGGATGATGTCGTCCTGGTTGACGAAAGCCATCTCGATGTCGAGCTGAGTGAACTCGGGCTGGCGATCGGCGCGGAAATCCTCGTCGCGGTAGCAACGTGCGATCTGGTAGTAGCGCTCGATGCCGCCGACCATGAGGAGCTGCTTGAACAGCTGCGGGCTCTGCGGCAGTGCGTAGAAGCTACCGGGCTGAAGGCGCGACGGCACCAGGAAGTCACGGGCACCCTCGGGCGTCGAGCGCGTGAGCGTCGGAGTCTCGACCTCGACGAACTCGTGATGCGCGAGAACGCCGCGCGCTGCAGCACTTACCTTGGAGCGCAAGCGAATTGCGGAGCCGGGGCCTTCACGACGCAGGTCGAGGTAGCGGTACTTGAGGCGCGCTTCTTCGCCGACCTGATCGTCGAGCTGGAACGGCAGCGGTGCGCTTTCGTTGAGAACCTCGAGTTCAGTGGCGTTGACCTCGATCGCTCCGGTGGGGATCTCGAAGTTCTGGTTGCCCTCGGGGCGAACCTCGACCGTTCCGGTCACGCGAACGCAGTATTCCGCGCGCAGACGGTGCGCCTGCTCGGCCACGTCACCTGCCCGGAAAACTACCTGCGCAACTCCGGATGCATCACGGAGATCGATGAAGATCACTCCGCCGTGATCACGACGCCTGGCTACCCAACCGGTGAGCGTTACGGTCTGCTCTGCCTGCTCGGGTCGCAATGAACCGGCGAGATGTGTGCGCAGCACGGGATTCCTTTCGAACTACTTCCAATAACCGACGACCGACTACTTTGCCTGCGATCCTACGGAGCGAACTGCACAGAGCGGAAACGCGGACCCGCATCGCATGCGAAGCTATCTCCAGAAGTGACGGCAAGCACTTGTTCACGACAGCAGAAAGCGGACATAGATGACCTTCAACGAGGGGGCCCGCGGCGAAGCGGGACGCGTTCAGGTTCAAGGCGGCGGGGGTGGCGGTGGCCGCGGCGGCAAAATCGCGATCGGCGGTGGCGCGGGCGGCATCATCGTTCTGATCCTGGCGCTGTTGTTCGGCGGCGATCCCGGCTCATTACTGGGCACGTCCACCGAGACTTCGAGTTCGTCGACCGGACTGTCGTCGGTCGACGAGTGCACCGGCGCTCAGGCCAACGCCGATGTGAACTGCCGAGTAACGCTGACCGTCGGAAGCCTCGACGACGTTTGGGAACAGCAGTTGGTGAAGCAGACCGGCACGGCGTACGTGCGTCCCGAAGTTGTCTTGTTCAGCGGTTCGGTCAACACCGGTTGCGGCCAGGCGTCGAGTGACGTCGGTCCGTTCTACTGCCCGGCGGACCAAACGGCGTACTTCGACACGAGTTTCTTCCAACTACTCGTCGACCGTTTCGGTTCCAGCGCCGGACCGCTCGCACAGGAGTACGTGGTCGCGCACGAGTTCGGACATCACATCCAGAATCAGCTCGGCGACATCGGCCGCGCGCAGGCCGACCCGCAGGGTGAGCAGTCGGGTGCGGTTCGCACCGAACTCCAGGCCGATTGCTACGCCGGCGTCTGGGCACATTTTGCGGACACGATTCCCGACGAAGCGACCGGTCAACCATTCCTGAAGCCCTTGTCCGAGAGCGATATTCGAGACGCCCTCTCGGCGGCGTCATCGGTGGGCGACGACCGCATCCAGAAGTCCACGACCGGTCGGGTCAACCCCGAAGGCTGGACACACGGCTCCTCCGCACAGCGGCAGGCGTGGTTCAAGACCGGATACCAGACCGGCCAGATTTCGTCGTGTGACACGTACTCGGCGCGGGATCTGAACAACCCGCCCGACCTCAAGCGATAGCGAACCTCCGAAACCATCCCACCGACAATTTTTTCTGTCTTGACAGATTCAGTTGTCGGTGGGATGGTTTTCTCATGTTGGACGTAGCAGTCATCGATCGCCCCGGAGCTGCCGAGGCGTCGCTCGATCCGATTCGGCAACGGATTCTGGCCGAATTGGCGGTGCCGGGATCGGCATCCTCGCTGGCGCCCCGGATCGGGCTGACACGCCAGAAGGTGAACTATCACCTGCGCACTCTCGAAGACCACGGACTTGTCGAGCTCGTCGAGGAACGCAAGCGAGGCAACATGACCGAGCGAATCATGCAGGCCAGCGCCGCGTCGTACGTCATATCCCCTGCCGCCATGTCGGCGCTCGCCCCGGACCCGGGCCGGTTCCCCGATCAACTCTCGGCGCGCTGGCTCGTCAGTCTCGCAGCGCGGATCGTCCGAGAGGTCGGCGAACTGATCGCCGGAGCAACTGCAGCCGGAAAACCGTTGGCGTCCTTTGCCATCGACAGCGACATCACCTTTGCCACGGCGGCCGACCGTGCCGCCTTCGCCGGCGAACTCGGCGAGTCGATCAACTCACTCGTCGCCAAGTATCACGACGGCAATTCCGAAGGCGGACGCAAACACCGCCTCGTTGTCGCCCTGCATCCCAGCCTCACCACACCCCAAACCATCACAACCCAAGCGATCGACGCGCCCGAAACGGAGAAGTAGCAATGTCCGAGAAATTCGAAATCCGCCGCGAGGTGGTCGTCCCAGGAACCCCCGAGCAGATCTGGGCCGCCATCTCGGCCGAAACGGCCGGCTGGATGTTCCCCTCCCCTCTCGAGATCCCCGCCGACGGCAGCCGCCCGGACAGCCCGATCATCGCCACGTGGGAGCCACCCCGCGAACTCGCCATCCACATGCAAGGCCCCGACGGCTGGTTCAACAACCTCGAATACGTCGTCGAGGCCCTCGACGAGAGCACCGCCGTTGTCCGCTACGTCCACGCCGGAGTGTTTGCCGATGACTGGGACAACCAGTACGACGGCGCGAGCAAGCACACGGACTTCTACCTGCACAGTCTCGGCCAGTACGTGCGGTACTTCGCCGGCAGGCCCACCACCTATGTCTCGGCTGAAGGCCCGGAATCCTCTTCCGCGCCGCAAGCGATGGGAACGCTTCGCAGCGCCCTCGGAATCACCTCGGGCGCCGCTGTCGGTGACTCCGCGTCGGTGGAAGTCCCCGGAATCGGAACCGTCGACGCGATTGTCGACTACATCAACGACTGGTTCATCGGCTTGCGCACCCAGGACGCATTGCTGCGGTTCTACGGCCGAAATGCTTTCGGCGGCACCGTCGACGCGGCCCATCACCTCTTCGCAGAGGGTGCTGACGGTGGATCAGCAACGGCAGCGTGGCAGGGCTGGCTCGACGGCGCGTTCGCCTGAGTCGTCACACTCCCCGCTCTGCTGACACGCGACCGTCGTCGATCGCGGTCAGCAGAGCGGCGTGATCGCGAGCATTGCGCTTGGCGTAGGCAGCCGCGAACTCCCCGATCGCGAAATCGAATTCGGTTCCGTCACCGAGATATTCGGCGATCGCTATCCGATCGGACGAGCGAGCGTGTGCGTAGGCAAGGACCCTGGCGCACAGGCGCCCGTAGAGTTCCAGCCCCTGCGGCACCATCTCTTCGATGACTGCCGACCCTTTACCGTCACGCAGTTGACGAATGTAGAAATCGTGCTCACCCTCGTCGAGCCCCGGCCCTCGTTCCCAGCCGAGAAAGATGTCGCTTGTCGCTTGCATCAAGCGTTGCCCGTTGACGACGCGTTCCCCTTCGTTCTTGAAGGTCGGACCATCGACGTAGCCGGACAATACCGAGGGTTGAGCTTCCTTGACCTGCAGGATCAACGGATCGTCGTCGTCGACTCCTTTCATGAGGATCATCCATGCGCGTGTTCCGACGCTCCCGACACCGACAACCTTCCGCGCAATGTGCGTCATCTCGAAGCTTTCGAGCAACACCCGACGGTCCCACTGCAGCGTGCTCCGATACGACCGAACGCGCTGACGTAGCAACTCCTCGATCTGCGTGAGATCGGTCCCTGCGAACAACTCGTTTGCGGGCACGATCAGCGGCGGATCACTGATGAATTGCCGCCGGCCGTCGACGATTTCGGTGAACTTGCCTGCCGCCTGCACACTGTCGCGGCGACGAGCCTTGTCCAGCGTCGCTTGTGTGCGAGCAAGCATGCGCTTCTTCAGGTCGATCTGGAGAGCCTCGAGCCCGTCCTCGGGTGCGATGTGCGAGTACCAGACTGCAAGATTTCCCAATCCTGCCTGGGTGATCATGGTTTCCCGATACTCGGCCGCGCATCCGCGAACGATCTTCTTCCGCTCCTTGCCCGAAAATCCGTTGTCCTTTGCGGCGATCACCAAACTTGCGGCCAGTCGTTTCACGTCCCATTCGAACGGTCCCGGGTACGTTTCGTCGAAGTCGTTGATGTCGAACGCGAGCTTTCGCTCGGGCGTCGCATAGATACCGAAGTTGCTCAGGTGCGCGTCGCCGCAGAGTTGGCTGGCAAGACCCGAATCCGGACTGCGTGACAAATCGTCGGCCATCACCAGTGCAGCGCCGCGGAAGAACGAGAACCGCGATGCCGACATCCGCCCGTATCGGATGGGCACCAGGTCCTGTACCCGCGACTTCGCCTGCAATTCGAGCAGTGATATCGGATCACGTTCACTCTCTGCCAGATCCGCGAGCGCGGCCAATGGCGTATCTCTACGCGCCTGACGGCCGCGCGCCCGCCTTTCGTCGACCGTGAGATGCTCGGTACGCACTGCTGTCATCTGCCCGACCTTTCACTCGCAACGGCTATCGCTACGAACTCGACGCGTCGGGCGTCGTGCGGCCTCCTGATCCGCGCGCTGCGCGTACCAGGAGTTCCGGACTTGACACCAACGCCTTGCGCCACGGAAGTACCCCGTCGATCTCGATCTGAATCGACAGGCTCAGCACGGTCCGAATAAGAACGATCATGCCCAGAACTGCGGCGTCTGTCAGCGACGGCGACGACGTCACCGTCTTCACCAGATCAGCGGCGACAAGGATCTCGAGGCCGAGAAGGATGACCGCGCCCATGGTCTCGCGCAGAGTACGAAACGCCGAACTACCGTCCCGCGTTCGACTCCATGCGCGCCCCGCGATCACGAATGCGAACACGAACCCGAGAACCATGGCGACAACACCGAGTACCTCGAACCATTCGGTGACCAGCTCGAAGAACCTGATTTTGTCCATGGTCATGATTCTCGAGGTAATGCACCGATAAGTCGAGGTGACACGACGGCGTCAGCTGAAGATCCGCTCGATGTCGTCGAGTCGCAGCTCGGTCGCGCGGGGAGAATAGCCCGAGCCCCACAGGCTGTCGTCGACGTAATGGACGTTCCCCGAGCGGACAGCGGGAAGACGCTCCCAGAGCGGGTTCATCGCCAACTGCGCGCGGACGTCCTGCTGGTCCTGGAATGCGCCCACGATGATCACGTCGCTGGTCACCTGATCGAGTTGCTCCGCTGTGAGTGTGCGCGTGAACTCCTCCGATGTAGCTCGATCGCCGGGGAAACCGAGGGCGTCGAGAAGAGCGTCGACCTGGTTGTAGACGACACCGTTCTCGCCGGTGCGGAGGAGGGTCACCGACGGCAACGAACCGAGGGCGGAGAGTCGATCCTTGATTGTGAGGAGGCGCTCTTCCGTTCTCGCGTTCAATTCCGCAGCAGCGTCTTCGCGTCGGACCGCGACGCCCATCGAGGTGACCAACTTCTTCATCTCGGCCCACGTGAGGTACCCGTTGAAGCCGGCGAATACTGGAACACCGGTCGCGGAGAGTTCGTCGTAGGACTTTGCCGCATAAGCATTTCCGGCGGTCAGGAGCATGACGATCAGATCCGGCGACGCGCCGATGATCGCTTCCTTGTTCCACGTCCCCGCCGTGCCGAGGTTCGGGATGTTCGCAGCCTCCGGCATCGTACGCAACACCGCGTCACCGCTCACACCCTCGAGACCGAAGAAGCCGCCGACGATCTTCTCCGGCGGCACACCGAGGTCGAGCACCGTCGCCATGGCGCTGACATGGGCGATGACCATTCGCTGCGGATCCGACGGAATCTCGACACTGCCCGTCTCATCCTGCACTGTGACGAGACCACTTGGCGCCGAGCCGTTTTCGTCGCTGCTGCACGCTGCCAGCAATGTCGCGGCCGCGACACCGAGCCCGGCGCCGAGGAAACCCCTGCGCGTCAGCGCATCGACGATGCGTCTCCACTGCTCGTCTGTATCGAGTGCGGTGTTATCGAGTGCGGGCACCAGGCAGATCGAGTTCGGCACAGTTCGGTCCATTCGTTCGAGCGGTCGAGAATCACCTCGATTGTGGCTATCGAACCGTCGAAACTGAACAGGATTTCGAGCCGACAACTATCGCTGTCCGGTCACACCTTCTTGACGACGCTCGACTTCAATTGCATCGGTCCGATGCCGTCGACCTTGCAGTCGATGTCGTGGTCACCAACACCCTGAACAAGGCGGATGTTGCGAACTTTCGTACCTGACTTGATGCCGGTCGGACTGCCCTTCACCTTGAGCGTCTTGACGACCGTCACCGTGTCGCCGTCCGCAAGAATGTTGCCTACGGCATCTTTCACCACACCCAGGTCCTCGCCGGCACTATCGGTCAGCGCCCACTCGTGCGCGCAGGACGGGCAGACCATCAACGCGCCCATCTCGTAGGTGTATTCGCCGGCGCATTCAGGGCAAGGGGGCAAGGTGTCTTCCACGCGGTTCATCCTATCCACCAGGCACCCGATCCCCATTTTTGCATTTCATGAGGCATTCTTGGGCGAAATATTGCATTCGATGAAACTTTGCACTCTGTGCAATTATGGATGAAATGGGAACCGAAACTCTCGGATTGCGCGAACGAAAACGAATTGCGACGAGGCAGCTGATCGAGCACACCGCCGTCGAACTCGTTCTCGACCTGGGCTATGACGAAGTGACCGTCGAGAAAATCTGCGAAGCCTGCAATCTGTCGACCCGCACGTTCTTCAACTACTTCCCCACCAAGGACGCAGCGATCGGTGGGCTCATGCTCGTCGTGCCAAGTGAGACGACCATGCTCACGCTCATCGGCGAGCACCCGGACGATCCGCTGCGCGGCGCTCTCGCGGTATTCGAGGCGGCGATGCAAATCGTCGACGAGCGACCCGATCTGCTCGCGCATCGACGCGAATTGTTCGAGCGTCATCCCACGCTGTTGCAACAACATCTGGCCACCTTCCACGATCTTGAAGACACGCTCACCCGGATCCTCACGCGGGAGTTGTCGAACAGAACCGAGTATCGCCGCCTGCACTCGGACACAGCCGCTGCCGACGAAGCCACAGCAACGGTCATCACCGCAGGCGCCGCGATGCGTTACGTCTTCCGAAAATGGCAGAACAGTGAACGGGCAAGCCCCAGAACAGATTTGCTCGATCCGGCACTACTCCTGATGGCTCGAATACTGAGGTCCGAGAGCTGATCCACACTCTCGCACCCGCCGTCACTCAACTAAGGAACTACATGTCCACTCGAGAAGCTGCGACCGTCGAGCCCGACGGCACGCATACCGACACCGAGGCCTCGCCGGACAAACGGTCGATCATCCTCGTTTTTGTCGGGCTGATGATCACGATGCTTCTGGCTTCGCTCGACCAGATGATCTTCAGTACCGCTTTGCCCACCATCGTGGGCGAATTGAACGGCGTCAACCACATGGTCTGGGTGACGACGGCATACATCCTCGCCTCGACCGTCATGATGCCGGTGTACGGAAAACTCGGTGACCTGATCGGCCGCAAGGGCCTCTTCATCGGCGCCATCAGCATTTTCATCGTCGGTTCGGTGATCGGCGGTCTGTCCCACGACATGACCACACTCATCGCTGGTCGAGCCGTGCAGGGACTCGGCGGCGGCGGATTGATCCTGCTGTCCCAGGCGATCATCGCCGACGTCGTCCCCGCCAGGCAACGCGGCCGGTACATGGGTGCGATGGGCGGGGTGTTCGCACTGGCTTCGGTTGCCGGTCCCCTACTCGGCGGCTGGTTCACCGAGGGCATCGGTTGGCGTTGGGCCTTCTGGATCAACATCCCCCTAGGCCTACTCGCCATCGCGAGCGCGATGGCATTTCTGCACCTGCGGAAGCCGAACCTCGGCAAGCCTCGCATCGACTATCTGGGCATGGTTCTCGTCGCGACGGCAGCGACGTGTCTGATCCTGTTCACTACCTGGGGCGGAAACACCTACGCCTGGGGATCGGCCGTCATCATCGGGTTGATCGTCGGCTGCGTCGTGACGGCAGTGGCTTTTGTCTTCGTCGAAAAGCGTGCCGACGAACCGGTGATTCCGATGCACCTGTTCGCTCAGCGCAACTTCGTGTTGACCACCGTCGCCGGCCTGATCATCGGAATCGCCATGTTCGGTGCGCTCGCCTACCTGCCGACCTACATCCAAATGGTGACCGGCAAGAACGCCACCGAAGCTGGATTGATGATGATTCCCATGATGGCGGGCCTGCTCGTCGCCTCCATCGGGTCCGGCCAGCTGGTCAGCAAGACCGGCCGCTACAAGATCTTCCCCATCGTCGGAACATCCATCGTCGCTGTTGCTCTGGTCCTGCTCTCACGTCTGACGCCGTCGACCTCACTGCTGGTCTTCGGTTGCTACATCGCACTCATGGGTATCGGACTCGGCCTCGTCATGCAGATCTTGATCTTGATCGTGCAGAACACCTTCCCCGCGGCCGAAGTGGGAACGGCCACCGCGTCGAACAACTTCTTCCGCCAGATCGGTGCGTCGTTGGGCAGCGCGATCGTGGGCAGCCTGTTCGCCTCGCGTCTGACCAATCTCCTGGCCGAGCGACTCCCGGCGAATGGCGGCGCGGTCGGTGGTGACGAGAACTCCTTGACCCCGGGAATCCTCTGGAAGTTGCCGAGCCAGGTTCGCGAGATCATCGTCGGTGCATACAACGACGCGCTGGCGCCGATCTTCCTGTACCTCGTCCCCTTGGTCATCGCGGCGGTTGTCCTGTTGCTCTTCGTCAAGGAGAAGCCCCTCGCGACGACGATCGATCGCTCGGCGCCCCCGCTCGAGTAATTGACTATCGTGGCGTGATGTCGCACGCACCGAATACGCCCAGACGCACTCTCGCTGTTCTGGGCGTATTCGGCGTTGCGGTGGTCGTAGTTGTCGCCGGCGCACTGTGGTGGTTCGCGCGCGACGACGACGCTCTTGCCGGCGAGAATCTCGATTCGTTCCCGGCCGTCGACCACAGCATTCTCAGCGCTCAGCAGAGTGCGCTACTGGGCGTCCTCGAGCAGGAATGGGAGTCAGGGAGTCCCGGCACCAAGTACGCCGAGGGTGTCGAAGAATCGTGGTGTGCCGATTTCGTGAGCTGGTCGATGAACCAGATCGGCACGCCGTTCTCGAACCCCAACTCAGGGTCGTGGCGCATCCCCGGGGTGTACACGCTGCAGGAGTATTACGAGTCCGTCGACGCCTTTGTCCCCTACGGTCAGGACTACCAACCCAAGGTCGGCGACACGATCCTGTACGGCGACTCGAGCCCCTTCGGCCAACACGTCAACGTCGTTCTGGTCAACGACGCCGGCACTCTGACGACCGTCGGCGGCAACGAGAACAACAAGGTCATGCTCCATCGCATCGTCCCGTCGGAAGTCCCGGGGATCGTCGGGTTCGGCGTCATCTGAGCCCGAGCCCCACCGTCGTTGCTTGATGGTTCTTGCGAAGTGCAGAGGTGAGGCTACAGATTCGGGGTTGCCGTTGGATGGCACTTACTATCAACCAATATTCGGATAATTCCGTGTTTCCGTCTTCGACAGATATACATATCGAACGAAGGATCAGACCTGGCAACTAGATTCATATCCAGCTGTCCCCTACCTCAGACAGGAATTCGATGCGCCCTGGTGAGCTGACCACCCTCGAGCAGATACAGCTCATGGCCCGCGCTGCTGCTGCGCAGGTCATGAGCACGCCGTCGATGCTCCGACTGCGGCTCGGCCGCTACCCCACTCGCACACCCGAGCTGCGCAAACGCCCACTCCCCGACACCAAGCTGTGCAGCGAAGCGCTCGATCACGCCAGAGGAACCCTCTCCCCCGCGGTCTTGAACCACAGCCTGCGCTGCTGGATCTGGGCCGACGCCTTCGCGCAGATCGATGCGATCGAGTACGACCCCGAAGATCTCTTCACCGCGTGCGCCCTTCACGATGTCGGACTGGGCGCAGAAGGATCGGCCGAGCACGGGTGTTTCACCTACATCAGTGCCGCAGACGCAGAAGAACTCGCGACCAGAGTGGGAACTTCGGAGAGGTCGGTACAGCGAATCGGCGAAGCGATCCGTCTGCACATGGATCTGACCGTCGACCGCGGCGCGGGCGCTGACGCCTACCTACTGCATGCCGCAGCGCATTTCGACGTTGCCGGTCGGCGTGCGCCCGAAATTCCGCGAGCAACTGTTGATGCAACAATCGCGGAGTACCCGCGAACAGGGTTCACCGACGAGTTCGCGCAGTCGATGCGGCGCGAGGTCGAGCCGTCCTCACTCTCGCGCGGCGACGCTCTGGAGATCGGGAATGGCCTTGCCGTTGCGTACCAATCCCCTGGATTGGAAGAGCCGGTAAACTACGAAAAGTCCTCGAGCACTGCGGTTCGCGCCCCTCCAACGTTCCCGGTATTCACCACGCCAACGGGTTCGATCAACATCACCTCCGCTTCGTCCTCGGCGATCGGGCAATGTTCGACTCCGCGAGGTACCACGAACAGTTCACCGGGCCCCAGTGGAACATCTCCGTTTCGGAGTTGGATTCGAATCTGCCCCTTCGTCACCAGGAACATTTCGTCGGTGTCGGTGTGGGAGTGCCAGACGAATTCACCTTTGATCTTGACGATCTTGATCTCGTAATCATTGAGGGCCGCAATCTTCTTGGGCGACCAGTGCTCGGTGAACTGACCGAACTTCTCGCGGAGCGATACCGCTGTTGCCGAACTGTTCATGTTGTTCCTCCCTCGGGCGCGCCACCACCGCGATGACGACCCCGCCACTCTTCGTCACCCAAGGCAGCTGCGTCTTGTACGTTTCTGACATGGATCCCCGCGGCGCACAGATCACCGCGTGGGCACCGAGCCTCGCGGGAATCACCGAGGTCTTCCATGCCGATTTCGTCGGACACGCCTATCCCAAACACACGCACGATCAGTGGTCCCTGATGCTCGTCGACCGCGGCACGATTGCATACGACCTCGATCATCGCGCTCATGGCGCAGCACCAGAGATCGTGACTCTGTTGCCGCCAGGCATCGCACACGACGGAGTTCCGGTCACCGAGGCCGGATTTCGTCAACGCATCCTCTACCTCGACACGTCAGTTCTCGGCGAGGTCCTCATAGGCCCGGCGGTGGACAGCCCCGAGATTCGAGACCCTCTGCTGCGCCACCGCATTGATCAACTGCACTCTGCACTCGGCCCACACGGCGAATCACTCGAAGCCGAAAGTCGCCTGGGGTTCCTCGCTGAAAGATTGAACGAGATCCTCACACCGGCCACAGGTCGATCCCTTCACACGCCGACCGTTGACGAACGCGTTGCCGATCAACTTCGGGACCTGCTCGATGCGCGACTCACAACAGGAATCACGATGCGGGAAGCGTCGAACATCCTGCAACGGAACCCCACGTATCTGATCAAGAACTTCGCGAAGCATTTCGGGCTTCCGCCTCACAAGTACGTGACGGGACGTCGAATCGATCTGGCGCGACGCGCAATCCTCGCCGGGCGCGAATTGGCGGACGTGGCCGTCGACGTCGGATTCCACGATCAATCCCACCTGTCGCGGCACTTCGTCAAGCATGTCGGGGCGCCGCCCGGTAAATACGCACTGAACGTGGTCGGCAGAGCGCGCTAGTCGAAGCACCTGGCACCGGTTTCGTCGAGCAGACACTGACTCCGATCAGCTGGAGTCTGTGTCCACTGAATGAAAACGGTGTCAGGTCCCAACGATCAAGCAGCCGTCTCGAGGTCGACCAGGAGGAAGTCCTCGCGCCGTGGCCCGTATTCACGATCGGTCAGCTGATACGAGCGCAGCGCACGAGGTGCACGGGCCAACTCGTAGAAGCGCTCGGACCCGGGCACGAATTGCCTCGTAGCCCAACCCCAGTTCGGGCCGTGCGGAAACTTCGGGTCGGGCAGCATGTCGGACTCCATCGACATCAGCCGTAGACGGCGAACCACTCCGGTAGTGGAGGCATTATCGTCGAAATCGGTCCACGCCTGACGTGCGTTAATGTCGTCACGAGGAGTTCCGGCGCGTAGTTGCAAAGCGCCCGCGGCTTCGGCAACCGCCCACCGGCGCGGGTTGTCGACATTCCAGGAGAGTCCCCACCGGACGGTCTCCCCCAATTCTGGAGGAACAAACCACCGAAAACGCAGACCGTCGATGACTACCGGCGTGATCATCGCGTCGAGGTTCGCCGACGCACCGACCATTCGACCGGCTCGACCGCATCGTCGAGCCCGAGAACCACGCGAGCTGCGTTGCGCCCTTGATCGAACAGGGACTGGCGAACCGTTGTCAGGCCGGCGTCCGATGCGGCTGTTGTGTCGTCCCATCCGACGACTGCGACATCGTCGGGCAGCGCGAGGCCGAGTTCACGGATCGCGTCCAGAACCCCCAGAGCCAGTTCGTCACTCATCGCCAAGATGACATCGGGCCTTCGGCTCTCGGGAACGTCGAGCAGGGACCGAGCCATCCGCGCACCCTCGCTCCGCTCGTTGACAGTGACGACCCCTACCCGCACCGAGGGCCAATCGAGGCCCGCATCGCGGACGGCGCGCTCGTAGCCCTCGAGCCGATGGCGGGACACCGGAAAGAACGCTTCACCTGGATCCACGTCCATCCGAATCTCGGACCGACGCTCACGATCCCACGGAAGGCTGATCACCGCAGGCCGCTGCGCCCCCGACAACCCGACTGCCGCGATCGCAACGGCGCCGGCAACATCGTCCATCCCGACGAGATCCACACCCTCGTGCAACGGACCACCCTGGATGCATGCGGGTTTTCCGGTGCCGACAATCGCGTCGAGGATGGGATCGTCGAAGACGGTGGTCCAGACGACAAAACCGTCTACTGCCGCGTCGCGAACTCTGTCGACGTCTCCGGCTTTCCCCGAGTTCGGCAGCATCATCAGCCCGGCGTTCGCATCCAGGCACGCTTCGGCGACTCCCGAGAGGAATCGCCGAGCTACTGCGTCTTCGAAGGCGTACGTCAGCTTCTCGCTGAAGACGACCGCGATGTTGTTGAATTTCCCGCTCCGCAAGGACTGCGCCGCCCGGTTCGGGCCCGCGTACTCGAGCTCTTCGGCGGCGGCGAACACCTTGGCCCGCGTTGATTCAGACACGCGCTCGGGCTGCGCGAAGGAGTACGACACCGACATCACCGACACGCCTGCGGCCTTGGCGACGTCGGCCATCGTCGGACGACTCGAACGCTGCGCACGTATGGCCATGAGCATCAGCATAGCGAGTGAAAAATATCCATTGCGCAGGTGTGTATCGATACATGTATCGTTACACAGCATGAGTGCTCGACTGCCGAAGGCAACCACGCTACGGCTGATGACACTGGCCGGAGCAGCCTTCGCCTACGTGACGGCCGAAATGCTCCCCGTCGGACTGCTCAGCGAAATCTCGACGGACCTCGACGTCACCGAAGGGCGTGTCGGCCTACTGCTGACCTTCTACGCATACGGTGTCGCGGTCTTGACGCTTCCGCTGATCGGAGCGGTCAAAACCTGGCCGCGACGACGCGTCGTCGTTCTGACGGTGGCCACCCTCGCGGTGTCGCAACTGGTCGCAGCATTGGCCGTCAACTATCCGATGCTGGTGATCGGACGATTGCTCTGCGCTGCGACGCACGGAGTGTTCTGGGCTGTCGTTGCCCCGGTCGCAGCCACTCTGGTTCCGCGCGGACAACAGGGCAAGGCCATCGCGATGGTGTATGCCGGTACGTCTCTCGCATTTGTTCTCGGAGGTCCACTGTCTTCGGCGATCGGCCAGTCCTGGGGTTGGCGGACCGCATCGGCGGCAATCGGTGTGGTGGCAGTGGTCATTGCTTTCTCACTGCATCGTGCGTTGCCCGAAATGCCGGTCGATCAACACCATCGGAGCAAGCGAGACAAACCGAAGCCGACACCGGCGATGAAACGGGCACTCGCCGTCATCTGCGCGGCAACGCTGTTTGCCGCCCTTGGGCAATTCGCTTCGTACACGTTCTTCACACTTCTGGTGGAGGAAAGCCTCGGCTCGTCCGGTGGCATCCGTACCGCGATGCTTCTGGTCTACGGCGCCGCCGGCGCCGTCGGAGTGTGGGTCGCCGGCAAGTACTACGACCGCCGACCGCGCCTCTTCACGCTCATCTCGATCGCGACGGTGGCAGGCGCGCTGGCCATCTTCTGGCTCTTGGCGCCGTCGATGGGGGCGTTCGCTGTCGTCGCCACGATCTTGTGGGGTGCGGCGTTCACCACCGTTCCGATCTGCCTCCAGTCCTCGGTTCTGCGCGCCGTCCCTATCGGGACCGACCGTGCCTCGGCCATCTACGTCGTCGTGTTCCAGATCGCGATTGCAACGGGCGCTCTGCTCGGTGCGGCCGTCGTCGACAGTGGCGGGCTCTCACATCTGGCGGGCATCGGGGTCGCTCTGATGATCGCTTCGTTGGCGATAGTCGGGTTCGGCCGACGCGCGTTTCCCCAGGAACCGGAACGGTCTACTCACTCCCCCACCGACGCGCCGGCCGGACTCTCGTCGTAGATCAGGGTGTATCGCCAGAACAGTCGTCTCCTGATCCGGCTACCTGGCAAATACAACGCGGCCGCGCGTCGGACGTCAGCCATCGACTCACCCGGTTCCGCGGTGGGAGCTGTCATCGCCTTCAGTGGCTCGGAGGCAACCCGTCGATGCTTGACGACGCCGACGACGGGATTGCACACGGTCGCCAACACCGACAGGAGTGCGTCGGTGGCTGTGGTCGATCGATAACACCCGACCACGACGAGCCGCCCGCCCGGTTCGAGCAGGCTACTCAGCTGCTTCATCGATTCTTCGAGTGGAAGATGATGCAACGCTGCGACGACTGTGATCGCGTCGTACTTCGCCTCGGATGCAAAGTCCTCGATCCGCTGCGCGTCGATGATCACGTTCCCGTCGTCGACAAACCTTGCGCGCACGGCGGCCGAGGTTGTCAGGTCGGGTTCCACACCGACCACCACGTCGAACCGCCGACGCAAGAGGTCGATCAGATTGCCGGTCCCGCTCCCCACGTCGAGAGCGCGACCGGACCTGACCCCGCTCAGATTACGTAGAACCCACCGGCCATAGTGATCGTTGTGACTCCACGGATGGCGTCGATTGAAACCGTCCAAGCGAGCAATCACACCCATACCCGACGGTATCAATCCGAGCCCGCGCACCGGCCGTCACAACCGCGGGTCGACCGGCTCCGATTCGAGAGCCAGCACCGCGAACACGGCCTGGTGCGCTCGCCACAAAGGTTCACGGTCGACGAGCCTGGATACCGCCTCCATGCCGAGCGCGTACTCGCGCAGCGCCATCGACTGCTTGTGTCCGAGGTTGCGGTTACGCAATCTCGCAAGCGTCGACGGTTCGAGGTAGTCGGCACCGTAGATCAATCGCAGGTACTCCCGGCCGCGGACCTTGATCCCCGGCTGAACCTTCGCGTTGTACCCCCGCGGTCCGTGAATCTGATTCGCCAGCGGTTTGACGACCATCCCCTCACCACCGTCGCCGGTGAGCGACTCCCACCACTTCGTCGCTTCGAACACCGAGTCCTCGGAACCGAGATCGACCACCAGGCGACGTGTAGTGGTAAATCGACTCGGGTCGGCCGCGGCCAGGCGGTCCGAAATACCGAGGTGCCATTCGTGATCCCGTTCCCCGTACGACTGGCCCTCGGCCGCCAGAATCTGGAACGGCGCGATGGTGACGCCGTCCAGTCCGTTCGTCGGCCACACGTACCGTCGGTACGCCTCGCCGAAGCGCTCGATACTGGCGGCCCGAACAGTTGTCTGTTCGAACATCTCCGCCACGTCCAGGCCCCGCGACCCGGCCCGCGCCAGCACGGCCTCGCGAGCTGTGAGGTCTGATCGCCCGGCCGCCGCGACCGACGCGTACTGCGAGCGCAGCAGACCTTCCGCTTTGACGTTCCACGGCAACAGTTCGCAGTCGAGGAGCAGCCAGTCGGTGCCCAGCTCTTCCCACAACCCAGCGGAGGTGACTGCGGCGGCGATGTCGTCTATCAACTGCTGAGTCAGGTCGTCGTCGAAGAACTGGCGGCCGGTGCGGGTGTGCACCATCCCGGTGAGCGCATCCGGTGCGTCGAAGCGGGACTGAGCAACCGATCGATCACGGCACACGAGCACCATTGCCCGCGAACCCATGTGCTTCTCTTCGCAGATCACTGTTCCGATTCCGCCGGCCCGGTATGCGTCGAACGCGGTCGACGGGTGTTCCAGATAGTCATCGGATTGGGCGCTCGCGCAGGGCGCCATGGTCGGCGGTAGGTACCGCAGCCATTGCGGCGCGACCGCGAATCGGCTCATCACTTCCAAGGCGCCGGCAGCGTTGTCGGTGCGAACGGACACTCGACCGCGCAGTTCGGTGTCGACGCCGGTCGTTTCGAGGACGTCGGCGAGATCGAGCACATCCGGATCACGAGTCGGCGGTGCCAGCGGTACCACCGGCTCGTACCAAACCTGCTCCGCCGGAACCGACACGATCTCTCGTTCCGGGTATCGAAGGGCGGTGAGGGATCCACCGAAGACGCACCCGGTGTCGAGGCACGCGGTGTTGTTGATCCATTCCACCTCGTGCACCGGCGTGTGACCGTAGAGGACCGTCGCTGATCCTCGGTAGTCCTGCGCCCACGGGTATCGAACGGGTAAGCCGAATTCGTCCGTCTCACCGGTAGTTTCACCGTAGAGCGCAAAGCTCCGGACTCGACCGGATGCCCTGTTGTGGTAGTCCTCCTTGAGACCGGCGTGCGCGACAACGAGTTTGCCGTCGTCCAGGACGAGGTGCGCGACGAGGCCGTCACAGAAGTCGACGACGCTTTCGCGGAACTCCGCCGACTCGGTGGCCATCTGCTCGAGGGTCTCGGCGAGTCCGTGACTGGCCGTGACCTTCTTACCGCGCAAGGCCTTGACGAGTTTGTTCTCGTGGTTACCCGGAACCGCTATCGCATGTCCCGCCGCGACCATCCCCATGACCAGACGCAGCACACCGACCGAATCCGGTCCTCGATCCACGTAGTCACCGAGGAAGACGGCAGTTCGCCCTTCCGGCGGCACCGCATCGACAGCTCTGCCGTCCGTCCCGTAGTCGACGGTGTAGCCGAGTTTCACGAGGAGCGTCTCGAGCTCGCTTCGACATCCGTGGATGTCACCGATGACGTCGAACGGACCACGCTCGACACGCAGATCGCTGCGGAGCGGGTGGCGCAAGAATGTGGCTTCGGAAACCGCGTCCTCACCTCTGAGGATGTGAACCGAACGGAAACCTTCCTTACCCAGCCCGCGGAGCGAGCGAGTCAGCTGTTGGTGCTGGCGGCGAATCACGTCGCGTCCGAACGTCCGGTCAGAGCGTGCGTCGTTTCGTGCAGAACAGACCGATTCCGGAACATCGAGCACGACTGCCACCGGCAGTATGTCGTGCTCGCGAGCCAACGCGACGAGTCGCTTGCGCGCGGCGGGCTGGACGTTGGTCGCGTCGACCACCGTGAGGCGTCCGCGTCGCAAACGCTTGGCCGCGACGAACTCCAGCACTTCGAAAGCATCGGACGTCGACTCCTGTGAGTTCGGATCATCACTGACCCACCCTCTGAATGTGTCACTCGAGAGGGTTTCGTACTCACCGAAGTGGCGCGCTGCAAAGGTCGACTTTCCCGAGCCACTGACGCCGATGAGTACTACCAGGGCGAGATCTGGAATCTCGTACACCGTCATGACGTTCGTGCCTCCTTCGTGAAGATTGCCATCTGTGTCGGCCCGCCAAGGACCGGATCAATTGCTCCGATAAATTCGAACTCCACGCAATAGCCGTGGACTCGGGCCGTTTCGGTTGCCCAGTCGCGGAATTGGGTTCGGGAGAACTCGAACCTGTGATCGGGGTGCCTGAACTCTCCCGCGGCCAATGCCGGATACAGCACGTTGTAGTCGGCATTCGGAGTAGTCAGCAGCACATACTGCGGTGCTGCGTCCACGAAGACCGATCTGACCAGCGCCGGCAGGCGCGCCGTGTCGACGTGCTCGACCACCTCCATCAGCACGGCTGCGTCGAAGCCTTTCAAGCGTGCGTCGCGGTACGTCGCGGACGACTGCATCAAAGACACACGTTCACGTTGGGCGTCGGACATTTCGGTGAACTTCAATCTGCGTTGCGCCCGTGTCAGTTCGCGCGCGCTCACATCGACGCCGACAAGTTTGTCGAATTGAGCGTGCGGCATCAGCACCTCGATCAGTTTGCCTTCGCCGCAACCGATGTCGACAATCGTTCTGACGTGCAGTCGCTGAAGTGTCGCCAAAACTGCGTCGACGCGAAGCCGTGCCAGCGGCGGATCCGGTCGCGGTACTTCGATCTGCGCCTCGGCTTGTTCGGGAATCAGTCGATCGACCACCGATTCGACCAGGTCGCGTCGACGCGCCAGGTAGCGGGACATGATCAGCGCGGAATCCGGATGCGACGCCAACCACTCTCCAGCGACGCGGATCAACTTGTCTGCCTCGTCGGGTCCCACCCAGTAGTGCTTCACGTCGTCGAGGACCGGCAACAGCACGTAGAGGTGCCGAAGGGCACTCTGCACCGTGTGTTCCCCGGTGAGCGTCAACGACACGAAGTCGGAGTTTCCCCACGTCGGCAGGTGCGGATCAAGCTGCACCGGTATCGCGGTCACATCCCAGCCCAGCGGCTCGAACAACCGACGAGGCAATTCCGCATCGCCGCCGCACGGAACCACCGGAATCGAGACGGTCAACGCGAGTTCGGTTCCGACGAGTTCCGGGTGCGACTTGCACGTTCCCGTCAACGCGGTGCGAAACAGCTTCGACAGAGCAACCGAGAGTATGGACGACGCCGCATACGGCCGATCGTTGACATACTCACCCAGCGAAAAGTTGTCGCCACTCTTGCCGCGTCGATACCTACTCTGCACAAGTTCAATGGGGTCGACGTCCACAATCACTGCCACCGTGGTCTTTTCGGCCGAGGCCTCCGGGTACAGAACCGTGGCGGTGCCGATCGCCAAGTCGAAGCTTTGCACGCGGTCGGGATGTTTGTGCAGCAGGTAGCTCAACGCGGTCGCATCAGGAGTCTGCGGGGTCGGGGTGGACGTCAGTGTGAGTAGCACCAGGCGAATGTAGCCCGGCAAACGTCCGGGGCGCCTCCGATTTACGCGCCCGCGGCCGTCAGAACAAAGTGAGAGCTGCTCCCGCACCCACCAGTTCCCGGGGCGCCTCACGCGGCTCACTGCCAGCTGCACTGACGTCTCGATGCTCCGAACGACCACCCAACCCATGGCGCTCGACCAATGGCTCGACACGGCTTGCGAGCCAACGCTTGTATTCGGGAGTGACATACGCGCCCCGCCCGTACAGCTCGCGGTAGCGACGGATGAGCGCCGGATGTTCCTGAGCAAGCCAATTCATGAACCAACCCCGAGTACTCCCCCGCAGGTGCATCGGGAAGACCGTCACACTCGTCGCACCGGCTTCGGACAGTGCCTCGAACAGCCCGTCGAGATGACTGGTGGAATCGGTGAGGAACGGAATGACCGGCGCCACCATGACATTGCACGAGAATCCCGCGTCGGTGATGGCGCGGATCATCTCGAGACGCGCCCGCGGCGACGGGGTACCAGGCTCGATCTGCTTCTGAAGTGCAGCGTCGTTGATCGCCAACGACACACCGATTCCGACGTCGACCTGCGCTGCCGCCATTTTCAACAGCGGCAGGTCCCGTCGGAGCAGAGTTCCCTTCGTCAGGATCGAGAAGGGAGTTCCGGATTCGGTCAACGCGCGAATAATGCCGGGCATCAAGCGGTATCGGCCCTCGGCTCGCTGATAGGGATCGGTGTTGGTACCCAGTGCCACCGCCTCCCGTTTCCAGGACTTTCGCGCCAACTCTTTGCGGAGCACCGCGGCAATGTTCGTCTTCACGACCACTTGGGAATCGAAATCCGCGCCGGCGTCGAGGTCGAGATACTCGTGACTCGGTCTCGCGAAACAATATCGGCATGCGTGCGAACAACCACGAAAAGCGTTGACGGTGAAGCTGAACGGCAACGTCGACTCTTCGGGCATCTTGTTGAGCGCGCTCTTGCAGAGCACCTCGTGAAACGTGATTCCCTCGAACTCGGGAGTCTGCACGGAGCGAACCAACCCGGCCCGTTCGAGTCCGGGTAGCGCTCCGTCATCTGCATCCAATGCCTGACCCGACCACCTCATGGCCCCAAGTCGAACACTTGTTCTAAGGTATGTCAAGATGGAGCGAATACCCGACCGTGCCGCACCACGGCCGGGAAGTTGTTGGCAGAATTCGGTGCATGTCGAACAGAATCAATATTTCGTCCGGTTCCGAATGGGAACCCAAGATCGGTTACTCCCGTGCCGTGCGCATCGGTAACCAGATCGCAGTCTCCGGCACCACCGCTCCTGGTGAGACCCTCACAGATCAGACCCGCGCAGCGCTCGAAACTATCAAGGCAGCACTGGCCGAGGCCGGCGCCTCGCTCGACGACGTCATCCGCACTCGCATGTACCTGCGCGACATGACGCAGTGGGAGCAGGCCGCTCTCGCGCACGGTGAAGTGTTCGGCGAGATTCGTCCCGCCACGACGATCCTCGAGGTCAGCTCGCTGATCGACCCCGCTCTGCTCATCGAGATCGAGGCCGACGCGGTTCTCAGCTGATCGCCAATCCGGACATTTGTGAAATGGGCGCCTAGTCTGAGCCGATGAAACCGATGCGGCTGTATCCGTTGACGCTCGCGCTCGGCATCACCGCCGCTTTCCTCTCGCCCGGTTCTGCACTCGCAGAACCGGGCGAGAGTCTTTCGACGGCTTGCGGCAGCCAGTTGAGCAATGCCGAGGTGGGCCGGATTGCCGAACTCAGCGACGTCACGACCCTGAACGGTGCCGGACTGCCTCGGCTCGAGACCGCTGTCAAACGTCATCGTGAGATCACGTCGATCCTCGTCTCACACCACGATTGGCGAGGCTTGTTCTCCATCGGCCTCGACGCTGTCGAACACGAGGCGGTGATGCCGCTGCAGCGAGACCCTGCGGCCTTCGCCGATGACGAGTGGGCCCATTCCGTCAGCTTCGAATTGCTGCGCAGGTACCTGGTGAACGTCCATGCGGAGTTCACCGGTACTACCACCGATCCGGCGTGGAGCAACTACTTCGCCCTGACACGTCAGTGCGACGCCAGTCCAGCACGGGTCGCCATGGCCGGCTACAACGCGCATCTCACCGTCGACCTCGCTCACGCCGTCGCCACGTCCGGAACCACTGCGGAGGATGTCCCCGATTTCTACAAGATCGTCGATTCCATTGCCGTCAAGGGTGGTTCGATCGTGACCCTCACCAAGGCCGAGTACGACGCCGATCTCGGGCCCCTCTGGCGCTTCTACTTCGTCGGCGAAGGACTCGACCGATTGGCCGGAAACTCGCAGCCCTCGGAACTGTTGCTCCGCGCCGCCGACAGCGGATACAACACCATCACGCTGGCCAACGGGTTCGCCCTCCAGAATCCGCAGACACGTCCCGGCGCAGAACACGAGATCGACGCGCTCTGGCGTACTACAGATTCCGCTCTCGACGTACTCTCGCGACTCGGTGGTCTCTGACATCTCACCCTCCGCTGCCTGAAACGGACACACCTGAGACAATGACCCCATGACGGGGCACTCGGCAGGGCAAGGCATGCAGAGTCCCGCCATGCGCCGGGTACGAGACCTGTTGCGCGGACCCGCAATTGTCTGCAGCGAACAGGCCACCATCCGCGAGGCCGCGAAGTTGATGACCGACGCGGGCCGCCGCGCTGTCGTGATCCCGACGGCTACAAGCGGTTTCGGAATCTTCACCGAAGGTGACCTACGTGCTCGCGTGGTAGTCGGTGGTATCGACAGCAATCAGCCGGTATCAACGGTGATGACGCCGTCAGCAGTGACAGTCGATCCGGATCGATTGGGCGCCGACGCCGTGACCGACATGCTCGAGTACGGATTGCGCCATCTCCCGGTCGTGACCGAGGCAGGCGCACTGATGGGTGTGCTCGAACTCAGCGACCTCCTGACTTCGGCCACCAATCAGGGTTTCGAACTGCGCGCAGCGCTCGCCACAGCACAGGACGACGCCCACCTCGTCGAAACAGCCCGCGCGGTCCCTGTTCTGGTGACGGAATTGGTGGCGTCACGGGTCTCTCCGCTCGACATCGGCGCGACGCTGGCCGTGCTGATCGACGTAACGGTCAGGCGAGCCATCGAATTGGTGGTGGGCGGAGACGAGCGACCGGATTTCGCGTGGCTGTCGCTCGGCAGCGTCGCCAGGCGTGAAGCGCTCCCCTCTTCGGATATCGACAGTGCGCTGGTGTGGGGCGGCGAATCTCATCACGAGGGAGCCGACGCCGCGAAGACCATCCACGACATCCTCGATCTCTGCGGGTTCCCTCGCGACACCAAGAACGCCGTCGCGACCCAGGCCAGGTTTGCTCGGACGCTCCCACAATGGCGCACTGCGCTGCGGAAATGGGTATCCAATCCGTACCAGGACCAAGCCCTGGTCATGTTGTCGATGCTGGCGGATGCCCGCGTCGTCGCGGGCGATCCGGCGTTGGATCCTCGTCCTGCGGCGTTGGATCAACTGCGACTGCATCCGGCCGTCATGCGACTGCTCCTTCGCGAAGCGGTCGGCGACAAGGCAAAGCTCCATTCGTTCAAGGACGTGATGACGCGTCGGACCGGAACCGTCGACCTCAAAGCCAGCGCCGTCCAACCGATCGTGAACATCGCTCGTTGGGCGGGGATTTCCGTGGGCGCCCGCACGAGTTCGACACTCGAACGCCTCAAGGCTGCAGCGGGAAGCGGTTTCCTACTCGACGACGACGCCCAGGTACTGATCGAATCTTTCGAGGTGTTGCAGCAGATTCGTGTCCGCCACCAGACCGATCAGTTCGCGGCAGGTCGGCCACCGACCGACGAAGTCGTGATCTCCGAACTCACTCCGCTCTCGCGGAGCTTGCTGAGCAATGCAGTGCGCGAGGTCGCAGGTGTGCAACGACGACTCGAATATGCCGCGTCCGCGTCGGCGCTACCCGACATCGATCCGTGAATCGCACTGCGCTCGAACAGGTTCTGGCGGCGGAGCGCCTCGAAGGCTGGGATCCGAGCGATGAACAGATCGCGGAACTCGAGGCCGTGATGATCGGGATGCTTTCTCGGCGTGAGTATTTCGAGCAGGAATTGGCGCGAGCCGTCGGCCTCTCGTCTGCGATTCCCCCGCGGATCCGCTGGCGAAGATCAGCGCCGTACGTCTATCGCGGTACATCGGTGCTCGCGAACAATTTCGACGTACGAGATCCCGCCGCACTGCAATCACTCGAGTTCGCGGCGACCGCGCTTCGTCTGGGTGAGGCGCATCTCGGCAGCGACCTCGTACCGCACACGCGAGACACAGCCGAACTTCTCCTACTTCACCAGCACGTTTTCCAAGATCTGTACCAGTGGGCCGGACACATCAGAACCGTCGACATCAGGAAAGGTGCGGCAACGTTTGCTCCGGTCTCGGCGATTCGGAACTACCTGTCCGAGGTCGAAGAGATCATCGCCGCCGTCGATTGGGTAGCACTCGATCACGGCGCTGCGTCGTTCGCGCTCGCATCGGTGTACTCGACGCTCAATCATGCCCACCCGTTTCGGGAAGGAAACGGGCGAACCGGAACCCTCTTCCTGCACCGACTCGCCGCGGACACCCGGTATCAGCTCGACTTGTCGCGGGTGAGCAGAACCGAGTGGGTATCCGCGTCGAGGGATTCTGCGCCTTTCCGGCCCACCGGAACCCCGTCGCCTCGCCCGTTCATCGATCTGTTCAATCGCGCGCTGACTCGCTGACGCAAACATCTGCTGCCCGTTCCAGGCGGACTGAACACCGTTACTGCTGAGTGAGCACCGCTTCCGACACTCTGGAAGCGGTGCTCACTCGAGGAAAAGGGTGCTCACTCGACCATCAACCGGGCAGCGCGAACTCCCCTGCGTCGGACCAGCGCTGACGCTCGGCCCCGAACGCGACGGACTGCATCGCGCGGAACTCCTCGATCGAGCGCGAGTTCGACGCGAGGAACTCCTGATGCTCGGCCAGCGAGAAGCTGCCGTCCTCGATCTCGACGCCCCCGCCGCGGCCGGCGGCGGTGTCCGCGCGCAGATCCATCAACTCTTCCGGCTCGACGGGGTACCAGGAGATCCGGTCGAAGAATCGCAGCAACCACGGAGTGCCCTCCTCGAACGGCCCGGACTTCGCGGGGTGGCGGTGATTCCACACCTGCGTCGTACGTCCGACGAACTGGTACCCGCCTGGGCCTTCCATGCCGTAGATGCAGAGGTACGCCCCACCGATCCCGACGGCGTTTTCGGGGGTCCAGGTGCGGGCGGGGTTGTACTTGGTCGTGACCAGACGATGACGCGGATCGAGCGGCGTCGCGACCGGCGCTCCGAGGTAGACGTCACCGAGTCCGAGCACCATGTATTCGGCGCCGAAGACGGTGTCGAACACGTCGTTCACGGATTCGAGACCGTTCATCCGGCGGATGAACTCGATGTTCCACGGGCACCACGGCGCGTCGGCGCGAACCCCGTGCATGTACCGCTGGATCGCTTCGCGCGTAGCCGGGTCGTCCCACGACAGTGGCATCCGCACAGTGCGACTGGGCACAACGAGTTCGTTGGCCGCCGGCAAGGTGTCCTCCGCCTCGGCGAGCATTCCCATCAGCTTGCGGACGGGCAGCACGTCCGGGTCAACGCGGACCTGCAGGCTGCGGATTCCCGGGGTGAGATCGAGTAGTCCGGCCGGCTTCTCGGCTTCGAGTCGCTGATGCAGTGCATGAGCACGCGCACGTAACGCCAGGTCGAGATTCATGTCGCCGTATTCGACCAAAACGTTGTCGTCGCCTGAGCGCCGGTACGTGACCGTGGTGTCGCCGTCACGACGGGCTATGACGCCGTCGTCGCCGTCACCACCGGAGGAATGAACAACCGAATTGGACGCTCGACGCGATACTCCGAGGTCACGCCGGGAGGCTGCCCGTTCGGCGCGGACCGGCACGAAGCGAATCTTGTTCCCGGGAGCCAACTGTCCGAGCTTCCAGCGATCAGCGGACACCACCGTGATCGGGCAGACGAAGCCGCCGAGGCTCGGTCCGTCTGGTCCGAGGAGGATGGGCGTGTCGCCGGTGAAGTCGAGTGCACCGATCGAATACGCGTTGTCGTGGATGTTCGAAGGGTGAAGTCCGGCTTCGCCGCCGGTGGTTCTGGCCCAGTCTGGTTTCGGACCTATCAACCGGACACCGGTGCGGTCGGAGTTGAAGTGGACCTCGTACTCGGTCGCGTACAGCGTGTCGATGTCGGAGCGGGTGAAGAACTCCGGCGCCCCGTGCGGGCCCTCGGTCACCGCAAGTTCCCAGCACGTGTGTATCGCCGGAACATGCTCGGCGGGAACAGCTCCCGCGACCCCGGTCGCCTGTCCGAGTTTGAGAACGTCTCCTGCCCGCAGAGTCCTACCTTCGTGTCCCCCGAACCTGCCCAGGGTGAAGGTCGACGCACTGCCGAGATAGTCGTCGGTCTCGATTCCGCCCTGTACGAGTACGTAGATGCGCAGTCCCGGGCCGCTGACCGTTCCGACGTCGAGCACCGATCCAGCGGGGACGAGAACGGGACGCCACTGACCGTGTACGACGCCGTCGACGGTCACCGACACCGGGGCACCTGTGATGCAGACCGTGGTGTCTTCGTCGAACGTCATGGCAGGTCCGGCCATCGCGTATTCGATGCCGGGGGCGCCTTCGGGGTTTCCGAGTGCGGTGTTTCCCAACCGAAACGACAGGTCGTCCATCGGGCCCGATGGTGGGACTCCGATCTGCCAGTATCCGACGCGTCCTGGATAGTCCTGAACCGTCGTCAGCATTCCGGGACGCACGATGGTCAGTTTTGCGTTCATTCGTCTGCTCCCGGCCGTGTGACGATCATGCGGACGGCCGTGGGATCGAAGCCGTTGCACGGGTTGTTGATCTGCGGGCAGTTGGACACGAGGACGAGCACGTCACGTTCGGCACGCAACGCGAGCCGCTTGCCTGGTGCCGACAGTCCGTCGACGATTCCGAGTGTGCCGTCGGGGTCGACCGGGACGTTCATGAAGAAGTTGATGTTGGACACCAGGTCCCGCTTACCGAGCCCCCATTTTGCGCCCTCGACGAGGAAGTTCTCGACGCACGCGTGCTGATGCTTGGTGTGGTGGCCGTATCGCAGGGTGTTCGATTCCTGTGAGCACGCGCCGCCGACGGTGTCGTGGTTTCCGACCTCGTCTGCGACCAGGGTCATGAGTGGAGTTCCGTCGTCACTGCGGAGCACGGAGCCTGTGGACAGAAACAGGTTCTTCTGGGCTGTGACCGTCGCTGCTGCCGAGTACCGAACGCTGTGATCGTCACCGGCGTAGACGAGGGTGTCGACGGCTTGATTTCCGTGTAGATCGACGATGGTCAGAACGTCACCGGCACGGACAAC
Source organism: Rhodococcus sp. WY5 (assembly GCF_018588185.1). Classification (NCBI taxonomy): domain Bacteria; kingdom Bacillati; phylum Actinomycetota; class Actinomycetes; order Mycobacteriales; family Nocardiaceae; genus Rhodococcus; species Rhodococcus sp. WY5. Next base: position 4,461,218 of record NZ_JAAMPR010000001.1, read on the forward strand.
TGCGGACCACGGCCCGAATGCGTCAGCAATCTCGTCGAGGATCACCGTTCCGGGAACGAGGGCGGGGACATCCAAGGTGGTGGTCATGCGATCTCCTCCAGGTTCGAAGCCGTCCAGGCATCTTCGGTATTGAGCACTGCGCGTTGGTATTCCGGCCCGAGATCGTCAAGGCTGCCGAGTTCGTCGGCGGCCTTCCACGCGAGCACTTCGAGGGACGTGGTGGGAAACTGCGGCGCCGGATCGAGTGGGTGCGCGGTGTTGGCGATCATCACGATGACCGGCAGGTGGATCAGAAGATCGACCGTCGCGCCGGCGCCGGCGGAACCCGTACTGGTGAGAGCGCCGTCCGCCTCGACGCGGACACCATGGAAGAAGGACAACGGAGGCGCGATGTCCTGCGGCCCGAGCCCGTTCTTCGCGGCAGCGACGGTGAACAGTTCACGACCGGCGGGTGAGGCACTGTGCAGCGAACCCTGCCCGTACTTCGCCTCGTTGGTGGCGCGTGACGTCGTTCCGCAGAACGCGTCGTGGTGACCCGACGTGTCTGCGACCACGGTCGCAAGTACTCGCCCCTGATCGGAGAGCAACGGGTGCCCGACGCCGAGATAGGCCTGCCATGGCACCTTGACGGTATCGGCGACGTTGAGACGCTCCCAGGGGGCGTCGGCGCGATAGAGCAAGATGTTTGCGCAGGCGCTGCCAGCGATGTCGCGAAGTCGCAATCGGGTTCCACGTGCGAGAACCTTGGTCGTGTACCGCCCACCCGGCACGGTCTCAGCCCAGGTCAGACGTTCGGGAGCGACGTCTTCGGGTGGGTTCGGCCAACGCGTTGCCGGCAATACGGGCATGGAATCGGTGATCGTTCCAGCTTGAGACCGGGCATGCTCGCGCGCTCCGGCGGTGGTCTGAGTACTCATGGTCAGGCTCCGATCGTGACGGGATTCGGGGTGGCGCGGCCACGTGGGAAGCAAGCGACTCCCAGCCCCACGACCAGCGCTACCGTGATGGGCGCGGCCCACTGCAGAATGGGGTACTCCCCGGTGGGGTTGAAGATCTCGGCTCGTGGCCAGGACAGGTTGATCACCATCAGCGCGCCGTACACAACCGCGGCGATGTTGACCGGAACTCCCCAGATGCCCAGGGAGAAAAGCTTTTTGCCTTCGGCGTCGAACTTGGGGCCGACTGCCGTGCGAGGCCATCCCTTGAGACGCTGAACCAGCAGCGGCACGGTCACCATGAGGTAGGCCAAGTAGATCAAGATGATGCATACGCTGGACAGGGTTGCAAAAATTGCCGAGTTGCCCACGTTGACGGCCAGGACGGCAATGCAGACCAGACCGATGAGGACGGACGGCGCGATAGGTGTTCCGGTGCGGGGGTTGACCTTTGCCAGTACCTGCGAGGCAGGAAGCCGCCCGTCGCGGGCCATCGAGAACATCAGCCGTGAAGCAGCAGTCTGAATGGCCAAGGTGCACACGAACACTGCGATCGAGACGTCGATCAACAAGACCGTGCCCCACGGGGAACTGAGAATCGATGTCAGTACGTACGGCAAACCTTCCGTGGCCAGGCGTCCGTCGGTCAGTGAGGGCGCTGCCATCAACGCGCCGAGGATCATCAAGCCGCCGCCGAGCGCGGAAGCGGACAGTGCAAGCCGGATCGTACGAGGTGCGACGCGTCGGGGGTTGCGGGTCTCCTCGGCCAGTTCGCCTGCCGAACCGAAGCCGACCATGACGTAAGCAGCCATCAGTCCGGACATGATCCACGCCCAGGCGTATCCGGGCTGACCGCCGGCACTGCCGGTGTCGAAGACGACGTCCGGTCCGCGCTGAGCGTGGGTGAAGAACATCCCGATCACTGCGATGACACCGACGATTTCGCAGGTCACGCCGATGTTGTTGATACGCGACATCCAGTTGACGCCGATGCAGTTGATAAAGGTGGTCAGAACCAGAAGTACCGATCCGAGCAGCACGGCGTTGGCGGCACCACTCGATGAGGTGAGTGCGCTGTCCTCGCCGATGATCTGGAACCCGCTCCACACATTGGGGAGCACGACCTGCAAGGCGATCGCGGCGGCCGATGCAGTGACGATCTGAGCGAGAATCATGAACCAACCGGCGAACCAGCCGACGATCTCACCACCCATCCGCCGCGACCACTGGTAGATGGCACCCGAAATCGGATATCTGGCAGCAAGTTCCGCGAAGTTGAGAGCGACCATGAACTGACCGATGAAGACGACCGGCCACGTCCAGAAGAATGCCGGACCCGCGAAACCGAAACCGAGGCCGAACAATTGGAAGATCGTGGTGAGGATGGAGACGAAGGAGAAGCCCGCGGCGAAAGACGCGAACTTTCCCAGCGATCGATGCAGCTGCTGCTCGTAGCCGAACTCCGCGAGGTCACCGTCGTCGTGAGGCGAAGAGGCGAGTGCGGAAGCGGTGGTGGGCTGCGCAGCCGGGGTTGTTGCACTCAACGGCGTACTCCTTCGGCGAAGCGATTCAGAGGCGAATAACTGTCGATTGATAGTTTTCGCGAAATCCACTCGCCGCAGGTGACGCCCGCGTATACGATTCGCCTGATTCTGTAACAGGCTCGTTGAGTACGTTTCGAGCACGTGACCGAATGCTCACAGCGGCGGCCATCCCGCACGTAAGGCCGCAGCCTGCCACTATGGAAGGCGTGACCAACGCCGGCCCCGGAAGACCCCGCCTGACCGCTCGCCGACGCCCGGGTGGCACTGCCCGGGCGGAGATCTTGGATGCAGCCGCTGAACTGTTCACCATCCGAGGCTTCGCCGCGACGTCCACACGCCACATCGCCGAAGCAGTCGGAATGCGTCAGGCGTCGCTGTACAACCATTTCGCCACCAAGGACGACATTCTGGTTGCACTTCTCGCCGACACCGTGACGCCGGCGCTCGACTTCGCGGAGAATCTCAGGCCACTCGACACCGCACCCGAGGTCAAGCTGTACGCACTTTCGTACATCGACGCGGCACAACTGATCACCGGACGGTGGAACCTCGGCGTCCTTTATCTCTTACCGGAACTGAGAAGTGACAGGTTCATGTCGTTCCGAGCCGATCGCGATCGGCTTCGCGAGCAATACCGGGCACTCGCCCAGGATGTGCTCGACGCGATTGACGATCCATCATCAACGCACCTGGCCGAGCTTCCGTTTCGCCTGGTAGAAAGCGTGATCAGCGCGCGAGCCGACGCGCTCGAAGGCACCCCGATTCCCGACGCCGCCGTCATCGCCGGGTCGGCGCTGCACATTCTTGGGTGGCGCCAGGATCTTGACCCCATCCATACGGAAGCGGCAACGCTCATTGCGAACGCAGAAACGCCGAAATTGCCCGGGGCTGCATCAGCTCCGGACAATTTCGACGCATTGAGGACCTAAACGGCCACGAGACTAGACCGAGAGGGACTGTCCCGGGAAGATCAGGTTGATGTTCGGAACCTGGCTGGCGAGGTTCTCGAGCGAGATGCCGTGTGCAGCAGCGATCTTCGACAGGGTGTCGCCTGCCTTGACCACGTAGTTGCCGCTTCCGGTGCTTGCTGCCGGAGCCGACTCGACGGAAGCCTCAGCGGTGACGGGGGCGGCTGCGGCCTCGTAGTTGCCTGCGGTGGTGCCGGTGGTCAGGTACTGACCGCAGACGGGCCATGCGCCGACGCCCTGGCCTGCGAGAACGTTCTCGGCGACACGGATCTGCTCGGCCTGGCTGGCGTTGGCAGCGTTGCCCGATCCACCGAATGCGTTCCAGGTGCTCTGCGTGAACTGCAGACCACCGTAGAAGCCGTTTCCGGTGTTGGCGGCCCAGTTACCGGAGGACTCGCAGTTTGCGACTCCGGACCAGTCGTGGCCGGCTGCCGAAGCGGTGCCGGTGCTCATGGCGAGCGGGATCGCGACGACTGCGCCTGCGGTTGCAACTGCGCCGAGGGCGCGCTTGAAGGTGATGCTGGTCATTGGGTAAATCCTCTCCGCTACCGCGGACGAGGTCGGCCCGGACGCTTTCACGTCTCGTCGATCGACTCGTCTGTTTCACTCCTGCCCCGCGAAGGTTTCGGGAGTACCGGACCCGCGGGGCAGAAGCACGCAGTTGCGGGTCGGTGTTTGCCCGGTAGTTTCGGGCTGTCAACGACCGTAGGTGATGGTCACGGATTGGTCACGGGGCAGTTTACCGGCACTGCCGTACCAGATTCAGTCGAGTTTCAAGAAATAACCACAGGTCAACTAGTTGATTCGAGGTTCAACCATACCGATCGTTATCCGTCCGTTATGTGTCAACCGTCACTGCGATTTTGTGACCCACCGCACCGAAAAAGGCCGTGTCGGACCACGAAGGAGCCCCCCCTTCGGATGTTAAGAGATTCCTGGCAACGGGCAAAAACCAACCGCCCCAATCGTTATGGAGAATCAACTGGTGATCATCGCAGTAGAAGGACCCAGCGCCGCCGGCAAGACCACTTGGTGCCGAGCCCAGATGACGAATGAATCGGTCGTCGAGGAATTCGTGGCCGAATATCAGCCCACCGGGTTCGAACCGGATGGAACCAACCTCGAAGTGCAGGCAAGTTACTGGACAACGGTCAATTCGAAGCGATGGTCGCAAGCGGAAGATCTCGAAGCGAGAACCGGTATCGCGCTCTGCGACAGCGACCCGCTGAAACTGCACTACAGCTGGTGTCTCGCTGCGGTGGGCGCAGCACCTCGGGAGCGATTCGAGTACGAGCTCGCGGCAGTCGAGACAGCTTTCGAGCACCTCGAACTGGGTTTCGCGGATCTGACCGTCATCTCGATACCGTCACCGGGGCAGCTTCTACTTCAGCGCGAAGGAGACCCCAGCCGCCGACGACGGCATTTCGAGCTTCACGCGGCGCTCGCCGAGCCCCTCACCCACTGGTACTCGGCGGTGAACAGGGTAGATCCAGGTCGCGTTGTGTGGCGCTTTCCGACACAGCTCGATCTTTCGCGCTGTCCCCCGCCTCGATCGGATCGCAGCGATCTGGGCCTTCTTCGCGCGGTGATCGACGAGCTGCCGCCTCTCCCCAGGTAGGGAGCGGCTGCTCGATCTCAGCGCGCTCGTTCGACCCTGGCCTCGTCCCACACCGGCGACTCGCTCTCGTACACGTTCCCGTCCGATCCGAAGACGAGGAACCTGTCGAACCCGCGCGCGAACCAGCGATCGTGCGTGACCGAGATGACCGTGCCGGCAAACTGAGCAATGCCCTGCTCGAGCGCGTCAGCCGAATGAAGGTCAAGGTTGTCGGTCGGTTCGTCGAGCAACAACATCGTGGCGCCGGAGAGCTCGAGGAGCAGGATCTGCAATCGTGCCTGCTGACCGCCGGACAGGTCGTCGTACTTCTGTTCCGCAGCTTGGGACAATCCGTAACGGTCCAGCGCGCGGCTCGCCGCTTCGCGTCCCATTCCGCTGCGGTGTTCGTCGCCCATGTGCAGGATCTCGAGCAGCGTGTTTCCGGTCAGATCGGGCCTGGAGTGTGTCTGCGCAAACAATCCGGGACGTACCCGGGCACCCAGCGTCGCATTACCCCCGTGCTCGACCGGCGCGATGTCGAGCGCCTCGACGGGCAGATGCTCGCTCCCCGGATCGGTCCCCCCACCCGCCAAGAGCCGAAGGAAATGCGACTTTCCGGATCCATTGGAGCCCAGCACGGCAACCCGATCTCCGTACCAGATCTCGGTGTCGAAAGGCTTCATCAATCCGGTCAGCTCGAGATCTTGACATACCAACGCGCGCTTGGCGGTTCGCCCGCCCGCCAGCCGAACCGTCACCTTCTGCTGAAGTGGAATCGCTTCGGGTGGCCCTGCCTCCTCGAACTTCGCCAACCTGGTTTGCGAGGCGTGATACCGCGCAGCGACGCCGTCGTTGAACTTGGCCTTTTCACGCAATCGCAGAACCAGGGCACGTAATTTCGCGTGCTCCTCGTCCCAGCGTCGGCGCAGTTCTTCGAATCGAGCGTTGCGATCCTCGCGGGCTTGGTGGTAGCTGGCCAGCCCAGCGCCGTGGGTCCACGACGTTGCGCCGCTGATTCCGGGCTCGAGCGTCACGATGTGGGTGGCCGCGTTGGCGATCAGTTCGCGGTCGTGGCTGACGAACAAAACCACTTTCGACGATTCCGAGATCGTCTTCTCCAGCCATCGCTTGCCCGGAACATCGAGGTAGTTGTCCGGCTCGTCCAGCAGGAGTGCGTCGTCGGGCCCAGCGAACAGTGCTTCGAGAACCAACCGTTTCTGCTCGCCACCACTGAGGGAGTTGGCCGCGCGCCACTTCGCACGGTCATAGGGAACACCGAGAGCCGCGGTAGTGACCTTGTCCCAGAAGTCTTCGGTCTCGTAGCCGCCCACGTCGGCCCAATCGGCCAGCGCATGCGAATACTTCATTTGAGTTGATTCCTCGTCGCGCTCGATCATCGCGTTTTCTGCCGTATCGAGCGCCAGTGCTGCGTCCCGGATCCGTGCCGGCGAGACGGACAACAGAAGATCGCGCACGGTGGACTCGTCGCGAACCTGGCCGACGAATTGCCGCATCACGCCCAGTGTTCCGGATCGAGTGACAGCGCCCTCGTCGGCGACGACGTCTCCGGCGACAATGCGGAGCAACGTCGTCTTACCAGTCCCGTTGGGGCCTATCAGTGCAGTTTTTGCACCGTTGCCGACCCGAAAGCTGACACCGCTGAGCAGTTGCCGACCATCAGGGAGAAAGTAGTCGACGTCGGCGATGTTGAGGTGGGTCACGCTGTCAAGAGAACCCTACCCACGGCGATCTGCCAAACCATTATTCCTGCCTTCGGTCTCGAGTCCACTACCGTTCTGGGATCGTCCGACCGCATCTAGCGCCGCCAGATATCCGAAAACCATTGCGGGACCGATAGTTGCACCTGGACCGGCATAGGTATGACCCATCACCGGTGAGCTGGTGTTACCTGCTGCGTAGAGCCCGTCGATGACCGAACCGTCGGCGCGCAACGCTCGCGCGCGAGCGTCCGTGTTGATGCCGCCTTTGGTCCCCAGGTCTCCAGGCACCATCTTCGCGGCATAGAACGGACCCTTCGTGAGTTCTCCGAGGCTGGGATTGGGCTTGTTGGTGCAATCGCCGTAGTAGTGGTCGTATCTGCTTGTCCCACGGCCGAAGTCGCGATCGACTCCGTCGCGCGCGTGACTGTTGAATCGTGTGATGGTCGCGGACAGCGCATCGCCCGGCACTCCGATCTCGGCAGCGAGTTCGGCAATCGATCCAGCTCGCACGATCGCACCCGATTCGATCCACGACCGAGGTATCGGCCTGCGCGCCGGAACCCCCGCGAACAGGTAACGGTCACGGTACGTCTGATCGAAGATCAGCCAAGCCGGGATGTTCTCAGCGGGTCCTTCACCTCGGCCGTACTTTCCGCCGAACATGGCGTGTGCCGCTTCGACATAGGGAAGTGACTCGTTCATGAAGCGCTGACCGCTGGCGTTGACCATGAGGCTGCGAGGCAACGAGCGTTCCGCCAAGGCGAACCACGGGCCTTTGGGCAGTGGAATCGACGGGGCCCACCACGCGTCGTCCATGTACGAAATTGCGGCGTCGACGCGTAGAGCTGCACGGATGCCATCCCCGGTATTGGTCGGTGCCCCGAGAGTCCACTGCGCGCTACTCGGCCGTCGCTGGTACTCGCCTCGCATGTCGTCGTTGTTGTCGAACCCGCCGCACGCGAGGATGACACCGCATCGAGCGTGCATGGTGGTCTGCACTCCCCCGGACTCGAGTCGCACACCCACGACACGATCACTGTCGGTCACCAAATCCACAAGCCTCGTCCCGAGCTCCACCGTCACTCCGGCGTCCCGAACTCCGAGCATCAGTTCGGCCATGAGCGCCGGCCCGAGCCCGATCAGCTTCTTCCTCCGAGCTCTTGCGGCCAGAGATCTCATTCCTACCCGAAGCATCCGCACCGGACCCCGCCAATGCCGGATCCCCGTGCTCAGCCAACGGTAATCAGATTGTTGGACAACCATGTTGAGCGGAACCTTCATGTACGGCGGATGAAGTGTCGCAAGATCGTCGCCCAGAGCTCGCGCGTCGAACGGGCGCGGCTCGCACGAGCGGCCGCTTGCACGTCCGCCAGGTGCCTCGGGAAAGTAGTCGGAGTACCCCTTCACCCATTCGAGCTCCAACGCAGAGTGACGAATCAGGAAATCGAGGGCTTCCGGACCCCGATCGATATACGTGTCGATTCGGTCGGCGTCTGCATCCTCTCCGACAATGCTCTTCAGATATGTTCGCGCAGAGTCGATATCATCTGTCGGTGCCTCGCGGCGAAGTATCGAGTTTCCCGGAATCCACACGCCGCCCCCGGACCGGGACGACGAACCGCCCCAGTATTCGGACTTCTCCACGAGTATCGTCGAGAGTCCGTTGCGGGCTGCGGTGATGGCTGCGGACATGCCGGCAGCCCCCGATCCGACAACAACGACATCCACTACGGGCGGCGCGGCGCCCTGAGAGTTCTCGTCCATCACTGGTCACGACCTTTCGTGTCATCTTCGTCCTGCGTGTGCCACCGGGATCCCCGAACTGCGTCGAGCGCCCCCTCGACGCACACGGGAAGTGATGCCCCGCGCTTGTGAGGGTTACGTATCCATTGCCGATAACCGAACTCCGCCGCTGCCAACATCAAATGAACGAGAAGTCCTGGGCGGCTGTCGTTTTCCGGATCGAGTTGCATACGTTGCGCCACCAACTCGACCAACCGATCACGATGCTCGGGCGCGATCAGAGCGACACGATCCATCAGGTGCGGCGCGGTACGGAACGCCGATCGCCACTGATCGATCTCCGCGGACTCGAAAGCATTGGAACGCTCGAGGATTGCCCGTGATATCGCAAGATCAGCCGACTCGGATGCCGGGCGATCCTCGAGCAACGTCACGATTCCGGCACCGCCCTGCCTGACCGGATCCAACAGCAGATCCTCCTTGTTACGAATGTGCCGAAAGTACGTACTCGCCGACACCCCCGCTGCCGCCGCAATCTGCTCGGTGGTCACGTCCTCGAAACCGTCACGCGCGAACAGATCGAATGCCGCACGTTGAATGTCGGCTCGCACCTGCAACCGCTGTCTCTCCCGTAGTGACATCAGCAACGTCCTCCCGCCTCGGCCGAGATCCGGCCGTTCTCGATAATGCGAGTCTCACCTATTGTGACAGTCACTGTCAATATCCAATTCTCTGTCAGATATCAGCAGACCCGGGCATTTCGTTGACAGGGCATTCGATGCCACGACAAGCTTCGAAGATGAAGCGATGGGGACCGAATCGAGACGTTTCTCCAAGAATTTGTCGATGCGGGGCTTCAAGGCGCGGTCACCGAAGCGTATTTCGGTGGTCCGCTCTGGCGCATGACCCTGCTCGCCCGTTTCGACGACCGAGCCCTCGGCCCCGACGGCGCCGTCATCTATCGAAATCGAACAGTGCTTCTCGTTCGGACCAAGTGGGAAAGATCATCGAGCAAGAGGACTACTACGAGGACACCGCCAGAATCGGTGACTTCGACAGGCGGCTCCGCGAAATCGAAGCCGGACGAGCCTGTGGCACAGTCGTGGAATGACAGACGTCAGGATTGACCGCCACCGAATGCTGTCGGCGTTCCTGTCTTCCCAGAACGATGTCGAACTGGCCCGACTGGTCGACGCCGTTCAAATCTCGAGTGTCGGCGTAGGTGGCGCCGCAGGAGTGATCAGGGTCTATGACAACAGGCTCAACGGCGTTCCGGTATTCACCAAACGCATCCCACTGAGCGTGCGGGAAATCGCCGAGGTGGGCTCTACTTCCAACCATTTCGATCTGCCGACGTTCTGCCAGTACGGCATTGGTGGCCCAAGCTTCAACGCCTGGCGAGAACTGGCCGCGAACATCGTGGTCACCGATGCCGTTCTGGCCGGCGAAACACAGTCGTTCCCAATGCTTTACCACTGGCGGATACTTCCCGGACGTTCGCCCGTTGCGGCCGAACACGCCGACATCGATTCCGTTCACACCGCCGGCGCCAGCCGTGAAGTGCGGACCCGTCTCGAAGCGCTTGCCGCTGCGCCGTGCAGCCTCGTACTGTTCTGCGAGTACATCGAACACCCGATCTCGAATTGGCTGGAAGACAACCCGTCCGCCAAAGCTGCCGAAGTCGAGCGACAGTTTTCGGAGATCGTGGCATTCTTGCGCGATCGACAGTTGCTGCACATGGACGGACATTTCGGCAACATGCGCACCGACATGGAGCGGATCTATCTCACCGACTTCGGACTGGCCACATCCCCACACTTCGACCTGTCGACTGCCGAGCACGACTTCGTCCGGCGCCACGCCACTCATGACGCCGACTACGCCGCCATGCTTCTGGTCAACTGGCTGGTGACCGAGGTCTGCGGGGTACCGAGGCCGACGAGCGGCGGACCAGTCGCCCGCAACCAGTACGTACGACGATGCGCCACAGGTCATATTCCAGGTGATGTGACACCAGAGGTGGCCGCGATCGTGACACGGCACGCGCCCGCCGCTGCGAGGATGAACGACTTCTACTGGCGATTGTTCGACGGCGACTTCGATGCGCCCTACCCGCAGGCCGCGCCAGTTCCGCCTTCCGGTCGAGCACAGGGTTTTCCCTGAACTGCCGTATTCACATCTCAGGGTTCATGTCATCCTCGGGACCGATGTGCTGGTCAGTGCCGGTAGGGCACAGTTCTCCTCATGATTGAACTGAGGGGATTGACCAAGGTTTACGGACCGACGAAAGCGGTGGACGATTTGTCGTTCACGGTCAAGCCGGGCATCGTGACGGGCTTCCTGGGCCCGAACGGTGCCGGTAAGTCGACGACGATGCGGATGATCCTGGGTTTGGATCAGCCGACGTCGGGTGCGGCGTTGATCGAGGGCAAGCCGTACCGGGAGCTCAAGACGCCGTTGCGGACGGTGGGTGCGTTGCTGGATGCGAAGTGGGTGCACCCCAATCGCAGTGCGCGTGCGCATCTGCAGTGGATGGCTGCTTCGAACGGGATCCCGAAGTCCCGCGTCGACGAGGTGCTCGGGTTGGTCGGGTTGTCCGAGGTGGCGGGCAAGAAGGCCGGCGGGTTCTCGCTCGGTATGTCGCAGCGTCTGGGGTTGGCGGGTGCGTTGTTGGGGGATCCGAAGGTGTTGTTGTTCGACGAGCCGGTCAACGGTCTCGATCCGGAGGGCATCGTCTGGATTCGTAAGTTCATGCAGCGGTTGGCGGCCGAGGGCCGCACGGTGCTCGTGTCGAGTCACCTCCTGTCGGAGATGGCGCTCACGGCGGAGCAGTTGGTGGTGATCGGTCGGGGTCGGTTGATTTCGGATTCGACGGTCGCGGAGTTCGTGGATCGTTCGTCGGAGTCGACGGTGCGCGTGCGCAGCCCACAATTGGACGCTCTCCATGCCGCATTGACTGCCCAGGGACTGACTGTCCGCGAGGAACATTCAGGATCGGAGCCGGTGTTGGTGGTCGTGGATTCGACCACCGATGTGATCGGTGGGTTGGCTGGTTCGCAGGGAATCGTGTTGCACGAGTTGGCTTCTGTGCAGGGATCGCTCGAGGATGCGTTCATGAAGTTGACCGGGGACGATGTCCAGTACCACGCATCCGGTATCGATCCGGGCGCCGGAGCCCACCACGCAAACACACAGCACGCTATGGGAGGTGCACTGTAATGGCTGTTCTCAGTGCTGAACGTATCAAGATCACCACGACCAAGTCGCCGCTGTGGTGCACGATCACAATCATCGTCCTAGGGTTGGGCGTCGCCTGGATGATCGGGCGTTCGTCGAGTTCGAGCATTCAGGCGTACAACGACGAAGCCGCATCAGGAACTCCTGATTTCGAGAAATTCCTCCCCACGTTCAACGACGCGGGGCTAGGAGTATCCGGATTCGGCGTCATGGTCCTGATGATCATGGCGGCGCTCGCGATCACCAGCGAGTACCGCTTCGGCATCATCCGTACCACCTTCCAGGCCATCCCGAGTCGGGCTTCGGTTCTGATCGCCAAAGCCGGCCTGATCGGGGCTTTCGGCGCGGTGCTGTCCTTCGTTCTCATGCTCGGCGCGGTATTCATCACCAAAGCTGCGGCAGGCTCTGAAGGTTCCACCAATCTGGCACTGGACAACGCCGACGCCTGGCGCGCCGTTTACGGCGTACCGATCTTCGCGTTCCTCTGCGTTGCCCTTGCCATCGCCGTCGGAGCACTCCTTCGTCAGTCCGCCGGCGCCATTGCACTACTGCTGCTGTGGCCACTGCTCATCGAGAGCCTGTTCGGCATGTTCGGATCCTTCGGCAGAAACGTCACACCGTTCCTCCCGTTCGCCAACGCCGACCACTTCCTCTCTTCGGGTTCGAGCACCAATTTCCATTGGGGCCCTTGGGGAAGCTTGTTCTACTTCGCAGCGTTTGTGCTGGTGATATTCGGAATCAGCATCGCCGTCGTCAACAAGCGCGACGCCTGACCGAGTCGCAAACCGACCAAGACCAAAACTGGCCGCACCGGAGCCCTTCCGGTGCGGCCAGTTTCGCGTTGACAGAACCCGCAGCGCTTGTCGATCACGCCAAGGAACAGGGCACCCGCGGGTTCGCGTCACTCTGCCCCGCGGACGCGGCACCTCGAAATAAGACCTGGTCGAGTTCCTGGCAGACTGACCTTACGCGTCAGCGTTCCAGTTGCGCGGCAAGCTCTTTCATCCAATCGAGGAATGCCTGCGGGCCGTCGAACTGGACGCCGTCGACAGCAGCCACTTCCGGTGCGATGTCGTCGCCCTTGACCACCAACGCTTCTCCACCCGAGGCAAGGACAGCGGCAAAGGCCGGTAGGTCACCCCGGTCGTCGCCCGCGTACGCGACGACGTCGACCCCTGCGGCCGCGATCGCGCGAAGGAGGCCTGTCCCCTTGTCCTCCTCAACTGGTGGGCGCAATTCCTCGACCAACTTGCCGGGCTCACGCCGCAACCCGGTCCGGCTCGCGATTTCTGTCGTCGCTGCTTCCACCAGGCGCTGCGCGACCGCACGATCCGCGGCCCGACGCCAATGCACGGCCACCGCAAGGCCTTTGCTCTCGACATGGATGCCAGGAACTGCCGGAGAGTCGAACAAGCGTCGCAATTCGGCTTCTGCTTCGGCGACAGCATCACTGAACGCCGCGACGGCCGGAAGCACGTGGATTCCGTCGTCCGTCCAGGTCTCGACGCCGTAGGAACCCATGAGCACAACGGAATTCAAGCTGAGCCGCTCTCGCAAGAACGACACAGGCCGTCCCGAGAGCAAGCCGACAACACCGAGATGCTCGGCCAGGGTCGCAAGCACGTCTTCGGCGCCGGGCAGTAGCGCACTCGCCGACGGATCGTCGACGATGGGTGCAAGCACGCCGTCGAAATCCATCACCAGTCCACAGCGAGCTGGATCGGACGTGAGTCGGAGGATGACGTCCGAAGCGGTTCGCATGGTTCGAGTGTGCCAAATCGATCGCACTCGTAATACCAACACCGGAGCCGAATGTAATCTCTGCCACTTCGTCCAGGTTGTCCGGAACCGCTGAGTAGGTCGCGTCGTCTCCCTGTAAGGGCCCACAGTGGTCCGCTAAAGTTCTCACGACGCTTACCAACTGGGGGGTTATGATGAGCGAATTGACTGTCGCCACTGACGGCATCCGAAAGTACGGCTCGACGTCGACCGAAGCGGCAGGACGCATCGCGCAGGCCGCCGCCGTCGATCTGGGTGCAAACATCGCAGCAGTCGCACCGGCCGTGGGCCCCGTCGGGATCGAATTTCTCGAAGCATTCGCGCGCGCTCAGGCCACACACACCAAAGATGTTGCAGCACTCGCCACGTTCTACGCCGGCAACGCCGCGACGGCCGGTGCAGCCGCGCAGGCCTACGACACCACAGATCATGCAATCGCAACAGATCTGACCGCTGCGGCCGGATCGACGGGCGCGACCGCGTGAGCACCGAAGACGACTCGACGACCGTCATCGAATTCCTTCACGGTGGCGCTCCTGCCCCGGTACTGCCGAACAATGTGGTCGAATCGATGCTCGCCGGCATACCGGTACCGGCACTCCCCGGAATCGAAGATCTGTTCGCGCCCTTGATCGAACTCGGGAAGAGTCTCGGCACAGGCACTTTTGCGGGCATCGATCCCGTCGGCATCTTCGATCAGGCGTCCACTCTCATCGACCACGCCATGGGACTGTCCCGAAGCGCGGTCGCCGACGTGGGCCAGACCTGGAACAGCACCGGCAGTGACGCCGCGACCGAACTGTCGCGATCCGCCCAGAGCAGCGGCGCAGAATTGAGCGAACGCGGAACCGCGATATCGAAAACTGCTGCCGCCGCCGCGGAATCGGTGCAGCGAGGCAACGCGAATCTCGCGGCAATCGCGCAGTCCTTCGCCACCACGGTTGCAGCTGCCGCGCCCATCGCGTGGACACCACCAGGACAGGCGATGTTGCTTGCCTCGGCAGCTGAACACATGCAGGCAGCCGTCGCGGCGGTGACTCGGACGCGTGGGGAGATGCTCGGGCACACCGCAGCCATGAACGCCCTTGCCGGACCGATCCCCGTGCCGACCCCACCGACCAGTGAGGCACTCTCCAACCTGGTCACTGCGGAGGCAATCAACAACGCCGCCCGTCAGATCGCCCAACCTCTTTCTGCCTCAACCGATGCCGGTGATGCGCCGTACTCCACCCACCCGGACTCCACTCAGCCAGGCACCGAGGCTGTTCGAACCTCGGCTGCACAGGCCGGCGCCGGGCGTCCGACCGGCGTCGACAGGCTGTCGGGCGCAGGCAATCCGTCGACGTCACTCGCAGCCGGCGCGTCGCCGTCACCCAGTGCGACGGCAAGCTCTGGCGGAGCATGGGTGAGCGGAAGCGGTGGCACTACCGGCGGAATGGTGAGGGGTGCAGCGGGAGTAGCTGCAGTTCAACCGGTTCCGGTAGCAACGCCCGGCCTGGGTGCACCATCGTCGACAGTCGGCAGTAGCGGCATGTCGCCGGGCGGCATGCTGGGCGGTGGACCCCGCGGATCTCGGGACGACGAGTCGTCACGCACTATCCCGAGGTATCTCGTCACTGCCGGCGACGAGAATTCGATGGTCGACGATCTGCCGATGGTGTCGCCGCCCGTGCTCGGGGCTGACGATCCCGATCAGTACCTGTTCCGAGATCTCTGATCAAGACAAACCTCAGACGAAGCCCAACTCCCGCACCGCCGCACGCTCCTGCTCCAGTTCGCTGACGGACAGGTCGACCCGTTCGCGTGAGAAGTCGTCGATCGCGAGGTCGGGCACGATAGCGAACTCGCCATCGGCACAGGTCACAGGGAAGGACGAGATCAATCCTTCGGGCACCCCGTAGGAACCGTCCGAACAGACGGCCATGGATACCCAGTCGTCCTCGGCGGTACCGATCACCCAGTCGCGGACGTGGTCGATCGACGCGCTGGCCGCACTCGCCGCAGAGGACGATCCACGCGCAGCGATGATGGCGGTGCCTCGCACCTGCACAGTCGGGATGAAATCGTTCTCCACCCAGTCGCGGTCGTCGATCACCGCGAGTGCAGGCTCACCTGCGACAGTCGCGTGGGACAGGTCCGGGTACTGCGTCGCCGAATGGTTTCCCCAGACGGACACCTTGCGCACCGACGACGCACGAACCCCGGTCTTCTTCACCACCTGCGCGATCGCTCGGTTGTGGTCGAGACGCGTCAGTGCACTGAACCGAGTATCGGGCACATCCGGTGCATTGTTCATCGCGATGAGCGCGTTGGTGTTGGCCGGATTTCCCACGACCAGCACCTTGACGTCCGAGGCTGCGTTGTTGTTGATCGCCTTCCCGTGGGCTGTGAATATCGCGCCGTTCGCACTCAGCAAGTCGGCACGCTCCATTCCCTTGCTCCGCGGACGTGCGCCGACCAGCATCCCGACGTTCGCGCCGGAGAAGGCGACATCGGGATCGTCAGTGATGTCGATGGAGCTCAGCAACGGAAATGCGCCGTCTTCGAGTTCCATCGCAACGCCTTCGGCAGCGGACACGGCGGCAGGAATCTCGAGCAGTCGAAGTTTGATCGGGACGTCAGCGCCGAGCATCTCCCCCGCAGCTATGCGGAAAAGCATTCCGTATGCGATCTGACCCGACGCTCCGGTTACCGTGACGGTTACGGGCGCAATACTCATTGCCGACTCCTCACCTGCCGTTTTCACGACTGTCCGTTCTACAACGCTGTAAGAACGGTTTCCACGCTAGTCGAGTAAACCGGCCACTTCGTGGTCTGTCAGTGTGGTTCTCGGCACTCGTCCCTCCGCCGTCACGAGTTCGACGGCGCGGTAGAGCGGACGCTCGGCGAGTCCGGCGCCGCGGGCTTCGGCACGCAACTGTTCGATCAGCACCGAGGACAACGCGGCAGCCGGTACCAACTCGCTGGCCGCCAGCGCGTCGGCGAGCTTGCGGAGTGCAAGGATCTCCAACTCGCGCCCACCCCCCGCGGTATACAGCGCGAGCGGGATCCGCACGGTGGACCGTCCGTCGCCGAGCGTCAAGCTGACTTCGCTGATCCGGCCGGATCGCACCGTCAATGCCGCCGTGAGTACCTCGGCCACGTCGACGACGTTGGTTCGAAAACCAGCTTGCGCACGAACTCTGTTGCCGTACAACGTGATGTGCCGGCGCAGCGTCATCAGGATCGCAAGTGACGTCGGCACCGCGATGACGGCACCGACGATCACTCCAACGGTCGCCGTCGAGAACACACTGACGATCAACCCGACGACCACACCGAACACCACGACAACAACGGCGAATTTCTTCAGCCGCGGCGCGATCAACGCCACGGGAACCAGATCGAGCGAAACCGGTTCGGCCTCAGTGCTCAACGAGTTCCCCGAGCTTGTCGACAACCTGGTCGAGCGCCACTGTCTCCTGCTCACCTGTTGCCAACTGTTTGACAACGACAACGCCCTCTTCGAGTTCACGCTCGCCGAGAACCAAAGCGATCGCGGCACCCGAACGATCAGCTGCCTTCATCGAGCCCTTCACGCCACGGTTTCCGTACGCCAGGTCGACGCGAATCCCATTGGCACGCAACTGATGTGCGATCTTCACCAGTGCGGCCTTCGCCTCGGCACCCATCGGTACACAGAAGACGTCGACACGCGCCGGTGGCGCAACGGACTTGCCCTCGGCCTCGAGCGCGAGAACCGTGCGGTCGACGCCGATTCCGAACCCGATGCCCGAGAGCGGCTGTCCACCCAGCTGTTCCATCAGACCGTCGTAACGACCACCACCACCGATTCCGGACTGCGCACCCAGTCCGTCGTGCACGAATTCGAAGGTTGTCTTGGTGTAGTAGTCGAGGCCGCGGACCATGCGCGGGTTGACGACGTACGGAACGCCCAATGCGTCCAGGTGCGCTAGCACCTCGTCGAAGTGCGCCTTGCAGCTCTCGGACAGGTGATCGAGCATGAGCGGTGCGCCGGCCGTCATCTCGCGTACATCTGGGCGCTTGTCGTCGAGCACGCGGAGCGGGTTGATCTCGGCGCGTCGACGCGTGTCCTCGTCGAGTGGGAGTGCAAAGAGAAACTCCTGCAGCAGTTCGCGATACTGCGGCCGGCAGGTGTCGTCACCGAGAGAGGTGATTTCGAGGCGGAAGCCGTCGAGCCCCAACGACCGGAATCCGGCGTCGGCGATCGCGATGACCTCAGCGTCGAGCGCGGGGTCGTCGATCCCGATGGCTTCGACGCCGACCTGCTGCAACTGGCGGTAGCGACCGGCCTGCGGGCGCTCGTAGCGGAAGAACGGGCCCGCGTAGCTGACCTTGACCGGCAACTGTCCACGATCGAGGCTGTGCTCGATGACCGCACGCATGACTCCGGCGGTTCCCTCGGGACGCAACGTCACCGAACGGTCACCGCGGTCGGCGAATGTGTACATCTCTTTGCTGACGACGTCGGTCGACTCACCGACACCGCGAGCGAACAGGCCGGTGTCCTCGAAGATCGGCAATTCGATGTGGCCGTATCCGGCCAACCTCGCGGCGCGCGTCAAACCGTCACGAACGGCGACGAATTCGGCTGACTGCGGCGGAACGTAGTCCGGAATGCCCTTGGGTGCAGAGAAGGTGCTGGCTTTACTCACGAGAGGTACTTTTCCTTATTCTTGTGCGCTGAGTCCAACGAGAAACGGATTCGAGCTTCGCTCGGCGCCGATCGAACTGTTGCCGCCGTGCCCGGGCAGGACCACTGTCTCGTCACCGAGTGCCAATAGCTTGCGGGCGATCGAAGCGAGCAACTGCTCGTGATTTCCGCCGGGCAGGTCGCTGCGCCCGATGGAACCCTGGAACAGGGTGTCACCGGTGAACGCCAAATCCACGGGCCCGCTCTCGGTGTTCGCCTGGGTGCGGAACACCACCGATCCCTGCGTGTGCCCGGGTGTGTGGTCCACGACGAACGTCATTCCGGCCTCGGTGATCTTGTCTCCGTCGGCCAGTTCGATCACCTCGTCCGGCTCCACGAACGTCATGCCTTGAATGAATTCCTTCATCGTCGGGCCGATCCCCCGTGCCGGATCGCTGAGCATGTAGCGATCCTCGGGATGGATGTACGCGGGTACGGAATACCGCTCACAGACCTCGCGGGCCGACCACACGTGATCGAGATGACCGTGCGTCAGGAGGACCGCCGTGACCGACATGTCCTTGGAGTCCAGATATTCGAAGAGCGGCTCAGCTGCATCCTGACCCGGATCTACGACTACGCACTCGCACGCGTCGTTCTGAGCGAGTATGTAGCAGTTGGTTTGGAACATCCCGGCCGGAAAACCAGTGACGAGCACGGGGGCAACTCCTCTTCGAAGGGTGGAAACGAACAACACGCTGTCGGTTACAGCCTAAGCTGCTGCCCCGCCAGTAAGTTCTCAGGTTGCAATGGGAGACTCTGACGACGAGTAGAGCCGCTTGCCGAAGCCGACCCCCAGGGTGTCGCTCGGCCGGCCGACCACGATCCACCCGCGATACGGAGGACTACAGCAGTGCCGAGTAACGAGCAACGCCGCGAGGCGGCGAAACGCAAGCTCGAGCGTCAGCTCGAACGTCGCGCAGAACGTGCCCGCAAGCGCAAGCAGATGACGATAGCCGGAACTGCGCTCGGCGTGGTCGTCGTAGTCGGCGTCGTCGGTGGACTCATCTGGCTGAGCAATCGCAGTGACGACGACGCGAACACCACCAACACTGCTGCCGACGACTCGAGCCTCACGCCACAGACCGCGGGTGCAATGCCGGCCGGTCTGTCGACGCCACTGGCCGACACGGTCTCCTGCTCGTATCCAGCCGACGGCGCTACCGCGTCCAAGGCCAACAACCCTCCTCGTACCGACGGGATTCCCACCACCGCGCCGGACGCGACGCCGAGCATCAGCGTCGAGACCTCGCAGGGAAACATCGGGCTCACACTCGACGGAACGAAGTCTCCGTGCACGGTCAACAGCTTCGTGAGCTTGGCGCAGCAGGACTACTTCAACGACACCACCTGCCACCGCATGACGACGAGCCCCTCGCTCCAGGTGCTGCAGTGCGGTGACCCGTCGGGCACCGGCACCGGCGGACCGGGCTACGGCTTCGACAACGAATTCCCCACCACGGCGTATTCCACCACCGACCCGGCAGCGGAGGAGCCCGTCACCTACGCGCGCGGCACGGTTGCGATGGCCAACACCGGGGCACCCGGTAGCAACGGCAGCCAGTTCTTCCTCGTCTACGGCGACTCACAACTCCCCCCGCAGTACACGGTTTTCGGCACGATCGACGAAACCGGGCTCGCCACTTTGGACAAGGTCGCGGCCGGCGGATCGACGCCAGAGGGTGACGGCAAGCCGAATCTGACCACCGACATCAAGACAGTAAGGCTCGACTGATGCGACGTAATCCTGTGATGCGCTTTCCTGTAGTTATTGCCGCCGCAAGCGCCGCGGCGCTGCTTCTGGCTGGTTGTTCCAGTGATTCCGGTAGCTCGGACTCGCCGTCCAGCACCTCCAAGGCGAAGACGACAACGGCTGCCATGCCGCCGCTCGACATGTCACAGTTCGACGCACTCCCGCCTGTCCCGACTCCGGCCTCGGCGACCGTCGACTGCTCGTACCCGAGCGCGGCGGGTGCAGCAAAAACCGTCAATCCGCCGAACTCCACGGGTGTGTCCACCGAGGGAACCGTCAACGTCGCGCTCACGACTACGGCCGGCCCGATCGGGATGGAACTGAACCGGGCGGAAGCCCCCTGCACGGTCAACAGCATCGTGAGCTTGACCGAGCAGAAGTACTTCGACGACACCCCGTGCCATCGACTCGTCACCACACCCGGTCTACAGATCCTGCAGTGCGGCGATCCCTCGGGCAAGGGCACGGGCGGACCGGGCTACGGCTTCGACAACGAGTACCCGACCACTGCCTACCCGGCTAACGATCCGGCACTCTCCTTGCCTGCCGTCTACCCCCGCGGCACGCTGGCAATGGCCAACTCGGGTAAACCGGGCAGCAACGGCAGTCAGTTCTTCCTCGTCTACGAGGATTCGGTCTTGCCGCCCAACTACACGGTCTTCGGAAAGATCGACGACGCCGGCCTGGCGACGATCGAGAAGATCGCGGCCGACGGCGACGACGGTGGTATGGGAGCAACCGGCGGCGGTGCACCCAACACCCCGATCACCATCGAGACTGCAGTAGTCGCCTGACCCCCTGTGCGCCTTTATTAACCGCCCGCGGTTAATAAAGGCGCACAGCAGTTTACGAGGCAGAGGTCACGCGGTAGACGTCGTAGACGCCTTCCACGTTACGAACCACGTTGAGAACATGACCCAAGTGCTTCGGGTCGCCCATCTCGAAGGTGAACTTGCTGATCGCCACCCGGTCGCCGGACGTGGTGACCGAGGCCGACAGGATGTTCACCTTCTCGTCTGCCAACGCCTTGGTGACGTCGGAAAGCAACCGATGACGATCGAGCGCCTCTATCTGGATCGCGACCAGGAACACCGATGTCGCTGACGGTGCCCATTCGACGTCGATGATTCGCTCCGACTGATCGTGGAGCGAGTTGGCGTTGGTGCAGTCGGTACGGTGCACGCTGACCGCGCCGCCACGCGTGACGAAGCCCAGAATCGAATCGCCCGGTACCGGCGTGCAACACTTCGCGAGTTTTGCCACCGTGCCCGGTGCTCCGGGAACCAGAATTCCGGAGTCACCCGTACTGCGGGTGCGCACCGGCATGGTCGACGGCGTCGAACGCTCGGCCAGTTCCTCCTCGACGGCGCCGACGCCGCCCAGATGAGCAACCAGTCGCTGCACGACGTGGTGCGCCGACACCTGACTCTCGCCTACGGCCGTGTACAACGCCGAGACGTCGGGATAGCGAAGTTCGTGCGCGATCGTGCTCATCGATTCGGCATTCATCAACCGCTGCAACGGAAGTCCCACACGGCGGACCTCCTTCGCGATCTGATCCTTGCCGGACTCGAGCGCCTCTTCGCGGCGTTCCTTCGCGAACCACTGACGGATCTTCGCCTTGGCACGCGGCGAGACGACAAACGTCTGCCAATCACGGCTCGGCCCGGCGGTGGCAGCCTTCGACGTGAAGACCTCCACCACTTCGCCGTTTTCGAGAGTTCGTTCCAGCGCGACCAGTCGGCCGTTGACCCTGGCACCGATGCATCGGTGCCCGACCTCGGTGTGCACCGCATACGCGAAATCGACGGGGGTCGATCCGGCAGGCAACGTGATGACGTCGCCCTTCGGCGTGAAGACGAAGATCTCCTTGACCGCGAGGTCGTAACGCAACGATTCGAGGAACTCCCCCGGATCGGCCGCTTCACGTTGCCAGTCGAGTAGCTGACGCATCCACGCCATGTCGTCGACCTCGGCGATGTCGCCCGCGTGCTTGCCCTTGGTCTCCTTGTACCGCCAGTGCGCGGCGATACCGAACTCCGCGGTCCGGTGCATGTCCTGGGTCCGGATCTGGACCTCCAGGGGCTTGCCTTCCGGTCCCACGACGGTGGTGTGCAGCGACTGGTAGACGCCGTAGCGCGGCTGTGCGATGTAGTCCTTGAAGCGTCCGGCCATCGGCTGCCACAGTGAGTGGACAACGCCGACCGCGGCGTAACAGTCACGCACTTCTTCACACAGGATGCGGACGCCGACCAGATCGTGGATGTCGTCGAAATCGCGGCCCTTGACGATCATCTTCTGATAGATCGACCAGTAATGCTTGGGCCTGCCTTCGACGATGGCGTTGATCCGCGAGGCGGACAGGGTCGAGTTGATCTCGGCGCGAACCTTGGCCAGATAGGTGTCACGAGAAGGCGCGCGATCGGCGACCAGTCGAACGATCTCGTCATACTTCTTCGGGTGCAAGATGGCGAATGAGAGGTCCTCGAGTTCCCACTTGACGGTCGCCATTCCAAGTCGATGTGCAAGTGGCGCAATGACTTCGAGAGTCTCTCGCGCCTTACGTGCCTGCTTTTCTGGCGGCAGGAATCGCATCGTGCGCATGTTGTGCAGACGATCCGCGACCTTGATCACGAGCACGCGCGGGTCCCGCGCCATCGCGATGATCATCTTGCGGATGGTTTCGCCCTCGGCGGCGGTGCCCAGAACGACCTTGTCGAGTTTGGTGACGCCGTCGACGAGGTGAGCGACCTCGTCACCGAAGTCCTTGGTCAACTCTTCGAGTGAGTACCCGGTGTCCTCGACGGTGTCGTGCAGCAGGGCTGCGACGAGGGTGGTGGTGTCCATACCCAACTCGGCCAGAATGCTTGCGACGGCCAACGGATGCGTGATGTACGGATCGCCGGACTTGCGCCGCTGGCTCGAATGTCTGTCCTCGGCGACGTCGTACGCACGCTGGAGCAGCGCGAGGTCGGCCTTCGGATACAGCTCACGGTGGAGGCTGACCAACGGCTCGAGCACCGGGCGGATGGTGGCGTTGCGCTGACCGGTGATGCGTCGAGCAAGCCGAGCGCGCACCCTACGGGAGGCGGAAGCGGGCACGGCCAGATTCTGCCCACCCCGATTGCCGGTAGTTTGCGCAGATCCCGAATCGTCGGGCACCGCGGACTTCGATGGTGTCGTCTCCGGAGCCGGAACTGCACCCGTCTCCTGCGACACTGCACCCGAGTTCTGTGATCGATCAAGATTCGACGTCATGTCGCCACCTCCTACCACCGAGTTGGTTGAGGCAACCGCCCTGCATCGGGTAATTGCCCTGGAGGTCTAACTCGACCCCCAGGAGACAACTTTAATACTCAGACCTTCACCAGTGATGTCAGTGGGTACTTCAAGAAGCGATCTCGACCGCGCAGTTCCTCGATCTCGAGCACCACTGCGACGCCGACGACGTTCGCTCCACCCAACTCGACCAACTGTACAGCCGCCTCGAGTGTCCCTCCGGTAGCCAGAACGTCGTCGATCACCAGAACATTCCGCCCGGTGAGATCGAACCCGTTTGCGGGAATCTCGAGAGTCGAGGATCCGTACTCGAGGCTGTACGAACGAGAGAGCACCGGCGGCGGCAGTTTGCCGACCTTCCGCACGGCAACGACTCCCGCACCCATCTTCGCGGCCGCACCGGCACCGAGCAGGAATCCACGAGCATCGACGGCGGCGATCGTGTCGGCGTCCGGAGCACAGGAGACAAGGGCATCGAGCACGGCCCCGAACCCCTCGGCGTCGGCGAACACCGGAGTCAGATCGGCGAACCGAACACCGGGACCGGGAAAGTTGTCAGCCCAGCGGGTCAGCCGAACAACGGCGTCCCCGGCAGCCCGGTGGATTGCGATCAATTCTTCAGTCGTGTGCAAGGCAACACCATTCGAGACGCTCATCTGCGTAGTACCCATCTGTCCATGTTCCAGCCGGTAGCGGCCCGAGTCGGATTGACCAACACTGCCGACATGCCTGGAGCTACAGCGACAGTTCGTAGTTGATTGAACAGTGGAATCGTAGGCACCTGGGTCCACAGGATGTTCTCCGCCTCCACCGAGAGTCCCAATTGCGCACTCGTGCTCGCATCCACGTTCAACTGATCGATGATCTGATCGATCCTGGCATTTCCGTACGTACCGAGGTTTGCGCCGTTGCCCGATCGCAGCGCTCCACGCGCGTCGATCATGCTCGCTGTTCCGCCTGCGCCGACTTTGCCTGCCATACCGGAAAGCACGGCGTCGACTCCCCCAGTCTGCAGACTCGCATGATCGAAGCTGTCGCTACTTGCGTCCTCGACCGTGATTCCCGCCGGAGCACACGCGGCTTTCGCTTCGGAGACGATCTGCGCCCGCACCGGGTCCGGTGCGAGGTACCCGACCCGGACGGTCAACTGGTCGAGGTCGGCTTCCGACAACGACGTCTTCGCAGCCTCGATGTCGGCATTGGCGTACCGATCACCGTCGACCGCAGCGGCGTCGCTGTAAACGAGTGAATCCGGCGCCATCAGTCGCGAATCGACCACGCCGGAACCCAAACCCGCCTGCGGCGCATTCTCCGTCTGCCCGAACTTCTCGAACAGAGTCGTACGCGGAACACAATGCGCGAACGCTCGACGGGCGGCTTCGTCGCCCAGCGAACCAGAGGTCGCGAGAACGAACTGCTCGATCGACCGCGACGGAATCTGTTGGACGTCGAACCCGGACGGAGTACCGAGTTCGCCAGCCGAGCCGGAAGCGACGTCGACTACCTCGATCGAGTTCTTGTCGAGATCCTCGGTCAGATTCACACCACGTGGCCAGACGACGATGCGATCGGTCGCAGGCTTGTTGCCCCACCACCGCTCGTTCGCGACCAGCACCAGGCCGTCGTCGGTACTGTACGAGTCGATTCGATACGGACCAGCGGAGGGCAGTACGGAGGTGTCCACCTGACCTGGAGTCAGGTTCCACCCGGTGTTCCAGAAGTCCGCGATCTTCGACAACGCTTCGGTGTCACCGGCATTCACCGCGCTCACCACGTCGCTGACACCCGTGCGCTGCGTCACGACGTGTGAAGGCATCAACGCAGTCGCACCGAACAACGACCGCCAATCGGTGAACGATCGCCCGGGTTTGAAGAACACCGTCGCGTCCTTCGCCCCGCTCTGGCAGTCGATCCGGTCGATGTCCGCGTATCCGAGATTGTTCGCCGTGTCGAACATGGGCTTCACGGCACCATCGACGTCTTCGGTGAACTTGCCACTCGACGCCGCCCAGGTGAGGACGAGATCGTCACAGGACATCGGAATCCCGTCGGAGTACACGGACGCCGGATTGAGCTTGTACGAGACCGTGAGCACGTCACCGGGCAACTCAGACGCCGTTCCGATGTCGGTGTCGGAGACAGGTGCTCCGGCCGGGCCGGTGAACGTGAAGCCGGGAAGCACCCGGCCGAACGCGGCCATCGCCCCGGACACCGATCCAGCTGTCGTGTTGGCGTTGTACGTGGAGATGGAGTTGTCGATGGCATATCCGATGGACGGAACCTGCTCGGCGCTTTCCGAGCAGGCCGCCAACGAACCCGCAGCCACAGCGGTGGCCGCAACGAACGTCATCGATCGAACCAGTGTGCGTGTTCTTGGGAGCATGTTCAGTGCCCCTTCTTGTTTCGCTTTCCGGTCGGCCGCGCACCCGGCTGCGGAGCAACCGGCGCACGGCGTGCAACTGGTGCGCCGACGGCAACCGTCTGCGTACCCTTCTCGGCCAGCGTAGCCCGGCGCGAGAGCACCTTACGAGTGTGCGCGGCAACGGGTCCCCAGCGTTCCTTCATCGACACCAGGAGCGGCGTCGCGAAGAAGATCGAGGAGTACGCACCCACGATGATGCCGACGAGCTGAACGAGCGCAAGGTCCTTGAGTGTGCCGACGCCGAGCATCCAGACCGCGACGACCATCAGAGCGATCACCGGGAGCACACTGATGACGGTCGTGTTGATCGATCGCATCAAGGTCTGATTCACCGCGAGGTTGGCCTGCTCGCCGTACGTCCGGCGCGTCAGATGCAGAACACCGCGGGTGTTCTCTTCGACCTTGTCGAACACCACCACGGTGTCGTACAGCGAGAAGCCGAGAATGGTAAGCAAACCGATCACCGTCGCGGGCGTCACCTCGAAACCGACGAGCGAGTAGACGCCGGCAGTGACGATGATGTCGAAGAACAACGCAACGATCGCAGCTACCGCCATGTCCCGCTCGAAGCGGATGGCGATGTAGATACTCACGATCACCAGGAACACAATCAGCGCGATCAGCGCCTTCTTGGTGATCTGGCCGCCCCAGGTTTCACTCACGTCCGCAAAACTGATGGCTTGCGCCGACGGGTTCCCGTTCTTGTCCTTGGGCTGGAACTCGTCGAAGAGAGCCGACTGAAGATCGTTGATCTGCGTCGCGTTCAACGTCTCCGACCGGATCTGCACGGTTGCGCTGGCACCCGAGCCGACTGTCTGCACGCTGACCGGTTCGAACCCGAGTGTGTCGGAGTAGACGGTTTCCACCGCCGACGTCTCGACTCCGCCCTCGGCCGGGAACTGAATGCGTGATCCGCCTTCGAAATCGATACCGAAGGTGAAGCCGCGCAGGATGATGCTCAGCAGCGCAATGGCGACCAGAGCGCCGGTCAGTCCGTAGTAGAAGCGACGCTTGCCGACGACCTCGAACGCACCCGTTCCGGTGTACAACCGCGAGAGCCAGCTGTGCTTGGGCATCGCGCCCTGATCGACGCCTGAGTCAGTGATCTCCGACCGGGCCGCCGCATCGGCGGACTCGGCGGCGGAACTGTTGGTGGACCCCACCGGGGAGTTGTTGGACTCGCTCATGCTCGTGTCTCCTTAGCCGACGCAGCGGCGGCAACCTTACGTTCGCGGGCAACCTCTTGCACTGCGCCGAGACCGTTGACGCTGGGCTTGGACCAGAACGCCGAACGGGACGCCATGCTGACCAGTGGCCACGTCACGAGGAACACGACAATCACGTCGAGAATGGTCGTCAGACCCAAGGTGAAGGCGAAGCCTCGCACCTGTCCGACCGCCAGCACGTACAGAACCGCAGCGGCGATGAAGCTCACCGCGTTGCCGGAAAGAATTGTTCGGCGTGCTCTTGCCCAACCGCGTGGCACCGCCGAGCGGAAGCTACGGCCCTCACGCATTTCGTCCTTGATGCGTTCGAAGAACACGACGAACGAGTCGGCGGTCATACCGATACCGATGATCAGACCAGCCATGCCGGCCAAGTCGAGCGTGAAGCCGATGTATCTGCCGAGCAGAACCATGATCGCGTAGACCATGACTCCGGAGAGAATCAGCGACAACGCCGTCAGAACGCCGAGCATGCGGTAGTAGACGAGGCAGTACAGCAGAACGAGAACGAGACCGACCGCGCCGGCGATCAATGCCGCCTGCAGTGAGGCCAGGCCGAGCGTGGCCGAGACCGTCTCGGCCTCAGAGGCTGCGAACGAGAGCGGAAGCGAACCGTACTTCAGTGTGTTGGCAAGTTCTTTGGCACTCTCGGCAGTGAAACTGCCCGTGATCGAGGTGGCGCTACCCGCAGGCGTTGCACCTTGAATCGTGGGAGCGCTGACGACCTTCGAGTCGAGCGTGAACGCTGCCTGCTTGCCGATGTTGGCTGAGGTGAACTCGGCCCAGGTGTTGCTGCCGGTCGTCTTGAACGAGAGGCTGATCTCGTGGCGCGACTGCTGCGAGTTGAAGACCGAAGACGCGTCGGCAATCTCCTGTCCGTCGATGATCGAAGGACCGAGGAGATAGATGTTCAGTCCGTCTTGCGAGCAGGCGACCAGCGGCAGGGTCGGGTCGTCGTTTCCACGGAGCGGATCCGCGACGGAGCAGTCGAGGTTCGCCACTGCTTGCTGCTGCACTGTCGGATCGCTGCTCTGCCGGAGGGCGCGCGCTGCGGCGATTTCCGCTGCTGCTGCGTCGCCTTCGTCGGTGCCGTCGCTCGGCGCGTCCCCGGTGGGGGCCGGAGTCGTTGTCTGCGGCGCGGGCGTTGCCTCGGGAGTAGTCGGGTCCTGAGCCAGGAACGGACGGTTCTGCGGCGTCTGCGTCCCGTCAGCGGGTGCTTCGGGGGCCGGTGCATCAGTGGCCGGAGTTTCGGCCGCCGGCGCCTCGGGCGTAGCTGTCCGATTCGCGTCACGGGTGGCGACGTCGATCGAACCCGTCACCGGGCGGATGTACAGACGAGCGGTCTGGCCGAGCGAGCGAGCCTGCGCACTGTCGTCGCCGGGAACGGTGATGACGAGGTTGTCACCGTCGACAACGACCTCGGAACCGGAAACGCCGAGACCGTTGACGCGGGTCTCGATGATTTCCTGAGCCTGCTTGAGACTGTCCTGACTGGGAGCGCTGCCGTCCGGGGTACGAGCGGTCAACGTGACGCGCGTTCCACCCTGCAGGTCGATGCCGAGTTTCGGCGTGGCCGACTTGTCTCCAGTGAAGAACACCAGGGCATACAGTGCCACTACCAGGACCCCGAAAAGGGCCAGGTAGCGGACCGGATGCACCGTTCCGGTGGAAGGTGCCACGATCTTTAAGTCTCCTCGGTAGGTGCAGAGCTTCAGTAAGTGCACGGCTCGGGTGGTCGACGACCACCCGAGCTGCGGCGTTCGAACTGCAACGATTGATCAACGGGGTGAACTGAGCTGCTGGTGTAAGAGCGGACAAACCGATCTGGACGTGTGTCCGAGTTCACAACTCTAGAACACGTACCAGTTCGACGAAGTCAGGACTCCTTGGTGAGCCGGATTTCGGTGTCGGCAGCAGACTCTTCGATCTCGGAAATCGAGTCGTCGTCGTACTCGTCGGTCTCGGTCGTCTCGACGACGCGCTCACGGATGACCAGACGCGACCAGGTGGTGATGACACCGTCCGCGATCTCGAGGTCCACGGTGTCGTCGTCCAGGGAAGCGATCGTGGCGTAGAGCCCGGCCGTGGTCTGCACCCGATCGCCGACCTGCAGCGAGTCCTGCATCTCGGAAGTCGCGGCCAAGGCCTTCTTCTGCTTGCGCATGCCCAGGAACATGGGCACCAGCAGTGCGAGGATCAAGAGGGGGAAAAGCAAACTCGACATGTGTTGATCAACCTCGGTTGTGTTGCACGTTTTACGCCGCGATGGTCCCGGATGGACCTACGCAATACACCAGTGTGCCATTAGTTGCTGAGGATTCCCGACAGATCGGCCGTTCAAGTAGGCCTTTCCAGTCGAAATTCACTCGCCGTTCGGATCGAACAACGTGGCCTGCGGTTCGTTGACACGAACCTCGATACCGCCCGCTGCGGCATCCGGCGGCGGTGTCATTCCGAGTTGAGTCCAAGCAGCGGCGGTAGCCACACGTCCTCGCGGCGTCCGGGCGATCATTCCGGCCCGGACCAGGAACGGCTCGCACACTTCTTCCACCGTCGACGGTTCCTCGCCGACGGCCACCGCAAGCGTCGACACGCCGACGGGCCCGCCGCCGAACGAACGCACCAAAGCACTCAGTACCGAACGGTCGAGACGGTCCAAGCCCAACTGGTCCACGTCGTAGACGGCCAAGGCCGCCTGAGCGACGTCCATGGTGACGATTCCGTCGGCGCGCACCTCGGCGAAGTCGCGAACCCGGCGCAGCAATCGGTTCGCGATACGCGGTGTCCCCCGCGAGCGTCGTGCGATTTCGGCACCGGCATCGACTTCGAGATCGACGCCCAGAATTCCGGCCGAACGCATCAGAATCTGTTGCAGCTCTTCGGGTTCGTAGAAATCCATGTGAGCGGTGAACCCGAAGCGGTCGCGCAACGGACCGGTCAGCGCACCCGACCGCGTAGTCGCACCGACCAGCGTGAACGGTGCAACCTCCAGAGGAATCGACGTGGCGCCCGGCCCCTTACCGACGACGACGTCGACACGGAAGTCTTCCATGGCCAGGTACAACATCTCCTCGGCCGGACGAGCGATTCGGTGAATCTCGTCGATGAACAACACGTCGCCCTCGACGAGGTTGCTCAGCATCGCAGCCAGGTCTCCGGCGCGTTCGAGCGCCGGTCCGGACGTCAACCGCAGAGAAGAGCCCAACTCCCCCGCGATGATCATCGCCATCGACGTCTTGCCGAGCCCGGGGGGACCGGACATCAGGATGTGATCAGGCGTGCTGCCGCGAAGTTTTGCTCCGGTGAGCACGAGCTGCAGTTGTTCGCGAACACGAGGTTGACCGATGAAGTCGTCGAGACTCTTGGGGCGCAGACTCGCTTCGACATCACCGTCTCCCGCCACCAATTCGGCAGAGACCTGCGACTCGTCGTCGAAATCGTCGATCGGGTCGAAGTTCATCGAGTCTTACCGAGCAGCGACAGAGCAGAACGCAGTGCGACCGACGTGGTGGCCTCGGGCGATTCCGCCAGAACCGAATCCGTGGCCTGCTCAGCCTGCTTGATCGGGAAGCCCAGACCTTCGAGAGCCTCGACGATCTGATCACGGATCGAACTGCCGACGACGACACCGGACGCCGCGCCAGCCGTCGTCGCGACGGCGTCGACCTTGTCACGCAGTTCGACAACCATGCGCTCGGCGCCGCGTTTTCCGATACCGGGCACCCTCGTCAACGCCGTCAGGTTGCCTTCCGAGAGCGCCCGCCGCAGCGCGTCCGGTTCGAGAACTGCGAGAGTTGCCATCGCCAGGCGCGGTCCGACTCCGGAAACCGTCTGCAGGAGGCTGAACAGGTCCTTCGACTCGGTATCGGAAAAACCGTACAGCGTCATCGAGTCTTCGCGAACGATCATCGTCGTGAACAGTCGCGCTTCGCTTCCCCGGTGCAGTGCACCGAGAGTCACCGGGGTGGCATTGACCCGATAGCCGACACCTGACGCTTCGATGACCGCGTGATCGAGCGCAATATCGAGTACCTCGCCGCGTACCGACGCGATCATCGTGAACCTGCCTTCTTCGTCTCGGCCAATTTTGCCTGATACTTACACATTTGTTCAGCGGCCATCGCCTCGGCGCGGGCCATCCGCTCGATCATCGGTGCTCGCCAGCAGTGACAGATCGCCAGCGCCAGAGCGTCGGCAGCGTCAGCCGGTTTCGGCGCCGTCTTCAAATTCAGAATTCGCGTCACCATCGCAGTGACCTGCGCCTTGTCGGCGTTACCGCTGCCGGTGACGGCGGCCTTCACCTCGCTGGGCGTGTGGAAACACACCGGAATGCCGCGTCTGGCGGCAGCGAGCGCGACAACTCCGCCTGCTTGCGCCGTCCCCATCGCGGTACTGACGTTGTGCTGCGCGAACACGCGCTCGATCGCGACCACCTCCGGCTTGTACTGCTCGATCCACAGTTCAGCCGCATCGGAGATCCGCAGAAGCCGAGAACCGAGGTCCATCTCGGCCGGAGTCCGCACCACGTCGACCGCAATGGGGCGCACTTTCCTGCCGTTGCTCCCGTCGACCACTCCCAACCCGCAGCGAGTCAAGCCTGGGTCCACTCCGAGCACGCGCACTTGTCACACCTCTCCATACCGAACAGCTGTTCGATAGCTTAGCGGTGCGCGGGACTACTACCCCGCATCAACACGCAACCCGGCCCGGACGCGGACGTCAGGGCCGGGTTGAGTTGAAAAGCAATCAGTCTTCGAGAGCCGCGAGAACCTCGTCGGACAGATCGATGTTGGTGTAGACGTTCTGCACGTCGTCAGAATCTTCGAGCGCGTCGACGAGCTTGAAGATCTTGCGTGCGCCGTCGACATCCAAGGGAACCTCGACGGAAGCGCGGAAATCGGCTTCAGCAGAGTCGTAGTCGATGCCGGCTTCCTGAAGTGCCGAACGTACGGCAACCAGATCCTGTGGCTCACTGACGATTTCGAAGGTTTCACCGAGATCGGTGACTTCCTCGGCACCGGCGTCGAGCACAGCCATCAGGACGTCGTCCTCCGACTGGCCGTTCTTCTCGAGCGTGACGACACCCTTGCGAGCAAACAGGTAGGAGACCGAACCCGGGTCAGCGAGGTTGCCACCGTTACGGGTCATCGCGGTGCGAACTTCACCGGCTGCGCGGTTGCGGTTGTCGGTGAGGCACTCGATCAGAACGGCGACGCCGTTGGGTCCGTAGCCCTCGTACATGATGGTCTGCCAGTCTGCGCCGCCCGCTTCTTCACCGGCGCCGCGCTTGCGCGCACGCTCGATGTTGTCATTGGGAACAGACGTCTTCTTCGCCTTCTGGATGGCGTCGTACAAGGTGGGGTTGCCCGTGGGATCGCCACCGCCGGTTCGTGCCGCCACCTCGATGTTCTTGATCAGCTTCGCGAAGGATTTGCCACGACGTGCGTCGATCACAGCCTTCTTGTGCTTGGTGGTGGCCCATTTTGAGTGGCCGCTCATGCGATTCAAGCCCCTTTCCTGCTGCGTTGCGCACGCCGAATGCGCGTCTTTCAGCTCTGCCGATGTTACCCGTCCCACGTCACAACTCGCTGCATCCCCCGACACGAATTAGTCAAACCTCGCATTGTTTGCATAGAATGCAAATATGTTGGTCCGAATAGATCACGCCTCCACAACTCCACTCGCGGAGCAGATTGCAGCCGGGGTTCGTGGCTCGGTCATCCGCGGTGAGATCGGTCCAGGTGACCGCCTGCCGTCCGCTCGCGCCCTTGCCGAGTCGATCGACGTCAATCTCCACACGGTTCTTCGTGCGTACGCAACACTGCGCGACGAAGGCCTGCTCGACCTCCGACGCGGACGTGGCGCCGTCATTCGCGCCGAATTCGACTCGGGAAGAACAGCTCTCAACGAATCTGCGCGCGAGTTCGTACGGCAAGCCCGAAATCTCGGACTCGACACCGCGCACATGCTCGACCTCATCAAGGAGACCAGCACACAATGACGACCAGCAAGATCCGACTCTGGACAGCAGCTTCGCTGACTCTGCTCCCGACCCTGATCCTGGTTATCGCACGCTTCGCGTGGGGTGACCGCCTACCCGAGACCGTCGCGAGCCATTGGTCCGGATCAAGCCCGGACGGGTTCAGCACCACGACGACCTTTTTCTTCATCGCGCTGGCGATTTCACTGGTGGCAGTCGTTTGCGCGTGTGTCGTCGCGGCCCGTTCGAGCGACAACGCGCCCTTGTTTCTCGCCGTAACCTCGATCTCGAGTGCGACACTGGCGACGATCTGGATTCTGAGCGTCGCCCTGACGATCGACGCCGGGTCGCCGGAAGCCGCGCGTATCGGCTGGTGGATTCTTGCGCCGATCGCGGCGGTACTCGTAGGAGTTCTGGCATACGCGCTGCCTGACCAGCAACGAAGCGGCCCGGAGTCGCCACTGCCGACCCCGACGCTCGACACTCCGCTGACGGCCTCCGAACGTGCAGTGTGGGTCGGGCAGGTCCGCAGCGTCTGGCCGTGGATCGTTACCGCCGGCCTCGTAGTTCTCGTGATCGCGACTGCCGCGTACTCGGATTGGTGGGTTGCCGTGATCCTGGGTGTGTCCACCCTCGCCGTCACAGCATTCGCGTCGGTCACCGTGCGCGTCGACCGTCACGGTGTCGGCATCAGTTCCTGGGGCGTTCAATGGAAGAAGATCCCCATCTCGAAGGTGAAGTCCGCATCAGTCGACGCGATACGTCCGGCCGAATGGGGCGGATGGGGTTACCGAATGACACCGCGCGGAACAGCCGTCACTCTCCGCTCGGGTGAGGCCATCGTGGTCACTCTCGAGAACGGACGACTGTTCGCCGTGACCGTCGATCACCCGGAAGACGGTGTGAAGCTGATCAATTCGTTGGTTCAGGCTGGTTGATTCATGAACAACACGGCAGCGGCATTGCCGGCGAGGTAGAAACCGGCAATGCCGAATATCCAACCCATTGCGCTGTCGCCGTAGCGAGACATCAGCGAGTCCACTCGGCGCAGCGGCTTGTCGAGGCGGTTGCCGGCCACGACCCGCCCGCACAACAGAAGCACTGCGGGCATGGCCATGATCAGGCAGTATCCGGCAAGTATCGACGCAGACGTGACTGCGGACAGCCCAGCAGCGGTGATCATCGCGATCGCCGCCAAGTAGGGCAGCATCGTCACCAACTCGGCGGTCCCGGCAGCAATTGCCAGAAGTACAACACTTCTCGCGGAACTGCCCGAGCCGAGCACCCGCTCTCGCCAAACATGAGTTCGATCGGCCTGACCGGATGTGCGCCTCTTCTCGGAATCGAATCGAAAGCTCCACGCGAACAACGCGATACCGAGTATCAACTGCGCACCGCGGGCGGCGGGGGTTTCGAGCAGCGGGGCGACGACAGGCATACCTGCCCGTGCCGTCGTCCAGACTGCCACCCCGACAACAAAATAGAACGTCGTGATGACCACCAGATACGTCAGCAGCCTGCGAACCTGCGGTCGTCCCGGCATCAACAACATCCAGACCGGGACGACCAATGTTCCGATGCTCGTACTGTCCAGCAGGGCGAGCCCGCCCAGCGTGGTGAGCACGACGAGTTCCACCTCAGTCGTTTCGGCGCTCGGGTATCGCTGTCTCCCTCGTTCGGACTGCATTCACGATGTCGAAGGCACCGATGATCGCGAGGATCACGCCGAGTGGTCCGCCGCGAAACCAGAAGAACTCGGCGTCACGCGCGAACAGCCACAGACAGCCGCCACCGACGACCAAGAGAATGCCGATCATCAACTCGAAGCGAATTTTCATACGTCGAGCCTGTCTTCTCTATCGAATCCG
Source organism: Rhodococcus sp. WY5 (assembly GCF_018588185.1). Lineage (NCBI taxonomy): Bacteria > Bacillati > Actinomycetota > Actinomycetes > Mycobacteriales > Nocardiaceae > Rhodococcus > Rhodococcus sp. WY5. The sequence goes on from NZ_JAAMPR010000001.1 coordinate 4,495,984, forward strand.
CACATCAGCCATCGGAACAACGCCGACCTCATCATTTGGTATGACAAGTCAGACGCCCCGATGTGCTCTGATAAGCCTGTGGTGACCAGAAGTCGGAGTGTCGGCAAGTGGAACGATCCGCTCATCGCCTTCGGCCTGTTCGCGATCGGGGTACTCCTCTACCTGGTCGGCCTGTACCAAATGTGGACCGATGTCGGAGGTGTCGCCGACGTTCCCGCCGGGGTACGGATCGGGATGCTGGCTCTGCTGTGTGCGATCGACTCGTTCCGGCGGGTGCGTCCGGCAACAGCTTTGGCGGCGGGGGCCGTCATCGTCGCAGTCGACGCTGCCCTGGGACCCACTCTGCCGATGTGGCTGGTCCTCTCGGATCTCACCTACGCCGCAGTTCTGTACGGGACGGCGCGGCTGGGCCGAGTGGTGTGTTCTCTGACCGCGGTGACGGTTGCCGCGCTCACCGCACTCGTCTACCTGTCCACCCAGGACGTCCGCGCTGCGGCTGGGGCAGGCGTCGTGACCGCTCTGTTCTTCGGTACACCGGTGTGGTGGGCACTGGTCATCCGTCGACAAGTCGAACTGACCGAGGCCGAACGCGAGCGTTCCAGAGTCCACGAAGCACTCGCCGCTCTGGACCGCGAGGCCGCGGTCGCTCACGAACGCGCGACCATGGCGCGCGATCTGCACGACGTGATCGCAAGCCACCTCTCCGCCATCGCCATCCACTCGGAGGCGGCACTGTCCACCTCAGCTCTCTCCGCTGAACGGGGTGAACCCGACGACGGTTTGCGGGAGATGATCGGGGCGATCAGATCGAGCAGTCTCGCGGGCCTTTCCGAGATGCGGTCGATGATCGAACTGCTCCACGCCGGGGACGACGAGACCCCGGACCCGCGTTCCTCTCCCCCGCGGCTGACCGAGTTGCCCGTCGTCCTGGACGCAGTTCGGGCAGCCGGCGCCGCCGTGCACGTTGCGATCGACATCGATACTGCCGACCTGCCGAGCGTGGTCGATCACACGGCGTACCGGATCACCCAGGAGGCGTTGACCAATGCGCTCAAGCATGCGCCTGGTGCACCGATCTCGATGTCGATCTCTCTCCAGCACAATGCATTACAGATCGAGATCCGAAACCCCATCGGTCGCGACAGATCCAGTTTTCGGGCGGGAACGCACGGACTTGCAAACATGCGTCACCGCGCCGAACTGCTGGGCGGTTCACTCGACGCACTTCCGGTCGACGGAGAATGGACGGTATGCGCACAGATACCGGTCCCCGCGCCGAACGGAACGGATCGGTGATCACCGTCGCCCTGGTCGACGACCACGCCGCGATCCGGTCGGGACTCGCGATGATCCTGCGGCAGCACGACGACATCGATGTCGTCGCAGAAGCCGGTGACGGAGCGTCGGCGATCACCGTCACCCGCACGCATCAACCCGACGTCGTACTCATGGACGTCCGGATGCCAGGCACCGACGGCATCGAGGCGACGCGTCAGATCATCGGGACGACCCGCAGCCGGGTTCTGGTGTTGACCACCTTCGACCTCGACGAATACGTCTTCGCGGCCCTGCGCGCCGGTGCTTCGGGATTCCTGCTCAAGACTGCGACCGCGGACGAGCTGACCAGCGCTATCCGCAACGTCGCGGCCGGAGATGCAGTGCTCGCTCCGCGCGCGGCGCGTGTCCTGATCGGCGAGTTCGTGCAGCGCGCACCCAAACCCACCGAACCGCTGGGATTGAGCGAGCTCACCGACCGTGAACGCGAGGTCCTCGCGCTGTTGGGGACGGGTATGTCCAACGCCGAACTGTCGCGTGAACTCGGAGTCGGTGCTCCGACGGTGAAGTCGCACGTGTCGCGAGTTCTGTCGAAGTTGCACCTCACCTCACGCGTCCAGGCGGCGATCCTTGCCCGCGAACTGGAGCTGTAGGTTCGGCCGAGGCTGACTACTCCAGTTATCCGCGAACCAGATCGACGAACATCTCGTGCACTCGACGGTCCCCGGTAACCTCGGGATGGAAAGAAGTGGCGATCACCGAGCCCTGCCGAACCGCGACGATCCGGCCCGCGGCCTCCCCCGCGGCGGCGGGAACCTGCGCAAGGACCTCAACGCCCGGCCCAACTCGCTCCACCCACGGCGCGCGGATGAAGACAGCGCGAATGGGATCACCGATGATGCCCTCGAACTCCAGGTCGGACTCGAAAGAATCGACCTGCCGACCGAAAGCGTTGCGGCGCACCGTCATGTCGATGGCGCCGAGATGCTCGGCGTCCGGCCGGGTGTCTAGTACCTCGCTGGCGAGCAGAATCATGCCCGCACACGATCCGTAAGCCGGCAGCCCGCCGCGGAGTCGCTCACGAAGCGGTTCCAGCAGCTCGAATACCTGCAGAAGCCGGCTCATCGTGGTGGATTCGCCACCGGGGATCACGATGCCGTCGACCTTGTCGAGTTCCTCCGGGCGCCGGATACCCACCGCATCCGCTCCCGAATCATCGAGTGCGGCAAGGTGTTCGCGAACATCACCTTGGAGGGCGAGTACACCGATCAACGGACGCGTCATCACACAGTTCCTGTCTTGTTCTCACGGCTGTTCTTGCTCTCATGGCTGTCGGGTTCGCGTTCGAGACGCGTCAAACCCTCCTGAACCACCGCTGCCACCATGTTGCCATCGCGATCGTAGATACGCCCCTGAGTGAGCGCGCGACCAAAACCTGCCGACGGCGACGTCTGGTCGTAGAGCAACCACTCGTCGGCCCGGAACGGACGCAGGAACCACATCGCGTGATCGAGCGAAGCAGTCTGCGTCTTCACGCCGCGGTGCGGGACTTTGGAAGTTCCGAGCAGGGTCATGTCACTGAGGTACGCGAGGGTGCAGATGTGCAGCAGCGGACGATCCGGCAGAGCCTCGCGGTAGCGCATCCACACGCGTTGTTGCGCGGCGAGATCCGGCGCTGACGCGCTCTGCTCAGCGGGCACAATTCTGATGTCCCAGTTCTTCCACTCCTGATAGAACTGCGATTCAGCCAACTTCGGAACGGTCTGCGCGTCCGGCAAGTCCTCCGGCGCCGGAACGGAGGGCATCCGGTCCTGGTGCTCGATACCTTCGTCGTCGACGTGGAACGAGGCCGACATCGTGAAGATCGTCTTGCCGTCCTGAACTGCATTCACCCGGCGGGTGCAGAACGAGCGCCCGTCGCGGATGCGGTCCACCAGGTAGACCGTCGGAATCTTCGGATTGCCCGGGCGCAGGAAATATCCGTGCAACGAGTGCACGTGGTAGCTCTCGTCAACGGTGCTCACGGCAGAAACCAACGACTGCCCGGCAACCTGCCCGCCGAACGTCCGTTGAAGTGCGGTGGGATGGACCGCACCACGGAAGATGTCCTTCTCCAGGTGTTCGAGCGCGAGGATCTCCTCGATACCAACCATGAGTCCTCCGAAAACATAGACCGCCGCACTGGGCGCGATGACGGTTCACAATATCGCCTCGGCGAGCGGGCACGGCACCATGGTGGGCGTGAGTACATTCATCCCGTCCAGTCCCCTCGCCTTGGCCGAGCAGATTGCAACGCTGAGCGGATCGTTTCCGTCGGTGGCGGTAGTAGCGATCGACGGACCTGATTGTGCACAGCCGTCTCGGCTCGCGGAACTGGTCGGCACCGCCGTCGAGTCGCGCAACAGGCCGAGTGCTGTTGTGTCACTGCACGACTACGTACGGCCGGCTTCGCTGCGATACGAGTTCGGCCACGAGGATACGCTGAGTTACCGCACTATCTGGTTCGACTATCGGGCACTCGATCGTGAAGTGATCACCGCAGCCCGCACCAAACGGGCGTTCTTGCCGAAACTCTGGGACGAACCCACCGATCGATCGGCTCGTTCGACCCGTATCCCCGTCCATGAGCGCGCGGTCATCGTGATCGCCGGTCCGATGTTGCTCGGGCGCGGGCTGGAGTTCGACGTCAGCGTCCGCCTGGACATGAGCGAACCTGCCATGCGGCGGCACACACCGGAGGCAGATCTGTGGACCGTCGAGGCACTCCTCGAACACCGATCAGAAGTGTCCGAGGAGGTCGATTTCGAGGTCAGATACGACCATCCGGCCCGGCCTGCGGTGCGGTCCCGCCAGTGAAGGTCACACTGCGATTGATCTCACGTCGGCCGACCTCACTTCGGGCGATACAGCCTGGTCAGACCCTCCTGGACGACTGCAGCAACCATATTTCCTCGGCTGTCGAAGATTCGTCCCTGCGTCAGTGCGCGACCGAAGCCCGCTGACGGCGACGTCTGGTCGTACAACAGCCACTCGTCGGCGCGGAACGGCCGCAGGAACCACATGGCGTGATCGAGCGAAGCGCTTTGCATGGCGACGTCCATGTGGGGGCCGCGAGAAGATCCGAGCAGCGTCATGTCGCTCATGTAGGCAAGCGTGCACACGTGAAATACCGGGTCGTCCGGGAGTGCCTCGCGGGAACGGAACCACACTTGCTGCTGCGCGGCAGCGCCCGGACGTTTGTCGATGTCGGCCTTCGGCACCATTCGAAGGTCCCAATCGGACCACTCACGCGCCAGCCACGCAGTCTCGGGATCCTCCGAATCCTGGGCGATGGCCAAGGTCTCGGGGTCAGGAACGGGTGGCATCTCGTCCTGGTGCTCGATGCCTTCGTCTTGGACGTGGAAGGACGCCGACATCGTGAAAATGGCTTGCCCGTCTTGAATTCCGGTGACCAAGCGGGTCGCGAACGATCGACCGTCCCGAACACGATCAACCAGAAAAACCGTGGGCTCCATCGGATTTCCCGGACGCAGGAAATATCCGTGCAACGAATGAACCGAGTAGGCCGGATCGACCGTGCGTACCGCCGACACCAATGCCTGTCCGGCGACCTGGCCGCCGAAAGTGCGGGTCAGGGTGGTCTCCGCGATGATTCCTCGAAAGATGTCCCGCTCGAGGCGTTCCAACTCCAGAATTTCTTCGATCCTCGCCATCGATGCTCCACATCTTCCCGTGTACCGACGTCTACCGACCTTCACACAATGCCTGACGCACCCCCGGCCACCAAAGTGGGCATCCGAAAACACTGAGCGACGGGGCGCATCGACTCAGAATGGCGGTGGATCGTCTCCGCCGTCGAAGGTCCTCCTCTGTGCCTTCTTCATCCGCCGGTGCATTCGTATCCGCTGCCGCCGGCGTTCCCCCCACACACGAGCGGCCTTGTTTTCCAGACGTGTGCGCCGACGCCGACCACCCTCGGGCAGTACAGGCTCGAGCATTCCCGCCAGCAGACCTGACGGCCTCGTTCGGTAGCAATGTCCGGTCGGCGAGGTCAGCATGACGCTGCGGTCCGGGTTCGAGGTGTGCACCCACTGACCGGAGTGCTTGAGGCGGTGATGGTTTCGACAATAGGCACTCAAGTTCGAGGCCACGGTCTTTCCACCACGAGTGGGATCGCGATGATCAAAGGGTTCAGTGTGATCGAGATCTGAATTCCATGCAGCGACATCGCAGTGCAACCACTGGCAGCTTCCTGCGATCACCCGCACCCAGGTGTCGAGGACAGCGCCGGGGCGGTACACGAACGCAGAAGGAACGACGGGCGAAGGTACTGGCTCGCCCTCACCGGCAGACTCGAGCGCGGCATCGGCTGGTACCTTCACCTTCCGAATCAGCGCACCCGCGGCGATGTCACGCGCATGCTCTGCACTGATCACTCCATAACCGTCGAGGTGAGCGGGTTCGTCTGCACCTGGTGCGTCACCGCCCTGAAGCGTTGATTCCAGCATGACCACGTGAACCAACGGCCGACGCACCACCACAATCCCGCTTCGATCTTGTGGGCACTCGTGCCGGCCGCAATCGCACGGCAGAATCGTCGATCCGGATACCAACGCTCCCAATGCGTCAGCTCGTCGTTGCTCGTACTTACGGGAATCGTGTCGACACACCGACATTGCCAACTCCCGCAACCGACGGTCGAAAGCCCGTGCTTCCTCCGCCGGAATACTCCCCAATATCCGCGCCATTCCGTCCTCGGCAGCGCTCACACCCACGAACCGATCAGCCAGGGCGCGGCGTCGACGTTCGCGTATCCCCTCGGGATCCACCACGGCGACGATCCGGTCGATAGCCGCTGTCAATCGGCGACCCGTCAAGCCGGTACCGCCAGGCATCGGGGGCGCCGAGATCTTCTCGAGGAGTTGCCGTTCCACCTCGTCGATCAAATCGTCGGCTACGTTGGCCGTAGCGGAGTCGATCAATCCGACTCGATACAGATCCAGTTCTCCGCGCGCCATGGCGGCACGCGTGCGATGGAGGCGAGTCTTGAGAGAAAAGCCGAGACCGATCAACTTTCCCGCTGCGGCACGGCCCATGGTCAATGCCGCGCCGAGCTCGGCCTCAGCCAGTTCGTGAGCGGTAGACGACCAAGCACCGTTATCAGTGTGGTCAGCGCTGCGACGCTCGAAAAACTCGGCAATGGCAGCCAGTTTCCGTTCCACGAGCATCGATTCGCGCGCATGCAGATCGGCGATGAGATCGATGAGGGCGCAGTCGGATTCAGCACCGGACAGCTGCGCTGCGGTACCCGAACTTCCTACTCCGTCATCGAACATTCCTCAACATTATTCGAATATACGTTCGATATCCATGATTTCCAGGAATCAGTCCGAACAATCCTGATTGACCGAAAATTGTTGCGGAGCAACCTTTGCGGCCACTCGTGTTCCGGCAACGGATTCCCCTACTGAACCAGGGCGTTGATAATGCGGGCAGCTTCGGCCGGGTAGATAGGGCGGTCGGACCCACCACTCAATACCCAGTGGACTGGACTACCTTCGTCTAGGACTCGGAGTTGCACGTCGAGCGGAAACGCATCGATGTCAGCCGAGTCGACTCCAAAGACATGGACAATCTCATGCCCAGGTCGCCCCTCGAACTCGAAGATATTCTCGACGACCTCCGTGACAGAGTCCTTGCCGTCGAGCACCAGTACGCGACCGGACAGGCGAATATCACCAAAAGTGATGGGGTGGGCGCAAATACGACTTGGACTTGCCGAGACTCCCGATGACAGACTCGAGCATCATTCCCAGACAAAAGAATCCATTGAGGAACTCGATGAACGACGCTAGTACCTGGACCGCACGACTCGCAGCACTCGACCTGACCCTCCCGCCGGTCGCTACCCCGGCAGGCTCCTACCTCCCCGCTGTTCAGACGGGGTCATACGTCTATACATCGGGGCAATTGCCGCTCGTCGACGGCACTACGACGTGCATCGGCAAGTTGGGCGAGGGCGTCTCCGTCGAAGACGCCGCCCAGGCGGCGCGGTTGTGCACTCTCAACGGACTCGCGGCAGTCGATGCCTTAGTCGGGCTCGATCGCATCGTTCGGGTCGTCAAGGTCGTTGGATTTGTTGCGTCCGGATCCGGATTTTCGCAACAACCCCAGGTGATCAACGGTGCGTCCGACCTGCTGGCCGAGATCTTCGGTTCGGCTGGACAACACGCCCGCTCAGCGATCGGCGTCGCCGAACTACCCCGAAACAGTGCCGTCGAGGTCGAGTTCGTGTTCGAGGTATCGGACAGCATCTGATCGGTCTGCCACACCCCGAAGGGGCGGCGGTTGCCAACGCAACCGCCGCCCCTTCGTCTGTGAGGACTTTCAGGCACTGGGCCCGGTCGTCGAACCTGCTGTCACCAACCGCGCTCTGCGAGGCGGTGTCCGACAGGCAGGTCGTCGACGTTGATACCGACCATTGCCTCGCCGAGTCCGCGCGAGACCTTGGCGAGCACGTCCGGGTCGTCGTAGAACGTGGTGGCCTTGACGATTGCCTCGGCGCGCTGCTTCGGATTGCCGGACTTGAAGATGCCCGATCCGACGAACACGCCCTCGGCGCCGAGCTGCATCATCATCGCAGCGTCTGCCGGCGTGGCGATGCCGCCGGCGGTGAACATGGTGACCGGCAGCTTGCCGGCCTTGGCGACCTCGACGACCAGTTCGTACGGGGCCTGCAGTTCCTTGGCGGCTACGTACAGTTCGTCTTCGCTCAGCGAGGTCAACCGGCGGATCTCGCCGCGGATGGTGCGCATGTGGGTGGTGGCGTTGGAGACGTCTCCGGTGCCTGCTTCACCCTTCGAGCGGATCATGGCCGCGCCTTCGTTGATGCGACGGAGCGCTTCGCCGAGGTTGGTGGCGCCACAGACGAAGGGAGCGGTGAACTTCCACTTGTCGATGTGGTTGGCGTAGTCGGCCGGGGTCAGGACCTCGGACTCGTCGATGTAGTCGACGCCGAGGCTCTGCAGGATCTGCGCTTCGACGAAGTGACCGATGCGTGCCTTCGCCATGACGGGGATGCTGACGGTGGAGATGATGCTGTCGATCATGTCCGGGTCACTCATGCGCGAGACGCCGCCCTGTGCGCGAATGTCTGCGGGGACCCGCTCGAGTGCCATGACGGCGACGGCGCCGGCGTCTTCGGCGATCTTGGCCTGCTCAGCGGTGACCACGTCCATGATCACACCGCCCTTGAGCATTTCAGCCATGCCGCGCTTGACGCGGGCGGTGCCGATGGCGGTGGTGGGGGCAGAGTCGGGGGTGCTCACAGCAAACTCCTGCAGTAGTGGCGTGACGAAAGAAACAAGGCACGGCGAACACACGAGTTCATTCGCGCGGAGGCCTCTGGCCAGAACTCTAGGACGAACCGGCCTTCGATTCCGTATCCAATTTGCCATTGCTGGCCTTAAACTGCCCGCGAGAACTGAACGACCGAAGGATCAGCGGATGGAACGCACTTCCGGATCCTCGGTACCGTCCGCGATCGTCGCCGCTTCCACCAGGAGGTTTGCCAGATCCAACGGGTAGACCGGCTCACCGGACTTGGCCAATTGGCGGATCTCGTCGGCGCTGCACCAGCGATGGCCGGTGATGGCACGCTGCTCCAATTCCGTGTGGCCTTGGAAGACCGGCTCGAAGCCGTGAGTGCGCGTAGCGAAGAACAGCTCTTCCGAACGGATCAGCTCACCGTCGAACGGGAAAATCGCCACACGACGCCAGAGTGGACCTCGCAGATTCTCCGGAGCCACGACGAATCCGGTCTCCTCCTCGATCTCACGAACGGCAGCCGCCCGCAGGTGTTCGCCCCGTTCGAGCCCGCCGCCGACGGTGAACCAGAAGTAAGTGTTCGGGATCTTGGGATCGTGGCCGCGCAACAGCAGCACCCGATCGTCCTCGTCCAGCATCACCACGCGGGCAGAGGTCCGTGACGTATCCACGGTGATGCCCTCGGGCACCGCCGCCGCGGTGGTGCGCTCGGAGATCTCGAAATACTGAGGCAGCGGTGCCGTTCCACCGAGGTGCAGCCAGCGAACAAGTCGACGCGTACGCAACGCGAGAGTGTCTCGCACCGCGTCGTTGTGGAACCGCCGGGCGATCAGCACGCGCGCTTCGGCATCGGCCAACTCGGCCACCAGTTGAGGGCGCAGCGACGTCGTGCCGTAGGCAGCGAGAGCATTGGACAGCCGGTTCTCGGCAAGCTCGCGATCCTGACGATCCGCACGTTCGGCAGCGTCCGCCAAGGTGACGAATCTGCGCGCGTCGTCGGCGTTCATGTCCACCGCCGCCGCGCGGACAACCGCGGCACGACGGGACAGAGCCGCATCGAGCGCCAACCACGACTGATCCGAACGCACATGCAGTCGATCGAGTCGGTTCGCCGTCCCGTACGCCCACAGTCCGACGACCAGGACGACGGCAGCGACGAGCCCGAGAATGAAGATTGTCAGAGCGGAGAAGGTCATGAACCCACCACGCGTACGCCGGTGCCGCCAACCGTGACGGTCTCGTAGACACGCAGGATCTGTTCGGCCACCACCGGCCAGTCGTATTCGGCAACAACACTTGTCGCGGTGTTGACCAGCGCGCGTCGTCGATCCGGGTCACCGAGAACGGAATCGATTGCCTCGGCCAAGGCATCGGAGTTCCCGATGGGGACCAGCAAGCCGGCCTGACCGTCGCGAAGAACACGGCGAAAAGCGTCCAACTCACTGGCCACGACGGCAGTGCCAGCCGCCATGGCCTCGACCAGCACGATCCCGAAGCTCTCACCGCCGAGATTGGGCGCGCAGTAGACGTCCGCACTGCGAAGCGCCGACGCTTTCTCCTCGTCACTGACCTGCCCGAGCAGGCGGAGATGCTTGAAGTACTTACCCGCCTCTTTGCGGAGTTTCTCCTCGTCGCCGCGTCCGACCACGATCACTTCGAGATCCGGGTGACGCTCGACCAACTCCGGCAGCGCACCGAGGAGGACGGCCATCCCCTTGCGCGGTTCGTCGTAGCGACCGAGGAACAGAATGGTTCCACCTTCGCGCGGGTAGCCGGGCAACAGATCGGCCTCGGCAAACGCTGCGACATCGACGCCGTTGGGGATCTCGACCGCGTCGGATCCGAGAGACTCGACCTGCCAACGACGCGCCAACTCCGAGACTGCGATCCGGCCGCTGATCTTCTCGAGATACGGAGCCAAGACACCCTGAAACGTGCTCAGCACCAACGACTTCGTGGTCGACGTGTGGAAGGTGGCGACGATCGGGCCTTCCGCGATGCGCAACGCGAGCATGGACAGACTCGGCGCATTGGGTTCGTGGATATGTAGAACGTCGAAGTCACCTTCCGCGATGAACTTGCGGAGGCGGTTGTTCGCCGTCGGGCCGAAAGACAACCGCGCAACAGAACCGTTGTAGGGAATCGCGACGGCTTTACCTGCGGAAACCACAAAATCCGGCAACTCGTCGTCATCGGACGACGGCGCAAGCACACTCACTTTGTGACCACGTTCGATCAGCACCTCGGCCAGATCCACCACGTGCGCCTGGACGCCGCCGGGGACGTCGAAGGAGTACGGGCAGATCATGCCGATTTTCATTCACCCTCCATGCGGGCGAGCCGCGATTCGGAAAGGTCCGAGCGCCACAGCGGTTGAAGCATGTGCCAGTCAGCGGGGTGCGCTGCGATGTTGACCGCGAAACGGTCGGCAAGTGCTTGCGTGGCCGGGCCGACTCCGCCGGATACGTCGATCGGTGGGTCGATCTTGAAACCCCATCCGTCGGGTGTGAACCAGCAGTGGACCGGAAGTAGCGGCGCGCCGGTGTCGATCGCGAGCTTCGCCGGGCCCGCGGGCATCCGAGTAGGTTCGCCGAAGAAGGTGACGGGCACACCCTTCTTCGCCAGATCGCGCTCCCCCAACAGGCACACGATCTTGTTCTCACGCAGATGCTTGGAGAGTTCGACGAACGGTGGATGCTCCCCGCCGCTGAGCGGGAAGATCTCGAAGCCGAGACTCTCGCGATAGTCGACGAACCGTTCGTACAGGGATTCGGGCTTGAGCCGCTCGGCAACGGAGGTCAACCCGCCCCACTGCTGAACGCACCACACGCCGGCCATGTCCCAATTACCGCTGTGAGGCAGCGCCAATACCGCGCCATGACCTGCCGCCATTGCCTTTTCCAGATGCTCCTGGCCCTCGACCAGCGCATGCAGCGCCTTACCTGTCGCGACCAGGTCCATCGAAGGAAGACGAAACGCCTCACGCCAATACCGGGCGTACGAGCGCATCGAATCCTTGATCAACTGATCCGGAACTTGCTCCGGCGTCGTGCCCAGAACTCTCGCGAGGTTCTTCCTGAGTTGTTCGGGTCCGCCCTTGCGTACCGCGAAATCCGCTCCGGCGTCGAACAGCTTGACCGCCACCGATTCCGGCAGGCTTCGCACCAGACGCCAACCCGCGGCGTATCCCAGATCTGTTGCACGCTCGGCAAAGCTCATTTCTCTGCCTCGCCGTCCGTGTCCGGCGCACCTTCGACCGTCGATGCGGCCGGGGCGATCGGCAGAAGTTCCCGAGCGCCAGGGGAATTGCGCACCGCGAGCACTCGCTGGAAGACCGTCACGATGCTTCCGGCGGCAAGTACCCACATCGCGATGTGGATTGCCCACGGAAGACCCATACCCGTCAGGCCGGATCCGACCAACACGATGATCAATCGGTCCGGGCGCTCGATCCACCCGCCGTCCGCAGTCAGCCCGCTCGCCTCCGCGCGCGCCTTCGCGTACGAGATGACCTGCGAGGTGACGAGGCAGATGAGCGTCGCGACGAGCAGCCACTTGCTGTTCTCGTGGTAGACCGCCCACCAGGCCAGGCCGGCAAAAATCGCGCCGTCGGCGACGCGGTCGCAGGTCGCGTCCAGTACCGCCCCGTACCGCGTTCCGCCGCCGCGAGCACGAGCCATTGCGCCGTCGAGCATGTCGAACATGACGAAGAACCAGATGAACATGGTTCCCCAGAACAGATGTCCGGACGGAAACAGCGTCACCGCACCGGCGACGCTTGCCACCGTGCCGATCACCGTCACCGAGTCCGGCGTCAGACCGGTCTTGACCAGCGCCTTCCCCATAGGTGCCGTCACCTTGGACACCGATGCGCGCCCGAAGAAGCTCAACACCGCAGGAACCCTCCCCGTCGTGAGTTCCGGTTCGGAACTCGTTGCAGCAATGCATCCTGCCATGAAGCCGGATGCGTCAACCTATTGTTGCCAGGCACCGGCGAGTAGTCCCCTGGTCTCCCGCAGCAATTGCGGCATCACCTTGACCCCACCGAGCACGGTGATGAAGTTGGCGTCGCCGCCCCAACGTGGCACTACGTGTTGGTGAAGGTGCTCGGACAGCGAACCGCCCGCAGCGGCACCGAGATTCAGGCCGACGTTGAATCCGTGAGGATTCGACACGCTCTTGATCACCCGCAACGCCTGCTGGGTGAACGCCATCAACTCGGCGCTCTCCTCCGGCGTCAGGTCTTCGAGTGCCGCGACCTTGCGGTACGGAACCACCATCAGGTGCCCCGGGTTGTACGGATACAGGTTCAGAACCGCATAGACATGCTCACCGCGGGCAACGATCAGTCCTTCTTCGTCCGACATCTTCGGAATGTCGATGAACGGTTCACCTGTCGTGCCCGGGGTGTTGGGCGCCTCGGTGATGTACGACATCCGATGCGGCGACCAAATGCGCTGCAAATGGTCAGGGTCACCGACGCCGTGGTCGATCAGCGAACCCGGACCGTCGTCACCGGGGGCGCTCACTGCGCCACGCTTGGCTGCACCAGTTCGGCTGTCGGCGAGGCGTTCTCGCGGCGGCCGATCCACTCGGTGATGATCCGGACGGCGTCGTCGACGGGAATGCCGTTAATCTGGGTGCCGTCGCGGAAACGGAAGCTGACCGCGCCGGCCTCCACGTCACGCTCGCCCGCGAGGAGCATGAACGGGACCTTTTGCGTGGTGTGGTTACGGATCTTCTTCTGCATACGGTCGTCACTGAAGTCGACCTCGGCGCGAACACCGGCTGCCTTGAGCTTCTTCGTGACGTCGAACAGGTGATCGGCGAAGGCCTCGGCCACCGGGATTCCGACGACCTGCACCGGCGCCAGCCACGCCGGGAACGCGCCCGCGTAGTGCTCGGTCAGGACACCGAAGAACCGCTCGATCGAGCCGAACAGCGCGCGGTGGATCATGACCGGACGAGTCTTGACGCCGTCGTTGCCGGTGTATTCGAGCTCGAACCGCTCGGGCAGGTTGAAGTCGAGCTGGATGGTCGACATCTGCCAGGTGCGGCCGAGTGCGTCCTTGACCTGAACGGAGATCTTGGGACCGTAGAACGCGGCTCCGCCCGGATCCGGCACCAGAGTCAGGCCGGAAGCTTCGCCGACCTCGGCGAGGGTTGCAGTTGCCTCTTCCCAGACGTCGTCGCTACCGACGAATTTGTCCGGGTTCTTGGTGGACAGCTCGAGGTAGAAGTCGTCGAGGCCGTAGTCCTTGAGCAGGTTCAGCACGAACTGCAGCGTGGTGGTCAGCTCGTCGCGCATCTGCTCACGGGTGCAGTAGATGTGAGCGTCGTCCTGGGTCATGCCGCGCACGCGGGTCAGGCCGTGGATGACGCCGGACTTCTCGTAGCGGTAGACCGAGCCGAATTCGAAGAGCCGCAACGGCAATTCACGGTACGAGCGTCCGCGAGCACGGAAGATCAGGTTGTGCATCGGGCAGTTCATCGGCTTGAGGTAGTAGTCCTGGCCCGGCTTGCGCACGGTGCCGTCCTCGTTCAGTTCCTCGTCGACGTGCATCGCCGGGAACATGCCGTCGCGGTACCAGTCGAGGTGACCGGAAACCTCGTACAGATGCCCCTTGGTGATGTGCGGAGTGTTGACGAACTCGTAGCCCGCCTCGATGTGGCGGCTGCGCGAGTAGTTCTCCATCTCGGTGCGGATGATGCCGCCCTTGGGATGGAACACCGGCAGACCCGAACCGAGCTCGTCGGGGAAGCTGAAGAGGTCCAGTTCGGTACCGAGCTTGCGGTGATCACGACGCTCGGCCTCGGCGAGCAGTTCGAGGTATTCGTCCTGAGCCTCGGTGGACTCCCACGCGGTGCCGTAGACACGCTGAAGATCGGCGTTGTCCTGGTTGCCACGCCAGTAGGCGGCGGAGCTTCGGGTCAACTTGAAGGCCGGGATGTGCTTGGTGGTCGGAATGTGCGGGCCGCGGCACAGATCGGACCAGATCTTGTCGCCGGTACGAGGATCGAGATTGTCGTAGATGGTCAGCTCGTTGCCGCCCACCTCCATGATCTCGGGATCGTCGATACCGGACTTGTCGTCGATCAATTCGAGCTTGAAGGGCTCGTCGGCCAACTCGACCCGAGCGTCCTCGATCGAATCGACGACTCGACGCGAAAAGCGCTGTGATCCCTTGATGATCTGCTTCATACGCTTTTCGAGCTTGGCCAGATCTTCCGGAGTGAACGGGCGGTCCACCGCGAAGTCGTAGTAGAAGCCGTCCTTGATCGGCGGACCGATGCCGAGCTTCGCGTCGGGGAATTCTTTCTGAACCGCCTGCGCGAGGACGTGGGCCGCGGAGTGCCGGATGACGCTGCGGCCGTCCTCGGTGGATGCTGCCACCGGCTCGACGTCGACATCGACCTCAGGTGTCCACGACAGATCCTTGAGCGTTCCCTCGCCATCGCGGACAACGACGATCACGTCGGGCCCCTTCGTGGGGTATCCGGCTTCGCGCACTGCAGTCCCGGCGGTCGTCCCCGCGGGCACCCGAAGTGGGGCGGCTGAGTGCTCTGGCGCGGGACTGGTCACGGCGATGTGCTCCTAAAGGTATTGCGACAAGTTAGACAGGCGTCGTACCCACTGCGAGCACGCGCACGATCATGTTATCGGCCCTACCGACATGGTGAGACAACCGAGTGAAGGAAACCGGGCCGCGTTCAACTCACAGCGGCGACTCGAGCCACGAGTAGTCCAGGCCCACCCATGTCCCGATCAGGCCGAAAGTGCCGAGCACCCACAAAGTCGCCAGGACGATCACTGTGGTGAACAGAACGCCCAACCCTTTGACGAACAGCGACTGCTTGCCGAACCATTCCATGAACCGGTCGTATCGAGCCTTCGCGAAATGAAGGAGTCGATGTGCCCACGCGAACTCCGACGCCAGGATGCCGAGGCCGGCGAAAACGATGAGCCAACCGGGCCCGGGGTACGGAATAGCCACGATGCCGGCGGCGAACACGATCGTGCCCACGACTCCGACGCCGATGCGGTACGCAAGATTGAGGGTGGGCCGCGCGGCGATTCCCGCGCGCCACCGCTCCCAGCGGGACTCTGCGTCCTGGAAGACGGACAGGTCTGAATCGTCGACGGAAGAATCGACCTTTTCGGTACTCAAAGCAGTCACCTTTTCGGTCGCGAAATGTCTCTTCGACCAGGCTACCGAAATCGTCGCCCGGCGACCTGCGACGACGGTCTGCATGCCGAAACGACCGTGCCCTCGAACAGCTGTGCTCTCAAACAGCTGTGCTCTCAAACGACTGAAGGCGTCCCCGATGATCGGGAACGCCTTCAGTGTTTTTCTGTGGTCCCGGCTGGGATCGAACCAGCGACCTTCCGCGTGTGAAGCGGACGCTCTCCCACTGAGCCACGGGACCGTAAGTCATACGAACGCATGCGCTCGAACGAGTTGGAACATTAACACGGCTGCGCGATGAATACGAATCACCAGGTTGGCATTCGTTTTGCTCCAGGCCGCCCCGAAATCTACGAATTCGAACTGATTTCAGACCGTATTCATCGCCCAGACGGACAGTTGCAACGCGCGCGACGGGCCGATTCGACTCCGAACACGCCACTGAGCTGGTGATTTGTGTGTATCCGACACGGTCGGCTAATGTTTCCAACGCACCGAGGAGAGCGAGCAGCTCCCCAAGCAACACGGTGCGATGCGGACGTGGCGCAGCTGGTAGCGCACAACCTTGCCAAGGTTGGGGTCGCGGGTTCGAATCCCGTCGTCCGCTCGAGAGGTGTGACTCAACCTTTTACGGTGGAGTGGCCGAGTGGTGAGGCAACGGCCTGCAAAGCCGTGCACACGGGTTCGATTCCCGTCTCCACCTCGCGCGATTAGCTCAGCGGGAGAGCGCTTCCCTGACACGGAAGAGGTCACTGGTTCAATCCCAGTATCGCGCACCACGTCAGACCCTAGGGCCTGATGGTCAAGACCTGCTTGCAGGTCTGATAAGTTAGAAAAGTACTGAGTTCCGGTAACGGAGTTCATTGCTCATGCGGACGTGGCGCAGCTGGTAGCGCACAACCTTGCCAAGGTTGGGGTCGCGGGTTCGAATCCCGTCGTCCGCTCCATTTTTCTCCAGAACCCGCGCGATTAGCTCAGCGGGAGAGCGCTTCCCTGACACGGAAGAGGTCACTGGTTCAATCCCAGTATCGCGCACCATTTGAGAATGCAAGAAGCCGGAACCTCAGGGTTCCGGCTTTTTGCGTTCGAGCGCCGAACACACGGGCCGCAGTACTGACGCGAGCCCCCTCGGGAATCCACGTCAGTACTGCGGTTGATGTAGCTGATCAGATTGTTGTAACTGCTCAGTGAGAGAAGCGGTTCGCTGCCGAAGTCATCGCGCGGAGCGAGGACTCCGTCGACGACTCCGCGATACCCATCGCCCAGCTCCGACGGCCGTCGCACTCGGTGAAGATGAACGTAGCCGTGCGGTGGCCGATGTGATGCTGATGGAAAGACAAGATCTCGAGCGAGATTCCCGCGTCGTGCAGCATCGACGTCATGGCCGAGATCGCGCCGGTCGAGGTGGCGGACGCTTTCTGGATACGCTCCCCCAGACCGAGAGTCGCTTCGAAGGTCCAACGACCCGGCGCAATCTTCTCGGAGGACCACGCACCCAGACGGATCGGGCCGCTCATAGCCGCATACGTGGACTCGAACTCGGTCCACGACATCGCTGAGCATTCGGCACGCAAGCCGGCGGGCAGAGATTTGCCGTGACGCGCCGCGAAGGGATCAGCAGCAGAAGAAGAATCAGAAGCGAAAGCGAAGTTGTAAGTCATGATCGTGGTCTTCCTGGAATGAAGTGGAGGACCAACTGGTAGCAAGACGACCCGCAGCGAGGGGTCGGTCCGATTCAGACCCCGCTACGGCGGCTTACTACGAGAATTCGCTTCATGAGAGACGAGGCTAGGCGGCCCGGTTCGAGAATGCAACCCAGACCGCCTCCGCACAGGTCAGACCTGAGCCGCTTTGTGCTCGGCGATGAGGGCGCGATACCACTCGAACGAGGTCTTCGGAGTGCGCTTCTGGGTGTCGAAATCGACGTGCACCAGGCCGAATCGCTCTTTGTATCCCGCAGCCCATTCGAAGTTGTCGAGAAGTGACCACACAAAATAACCGCGGACGTCGACACCGTCGTCCATTGCCGATCGGAGGGCGCGAAGGTGCGCATCGTGGTAGTCGATTCGTGCTTCGTCGTCGACGACGCCTGCGGCATCCGGGGCGTCGTGGAATGAACATCCGCTTTCGGTGATGTAGATCGGCGGCAGTGCGTCACCGAAGCGGGCGTGGAACGTCCGCAAGATCTCGCCCAGCCCCTCGGGAACGATCGGCCAACCGAAATCGGTTGTGGGATAACCGGTAATCGCGACAGGGGCAAAGGGCAGGCCCGGGGGCAGGTCGACTTCGAGCACACCTTCGGTCCCCTGGCCTTCCACCGGAGCAGCAATCATCGTCGGCTCGTAGTAGTTGATCCCGTACCAGTCGAGCGGCGCCCCGATGATTTTCAAGTCCTCGTCGACAGGACCGCTGAGCAGCTGAGCGAATTCGTCGGCCGGGTACTTCCCGACCAGAACCGGGTCGGCGAACATCCAATTGACGACGTGGTCGTAGATGTCGGCAGCCATCACGTCTTCCGGCGAATCCGAAGCGGCACGCACCGGAGCATGGTTCGAGGCGATTCCGATGTTCGTGCATCCGGTTGCCCGAAGCGCTTCGACAGCGAGGCCATGCCCGAGCAGCTGGTGATGTGCGGCTTGGAAAGCCTCGAACCCCAAGGCCAGTCCGGGGGCGTGAACTCCGAGGGCATGCCCGTAAAGCGTGTGCACAACTGGTTCGTTGAGCGGCATCCACATTCCGACCCGATCCGACAGTCGCTCGCCGACGACCTGCGCATACTCCCCCAGCCGATACGAGGTGTCGCGGTTCATCCAGCCGCCCTGCTCCTGCAAGGCAATGGGCAGATCCCAGTGAAAGAGCGTGACGGCAGGAGTAATTCCCACCGAACACAGTCGGTCGATCAGGCGGTCGTAGAAGTCGAGCCCCTTCGCATTCACGGCCCCCGATCCGGTGGGCAGAATGCGCGACCACGACAGAGACAGCCGATAAGCGTCGAGCCCGAGCTGATTCATCAGCTCGATGTCCGACTCCCAGCGGTGATAATGATCGGCAGCGACCGTCCCGGTGTCGCCCCCGACGACAACACCGGGACGGTCACAGAACTCGTCCCAGATCGACGGTCCGCGACCGTCTTCGGCCACAGCTCCTTCGATTTGATAGGCCGCAGTGGCGGTTCCCCAGACGAAGGAAGTCGGAAATTCTGGTGTCGGCTGCCGAGTCATGTCGGTCAGTTAATCAAAGAACCGTGCAAAACACGCAGCTTTGTTGGACACTCGACCAGTATCAAGATCCAGTACCGTTCGGCCTAACCGAACGAACGAGACAAAGGCCCTGCTTGATGACGGATAACACCCGCACCCTGACGAGGGCTCGGATCGCCACTTCGGTGGCCTTCGGACTTCAAGGATTTCTGCTCGCCGCCATTCTGACGCAGCTGCCGCAGTACAAGGACTTGTTCGAGCTGAGCGAGACACTGGTTGTGGTTGCGGTTGTCACCGTGTCCGTCATCGCCGGGCTCGGCAGCGTGCTCGCCGAGATGCTGGCCGTGAGAACGTCGAGCAAGATGACCCTGCGAACTGGGCTCGCCGTCATCGCAGTCTTCGGCGGGGCAACCGGAATTGCGCCCAACGCAGCGATGTTCTTCGTCTTCCTGGCGATCTACGGCATCGGACTCGGCATGGTCGACGCGGCCGCCAACATGCAGGCAGTCTCGATCCAACACGCCAAGGGCCGCTTCATCCTCTCCTCGTTCCATGCTTCCTGGAGCGTCGGAGCGATTGTCGGCGCCCTGTTCATCTCTGCTACCGCAGGCCTCGACATTTCGATCCGCGTCACGCAGGTGATCGCGGGAGTTGTTGTCGGACTGATGCTTCTGGCCTTCGGCCCGCAACTGCTCGATCGGTCCGAGTCTCCGGTTGCCGAGGCAAACATCACGAGCACCGCGAAATTCGCGGTACCCACCCGCGCCTTCGTCCTCCTCGGCGTCGCGATGGCATTGTTCTACGCGGTCGACTTCAGCGTCGGAAACTGGTCGACTCTGTACGTCAAAGACGAACTGCTCGCCGACGCCGGGACCGCTGCCCTTTCCGTGGCGGCGTATCAGATCGCGGCACTTGTCGCACGACTGACCGGGGACTACTGGGTCGGGAAATTCGGTGAGACCACCGTCGTGCGGATCGGCTCTCTCATCGGCGTAGTCGGTATGACAGTTGTCGTCCTCGCGCAATCTCCCGCCGTTGCCATCGCCGGGTTCCTCATCGTCGGGCTCGGGGTACCGGTGATCGCTCCGATCTGCTTCAGCGCTGCCGGCAGGATGGCTCCCCCGGATCAGGTCGATGCGGTGATCGCACGCATCAACCTCTTCAACTACGTCGGCACAGTCGTCGGCGGCGGCATCGTCGGCGCGGTCGCTGCCTTCAGTGACCTTCGAATCGGGTTCCTGATTCCGCTGGCGTTCTGCGCGATCTTGATAGTTCTTGCTCCCGCGTTCGCACCGAAACGAGCCACAACTCCGGTGGCCGAGAACGCCGCTTGAGCATTGCGCCCGAGGAAAGTGGTGTACTTGATCGACCGAATTGTGTGCACGAGAGGCAGAAACTGACGTGACGATCACCGTTGACCGGGCCGGGATCTGGGATTCCGAAGCAATAGCCGACGTGGCAGCGGTGACATTTCCACTGGCGTGTCCGCCGGACGCATCCGACGACGACATCAGTGCCTTCATCGACAACGTTCTCTCCGTCGACAAGTTCTCCGAGTACCTGACCGATCCGACACGAACCGTTCTCAAGGTCATTCGCGACGGTTCGATCGTCGGCTACGCGATGCTTGTCGACGACGAGCCCTCCGACCCGGACGTCAAAGCTGCTGTGACACTTCGCCCGACAACGGAACTGAGCAAGTTGTACGTGCTTCCGGGTAACCACGGAACCGGCGCGGCAGCATCCTTGATGGACGCGGTTGTCGACCACGCACGACGCAGCGGAAGTGCCGGGATCTGGCTGGGCGTCAATCAGGAGAACCTGCGCGCCCAGAAGTTCTACGCAAAGCACGGTTTCACACAGGTCGGCACGAAGACTTTCCTCGTGGGCGCACAACTCCACCACGATTTCGTGATGGAGCGCCCCGTCAGCTGACAGGCGTGCAGACTAGCCGGCCGCGACCTCGAAACGAGAAAGTGCGAGCAGGCGCGAGGTCGCGCGCAAGTACTTCTTCTTGTACCCACCGGCGAGCATCTCGGGGGTGAAGATCTCGTCGAGGCGTGCGCCGGAAACGGTGACCGGGATGCTCGCGTCGTACAGGCGGTCGGCGAGAACCACGATGCGCAGTGCAACGGACTGATCCGTTGCCGGGTGGACACCGTCGATGAACACGGCCTTCACACCCTCGACCAGCTTGTTGTACCGCGACGGGTGCAGGGTGCTGAGGTGCTTGCACAGCTCGTCGAAGTTGTCGAGCGTGGCGCCGTCGATGGCGTCGGCCCGAGAGACCAACTCCTCCGAGGAGATGGGCTCGGGTGCGGGCGGGAGATCGCGGTGACGGTAGTCGGGGCCGTCGACGCGAATCGTCTCGAAGATCGAGCCGAGCTTCTTGATCTCGCGCAGGAAGTCCTGGGCGGCGAAGCGACCCTCCCCGAGCTGGCCGGGAAGCGTGTTCGACGTCGCGACGATGGACACGCCTCGCGCGGAAAGCTCCGAAAGGAGGCGGGATACGAGCATGGTGTCGCCCGGATCGTCGAGCTCGAACTCGTCGATGCAGAGAACGCTGTGGTCGGCGAGCGCTTCGACCGCCTTGTTGAAGCCGAGAGCGCCGACGACGTGCGTCAGCTCGACGAAGGTTCCGAAAGCCTTCGGCGACGGAACGCTGTGGAAGATCGACGCCAGCAAGTGAGTCTTACCGACACCGAACCCGCCGTCGAGGTACAGGCCGGCGCCGGTCGCCTGAGTCTTCTTGCCGAACAGTCCGCGGCGTCCACCACTACGGATCTTGGTGACGCGCTTGGAGAATTCCTCGGCCTTGGCGACAGCAGCTGCCTGGCTCGGTTCCTTCGGATCAGGAATGTAGGACGCAAAACTCACCTCGTCGAACATTGCGGGAGGCACCATTTGAGCTACCAGTTGATCGGCGGGTACCACCGGGCTGCGATCGACAAGACGTTCATGCATCCGTCAAGGGTATCTACGTGATGTGATCTCTCATGTGCACCGTATGGATATTGCGACCTACTTCACACCAGGCCACGACGACGAACTCCGCGGCTTGTACGCCTATCCGGAGAACCTCTCGCAACCCTGGATGCGCGTGAACTTCGTTTCCAGCATCGACGGGTGCGTCGCCGTCGACGGAGTGAGCGGTGGACTGGGCACACCGGCAGACAAGTCGGTATTCGGGATCTTGCGCGAACTTTGTGACGTCGTCGTGGTCGGCGCAGGCACAGCGCGAGCCGAGAACTACGGGGGTGTGCAGGTCTCGGACGAAGCCCGGGCGCGACGAAAGGCGAGCGGCCTCGCTCCGGTCCCACCGATCCTCGTCGTCTCGGCGCACGCGTCGATCGACCCCGAAAGCCGACTCCTTCGCGATACCGAAGTTCCACCGATCCTTGTTGTCGGTCGCGACGCGGACTCCGCGGCAATTTCGGCGCTGAGATCTGCCGGAGCGCAGGTGGAGGTGACGGACTCACCGAACGTCACCAGCGGCGACATCGACAGGGCCTTGTCGGCTCGCAAGCTCCGTCGCGTGCTGTGCGAGGGCGGACCGTCACTTTTCGGGCAGTTGATCGAGGACAATGCCGTCGACGAACTCTGCATCACCACGTCACCTGAACTGGTGGGGAGCAAAGTCGGCCGAATCTCACTCTCCCCCAACGCAATGCCCACAGCCATGCGTCCCGCGCACATTCTCGGTGATACGGACGGCACGATCCTCACTCGATGGGTTCGTCAGCAGCCACGTCGGTGAACCTGGCACTCTGGTCGGCATGCGCAGAGTTGCTTTGATGGCCGTCGTCCTCGCGACGTGTTGTGCGTGCGGCGCCGGTCCGTCGCTTCGGCCCGCCGTCGCGGTCGAAGGCCGCACCGACGGCAGCCCTGCCCAGAGCGAGGGACCGTCGCCCGATGCGCCGCCGGTTGACCCTGGCGTCCCGACCGATGACATACCGTGGCGAGACTGCACCGGCACGTCACTCGCCGACCAGGCTCTCGCGGCGTCGAGCGCCGGCGTCATTCTCGAATGCGCGGAATTCAATGCCCCCATCGACGTGACCGGCGCCATCGACGGCAACTTCACTGCCGGCTTGACCCGCGCTCGGACCTCGTCGACGCCTGCCGACGCGTATCCGATCGTGTTCACATCGGGCACCGATCGTTCGTCGGGAAACTCTCTGGCCATGCTCGCCGCATCCGGCTTGAACACGGTTCTCGCCGAACATCCCGTGGTTGCCCTCGATCGACGCGGAATCGACAGGTCCACCGCAATCGACTGCATGACGCCGGAAATTCGGCGCGGCCTTCACGATCTGGGCCAGTTCGACGCGGATTCCACCGGTGACGCCGCCGATGCGGTCGCGGCCCTCGGTCACGACGCCACCATTGCCTGCACGGACTACCTCGACCCTCAAGAACTGAAGTTCGGCGCCGACTCCGCAGCCGAGGACATCGACGCTCTACGTACGCGGTGGGGCGTCGAGACCATCGCTCTGTGGTCGGCAGGGTCCGGCTCGGACATCGCGCTGAGCTATGCGGCGGCCCACCCGAACAACCTCGCGAGGTTGATCCTCGATTCTCCCGCTCCGGTGGCCACCGACGCTGCCACCGAGGCAGAGAGTCGCGTGCAGGGCGAGGAAGCCGCGTTGACCGCGTTCGCTCAGCGATGTGTGGCGCTGGGGTGCTCGCTCGGACCTGATCCGAAGAAATCGGTCACGGACTTGATGGAGCGCGCTCGAGCCGATGAATTCCAGCCGCTGTCCGCCGCTGCGGTGTCGAACGCGATTTCGGCCAGCCTGTGGACTGCCGGAACCAACCGTGAGCAGGAGACCCGCTCACTGTCCGACGCTCTGTCCGCGCTCGGTACCGGCAACGCTTCGCCGATTCGAGAGCGCGCCGCCCGGGCGGAGAACGAGGTGGACGGCGACGGCCAGTTCATCGGACGGTGCACCGACGGCATGCAATGGCCGGGCATCGGGCGTGCGCGCGAGCTTGCGGACACCTGGGGCACCAACTATCCGGTGTTCGGGCGAGAAGCCGCGCTCGGGTTGCTGGCGTGCGCCAGCTGGCCGTCGACCGCCAACTCCCCCCTGCCGAATCAGTTGAAGCCCCCAGTCCTCGTGCTGAGCGGTCAGGGTGACCCGGCCGTCGGGAACTCCGGACTCTCGACCGTCACCGGCGTCGTGACCAATGCAGGATCGCGCTTCGCAACTCTGGACTGGCAAGGTGCGGGTCACCCCGCGGCACAATCCACCTGCGCTCAACAGGCGATGCGCCTCTACCTCAGCGACGCCTCCCTGCCCAGTAACGGAAGCGTGTGCCCGGCCTGACTCGGGCGCTCGTCCACCACGACCGAAAAGGGGTGCATCCCCCGATCACACCCTGCTCCGGTGTACCGTGCCGAAGTGTTCCTTCGACAGCTCGAGCCGCGCACCGGGCGGACAACCCAACAAGTCGTCAACTTCGTTTTGTGGCCGATCGCCGTGATGACAGTGCTCAATCGTGTCATCGTCACAGCAGTCAACGGCGCCATCACCGATGACTTCCGACCGGTCTACAACGCCGCGCTGGCGTTCTGGAACGGGCGCGACGTCTACACCGCAGATTTCAACTCCGTAGACCCCCATTACCTGTACCCACCATCGGGTTCCTTGTTGATGGCACCCCTGGCGATCCTCGATCCCGAGCGCTCACGGTGGCTGTTCATCGGTGTCAATGCCGTCGCCATTCTCGTGGCTCTCTACCTGCTGTTGCGCTTGTTCGACCTGACGATCAGTTCCATCGCGGCGCCGATTCTGGTGCTCGGCGCGTTCATGTCGGAGACGGTCACCAACACATTGGTGTTCACCAACATCAACGGCCTCGTCCTGCTCGGCGAAGTTGCCTTCCTCCTGTTGCTGATGCGCAAGAAGGATCTGTGGGCCGGCGCCGCGATCGGTCTCACCATCGCGGTGAAACCCACGCTCGCGCCGCTGCTCCTGCTGCCACTCGTTCGCGGTCAGTGGAAGGTGTTCGTCACCGCCCTGGGCATCCCGTTCATTCTCACGGTCGTGGCATGGCCGCTGGCGTCGGATCCGATGGACTTCGTCCGCCGCACCGTCCCGTACCTGCTCGAATCTCGTGACTACTTCAACAGTTCGATTGTCGGAAACGGCGCTTACTTCGGTCTGCCCGAATGGTTGATCCTGCTCTTGCGCGTCGTGTTGGCCGCCATGGTCGTCGTCTCTCTGTGGCTCCTGTACCACTACTACCGCAACGACGAACTGTTCTTCCTCACCACCGCGACCGGTGTGATCATGACCGCGTCGTTCCTGCTGCCCTCGCTCGGCCAGATGTACTACTCGATGATGCTGCTCCCGCTCCTGATGTCCGTGGTACTCAAGAACTCGGTCATGCGGAACTGGCCCGCGTGGCTTGCGGTCTACGGCTTCATGACGTTCGACAGCTGGTGGTCGAACCGCTGGCCGACCTTCGGCCGGGCGGCCGAATACACCAAGAGCACCCTCGGCTGGAGCCTTCTGCTGATCGTGATCTTCTGTGTCCTCGGATACCGGTATCTGGTCGCGCGTCGAGAGGGCCGCTTGGATCGGGGAATCGATCCCGCCTACCTCCTCGATCCCCCAATCGATACCGTCTCACCTGCCGACGAAGCCGAAACGGCGACAAAGCATTAGCGTGGAGGCATGAGTTCTTCACACGATGGCATCGACAGCACACCTGAGGTCACGTACACCGAGAGCGAGTGGCGCGAAAAACTGACGCCGGAGGAGTTCGCCGTCCTGCGCCAAGCCGGCACCGAACGCCCCTTCGTCGGCGAGTACACCGACACCACCACGGAAGGTGTCTACTCCTGCCGGGCCTGCGGAGCCGAACTGTTCCGCAGCACCGAGAAGTTCGAATCGCACTGCGGGTGGCCGTCCTTCTTCGATCCGGCGGATTCGGATGCCGTGATCCTGAAAGAAGACAGCTCACTCGGAATGCGCCGGGTCGAGGTCATCTGCAAGAAATGCCATAGCCACCTCGGTCACGTCTTCGAGGGCGAGGGATACCCGACGCCGACCGATCAGCGGTACTGCATCAACTCGATCTCGCTGGTTCTCAAGCCCGCTCAGTAGCCAGGTCGTGGGCTACCCCGTGTCACTGGTAGCCCACGATTCGAGACTTTCCACTCAGAAGTCCCAGTTCAGCGCAGTCGGGCTCAGACCGGCCGCATTCAGGTCCTCGTTGCGAGCGACAAGGCCGTCTTTGACGGAACCGATCCCGCCACCGATCGCGCCGGAAGTGATGTCCGTCAACGAGGCGTCGCCGCCCGTGACTTCCTTCGTCACGATCGCAGCGGACGCTCCCGACACCGCGTCGTCGAAGGCGCCCCGCGCGATCTCCTGCACTCGCGAACCGGTCGGGAGCGGGTTCGGGTCAGGGCCGACACGATCCGGCGTCGTCTTCAACCCTCCGTTCGCAAGTCCCTTGATGAAACCGTCGCGCCCCTCGGTCACGACCTTGCCACCGTCGATCGACTGGCGATGATCCATCGTCATCTGCCCGAGTTGAATGGCGAGGCCGGAGAAGACGGCAGCGGCAGCTTCCACTGCCGCAGCCTCGATCACTCGTATCAACAATTGCTGCAACAACATTCGGACCGTGAGTGTTGTTGCGACCTCAGCCGCCACGACCCCGGCGGTACTGACACCAAGTGTCGGGACAGCAGCCGCCATCATGGCGGCAATCTCGAGCGCCAGTGCGCCCAGCGCCGCGAGGATCGACAGTTTGGTGTACTCGATGTCCGTGCCGGTATCGGTGCATGACTGACCCAGTTCGGCCGCGGCAGAGGACAACCGCTCGAAGACCTCCGCAACTCCCCCGGCCTCGGACCAATACCGAGACAACGAGTCGCCGGCTCGACCGTCGATCGATGCCAGTACTGCCTGCAATCCGTAACCACCGGCAGCGGCCGAAGCCTCGATCCGATCGGCCGCACCTGACCAGGCATCACCCAACCTCCACAGTGCCGTTTCGTCTCCTTGCGGCCAGTCACTGCCCACCGCGACCGACGCAACCGCCTGTAACCAGCCGGGAATCTCGAGTCCCATCAGAGCCCACCCGCCATGTCGTCGGCAAGCGAGGTGTCGATCGATTCGAAACGATCGGTGATCTCGATCAGCGTGGCGGTCAATTCGCGGAGCGCGCCCGCGACCAGTGTCATCCCACCGACTGCTGACTCCGCACCGGGAACATATGCGCCTGAGAATGCGGATCCGAACTGGTCAGTGCCCCAGCAACCCTCTTCGGCGGCGACCACTGCGTCGAGAGCGCTCCGCGCCTCGTCGAGATCGGCACCGACCACCGCGAAGGCTGGTGCAGCACTTTTCATCGCGGCCACATTCACGCCCAGTTCAGACATTGCCGGAGCTCCTCAGAACGGTGCGGTCCCAGTTCTCGTCGCAGGAAGCCGGTGTGGAGCTCGGACGAGGTTCGAGAATCTCGCGCAATCCGAGCACGCCCGGAACCAGATCCGGCAAGTCGATTCCGGCCGCCTCCGTGAGCGGCTTCGTCATCTCGGCAACCTGTCGGCGTATGTCTTCTGCCGCAGACGCGGCCGTAGCCAGGATCAGATTCCCCAACGCTGCCGGCGAATGCTTGGCGTAAGAACTCCCCGAGAGATCGACTCCCACCACCGCCCCCGAGGCGTCGACGACGATTTCCACGCTGCCGTCACTCGAACGCGCGCTCGCCGTCGCTCGAGCGATCCTCTCCTGCAAGTCCGCCAGCGATCGAGTCCGCTCCAACAGAACGTGCTGCATCGAATCGATCTGAGCCCGAAGTACTTCGACTTGCCCCCGCATCGAACCAACATCCGCTGCACTCACGATGGCCCCCACCTTCGATAGATCGTGACACCTGATTCAGGCGCTCACGAGGTTCGACGCGAGAGGTGGCCGATCGGTTCCGTCAGCGTGAACGAAGCACGGGCGGATCGAATGCCTTGACCGGCGGCAGGGCCCCGTCGAATTTCTCGATCTGCACCAGAACGTGCTGGCCGGTGCACCCGTGCGAGAGTGACGACGTGCCGACGTCCGGTGTCAGAACGTTGGGATTGCCGTGCACACACAGAGAGTCGGGATCGGCAGGATCGAGCGGGTCGTACCAGGCACCGGTGGAAAGTTGGACGACGTCGCTCCGCAAGTCCGAGTCGACGATCACACCAGCAAGGCACGCTCCGCGATCGTTGAACACCCGCACCACGTCTCCTGCCGAGACGCCGCGCGCGGCCGCTGCATCGGGGTGCATACGAATCGGCTCGCGTCCCTGAATCTTCGACGCCTGGCTCGCAGCGCCGTGATCGAGTTGGCTGTGCAGACGCGTCTTGGGCTGATTGGCGATCAAGTGAAGCGGGAATTGCGAGGCTCGCGGTCCACCCAGCCACTCGTCGGGCTCGTACCAGCGCGGATGGCCGGCGCAGTCGTCGTAGCCGAAGGACTCGATGGTCTCGGAGAAGATCTCGATCTTCCCACTCGGAGTCGAGAGCGGATATTTCTCGGGATTCTCACGGAAGTCACCGAAGAGCACGAGGTTGTCTTCGGTTCGCATCCGGTAGTGCCCTTCTGCCCAGAAGTCCTCGAACGTCGGTGTGTTGCCGCCGTCTGCATCGACGAACGGCCGCCATTGACCGTAGAGATGCTCGATCCACTCCTGTGAGGATCGCCCCTCGGTGAACTGTTCCCCGAATCCGAGCGCAGAAGCCAGAGCGGCAAACGTGTCGTAGTCGTCACGCGAGTTCTCGAAAGGTGGAACGACCTGCTGCATCGCGACCAGAAGCGGGTCGTTTCGAGTGCAGCTCAGGTCATTTCGTTCGAGCGAGGTGGTCGACGGGACAACGATGTCGGCGTTGCGGGCCATCGGCGTCCAGTACGGATCGTGAACGACGATCGTGTCCGGACGCGCAAATGCCCGTCGCAGCCTCGGGAGATCCTGATGGTGGTGAAACGGATTGCCACCGGCCCAATAGACCAACCGGATGTCGGGATAGGTCAAGCGCCGGCCGTCGTAATCGAACTCCTCCCCGGGCGAAAGCAGCAGGTCGGAAATCGCGGCTACCGGAATGAAATCCGACACCGGATTCACACCTTGCGAGAAGGTCGGCAAGGGATACGGCACCGGAGCCAGACCCGGCTCGTTCATCGAACCGTAGCCGTGCCCGAAACCTCCACCCGGAAGCCCGAATTGGCCGAGCATCGCTGCGAGTGTCACGCCCATCCACGGTGCCTGTTCACCGTGTTTGATGCGTTGCAACGACCACGTGACGGTCACCAGCGTCCGGCCAGACGCCATTCTCCGAGCCAGGTCGGTGATGAACTCCGCCGACACACCGGAGATCTTCTGCGCCCAGCGCGGATCCTTCGGTACACCGTCGGAACGTCCGAGCAGGTAGTCCTCGAAGCGTTCGTAACCGACGCAGAAACGGCCCAGGAAATCGCGATCGTGCAGGTCCTCCGACGCCAGGACAAACGCCAGGGCAAGCATGATTGCAACGTCGGTTCCCGGAACGGGTGCGATCCACTCGCAGTCACCCTCGACGTCGTCACGCAACGGACTGAAGGAGACGATCTTTCCGCCGCGGGCACGAAACGCGTCGAGCGCCCCGCGCGTCGGATGATCGCTCGTACCACCGGCATTGACTCCGGTGTTCTTGATCGGCACTCCTCCGAACGAGACGAGGAGATCGGAGTGCTTCGCGATGACGTCCCACGACGTGGAGCGCGCGAACAACTTCGAGTGCGTTCCGACCACACGCGGCATGATGACGCCGGTGGCACCGAGCGAGTAGCTGTGAACTGACTTGGTGTATCCACCCAGCTGATTCAGAAATCGGTGAACTTGGCTCTGCGCGTGATGGAATCGGCCGGCGCTGGCCCAGCCGTACGAGCCGCCGAAGATCGCGTTGTTTCCGTGCGCGTCGACCACGCGACGCAGTTCACGCGAGAGGAGTTCGGTCAGTTCGTCCCAGGAGACCGAGACGAATTCGTCGGCTCCACGTCGGTCGCTGGGACCCGGCCCGTTCTCGAGCCAACCCCGACGCACCGCCGGGCCCGAAACACGAGCCCGACTGCGCACCGAACCGGCGAGGTTCCCGAGCATCGGCGAAGGATTCGCATCACCCTCGTACGGATGCACGGCGGTCACCTCGCCGGCGACCGATTCGGCGGTGAACATTCCCCAATGGCCCATGTGTTGACGACGCCGGTTCGGTGCAGTTGTCACAGAAACTACTTTCGAAGCAGATCAGGGAAGGGAAAGGACCAGCTTCTCGATGTCCACGCGCGGGCCGGTGAAGAACGGCACCTCTTCGCGAACGTGCAAGCGAGCTTCGGTGGCACGTAGATCGCGCATCAGATCGACGATACGAATGAGCTCGGGTGCTTCGAACGCGAGAATCCACTCGTAGTCCCCCAGGGCGAAGGCCGGGACCGTGTTGGCGCGAACGTCCTTGTACGAACGAGCAGCCATACCGTGATCGGCGAGCATCTTGCGACGCTCCTCGTCGGGGAGCAGGTACCACTCGTACGAGCGGACGAACGGGTAGACGCAGATGTAGTCGCCCGGATCCTCACCCGCGATGAACGAGGGCACGTGGCTCTTGTTGAACTCCGCGGGGCGGTGCACCGCCGAGTTGCTCCAGATGGGAGCACTGGCCTGTCCGAGGACGGTGGTGCGACGGAAATCCGCGTACGCGGCCTGCAGTTCCTCGATGGTGGCCGCGTGGGTCCAGATCATGAAGTCCGCGTCGGCGCGCAGGCCGGCGACGTCGTAGATCCCGCGAACCACGACGCCCTTGTCTTCGAGACCCTCGAAGAACAAGCGGGCGTCCTTGACCGCAGCTTCCCGATCATCGCCCAGCACACCGGGTTCCACCTGGAACACGGAGAACATGAGGTAACGGATTTCAGAGTTCAGTTTGTCGAAATCAAGGCGTGCCATGGGTCTATCGTGCCACTCGCTCGAATATCCGTGTAGCCGCCGTCGTGCCGACTGCGACACACGCCGGAACCCCAACGCCGTGCAGCCACGACCCGGCCAGGGCGAGGCCGTCGAACTGCGTCATCCCGGACTCGATTTCAGCCACGATTTCCGTGTGACCTGGGGCGTATTGGGGAAGACCTCCGTGCCACCGCTGTACGAAAGTCGCGCCTGGCTCCTCGGTGATTCCGGTCACGGTCTCGAGATCGGCGCGCGCGAAGTCGATCAACTCACCATCCGGCCGGTCGACGATCTCCGATGCACCGAATCGACCGAACGACACCCGAACGAGGTGCTCACCGCGATCAGCGAGGTGTGTCCACTTTCGGCTCGACAGCGTGAACGCCTTGGCGGTCAGGTCGGCGTCGGTGGCTACCAGGATCCCTGAATTCTGCGGAAGTTCGACCTGCCCGGACAACCGGAGCGCCACCACCGCGGACGACGCCAGTTCGATCCGAGCGACGGTACTCGCAACATCCGCATCGACTCCGGCCAACAGCGCCGCCGCGCGCGGCGCCGGGACGGCCAGAATCACCGCGTCGACGCTTCCGAGCGGATCGACGTTCCAACCAGCCCCGTCGCTGCGCAACCCGGAAGCCTCGCCACGGACGAAGGTCGCGTCGGCGGCCTGCTGCAGCGCATCGAGCAGGATGCCGTACCCGTCTCTGAGCGCTCCGAACACCGGCCCCGGTGCAGGCGTCGGCAATGCGGCTGCGACTGCATCCGTGAGGCTCCGAGAGCCCGCATCGAGGGCCGCAGCGAGTGTCGGCAAAGCTGCACGCACGCCGATGGTCTCCGCCAGCCCCGAGTACACCCCACCGAGAAGCGGATCCACCGATCGGCTGACCACCTGATCACCGAATCGCTGCGAAACCAGTTCGGCAACACTGCAATCGGAACCGCGGGTCCACTCCAGCGGGACGCCGGCCTCGGCCGCTATGCGCGCCAGGGTCTGCTCGTCGACAAGATCTCGAACCGACTCCGCCGAAGCCGGGATTCCCATCAGGGTTCCGGTCGGCAACCGATTCAGTGAGCCCTGAGACCAGATCAACGGACTCAGGCCCGCGGGATAGACGATCTGATCGGTCAGTCCCAGCTCGGCGAGAAGCGCGGGAACCTCGGGCCGACGAGCGATGAAAGCCTCGGCACCGATGTCGATCGGTCCGCCGCCCAGATCAATCGTTCGCAGCTTCCCGCCCAGCCGCGGTGAGTCGTCGACGATCGTGATGTCCGCTTCGGAGCCCAGACTGCGCCGAAGCCGGTACGCGGCAACCAGACCGGAGATTCCGCCTCCGATCACCGCGACCGACGACCGAGTCGTTGTCACAGCGAGTGCACCAGCTCCACCGCCGAGGTGATCGCCGTGGGATCGGTGTCGGGAAGAACTCCGTGGCCGAGGTTGAAGATGTGGCCGATGGCACCGGCCTCGATCGCGCGGTCCCCTTCGGCGGCGATCCGGCGCACCTCACGATCGATCACCTCGGGGCCCGCGAACAGTACGGCGGGATCGAGATTGCCCTGCAGCGCCTTACCCGGACCGACACGACCAGCCGCGACGTCGAGCGGAATCCGCCAGTCGACACCTACGACGTCGGCGCCTGCCTCCCCCATCGCGCCGAGAAGTTCACCGGTGCCGACACCGAAGTGGATACGCGGGACGCCGGCAGCGGCAACCTCGGCGAACACTCGCTCGGAATGCGGGAGAACAAATTCCCGGTAATCGGCCAGCGAGAGCGCGCCGGCCCACGAGTCGAACAGCTGGACCGCGTCGACGCCCGCCTTGAGCTGCGCCTGCAGGAAGCAGATCGTGGTGTCGGCCAAGCTTCCGAGCAACGCGTGCCAGGTCTTCGGATCGGAGTGCATGAGCGCTTTGGTCTTCTCGTGGTTCCGGCTCGGACCACCTTCGACCAGATACGACGCCAGAGTGAACGGCGCTCCGGCAAAGCCGATCAGCGGCGTGGAGCCCAACTCGGTGGTGAGAAGCCGAACGGCCTGCGCGATTGCGCCTACCTCTTCGGGGACCAGTCGCGGAAGTGCTGCAACGTCGGCGATGGAGCGAATCGGATTGGCGACCACCGGTCCGACGCCGGCAACGATGTCGAGATCAATTCCTGCGGCTTTGAGTGGAACGACGATGTCCGAGAACAGGATTGCCGCGTCCACGTCGTGACGGCGCACCGGTTGCATCGTGATCTCACAGACCAGCGCCGGATCGAAACAAGATTCCAACATGCCGATCCCGGCGCGGATCTCGCGGTACTCCGGCAACGAACGCCCGGCCTGGCGCATGAACCACACCGGCCGTCGACTCGGAGTGCGTCCGGTCGCCGCGGCAAGCAACGGTGCGTCGGGCAAGACTCGCCGAGCGCTGTATTCCGCCGACCCGGTAATGCCTGAATTCATGTTGTCCAACCCGCTCATCAGTCCTCGCGCTCTCCGCCAACGTGTGTCTTCGATCGACTCAATGCTGCCACGTCCCACACTCGGGATCGGACACCCGAGCGGTTCGTGAGCGGCCACACACCCGAGCCACACTCGGTCGGCGCGCCTCCACCTCCCCGCCCGCATCCCCGACTAACGTCCTGACCTGTGACGACATCCGGATCGACAGCCGACCCGGCCGAGTTCCGTGCCGCCGTGGAGGCGATGACCGCTGCGCGGGTTCGGCCCGAGATAGAGGTCGGTCCCATCCGCCCGCCGCAGCGCCTCGCTCCGTACAGCCACGCGGTGGGGGCCGAGGTTCTCCACCCGGACTCCGACGTCGTGGCCGAGCAGTCCGAAGGTGACGCTTTCGGCCGCCTGATCCTGTTGTTCGATCCGGACGGCGACGAGGCGTGGAACGGCACCATGCGGTTGGTGGCGTACATCCAGGCCGATCTCGACGAAGCCGTCGCCGCGGATCCACTACTTCCCGAAGTAGCCTGGAGTTGGCTGGTGGACGCTTTGGAGGCCGGACCGGAACCTTTTGTGGCCCTGGGCGGTACGGTCACAGCTACAACTTCCGTGCGGTACGGCGACATCGCCGGACCTCCGCGAGCCCATCAACTGGAGTTGCGAGCGTCCTGGACTGCAACTTCGTCCGAATTGGCTCACCACGTCGAGGCTTTCTGCGAGGTTCTCGCGTACGCGGCGGGGCTTCCGCCTGCCGGGATAACCACGCTGTCGCGGCAGAACGACTAACTCTGTCACTCGTTTGAGCATTCCCCCGGAAAAATACTAGAACCTGTTCTAGAATAAGTCATGCAACGTCTCAGCGGACTCGACGCGACCTTCCTCTACTTGGAAACACCGACCCAGCTATTGCACGTTTGTGGACTTGTC
Source organism: Rhodococcus sp. WY5 (assembly GCF_018588185.1). NCBI lineage: Bacteria > Bacillati > Actinomycetota > Actinomycetes > Mycobacteriales > Nocardiaceae > Rhodococcus > Rhodococcus sp. WY5. The sequence goes on from NZ_JAAMPR010000001.1 coordinate 4,530,308, forward strand.
CTGCTCGACCCCACGACCATCCCGGGCGGCTACGACTACCGGAAGCTGCTTCGCGAGTTGGACTCGCGAATGGCCACCATGCCGACGTTCCGGCGCAAACTCAAAGATTCCCGTCTCAATCTCGACTACCCCGTGTGGGTCGACGATCACGATTTCGACATCGAGCGGCACTGCCACCGGACCGCGGTACCTGCTCCCGGCACACACGCGGAACTGGCAGAGCTCGCCGGACACATCGCGAGCCAACCGCTGGATCGTTCCCGACCGCTGTGGGAGATGTGGGTGATCGAGGGACTTGCCGACGGACAGATCGCCGTCATGTCGAAGATCCATCACAGCGCTGCCGACGGTGTCACCGGCGCGAACATCCTGGCTCAGCTGTGCAGTCTCGAACCGGATTCACCGGCGCTCGTGGATCCCACCGCACAGGGTGCGGGCGACGCGGGAACGCTGGACATCGCCATCGGCGGACTCATGGCCGTCATCGCCCGACCCGCAAGAATTGCCCGTCTGGTCCCCGGCGGAATCGCCATGCTCCCGAAGTGGGTGACGCGTGCGCGAAAGGGTGAAGCGATGCCTGCTCCGTTCACCGCGCCGCGGACCTCGTTCAACGGCGCGATCACCGGTCACCGCAACGTCGCGTTCAGCCAACTCGATCTCGCGAAGGTCAAAGCCGTCAAGGACCGTCACGGCGTCAAGGTCAACGACGTGGTTCTCGCGCTCTGCGCCGGGGCACTGCGTAAGTATCTGGAGGACCGGGACGAGCTGCCGGAGGACTCCCTCGTCGCCATGGTGCCGGTGTCGGTCCACGGCAAATCCGATCGTCCGGGCACGAACCAGATCTCGGGCATGTTCACGCAACTCGGCACCCAGATCGCCGATCCGGTCGAACGCCTGCACGCGATCAGCGATTACAACGCCACCTCGAAGAACCACAACGAGGCTCTGGGCGCGAACATGCTCCAGGACTGGTCGCAGTTCGCTTCGCCGGCGGTGTTCGGCGCCGCCATGCGCGTGTACTCGTCGCTCAAACTCGCCGAGCGTCACCCCGTCGCGTCCAACCTGGTCGTGTCGAATGTGCCTGGACCGCCGGTCCCGCTCTACTTCCTCGGTGCCCAGATCAAGGGAATGTTCCCGCTCGGCCCGATCTTTCACGGAGCAGGTCTCAACGTGACGGTGATGTCTCTCGACGGAAAACTCGACGTCGGCATCGTCAGTTGCTCCGATCTGGCACCCGAATTGGACCAGCTCGCGCAAGGTTTCGGAGCCGCACTCGACGAACTGTTCGACGCTGAGGTGACAACCCCGGCCCCGACTGCGACGTAGAGTCAGTGACCATGTCCGAAGTCACCGATGATGCAACCGAGCCCACCTCCGACGTAGTTCCGCTGCTAGTTCCGCGTGACGGAGTTCCGGACGTCATCACCACTGCCGCCGGTGTCGCCGACGCCGCGGCCGCGCTGGCCTCCGGCCACGGCCCGCTCGCCGTGGACGCCGAGCGCGCATCCGGATTCCGCTATTCGGCACGGGCGTACCTGATCCAGCTTCGACGCGAAGGAGCAGGATCGTTCCTGCTCGACCCGATTCCGACAGCGCAAGACCTGCAGCCGTTGGCCGAGGTGATCAACCCGTTGCAATGGGTGCTGCACTCTGCCGATCAGGATCTCCCCGGCCTCGCCGAACTGGGCCTGACGCCGGCCGAGCTGTTCGACACCGAACTGGCCGGACGACTGGCCGGGTTCGAGCGAGTCGGACTCGCCGCGATCGTGGAACGAACCCTGCGAGTGGAACTTCGCAAGGGTCACGGGGCTGCGGACTGGTCGACACGTCCGCTGCCGGACGCCTGGTTGAACTACGCCGCCCTCGACGTCGAAGTGCTTCTCGAACTGCGCGACGCAATGGAAGCCGAACTCGAATCCCAAGGCAAGCTCGAGTGGGCGAAGGAAGAGTTCGAGTACATCCGTCTGGCCGGCCCGCCCAAGCCCAAACCGGACCGCTGGCGTCGTACGTCGCACATCACCTCACTCAAGACCACCCGTCAGTTGGCGGCGGTACGGGCGCTGTGGCAGGCGCGCGAGGATCTCGCACGCAAGCGCGACGTGTCTCCGAGTCGGGTTCTTCCTGACTCCGCGATCATCGATGCCGCTCTCAAAGATCCTCGGTCGTTGGACGCGCTCCGCTCGCTTCCCGTCTTCGGCGGACCACGTCAACGCCGTTATTCGCGTATCTGGATGGATGCACTGGAAGCCGCGCGCAAGCTCCCCGACAGCGAGCTTCCGCCGAAAACCCCGCCGATCGTCGGGCCGCCCGCTGCCGGCCGCTGGGCCCGCCAGGATCCAGCGGCGGCCGACCGACTGACGGCGGCTCGGGCCGCACTGTCGGACCTGAGCAAAGAGGTTTCGGTGCCGGTCGAGAATTTGCTCCAACCCGACCTGGTCAGGCGCCTGTGCTGGGACTGGAAACTGGAACCCGACTCGGACATCGCCGAAGTCGAGAGTGCGATCGAGACCAAGCTCACTTCCGGTGGCGCACGTGGCTGGCAACGCACTTTGACCGTTCCCGTCCTCGCCGAGGCACTGAACTCCGTGGTCCCGGCCGAGCCCGAAGTGGAAGAGCCGGAATCCTGACCTGACCCCGGTGTGAGGTTGGAGCAATTCGGCACGTTAAGTTACCGGTCAGTAATGGGCAGTAGTACGCTCGATACGAGGCCGGACGCCTGGCCGTGATCGCCGAACCAACGTCTCACCGCCCTTCGGTGCGGTGGGCAGCTCCATCAGGAGGAATTCGCGTGGCTCCATCCACAAACAACCAACGCAACGTCGTCTTCGTCGACGGCATTCGCACCCCGTTCGGCAAGGCCGGCCCGAAAGGCATGTACGCCGACACGCGCGCAGACGATCTCGTCGTCAAGGCGATTCGTGAGCTGCTTCGCCGTAACCCGCAGCTCGATCCCGCACGGATCGACGAAGTTGCTGTCGCAGCCACCACGCAGACCGGTGACCAGGGCCTGACCATCGGCCGCACCGCTGCGATCCTCGCCGGTCTCCCCGAAACCGTTCCCGGATTCGCCATCGACCGCATGTGTGCCGGCGCGATGACCGCCGTCACCACCACCGCGTCGGGCATCGGCTTCGGCCAGTACGACGTCGTGATCGCCGGTGGCGTCGAGCACATGGGTCACCACCCGATGGGTGAGGGCGCAGACCCCAACCCGCGTTTCCTCGCCGACCGCCTGGTCGACCCGAGCGCCCTCGTGATGGGTAACACCGCCGAGAACCTGCACGACCGGTTCCCGACCATCACCAAGGACCGCACGGACGCCTACGCCGTCAACAGCCAGAACAAGTACGACGCTGCCAAGAAGGCCGGCTTCATCGCCGACACCCTGGTCCCCGTCGCCACCCGCAGTTCCGCGGGCTGGGGTCTGGCCACCGAAGACGAGCCGCCGCGCCCCGGAACCACCGTCGAAGATCTCGCGAAGCTCAAGACGCCGTTCCGCCCGGCCGGACGCATCACCGCCGGTAACGCAGCCGGACTCAACGACGGTGCCACCGCAGCACTGCTCGCCGGTGAGGACACCGCAGCCGAGCTCGGCCTGCCGGTCGGCATGCGCATGGTGGGCTTCGCCTACCAGGGCGTCGACCCCGCCGTCATGGGCATCGGCCCGGTTCCCGCCACCGAGAAGCTGCTGGCACGCACCGGCCTCAAGATCGAGGACATCGGACTCTTCGAGATCAACGAGGCGTTCGCCGTTCAGGTCCTCGCGTTCCTCGAGCACTACGGAATCGCCGACGACGACCCGCGCGTCAACCAGTGGGGCGGCGCCATCGCGTGTGGCCACCCCCTCGCTTCCTCGGGCGTTCGCCTGATGACGCAGCTCTCCCGCCAGTTCGCGACACGCCCCGACGTGCGCTACGGCTTGACCACCATGTGCATCGGCCTCGGCATGGGCGGCACCGTCATCTGGGAGAACCCGAACCACGCTGACTACCAGGCAGGAGTCAACTAAATGTCTGATATTGCAACAGCATTCGCCGACGAGGTCGTCACGAACGCCTACACCAAGATCATCTCGGTCCCCGGCATCGAGGGCCCGTTTGCACTGATCACCCTCGACAACGGCTTCGACCACACCAAGCCGTCGTCCTTCGGTCCCGGCGGACTCGCAGCATTCGACGCCGCCCTCGACGAAGCCTTTGCCGCCAACCCGGTTGCCATCGCCGTCACCGGCAAGCCCTTCATCTTCGCCGCCGGCGCGGACCTCAAGGGTGTTCCCGCGATCACCTCTCGTGAGCAGGGACTCGAGCTGGGCCGCTTGGGCCACAAGGTGTTCCGACGCCTGCGTGAGTCGTCCGTTCCCACGTTCGCCTTCATTAACGGTGTCGCTCTGGGCGGCGGCCTCGAGGTCGGACTGCACAGCCACTACCGCACGGTTGCCGCCAATGCGGGCGCACTGGGTCTTCCGGAAGCATTCCTCGGTCTGGTCCCCGGTTGGGGCGGAACGCAGTTGCTCCCCAACCTCGTCGGCCCGTCGAACGCCGTCACCGTGGTTATCGAGAACTCGCTGAACCAGAACAAGGTGCTCTCCCCCAAGAAGGCACTCGAACTCGGCGTCGTCGACGTCGTTCTCGATTCCGCCGACTTCATCGAGCAGTCCCTCGCCTGGGCGTCGCAGGTCCTCGCCGGCACAGTGACCCCCGCTCGCCCCGAGATCGATCGTGGCCAGGGCTGGGACGACGCGATCGCTCGTGCGAAGGCGATCGTCGACGGCAAGACCAAGGGCAACGCTCCCGGCGCCGTCAAGGCCGTCGAGTTGCTCGAACTGGCTCGCAGCACCGACATCACCGATGCCGCCTCGCTCGACAAGGGCTTCGCGGCCGAGGACGAGGCTCTTGCCGACCTCCTCCTGACGGACGAACTCCGCGCGGGTCTGTACGCCTTCGATCTGGTGAACAAGCGCGCCAAGCGTCCCGCCGGAGCACCCGACCGCTCGCTCGCTCGTAAGGTCAGCGGCGTCGGCATCGTCGGCGCCGGCCTCATGGCCAGCCAGCTCGCGCTGCTCTTCGTCCGCCAGCTCAAGGTGCCGGTCATCCTGACCGACATCGACCAGGAACGCATCGACAAGGGTGTCGGCTACGTCCACACCGAAATCGAAAAGCTCCAGGGCAAGGGGCGCCTGTCCCCCGACGCTGCGAACCGCCTCAAGGCGCTCGTCTCCGGTTCCCTCGACAAGGCCGCGTTCGCCAAGACCGACTTCGTCATCGAAGCCGTCTTCGAGAACATGGACGTCAAGAAGAAGGTCTTCGCGGAACTCGAGCAGTTCATTGCTCCCGAAACCATCCTCGCCACCAACACCTCTTCGCTCTCCATCACGGAAATGGCGTCCGGCCTCGAGCATCCCGAGCGTGTGGTCGGCTTCCACTTCTTCAACCCGGTGGCCGTTCTTCCCCTCCTCGAGATCATCAAGGGCAGCAAGACCGATGATGCCACTCTCGCAACGGCTTTCGCCACCGCGAAGTCGTTGAAGAAGTCCGCCGTCCTCTGCGGCGACAAGGCCGGCTTCGTCTTCAACCGCCTCGTCACCCGCACCTTGGGTGAGGTCATGTCCGCCGTCGACGAAGGCACCCCCTTCGACGTCGCAGACAATGCCATCGCCGAACTCGGCATGCCCATGTCGCCGTTCACCTTGCTGGCCCTCGTCGGACCCGCAGTGGCACTGCACACCGGTGAGACCCTGCAGGAGTCGTACCCGGACCGGTTCAAGAGCTCACCCGGACTCGAAGCACTCGTCGAGGCCCGCAAGCCCGGCGTGTGGACCTGGGGCGAGAACGGTCAGGCCGTCGACCCCGAGGTCGCCGCACTGTGGCCGCAGGGTGACAAGGTGTCAACTTCGGAAGAGGTCCTCGAGCGCACACGTCGTGCATTTGCCGAGGAAATTCAGATCATGCTCGACGAGGGCGTCGTGGCGGCAGCCGAGGACATCGACCTCTGCCTGCTGCTCGGCGGCGGATTCGGATTCTGGAACGGCGGCATCACGCCGTACCTGGACCGCACCGGCACCTCCGAGGCCGTCAACGGCAAGCGCTTCCTCGCGCCTGGTGTTGCCAGCGTCTGAGTCAGTCGATCGACCCGTCACGGACGGCGTGCCTTCGGGTACGCCGTCCGTGGCGTTTGCGCAGGTTCAGAATAGGGTTCCCACATCGTCTTTCACGATGTTCTCGAGCGCACGCTCCGCGACGGCGGCGATGGTCATCGACGGATTGCACGCAGCGGAGTTTCCCGGCAGCAGAGCGCCGTCGAGCACGTACAACCCCCGCTGGCCCAGAATCCGCCCATCGAGATCGCACACCGAGTTCATGCAGGCACCGCCGAGGGGATGCCACGTGGACGGCAGTATCGCGTTCGTATCGGTGAGCAGTCCTCCTGCCGCGATCTGCTGGGCCGCAGGTCCGATGTGGCCTTGCTGGATCGCAGAGTCGCCATCACTCGGCCAACGGAGCACCGCCTCGCCTCGCGCTGAGTCGTACACGAACCGACCCCGGTCGCTGCTGACCCCGAATCCGACCATCACCGTGCTGTGAGCGTCGAACGCCACCGGCGGGAACGACGCCTGAATGACGGTGAACGCGTTATGCGGGTCGTCCCAGTTCCGGCTGCCGTAGACGACCGGCCCGCCCTGCGTCGCGCCGAAATTCTCGGCGAGATCCGACCAGATGTAGATCCGATCGGCATTGGTCCCCCACCCTGCGCCGAGCTCGTCGGGCAGATCCGTGATCCGCCCCGTTGCCGCGGCGCGGACCAGGAGTTTGGTGGTGTTCATGCTGCCGGCAGCCATGACGAGCGCATCCGTCGTCAAGATCTTGTTCTCGAGAATGTTGCCGGAAATGTCGGTCCGGTCCACGTACACGCGCCACCGTCCGTCGGCAGCCCGCTCGACATCGGTGACCTGGTGCAGAGTCTCCACATTCACCAATCCGGTCGCTTCCGCTGCCGCAATGTAGGTGACATCCACCGAATGTTTGCCACCGTTGTTGACACCGAGCGCGCCGTCACCGTTGGTGTAAGACGGCTTCATCTCACCCCTCAGTTCGGCCAACGCGTAGTTCCAGTCGATCGGCATCGGAATCTTCGACACGGGTAGACCGGAACGCGTTGCGTTACGCGCGAATACACGTGCCGCCTCGTAGTTCGGGCTGGAAATCAGTTCGTCTGGTGCAGTTTCCACTTGCAGCATCCGCGCCACCCGCGGGTAATGGACGCGGTCCATTCGTGCGTAGTCGAGCTCCTCCGGAAAGTGCGTGTTGAAGACCGCTTCTTCCGGTTGCAGCGTCATCCCTTGGTACACAAGCGATCCGCCGCCCACACCGGCTGTGCAGATCGCGGTCATGTTCTCACCGGTCACCGTCTCCAACAAACCCGCGTATGGCTCGAAGATCGCCGGCCTGCCGAACAGAGTCGGGTTGGACTGATGCCAGAGGATGCGCTTGTCCGGGCTGGCGGGGTGCGGGAAAGTTTCGGCATTCGGCCCGGTCTGCCACCGAATCCCTCTCTCCAGCAAAGTGACCGGAACCCCCGCCTCGGCCAGGCGAAGTGCCGTCACCCCGCCGCCGAACCCCGATCCGATAACCACGACACGGTGCACTTCACGTGTCAGCGGAATCCCTGTTGCAGCCCTGGCAGTGCGTGGCGCCATCATCGCGACTCCCACGGCGGCCGTACCGGCCAAGAACGATCTGCGTTTCACTCCGGACATGACTGGTGCTCCCTCGAAGAATGTCGCCAGAGAATTCCGGGCACGCCAAAACTAGACACTCTGACGCTCGAGTGTCAAGGTTTTGGCGGAGCAGGCGAGGAACTACGAGGTCGACCGGATTGCGGGCCCGAGCCACCTCGAGAGAAAGGCCCGCAAGGAGTCGTCGGAATGTACGAGGTCACTGTCGAATGCAACAACCGAAAGCCCCAGTCGCACGGCAATTTCCACTATCTCATCCAACTCCGCCTCGGTGGCGAGGCCACGTTCGACCATAGGGGTGAGCATCTGACCAGCGAAAGGTATTGCTCGACTCATCATTTCGAGATCGAAGACAGGGTTTCCCCGCTCGGCGAGGAGCAGAGTCGCGAGCACCGGGTGAGCACGCACGGCAGTTCGCGCGGCAACGATGAATTCGACGACGTAATCACACGCCGTGTCGACCGACTCCACCTGTGCCGTGATCTCCCCGAGAACCTCGACAGCGAGACCGCCCATCGCCTGGGAGACGACCTCCTCACGTGTGCCGAAAATCGAGTACACCGTCTGGCGCGAGACACCGGCCGCGGTGGCAACTGCGGCAATGTTCACAGCCTCGAATCCGCCACCTTCGATCAGTTCGAGGGCGGCGCCGAGAATCTTCTGCTGTGATCGCACGAGGAAAGTATTGCCCACCGAAATGGTGCACTGAGAAACGCGGTCCAGATCCGACTCCCACCTGCATAAACGGCACAATCGGTTTCGTTTGGCTGCCGAAATTCAGTAGGTTAGGCTGCCCTTCATGAAAACTTCTGTTCGGGGCTTCACTGCCCTCGGTGCGGCTGCAATCGCGGTCACCGCACTTGTCTCGTGCTCCTCGGATTCAGGCACATCCACGCCATCCCAAGGTACGGGCGGATTCCCCGTCAGCATCGAGAACACCTTCGGCACCACGACCATCGACTCGAAGCCCGAGCGCCTCGTCACCCTCGGATGGAACGCGCAGGACATCCTGTACGCACTCGATCTGACTCCGGTCGGACAGCCCAAGTACACCTACGGCGCGGACGACAACGGCGTCATGCCGTGGGCGCAGGACTACTTCGACGCGGACAAGACAACGCTCTTCGACATGCCGGCCAGCGGAGAACCGCCGATCGAGTCCATCGCGTCGTTGACCCCCGACGTCATCCTCGCGCCGTACGAGGGCTTCGAGGAATCCGTCTACAACCAACTGAGCAAGATCGCACCGACGGCCGCCTACCCCGGCGCGGCCTGGCAGACATCCTGGCAGGACCAGACCCGCATCGTCGGCAAGGCAGTCGGCAAGAGCGAAGAGGCCGACAAGCTCGTCGACGGCCTCGACGCGACTCTCGCCGATACCGCCACAGCCCACCCGGAGTTCGCCGGAAAGACATTGGCAGTGGTCAACTTCGACACCGATTCGAGCAACATCAACGTCTATCTGCCCACTGATCCGCGGGTCCAGGTGCTGACTGAACTCGGATTCGTCAACGCGCCGGGCGTCGAGAAGCTCGCCGCGGACAATGCAGGTGGATCGTTCTTCAAGACGATCTCCTACGAGAACATCGCCGACATCGACGCCGACGTGATCGTCGGCTTCACCGACGGCTCCGGCGATCCGTCCGGCATACCCGCAGTCGGTGGACTCGACGCGGTCAAACGCGGATCCACCGCATTCCTCAGCGACACCCGCGTCATCGGCGGACTGAGCAACGTCAACGTCCTGAGCACGCCGTGGGTCCTCGGCCAGATCACACCGACGTTGAGCGAAGCCGCAAAGCGCGCCTCCGCCTAGAAACGAGATTTTCCCGACAACCCTCTCCGGCGTGATCCGTATCGAACGGCTCGCCGGAGAGGCGGGTGACCCGGAAATTCGTGGCGAAGGATCTCGAAGACATCGCAGCAAAAGCCGAGCGTCTCTCGGGCGAGTAAAGCGCCCTCACCTGCACTTACCATATTGTTTGCATAATAACTGCAATCAATACGACATCACTGTGTCCAGCTGATTCGCTGCGGGAATGGACTCAGCTGGGTAACGGCGCGTGAGTCCCCGCCAAATCTGCCCGGGTGGGCGTAGCGTGCAGAGTGCTCGCGGATGGATCGGCGCATCGGGGTGTCGACCGTAGGGCCTTTGAGGGGGCAGGAATGGCATTCAGCGGAACCGCCTCCGGCGGTGGATCCGGCGCTACTCGCGCCGACGTCGGACATGCAGTGCTCTTCGCCGGCGCCGCCGCGCTCGGCGGTTTTCTGTTCGGATACGACACCGCAGTCATCAACGGGGCGGTCGGTGCGATCCGAGACAAGTACGACATCGGCGCCTCGGGCACCGGGCTCACGGTCTCACTGACTCTGCTCGGCGCAGCACTCGGCGCCTGGATCGCAGGCACACTCGCCGACCGACTCGGCCGCATCCGCGTCATGCAGATAGCCGCGGTGTTGTTCATCATCGGCGCCGTAGGCTCCGCAATTCCGTTCAGCGTCTACGACCTCACGTTCTGGCGCGTGGTCGGCGGCCTGGCAGTGGGTTTCGCGTCAGTCATCGCCCCGGCCTATATCGCGGAGATCTCCCCCGCCGCGATTCGCGGACGTCTCGGCTCGATGTACCAACTGGCGATCGTTCTCGGAATCGCCGTGTCGCAGTTGGTCAATTACGCCCTCCAGGCCGCGGCCGGTGGTGATCGCAATCAGATCGCAGGCCTCGAAGCCTGGCAGTGGATGCTAATGCTCGAGGCGGTTCCCGCAGTCCTGTACCTGATCATGACAACCACGATTCCCGAATCTCCACGGTTCCTCGTGGCGCAGGGCAAGGACGATCGTGCTCGCAAGATCATCTCCGATCTCGAAGGTGGAGATCACGACGCCGTCACCGAACGCATGAACGAGATCCGCGAATCTCTGACGGAGAAGCAAGCCAAGACCACAGTCCGCCAACTCTTCTCGAAGCGGCTCGGGGTCTCCCATCTGGTGTGGGTCGGTATTGCACTCGCCGCATTGCAGCAGTTGGTCGGTATCAACGTGATCTTCTACTACTCGAGCACCCTCTGGCAGGCGGTCGGATTCGGCGCCGACCGGTCCCTGCTGATCAGCGTCGTGAGCGCCTTGGTCAACATCGTCGGTACGTTCGTCGCCATCGCCGTCATCGACCGGGTCGGTCGAAAGCCGTTGTTGCTGGTCGGTTCCGCCGGTATGGCCATCTCACTGGGCACCGCAGCGTTCTGTTTCCATTCGGCAACAGTGACCAAGAACGAGATCGGCGAATCCGTGGCCACACTGACCGGAGCCAATGCCACTATCGCTCTTATCGGGGCGAACGCATTCGTGTTCTTCTTCGCCTTGTCCTGGGGCCCGGTCGTCTGGGTGTTGATCTCCGAAATGTTCCCCAACCGCGTGCGTGCTGCAGCAGTCGGAATTGCGACCGCCACCAACTGGGTCGCGAACTTCCTGGTCTCCTGGACGTTCCCGGCACTGGCCGATTGGAATCTGTCGTACACCTACGCCGGCTACGCCGTCATGGCAGTGTTGTCGCTGTTCGTCGTCCTGAGGTTCGTGAAGGAAACGCGAGGCAGCACACTCGAATCCGTCCAGTAGCGAGCTCTCACGATTTCACCGAAAGCGGTGGCCCTCGGATTGATCCGTGGGCCACCGCTTTTCGAGATCGTAGTGAAGATTATCGTGAGACGAGCTGTCAGCCTTGCGCGACTTCACCTTGAGCCGACGCCGAGGACGCGTCTTCCTGGACGTGGACGCCGACGCTACCCATCCCCGCCACCCAGCCGGTGATCTTGCGGGAGAGGTCCTGAGCCGTGAGTCCGAGTTCCTTGTGGATGGCCTCGCGGCTGGCGTGATCGAGGAACTGCTGGGGAACGCCCATGTCGCGGCACGACGTGTGCACTCCGGCTGCCCGCATCGCGGCCGAGACCGTCGAACCGATGCCGCCGTGCAGACCACCGTCTTCGATGGTGACCACGAGGGCGTACTTGTCCGCCATCTTCACCAGGGAATCCGCGACCGGCAGAACCCACCGCGGATCGACGACGGCAACCGAGATGCCCTGCTTGTCGAGCCGCTCGGCAATCTCGAGTGCCAGGGATGCAAACGGGCCCACCGCGACGAGGAGCACGTCGCCGCGCTCACCCTCGCTGGACTTGAGAACGTCGACCATTCCGTCGAGTCGCTTCACGGCCGGAATCGCTTCGGGTACAGCACCCTTCGGGAAACGAACGACCGTTGGGCCGTCGTCGACGAGAAGCGCCTCGTCCAGCTCTTCCCGCAGCGTGTCTGCGTCACGCGGTGCCGCGACGCGGATCCCGGGGATGATTCCGAGCAGCGAAAGATCCCAGACGCCGTTGTGGCTGGCGCCGTCGACTCCGGTGACCCCGGCGCGGTCGAGCACGACTGTGACCGGTTGCTTGAGTAGAGCGACGTCCATCAACAACTGGTCGAAAGCCCGATTGAGGAAGGTCGAGTAGATAGCAACGACGGGGTGAAGTCCGCCAAGTGCAAGACCGGCGGCCGAGGTCATCGCATGCTGCTCGGCGATACCGACGTCGAAGATCCGATCGGGGAACTTCTCACCGAAGGCCGCGAGGCCGGTGGGCCCGGCCATCGCCGCGGTGATGGCGACGATGTCCTCACGACGCGAAGCCTGCTCGATCAACGCGGCCGAGAAGACCGACGTCCAGTCCGGCGCGGACGACTTGGTGCCGCGACCGGTGACGGGATCGATGACACCGGTGGCATGCATCTGGTCGGCCACGTCGTTCTCGGCGTGTGCGTAACCGTTGCCCTTACGAGTGACGGCATGCACGATGACCGGTCCGCCGTAGGCCTTTGCCCGGCGCAATGCCGATTCCATGGCGGCTTCGTCGTGTCCGTCCACCGGTCCGAGGTATTTGATACCGAGATCGGTGAACATGACCTGAGGGCTGACCGCGTCTTTGAGACCCGCCTTCATTCCGTGCAGGACGGAGTACGCGGTGCGCCCCACCCAGGGCAGTCTCTTGACCATGCGTCGGCCACTGTCGAGGGCGCGCTCGTAACTCGGTGCGGTTCGCAGTGCCGAGAGATGGTCGGCGAGTCCGCCGATGGTCGGTGCGTAGGAGCGGCCGTTGTCGTTGACGACGATCACCACCGAACGGTCCTTGCCTGCCGCGATGTTGTTGAGAGCTTCCCAACACATTCCGCCGGTCAGCGCGCCGTCACCGACGACGGCAACTACGTGGCGATTCTGACCCGTCAGCGCGAAGGCCTTCGCGAGGCCGTCGGCATAGGACAACGCGGCGGAAGCGTGAGAGGACTCGACCCAGTCGTGTTCGCTCTCGGCGCGGCACGGATACCCGGACAGTCCACCCTGCTTACGCAGAGTGTCGAACTGATCCTGACGACCGGTGAGGATCTTGTGTACATAGGCCTGATGGCCCGTGTCGAAGATGATCGCGTCCTGCGGCGAGTCGAAAATTCGGTGCAGTGCGAGGGTCAACTCCACGACGCCCAAGTTGGGCCCGAGGTGACCACCGGTCGCAGCGACCTTCAGCACGAGGAACTCACGAATCTCGTCGGCCAACTCCGTCATCTCGGCGTGGCTCAACTGACGTAGATCGTCAGGACCCTGAATGCGGGCAAGAACACCCAACGAGATCGCTCCCTCCGTGCTTCACAGCTGCACCGGTGCGCGCCGCGGCTGTCTTCGCGACAGTGCTGCCAGTCTACGGAGCGTTCCGGCGAACCGACACGCGGACTCGGCCCGATTCCGGTGTGACTTCGCGTAACAGCGAAATCCCGCGGATCGCTCGTGATCGCAATCACAGACAAATGGGATCCGTCGCGATCGACTCGGCAACTCTTCTTCCACAAAACGACCGCCATGTCAGCTTAAGGTCGACGTATGGGAACTGTGGTCGACGACCTGATAACGCGAGTGTTCGACGAAGTCCGATCACTCGACGAAGGCGAGTTGGCCGACTACATCCCCGAACTCGCGGCGGTCGCCCCCGATTCGTTCGGAATCTGCATCGCCACCGTAGACGGTTACGTCTACGAGATCGGTGACTCGCGAATCCCGTTCACCATTCAGTCGATCTCGAAGCCCTTCACCTACGCCTTGGCTCTCGCCGATCGAGGAAGCGAGGCGGTTGCCGCGAAAATCGACGTCGAACCATCCGGCGAGCCGTTCAACGAAATCAGCCTCGACCCGCTCACCGAACGGCCACGAAACCCCATGATCAATGCCGGGGCTATCACCGCTGCATCACTGGTTGCCGGACCGAATCCCGAGGCCCGCTTCGAGCGCATCCGCTCGGCGTACTCGCGATACGCAGGCCGCGAGCTGACCTTCAACGAAGCCGTCTACACCTCCGAGGCCCGCACCGGTCACCGCAACCGTGCGATCGGCCACATGCTGCGATCCTTCGACGTCATCACCGGCAATCCCGACGAGGCCGTCGACCTGTATTTCCGTCAATGCTCGATCGACGTGACCTGCCGCGACCTGAGTCTGATGGCTGCGACGATGGCGAACAACGGTGTCAATCCGCTCACCCACGAGCGCGCGCTGGCACCCGCAGGCGTCGAACAGGTCCTCAGCGTCATGGCTACGTGCGGAATGTACGACGGCGCCGGCAAGTGGCTGGTAGAGGTCGGATTGCCGGCCAAGAGCGGTGTCGGCGGCGGAGTGCTGGCGGTTCTGCCGGGCCAGATCGGCATCGCCGTGTACTCCCCCAGGCTCGACGTTCACGGCAACAGTGTTCGCGGAGTTGCTTCTGCCCGGGCACTGTCGAAGGAACTCGAACTGCACTTCCTCCACGTGACGCGGGCGTCACGCTCGTCGATCCGGGCCAGATACAGCGTCATCGAAGCACCGTCGCGAGTACGACGCACCCCGACCGAACAAGCCGTGCTCGACGACGTCGGCAAGCGCAGCCGGGTCTACGAACTGCACGGCGATCTCCTCTTCACCGGTGCCGAATCGGCGGTCCGCGAAATCGGCTCGGTGGACGAGGGCCTCGAAGTTGTCGTCATCGACGTCCGCCGCGTCGACGACGCCAGCGACGTCGCGGTGCGCATGATCACTGCACTGCAGGTTCAACTGGCCGAGCAGGCTTGTGCTGTGGCCGTCGTCGATCCGCAAGGACTGCTGGGACAACGAAGTTCGAGCATCGACCCCGCCAGAAGAAGTGGTCGGGTTTTTGCGGACCTCGATTCCGCCATGCAGTGGTGCGAAGACACGCTGCTTGCGGTGCATTGTGAGGCCGAACGGCAGGCGTCGACGATCTCGATCGAGGACCACCCAGTTCTCGATGCTCTGTCCGCGGCACAGATCGAGGGATTTTCGGCAGAGTTGGAGACGCGAACCTATGCCCGCGGCGAGAAGATCGCCCGCCGAGGTGAATCGGCGTCTGGCTTCTACCTGATTCTCAGTGGCCAGGTCAGCACCATGTTCACCGACGCGCACGGGGTCGAGCACCGCATCACGACGCTCTCCGCCGGAATGACGTTCGGCGAGATGACGATGTTCCTCGACACTCCGTTCCTCAACGACATCCGCGCCGATTCCACGGTCACCGTGGCCGTCCTGACTCCGGAGCGATATGCAGAACTGACCGCGCAGGCACCCGAGTTGAAACTTGCGCTTCTCGAACGACTGGCGGCGGGCGCCTACGAGCAATTGGACCTGATGTTGCGGAGTGTCATATCCGCCGGACGAATCGGATAGGAACCACACGTGCCCACCACCGCCTTCACCTCGGAGCCGTCCACTGTCACGGTGACCGGAACTGCCACTGCAACAGCTGTTCCCGACATCGTGCGATTGACGATCGGAGTATCGGTGACACAGACGGCCGTTTCCGACGCATTCGACGCCGTCGCGCGTCTGTCCACTGCGCTGACCGAGACCCTGCACGCGCGCGGTGTGCGCGGAGCGGACCTCACCACCGCCGGGCTGAGCGTCCATCCGCAGACTCAGTGGAGCGACGGAGGCCGCCAGGAGACAACAGGATTCACGGCATCGACAACTTTCCGAGTCGTACTGCGAGAGCTGGAGCCGGAAGCGGCGAACTCCCCCGCTGCCGTCATCGCGGCATGTGTATCGGTGGGTGGCGACGCGATTCGGCTCGACGGACTGGAGTTCGATCTCGACGACCGCAGCGATCTGGCGACAAGAGCACGCGAATTGGCCTGGACGGCAGCCGAATCGAAGGCCAGACAGTTCGCAGACCTGGCAGACAAAGATCTGGTCGAAGTCCTCGAGGTGCTCGAGGACTTCGACCAGATAGTGCCGATGCGCGGACGTGTCGCGGCCATGAAAGCGGATTCGGCCCCGATAGCCGTCGAACGCGGAGAGATCGAAGAATCGATCTCGGTCCGCGTTCGATGGGCTATGGCGTGACAACAGTAGTTCAGAAGACGCTGCCGGCAGTAGACCAGCCGGGCATGCGGATCAGCGAGTGAGGTTCTTCTCTTCGCGCTCTTCTTCGTACTTCTGCTCGGCGTCGGGGGTTGCCATGTCGATGGTGGTGCGCAACGGACGGTTCGGGATGAAGATGACCGACACGAGCGTGACCACGGCGACGACGGCTGCGACCAGGAAGATCCGTCCTGTTGCGTCGCCGTAGGCGAACCGAACGATCTGCGAGACGAAGTCAGGCATATTGCTCAGGTCGAGGCCGTCCTGGAGGCTCTTTCCAGCTACTGCCTGCTGCTCGGGCGGCAAGGTGGAGACCGAATCGACTGTCAGTGTCTTGACGCGGGTCGCAAGAATCGAACCGAGCACCGACACGCCGATCGCGCCGCCGAAGGTGCGGAAGAACGCCACGATACTGCTGGCCGCGCCGATGTTCTCGACGCTGACCGTGTTCTGCACGGCGAGAACGATGTTCTGCATCAGCATGCCGGTACCGAGACCCACGATGGCGATGAAGATTCCGATTGTCCACAGGCTGGTTGCGTGGTCGATCGTCGACAGCAGCCCGAAACCGACCAGCAGCAGAACTGCGCCGGCGACGATGAAGGGCTTCCACTGACCGAACTTGGTGATCAGCTGGCCCGAGCCGACCGAGGCGACGAGCATGCCTGCGACCATCGGAATGGTGAGCAATCCGGCTTCGGTGGGATCGAATCCGCGTGCGGTCTGGAAGTACTGCGTCAGGAACGTCGTCGCGCCGAAGAGGCCGACACCAACTGCGATCGAGGCGATGATCGCGAGAGCCGTTGTGCGCTCGGTGATGATCTTGATCGGCAGGATCGGATCCTTGACCTTGGATTCGACGAACATCGTCAGGCCGAGCAGGGCCAGACCACCGATGACGAAGAAGGCCGACTCCTTCGAGAACCAGGCGTAGTAGTCGTCCTGACCGGCAAACGAAACCCAGATCAGCAGGACGCTGACACCGGCGGTGAGCAAGGTGGCGCCCATCCAGTCGATGGAGACGTTGTCCTTCTTCACGGTCTCGACGTGCAGTGTGCGCTGAAGCAGGAACAATGCGATGACTGCCAGCGGAACACATACGTAGAAGCACCAGCGCCAGCCGGCAGTGTCCACGAGGACGCCGCCGAGGATCGGTCCACCGGACATCGAGACGGCCATGGCCGCACCCATGTATCCGGAGTAGCGACCGCGATCTCGCGGCGGGATGATCGTGCCGATGATGGCTACGACGAGAGCGGTCAGACCGCCCATACCGATGCCCTGGATGACACGCGCACCGAGCAGCAACGGAACGTTGTGCGCCGCGCCGGCGATGACCGAGCCGATCACGAAGATGACGATCGCGGTCTGGACCAGGACCTTCTTGTTGTAGAGGTCGGCAAGCTTGCCCCAGATCGGCGTCGACGCCGCGGTGGCGAGCAACGCTGTCGTGATGATCCAGGCGTACTGCGTCTGAGTTCCGTGCAGTTCACCGATGATCGTGGGAAGCGCTGTGGAAACGATGGTGCTACTGAGCAGCGCGGTGAACAGCGCTGCGATGAGTCCGGTGAGTGCTTCGAGAATTTCGCGGTGAGTCATCGCGCCCGCTTCGCGAGCCGATCCGTCACCTCCGGTACTTGCCCGGGTTTCTCCTACTGTTGCTGCCATGTGCCTTATCTCCCAATACTTTCTACGCCCGTGTGCGGAACTGCCGGTGAGGCCTGCCGATTCGATGCGCCGAACGTCTCGTTGAGACGTTGCAGCGATGTCACTGCGGCCATGGCCTCTTCCTGGCTCCAGTCTTCGAGCATGTTGCGCAAACGCGCCGCACGCCGCTGCGTGGTTCTCCGTAAAACGTCGTGTCCCTCTTCCGATACTCGGATGCGGAACGCCCGCTTGTCAGCCGGATCGGGATTTCTCTCGACATACCCAGCGTCGACCAGATCCGACATTTGTCGGCTGAGCGACGACTGACTGACACACAGATCGACGGCCAATTCGTTCTGTCGGCACTCCCCACGCGCCGCCAGCATGAACAACACACTGACCAGCGCAGGCGGCAGCAGGCTGTCTGCACCGGTGGTGACCGCGGCTCGCAGCGATCTGCCGAACATGAAGATCGTGTCGACGAGCGCTTGGGCCGTCTCCGGCTGTACCGACATTGCCTACCCCTGAATTCGAGTGGCCCGAACGAGCCGTGACTTGAAAACGGAAAACTACTTGCAGAACGAAACTATACGATTAGTTGCGTAATGCAAGCAACTGTTGTGAACGCGAGAAGCGTCACACCGTTTCAGGGAAAGATTTCGGGACGTCTCAGCGTTCGAGGAGCGCGATGCACTCCATGTGGTGAGTCTGGGGGAACGCGTCGAACGCCCGGAGGCCACCGATTCTGAAGCCCTGCTCCAGGTAGAGGCCGATATCGCGACCGAACGACGCCGGGTCGCACCCGATGTGGACTATCCGCTCAGCGCCCGTTGAGGCGAGAGCTTCCACGACCGGACGGCCGGCCCCCGCACGTGGCGGGTCGAGCACGACGACAGCAGGCGAACGCTCCAGATCCGCGATGATGTTCTCGACGCGGGCGCTGTGGAAGCGCACCTGACCGAGATCGGACAGCGCTGCCTGCCCGTCCGCGACTGCACGCGCCGAAGATTCGACGGACTCCACCACGCCGAACGGCCCGACAAGCTCGGCGAGCACAGCTGCGAACACGCCGACACCGCCGTAGAGATCCCAGGCCGTGTCCGCGGTAGCGGCTCCGGCCCACTCCCCGACCACCTGTGAGTACGCGGCCGCAGCGCCGCGATGGGCCTGCCAGAAACCGGTCGCGGCCAGCGCCCATTCTCGACTGCCGACGCGCTCGGTCACTGTGTCCGATCCGATGGCAACTCGGGTCTTTCGCGGGCCGCCGCTTGCCGCTCGGCGTGCCATCGCGCCGCGTCGCCCGGGCGTCCGCCGTCCCGTCTTGGACACCGCGGGTGCCGCGATTTCCACGACGTGCCGCTCGCCCGCAGCGTCGAGAACGACCTGCAGCTCGCTACCTGGCGCCCACTGCGCACCGCCGAGACCGTCGTACGCGCTCTGATCGATCTGGGTGCACCGCAGGTCTGTGACGATCCGGTTGCTGCGGTACGCGTGGTATCCGGCGACACCGTGCCCGTCCACCGCCAACCGGACTCGCGTGCGCCAACCCGTTCCGCCTCCGGTTCCGGGCAGTTCCTCTACCTCGACGTCCGATTCGACACGAGCCAGTCGCAGAAGCTGCTCCCGCACGACCGAGGTCTTCATCTCACGTTGGACGCTCAGATCCGCATGCGAGTAGTCGCAGCAGCCCGCCCCGCCCGGGCCGGAGATCGGGCATGTCGGATCGATCCGATGCGGAGAAGCGTCGAGAACGGTGATCGCGTCGGCGCGGCAGAACGATCCGCCCTTGTCCTCGGTCACCCGGACCAGCGCACGCTCCCCCGGCAAACCGTGACGGACGAACACGACCCGCCCCTCGTGCCGGGCGACGACGAACCCGCCGTGACCGGGGTTGCCCAGATCGACCTCGAAGGTCTGTCCGGTCCAATTCTCACTCAACGAACTACGCCTGCCATTTCGATGTTGCCGATCATTTTTCGCCGGTGATCATTTCTCGCCGGTGTCGTAACCGCGACGCGTGGCACCTGCGGTCTTCTCGATGTCGAGCGGCTTCGCCTTTGCCGACGAACTCAGCTGCCACGGAACGCTGGTCACCATCACGCCGGGCTGGAAAAGCAGACGACTCTTCAGACGAAGCGCGCTCTGATTGTGCAGGATCTGCTCCCACCAGTGTCCGACGACGTACTCGGGAATGAAGACGGTGACGACGTCACGCGGAGCATCGCGTCGTACACGCTTGACGTAATCGAGAACCGGCTTGGTGATTTCGCGGTACGGCGACTCGATCACCTTGAGCGGAACCGTCACGTCGCTCTTCTCCCACTCACGCACGAGTGCACGGGTGTCCGGCTCGTCGACGTTGACCGTGATGGCTTCGAGGGTGTCCGGTCGCGTGGCTCGCGCGTAGGCGAGAGCTCGCATCGTCGGCATGTGCAACTTCGAGACGAGCACGATCGAGTGCGTGCGGCTGGGCAGTACGCCGTCCCACTCCTGCTCCTCGAGCTCGGCTGCGACGCTGTCGTAGTGCTTGCGGATCATCTTCATCACGATGAAGATCGCGACCATCGCGACGATGGCGATCCATGCGCCGGCAGCGAACTTGGTGATCAGAACGATGATCAAGACGGTGGCGGTCATTGCCAGACCGATCGAATTGATCACTCGCGAGCGCTGCATACGGGCCCGTTGCGCCTTGTCGGTCTCGGACTTCAGATGCCGAGTCCAGTGCTTGATCATGCCCGTCTGGCTGAGCACGAACGAGACGAAGACGCCGACGATGTACAACTGGATGAGCTTGGTGACCTCGGCGCCGAACACCACGACGAATGCGATGGCAGCACCGGAGAGGAATAGGATTCCGTTGCTGAATGCCAGTCGGTCGCCGCGCGTGTGCAGCTGACGCGGTAGGTACCGATCCTGCGCCAGGATCGATCCGAGTACCGGAAATCCGTTGAACGCGGTGTTCGCGGCCAGAACCAGGATCAGTGCCGTGACGATCGCCATGAAGAAGAAACCGATCGGGAAACCACTGAACACGGCTTCGGCGATCTGCGCGATCAAGGTCTTCTGATGGTAGCCCTCCGGCGCTCCGACCAGCTGTTCCTGCGGATTGTGTGCGTAGACGATGCCGATCTTCTGAGCCAGGATGATGATGCCCATCAGCAGGACGATGGCGATCGACCCGAGCAGCAGCAAGGTCGTGGCAGCGTTGCGCGACTTCGGCTTCTGGAACGCCGGTACGCCGTTGCTGATGGCCTCGACGCCGGTCAGTGCGGCACAGCCCGAGGAGAATGCGCGGGCGATCAGGAACGCGAAGGCAATTCCGTACAGATGCGAATCCTCGGCGTTGAGCGTGAACGACGACGATTCCGCGTGCACATCCTCACCGAGGACGTAGATCCGGAAGAATCCCCACCCGAGCATCAGGAACATGCCGACGATGAATGCGTAGGTCGGAATTGCGAACGCGGTCCCCGATTCACGGATACCGCGAAGGTTGACCGCGGTCAGCAACACGATCGCCGCAACCGCGAACAACACCTTGTGCTGCGCGACGAACGGCAAAGCCGAGCCGATGTTCGACGCCGCCGACGAGATCGACACGGCGACCGTCAGCACGTAGTCGACCATCAGCGCACTACCGACGGTCAGACCGGCGGTCGGGCCGAGGTTGACCGTCGCGACCTCGTAGTCGCCGCCACCGGAGGGGTATGCGTGGACGTTCTGGCGGTAGCTCGCCACCACCACAGCCATGACGATGGCGACGGACAATCCGATCCAGGGTGTGTACGCATACGCGGAAATACCCGCGACGGAGAGAACCAGGAAGATTTCTTCGGGGGCATACGCGACGGACGACATCGCGTCGGACGCGAAGACCGGTAGTGCAATTCGCTTGGGTAGCAGCGTGTGCCCGAGTTTGTCGCTTCGGAACGGCCGACCGAGCAGGAGCCGCTTGGTAGCGGTCGAGAGCTTAGACACGTGCAAAGCGTAAGCCGTCTCGCCCGATTCGGAGTCATCAGAGCCCCAACTTCACCTTTTGTCGTGACAACCGGCACGCGAGCGACCGTTGTACTTGCTCTTCCCGCGAGGGGCTGTACCGTTCGATTCGGCGTGCAATCGCGCCATGAGGGTCCATGAACGGAGTAGGGCGTGTATGTCGTCATCATGGGGTGCGGTCGAGTGGGTTCTTCCCTCGCCGCGTCTCTGACCAGGATCGGACATGAGGTCGCCGTCATCGACCGCGATCAGAGTGCGTTTCTGCGTCTCGATCTCGACTTCCCGGGAACCAAGGTTCTGGGAATGGGGTTCGACCGTGACGTGCTGGTCCGGGCGGGAATCGAGCGGGCCGACGCCTTTGCCGCGGTGTCCTCGGGAGACAATTCCAACATCATCGCAGCGCGAGTCGCACGCGAGACTTTCGGCGTCGAACGCGTCGTCGCACGTATTTACGACGCCAAGCGTGCCGCCGTTTACGAGCGACTCGGCATTCCCACGGTCGCCACCGTGCCGTGGTCGACGGATCGTTTCCTGCACACGTTGACCAAGGAAAGTCAGACTGCGAAGTGGCGCGATCCTTCGGGCACTGTCGCCATCACCGAACTTGCCCTGCACGAGGATTGGGCGGGCAAGCCGATCGCGCTCCTCGAGGGCGCGACCAGTTCGAGAGTCGCCTTCATCATCCGCTTCGGGACCGGCATTCTCCCCGACCGCAAGACTGTCATCCAGGCCGACGATCAGGTCTACATCGCCGCCGTGTCGGGAACCGTCGCCGAAGCTGTCGCACTGGCCGGCAACCCGCCGCCGAGCGACGACTGAGGGAGGCCGCAGATGACTGATCCGTACGCCGCCCCCCACAACAAGACTGCGACTGTGTTGCACTACAACGTGATTGGAAGTTCTCGATGAAGGTCGCCATCGCCGGAGCCGGCGCCGTAGGCCGTTCCATTGCGCGAGAGCTGATTCGAAGCTCACATGACGTCATGCTGATCGAACGCAAACTCGATCACATCGAACCGGAGTCGGTGCCCGAGGCGAAGTGGGTGCACGCGGACGCCTGCGAACTCAGCAGACTCGAGGACGCGTCGATGGAGTCGTACGAGGTCGTGATTGCCGCGACCGGAGACGACAAGGCAAACCTGGTCCTCAGTCTGCTCGCGAAAACCGAGTTCGGTGTTCGCCGAGTTGTCGCCCGCGTCAACGATCCCCGCAACGAGTGGCTCTTCGACGAGTCCTGGGGCGTGGACGTCGCCGTCTCGACACCGCGGATGCTCGCTTCGCTCGTCGAAGAGGCCGTCTCGGTCGGTGACCTGGTCAAACTGATGACACTGCGGCAGGGACAGGCCAACCTCGTCGAGATCACGTTGCCCGACAACACACCTCTTGCCGGAAAAGCCGTCAAGAAACTCGAACTTCCGCGAGACTGCGCACTGGTCACCATCCTGCGTGGCGGACGCGTGATCGTCCCGCAGATGGACGATCCCATCGAAGGCGGGGACGAACTGCTCTTCGTTGCGGCCGTCGACGCCGAGGATCAGTTGCGCGTTGCACTCCGCCTGGAGAATTGACCGACGAACACACTGACGACGAAAGGGAATCACATGGCACAAGCGCCCGAAAACACCGTAGTCACCGACAATCCGGCCCAGAGCCGGTACGAGATCCATGCCGACGGCGACCTCGCCGGGATCGAGGACTACACCACCTCCGGTGACGTCGTCTCGTTCAACCACACCGAGATCTACCCCGCCTTCGAAGGTTTCGGATTGGCCGGGGTTCTCGTCCGCCAGGCTCTGGACGACCTACGAGCACGCGGCCTCAAGGTTCATCCGGTGTGCCCGTACGTCGTGAAGTTCCTCGACAAGCACCCCGAGTACCAGGACCTGATCAGCTGAGATCGCGGTCTTCGCGCGGCTTCGTCAGATTCACCGAGCCCACCTCTTCGGACCCTGCGTCCGTGGCGGTGGGCTCGCTGCTTTCGGGCTCCACAACCGGTTCAGGCTCGACGATGCGATCGGCCTTACGCACAGCCCAGACCGTCACGAGCAGCACCAAACCGGTCAACGGCCACCCCATGCCGATACGCGCGACTGCGAGCCATCCGGTGTGGTCGGTGTCGTAGAGCTGTGACTGAACGAGATACCGCGCACCGAAGACCAACGCCCACGCTGCCGTCGCGACGTCGTAGAGCCGGACGGCGGAGCTGTGCTTGCGCCAGAGATTGCCGTGCCCGTTGAGATAACCCCAGATGATTCCGACGAGGGGCCAGCGCACGAGGATGGAAATCAGGAAGACCGCACCGTAGGCGAGGCTCGTGTAGATACCGAAGAGGAAATATCCTTTGGCGTCGCCGGTGCGGTAGGCGATGAATGCGGAAACTCCGACTCCGAGAAAACCGGAAATAGCGGGTTGGAGGGAATCCTTGCGGAAGAGGCGCCAGGCCGCGATAGCGACAGCGACGCCCAATGCGGCCCAGATTGCCGCGGTGAGATTCCAGATGCTGTTGACCGGGACAAAAATCAGAATCGGCAAAGACGAATAGATCAGACCACTCAGCCCGCCGAGTTGGTCGATTACCGATCGCTGTTGTGTTTCAGTCACCTGTCGAGGGTGCCACAGTCACCGAGTTGCACGGTAAATGCGGGAAACGCGCCTATTCGCCGCGCAGTTCGTAGTAAGGGTTGAAGATCGCCTTGCGACCGTCACGCTCGCCCACACGACCGCGGATCAGCAGGGTCTTACCGGTCTCGATTCCCGGGATCCGGCGACGCCCGATCCAGACGAGATTGATCATCTCGGTGCCATCGAAGAACTCGGCCTCGATACTGGCATTTCCCGACTTGGGACACGCGTCGACGCTGCGGAGTCGGCCCACCATCGTGACTTCTTCACCGCGACGACAATCGCATGCCTTCTGACCTCCGGAAGCCTTGTTGGACTCGGCCATCTCCTGGGCGTCCAACTGGTCGACGTCCTCGGTCAGACGCTGGGTCAGTCGACGAAAATATCCTGCGGCGGCGGGTGCCATTGCGCGCTCCTGCGAACATGTGTGACGCAAGGGTTTCGCGTCACGTGAAGGGCTGTGTGATCGCCACTGTAGACCCATTACGAGCGTGTAACCACACCGGTCAGTCCGCGTCTCGGGGGCACCGGGCAAGATCAAGAGATGCAGAACTCGGAATTGGCGACCGTTGCCGTCGTTCTCCCAGGTACAGGCTCTGACGCCCACTTCGCGGACCGCGCATTCCGGGCGCCGCTGGAGGCTCTGGGTGTGCGCATCGTCGCAATTGAACCGGACCCTCGGCGTGTCGTGGACGGCTATCTGGACGCGATGGACAGAGCCGCGGACACGCACGGCCGAATCATCGTCGGAGGGGTCTCGATCGGAGCGGCCGTTGCACTCCAGTGGGCCGCCGACAATCCCGATCGAACCGTGAGTGTGTTGGCAGCGCTTCCGGCCTGGACGGGCTCGGCCGACGACGCCCCCGCAGCAGCGAGCGCGCGGTTCACCGCCGGGCAACTGCGCTCCGAAGGCTTGGAGTCGGTGATCGCTGCGATGCTCGCGTCGAGTCCGGCGTGGCTCGGAGCCGAACTCGAGCGCTCCTGGCGCTCTCAGTGGCCCGATCTCCCGGCTGCGCTCGACGAGGCGGCGTCGTACCACTCACTCGGCGAGAGCGCGCTACGGGCGGTAGGCGTTCCGGTCGGCATTGCGTCGGCGGTGGACGATCCGGTTCATCCCGCGTCAGTGGCGCAGGCCTGGGCGGCTTCACTCCCCCGCGGCGCAGTCGCCACGACGACGCTCGACATGATCGGGCGCGACCCCGCGGTTCTCGGGTCCACCTGCATCAAAGCGCTCGCGGCGATCGAATCCGATACCACCGCGAGCGCCTGAAGAAAATCCTGTTACTGACCCAATTGCTGCATGGCAGAACCGGATTCGCCGCTACGAGGCGGCGGGGTCGGCCGTGCTGGAGGTGCCGGCGGAGCGGGCGGTGCTGACTGCTGTTGCTGCTGGGCGGCGACCTGTTGCTGCTGCGCTGCCGCCAACTGCTGCTCGTGTGCGGCCGCCAACTGCTCGGCGAGCACCTGCGGGAGCACCACGGGCAGCGGTGTCCGCACCGGATGCGGCTCTGATCCTCGGTTGACGACGGTGTCACGCAAGATGTCCCGTGCGATTGCCACCAGAGGAGCGTTCGCGGCGGTGGATCCACTCGGACCCGCGACCACGCAGCGCACCATCCACCGGGGACCGTCGACGCCGATGAACCGCAGGTCCATGTTGGCCGTCACAGCAGCCAGTTCACGGCCCCACGGGCCGTTCTCGACGCTCACCGCGGAATTGTCGTCGCGAAGCGACTGCGCGAGCTCGGCAACGACCTCACGCCACTGACCGGGCGATTTCGGGGCGGCGTAGGCAGCAACCGTGATGCGGCCGTGCTCGGTGACCAGGTGCACGGCCTGCGGCGAACCGTTGGGCGCCATCTCGACCTGCAACTGCCCGCCGGTCGGCATCGGCACCAGAACGGAACCGAGATCAAGACGCTGACCGTCACGGCCTGCCGTCGGATCGTCGGAATCGATCTCCGAGATGTCGTAAGGGCCTTCCGATTCGTCACCGAACTCGTCGCCGGTGACTTCGAGATCGTCTTCGACCTCGTCGATCTCCACCGACTCGTCGTTCTCGTCACCGAAGAAGCTGGTGGTTTCCTCGTCGACATCTGTCTTCTTCTTGCGTCCGAACATGATTCAGACTCCCTCTCCGACTACCGCGCCAGGCGCATCGGTATCGAGTATCGCGTGCCCGCCGCTGGAACCGTAGCCTCCGGTTCCTCTGGTCGTGTCGTCCAGCGATTCGACTTCCTCGAAAACCGGAAGTTCGACTCGTTGAACCACGAGCTGAGCGATTCGGTCACCGCGGCGGATGTCGATGGCTGTGGCCGGATCGAGATTGATCAAGCAGACCTTGAGTTCGCCCCGGTATCCCGCGTCCACGGTTCCGGGCGCATTCACGATCGACAGTCCCGATTTGGCGGCGAGTCCGGAACGCGGATGGATCAACCCGACGGTGCCCACCGGCAAAGCGATCGCGATCCCCGTTCCGACCAGTGTTCGGTGGCCGGGTTCGATGGTGACGTCGCTGGTGGAGCACAGATCCACACCCGCATCTCCGGGATGCGCACGCTGTGGAACGGGCAGGTCTGGATCCAGTCGCTTCAAGGCGATGGAGAGATGGTCGCTCACGTGGGCCAAGACTACTCGTAGCGACGGACTATCCTTGACAGGTGCCCGAAACATCTCGACCTGACGTCGCCACCACAACGCCCCCGTCCACGACGCTGTACTCCGAGCGCCTGTGGGTGCCGATCTGGTGGTGGATCGCCGGGCTGGCCGTAGCCGGACTCCTCGCGGCCGAGGTCCACATGGGCCGCCCGGGGCTTCTCTCGTACCTGGCGTATGTCGTACTACTCCCGATCCCGATCTGGGCGGCATTCTGGCTCAGCCGGATGCGCGTCGAGGTGGTGGAGACAGCAGGGGTGAAGGAATTGCACGTGGGTAGAGCCCACCTGCCGGTCGAATTGATTTCACGGGCGGCAGCAGTGCCGGCTTCCGCGAAGAGTGCTGCGATGGGGCGCCAACTCGATCCGTCGGCGTTCGTCCAGCATCGCCCATGGGTCAAGACAATGGTGTTGATCGTGCTCGACGACCCGGAGGATCCCACGCCGTACTGGTTGGTGAGCACACGTCGTCCCGCTGATCTGCTGGCTGCGCTGGATCTCTGACCAGCGCGGTCACAGCAAAGCAGTACTTCCCGACCCTTGGTCGACCCTCGCGCTGACGGGTCGACCACCGGGAAGGGAGATCAGGCAGCGCAGTCCATGCATACGAGCTGTCCGTTGGCATCACTGGCCAGGCGGCTGCGGTGATGAACCAGGAAGCAGCTCGAACACGTGAACTCGTCTGCCTGCTTCGGAACAACTCGAACCGAGAGTTCCTCGCCGGAAAGGTCGGCACCCGGCAGCTCGAAGGACTCCGCGGTGTCCGTCTCGTCGATGTCGACGACGGCTGACTGCGCTTCGTTGCGTCGCGCCTTCAGCTCCTCGAGCGAGTCCTCCGAAACCTCGTCGGACTCTGTACGCCTCGGTGCGTCGTAGTCAGTTGCCATCTCGTCTACCCCATCCTCTTCGTGTATCCCGGTCCCGTGTGCGCCGAGAATCCGGTAGATCCTTGATGCGCATGGAAACCGCCGTGGCATCCAGATCATTCCCTGTCGCTGCATAACGCTGCAGGACTGGAATTAGTGCCCGGAAGTTCCTTCCGAGAACGTGATCTGCGCCTCATTTGGTTGTCATTTCGGCGTCCGGCCGATGCCCAGTTGAACGACCTGGGCCGCCAGACAGTAGCCGACGTGAGCACGAAAGTAGTAACCGAATCGGAAATTTCCGAAAAATGACTGCGAATTGTCACCAAGGCAAGAGCAAGCTGTGACCTTTCCACGATGTTTTCGGGCCGAATCCGGGTAGAAACAGGCCGGTAATCGGCCAACTGCCGTTTCTCAATCGACAAGGACTCGACGCGTCGAGCCTCGCTTCGGCTGTCTCGTCACACAGGCCCTCTAAGGTAGGCACCGAACGTCATGCCGGCGCCGCTCGGCCCGATGGCGAAGTAGAAGTTTCGTCAAGAAAGTCGAGGGATACCGTGGTTTCTCTGATCACCGAAGGCAGCTCTACCGATGACCAGGGACGTCCGTTCCGCCGTCGGCGCGCGTGGCCGGTGATCGCCGTGTTCGCGGTACTCGCATTGATCGGCAGTGTCTTGTGGGTCCGCATCCTGAGCGCCGAGGCGGAAGTCAGTGACACCGTCGCCTGCAACCTGCCGCAACCTTCGTCCGATCCTTCGGCAGCGGCGCCACTACCGCTGGGAACCGTCGTCGACCGCTCGAAGCTGCTCGACGTGGATCCCGCTCCCCTCGCCGCCACCAAGGTTCGTGTGTTCAACGCCAACGGTGAACACGGCCAGGCGGCCCAGGTGGCAGCGCAACTGAGCGAGTTCGGCTTCTCCAGCGCGCCGGACGTCCAGGTCGGAAACGACCCCGTCTACGTCGACCAGAACATGGAGTGCCAGGGTCAGATCCGATTCGGAGCGAACGGCCTCGCCGCCGCCAGTTCCGTCTGGCTGGTCGCCCCCTGCGCCGAACTGGTCCAGGACGGCCGCGGCGACGACACCGTCGACCTGGCTCTCGGCACCTACAACAAGGGCGCCCTGACCCCCAACACCGACGCCACCGCGATCTTGCATGCTCTGGCCGAGCAGCCCGCAAACGCCGAAGTCGCTCCGATGGACATCGCACTGCTCAAAGCAGCGCGCACGGCGCGCTGCTGACAGGCCTCAGCTCGGAATCGGCTGATCTGCGCCGATCGAACTGAGCATGTGCGCGAACTGCTCGGCGATCGCCGGAGCGACTGCGTAAACGACATCGCCGTCGGCGGACGTGGAATTGGGCGCCGGGACGTTGATCACGGCGCCCGCTTCGGAAGCGATCAAGGAGCCGGCTGCCCAGTCCCACGGACTCAGTCCGTGTTCGAAGTGAGCGTCGACCCGGCCGGAGGCAACCATGCACAGATCCAACGCAGCCGAACCGATGCGTCGGATGTCGCGGACCTGCGGCAGGATCTGCCCGATCAACGTGCCCTGCACCTTCCGGCGATCCGCTCCGTAACCGAAGCCGGTGGCCAACAGCGCCATTGACAGCTCGGTCACCTCATTGGCTTGCAGGTCGCTGACGACGCCGTCGGCCGTGGTCATGGTTGCACCGCCGCCCCGATGCGCGGCGTACGTGGTTTCCAACGACACGTCGACGACAGCCCCGGCTACCGAGACCCCGTCGATCTGTACGGCCACCGAGATGGCGAACGCGGGGATTCCGTAGAGAAAATTCACCGTGCCGTCGATGGGATCGACAACCCATCGAACTCCCGCGGAATCGTCGGTGTCTCCGCCACCTTCCTCACCCAGGATCGAATCTGCAGGCCGCCATTGCGCCAGAAGGTCGCGAATCACCTGTTCGGTTTCGGTATCGACCACCGTGACGGGATCGGTGGGCGTGCTCTTCGCCGCAACCGAACCACCCTCGGCGGCACCGGAACCCACCAGGCCGAATACCTCGGGCCGACGCAAGCGGACGTGTTCGGCTGCGCGTTCGGCGACGGCTACGGCTACTTCCCGCAACTGTGCGGGGTCCAGAGAATCGGCGGAAAAGTCGGGCAACGTTCTTTCTGAAGGGCGCACCGGACCATCGCAACACATCTCTACCGAGGGGCACCACTCGAACGTCTCGAGGCGGGCGGTTCGAGAGGACGCGCCCGGGTCCTTGTTCGGGTTAGTGTTTGCAACGGTAGATCGTGACCTCGAATTCGACACTCAGGAGCGCAGGACGATGACAACCACAGGTTTCGGGATCGACGTCGGCGGTAGCGGCGTCAAGGGCGGCACGATCGACCTGAGCACCGGGGAAATGATCGGTGAACGCATCAAGATCCTGACCCCGCAGCCGTCCACACCCGATGCGATCGCGGGCACTGTCGCCGAGATCGTCGAGCAGGCCAAGTGGACCGGTCCGGTCGGCATCACCTTGCCCGCTGTCGTGACCGGCGGCGTCGCGCGCAGCGCCGCGAACATCGACAAGTCCTGGATCGACACCGACGCCGCCGCGCTCTTCGGCAAGGCCCTGGGCGGGCGCGAAGTCACCGTCCTCAACGACGCCGACGCTGCCGGAATCGCCGAGGACTCGTTCGGAGCGGGCAAGGACACCTCCGGCGTCGTGATCTTGTTGACCTTCGGCACCGGAATCGGATCTGCCGTGTTGCACAACGGAGTTCTGTTGCCCAACACCGAGTTCGGCCACCTCGAGGTCGACGGCAAGGAAGCCGAGCATCGAGCGGCGTCGTCGGTGAAGGAAAAGAAGGACTGGAGCTACAAGGAGTGGGCGGTCGAGGTCTCCCGAGTTCTGACCACCTTCGAGAACCTGCTGTGGCCTGATCTCTTCATCGCCGGAGGCGGAATCAGCCGCAAGCACGAGAAGTGGATTCCGCACCTGACCAACCGCACGAAGGTCGTCCCCGCCACCCTCCTCAACACCGCGGGAATCGCCGGAGCTGCGCTCGCATCGGTCGGACTGACCAGGCCGGCCCCCGTCGCCGGATGAGAAAACCCGCACGTGAAAAGCGGAAAATCTACCTGTTACGGCCCGCCGTGACGTAAGAGTTTCCTGAGAGTCGTTACAATGGTGAAGTCCGGCTGCGCGCCGGCCAACAACCATTGACCTCTCCGCCGGATCACCACTCTGGCGTGACGCCGCACGACACCGTCACGAAAGGGCGTACGTGGCAGCCACCGATACACGTCAGACTGCTGATTCTCCATCAGAGTCAGAGCCACAATCTCCAGCCGTGGAGGCGGCCACCGTCACCGCTCCGGCAGCCAAGAAGGCTCCGGCGAAAAAGGCCCCCGCCAAGAAGGCAGCAGCAAAGAAGGCTCCGGCCAAGAAAGCTCCGGCCAAGAAGGCAGCAGCTAAGAAGGCCAGCCCCAAGAAGGCCGGCGATCCTGACGCCGAAGACGGCGATGTCGAGTTGGAAGACATCGACATCACGGACGGCGACCTTGCCGAGGTCGAGTCCGATGTCGTCGAGGTCGTAGCAGTCGGCGAAGACGAAGAGACCGCTGCAGAGCCGTCCGAGAAGGACAAGGCTTCCGGCGACTTCGTCTGGGACGAGGAAGAGTCCGAGGCTCTCCGCCAGGCACGCAAGGATGCCGAACTGACGGCGTCCGCCGACTCGGTTCGCGCCTACCTCAAGCAGATCGGCAAGGTCGCACTCCTCAACGCCGAAGAGGAAGTCGAACTGGCCAAGCGCATCGAGGCCGGCCTCTACGCCGTGCAGATCATGCAGGACCTCGCTGACAAGGGCGAGAAGTTGCCTGCGGCTCAGCGACGCGACATGAGCTGGATCTGCCGCGACGGCAACCGCGCCAAGAACCACCTCCTCGAGGCCAACCTCCGCCTGGTCGTCTCGCTGGCCAAGCGCTACACGGGCCGCGGCATGGCGTTCCTGGACCTCATCCAGGAAGGCAACCTCGGTCTGATCCGTGCAGTCGAGAAGTTCGACTACACCAAGGGTTACAAGTTCTCGACCTACGCCACGTGGTGGATCCGTCAGGCCATCACCCGCGCAATGGCCGACCAGGCTCGCACCATCCGTATCCCGGTGCACATGGTCGAGGTCATCAACAAGCTCGGCCGTATCCAGCGTGAGCTGCTCCAGGACCTGGGCCGTGAGCCCACGCCGGAAGAGCTCGCCAAGGAAATGGACATCACGCCGGAGAAGGTGCTGGAAATCCAGCAGTACGCGCGTGAGCCGATCTCTCTCGACCAGACCATCGGCGACGAGGGCGACAGCCAGCTCGGTGACTTCATCGAGGACTCCGAAGCTGTTGTCGCAGTCGATGCCGTCTCGTTCACCTTGCTGCAGGATCAGCTGCAGTCGGTACTCGAGACGCTGTCCGAGCGCGAAGCCGGCGTGGTTCGCCTCCGCTTCGGTCTCACCGACGGTCAGCCGAGGACTTTAGACGAAATCGGACAGGTCTACGGCGTCACGCGTGAGCGTATCCGCCAGATCGAATCGAAGACGATGTCGAAGCTGCGCCACCCGTCGCGTTCGCAGGTTCTGCGCGACTACCTCGACTAGTCACACCAGCTATGCACACAAGAGCCGCTCTCCGGATCTCCGGAGAGCGGCTCTTGTGCGTTTGCCGCCTCAGACCAAGAGTGTGTCCCGGAGTTGTGCGACATCGTCCTCGCTCAACTGAAGGCCGTCCCGGACGTAGTTGTCGAAGTTGCCGTACACCCGATCCACCGTGGCGAAAGACGTGTCCAGCCAAGACTGTTCGACGCCGTCGATGAACGCGCTCCCCGTGCGGGGTCCGGTGAGGTACTGATTGCTGAGCATGTAATCGGCGTTCACGTCGGTGCGACTCACGCCGAGGACGGTCAGGAGAACTGCGGTCATCCAACCGGTACGGTCCTTGCCCGCCGAGCAGTGGTAGAGGACTGCACCGTCGGTGTTCGCGACGTTCACCAGCGCGTCGTGGAATGCGCGGCTCGCCCCCGGATCGGTCACCATCAACGCGTACATCGTCGGCATGTCCACCAGCGCCGGGAGGTTGGCGGGGTTGGTTCCGATGACGTCGAACCAGTTGCTTCGCGCCCCGTTCGGAAGGCGATCCTGCGAGAGCGTTCGTTCGACGACCGTACGGAAGTCGTCGACCGATTCCACTCCGCGTTCGCTCAACGACGCGAGATCCGACGGTGTCAGCTTGTCGAGGGCATTCGAGCGAAATACCTTCCCCCACCGAACGGTCTGCCCGTCCGCGGCGTCGTAGCCACCGATGTCACGCGCGTTCGACGCACCCTCGAGGTGCAGCGATCGATCCGCGGCAACCTGCGCAGCTGTGGGTCCGGCGTGGTCGAGAGCGGGAATTCCACCGGCGAGCGCCGGGACCGGTGCACACGAGATGATCAGCGCACACAGAGCGGTCGCGGCGGGACGGGCGATTCTGTTCGACATCCGGACAGAATAGGACCGCAATCAGGACTTCGTACGAACCTTGATGTACAACGAGGCGACCGGTTCGATAACTCTTGCCGCCACCGGGCCGATGACCGCCATCAGGAGCACGTAAGCAGTTGCCAATGCGGCAAGTTCGGCGTCGACGGCGCCTGCGGACACCGCGAGGCCGGCGATGATGATGGAGAACTCACCGCGGGCGATCAGAGCGGCACCGGCGCGCGCCTGACCCATTCGCGCGACACCCTGACGTCTGGCCGCCCAGGCGCCGGTTACCAGCTTCGTGATCGCCGTGACCACTGCCAGGATCGCGGCCCATCCGAGGACTGGCGGAATGGAACTGGGATCGGTGTTGAGACCGAAGACCACGAAGAACATTGCGGCGAACAGATCTCGAAGGGGCTCGAGCACGCGACTGGCATTGTGCGCCGTCGACCCCGAGATCGCGATTCCGAGGAGGAATGCGCCCACAGCCGCCGACACCTGCATCGCCGAACTGATGCCGGCGACCAACAGTGCGGCACCGAGCAGCTTGAGCAGGAGCGTCTCACTGTCGGGACTGTCGAGGAGGGCAGAGACGTACCGTCCGTATCGGAGGGCCACGACAAGAACCACGGTGATGACCAACAACGAGATCCCGACCGCTTCGAGCCCGCCCATGAAGCTCACGCCCGCGAGCATCGCGGTCAGAATCGGCAGGTACAGCGCCATCGCCAGGTCTTCGAACACCAGAATCGAAAGCACGACCGGTGTCTCGCGGTTACCGAGGCGCCCCAGGTCGCTGAGCACCTTGGCGATGATTCCCGAAGACGAGATGTAGGTGACGCCGGCCATGACCGTCGCCCCCACGACGCCCCAACCGAGCATCAAGCCGACAACCGCGCCAGGGGTGGCGTTGAGGACGATGTCGACGATGCCGGCTACCCGCGAGCGTTTGAGACCGGTGACGAGCTCGGCCGCAGTGTATTCGAGCCCCAACAGCAGCAAGAGCAGGACGATCCCGATCTCACTTGCCAGATGGGAGAACTCGCCGATGTCGCCGAGCTGGATGAAACCGCCCTGTCCGAAGCACAGGCCGCCGATCAGGTAGAACGGGATCGGCGACATGCCGACGCGAGCAGCGAGCCGTCCGAGCAGTCCGAGCGCGAAGAAGACCGCGCCGAGTTCGATCAGTGCGAGGGTGGTTGTGTCCACGCGCCAGTCAGCCGTTGGCCAAGATTTTTGCCGCTGCAGCCAAACCGTCCGGCGTTCCGACTGCCACGAGAAGGTCTCCCCCGGTGAACGTGAAGTCGGGGTTCGGAGACGGGCTCACCTGTCCTGCGCGCATGACGGCGACGATGGACACTCCGGTGCGCGTGCGCATGCCGGTGTCCCCGAGGGTCTGTCCGTCGTAGCGAGAACCGTCCTTGATGTAGAGCTGTTTGGTTCGAATGCCCGGAAGGTCACGGTGCTCTTCCTCGAGCTGAGCAACGAGCTGTGGGGCACCCAGGAGATTGCTGAGCGCTGCCGCTTCCTCGGTGGTCAGAGGCAGCGAGGCAGCACACGCGTCAGGGTCGTCTGCCTTGGAAACGATGAGGTCGGTATGACCGTCCCGATGGGTGACGACACCCACGCGACGACCGGAAGACAGAACAAAATCCTTGCGCGTCCCGATCCCCGGTAGTGGGGTGACTTCTACGTTCATACACCAACGGTAGCGCCGATCGGTGACCTGCATCGCGGGAGGGCCGTTATCCGCGGGGAGCACTTCGCGGCGAGCGAACCGGCGACCTACCGAACCGGCGAAAACACGCCGTTCTCGCCCGGAAAATACTCGACGACAGCGGTGACGGCTGCGACGGGAATCGGGGCGTACAGATGCGGGAATCGCATCGATTCCGGGTCCGAGGGGACACCCGGTTCGTACTTGACCTGACCGACGAGCAAGGCCGAATCGATAGCCAGAAGGACTATGTCGTCACGGCCGGCAAAGATCCGATTGGCCGGGAGATGAACTTGCGCCGGAGTCGACATGTGGACAAATCCCTCCGCCTCGAATCCGTCGGGGATACGTTCACCGAGCTGTTGTGCCCGCGCCCACTCCTCGCGCGTGCACATGTGGAGCAACTCGACGCTCTCGTCGACAAGTGGTTCGCGTCCCGGGTTCATCCGCCCAGAATATCGGGCTGTGGTCGGCGATCCGAATCAGCTGTCAGCGAACAATCTTCACCCGAGAATGCCTGCCCAGCGCATTTCCAGTGAGACACAACACTAAGAAACGCCTTCGGGAACAACCCGTAAACCCCAAACGTCTGTAAGAGTGGATCTACCGCGCCATTCCGACGCGGCGGACCAGGCCCCAGGCACGCGGCCCGAATGCCGCAAAGCCAGTACGGAGGAGTCATGCCCGGAACACTGACCAGCCCACAGTTGACCGCTGCCGACCGGTGCGACCGGTGCGGTGCCGGAGCACGCGTACGCGCCGTGCTTCCCACCGGCGGCGAGCTTCTCTTCTGCGGACACCACGCAACCGAACACGCGGATCGACTTCGCGAGATGAATGCCGTCGTCTCCGAAAGCGAACCCGCAATCTGACCTGTCAGCCGGGGGTGGCCTCTTCACGAGGCGCGCCATGAACGCCAGAACGGGCGATCACAGTCACTGTGATCGCCCGTTCTGCCGTTCCGGGGCCGCAAGCACGCGAAGCGTGCGGGACCGGTATCGGCTGCTACCAGCTGCGGAGAATCGCGATGCGTTCGGTCAGCTGATCGACAGTAGCGATGGCCGTCGGCGGACCGCCGCACACCCGGCGCAGTTCCGCGTGAATGATGCCGTGCGGCTTACCAGTGCGGTGAACGTTCATCGCCACCAACCCGTTGAGCTCCTTGCGGAGCGCACCGAGCTGATCTGCCGTGGCCGCTCGATCGGATACCACTGCCGCCGTGGGTTGCGGGGCGGCGGCCTTGGCCGAGTTGGCCTCGACCTGCGTCTGCTGGCGTTGACGCAGCAATGCCCGCATCTGATCGGCGTCGAGTAGGCCTGGCAGACCGAGGTAGTCGGCTTCCTCGTCACTTCCGGCGAATGTCGCGGTACCGAAGGATGATCCGTCGTAGATCACCTGGTCGAGTTCGGCATCGGCGCCCAGGGACGTGAACGCCTTCTCCTCCTCGCCCAGCTCGTCCTTCTGCTTGTTCGCATCGGCGAGCAGGTCGTCTTCGAGGCCGTCCTTCTCACGATGCGGCTTGCCGAGTACGTGATCACGCTGGGCCTCGAGCTGTGCGGCAAGGTCGAGAAGCACCGGCACCGACGGCAGGAAGACGCTGGCAGTTTCGCCCTTACGACGCGAACGTACGAAGCGCCCGATCGCCTGAGCGAAGTACAGCGGAGTCGACGCGCTGG
This sequence comes from Rhodococcus sp. WY5, assembly GCF_018588185.1. NCBI lineage: Bacteria > Bacillati > Actinomycetota > Actinomycetes > Mycobacteriales > Nocardiaceae > Rhodococcus > Rhodococcus sp. WY5. The sequence goes on from NZ_JAAMPR010000001.1 coordinate 4,567,107, forward strand.
TCGCGTACACACCGACCGCCAGACGGGGAACGTCGACGCCCTCGGACACCATGCGGACCGCGACCATCCATTTCTGGTCGCTCGCACCGAATTCGGCGATTCGCTTGGACGCGGTGGGGTCGTCGGACAGCACGACGGCCGGCTGTTCGCCGGTGATCGCGGTCAGGGCCTTCGCGTACTCGCGGGCCACTGTCTGGTCCGTCGCGATGACAAGTCCGCCGGCATCGGGCATACCGGTACTGCGCAGCTGCGCCAAACGGGTGTCTGCTGCTTGCAGCACGGCAGGAATCCAGTCGCCGGCAGGGTCCAGGGCCGTACGCCAGGCCCGAGTCGTCTGCTCGGCGCTCAGCGGCTCGCCGAGTCGAGCGGTGAATTCCTCGCCGGCGTTGTTTCGCCACCGTGCCTCGCCCGAGTAGGCGAGAAACACGACGGGGCGAACCACGCCGTCCTTGAGGGCATCCGAATATCCGTAGGAGTGGTCGGCTTTCGAGCGGAGCAGACCTTCCTTGTCCGGCTCGTACTCGACAAAAGGAATGGCACTGTCGTCACTGCGGAACGGGGTTCCGGTCAGTGCGAGACGCCTGGTCGCGTCGCCAAACGCTTCACGAATGGCGTCGCCCCAGCTCTTGGCGTCGCCGCCGTGGTGGATCTCGTCGAGGATGACCAGCGTCTTGCGGCCCTCGGTCCGCACACGATGCTTCGACGGGTGCGAGGCAACCTGGGCGTAGGTCAGCACGACGCCGTGATAGTCACTCGAGGTCTGGCCGGTCGAGTTGGAGAACCGCGAGTCCAATGCGAGGCCGGAGCGCTGTGCGGACTCCGCCCACTGGTGTTTGAGGTGCTCGGTCGGCGCCACGACGGTTATCTGGTCGACCGTCCGGTCACGGAGCAATTCCGAAGCTACCCGCAGAGCGAAGGTGGTCTTACCTGCTCCCGGCGTTGCGACCGCCAGAAAGTCACGCGGACTGCTGGAAAGGTATTTGGTCAGTGCACGGCGCTGCCATGCACGAAGGGAACCGGTAGGGGCGCCAGGTTGGGTTCCCGCGGATTGAGCTCCGGCGGGTTCGGGCGACTTGCCGAACTCGGCTGCCACGGTCTCAGACGTCATAGGCCGCGCCTCCACTGGAATCGCACTGTTGTCTCGCGCTCCTCGAATTTTCATCAATGTCCGGCGACGAGCCTAGCCGCCGCCACCGACGAAAGCCGCACTCGAAGCGCGTACTCATGGCCGTTCTCACTCCGGCCGGCGAGGTTTCGCTTCTCTCGCATCCTGCCGACCTGCACGCGAATTGTCTCAGAAATGTGCGACACGTCGGCGCCATGGTTGGGCAACCGGGTGTGTCGTCAGGGATGCTGGAGACATCATGAGTGAAGCGCGAGGCGAGAAGTCGAGCGGAAGTGATCTGCACCACCGCAGATGGCATCCGCTACGCCGCACCGGGCAGTTGATCGGTCGAACCCTGAGCAAGGCCTGGGACGATTCCATCTTCGGAAAGGCGGCTACGGCCGCGTTCTGGCAAACGCTGTCGCTTGCTCCCCTGCTGCTCGGCCTTCTGGGAATGATCGGCTACATCGGTGGGTGGTTCGGACCCAACACCGTCGAGATCATCGAATCCAAGATCGTCACGTTCAGCGGAACGATCTTCAGCGAAAGCGTCGTCGACCAGATCATCCGCCCGACGGTGACGGACGTCCTTCAGCGCGGACGCCCGGAGATCATCTCCGTGGGCTTCCTGCTGTCCCTGTGGGCGGGATCATCGGCGATCAGTACGTTCGTCGACTCGATCGTGGAAGCACACGGGCAGCAGGATGCCCGCAATCCCATCTGGCAGCGCATCTTCGCCCTGCTGCTCTACGTGATGTTCCTGGTGATGGCGGTGTTCATCCTGCCGCTGGTAGCTCTGGGGCCGACGCTCGTCGGGCGAGCACTGCCGGCCTCCTGGTACGTGGTCGGATCGAATCTGGTCGACACGTTCTACTACCCCGCTGTCGGTCTGCTGGTGATCATCGGCCTCACGACGCTCTACAAGGTCGCTCTGCCGAAGTCGCTGCCGTGGCATCGGCTGCTCGCGGGCGCCCTGGTCGCCGGTGTGTTCTTCATGGCCGCCAGCACCGGATTGCGCTGGTACCTGGGATTCGTCACCAGCACCGGCTACACGTACGGCGCACTGGCAACGCCGATCGCGTTTCTGCTCTTCACGTTCTTCCTCGGTTTTGCCGTCGTGCTCGGCGCCGAGTTCAACGCGACGGTTCAGGAGTTCTGGCCGGCTCGTGCCACTCGGATGGAGCAGATGCGAGAGTGGCTTGCGGCTCAGAACACCGACGAAAAGACCGGTCCGGTCACCAACCTGACCTGGCACCTGGCCACCAGCCCGATCCGCATCTCGGGCGACAAAGCGGACCCGGCCACGGTCCCCTCGTACGGGCGGCCCCGCAGCAGACAAACCGAGAGCAGACAATCGGAGTCGCGCCAGAACTCGTGCGTCGACCAAGATCCCTGCGATGAACCGCACGCAGACGCGAAGAGCCCGGCGGCCGACTGCGTCGAGGCTGTCGATCCGCCGAGCTCCGGAAGTACTCCCGCTCGCCTGACCCGAGGTCAGTCGCCCTTACGGAGTCCTTCGTAAATCTTCTTGCAGTCCGGGCACACCGGTGATCCCGGCTTGGCGGACTTCGTCACGGGAAACACCTCACCGCACAGCGCGACGACATGGGTTCCCATGACGGCGCTCTCGGCGATCTTGTTCTTCTTCACGTAGTGGAAGAACTTCGGGGTGTCGTCGTCGGTCGTTTCGTCGGTGGAGACGTCGGGACGTTCCTTGGTTTGAGTGCTCACCCCTCCAATAATGCCGTCTCCGTCACAGCGGTGCGACCCACGGGTCGTGTGCAATTGTCGGCCGAGAGTGGAACAGTGGAGTCATGGCACGAAATGGCGCGTTCGGCAGGTCCGACGAGGCCGGGACTCCCGACAATCCCGTACTGATCACCGAAGCGCAGCAGTCCGTCGAAGAACAGCACAAAGCCCGAGTGCGCAAGTACATGATCATCATGTCCTTCCGGTTCCCGGCGTTGATCCTCGCGGCGATCGCGTACGGCATCTGGGCCAACGCCTGGATCTCGATGCTCATCATCGGTGCATCCATTCCGCTTCCCTGGATCGCCGTCCTGATCGCCAACGACCGACCACCGCGCACCAAGGACGAACCGAGTCGATACGACGGACGAAAGAAGACCGCAGGCGAGATCGAATCCGCGACGCACCACACCATCGAAGGCTGACAAGTTCCGCCTGCGAGAATGACAGGGTGAGAAGCGAAACGCTCCTGTCCATCACCCCTGCGCTGCGTGAGGCTCTGCTTCGCAATCGATTCGACACCGGAACCATGCTCGAGGCGTTGGGTCCCGAAGTTCACGCTGCTCTCGGTCGAAGTGAGCCGGTGCCCGTGCGCCGCGCCACCCGAGAACTCGGGGACCTGGGCGTTCTCATCAGACTGTTCCTTCTCGCCGATGACTGCCCGGCGGGCGACGTCGCCGCGGCGCTGGCTCCGCTGACAATCGCGCAGTGCGTCGACGGCGGTCTGCTCGAAGGTGAGAACTTCGACAGTGAGAATCCGCTCGTGCGGGCCGCGGTGGATCTTCGCCCCATCGACGTCGGCGACGGCGATCGTTGGGTGATCTCGGATCTCGACGGCGGAATCCGTCCCAAGAAGGCCACGGCCGATCATGTGCTGGGCGTCGGGCATGCGTCACTGTCCTTGCTGCAGGCCACGCCCACCGCGAGGGTCGGCAGCGTGCTCGACCTCGGTACGGGATGCGGCATCCAAGCCCTGCACGCGAACACGTACGCCGATTCGGTCACCGCAACCGACATCAATCAACGCGCTGTCGACCTCACGGCAGCAACCATGGCCCTCAACGGACTGGACGTCGAACTCCTTCAAGGGTCCTGGTTCGAACCCGTCGAGGGTCGAACCTTCGACCAGGTGGTCGCCAATCCGCCGTTTGTCGTCGGCGAGGCACGCGTCCATCACACGTACCGCGATTCCGGCCTCGATCTCGACGGTGCGAGCGAATTGATGATCTCGCAATCGATCGACTACCTGAACCCCGGCGGCACGGCAGCTCTGTTGGCGTCCTGGGTGCACGTCGAAGGGCAGGACTGGCGGTCGCGGATCGCGTCGTGGCTGCCGGCCCACGGCGTCGATGCCTGGGTGGTCCAGCGCGATGTCGCGGATCCGGCTCTGTACGTCGGCACGTGGCTCAAGGACGGCGGGCAGGATCCGCGAGATCCGGAAACGGCATCGAGAGCAAACGCCTGGCTGGATCACCTCGAAGAATCCGATGTCGAGGGCGTCGGCTTCGGTTTCGTGTTCCTTCGCCGCACCGACTCCCCCACCGACCTGATGGCCGAGGACCTCATGCACGGCTTCTCGGACCCGCTCGGGGCCGAGGCGCTCGCATACTTCGACCGTCTTGCCTGGTTGCGTGAACACGACGTCCTCGAGGAACGCTTCGTCCTCGATCCGGACACGGCTCTCGAACGCGTCTACCTCCCCGGTGACGAGGGATGGCAACAAGTGGTCACGCGTGTGCACCGCGGCAACGGACCGCACTGGCAGCACGAGATCGACGAGCTCGGTGCTGCGCTGTTGGCCGGACTCCGAGCGGATGGACTGGTGGTCGACGAATTGATCGAACTTCTTGCCGCGGCGAACGGCGAAGACCCGGACCAGCTACGTGAGGCCGTCGTCACAATGATGGTCTCGCTGGTTCGACACGGGTTGGTGCTTCCCGTCACGAACTGAGTTCCCGGTGAGTTGCAGATTTTTGTGTTCTCAGCAACTTCTCAGGACGACTGGGAAATAACTGCAGGTCACGGCGATTTAGCGGAAATCGGCACGGGAACTTTCCCGGAACTCTCACACGTTGAACTGTGTGAGAGACCGCCGATAGGGAGGCAAGTCATGACAAGCCCCAGCACCACTACTCGCATTCGTCCGAGCGCCGCAGATCTGGACGCCCAGAGCCCGGCCGCAGACCTGGTCCGCGTCTACCTGAACGGGATCGGTCGTACTGCACTGCTGACAGCAGCAGACGAGGTCGAACTGGCGAAGCGAATCGAAGCGGGGCTGTACGCCAGCCACGTCCTTGCCACGGGAAAGCGCCTGACAGTCGCCAAGAAGAGGGATCTCGCAACGATCGTTCGCGAGGGACAGTCGGCACGTAGCCACCTCCTGGAAGCGAACCTGCGACTCGTCGTGTCGCTGGCCAAGCGCTACACCGGCCGCGGCATGCCGCTCCTCGATCTGATTCAAGAAGGCAACCTCGGACTCATCCGTGCGATGGAGAAGTTCGACTACGCCAAGGGCTTCAAGTTCTCGACGTACGCCACCTGGTGGATCCGTCAGGCGATCACCCGCGGAATGGCTGATCAGAGCCGCACCATCCGGCTCCCAGTCCACCTCGTGGAGCAGGTCAACAAGCTCGCCCGCATCAAGCGCGAACTGCACCAGCAGCTCGGGCGAGAAGCCACGGACGACGAGTTGGCCGAAGAGTCGGGCATCCCGGCGCACAAGATTGCCGACCTGCTCGACCACAGCCGCGACCCGGTAAGCCTGGACATGCCTGTGGGCAACGACGAAGAAGCGCCCTTGGGCGATTTCATCGAAGATTCCGAGGCGACCTCGGCCGAGAACGCCGTCATCGCCGGTCTGCTGCACAGCGATGTGCGCAGCGTGCTCGGGACGCTCGACGAGCGGGAGCAGCAGGTCATCCGACTTCGCTACGGTCTCGACGACGGCCAGCCCCGCACCCTCGATCAGATCGGCAAGCTCTTCGGCCTCTCGCGTGAGCGGGTTCGTCAGATCGAGCGTGAGGTCATGGGCAAGCTCCGCGTCGGCGATCGCGCCGAGAAACTGCGGTCCTACGCGAGCTGATCAAACAACACAGCACGTGCGTCAGCGCGCCACACCACTCGCGCTGACGCACCGCACAAAGCACCGGCCACCGCTACTTCCCTCCCCCTCGGGAATGTGCGGTGGCCGGTGTTGTTCGCTGTGTCTACCGCAGCCGCCTGGGCCCCAGGTCGATTGCGCTCGGCTCAGGTCCGATTCGGACACGTGAATCGGTGATCTCCGCGCCGGTAGCCGAAGCGAGTACCGGCTCACAGGCCAGTTCGCGGACTTCGGGAATGTCGTCGGCCAGCGCCGAGATGCGCTGGACCAGATCAACCAACGCACCCTTGTTGACCGGAACGGCGTTGCGGTATCCGGAGAGAAGCGGCGCGGCCTTGGGCGCGTCGATCAATTCCGTAGCAGCGTCCTCGGTGAGAGGCAGTACGCGATAGGCACGGTCACCGAGGAGATCGGAGATCACACCGGCAAGCCCGAACGAGATCAGCGAACCGAACGACGGGTCGTCTTGGACACCAACCACACATCCGATGCCCTTGGTTGCCATTTTCTGCACGTGCAGCAGCGGTTCACCCGACGCTGCCGCAAGATCTCGGTAAGCGAGGCGCACCGATTCCGGTCCACTCAGATCCAGCCTGACACCGCCCAGATCCGGTCGGTGTCGCCACATTTCGCCGGTTGCCTTGACCGCGACCGGGTAGCCGACAGCATCCGCTGCCTCTACTGCTTCGTCTTCGCTCAGGACCGAACGGAATTCGACGACGGCGACCCCGTAACACTCGAGCAGCGCCGCCGCTTCCACATCTGAAAGCCAACGGCCAGGAGAGTTTTCAAGCCAATCTGCCACCATCTTCTGGGCTCGCTCGGAGTCGATACCCACGGGGCGAACCACCTTCGACGCAGGCTTGCTGCGCCACTCCGCATATCGCCAAGCCCTCGCCAACGCCAGGGCGGCACGCTCCGGCCCCGGGTAGGACGGCACCGAACCGCGGGTCGGGTTACCGACTTCGTCACGAACCGCCAGGACGTCCGGCACACCCTCAGCTGCGAGGAACGTGGTGAGAATCGGCTTGTCCGAGCCTGCGACGGCGTCCTTGAGTGCTTTCGCGAACGGCTCGACCGGAATGGCGACCGGAGGAACGAAGACGGCAATGACGGCATCGACGTCGAACGACGCCAAAGCGTCGCGCACGGCAGTGGCGAACAGTTCCGGACTCGCCTGGGCGCCGAGGTCGACCGGGTCGCTGACCTGCAGACCTTCACTGCGGGCCGCGTCCGCAGCAAGGACACCGAGCGCGGTCGAGTTGCCGATGACCGCAAGCCGGGGGCCGGCGGGCAACGGTTGGTATCCGAAGAGCAAGGCGCAGTCGAACAATTGTGAAATGGACCCGACCTGAATGACGCCCGCCTGTTCGAAGAGGGCGCGGACGATCGAATCGTCGATCTCGACTCCGGTGGCGGCGAGCACCGGCGGAACCGCGTGCCGACCGCTCTTCACTGCGACGATCGGCTTCTTCCGCGCAACTCGACGCGCGATGCGAGAGAACTTCCGTGGGTTGCCGAAGCTCTCCAGATAGAGAAGGACCACTTCGGTGGACTGGTCGGAATCCCAGTACTGCAGAAGGTCGTTACCCGAGACGTCCGCACGGTTACCGGCGGAAACGAAGGCGGACAATCCGATTCGGCTGCGCGCGGCTTCGTCGAGAATGGCGATACCGAGCGCGCCGGACTGACAGAAGAAGCCGACGTTGCCTGCCACCGGCAAGACCGGCGCGAGCGTCGCATTCAACGAAATCGCCGGGTCGTTGTTCGCGACACCCAGCGCATTCGGGCCGATGAGGCGCATACCGTGAGCGCGCGCTGCATGGACCAGTTTGCGTTCGGACGAGCGCCCGTCCGGACCACTCTCACTGAAGCCCGACGAGACGACCACCAGCGCTTTGACGCCCTTGTCGAGGCAGTCGTCGAGTACCGAATTGATCGATTCTGCAGGTACAGCCACGACGGCGAGATCGACGTCGTCGGGGATGTCACGAACCGTCGGATATGCCCGAACGCCGTGTACCGAACGATGCTCCGCGTTGACGGGATAGACCGGTCCGGTGAATCCGCCGCGCAGCAGGTTGGTCAACACCGCGTTACCCACTTTGGCCGGGTCCGCTGATGCGCCGATCACCGCCACCGATCGCGGGCTGAGCACGTTTCCCATGCTGCGGGCCTCAGCTGCCCGCTCACGCGAATTGCGTACTGAAACAAGCGCTTCCGTCGGGTCGATCGCGAATTCGAGTCTCAGCACGCCACCGTCGAAAGAGCGGCTCACCTGATACCCCGCCTCACGGAACACCGTCACCATGTTGCGGTTCTCGGAGAGGACCTCGGCGACGAACATCGTCAGACCGTTCTCGGCCGCTGCCGCTGCCAGGTACTCGAGCAGGATCGGGCCGAGGCCGCGCCCCTGGTGTGCGTCGGCGACGACGAAGGCGACCTCGGCAGACTTTCCGTCACCGACGTCGAGCAGTCGCTCGTATCGACCCACCGCGATGATCTCGTCGCCGAGCATCATCACGAACGCCACACGGTTGTGGTGGTCGACCGTCGTGAAGTTCTTGACGTCGCGCGCCGACATCGTGGGGTACGGGCCGAAGTAGCGCAGATACCGGGTGCGCTCGGAGAGTTTGCCGTGGAATTCGACGAGCTTGTCCGCGTCTTCGGGAACGATGGGTCGCAACGCCACCGCTCCGCCGTCGGAGGCGAGAACATCGACTACCCAGGAATGGGGATAGGTGTGAGCGGGGTCGGTCTTCGGCGCCTGGCCGCTCGCCTCGCCGCCTGCAGCTTCGGTATCGGACTGTTCAGTCACGGGGATCCTCCGGGTCGAGTCCGAGTAGCGGGAACGAAGCGCGACGTGTCGCGATGATCGCCGAGTCGATGCGGGTGAGTGCACGGTCCACCGAGGCGACACCTGTCTCCGGTGTACCACCCGGGCCGTCCCACGGCGTGTAGGCGACATCACCGCCGTCCCCCATGGTCGGCGGGAGGTCGACGCTCGGCGCTCGCAGCTTCGTCGATTCCTTCCAGTCTTCGGGGACAGCGATGTCGACGTCGATCTCGCGATCGAGCGCTGCAGCGATCAAGTGAGTCCATGCCCTCGGCACGACGCGCACCAGTCCGTATCCCCCGCCTCCGACTGCCAGCCACCGCCCCTCGGAGTAGCGGTCGGCGAGGTCACGCATCGCCAAAAACGCGGCGCGCTGACCGTCGACGGTGAGGGCGAGATCCGCGAGCGGGTCCTCGCGGTGCGAGTCGACTCCGCACTGGCTGATGATGATCTGCGGGCGGAAGGCTGCAATGGCTCCCGGGACGACGGCGTGAAATGCACGCAGCCACAACGCGTCGACGGTTCCGGGCAGCACCGGGATGTTCACCGCCGTACCTTCGGCGGCCCCGTCGCCGACCTCGCTCGACCATCCGGTGTTCGGCCACAAGGTTGCCGGGTGCTGATGCAGCGAGACCGTGAGCACCCGCGGGTCCCCGAGGAACGCATGTTGCACTCCGTCGCCGTGGTGAGCGTCGACGTCGATGTAGGCGATGCGGTCGTAGCCGTTGTCGAGCAGCCACGAAATCGCAACCGCCGCATCGTTGTAGACGCAGAATCCAGAGGCCCAATCCGCCATCGCGTGGTGCATGCCGCCGCCGATGCTGACCGCGCGCCTCGTACGTCCCGAAGCGATTTCCTGCGCTGCGGCCAGCGAGCCGCCGGCGAGGATCGCACTGGCTTCGTGCATGTGCGGGAAGACCGGGTTGTCCTCGGTACCGAGCCCGTGGGGAACATCCTGGCCGCTCACACCGTTGTTCGCAGAGTTACCCGCGTCTTTGACCGCTGCAAGATATGCCGGTGTGTGGATTCTGAGGAGGTCGGCATCGGACGCGGCACTCGGTTCGAGAAATTCGATGCCCTCGAGAAGTCCGAGGCTTCGCGAGAGTGCCATCGTGAGATCGAGGCGAGTGGGATTCATCGGGTGATCGGCGCTCCACCGATAGCTCAGGTACTCCGGACTCCACACCACGACTCGATTCGCTCGAGACGCCGCGGGGTCCCCGTCAGATCTGATCGACGCGGTCATGGGATCACGCTACTTCCTTCTCGTTTCGTGCTGCACACCACACTCGTGGCCCGCTTCGGAGACCGAGATCGAGTGACACGAATCCAATTCGGACACGCGCTGGACTCGCCGCGGTGGAGGCGGCACCGGAACCACGAACTGAACGGTAGAATGATCAACTGACGAAGGGGTTGAGTGTGAAGGATCTAGTCGACACCACGGAGATGTATCTCCGGACGATCTACGACTTGGAAGAAGAGGGCGTAGTCCCACTCCGGGCGCGGATCGCCGAACGGCTCGAACAGAGCGGACCCACCGTCAGCCAGACTGTTGCGCGTATGGAGCGTGACGGCTTGCTGATGGTCGCCGGCGATCGACATCTGGAACTCACCGACAAGGGTCGCGATCTCGCGATCTCTGTCATGCGTAAGCACCGGTTGGCAGAGCGCCTGCTGGTGGACGTCATCGGTCTCAAATGGGAAGACGTACATGCCGAGGCATGCCGTTGGGAGCACGTGATGAGCGAGGAGGTCGAGCGTCGGCTCGTCGTCGTTCTGAACAACCCCACGACGTCGCCCTACGGCAACCCGATTCCGGGCTTGGACCAGTTGGGACTCGACGGCCCGGTTGCCACCACCGAAACATTGGTGCGCCTGACCGATATTCCGCACGGCGCACAGACAGCTGTGGTCGTTCGGCGACTGGCCGAGCACGTGCAGTCCGATCCCGAGGTGATCGCGCAGCTGCGTGACGCCGGCGTCGTTCCCGACGCCAGGGTGACGGTCGAAACCCGTCCGGGCTCGGTGACGATCATCGTGCCGGGTCACAGCGGGTTCGACCTGTCCGAGGAAATGGCTCACGCCGTTCAGGTCAAGCAGGTCTGAGGAAGTAGATGAAACTCCTGGTCACCGGCGGCGCCGGTTACGTCGGCAGTGTGTGCAGCACTGTGTTGCTCGAGCGTGGACACGAGGTTGTCGTCATCGACGACCTCTCCACCGGAAATGCCGACGCGGTGCCTGCCGGTGCCGAGTTCATCGAAGGAGACGTGGGAGCGCTTGCTGGCGACGTCCTCGGCAGTGCGGGTTCACCGGTTTTCGACGGTGTGCTTCACTTCGCGGCGCAGTCGCTGGTCGGCGAATCGGTGCTGCACCCCGAGAAGTACTGGCGCGGAAACGTCGTCACGACCATCGAGTTGCTCGAGGCGATCCGTGTCTCCGGTACTCCGCGCCTCGTGTTCTCGTCCACCGCCGCAACGTACGGCGAACCGGAGCAGTCCCCCATCGTGGAGACCGCTCCGACCCGCCCCACCAATCCGTACGGCGCGACCAAGCTCGCGATCGATCATGCGATCACCTCGTACTCGATCGCCCACGGCCTCGGTGCGACGAGCTTGCGCTACTTCAACGTCGCAGGTGCGTACAAGTCCGCCGGCGAGAACCGGGTGATCGAAACCCACCTGATTCCACTCGTCCTGCAGGTCGCGCTCGAACAGCGGGACAAGATCTCGGTCTTCGGAACCGACTGGCCCACGCCGGACGGAACCGCGGTACGCGACTACATCCACGTGCTGGACCTCGCCGAAGCACATCTACTGGCGCTCGAATCCTCGGTTCCCGGCGAGCACCGCATCTACAACCTCGGAAGCGGTGCCGGCTTCAGCGTGCGCGAGGTGATCGCCGCCTGTGCGCGGGTCACCGGCCTGCCGATCAACGTCGAGGACGCGTCACGACGGCTGGGTGATCCGGCAGTACTGATCGCATCGAGCGACAAGGCGATTGCCGAGCTGGGTTGGACGCCCACGCGTACCGATCTCGACGTCATCGTCGCCGACGCATGGCAGTTCCTCCAGGATCTGGGCGACCGCTCACACGCTGCTCGCTAGCTTCCATTCGGCAGCGCCGGCGGCAATCCGGTGATTCCGAGCGATTCCCCGATGGACAATCCGACGGCCGCGAGGTCACGGATTCCGTCGGGGCGCATACCGGATTGCAGCGATAGATCCAGCAATCCCGCCAAGGTGTGTTCCGAATCGGCCGACAGTGCGGCCGACAGCGCAACACCTGCCAGAGGGCCGTCGCCACGCACGTATGCAAAGAAGCCGAGAAGTGTTGCCGGCCAAGCTCGTTCGGGCGACGGTACTTCATGGGTGAGCACGAGCCACAATTGCTCAGCATGTGCCGCAACGGACGTGATCGCCAATCCCAGCACCACGTCGCGCACGCGTACGTCCGTCAAAGCGACCACCAGATCGGCGCATTCCTGCGGGTCAGGGCAGTGAGCGCCTGCCGCGACACGGCGGACATGTTCCAACACCAGATCGATCCGGCGCTGAACTGCGGTTTCACCGCTCGGTCCCCCACTGTGCGCGCTCGACTCTCGTCGGCTCGCGATCAGTCGGGCAATCGTGCCGTGATTGCGAGCGGCGCCGTGTACCCACCGGACCAGTTCCTCACGCGAACGGCGAATGACCCTCCCGCCCAACACCTGTGCTGCTGCAACCGACGAAGATGCCGGGTCTGGCAGGGTGCCGCGGTGAATCGAACGCATGACGCTCGTCCACGGCTGGCCAGATTCTATTGCGGCCGTGCACAATACGTCGGCCAGCTCGACGCAGGTTCCGCCGAGCATGTCTTCGAATACCTCGGCCAGCTCGATGGTTTCATCGATCAGAGTTTCAGCTGCCGAGCAATCGGTGATCACCACGAGAACGACCGCACGCGCGCCTTCCCCGTCACAGACGGCGGCGAACTGGCGCAGCGCCGCGCTCATCTGCCTCGCGGGCTTTCCCCTGACACTGGGAAAGTAGTCGTGCCGCATCACTGGTCCGAGCGTCGAGGCGGAGGCGCCCATCAGAGACAGCGCAACCACAGAGTTGGACGGGTGGAAGCCCAGGAGTGCGGGTATTGCCGCGATCAATTCGCCTGGATCGGAGACGCGTTCGACGCATCCGAGAAGGGCGGCAAGGTCGTCGTCGGAGAATTCGAATTCTCCCGGAAGAGGTGATGTCGTCATGCACACACCGTCGCTGATCACCCTGACCCGGCCGTCTGCTCGACCAGGGAAAACAGCTGCGTCCAAGTCGTCTGTGGATTACCGCATTTGTTGGGGACCAAGTACCGCGCCGCACCGAGCAGTTCCGCTACTTGTCGGACCTGTGTGCTGCGAAATCACTTGCCTGCTTTGACCTTCTGTACGGCTGCGGTGAACGCTTGATCCAGCGGTGCCGTCGAGGGCGTCGCAGAACCGAACGTCATCAGTGTTGTCGCCACCCGTACGTCGCCGACCTGCGCGATCAAGGTCAGCATCGTCTGATCACCGGCTGTGGCCTTGGGGGACACGACAGTGCGGCGAAGTGACATCGTCTTGTCGGCATCGATCGGCGACGGCGGAAGAATTTCCGTCGTCACTGTCGTAGTGACGCCGTTCGCAGTGACAGTCATGGACGGGCACTGCCGAGTCTGCGCTTCCAACTCGTCCAGTGGTGCATCGACCTTCGTGAGTTCGACCGAAATCGTTGCCCTCGTCGCATTGTCGGTCCCGACCGCCATCACGGTCCCGTTCGGACCGTAATCCTGTTCCGGTGGCTCACATTCGGACGGATCGACGGTGGCACCGCGCGGGACGCCGACTAGATCCGGCGCTGCCATCGGAACGGCTTGCGGGGGCAGCACAACAGCGCCGAAGGGCTCGGGGAATTCCTCGGGAGTCAGCAGCAGTTCGGACAGCGGTGCCGCCGTTTTCGGAGAGGTGGATTTCGGCGTCGAGGATTTGGGTGCAGCCGTCGTACTCGGCGCCGCCGTGCCGCTGTCGGTCGCACCGGCAGTCGCCGGCGCGGAGTCCGGAACGGGTGCTCCTTGGACCGACCCGGAGCAGCCCGCGAGTAGTGCAACGGCGGCCACCGCAGCAAGTGAGCATGCGGCCACTCGCCTGGACGATCGTGGACACACCCGCATGTAAGCCTCCGCACTCGACCGATACCGACAATCGACCAATCCATTTCGGACAAATCGGCCGTGCCGACCTTGTGTTCCACTCTGCCATGTCCGAAGCCGCGCACCCGACATCTAGCGAACGCCCAGGCCAAGTGTCGAAAGATACCGCTCAGCTTCGCTCTCGGCGAACGCCTGTCTCGTCGGATCGGGAATGATCGGTCACCAACTCGGTGTTCTTACCGATGAACGTCTGATCCAGTGCTGTCGGGCACCTGACTCCGATGCTGTCGCGCGTGCGCCGGTAGTGGACACTTGAGATCAAGACCGAAGAGCGAAGGGGACTGCGATGGACGAACAGTCGAGGATGTACGAGCTGGAATTTCCGGCGCCCCAGTTGGCGGCTGCCGACGGCCAGGGACCGATCCTGATTCACGGACTCGAGGGTTACTCCGACGCCGGTCACGCCGTGAAATTGGCGACGACGCATCTGCGCGAAAGCCTCGAGACCGAGCTTGTCGCGTCGTTTGCTGTCGACGAGCTGATCGACTACCGCTCGCGTCGACCGACGATGACGTTCAAGGCCGATCATTTCTCCGATTACGACGCTCCGGCGCTCAATCTGTACGCACTGCGCGATACGGCCGGCACGCCGTTCCTGCTGCTCGCAGGGATGGAACCGGACCTCAAGTGGGAGCGGTTCACCACAGCTGTTCGACTGTTGTCCGAACAGTTGGGAGTGCGTCGAACCATCGGGCTCAACGCGATTCCGATGGCAATCCCGCACACCCGACCGCTCGGTGTGACAGCACATTCGACCAACAAGGACCTGATCCAGGACCATCAGCGTTGGTCAGGTGAACTGCAGGTTCCCGGCAGCGCATCATCACTGCTCGAGCTTCGTATGTCTCAGCACGGGCACGAGGCGATGGGCTTTTCGGTGCATGTCCCCCACTACCTCGCGCAAACGGACTACCCGGGCGCCGCAGAAACTTTGCTCGAAAACGTTTCCGAGGTTTCGGATCTGGAGTTGCCCTTGGTTGCACTGGGTGAGGCCGCGGCGCGCGTTCGGGAACAGGTTAACGAGCACATAGCCGGGAACGAAGAAGTTCAGACTGTAGTCCACGCTTTGGAGCGTCAATACGACACTTTTGTCGCCGCTCAGGAACAACAGTCGTCCCTTCTGGCCGGCGAGGCCGACCTTCCCAGCGGTGACGAGATCGGCGCAGAGTTCGAAAAGTTCCTGGCCGAACAGGCAGGAAATGACGACTTCGGCTCAGCTGGAGACCTCGATCGAGGCGACAACTGACGAAAATGTGACGGGCGGGGCGCATAATTCGACATTGTGCGCATTCCGCAACCCCTCCGTTACCTGGGCTGTTGTTCAGGACACATCCGTCGGATAGCCTCAAACTCTGTGTGATTTTCGTTGACGGCTCAACAACTGGAGCAGACAGTCAACGTGGTCACACGCAGAGCCAGGAGGCGACATGAGCAGACCACGGAACCGTCAGCTCCGACCGGTCCCCGACGAGGAACCGCGGATGATGTTCCGGACGATTCACGGCTACCGACGCGCATTTCGGATAGCCGGCGAGGGTCCGGCAGTACTGCTCCTGCACGGAATCGGCGACAACTCGTCGACGTGGACCGAGATCATTCCCCACCTCGCCAAGAAGTACACGGTCATCGCACCTGACCTGTTGGGTCACGGCCGTTCCGACAAGCCACGCGCGGATTACTCGGTAGCCGCGTACGCCAACGGCATGCGGGATCTTCTGTCGACGCTCGGCATCGAGCACGTCACCGTCATCGGGCACTCGCTCGGCGGCGGCGTAGCGATGCAGTTCTCCTACCAATTCCCGCACATGGTGGATCGCCTCGTGCTGGTCTCGGCCGGTGGCGTCACCAAGGACGTCCATCCGCTACTGCGCCTCATGTCCGTTCCGGTGGTCAACGAGGTGGTAAAGCTGCTCCGGATACCTGGTGCGATGCCGCTCGTCCGGATGGCCGGGAACCTTGCCGGCGTAGTTCACGGTTCAAATTTGCGTCCCGGCACCATGTTGCATGACACACCGGACCTGATTCGCGTGCTCGCTGATCTCCCCGACCCCACTGCCTACGAGGCCTACCTTCGTACGCTGCGGGCCGTCGTGGACTGGCGCGGACAGGTCGTCACGATGCTCGACCGCTGTTATCTGACCGAGAATCTGCCGGTTCAACTGATCTGGGGCGACGACGACTCCGTCATTCCCGTCTCCCACGCTCACCTCGCGCACGCGGCGATGCCGAACTCACGGCTCGAAGTCTTCCGCGGCTCGGGCCACTTCCCGTTCCGCGACGATCCGATGCGTTTCCTGCAGATCGTCGAAGATTTTCTTTCCAGCACCGCACCACTCGTCTTCGACGAGGCTCGCTGGCGCCACATGCTGATCTCCGGGGTCGGCGAGAACACCATCACCGGAACGTCGTCCACCCGCATGGCGGTGCTCGACGCCATGGGCTCGGACGAGCGAAGCGCAACCTGATCCACGGTTGCGGCTAGCCTGTACGAGTGCTGCTGACGGAACTTCTCCCCGACAACGCGGATCCTGATTCCGTTTTCGACGCCTTCTCTTCGTGGACCATCGAACGAGGTTTGACGCTCTACCCGGCCCAAGAAGAGGCCGTCATGGAGTTGGTCTCGGGTGCAAACGTGATCCTTGCGACGCCGACCGGGTCAGGCAAATCGATGGTGGCGATCGGCGCGCATTTCTATGCGATGTCGCTCGGCAAGCGCACGTACTACACAGCGCCGATCAAGGCCTTGGTGAGCGAGAAGTTCTTTGCACTGTGTGAGGTCTTCGGTGCCGAGAACGTCGGCATGATGACTGGCGACGCCGCCGTGAACTCGTCGGCGCCGATCATTTGTGCGACGGCCGAAATCGTCGCGAATCTTGCACTGCGCGAGGGCCCGAACTCCGATATCGGCCAGGTCGTGATGGACGAGTTCCACTTCTACTCCGAACCCGATCGAGGTTGGGCGTGGCAGGTTCCGCTCATCGAGTTGCCGCACGCCCAGTTCCTGTTGATGTCGGCAACTCTCGGTGAAGTCGACTTCTTCTCCGAAGATCTGACGCGGCGTACCGGGAAACCCACCACCGTCGTCTCCGGCACAGAACGCCCCGTGCCTTTGATGTTCTCCTACGCGACCACGCCGGTCGGCGAAACCATCGAAGATCTGGTGACCACCAACCAGTCCCCCGTCTACATCGTGCATTTCACGCAGGCCGCCGCCCTCGAACGCGCCCAGGCACTGACGAGCGTCAATTTCTGTTCCAAAGAAGAGAAGGAAGCGATCGCCGAGGCGCTGGGTGGTTTCCGCTTCACCACCGGGTTCGGAAAAACACTCTCCCGCCTGGTCCGGCACGGCATCGGCGTTCACCATGCGGGCATGCTGCCCAAGTACCGACGGCTCATCGAAGTTCTCGCACAGGACGGGCTTCTCAAGGTGATTTGCGGTACCGACACCCTCGGCGTCGGCATCAACGTCCCGATCCGCACGGTGCTGCTCACGGGTCTGGCCAAGTACGACGGCGTCCGCACTCGGCATCTGAAAGCCCGCGAGTTCCATCAGATCGCCGGTCGCGCGGGTCGTGCAGGCTACGACACGATGGGCACCGTCGTCGTCCAGGCACCGGAACACGAAGTAGAGAATCTGCGGGCAGTCGCCAAGGCCGGCGACGATCCGAAGAAGATCAAGAAGATTCAACGCAAGAAGGCTCCCGAGGGGTTTGTGTCCTGGAGCGAAGCGACGTTCGATCGCTTGGTCGCCGCATCGCCCGAGCCGTTGGTGTCGCGATTCTCGGTCAGCAACTCGATGCTGCTCAATGTCATTGCCCGCCCGGGTAACTGCTTCGACGCGATGCGGCACCTGTTGGAGGACAACCACGAATCGCGTCCGGCGCAGCGCAAGCACATCCTCAAAGCGATCTCGCTGTATCGCGGATTGCTCAGCGCCGGCATCGTGGAACGCCTCGACGAACCCGACGAGTACGGCCGCATGGCTCGGTTGACGATGGACCTGCAACGCGACTTCGCCTTGAACCAGCCACTCTCACCGTTCGCCTTGGCGGCATTCGAACTTCTCGACGTCGAATCCGACAGTTACGCACTCGATGTCGTCTCGATCATCGAGTCGACGCTCGACGATCCGCGTCAGGTTCTGATGGCGCAGCAGCACTTCGCTCGTGGCGAAGCGGTTGCGCAGATGAAGGCCGACGGCATCGAGTACGAGGAGCGCATGGAACTCCTCGAAGAGGTTACGTGGCCGAAACCGTTGTCGGACTTGCTGTTCCCGGCTTTCGAAATGTACCGGGGTGGCCACCCGTGGATCACCGAGTTCGCCCTCTCCCCCAAGTCCGTGGTGCGCGACATGATCGAACGCGCCATGACGTTTGCCGAGTTGATCAGCCATTACGGACTCACCCGGTCCGAGGGCCTCGTCCTGCGCTACCTCGCCGACGCCTACCGCGCGCTGCGACAGACCGTCCCGACGGAAGCGCGCACCGAGGAACTCGAAGACATCATCGAGTGGTTGGGCGAGCTGATCCGTCAGGTCGACTCGAGCCTGCTCGACGAATGGGAGTCACTCACCGACCCCGGAGCCGAGGCAGATACGGAAGAGGTTGCGTTCGGCGCCGACATTCCCCGTCCCATCTCGGCGAACCCGCGCGCATTCCGCGTCATGGTGCGCAATGCGATGTTCCGACGCATCGACCTCGCGTCGCGTCGGCAGTGGAATGAGCTGGAAAACCTCGAGGACGGTATCGACGCCGCCGAGTGGGAAGAGCAACTACTCCCGTACTTCGAGGAGTACGCAACAATCGGAACCGGGCCATCGGCGCGCGGGCCGGCGCTCTTCCAGGTCACCGAAGAGGGTGAGTTCTGGCGGGTGCGGCAGGTGCTCGAGGATCCGGAGGGCGATCACGGATGGGCACTGCTTGCCGTCGTCGACATCCCGGAATCGGATGCCGCGGGTGAAATCGTGTTCGACGAGCTGAGCGTCGTAGAAGGCTAGCGCCTGTGCGCCTTTCTGGTAGTCGGCGCTACCAAAAAGGCGCACAGGGGGCGTCAGCCCCTTCGAGCCTTCCGCGGCTGGTTGCGGCGAGCAGCGCGCTTTTCCTTGATGCGAACGTTCTCGGCCCGCACCTCGGCCTGAACAGCGCGTTCCTTTTCGAGCCATTCGGGCTTCTCTTCGAGGAGTGCGGCGATCTGATCCGTGGTGAGTGCTTCTTCGACGCCGCCGCGGGCCAGGCCGGCGATCGATACGCCCAGCTTGGCTGCGATGACCGGGCGAGGGTGCGGTCCGGTGCGTCGCAGCTCCAGCAGCCACTCCGGCGGATCGGTCTGCAGAGCGGTCAGCTCGTCACGAGTCACGTCGCCTTCCTGGAACTGCGCAGGTGTTGCTTCCAGGTACACACCCAGCTTCTTGGCAGCCGTCGTCGGCTTCATCGTCTGGGGAGTTTTGTTCGACGTCATGCAACAAGAGTAACCAGCCGATACGGGTGCTTTTACCAAGGCGGTAGCCTTGCCTGGTGACAGACGCGGATAGTCAGGCAATTTTTCGACTCGCGTACGCCCCGGGGGTGACGCCCACCAAGTGGGTCCGGGTGTGGCACGAGCGGCTCCCCGAGGTGCGTCTGGAACTTGTTCAGTTCCCGGTTCTCGAACTCGAAGCTGCACTTCGCGCCGGTGAAGCAGATGCAGGTTTGGTTCGACTGCCGATCGACCGGACCGGCATCAGCGCCATCTCGCTGTACGCGGAAACCCCGGTGGTGGTGGTACCGAAAGATCACGTATTCACTACTGTCGATCAGATTTCCGTCGACGATCTGGCCGACGAGATAGTGCTCGATCCTCTCGACGACAGACTCGACTGGCCGACCCGTCCCGGAAAGACCGCCGCCGAGCGACCAGCGACCATCGCCGACGCCATCGAGTTGGTGGCCGCCGGCGTCGGAGTTGTCGTGGTTCCCCATTCGCTGGCGCGGTTCCACCATCGCAAGGACCTGACCTTCCGTCCGGTGGACGGTGCGCCCGAGGCTCCTGTGGCTTTGGCATGGATGGAGTCCAAGACCACAGATCTGGTCGAGGAACTGATCGGCATCGTGCGGGGCCGAACGGCACAGAGTTCCCGCGGACGGAACGGCGAGCCGGCCGAGAAGATCAAGGGCTCCGTCAAGGCCAAGATCGCGGCCCGCGAGCGTCGCGCAGAAGCTGCCAAGAACGGGCAGAAAGCTAAGGGCGCCGGCACCGCGAAGAACATATCCGGACGCAACGCCGGTTCCGGTAAGGCCAAGGCGGGCGGCAAATCAGGCAGCGGGAAGTCCGGTGGGACCAAGAGTTCGGGTGGCCGGTTCTCCGGAAAGCAGAAGGGCCGCTAGGGCTTCAACTGGCAACTCGGAGGATCGCTGCCGGACAACGCTGAACTGATCAGGCGCGACAGACTCGGGCTGTGGTCTCGCGAATTGGCGCATCGTCGAACTCCGTCGAGCATGATGAGAGTATGACTCCCGCGAGTTCTTCAGCCCTCGACGAATTGGTAGCGGCACTCCCCGAGGGAGCCGTCCTGCTGGATCCGGACGTGACCGCGGGCTACCGCCAGGACTGGGCCGCCGACCCGACCGCCGGCCGTCCAGCTGCCGTGGTTCGCGCTACGTGCACCGAAGACATCCAAACCGTGATGCGATGGGCAACCGCCCACCGCGTTCCGGTGGTTCCCAGAGGTGCCGGCTCGGGCCTTTCCGGTGGATCCAGCGCCGTCGACGGTTGCATCGTGGTCAGCACCGAGCGAATGCGACAGATCACGATCGACCCGGTCGCCCGGGTGGCGGTTACTCAGCCCGGCTTGATGAATGCGGAGGTCAAGAAAGCCGCCGCAGAGCACGGACTCTGGTACCCACCTGACCCGTCGTCCTTCGAGATCTGTTCCATCGGCGGCAATGCAGCCACCAACGCCGGCGGGCTCTGCTGCGTCAAGTACGGAGTTACCACCGACTACGTTCTCGGACTCCGGGTCGTGCTGGCGGACGGTACAGCTGTCAGCCTCGGAGGTCCCCTTCTCAAGGACGTCGCCGGACTCTCACTCACCAAACTGTTCGTGGGCAGCGAGGGCACTCTCGGCATCATCACGGAAATCACGTTGCGTTTGATTCCCGCGCAGCCGCCCGCATCAACCGTCGTCGCGTCGTTCGACTCGGTACAAGAAGCTGCCGACGCGGTCTTGGCGATCACCAGCAACATGCGTCCGGCGATGCTCGAGTTCA
This sequence comes from Rhodococcus sp. WY5, assembly GCF_018588185.1. Taxonomy (NCBI): domain Bacteria; kingdom Bacillati; phylum Actinomycetota; class Actinomycetes; order Mycobacteriales; family Nocardiaceae; genus Rhodococcus; species Rhodococcus sp. WY5. Next base: position 4,588,358 of record NZ_JAAMPR010000001.1, read on the forward strand.
TGGATCACGCCAGTATCAATGCTGTCGAGGATTCGGTACGCATGGGTCTGAACCGCAAGGCTCACGCACTACTGCTCGCGCAGTCCGACGCACCCGGCGCGGCAGGCGTGCTGGAAATCGAGACGATTGTTCAGGCGTGCGAAAACAACGGAGCCACCGAAGTATTCGCCACCGATGACCAGGCCGAAGGTGACGCTTTTGCGGCGGCACGGCGAGCGGTGTTCCCGGCCGTGCTCGCGATGGGAAGTCTGCTTCTCGAAGACGTGGGCGTTCCCATGCGCGCACTCCCCCAGCTGGTAACCGGGGTCGAAGCCATCGCAGACGACCTCGACGTCCTGATCTGCACGGTGGCGCACGCCGGAGACGGAAACACCCACCCGCTCATCGTCTTCGACCCCGCAGACCCGGACATGTCCGAACGCGCACAGATCGCATTCGGACGGGTGATGGATCTCGCCATCGCGCTCGGCGGCACGATCACCGGCGAACACGGGGTGGGTCGACTCAAGCGCGACTGGCTGCCGTCACAGTTGGGTGAAGACGTCATGGCCCTCAATCGCAAGGTCAAGGATGCGCTCGACCCGCTGGGAATTCTCAATCCCGGAGCGGTCATTGCCGTGAAAGAAGGCTCTCTCGACTAGCTTTCACGTCGACGTCGAACGAGTTACGTCATCGAGGAACCGTCGGGCTGACCGAACGGACCAGCTCGGCCAGCTGACGGAATCCTTCTGCTCGGCCACTCGACGAGCGGAACACGACGCCGATCGTGCGACCTGGAGCTGGCGAAGCGAAACGCGCCGTCGACAAGTCCCCGCGTCGAACCTCCACTGCAACAGCCGATTCCGGGACCAAAGTCACCCCGAGTCCCCCGGCCACACATTGCACGACTGTCGCGAGAGAGGTAGCCCGCGTGTCGCCGGCAAGCGGATGGGCGTCTACCGAACGGCACAGATCCAACGTCTGGTCACGCAGGCAGTGGCCGTCGTCGAGCAAGAGCAACGGCAGCGCGTCGAGCACGTCCGCCGTGAGATCGACACGTCCGGCCAAGGAATGATCGTTCGGCACGACCATCACAAAATCCTCTTCGTACACAGGAACTTCCACCAGGCCAGGTGTTCCGGCAGGAAGCGCCAACACCGCGACGTCGAGCGCTCCCGATCGCAGTGCATCGAGTAGGCGCGCCGTTTGATCCTCGACTATTTGCGGCGCCAACGACGGCAACTTCTCGCGCAGCTCCGGCAACAACCCCGGAAGAATGTAGGGCGCAACGGTCGGGATCAACCCGATGCGTAGCGGTCCGGTCAGAGAGTCGCCGGAGCCGGCCGCGCTCGCGACGAAACCGTCGGCAGCTTCGAGAATCTGCTTGGCCTGACCGAGCAAGCGCTGTCCGTCCGCGGTCACGAGCACACGCCGGGTACTGCGTTCGATCAGTCTGACTCCCAGCCCCGCCTCTAGAGCTGCCAGCGCCTGCGACAGTGTGGGTTGGCTCACACCGGAACGCGCTGCGGCAGTACCGAAATGCCGATACTCGGCGACCGACACGAAGGCACGCAGCTGTGACAAGGAAGGTTGATAAGTCTGATCAGACATGCCTATCAGTGTAGTGCCACCCATCACCTTTACCTTTTGAACGGTTTGATGCAGAATGGACTCATACCAAAAAGCGCCGGTCACAACCTCGACACTCCAGTCGAAACCGTCCGACCCGCTGACGGTGACAAACCCTCTCGATCCAGCACGTTCGGCCGTCACAGTCCGAACAGCCGGATCGTGTGCGCAAGAAATTCCTGTTCACGAGACACGTAGGAGAATGAGACACATGGCTCTGCTCACAATCGGCGACCAGTTCCCCGCTTACAACCTCACGGCTGTCATCGGCGGCGACCTGTCCAAGGTCGATGCCCAGCAGCCCGATGACTACTTCACCACCGTCACCAGTGACGACTACGCAGGCAAGTGGCGCATCGTCTTCTTCTGGCCCAAGGACTTCACCTTCGTGTGCCCCACCGAGATTGCTGCATTCGGCAAGCTCAACGAAGAGTTCGCAGACCGTGACGCTCAGGTTCTCGGCGCTTCCGTCGACAACGAGTTCGTGCACTTCCAGTGGCGTGCACAGCACGAAGAGCTCAAGACCCTCCCCTTCCCGATGCTCTCGGACCTCAAGCGCGAGCTTGCCGAGGCCACCGGCGTCCTCAACGCCGACGGCGTTGCAGACCGCGCGACGTTCATCGTCGACCCCAACAACGAGATCCAGTTCGTCTCCGTCACAGCCGGTTCCGTCGGCCGTAACGTCGACGAGGTTCTCCGCGTCCTCGACGCTCTCCAGAGCGACGAGCTGTGCGCATGCAACTGGAAGAAGGGCGACCCGACCATCAACGCCGGCGAGCTCCTGACTGCGAGCGTCTGAGTATGAGCGTCGAGAACCTCAAGAACTCGCTTCCCGAGTACGCGAAGGACCTCAAGCTCAACCTGAGTTCCATTGCGCGCACGACGGTCCTGAACGAGCAGCAGTTGTGGGGAACGCTCCTCGCAACGGCCGCAGCCACCAAGTCTGCGTCCACGCTCAAGGAGATTGCTTCCGAGGCTGCCGACAACCTGTCGGCAGAGGCGTACAACGCCGCTCTCGGCGCAGCGTCGATCATGGGCATGAACAACGTCTTCTACCGCACCAAGGGCTACCTCGACGGTAAGTACGACGACCTTCGTGCCGGCCTGCGGATGAACATCATCGGCAACCCGGGCGTCGACAAGGCCGACTTCGAATTGTGGTCGCTTGCAGTGTCCGCGATCAACGGCTGCAACCACTGCCTCGAAGCTCACGAGAACACCCTCCGCCAGGAAGGTGTCGACCGCGAGGTCATCTTCGAAGCGATCCGCGCCGGTTCCATCGTCGCGGGTGTCGCACAGGCTGTCGAAGCCAACGAGATCCTCTCTGCCGCACAGGTCTGATCACTCGGACCTGAGTGCAGTTCGACGAGCCCTCCCCACCGTGAAGGTGGGGAGGGCTTTTCGCGCGCTAGGGTGGACCGATGGGTATCGAGGTGAGTGTGGTCCGGGTCTTCACGGACGAGTACGGCAAGCACGGGAATCCGTTGGGAATCGTCGACGCGTCCACGGTTGCAGAATCGGATCGACAAGCCGTCGCGAAGGAACTCGACTACAGCGAGACCATCTTCATCGACGTTCCGGATGACGGCGCCTCGCGTGCGCGGGTCCAGATCTTCACTCCGGCAGCAGAACTCCCCTTCGCCGGACACCCGACCGTCGGTGCCACGTGGTGGCTGGGCGAACAGGGCCGTCGCGTGAGCGCCCTCGACGTTCCTGCCGGCAGTGTCGACGTCCGCCAATCCGGCGCTTTGACGTGGGTACGCGCGCGTGCCGAATGGGCACCGGAATTCGCGATCTATCCGATGGACACGGTGGACGACGTCATCGACGCAGATCCGTCCGACTACGAGGCGGATCATTCGTATCTGTGGGCGTGGCAGGACAAGCTCGAAGCTGCCATCCGCGCACGCATGTTCGCACCGGTGATGGGAATCGCCGAGGACGAGGCGACCGGATCTGCAGCGCTGCGCATCACGGACCGATTGAGGAAATCATTGCTCATCACCCAGGGACGCGGATCGGTCCTTCACACGACCTTCTCTCCGGAAGGTTGGCTCGAAGTCGGCGGCCGCGTCGTCGCCGAGCCGTCACGAACCTTGTGAGTACCCGGCGGGATTGCGTCCGGCCTCGAGGTCACGTGCACTCAGTGATACCGAGATCTCGTCACCGAGCGCAACTCCCGGCGCGAGGGGCAACTGATCTCCACTCCAGAACTTGCCCGGGTCGAACCAGTTGACACGACGATTGCCGACGAGCAGACCCATCGCTTCATAGGTCTTGGCAACCACTTCGGCGCAGTAGGCGCTCTCGACGGCCACTGCCGATACGTCGGACTTCTTGCGCAGCTTCGGGATTCGGCCTCCGAACCAGCGCGAAGCAAGCTTGGCCGTCGAGGGGAAAGGCGTACCGTCCAGCCGCGCGATCGTCTGGAGCAGAGCGTCTTCCTGCTCCCGGGTGACTTCGTGGTCGAGCTGGCGCAACCATCCACGCTGCCCGTACTTGGCGCCCCAAACCTGAACGGCCGATCGCAGATCGTGCAGTTGGACACCACGCTGGAAGCGTCCGGTCCACATGTCCTGCAGCGAGTGACCGAGTTCCGCATGCCACATCAGCGGCGGGAGGTCGTCGATCACGACCGACATTCCGACGTGGTTGACGGGACTGTTGGTCAGTGTCTGAATGGCCCGGTCCGCCGTCGACTCTCCACGGAAGATCCAGATGTCGCCCGTGCGGGTCGCCGCAGCGGCCTCGTCGAGACTCACCTGCGAAAGCAATCGTCGGTCCATGCCTCTAGCGTAGAGGGATGAAACTCCGTACTCCTCTGCGCGCCTCGCACGTTTGGAAACTGGTCGGCCTCGCCGGTGCAATGGGCGTTGCCGCCACCGGGGTTCTCGTTGCGCGCGGCGAACGCCAGCGTCGGGCCTACTCTCCGGACGAAATTCGCTCGGTACTGCACGAGCGGTACACCCAGGCCTACGCCAAGCAGTCGGAACAAGAGGTTCTGGAACTCGAACCTGCACCCAACGCTGTGCGGCGCCGAATCGAGAAACTCTTTCGGCGCCGCAGCTGACTTCAGCCGAGAGCTGCGAGGATTCCTGCTGCCATCTCCGCGACCTGATCATCGGTCATGACGAACGTCGGCGAAATCTGCATCGCACCCTGACCCGCCGCGCGACCCGAAATACCGTGCTCACGAAGCGTCTTCACGAACGGCAACGCCTCCGCCGGATCAGCCAACTGCACCGCAGCAACCGCACCGAGCCCACTACGAACCTCCGCCACCCGCGGATGCTCCGCCAGCGGCTGCAGATGCGTATGCAACGACGCCTCCAAACGCTTCGACTCCGCGAGCAGATTCTCACGCTCGAGAATGTCGAGGTTCGCCATCGCCGCCGCAGCAGCACCGGCATGCCCGCCGTACGTGTACCCATGGCGCCACCACGAACCCGCATAGAACGGCTCCGCCACCCGCGGCGCGATGAACACCGCACCCATCGGAACGTAACCCGACGTCAAACCCTTTGCCGTGGTCATCATGTCCGGCTGCAAATCGAAACGAGTAGACGCGAACCACTCACCACCGATCCGGCCGAAACCGGTCACGACCTCGTCGACGACAAAGAGGATGTCGTGCTCACGGCAGATGTCACGCACCTCGGCCAGATACCCCTCCGGCGGCAGATACACCCCACCCGCACCGATGATCGGCTCCGCGAAGAACGCAGCGATCTTGTTCGCACCGATCTTCTCGATCAACTCGAGCAGGCTCTTCGCATCATCCCAGCCGACGGTCGCCGCATCCGCCATCAGCTCGCCGTACCCCTCACGGTTCACCGGAATACCAGCGAGAGCCGTTCCGGCAACGTGCATTCCGTGATACGCCTTCTGGCGTCCGACGATGATCGCCTTCTCCGGCTGCCCCACCTCGTGCCAGTACCGGCGAGCCAGCTTCGCCGCAGTGTCCACCGAATCCGAACCACCCGAGGTGAAGAAGATCTTGCTCCCGGCAACCGGCGCGATCGTCGCCAGACGCTCCGCCAACACCTGCGTGGTCTCGGGAACAAAATCACCGAAATTCGAGAAATGAGCGATCTTCGACAACTGAGCCGCCACCGCGTCCGCGATCTCCGTGCGCCCGTGCCCGACATTGGTGAACCACAGGCCCGCCGTCGCATCCAGATACCGAGTGCCCTCGCGGTCCCAGATGTACGCGCCCTCACCGCGAGAGACGACAAACGCGCCGTTCTTCTCCACAGCGCCCATGTCCGCGAACCCGTGCCACAATGCCGAAGCCATCATTGTCCCCTTCGAATACAAACGATGCTGGTGTGCAAACGATGTGCTGCGACTATATCGACACCGGAAATCCGCGCACGACGGCGCTCGCCCGGCACCGGCTTTCACGGGCGCACCCGTAATCTGTCGACCATGACTTTTGCCGACAATCTTGCAGCACTGCCCGCCATCGATCATCTGGCCGCCATCGAGGTACTCGACGCCGACGGAACCGTCCTCGACACCGTCGAGAACAAGCCCGGAAAGTCCGGCTCGGTCAAGGTGTACAACCATCTCGCTCAGGTCTACGGCGCGCTGACACCCGAAGCCGCCTCGGCAGGACTGACGATCTTCGCCGAGCACACCGAGGACGCGCGGGCGAACCCCGGTAAGCATCCGAACGTGGACCGCCTCGAGCAGGTGCTCGCCTCCGGCAATCCCCTAGGACTTCGCAGCGTTCCGTCCGCGTAGCCCGGCTCCCAGCCGTCCGACGGCATTGACTGCCAACGCCATCAGGGCCATCGCGATGCCCAGTACGACGAATCCGATGAACAGGGCCAGATAGCCCTGGTGGCGCGGATCCATGAACGGGTAGGGATACCAGTCGACGATCGAGCCTCGGATCAACGTGTACACGCCGTACACGACCGGGAACAGCAACCACTGCAGTGAACGTGCTTCGGAGATCCTGTGCCTCGAGGCGAAGAACACCCAGTCGAGCAGCATGACCAACGGAAGAATCCGATGCAGTGCCGAGTTGATCCAGGCATCGTTCAAATTGACGTCGATATCTGCCAGGAGGACGGCGTAGATGATGCCGGTGATCACCATGTACAGCGTCACCGCCCCGCGGATCGACTGCCACGCCTGCGATTGTGGATCTCGAATTGCACCGATCAGCAACACGATCACTGCAAGAATGTTGCTCTCGATGGTGAAGTAGCTCAGATAGTTCGACAGAGACAGCTCAGCCGCGTCACGGATCGGGATCCACAGCAAAGCGGCAAGTCCGAACACAGCAAACAACAGTCTCAGGGCTCGCACGGCGATCGGCGTCGACAAGACAGGCACCGATGACTCATTTGCGGTATTTGTCGTCACTGGTCGATATTTGCACATCAGCACGATCTGCGAGCGGTAGTTGTGAACGCGTTCGATAGGCTGTCATCAGCATGTCTACAACACCACCGGCCCCGCTCTCCCCCAAGCGGAGTGACCTGAAGAGCGCGCTGGCGCAGGTCTCACTCCGCGACGAGAGTCGACTCCGTCGCAAACTCGACCGTGCCCGCACACCAGACGCTTTGGTGGCGCTGGCCGAGGAAATCGAAACGGCGCGCACGCGGTTGGCTGCACGCTCCGCCAATGTTCCCGCAGTCTCGTATCCGGAAGCTCTGCCCGTCAGTCAGCGCAAGGACGACATCGCGACCGCGATCTCGGAGAATCAGGTTGTCATCGTCGCCGGCGAGACCGGCTCGGGTAAGACAACCCAGATCCCGAAGATCTGTCTCGAACTCGGACGTGGCGTCCGCGGTCTGATCGGACACACACAGCCGCGCCGGTTGGCAGCACGCACCGTTGCCGAACGTATCGCCGAAGAACTCGACACCGAACTCGGCGACGCCGTCGGATACACCGTGCGGTTCACCGACCAGGTCTCGGACCGCACCTACGTCAAGCTCATGACCGACGGCATTCTCCTCGCCGAAATTCAGCGCGACCGTATGCTCCGACGCTACGACACGCTGATCATCGACGAAGCGCACGAACGCAGCCTCAACATCGACTTCATCCTCGGTTACCTGGCTCAGCTGCTCCCCCGCCGACCCGATCTCAAGGTCATCATCACGTCGGCGACCATCGATCCCGAGCGCTTCGCCAAGCACTTCGCTGTCGACGGTAAGCCCGCGCCGATCGTCGAGGTTTCCGGGCGAACATTCCCTGTCGAAATGCGTTACCGGCCACTGACCGTCGAATCCGGCGACATCACCTTCGACCGCGATCCCGTCGACGCGGTCTGCGAGGCGGTCGACGAGCTGAGCGCGGAGGGCGAAGGCGACATCTTGGTCTTCCTCTCCGGCGAACGCGAAATTCGCGACACCGCAGATGCTTTACGCGATCGGCGTCTTCGCAACACCGAAATCGTCCCGCTGTACGCGCGGCTGTCTGCCGCCGAGCAACACAAAGTGTTCTCGCCGCACACCGGCCGACGCGTCGTCCTTGCCACCAACGTGGCCGAGACCTCGCTGACCGTTCCCGGCATTCGGTACGTCGTCGATCCGGGAACCGCGCGCATTTCGCGATATTCGGTGCGCACCAAGGTTCAGCGGTTGCCGATCGAGCCCATTTCGCAGGCGTCAGCTCGTCAGCGTTCCGGGCGTTGCGGCCGCGTCGCCGAAGGAATCTGCATCCGCCTGTATTCCGAGGAGGACTTCGAGTCACGGCCGGCATTCACCGAACCGGAGATCCTGCGAACCAACCTCGCATCCGTGATCTTGCAGATGACGGCCCTCGGCCTGGGCGACATCGCGGCATTCCCCTTCGTCGAACCGCCGGACCAGCGCGCCGTGAAGGACGGAATCGGACTCCTCGAGGAACTCGGCGCCATCGCGCGAGGTTCCGAGGCCAGCCACCCCGAACTGACGCCGGTCGGCCGCGAGTTGGCCCAGATTCCGGTGGATCCGCGGATGGCACGGATGCTGGTGGAAGCCAAGAACAACGGTTGCCTTCACGAAACCCTTGTCATCGTCGCGGCGTTGTCCATCCAGGACGTTCGCGAGCGGCCCGCCGAGTTCCAGCAAGCCGCCGACGAAAAGCACGCCCGCTTCAACGTCGAGAACTCCGACTTCCTGGCCTACCTGAAACTGTGGGACTACTTACGCGAACAACGTAACGATCTGTCCTCCAACCAGTTTCGCAAGATGTGCCGGAACGAGTTCCTGCACTGGCTCCGCATCCGCGAATGGCAGGATCTGCACGGGCAACTCCGGCAGATCACCCGCGGTCTCGGCTGGACAGTGGGAGAGACACCGGCAAGCGAGAACGCGATCCATCAGTCGCTCCTTGCCGGGTTGCTCTCGCATATCGGGCTACGCGAGGGCGAGAAGCGGGACTACCTCGGCGCCAGAGGCAGCCACTTCGCGATCTTCCCCGGATCGGGACTGTTCAAGAAGCCACCACGCTGGGTCATGGCCGCCGAACTCGTGGAAACGTCGAGGCTGTGGGCGCGCATGTCCGCGCGTATCGAACCCGAGTGGGCTGAAAAGCTCGCCCCGCACCTGGTGAAACGGACCTATTCCGAACCGCACTGGTCCTCCAAGCGCGGCTCGGCGATGGCATACGAGCGGGTCACTCTCTACGGAGTTCCTCTGGTAACCGGCCGCGCAGTGACGTACTCACGAATCGATCCCGAGGCCTCTCGCGATCTCTTCATCCGCCATGCGCTCGTGCAGGGCGAATGGCAGACGAACCACAAGTTCTTCCACGAAAACCGTGCACTCCTCGACAACGTCGAAGAACTCGAGAACCGCGCGCGCCGACGCGACATCCTCGTCGACGACGAAACTCTCTACGAGTTCTACGACGAACGTATCGGCCAGGAAGCCGTATCCGCCAAGCATTTCGACCAGTGGTGGAAGGCCGAGCGGCGCAAGAATCCGAGTCTGCTGACTTTCACACCGGAAACCGTGGTCAACTCCGACGCGGCTGCCGTCCTGGGCGGCGAGTACCCAGACGCTTGGCGCCAGGGCGACATGCAGTTTCCGCTCACTTACCAATTCGAGCCGGGAAAGGACGACGACGGCGTCAGCGCGCACATCCCGGTCGGCCTGCTCGCGCAACTTCAGCCGGTCGGCTTCGACTGGTTGGTCCCCGGTATGCGCGTCGATCTGGTTACTGCTCTGATCAAGACGTTGCCCAAGAACATCCGACGCGCTGTCGTGCCCGCACCCGACTACGCCGCCGCAGCGTTGGCAGCAGTCAAACCTCGATCCGAGCCGTTGATGACCGCAATGGCCCGCGAACTCTCGCACTTGGGCGGGATCCAGATCGACGCCAAGGACTTCGATCCCGCCGCGCTGCCCGACCATCTTCGGATGACATTTGTCGTCGAGGACGAATCGGGCAAGGTTCTCGCGAAGGGCAAGGATCTGGCGCAGCTACGACGCACACTCGCCCCGCGCGTGCAGAAGGAAGTGGCCAAGGCGGCAACCGGAACCGAACGGGCAGCAGCAACCGTCTGGACATCCGAAACCCTGGGCGCATTGGAAGAGACCATCACTCGCTCCATCGGCGGACAGCAGGTGACCGGCTACCCAGCTCTGGTGCCGGAGAACGGCGGAGTTGCCGTTCGTGTCCTGAGTACGCCGGCCGCGCAGGCGCAGGCGATGAGGGAAGGTACGCGGGCGCTTCTCCTCGCGGCCGTTCCCACCCAACTCAAGGCAGTGACCGCCGGCTTGTCGAACACGCAGCGTCTGGCTCTCGGCCAGAATCCGGACGGCGGCTTGGAGGCCCTCATCGAAGATTGCCGGGTGGCAGCTGCCAACGAAGTGATTGCGGCTCACGGTGGACCGGTACGCACGCCTGAAGCGTTCGATGCCCTGGTGAAGATCGCACGCTCCGAACTGGCCGGACGCGTTTCCGCGATCCTGCGCATGATTGTTCCGATCCTCGAACAAGCACACCGACTGAGCGTCGTGCTGGACCGCTCTCGCGGCGAGGCAGCCGACGACGTCCGAGAACAGTTGACCTCACTGCTGTTTCCGGGATTTGTCGCCGAACTGGGATCGGCCCGCCTACGCGATTTACCGCGGTATCTTGCCGCAGCAAAATTCCGTCTCGAAGCTCTGCCCGCAAGTGCACAACGAGATCAGCAGGCTATGGATGTCCTCGACCGGGTGTACGCAGCGTACGACCGGTTGTTGAGTTCGCTTCCCGAAGAGCGTCGCAATGCTCGAGATGTCGACGCGATCAGTTGGATGATCGAGGAACTGCGCGTGAGCCTGTTTGCGCAGTCCCTCGGTACACCCACACCGATTTCCGAAAAGCGAGTCCTGAAAGCTATCGAAGCGATCAAGCGTTGATGTTCGGCGAGAATTGCGCGATCAGTAGATTGTCTGAATGTTGACGTTGGTGAGGAAACCGCCAAAGGTGGCAACAGTGTTGGCGAACCCGAGGGTTACCAGGCTGTTCACGACTCCGAGAACTGCAACTAAGTTCATAACGCCTCCGTGAAGATCCGAGATGCGGACGAACGTACCTGGTAGACACTAAGCGAATAACGTGCCCGATTTGTTCGATTGTTCGCTTTGTGTTCTCAGCGTTACCTAAGACCGCTCTGTGCTCTCAGCGTTATCTGAGGCGACGGCCTCAGTCGACGGAAACGGTCTCGGCGCCGGGAGCCTTCTCGGCGGCACGGGTCTCTGCATGCTCGCGCATGTCGGTGATCTCACGTTCGAAATCCGCAGCCGAGCTGAAGGACTTGTACACCGATGCGAATCGCAGGTAGGCGACTTCGTCGAGATTTCGAAGCGGATCGAGGATCGCGAGCCCTACCTCGTTACTGGGAATTTCGGCAGAACCCGAAGCTCGAACGGCATCTTCGACCTGTTGGGCGAGCAAATTCAGCGAATCGTTGTCCACTTGGCGGCCCTGGCATGCGCGACGCACACCTTTGACAACCTTTTCTCGGCTGAAAGGCTCCGTGACGCCGCTGCGCTTCACGACCGAGAGAACTGCCGTCTCGACCGTGGTGAATCGGCGGCCACACTCGGGGCACGAACGGCGCCGCCTGATCGCCTGGCCCTCGTCGGCCTCGCGCGAATCGACCACTCGGGAATCAGGGTGCCGGCAGAACGGGCAATGCATCGGGGTTCCTTCGTTGTCGCCGAAATGGCCGCAACTCAGATTCGCTACCGACTGCAAATCCTCCGACGATTTACAGAGCAGATCCACGTACTCAACGCGACCACCCGAGGTGGTGGGACTGTCAAGTGGACAGCTTACTCGCTGTGAACGGACTGCTCTCACGCTCGGTACGCCCCCGCCTGGTACGGGGTAGGTCAGCGCCCCGAGGCCGGCACGATCAGCGTTTGTCCCACTGACAGTCCGGAACTCGACATCGCATTGAGATCCATGATCTGCTCGATCACCGAACCGACAGCCTGGCCAGGTGCAACCTTGGCAGCAATATCACTGAGGGATTCACCCGCGGCAACGCGAACCACTTCGGTCGCGCCGTTTGTCGCAGCTACGTCACCACTCGACAAAGCGCCGATCCCCACCAACGCCAACACTGCGAATGCGGTGAATACGGCGCCCAGGAAAACCGTCTTCCAACTGACATCCTCGGCGGCCACTTCATGTTCGACCCGTGACACACCGACCCTGTTTCGGTGCGCGAAACTTCCTCCGTACGGGCGTGACGAATCGTGCTCGCTGTCCCACCGGCGAGGAGATTCGCGCAATGAACGCGAACCTGAAACCGCGCCCACCGCCGGAACCCGGCGAACGACGGCCGCCTGCGGTTCGTTGTCGACATCCCTGGCCACGCCATGCATTTCGGCCGCTCCGCGCCGTTCGAAGGACACAGCGTCTGCATCGGGCCCATAGAACGAGGGGTGGTACTTCAGTGCCGACGTACCGTCGAAACCAAACGCGTCGAAACCAATCGCGTCGTCGAAAACCCTGTTGCTTTTCAGTGCTGCGTTACCCATCGTGACCTCCGCTGGTCGACACCGATCGATGTGTTCGATCATGCGTTCGATGGAACGCATGTTCGAATTTCTACCACGCCTGGCCGACAATGTCTCTACTTGGAGCGACACGAATCGAACAGATGTTTGAAACCGCGAGCAAATCCGGCTAGATTCGTGTCAGACCACACAGCGGGAATTGCGAAAGCCTCCGTGTTTGTCGACAGCTCGAATGTTGGCAGGAGGCACCGACAGGTTTCTGCGCGACTTGCACCAGGCACTTTGCAGGCACTTTTGCAGGCTGTTTTTCAGACACGACTTCTTCAGACACGGAGGCAACAGGCCATGAAGGACGATCGCTCCAGCACAGCCGCGGAGGCAGGAGCTTCTGCAGTTCCGTCTCCGTCGAGCGAGACGCTCACCGAGCGTCAGCGGCGCGTTCTCGAAGTGATCCGCGATTCGGTGACGGAGCGCGGGTATCCGCCGAGCATTCGCGAAATCGGGGATGCGGTGGGGCTTACCTCCACGTCGTCGGTCGCGCATCAACTGCGAACGTTGGAGCGCAAGGGCTTCCTTCGACGCGATCCCAATCGCCCTCGTGCAGTCGATGTTCGGGGTCTCGACGAGGTTGCGGCCGATACCGCCATCGCGTCGGTGTCGAAGCATTCCGGCGAGTACAACAGTGCCGACCCGCTGCCAGAGCCGGCGTTCGTCCCCATCCTGGGCCGCATCGCTGCCGGCGGACCGATCCTCGCCGAGGAAGCTGTGGAGGATGTGTTTCCACTCCCCCGCGAGCTCGTCGGCCAAGGTTCGCTCTTCATGCTCAAGGTTGTCGGTGAGTCGATGATCGATGCAGCGATCTGCGATGGCGACTGGGTTGTCGTCCGTCAGCAGAACGTCGCCGAGAACGGTGACATCGTGGCCGCAATGATCGACGGCGAAGCCACCGTGAAGACGTTCAAGCGTACGAAGAAGGAGGTGTGGCTGATGCCGCACAACGACCTCTTCGAGCCGATTCCCGGCAACAACGCCGTCATCTTGGGCAAGGTTGTCACGGTCATGCGGAAGATCTGAGTTCGCTCGCACCCTCGATCACAAAACTCTGGGCCCCGGCATCAGCCGGGGCCCAGAGTCTTTTCGTGACGATCAGCGGTCCATCACCCGAATCAGAGATTCAGCGAACGTCCGATGATCTCCTTCATGATCTCGGTTGTGCCACCGTAGATGGTCTGCACACGAGAGTCCATATACGCCTTGGCAACCGGGTATTCCTTCATGTAGCCGTAGCCTCCGTGCAGCTGGAGGCAGCGGTCGATGAGCTTGACCTGAGCTTCGGTGGTCCACCACTTCGCCATCGCAGCTTCCTGCACGGTCAGCTTCTCGGCATTGAGCTGCTCGATGAACTTGTCCACCAGGATGCGCACTGCCGTGGTCTCTGTTGCCAATTCGGCCAGTACGAATCGGGTGTTCTGGAAGCTGCCGATCGACTTGCCGAATGCCTTGCGGTCACGGCAGTACTGGATCGTGCTCTCGAGAACCGATTCCATTGCGGCGGCAGCAACGACGGCGATCGAGAGTCGTTCCTGGGGAAGGTTCTTCATCAAGTAGAAGAAGCCCATTCCCTCTTCGCCCAGCAGGTTGGCAGCGGGAACGCGTACGTCGGTGAAGCTGAGTTCGGCGGTGTCCTGAGCCTTCATGCCGATCTTGTCGAGATTGCGTCCTCGCTCGAAGCCGGGCATGTCCCGCTCGACCACGAGGAGGCTGAAGCCCTGAGCACCCTTGTCCGGGTCGGTGCACGCGACAACGATGATGATGTCGGCGTTGATTCCGTTGGTGATGAAGGTCTTCGAACCGTTGAGTACCCAGTGGTCCCCGTCGCGAACTGCTTTCGTCTTGATGCCCTGCAGGTCGCTACCGGTACCCGGTTCGGTCATCGCGATCGCCGAGATCAGCTCACCCGACGCGAATCCGGGTAGCCAACGCTGCTTCTGCTCCTCGTTGGTCAACTCCAGGAGGTACGGCGCCACCACGTCGTTGTGCAGCGTGAAGCCGATACCACTGAAGCCACCCTTGGTGGTTTCCTCGGTGATGATCGCGTTGTAGCGGAAATCCTTGACACCGCCGCCGCCGAATTCCTCAGGTACCGCGGTTCCCAGGAATCCCTGCTTTCCGGCCTCGACCCAGACGTCACGATCGACGATGTTCTGCTCTTCCCACTTCTCGTGGTTCGGTGCCACGTGCTGTGCCAAGAACTTCTGGTACGACTCCCGGAAGAGTTCATGTTCCGGTTCGAACAGGGTGCGCTCCACGCCGACTCCTTGCAATTCGATATACGGCACTTCAGTGATGTACCCGGTGGGGACGATGTACCCGGTCGGGATGTTTTCGCTGAGACTGGGCACGCCGAAGTTCGCGGGCCCACGTCACTGCCTCCGACGGTAGAACCTGTTGCGATACCCGTCGATGACCCGAACGATCACGATTCGTGACTGTAGCGGTTATCTGTTACTCGAAGTACGGAATTTGGCGAGGTATCGCATGATCGGGTAGGCGACCAGGATGCCGATCGACCCCCAAGCGATGCCGCCCAGCTCGACCGAACCAATGGTCAGCGTCAGGTTCCCGATGCCGGCAACCAGTGCGGCAGCGGCGACGGTCAGGTTGACCGGATCGGTGAAGTCCACCTTCGCTTCCATCCAGATGCGCACACCGAGAATGCCGATGAGTCCGTAGAGAACCATCGTCGCACCGCCGATGACGCCGTTCGGAACCGTGAAGACCAGTGCACCGAATTTGGGCGAAAATGCCAGGATCACGGCGGTGGCGGCCGCTACCCAGTACGCCGCGGTCGAGTACACACGCGTCGCTGCCATGACCCCGATGTTCTCGGCATACGTGGTGGTTCCGGATCCGCCGCCGGCGCCCGCCAAGGTCGTGGCGAGACCGTCTGCAAACAGCGCATTGCCGGCCAGATCATCGAGGGACTTACCCGTCATGGCGGACACCGCCTTGACATGTCCGACGTTCTCGGCGACCAGAACGATCACCACGGGCAGCGCGAGCACGATCACCGACCAGTCGAACGACGGTCCGTGCAGACTCGGCAGCCCGAACCAGTCGGCTTCGCGCAGAGCGGACACTCGTTCACTGTCGAGACCACCGATGACCGCGGCGAAGACCCAGCCGATCACTACGCCGACCAGAATGCCCAACCGGCCGAGCAGCCCGGGACCGACGACCGTGACCAGCAGGATCGAAACGAGCGTCACCGTGGCGATCAGCGGCTGCGATTCGAAGGAGCCGACCGCCGTCGGAGCGAGGTTGAGACCGATCAGCGCGACGACGGCGCCTGTCACTACCGGCGGCATGACGGCGTCGATGACCCGGCTGCCGATCAGACGTACGGCGACGCCGATCAACATCAACACGATGCCGACGGCCATGACGGCACCGAGCTGCGCGGCCGGGCCCGATCCTGCCGACGCTGTCAGCGGGGCGATGAACGCGAAGGACGAACCGAGATAGCTCGGGATCCGGCCCCGGGTGATGAGCAGGAACAGCGCGGTGCCGATACCCGAGAACAACAGCGTCGTCGTGACGGGGAAGCCGGTGATGGTCGGAACGAGCAGTGTCGCTCCGAACATCGCGATGACGTGCTGCATCCCGATCCCGATGGTGCGCGGCCAACTCAGTCGTTCGTCCGGCGCCACGACGGCGCCGTCGGCGATCCGCTTGCCGTCTCCGTGGACAGTCCAGCCGATTCCGCCGGCCCCGGTCATTGTTTCTCGTTCGATCACAGGTCGAAATACTAGAGGTCAGGCGCTCGGTCTCCGACCGAGACCAACGAAACCAGTTCAGCTGATTGCGTCGGCCGCCGCTTTGCGCGCTGCCACCGGATCACCGGTTGCCAGCACCGCCGCCGCAGCCGCCTCACATTGCGCCATGGTGACTGACCCGACCTTCGCTCCCACACCCGCGACCGACGCCGCAGCGCACGACAGCGAGGAAACTCCGAGTCCGGCCAGAACACACGCCAACAGTGGATCGGCGGCCGCCTCACCGCAGACGCCGACGCGCTTGCCTGCCGCCTGACCGGCCTGGGCCGTACGTGCGACAAGGGCGAGCACCGCGGGCTGCCACGGATCGGTCAGGTCGGCGAGTTCGGAGGACATCCGATCAGCGGCCATCGTGTACTGAGCGAGGTCGTTGGTACCGATCGAGAGGAATTCGACGTGTTCGAGAATCTGGTCGGCCAACAGCGCCGCCGCCGGGATCTCGACCATCACACCGGGAACAAGATCGCGTGCCCGCACCGCATCGGCAAAACGTTTCGCCTCGGCCGGGGTGGCGATCATCGGTGCCATGACCCACGGGGACGAGTTGGTCGACGCCGCGGCTGCCGCGATCGCGTCGAGCTGGCGGTCGAGAATTCCCATGTCCTGCCAGGCGATTCGGACCCCACGAACGCCGAGGGCCGGATTCGCTTCCTCTTGATGGTTGGCGAATTTGAGCGGCTTGTCCGAACCCGCGTCCAACGTGCGAATGATGACCTTCTTTCCTGCGAAGGCCTCGAGAACTTCGGCGTAGATCGCCGCCTGCTCGTCTACGGTCGGTTCGGTCTCACGGCCGAGGAAGCAGAGTTCGGTCCGGAAGAGCCCGATGCCTCCCGCTGCGGTCAACGCCGCGGCGCGAGCGCCCGCGCCGTCTTGAACATTGGCGAGAACGTCTACCGGCCGACCGTCCGACGTCCGGCCTGGTCCGGTCCACGTGCTGACGCGTTCGCGATCGATCCGGGATTGTTCGACCAGTTCGCGCGCCTGCTCGGGATCCGGCTCCGCGATCACGTCGCCGGTGGTTCCGTCGATCAGAATCGGTGTTCCAGCCGCGATGGATTCCAATTCCTTCGCAGCCACGATGCACGGGATGCCCAACTGCCTCGCGATGATTGCCGTGTGGCTGGTCGGGCCGCCGAAGATGGTCACGAGTCCGATGATCTTGGTTGCATCGAGGCCCGCGGTGTCCGCAGGAGCCAGATCGTCCGCGCACAGCACCGACGGCGTCTCGGGCATCGGAACTCCGGGTTCGGGCAATCCGGAGAGTTCGGCGATCACGCGGTCGCGGATGTCCTCGAGATCGGTGACGCGCTCGGCCATCACACCGCCGACCTTGGTGAACAGCACCACGAACTGCTCCGTCGCCGCGATCGCAGCCTGCACCGGGGGCACTCCGCCGGCGATCGACTTCTTTGCCGCCCCGATCCAGCCGCGATCGGCTGCCATCGCCGCGTTGGCCTGCAAGACCTCGGCGGCCGCGCCTGTGGCTTCGGCAGCCCGTCCGAGAAGGCGGTTCTCGACAGCCTTCGCTGCTGCGACGAAGGCGTCTGCAGCGGCCTCTCGATCGACCTCGTCGAGTGCGGGCGCATCGGTGACGAGTTCTGGTCGGCTGGACGGCCAGATAGCCGGGCCGTAGGCAATTCCGGGCACGACGGGGGTGCCGTGCACGGTGATTCGGTTGAGCTGTTCGGTCATCTGTCCTCCTTGAGCGATGGGCCCGGTGTCACACCGGATCACCTCGAGCGCGTAAAGCCCTCACCTTCGTTGTGACGAAGATTACTCCCAAGTCTTGACATGTCAACACACTCGGGCGTAAAACAACATAAAGCAACATTCACTGTGATCCACAACGCACCGTCGGATCACATTTCGGAATCGGAGAGCACGTGTACGCGGAAGAACGCCAACAAGCGATCGGCACCATGGTGTCGCAGCGCGGACGCATGTCCGTGGCGGCGCTGTCGGAAACCTTCGGTGTGACCACCGAGACCGTGCGTCGCGATCTGGCCTTCCTCGAGCGGATCGGACAGATCAGGCGTGTACACGGCGGCGCCGTTCCGACCGGATCCCTCCACGTGACCGAACCGGGCATGGCGGAACGCGATCAGACCCGCGCGCAACAGAAGGACCGGATCGCCCGCTGCGCGGTCACCTATCTCCCTCCTACCGGCGGCAGCGTCATCTTCGACGCGGGCACGACCACGGGCCGCATGATCCCCGAACTTCCGACCGAGAACGACTTCACGGCCGTGACCAATTCCGTGCCGATCGGCGCACGACTGGCATCGATGAACTCGATTTCCCTGATCCTGCTCGGCGGACGAGTACGCGGGGTGACGCAAGCCGCGGTCGGCGAGGACGCTCTGCGCCTGCTGAGCACGTTGCGGGTCGACGTCGCCTTCGTCGGAACCAACGCGATCAGCGTCGGGCACGGACTCTCCACCCCGGACAGCGAAGAGGCCGCCGTCAAACGAGCGATGGTCAAGGCCGCCAATCACGTTGTCGTGGTGGCCGATTCCAGCAAAGTCGGCCGCGAGCACTTGATCAGCTTCGCACCACTCGACAGCATCGACGTCCTCATCACCGACGAAGAGATCAGTCCCACAGACACATCCGAGTTCCACGACCACGGAATCGAGGTGGTGATCGCATGATCGTCACACTGACAGCCAACCCGAGTATCGATCGGACCGTACAACTCGAGCAACGGCTCGAACGAGGCTCCGTCCTACGCGCCCACTCCACTCGCAGCGACCCCGGCGGCAAGGGGGTCAACGTGGCGCGTGTTCTCGCCGCAGCCGACCTCGACGTGCTCGCGGTGCTGCCGGGAAACGGTGGTGACCCTCTGCTCTCGGCGCTCGCAACCGGTGGGATTCCCCACATCGGCGTCGCCACAACGGGTCCGGCTCGCACCAACATCACCATCGCGGAACCGGACGGGACCACGACGAAGATCAACGAACCGGGCGCAACGCTGTCCGGTTCGACGCTCGACGCCCTGGCACAGGAGTTGATCGCCCGCGCCGACACCGCACTGTGGTTCGCGCTGTCCGGCTCACTGCCTCCCGGCGTTCCGCTGGGGTGGTACGGCGAACTGGTCGCCGCGCTGCGCGATCACCCGTGCAAGGTGGCGGTCGACACCTCGGACGCCCCACTGACGGCACTCGCCGAAGGCTTCCCCGGCTCGGCACCTGATCTGCTCAAACCCAACGGCGAGGAACTCGCGCAACTGACCGGCGTCGACGGCCACGTCCTCGAACGTGCTGCCGAGAACGGTGATCCCGGGCCTGCAATCACGGCGGCGCAGCGATTGGTCGATCGCGGAGTCGGCAGCGTGCTCGCCACGCTCGGCGCAGCCGGGGCCGTCCTCGTCACGGCCGACGGCGCGTGGATCGCCACCGCTCCCCCGATTGTCGCAGTCAGTACCGTCGGCGCAGGCGATTCGTCGCTGGCCGGCTACATCCTCGCCGAAGCTGGCGGCGGCTCGGAATCCGAGCGGCTACGTCACGCGGTCGCCTACGGAAGCGCCGCTGCCTCCCTTCCCGGCACAACCCTTCCCACACCCGAACAGATCGATCTGGCAGCGGTTTCGGTATCTGCAGCAGATGCCGCCTCTCCCATCCCCGTCCCCACCGAACTCGCCTGACGCCCTAAGGAACCTGACATGTCCGATACCACCGCAGCCGGCAGTTCCGGCCCGGAGATCATCAGTCCCGAACTGATCTCACTCGACACCGACCTGGGTTCGACCAAGGAAGATGTCATTCGTTCTCTCGCAGCGCGATTGACTGCAGCGGGACGGGCGAGCGACGCCGCGGGACTGGTCGATGCCGCACTCGCTCGCGAAGCGCAGTCCGCGACCGGACTGCCCGGCGGAATCGCAATTCCCCACTGCCGCGCCGAGGCTGTCTCGTCCGCGTCCCTGGGGTTTGCTCGACTCGATCCGAAGGTCGACTTCGGTGCACCCGACGGCCCCGCCGATCTGGTCTTCCTGATCGCGGCCCCCGAAGGCGCCGGGGCCGAGCACATGAAGCTGCTCTCCTCGTTGGCCCGAGCACTCGTCAGGCCCGCGTTCGTCACGTCACTTCGTGAAGCGTCGACGCCGGACGAGATCGTGAGACTGGTCGACGAGGTACTCAATCCCGCACCGAAGGATCCTGCAGCAAAGGCTGCGGCAGCGACACCCCCGGCACCTGTTTCCACCGGGAAACACGCTACCGAGGAGACCCCGGCACCAGCGCCCGCGGAGCGTCACATCGTCGCGGTCACCGCCTGCCCGACCGGAATCGCTCACACCTACATGGCGGCGGACTCACTCGTCGCCGCGGGTGAACGCGCCGGCGTCAAGGTGCACGTCGAAACCCAAGGTTCGAGCGGAAGCACCCCCCTTGATCCTTCGGTGATCGCCGGAGCCGCCGCGGTCATCTTCGCCACCGACGTCGGAGTGAAGGGCCGCGAACGATTCGCCGGTAAGCCCGTCGTCGCTTCCGGTGTGAAGCGGGCAATCAACGAGCCGGACAAGATGCTCGCAGAAGCGTTGCGCGCCTCCGAGAATCCCGCCGCCGCCACCGTTGACGGCACCGCCGCAGCGGCCGCGGATTCCGATGCCGGTTCCGTAGGGTTCGGCACCCACCTCCGTCAGGTCCTCCTGACCGGTGTCAGCTACATGATCCCGTTCGTCGCGGCCGGCGGCCTGCTGATCGCACTCGGCTTCCTGCTCGGCGGATACGAGATCTCCGGTCCGGCCAAGGACATCGTTCTCAACAACTCGATCACCAACCTTCCCGACGGTGGTCTGGCCACCTATCTCGGCGCAGTGCTGTTCCAGATCGGTTCGTTGGCATTCAGCTTCCTGGTGCCCGCGTTGGCCGGCTACATCGCCTTCGCCATCGCCGACCGGCCTGGCATCGCTCCCGGCTTCACAGCCGGGGCGGTCGCCGTGTTCGTCGGTGCCGGTTTCATCGGCGGCTTGGTCGGTGGTCTCATCGCCGGTGTCGTCGCGCTCTACATCGGCCGGATCGCCGTCCCGCAGTGGCTGCGAGGCCTGATGCCGGTGGTGATCATTCCGCTGTTCGCGACGCTGGTCGTCGGAGCACTGATGTTCATCGTCCTCGGGCGTCCGCTCGCCGCGATCACCTCCGGTCTCACCGACTGGCTCAACGGACTGTCCGGCAGCTCGGCCATCTTCCTCGGCATCATTCTCGGCCTGATGATGTGCTTCGACCTCGGTGGACCGGTCAACAAGGCGGCTTACGCCTTCGCCGTCGCCGGACTCAACGTCAACGACCCGGCCACTTTGCGCATCATGGCGGCTGTCATGGCTGCCGGTATGGTTCCGCCGCTTGCCATGGCACTTGCCTCGACGGTGCTGCGTCCCAAGCTCTTCAGCGAAGCCGAACGGGAGAACGGAAAGGCTGCCTGGTTGCTGGGTTCGGCATTCATCTCCGAGGGCGCGATTCCGTTCGCCGCTGCCGACCCGCTTCGCGTGATCCCCTCGATGATGGCGGGCGGCGCGGTCACCGGCGCGCTGATCATGGCTTTCGACGTCACTCTCAGCGCCCCGCACGGCGGGATCTTCGTCTTCTTCGCAGTCGGCGGAATCGGCTGGTTCCTGGTCTCGCTCGCCGCGGGAACCGTGGTAGCTGCGCTCGCCGTCGTCGGAGCCAAGGAGTTCTTCCGCAAGGGGCCGTCCGATGCCGAACTCGACCCCGAAATCGTGCCCGCTGCGGCATGATCGACAGCAGGCAACACTGCAGTCACCACCTGAGTCACCAGATCTGCCCGAACACCCCATAACGTCCGCAACGACAGTTCTACAACGAGGAGAT
Organism: Rhodococcus sp. WY5; assembly: GCF_018588185.1. Taxonomy (NCBI): domain Bacteria; kingdom Bacillati; phylum Actinomycetota; class Actinomycetes; order Mycobacteriales; family Nocardiaceae; genus Rhodococcus; species Rhodococcus sp. WY5. Next base: position 4,610,591 of record NZ_JAAMPR010000001.1, read on the forward strand.
CCCATGCCCAGCAAGACAGTTGCCGTCGGTTCCGCAGTCGGCCTCCACGCCCGCCCCGCCGCTCTCATCGCCGAAGCAGTCGGAGCCTCCGGCGCCACGGTCACCCTCGCAGTCGCCGACGGCGAACCCGTGGATGCAGGTTCGGCACTGATGATCATGACGCTCGGAGCCGCCAAGGACACCGAAGTAACCATCGAGTCCGACGACGCCGACGCACTCGCCAAGGTCGCCGAGCTGGTAGCCGCTGATCTCGACGCCTGACCTGATGTCAGTCGGTGCTGTGCAGCGGGCCGGACACTCTCACGGAGTCAGTGCGAGTGTCCGGCCCAGCCAGTCCATTTCGAGTTCCAGAGCAGTGCCCCACACATCACCCGAGTGCCCGCCGGGAAGGGTGTAGTAGTCCACGTTCATGTCGGCGGCGCGTGCAGCCTCGAACATGATCTCCTGCTGAGGGCGGTAGATGTCGTCGTCCTCACCCGCGACAAATACACCAGACAACTGCGGATACCGATTCTGCGCCATCAGGTCTCGGGCGTTGACCGCGTCGAAAGCGTCTTCGTCGCCGTCGAACATCGCAGCCACAGTGTCCTCGTGGTCACCGGTCGACGGTTCGTCCTGGCCGGAGAAGTCCAGGAACGACGGGTATCGGTCCGGGAAGTTCACGGCCATTTCGATCGCGCATGTCCCGCCGTACGAAAACCCACCGATAGCCCATTGCGCAGCGTCCGGATTCACTTGAAGGTTCGATTCGATCCAGTTCGGGACGTCCTGGTCCAGATACGTCGCGACGTTGCCGAGCGCCGAATCCATGCAGCCGGGGTTGGCGTCGTAGTCCCCCAACGCGTCGGGCACCACCACCACGGGAGCAAGCCCGGAATGCCTCGACGCATAGGCGTCGACGGTGGTCGCGAGCCGGCCACTGTCCAGCCAGTCGCTGGGGCTGCCGGGTTCACCCGCCACCAACACCAGTACGGGCAACTCGGCACGCGGATCGGCAAGATAGGCCGGCGGGAGATACAGCGTCGCAGGCCTCGCGTCGAATCCCGAAACGTTTCCTGGAATCGCCGCTTCCGTCACGACACCGTTGCTCGGCATCCGCACCGGAACCTGCCAATGAGTTTCGGTGGGCAGTCCCCGTTGTACCCAAGGTTCGGCCCCGGGGAGCGAATCGAAGGCAACGTTCTCGACCGAGCCCACCGGCCAGTGCCCGACCAGTGAGCCGAGTGTGGGATAGGTGCCGGTCTGCGCGTTGACCTGACCTACTGCGACGATCGCGGCCAGCCCGGCGAATGCCGTCACCGAAAGGCCACGCGCAAGCCCTGGGCGCCGAAGGAGAACGAGTGCGGCGCCGATGACTCCGAACATCGCCAGCGCTATCCAGACAAAATTCGACGCCGGTAGCTGCGCGGGCAGCGGCCGAAAGCTGAGCCACACGAACGTCGCACCGGTGGCTGATCCGAGCACTGACAGAACTAGCGCAACCAACGCGGCCCTACGCGGCAACCACCGAAGCAGAAGCAACGTGCCGACGCCGACGATGACGAAACCCACGAGCAGCACTGCGGTGATGTGTCCGTGCTCGAGTGACATACGCGAGAGCCGCGTCAGGAGTTGATGCCCGTGCATTCGTTCCAGTATCCACATCTACCGGCGGTCTGCGAATTCGTGGAATTATTTGGGAATCAGCGGCGTCGTCGAAATCTCACGAACGCCGCGCCCCCGATCGCACATCCTGCCGCGACCAACCCGGCCCACACGAATGTCCACGGATCGACCCCGACACCGACCGAACCGTCAGACGAGTCAGCCGTCGCTTCTGTCGCGTCCACGAGCGCTCGCATCACGTACACCGGCGGCAACGCTCCGCCGGCAGATTCAGAACCGATCAGAACATCGCCCGCATCGTTGAATGCCACCGCCTCACCCTGAGGCTCCTTCGGGAGCGGGATCCGCAGCGGTTCGGTACCGGTGAGCGTCGCGCCGATTCCGCCGTCCACGACTTCGTACACGTACAGGTCGGAGTAACTCCGAAGTGCGATCGCCGAACCGTCCGACGACACCGCTCCCCCGGTGAACATCACCGACACGGGCTTCTCCGGTCCGAGGGACACGGCTCCGACGCGCTCGAGCGGCGTCGGGCCGGGCTGCGCCAAGTCACTCAGTTTCTGATCCCCGACCGGTGTGTAGACACTGCTCTCGCCGAACAATTCCTTGGTCACGACAAAAACGTGGCCGTCGGGATCTAGCAGTATCGACTCGGTGTCGTGCGCACCGTCCGGGTACGTGAGGCGGTGCAACGTACCGTCACCGGAATCGAGGTCCATCGTGATGAACGCCACTGTTTCGCGGGTCCGGAGGTTGTCACCGGTGTCCGAGAGAACGAGCGTTCGCCCACTCACCGCAAGATCTTCGACGTCGTAAGGGTCTATCGGGACCGGAATCTGTTTCTGGACAACACAGTTCAGGTCCATTTCGAATACGAAGTCGTCACTGCCGCCGTCGCCCATCGCGTAGATCCGATCGTCGACGACGACCATCCCCGACAACTCCTGGAGCGCAGGATCGGTAGGCGTACAGAGTGGGGCGAACTCGCTCGGTTCGAACGACGACGCCTGTGCGAGCGCTCCGGGAAGCAGTGCGGCTGCCGTAGTCGCAGCAATCACCGCGACCACGGCCCCGAAACTACGCACTAGGTGCGTACTCGACCAATGCCGAGGCCAACATCTGTGGCACGCGTGCGTGCACCCGCGTTCCCGCCTCTTCGTGAGTCGATTCCAAAATCGTTCCGTCCGAGTGGATTCGAGCCATCAAGTCACCGCGCGTGTACGGCACCAGCACGTCGACCTCGACCTCCGGCCGAACCAGCACCTCGCTGAGATGTGCTCTTAGTTCGGCGATTCCCTCACCCGTCCGCGCCGAGACGAACACGGCACCAGGCAACAGACCACGTAGTTGCGTCAACGTAACCGGATCTGCCGCGTCGATCTTGTTGACCACGATCAACTCCGGCGGAGCCTTCGAATCCGTCTCGCGCAGAACATCGGTGACGACTTCCCGAACAGCCTTGATCTGTTCTGTCGGCAACGGATCCGAACCGTCGACGACGTGCAGCAGCAGATCCGCGTCGGTTACTTCCTCGAGAGTCGAGCGGAATGCCTCGACCAACTGAGTCGGCAGGTGTCGCACGAAGCCGACCGTGTCGGTGAGTACGTACTCGCGGCCGTCGTCGAGTGCTGCGCGGCGAGTGGTCGGGTCCAAGGTGGCGAACAACGCGTTCTCCACGAGCACACCCGATCCGGTGAGCGAATTGAGCAGACTCGATTTGCCCGCGTTGGTGTATCCGAGGATGGCGATCGACGGGATGTCGCTCTGCAGTCGACGTGTGCGCTTGGTGTCGCGAGCGGCCTTCATGCCCTTGATCTCGCGGCGTAGTTTTGCCATGCGCTCACGAATACGACGGCGGTCCGTCTCGATTTTCGTTTCACCGGGACCACGCAGGCCCACACCGCCGTTACTGCCGGCACGGCCACCGGCCTGGCGCGACATCGACTCGCCCCAACCACGCAGACGCGGGAGCATGTACTCCATCTGAGCAAAAGCGACCTGCGCCTTACCCTCACGCGAAGTGGCGTGCTGAGCAAAGATGTCAAGAATCAGAGCTGTCCGGTCGATGACCTTGACCTTGACGATCTTCTCCAGCGCCGTGAGCTGCGCCGGCGTCAGCTCACCGTCGCAGACGACGGTGTCGGCACCGGTCGCCAGCACAACTTCGCGCAGTTCCTGCGCCTTGCCCGAACCGATGTAGGTGGCAGCGTCAGGTTTGTCGCGACGCTGAACCAGTCCTTCGAGGACCTCGGAGCCGGCCGTCTCGGCAAGTGCGGCCAACTCGGTCATGCTCGCCTCGGCCTGCTCGGCAGTTCCCTGCGTCCAGACGCCGACCAGGACAACTCTTTCGAGTCGAAGCTGGCGGTACTCGACTTCGGTGACGTCCTCGAGCTCGGTCGACAGACCGGCCACGCGGCGCAGGGCGCCGCGATCTGCGAGTTGCATCTCACCGGTCGACGGGTTGCCCGATGCGGACGCTGCCGTGTATTCGGCTTGCGCGTACTCGGACTGCTCGTGAGCGGTGGACTCTTCGTTTTCATGTGTGTTCGTCATACAAGATCCATGGTCCCACGAAACCTGGCCACGGTGCATCCGTATTTCCCGCAGGCGTATTTCCCGCGGGCGATATCACACAAGCGATTGCCACCAGGCATCGCTGATCGTCCCGTTCGCCACCAGAACCGAGGGCCCCCGCAACGACCCTTTGCCGCCTTCGACGGTGACCTGTACCTCGCCGCCGAGCACGCGCACCAGTACCGAGCCTTCATCGCGGCCGTCGTACCTCAGCGCCGCGGCCGCAGCTGCGACCGTTCCGGTTCCGCAGGAACGAGTCTCGCCCACACCACGCTCGTGTACGCGCATGTGGACCCCACCGTCGTGGATCGGCGTCACGATCTCGATGTTGACCCCGTGCGGGAAGAACCCGGGATCGAAGCCCGGAGAAACACTCAAATCGAGCGCACTCAAAACTTCTGCCGTCACGTGCTCGTCGACACACGCCAAATGCGGATTACCGACGTCGATGCCGACGCCGGCGAAGACGCGGCCGTCGATTGTTGCCGAACTGGTGCCGAGGTCCTTGATCGGGCCCATCGCCACGGTCACGTCACCATGTGTGGCGTCGTAGCCGTGCACCACGACCGGACGCGCTCCGGCGCGGCTGCCGACCACGAACTCGTCCTTGCTCTCCAAGCCCGAGGCCTTGAGATAGTGGGCGAATACGCGAACTCCGTTTCCGCACATCTCCGCGATGGAGCCGTCGCTGTTGCGGTAGTCCATGAACCAGTCTTCGGCAGCGACGCCGTCGGGCAGCGCACCGAGCACGCCCGCGTCCGCAAGTGCGCCTGCCCGGGCGACACGAAGGATGCCGTCGGCGCCGAGGCCACGCTGACGATCACACAACGCTGAAACTCGCGCCGGCTCGAGATCGACCCGAACGTCGAGGTCAGGGAGAACAACGAAGTCGTTCTGCGTGCCGTGGCCCTTACTGAAATCCATGGTCGCCATCCTATCCGGACCTGCCGACCGACTCACGCAGGTGACGCGGTGACCACGACGTTCTGTTCGTACGTGAAGCCGGACGGCAACGAGGGGTCGGGCACGGTTGCGCCGCCGCAGGTCACGAGGACCAGCCTGGGCGCACCCGTTTCGGAAAAGAACTCGGCCGGCAAAGCCACCTTTTCGTACAGCTTCAGGCTCGCTGCGTGATAGGTGAACATCGTTCCGGTGTCGTCGCTCACGTAGATCGGTGTTCCGGGCTTCATCTGGTGCAGCGCCCACAAGGCGCCGTGCGTGCGATCACCGTCGTCGACGTGGCCGGCAACAAGATTGGTGCCCTCCGAAGATCCGAACTGCACACCGTTGGTGAAATGCGAAACCTTGTCAGGATGCGGAAGGATCATTCCGCGGTTGGCGCCGAACCCACTGGTCACGATGTCGGCTCGCACATCGAGATCGGGAATCGCGAGCGTGTTCGGCGGCAGATCCGTTGGCGCAGGCGCCCACGTCGCCCCTGGATCGGTTGGAGCTCCCACGTCGAAGGGTGCTTCGGGAACAGGTGCGCTGATGGGCTTCCCGGCCGCACTCACCGCAAAATAGACGAGCACCCCGCCGACCGCGAGAAATGTGACGAGCAGTAGGAGAAGCGGCAGCCGACCCGCGGGTCGGCCTCTCGGTCGCGCGTGTGTCCCGGTCTGCGCCATGTTCGTTGTCCTCCAGTCCGTCGATCGCGAAACGAATGGATCGCGAAAGAGCTAACTGTAAGATAGCTGATCGGGGCGATCGTGTTACAGGCCGCGATATGCAAGGGCAGCGAAGGCCGAGCGAGCCAGCTCCGGATCGGCACCGTCGAGCCAGTGCACGCGTGCGTCACGACGGAACCATGATCGTTGGCGGCGAACGTAGCGCCGCGTCCCGATGAACGTCCGTTCGAGTGCTTCGGCCAGATCGTATTCACCGTCGAAATGTGCGAGCACCTGTGCGTAGCCGATGGCTCGCGGCGCTGTGACGCCCTCACGCAATCCTTGCTCGACGAGTACGGCGACTTCGTCGACAAGTCCGCCTGAAAACATCAGCTCGGTTCGCAACCGAATCCGGGCGTCGAGTTCTTCCGTATCCCGATCCACGCCGAGAATGCGGGTTCCCCATCGAGGGTCACCGATCTGCGGCGCCGAGGCCGCGAACGGCAGACCTGTCAGCTCGACGACCTCGAGCGCCCGAACCATCCGCCGACCGTCCGTCGGCAGTATCGACGCCGCTGCTACCGGATCAGCAGCAACAAGCGCCGTATGCACCGCACCGACCCCACCGTCGGCCAGCACTGCCTCCCACTTCGCACGAACTTCGGGATCCGTTGCCGGAAAGGACCATTCGTCGAGTAGAGACTGGACGTACATCATGGATCCGCCGACGATCACCGGAACCTTGCCCGCCACGATCAGATTCTCGGCGATCGCGATCGCGTCGCTTTGATAACGCGCGACGGTGGCGGTCTCCTTCACGTCGAGAACGTCGAGCAGGTGATGCGGAATCCCGCGACGCTCGGCCGGCGTCAGTTTGGCGGTCCCGATATCCATGCCGCGATAGAGCTGCATCGCGTCGATGTTGATGATTTCACCGCCGAATTCCTCGGCCAGCGCCAGCGCGAGATCGGACTTTCCCGACGCTGTCGGACCGACAACTGCGATCGGGCGAAGTTCTTCAGGGACGTTCACGGCCGCCACGTCCCGACGTGGTAACCGACGCCGAACGGCGCATCGCTGTAGTCGGCCGTCGCGCGAGGATGGGCTGACCGAGACGAGCCCGTAAAGGCACCGGCCAGGACCTGCCACGCCGCGCGCCCCTGGGCTCCGACACTCCGGCAGAGCTGGGGATCGAGAGCAAGAAGCGCCTCCGGGTCACCGGCCGTCAGGGCGTCGTCGATGGCCGACTGCACACCCGCGGCGCGCTCGTCGAAGCTTCCTGGCGCCTTTGCCGTCAGCGTGGACGCACCGTCAGCAACGATCAGAAGCCCTTGCGGTCGGTTGTCGCTGTCGAGTTGCTTGCGCAGCTGCTGCCCGAACTCACGACATTCATTCGCCGACGCCTTTGCACTGACGACGTGCATGTCGACGGTTATCTCCACGTCTGTTCGGCCACGCAGCCAGCCGGCAACAAGGGCGCACAGTTCGAGAGATGGCATCGGTTCGCCTGCCGCATCCGCGTCCAGTGACGTCCGGACATCGGCGCCGAATCCAGCGAACGTACCGATCTGCCCACGTCCGACGCCCGATCGCCAGAGTTCGCCTGCTGCTTTCTCGGGTTCTGCATTCTCGGGGCCGACGCCGACGCCCACCCAGTGCACCGCCTCGTGAGCGAGCCGGCGCACGGCGGTTGTCGCTGCAGCACGCACCTGAGCGGACTCGGCCGAATCACCGGACAATTCCGGCACGAGTAACGGCGCCGAGGGGACGAGAACAGCGGAAGTCAACACAGTTGCCACGCTAGTCGACCCCGAGGTGGCGACCTCACACCCTCTTACCTGATTCAATAGTCGGAGAACGTGAGTACCGGGTTCAATGGAACCAGGAATGCGATCAGGCAGCCGTGACGCGCGGCAGAGACGAGGACCGATGACCGAGAACAGTGAACCCACCACCGGCGCCGACAGCAGTTCGGCCAGCCCGAGCCCGGCAGCACCCAAACCCGGCGCTCCCAAACCTGGTGGACCACGCCCCGGTGCGCCCCGCCCCGGAGCACCTCGCCCCGGACCAGCAGCCTCGCATGCCGTCACCGCCGCACCGGCCAGCGACCCGAGCAAGTTCGGACGCGTCGAGGAAGACGGAACCGCCTGGGTGAAGACCGCTGACGGTGAACGTCAGATCGGTTCGTGGCAGGCCGGCGACGCCACCGAGGGCCTCGCCCATTTCGGTCGTCGCTACGACGACCTCGCGACCGAGGTCTCGCTACTCGAGGCGCGACTGACGTCGGGCGCCGGAGACGCCAAGAAGACCAAGGCTGCCGCCATCGCTCTGTCCGAATCCCTCTCGACCGCTGCAGTGATCGGTGACCTCGACGCTTTGGCTCGCCGACTCGACGTGATCGTTGCCGGTTCCGACGAGGCCGCAGCGCACGCGAAGGAAGAGAAGGAACAGTCGCGCGCGGCAAGCACCGCCCGCAAGGAGGCCCTCGCAGTCGAGGCCGAGCAGATCGGCTCGGAGTCGACCCAGTGGAAGACCGCGGGTGATCGACTGCGCGAGATTCTCGACGAGTGGAAGACGATTCGCGGAATCGACCGCAAGGTCGACGACGCGCTGTGGAAGCGGTACTCCAAGGCTCGCGAGTCCTTCAACCGACGACGTGGAGCGCACTTCGCCGAACTCGACCGGGATCGTGCGAGCGCCCGTTCGACGAAGGAAGAACTGGTCGAGCGCGCCGAGAAGCTGTCGACCTCCACTGAATGGGGACAGACCGCCGGGGAATTCCGCGATCTGCTCAGCGAGTGGAAGGCTGCCGGCCGCGCACCGCGCGAGGCCGACGACAACCTGTGGAAGCGCTTCAAGGGCGCTCAGGACGTGTTCTTCGCCGCGCGCAACGCTGCTGCATCCGAGCGCGACGCCGAATTCGAGCAGAACGCAGTCGCGAAGGAAGAGCTGCTCGCTGCGAACGCGAACATCGACCCGGCGCACGGACTCGAGAATGCTCGTGCAGCGCTTCGCGACCTGCAGGAGAAGTGGGACGCGATCGGCAAGGTGCCGCGCGACCGAATGCAGGAACTCGAAGCGAAGCTCCGGGCCATCGAAACCAAGGTGCGCGACGCGGTCGACGCCGAGTGGCGTCGCACCGATCCGGAAGCACTTGCCCGGGTCGCGCAGTTCAAGGAGCGGGTGAGCCAGTTCGAGGAGCAGGCCGCCAAGGCTCAGGCTGCCGGCAAGACGAAGGACGCCGAGAAGGCTCTCGCTCAGGCCAAGCAGTGGCGTGAGTGGGCCGAAGCTGCCGAAAGCGCCGTCAACGAGTAATCGACGACGAGCTGTAAAGACAACAAAAACGCCGGCTGACTCCGAAAGGAGTCAGCCGGCGTTGTCTTGTGCTTTGGACGGACGGCCTGCTGTGTCAGCCGACGTTCCATTCCTGATGCTTCTCGGCTTCGGCCGCAGCGATCCGGCGTTGCTCCTCGGCAGCGAGCTGAATGTTGGTTCGTGTCCAGACCACCTTGAGCCAATGGAACGTCAAGAACACGACGGCAAACCATCCGATGATCAGCCCGATCGACGGTCCTGCCACATTGAAACCGGCGGGAATGGTCTGACGCGACCAGACCGCCATCATGCCGAGAGCGCTCGCCACGGCACTGCCGGCGAGTGCGACCCAGGCCAGACTCCAACGCCGCGTGACCAGCGCGAGCATCGAGAATCCGATGCCGAAGATGACGACGAACCACACGAACAAGCGTGAGAACAGTGCAATCCGTTCGGTTTCCGCGTCCTGGTTGTACGCGAGCACATCCCAGCCGTTCGCAACTCCCGCATGGGGCAGTGCAAGGGTGCCGACCAGCACGAGCACCGCAACCGCGACAACCATGGCGCGCACACCCGGATCGATTTCTCCCGCGACCTTGCGTTCCGCGTCGTCGAGATCCTTGCGGTAGCCCTCGAAGGCGTCGTCGCCCGGCTGTGGTGTCGTGTTCTCGTGTTGCGAGGTCATGCGTTGCATCCCATCTGGACGGGTTGTGGGGCCGGGGCACCGATCTTCGGTAGTCCGAGACCTACGCCGATGGGCGGGGTCTTGGGTGTGATGCCCTTTTCGAACGAATCACCGGCGCGGGTCCGACGGTGCGTGAGCACTCCGTCATCTGCCACGAGGTGATGAGGGGCTCCGTGGGTGACGACGACCGTCACCACGTCACCGGGTCGGATTGTGCCGTCCAGGTTTCCCTCGGGGCGGAAATGCACCAGGCGGCCGTCTCGCGCGCGACCACTGAGACGTTGAGTCGCCGCGTTCTTCCGACCCTCCCCCGCTGCCACCAAGAGTTCGACCTCGGTGCCGACGAGCTTGCGATTCTCCTCGATGTTCACTTCTTCCTGAACGGCGAGCAATCGCATGTAGCGTTCCTGGACAACCTCTTTGGGAAGCTGATCTGCCATCTCCGCCGCCGGCGTGCCCGGGCGCTTGGAGTACTGGAAGGTGTAGGCGTTGGAGAATCGCGCCTTACGCACGACGTCCAGCGTCTCCTCGAAATCCTCCTCCGTCTCCCCCGGGAACCCGACGATGATGTCCGTGGTGATGGCGGCGTGCGGCATTGCGGCGCGCACCTTCTCGATGATCCCGAGGTACTTCGACTTGCGGTACGAGCGCTTCATCGCTTTGAGAACCTTGTCCGAACCGGACTGCAACGGCATGTGCAGCTGCGGGCAGACGTTGGGAGTGGTTGCCATCGCTTCGATGACGTCGTCGGTGAATTCTGCCGGGTGCGGCGATGTGAACCTCACCCGTTCGAGGCCGTCGATGTGTCCACATGCCTTCAAGAGGGAGGCGAAGGCTCCGCGATCGCGCGGTTGTTCCGGATCGGCGAACGACACGCCGTAGGCATTGACGTTCTGTCCGAGCAGGGTTACTTCCGAGACACCCTCGTCGACGAGTGCCTGCACCTCGGCCAGAATGTCGCCGGGACGTCGATCCACTTCCTTGCCACGCAGGGCCGGAACGATGCAGAACGTACACGTGTTGTTGCAGCCCACCGATATGGAAACCCAACCTGCATAAGCAGATTCGCGTTTGGCTGGCAGTGTCGAGGGAAACGCCTCGAGCGCGTCGAGGATTTCGACCTCGGCGCGCTGATTGTGACGCGCACGATCGAGCAGCGCGGGAAGCGAGCCGATGTTGTGAGTGCCGAAGACGACGTCGACGAACGGCGCCTTCTTGACGACGGTGTCACGATCCTTCTGCGCCAGGCACCCGCCGACCGCGATCTGCATGTCGGGGTTCGCCTCCTTGTTCGGGGCGAGCTGGCTGAGGTTGCCGTACAACTTGTTGTCCGCGTTCTCGCGGACCGCACACGTGTTGAAGACGACAAGATCAGGATCGGTTCCGGTCTCCGCCTTCGAATACCCGGCGTCCTCGAGCAGACCCGACAGTCGCTCGGAATCGTGGACGTTCATCTGACAGCCGTACGTCCGCACCTCGTAGGTGCGAACAGACTTCGCAGTCGGCTCCGGAACTGCAGTCGGCTCCGGAACTGCAGTCGGCTCCGGAAGTGCAGGGGACATTTCGTCGATCAGTGACACGCTTCAGCCTAGCTCACGTCCACTACGACGTGTAATAACGCCCTGATAAACAGCCGAAACGCGACATAAACGTCGTCACAGTAAAATTTCCATTACATATGGCAAGAACCATGGCGAAATCACGGGCGTCGACGCAAACTACGCCTAAGGTTCTCGTTTATGACCCAAGCCGACGATGCGACGACGCCGACCACCTCCGGCGATTCCACATCCATGATTTCGATGACCTCGGTGAACAAACACTTCGGGGAACTTCACGTCCTGCAAGAGGTCAATCTCGAGGTACCCAAGGGCCAAGTGGTGATCGTCCTTGGTCCGTCGGGCTCCGGTAAGTCGACTCTGTGCCGCACCATCAATCGCCTGGAACCCATCGACTCGGGCACCATCGCCGTCGACGGCAAGACGCTCCCCGAGGAGGGCAAAGCACTTGCCGCACTTCGTGCCGACGTCGGGATGGTCTTTCAGTCTTTCAACCTGTTCGCGCACAAGACGATCCTCGAGAACGTCATGCTCGCACCGATGAAGGTCCGCAAGGCAAAAAAGGACGAAGCCAAGAAGACCGCGCAGGCGTTGCTCGAACGTGTCGGTATCGCCAATCAGGCCGACAAGTACCCGGCGCAGCTTTCCGGCGGTCAGCAACAGCGTGTCGCCATTGCTCGCGCTCTCGCGATGCAGCCGAAGGTGATGTTGTTCGACGAGCCCACCTCCGCTCTCGACCCCGAGATGGTCAACGAAGTCCTCGACGTCATGACCTCCCTCGCGAAGGAAGGCATGACCATGCTCGTGGTCACGCACGAGATGGGCTTCGCGCGCAAAGCCGGCGATCGTGTGCTGTTCATGGCTGACGGCCAGGTCGTCGAAGACACCACGCCCGAAGAGTTCTTCACCCATCCCAAGTCGGATCGGGCCAAGGACTTCCTCGGCAAGATCCTCACGCACTGATTACAGTCTCCCCTCCGACAGTCCTGTCCTCGTCCACAAGACAACTTGCTCGACTGCACCGTTCACCTCGGCTGCACCGTTCATCTCGACTGCACTGTTCGTGTGTCGACAACTGAGAGGATCTTCATGAAGATCAATCGTTCCGTCCGTTTCGGAATCGGAATCATGGCCATCGCGTTCGCTGCCACGGCCTGTGGCGGCGGCGAGGAGAACAAGTCGATCACCGAGAGCGCTTCCGACGGCACTCTCACCGTCGGCATCAAGTTCGATCAGCCCGGCCTCGGTCAGCGCAACCCTGACGGCACCTTCTCCGGCTTCGACGTCGAGGTAGCCCGTTACATCGCAAACGAACTGGGCGTAAAGCCCGAAGGCATCACCTTCAAGGAATCTCCGTCAGCCCAGCGCGAGACCCTGATCCAGAACGGCGAGGTCGACTACATCGTCGCGACATACTCGATCACCGACACGCGCAAGGAAAAGGTCAGCTTCGGCGGCCCGTACTTCATCGCAGGCCAGTCGCTGCTCGTTCGCTCCGACAACACCGACATCACCGGCCCCGATTCCCTGACCGGCGGCAAGAAGCTCTGCTCGGTGTCGGGTTCGACTCCGGCGCAGAACATCCAGGACAACTACGCCAAGGACGTCCAGCTCCAGCCGCTCGACACCTACTCCGCTTGTGTCGAGGCTCTGCGCAACGGCGCTGTCGACGCTGTCACCACCGACGACATCATCCTCGCCGGCTACGCTGCCCAGTACCCGGGCGAGCTTAAGGTCGTCGGAGAACCGTTCACGACCGAAAAGTACGGTGTCGGCCTGGCCAAGGACGATTCCGAGGGTCGCGGCAAGATCAACGATGCCATCGAGAAGATGATCTCCACCGGCGCGTGGGAAGAAGCCTTCAACAACACCGTTGGTGCTTCGGGCTACCCGATCCCGGCCCCGCCCACCGTTGATCGTTACTGACCTGCTTTTTTCACCGTCAATCTCGCTGCGGCTCCCCATTTCGGGAGCCGCAGCGCGTGACGCCACCAACGGAGATCCCGTGATCTGGGGAGACGGCAAGTGAACCTTCTGAGCAAGTACGGCGACCAGATTCTGGAAGCCTTCTGGACCACGATCCAGCTGACGTTCTTCTCCGCGATCGGCGCCGTCATCATCGGTGTCCTGATCGCGGCCATGCGCGTGTCACCGGTTCCGGTCGCCCGATTCCTGGGTACCGCGTACGTGACCGTGTTCCGCAACACCCCCCTGACACTGATTCTGCTGTTCTGTCTGTTCGGTCTGTCGCAGACGCTCGGAGTCAATCTCGCCAAGTCGGACTCACCGACGTTCTTGACAGACAACAACTTCCGACTCGCAGTACTCGGCCTCAGTGTCTATACCGCCGCGTTCGTGTGTGAGTCACTTCGATCGGGAATCAATACCGTTCCGGTCGGCCAGGCCGAAGCGGGCCGATCACTCGGTCTGTCGTTTGCACAAAATCTTCGGCTGATCGTCCTGCCTCAGGCATTTCGCGCGGTCACAGCACCGCTGGGTAGCGTGCTGATCGCACTGACCAAGAACTCGACCATCGCCGCGGTGATCGGCGTATCCGAAGCGTCAGCGCTGATGAAGAAGATGATCGAAAACGAAGCGGCGATCTTCGTCGTCGGTGGAATCTTCGCTGTCGGTTTCGTGATCCTGACACTTCCCATGGGCTTGATCTTCGGCAAGCTGAGCAAGCGATTCGAGGTTTCACGATGAGCAACCGCGCAACAGTCCTCTACGACGCGCCAGGCCCCAGAGCGCGAAATCTCTACCGATTCGCGTCCCTTGTCGTCGCTGCACTCATGGTCGCAATCGGTTACGTCATCTACCGCGCACTCGACGAAAAGGGCCAGCTGACAGCAGCGAAGTGGGATCCGTTCCTCGAATCCACGTCGTGGACAACGTATCTGATACCCGGCATCCGGGGAACGCTGATCGCGGCTGCGATGTCCATCGTCTTCGCGCTCATCCTCGGTTCTGCCCTGGGTATCGGCCGACTCTCCGAGCACAACATCATTCGGAAGATTTGCGGCGTCATCGTCGAATTGTTCCGAGCAGTACCGGTTCTGATTCTGATGATCTTCTCGTATCAGGTGTTCGCCGAATACGAGGTCTTCAAGTCCAAGTACCTCGCACTCGCGGCAGTCGTCGTGGGTCTGACTCTGTACAACGGGTCAGTGATCGCCGAGATCGTCCGTGCCGGAATCAACTCACTCCCACGAGGGCAAAGTGAGGCCGCCAAGGCACTAGGCATGCGCAAGACGCAGATCATGGTGACGATCCTGCTCCCCCAGGCGGTTACCGCCATGCTCCCGGCACTGATTTCACAGATGGTCGTGGCGTTGAAGGACTCCGCCCTCGGTTACCTGATCGGGTATGTCGAGCTGGTGCGTCAGGCCCAACAGCTCGGCACCTTCTACGGAAACTTCCTGCCGGCGCTCATCGTGGTCGCCGCGATTATGATCGCTCTCAACTCGGCTCTGACCTTCCTGGCAACCAAGGTGGAGAAGCGCCTGCGTTCCGGAAAGCGAAAGGGCAAGGGCCCCATCGCGGCTCCGTCCGCCGACCCAGCCGTTTCAGTTCCGGGTATGGACCTGACCAAGCCGTGAATCAGATGGAGCCGTGAGTCGAATCCGGCCGCGTTAGCGCGAATACACAACAGGGCGGGGGTACCACCGAATTTCGGTGGTACCCCCGCCCTGTTGTTCTGAATGCTGCACTTCGCTACGAGTCGGTGACCGCCGCCATCTCGGCTTTGACCACCTCGTACGACATCCCAGCTGAATATCCCTTGCGTGCCAGCATCGAGACCAGTCGACGCGTGACCTTGTCGCGATCATCGACGGACTTGTTCTTCAGCTTCCGCCGAACCAGCTCCGCTGCTCGCTCGCGTTCATCTTCCGGATCGATCTGTGACAACGCTTCGGAAGCGGTGTCCTGGTCGATTCCTTTGAGCCGCAACTCGACTGCAAGCGCACGCTTTCCCTTGCCCGAGTACGTATGCCGCGAATGAACCCACTGGTTCGCGAAGTCTGCGTCGTCGATCAACCCGATTTCTTGGAGTCGATCGAGGACCTTGGCAATGATCTCGGGCTCGAAGCCGCGCCCGCTCAGCTTTGTTTCCAGCTCGGAACGACTGCGCGCCCGGTCGGTCAGGAGGCGTAGGCAAGCATCTTTGGCCTGCGCCTCCGTCCCACCTTCTGCGCGTTGCGACGGCTTCTCGGATCGTTGACGGGATCGACGCCGAGGAGCGCCGTACTCTTCACGAGCATTCTCGCCGTTGTCACCGTCGTCGAAGCTCATGACTGAACTCAGAAGTCGGCGGGAGCTTCGTCGGTTGCAGTGACGTCAGCACCGATACCGAGCTTTTCCTTGATCTTCTTCTCGATCTCGTCACGGATATCGGTGTTCTCCAGCAAGAACTTACGAGCATTTTCCTTGCCCTGACCCAACTGGTCACCTTCGTAGGTGTACCAGGAGCCGGACTTGCGGATGAACCCGTGCTCGACACCCATGTCGATGAGCGAGCCTTCCTTGCTGATGCCCTGGCCGTAGAGAATGTCGAACTCGGCCTGCTTGAACGGCGGCGCGACCTTGTTCTTGACGACCTTGACGCGAGTGCGGTTACCCACTGCGTCGGTACCGTCCTTGAGAGTTTCGATACGACGGATGTCGAGGCGGACCGAAGCGTAGAACTTCAGCGCCTTACCACCGGTGGTGGTTTCGGGAGAACCGAACATCACGCCGATCTTCTCGCGAAGCTGGTTGATGAAGATGACGGTGGTGCCCGAGTTGTTCATGGCACCGGTGATCTTGCGCAGCGCCTGGCTCATCAGTCGAGCCTGCAAACCGACGTGGCTGTCACCCATCTCGCCTTCGATCTCGGCGCGAGGAACAAGAGCGGCCACGGAGTCGATCACGACGATGTCGAGGGCGCCTGAACGGATCAGCATGTCGGTGATTTCGAGGGCCTGCTCACCCGTGTCCGGCTGTGAGACCAGGAGTGCATCGGTGTCGACGCCCAGCTTGGCTGCATAGTCGGGATCGAGTGCGTGCTCCGCGTCGATGAACGCCGCGATGCCGCCGTTGGCCTGAGCATTGGCAACTGCGTGCAGTGCCACGGTGGTCTTACCCGAGGACTCCGGGCCGTAGATCTCGATGACGCGGCCACGCGGCAGTCCGCCGATACCCAGCGCGACGTCGAGCGCGATGGAACCGGTGGGAATGACGGCGATGGGCTGGCGGACACCCTCACCCAGGCGCATCACCGAACCCTTGCCGAAGTTCTTGTCGATCTGCGCCAACGCGAGGTCGAGTGCCTTGTCCCGATCAGGTGCCTGTGGTGCCATCGTGATCCCCATCCTTGTTTCAGTCTTCAGTGCCTGCCTGAGCAGACTCCGTCTCTTCAGCGCCTGCCTGAGCCGACCCTGTTGGTGTGTTGCGATCAGAGTAGATCCGGCCACCGACAGACTTTTCGATCTTGCTTTAGCGCTTGTCGATCACTGTGCTTGTAGGTCACCGCGTTTGTAGAACATCGAAAGTTCGCAGTTACCAAAGAAGCGTCACCACCGAACAGGTTCAGCATAGACGAACACGTGTTCGAACAGAAGATGGGAGACGTTCGACACGCCGAAGAATCAGCGGCGGGCGGGTGGTACGTCGAACTCCACACAGAGCGCACGCCACACCTCGCGAGGCTCCCAGCCTGCTTCGACGGCCTCCGCGGCAGTCATTCCGTCGAGACTCTGGAGTACATGGTCGATCAGCATCGAGTCGCCTCGTACCTGCCCGAACTCTTCGCGCACCATTTCATGAAATTCGGTCAACCGCACAGCCGCCACCGTAGTCCACAGGGCGGTGCACCTGCATTCAGGCGCAACGTGCTCACGCCGTCACACCACCGTTGACCACCTGTCGGCACACCGCCACCGGATCGGTGACCTGCGACGCAGTCGCGGCAGCCGCTCTCGCAGCTTCCGCGAATCGTTTGTCGGAGAGCACCTGCAGTACGGCATCGCGAATCGACTGAGCATCTGCGGGCCGCACGATCACCGACGTCCCTGCCCGCGCAGCGCGATTGGCCAACTCCCACTGGTCCCCGCCCCCGGGAACGACGACCGTCGGCACGCCGGCCAGCAGGGCCTTCGCCAACATGCCGTGCCCGCCGCCACATACCAACACCGACGCGTCACGCAGCATCGCGTCCTGGCGTCCGAGACCTGCACGAACCCAATCAGGATGCTCACCTTCAGCCCCGTCGAGCATCGACGCGATCAGCCGCACACCGGCTCCGCCGAGTCCTTCGACCGTGCCCTCGAACATTCCCACTGCGCCGGTGTGCGCCGTGGAGGGCGCCACCATAACCAGCGGTTCGTCACCTGGCGGTGGATCCAGAATCACCTCGGTCGGCTCCCACAGAAGCGGTCCGACGACGTGAGCGCGCTCCGGCCAGTCGGGGCGAGGCACTTCGAGTGCCGGAAGTGTTGCGATCAGCCGCGCTTGCGGACCGGGATCCAGAGCGGGCAGTCCGACACCGACACGGGCCTGGGATCGCTGGGCCAACCCTTGCTTGATCGAACGTCCCGTCGCTGCGCGCATCAGGGTATCGCGGAGTCGACCACGAATTCCGACGCCGGGAGCGAGCCCACTGCCGATCGGCGGCAACCCCCGTGAAGGTGAGTACAGCGGGTGAGGCGAGAGTTCCACCCAGGGGATGCCAAGTCTTTCGGCGGCCAATCCGCCTCCGGCAGTGAGGATGTCGGAAACGACGAGATCCGGGGAGACGGACTTCAGGTCGGGAAGCAGTTCGGTGGAAATATAGGCGGCGCGCGAATGAATCCGAGCGCCTGCATCAAGATCGTCGTCTCCCGGCCGCGGGGCCAAGCCCTTGAGCGGCTCGGCTTCCACGCCGGCTGCTCGCGCTGCCTCGACCCACCGGGTCCCCGTGTACAGGATCGGTTCGTCGCCGGCCTGGATCAACGCCAGCGACAACGCTATTGCGGGAAAAGCATGACCCGGGTCCGGCCCGGCAACAACGGCTACACGCACCGGATCAGAGTGTCACACCGAGTGAAAGGCCTGTTCCGCCGCACCCAGTGCGCGTTCGCGATCCGAAGCCACCAATCCGATTCTCGTCCTGCGATCGAGGACGTCGTCGACGTCGAGGGCGCCTTCATGCGACACCGCGAAATCGAACTCGGCACCGCAGATCTCCAAGTCCGCAACCGACCGGAGACGATCGCCGCTCGCCGCGGCAACGACCTCGGCCTCGGTGCCGTATCGCGCCACCAATGACGCGGGTGCCTTGATCTTCTTCAATTCCGCCGGTGATGCAGCGCCTACCAGCGGCAACGCGCGTGTCCGACATGCCCCGGCGCTCAGCGACCCGACCTCGACCGCAGCGTCGACGGCGTCTTCGGCCATCTTGCGGTACGTCGTGAGTTTTCCGCCTACCACCGTGACCAAGCCCGAGTCCGAACGGACTACAGCGTGATTGCGCGAGAGGTCGGCCGTCGAGCCTTCACCGGTGTCCAGCAGCGGACGCAGACCCGCGAAGGTCCCCAAGACGTCCCCACGGGTCAGCGGAACTTCCAACGCCGTGTTCACGGTGTCGAGCAGGAAGTCGATCTCGTCCTCGGACGCCGTCGGGACGTCTGGCACCGGTCCCGGAGCTGCTTCGTCGGTCAACCCGAGGTAGATCCGGCCGAGCTGCGCGGGCAGGGCGAAGACGAAACGGTTGGTCTCGCCGGGAATCGGCACGGTCAGCGCTGCCGTGGGGTTCCCCAATCGCGCTGCATCGAGCACCAGGTGCGTCCCGCGGCTGGGGCGCAGGGTGATGCTGGAGTCGACCTGATCAGCCCAGACACCGGTCGCATTGACCACGACGCGGGCACGCATCAAGAACTCGGATCCGGTCAACTCGTCGCGCAAGGTGGCCGACGTTCCGGATACGTCGTATGCACCGACGCGGGTCAGGATTCGCGCGCCGTGCGACGCTGCGGTTCGGGCGATACCGACGACGAGGCGGGCGTCGTCGATGAGCTGCCCGTCGAACGCGGTCAAGGCGCCTCGTAGGTTCTCCTGCTTGACCGCGGGAGCCAATTCGCGCGCCCGCGCGGCGCTGACCGTCCGTGATCTGGGCAGCACCGAAGCCGGGGTTCGCGCCGACATGCGCAGAGCGTCACCGGCCAGGAAACCGGTACGCACCAGGGCCTTCCCGAAGAACGACGTTTCGGGCAACAGCGGTACGAGTTGAGGCATGGCGCGAACGAGGTGCGGCGCGGTGCGCGTCATGAGAATGCCGCGCTCGACCGCACTTTCACGCGCTATACCGACATTGCCGGAAGCCAGGTACCGAAGGCCGCCGTGTGCGAGTTTCGAACTCCAGCGGCTGGTGCCGAACGCGAGGTCGTGCTTTTCGACCAGCGCAACACTGAGCCCACGAGTCACAGCGTCGAGAGCGACACCGACACCGGTGATTCCGCCGCCGATCACCAGGACGTCGACCGAATCGCCGTTCGCCAACTGCTCGAGTTCACGAGTACGCCGTTGTGCGTTGAGCGCTGAATCGCTGCCTGCTGAATCTAGGGGGCTCACAGCTATTCTCCCGAATTCTTGACGGGTGCCAGATAAGCAGCGACCGCATATCGAAGTTGCTCGACCGACGCATCGGAGGAAAGCTCCGGCTCGAGAGTCGGCGCAGAAATGACGACGGACTGAGCCATCAGTAGAACCATCGCCGCGATCTCGTTGACGCTTCCCTCGCGAATCGAACCGTCTTGTTGGCCGGCCGCGACAACGGATGTGATCAGCTCGAGAATCGACTTCTGGCTCGCGCCGAGCCGGTCCACGATGTAGGTCGTCAGCAATTCTTGATCAGCTTGCCGAATTTTCACGAAGAGCGGATGGTCGCGAATCTGGCCGACGACGTCACCGATCGCCTCCACGAGCAACGTGCCGGCAGACCCGTTGAAGGTCACCTCGGGCAGCACCGATCGGATCTCCCGGGTGAGCAGGTCCGCGACGACAGCTCGCGTGTCCGGCCATCGCCGGTAGACCGTCGGTCGGCTCACGCCGGCGCGACGCGAGATCTCGGCAAGTGTGGTTCGCTGCATTCCGAAATCGAGGACACACGACCTTGCTGCGTCGAGAATCACGTCGTCGATCTCGCGGCTGGGGATGCGCTGACCATCTGCCTTGCGAGGGGCAAATGAGTCATCTGCGTTACGGATTACCATCGTGTGTAACACAATACCGGACAAGTCACCGGTAATCCCGTCGGGACTTGCGATTTCTCTCGCTCAGAGATCATCAGAAATAGTACAACTCGAAACCAACTGCTCGCTCGGCGTCGAAACCAGGCTTCGGTCCGCTGACCATGTCGATCTGTGCGCGCGCCTGTTCCCGGATCGGCGTGGAACTCAGCGCCGCCAGATATCGCGCATGTTCCGCGAGCGAATCCACGGCGCGATCGACCGTCGACGTCACGTCGACGCAGTGTGTGGGAGTCATCGTATTGACCGCAACCCACCGAACACCGGGCCACGGCGCCAGTCCCTGCGCCGTCAACGAGGGAAAGATCCATTCGTTTGCTGCGTCGGCAGTTGCGTCGAGAACGCTGATCCCGAGTGCACGGTGATCTGCGCTGTTCAGATAGCCGGGGCCCCAGGTGTGGGAGAAGTTCATCGTCACCACCAATTCCGGACGGTGGCGGCGAATTGCTGCGGCGAGAGTCGAGCGCAACTCCAAGCCTTCCGCGAGACGACCGTCGGGCAGGCCGAGGAACTCCACCTCACCGACACCGACGATCGCGGCCGAGCGACGCTCTTCTTCCTCGCGGATCGGGCCGGACTCCTCGGGCGACAGACCGGCGATTCCGGCCTCGCCGCGCGTGGCCAGGACATATCGCACGTCTTTGCCGCGATCGGTCCACTGCGCCACTGCTGCGGCTGCGCCGTATTCGATGTCATCGGGATGCGCCACGATGACAATCGCGCGCTGCCAGTCCTCGGGGAAGTTTTCCATAGGGCAGATCTTGCCCGTCAGAACCGCGAAGCGGGCGAATTGTCGTCACTTCCCGACATCGCCTTCACCAGGAAGTAGATTCCGAAGCCGACAGCGCCGACCACCAGAACCCAGAAAAGCCCCTTGATCAGCGCACCGACCACCGCGAGTGCGACCCACACCAGTACGACGGCCAAAACGATCTTCCAAAACATGCTTACCTCCAACGTGCCGTTGAATAATCAGTCGAATCGGACAGGTGCTGCGTCGTCCGTAGAACCAGCCTGACAGGTCTGGCGTGACAAAGCAGCAGCTCAGCGGCAAGTTCAGGTAAAGATCAGGGTTCACCCCGAGACCGGCCCTCACGCAGGTCAGGTGTCCAACCCATGGGAGCTTGCTCCTGGCGTAAACTCGCGAAGTTCGATCCCGTATGCCGAAGGAGCACGTCCGCAGTGTCTACGACCCGTTTCCCCGCTCGCGATCTCGCGCATGTAGCCGTCTTCGCCGCACTCATCATCGCGCTGGGCCTACCCGGGTCGATCAACATCGGCATTTCCGGCGTGCCGATCACCCTTCAGTCCATGGGCGTCATGATGGCCGGCGCTCTACTCGGACCGCGCAAGGGTGTTCTCGCCGTCCTGACGGTCATTGCTCTGGGATTGGTCGGTCTACCGGTCCTTGCCGGCGGTCGCACCGCACTCGTGTCTCTATCGAGCCCGACAGCCGGATTCCTCATCGGTTGGATCCCGACGGCGTTTGTCATCGGATGGCTGACCGCCAAGATGCTGCCCAAGTACCGGATCATCGCGGGCATCGGCATCAACCTTCTCGGCGGCGTCGTCGTTCTCTACGCGTTCGGCATCGTTGGAATGATGGTCCGCGGACACATGAGCTTCGTTGCCGCATGGTCGGCCAACGCCGCCTTCATCCCGCTCGACGCCGCAAAAGCAGTCGTCACCGCGTTGGTCGCGTCCCAGGTTCACCGGGCATACCCGGCACTACTGCGCGACTCGGTGATCTCGTCGAACAAGACCGTGGTGGCGAATTAATCTCCGATGAGTGAGATCGTCTTCGAGAACGTCGGACACAGCTTCGGTGAACGAACGGTCCTGCAGCAGATAGATCTGCGACTGAGCGAGCAGCGAATCGGAATCGTGGGTGCGAACGGAAGCGGCAAGTCGACGCTCGCTCGCATGATCAACGGACTGGTCGTTCCGACGGAAGGACACGTCCACGTCAACGGCTTGGACACGGCGAAGAAGGGCCGCGACGTACGCAAGCAGGTCGGATTCGTCTTCACCGATCCCAACCACCAGATCGTGATGCCGACGGTTGCCGAGGACATCGAATTCTCGCTCCGCCGTAGCGGATTGGGCAAAGCCGAGCGCGCCGCAAAGGTGGCCTCGGTGCTCGAACGCTACGGCCTCGCCGGGCACGCCGACCATCCCACCCACCAGCTTTCGGGCGGGCAGAAACAGCTCCTCGCGCTCGCGGCCATCATGGTGACGGAACCGAACGTACTCGTCGCCGACGAACCCACCACGCTCCTCGACCTTCGCAACTCTCGGCTGATCAGCTCGGTATTCGAGTCACTCGATCAGCAACTGATCGTCGTGACCCACCAACTCGATCTCCTCGAATCCTTCGAACGGGTGTTGGTCGTCGACCAAGGCCGCGTCGTCGCTGACGGCTCCCCCGCCGACTCCATCGATCACTACCGGTCGTTGGTCTCGTGACCACTCTCGGCGTCTACCGTCCGGGCCGCTCACTCCTGCACCGGATGCCGACGGGGATCAAGCTCCTCGCATTGATCGTGGCGATACTGGCCGTCTCGATCTTCGTACGTGAGCCGTGGCAACTGGCAGTTCCCACGATCGTCGTTGTGGCCCTGTACGTCATTGCGCGCATCCCGCCGATGACGGCGATCCGGCAGCTGCGACCCGCACTGTGGATGTTGCTGTTCATCGGCGCGTTCCAGCTGGTGGTCGCGGGGTGGCAGCGAGCGACCGTCGTGTGCGGCGTCCTGATCATCTCGATCGCCTTCGCGGCGATCATGGGTCTGACCACGCGGATCTCCGAGATGCTCGACGCGATCACCAGATTCCTGACACCCTTGCGACGCTTCGGCGTCAATCCCGAACGGATCGCCTTGCTCCTGGCAATGACGATCCGGTGCATTCCGCTGATGTTCGAGGTCATCACACAGGTGTCCGAAGCACGCAAGGCACGAGGGCTCGGCTTCTCGCTGCGTTCCTTCGCAGTGCCGGTCATCGTCGGCACCCTGATGACCGCAGATGCGATGGGTGAAGCATTGGCAGCCCGCGGCGCCGACGACTGAGCGCCAATCAGACCAGGAACTGTCAGTTGTACTTGCGGGTGATGTCGTCCACCTCGCCGATGGCGTCGGCAAGCGCCGAAAGTCGCTCGGCGGCCGCGTGCAGCGCCGAGAGTTCTCGGTTGAATCCCACCAGAGCCGAAGGGCTGTGAGGCGCTGTCAATGCAGCTGCGGAGGTCACCAGATCCTCGTACTGATCCAACCCCGACTGCAACTCAAGAACTGCGCCGTCGATGGTGGGATCAAGAGGTTCGGTCACCTTGGGTGTAGCGGCCACGGCGCGTTCCATTGCGACGACATCCGAAGACACCGCGAACATCGCTCTCAATGCCGAATCGGCGGTAACAGTGATTTCGTCCAACTCACCGGGGTCGATGGTGTCGGCGCGCCTGAGCACACTCAAGATCTCGAACAACGAAGTCTCGGCGCCGATGAGGCGAGACATCGGGATGAACGCGCGAGACGACGACGGTGGCAAGCGCCGGCGAATCGGCGCCGACGGCGGTGGGCCGGAACTCATCGAACGGTAGCGGCCGACCGCGATGACGGCGGGAACCGCGAACAGTGCCGCTCCCCCGCCTGCCACGACCACCGACCACTCGGGGGCCGACGCAACAGCAAGGCCGGCCGTGCCGACCACTGATCCGCCGGACATGAAACCCCAACGCTGAGCGCGTCGACGTGCACGGGCACGTTTGCGCTCGAATTTGGCGCGCGGGTCCTGCCACCGCCGAGCGGCATCCGCCGCAGACAGTCCGACCTCGCGCAATGTGTCCGCGGTGCGTCCCAACGCTCCGAAGGCGCCGGATACGGAAACGGGAACGGCCGACCGGGGCTCGCGCCCAGATCGACCGTCTCGTGAAGAAAACATCAGAGCATCACTGCCGACATCGAGGATTCGGCTACTGCCCGGTCTGACCGGCAGCCGGGGGCTGCTTCTCGACGGACGGAGTCGCAGGAGTGGCTGCTGCGCCGCCGGACGGCAGTGCCTCGCCCTTCATGGAAGCACGAATCTGCTCGAGGCGACTGTGCCCTGCCATCTGGACCGAGGCCTGCTGGACCTCCATCATGCGGCCTTGAACGGAGTTCTGAGCGAGTTCGGCAGAGCCGAGTGCGTCGGCGTAACGCCGCTCGATCTTGTCGCGCACAGCATCGAGGCTGGGTGTGTTGCCGGGAGCCGACAGCGTGCTGTCCATGGACCGAAGGGACTCGCTCACGCGCTCCTGCATCTTGGCCTGCTCCAGCTGGCTGAGCAGCTTGGTGCGCTCGGCAACCTTTGCCTGCAGAGTCATCGCGTTCTGCTCGACAGCCTTCTTGGCCTGAGCGGCGGCCTGCAAGGACTGGTCGTGCAGTGCCTTCAGATCTTCGACGCCCTGCTCGGCCGTCACCAACTGGGCCGCAAAAGCTTCGGCAGCGTTGGTGTACTGGATCGCCTTGTCGTTGTCGCCGGCAGCAGCGGCCTGATCGGCGAGGTTGACAGCCTGGCGCGCGTTGGCGTTGAGCTTTTCGACCTCGTCGAGTTGACGGCTGAGCTTCATCTCGAGTTGACGCTGATTACCGATCACCGACGCAGCCTGCTGGGACAACGCCTGATGCTGGCGCTGTGCGTCCTCGATCGCCTGCTGAATCTGAACCTTTGGATCTGCCTTCTCATCGATCTTCGAATTGAAGAGCGCCATCAGGTACTTCCAGCCCTTGACGAAAGGATTAGCCATTGGTTTGATCCTGCCTCCATCTGATGCGCCGCGCCGAACGCGACCCGGAGCGCGACCGTCGCGCACCGAAACAAGGGCTGCGCCCTATCTGCTCTGACCCCACCTGCTGGAAACCGGCGGTTACGTACAAAATCTATCGGTTACGGCCGGTAGTGGCTACGCCGCCGCCAACCTTCGAGCGTTCGGTGCCGGAATCACGACGCGGGTATCGCGTGCGATTGTCGGCGAACCGGAAGCCGAGACCGAACCGGAAGCCGACACGGCGGGTTCGGCGACCTGTCGACCAGCTACCGGAGCGCTCTTCTTCGTGGCCAGGGTCTCGCTCACGTCGACCAGCACGTCGGACAGTGGGACTGCGAGCGCATCACAGATCGCCGCCAACAGTTCGCTCGATGCTTCCTTACGTCCACGTTCCACTTCGGACAGATAGCCCAAGCTCACACGCGCGCTGTTCGACACCTCACGTAGCGTGCGGCTCTGCGAAACGCGCGTACGCCGGAGACTGTCACCGATTGCCTCACGCAATAGCAGCGCCATCTCGCTCCTCCTTCATCCGTGACCTCATCGTGCATGGTCGTACGTCTTCACAATCGTCAACGTCCGAACACATCCGATTGGTTCCCGAGCCTATCGTGCCGCACGCTCTGCGACACGATCACGTAACCGCGACACGGCAGTTGCGACTGCGGTTGTCCGAATCTCCCACCGTTCGCCGCCGAGCGCGAGCGGTACGCATTCGGTTCCGTCCGGACCGGCGATACCGAGAAACACCGTTCCGACCGGGTGTCCGTCCTGCTCACTCGGACCGGCGACTCCGGTCAGTCCGATACCCCAATCGGCGCCGCACCTCGTCCGGGCGCCGAGCGCCAACGCCACCGCCGTGCTCTCGGACACGGGGCCGTCCGTTGCCAGACGCTCGGGATCCACGCCCGCCAGCGTCGCTTTCAAGTCGGTCGCGTACACGACCAGGCCCCCACGCAGCACCGCGCTCGACCCCGGCACGGACGCGACCGCAGCCGTGAACAATCCAGCCGTCAGAGATTCGGCGGCGGCGACAGTATGCCTCGCGGCGCCAAGGGCGTCGACGAGTTCGACCACTCCGAGTGCGAGCAGCGGGTCCGTCATGACTCGACTGCGCGAACTCCGGCGCGAAGCCTGATCGCCTGCACGATGTATTCGATTCCCGTCGCCACCGTCAGCACGACGGCAGCAGCCATCAGCAATCCGCTGACGATGTCCCAACTGCTCGGCAGCGGGCACAGGTAGAACCCGATCGCGACGGCCTGCACGAGGGTCTTGAGCTTGCCGCCCTTGCCCGCCGGGATGACCGCGTGCCGCAGTACCGCGAACCGCAACAGCGTGATTCCGAGTTCTCTGGCGATGATCACTCCGGTCACCCACCACGACAGGTCACCGAGAACCGAAAGACCGATCAGCGCGGCGCCGATCAGTGCCTTGTCCGCGATCGGGTCCATGAGTTTGCCGAAATCGGTGACCAGACCGTACTTCCGAGCCAATTGGCCGTCGATCCGATCCGTGATCGCGGCGACGATGAACACGCCCATTGCCCCGAGACGCCACCACGTCGAGTGTCCGCCGTCGACGAACAGAACAACGAGAAAAACCGGAACGAGAACCATTCGGACCATCGTGAGAATGTTCGCGATGTTCAGCAACGGAACCGGGTTGTCCGCGACAGGTGTGCCGTCGGACGGGCCGACGGCGGCGCGATGGGCGTCGGTCTGATCGCGCGGGGTACTCATCGGATCACCGCACAGGCGGTGAGCCGAACCCGGGACAAAGCCGAGCGGCGCGGGAATTGCGTGGGGCGGACAGGCACGCGACTTAGAATATCGGTAGGGCCATTGACTAATGTGCACCACATGACTTCGACCGCGCCGACCTATACCGAGAGCCAGTTGATCGTGCGTCGCGCGCGAACGTCGGACATCCCCGAAATCAAGCGTCTGATCGACATCTACGCCGGCAAGATCCTCCTCGAGAAGAATCTCGTGACGCTGTACGAGGCAGTCCAGGAGTTCTGGGTCGCCGAGCGAGGCGGCCAGGTAATCGCTTGCGGCGCACTGCATGTGCTGTGGGCGGACCTGGGTGAGATCCGCACCGTCGCAGTCGATCCGACTGCCAAAGGCCAGGGCGCAGGTTTCCACGTCGTCGACAAACTCATCGAGGTCGCCAAGGAATTGGAGTTGGAACGGTTGTTCGTTTTGACGTTCGAGACCGAGTTCTTCCACCGTCACGGATTCGCGGAGATCGACGGCACCCCCGTCACCGCCGAGGTCTATGCGGAAATGTGTCGGTCCTACGACGCCGGCGTCGCCGAGTTCCTCGATCTGAGCTATGTGAAACCCAACACACTCGGCAATACTCGCATGCTCCTGACTCTCTGAACCGTTCAGACTCTTCACACACCACCCTCTCGATCACCAGCCCCGAAAGCGGTTCACGATGTCGTTGTTCCTCGTCGAATACACCTACGCGCCCGAGAAGAACGCTCAGCGCGACGAAGTCCGTAGCGATCACCGCGCGTGGCTCGCGGATCTGGTTTCCCGCTCGATCGTCTTGTCATCCGGCCCGTTTGCAGATGGAAACGGCGCGCTGATCATCGTCGACGCCGCAGACGCCGACACCGTTTCCCTCCTCTTCACCCACGATCCGTTCGCGATCGCCGATTTGATCGAGAAGGTCCGGATCACCGAGTGGGTTCCGGTGTTGGGTCAGTTCAGCGCCTGAGAGCCCCGGCCCCGGCTTACTCCCCCGCCCGGTCGCGAGTCTTCAACAGGCTCGCGACCGTCGTCACCGCCAATACTCCGATGATCACTCCGAGTGAGAGTGCCGTGGAGATTTCCGGGACGGAGACGTGTTCGCCTCCGTTGACGAACGAGAGGGTGTTCTCGTGCAACGCGTGGAGTACCAATTTCACACCGATGAACGCCAGGATTATCGAGAGCCCGTACGAGAGATAGACCAGCCGTTCGAGCAACCCACCGATCAGGAAGTACAGCTGCCGTAGACCCATCAGCGCGAAGGCGTTGGCGGTGAACACCAGATACGGTTCCTGGGTCAGACCGTAGATCGCCGGAATCGAATCGAGCGCGAAGAGCACGTCGGCAAACCCGATTGCGATGAGCGCCAACAACAACGGTGTCACGACGCGCTTGCCGTCGATCCGGGTGATCAGTTTGTCCCCGTCGTATTCCTCGGTTGTCGGCAGCACCCGCTTCACGAGTGAGATGATGCGACTGTCGCGCTTCTCCTCGGCTTCCTTCTCATGCCCGTGATCGCGGATCAGGGTGTACGCGGTGTAGATCAGGAACGCACCGAAGAGGTAGAACACCCAGCTGTACGCATTGATGGCGGCCGCACCGACTCCGATGAAGATTCCGCGCATCACCAATGCGAGGACGATGCCGATCAGCAGGACTTTCTGCTGGAACTCTCGCGGGACGGCGAACGTCGACATGATGATCACGAAGACGAACAGATTGTCGACCGAGAGCGCCTTCTCCGTGACGTAGCCGGCGAAGTACTCACCGCCGTACGTGGTGCCCCAGATCCACATCACGACGAGGCCGAAGACGATGGCGATCGAAATGTAGACCGTCGACCAGAATGCCGACTCCCGGAACGTGGGCGCATGCGGAGTGCGGACGTGGGCGAAGAAGTCGAAGACGAACAGGCCGAGGATCACCACGATCGTGATTCCCCAAGCCAACGGCGTCACATGCACGGGTTCCTCCGGTCGTCTGTCGACGGCTTGTCCGCCGAGGTGTCGCTACTCGTCTGCGGGTGCCTCGTCCGGGTCGCCACCGCGAATCGACCACAGCAGACCGTCGAGCTCCTCGGGCTTCATGAGCACCTCGCGTGCCTTCGAGCCCTCGCTGGGTCCGACGACGCCGCGGTTTTCCATGAGGTCCATCAGTCTGCCGGCCTTGGCGAACCCGACTCGTAGCTTGCGCTGCAACATCGACGTCGAACCGAATTGACTCGTGATGACCAATTCCACGGCCTGCAGGAGGACATCCATGTCGTCGCCGATGTCGGGGTCGACGTCTTTCTTCTCCCCTGCCTTCTGTGCGGTGACACCTTCGGTGTACTCGGGCTCGGCCTGGTTTTTCGCGAAGTCGACAACCGCCGAGATTTCCTCGTCGGTGATGAACGCGCCCTGCATACGGGTCGGCTTACCCGCGCCCATGGGCAGGAACAGGCCGTCACCCATACCGATGAGCTTCTCGGCGCCGGGCTGATCGAGGATGACTCGCGAGTCCGTCAGTGAAGACGTCGCGAACGCCAGACGCGAAGGCACGTTGGTCTTGATCAGGCCGGTGACGACGTCGACGGACGGGCGCTGCGTTGCCAGCACCAGGTGGATACCGGCAGCACGGGCTTTCTGCGTGATGCGGACGATTGCTTCTTCGACGTCGCGCGGCGCGGTCATCATGAGGTCTGCCAGCTCGTCCACGATCGCGAGGATGTAGGGGTACGGACGGTAGACGCGCTCGCTGCCCAGCGGGGCGGTGATTTCGCCGGACTTGACCTTGGAGTTGAAGTCGTCGATATGACGCACCCGGTTGGCCTGCATGTCCTGGTAGCGCTGTTCCATCTCCTCGACCAACCAGGCCAGCGCTGCCGCTGCCTTCTTCGGCTGAGTGATGATAGGCGTGATCAGGTGCGGGATACCTTCGTACGGCGTGAGCTCGACCATCTTGGGGTCGATGAGGATCATCCGTACTTCTTCCGGCGTTGCTCGGGTGAGCAACGAGACGAGCATCGAGTTCACGAAGCTCGACTTACCCGAGCCGGTCGAGCCTGCCACCAGAAGGTGGGGCATCTTCGCGAGGTTCGCACTGACGAAGTCACCTTCGATGTCCTTACCCAGACCGATCACCAGCGGATGGTGATCGCGTCGGGTGCTCGGCGCGTTCAAAACGTCGGCGAGGCGGACCATTTCGCGGTCGGAGTTCGGTACCTCGATACCCACCGCGGACTTACCCGGAATGGGGGCCAGGAGGCGGACGTTGTCGGTTGCCACGGCGTACGCGATGTTGCGGGCGAGCGCGGTGATCTTCTCGACCTTCACGCCTGGGCCGAGTTCGACCTCGTAGCGCGTCACCGTCGGTCCGCGGGTGAAACCGGTAACAGCGGCATCGATCTTGAACTGTTCGAGGACTTCGCTGATCGCCTCGATCATCGCGTCGTTCGCAGAACTGCGGAGCTTGGGCGGGTCTCCCTCGATCAGCAACGTCGTCGGCGGGAGGTTGTAGTCGCCGTCGGTGACCCGATCGGTGACGAAGTGTTCCTTCTCCTCCGGCTCCGGTTCGGGTTTCGGCACGGGCTTGGCGATGGGGACCGAACGCGCAGGCACCTTGGGGCGCGGCGCCGGAGTCTCCACCACGGGCGCTGCCGCAGCCGCGACGGGCTCGTCGGGTACTGCGGTGTCGTCGGCGTTCCACAGGCCGAGGACTTCGGTCTTCTTGTCGCCCGACTCGAACTCGTCCGTC
Source organism: Rhodococcus sp. WY5 (assembly GCF_018588185.1). Classification (NCBI taxonomy): domain Bacteria; kingdom Bacillati; phylum Actinomycetota; class Actinomycetes; order Mycobacteriales; family Nocardiaceae; genus Rhodococcus; species Rhodococcus sp. WY5. The sequence goes on from NZ_JAAMPR010000001.1 coordinate 4,641,498, forward strand.
GGGTAGTTGTCGATCGGTGCGCGTCGGCTGGGCCGCTTGGCGGGCTTGAGCGGCGGCTCAGCGTAGGTGTCGACCGGGTAGCCGTCGGCGTCGAACAGTGAAGGATCGTAAGCAGATTCGCCGTAGTGGTGCTCACCGTCCTCGTCGAATTCGGATCCGTAGTCGCCGTATTCATCCGAGCGATACGAGGCTCCGAAGAAGGACTGGAACTTGCTCGGCACCTCACGCAGAGTCGTTCCGGTCAGAAGGAGGATTCCGAATCCGGCGGCGATGACCAGCAGCGGCGCAGACAGCCAGACGGTGAGCCCGTTGGTGAGCGGGCCGCCCACGACGTATCCGACAGACCCTGCGCCGTTGGAGCGACCGGTGGCGTCTGTCGGTGAACCCGAGATGATGTGCCAGAGGCCGAGCGCCGGCAGACCGACCAGCAGCGATCCCATGATCAGTCGGGGCCGGATCTCAGGTTTCGGTTCGGTGCGCATCAACAGGATCGCGAGGCCGACGCCGACGATGGGGAGCACGGCCGAGGCCGCGCCGAAGATCGCCCGCACGAGGGTGTCGATGCCGCCGCCGATCGGACCACCGGCCTTGAACCAGACGCCACCGGCGATGACGACGCTGAATGCGATCAGGCCGAGCGCTATTCCGTCGCGGCGGTGGCCGGCTTCGATCTCGCCGACCTTACTGACGGTGCGTGTGGTGGCGCCGACGCCGCGGGCAGCCAGGGACCACCCGGCTCCGATTCCCTTGCCCACAGCGGCCAACGGGCTGGCCCGCTGAGAGGTTTTCGATACCGGGCGGCGCGCGGCCGACGACGTACCGGACGCCTTCTTGGGCGCCGGCTTGGAGCCTTTGCCCGACGCGGGGCGCCCACCAGCCCTGGCCGAAGTCGTGACATTTCGAGGAGTCGATACGGTTCGCGTGGTGCGCGAGGCACGAGGTTTTGCGGTTGCGCGCGCGCTCGGAGTAGAGGCTGACGACCTGGTCGATGCCCTGGACGTAGACGTGCTTGTACTGGATCCCCGGGCGCTCGACTTACCTGCCATGGAGTTCAGGCTAGTCTGTGCGACCCCATCTGGACCATCCGCAACACCAGCAACACTGGTGGCGAGTGCGAAACGTGATCTTCACAACCCGTCTGTCGAGCTCGGCTCCGGCAGAAGGGGGCCATCAGAAACTGCGATCGAGCGCCATCACGGATTGAACGTCGGCCAGTTCACCTTTGGCTTCGATCTTCACCTCGTTGCGACCGAAAGCGTGCAGCAGCAACTCGGCGGGTTCACCCTGCAGGACAACACTGCGAGAGCCGGATTTGTGGACGACCGCACTCTCGCCGGACGGAAGTTCGAAAATGACCTCGACAGCGGCTTTGCGGTAACCCATCTTGCCGATCTGCCGGGCGTACTTCCACAGCTGAGCCTGCCGACCCTCCGACAACGGACGCGGCGCCCAGTTCAGATGTGCGCGTCGTACATCTTCGTGGTGGACGAACATTTCCGTGGTATTCACCTGCGCGTCGAGCCAGTACATCGGCGACCACCGAGGCGGCCCACTCCGAACGTCGTCGAGGATCTCCTCCCACGGACGCGCCGCTGCGGCCTTACGCACGCTCTCGGTGTGACCGGCAAGAGGGCTCAACATGATTCCGGGAGCGGCGTCGAGACGCCGCTCCCGGACTATCAGATGTGCTGCCAGGTCACGATTGGTCCACTCCCCACACAGTGTCGGAGCATCGGGGCCGAATTCGACCATGCTGTCCACCAGGGCGAGTCGTTCGTCATGAGCGAAGGTCACCTTCGCCAAAGTACTCGAACCGGACCGGGTTCGAGCGGAAGCGACCTGCTGTGCCGAATCTACGGAACCGCGATGACCGTCGGAATGATCATCGGACGGCGGCGGTACTTGTCCGCGACCCAGCGTCCGACGACGCGGCGCACCGACTGCGCGATGCGATGAGCGTCGATGACGCCTTCGCTCGCCAACCGGGCCAGGTCCGATTCCACGAGATCCGCGGCAGCCTTGAGCGCTGTCGGATCGTCGGAGAAGCCGCGACCGGACACCTCGGGGGTGCTGACCGCACGGCCCGTCGACTCGTTGATGACGATGGTGATCGCGATGAAGCCGCCCTCACCGAGCACGAGGCGATCGGACAGCGTCGGCTCACCGACGTCGCCGACGGACAGACCGTCGACGTAGACGTGTCCGACCGGTACGCGTCCGACGATCTCGGCGAGACCGTCCACCATGTCGACCACGACGCCGTCCTCGGCCAATACGATGCGCTCTTCCGGCACGCCGGTTGCCTTTGCCAGCGCGGCGTTGGCACGCAGGTGCCGCCATTCACCGTGGACGGGCATGGCATTGGTGGGCCGAACCGCGTTGTACAGGTAGAGCAACTCACCGGCGGACGCGTGGCCCGAGACGTGAACCTTGGCGCTCTGCTGGGTCACGACGGTGGCACCGCGCTTGGCCAAACCGTTGACCACGGCGAAAACGGAGTTCTCGTTGCCCGGGATCAGCGAAGACGCGAGAACGACCAGGTCGTTGGCGCGGATGTTGATCTGACGGTGTTCGCCGCGCGCCATCCGCGAGAGCGCTGCCAACGGCTCACCCTGCGAACCCGTCGAAATGAGCACCAGGCGATCGTCGGGAAGGGTGGCGGCGGTGTCGATGTCTACGACGAGGCCGTCGGGCACCGTCAGGTAGCCCAGATCCTGGGCGATCTGCATGTTGCGGACCATCGAGCGGCCGACGAAGACGATGCGGCGGTTGTACCGAGCGGCTACGTCGACGACCTGCTGGATGCGATGCACATGGCTGGCGAACGATGCCACGATGACACGCTGCTTCGCCTTGCCGATGACGTTGTCGAGCACTCCCCCGATTTCGCGCTCGGGCGTGACGAATCCCGGAACTTCGGCGTTCGTCGAGTCGACGAGGAACAGGTCGACGCCCTCGTCGCCCAGGCGGGAGAATCCGGCGAGGTCGGTCAGGCGGCCGTCGAGAGGCAGCTGATCGAGCTTGATGTCACCGGTGTGCAGTACGACGCCGGCGTCGGTGCGAATCGCGATCGCGAGAGCGTCGGGAATCGAGTGGTTGACCGCGAAGTACTCGCAGTCGAACGGGCCATGAGTGGTGGTGTTTCCCTCGACGACCTCGACCAGGTTCGGACGCAGGCGATGCTCGCGGCACTTGGCGGCAACGAGAGCGAGAGTGAACTTCGCGCCGATGACCGGAATGTCCGCGCGCAGACGCAGCAAGAACGGCAGAGCACCGATGTGGTCCTCGTGTCCGTGAGTCAAGATGACGGCTTCGACGTCGTCCATACGGTCTTCGATGTAGCGGAAGTCCGGGAGGATCAGGTCGACGCCAGGCTGCTGGTCCTCGGGGAACAGCACACCGCAGTCGACGATCAGCAACTTGCCACGGTGCTCGAACACCGTCATGTTGCGACCGATTTCGCCGATGCCGCCCAGCGCGACGATGCGCAGACCCGATGCCGGCGCCTTCGGGGGTGTTCCGAGGCGACCCGTGGGATCGACGGCCGGACGGTTCTCGGGGCGCTTGTTTCCGCGCCCGTTGCCCGACTTCGATGCTGCCGGTCGGTTACCGCCGGAAGATTTGCGCGGCGACCTGTCTTCGGTCGACTTCTTGGGTGCAGCAGATTTGGTGGCAGCGGACTTGGTTGCTGCAGATTTGGTTGCTGCGGCCTTCTTGGGCGGGGCGGCTGCGGCGGGGGCCGCTTCTGCCGCCGGCGCAGCTGGTGCCTCTACCGGTGCGGCCTTTGCGGCCGTTTCGGGAGCCGGAGGCGAAGGCGGACCGGCTTGACGACTGGCACTACGACGTCGGGGGGGACGGGTCATTTACAAAACTCCTGCCGCATGCAGATCGGCGGCAAGACCGTCGATCTGCTCTTTAGTGGGTGCAACCTGCGGAAGGCGTGGTTCTCCGACATCGATTCCGATGAGTCGCAGACCCGCCTTCGAAGCGCTGACACCGCCGAGGCGGGCAACGGAACGAATCACAGGGATCAAACTGAGGTTTATCTCGCGCGCGCGGGCGATATCGCCGGACACGAACGCGGTGTGAAGGTCGCGGAGACGACCCGGAACAAGATGGCCGATGACGCTGACGAAGCCGGTGGCGCCCACAGCGAGCCACGGCAGATTCAGCGGGTCGTCGCCGGAGAAGAACTGAAGCTCGGTGGTGCCGATCAACTCTGCGCCGGCGTTGAGGTCGCCCTTGGCGTCCTTGACGGCCTTGATTCGCGGGTGCTCGGCGAGTCGGCGGATCGTCTCGGTCTCGATGGGAACGACGGAGCGGGGCGGAATGTCGTACAACATGACGGGCAGGTCGGTCGCGTTGGCGACGGCGGTGAAGTGTGCAAACAGTCCGGCCTGGGGCGGACGTGAGTAATACGGGGTGACGACGAGCAGACCGTGCGCTCCGGCGCGAGCCGCGTCACGTGCGAGTTCGACGCTGTGAGCGGTGTCGTTGCTGCCGGCGCCTGCAACGATCTTCGCGCGGTTACCGACGGCGTCGATCACTGCGCGGAGCAGGTCGAGCTTCTCGGACTCGGTGGTGGTGGGAGATTCACCGGTGGTACCGGCAAGAACGAGGCCGTCACAGCCGTTGTCGACGAGATGGGCTGCGAGGCGCACTCCCGCGTCGACGTCCAACTTCCCGTCGGCAGTGAACGGGGTCACCATCGCAACGGAAATGGTGCCGAACGGACGCTCGACAAGAGAAGCGGAATCACCGTAGGTCATGGTCAGAAGGTTACCCGGTTCAGCTCTTACTTCTGCACACGAGTCACGACTCGGCCGCAAATGCGCTGACGGCAATTTCCGATCCGTCGCTTCCGCGAAGAATCTCGTAGTCCCCGAACACATTTGGCGCGACATCACGAAGCTGACGCAGGCACTCGACCGCGACTCGCCGGATCTCGACATCCGCATGTTCGGTGGCACGCATCTCGACGAAGTGCCGCCAGGCCCGATAGTTTCCGGTCACGACCAAGCGCGTCTCGGTGGCGTTGGGCAGCACCGAGCGCGCAGCCTGCCTGGCTTGCTTGCCCCGCATCGGGGCACCGGGCACCGATTGCAGTTTCCCTTCGAGGGCAGTCAGCAGTTCCCCGTAAGCGCGACGGCTTTCGTCGGTGGCATTCAGAAACAGTGCTTCGAGCTCGGGATCACCTTCGACAGCAGGAGGCACGACGACGTTTGCATCGTTCTCACGGACGAATCGCTGCGAGAGTTGCGAGTACGAGAAGTGCCGGTGACGAATCAATTCGTGAGTGCACGAGCGCGAGATACCGGTGATGTAGAAGCTCACTGTCGCATGCTCGAGCACCGAAACGTGTCCAACCTCGAGCAGATGCCTCAGATAGCCGGCGTTGGTTGCGGTTCGCGGATTCGGCTTGGACCAACTCTGGTAGCAGGCTCGACCGGAGAACTCGACCAGCGCTTCGCCACCATCCGCGTCCGTCTCCCACGGAATGTCCTCGGGCGGGAAGAACTCGGACTTCGCCACCAACTGCACTTTCAGTGACACCGTGTTCGGCACAACCCACTCCTCGACAAGCACGAAACGACCAGCACGAAACCCGGGCGCCGTTCGCCTCAGGTGCTGGGCAACTCTATAGCGGTCGACCGCCCTCGATACCGAGTGACGTCATCACATCCTTGACTGACGTCACTTTTGACGCCACTGTGGTGTCATGGACATTTCGGAGTACACCGCAAAGCTGCAGAACGACCTCGCCACTGCAGCCGAACTCGGCGACGATCACACGCGCCGGATTGCGGCGTCGTTGTCCGCCGCCATCGAACCCTCGGTCCGCCTGGTCTTGTTGGCCGCGGCGACGGAACTGGCCAAGGAGATCGGGGCGAAGCTGGGCGACCGAGAGGTCAAGGTGAATCTCGACGGAAGCGAATTACTGGTCGACGTCGTTCGCCCGCCGAACTCGACAGGCGGCGAAGGTGCAAACGAGAAGGCAGACGACGAGAAGAAGGACTCAACCTACTCGTTCGACGGCGTCAGCGGAGATATCAGCCGGGTGACGTTGAGGATGATGGAACAGATCAAAGCCCGCGCCGAGGAGGCCGCCAATCAGAACGGAGTCTCCCTCAACTCGTGGGTTTCACAAGCCGTCCAGGGCGCATTGCGGGACCAGATGCGCAAGAACGGCATGGACTAGCTCGACGCCAACCCGATCACCGAATGATCTAATTGCGCAACTGCAGTAATCACGAACCGTTGCCGCAAGGCGAGAAGGAGCACGTTCATGGCCGTTTCGGGCGTCAAGGAATTCGAGATCAAGGCTGATCCGGAAACGGTGATGAAGGCCGTAGCAGCCGTCGATCGGCTGCCGGAGTGGTCGTCTGCACACAAGAAGATCACCATCGAGAGCACCCACGACGACGGTCGCCCCCATCGCGTTCGCATGGCCGTGTCCATTCTGGGAATCAACGACGAGCAGGTAGTCGACTACACCTTCGAGGGCGACGAGAAGGTGACCTGGACCCTCGTGGAGAGCGGTCAGCAGAACCAGCAGGACGGCTCGTACGTCTTGACTCCCACCGACGGTGGAACCAAAGTCACCTTCGAACTGACCATCGATCCCAAGATCCCGCTGCCGGGCTTCCTGGTGAAGAAGGCACAGAAGACGGCGCTGGAAACAGCGAGCAAGGGCCTGACGAAGTTCGTCGAAAACTTCTGAGCGCACACGCAATTCAGGCGGCCCTTACTTCCGGCGTTCATCGCCGGGTAGGGGCCGTTTGCCGTGAAGCCGAGCTGTGTTTTCGCGGAAGTCCCTGCCGATGTTGAAGATTCGCCGGTAGCCGGGGACCGCCCGGAGTAACGTCGGCCGCGTGTCCGCCGAGACCGCAGAGCCCAACTCCATGGCACCCGTGCGCATCCTCGTCTACAGCGACGACGCACACACGCGCGAGCAAGTTCGGCTCGCTCTCGGAGAGCGCCCACATCCGTCGATGCCCACCATCGACTACATCGAGGTCGCGACGGCACCGATCGTCGTAGCCAAGCTCGATGCCGGCGGAATCGACCTCGCCATTCTCGACGGCGAGGCGAGTCCGGCGGGCGGCATGGGCGTCGCGAAACAACTCAAGGACGAGATCGCCGACTGTCCACCGATCCTCGTACTGACCGGTCGACCCGACGATGCGTGGCTGGCGTCGTGGTCGAGAGCGGAAGCCTCAGTGCCGCAGCCGATAGATCCAATCGAACTTGCTTCCACCGTCATCGCGCTTCTGCGTCGACAACTGAGCCGGTGAGCACCCGTTGCAGCGGTGATTCGTTGCGGCGCCGACTACTTCGGACTTTCGAGAGCGAAACTCGGCACCCCGAAAACGAACCCAATGTCGGAGGCCTCCCCTAGTGTGGGTGTCGCAGGTCACATAAGTATCGAATTGCTGGCAGTATCGAAATCGAACGGCACCTTCGGGCTGGGCGGACATCCGCACAGCGGAGAGGAGTTCGGGTGACATGAACGCTTACATCCCCATTCTCGTCCTCGGGGTCATCGCGATGGCCTTCGCTGTGGTGTCGGTTGTTCTCGCGTCCGTGGTCGGTCCGAAGCGGTACAACAGGGCGAAACTCGAAGCCTACGAATGCGGAATCGAACCGGCACCCCGTACCGCCGGTGGCGGGCGGTTTCCCGTCAAGTTCTATCTGACGGCAATGCTGTTCATCATCTTCGACATCGAGATCGTTTTCCTCTACCCGTGGGCGGTGCATTTCGATTCGCTCGGCTTGTTCGGCCTCGCGGCGATGGGACTTTTCATAGTCAACGTCTCGGTGGCATACGCATACGAATGGCGACGAGGCGGTCTCGGTTGGGACTAGGCCAGCGGACACAGGTACAGCACACATACGTCAGACAAAACCGGTCACACCGCAGCTGTTACGACTGAAAAGAGTCGGATATGGGTCTCGAAGAAAAGCTCCCCAGCGGATTTCTACTGACCACTGTCGAGGGCCTGGCAGGGTATGCCCGCAAAGGATCACTGTGGCCTGCCACCTTCGGGCTCGCGTGCTGCGCGATCGAGATGATGGCAACCACGTCAGGTCGCTTCGACCTGGCGCGGTTCGGCATGGAGGCATTCCGCGCGTCGCCGCGACAGGCAGACCTTCTGATCGTGGCCGGGCGGGTCAGTCAAAAGATGGGGCCGGTACTTCGTCAGGTCTACGACCAGATGGCCGAGCCGAAATGGGTTCTGGCCATGGGTGTGTGTGCGTCGTCCGGCGGTATGTTCAACAACTACGCAGTGGTACAGGGCGTCGACCACATCGTGCCGGTCGACATCTACTTGCCCGGCTGTCCGCCGCGGCCGGAGATGCTCCTGAACGCGATCATCGAACTGCACCGAAAGATCCAGGAGATGCCCCTCGGCGTGAACCGCGAAGAGGCACGCGCGGCAGCCGAGCGCGCCGCACTGGCATCCACCCCCACCATCGACATGAAGGGGCTTCTGCGATGACCGCGGGCAACAACGGATCGAGGGGGATGTTCGGGGTCCGCGGCAGTGGTGACACCTCGGGCTACAGCCGGCTCGCCCCGCCGATCTCAGTAGAGGACAAGGCCTCTCGACCGTTCGGTGGATACTTCGACGAAGTTGCGGACTCCTTGGATGCCGCATTGCGCAGCGGGGGCAGCACTTTCACCGATGCAATCGAGCGGGTAGTGATCTTTCGAGACGAGATGACGCTGCATGTCGAACGGTCTCACCTCCCGCAGGTCGCGCGCAGACTGCGCGACGAATCGGAACTGCGCTTCGAACTTTGCCTGGGTGTCGATGGAGTCCACTATCCACAGGACACCGGTCGCGAGCTCCACGCCGTGTATCCATTTGCTTCGATCACGCACAACCGCCGGATCAGACTGGAAGTGTCCGTGCCGGACTCCGATCCACATATTCCGTCCATCGTCGGGATATACCCCACCAACGATTGGCACGAGCGTGAGACCTACGACTTCTTCGGGATCGTCTTCGACGGTCACCCGGCCCTGACCCGTATCGAGATGCCCGACGACTGGAAGGGCCACCCACAGCGCAAGGACTATCCGCTCGGCGGTATCCCGGTCGAGTACAAGGGCGCCCAGACTCCTCCACCCGACGAGCGTAGGTCGTACAACTGATGAACGAGACGACAGGAAGCAACTCCGGTGCCACGACGGAAACCGTCGTCACAGCATCGGGTCAGGACTGGGACGACATCGTCACCGCGGCCGCTCGCCAGCGAACCGGCGAGGCCGAACGGATCGTGGTCAACATGGGCCCGCAGCATCCGTCCACTCACGGCGTCTTGCGCCTCATTCTCGAAATCGAGGGTGAGACAGTCGTGGAAGCTCGGTGTGGAATCGGCTACCTGCACACCGGAATCGAAAAGAATCTCGAATACCGGAACTGGACGCAGGGCGTCACTTTCGTTACTCGAATGGACTACCTGTCACCGTTCTTCAACGAAACCGCGTACTGCCTCGGAGTCGAAAAACTTCTCGGCATCACCGACGACATTCCCGAGCGAGCCACCGTCATTCGCGTGATGATGATGGAGCTCAATCGAATCTCGTCGCACCTTGTCGCCCTGGCAACCGGTGGAATGGAACTGGGCGCCGTGACGGCGATGCTGTTCGGATTCCGCGAACGCGAATTGATTCTGGACGTGTTCGAGACGATCACCGGACTGCGGATGAATCACGCCTACATCAGGCCTGGTGGTCTCGCTCAGGATCTACCCGACGGGTCGGTCGCGAAGGTACGAGAACTGTTGAAGGTCCTACCGAAACGGTTGCGTGACGTCGAACTGATGCTCAGTGACAACTCCATCTGGAAAGCCCGCACCCAGGGAATCGGATATCTCGATCTCACCGGCTGCATGGCGCTCGGCGTGACGGGGCCGGTCCTACGCGCCACGGGTCTCCCCCACGATCAGCGTCGAGCGCAGCCCTACTGCGGCTACGAGAACTACGAGTTCGACGTCGTGACGTACGACGGATCCGATTGCTACGGAAGGTACGTCATCCGTGTCGAGGAGATGAAGGAGTCCCTCAAGATCGTCGAGCAGTGCCTCGACAAACTGCAACCGGGGCCGGTCATGGTGGACGACAAGAAGATCGCCTGGCCTGCCGATCTCGCTGTCGGACCGGATGGCCTCGGCAATTCGCAGAAGCACATCGCGAAGATCATGGAGTCGTCCATGGAGGGTCTGATTCACCATTTCAAACTGGTCACCGAAGGAATCCGCGTGCCGCCCGGCCAGGTGTACGTCGCCGTCGAGTCCCCGCGTGGCGAGTTGGGTGTGCACATGGTCAGCGACGGGGGAACCCGGCCGTACCGCGTCCATTTCCGGGATCCGTCATTCACCAACCTTCAAGCGGTAGCGGCGATGTGCGAGGGAGGCATGGTGTCCGACGTGATCGCCTCGGTTGCCAGTATCGATCCCGTCATGGGCGGAGTGGACCGATGACCGGCCCGAACGGCTCGTCACGGGTGTTCATCGAACTCGGGCCGCGCCCGGACGAGCCCACGCAACTGGTACGCCCTGGCGCACGATCGAGTTATCCGCCTGACGTACTCGCCCGACTCGACGCCGATGCCGAAACCGTCATCGCTCGTTACCGTGAGCCCGACGCCGCGGCGACCACCAGTCGATCAGCCCTCCTGCCGCTCCTTCATCTCGTGCAGTCCGAGGACGGGTACATCACCCCGGCCGGGATCGATTTCTGCAGTGCCAAGCTGGGTTTGACCGGCGCCGAGGTTGCCGCCGTTTCCACCTTCTACTCGATGTATCGCCGTGGTCCGACGGGTGAGTATCTGGTCGGAGTCTGCACCAACACGCTGTGCGCGATCATGGGCGGAGACGACATCCTCGCAGCACTCGAAGAGCATCTCGGGTCAGCAGGCTCCAGAGACGAAGGCGGACACTCCATCTCGACGTCCGACGGCAAGATCACCCTCGAACACATCGAGTGCAATGCGGCGTGCGACTACGCCCCCGTCATGATGATCAACTGGGAGTTCTTCGACAACCAGACTCCGGAATCGGCGCGCTCACTCGTCGATGCGCTCCGCGCCGGAGAGCGCGTGACACCCAGTCGCGGTGCCACACTGTGTTCGTTCCGGCAGACCGCACGCACCTTGGCCGGTTTCCCGGATACGCGAATCGAAGCAGCCGAAGCACAAACAATCGGCGGGGCAACTCTTGCCGGACTGCGTATCAGCCGATCTCACGACGACAACCCACCCGGCTCGGCCTCAGCAGCCGACGCTCCCGACGAAGGGAAGTGACATGACACTCGCCCCCGTCCTGAGTCGCTACTGGGATCAACCGAACTCGTGGACTCTCGACAGCTACCTTCGTCACGACGGCTACCAAGCCCTACGCAAAGCGCTAGCCATGTCCCCCGACGCCGTGATCGAAACGGTCAAGGACGCGGGCCTTCGTGGGCGCGGTGGCGCCGGTTTCCCGACGGGCCTCAAGTGGAGTTTCATCCCACAGAGCACCGAAGACAAGCCAGGAGACGGCAAGCCTCACTATCTCGTCGTCAATGCCGACGAGTCCGAACCGGGCACATGCAAGGACATGCCGTTGATGATGGCGACCCCACACACGTTGGTCGAGGGAGTCATCATCGCGGCGTATGCAATTCGAGCGGCCAAAGCGTTCATCTACGTCCGGGGCGAGGTGGTCCCGGTCCTGCGACGTCTGCAGACCGCCGTGGCCGAGGCCTACGCGGCCGGATACCTGGGCCGCAACATCCTCGGTTCGGGATTCGACTTGGATCTCGTCGTGCACGCCGGAGCAGGCGCGTACATCTGTGGTGAGGAGACAGCCCTCCTCGATTCGTTGGAGGGACGACGCGGTCAGCCTCGACTGCGGCCGCCATTCCCCGCCGTCGCCGGCCTCTACGCCTGCCCGACCGTCGTCAACAACGTCGAGTCCATCGCGAGTGTGCCGTCGATCGTCCTGGGCGGCCCGGAGTGGTTCCGGTCGATGGGAAGCGAGAAGTCGCCGGGGTTCACGTTGTACTCGCTCTCTGGTCACGTCACCACTCCCGGCCAGTACGAGGCGCCGCTCGGCATCACGTTGCGAGAACTTCTCGATTACGCGGGCGGCGTTCGCACCGGGCACACCCTCAAGTTCTGGACTCCCGGCGGATCCTCGACTCCGATCTTCACCGACGAACATCTCGATGTCCCACTCGACTACGAGGGTGTCGGCGCGGCGGGATCGATGCTCGGCACCAAGGCACTGCAGATATTCGACGACACAACCTGCATCGTGCGCGCGGTGCTGCGGTGGACCGAGTTCTACGCCCACGAATCTTGCGGTAAATGCACGCCGTGCCGCGAAGGCACGTACTGGCTGGTGCAGATCCTGCGGCGACTCGAAGGCGGAACAGGTACTGAAGCTGATCTCACCAAACTTCTCGACATCTCGGACACCATCCTCGGAAAATCCTTCTGCGCGTTGGGCGACGGAGCGACCAGCCCGATCATGTCCTCCCTGAAGTACTTCCGCGAGGAATACGTAGCGCATTTCGACGGCAACGGATGCCCGTTCGATCCTCGCCGGTCCGTTCTCGCGACAGGAGCGTTCGTCTCATGACTGCAGCCGACGCCACCACTGGAACCGATGCGGCACCGCCGATTGATCTCGTCACCCTCACCATCGACGGCCGGGAACTCCAGGTACCCAAGGGCACGTTGATCATTCGCGCTGCAGAGATGATCGGCACACAGATTCCGCGGTTCTGCGATCATCCTCTTCTGGACCCGGTCGGGGCGTGCCGACAGTGCATCGTGGAGGTCGAAGGTCAACGCAAGCCGGTGGCGTCCTGCACGACACCGGTTGCGGACGGAATGGTCGTCACCACACAGCTCACGTCACCGGTGGCGGAGAAGGCGCAGCGCGGGGTGATGGAACTCCTGCTCATCAACCACCCTCTGGACTGCCCCGTGTGTGACAAGGGCGGCGAGTGTCCGCTTCAAAACCAGGCGATGTCGACCGGTCGCACCGAATCCCGGTTCGGTGAGGAGAAAAGGACCTACCCCAAGCCCATCCCACTCTCGTCCGAAATCCTGCTCGACCGCGAGCGTTGCGTCCTCTGCGCCAGATGCACACGGTTTTCGGGCCAGATCGCCGGCGACCCGTTCATCGATCTCCTCGAGCGCGGCGCGCTTCAACAGGTCGGGATCTACGCCAACGAGCCCTTCGAGTCCTACTTCTCGGGCAACACCATCCAGGTGTGCCCGGTCGGCGCGCTTACCAGTACGGCATACCGATTCCGGGCGCGACCGTTCGATCTGGTGTCCAGCCCCAGCGTGTGTGAACACTGCGCCGACGGATGTGCTCAGCGCACGGACCACCGTCGCGGAAAGGTTCTCCGCCGTCTCGCCGGGGACGACCCCGAAGTCAACGAGGAATGGAACTGCGACAAGGGCCGTTTCGCATTCACGTACACGACCCAAGGTGATCGGATCACCACTCCCCTGATCCGCAACGCTGACGGCGAATTGATTCCGGCGTCGTGGCCCATGGCACTCGACCTCGTTGCGCGATCCTTCGCGCAGGCCCGCGGTGACGCAGGCGTACTCGTCGGCGGACGCTCTACCTTGGAGGACGCCTACGCCTACGGCAAGTTCGCGCGAGTTGCTCTCGCTACCAACAACATCGACTTCCGAATCCGTGCTCATTCTGCCGAAGAGGCAGGTTTCCTCTCAGCACACGTCGCCGGCCGCACACTCGAAGAGTCGGTGACGTACCAGGACCTCGAGTCGGCCCCGGCCGCATTGCTGGTAGCTCTCGAGCCCGAGGAGGAGTCACCGATCATCTTCCTGCGGCTGCGCAAGGCCGCACGTTTCGGCAAGACGACGGTGCTCTCCAGCGCGCCATTCGCTACGCGCGGCCTGCAGAAGATGGGCGGCTCTTTGCTTCGGACCGTACCCGGAAGTGAAGCAGCTCTGATGGATTCGTTGGCTCGCCCTGGAAATGAGGAGGGCCAGCTCCTCCGGCAGCCCGGTGCAGTGATCCTGTTGGGCGAACGAATCAGTGAGGTGGCGGGCGGCTTCGCCGCGGCGGTACGTCTCGCCGAAGCGACAGGAGCTTGTTTGGCTTGGGTCCCACGCCGCGCTGGTGATCGCGGCGCCGTCGAGGCCGGCGCACTACCGGGATTGCTTCCCGGCGGACGCCCCGTTGCGGACCCGGCAGCACGTCAGGAGGTGGAATCAGTGTGGGGGGCCTCCATCCCGGCATCCGACGGGCGCGACGCCGCGAGTCTGCTAGATCCGGGGCAGACGACTGCTGCCCTTCTTGTCGGCGGCGTCGAATTGAGTGATCTCCCGAACCCGGCGAAGGCAAGGGCCGCGATCGAAGCAGCAGGGTTCGTGGTGAGTTTGGAGATCCGTCACAGCGGAGTCACCGAACTCGCCGACGTCGTCTTCCCGGTGGCACCGGTCGCCGAGAAGCCCGGAACCTTCCTCGACTGGGAAGGCCGCGAGCGCGTGTTCGACACCGCGTTGAGAACGACAGGAGTAATGCCGGATCAGCGCGTTCTCCACGCGATCGCAGCCGAGATGGGCATCGATCTGGGCCTACCCGACGCAGATTCCGCACGCTCGGAGATACACCGCCTCGGCGCTTGGTCCGGATCGCGCCCCACCTCGCCTCAGGTCCCGTCAGGCACCATGCCCACACCGGCACTGGGCGAGGCAGTGTTGTCGAGTTGGCGAATGCTGCTCGACAACGGCCGACTGCAAGACGGCGAGCCCAACCTGGCGGGTACGGCACGGCTCCCACTCGTACGTTTGTCTGCCGAGACCGCTGCCGAGATCGGCGCCGACAACGGCGATCACGTTGCGGTGTCGACTGAATCCGGTTCCATCACATTACCGTTGGAGATCACCGAACTCCCGCCTCGAACAGTCTGGCTCCCACTCAATTCACCGGGTAGCACGATCTACGAAACGCTCTGCGTTACCGCGGGTTCCGTGGTGAAGATTGCGAAGGCTGGAGCGCAATGACCACCCACGAATACGGGACCGTGGCAGCTCCGGTCGACCTGTCGGCGTTCGGGCACGACCCGTGGTGGTTGGTGATCGGCAAGGCTCTCGCCATTTTCGTGTTCCTCGTACTCACACCGCTGGTGGCAATTTACGCGGAACGAAAGGTCATGGCACGCATGCAGATGCGTGTCGGACCGAACCGCGTCGGCCCCCGTGGAATGCTCCAGAGTCTCGCTGACGGAATCAAGCTCGCCCTCAAGGAGGGCATCACACCGACCGGCGCCGACAAACCGATTTATCTCCTCGCGCCCGTCATCGCAGTCGTGCCCGCGTTCATGGCCTTTGCCGTCATCCCGTTCGGTCCGCAGGTGTCGATCTTCGGAACCCTTTCACCCCTGCAACTGACCGATCTTCCGGTCGGAGTTCTCTACATCCTCGCCGTGACTTCAATCGGTGTGTACGGGATCGTGCTTGCCGGCTGGTCGTCCGGATCGACGTATCCACTACTGGGCGCACTTCGATCGACCGCGCAGGTCATCTCCTACGAGGTAGCAATGGGGCTGTCCTTCGCCGCAGTCTTCCTCTACGCCGGCACGATGTCCACGTCCGGCATCGTCAGCGCCCAACAAGGTGCCTGGTACGTCTTTCTCCTCCTGCCGTCCTTCTTGATCTACGTGACAGCCATGGTCGGCGAAACCAACAGGGCTCCCTTCGACCTTCCCGAGGCCGAGGGTGAACTGGTGGGTGGGTTCCACACCGAGTACTCCTCACTCAAGTTCGCGATGTTCATGCTGGCCGAGTACGTGAACATGGTGACGGTGTCCGCTCTGGCCACGACACTGTTCCTGGGCGGGTGGCACGCACCGTTCCCGTTCAACCTGTGGGACGGCGCCAATTCCGGTTGGTGGCCGGTGCTGTGGTTTGTCGCCAAGGTGTGGGGCTTCCTCTTCGTCTTCATCTGGTTGCGCAGCACGCTTCCTCGATTGCGCTACGACCAGTTCATGAATCTCGGCTGGAAGGTTCTGATCCCCGCTGCCTTGGTGTGGGTGATGGTGATCGCGACTGTTCGTGCCTTCCGCAACGAGGGTTACAACACCTGGGTCGTACTTCTTTGCGTCGCACTGGTTCTCGGAGCTGCGCTCCTGATCGTGTTGGCCGGGACTTACCGCAGCCGACGCCGAACCGCCGCGTCGGTGCCCGATTCGGGGACCCGGTCTTTCGATGCGATGTCGGGCGGCTTCCCGGTTCCACCCCTACCTGGTCAAACGCTGCCGACCCGAAAACTACCGGGTCAGAACGTGCCACCGCCGCGGCGGACAGATGTTTCCGACACATCGGAGGACTCCCATGCCTGATTTCCTCGGACCTATCGCGGGTTTCGGAGTGACGCTCTCGACAATGTTCAAGAAACCCGAGACCGAGTTCTATCCGGAGGAGAAGCGGCCCACCGCGCCCGGATACCACGGTCGCCATCAACTCAACCGGTATGCGGACGGACTCGAGAAGTGCATCGGTTGCGAACTGTGCGCCTGGGCCTGCCCCGCCGACGCGATCTATGTCGAGGGTGCTGACAACACCGAAGAAGAACGGTTCTCCCCCGGCGAGCGTTACGGGCGGGTGTACCAGATCAACTACCTGCGGTGCATCGGCTGTGGCCTCTGCGTCGAGGCTTGCCCCACTCGGGCTCTCACCATGACCAACGAGTACGAGATGACCGACGACAACCGAGCCGGATTGATCTACGAGAAGGACCGCCTTCTCGCGCCCCTGAAACCCGACATGGCAGCGCCACCACACGCGCTGCGTCCCGGCACAACTCAGGACGACTACTACCGCGGCGACATCACAGCAGCTCCCGAACAGGCAGTACCCGAGCAAGAGCCGAACCCGGAGACCGAGAAATGATCGCGGCGGTCACGACCACGATCCTGGCGGAGGGAACGATGACATCGACCTCCACCGGCGAGGCGGTGCAGTTCTGGATCCTCGGAACCCTTGCGGTGATCAGCGCTTTGGGTGTGGTCGCCGCCCCCAAGGCCGTCTACTCTGCGCTCTTCCTTGCAATGACGATGATCATCCTGGCCGTCTTCTACATCGTGCAGGGCGCACTGTTCCTCGGTGTCGTCCAGATCGTCGTCTATACCGGCGCAGTGATGATGTTGTTCCTGTTCGTCCTGATGCTGGTCGGCGTGGATTCTTCGGACTCCTTGGTCGAAACGCTACGGGGACAACGCGTCAGCGCGATCGTGATCGGTGTCGGATTCGGACTGCTCCTCATCGGCGGACTCGGAAATGCGTCGATCTCGGGCTTCACCGGATTCACCGGACTCGACCAGGGCAACATCGACGCTCTCGCCGATCTCATCTTCATCCGCTACGTCTGGGCCTTCGAACTGACCGGCGCACTGCTGATCACGGCGACACTTGGCGCAATGATGCTCGCGCATCGGGAGAAGATCGGAGCCACACTCAGCCAACGCGAACTCTCGCAGCAACGATTCGCGTACCTGGGCAGCGATGAGAGTAATCCCGACAAGGGCTCGGCCACTCCCCTCCCCAGTCCCGGCGTGTACGCACGTCACAACGCAGTGGACATGCCGGCACTGTTGCCCGACGGAACGTTCTCGACGCTCTCCGTCAGCAGCGCACTCACTCCGCGTTCCCCGGATCCGAGTACCGGTGAGGAGGCTGCGCGATGAATCCCGAGAATTACCTGTATCTGTCGGTCCTGTTGTTCACCATCGGGGCTGCGGGAGTCCTCCTGCGACGCAACGCCATCGTGGTGTTCATGTGTATCGAATTGATGCTTAACGCCGCGAACCTGGCATTCGTGACCTTCGCGCGCATGCACGGCAATCTGGACGGCCAGATCTTCGCCTTCTTCACGATGGTGGTAGCTGCGGCCGAAGTAGTCGTCGGCTTGGCAATCATCATGATCATCTTCCGATCTCGGCGTTCTGTATCCGTCGACGACGCAGACCTGCTGAAGTACTGACATGTCAGGAGGAATCACGTCCGCCATCTGGTTGCTCCCCGCCCTGCCCCTGTGCGGCGCCGCTGTCCTGTTGCTGGCGGGTCGTCGCACGAACACGTGGGGCCACCTGTTCGCCTGCGTCATGGCACTCGCGTCGTTTGTCGTCGCAGTGGTGTCTTTCATCGCCATGCTCGGCCGCGACACCGCCGACCGCACCGTCACCGAGCACCTGTTCAGTTGGGTCCCGGTCGACAGTCTTCAGGTCGAGTTCGGACTGCAGCTTGATCAACTGTCGATGTGTTTCGTCCTGCTCATCACCGGTGTAGGTTCGCTGATCCACATCTACTCGGTCGGCTACATGGCGCACGACCCCGAGCGTCGGAAGTTCTTCGCCTACCTCAATCTCTTCCTCGCTGCGATGCTGCTCCTCGTGCTCGCCGACAACTTCCTCGGGCTCTACGTCGGCTGGGAAGGCGTCGGTTTGGCGTCGTACCTCCTGATCGGCTTCTGGCAGCACAAGCCGTCGGCGGCGACCGCTGCCAAGAAGGCTTTTGTCGTCAATCGGGTGGGCGACATCGGATTGATGATCGCGATGATGTTGATGTTCACCACGTTCGGCTCGCTCTCGTTCAGCAGCGTCTTCGCCGACGCGTCTGGTGCAAGCGAAGGTGTCCTGACGGCGATCGGCCTGATGCTCCTCCTCGCTGCATGCGCGAAGTCCGCGCAGGTGCCACTGCAGTCGTGGCTCGGCGACGCGATGGAGGGCCCCACCCCCGTCTCGGCGCTGATTCACGCGGCCACGATGGTCACGGCCGGCGTCTACCTGATCGTGCGCTCCAATCCGATCTTCGATCTCGCACCCGACGCTCAACTCGTGGTTGTCATCGTCGGTGCCGTGACGCTGCTGTTCGGTGCGATCATCGGCTGCGCGAAGGACGACATCAAGAAAGCGCTCGCCGCATCGACCATGAGTCAGATCGGATACATGGTCCTGGCGGCGGGCCTCGGACCAGCTGGATACGCCTTCGCAATCCTTCATCTGATCACCCACGGATTCTTCAAGGCAGGCCTGTTCCTCGGCGCGGGTTCGGTGATGCACGCGATGAACGACGAAACCGACATGCGGCGCTACGGCGGGCTCCGAGCGTTCATGCCACTGACTTTTGTCACGTTCGGGCTCGGATACCTTGCCATCATCGGTGTTCCGCCGTTTGCCGGGTTCTTCTCCAAGGACAAGATCATCGAGGTTGCGATCGGCGAGGGTGGCGTCAAGGGTGTTGTGCTGGGCATCGTCACCCTGTTGGGTGCGGCCCTCACTGCCTTCTACATGAGCCGCGTGATGCTGATGACCTTCTTCGGGAAGGCCCGCTGGGAGAACCAGAAACCTCACGAATCTCCGGCGGTGATGACGTCTCCGATGATCATCCTGGCGGTGGGGTCCGTCGGCGCCGGGATGCTCCTGACCATCGGGTCCAGCTTGCAGAACTGGCTCGAACCGGTTGTCGGCTCACATCACGTCGAACCGCCGATACCCGCATGGTCGATCACCGCGCTGGCGCTGCTCGCGGTCGCCGCCGGCGTCGCGATTGCGTATCGCGAGTACGCCACCCGGGAGATTCCACTTGTGGCACCTACTCCGGTTTCACCGTTGACCGTTGCGGCTCGCCGCGATCTGTACGGTGACGCCTTCAACGAGACGGTGTTCATGAAGCCCGGACAACAACTCACCAAGTCGTTGGAAGTGTTCGACACCAAGGGAATAGGCGGCGTCGTGGGCAGCTTTGCGGTGGTCGTCACCGGGCTGTCCGCGCTCACGCGGAAGCTACAGACCGGGTTTGTTCGCTCGTACGCGCTGGTGATGTTTGTCGGAGCAACACTCGTGGTCGCGACAATGATGGCGGTGACACTGTGGTGATCGAAGCGGCGGTGAGCGACTCTGTGACCAATACCGGCTTCCCCGCGCTGACGGTGCTCTGGTTGCTTCCGCTCATCGGAGCGGGTGTAGTCCTCGCTCTGCCGGCACGGTCGTACCAATTTGCGAAGTATCTCGCATTGGCTGTGTCCGTGGCAGTCCTGGTGGTCGCCGCCGTTCTCGGAGTTGCGTTCGACCGCGGCGGCGAACAATTTCAATTTGTCGAAAGCCACAGCTGGATACCGGCTTTCGGCACCAGCTACACACTCGGACTCGACGGGATCGCACTCGTTCTGGTTCTTCTCACCGCAGTGCTGGTGCCATTACTACTGATCGCGGGCTGGAACGACGTCCCGGCAGACCCGGCATCACCCAAGAGAATGCCGCACACCTATTTCGCGCTGATCCTTGTTATCGAGTCCATGGTGATGATTTCGTTCAGCGCCTTGGACATTCTCTTGTTCTACATTTTCTTCGAGGCAATGCTGATACCGATGTATTTCCTCATCGGCGGGTTCGGCGGAGTGGGCAGATCTCGCGCAGCCGTGAAGTTTCTGCTCTACAACCTCCTCGGCGGCCTGGTCATGCTCGCTGCAGTCATCGGCCTGTATGTGGTCACCACGCGCGACGAGAGTCCCTTCGCCAGCGGCACTTTCGACTTCCGGGCGATCGCCTCAGCGGCAAACAGCGGTGAACTCGGTGTTGGACCCGGGGTGCTCAACGCCTTGTTCCTCGGATTCATGTTCGCGTTCGCGGTGAAAGCACCGCTCTGGCCGCTGCACAGTTGGTTGCCGGACTCCGCGGTGGAATCGACTCCGTCGACAGCAGTGTTGATGATGGCGGTCGTGGACAAGGTGGGCACGTTCGCGATGATTCGCTACTGCCTGCAACTGTTCCCGGAGTCGTCGTCGACCTTTGCACCGTGGATCATCACGCTCGCCGTTATCGGGATCGTCTACGGCGCAATACTGGCGATCGCGCAAACAGACGTCATGAGACTGATCGCCTACACGTCGATTTCGCACTTCGGCTTCATCATTCTCGGAATCTTCGCGATGACCAGCCAGAGCCAGGCGGGTTCCGCGCTGTACATGGTCAATCACGGAGTCTCCACTGCGGCTCTGTTCTTGATTGCGGGATTCCTCGTCTCGCAGCGAGGTACTCGATCGATCGCGGCGTACGGCGGCGTCCAGAAAGTTGCACCCGTACTTGCCGGCACATTCCTCGTTGCGGGGTTGGCAACGCTGTCGCTGCCGGGTCTCGCGCCGTTCGTCAGTGAGTTCCTGGTGCTGATCGGGACGTACTCGCGATACCACGTGGCCGCTATCGCGGCGACTGCCGCGCTTGTCCTGTCCGCGATCTACATACTCTGGCTCTACCAGCGCATGATGGGCGGACCTGTGAAGGAAGAGCAGGGAACGATCCGCGACCTCGCTCGACGCGAACTCGTGGTGGTCGCCCCTCTGATCGCACTCCTGTTGCTTCTCGGCATCTACCCCAAGCCTGCCTTGGACGTCATCACTCCTGCAGTGAGCCATACGGTCGTCGACGAGGCTCCGACCCCGCTCGTCGCCGACCACGAAGGAGGTGCCCACAAATGAGTTCCTTCAACGACGTGACCATCCTCGGCTCAGCCGGCACGGCGTCACCCAGTGTCGAATACAGCTTGCTCTCGCCAATGTTGATCGTGTTCGGTGTTGCGGTTGTGGGCGTACTCATCGAGGCATTTGCACCCCGGCGTTTTCGATACCCCGTGCAACTCGTCCTCGGTGTCGCAGGCTTGGCGGCCGCATTCGTGGCAGTGCTTCTGCTCGCCGGCACGCGGTCGACGGCGATGATGGGTTCTGTAGCGGTCGACGGTCCGACCCTTTTCCTGCAGGCCACGATCCTTCTCGTGTCGATCCCCGCAGTACTGCTGATCGCCGAGCGAGGCTCGGGCAACACCGCCGAGGTGATCGCGCAACACGACGCGCTCGGCGGTTTCACCCCTCAAGCGTCGAGCGTCCCCGGAAGTGTTGCGGAACAAGAAGCGGTCAAGGTCGGTATCGCCCAGACCGAGGTCTTTCCGCTCACCCTCTTCGCTGTCGGCGGCATGCTCCTCTTTCCCGCGTCCAACGATCTGCTGACGATGTTCGTTGCGCTCGAAGTGTTCTCACTGCCTCTGTATCTCCTGTGTGGTCTGGCACGCCGACGTCGCATGCTCTCCCAGGAAGCTGCGCTCAAGTACTTTCTGCTCGGGGCATTTTCGTCGGCGTTCTTCGTTTTCGGAATCGCATTGCTGTACGGCTATGCCGGGACGGTCACGCTCTCCGGTATCGCCGACGCAGCACGCAGCGGGTCGGGTACCGATGCCTTCCTGTGGCTCGGGACAGCACTCGTGGCCGTGGGATTACTGTTCAAAGTCGGTGCCGTGCCGTTCCATTCGTGGATTCCCGATGTCTATCAAGGGGCGCCGACGCCGATCACCAGTTTCATGGCTACTGCGACCAAGATCGCCGCATTCGGTGCCATCCTTCGTGTCTTCTATGTGGCTCTGCCCAACGAGTACGTGAACTGGCGTCCACTGATGTGGGCGGTCGCGATTCTCACGATGGTTGTCGGATCGATCGTCGCTGTGACGCAAACCGATATGAAGCGGATGCTCGCGTATTCGGCCATCGCGCACACCGGATTCATTCTGACCGCTGTGGTTGCGGATTCGGACGCCGGCCTGGCCTCGGCGATGTTCTACCTTCTGGCCTACGGATTCAGCACCGTGGGCGCGTTCGCCGTCGTGAGTCTGGTTCGGGACGCAGACGGTGAGGTCGCGACGCTCTCGCGCTGGGCCGGATTGGGCCGGCACTCACCGCTGGTCGGAGTTGTGTTTGCACTGTTCCTGTTGGCTTTCGCCGGGATCCCGTTGACCAGTGGGTTCATCGGAAAGTTCGCGGTGTTCAGCGCGGCAGCCGAGGGCGGGGCCGCACCTCTCGTGATCGTCGGCGTCCTGTGCAGCGCGATCGCCGCATACTTCTACGTGCGAGTGATCGTGTTGATGTTCTTCACCGAATCGGCCGCAGACGCTCCGACTGTCGTGGTGCCGAGTGCACTGACCAGCAGTGTGATCGGCCTCGGCGCCGGTGTCACGCTCATCCTCGGCATACTCCCCCAGCCGGCGCTCGACCTAGCCGAGCGTGCAGCGGACTTCCTACACTGAGCCGATGGGTGAATCTGATTGCGACGCCGGACTGCCGAGCACCATCCGGTCGCCATGGTTTGTCGGGTTTTCAGCGGTAGCGATTGTCCATCTGATCCTCAATGCCGCTGATGCTGCGCCCTGGGACGGGATCACCAAGGTCATGCTCGCGCCGATTCTGGCTGCCTGGGTTGTCGCCCGACGCGGACCTCGAGTTGTGGCTGCGGCACTGATTGCCTGTGCTTTCGGAGACCTGTTCCTGATCTGGGACTCCACGTTTGTCATCGGCATGGCAGCTTTCGCGATCGGTCACCTCTGCTTCATCCGATTCTTTCTCTCACACGGCGCTCTTCGGGAGATACGAAGGCGGCCATGGTTTCTGTGCGCTTACACCATCGCTGGAATCGCTCTTGTGTCGTACACCTGGCCCGGTCTCGAACCTGAACTTCGAATTGCCGTCCCCGTGTACGCCGCAATCCTGGTGGGAACTGCATCAACCGCACTGGCGTACAACACGATCACCGGTATCGGCGGCGCTCTCTTCCTCGTCTCCGACGCCTTGATCCTGCTCGGTCAGGCGAACAAGTGGCAGCCCGCCGCTGCGGGCATCTGGATCATGACGCTGTACATCCTCGCTCTGTTGCTTCTGACAGTGGGAGTTCTCGGCCGGAGTAACACGCCAAACCGTCCATTAGCTCAGAGGCTGTAAGGATCAGCAGCCAGCCGGACATCTCTTCATATGACCCCGAAATCCGAGGAACAGCCGCCGCCGAGCGGCGAAGAGCGGTTCACCGCCCTGTGGGACGCCTACGCCGGTCGGGTGTTCGCGTATACCTGTCGCCACGTTGATCATCACAGCGCGCAGGAGGTTGTCTCCGAGACGTTCCTCGTTGCCTGGCGACGCTTGGACGAAGTGCCCGAGCATGCACTGCCGTGGCTGTTGGTGGTGGCTCGAAACACCGTGAACAACAACCGTCGCAGCGTTCGGCGCCTTGACGCGCTCACCGAGAAGATGGGACGCATCGAGCAGATTGCGGCATCGACGCCGGGCGCCGACGTCACTGTCACCGAACGCACGGAACTGCTCGAAGCACTGACAACACTCACCGTCACCGAACGTGAAGCCCTGCTCCTGACTGCCTGGGACGGGTTGACCGCCACCGAAGCCGCGCGGGTCGCTGGGTGTTCGGTTCCGGCCATGCATGTTCGTCTCTTTCGCGCTCGGCGTCGATTGCGCGCCGGGTTGACTTCAGAATCCGTCACCGTAATCCCGATGAACACCGCCCGACCTTGCGCTGCCGCCGAACACGGGAGTACCCCATGACCAAAGATCTGCTGACCACGCTCGAGAAGCTGCGGCCGAGCGATACAGTTTCCGCCGAACTCTGGCCCGAGAACGTCCAAGATGCCGCACGCACCCGAATCATGGCTACCGAAAACAACATTGGGGCAACCAAAGCTCCACGCCGTCGCGTCGGTGCCATCGTTCTCGTCGCGGCGATCTGCGCAGCAGTGGTGGTGGGCTGCGCCGCTGCCACGGGGATGATGCCGAAAGCGTTCACCGACATGTACTCGGGTTGGCAGACGATGCCGGGAACCAACGGCGGAATAGATCCGTCCACCGCCGAGCGGGTCGGGTCCATTCCCGGACCTGACGGAACCTTGTTCAGCGTCTTTGTCGCCCACGGCGCCAATGGCTGGAGGTGCGTCGCCCCGGTTTTCGAGGCGTCAGCCGACATCGACAAGGTTGGTCCGTCGAAATTCATCGGCCTCGGACACGGCTGCAGATCAATTGACTTGTACGGCGCGGATTCATTCGGGGGCGGCGCCGGGTACGAGGCCGGTCCGCACGAGGCGACCTACGACGCAGGGGCGGGAGGTGCTGTCCGAGCCGAACTTCACACCGCAGACGGCCATATCTATCCGACAATTCTTGCCGAAGACCGCTTCTACGGATGGTTTCCCCTGTCGCTCACGTCCCCTCGTCCAACCCTCGTCGGATATGCCGCAGACGGGACGGTCGTCGGCACCCGGTGAGCTGTCGGTACCCTCGAAAGATGACTGCACACGCCCCGAACGAGCGCATCCCCAGCCAGTGGGAAGAGATCACTGCAGCCGACTCGACGCATTCCACACGATATGTCGAGCGTTTCCGTTCCATGAGAGCGGACGGCAAGGACATTGTCGGGGAAGCACGTTTGATCGACGCGATGCTCGGACGCGGTGGCCGGGTTCTCGATGCAGGGTGCGGGCCTGGCCGACTCGGCGGTTATCTGCACGACGTCGGGCATGTGGTTGTCGGAGTCGATGTCGACCCGGTTCTCATCGCTGCCGCAGAAGAAGACCACCCCGGACCGGCGTGGCTTGTCGGCGATCTCGCCGAACTCGATCTGCCGGCCCGCGGTGTCGAGGCAGATTTCGACGTCATCGTGTCGGCAGGCAACGTGGTGGCGTTTCTCGCGCCGTCCACCAGGCAAGCAGTATTGTCAGGATTTGCTCGTCATCTCGCTCCGAGCGGCCGAGTGGTCATCGGATTCGGTGCCGGCCGTGGCTACGAGTTCCCCGAGTTTCTCGCCGACGCGACCGCGAGTGGCCTCGAGGCTGATCTGCTGCTCTCCACGTGGGATCTTCGCCCGTTCAAGGAGGATTCCGAATTCCTGGTCGCGGTGTTCTCCCGCGCCTGACCCGGCACTTCCCCCGCACCCCCTGCGATCCGTCACACGGCGATCAACTCACCCTGATCACAATGGTGGCGACTGTTGTTCACTACGAACATAATTGGATCAATGCGGGTGTGGCCGAGCGGCAAGGCAGCGGTCTGCAAAACCGTCCACGCAGGTTCGACTCCTGCCATCCGCTCCCCTTGCGAACCAGCGACTCATGTCGCAACCCTCACCTAGGAATGACATTCGGTGCACGCAGCCTGCATCGCTCCGCTCCGTCTCCACGCACATGGCTCCGGACAGTTACCCTCGATCGATGCACCCTCTCCCCGAGACAGGACAGCTACCTCCCGGACCGATGGCTTTGCAAGTGGAACACCTCTGCATGGCGTTCGGCGCGAAAGTTGCTGTGAACGACCTTTCCCTTGCGGTGCCCTCAGGTTCGTTGTTCGGTCTGGTTGGGCCGAATGGTGCGGGAAAAACGACCACACTGTCGATGGCTGTCGGATTGCTTCGCCCGCACTACGGTCGCAGCCTGGTGTACGGCTACGACGTGTGGAACGACCCTGTCGCAGCGAAGAGTCTGCTCGGCGTCCTACCCGACGGTCTGGCGCTACCCGCCCAGTTCACCGGCCATGAACTACTCACCTATTTCGGACGCCTGCGCGGTATGCCAGAGGACGTCATCGCGTCACGACGCGACGAACTGTTGGCCGCGCTCGATCTCGCCGATGCAGGTGGAACGGTCATCGCCGATTATTCAGCGGGCATGACGAAGAAAATCGGGTTGGCCTCGGCCTTGTTGCACGGCCCTCGCTTACTGGTACTGGATGAGCCGTTCGAAGCTGTCGACCCCATTTCTTCGGCCGGAATTCGGAGCATTCTGCTCTCGTTCGTCCACTCAGGTGGCTCGGTCATTCTTTCCAGTCACGTGATGGCCCTTGTCGAACAACTGTGTACTCACATCGGAGTCATCGCAGACGGTCGCGTCGTGGCTTCAGGAACGGTCGACGAGGTGCGCGCAGGCAACACTCTCGACGAGGCATTCGTTCGCCTGGTCGGTAGCCGCAGTCCCAATCCCGACGGACTGTCATGGATGCGCGCATGACCACCACCAGCTTTTCACCGACACGCTGGAACCCGTCGGTCTCTGTGTGGCGCACTGTTCTCCGCATGCGCATGACCCTCTACAAACGTCAGTTCACCGGTGGAAGAGCTGTAATCAAGGTCATTGCAGCGTTGTTCGGGGTTCTGGGGGCAGCGCTACTGTGCCTACGAGCTTCGGGAAAGAACGGTGTTTCTCCCGATCTCGTCAGCGGCACAACCAGTCTCGCACTTTCGGCTATCGCCGTGATGTGGATCTTGATGCCGATCATGTCTGGTCTGTCAGATGACAATCTTCACCCCAGACATTTCCAACTACTCCCCCTGGAACCCGTCCGACTCGCCAGAGCACTGTTCTCGACGTCGCTGGTCGGTATGACCGTGCCGATT
Organism: Rhodococcus sp. WY5; assembly: GCF_018588185.1. Lineage (NCBI taxonomy): Bacteria > Bacillati > Actinomycetota > Actinomycetes > Mycobacteriales > Nocardiaceae > Rhodococcus > Rhodococcus sp. WY5. The sequence continues at coordinate 4,668,742 of NZ_JAAMPR010000001.1, forward strand.
ACCGCGTTGGCTGCAGCAGCGATTCCAATTTATGCCGCTACACACCACCCTGCCGCACTGCCATTGGCCATTATCGCTTGGCCCGCAACGGTCCTGCTCATTGTCGGCACCTCACGGGTCGCGATGCTGGCGATGTCGCAGCTCCTGCGGAGTCGTCGCAGCCGCGAACTGGGACTGTTGGCATTCGGCACGTTCTTCGGCGGACTGTATCTGCTGCAATTTCCGCTGCAGAGTCGCCTCGGCACGGTCGTGGACGGCGACGTCACGTGGCCGCTCACGATCGCGCATTCGATCCCGTTCGCGTGGGGAATCACCAGTGTCGACGCAGCAGCAGGAGGCGCCTGGCTCCTCGCCGCCGGAGCAGTCCTCGCCCTGGTGCTGGTCGATCTCGCACTGCTGTGGTCATGGCAACGCCTGGTCGTTCGCTACTTCAACGGGAAGGTCGCAGAATCAGCGGGCGCCACTTCCGTGCAATTGAAGAACCAGGGCCGCGACATTCGAACCGGTTGGCGCGCATCCCGACTGGGCACCGTCATCTCTCGCGAGCTTTCGCTCTGGCACGGAGACATGCGCCGACGAACACAACTGCTCTCCGTTGCCATCATGACCTTGGTCTCCGGCTTCGGACCGCTGATCTCGTCATCGATCCCCTTCTCCGCCGCATGGGGTGCCTGGTTCCTGATCTACCTGGCAATGGCAGCCGGATCGAATCTGTACGGATTCGACGGCGCATCGATCTGGCATCTGGTGATGATCCCCGAAGCCGCTGCCGCTGACGTCCGGGGCCGACAAATCGCGTGGGCAATCGTGATGACACCCTTCGTGGTCGTCGCAACAGCTGCTGTACGGATCTTCGGGGACCTCGGGACCGACCGACTGGCCGTGCCGCTCGCCGTCGGCATTTCGATGATGGGAGTCGGTGCAGGACTGGCAGTAGCGATATCCGCCAAAGCGCCCTACCCGGTTCCGGAGATGAAGAAGACGTTCTCCTTCAACACCCGCGGGTCCTTCAACGGCTCGTCCTTCGGACTGATCATCCTCGCCATCGTCATCTTCGCCGCGACAACGGCGCCCGGCGTTCTACTCGGGGCGCTGCTACCGAACCCGGTGAACTATTTCGCCATCCCTGTCGCTGTTGCGATTGGTGCACTTGGTGCTTGGATCGGGGGCCGCGTCGCGATCACCCGTATGCAACGCGAGCCGGATCGGATTCTGTTCGCGGTTACCACCGCATGATCGTTGCCCAGATAGTCCGAGAATTTCTGGGCGTCAGCGCAGTAGCCGCAACTTGCACCAAAAAACTCAGTCTGGGCAATCGGATTATCAGGGATCCAGGTAGCGCAGCTCAACGGGTTCGGTCCTCGCATATCGCCGCCGGGCTTTCGTGACATAGCTTCCGCTCGAGCCGAACCATTGCCCTGGAAACATCGCACCACCAAGATGTTTGGCATGCCCCCGGAGCACCACGGTTCCGTACGTGTCGCCGAACGTCCCGGCCGATGCGGGAACTGCGCGCACCCCGCCCCTTCGCTGGAGCGTGGGTGGATCGAGCGCTGCCTCAGGTTCGCACCGCAGCCCGCTCGGTGTGCAGAAATCCTGGTGATGGACCACTACACCGGAGCGATGGAATTCTGCCGGTGCCGACATCCGTTCCACGGGCCCTGATCGCGCCGGATCCTCGAGATCCGCTGTCGAGCCGAGTCCCTCGGCGCCCCGGCTCGACAGCGAAATCACACCTGAATCAGCTCAGCGAGCTCAGCAGCGGCTCGAGAAGCTTGTAGAGCTCGAAGATTCCGATGATCGTTGAAATAGAACCCATGATGATCCTCCGTGATTCGTGAACTTTCCGTGACGTCGCGTCACAGGCAGAAAGCTAACAAACCCGGCATTCAAACGGGGACCTTGAATGTGTCCGGCAGATGAACTCCCTGCTCGGAGAAGCATTTTGGTGACCAGCGTCATGCTCATCGAGAAATGAGCCCCATCGTCACATCACCTGACACCGACCGACGGTAGCAGCAAAAGTCTGCCCGTTGCGATCTGGCGATACATGGCACCATTTCCAACCCGTCCGACTCTTGCTTTGTGCGCTGAATCCGATTACATTTCTCCACAATAACGGTACGCGTAACGAAATAGCGGGACGGTCTACTTCACAGCCCGATTATCCAGTGCCACAACCCTTCCGGGATCTTGGAGGGGCGGCGTTTCGTCGCGTCCATAAGCTCCTCACTCCCCGATCGAAAGAGAGCACGATGACCACAGAGAGCGTCTCCGGCAATCAGCCGCGACCGGTAGCAACTATCGCAAGCCTGACCCTGCTGATCGCTGCCGTGGCCGCGCTCGAAAGCATCATCGTCCCCGCACTCCCCCTGATACAGAGAGACTTCGGAGTGACGGCCGACGTCGGAGCGCTCGCATCCGTCGCTCTGACGTTGAGCACTGTCCTCGTCACGCCGATGGCCGGGCGAATAGCCGACGTGTACGGCGCCCGCCCCACCTTGCTCGCGATCACGACAATCGTTGTCCTGGGCGGCAGCGTGTCCGCTCTCGCAACGATCTTCCCGCTGTTCGTCCTCGGCCAATTTCTCCAGGGATTCGGGCTCGGGTTGCTTCCCGTGAGCTTCGTGGTCCTACGACGCACTTTATCCTCGGACCGACTGAAGACGGCCACGGGTTTGCTCGGGGCTGTCGTAGTGGCCGGCGGCGCTCTGGGAGTCGTATTGTCCGGGCCCGTCGCGGAAAACGTCTCACGCACCGCGATGTATGCAGTTCCGACCGCGTTCGTTTTGCTCGGCGCAATTGCTTTTGCCGTGAGCACACCACGAGATCACATGTCGAACGTCGGCGGCCGACTCGATTGGCCGGGAGCGGGCGGATTGGCTCTTGGATTGTTGACGCTGACGGCGTGGCTGGCGAGCGCATCGAGCAACGGGTGGGGCGCACCGACGTCGATGCTGCTGCTTCTCGCTTCCGCTGCCGTGTTCGCGATCTGGGCCAGGTATCAGAGCCGGACAACCGAGCCGATGGTCGACCTGACGATGATGCGGCATCGTTCGATGTGGAGCGCCGTGGTCGTCGGCGTGGTTTTCGGGTTCACCTACGGCGCTGTTGTCTATCTACTTCCGCAACAACTCGCCGTGCCGGCAGAGAGCGGATTCGGCCGCGGTGCGACGACCAGCGCCATCGGCTTCCTGCTGTGCGTCGGCTACGGCGCAGCGGTCATCGCGTCGGTGATCTCCGGAAAGCTCGCACAACGGGTCGGCACGAAAGCCATTGCGGTAGCGGGAGTTGCCTTCCTCGGCCTGAGCGGCGCCGTCGGCGTCTTTGCAACAACGATGTGGCAGATCGTTGTGGTGCTGATCCTTGCGGGTACCGGCGTTGCCGCCGCGTCGACGGCAGTGTTCGTCATCTCCGCCGACAGCGCACCGGCAGACCGCGTAGGTGTCACGACGGCAATAGTCACGATCGCCAGATCGCTGGGTTCTGCTGTGGGAACCCAAATTGCCGCCGGGATCATCGCGAGCGCGACTTCATCCGGCGGCCTTCCCCAGCACTCGGCATTCGCCACGGCTTTCGGAGTGGCGGCAATCGTTGCGATTGTCGGACTCGTTGTCGCGGTGACGATGCCGAAACCGGCGTCAACCGATGTTCAGTGGTCGTCGTCGTCCTCGTCGAAGTCTGCGACTCCGCGCTTCCAGTAGCCCGTGATCAGGTAGTCGCCCGAACTCAGGCCGAGTTCGTCGCGCACGAATCTGCGAATCGGCTTGAGACTGGTGGCCTCACCGGAGATCCAGGCGTAGAGGCGCTCACCTTCGGGCACGGTGACCGTCCGTACTGCCTGCTCGAGCAGATCCGAGTGACCGGCTGGGACGTCACCGCGGTGCAGCCATCGCACCTCGACGCCTTCCGGAACAGTGAGTTCGATTTCCTGTGAAGGGTCGGTGATCTCGACGAACACCCACCCGGCGGCAGCAGCGGGCATCATCTCGAGCCAACGAGCAATGGCAGGAAGGGCGGTGATGTCACCGGCCAGCAGATAGCGGTCGTACGTCCACGGAACCACGACGCCACCGGGCGGACCTGCCACGTGCACCCGAGTGCCGACGGTCGCCGCCTGAGCCCAATCAGAGGCGTACCCACCTTCGTGGAGCGCGAAGTCGAGGTCCAGCTCCCCCGCCTCGGCGTCGTATCGACGGACGGTGTACTCACGCGAGATCGGCAATGGACGAGGCCACTTCAGGCTGAATCCGTCGCGTTCGGGTAGACGTAAAGTTCCGTCTGCATCCGGGTAGACCAGGCGAACATGCTCGTCGGGAGCGTGCGATTCGAAGCCCGCCAACTCCGGTCCACCCAAGGTCAGACGCAACAGTCCGGTCCCGACCATTTCGCTGCGAACAACTTCGAGTTCGCGAATGCCGATGGGGTACGGCACTTTTGCGCCGGTGGTTCCCGCCAGAACTTCGGCGATGGTCGCGAGGTGGTCTCCTCGGTTCATGAACTACCTTCCTTTTCCGGCGGAGCATTCCCCACCGGCACAGTGTTTTCGGAGAGATCGACTTCGTTGATCTCCGAAGTTACCCGGCGCACCGAACCCAATGCTGCCAGGAGCACCAGGCCCAGTGTCACACCGGCGAGCCCCAAGACCAGTAGCGCGGCGCCAGGCTCGAGCCACTGCCCGAGGAACCCGGCTGCCATCGAACCGATCGCCGTACCCGTGACGGCTTGCACCATCCACAGACTGGACACGCGTCCGCGCAATTCGTCCGGCGTGTTCTGTTGAAGGACTGCAAATCTCAGAATGTCGTTGAGTGCGCGGCCGAGGCCGAATCCGGCCAGGCCCAGGAACGCGACAATCGCTGCTCCCGACGCACCCAGTACCACCAGGCCGAGAGGCATCAGCGCAACAGAGATCAACATCGCGGCGCCGTTGCGGTGGACTCGTCCGGTCCAACCGCTGGTGAGGGAACCGACCACAGCGCCGACAGCGGGGGCGCCGTAGAGCAGACCGAGCATGGTGGGTCCGCCGCCGAGAACCTGGTCGACGAAGGCAGGCAGCAACACCATCGGCCCGCTGACGAACATGACCAACAGACCGCTGATCAGGATGCCGCGAATGACTGTGTGCGTGCCGGCGAATTTCACGCCGGTCACCAGCGCGCGCATCGGGCTTTCGTGATTCGTGCCCGGTGCCGGGGAAGGGCCGATGGCTTGGAACAACGTGACAGTTGCTGCGGTGGCCACCGCAGCAACAAAGTATGTCGCGGGAATGCCGCCGGAGGCGATGATCACGCCGGCGATTGCCGGCGAGATCATCGTCCCGATGTCGGTGGTCAGCGCTACCAAAGCGCCGGCCGCAGCCATCTTGTTGCGCGGCAACAACGTCGGCATCAAAGCCATCAAGGCCGAGCTGCTGACACCGCCGGCCAAGCCGTCGACAGCTGCCGCGACGTAGATGACCCACATCGACGGGTGTGGCAAGAGCGCGTTGCACCCGAGAATGACAAAGCCGAGACCCGCAGCACTGCGGGCCAACTGGATGGTGCGTCGCCGATCGTAACGGTCAGCGAGCACGCCGCCGAACAGGCTGCCGAAGAACATGGCGATGGCCATCGCCGTGGACACTCCGGCAACCTGCAAGGTCGAGCCGGTGAGCTGGTACGTCTGCGCGGGGACGGCTACGACGAGCAGTCCGATCCCGAGCAGCGAGATCAATCGCCCGGAAAAGGCGTACCTGAAGGGACGGCTGGTCCGCAAGGGTGAAACATCGATCACCAGCCCACCGAATCGAGTCATGCGAAGGTCTGGCCGATCAGGTCGAGGGTAGCCATTGCGCCGTCGTAGTCAGGACGGTAGCTGCTGGCGGGGAGCTCGAACGTCGTGCCTGCCTTGAAGGACGGCAACTGCGAGTAAAGCGGATCGGTGGCAAGTTCGGCCATCGGGCGACCGGACACCGGAATCACAAAGGCGACAGGAGCATCGGCGACCTGCGAGAGCAGTTCCGGGCTGACCTCGAACGAGTCACCCGAGCCGAAGAGCTGCGGGTTGCCGGCCTTGGCCATGACGTCGTCGGCCTTGAAACCGAGCTCGGCGAGCATCGCGGGCAGCGCGGCCGTCGGCGGAACGAGGTACGGCTTGTTGCTCGAGACCGAGAGGAAGTAGACGACGTTGCCCTCGGGAACCTTGATCTTGCCCTTGACCTCTTTGACCTTGTCCTCGTATGCGCTCATCAGTGCCGGAACCTGGTCGGAACGGCCCGCCGCGTCGGCGACGATTTCGAGCTGCTTGTCCCACGCGGCGACCGTCTTGGGGACCAAGACGGTGGGTGCGATAGCAGTGAGCTGATCGTAGAGTTCCTCGGACTGAACCGAGGTGATTCCCTGGCCACCGCCGATGATCAGGTCGGGCTCAGCCGCCGCGACGGCTTCGATGTTGAGCTGCTCGCCGGCCGGCAATTCCTTGGTGCCCTGCGCCTTTGCGGCGTCCGCCCAAGCCGGCGGGAATCCACCGTCGAGGTTCGTGACACCGAGGACGCGGGTATCGGTGGCAACCACCGGTGCGTCCAGGGCGTACAGGTATCCGGCGAGACCGCCGCTCAGAACCACGATGCGCTCCGCCGACGCGGGCACGGTGACCGAGCCCTTCTCGGTCTCGATCACGCGGGTCGTGGGCTCTGCAGCCTTGGTCGGTTCGTCGTTCGAATCGCTACTGCAACCGATCATCGCCACGAGTGCGACGATCAGCAACCCTGCGATGGCGACGAAACGTCGCCAACTCCGTATCGCGAGGGGCGGTGTGGACTTCATCATTGAGCTCCCATTGTGTTTCAACTGTGTGGTTTTCGAACTATGTAGCCGTGCGTTTCGACAAATAGCTGTCGAGCAGCGGGGCAATCGCCGCCCACCCGGCTGGGGTCACCAAACCGGCGTGGTCGTACGGCAGATGGTGTACTGCCATGTCCTGGTCCCCGCGGACTCCGCGCCAGCGATCAGCCAGCAGCTGTCCGGACGCCTCGGCGTCGGCGGTGATCAGAGTAACCGGTCCGTCGTAGGTTGTGTCGGTCGAGCTGGCCACGAGCAAACGAGTGGCATCAAAACCCGCCCGAACAGCGTCGACCAGTCCCGGTGCCTGAGTGAGGATCTCGGGTGGCAGGGCGGCGGCCAGATCTCGGTCGTCGGCATCGTCGCGACCGCGATCGTCACGATCTCCCAGTGGATGAGTATCGATCAGACCGGCGAACTCCACTGTCTCGCCGATATCGACCAGCTGAGCAGCCATCGCGGCAACGACGTTGCCACCGAACGAGTAGCCGAGCAGGTGGTACGGCCCGCTCGGTTGCACGCCGCGAATCGTGTCGACGTACATCGCTGCCAGTTGGTCCACGTTCGTCGGTTCGAGTGGCTCCCCGGCAACTGTGGGCAGTTGCAGGCCGAACAGTGGACGGTCGGCCTCGAGAACACCGGTCAAAGGCGCAAAGGGCCAAGCGAATCCACCGGCCGGATGCACGCAGAACAGTGGTTCTCCGCTGCCTTCGGCTCGCAGTGTCAGGAGGCGATCACGACTCAGATCGATTTCGGACGCCGACTCGTCAAGGTGTACTGCAAGTTCTGCAACTGTCGGACGGGCCATCAGCGTTCCCACACCGACGCTCACCGACAGGTCGTGCTCCATCTCCCCCACCAGTCGCATAGCTCGAAGCGAGTCGCCGCCGAGATCGAAGAAACTCTCTTCGGGATCGACTGCCTCGACGCCGAGTACCCGCGCAAAGACCTGGCACAGTTGCCTTTCCATCTCGGTTCGCGGTGCTCGGGCCGCTGCTCGGGCGGGGGGTGCCGGCAACGCACCGCGGTCCAGTTTTCCGTTGGGCGTCAACGGGATCGAATCCACGACGACGATGTCCGACGGAACCAGGTGTGCCGGTACGCTTTCCCGCAACGCAGCTCGCAGATCGACTGGATCAGCGCCGGGTTCTTCGATGACGTAGCCGACCAGTCGCGGCGGCGCACCGCCTTCGCTACGGACTGACGCTGCCGCTCTCAACACTCCCGGCAACGACGCCAGCGCGGATTCGACTTCACCCAATTCGATCCGAATGCCTCGGATCTTGACCTGATGGTCTGCGCGACCCAGATATTCGAGTTCGCCGTCGCGGCGACGCAGTACAACGTCACCCGTGCGGTACATGCGCTTGCCGACGGAGTAGGGATCAGCAACGAACACAGCGGAGGTCAACGCGGTCCGGTGAAGGTAACCCATCGCCGTTCCGTCTCCGGACATGTACAGCTCGCCCGCCGCTCCGATCGGTACCTCCCGCAGACCCGAATCGAGTACCCGCGCAGACGCGTTCAGAATCGGACGACCCAAGCAGGGTGTCTCGCTCCCCTGAACCGGGGATCCCATCGCGTTGATCGTGAACTCCGTCGGCCCGTAAAGGTCGTACCCGTCGACACCGTCCTGATCGCGCAATCGCGACCACAACTCGGCAGGTACAGCTTCTCCGCCGAGCATCACCAACACCGGCGTCCGCTCACCGTCGAGGAGACCGGCGGCCATCAGTTCCCTGGCATACGAGGGGGTTACATTCACGACGTCGATACCGACTTCGCGGTAATGCTTCACCAGAGACGCGGGGTCCAGTCGCGCCTGCTCGTCGATCACGTGAACTTCGTGCCCCGCGAGCAACCAGAACAGTTCCTCCCACGACATGTCGAACGAGAACGAGACTGTATGCGCGATGCGCAGACGTCGGCCACCCACACTGTTTTCGGTCGGAGTGAATATCTCGGCCTTGTGATTGTGATACATCGTCGTCAACCCGCGGTGACCCACCACGACGCCCTTGGGTTTTCCGGTACTGCCCGAGGTGTAGATGACGTAGGCAGGCTGGTCCGGTGAGGTCGGCCCGCAGACCGCAGCCTCGTCGACAACTGGTGCCGAAGACTGCCCGTCGAGTACCCCGGCCACGTCCGGGTCGTCGAGTACCAGACATGCCTGTCCATCGGGAACTACGAGGTCACGCGTCTGAGTCGTGGTGACTACCAGCGCCGCATCGCTGTCGAGGATGAGTTCGCGCAGGCGTGCCGGCGGGTGAGCCAGATCCAAGGGAAGGTAGGCCGCTCCGGTTCTCATGACGGCGAAGATTGCGACAACGTGATCGGCAGTACGCGGAAGTGCGAGCGCGACAACACGGGTCGGTCCGCCGCCTGGTACCGACTGCCCCAGCGCCGACGCGAGTATCCGTGCCAGTCTGTCCACCCGAGAGTTCATCTCGGCTGCGCTCAGTGTGACGTCTCCGAAGACCAGCGCCGTCTCGTCCGGAGTTGCCGCTGCCCTTTCGCGCAGTAGTGCGTCCACGCTACCGCCGGCCTGGTCCGGCCGTGGCATCACGACGTGCTCCGAAGCGAATTCCGCGGGGGTGCGCGAAAGCGGAACCGCCGTGTCCGCCACCGTGGCGGTATCGGAATTCGCCATCACTTCGAGAATCGTGATGGTGCGGGACAGGATGTCCTGAGCCACGTCGTGCGGAATCAGGTCAGGACGGTTTTCGAGTGTGAGCGCCATCGCCGCGTCCCCGACACCCGGATCCACGTCGAGCGTGAGCGCATAGTGCGTGCCGTCCACCGCATCGAACCCGACGATTCCACTGCGACCGAACGTGTCTCGACGTGCCTGTTCGTCGCGAGGGGTGTTGCGGAAAACGTAGAGCGTGTCGAAGAGCGTGGCGAACCCTGCACTTCGCTGCACGTCGCCGAGCCCGAGATGGTGATGCCCCAGCAGCGAACCTTGTTCACGGAACAGGCGTCCGAGCAACGCCGAGATCTCCTCGCCTGGCCGGACCCGGACACGCACGGGAATGGTGTTGAGCGCCAAGCCCACCATGCGGTCGGCGCCCTCGACCTCGGGTGAACGTCCCGAAACCGTCGATCCGAAGACCACGTCGTCACGCCCCGTCACGGCGCGCAATGCCAGGCCCCACGCCGCAGAGACGACGGTGGACAGCGTCACTCCGCTACGTCTGGCCAGCTCGCGTACGTGCTCGGTGATGCTCTGTTCGAGCTGAACCCGGGTGAACACCGGCAACGGAGCGCGCCCGCCTGATCCCGTACCACCCACGAGTGTGGGTTGCTCGAGATCCGCGAGGTAGTCCTTCCAGGACGAGATGGCGTCCGTGCGATCCGCTTCGGCGATCCATCGCAGGTGATCACGGAAGTCCGCAGGCTTGTCGAGCGCGCCGTCGAGTCCAACCGGGTCCGTGCCGTGTGTGCGAGCAAACTCGTAGAGCGCAAACAACTCCGCGTACATCAAGGTCTGCGACCAACCGTCGGTCAGCAGGTGGTGCTGAGTGAAGACGAGGTGCGCTCCCCCACCTGGCAACCAGACCAACACCATTCGAATGAGTGGCGGCGCACTCAAGTCGAACAGCCTGCCGAATTCGGCCTCGTCGACGGCGCGGACCTCGATATCCAAGTCCTCGGGTGCGACTGCGCTCAGATCGATTTCGCGGAAAGGCATTTCGGCTGCCCTGGGCACGAACTGCACCGGAGCGTCGAAACCGGCGTGTGTGAAGCCGGCCCGCAGGTTCGGATAGCGCCGCAAGAGCGCATCCCCCGCTGCTCGGAGTGAGCGAACGTCGACGGCGGCATCGGCGGAGAACTCGAATCGCGGCTGCATGTGATAGACATCCGTGCCGCCGGCGCCGTCGAGAACCGACTGGAAGTACATGCCTTCCTGCAAGGGACCGAGTGGCAGCACGTCCTGCCAGCCCGGGCTCAGCGACTCGAGCCGTGCCCGACGATCCGCATCGACGGCTACGAGTGGGCTCGGCACACGATCCGGCGCGGTGTCGGGCAATGCCTTCCGGTCCACCTTCCCGTTGAGGGTGAGTGGTAGTGCCTCGAGCACCGTGATGGTCTGCGGCACCATGTGTTCGGGTAGGAGCCGCGCAATCTCCTTGCGCACCAGTACCGAATCGAGCGTGGTTGCACCTTCGGGAACCACATATCCGTGCAGACTTCCGGTACCCGCCGCATCGACGCGAACGGTGGCTGCCGCGCGGAACACACCTGCCACCGATCCGAGCGCGCCTTCGACCTCGCCGAGCTCGATGCGGAAACCACGAACCTTCACCTGATCGTCAGCACGACGAAGGAAGTGCAAAACCCCTCGCCGGCGTCGGACCAGATCGCCGGTGCGGTAGAGGCGTGCCCCCGGCAGAGAAGGATCGGCGACGAACCGAGCGACGGTCAGATCGGGGCGGTTCAGGTATCCGCGGACCACCTGCGCACCGCCCAGATACAGCTCGCCCGCAACGCCTTCCGGAACCTCACGCAGGTCGTCGTCGAGGATTCGCACGTGCACATCGGTCCAGGGCTGACCGATCGTGACTCGGTCGCCGGTCGTGATGACCGAAGATGTCGCCCACACCGTGGCCTCGGTGGGTCCATAGACATTCCGGACCGAAGCAGCGTTGGCCACCAGATCGTCGGCCAGATCCTGCGGGAGGGCTTCCCCTCCCACCAGGGCTCGCACCATGGCGAGTCCGACTGCGTTCTCGTGTTCGGTGACCACTCGCCACAGCGCCGGCGTTGCCTGCATCACTGTCGCATCGCTTGCGATGATCAACGCCGACAACGCATCCGGGTCGCGAACCGTCCTGCGGTCTGCGATCACGACAGTCGCGCCCGCCGCGAGCGGGCACAGCAACTCGAGTGCCGCGATGTCGAACGACACCGTTGTAACCGCGACGATGCGATCGCCCGGCCTGATCCAGCAATCCTCGAGTACCGTGTCCGCGAAGGCTGCGAGGTTGCCCGTCGAGACCATCACGCCCTTGGGGCGACCCGTCGAACCGGAGGTGTGGATCATGTAGGCGAGGTGATCACCCGCCGCGGGCGGCGGAGGAAGCACGACACCCGAGTTGGTGAACTCACCGTCCACGAAGACACTCGTGGCGACCGTCAACGGAAGTTGCCCGGCGCTGTCGATACTGGTCAGGACACACACCGGAGCCGCGTCCTCGATCATGAACTCGAGCCGCTCAGTCGGGTAATGGACGTCGAGTGGCAGGTACGCAGCGCCGATGCGGAGTACCGCGAGCAGTCCGGCCACCAGATCCGCATTTCGATCCAGCGCGACGGCGACTACCTTCTCGGGTCCGGCGCCGACCGCGAGAAGTTCGCGGGCCAGCTCGTCGACGCGCGCCGACAGTTCCCCGTAGGTAATTCCGACCTCGCCGGAGATCACCGCGATGTCGTCGGGGTGGCGGCTGACGTGTCGAGCGAACAACTGCGAGATCCCCGACGGCGGCGTCGCGCGTCGGCCCGGGTCGCGATCCGGCTTGTTTTCCGCCAGCCGCAGATCCGCGACGACAGTGCTGATTTCGTGACCGAGGACCGCGATCACACCGTCGAGCAATGCGTCCGCAGTCGCGGCGTCGAACAGCCCGGCATCAACCGTCAATCGAAGTTCTGTTGCGGTTCGGACGAATTCGAGGTCGACGTTCTTTCCGGGCGAGTGACCGACACGGGCAGCGAACAGGCTGCTCGTCGGACGCACGAGTAGATCGGCGATTCGGTCGAGGCTGACATCGGAATGCGCAAGTGCCTCGGAGACAGCGTTTTCGACTCGCCGAACGACATCGGCAATTCTCGGCCGACCGGACAGGTCGACCCGAATCAGGGTGTCAGTCCCTTCCGAGACCAGTCCGACCGCAAGGTCCCGACCACCGCCGAAGCTGTTCAGCGTCGCCGCCACGGCGGCCAACAGCACCGCGTCGAATCCTGGTTCGTCACCGAACCGGGCATCGCGTAGCTGACGGAGGTAGGTGTGCGGGCGGTACTCTTCGCCGCGCGGGCGGTCATACGGAAGGTCCGTTTCGAGGGGCAGGTCCGCGAGCGTGCGAACCCAGTAACGCTCGTGATCAGGATTTCCCGCCACCGCCGGGGCGCGGAACGTCGCCACGGTCACGACGGGTCGATCGACGCCAACGACCGAATCCGGCGAGAACTTCGTCCGATCGACGCGTGCGGCCATGGCAAGACCGAGGGGGGTCGGGGTGTCGAAGACATCCGAGACGACGACGCGAATTCCCAGCTTGCGCAGGCTTCCCACCAACCGCATCGCAGTGAGCGAGTGACCGCCGAGAGTGAAGAAATTGGCACCCGGATCGACGTCGGGAATCTCCAACACCGTTTCGACACAGGCGCACACTGCATCAACGACCGCGGGATCGACATCGATCGCAGGATCGGACGCGGCCACCTTTTTCGTGACAGCGACATTTTTCGCGGCAGACACCGCATCGGCAACGGACGCTGCCTGTCGGACTACCGTGAGCACCGCGGATGCGGGAGCTGTCGGCTCGGTCAGCAACCCACGCAGGATCTCCGCGAGCCGTGTGACCATTCGCTCCGCCGTGGCGTCGGAGACAACTGCCGGATCGTGGTACAGAACCAGATCCAGACCGGTGCTCGGCGGCGCCATCAACGTCATCGGGTAGTGCGTGACTCCGCGGTTGGTGAATCCCTCGACCCGCAGGGTGTGCGATGCAGGCTGTCCTGCACCGGAGTTCGGGAAGTTCTCGAATACCAGGAGCGTGTCGAACAGTTGCCCGATTCCGGCGATGCGTTCGATCTCGGCCAAACTGGTGTGTTCGACGTCCACGATGTCGAATTGGGCGTTCTGCAGACCGACGAACTGATCGAGCAAAGGCCGGTGCGCGACGATGTCGAGGCGGGCCGGAATCGTGTTGCTGAACAACCCGACCATTCCCTCCACCCCCGAGAGTTCGGCAGGTCGGCCGGACACCGTGGCCCCGAACACGACGTCCCACTGTCCTGTCGCTTCGGCGAGCGCTGCTGCCCACGCACCCTGAACCAGGGTGTTGACCGTCAGCGCTCGCGCACGGCCGAGTTCGATCAGCGCTTCGGCGTCCGATGTCGCGAGAGGAACCTCGAGCGCGACGGGCACACTTCGCGGCGCTCCGGCGTCGGCAACGAGAGTCGGCGCGGTGAGCCCACGCAAACGCTCGCTCCACGCTGCGCGGGCAGAGTCCTGATCACGGCCGGCGATCCATGCCAAGTAGTCGCGATACGGCGTCGGCGCAGGGAGGCGGCTGTCGCCGTCGTGGTAGACGTTCATCAGCTCGCGCAGGACGATCGGAGTCGACCAACCGTCGGTGAGCAGGTGGTGCGCGTTGAGGACCAAACGGTGCACCCCGCCGGGCAGCCGAACCAGTAGTGCACGCAGCAGAGGCGGTGTACTGACGTCGAAGACATGCTTGGCGGCCTCGTCCTCGAGCTGATCTGCAGAGCGGAATGCAGTGTCAGCTGGAACGGAGATCAGGTCGACCGAACGCCACTCGACTTTTGCGCCGCGCGGAATGATCTGAACGGGCCGTGCGAACTGCTCGTAGTGGAACGCGGCGCGTAGGTTCGGGTGCCTGTCGATCACGGTCTCGAACGCGTCGGCCAACTTCGCCTCGTCCAGTGGCCCGGAGAGGTCGAAGCGTGCAGTGAGCGTGTAGACGTCTGCGGCTCCGTCACGGACCGCATGGAACAGGAGACCTTCTTGTAGCGGCGAGAGCGGAAGGACGTCGGCAAGCGGTCCGTGGACGGCTTCGAGTTCGTTGATCCCTGCCTGATCGACCACCGCGCCCTGGCCGAAGATCGTCGCCGAGCAATCGGAAGGCGTCAAACCACCCTCGAAGAGCGCGGCATGCGCGGTCAGGGCAGCGAGCGCACGTTCCCAATGCTCTTGCAGCTCGACGATCGTCGCGCCGTCGAGCACTGAACCCGCCGCAGTCCATTCGACCGCCAGCGTCGTCGAGTCGTCCTCTCGGACAAATGCGTTGAGCGCCAGCACTTCCGACATAACCTTCGTCGCCGGCTCGATGACCGCGAATGGATCCTGCTCCGGCAATCGCCATCCGGTTCCGGGCAAGGACGGGAAGCGGCCCAGATAGTTGAGCAGCAGTTCGGGTGTAGCGCACGCGGAAAGGTCAGGTGCGGTGTCGGGATCCAGATGCCGCAGAACTCCATAGCCGACTCCGCCTCCGGGTACGGCGCGTTTTGCCTCCTTCACCGCACGAAGGAGATGCCCCGCAGCTGCTCCGCCGCTCAGTGCGTCGGCAAGATCGTCTGCGGTGAGCAGTGCATCGGTGGGAACCCGGACGGGGAACTCACTGGTGAACCACCCGATGGTTCCGGCGAAGTCGGTGTCGCTGGTGAGCGCGTCGCGGCCATGACCTTCGACGGTAACTGTCTGCGCGGGCAGACCAGTCAGGCCGCGACTGTGCTGCCATGAGCGCAAGGCAAGCATCAATCCCGCGAGAAGCACTTCGTCGGCCTTGGCTCGATACGCCGCCGGAAGCGTGGTCAACAGCGCCTCGGTGACGGCCGGGGGCGCAATGGTTGTCGTGCGAGAGGCGGTTGCGGTCACGTCGATCTTCGGGTCGAGACGACGACTGCCGATCGGCTCGTCGTCCGCCTGTACCGACGCGGACTTCCAGTACTCGAGCTCTGACGCCCTGCTGCCAGAGGCCCCGAATTCCGCGAGCAACCCTGCGTATCGACGCCACGAACTTCCGCCTGCAGCCAACCGGGCCGACCTACGCTCGCGCGCTGCATCGGTAGCTTCGTGGAGGTCTGGAAGCAGAATTCGCCAGGACACACCGTCGACGATCAAATGGTGAGCCACGACGATCAATTGGTCGGGTCGACCGGCCTCGGTATTGACCAGTACGACTCGCAGGAGTTCACCGGCGCGTGGGTCGAGACTCGCCGCCGACGCCTCCGCGAGCTCTCTGATCCGGGACGGCTCGGAGGTGTCGGACACCTCGCGAACGAGTCCCTCGCTGCGCACTGCACCGGCGTCCCGGACGATCAATTCGGCAGTGCCGCTGTCGTTGTCACGGCGCAGGAGCAGGCGTAGAGCGTCATGGTGATCGAGGATCGTCTGCACGCCGGACTGCAGGTCACCCAGTGAAAGGCTGTCGTCGATGCGCACTGCGGTCCATTGCGCGTAGCCCGCGATTGCCTCGTCTGTCGGATTCTTGTCGATCAGTGCTCGAACGATCGGCGGGGCGATCACGGTGCCGGTCGCCACGTCCGCAACCGAGGCTACGGCGTCGGCGTCATCGGCAATCTCACGCGCCGCAGCGGCGATGGTTCCCAGATCTCGCTGTGCCAGTAGTTCTTTGGGAGCAACGATCAGACCACGCACCCGCAGTCGACTGCTGACACTGATTGCCGTGATGCTGTCACCACCGAGGCCGAAGAAATCCTCGTCCACGCCGACGCGTTCGCGGCCGAGCACCTCGGCCACCACGTCACAGAGGATTTCCTCGTGTGGTGTGGATGCAGCGCGACCTTCCGATTCGGCAGCCGGGGCAGGTAGTGCCGCACGATCGAGCTTTCCGTTCACCGTGACGGGCAGTTCGTCCAGAACGACGATTGCGGCGGGAACGAGATGATCCGGTACGCGACCGGCGAGGTCACGGCGCAATTCTTCCTGCGGCGGAAGCGTCGCGCCGGCGGCGGCTACAACGTAGCCGACGAGGCTGGGCCGTCCCCCATCCGTACGGATCAGCGCGGCAGCGGCGCCGATTCCGGGTACCGATCCGAGAACAGCCTCGACCTCGCTCAACTCGACTCGATGTCCGCGAATCTTCACCTGCTTGTCGCTGCGACCGATGAAGTCGTAGCCCCGCCCCGGCACCCACCGCGCCACGTCCCCGGCGCGGTACATCAGATCTCCCGGAGCCCCGAAAGGATCTGCGACAAAACGCTCGGAGGTCGCGCCGGCGCGGCCGAGGTAGCCCCTGGCCATTTGCGGTCCCGCCAGGTAGAGCTCACCTCGTTCACCGTCGGCGACCGGCTCGAGCGCGCTGTCGAGCAGGTACGCACGGGTACCCGCGAGGGGGTACCCGATACGCGGTCCGGCACCTTCGACCGTGGTCGCGATCGCGTCGACCGTCGTTTCGGTGGGGCCGTACAGGTTTCGAGCCGGAACACCGGATTCGATGATCGCGTCCCACAGTGCGGGCGGTGCCGCCTCGCCACCCACGACGAGGAGCTGCAACCGATGCGTACGCAGCAACCCGTTGTCCACCATCGCTGCCGCCATCGACGGCGTCGTGTCGACCACGTCGACGCAATCTCGCTCGAACGCCGCGACCAGAGCAACCGCGTCCTTCTGCAGTTCCTCGTCGTATACGTGCACACGATGACCACACAGCAGCCACAACAGTTGATCGAGAGACGCATCGAAGGCGAACGACGCTGTGTGCGCGGTGTGCAGTTGGCGGTTCCCGACGCGCTCGGCGGTGTCCCGGTAGATGGTGGCGCGATGGTGGTGAAGCAGGTGCGCCAATCCACCGCCTCTGACCAGCACACCCTTGGGCTTGCCTGTCGATCCCGAGGTGTAGATGACATACGCCAGGTGATCACCATGCCGTGCTGTCGCCAGTTCACCGAGTTCGAGTGGAAGCTCGGAATTAGCACGGAGTTCTTCGCGGACTGCGTCGGAATCGATGACGAGGGGGTCGGGCCGAAAACCTCCGACGAGTTGCTCGGCCAGAGTGGAAGTGGTGATCACGACCTTCGGCTGCGCGTCGTCGATCAGATCTCGCAACCGCTCGGCCGGGTGCTGCGGATCCAGGGCCACGTACGCTGCGCCCGCGTTCAATGTCGCGAGCAGAGCCACCACTATCTCGGAAGTACGCGGAAGCGCAAGTCCGACAATGTCGTCCGGGCCGACATCGCGGGCCCGAAGCAACCGGGCGAGCTTGTGGACGCGGCCACCGAGTTCTGCGCCTGTCAAACGTTCGTCACCGCACACGAGGACTGTGTCATCCGCGTGCTCGACAACGATGCGGTCGAACACGTCGGGAACGAGTTCGACCGAGCCGGGCAGCGGTGCAGTTTCGCGGCCGGCGAGAATCCGCGCGGCTTCGGCCGCAGGCATCATCTCCACCTGACCGACGGCAGGATCTCCCTCCCCGACCATCGCGTTGACGATGCTGACGAAACCGGCGAGGCGACGCTGAACCGATTCCCGAGTATTGGTACGCGCGTCCACTTCGAATCCGAGTAGAACTTCGCCGTCCGCAATGGGCGTCACCGTCAAACCCAGGTCCTCCGGCGGTCCCCCGGCGACGTTTCGCAGTACACCCACAGCGCCGGCGAAATCGAGGGCGAAGTCGAAAGCCTTGAGATTGATTCCGATCCCGTGAAGCAGTGCGCCGGTTCCGGCGACGCCCAGGTCCCGAGCAAGATTCTCACCGCGGTAGCGCTGGTGTGCGCGCAGGCTTTTCATCGTGGCGGCCACCTGCTTGCTCAGGTCACCGAGTCGATCGTGGCTGCGAATCGTCAACCGGAGAGGCAGAACGTTGACTGCCATGGCCGGCGTCTTGAGTGCCGTGCGGCCTACGCGCGCCATGAGTGGCATCGCGATGACAACATCCGTCTCGCCGAGCAGTCGGTGGAGAAACGCGCCGTAGCAGGCGATCAGTGCCTCGGCCCACGTTGTTCCCGTCGCGTCTGCCACCTCTTTGAGGCAGCTGAGGGCGTCGGCGGTAATGACCTCGCGAACCTGGATCGTTCGTTCCGCCGGACCGGTGACCTGCTGGCCGCGTCCGTCCAACGCGGGCAACGGCGTCAGGACATCACGCCAGTAGTCACGATCTTCCGCGAACTGCTCGCCAGCCCGGTACGCCTCGTCCTCGCTGACCAGATCTGTCATAGAACCGAATCGCGTTGGCGCGACCTCGGTTCCCTTCTTCGCGGCCGTGTAGTGCGCGGCGACTCGGCGCGAAATCATTGCTGCGCTGTATCCGTCGACGATCAGGTGGTGATAGAGCTGAATGCACCAGATCTCGCGATCGGAGAGCCTGATCAGCGAGTAGGTGTACAGCGGACGCTCCACCATCAGGCGGCAGTACTCGGACGCCCGGCTGCGCTCGGCGTCGACCAGTGCGTGCGCCACGGCTACGGGATCGCGCTCGTCACGGACGTCGGTGATCGGGATGATGCCAACCGGCTCGTCGGAGATGTACTGACGCGGGCCGTCCGCCGTCTCGATCATCCGCAGCCGCATGGTTTCGGCTTCACCGATCGTCGCCGTGATGGCGGCTGTCAGCAGGTCGGTGTCGATCGGTTCGTCGCCCGAGATTTCGAGCACCTCACCGACGAGGTAGCTCCGAGATTCGGGATCAAGCCTCTGTGCGTTCCAAATCCCGAGTTGAGCTCCTGTGAGAGCAAACGTAGCTTCGCTCGCCGCTCCGGAGTTCGAACCTGGAAGAACGCTCACACTGATCCCCTCGTCTGTGGACACACGTCACCCAAGGGTGACCTAACGTCGTTTTGGGTAGCCTAAACTAAATGTCTACGAATCGGGGAATCCGCCTCGCCAGCGCCTCCCACCGATGACACAACTGATGTAACGCAGTCACATTTCAACGGATAACTACGCCATGACTACAAAAAGACCACCGGGAGTGTTTTGCTTGGAAGGCGAATGGGAGGAAAGCATCGAAAGCAGACTGAGCATTGAGCCTGCATTACGTCTGCTCGAGGCTCGCGACGATATTCGGCTGGTTCACCGTGACATTGCTACTCTCGCAGAACTCGAGTACTACTTGGATCGGTGGCTCAACACGCGACTCCGCGGATATGACTTCGGATACTTGGGATTTCATGGGAGTGCCGAGCGTCTCGATGTCGGTCACGAACAAATGTCACTCGACGACCTCGCAGAATTGATCGACGGGCGATGTCAGGGCAAAGTCGTCTACTTCGGTTCGTGCAGCGTGCTCTCAGCGCCAGACGAGGTCTTGACGAGCTTCTGTCGCAGAACGGGTGCTCGCGCGGTTGCCGGATACACGAAGAATGTCGATTGGATCGAAACTGCCGCATTTGAACTACTGCTGGTGACTAAGCTCGTCTATTCGACAAACATGAAGCCGGCTTACACCTCGCTCTGCAAGACGTATCCCGACATGACACGCCGACTTGGCTTCCGCATGGCCCACTCGGCATGGGCGTCCGATCGCAATATCGCCGTTCAGGCGTCTCACTCAACGTGACTTACCCCGCCGCGAACCGCGACTACGCACCTCGACCTGCCTGGGCGCTACAACAGATCCGAATCGCTTTACGCTACAGCAGCATTTCCCTTGGGTCTCTGGATCGGTGAGCGAGCTTCGGCAGCCTGAGAAAACAGCGTTGCCGTCGCCTGCGGCCGCTTCTGTTCGACTCGTGTCTACGTCGCACTCCCTCGAAGTCGGGTCGGCACCAGTGAATGAGCTAGTCCATCAAGGTCGCGGCGACGGTTCCGCCCAGTTCATAACAACCAGCGCGGACAGATTTGTCCACGCTCACAGTCACTTCGAGCGGATCCGCCACCGCGACCAATCCGAGCCCGGTGGCGAGTTTGCGCACCGAGGACACTGCACCGGCAGTGTCGTTGTTGCCGTGAACCCACAGGCCGTACGGTCGATCCGAAACCGCACCGAGGCATTGGTAGTACGTGGTGTCGAAGAAGTATTTCAGCGCGCCCGACATGTAACCGAAATTGGCGGTGGTTCCGAAAAGATAGCCGTCAGCAGCGAGGACGTCGGGCACCGTCGCCGCCAACGCCGGCATCACCTTCACCTCGACGCCCTCGATCTCGGGATCGCGAGCCCCGGCCAGGACTGCATCCAACAATTCGTGGGTTGTCGGCGAGGGCGAGTGGTGAACCACCAACAGAGTCTTCACACATCTGACAATACGGCGACGGGTGGCGCACCCGTCGCCGTTCACGCCTACGCCGAAACGGTTTCCGCGCTCATCGCCTTGACCAGGTCGTCGGTTCGGGTGACCGAGGCGCAGCGCCCGGCCGCGTACTCGAGCGCACCGACATGCTCGTCCAGGGAGAAGTCGGCTACCGCGTCGCCCACGAAGAAGATCTGCACGTCTTGCATGAACCCGTCCAAAGCGGTAGTCAGGCAACCGATGTGGGCATAGATTCCGGTGATGATCAGCTGGTCACGCCCACTCTCGCGCAGCCGCTCACGCAGATCCGTCTTGATGAAGGCGCTGTAGCGCCATTTTGTGAGCATCACGTCGTCCGAATGCGGAGCCAACTCGGCGATCACGTCGGTGTGAGCGGGATCTGCCTTCAGACCCGGTCCCCAGAAATCCGACAGCAACGCACGCTCCTCGGGATCCTGATCACCGGGTTGCGCGGTGTAGACGATCGGGATTCCGGCAGCTCGCGCCGACGAACGAAGCCGGTCGATGTTCGGAACCACGGTTTGGAGCGGGTCGACGCTTCGGTCGTACGCGTTCACGAAATATTCCTGCATGTCGTGCAGAAGCAACACCGCTCGGGAAGGATCGAGAGTCCAGTCGACCCGATTTTGCGGAAACTCGGTGGGCATCTCGTATCGCACTGCTGTGGGTAGCGCCATGATGAATCTCCTCGAAAATGTGGGGGTGGGAACCGATCAACTCGACAGAGTCTGTGCGGCAATCGATTCGCTGAGAACACGGCGCAAGGCCGCCTTGCTGGTCTTTCCGACGCCGGTGACGGGGAACTCGGTCACGAACTCCACTCGATCCGGAACCTTGTACGCCGCAACGCCTCGGCCTCGTATGTATCGCTTGATCTCGCCGACGGTCGGGGCATCTCCGGAAATCACCAGAACAGCACAGGTTCGTTCGCCCAGGTACTCGTCGGGAACGGCGACGACGGCCGCATCGTGGACAGCCGGATGCGAGAGCAGGTGGTTCTCGATCTCCTCGGCCGCAACCTTCTCACCGCCGCGGTTGATCTGGTCTTTTGCGCGCCCCTCGACTATCAGATGTCCTGAATCGGTGACGCTGACCAGATCGCCGGTGCGATAGAAACCTTCGGCGTCGAAGACCTCGGCATTGTGCGCATCCGCCCGGTAATAGCCGCGGATCGTGTACGGACCCCGAGTCAGTAAGTGCCCCGTGGTTCCGGGCGCGACGAGCGCGCCTTCGTCGTCGACCACACGAACCTCGTCGTCGGGTGAAATGGGCCGGCCCTGAGTGCTGACGATCAATTCTTGCGTGTCGTCGAGGCGGGTGTAGTTGACCAGCCCCTCGGCCATCCCGAACACCTGCTGGAGGGTGCAGCCCAACTCCGTGGGTACGCGTGCAGCGGCTTCGGCGCTGAACTTCGCTCCGCCGACGCCGAGAACCCGCAAGCTCGACAGATCGTGATCTGCCTTACTGGGGGCGGCCATCCAGGCCAACGCGATCGGTGGAACCAAGGAAGCGTGCGTGACTCGCTCTGATTCGATCAGACCGAAAGCTGTGGAGGGCATGGTGTCCGGCGCCAGAACCACGGAGCCGCCCGCGTGGAGAACGCCCAGGATGCCCGGCGAACTCATCGGAAAATTATGCGCTGCAGGAAGAACCACCAACATGCGCGTCGAGTCGTCGACGCCACAGATCGGGTTGGACGCTCGCACCGAGTAGAGGTAGTCGGCGTGCGTTCGCGGAATCAGCTTCGGAACACCGGTCGTGCCACCGGAAAGCTGAAGAAAGGCGACCGACAACGGATCGACGTCGGCAAGAACGGGAACCTCGTATCCGCGCAGCGAATCGAAACCGACAAACTCTTCGGGGTCACCGGCCACGATCACAACAGGCGGAGTCTCGAGGCCTTCGTTCACCTCACGCGCCAGCGCGCGGTAGTCGAACCCGCCATGACGGTCGGCGACGATATAGGCAGCGACATCAGCGAACTGGCAGAAGTATCCGATTTCGGTTCGGCGATGCGCCGGCAACCCGAATACCGGCAGGGCGCCGAGCTTCAACACACCGAACAATGCTTCGACGTATTCCACGATGTTCGGCAGCTGCAGAAGCACCCGGTCACCGGCGCGAACACCCAAGCCGGACAGGCCTCCGGCCACGGCCGAGCTGCGACGATCGAGGTCGGAATACGTCAGCCGTGTCTGTGTGCCAAAGGCATCGCTGCCGACCACCGCTTCGTTGTCGGGATGCCGTGCGGCCGCGGCCGTGACGAATCCGGCCAGCGTCTCGTCAGTCCAATAGCCTCGTTCCCGATAATACGTCACCAAATCGGGTGGATACTGTGCGACGGGTGCCAAGGGCTCGCGAGCGATCCTCAAGGTCATGCAAGTGACTCCTGTTCGAAAGTACTGTCAGCAAATACGTCTCACGCTTTGAGCGTCGCTCCACCGTCGACGTACAGCGCCTGCATGGTGATGTGGGCCGCCCGGTCGGACAGCAGGAAGTGCACCGAGTCCGCGATATCGTCTGCGGTGGCCAGTTTTCCGAGCGGAATACCCAGGCGATAGCTCGCCAGATTGCCTTCGATGACCGCGTCGGCACCCGAATCGTCGGAAGGGTCCGACCACAGTGACCGCTGCATCGCTGTGTCGGTGGATCCCGGAGCGACCACGTTGACACGAATGCCGTCAGTAGCCAGCTCCAGTCCAGCGGTTCGAACCAACATGGTGGCAGCAGCTTTGGACGAACCGTAAGCACCCATCCCGATACGTGGGACACCGGCCGCGTTCGACGAGACGACCACCATCGCCCCGGCCCGACGGCGACGCATTTCCAGTCCCACGCTTTGCAGCACGTTCAGCAATCCGAAGACGTTGACGCCGAATATCTTCCGCCACTGGTCCGGATCGGAGTCCAGCACCGATCCGGTGTCGAGAATTCCGGCGACGTGCGCGAGCGCGTCGATCCGGCCGAACGTGTCCATCGTCGAGGCCACTGCAGCGTCGACTGCCTGCCGATCGGTCACGTCCACGACGTGACTCTCGATATCGGCGCCTTCGACGATTGTTTCTGCCAATTCCGCAGTTACCCGCTTCAATTCGACGTCGTCGCGATCGAGCAACGCCAGCGAATACCCGTCGCGCGCAAGCGTACGGGCCACTGCGGCGCCGATCCCCGCCGCAGCACCGGTGACCACGGCGATTCGGCGCTCGCTCACTGCGGGCACAGGACCTGAACCCAGGCATTGATCGTGGGCTCTTCTGCCAACTCCGCGAAGTCGGCATCCGCGCCCGCTCCCCGCCACCGTTCGACGAGCGTCATCAAGCGAACCGAGTCAAGGCCTTCGTCACCCAGGTCCGCGTCGTCGCCGAGTTGTTCTGCCCTCATCGACAGAACCTCGGCGACGTCGCGCACGATCTGGTCACGGTCCACGGTGTTGCTCATCGGTCTCCTCGAGTGGTGGTCGACGCGCTCAGATCGAGCCAACCCAACCTCGTGTCGACCCCGTCCGCACGCCTTGACTTTAGGCCAGCCTAACCATAACGGTACGGAAGTACACAACCCGGACGCTCGCAACACAAATTCACCCAAACTAAGGCTAGCCTCAACATAACAAGCAATCTGTCGAACTGGAAGGGTGTCCATGTCAGCACTCGCCGAAGTCTCCGAATTCCCGTTGCGCAACAACCGGACTGACGATGAAACGGACTCCGTTTTCCTGCTCTCACGTAGGCAAACGTCGATCCGCACTTCGGGAGTAGTCGAAGAATTCGACTCGGCCTTCGACGCTGCCGAAGCCCTCAAGACCGGGCGCATCGACTCGGTCGTCGGCGCCCTGCCGTTCTCCCCGGAGACGCCGTCCGCCCTCACCGCGCCACTGAGTTTCACACGAGTCCGCGGTGATCTATATCACTCGAACATCCCGTCATTACCCACTTCGCGGGTAGCCGGATTCGAACCCAGCCCGCAGATCCACACCGACAGGGTCCGCGGAGCCATCGAACGACTTCGAGCAGGCGAACTCGACAAAGTTGTCCTCGCACGCTCCCTGACCATCGAGGCCGAGTCCACGATCTTCCCCGCCGCTCTGGCCGAGAAACTGATTGCACTCGATCACGCGCACAACGGTTTCTGCGTCGACCTGTCCCCCGCCGGAGGAAAGTACCGCGGGCGTTCGCTGGTCGGTTCGACGCCCGAGGTTCTGATCGAAAGGCGAGGCGGCGTCGTCACCTGCCACCCGCTGGCGGGCTCGATTGCACGCCATCCGAATTCGGATCAGGACGAGGCGAATGCCGAGCAACTCCGCGCGTCGACCAAAGATCTGGCCGAACACGCGTTTGTCGTCGACTCCATCAGCGCGATACTCGGACCACTGTGCACGTCCTTCAATGCACCCAGCGCACCGGAAATCCTTCGGACACCGCAACTGTGGCATCTCGGGACCAAGATCGAAGGTGTCCTGATCGACCCGAGCCTGACCTCGCTCGAACTCGCAATGGCGCTGCATCCGACTCCCGCTGTCTGCGGCACACCGACGGTCGCCGCACGCGAGCACATCACCGCAACCGAAGCCGATCGTGGGTTCTATGCCGGTGCCGTGGGCTGGTGCGACCGGACTGGAGACGGCGAGTGGATGGTAGCTATTCGTTGCGCCGAGATCGCAGCAGACGGCCTCTCGGCGCGGGCCTACGCCGGCGGCGGCATCGTCGCTACTTCCGACCCGGAAATCGAATTGAGAGAGACCAGTACAAAATTCCGCACGCTACTCAGTGCGTTCGACCTCGCTGAACATCATCTCTGACAGGGCGTCACTTCTTCGAGGTGTTCAGGGCAATCGCGGCGTGAACGAGTGCCTTGAACGCCTTTTCGTCGACGGCTTGGCCCTCGTGGAAATCGATCGCCCGTCGCGTATTGCCCTCGAGGCTGGAGTTGAAGAGTCCTGAAGCGTCGTCGAGTGATGCGCCTTTGGCAAAGGTCACCTTCACTGCGCTCTTGTAAGTCTCACCGGTACAGATCATTCCGGCGTGGTACCACACGGGAACACCTCGCCACTTCCATTCCTCCACCACATCCGGATCCACTTCTTTGATCAGAGTTCGTATCCGGGCGAGCATCTCGCCCCGCCAGTCTCCGAGTTCCTCGATTCGCTGGTCGATCAACCGAGACGGGGAATCTGCGCCTTGCTTGTCGGACTCACTCTTCGCCATCGCTTCGTCACTTCCTGCTCGTCGCCGCCGATCTCCGGTGAGTCGAGTATCCCCTCCTGCACGCGGATTCACTCGGTGAATCACTGACGCATCACGACGTCTCGGCATAGGCGATTTCTTGCAGTTTCTGTCAAAGTGAGACGGACGTCCAGTATTCTCTGGGTACTAAGTCCCGATTCTTCGGCCTGGAGGACTGCATCGTGATCTGGAATCGACCGCTCACCCACTCAGTCGCTTGGGCTGCCGGATCGGTTGTTCTCGCCGC
Organism: Rhodococcus sp. WY5; assembly: GCF_018588185.1. Lineage (NCBI taxonomy): Bacteria > Bacillati > Actinomycetota > Actinomycetes > Mycobacteriales > Nocardiaceae > Rhodococcus > Rhodococcus sp. WY5. The sequence continues at coordinate 4,694,982 of NZ_JAAMPR010000001.1, forward strand.
CGCGATTGTCGGCGTTCACACTGTTCCTGCGGCGGCGCAACAGGCCCGCGTCTTCGACGTACTGTGCACACCCACCGATGCAGGCCTTTCCGAGCTGTCCGGACTCGCCGTCACCGCGGCCGGGATGTACGCAATCGGCGACAGCGGCTCCGACGATCGGGTCGCCGAACTCGATTCGAACTGCCACGTGCAGCGCTGGATCAGCGTGGGCACCCCTCGTGTCGACGTCGAGGATCTGTCGTCGACTCCCGACGGCCACCTGTGGCTGGCAGACATCGGCGACAACAACGCGGTACGAACGTCGGTCGGGCTGATCGAACTCGATCCGGCTTCAGGTGCGGCGACCTCCTACCCCCTGGTCTATCCCGACGGCGCGCACGACGCCGAGACACTACTGATCCAGAGCGACGGGGTTCCCGTCATCGTCACCAAGGACTACCTGGGTGCAAGCGTGGTCTACACAACCGCTGAGCGACAGCAGGTTCAGGATCTGAGTACGGGCTCGCCGACCATGTTGGCCAAAGTAGGTCAGCTCAGATTTACTCCCACCCTCACACCCGGTGGGCCCGTCCCCCACGCCGGAACGATGGCTGTCACCGGCGGCGCCGTGAGCAAGGACGGCACGGTGGTAGCGCTCCGCACGTATACCGACGCTTACCTGTACGCAGCTCCCGACGGCGATATCGTGAAAGCGTTGAACACCAACCCGATTCGCGTCTCCCTTCCCGACGAGCCACAAGGTGAGGCGATCGCGTTCGACGCTGCCGGTGATCTGATCAGTGGCTCCGAGGCATACCGAGGGCCATTACCACCAATCCGAATTCTTCGCGGCGCCAGCGACATCGCACTGTCGGGCGGAGCGAGCGGCTCTCTCGGGTCGTAGTCGATTCGCGTCCCCGGGAAAGCGGACAGGCGCCGCTATCATGGCCGAGTGAACAAACAACTTCGAGCGACAGTGGTGGTCTCGGCAGTTCTCGCACTGGCTTCGTGTGCGAATTCCCTCGAAGGATCACCGCGCCCGGATGCGTTTGTTCCGAGCATCGACAACCCGGATCCGTCCGAAGCCATCGACGGAGTTGTCACGGTCGACTACCCAGCAGCCCAACACGTACGCCCGAACGAACGCGTGGCGTACACATATTCACCGCCCTTCGGCGGCCGTCATGACTCGGTCTGGGCAAACTGCACCGGAGTTGTTTATCCACAAGCGATTCGGACCGAGAATGCGGTCCATTCTCTCGAGCACGGGGCCGTGTGGATCACGTACAACCCCGACCTCGTCTCGAGCGAGGATCAGGCTCGCTTGGCACAGCGAGTCGAGGGCATGAGCTACACGTTGATGTCGCCGTATCCGACCCTGGATTCGCCGATCTCGCTGCAGTCGTGGGGCCGTCAGCTCAAGCTCGACAACGCCGCGGACGCGCGCATCGATCAGTTCGTCTCGGCTCTGCGCGTCAACCCGAACACGTATCCCGAAGTGGGCGCGACCTGTTCGGTGCCGGTGACGAGCTTCGACCCGAACAACCCGCCGCCATTCGACCCCACCACTCCGGATCCGTCATCTCCCACAACTGTTCCGGAACGGTAGCGTCTCAGCAGGCCCCGCTTCGCGGCGTAGACACCTACTTGCCTCGTGAACGGCGTTCCAGTTCGACTGCCCGTCGCATGGTTTCCCGAGCCCGGCTTCGGTCACCGGCATAGTCGTAGGCGCGAGCAAGTCGGAAGTTCTGCTTCCAGTTGTCCGGGTCTGCTTCCCAGTCGACCTTGATCTGGGCGAACAACTCGTCGGCAGCCGCTCGCTCGATCCGGCCCGAAGGCAATTTCGGAAGCGCAGACGCGTCGACAGCGAGGCCCTCGTCGTGAATCTGCTGCGCGAGGCGCTGGTGCGTGAAGCCGGCACGGAGCGTGGCGATGACGAGCCACAGCCCCAGGAACGGCAGGATCAGCACGCCGATCCCTAGACCGATCGCGGCGCCGCCACCGTCCTGGATGAGCTGGATTCCGCGCTGGCCGAGCAGCACGAAGTACACCGCGAGCGCGATGCAAATCGCGACGATCAGTGCGACGGTGCGGGTGGTCTTGTTCATAGATCGAGAAAGGAATCGATACCGACCGTCAGACCCGGACGCGAGCCGATCTGGCGGACACCGAGCAGAACGCCCGGCGCGAACGAATTCCGGTCGATCGAGTCGTGGCGAATGGTCAGCGTCTCGCCCTGAGTTCCGAGAATCACTTCCTGATGCGCAACCAGTCCGGCCATCCGCACGGAGTGAACCCGGACGCCGTCGACGTCGGCTCCACGCGCACCCTCGAGCTCGGTCGTGGTGGCGTCAGGGCTGCGTCCCACGCCTGCTTCCGCGCGAGCCTCGGCGATCATGGCGGCCGTTCGGTATGCGGTGCCCGAGGGAGCATCTGCCTTGTTGGGGTGGTGAAGTTCGATAACCTCGACGGAATCGAAGAAGCGCGCCGCGGCAGCCGAGAAGCGCATCAACAGCACAGCACCGATGGCGAAGTTCGGGGCGATCAGAACACCCGTTGCAGGCTGGGCGTCAAGCCAGGACTGCACAGTCGCAAGCCTGGACTCGTCGAAACCGGTGGTGCCGATCACTGCGTGAATTCCGTTGGCCACGAGAAATTCCAGATTTCCCATGACGACGTCGGGGTGCGTGAAATCGACCACTACCTGAGTGCGGGTGTCGACAAACGTCTCGATGCGATCACCGGTGTCGACCTGAGCGACGAGTTCCAGATCGGGAGCAGCTTCCACTGCCTCGCAGATCGCTCGACCGACCTTGCCCTTGGCTCCCAGAACCCCGACCCTGATGGGTGCTGCACTCACGTCTTCCACGCTCCGTCCGATGCATTGTTTGAGGTGAAGCCTACGCAATCACCCCGATGCGCTCACCATCAGTCGGGCGGGAGTTATGTCACCACTGGCACACTGGACGTAGTGAGCAACCGTCCGCAAGTCCGCGAAACCGGCAACCTTCGACCACTCGAGTTGGCAACGGGTGCCGTCATGGCCGGATTCACGGTCGCGTTGTCCGTGATTGCCACGGTCATCCCCATGGCCAGCGCCCTCAACCTCGTGGCCGCCGTTCCGATGGGAATTGTTGCCCAGCGCTTCCGAGTCCGCGCCGTGACGACGGCCGGTATCTCGGCCACGGCAGTCGCCTTTGTCGCGGCGGGTTCGGGATCTGCGGCGGCGGTCGCATTGAGCGCTCTCCTCGGCGGAATCATCGGTACGGTCAAGCGGCGCGGTCTCGGCTTCGTCTCCGCATTGCTGTCGTCATTGGTCATCGGGCCCGCGCTGGCGTTGTTCTCCATAGTCCTGTTGCTTGTTCTCGCTCCGCTGCGCACCTTGTTGTTGACCTCGCTCGAGAACACCGCGTTGGGCGTGGCCGAGATCTTGAAGCGTGCCCCCACACTGGTCGGCGCAGCCGAATGGATCGAGAACAGCATCGGCTCGATCATCGACTACTGGTGGTTGTGGATCGGCGTGTCCATCATCTCCGGAATCGTCCTCAGTACCGTCGTCTCCTATTTCGTCCTCGGCGCCGTCCTCGACCGATTGGCTGCACTCCCTTCGGCCGACCCGCTCCAGACAGCACCCGACGACCGTCCGATCGATCCGCTGCCGGTCACTTTCGATCACGTGGGCTTCACCTATCCGGGTGCAACGACACCGGCCCTCGTCGACGTCAACTTCACCGTGCGACGAGGAGAGTTCGTCACCGTCGTCGGCCACAACGGCTCGGGCAAGTCCACACTCACCCGGTTGCTCGCCGGTCGCGCGCCGACTGTCGGGACGCTGACGAGACCCGGGTCCGCCGGTCTCGGCCGACACGGCGGAACCGCCGTCGTCCTCCAACGACCCGAAAGCCAGATCCTCGGAACCCGCGTCGCGGACGACGTCGTCTGGGGGCTCCCCCCCGAGTCGCATCCCGACGTCGATGCACTGCTGGCCGAGGTGGGACTCGCGGGCATGGGTATGCGTGAGACCTCCGGGCTGTCCGGTGGCGAGATGCAACGTCTGGCTGTTGCAGCCGCGCTGGCGCGGCGCCCCGCTCTGCTGATCGCGGACGAAGCCACCGCGATGGTCGATCAGGCCGGCCGGGAGGAATTGGTCTCGCTCCTTGCCGAACTTCCGCGACGCCACCCGATGGCCGTGGTACTGGTCACCCATCACCACGCCGACACCCGCAACGCAGATCGGGTGATTCAACTACAACGCGGACGGCAGATCGATCACCAACCCGGTTGGATGACGTCGACGTTCGGGGGTCCTCCGTCTGCGCCGTGGCCGGTCAGCACTCGAGCTGTCCTCCAACTCACCGATGTCACCCACACGTACAACGACCGGACTCCGTGGTCGCGGCGCGCCTTGTCGGACGTCAATCTCACAATCGGCGACGGCGACGGGCTGCTGGTTCTGGGCGGCAACGGTTCCGGTAAATCGACTCTGGCCTGGATCATGGCGGGCTTGATCGCACCGAGCAAGGGAACCGCAGTCTTCGACGGCAAACCCGTCTCACGCCAACTCGGCACCGTCGGTCTCACGTTCCAGCATTCGCGACTGCAGCTGCAACGCCGAACCGTCGCCGAAGACATCGAGGCCGCCGGAGGTCCGGAGATCGGATCGGTGCAAGTCTCGTGGGCGCTCGACGCCGTCGGACTCGACCGTCACACCGCCGGCCGCAGCATCGACGAGTTGAGCGGCGGACAGATGCGACGCGTCGTCCTGGCCGGTCTCCTCGTGCGCCAACCGCGGGTACTCATCCTCGACGAACCGCTGGCCGGTCTCGATCCACCCGGTCGACACGAAATCCTGAACGTACTCAGGTGGATTCGTCGGGACGGAACCGCAGTAGTCGTCATCTCCCACGATGTCGACGGCATGGACGCCGTGTGCAGCAGAACAATTCGACTGTCGGAGGGTCGCATCCTCGACCCTGCCGCCAGCAGCGCCTTGGAAGGATCGACGACGTGACAACACTTCTGCGCGAAGTCCCGACTTCATCGCCGATCCACCGATTGTGGGCCGGAACGAAGATCGTTGCCGTCGTTCTCGTCAGCATCGTGGTCGTGACCGCTCCGTCCTGGCCGGCGATCGGCGTCGTACTCGGATTGTTGTTGCTGACCGCGGTGATCGGACGCATCCCCCCGACTGCAGTTCCGCGACCTCCGTGGTGGTTGTGGGCGCTGATCCTGCTCGGCGCGTTGATCAATCTTCCGATCGGCCTCGACGCAGTGTTCATCTACCTGCAAGCTGTGACGTTCGGTCTTGTATTGCTCTGCGTCTCACTGATGTTGGCATGGACCACGTCGATGAGCGATGTGGCGCCGGCACTGGCAACGCTCGGTAGACCGCTGCGATTCCTCAAGATCCCGGTCGACGAGTGGGCGATCGCGACGGCCCTCTGCATTCGTTCACTTCCGCTCTTGATCGACGAGATGCTCACCCTGGTGGCGGCGCGACGACTACGCCCGAAAGCTGTGGTCAACAGCGCTGTCGACAATTCGATAGTCGATCTGATCACCACGACCATGTCGGTGGCAATTCGGCGCTCTGCCGAGATGGGTGAAGCGATCTCCGCTCGCGGGGGCACCGGTTTGATCGCGGCGTACCCCAAGCGCCCTCAGCTCGCCGACCTGTTCGCGCTGATCGTCGTCATCGCCGCGTGCGTCAGCGCGGTTGTTTTGACTCTGGTTCTGCGCTGATCGGATCACCGCTGACAGAATTTCCCTGGGCGATGATCGCAGAACCCATCCAGCGCCGTAGGTATCGCCGCAGTTCCTCGTCGCTCCGCTTCGGGTCGCCGGGCGCGAGGAAAAACGACTGCATCGTCCGCAGGACGTATTCGACCAGTTCCTGAAGTGATGCGTCGTCGTATCCGAAACGCACCCAGTCCACGTCGAAGCGGGTGATCATCGCCATTCCGAAGGCCTGCGCCTCCTGAGAGGTCAGACCCTCGGGATGAAGACTCGAATTCGTGCTGGTGAGCAGAATGCCGAGATGCGGCGTTCGGTGGACCTGGGTCAGGGTGTAGACGACACCCTCGGTCATCGCCTCGACGGGATCTTCGATGCCGCTCACGTGTGTGGTGAGCCGATCGAGGTAGCCGTCGACCGACGCGATTGCAGCTGCCCGCATCAGAGCGTCGGCGCTGGGGAAGTATCGATACACGGTCTGCCGGATCACGCCCAGTGACTCGGCGACGTCGCCGATGCTGATTTCCGAACTCGTCCGTCCGATCAACTCGACCGCGGCCTCGACAATGCGACGAGACGCATCTTCGTCACTGTCCGGTGGATTGCCGCCCCACCCACGCCTTCGTGCCACTGCCCACTTCCTCGCTCGAACGAGGCTCGAACCATGTCTTTGCGCTCGAAGTCCAAGAGCCACAGGCTAACACAGGCAGGTTTTGCATCTGCGCCCCTCGAATTCACTCCCCTCGCCGAAAGTGAACATACAACTGCACACCAATATGTATGATTACCGCCACACGTGGCTTCGAGTGCCAGAGCGGCCACCTGACCAGCCCCTCCGAAAGACGAGGTTCGACAAGTGACCAACCTTCAACCCCGAAAAATGGACTTCGGATTCGAGGATCAGGACGTTCCCTTCCTGTGGAACCCGGAGAATCCGGCCTGGTCGAGCATGTCCAACGCGGTCTCGTTCCTGGCCATCGGTTTCGAGAAGATGATCGTGAAGATGATCATGCAGACCAAGTCGCGGATCAGCGATCCTGAGGTGGCCGAGGAAGCCGTGGCGTTCATGCGTCAGGAAGGCCATCACTCGACCGCGCACCGCCAGCATGTGAAGGCTCTGATCAGGCGCTACCCCGGACTGCAGAACACGCTCGACGCTGTGATCGGTGAATTCGATCTACTGACCGAGGCGACCTCGCTGAACTACCGGCTTGCATACACCGCAGATCTGGAGGCGACCTTCACACCGGTGTTCAAACTGATGCTCGACAACGAGGCGACCTTGTTCCGTCCGGGAGACGACCGCGTCGCGTCGCTGTTCATCTGGCACTTCGTCGAGGAGGTCGAGCATCGCAGCTCGGCACTGATCATCTTCAATTCCGTTGTCGGAAGCGAGCTTTACCGGATGCGAATGGCGCCGTCGATCTTCGCACACGTCATGAAGGTGATTCGTATCGCCTGCGCAGGCTTCAACCAGCACGTTCCGCTCTCCGAGCGGCAAGTCGACTCACTGTCGATGTTCGCCACCCACCGCACCAAGCAGAAGATTCTGACGTCGTTCGCTCCGTATCTGACCAAGGGCACGATGCCTCGCGCCTTCGATCACCTTCGACTCGGAGAACAACTCGTCGCACTCGGCGGTGTCTTCCGCAGCCAGATGCCCAATCACAACCCGGACCACGAGAAACTCCCCGCACTCGCCGACCAGTGGTTCAAGCGTTACGACGACGGCTACGACTGCACACGCTGGTACACCGCCGAATCTCAGGCACAAGCCGAGTCGATCACGTCAGGGGCCAACTGATGGCAGAACACTGCTCCCCCACGTTCTCCCAGCTCGCAACAGAACTCGGTTTCTCCTGTCAGGAAGCAGGTGGACTCGTCGAGTTCCGTAACCCGGCGGCGCTGGAGAACTGGACCCTGCCCGTCCTCGAATGGACCATCATCGTCGGCTCGGTGCTCGCACTGGTCCTGGCGATCGTGCGGTTGCGCCGCAACGGCGACCCCACCAATCTGGTTCTCTGGTTCGGCGCCACCGCCTACCTGTTCATCATCGAGCCGCCGCTGTACTTCCCGGCGGCGTTCGGCATCGAAGAACAAGTGGACACGATGTTCGCGCACAACGTGTTCACCGTCGACTTCATGTGGGGTCGACTGCCGCTGTACATCGTTGCCATCTATCCACTGATGGCGACGTTGGCCTTCGAAATAGTCAGAATGCTCGGCGTTTTCCGCAAATACGGTCCACTACTGGGCGCTGTCTGCGTCGGCTTCGTCCACCATGCGTTCTACGAAATCTTCGACCACCTGGGGCCCCAGTTGCGGTGGTGGGAGTGGTCGACGTCGAACCCGATCAACCAACCCATGTTCGACGCGGTTCCACTTCCCAGCGTGGTCGTCTTCGCCGCGCTGTGGCCGATGTCGTTGGCATTCTGCGTCCAGTACTTCGTCGGACGGCACGTCGATGCCGGCAAGCACTTCTCCGGACTTCAATTGGTATGGCGCACCATCGTGATCGGCCTGCTGGCCTCGCTGGGTACGTTCATTCTCCCGCTCCCGGCGACGGTCTTCGGTATGGGAAGCGACACTGTCCGCGGGTTCCTCTACGCCGCTGAACTTGCAGTCCTCACAGTGGTCGCGATCGTGGTTCTCGTCCGCCAATGGACGCACCTGCGCTCGGCAGAATCGAACACTCCTGAACACACCAACAGGTTCGTGCAGATCTACAGCGTGGTGTACCTGGTTGTCATGGCCGTCCTGTGGGCGAGTGCGCTTCCCGACTTCTTCGACGCGGTCGACGGTTCCACCAGCGCTGGAGATCCCATCGGGAACCTCTGGTACACAGTGGCGTGCTTCGTCATCGCAATCCTGTGCGTGAGCGCAACTTTCACCATTCCGAAGCGGAACTCCGGGACGGCCGACGCCGAGCTCCTCGGGGCAAACTCAGCGACTCCGGCTACCTAGGCGACCGGGACGAGACCGCTCGGGTCTCGTCCCGGTTTCTCGGTTCACGGGACGCGGTGAGTCCACTCTTCGGTTCTGAACTTCGTGTCCACCAGCTTGCGCGCCTGCTCCAACTCCGGGTCCGTGTAATCGCTGTCGTGGGTGTCGTATTGACCTCGGAAGTGCTGCGCAAACGACTCCAGGATTGCTGCACGCGTCATTCCGGTCTGCGAACGCAGCGGATCGACGCGCTTGGCCGCACTCTTGGTTCCCTTGTCCGACATCTTCTCTCGTCCGATTCGCAACACCTGCGTCATCTTCTCAGCGTCGATGTCGTAGGCCATGGTCACGTGATGGAGCACAGTGCCGGACGCGAATCGCTTCTGAGCGGCGCCGGCGATCTTGCCCTTGTCCGAGGCGATGTCGTTGAGCGGCACATACCGAGCGTTGATACCGACCTCGGCAAGCGCTCCCATGACCCACTGATCGAGAAACGCGTAGGACTGCTCGAAACTCAAACCCTCGACCAATGACGCCGGTACTGCCAACGAGTACGTGATGCAGTTGCCCGGTTCCATGAACATCGCGCCGCCACCGGAGATTCGGCGCACCACCCCGATGCCGTACCGCGCAGCCGCCTCGGAGTCGACCTCGTTACGCACGGACTGGAACGATCCGATCACGACCAAGGGCGAGTCCCAGTCCCAGAAACGCAATGTCGGCGGACGCTCACCCGATGCGACCTCACGCGCGATGACCTCGTCCAGCGCGACGTGCATCGCGGGATCGAGAACCACCGGCGGGATGAGGTCGAAGGTGTGATCCGCCCAGCTCGTGGCGTGGCCGAGTGCGCGCCGGATCGCGATGCCGACCGACTGCGGCGTGAAGCCGATCATCGAGACGGACTCGTCGAGCGCAGTGGAGATGGCATGCGCCAACTGTTCTGCATCCGAGTCGGCGGGCATTCCGCGCAACGCCGCGTTGATGTCGTCGAGCGCGCTGTCGGGCTCGAGGAAGAAGTCCCCCGAGACTGCGACTTCGGACAGCCGACCGTCCGCCACCTCGACGTCGACCGCGACCAGTTTTCCACCAGGAACCTTGTACTCTCCACGCATCCGTCCAGCCTATCCCTGCGGGATTCTCTGCGGTGAGCGCCGTCGAAGATCACACCGCGCGCGCAGTGCGCATCCGTTCGGAAGGCAGGGCGACCAAGTAACCACACCTGTAAGTCGCTGCGGGGCTGCATAATCGCGCGGACGGGACCGCACGTGTCGACCCCTGGCAATTTGGCCGAGCAACGGCCCTGCTTCTGCCGACAGGCGAGATGATCTCTGTGGTGGGAGGATTGCCGCAACGAGCCAACTCCCTGGCGAGCCACAACGGAGGTAGACATGAAGGTCCCGGCGTTCCACTCGACGGTTCCTTCGGATCTCGACGTCTATCACGACAACGAAAGCTGCATTTTGGCCGCGCGCATCGCAGTGTCCCATCGTGCGCCCGGAGTCGACGGCCGACCGTGGTGCACTGCGTGTGCGTCTTTGGACTGACGAGCGACCACCAGTTCACTCACACCCACGTCGCCGATTCGGGGACAACCCCGTTGGCCCGAGCATTCGCATCGATGACAGCGCGGAGCCACACTGTCAGACCGGTCTCGACCTGCTCGTAGAACGCGGTGAATCTCGGATCGGCCACGTACATCCGTCCCAGACACACCTGCATCGAATGTGTGCAGTCGAAGTAAACCCCGATCGACGCTCGGTGCCGTTCTGCCAGCGAATTCGCCTCGGCGCTTCCCGGTTCGACTCCGGACCGGCACGCCAGCGCCAGGTCTTCGTTGAGCATCTCGACGCAGTCGGCAATCTTCTGCCAATCCTCAGCGGTCCTACCCGCCGACCGTTCCGCGTGCTGCGCCCACTGCGCACTGTCACCCCAACGCTCGTGCGCCTCAGGTCCCCATGACGGCTGCCAGTGTCGGCCGAAGATCGAGACCTGCTCGTGTGCCGGCAACAGCACACCCGACTTCCTGGCATCGATGATGCGATCCAAGGACTCGCCCAGTTCCTCCAAGTCGGCTATCCGTTGCCGCAACTCGGCGCGCTGCCCACGCAGCGTCTCGTCCACGTGGGCTGCGGGCGCATCGAGCAATATCCCGATCTCGTCGAGCGACAAACCCACGTCACGGTAGACAAGCACCCGGCCGATGCGGCCGAGGTCCGCGTCGGTGTACAGCCGGTAGCCCCCGTCACTGCGCCCGGACGGGCGCACCAAACCGATTGCGTCCCAATGATGAAGGGTACGTACGGTTATGCCTAGTCGTGATGCGGCAGCACCGACAGTGAGAGCACTGTCTGCCTCGTCTCCGAAGAGTTGGTCCGTCACGTGATCCAGTCTGACAGACGCGGTTCGGGAGGCCACAGCGTCAGACCTCGGTTCAGTCGTCGGGTCCGTCAATTCCCATCCCTCGCAGATGCTCGGCCTCGGCACTGTTCGGGTCGTACGGACGAGCGGCCGTCATGATCACGCGCGCGTTCTCCGGTGTCACAATCTCCAACTCCAGTGAATTCCACGGCTTCAGATGTGGACCGCTGGTGCATCCGGGCCGCAATTCCTCACACGCCTGTGCTATCTGGTCCATCTGACTCAGCACACACGCAAAGCTCACACTGACGGACGGTGGTGAATCTGCACATTCGCCGGGCACGAGCAGAACGTCTTGAAATGCCCAGCGTCGCAGGTGCGTCAGTCGATCCGGTACCGAAAAGAGGTCGAAGAAACCGAGCCCACGGATCCAGAAGTCGGCCGATTCGGCCAGATCCGATGTCGGAACCGACACGAACATGGGCATTCCGTAGAGACCTCGGAACTGTTCCGGAGGCACGGCGTCTATAGCGGGGACAGGGACGGGGCTGATGTCGAATGCTGGGTAAGTATCGGTCATGAAGTCATCGTGAGCCCTCACGCTACGTCAGGGTCAAATCGTGTGAAATCCGATCGAACCAGATTGCGCGATCACACCGAGCGTGCGAATGCGCCGTCGTCTGCGAATACCCGTTGGGCAAAGCGTTCGCCGATGAGACGGTGCGTCGCAGCGTCCGGATGGAGCTGATCGGGAAGCGGCAACTCTTCGTTCTCGGCCGCACCATAGAGATCGCACCCGTCGACGTAATGCAGATTGGGATCATCCGCCGATCGCTGGGTTACGATGCGCGCCAACTCTTCCCGAATAGAGCGCAGCGTCAGCTTTCCGGCTGCGCGCTCGGCGGGATCGCCGGTAGCAACGAATCGCATTTCGCCTCTGGCAAGCGCGTCGAAATCGAATGCACCAGGTCCAGGCGTGTCTTCGTGAATCGGGCAATAGACAGGCGAGACGACCAGCAGTGGAGCCACTGGATGGCCGTCGCGGACCGTGTCGAGGAAGCCGTGCATTGCCGACGTGAAGGCCCGCAGGCGCATCACGTCGGAGTTGACCAGATTGATGCCCATCTTGATGCTGATGAGGTCGGCAGGAGTGTCTCGCATAGCGCGGGCGACGTACTGGTCCAGCAGAGCGCTGCCGCTGAACCCGAGGTTGATCAGATCCACGCCGCCGAGGGAGGCTGCGAGAGCAGGCCAAGTGCGGGAGGGACTTTCAGCGCCGGAGCCTTGACTGATCGAGCTTCCGTGATGGAGCCACACATCACGCTTCGTGCCGACTGCGAGTTCGAGCGGGGCGTCGGTTCGCAATGCGACAAGTTCGGTGGTTTCGTTGTGCGGCAACCAGATCTCGACGGTCTTGGATCGCGCGGGCAAGTCCGCGAAGCGGATGGTGCTGACGGGTCCGGATTGTCTCTGAGCGGTACCGGTCGCCATGTCGATCGTCACCGTGTTGCCACCCTCAGCGATTGCGTGCCCGGTTGGTTCGCCGTCGACGATCAGATCGTACACCCCTTGCGGCCTCGGCGGAGCACCGATGTAGATCATTTTCGTGGGCAGAGTGTCGAGTTCGATGGCCGTAGCGCTGGTTCGGAACACCAGCCGCACTCCGGACGGTTGTGATTGCGCCGTTGCCATCTGCCCGTCAGCGAATTGCGTGCGAGCTCTGGCAGGCAGACGGTGTGTCAGCACACCGCGTTCGGTCCGCTCGAGCTCGAGGGCTCCGCGCACGATGTCCTCGGAAATTGCGGTAGTAATCCAGCTGCTCTGGCTGTTCATCTCATTCACCTGTAGATAAGTTGCGAAGGTTTTAACTACAGCACACAGTAATTTGCCTATACTATTTAGGCAAGCGGTTTCACTTCTCGACGAACAGGACCAACGGACATGCCTCGCGCAGGACTGACACCCGAACGCCTCGCCGTGGCGGGCGCCGAATTGGCCGACGAGGTGGGCTTCGAGCAGGTGACCGTATCGGCGGTCGCCAGAGCGTTCGACGTCAAGGTCGCAAGCCTGTACTCGCACGTGAAAAGTTCGAACGACCTCAAAACCAGAATCGCGCTGCTTGCCTTGGAAGAGATGGCCGACCAGGCTGCCGACGCCGTGGCCGGTCGGTCCGGCCGCGACGCCTTGACCGCCTTCGCGAACGTGTACCGCAACTACGCGAGGTCACACCCTGGTCGGTACGCCGCGTCACAGATGCGCCTCACCCCGGAGGCCGCGGCCGCGAGCGCGGGTTTCAGACACTCGCAGATGATGCGATCGATTCTGCGCGGGTACAACCTCACCGATCTCGATCAGACCCACGCAGTTCGGTTGCTCGGCAGCGTTTTTCATGGGTACGCCAGCCTCGAGCTGGGTGGATCGTTCAGCCACAGTGCACCGGACAGCGCCGAAAGCTGGGCAAGAATCCTCGAGGCTCTCGATTCGATGCTGACCAATTGGCCAGCGTCGAGTCCATGACCAGGCGTGATTCTTGCGCGCCAAGTTCTTGCGCCACTTGGTGATCGCACACGGCCAAGAAACCTCGGGCCCACCCCAGGAGCGGCGCCACACAATCGCGCGCTCCCGCAACCACAGGTCGCACTGGGACAGAAGAAGGTCCGAGTAGGCAAGAAGCCGGGCGTGGAGCTCCGCTTAGAGGAGAAGCTTGGCGCGCAGAGAGTCGACAGTGCCCTGGTCGACGCCGAGGCCCTCCCGTACGTAAGTATCCATACCGCCGTAGAGCCGGTCCACCTGTGCATACGCCGCATCGAGCCACGACAGGTCCACCGCGTCGTCCCGGCCCAGGTACGTGTTCGACGCCATGAAATCGGCACTGATGAACTCACGCGGGACACCCAGAATGGTCAGCAGGATCGCGGTACCCCAACCGGTGCGGTCCTTCCCTGCACTGCAGTGGTAGACGGTTGCGCCGTCGGAGTTGTTCGCGATCGCAGTCAGCAGGTCACGGAAGGCGACATCGGAACCACGGTAGTTGACCATGAACGGGTAGCCGATGCTCTGGCCGATGTTCGAGGTTCCCTTGACTGCGCCGTCGATCAACGCGCGACCGAGGGTCAGGGGAACGAACTCGTGGAACGCGATGCCGTGTTCGATACTGACGACGTCGGCGACCTGGTAGGTGACCCCGGCGGGGATCCGATCGGGATCCTCCGCACGTTCGGAGGCGTTGCGCAGGTCGACGTCGAGGGTCAGGTTCGCGGCGGTGAGTTTTGCCAGATCAGTCTCATTGAGCGAGCTGAGCTTGTTGGAACGGAACACCAGGCCTGTCCGGACGGTCCTGCCGTCGGTAGTCCGATACCCGCCGATATCGCGGAAGTTCCGCGCCTCGTCGAGCCTGATCTCGGCCGCGGACGGCGGTGGGATCTCCGGCAGCGGCGGTTGCTCCCCGGACGATCCGAACTGACTCGAACCCAATTGCAGGTCGCCGCTCGAAGCGGAGGCGAGTGTGGGGCCTGTCAGGGCCGCACCCATGGCGACCAGCGCAGCGAGGGCGATTCCGAAAGGGCGCGCCCCTCGGCGGCGCGTGTAGACAGTTGTCACCTTCATCCTCTCATTCGCTGTGCGGGATACCCCGCGCCCCGCAAACTCCCGTGCGAGATTACAAGGGTGGCACGCTCCTCGTCCCGACTTTGCTCCAGAAACCGGACATGTGTTCAGGTGCCCGGCCAGCCGCCATCCTGCAGGAAGAAACTCTTGCCCGTCACTGCGTCGCCATCGACCACGCCGGGCCCGATCGAACGACAGACCGCGGCCGCGCCCGTGCTTGTCACTCCGACTCGCCGTCGAGACATTGCCCGAGCCAGGCACCCATATCCGACGCAGCGCGGCGGGCAACAGGCGTTGGATGGTTTGTAAATCCATGCGGGACATCAGGATAGAGACGCAAGTCGACGTCGTTTCCGGCCGCCGACAGTCGCGCCACCATGGCAAGGTTCTCTGCCAGGACCACGTCTTCTGATCCAACGACAACGAGGGTCGGCGGCAGGCCGCTGAGGTCGCCGAATGTCGGAGAAATATCCGGGAGAGTGCGATCATCGACATGGCCGACGTAGGCTTCGATGAAGTATTTGTCGCTGATGGTGCGGCCCGCGGGAGTCTGGGCACTGACGTCGTACGTGCCCGCTTCCAGCACCGCACCCGAAAATGCCTTGGCCAGACCTCGATCACGAAGGCGCAGCAACGTCGTCGTCACCAAGGTTGCTCCCGCCGACATGCCACCGATGGCGAGCCTGGTCGTCCCGAACCGTTCGGCAGCGACATCAAGCAGCCACAAGGCGACTGCCTCACAATCGTCCGGCGCTGCCGGCCAAGGGAATTCCGGTGCAAGCCGGTAATCGACGGTAACCACTACCACCCCGACCTCGTCGGCAAGTCTCATGCTTCGGGCGTCAGCGCTGGCCGCTGAACTCATGTAGAAACCCCCACCCGGAAGATACAGATAGACCCCGTTGACATCGCCGTCTTTCGGAGTGACTACGCGCACCGAAACGGATCGGCCCTCGATGTCGAGTGCGTGTTCAACAGCCCGGCTCGCCGTGGGATCAACCACCCTGGATGCTCGCACCACAAGCAGTTCCTGCAGGGAACTCGGACCGACACCGGCAGGCCGCGACGCATAGAACGCTCGCGTACTCGCCAAATCGTCACGAGGCATTTGTTCGATCAGATCAGTCAATGCAAGCTTCACCAGGGCTCCCTCGGGTCGAGACTTGTCGACAATGATGACACCTCCAGCAGGAGCACGTGTCCGACGTGTTCTCGGCAACGCGGGGCCGTGACAGGTATGAGCAAACCGCGCCGGAAAGAGGTCTTCTCACGCTAGCCTCGACTCGGAATTGGACGTTTGTCTAGAAAGGTCGATGGATGCGTGCGCTGTTGCTTGCCACCCTCGCAATCCTGGTCCTCCAGATTGCAACTCCGGCGGCGAACGCTGCACCACCGGATCCGGGCTGGACTCTCCCCCAACTGACCGTCGCAGATCGAACGATCAAGGACGTCGACGGACGAACGGTGTTGCTCCGCGGCGTGAACGCCAACGGTCTCAATGACTACGCAACCAACGGCACCGGTCTACCCACCGTTACGCCGCTGGGAAGAACGGACTTCGCGCAGATGGCAGCGCTGGGCTTCAACGTCGTCCGGCTCAACGTCGCGTGGTCCCTCCTGGAACCGACCCGCGGTGCATTCGACACTGCGTACGTCGACCGCATCCGAGTAGCGGTCCAGGATGCAAAAGACCACGGCATCTACACCGTTCTCGACATGCATCAGGATGCATGGGGCCCGTACGTCGGCACCCCGAGCGACCAGTCGTGCCCGTCTTTCATGGAGCCGGGAGTCGGCTGGGACGGCGCACCCGAGTGGGCAACCCTGACCGGCGGATGGACAACCTGCAACATCGGTGGACTCAGGGAAGCCGCACCCGCGATCGCCCATGCCTTCCAGGCGTTCTACGACGACGAGCAAGGAATCCAGAGTCGCCTCGTCGCGACGTGGGCGCGGTTGGCTGCCGAGTTCAAAGACGAACCAGCTGTAGCCGGATACGACCTGTTGAACGAACCGAACCCCGGCCTGCGCGATCCATTCACGGCAGCTGATCAGATCGGGCAGTTCTACAAGCGGGCCACCGACGCCATCAGACAGGCCGAAGCAGGAGGATTTCCACACCTCGTGTTCTTCGAGCCCAGCGCGATCTGGTCGGCTTTCGGCCTCGACGCGCTGCCTCCACGCCATTACCTGACCGATCCCCTGGTGGTCTTCTCGCCCCATCTCTACAGCGAATCGATAACGGTCAGTAGCGAATTTCCCGGAATCGAAGACGGATTCAAGATCGCCGACCTCGCTGCCGCCTGGTACGACGCACCGTTGTGGACAGGTGAATGGGGTTGGTTCGGCGACGCCGACGAGCAGAGAGCAGACGTCGACCGCTTCGTCGATGCCACCGACAAGTACCGGATGGGCGGCGCGTGGTGGTCGTGGACACAAGCGTGCGGTGACCCCCACCCGGTTCGCGACGGCAATACCCACCAGCCACAGGGAAATCTGAATCGCATCGACTGCCCGTCCGGTGAATCACTCGGGCTCGTAGAGGGATTCGCCGCGCCACTCTCGCGAGCGTATCCGCGGGCAGCGCCCGGCACGCTGACGGAGGTATCGCGTGACGGGTTTGACGGGAGCGGCACCGGACGGGTCGAGGCCTGGTACCCCGGCACCGACCGGCCACAGCTCGAGACCACGAATCTCTCCGACGTCCGACTGTCCCCGATCGAGGGCGGATGGCAACTGATCGGCCACGCCGACGGCGACTACGCGGTCAAGCGCGCCTGATCGAACGATCATCCGGGAATCGCGCCTTCACACCACGCGAAAGAGCGGGTATCAGAAGATTCCGCCAATTCCCTTGCCGATCAGAACAACTCCGACGACCAAGATCAACACACTCATCACCGTGGTGTTGTTGTCCTGGAGCCAGACTTTGAGATTGGCCAACGGCTTTCGCAGGCGATCAGCAGCCACCACGTATCCGATGACCGGGATCGCGACAGTTGAACTGGCGATGACCGTGAAGACGAGAATCGAGGTGATCGCTCCGCTGGTCGCCAACGACGCCGAGCCGATCGACACTCCGGCCGCGATGCACATGAGCAGGTTCTTCGGGTTGATCGCGGCGAGCGCGAATCCAAGGCCCAATCCCTTGACCGCGGTCATCTCGTCGACGGCTTGCATCCACTTCGGTGTTTCGTGCTCGCCGCTGCGCCCCCGCCACTGCTTGACCCCGACGGCCAACAGGAGGACACCGAGAGCTAGTTTGATCCACGAAACCGTGGCGGACGGTCCGTCGTCTGACGTGCTGACGGCACTGGACAAGATGACGAAAAAAACTGTAGCGATGAAGATTCCGAGTAACCAGCCCACCGCGAACCCGGCGCTGGTGCTACCCGCTCGCTTGGAGAGCAACATCAAGATGGTGGCGATGACGGCCACCGGCGACACGGCGACACCGACGGCCAACGGGAGAAGTTCTCCGACAACGGAACCCATGTCAAAACTCATTTCTGATTGCGGCAAGCAGGATAGGCGGTAGGCGAGAAAAGCCGCCCCTGTCCGCCACGACGGACAACAGAGCACAGCCGATACCGCTGCGCGACAATGCTGACACTGCGAGCGCCTGCGTAGTTGATGCCTCATTCGAAAGGGATGAGTGCCTGAACCGCAGGCCCCGATTCCCCACCGAAGATCGCGAAAAGACTTGGTCAACGGTGTGTCGGCTGCGCTCGCAGCAGAGCGCAGCCGACATCATCGAGGAGGATCACCAGACACAATCTCGAGTAGTGACCTCACGCGTAAAGACGGGTTACTTCGCGCAGCCACTGCCCTCGAACGCGAGCTTGGACGTATATTGCCCGTCCGGCAGATACTCTCCCATCACTGCCTTCTCGTCACCGGGCGTCTTGGTGTCGTGTGCAGCGTGGCTGAAGTCCTTGGCCGGCAGCATGTTCCGCATGATCAAGAGGGAATCGTCGGGGTGCCCTGCGCCGTCACCGGCCGGCGAGAGCGAAAGCCATGACACCCCACATTCCTTCGTAGCGTTTGCGGGTCGGTCTTCAGGGAGCGACGCGACAATCGTGTAGCGACCATCCGCATCAGTGGCCATCTGCTCGTCGAACAGACACGTCGCTACCTTCGTCGTTGCCAGCGATTCATTGCTGCACATCGACCAGAACCGCATGTCGACTGCGCTGTCGAGATTCTTTGCGCCGCCTGTCGTCTTCGGAGTCCTCGGCAACTCTCCCCGAAGTACTAGAACTTCGCCGAACCCACGGTTGACTTCAGCGGTGACGTAGCTGTTGTCGATGTTGGAGTACTGCCCGCCCACCCGCTGGGGTGTGCCATCGCATTTGCCGAGATAGGTACAGCCGAGCGTGAACTCGGCGCTGTAGTACGCCCGCCAGACTGGTGTCTGCTCGGAAGGGAATGTCGCAGGCTTGCCCGGTTGGTCACGCAATGCCTTGTACGTGTCCAGCGGCAGCGAAGCCGGCTTCAAGATTCCGTTGTCCGCACCGACCGCTGAACACAGATCCTGCCCGCGCAACACCTGACCACCGGAAAGGTGCAGCTCTGGCTCCGGCAGTCCAACGCCGCCGGTGAGATCACGCCCGTTGTCCGGCAGGTAGATGCGATAAAGCAGGCTTATCCGGTCCTGACCTGGCACACCGGCATACAAGGTGTTGGGTTTCGGCTCAGCAGGCGAGGCCTCGTTGAGGACGGAAGCCGTGTACGACCTGGCACTTTCGTTCGATCGATCGGCACCGGGAAGATAGGTGTTGCGCGAACCTGCGTCGGGAGCTGTCGAAATGTCATTGAGGACGGCGGTCGGCATCGCGGTTGCTGCGTTGTACGAGTTCAACGACTGATAGCGCGCATGCGCATACTGCCCTCTGATAACCAACTCGGCGTTCTCGGGGATTGTGAACTGCGCAGCCCAGTAAATCGCCGCAGTGTCAGGAAAGGCGTAGTTGAGCTGTGGGTCCGCGCGCTCGGGATTGATCGGCACGGACCAGAAGCAGGTCGACACCGGATGCTCGACGTCCGGTCCGCCGGATCCGAAATCGACAGAACCAGATTCGGATCCGCTAGCCGAACCGGTTCCTGATCCGGATCCGCTCGACGAGCCGAAATCGACAGATCCGACCGCCGGCGCGGCAACCGCGGACCCAGCCCCGGCAAATACAGTGATCGCACTCAGCGCCACCGCAGCTACGAGTGTTCTTGATGAATGCATCGCGCTCCTTGTTAGATAGCTGACAAACAGTGATAGAACGATCTAGAGCGAGTACTCCCGGTCCAACGACGAGAGACCGTCACGAGGTCCGCACTCCGCACTACTACTTGGTGGGTTGAAAGTCGTTTGTCAGAGCGCCGCGAATCGCGTCGGTGTCCGACTGAGACCAGTTGTCGGGGTGCAGGATCCGCGCCCACATGTCCGCCGCCTCGGCACCGTAGTTGTGCCCGTGACCTGGCGGAACGTCCGCCGAGAAGACCATGTCGAGTGTCACCTGCCAGAATGTCACGAACGGTATCCACGTCATTCCCGGATCGACATCACGGCCGAGAGGCTCGGCAAGCCAGTCCGGCTTGTTCAGAAGCAGGTCGAAAGACCACCAGACAATTGGGTCGCTGGCGTGCTGCCAGTACACGACGCGTGAGTCGTTCCACGGCGCATCCAGTTCGAGATCCCCCGGATAGGCAGCGAAACGAATCGACTGCCCGTCGTCGATCACCGGCACGGCTTCCCGTGAGCCGGAGTCACGACTGCTGGTGATCTCCTGCCATTGAGCGGTGAAGTTCGGAGTCCCCGACCACAACGCCCCATCCACCCGCGTCGCCATGTCCTGTGCTCCCGCGAACGCGGCCTGTCCCCCGTACGATCCGAGGCTCTCGCCGAAAACGACAAGCTTGGGGCGCTTGTCGAGCGGCAGATCGATCCACTTCGCATAGACAGAGTTGAACAGCGCCCGGCCTGCGGCCATCGGGGTTTCGCGATCGGCGATGAATGCCAAAGGGCTGGGAAGGAACGAGTACTGCATCGCCGCGATGGCGGTGTCGCCGCCCTGGACGTATTCGAAAGCGGACGCCACGTCGTCGTTCACCCAGCCGCGGCCGGTGGTGGTCACTACTGCCAGGACGGCACGGTCGAAGCCGCCGGTGCGCTCGAGTTCGTTGACGACCCGCTGCGCGACACCGTCGACGGAATCCGACGACTCACGGCCGGCGTACACGCGGATGGGTTGCTTCGCGTCCCGGCCGGTCAGCGCGGAAATCCGCACCGCAGACGGCCCGCTACCCATGAAAGTGCGACCCTCCTTGCCCAGCGAATCCCATGCCTCCGCAGACATGGGTGAACCACTGCGTTCGGCGATCAGAGGCTGGCCGATACCATCGGGCGTGTCGTTGTCCGCGCCGGAGAAACTCCAGTTCGCAAAAGCGATGAGCCCGTTGTAGAGGGCACCGTTGACGACGAAGATCGCCAACGCGAAGACGACGACCAAGCTCGCGACTTTCGCTGCTTCCTTGGGAACAAACCGCAGAGCAACGGCAGCGAGTCCTCTGGTGAGATGCCGCAGACCGCGACCCGCCTCCAGCAAGATCAACCACACCACTAGCGAAACCAGCAGCACCAGAAGATAGTTCGCCCGGTTCACGCGAGGCGCCTCGACCAGATCACGGACGATCTGCTGCCACCACGAACCCAAGATCAGAAAAAGAGGCACCAATATCACTGCCAGTACGGCGAGTACGGCCCAACCGATCCGCTTGGTCCGGTCCGACCATGTCGGTTCGACTCCGCATTTGCGGATCATCCACGCCACGCTCACACCGATGCCGTACCCGGTGGCGACGGAAATACCGGTTGCCACGCCCTGCAGGTACCACGCGCGCGGTAAGAGGGACGGGCTCATCGAGAGGACGAAAAACACCAGACCGAACGACAACCCGACCGAGTGCAGCGTTTTGCCGTAGCGCCGCACACCTTCCCACACACGTTTCATGCCCGAATCGTAAGTGCGCCAGAAAGATGAAATGCGCCTCTCATCCCTTTCGAATGAGGCGCGAACTACGTCGGTGGAAAGTGTTCGCTATTCCGCGTCATGCACCGAAAAGCTTCGGCCCAACGGCAATCACGGGCGAACACCGGTGGTGCCTTGACAGATTTCGCACACGCGATTCCGCGTACACTGTGTGGGGTCAATCCACTCAGCACGTACAAATTCGGCGCGATTCTCATGGCGGCAAAACGAGGAAACCTACCGATCGAACTGAGCAGTTTCGTCGGTCGTCGGTCCGAGGCCAAAGAAGTCCGACGCCTGCTGTCGGACTAGCGGCTTGTGACCCTTACGGGCCTGGGTGGGGTCGGCAAAACCCGCTTGGCGCTCCGTGCCGCCGATGATTCCTCCCGTGCGTTCCCCGGGGGCGTCTGGTTCGTCGACTTCAGCGAACTGCGGGAGCCGGCACTTCTCGATCAGACGATTCTTGCCGCACTCGGAGTACAAGACCGATCTACGCGGTCACCGCGATCGGTACTGATCGGCCGTCTCGTCGACGAACGTGTCCTGCTTGTTCTGGACAATTGCGAACACCTCATCGGCTGGGTTGCCGACACCGCCGCCGAACTTCTCCGGTGCTGTGCCCGATTGGCACTTCTGGCGACCAGCCGAGAACCGCTCGACATTCCCGGCGAGATGGTATTACGGGTACCGCCTCTGCGATTTCCCAACGAGGCGCCGTCGCCAACCGACACCCGCGATGGTGATGCGATGATGCTGTTCGAGCAGCGGGCACGTTCCTCCGTGACGGACTTCCGCATCACCAGCGAGAACAGCGCGGCTGTGGAGAAGATCGTCCGCCGGTTGGAAGGACTACCGCTGCCGATCGAGTTGGCGGCTGCCCGACTGAGGGCGATGTCGGTCGATCAGATCCTGCAAAAACTCGACGACCGCTTCCAACTGCTGACGCGGGGCAGCCGGAACGCTCCAGCGCGTCAACAAACGCTTGCACAGAGTATCGACTGGAGCTTCGATCTGTGTACGCCGCCGGAGAAGTCGTTGTGGGCGAACTCGAGCGTATTTGCGGGTAGCTTCGATCTCGGGTCCGTCGAAGGAATTCTCGCCGACGAAGCACAGAACGACGACTTGGGCGATCTCGTGATGTCCCTTGTCGACAAGTCGATCCTCATCCGTGAACAAAACGGCTCGTACGTCCGCTACCGCCTACTCGAGACTCTTCGCGACTACGGGCGTGAACTGGTGTCAGTCGACGAGTGGGTCTCGCTGCAGCGCAGGCACAGTGAGTGGTTCAGGCAACTCGTCTTCCGCGCCGGAGTCGACTGGACGGGGCCGCACCAAATCGATTGGATGACGCGGATCGACCGCGACTTACCCAACGTGCGCACCGCGTTGGAATTCGGTCTGACCGAACCCGACTCGGTCGAAGCCACATTGCGTACCGCAAGTGCCTTGCATGATTACTGGCTTGCACGTGGTCGATTCAACGAAGGTCGCTACTGGTTGGGTCGCGCCCTGGCCGAGGTGCCCGAACTGACCGAGGGCACTCTCGGTGAGGCGGTAGTCGAGGCCGCCGCGACAGGCGCACTGCTGGCAGCCCTCCAACGAGATATCGCTTCGGCGACAAGCATTGCCGAAGAGGCTCGGCGACAGGCCGAGATGCAGCGGAACGACGACGGTCGCATACTGGCGCGGTACACGCTCGGATTCGTCGCGGTCGCCGACGGCGATCTCGTGCGCGGCGCCGAGTACCTGGAGCAGGCTGTCGCAGCATTCCGGGCAAACGACGACATCGCCCGTCTGGTACCCGCGCTCTACTGGTTCGCCTTCGTCGTCGACGCACTCGGCGAAACCGACCGGGCTGCAAGCATTTACGAGGAGGAGTTGGCCCTCACCGAATCGCGCGGCGAAATCTTGTGGCGGTCGATGACGATGTCGGACTACGGATCCGCCCTGTGGCGTCATGGCAACCACGCTCGCGGTATCGAGCTACTCGAAGATTCTCTCCGATTGCTGCGAGGGCTGGGTAACCAGTTCGGATGTGCATGGTGCCTCGAGGAAATCGCGTGGACGCTTGTCGACCGGGACGCAAAGCTGGCAGCCACACTGATGGGAGCTGCCGACACGCTGTTCACCGCCACGGGCAGCCCGATGGACACCTTCAGGAGCATGGTCCCGTACCACGAAAACAGCGTAACCGAGGCTCGTAACCGGATCGGAGACAGGGTTTTTCAAACAGCATTCGATCATGGACGAGCTCTGACTCTCGACGACGCAGCGGCCCGCGCGCTGAGAGAGCAACCGCCAGGTGGATCACCGAAATCGGCGGCTGACGAAGTGCTGACTCCGCGGGAGCAGCAGGTGGCCGAACTCGTCGCACAGGGCCTGACCAATCGAGCAATCGCGGACAAGCTGGTCATTTCTCAGCGCACTGTCGACGGCCACGTCGATCACATACTGAACAAACTGGGGTACGGCTCGCGCACCAGGATTGCGGCCTGGGTGCTCCAGCACACAAACGACTTCCGCAACCCTTCGACCTCGTGACGGTCGGTGTCTTCGATCGATCGCGGCGCGGCGGGTAACCCGGCCGAATCCTGTCGCAAGAATCCGGCCGTCGAAAGTTTTCTCAGCCTTCGTGATCAGCGAGAGTCCAGTGTCCCGCACCGCGCAGTTCGAGTTGTCGATTGTGAAAAACGTCGAGGGTGCTGCGATGCCCGACGCTGACAATGATGCTGTCGGGCAGTTCACGGCGAAGGATGTCGTAGAGCGTGTACTCGAGGCCTTCGTCGATTCCGGATGTCGCCTCGTCGAGAAATGCGGTTCGCGGTCGGATCAGGAGGACTCGGGCGAACGCCAACCGTTGTTGTTCGCCCGGCGACAGAATTCGAGTCCAATCAGCCGGCTCGTCGAGCCGACCGATCAAATGTGCGAGATGCACCTCGGCGAGCGCGTCGTGGAGCCTGCGGTCGTCGAAGTTCGAACGCCCAGTGTTCGGCTGACCTGAGGGCAACTGGTCCGGATATGCCAAACCCGCGCGCAGAGAACCCAATGGTAGGTATGGCCGTTGTGAGAGGAACAGGACGTCTCCGACCGGGGTGATCACGGAACCGTTTGTGTACGGCCACAACTGCGCGATGCTGCGGAGCAGCGTGGTTTTGCCGCTACCCGACGGACCCTTCACCAGCAGTGCATCGCCGGGCCCCAGTGACATGTCGAGTTCGGAGATCAACGCCTCACCAACCGGCGTGCGCACGTCGAGTCCCCGAACAACCAAATGACTGCCAGCGGAGAACGCGTCGAGCACGGGAAGTGCGCGGGCACGTCGATTGGCATCGGCGAGCCCGGTCAAACGGATCAGTGTGGCCCGGAAACTTGCAAAATCGGCATAGGACTCTCGAAAGAACGACAACGAATTGTGCACCTGGCCGAATGCTTGAGCAGTTTGCATCACGTCGCCGAAAGTGATCTGCCCGCTGAACAATCGAGATCCCTGGACCAGAAACGGAAACACCACCGCTGTCTGATCCACTGCCAGATTGAAGCCACTGAACTTGAGCGTCCGGAAGACGATCGCCCACATATTGCGGATCACTGCAGCAAAACGTAGTCCGAGCGTGCGTCGTTCGACGTTCTCTCCGCGATAGAAGGCGATGCTTTCGCCGTACTCCCGTAGTCGAACCAACGCGTACCGGAAGCTGGCGCCGAGTTTCTCGTTCAAGAAGTTCAGCATGATCAAAGGCCGGCCGATCCAGAATGCGAGTGCCGTGGTCACCAACACGTAGATGTAGACGAGAAAGATCATCGCTCGCGGAATCTCGGCACCGAAAACAGTCAAGGGACCGGACAGATCCCACAGGATCTTGGTGAAGCTGACGATCGAGACCATTGCGGCGACGGCGCCCATGGACAACGTGCGGGACGACGTCGCGAATGCGGTGATGTCTGCCTGAATACGTTGGTCCGGATTGTCGACCGGGTTCTCCAGGAAGTTTCCGCGATAGTAGGCGCGGCCGTCGAGCCAATCGTCGGTCAATGTGTCATTGAGCCAACTGCGCCAATTGATATCGAGTGTTTGGCCTACCAGGTAGACGACGAGTGAGCTAGCGACGTGGACTGCGGCCAATATCGCGAACACTCGCAGGTAGTGCCAGAAAGCGGTTTCGTCAAGGTTCTGAATGGCGTCGTAGAAATCCTTGTACCAGTACGAGAACAACACCGTCACGCGGACACCGAATATCGTGAGCAGCAGCAGTAACGCGAGAATCGACAGCGGAATGACGGTGCGCCGGGGATCGAAGTAGGGCCAAGCCATTCGCCGAAACTGGTTGCCCCAGACGGTATACCGAGCAAGCAGCAGCGCGGTGACGACGAGAACCACTACCGTGATCGCATATGCCTCTGCCAACCACAGTGCGCTGTCCGTTACCGCGCTACCCCAATTCACCGTAGCCTCCGCCCTGGAGGGGAACTGACGATCACATATCGGTCGACAGCATTCGGTTCGCGATCCGCAATCCCGAGTCTTCCGCGGCATCCAATGCACGTGATTGCTCTGCCGTTATCCTGTCGCACACCCAATCCCAGTGCATCGTCACCACAGCGCCGGGGACGGGCATCGCCGCAAGCGCGTTGCCCTCGACCCTCCACCGCACTCTCTGCGTTGCCGGTCGGCCGCGTGCGAGTTGCTCACCGTCGAACTCGAGCGGGGACGAAACCACCAATGCATGCTCCTCGCCGACGTCCTCGACCACTCCCCATCTGATCCGGCAGTTCTGGAGGACGGACAGTGGGACCGCACCGCGCTTCCGAAGAAGCTTGACCCACGGATACACCAGAAATACGTGAAAGCTGTGGTGCGCGAGCGCGCGGTCCATATCCCCGAGGACGGGGAGGAACCCGGTGTTCTCGCGTTCACCGAATGCCCCCCTCAAGTGCTGTAACAACTTCCCCGAATCGAGAGAGTCGAGGAGATCACCTCCCACCCAATAGGCTTCGATCACTCGCGAATCCAGGGGGTCGTCGATGCCCGCTCCTACAGCCAATGCCTCGAGGTACGGCCACGCACCGTCGAATTGACGAGCGTGATCACGGTCGCCGCTGCCCGAGTTGCCGCTGGCCAGACGAAGCAGCACTGAAGGATCGTCGGGTCCGCAGTAACCCAACTCGTTCGGCGGATACGCGTAGCGGGCAAACAATGCCGGCCCGTTCATACCGACGGCAGTCATCAGCAGATCCGAGGAAGTTGTTCACCTGCCGGCAAATCCACTACCCGATTGCCTCCCAATGCCGTACGCGCCACCACCATTGTGCGATGTTCGGCCACGCACTCCCCGATCACGGCGGCTCCCACACTCAGTGGATTGCCGTGCATCGCTTCCAGAACCAGGGCGGCATCTTCGCGTGGAACGAAAGCGATCAACTTGCCCTCGTTTGCGACGTACAACGGATCCAAGCCGAGTAGCCCACAGGCGTCGCGCACGTCAGCGGGAATCGGCAGATCTCGCTCCACCAGCGCAACCCCGATGTTCGACGCCTGAGCGATCTCGTTGAGGGTCGCGGCGACTCCGCCCCGCGTAGGGTCGCGCAGGACGTGGATGTCGACGCCGGTGGCAATCACGTCGGCCACCACGCCGTTCAGGGCCGCACAATCACTGCGCACTTCGGTCCCGAATTCGAGACCTTCGCGACAACTCATCACGGCCACGCCGTGAACGCCGATGTCGCCGCTGACGATCACGACGTCACCCACTTGTGCGCGAGTGGGGCTGATGTCCACCCCGTCTGCGACAATCCCGATTCCTGCGGTGTTGATGAAGACTCCGTCGCCGTGACCGGCATCGACGACCTTGGTATCACCTGTCACCAGCCGAACGCCGGCAACGTGCGCGGCCTCACCGAGCGCCTTCGCGATTCCCGCGATGTCGGTCAGTGCCGTCCCTTCTTCCAGAATGAATGCCGTCGACATCACCAATGGCTGCGCTCCCACCATCGCCAGGTCGTTCACCGTTCCGTTGACAGCGAGATCGCCGATCGTTCCGCCGGGAAACACCATGGGTTTGACGACATACGAGTCGGTCGAGAACGCGAGCCGCACCCCGCCGACGTCGAATACGGCCGAGTCACCGAGTTCTGCATCGGCAGCGCTTCCGAACGAGGGCAGGAACAGGTGCTCGATGAGCTCGGCGGACATCGCTCCTCCACCGCCGTGCCCCATGACGATGTTCGGCGAATCACGCAGCGGCAGTGGGCAGACCCACGCCGACAAGTCCACTACAGCGGTCTCCTCAGCCGGCATGACCCGCCTCCTGAAGTTCCAGGCGCCGGTACAGGTAGTACGCGGCGCACGCCCCCTCGGACGACACCATCGTGGCACCGAGCGGATTCCGCGGAGTGCATTCCTTCCCGAAGGCACTGCACTCGTGTGGCTTGATCAAACCTTGCAACACTTCTCCGGAACGGCAGACGCTCGACTCGTCGGTATGGATATCGGTCACCGAAAAACGCTCTTCGGCATCAAAATACGCATACTTCGGTGCCAGCTGCCAACCGCTGTCCGGGATCGATCCGATGCCGCGCCACGTCCGGTCCGACACGGCGAACACATCCTCGAGCATCGCTTTCGCTGCGGTGTTGCCCTGCGCGGTGACGGCACGGGCGTAAGCATTTTCGACCTCGTATCGACCCGATTCCAACTGCAGCACCGTCTTTCTGATGCCCTCCAGCAGATCCAGCGGCTCGAATCCGGTGACGACGATCGGGACCTTGTACTTCTCGGCCAGCGCCGGGTACTCCGACGTTCCCATCACACTGCATACATGCCCGGCCGCCAGAAATGCCTGCACGCGGCACTCTGGCGAATCCATGATCGCGGCCATCGCCGGCGGGACCAGAACGTGCGAGACGAGTAGCGAGAAGTTCTCGATACCCAGGCGATTGGCCTGATAGACGGTCATGGCGTTGGCCGGCGCGGTGGTCTCGAATCCGATCCCGAAGAACACCACTTGCCGGTCCGGATTCTCCTTGGCGATAGTCAGTGCATCCAACGGTGAGTACACCACCCGCACGTCACCGCCGGCGCTCTTGATGCGGAACAGATCCGACGAACTCCCCGGAACTCGCAACATGTCCCCGAAGGAGCAGAAAATGACATCGGGTCTTGCCGCGATTTCGAGAGCTTTGTCGATGATCTCGAGCGGGGTGACACAGACCGGGCATCCGGGTCCGTGGATCATCTCGATCTGTTGGGGAAGTAATTGATCGATGCCGTGTCTGATGATCGAATGTGTCTGACCACCACACACTTCCATGATCGCCCATCGCCGTGTGGCCAGCGCACGGATCTGATCCAGCAGTTTGCCGGCCAGTTCCGGATCGGAGAACTCGTCCAGATATTTCATGATTCCGTCTCCTTCGGTTCGATCCCCGCGGCCCGGGCAGCCCTTTCGAACCCGTCACCGAATTCCTCTTCGAGTACGCCGAGGTGCTCGAATTCCGCCAGCGTGCTGCGAGCGGATTCCTCGTCGAGTCGCTGGATGGCAAATCCGACGTGCACCACGACGTACTCGCCGACTTGGGCGCCCGGAATGTACTCGAGGCACACTTCTTTTCGGACGCCACCGAAGTTCACCACCGACATCGTCGTTCCGTCGCGTTCCTCCAGGGACTCGATACGTCCCGGTACGGCTAGGCACATGACACAACTCCTGACCTCATGACGAACTCCCCACCAGCACTTGGCCGTAGGCGAGACCGCCGTCGTTCGGCGGCAACTCCAGTCCTGTCAACGGCGTGAATCCAGCGTCTGAGAGCAGAGCACACGCCCGAACGAGCAGTAGAGGGTTCTGAAAGACACCTCCGGTGAGTACTACCTCGTCCACTCCCGCCAGTTCCCGGCCACGAATTGCCCACTCGAGCACCAGGTGCGCTACGGATTCGTGGAAACGGGCGCCGATCACTTCAGCGGGCAACTTCTCCCGGAGATCGCGGACAACAGCCCGAATGACCGACCGCGGATCTGCTGTCCACGAATCGTCGTCCGACTGCGTCCAATCGAAGGTGTACCGCGAACCGGCGCTGTCGACTCCCCTCGACACCCCCTCCAACTCGATGGCGGCCTGCGCTTCGTAGTCGACCCTCTGTCGGACCCCGGTCAGCGAGGAGACTGCGTCGAACAACCGTCCCATGCTGGAGGTGTCAACGCACCCGAAACCGGTTTCCATCTGGTGAAGTAGGACCGACTGCTCTCGGGGCGGACAGGCTGCCACGGGCGCGAGGTCGGATTCCCAGTCCAACCCGGCATGCCACAGGTGGGCGAGCGCCATTCGGTACGGCCGTTCCACTCCGGCATCGCCCCCGGGCAGCAGTACGTATCCAAGATGCGCGAGACGGCGATAACCCTTGTACGTCGCCAGCAGTAGTTCCCCTCCCCACACTGCGCCGTCCGCCCCGTAGCCGGTGCCGTCGAACGCTATTCCGAGAACTGGTTCGCTCCCGTCCCGGCCGTTCTCCCCCATCACGGAAGCCACATGTGCGTGGTGATGCCCGACGATGCGCACCGGTCGGTCACCACTACGACTGCGAGCCCACGAGGACGAGCGATACCGCGGATGCTCGTCACAGGCGATCTGGTGCGGCACCACCCCCGTGATCGATTCGAAGTGACTCTCCGACGCAGCAAAACTGTCGATGACAGCGAGGTCGCCCATGTCTCCGATGTGCTGACTCGGCCACACATATCCGTCCTCGGCAAGACAGAAGGTGTTCTTCAGGTCGGCCCCGACCGCCAAGGTAGGCGGTACGTCGAACGGCGCGGTGACAGGCAGCGGAGCATATCCGCGCGAGCGACGAAGCAACTGTCTTCCACTGCCGACTATTCGCATCACCGAGTCGTCACACGGCACCAAGATCGGACGGTTGTGGGTCAATACCCCGTCGGCCAGGTCACCCAATCGTTCGAGATCGTTGTCGGAGTACAGAATCGGCTCACCGCCGATGTTCGCCGATGTCATGACCAACACCGCTGGGCCCGCCTCTTCTCCGGCCAAACCCAGAAGAAGATGCTGAATCGGGTTGTAGGCCAGCATGATTCCGATATCCGGAATGCCGGGGGCAATCAAGGGGGAAAGCGCGTATCCAGACGCTTTGGCAACCAGCATAATCGGGCGCTCGCGCGAGGACATGGCATCAGCCTCGGCATCACCGACCACACCCAACTCTCTGGCTTCTGGCACATCGCGCACCATCACCGCCAACGGCTTGCTTGCTCGATGCTTGCGTTCACGCAACTCGTGAACCGCGCGGTCGTCGCGGGCATCACAAGCCAGGTGAAATCCTCCGATTCCCTTGACAGCAAGAATCTTCCCGTCTCGCAGTAGGGATCGGGCTCGTAGCAGTGCACCCTCACCGGTCACGGCGGGCGCGTCCCCTTCCACGAACGATAGCGTTGGACCGCACTGCGGGCAGGCAATCGGTTGCGCATGAAACCGGCGGTCGGCGGGATCCACGTACTCCGCCGCACAGTTCGCGCACAACGGGAATCGCTTCATCGTCGTAGCGGCCCGGTCGTAGGGTAGCGATTCGATGATCGTGAATCGCGGACCGCAGTTGGTGCAGGTGATGAATGGATGACGATATCGCCGATCGCTCGGATCAGTCAGTTCCCGGAGGCAGTCGTCGCAGATCCCGACATCCGCCGGCGCCAAGGTTCGCCCGACCGACCCCGCATCCGTCTCGACTATGCGAAACCCCTCACGACCAACCGGCCGCGAGTCCTCGCGCTCTACCGACTCCACCCGTGCCAGCGGTGGGGGGCGGTTTCGCACCCGAGCGACAAATGCATCGATTGTCTCTCCGTCGCCTTCGACGTCGATCACGACACCGAGAGCAGAATTTCCCACCGAACCCGACAGTCCCAGTTCGGTGGCGGTCGCATGGACGAACGGCCGGAAGCCCACCCCCTGGACTACGCCACGAACGATGACACGGCAGGCGATCTTCATGTCCCGACCTCACCGTTACCAGTATCGGAGTCGACTACCTCACCGTCGTGGCCACCACGGCCCATCAGTTCGAGGCCGGCCCGAGCGTGGCGAGCTCCCTGCTCGTCGACCTTCTCGACTGCAAAGCCCATGTGGATCACCACCCAGTCACCTGCCGTGACGGTGCCTTCGTCGAGCATTCCGATGTTGACCTTGCGTGGTGCCCCCTCCACGTCGACGAGAGCGAGTTGACCTCCGTATCCGTCCAGTAGTTCGCGTACCCGTCCCGGAATCCCCAGACACATGACTCACACCTCCGGCCCCAGTGTGGTGGCATCACAGTCCACGTCGATGGACCGGACGAGTGCCAGCACCGCAGAAGCGGCTTGCCTTACCGAATCACGCATCTCCGCACTCAATCCGATTCCGTCGCCGATCGATTTCGCATGTGCCCCCACCACGAACGTCCGCGGGAGTGTTCCGCCGAGGGCCTGCAGGCTGGCAAACACCGAACTCGGATGCATCGAGTGCGCGTCGAAACCTCCTTGCGGGCCTTCACTTTCGGGTTCCACTTCGATGATCGCGAGCTTGCCCGGGACTCCGGTCGCCGGTAAGGCATCGATCAGGACCAGGGCGTCCCACGACTCCAACAAGTCGTACGCCAGATGCACGCCCCGAATCCCGTAGTCGACCAGGTGAGCTCCCGATGGGAGATTCTCATGCTGCAGCGCCCGAACAACTTCGGGGCCGAATCCGTCGTCTTCGAGAAAAAGGTTTCCGACACCTGCAATCAGCACGCGCACAGCGCTTTACATCTTTCGCATTCGCAGATAGCGCTGGATGTCCGGCATCGACACCACCAGGACGATCGCGGCTGCGATCGCGGTGGCGCCGAGAAGTGCCGTCGACAGCAATCCCATGCTCCTCATGGCGAGTTCTCCTCTCGATAGCTGTGAAGTTCGATAGCTGTGAGTACGTCACGCGCTGTCGCGCGGCATCGGCTCTATCTCGTCCGGCGCGAAGTACAGGTAGCGGCCGTACCAGTTGTGCAGATCGGCGGCCGGATCGTCCAACAGTGTCACCCCAACATGAATGTCGCCGTCCACGTCTTCATGAATGGTGGCGACGTGGGCGATCCGGCCGTCGAAGAACAGGTCCTGAGCATCAGCGCGGCGTGAGGGGTGGAGCCGAACTGTACTTCCACCAGAGACACGGACGCCGTTGATCAGAACTGCGTCGGTGCGTGGTTGGACACTGGTGTCGGCTTCCGGGGTCCACCAGTCCACACCGTCAGGCACCTCGGGTATCAGATCAGAACCGGCGTGCGGATTTCGCAGCACACCGTGCAGGCCGGCTAGATCGTCGTCCGTCAATCGCTCACATCGGTCGATGATGTCGGCAGCTCTGGAGTCGGTAGCTCGCGCCCGCGCCTTTTCCTCGTCGGTCATGGCAAGGATTCTCAGGGTGAGAATTTCGTCGATCTCGGTCGAGTCGAAGAGAGATCCCTCGCTCTGCGGCGCAATCTCGGGAAAGTCGTACAGGATGATCGGTGACACCAGAACGGTGGGAGATGTGCCAGGGTGAGTGGGGTCCTCGGTCCCCGCAAGCACCGGATAACAGCGATTTTGCCGCAACTGCTCCGAGTGATCTGCTTCTTCGAACAACGACAGGAACCTCGAGCCTGTGCAGTTCACAATGACGTGAGTCCCCAGCATCGATTGCGCGGTGGCCGTGCCCTTGTCCCGTGCGTCGACGCTCGTGGCGTTCATGATCGTCACGGAAATCACCGTGCGTCCGTCCCCGGCGGAGGCGCTCACTGCCAAGAGGCCATTCACCGGAAGCCGTGTCCGAACGATCCGTCCGACCACCCTGCCCCGAGAGTCCGACAAAGTCTCTCCTTCGACAACTCCGGCCGCACAGAAGGTTTCTTCGACGCCGGCCTCGAGTTCGTCCAGACCCCACGGACCCAACACGATCTCGGACTCGGTGGCTTCGTCCCACGAGATCGACTCCCGCTCGCCGACTACCAACCGATCGACCGGGATCCACGCCCCGCCGGCGCCGAGTCGTTCAACCGTCCGCGACTGGTGGTGCAGAAATCTCACAGTCGCAGAAACTTCGACGCCGTTCCGCTCGAATTCGCCGAGCAGACATTGCGCGGACATCGACGGTTCCTCGCCGACTCCGACCTCGGCGGCGCCGGGCGGTCCGAGAACCCCGAACTGCCAACGGGATTGATTCTTCGCCGAGCCGGCCCGGTAGGGATAGAGAAGATATCCCTCGTACAGGACGGCGTCGGCCACGGCCCGAACGTCGTGATCCATCCCCGTTCGAGTCATCGCGGCACCTGGCTCGCCGTCAGCAACTGCCGCACGGCTGAATCGAGGTCCGTGAGGCCGTGCGCTGCCTTGAACCGCACGAGATCGGCAATCGTCTCATGGTCGAGGCGTACCCAACCAGACGCCGGATAATGCGCAGCCATCAGCTGTTTCCACACGTCGACCGGCAATTCGTAGGCAGCAGATCTGTCCCACGGGATCTGCTGCACGGAGAAACCACGCGGTCCGTCGGTGAATACCGTGCCGCTCAGTAGAACCACGATCGGAATCGTTCCGTCTCCGAGTGCGTGCATGTACTTCGACGCCGTCACCGAGAAGTCGTACGTACACGCCATGGGCAAGGCCGCGACCGTTGTTCCGGTGAATCCTTGAACGACCGTGGAACATTCCATCCACAGGAAGGTGCGCAGCGTACTCGACCAACGCTCCCGCGGACCGAAGAGATCGCGCAGACCTTCGCCTTCGGCGTCGGAGTACGGTCGGCGGTGTGGTTCGATTCGTACCTGCGCGCGCAGAGCCACCGCACGGACGGTCGTGCCGGTGGATTCCGACATTCTCAATCTCACCGTCAGATTCGGCGTAACCGCGTACGGTTCCACCTCCATGTTGTCGATCGAGAAGTCGAGAACAGTCATGCCGACCTGCTTCGCGCCTCGACGCGCCCGAAGAACTCGTCCACTGCGCGTGCGGCATCCTGGCCACCGTCGAATCCGCGCCACACGGTGCGCAATCGTCCCACCAGTTCGTAACAGGCGTCGATGGGAACAACGAAGCATCTCGGCGATTGTCCTGACGTGGGCACCGACACGATCAACGCCTCGACGTCGGCCCGCATCTGCGTGAGCCCCGGATTCTCCTCGAGCACAGTCTCGAACGAGTCGATGGGCAACTCGGATTCGGTAGCTCCGGCCGGTCCCGGATAGAAGACTATGTACTTGTCGAGGAGTGAGTTGCGGAAGAAGAATGCCAGGCCGACGGGGATTTCCAGAGACTCCCACCGGCCAGGGCCGAGGTCGAAGTCCGGAAACTCGAGGTACCGATCGGGAACCGCTTTGTATCGAAGGTCCGCGTCGACCGGTGCAAAGAGTAGATAGCACGGTCGGCACACGCACATCAGGCTCCGGACCTGTACGTCCACGACGTGCTGGTGTTCGTCGCCTATGCCCGCCGCACACATCTCACACCTCGGTCCGGTCGGAACGACACGCGACGAGGCGATTCGTGTGAGCACCTCTCCCACAGTGACTTTCATGACGGGGCTGCGTTCACGGCTAGGTCACCGGTATCACAGACTCGTCAGCAAGCGCGACCGAGAGCACTCCGTCGCGAATCAGCACCGGCACAGGCGCCAGGTGCTCGGAGCCGGTGCCCACCCGCGCTCCCGCCCCGTACACACTGAAGTGGGCAGAGCACGTCGGACAGGTGAGGACAGCGGCGTCTCGGGCAGGACGGCCCATCATGCGTTCGAGCACAGCCCCCGCCATCGAGTGCTCACACACCGGGCAATGGTCGCGATACGCGTACAGATCGTCACCGGAGCGGCAGACCAACAGATCGGTGCCCGACACGCGGAAGCCCGCGACCTCTCCCACCTCGACTTCGGCGAATTCGGGGACCTCCACCCAGTGCGTACCTCCCCCGTCGGCGTGAACGTGCGAGAACAGGGACTCGACCGAAATCACACCCGACTTCAGCTCGTGCGAATCCGGTGTTTCGACGTCGATTCCGGTGGTCTCGGGTGCCGCCGCCTGCACCGCGTCCTGGACCGCGGTTTCGAGGGTCACCGAGGACGAAGGGCAACTGTTACAGCTTCCGAGAAGCCGTAGTCGCACCACGCCGTCCGCCACCTCGATCAGTTCGACGTCGCCTCCGTGCGAACCGAGGTACGGACGCACGCTGTCGAGCGCAGTGCGGACGCGGGTCTCCACGTCGTGCGGGTGAAGTCCGTGCACCAGTAGCAGGCTGGACACCAGATCGTCGCGAACCATCGCATCCATCGTGGCCGGATCTGCCAGAGCGACGGTGCGTTCGAGTGCTGCGCCGTACAACTGCACGACCTCACGCACCAGTTGCTCGGCGCGATCTCTCGCCACCGGGCCTGCGCCGGCGTTGGCCTGCAACAACGTCTCGATGCGCTCACCTGCTCCGCGCCAGTAGTCGGCCGATTGCTCCATCGATCACTCCCCGGTCACGGACTGCGTCGGAGAGTGCAACTTCTCCAGGGTCTTGCCACCGCCGAGATACATGTGAACACCACACGGCAGGCAGGGATCGAAACTACGCACGGTCCGCATGATGTCGATGCCCTTGAAGTGGTCTCGATCGTTCTCCTCGAAGATCGGCTGACCCTGCACGGCATCCTCGTACGGACCGGGGGTTCCGTAGCTGTCGCGCGGGCTCGCATTCCACGGTGTCGGTGGGTACGGGTGATAGTTCGCGATTTTTCCGTCACGAATCACCATGTGGTGTGAGAGAACTCCGCGGACGGCTTCGGTGAATCCGCAACCGATACCCTCGTCCGGGACCTCGAACGACTCCCACGTCTTGGTCCGGCCGGCCCGGATCTCGACAAGCGCCTTCTCGGCGAAATGAAGGGCAGCCGCGGCTGCGTATGCCTGGAAATACGTTCGCGCGCGGTTTCTTTCGAGGGTATTGCTGCCATGTTCGGGAATCTTCCACTCGAGCGAGACAGGACCCTTCAGTGCTGTTTTCGGAAGATTGATCTTCACACTGTGTCCGGTCGACTCCAGGTATCCGATGTCGACCAGGCCGGCCAGAGCGGTGCTCCACAGACGAGCCAATGCTCCCCCGCCCGTGTCCAGAGCAAGGTTGTCTTTTCCGTCGAACCATCGCGGTGACATGACCCAGCTGTACTTGTCCTCGAGGTTCCGCTTCTGCGGGTGGGGGTTGGTGTGCTGATTCCACGGGTGCCTGCGATCGACCGGGTTACCCAGCGGATCGGTTTTGACGAACATCTCCTGATCACTCCAGTCCTCGTAATACGAGGAGCCCAGCATGATTCGGATACCGAGGTTGATGTCCACCAGATCCGTGGTGACCAACTTTCCGTCGACAACCACACCGGGAGTGACAAACATCTTCCGGCCCCAGTCGGTCATGTCCTTGTAGGAGAAATTGCAGTACTCGGGGTCTTGGAACGATCCCCAACAACCCAGCAGGGTCCGCCGCAGGCCAACCTTTTCGTAACCAGGCATCGCCTGGTAGAAGAAGTCGAACAGGTCGTCGTGCATCGGCACGACCTTCTTCATGAATTCGACGTACCGCATCAGCCGCGACATGTAGTCCGTCATCAGTTCGATCGTCGCGACGGTGCCGACGCCGCCGGGATAGAGCGTCGACGGGTGAACGTGCCTGCCCTCCATCAAGCAGAACATTTCGCGAGTCGAACGCGAGACTTGCAACGCTT
Source organism: Rhodococcus sp. WY5 (assembly GCF_018588185.1). Lineage (NCBI taxonomy): Bacteria > Bacillati > Actinomycetota > Actinomycetes > Mycobacteriales > Nocardiaceae > Rhodococcus > Rhodococcus sp. WY5. The sequence goes on from NZ_JAAMPR010000001.1 coordinate 4,732,366, forward strand.
CGCGATAGAACTCACCCGTGAACGGATTGAGAGTCCGCATGATGTCCGCGATCGTGCGATACCCGTGCTGCTCCTCGTGCGGGCAGCGCGTGTTCTCTGCCTGCGCCAGCACACCGGGATTCGTCTCGGAGACCATCTTCTCGCAGTAGTCGACGGCGACAAGATTCTCTTGAAAGATGTTGTGGTCGAACATGTACTCGGCGGCCTCGCCGAGATTGACGATCCACTCGCCCAGATGCGGCGGCTTGACGCCGTACGCCATGTTCTGTGCGTAGCACGAGCATGTGGCGTGATTGTCACCGCAGATGCCGCAGATACGACTGGTGATGAAATGCGCGTCGCGCGGGTCCTTCCCCTTCATGAACAGGGAATACCCGCGAAAGATCGACGACGTGCTGTGACACTCCACCACTTCGCGATTGGCGAAGTCGATCTTGGTGTAGATACCCAGACTGCCGACGATTCGGGTGATGGGGTCCCACGCCATCTCGACAAGACCGTCGCGGTCTGCAGTCGAGGTGGGTTCGGGAACGATGGCCGTCATTGCAGTGCCTCCCAGAGACGTTGCTCACGAACTGATTTGAATGTATCCGGTCGGTCACCACGTACGCGTCGCACCGGTGAGTAATTTCGACCCGCGCTCGCGCCAGTGCGGTTCCTTGTCCAACGTGTTTCCGGTGATCCGGCGGAGACTGTGGATCACGGACCCGTACATTCCCACCGCATTGGTGGAGAGTTTGCCGCCAGGTGGTTCATCCATGAACGGCATGAACTTGTCGGGGAATCCCGGCATCGTGCACCCGATGCAGATCCCGCCGACATTAGGACACCCGCCGACTCCGTTGATCCAACCACGTTTGGGGACATTGCATTTCACGACCGGTCCCCAACATCCGAGTTTGACGATGCACTTCGGTGACCCGTACTCCGTCGCGAACTCACCCTGCTCGTAGTACCCACCACGGTCACAGCCCTCGTGTACGGTGGCACCGAAAAGCCACTGCGGGCGCAGGGATTCGTCCAAGGGAATCATCGGCGCCTGATCAGTGGCCATGTACAGAAGGTAGGTCAGGGTCTCGGAGAGGTTGTCCGGCTGAATGGGACACCCGGGAACGCAGACGATCGGGATGCCCGCCTTCGATTTCCAGGTCCACCCGAGATAGTCCGGCACGCCCATCGCACCGGTCGGATTGCCGGCCATCGCATGTATGCCGCCGTAGGTCGCGCACGTACCGACCGCAACTACCGCAGTGGCTTTCGGTGCCAGCTTGTCGAGCCATTCGCTCGTGGTGACCGGTTGGCCGGTTTCGCGATTGTTCCCGAAGCCGCACCAATACCCCTCGTCGTGAAGTTTCTCGTTCGGTATCGATCCTTCGACGACAAGAACAAAGGGTTCCAGTTCTCCGCGGTCGGCTTTCCAAAACCACTCCAGGAAATCGTCAGCGCCACCCTGCGGTCCGCATTCGAAGTCGATGAGCGGCCAATGAACCGCTACCTGCGGCAGGCCGGGCAAGGCGCCGAGCGCGATCTCCTCGATACTGGGTTGCGTGGCTGCAGTGAGCGCCACCGAATCTCCGTCGCAACTGAGACCGGCATTGATCCACAGCACGTGGATCAGAGTTTCTTCCGCTTTGGCCGCTGCGCTTGCGGGGGTAGCTGCGCTTTCGGAGGCAGGTTCCGCCGTGGTGCCAGCAGTCGATTTTTGTGTGTCCATGTCAGCCGCTTTCACGGGTGCACTTGCGCCTTGACTCTCAGCGCCGCGACTGGCCTGACACGCTATGGCCTCAAGACTCTGTGGCCTCGAATTGCCGCGGCACCGAAACGCTGACGCCACCGGAGTCGAACCTCGGCCCACTTGCGTGGCACCCACTCATTTCATTAACTACCCGAGCAGATCAGTTGTCAACGGCCACCGGAGAAATCGCCGAACGACTACCGATCCACTCGTACCACTCGTCCATGCCCTCACCTGCCGTGGCAGACAAAACAACAACGCGCACAGCAGGATTGAGTATTCTCGCCTGCTCGACGCAGGCATCGACGTCGAACTCGACGTACGGGAGCAAGTCGATCTTGTTGATCACCACGAGGTCCGCGACAGCGAAGATGTGTGGGTACTTTTTCGGTTTGTCTGCCCCCTCCGGCGTAGAAATTAGGACAACCTTGCCTTCCTCGCCGAGGTCGAAGAGCGCGGGGCACACCAGGTTTCCGACGTTTTCGATCAGAAGCAGCGATTCTTCAGCGGGATCCAAGGCGCGCAGTGCGCGGTCGATCATCGCGGCATCGAGGTGACATCCGGCCCCGGTATTCACCTGCACCACCGACGCGCCGGTCTCTCGGATCCGCTCGGCGTCGAGCCGGGTTTCCTGGTCACCTTCGATCACGGCTATCGGTCGCTGACATCCGAGCTCCCGGATAGTTCGCGCCAGCAATGTCGTCTTCCCCGCGCCGGGGGAACTCATGATGTTGAGCGCCGTGATTCGGCGGTTCCGCATCCACTGACGATTGTGAACCGCAATGCCGTCGTTCTTGGCGAGCACCTGCTGCTCGAGAATCACGGTGTGGTCGGGGTGGCCGCGCTCATGGTCATGCTCGTGACCGTGCCCATGATCGTCGTGTTCCTGCTCGTGTTCTCCGTCTGCGACAACCGACACCCGAGGTCCTGTGGTGTCCCCGCACCCACACGTCGCGCACATGCTCAGCTCACTTCCATCGACAGGATCCGTAACTCTCGGCCGGCAAGCACCTCGACATCAGCACTGCCGCATTCACACAGCAAGAACATGTCGGGCGGCGAGAACATCACGCCGCAGCTTTTGCATCGCGCGCTGGTTGCAATCTCATCGATGTGCAAGCTGGCACCTTCGGCGTGAGTACCCGCGGTGACGACGTCGAAGCAGAACAGCAGAGAGTGTGGAACCACCGCGCAGAGTTGCCCTACTTCAAGCCGCACGCTCGATACTCGTCGCTCGCCGGCACGCTCACACACGGCTTCGACCACACTCTGCGCAATGGACAGCTCGTGCACGGTGAAACCCACGATTCGTGATCCGGAAACCTCCCTTCCACGATAAGCACCAACGGTCGCTGTGCGTAACCCGTACACGAAAACAGGCTGCGATCCGCAACTAATTGCGGATCGCAGCCTGTGACAGCGTTATTCGTGTGACGAACGCCGGCGAGAAGGATTACGGGTTCGGAACCGGCACCTTCGTCGTCGTGGTCGTCGACGTCACTGTCGTAGTCGGGGGCGCCGTCGTTGCATCCGTTCCCGCTACCGGTGTGGTCGGAACTGTCGACGTCGGCGTCACTGCCGCCGAACCCGTCGGAGTGGCAACCGCTCCCGATGTGACCGACGCCGATCCTGCCGCAGGCACCTGTGACGTGGTTGCGGGCGCTCCAGCAGATCCCGTGGAGCCAGTGGTCCCGGCCGGTGCCTGACCGGTTCCGGTGCCTTCAGCCACCGCGGCGTCGCCCTCAGCATTGCCGTCAGCCATGTAGGCATCGACAGCAGCACTGATCTGTTCCGGGGTCGGCTTCGCAGTTGTGTCGACGGGCTTTCCTTCCTTCGCCTGCTGGGCGAGGTAGGTGAGCCAGGCCGCTGCGTACTCAGCTGAAGTCAACGGCTTGCCGTTGGCCGCATCCGCATCTCGCCAGTAATCGAAGTGGTGTCCGACGTCTGGAGCGAGTGTCTGCTGGTAGGGGTCGCTCAAGATCACGGGAATCGTGTTCTGGTTGGTAGCAATCAGACCGACAATCTCCTTGAAAAGCTTCTGCGGCAGATATGCCAGCGGAGACACCTTGTCGGTGGACACCGTCTCGCCCTCGGCTACCGGCGCCGGCGCGGGTGTTTTTCCGGGCTTGTACTCCGGATCCGAGACCTTGAGCATCACCTGAAGGAATGTCTCGTCACTCTGCATCCAGTTGGGATTGGACGAAATGTCTGCGAACGCCTCGAAGACGATCTGGCCGAACACCACCGCGACGTCTTGACCGGTGGCCGGGTTCAGACCCTGCGCTTCGAGTTGGTCGATGTTCAACTGCCGACCGACATTTGCCGCCAAGATCAACAGAGAGATGTTGCTGGGAGCCGAGCAGGTGAAGTCACCGTCCGAGCAGAAGGACGCGACCTTGCCGTTCAGCTTGCCGAAACCTCCGGCAGTGCCGGGGAGTACACCTTCGCCAGGTGTCGCGGAGGTGCCGTTCTGGTACTTCGTATTGAAGTTATCCGGGTTCGTGAACGGATTCGTGGCACCGAGGAACGTGCCGTCGCCCGCTTCACGGCCTGCATCCGCCAGCATGACCACACCGACAACCTTGTCCGGGTCGACCCCGAACTCGTTGTTCTCCTGCGTACCGATGTCCATCGCGACGCGACGCACCACATCGGCGCCTTCGCTGTACCCGACGATCGAGAACTGAGTCTTCGGGCATTCCTTGGCGATGGCACTCATCACGGACTGCGTATTTGCAGCGCCGGCAGCGACGGCATCCTCGTAGGACGCCATGTTGGCCGGGTACGCGATGTACACAGCCGCGTACGAGCCGGGCTTGTTCGCGTTGACGGAGCCTGCCGGGTTGATCACCTGGTCGACGCGTTCACTCTTGTAGTCACCGGACAGGGCGGCCGGCAGCGGCTTCCCGTCGGCTCCCAGCAACATCTTCACCGTCGAAGCGTCCGGTGTGTCGTGTCGACCGGCAACCGCGATGCTGACCATGTCGTGACACTCGGTGACCGACGACGTCAATTGTGTCTCGATCGTGCGTGACTCCGGAGAGTCCACAGCGACCGCAACCGCGACCAGTGCGGCCACGCCGAGCGCTGCGGGCGCTACTGCACCCGCCAGTATTCGATGTCGCGAAAAGAACCCACGAACCGGCATATCTTCTCCCCAATCAACTTTTGGAAAACGTACGACCGACCCCCGGGGCGTCACGCAACGTCATTCGAGTAGTCGTCCAGTACGAGAGGAGCGTTACAACGGGTAACGATTTTCCGTGGCGACTCGGGAGGGAATCGGGAGCGCAAACGCCTCATTTCCGCTGCATAACACCGACGTGCACCTACTCCGCGTCGAAGATAATGACCTGTCGGATTGCTTTTCCGTCGGCGAGTTCGTCCATACCCGAATTGATGTCGGCCAATTCGATTCGCGAGGAAATGAGCTTCTCGACCGGCAGCTTCCCGTCGCGCCACAACTGCGCGTAGATCGGGATGTCGCGGGACGGGACCGCAGATCCCAGGTAGCTGCCGATAATGGTCCGCGCTTCGGCGACCAGTCCGAGAGGTGAGATCGACGAGCGCGCGTCAGGCGCCGGCAACCCGACCGTGACGGTCGTGCCACCCGCTGCCGTCGCAGCCACCGCTGTCTCGAAGGCCCGAGCATTTCCCGCGGCCTCGACGACGATGTCTGCGCGAACGCCACTCTCGGACAGGCCGGACGGTGTGAAGACCTCGGTCGCGCCCAGTTCCAGCGCCTGAGCCAGCTTGGATTCCAGCGCGTCGACACCGATGACGTTCTCGACCCCGAGTGCCCTCGCCGTCAGGATTGCGGCCATCCCGACGCCACCCAAGCCGACCACCATCACGGTGTCTGCCGGGCGAGGCTTCGCCGCGTTGAGGAGCGCTCCCCCACCGGTCAACACCGCACAACCGAGTACGGCTGCAATTTCGGCCGGGATGTCGTCGTCGACGGGAACAACCGACTTGGCGTTGACCACAGCATGCGTCGCGAAACCCGAAACACCGAGATGATGTTTGACGTTCTCGCCGGAGCGCCGCAGTCGATGCGCGCCACCGAGCAAACTGCCGTCGTTGTTGGCAGCGCTACCCACCGTGCAAGGCATCCGGCCGTCAGTGGCGCATCCCGCACATTCACCGCACCGTGGAAGAAAAGTCATCACGACGCGGGTGCCCACCGACAACGAATCAACTCCGTCGCCGAGTTCGATGATTCGACCTGCCGCCTCATGGCCCAACAACATCGGCACGGGTCGTACCCGATTGCCGTCGACCACGGAGAGGTCGGAGTGACAAAGCCCGGCAGCTTCGATCTTGACCAGGATCTCACCCGGGCCCGGGGATTCGAGGTCGAGTTCCGAAATCGAAATCGGAGTCGACTCTGCGAAGGGACGCTTCCGGCCGATCTCTTCGAGCACTGCACCACGGATCTTCAACTGCACACCCCGATTTCGATAGTTCGAACTACTTGCCCACGATCCCGCGTACCGACGCGGGGAGGTCACGAACCCGCTTGTACGGACCCACGACGGCGGCTGCAAACGGCCTCGTCAAGAGCACCTGCGCCACCTCGAGCACCTCTTCGGAGGTGACTGCGTCGATGGTTGCGAGCGTCTGCGCAACACTGCGATGGTTGCCGTAGTTCAGTTCGCTGCGACCGATACGGTTCATGCGTGAGCCTGAATCTTCCAGTGCCAGAACCAATCCGCCGCGCAGCGATCCCTTGGCGCGGGCGATCTCGGCATCGGTGATTCCGTCCGTCGCCACGTTCGCGAGTACCTCGCGGATCACCGTGGCAACCTCCCCGAGGTTCTCCGGCTGGCAACCTGCATACACGGAGAACGCTCCGGTGTCCGCGAAGGTGTCGACGCCCGAATAGACGGAGTACGCAAGCCCGCGCTTCTCCCGAATCTCTTGGAAAAGACGAGAACTCAGCCCACCGCCCACTGCGGCGTTGAGCACCGACAGCGCCCAGCGATGGCCCTCGTGCCGGCCGAACGCGCGTACCCCGAGCGCAAGGTGGACCTGCTCGCTGTCGCGGTGGGTCAAGCTCAGTTCAGGCATCGTGCGCAACCGCAGAGTGCCTTCGCGCCGCGGCGCCGGCTTGACCCCGCGCTCGAGATGTCCGGCAAATGCACGGCGAGCGAGCGTCACTACCTGCTTGTGGTCGACGTTTCCCGCTACGGCCAGCACCATCCGCTGCGGTGTGTAACGCCGAACATGGAAGGAATGCAACTGATTGCGCGACATCGACTCGATCGATTCGACGCTACCGATGATCGGACGGCCGACAGGATGATCGCCGAACAACGCGGTCAGGAACGCGTCGCCGAGCAAGTCTTCCGGATCGTCGTCACGCATCGCGATCTCTTCGAGCACTACTTGCCGCTCGACATCGACGTCCGCGGTTCTGCAACGCCCTCGCAGCACGACGTCGGCGACAAGGTCAACCGCCATCGGAAGGTCGTCGTCGATCACGTGCGCGTAGAAACAGGTGTGTTCCTTCGACGTGAATGCATTGAGTTCGCCGCCCACACCATCCATGACCTGCGCGATGTCCAACGCCGTCCGTGACGGCGTCGACTTGAACAGCAGGTGCTCGAGAAAATGCGCGGCACCGGCCACACTCGGCTGCTCGTCGCGCGAGCCGACTCCGACCCACACACCGACGGAGGCGGAACGCACACCGGGAATGAACTCGGTGACGACGCGCAGGCCGCCGGGAAGGACCGTGCGCTGTACTCCGGATTCGGGAGTCGCATCGATCGGAGATTTCAGCACAGCGCTGCGGCTGCGCGTGGTGTTGGGAGTGGTCTTTGCCATGAAAAGGTTCAGCAGTCCTCGGTGCAAGTGGTCAATCAGGTATCTACAGGCTCTGTGTCTACAGACAGTACAGATGCGGCCCCGCACGGAAATCCGCGCGGGGCCGCATCAGAGTACGAAGTGAGATCTACTCGGAAGCAGCCTCGTCGGCGGCCGGAGCGGCAGCCTCGTCGTTGCCCTCTTCGACCGGGATCAGCGAGATCTTGCCACGTGCGTCGATGTCAGCGATCTCGACGCGAATCTTGGATCCGACGTTGACCACGTCTTCGACCTTGGCAATGCGCTTACCGCTGCCCAGCTTCGAGATGTGCACCAGTCCGTCGCGTCCCGGCAGGAGCGAAACGAAGGCACCGAAGGCGGTGGTCTTGACGACCGTGCCCAGGAACCGCTCGCCGACCTTGGGGAGCTGCGGGTTGGCAATGGCGTTGATCATGTCGATCGCGGCCTGTGCAGACGGTCCATCGGTGGCGCCGACGAACACGGTGCCGTCGTCTTCGATGGAGATGTTGGCACCGGTCTGCTCGGTGATGGAGTTGATCATCTTGCCCTTGGGGCCGATGACCTCACCGATCTTGTCGACGGGGACCTTGATGGCCGTCACGCGGGGAGCGAACGGGCTCATCTCGTCCGGGGTGTCGATGGCTTCCGCCATGACCTCGAGGATCGTGGTCCGTGCGTCCTTCGCCTGCGAGAGTGCACCGGCGAGGACCTGCGACGGGATGCCGTCGAGCTTCGTGTCCAGCTGCAGGGCCGTGACGAAGTCCTTGGTACCTGCGACCTTGAAGTCCATGTCGCCGAAGGCGTCTTCGGCGCCGAGGATGTCGGTCAGCGCGACGTAGCGGGTTTCGCCGTCGACCTGGTCGGAGACCAGACCCATGGCGATACCGGCAACCGGAGCGCGAAGCGGCACACCGGCGTTGAGCAGTGCGAGCGTGGACGCGCACACCGAGCCCATCGAGGTGGAACCGTTGGAGCTCAGAGCCTCGGAGACCTGGCGAATCGCGTAAGGGAACTCTTCGACGCTGGGCAGAACCGGCATGAGAGCGCGCTCGGCGAGTGCACCGTGACCGATTTCGCGACGCTTCGGCGAACCGACGCGGCCCGTCTCACCGGTGGAGTACGGCGGGAAGTTGTAATGATGCATGTAGCGCTTGGTGGTCTCGGGACCGAGCGAGTCGACCTGCTGAGCCATCTTCACCATGTCGAGAGTGGTGACACCCAGGATCTGGGTCTCGCCACGCTCGAACAGTGCGGAGCCGTGTGCGCGCGGGATGATCGCGACCTCGGCGGACAGCGAACGGATGTCCGTGACGCCGCGGCCGTCGATGCGGAACTGATCGCGCAGGATGCGCTGGCGAACCAGCTTCTTGGTGAGCGAGCGGAACGCTGCTCCCAGTTCCTTCTCGCGGCCTTCGAAGTTGGGTGCAACCTGCTCGAGAACCTCGACCTTGACCTCGTCGGTCTTGTCGTCGCGTTCCTGCTTGCCGGCGATTGTCAGTGCGGCATTGAGCTTTTCGGACGCAGCAGCCTCGACGGCAGCAAAAACGTCGTCCTGGTACGCCGGGAAGACCGGGTAGTCACCCGTGGGCTTTGCAGCCTTGGATGCAAGTGCTGCCTGTGCAGCGCACAGGCGTGCGATGAACGGCTTGGCGGCCTCGAGGCCCTCGGCGACAATGGCCTCGGTCGGTGCCTGAGCGCCGTCGGCGATCTTCGCGATGACGTTGTCGGTGGCCTCGGCCTCGACCATCATGATCGCGACGTCGGCGTCGTCACCGCTACCGGAAACGACGCGGCCGGCGACGACCATGTCGAAGACGGCGTTCTCGAGCTGATCGACCGTCGGGAATGCAACCCACTGGCCGGTCTTGTTCTCGTCCGAGACGATGAGTGCAACGCGCACGCCACCGACGGGTCCGGAGAACGGCAGGCCCGCGATCTGCGTCGACGCGGAAGCGGCGTTGATGGCCACGACGTCGTACAGATCCTGCGGGTTGAGGCTCATGACCGTGACGACGACCTGGATCTCGTTACGGAGACCGTCGACGAAGGACGGGCGCAGCGGCCGGTCGATGAGGCGGCAAGTCAGGATCGCGTCGGTGGAGGGGCGTCCCTCACGACGGAAGAACGAACCGGGGATGCGGCCCGCTGCGTACATACGCTCTTCGACGTCCACCGTCAGGGGGAAGAAGTCGAAGTGCTCCTTGGGGTGCTTGCTGGCGCTCGTGGCGGACAGCAGCATGGTCTCGTCGTCCAGGTAAGCAACGACGGCGCCGGCGGCCTGCTGAGCAAGGCGTCCGGTCTCGAAACGGATGGTGCGGGTACCGAAGGACCCGTTGTCGATCACGGCGGTGGATTCGAACACGCCTTCGTCGACCTCTACTACGGAATTCTCTGTCATTCTTTTCTCTTCACTTCCCTCTCGTCTTCGCCGTACCCGCGCGGGCGTTTCCACCCTCCTGGTGGAAACTGCGCACCGAGGGACGTCCCCCTCTTGAATTGCAGACGCTCCTTGCGATGCGAGCGATTTCTGCTTCGGGACGTCACGACGTTCGGGCGGCCGTCGATCGAAGTCCGCCGGAGCTTTCGGGCACTTGCCCGGTCCGGAGAACCACTACCGACAACCGACACCACGTTCTCTGGTGCATACGGTGTGCTGGCTGCGTACTGCACAACTGCGCCTAGACAACTGTGCATAGCGCCGACAGCGGAAACTGCCTTGCGGCAGCTAACGCCGAAAGCCAGCGAAGCCAAGTATATGCGTGGCTTCGCCGGCTGACGGAGTGTTCGGCAAACCGAAGCATGCCGTGTTGCTTTCGATCAGCGTCGTGAGAAAAATCTAGCGACGCAGGCCGAGACGCTCGATGAGCGTGCGGTAGCGAGCGACGTCGGTCTTTGCCACGTACTTCAGCAGACGACGACGGCGACCGACCATCAAGAGCAGTCCACGACGCGAGTGGTGGTCATGCTTGTGGGTCTTGAGGTGCTCGGTGAGATCGGTGATGCGCTTGGTGAGCATTGCCACCTGAGCTTCAGGCGATCCCGTGTCGGTCTCGTGCAAGCCGTACTCGCCGAGAACGGCCTTCTTTTCTTCCGTGGTCAATGCCACTTGATTCACTCCTGTGATGACGTTTGCGTGAAAGGAACTAGATCGGGCGCGGCCACCGCAAACCGCAGCACGCACCGAGAGAAGATCCTACCAGCAGCAATGAGGCGCTCTCGCCCACCTGGAGCGAATGTGGCGGCCGCCACTGACACAGGAGGAACTCAACCGACGCTACGTTCTGCATCCTCACTCAGAATCCGGCGTGCGCGTTCGACATCTCGGTTCATCGCCGTGATGAGCGACTCGATCGAGTCGAACTTCTCCATACCGCGAATCCGCGAAACCAGGTCGACCGCGACGTGTTGTCCGTACAGGTCTGCTTCGGTGTCGAGAACGTATGCCTCGACGGTTCGGGTCCGGCCGGAGAAGGTCGGATTGGTACCCACAGACACCGCGGCTTGGTATCGGCGACCGGGAACGACGGTTCCGAGTTCCTCGCCGGCACCGAGCACCGTGAACCACGCCGCGTACACGCCGTCGGCCGGAATCGCCGAAAACATCGGCGGTGCAACGTTGGCCGTCGGGAACCCCAACTCGCGTCCACGCTTGTCACCGTGGACGACCACACCTTCGACACGATGTGGACGGCCCAGAGCTTCGGTAGCCGCTTCCATGTCGCCTGCGTCGACGCACGAGCGGATGTAGGTCGACGAGAACGTCACCGCATGCTCGGCGAGCAGCTGGACGCCGTCGACGGCAAAGCCGAAGCGAGCGCCCATTTCACGAAGAAGATCGACATTGCCGAGCGCCTTCTTGCCGAAGGTGAAGTTGTCCCCCACCACGACCTCGGCGACATGTAGACGTTCGACGAGAATCTCGTGGACGTAGCGCTCCGGCGTCAGCTTCATGAAATCAGCGGTGAACGGCATCACGCAGAACACGTCGATGCCCAGATCCTGAGCCAATTCCGCACGCCGTTGCAGCGTCGTCAACTGGGCTGGATGACTACCCGGCCGCACAACCTCCATGGGATGCGGGTCGAACGTCATCAACACGCTCGGAACACCACGTTTGCGGGCAGCGGTAACCGCTCTCGCTATCAATTGGGCATGCCCACGATGCACACCGTCGAACACACCGATAGTGAGCACACAACGACCCCAATCGGCCGGAACTTCGTCGAGACCACGCCATCTCAGCACGATTGGCAGCCTACGGGTCCACCGGCGGCGGGTCACGTTCGGACCCGCCCAGCGAATCACCGCTGTGCTGCCGCTCACGTACGGAAGTTCCGGATTTCGTAGCCTAAGCTAAGCGTTGTGGCAGCTCACAAGACCGGAACCTCGGAAGCATCATCGACGTCGGATGGCGACAGCACTTCGGCGCACGACGCGGCAATCGACACGCTCGCACTCTCGTCGGTGGCCCAGGACTACCTCAAGGTCATCTGGACTATCCAGGAGTGGTCCCACGAGCGGGTTTCCACCAAGCTCCTGTCCGAGAAAATGAGCGTCTCGGCCTCGACGGTCTCCGAGGCGATCCGCAAACTCTCGGACCAGGGCCTGGTCGATCACGCCCGCTACGGATCCATCGCCCTGACCGACAGCGGCCGCGCCGCCGCCGTCTCCATGGTCCGGCGCCACCGGTTGATCGAGACCTATCTGGTTCAGGAACTCGGATACGGCTGGGACGAAGTCCACGACGAGGCCGAAGTCCTCGAACACGCCGTTTCCGATCTGATGATCTCTCGGATGGACGCCAAACTGGGCTTCCCCGAACGTGACCCGCACGGTGATCCCATTCCCGCCACCGACGGTTCGGTGCCGACACCCCCGGCCCGCCAGCTCAGCGACTTCGCCAACGGTGAGCGGGGCCGCGTTGCCCGGATCTCCGATTCCGATCCCGAAATGCTCCGGTACTTCGATTCCGTCGGCGTCAGTCTCGATGTCGAGATCACCGTCGAGGAGCGCCGCGATTTCGCCGGGACAGTGTCCGTTCGACTCGGCGACAGCCCCAACACCATCGACTTGGGAAGTCCAGTCGCTCAAGCAATTTGGCTCGTCTAGCCGAGGTAGTCAAAGCGGCAGTCGGTATCGGCGTTCCACGGGCCGGACGCCGTCGGTCCGGGTCCAGTCGGCGAGCCTCTCGTCGACGTACACCCACCCTCGACGCTCGTACAGTGCGATCGCCGGCAGAGCGTCGTCGACGACGTCGAGCACCAGTTCCAACCGACTCTCGGCTGGGAAATCCGTCACGGCATCGAGTAGCGCATCGCTGAGGCCGTTTCCACGTGAGCCAGGATGAACGAACAATCGCGACACGGCTATCGATCCCGCGGTTGTGGGCGCACCTGCGACCTCGCTGTCGACGGCCACATGACCGACAACACGACCGTCGCTCTCACCGACCCACGCCTTCACCACCGTGGGCGAACTGAGCCAGCGGTGCGGGTTCTGCGGCCACGTGTTCGGATATCCGTCGCACTCGTGGACCTGTGCCAGCGCATCGACGCAACCGTCGAGGTCGCCGTCGACACGCTCGCGGACGATCACCCGCGAAGCGTCGCCGGTCGCACGACCATCACCGAACTGGCGCGTCGACCCTTCTCCTGCAGAAGCGCAATCGTGTGACCGGTGGGATCGATCGCCGCACAGATCCCCTTCATCCCGATCGGCTCGAGCCAGCGCCCCTGGCTGATCGCCTCGGCTTCCTCCGCCGTGATCTGCCGATGCGGAAAAGCCGTCTGCGCGGCCTGATCGATGTCGAGGCTCACACCCGGCTGATCCGCGAGATCTTCGAGCGTGCGCGCATGTTCGAGAGTGAACGGCCCGACGCGGGTGCGGCGCAATGCCGTCAAATGACCGCCGACGCCCAATTCACGACCGAGGTCGCGGGCAAGCGAGCGGATGTACGTACCGGACGAGCACTCCACGTCGACGTCCAGATCGACGAAGCCACCCGGGACATCTCGCCGAGCCAGAACCTCGAAAGTCGACACCGTTACCGGACGCGGCGCCAGCTCGACGGTTTCTCCCGCACGCACCAGAGCATGTGCGCGCTGACCGTCCACCTTGATAGCGCTCACGCTTGCCGGGATCTGCTTGATGTCCCCGGTCAGCGTGGCCACGATCGCCGCGATCTCCGCGTCCGTCACCTGCGAAGCGTCTGCGGAGGTCAGGACCTCCCCCTCGGCATCGTCCGTGTCCGTCGCTGCCCCGAGGCGAATGGTCGCCGAGTACGCCTTGGTTGTCAGCGCCAGGAGTCCGAGCAACTTGGTCGCACGCTCGACGCCGAGAACGAGAACACCGGTCGCCATGGGATCCAGCGTCCCGGCGTGTCCCACCTTCCGGGTGTTCAACAACTTGCGGCACCGAGCGACCACGTCGTGGCTGGTGATACCCGCCTCTTTGTCGACAATCAGAATTCCGGCGCCGACAAGACCGGAGGAAGGCTTTTCACGAGCTGACACGTGTGCCGATTCTGCCAGTCGCGCTCACTGCACCGAAATTGCCGTCAGGATGAGTCCGTCCGACACCAACCACCTGCCGTCGAAAGAGGTGAGCGGCGGACCGGACGTCGCCTCACCGGGGACCAGCAGACGCGAGTTGAAAGTGCCGGACGTTTCCGACTCCGCCTCGAACGTGATGTGGGCGTCCTCGAAACCCAACCAGCGCCCGGTGAGCGGAAACCACGCCTTGTACGTGGCTTCCTTCGCGCAGAAGAGCACTCGATCCCAGTGCACCGGACCGCCGGTTTCCTGAGTGTCCAACCACGTTCGTTCCGCCTCGATGCTGACCGCGGGCAATACCCCGTCCGGCAGCGGGCCGTGCGGTTCGGCGTCGATACCGAGTGAGCGGACCTGCATGGAGTACGCCAGGACAGCGCCGCGGTAGCCGTCGCAATGGGCGAGGCTCCCGACCACTCCCTGCGGCCAGAGTGGAGCACCACGCTCGCCGCGCATGACAGCGGCAGACGGAACACCGAGCTTGCCCATCGCCTGACGCGCAAGGTGCCGGGTGGTCACGAACTCGCGACGACGTTTCTCGACCGCGCGGCCGATCAACGCCTCCTCACTGGGGTGCGGAACCAGACCGGGCGGATCCACGAAGGCCTCGGCCGTCGCAACTCCACCGGGAAGAATCTGTTCGATCACGTCGCGATACCTCTCAGCGTGCGGCGCGCATGCGCTCGACTTCGGCTTCCTGCTCCGGCGTGACCTTGAAGTGGCCACCCCACTTGTTGAGCGTTCCCGGCGGGTACTCCGGAACGGGAAGAATCTGACGCAACAACTTCTCCGGCAGTCCACGCCGACGCCACTCGCGCGGGTATCCGAGTGAGACTTCCTCGAAGCGGACGCCGTCGTAGTACGTGGTTCGAGGGATGTGCAGGTGCCCGTACACCGAGCACACCGCGTTGTACTTCACGTGCCAGTCGGCGGTAGCGGTGGTTCCGCACCACAGTGCGAACTCCGGATACATGAGTACGTCCGTCGGCTGCCGGACCATCGGGAAATGGTTCACGAGAACGGTTCTTGTTCCTTCGGGAAGCGCATCCAACCGCGCCTGGGTGTACTCGATCCTCGCCCGGCACCATGCGTCGCGCGTCGCATACGGCTGCGGTGACAGTAGGAACTCGTCGGTGGCGACGACGTTCTTGTCACGCGCGATCTCGAGCCCGTGTTCCTTGTCTCGCGCACCTTCCGGCAGGAAGGAGTAGTCGTAGAGAAGAAACATCGGGACGACCGTGACCGGTCCCTCGTCTCCCTCCCACACCGGGAACGGGTCCTCGGGTGTGATGACGTCGAGTTCGCGGCACATGTTGACCAGGTACTCGTAGCGCGGCGCTCCGTGAATCTGAACCGGATCCTTGGCGGTCGTCCACAGTTCGTGGTTGCCCGGAATCCAGATGACCTTTGCGAATCGGCTGCGAAGGAGCTTCAACGCCCACCGAATGTCGTCAGTTTTCTCGGAAACATCTCCGGCGAGAATGAGCCAGTCGTCAGGCGAATCCGGAAACAGTTCCTCCGTCATCGGCTTGTTGCCGTTGTGACCGACATGAATGTCGCTCACCGCCATCAGCTTTGCTGCCACGATCCCTCTGCTTCCTCAGTTGAACTTCCGCGCTTCGCCGTCGCCGGACCTGTCACGGCCCACTTGCCGGAAAACGCTCGCCACGACACCGCGACCATCCGAAGTACTACGAACACGGTAAGCCCTGCCCAAATTCCGGCCAGCCCCCAGTCGTAGGCGAGAGAGAGCCAGATCGCGGGCAGAAACCCGAGAACGGCGCACAGCATGGTCGCGTTGCGCAGAAACACCACGTCCCCGGCGCCGAGTAGAACACCGTCGAGTGCGAAGACGATTCCCGCCACCGGCATGATCGCGACGAAGAACCACCATGCAATCGACATCTGACCGAGCACCTCGGCGTCGGACGTGAAGAGTCCGGGGATCACGGAGTGGCCGGCGGCGAAGAAGATCGCGAGCACCACGGCAAATACCGTCGACCATGCGGTGATCCGCCAGGTCATCTTTTTCGCCGCGGCTGCGAATCCACCGCCGAGCGCCGCTCCGATCAGCGTCTGAGCTGCGATCGCCAAGGAATCGAGAAGGAGCGAAACCAGGTTCCACAGTTGGAGGACGACTTGGTGCGCTCCGACTACAGCCGCACCGAACCTCGACGCCACTGCAGCCGCGGAAACGAAACACGCTTGGAATGCGAGGCTGCGCAGAATCAGGTCACGGCCCATCAGCATCTGCGCCCGCATGATCGCAAAATGTGGTCGAGCCGAAACCGGTTCACGAAAGAGCGCCCAGGCGAACAGCACACCCGAAACACTCTGGCCCACCAGATTCGCAACAGCTGATCCTTCGAGTTCCAGACGCGGAGCACCGAGCAAGCCGTGCACCAGAATCGGACACAACACCGCCGAAATACCCAGGCCGACAAGGACGAACCGCAGCGGTCGCACCGTGTTCTGAACCCCGCGCATCCAGCCGTTGCCGGCCAGGGCCACCAGGATGAGCGGAACACCCAACACCGCTATCCGGAGCCAACTTTCCGCAGCCGCGGCGATGTCGGGAGTCCCGGCCACCGCCGAAGTCAGCGGGCCGGCGATCACCTGCACGATCACGACCAAGGCCAAGCCGATCGCGGCCGCCAGCCAGGTCGCCTGAACACCCTCGCCCACCGCGTCGCGCTCGCGGCCCGCCCCGTGAAGCCGTGCGGCCCGCGCCGTGGTGCCGTACGACAAGAAGGTCAGCTGCGTACTCACCAACGACAGGATCAGACCACCGACTGCCAATCCGGCCAGCGGAAGCGCCCCGAGTCGGCCGACCACGGCGATGTCGAACAACAGATAGAGGGGTTCGGCCGCCAGTACCCCGAGTGCCGGAAACGCCAGGGAAAAGATTCGACGCCCAGTGACGTCGAAATCAGCTGCCGAAGATCCCGCCGAGGTGGCGTCAGATTCGCTCAATGCCGCGGATTCAGCCGAGTGCCGCGACGAGCGCGGCAACAATCTCGTCGCTGGAAGTGGTCGACGTATATCCGGCCGACAGCCGGTGCCCGCCGCCACCAAGACTTTCAGCGACCGCCGACACGTCGATCGCCGACTTTGCACGCAACGAGATCGACCAGCTTCCGGAAACCGACTCCTTGAGTACTGCGGCAACTTCGGCTTCCGAAGTGGTTCGCACGATATCGACGACGCTCTCGATCTCCTCGGAGCGAAGATCGCCGATGTCACTGCGTCGGATGACCGCGTACACCAGCCCACGGCCGTCCGCGGCTTCCGGGACCAGCACCGCGGACCCGAGTACCGAAGCCAGCATCGGCAACCACCCGAACGGATGGGTGTCGAGCAGCTTTCGCGCAATCGCGTCGCCGTCGATGCCGGTCGCCAGCAAACGCGCCGCGAGCACGTGCGGAAGCGGACCTCCCCACCGGAAGGAGCCGGTGTCGGTGACCAGTCCGGCATAGAGACAGTGCGCGATATCGCGATCGATCGCGACTCCCCACGCATCGAAGAATCGTGCGATGAGCGCCGTCGTCGAAGCCGCGGCTTCGTCGACGACGTTGATACTTCCGAATTCGGAATTGGAGCGATGGTGATCAAGGACGATCGTGCGATTCGCGCCGGCGAGTCGACTCGACAACTCACCGAGACGGCCCTCGCTGCCGACATCCACCGTCACCAGTACATCGACACTTTCCCGAACATCAGTGGGCGCCACGAGCAAGTGGAGACCGGGGAAATCGCGCATCGACTCGGGCAGCGCCGACGGCCGACTGAACGCGACCTGCACCGAAATGCCCCGACGCTCGAGAACGAGACCGAGCGCAAGTCCGCTGCCGATCGTGTCCGCATCCGGCTGCACATGGCAGAGAATTGTCACCGTGTGTGCCGATTCGAGAACCTCGGCCACCTGAGCGAACTTCGCCTCGCAGGGGTCGACGTCCGAAAGTGCGGTGATCGTCATTCTCGGTGCGCGTCAGTCGGCTTCACGAACATCTGGCGACGCCTCGTCTTCGTCCGAAGCCACTCGCGGCTCCTTGTACGGATCTGCATCTCCGGCCGGCTGTGCATTCTCACGCGCCTTGGCGACCTCGTCGTCGGCGGCCTTGGCACGGGCCAGCAGTTCTTCCATATGACGCGCGGTGTCGGGAACGGTATCGGCGACAAACGTCAGAGTCGGTGTGAAGCGAACTCCGGTTCCGGCACCGACCTTCGAGCGCAGAACACCCTTGGCCTTCTCGAGACCTGCGGCGGCGGCTTCCACATCGGGTGCGGAATCGACCTTCTCGCCCATGACTGTGTAGTACACCGTCGCGTCGTGCAGATCGTTGGTGACCTTGGTGTCCGTGATGGTCACGAATGCGAGTCGCGGATCCTTGATCTCGTGATCGATCGCGGTCGCGACGATGGTTCCGATACGCTTTGCCAACTTGCGTGCCCGGGCTGGATCTACCATGACTGTCAGTCTCCTCTACCTGGCCACTCGAATCGAGGTGACTCGATCGATCAAAGTTCTGGTTAACAAGAATTATTACCGACAACAGTCTCGTCCATCGGCTACCCGGCAACCAAATCACCATCGGTAGAGGTCTTCGACCACGAGCCACCGCCGCCAGGGCCGTCGTCGATCTCCACAGTTGTCGCATGCGTCGAGCGTGAGCACAAACACCGCCACCGTTGGTCCCGAAGCCACCGAATCCCTTGCCGACGAACTCGATTCGGTACGCCGTCTGGAAGCGTGGCTCATCGACACCGCCCGATGACGCTCAGTCTTCCGGGCCGAAGATTCGCCTTCGCACAGCCAGCAACTGAATCTCCGGACGCTCGGCGACCGCCCGCTCACAATGATCGAGAACGTCGTGCAGGTGATCGACGGACGAACTGACCACACCGACGCCCACGAGCGCACGACGCAGGCGTCCCTGCTCCCCCGCCTCCGCTGCACTCACACCGAATCGACGGAGTTCCGTCAGGATCGGCGACAGCATCGAACGCTTTTCCTTGAGTGAGTGGACATCGCCGAAAAGGATGTCGAACTCCAGTGCCCCTACAAACATTTTCCCCCTAGACAGAGCCGAATGGACTCTCTCGGACTTGTATGTTCAAGTCCGAGAGAGTCCATGTCAGCTAGTACTCACGTGCGTCCGCCCCAACGCCCGTGTCGACATAATCAGTCGCGCGGCTTCTCGCGAAGCTCGTAGCACTCGAGAACGTCACCGATCTTGATATCGGAATAGGTAACGGTCAAACCACATTCGTAGCCTTCGCGAACCTCGGTAGCGTCTTCCTTCTCCCGCTTGAGCGAGGAGATGGTGACCGTCTCGGCGATGACCTTGCTGTCGCGGATGAGACGTGCCTTGGCGTTGCGACGGATGCTGCCTGAGGTGACCAAGCAACCGGCAATGTTGCCGATCTTGGACGAACGGAACATGGCGCGGATCTCTGCCTTGCCCAGCTCGACCTCTTCGTACACCGGCTTGAGCAGACCCTTGAGTGCCTTCTCGACCTCGTCGATGGCCTGGTAGATCACCGAGTAGTAGCGAATGTCGACGCCCTCGCGGTTCGCCAGCTCCGTTGCCTTGCCTTCGGCGCGGACGTTGAAGCCGATGATGATCGCGTTGGACGCAGCAGCCAGGTTGACGTTGGTCTCCGTGATGCCACCGACACCGCGGTCGATGACGCGCAACTGCACCTCGTCGTCGATCGGAATTCCGAGGAGAGCCTCTTCGAGGGCCTCCACGGTTCCCGAGTTGTCACCCTTGAGGATCAAGTTCAGCTGTGAATGTTCCTTCAGAGCTGCATCGAGATCGTCGAGGCTGATGCGCTTACGACTCTTCGCTGCAAGCGCGTTGCGCTTACGTGCGTTGCGACGGTCCGCGATCTGACGAGCGATACGGTCCTCGTCGACCACGAGCAGGTTGTCGCCTGCACCGGGGACCGACGTGAAGCCGATGACCTGCACCGGACGTGAAGGCAGTGCCTCGTGGACGTCCTGACCGTGCTCGTCCACCATGCGGCGGACGCGGCCGTAAGCATCGCCGGCAACGATCGAGTCGCCGACCCGCAGCGTTCCGCGCTGAATGAGCACGGTAGCGACGGGGCCGCGGCCACGGTCGAGGTGCGCCTCGATGGCAACACCCTGAGCGTCCATGTCCGGGTTGGCGCGCAGATCCAGGGAAGCGTCGGCCGTCAACAGCACTGCTTCGAGCAGTGCGTCGATGTTGAGACCCTGCTTCGCCGAGATGTCGACGAACATGGTGTCTCCGCCGTACTCCTCGGCCACCAGTCCGTACTCGGTGAGCTGCTGCCGGATCTTGTCCGGGTTCGCGCCTTCCTTGTCGATCTTGTTCACCGCGACCACGATCGGCACGTCGGCCGCCTGGGCGTGGTTGATCGCTTCCACCGTCTGCGGCATGACGCCGTCGTCGGCTGCGACAACAAGGATCGCGAGGTCGGTGGCCTTGGCACCACGAGCACGCATGGCCGTGAAGGCCTCGTGACCCGGGGTGTCGATGAACGTCACGAGACGCTCGTTGCCCTCGAGCTCGGTCAGCACCTGGTAGGCACCGATGTGCTGCGTGATGCCGCCGGCTTCGCCCTCACGGACATTCGCCTTACGGATCACGTCGAGCAGACGGGTCTTACCGTGGTCGACGTGGCCCATGACGGTGACCACAGGCGGACGGGACTCAAGGTCCTCTTCTCCGCCGGCGTCCTCGCCGTAGGTGAGGTCGAAGCTGTCGAGCAGCTCGCGGTCCTCGTCCTCCGGGCTGACGACCTGCACGACGTAGTTCATTTCGCCGCCGAGCAGCTCCAGCGTCTCGTCGTTGACCGACTGAGTTGCCGTGACCATCTCACCGAGGTTGAACAACGCCTGCACGAGTGCTGCGGGGTTCGCATCGATCTTGTCCGCGAAGTCCGACAGCGATGCGCCGCGAGCGAGACGGATGGTCTCACCGTTGCCGCGTGGCAGCCTGACGCCGCCGACTGCGGGAGCCTGCATGCTTTCGTACTCGGCGCGCTTCGCCCGCTTCGACTTACGTCCACGGCGAACTGCTCCCCCGGGACGACCGAATGCACCTGCCGCTGCGCCGCGCTGACCGGGACGGCCACCGCCGCCGGGACGACCGCGGAATCCACCGGCCGGAGCTGCTCCACCGGGAGCACCTGCACCAGCACCGGCGCCGGGAGCGCCGCCGCCGCGGTATCCACCGCCGCCGCCGCCCGGACGACCACCGGGAGCGCCACCGGGACGACCCGGACGTCCGCCGCCACCGGGCGCGGGACGAGCGGAACGAGCAGGCATTGCACCCGGGTTCGGGCGAGGAGGCATGGAGCCGGGGCTGGGACGGGGTCCGCCCTGACCTGCAGGCGGACGGGGTCCACCCTGGCCGGGAGCCGGACGGGGACTGCCCTGACCCGGAGCCGGACGAGGTCCACCCTGACCGGGAGCCGGACGGGGACCGCCCTGACCCGGAGCCGGACGAGAACCGCCCTGACCTGCGCCCGGACGCGGTGCGCCGGGAGCCGGACGAGGTGCCGGACGCTCGGCGGGTGCCGAGGAGTACGGGTTGTTACCGACGCGAGGTGCCTTCGGTCCCGGACGCGGTCCGCCGGGCTTCGCGCCGGTGGACGGTGCGGCCGGAGCCGGTGCCGACGCTGCGGGAGCAGCCGGAGCCGGACGTGCCGGCTGTGCTGGTTTCGGAGCGTTGAACGTCGGTGTGGGGACCGGCGCTGACGGTGCTGCCGGAGCAGCGGCTGCGGGAGCCGCGGGGGCTGCCGGGGCCGGAGCTGCGGGAGCAGCCGGTGCGGGTGCGGCCGGCTTGGGGCCGGGACGCGGTGCGCCAGGCTTTGCAGCCGACGGCGACGGTGCGCCGGGCTTTGCCGCGGGGCGAGCCGCCGGAGCGGCTGCGCCGGTCTCGGACTTGGTTTCTGCTCCGCCTGCCGACGGGAATGACTCCCGCAGACGACGGGCGACGGGCGCCTCCACTGTGGATGACGCAGACTTCACGAACTCGCCTTGCTCCTTGAGCGTTGCGAGTAGTTCCTTGCTGGTGACACCGAGTTCTTTAGCCAACTCGTGCACGCGGGCCTTGCCTGCCACTGCTCTCCTCACTGATGAGGTCGAGCAGGAGGCATCCCACAGATGTGGGTCCCGCACGACCTCGGGTTATCGCCGATGGACGTTCATCGTTGGTGCTTCACGGTGTGCTCATGAGTGCTTGTGCCTGTTCTTCTCGAGAGGTACTGCTTTTGTGTGAACTGCGTCGACCAGCTGGTCGACAGCGGACGTGTCCAGATTTCCGGACACTCGCAGTGCTCTGCTGAATGCTCGGCGCCGCTCTGCCAGGCTCAGACAACTCGGATCCAGGTGCAGCCATGCACCTCGACCGGGGAGTCTTCGCGATACGTCGGGGACGAGCGGGGAACCCTCCGGCCCCTGCTCACCAACCACGACCCTCAACAGATCGACAGCCGACCCTTGTTCCCTGCATCCCACACACGTTCTGACCGGCGAACCGGGTTTCACGCGCGCAGAATCCGAGGACTCACGTCGAACCATTGTCCACTCTACCGCCGAACCGTCTCGATCACTGCATTCCACTGTTATCCGTTGGACGTGGCGGGCCGGTCGGACGCGTCGCCAACGGGTGCCGCATCGCTACGAATGTCGATACGCCAACCCGTCAACCGCGCAGCCAGGCGGGCATTTTGACCCTCTTTTCCGATGGCCAACGAAAGCTGGAAATCGGGCACGATGACACGGGCCGCACGAGCCTCGGGATCGACGACAGTGACGGAGACCACTTTCGACGGGGAAAGTGCGTTGCCCACAAACGTCGCGGGATCTTCGTCGAAGTCGATGATGTCGATCTTCTCCCCCGCGAGTTCGCTCATGACGTTGCGGACGCGCTGACCCATCGGGCCGATGCATGCACCCTTTGCGTTGAGCCCCTGCACACGTGAGGCGACGGCGATCTTGGAACGATGCCCCGCTTCGCGCGCGACGTTGATGATCTCGACGCTGCCGTCCGCAATCTCTGGAACCTCGAGTGCGAACAACTTGCGAACCAGGTTCGGGTGGGTCCGCGAGAGGGTGATCTGTGGGCCGCGGGCTCCGCGAGCAACCCCGACGACGTAGCACTTGATGCGCTCACCGTGCTCGTAGTTCTCGCCGGGAACCTGTTCTGCAGGCGGCAACAATCCTTCGGCGCCATTGGATTCGCTGCCGATTCGGACGACGACCATTCCGCGGGAATTCGCACGCGTGTCACGCTGAATGACACCGCCGACGATTTCACCCTCATGGGTCGAGAACTCACCGAAACTGCGCTCGTGCTCGGCGTCGCGCAGACGCTGCAGGATGACCTGGCGTGCGGTGGTCGCCGCGATGCGTCCAAATCCCTCGGGAGTGTCGTCCCACTCCTCACCGATCATGTTGCCGTCGGCATCGGTGTCGTGCGCCATCACTCGCACCGAACCGGTCTTGATGTTGACATCGATCCGAGCGTTCTGCTTGTGCCCCTCGGTGTGGCGGTACGCCGTCAGCAGCGCGGTCTGGATCGTGGCGATCACAGTTTCGATCGAGACACCTTTTTCGGCTTCGATCGCTCGCAACGCTGCAATGTCGATATTCACTTGTCGAACCCTTCTTCGTTTTCTACGTCTTCTAATTCTGCTTCGTCGTCTTCGACACTGTCCACGCCCGAGTCCTCGGTGAGGTCAACCGCATCCGAAGGAACTGCGCGCCCCTCCGGGATGCCGCCCGCGAGTTCCAACTCCGCCTCACTGGGCTTCGAGAACTCCACCTGAACTACAGCCTTCTGAACGTCGCCCAGTGCAATCTCGCGCACGGTCAGTCCGCCACGGCCACCGATGACAACTGCCACGGAATCGTCGTTCATCGTTCCGATACGGCCCACCACAGTCTCGCCGGCCAGATCGATTCGCGCTTTACGTCCGCGAGCCCGACGCCAGTGACGATCGAGCGTCAGTGGGCGGTCAATTCCCGGGGAGGTCACCTCGAGGGTGTACGGCGTTTCACCGATTTCCTCGAGGGTGTCGAAAAGTTCCGAAACGAGTCTGCTGATCTCCGCGGCGGCATCGAGCTCGATCCCGGCATCGCTGTCGACCATGATGCGCACCGCGCTGTGCTTGCCCGCACTGGTCACGACAACGTCGTCGACGTCGTAACCCTGGGCGTGCACGAGTTCGGAGATCAGCTCGATCACCCTCTCCCTGGATGGCACCGGCATCTCGCGAACTCCTCATTTCAGTTGTCGTCGATTGTCCGACTTGTGTCGACTGTCGACGTGGGCGGCTGCGAGCATGAAAAGACACCAGGTGCCACATGCTGCAAGCATCCAAGAGTACCGCTCATTGCGCGTCTCCGTGACCAGAGTGCCCGACGCACGTCACACTTGAACACGTGCCGCGGATTCGAACGATCGGCCGACCACCTGGCACGATGGACTGGTGCTGACGCCCATGACTACTACCCCACTCTCCCGGCGGAGTGCGCTCAAGATGACGGGAACAGCAGCGTTGGGCGCTGCTGCCTTCTCGTTGTCCGCCTGCACCGACAACGGCACAGCGGAGGCGGCTGCAGAAGTCGACCAGCTGACGGCCCAGGCCGATCGAGCCCGCTCCGACGCGGCAGCAGCAACCGCCGCCATCGCTCTTGCGCCGGACAAGTCGGCATCACTGACCACGATCAGCGCCGAACGCACAGCGCATGCACTCGAACTCGACGCCGAGATTGCGCGAGCAGCGGGCAGCGGCGCCGCTACGACCACAGCGCCCCCGTCGACCTCGGTCGCAAACGCTCCTACGGGCGTCGAAACCTTGAGTACCTCGCTGGCCGATTCGGCGCGCAGTGCCGCGGATCTCGCTCGGACGATGTCCGGCTATCGCGCGGGCCTGCTCGGTTCGATCAGCGCGTCGTGCTCGACTCAGGTTGCGGTGTTGCTTCCGTGATCACTTCGCACACCCGTCGATCCGAGAGTTCTGCCTTGCTGACCGCAATCGAATCAGAGAATGCTGCGATCTTCGCTTACGGAGTGGTTGCCGCGTTTTCGAATCCTGCCCGTGTCAACGAGGTTGCCACGCACACAGCAGCGCACCGCGCACGACGTGATGCGCTGGTTGCCCTGTCGACCGACGCGGGCGTGACCCCGCCGACAGCCGCGGCAGCTTACGAGATCCCGTTTCCGGTGACGGACGCCGTTACCGCGGCACAACTGGCAGCACAGATCGAATCCGACACCGCCGTGACCTACCGGGCATTCGTCGAACAGGTCGATACCGACCAACTCCGCACGTTCGGAATCGACGGCCTGACCGATGCGGCTATCCGCGGCGCCGGATGGCGGTCCGCGCTGGGAACCGCTCCGGCCACCTCAGCGTTCCCGGGGGACCCGGCTTCGTAACTGCTGTGCGCCTTTATTAACCGCCGGAGGTTAATAAAGGCGCACAGCAGTGCTCAGGCCTTGCGATGCGAGGGCACGAACCACGCCGCGACAACCGCAACCAATACGAAGCAACCGCCGACGCGCAGTGCAGGTGTCAGCGCATCTCCGTAACCGAGGGGCGTGAGGGCACCGCCGGCGGCAAGGAAGACCGCAGTGAGAACCGCGATTCCCAGTGCAACACCGATCTCACGAAGCGTCGAGTTGGTCGAACTGGCCGTTCCGTGATCAGGCTCGTCCATGTCGACGAGTACCGCCGTCGAGCTCGGCGCGAAGGTCAAGCCCATGCCGATTCCCGCCATCAGTAGAGCCGGAACCAGCGACTCGTACGTCACGTCGGGACCGATCAACGCTGCCAACCAGAACAATGCTCCGGCCTGGAGCAACAGACCGGTCAGCAGAAGCGAACGGAGCCCGACCTTCGGCGCCAGAAAACCGGCGAGAGGCGCGAAGATCATCGGCGCTGCCGTCCACGGAAGCGTCCGCAGGCCTGCTTGGAACGGGCTGTAGCCCATCACGATCTGGAGGTACTGCGAGAGCAGGAACACCGCCCCGAAGATTCCGATCGAGAAGGTCAAGCCGATGACGTTCGCCATCGAGAAGCTGCGTGAGCGGAACAGACGTAGGGGCATGACCGGATGCGAGGTCTTCATCTCGCGAAGCAGGAACAGTGCCAACGCGACTGCGGAACCGACCAACGACGCAACTACTCCAAGCGATCCCCAGCCGTCGTCGTTGCCGTGAACGATCCCCCACACCGCCAGGAACACACCGAGTCCGGCGAGTGCGACACCGGGAAGGTCGAGAGGTTGTGTGCGACCGGTCGATTCACGCAACGCATACATCGCGAGAGGAACAGCGACGATCGCAACCGGCACGTTGATCCAGAAAATGCCCTGCCACGAGAACCCGTCGACTACCGCCCCACCGACCACCGGACCCATCGCGATCCCCAGGCCGGAGACGCCACCCCACACGCCGATTGCCATGGCACGCTTGGCTTCCGGTACCGCTGCCACGAGGAGAGTGAGTGAGAGCGGCATGATCGCGGCAGCGCCGGCGCCCTGAAAGGCTCGGGCCGCGATGAGCAGGCTTGGTGTCGTCGACAACGCCGAAGCAATCGACGCCGCCGTGAACAGCCCGATCCCGAATACGAACATCTTGCGGCGCCCCCACCGATCGCCGAGCGTCGTCGCCGAAAGCATCAGCGTCGCAAAGCAGAGCGTGTACGCATTCATGAACCACTGAAGTTGCCCGACGGACGCATTCAGCTCCTTCTCGATCACCGGCAGCGCGCTCGTCATCACGAGGTTGTCGAGGGTGGCCATGAACATGGGCAGAGAGGCAGCAACCATCGCTATCGCGATCGGAACCTTACGTCCTCCACTGCTTTCCGACCCGGATGCGGCGTCCGATCCGGACTTCGTCAAAACGGTCATCGTGATTCCTCGAGTGAAGGTGCCTTAAGGCATCGGATGATTACTTAAGTCGAAACTAAGCTATCCGGTGATAACGTGTCAACATGTCGATCGGTGCAGCTGAACCACGTACCCGCAGGATGAGCGCACCGGAACGTCGCGCGTTGGTCCTTGCCGCGGCAACGCGAGCTTTCGCAAAGGGTGGATACTCGGGGACCAGTACGGACGCCGTCGCCAAGGAAGCCGGTGTCTCGCAGCCCTACGTCGTGCGTATGTTCGGAACCAAGGCAGATTTGTTCCACGCAGTGTTCACGCGCGCGCTCGACGAAATCGTCCGCACCTTCAACGACAAATTGGATACGGTCACGATCGATCCGAGCAATCCGCAGTTCTGGGCCGAACTCGGATCCGCCTACGGCGAGCTGGTTCTCGACCGAGATCTACTGCTTGTCATGTTGCACGGCTTCGCCACCAGCACCGATGATGTCGCCGCCGTCTCCCGGAACGCCATGTCCGGCATCTACACCTTGCTGCGCGAGCGCACCGGTTGCACACCCGAGCAAGCGCGTTTGTTCATCGCGAACGGGATGCTGATCAACAATCTGCTCGCAATGATGGCGCCCGAACACGCCGAAGAAGATCCAGCCCTCGGCGAGCTCTGGGGCAGCGTCTTCAGCGACTCGACTGCGATCACGCTAACCGGCGACGAATCCTCGAGCGAAACCGACACCGATTCCTGACCGGTCACTGGGAAAAACTACACACATGTGACTGAGGACACCCTACAGTCGATCCGACATGTCTCCGGGAAACCCAGACGAAAAGGACCGACGTTGGATCTCGCACAACGCCTCGACGCGCTCGAACAGATCGAGGAAATCAAGAAGCTCAAGCACGGCTACTGGCGAGCATGTGATGCCAAGGATCCAGTTGGGTTCCGCAACAGCTTCATCCGTTCCGGAGCGTCGATCGACTACGGCCGCCTCGGCGCCTTCGACGACGCGGGGCCGATGGCGGACATCTTCGAGAAGATCGCTCTTCGCAAGGTCGACGGCCGGTACGCGGTCCTCGACATGCATCACGGATTGCATCCCGACATCACACTGACCTCGGAGACGTCGGCGGTGGGGCGATGGGCTCTGCAGTTCCGCCAGATCGACACCGTCGGGCGCACCGAGAAGTTGATGACCGGCGAATCGACGACAAGTACGTGATCGAGGACGGTACGTGGAAAATGAGTCAATGCCATTTCACGGAGACGTGGTCGATCACCACTCCCCTGTCCCCGGACGCTGACATCGTCGAGGGTTCGTTGGGTGGGCCGCGATGACGACGAACGGAAAAGTTGCGCTCGTAACCGGTGCCAGCCGGAGCGTCGGCAAGGGCATTGCCCTCGCGCTGGGAAGCGACGGATGGACGGTGTACGTGACGGCACGAGGAACCGTCGGCGCCGACGGCCCACTCGATCGCACCGCAGCCGAGATCACCGAGCGCGGTGGTCACGGCATTGCCGTGCAGTGCGATCACGGCGACGATCAGCAGATCGTCAACCTGTTTGCCCGCATCGCCGAAGAGCGGTCAGGCCGCCTCGATCTTTTGGTCAACAACGTCTGGGCAAACCCGGCGGGTTATGCAGGCTTCGCCGATCCGTTCTGGAAGAGGCCGATCGACGATTGGGATTCGCTGATCGGAATCGGACTGCGCGCCCACTACGTTGCTTCGGTGGAAGCGGCGAAGTTGATGGTTCCCCGGGGCAGTGGAGTGATCGGCAACATCTCGTCGTTCGGGACCCGCGGGTACCTGCACTCTGTCCTGTACGGGATGTCGAAGGCAGGTTTGGACAAGATGGCCGCGGACATGGCTGTCGAATTGAAGGGGACCGGCGTCACCGCACTTTCCTTCTGGCTCGGGTTGATCCGCAACGAGCGGATGGAGGCGAGTGGGATCGAGAGCTTCGAAGGCTTCTCACTGGCCGAGGCCGAAACCCCGGAATTCGTCGGCCAAGTCATCACTGCATTGGCCAACGATCCAGAAGTGAACGCGCGCAGCGGTCACACACTGATCACCGCCGAGACGGCCGTCGAGTACGGAATCACCGACGCCAACGGGAAACAACCGGCGTCACACCGCAGTGCCTTCGGTGGCGGCCCGCTTTTCTGATTCATCAGTAGCAGTGGTCGCGTCGCGTGCCGGCACAGCACGCGGCGCTGCCACTCGCGCCTTCAGGGCAAGCCAGGCACACCCGATGACGACGACACCGCCGGCCACGATCGAGGGTGACAACGTCTCACCGAGTATCAGCGCCGACCAGGCAATGCTGAGCACCGGTTGAACCAACTGTGTTTGGCTCACAGTGGAAATGGGACCGATCGCCAGACCCCGGTACCAAGGAAAGAACCCGAGAAACATACTCACGCATCCCAGGTAGGCAAACGAAAGCCACGAATTCACATCGGCAGAGACCGGAGCCTGGGCCATGGACGCCACCGTCAACGCAATCGTGACCGGCAGTCCGAGAATCAATGCCCAGGCAATCGTCTGCCACGACCCGATCTCGCGGGCCAGCAACGCACCTTCCGAATATGCCAGCGCTGCACACACAACCGCGGCGAACAGAAGAAGATCAGCGAGATGAAACGAGCCGAGTCCGCCGTTTGCAATCGCCACGAACCCTACGACCGATACCGCGCCGGCGGCGCTTGCCCACCAGAATCCCTTACTGGGACGCTCTTTTCCTCGGACGACCGCAAATACCGCGGTCGCAGCGGGAAGTAGCCCGATCACGACTGCCGCGTGACTCGCCGGCGATGTCTGCAACGCAAACGTGGTGAACAGTGAAAACCCCAGTACCGCACCAACAGTCACGAGTGCGATGCGCAACCACTGCCGAAGCGTCGGAAGCGTCGCGCGAGTAACCGACAGCATCACAATCGCAAGGGCCCCGGCAACGACGGCGCGGCCCGCACCGACGAACAGGGGGTCGAGATCCGCGACGGCGACCCTCGTGAGCGGAACGGTGAACGAGAACGCCAGCACACCGAGCAAGCCCCACCACAAACCGGATCGAGACGATGGCATCGGTAGCGGTTCCTGCGGCGCGACGATAGCGCTACTCTTCATACTCATGTTTTACGATAGCAGTAGCACGCCAACCAGCGAAACTGGTATTTCAGGTGCGCACCCGTGTGCAGGAGATAGAAATTGCTCCGAGCAGTCCGACGAGCGCGAAAGCGTAGAAGCCCCACGGCACGGCGTAACCCGCACCCAGGAGGACTCCGCCCAGGATCGGGCCACAGATCGCACCGACCCGGCCGACACCTGCCGACCATCCGAGCGCGGTCGCGCGAATCTGAGGTGGGTGATTGGCGCTCGTGAAGGCGTAGACCAGTACCTGCGCGCTGAATACGAAGCATCCGGCGAGGAAGACCATCACGTAGATTCCGAACGACACCTTCACACTCAGAAGCGCCAGGAACAGTGCAGCTCCGGCGAACCACACGATGGCTGCAGTCCGCGGGCCGATCTTGTTCGCGACGCCCCCGGCGATCAACAGCCCGACGACGGCGCCGGCATTGAGGATCAGAAGGAACGTCAACGACGCCCCGAGGTTGTAACCGGCCTCACGCATGATCGTCGGAAGCCATGTGTTCAATCCGTAGACGAGCAGCAAGCCCATGAAACTGGTGATCCAGATGGCGATGCTGTTGCGCAAGAACTTCGAAGAGAACAGTGCGCGAACGGGATTGGCGGCTTCGGCGCACTCAACTTCGGACGTGGGCGCAATCTCGAGTTCGACTCCGTAACGGGCAGCGATTTCCTCGGCTTCGGCACGCTTTCCGTGAGCGAGAAGGTACGACGGGGATTCCGGCAGATACCGCAACATGAGTGGAATCAGGGCGACGGCAGGAAGTGCGCCCACAACGAACATCGCTCGCCAACCGAAAGGTTCGATCACGACGAGCGCCAGCGCTGCGGTGGCAACGGCGCCGACGTGGTAGCCGGTCATCAGCATGGTCGACGCAGATCCACCGCCTTGTTTCTTCGAGAATTCGTTGACCAGAGCCAATGCCGTCGGTAGGGCGCCACCCAGCCCCACACCGGCAAGGAAGCGCAGCAGCCCGAAGATGAACGGATTGGGCGCAATTGCGCACAACAGAGTCAGAATCGAGAATGCGGCAACGGCGTACAGCAGCGCGCGGCGTCGACCGATGACGTCGGTGAGAGTGCCGATGACGAGGGCGCCGATGGTCATGCCGATGAGCCCGAAGGTCGAGATCATCGTAATCGTGCCGGTACTCAAACCCCACGCGTCGTAGTCGAGAAGCGAAGGAATGACCGCGCCGAGTACGACCAGGTCGAATCCGTCCAGAAGCACAGCGATCCAACACAACGGTGCTACCCACATTGCGGCACGCGCCCCAGGCGAACCGGTGATTGAACTCGACTGCGTATGTGCGGTCATCGGATCCTCGACATTCACTGCTTGTGGGCGTTCGCGACCGGTTGGGATCCAGTAGTTCGGATCGAAACGTGTTCGCATTGCGAACGCCTATTCATAATGAGCACATCGATTGTGTACGGAGTCACAACGCCATGTCAAACGTCGCGGTAATCTCGAGGAATGGCACTCTCCGAAAATGAGCGTGAACAGTTCCTGGCCGAACCCCACATCGGGGCGCTGTCCGTGGCGGACGGCACCGAGCGCGGTCCGTTGACCGTCCCGATCTGGTACCTGTACTCACCCGGTGGCAAACCATGGATCCTCACGGGCAAGGATTCGCGAAAGGCACGACTCATCGAGTCGGCCGGGCATTTCTCGTTGATGGCCGAAAGGCTCGATCCGACAATCCGTTACGTCAGCGTCAGCGGATCCGTCGACAAGATCGTTCCGGGCACCGACGAGATGCTGGTCGAAGTCTCGCGGCGTTACCTGGCTCCGGACAAGGTCGACGGGTATCTCGAATTCGCGCGATCGCAGTTGGGCGAACAGGTAGCGATCTACATGAATCCGCAGCACTGGCTGTCTGCGGATCTCGGGGCGATCTGACAATTCTCAGAAAAGCGAAGGCTCGGCGCGCCGGAGTGGCGCGCCGAGCCTGACCTGCATGTGGAGGGCTCTATGTCAGCTCTCGGTGAAGAAACGCACCCGATTGAGTCGATGACCGCTCGCCTCGAAGCCGAACAATGCGATGGCCGGTTCCCCGCACACGATGACGCTCGCCGTCACGGTGCGACCGGCAACCAGCATCTTGCTCTTCGTCACGCCGGTGAGCAGAGCGTTGACATCAGCGTTGGACAACTGCGTCCCCGCCGGAAGCTCGACGGGTGCCGGCGGCGTTCGGCCGACAGCGGCCGCATCGAGGAACCGCGACGCTGCCTTCTTGCCTTTGTCTCCGACGCCGAAGATGCCGCGCGAGAACCCGAGCGCCCCGCCGATCCCCTGGTTCGAGAGCAACTGCGGCGTCAACTTCGCGGCCGCCTTCACCCCCGCCACACCAGCAGTCGCGAGCTGGCTCAACATCGTCGCCAATTCCCAATGCGCGTAGAGGGTTCCGATCCGCAAGGAATCGGGCTCCCCCACCAAGTCGTAGCGCAAGTGCATCGGAACGTCGAGAACGACTCCGGTCGACATCTCGGTAGCGAGGCTCAGATCGCGCCACACCGTCCGGCCGCACACGATGTCGCGCTCGACATGGAAGGTGATCGAATTGGGGGCGATGAACGTGTCGTAGAAACTCTCGATCGCCGCCTGACCGTTGTGCGGACGTGAACCTACAGGGTCGTTGACCTGTCCGTCGCCGGCAAACAGGGCCACCCAGGTCGAGCGGTCATGCGCGCCGACGGCTTTCGGGGATCCCTCCACGACGGCCATCAACTGCTCGCGCGTCACCGGCGCGGTCATGCGCGCATCTCGTATGCACCGTCGTACGCCTTGACCTGCTGCCACACCCGGTCGAAGCGTTCACTGTCGACAACAGGCTTCCGCACCGCGGCCAGGGCCCACTTCTGCTGCTCGGGTGTCGACGACGGCTTTCCGTGCAGCGCGATCGCGTATCCCGAGAAGTCACGAATCTGGAAGTCGAAGATCTGATCGACAACGTCGGCGTCGAGCCCGCTGATCTCGGCCTGTTCGAGAATCAGATGACCGTAGACGACGAGAGAGAACAGGTGCCCGACGTTGAGCATGAAATCGAGATCCTTCTGCTGCTGCGCGTCCGGCGCTGCAGCAGTGAGCAATTCGGTGAGCGCGATCGCCTGCTCGTAAAAACGGGCGACGTTCGGAATCGAAGAGTGCTTCTCGTAGACGGGCTTCCACTCGTGGAACTGAATCTTCGCAGCGCCGCGGGTAGGCCCCTGGTTCCAGAAGAACTCGTCGTCGGCGGCGTCGTCGCGCGTGACGATCTCCGGGAACTGCGCCGAGTTGAACAGATAGTTCGGCAAGAACTTGAGAATCAGGCCGACGTTGACGTGGACGGTGCCCTCGAGCTTGGGCAGCGTGCCGATCATCTGCGCTGCCTCGCGGAAGTACGTTGACTTCTCGTATCCCTTGGCTGCGATCACATCGTGCAGCAACCCGACCACCTTCTCACCTTCGGAGGTGACCTTGGCCTTGGTCATGGGATTGAACAGCAGGTAGCGACGGTCCTCGAGGCTGGCGCTGCGGAAGTAGTCGACCGCCCGCGCACTGAACTGCTTCATCGCGATCAGACGTGAGTACGCGTCGACGAAGGCGGCGCGAACGTGGGCAAAATCCGTGACGGGATTGCCGTACAGAATTCGATTCTGCGCGTGAGTGATTGCCTCGAAGAACGCATGCTCGGTGATGCCGATGGAGCCGGTGCAGAGGTTGAACTTTCCGACGTTGACCGTGTTGAGCGCGGCCTCGAATGCGGCGACGCCGGTGTGCAGAATGTCTTCCTCGCGCACCGGGTAATCGTCGAGGCGGAAATTGCTGACATACATCTGCCCGCGCAGGACGTTGTCCACGAGCTGATAGTTCGGATGTGCACTGTCGGCGACAAAGAACACGTAGCCTTCGGGGCCCTCGACGTCGGTACGACGCCCGAACACAGACACCATTCCGGCTACGTTGCCGTTTCCGATGTAGTACTTCTCGCCGCTCGCGCGGAAGGCGACGTCGCCGTCGGTGGGAGTGAGGAGCATGTCGGTGGAGTACACGTCGGCGCCGTGGTCGCGCTCGGACAGCCCGAACGCCATGACACCACCGTCGGCAAGTTCCTGCGCTGCACGCTTCTTCGCAGCGTCGTTGTCACTCATCCAGATCGGTCCGAGTCCGAGGATCGTGACCTGCCAGGCGTACCAGTAAGCGAGTCCGTAAAAACCGAAGATCTCACTCAAGGCCGCGTTGCGGGCACCGTCCCAACGACGGTTCTCGTCACCGTCGGCGAATGCCGCCGGAGTCTGGAACGTCGCGAACAACTTCTCCTTGCCGACGAATTCGAGAAAGTCGGAGACCCACACGGCGTCGAGGTCGTCCTGAAGCAGTTGCTTCTTACCGCGGCTCTCGAACCATTCGATGGTGGCTCGCAGCAAACGGCGGGTCTCCGGATCGAACTGAGCGGGGTCGTAAGTATGGGGGTTGAAGAGCAATCCATCGGTGCCAGACACGTCATTACCTTTCGTCGATGACGCTAAACTACCAGCGGGTAACTTTCCGCGGTGCGATTCATGGAAGACCTGCGATTCTTCGCGAATGCCACAGGTCCATCGGATTCCACGTGCCCGCCCGAGCACGGGTGATCGGGTAGCACGCCAACCCGAGCAACAACGCAGACATGTGGCCGATGGCGGTGAAATTGGTGGCGAAAATCAGAGGTACACCGTAGAAGAGCAACAGCCCCGCGAGATAGACGTATCGCCACGGATCGACGATGCGGTACACCAGAATCCCCATGATGCCGGCCAGACCGTAGCTCACACCCACGTCGAGAGTGTTGACCGCCGACTCCGCCACGTATCCGTGCCGAATACCTTCGTACAGAACACCTTCGCTGATGTACGTGGCTCCGACGTGGGCGATGACGACAACACACAGCCACCGCCACGTCCCGAGCCAACGCTCAGCCGTTGCATGAAAGATGGTGAAGAGAACCAGGTATCCCAACCAACCGCCACCTTCGAGCCAGAAGGCACTCGAGAACAGGACTCGCAGCGGGTCTTCGGCCAGGTGATGCAGATTGGTCGAGCGCTTGCCGAGAAAACGCTCCTCGACATTGTCGGGCAGATGCCGAAGGAAGAGCGTGGTGAACAGCAGGGCCAGCAACCAGACGTAGGTACCGGGAGCACTGCGCACCCATCGCCATGCCGCCTTTGCTGCCCCCAGCATCCTCACCGCTTCGAGTCTGCGCTCACTCGTTCACTACTGCAACGGCAAACCCGTCCCATCCCTTCGAACCCACGGTTTGAATGGCGGTGCCGTCGAGTTTCGGCTCGGCCGCGATCATCTCCAACACCGCTCGACTCGCTTTGACGCGCTCGTCGTCGATATCCGGGTTGGACACATGTCCCCCACGCACCACGTTGTCCACGATGATGACGGTTCCGGGATGCGAAAGGGCCAACGCCCACCGCACGTACTCGGTGTTGTTCTCCTTGTCGGCGTCGATGAAGACCAAGTCGAAAGGTCCCAACTCTTCTTTCGCGATCAACGGGAGACTGTCGAGCGCAGCGCCGACGCGGATGTCGACACGGTCAGCCAGTTCGGCACGCTCGATATTCGCCCGAGCGACATCCGCATGGGTGGGATCGAATTCCAGCGTGATGACCTGGCCCGAGGGACCGACCGCGCGAGCGAGCCAGATCGTGCTGTATCCGCCGAGCGTTCCGATCTCGAGAACATTGCGCGCCAAGCACATTCGCGCCAGAAGGTTGAGGAGCTTGCCCTGGTTCGGCGCCACGTCGATGGGCGGGAGACCTGCCTCGGAATTGGCGGCGAGTGCCGCGTCGAGAACCGGATCTTCACCTACCAACGTGGAAACGAGATAGCCGTCGACTTCTGCCCAATCCGGTTCGCGTTCCATAGCCACGATTGTGGCAGAAAAGAAGGGCCGCCGCAGACACCTCGGAAGGTGACTGCGGCGGCCCGGACAGCTATTCGAATCAGCCGCGAACTGCGGCGATGATCTCCTCGATCGCTGAATTGGCGTCGATCTCACGGCTCTCGCCGGTGAAGCGGTCGCGAATCTCGACCTTGCCGTCGGCCCAACCACGGCCGACGACAACGATCAGCGGAACACCGATCAGCTCGGAGTCCTTGAACTTCACGCCCGGCGATGCCTTGCGGTCGTCGAGGATCACTTCGAGTCCCGCGCGGTCGAGCTGCGCGGCGAGGCCTTCGGCGCCTTCGCGAGCGGTCTCGTCCTTGTTCGCAATGACGAGGTAAACGTCGGCCGGTGAGACCTCAGCGGGCCAACGCAGACCCTTCTCGTCATGGTGCTGCTCGGCAATGACGGCCACCAGACGCGAGACGCCGACGCCGTACGAACCCATGGTCGGGCGGACGGGCTTGCCGTTCTCGGCGAGGACGTCGACGGTGAAGACGTCGGTGTACTTGCGGCCGAGTTGGAAGACGTGCCCGATCTCGATACCGCGAGCCGAGACCAGCGTGCCGGCTCCATCGGGAGAGGCGTCGCCGTCACGAACCTCGGCGGCTTCGATGGTTCCGTCAGGGGTGAAGTCGCGACCGGCAACGAGGCCGACCACGTGCTTGCCGTCTTCGTCGGCGCCGGTGATCCAGCTGGTGCCGTCGACGACGCGCGGGTCGACAAGGTAGCGAACTCCGTTGGCCTGCAGCGCCTTCGGGCCGATATAACCCTTGGCCAGGAACGGGTTGTTCTTGAAGTCGGTCTCGGTGATCATCACGAACTCGGCCGGCTCCAGCGAAGCCTCTAGGCGCTTTTCGTCGACCTCACGGTCGCCGGGGATGCCGATGCCGAGAAGTTCCCATTCGCCGCCGGGCAGGCGGGTCTTGACCATGATGTTCTTGAGAGTGTCGGCGGCGGTCACGGTACGGCCGAGATCAGCGCCGTTCGCCCAGTCCACCAGGGTGTCGATGGTGGGTGTGTTCGCGGTGTCGTACACCTTGGCTTCGGGCAGCCCGTCAAACGGAATCGAGTCGGGAACAACAGTCTTGACGGCCTCGACGTTGGCGGCGTAGCCGGATTCGAGGCAGCGCACGTAGGTGTCTTCGCCGATCTCGCTCTCGGCAAGGAACTCCTCGGACGCGCTGCCGCCCATCGCACCGGAGGTCGCCGAGACGATGACGTACTTGACGCCCAGACGCGTGAAGATCTTCTCGTAGGCACCGCGATGCGCCTGGTACGACTCCGTCAGGCCTTCGTCGGTCAGGTCGAAGGAGTAGGAATCCTTCATGAGGAACTCGCGGCCACGCAGAATGCCGGCACGCGGACGCTCTTCGTCGCGGTACTTGGTCTGCACCTGGTACAGGGTGACCGGGAAGTCCTTGTAGGAGTTGTACTCACCCTTGACCGTCAGAGCAAAGAGCTCCTCGTGGGTCGGGCCGAGCATGTAGTCGTTGCCCTTGCGGTCCTTGAGGCGGAACAGGTTGGGGCCGTACTCGGTCCAGCGGTTCGACGCTTCGTAGGGATCGCGCGGGAGCAGCGCAGGCAGCAGGATTTCCTGTCCGCCAATTGCATTCATTTCTTCACGGACGACACGCTCTACCTCGCGCAGCACCCGCAATCCCAGCGGCAACCACGAGTAGACGCCTGGAGCGATACGACGCACGTAGCCGGCACGAACCAGCAGTTTGTGGCTGGCAACTTCGGCGTCCGAGGGATCGTCACGCAGGGTACGCAGGAACAGGTGGGACAGACGGGTAATCACGAGGTGTAAGGATAGTCGCCGCAGTCGGCCGAGCGGGCCTCGGTACGGTTACAGCGTGCTTGTACTGCTGCCTCCCTCAGAAACCAAGTCCGACGGCGGCAAGGATGCGCCCCTCGATCTGGCCGAACTGTCGATGCCCCAGTTGACCGAAACGCGCGAATTGCTGGTTCAGACGCTGGTCGATCTGGCCGCTGACGTCGAGGCGTCGTGCGAAGCGCTCGGGCTCGGCCCGACGCAAGCAGACGAAGTGGAGCGCAATGCCAAGCTGTGGGTGTCCGCGACGCGGCCCGCACTACAGCGCTACACCGGCGTGCTCTTCGACGCCCTCGACGCAAAGTCGTTCACCCGCGCCCAGAAGGCGAAGGCGCTCGATCGGATCGCCATTGGTTCCGCTCTGTTCGGTGCTGTCCGCGCAGGAGATCTGATCCCCGCCTACCGCCTCTCTGGCGGGTCCAAGCTGCCGGGGATGGGGACGCTGCGCTCGCTGTGGAAGCCGGAGCTGCCGAAGGCCCTGGCCGCCGAAGCCGACGGCCTTGTCATCGATCTACGATCCGGCACCTACCAAGACCTCGGACCGGTTCCAGACGCACTGATCGCAACGGTCCTCACCGAGAAGCCGGACGGCACCCGGACGGTGGTCAGTCACTTCAACAAGCACCACAAGGGTCTGCTCGCCCGTGCGCTGGTGGTCTCGCGCGCCGAACCGACCGATATCAAGGGTGTCGCGCGGGTGGCGTCGAAGGCCGGCCTGCGGGTGGAAATCGCGTCGGAGCGTGAACTGATCATCCTGACGGATTGATGGCTTCGTCTGTCAAGTGCCACAGAAGGTTTGGAATGTTTCGCTGAAAGACTGCGGAGCCGCCTCGGTGTAGTCGGTCCACTCGTCGCGTCGGTCGAATGGATGCGTGACAACCTCGAGCAGCTTCTCGAAGGGAACGAGGTCGCCGTCGGTCGCGGCGCGCAGGGCAGCATCGAGGTGATGATTACGCGGAAGGTACAGCGGGTTGACGCGATCCATCGCGCTCGCGGTCTCCGCGGCCCCACGCCCCTGCTCCGTCAGGGCCCTGTGCCACCGCTGCAACCAAGACGCGATGTGGTCCCGTGGCACGAGGTCGTCGAGGGGCGCCGAATTTCCACGCAATTCGTCGGCGAGTGCGCGGAAACTGCCCGTCCAATCAGCACCGTGTTCCGCCAACAACGTCAGCAGATCGTCGACGAGCGCCCGATCGACAAACGGCTGGGCCAGACCGAGCTTTTCCGCGAAACCGGCCGCATAGTGTCCCTCGTAGCGCTCGTCGAAGGTCTCGAGAACTGCCGACGCCGCGGAAATCGCATTGTCGGGTGCGGAATCGATCAGCGGCAACAGTGTTTCTGCCAAGCGCGCCAGATTCCACTTCAGTACAGCGGGCTGATTGCCGAACGCATAGCGGCCCCCGTGGTCGATCGAGCTGAACACTGCCGCCGGATCGAATGCGTCGAGGAAGGCGCACGGACCGTAATCGATGGTCTCTCCCGAAATTGTCGTGTTGTCGGTGTTCATGACCCCGTGCACGAAACCGATGAGCATCCACCTCGCCACCAGTGACGCCTGCGCCTCGACGACCGCCTCGAGGAACCTCAGATAGCGATTGTGTGTACCCGTTGACGGAAGTTCGGTCAGCTCCGGGTAGTGCCGGGCGATCGCGTAGTCGGTGAGCGGCTGCAAGACCTCGCCCTGCCGGGCCGCGAACTCGAAGGTCCCAACGCGTAGGTGACTCGACGCGATCCGTGCAAGCACGGCACCGGGTTCTGCGCCGTTGCGGCGAACGTCCCGTCCCGTCGCCACGACAGACAGCGCGCGCGTAGTGGGGACACCGAGGGCATTCATCGCCTCACTGACCAGATATTCACGCAGCATCGGCCCGACAACCGCGTACCCGTCGCCGCCCCGAGAGAACGGTGTGCGCCCGGAGCCTTTCAGATGCAAGTCCACTCGCTGCCCGTCACTGCTGACGAGTTCTCCGAGCAACAACGCCCGACCATCCCCGAGAATCGGTGCGTACCCACCGAACTGATGACCCGCATACGCCATCGCCACCGGCGTGGCCCCGACCGGCACCGTCGAGCCGGACAGGACGCCGATCCCGTCCACACTTCGCAGCGCTGCTACGTCCAATCTCAACGACGCAGCCAGCTGCTCGTTCACCACGAGCAACTGCGGGTCAGGGGCGGCAGCACCTTGCCACGGCACCGTCAGAGCGCCGAGTTCGTCGGCGAACGTGCTCTCGAGGCAGGCCACGATGGTGACCGTGTCTGCTGTGGATTCCTGGAATGCGGCCATCACACGAGAGTAGTCACCGTGCGACAACCTATCGATCAGCCCTGATCGATGTACGACTCGAGCTGATCGCGTTCGCTCTTGAGCTCGTCGATGCGGCTCTTCACCACGTCGCCGATACTGACGATGCCGAGGAGGTTGCCGTCCTCGATCACCGGCAGATGCCGGATTCGACGCTCGGTCATGATCGCGGCAATGCTGTCCACTGCGTCTGCCGGAACACACGTGTACATCAGAGCGGTCATGACCTCGGAAACCTGGATCCCGAGAAGGTCCGGGCCACGCTCGTGCAGGCGTCGAACGACATCGCGTTCGGAGATGATGCCGACCACCGCGTCGTCGTCGACCACCACCATGGCTCCGATGTTGTGGCGGGCAAGATCGCACAGCAGCCCGTTGACCGTCGTGTGGGCGTCGATCGTGACGATGCTGTTGCCCTTGTTTCGCAATATGTCCGCGATCCGCATCACGGCACCCCGATCCGTCGAGACTCTCGGCACGTCCTGCAACGATCGTATCGGCTAGCGAAGCGGAAAAACAGGACTGATCAGGCGATTCCCTGAGCTGCCTTCTCCGCAGCCTGAGCCTGGGCTACCTGAGAAGGTGTGAACCTGATGCACAGCGCCGCGATACCGGCGAACACGGCGCAGACCGCGCAGCCCACAAGTGCGAAGGTGTACCCCTCTCCGAGTGCTATCAATTGCGCCGGATTCATGTCCGCTGCCTTGCCCGAAGTGCCGCCGAGCGAGAGCGTCTTGGACGTCGCCATTGCACCGATCACCGACAGCGCCAATGGTCCACCGAGCGTCTGGGCAACTTGGGAGATTGCGGTCAGCGGGCCGATCTCGGTCTCCGGGACACCGGCGATCGCGCACAGTGGCAAGGGCACCATCGCGAGGCCGATACCGAATCCGATCCCGATCACGGGCACGAACAAGTTGGCCAGGTAGGTGGAGTCGGAATCGAGAGTAGAGCCGTAGAGGAGTCCGACGATCATGATCACGACGCCGGTGAGGACCAGCCAGCGGGGTTGAACCTTCACGGCGAGCTTGGAAGCAACCGACGCGGCGGCGCCCAATCCGAACGCGAACGGAATGAACGCGATACCGGCACGCAACGGCGAATACTGCATGATGTCCTGCACGAACAGCGCGACGAAGGCCGTCATGCTGAACATCGCGCCACCGACGAAGAAGATGGCGAGGAACGTCGCGACACGGTTGCGATCGGCGAACAACGAGAAGGGCAAGAGCGGGTTGTCCGCAGTTCGCTCGACGAAGAGGAAGGCGGCGAGGGCGACCAATCCGGCCGCCAATGCCCCGATGACGGCGATACTCCCCCATCCCATTTCCGGGCCTTCGGTGAGAGCAAAAACAACACCGGTGCACCCGAGAGTCGCGAGGATCGCGCCGGGGACATCCAAAGCCAGACGCGTCTGATTCGTCTCGCGAAGGGCGCGGAACGCCATGCCGACGAGCGCGATGCCGATCGGGACGTTGATGAGGAAGATCAGACGCCACGACACCTCGGTCAATGCGCCGCCGATGATCAGACCGGCGATCGATCCGACGCCCGTCATGGCGGCAAAAATCGCGATGGCCTGATTACGAGCCGGACCCGCGGCGAAAGTCGTGGCAACAAGGGCGAAGGCAGTGGGCGACGCCACGGCTGCGCCGACACCTTGAAGCGCCCGCGCTGCGATCAACATGCCCTCGTTCAGGGCGAGTCCACAGAGCAACGACGCCACCGTGAACAGCGAGACTCCCGCGATGAACATCTTCTTGCGTCCGAACGCGTCGCCGAGCCGACCACCGAGGAGCATGAGCCCACCAAACGCAAGCGCGTAGGAGGTCAACACCCAGTTGCGGCCGCTGTCGCTCAGCCCGAGGTCGGCCTGCAATGGCGCCAGAGCGAGGTTCGCGACAGTACCGTCGAGCACCACCATCATCTGCAAACCACTCAGGACGATGATGGCAAGCCCGATGACTCGAGTCGCTACCGGGGCATTCGCCGAAGCGGTTTCAGATGTTGGGGAGTCAGACACAAGACTTCACGTTACCCAGCGTCGACGGAAAAGCCCGCGACCGGCCCGATCACGATGATCGCCGGAGGCTTGATCTCCTCGTCCTTGACGCGCTGAGCAACGGTCGCCAGATCGGCCCGAAGTTCACGCTGGGTGCGCAGCGTGCCCTCTTGGATGACGGTGACCGGCGTGGTTGCCGGGCGTCCACCGTCGACGAGTGCCTTCGCGAACTGATCGATGCGCTCGACCGCCATGAGCAGCACGATCGTGCCGCGCAACTTGGCCAGCGCCGACCAGTCGACCAGCGAATCCGGATGATCCGGAGCCACGTGCCCACTGACGACGACGAACTCGTGGGTGACCCCGCGGTGGGTGACCGGGATGCCTGCGGCCGACGGGACGGAGATCGCGCTCGTGATTCCGGGCACTACGGTCACCGGAACGCCGGCAGCGGCACACGCTTCGAGTTCTTCGTATCCCCGTCCGAAGACGTACGGGTCCCCGCCCTTGAGGCGGACCACGAACTTGCCTGCCTTCGCGTTGTCGATCAGCGCGGCGTTGATGGCCTCCTGAGCCATGGCACGGCCGTACGGGATCTTCGCGGCGTCGATCACCTCTACGTCCGGACCCAGTTCGGCGAGCAACTCCGGCGGAGCCAATCGGTCGGCCACGACGACGTCGGCGCGGGCGAGCAAACGGCGTCCGCGCACGGTGATCAGATCGGGATCACCGGGGCCACCACCGACGAGAGCAACACCCGCAGCGGCAGGCTCGGCCGTATCGGCGAGCACGCCCGACTGAAGACCTTCGACGACGGCGGTGCGGACTGCTGCCGAACGGCGGTGATCGCCGCCCGCCAGAATTCCG
Source organism: Rhodococcus sp. WY5 (assembly GCF_018588185.1). NCBI lineage: Bacteria > Bacillati > Actinomycetota > Actinomycetes > Mycobacteriales > Nocardiaceae > Rhodococcus > Rhodococcus sp. WY5. The sequence goes on from NZ_JAAMPR010000001.1 coordinate 4,775,449, forward strand.
ATGCTCATACCGTCGTACTCGGCGCTGGCGGGAGTGACGGCGGTGCCGTGCTTCGCGTTGTCGGCGCGCACGCAGAAGATGTGGCGACGCTCCGCTTCGGCGACGATCGCCGCATTGGTTTCCGGCTCGTCGGTCGAGGCGATGGCGTACCACGCACCTTCGAGGTCGCCGTCGGCGTACGGGCGCTCTTCGACCGTGATCTGACCGGCAGTGGCCATACCTTCGACGGCTGGAGTGAACGCGCGACTGATGACGTGAACGCGGGCACCAGAGGCGACCAGCAGTCCGAGTCGGCGCTGAGCCACAGTGCCGCCGCCGAACACGACCACGCGTCGATCGGTCAGGTTGAGGCCGACCAGGTAGTTGGTCTCGTCTGCGGTGGACTCGCTCACTCGCACTCCGTTTCGTTGTCAGAATTGGTCAAGCTGGAGGGAACTTTACGGGCCGCGGCCACGGTCACTCCATCCCTGGCAGTCTTGGCCAGCACAAGTCGGCCGCCCCCGGACGCGAGGATCGCAGCCGCTTCCGCGACGCTTGCCGTTCCGACGGCGTTCTCGACGCGAGGCGATGGTGACGGAACTTGAACTCGCGCAAGTACGTCCGGGGCGAAACTCACAATCGGGACGTTCAGTTCATGGGCCGCTGTCAGAAGAGCCGAAGACTCAGCTTTTGCCGCCACAGTGGCGAGTACCACGATCTTCCCTTGCGCCGCCGGCACAGCCTTCACCGCAGCGACGATGTTCTTCGCGGTGACACTCGTCGTGAATCCCACGCCTATACAGAGGTCATCCCCGTGCGGCATCGACGAACTTCGCGATCGATTCGGGCTGCCCCACCGGATGAGTGTGGAGATACGACGCGTGGACGCCGCCGCGAACAAATCCTTCGCGGACACTGCCGCCGTCCCAGGGCCGCCACCCCCACGCACTTCCGCAACCGTCCGCGTCTGCCGAGACGAGAGACGTTCGGTGGAACTCGTGACCGGTGACGCGGGAGCCTGCTTCGAAGAGGCTGGAGTCGCTGATCGCCACTGCTTCGCGGTACCCGAGGGTCAGGCGTTTCCCGAATGTCGCATCCACCCCGACAACACCGGCCATGCTGTGACCGTCCAAGCTGCGAGCGAGGTAGAGCAGACCGGCACACTCGGCGTGGATCGGTGCGCCGCCGTCCGCCAGATCGCGAACCTGCTGCAGCAGTACGGTATTGGCCGCAAGGTCTACCGCGTGTTCTTCCGGGAAGCCACCGGGAAGGACCAGAGCGGCAGTTCCCGCAGGAAGCTCGTCCCGCAACGGGTCGAACACCTGCACGTCCGCGCCGGCAGCAGTCAACAGCTCCCGGTGCTCGGCGTAGCCGAAGGTGAAGGCCGGGCCACCCGCCATGGCAACCACAGGCCGAGACTCTGCGTGTGCGCCGACCTCGCCAACCGGATCCCATGCAGCTGCACTCACGTTCGAGGCGGCCAGTGCGCGAACAGCACCCAGATCGACGTGCGAGGCAATCAAATCGGACATAGCGTCCACTGCGGCCACAGCGGCGGCGCCGTGCTCGGCCGCCGGAATCAGGCCGAGGTGCCGGGAGGGAACTTCGAGTTCCGTCAACCGTGGCACAACTCCGAGCACTGCGACGCCGACCTTGTCGCACGCATGACGCAACACCTGCTCGTGACGAGCGCTCCCGACGCGATTGAGAATGACGCCGCCGATGCGCACACCTGCGTCGTAGGTCGCGAAGCCGTGGAGTACGGCGGCCAGACTCTGACTGTGCCCACGGGCGTCGATCACGAGCACTACCGGCGAACCGAGGATCGACGCGACCTGCGCCGTCGATCCCTCCGCCGACGGCTGCGAGTTTGCCTCGTCGATCTTCCCGTCGAACAGACCCATGACGCCTTCGACCACGGCGATGTCGCAACCGGCGGTTCCATGCCGGTAGAGCGGTCCGATGCGATCCGGGCCCACCAGAACAGTGTCGAGGTTGCGTCCGGGCCGCCCTGCCGCGAGTCCGTGATAACCCGGGTCGATGTAGTCCGGCCCCACCTTGAAGGGTGCAACGCTGCTACCGGACCGTCGCAGCGCGCCGATCAATCCCGTTGCCACCGTGGTCTTTCCGCTACCCGAGGCAGGAGCGGCGATCACCACGGCCGGAGTGGAAGGACTTACCATTCGATGCCCCGTTGGCCCTTTCGGCCGGCATCCATCGGGTGCTTGATCTTGGTCATCTCGGTCACGAGGTCGGCGGCGTCGATCAACGCCTGCGGGGCGTCGCGTCCCGTGATGACTACGTGCTGGTTGCCCGGACGATCGCGCAGTGTCTGCACGACCTCGTCGACGTCGACCCAGCCCCACTTGAGCGGATAGGTGAACTCGTCGAGGACATAGAATCGATGCTCCTCGCCTGCAAGCCTTCTCGCGATCTCCTGCCAACCCTCCGCAGCGGCAGCAGCATGATCTTCCTCGCTACCGGCCTTGCGAGTCCATGACCAACCTTCGCCCATCTTGTGCCACTGCACCGGCCCACCGACGCCGGTTTCGTCGTGCAGGTTTCCGAGCGCGCGGAACGCGGCTTCCTCTCCGACCTTCCACTTGGCACTCTTCACGAACTGGAACACGCCGATGTCGAACCCCTGATTCCAGGCACGCAGCGCCATGCCGAAAGCGGCGGTGGACTTACCCTTTCCCGGGCCGGTGTGCACGGCAAGTACCGGCGCGTTACGACGCTGACGCGTGGTCAGACCGTCGTCGGGAACTGTCTCGGGAACACCCTTGGGCATCGTGAACTCCTGAGCTGGGATCTAGGCTGCGGCGCGGACGACACCCGCGACCTGCTGCGCTGACAATTCGGCGAGGCGGACGTATCCGCCACGTAGTTCTCGCGCCAACTCGGCCGCCAGCCCCAGACGCACGAGGCCGGTCTCGCAGTCGACGACGATGGACGCGACGGACGCGTCGGCGAGAAGATGCGCGGCGACGCGGGCGCGGTGCAGCGCGTCCTTGCCGCCGGTTGCCCGGCCGTCGGTGAGTGTGACGACGAGGGCGCGACGCTGCGGGTCACGAAGTCGTTCACGCAGAACCACTTCGCGAGCACGCAGGAATCCCTCTGCGAGTGGGGATTTGCCGCCGGTACGCATCGACTGCAAGCGACGGACAGCGATGTCCACCGAAGATGTCGGCGGCAGTACGAGCTCCGCTTCACGACCACGGACGGTGATGACGGCGACCTTGTCGCGGCGCTGATAGGCGTCGCGGAGCAACGAGACAACCGCACCGGTGACCGCGGAGAGGCGGTCGCGTGCTGCCATCGACCCCGACGCGTCGACAACGAAGACGATCAGATTGCCTTCTCGCCCTTCACGTATCGCGCCGCGGAGGTCAGCCGGTGCCAGCCGCAACCGTCCAGCAGTGCGACCACGGGCAACTTGAGACTCGGCTGCGGCAAAGACCGTGCTCGTCAGATGCAATCCGTGCCCACGCTCCCGCGTGGACCGCACAACTCGTCCACGGGACGACATGGACCGCGAGCGTCGTCCCGGTGCACCTTCACCGACTCCCGGAACTTCGAGGAGCTTGGCCTTGAATTCGCCGGCCGGTGGAGCCGAGGGACGATCGGTGGCGCGCACTCCCCCACCAGGTCCGTCAGGGTCGTCCGGGCCGTCGTCGTCCGGCCCTTCGTCTCCGGGACCGCCGTCATCGGAGCCGCCATCTTCCGGGCCACGGTCTTCGTGATTTTCGGGAGGTTCGGGCTCTCCGTCGCGCGCGTCGTCCTCTACCTGCGACTGAGCATCCTGATCGGCCTGCTCGAGCGCATCGTCCAACTGCTGCTGATCCAAGCCGGGCTCGTCGAACGGATCGCGGCGGCGGCGATGCGGCAGCGTCAGTTCCGCCGCTACTCGTACGTCCTCCGCAGTGACTTCACTGTCGCCACGCCAGGCAGCGTGGGCCGTCGCGGTGCGCGCCAGCACCAAGTCCGCGCGCATACCGTCGACGTCGAACGACGCACACAGCGAGGCGATACGACGCAGTTCGCGGTTGCTCAGCTTGACCGAGTCCAATTTCTCACGCGCCGTGAGGATTTCGGACGCCAACTCCTCATCGGCGGATACGTACCGAGCGACAAATGCATCGGGGTCACGCTCGTAGTCGAGTCGGCGACGCACCACTTCCATGCGAATGTCGACGTCGCGGGAAGCGGCGACGTCGACAGCCAGACCGAAACGGTCCAGAAGTTGCGGACGCAGTTCTCCCTCTTCGGGATTCATCGTGCCGACGAGTACGAACTTGGCCGGATGCGAATGGGAGATGCCGTCACGCTCGATGTGAACCCGACCCATCGCCGCGGCGTCGAGAAGCACGTCGACCAGGTGGTCGTGAAGCAGATTCACCTCGTCGACGTACAGAACACCCTGGTGAGCGGCGGCGAGCAGTCCAGGTTGGAATGCGCGCTCACCGTCACGCAGAACCTTCTCCAGGTCGATCGAACCGATCACCCGGTCTTCGGTGGCGCCCACGGGCAGTTCGACCAAGCGGGCCGGTCGTGTCGTTCCGGCGTCGTCGACCGCGGGCAGCAGCGCAGTCAGCGCGCGCACGACCGTCGACTTGGCAGTTCCCTTCTCACCGCGGACCAGGACCCCACCGATCCCTGGATGCACCGCACACAGGATCAGCGCCAATCGCAATTGATCCTGGCCGACCACAGCACTGAACGGGAAGCCCGCCACTGGTCGATCTTCTTCACTTCGCACGTCGATATCCCTCCACCTCTCGGTTTCCTCGCCGAGAATTTGGCTGCACTCGAATGTCGCGGCAACCTGGCTGAGATCTCCCGGTTTATCGGTAGAGGAGAGATCTTTCACAGTGGCGGGACCGCGCCTGGATCGAACAGGACTTCCCCGCGAACATTCGGTATCGAAAAAACCCTAGTCGGCTCGCTTTCCCACGAGCCGACCAGGGTCAATTCTCCGACAAACTAGCTGACGGCCACGAAAGGCTCTCCCCCACCACGACGCATCGGGGTGTGCGGGATGCCGTCTTCGATGAACTCTTCGCCGTCAGCCTTGAATCCGTGCTTGGCGTACATCTCGACCAGGTAGGTCTGGGCGTTGATCCGACACGGCGCTTCGCCGACCTCGGCCAGTGCGGCCTGCAGGAGGCGGGTCGTGTGGCCCTGGCCGCGAGCTTGACGCGACGTGCACAGGCGTCCGATTCGGAAGCTCTTGTTTCCGTCGTCGTGCTCTTCGAGCAGCCGGAGCGTGCACACCACCTGGCCGTCCTGCTCGAGCCAGAAGTGGCGTGTTTCCGTCAGCAGGTCCCGCCCGTCCAACTCGGGATACGGGCAAGCCTGCTCGACGACAAAGACCTCCACTCGAAGCTTCAACAACTCGTAGAACGTCTTGTTGTCGAGATCGAGTGCCCATGAACGCTTCAAAGCTGCTGTTGCCGTCATGGGTTGGACTATCACACAGTCGCGGCGGTATCCGCGACCGGAGCCGATTCGGAAGCACCGGCGGAATCGAGCTCGAGAACCTTCGAGGACCAATCCCAGACCTGGTTGAACAGGCCTTCGTTGTCGGTGAGCTTGACGCCGATGGACGGAACCATCTCGCGGAGCTTGCCCTTCCAACCCTGGAACTCGGTCGGGAAGCAGCGCTCGAGTACGTCCAGCATCGCCGGGACGGCCGTGGACGCACCGGGCGAAGCACCGAGCAGGCCGGCGATGGAACCGTCCTCAGCGGCGACCACAGCGGTACCGAATTCGAGGACACCACCCTTGCCCTTGGCACGGCGGATCACCTGGACGCGCTGGCCCGCGGTGATGAGTTCCCAGTCCTGGGCCTGCGCCTTGGGCGCGAACTCACGCAGATCCCAGATGCGACCGGCTTCGTTCTTGGCAAGCTCGCTGACCAGGTACTTGACCAGGCCGAGCTCGCTGACACCGACACCGAGCATCGAGAGGATGTTGTTCGGCTTGACCGAGCCGGGCAGGTCCGTGACGCGACCCTGCTTGAGGAACTTCGGCGACCAACCAGCGTAGGGACCGAACAGCAGACCCGGCTTGTTGCCGATGACACGGGTGTCCAGGTGAGGCACCGACATGGGCGGGGCGCCGACGGCAGCCTTGCCGTAGACCTTGGCGCTGTGCTGGTCGATGAGTTCGGGGTTGGTGCATCGCAGGAAGGCACCGCTGACCGGGAAGCCACCGAAGCCCTTGGCTTCCTTGATGCCCGACTTCTGCAGCAGGTGCAGGGCGCCGCCACCGGCACCGACGAACACGAAGCGCGAGCGAACGGTGCGCTTTTCACCGGTGCGACGGTTGGTGACCTTGACGGTCCAGGACTTGTCCGAGTTCTGGGTCAGGTTGGTGACCTCGTGGCCGAAGTACATCTTGCCGCCGGTCTTGCCGATGTAGCCGATGAGCTGCTTGGTGAGCGCTCCGAAATCGACGTCGGTGCCGTCCTGGCTCCAGTTCAGGGCGATGGGATCGGAGAAGTCGCGTCCCTTGGCCATGAGCGGCAAACGCTTGCTGAACTCGGCCGGATCGTCGATGTACTCCATACCGCGGAAGAGCGTGTGGCCGGCAAGTGCGTCGTAACGAGCACGGAGGTACTTGGCGTTGGCCTCACCGTGAACGAAGCTCACGTGCGCGATGGGGTTGATGAATTCCTTGGGCTGTGTCAGGACGCCCTGCTCTACCGCGTGTGCCCAGAACTGGCGTGACACCTGGAACTGCTCGTTGACGTTGACGGCCTTCTTGATGTCGACCGTGCCGTCCGAGTTCTCAGGTGTGTAATTGAGCTCACACAGGGCTGAGTGACCGGTTCCCGCGTTGTTCCAGGGGTCGCTGCTCTCGGCTGCGACGGCATCGAGCCGCTCGAAGGTCGAGATCGACCAATCGGGCTGCAGCTGGCGCAGCAATGCACCCAGCGTGGCGCTCATGATGCCTGCGCCCACGAGCACTACATCCGTCTTCGTCTCTACCGCGTTCTGATTCGACACTGGAGAATCGACTTCCTTGTCATTAGCCGTGCGCGCATCCGCCTGCTGTGTTACGCCGAATAGGTTACCCGTGCGTACACGCGCGGTTCACCACCCCCAATTGTGCTCTACAACGCGCACTCGAAACGACGATTAGATTGTGATTTGTGACTACTTGGGTTCCAGACGTCCTCGGTGACGGATATCAGCAGCTGACGATCCCGCTCGGAACGGATCCGGACGGCGAAGGCGAGGTGGACGCAACACTGGTCCGCTACCAACCGCAGAAGGAGGCGGTGAAGACACACCGTGCCGTTTTGTACGTGCACGGCTTCACCGATTACTTCTTCCAGAAGCACCTCGCCGAGCACTTTGCCGAGCAGGGTTACGCCTTCTTCGCACTCGACCTGCGTAAGTGCGGCCGCTCCCTCAAACCGGGGCACACAGCTCATTACGTCTCCGACCTTGCGCTCTACGACGCCGAACTGAACGAAGCGCTGCGCATCGTCCGCAGCGAGACCGAGGGCAGCGAGGTGCTGCTCATGGCGCACTCCACCGGCGGTCTGATCGTTCCGCTCTGGCTGAACCGTTTGCAGCGCAAGCCCGGTGGCAGCGACGGCGCCGGAATCTGCGGGCTGGTACTCAACAGCCCCTGGTTCGACCTTCAGGGTCCCTCAGTGGTGCGCAACGTCGGTACTACGGCGATCGATGCGCTCGGACGGGTATCGGCGAAGACGGTGATCCCGGGAACTGGGCTACCGACTTACGGTTCCAGTCTTCATGTTTCGGCCAACGGCGTCTGGGATTACAACCTCGACTGGAAGCCACTGGCAGGCTGCCCCGTTACCTTCGGCTGGATGCGGGCCGTCCGAGCGGGTCACGCAAAACTTCACCGCGGCCTAGACATCGGAGTGCCCGCGCTGATTCTGCGCTCGAAGAAGTCGCAGTTCGCGAAGGCGTACAACCCGAGCGTCGACCTCGCCGATTCCGTGCTCGACGTCAAGCAGATCGCACGTTGGGCCGGTTGCCTCGGCGATCGCACCACCATCGTCCCGATCGACGGCGCCCGTCACGACGTGTTCCTTTCGACCGAGAAGCCCTTGGCCACAGCCTTTTCCGAACTCGACCTGTGGTTGGAGTGGCTCGACGGCCACCTCACGCCGGCCGCAGAAAGTTCGGCAAGCACAGCAAGCAACACACAGGAGATCGCGCAGTGACGCACTACGACCTTGCAATCATCGGCAGCGGATCCGGAAACTCGCTGCCAGACGAGCGGTTCGACGGCAAGAAGATCGCAATCCTCGAAGAGGGCACCTTCGGCGGAACGTGCCTCAATGTCGGGTGTATCCCGACCAAGATGTTCGTCTACGCCGCCGAGGTGGCACGCACCGTCACCACTGCCGAGAAGTACGGCGTCGACGCCACGCTCGACGGCGTTCGTTGGTCCGACATCGTCAAGCGCGTCTTCGGCCGCATCGATCCCATTTCTGCAGGTGGCGAGCGGTATCGCAGCGAAGACAGCCCCAACACCACCGTTTACCGCGGCCACGCAACGTTCACCGGCGAGAAGACGATCGACACCGGAACCGGCGAGACGATCACCGCCGATCAGGTGGTCATCGCTGCCGGTTCGCGTCCGATCATCCCGGAAGAGATCGCGTCGAGCGGTGTGAAGTACTACACCAACGAAGACATCATGCGACTGCCCGAACTTCCCGAGCACCTCGTGATCGTCGGCTCAGGATTCATTGCCACCGAGTTCGCACACGTGTTCTCCGCGTTGGGTTCTCGCGTGTCGATCATCGGTCGCAGCCAGCGACTGCTGCGGCACCTCGACGACGAGATCTCCGAGCGCTTCACCGAGTTGGCCGAACAGAAGTGGGACGTCCATCTGGGCTCCCCCCTCACGTCGGTACGCGGCGACGGCGACAACATCGCCGTCGAACTGGCAAACGGCACAGTCGTTTCCGGTGACGTTCTCCTCGTCGCGGTCGGTCGTCAGCCGAACGGTGACCTACTCGGTCTCGACAAGGCCGGCGTCGAACTCGACGACAAGGGCTCGATCGTGGTCGACGAGTACCAACGCACCACCGCCGAGGGCGTCTTCGCACTCGGTGACGTCTCCTCGCCGTACCAGCTCAAGCACGTCGCCAACCATGAAGCGCGCGTTGTTCAACACAACCTGCTCCAGGACGCGTGGAAGGACACGTCCGGGCTTCGCAGCACCGATCACCGCTTCGTACCGGCAGCCGTGTTCACCGACCCGCAGATCGCCGACGTCGGAATGACGGAGAAGCAGGCTCGCGACGCCGGACTCGACATCACGGTCAAGGTGCAGGCTTACGGCGACGTCGCTTACGGCTGGGCGATGGAGGATCAGGAGGGCATCTGCAAGGTGATCGCCGAGCGCGGCACCGGACGCATTCTCGGTGCCCACGTCATGGGTACGCAGGCTCCGACGGTGATCCAGCCGCTCATTCAGGCGATGAGCTTCGGTTTGTCAGCTCAGGACATGGCGCGCGGCCAGTACTGGATCCACCCGGCCTTGGCCGAAGTGGTCGAGAACGCGCTGCTCGGCCTCGACATCTGAGCCCCGCAGCCCTTATGACGCCGAAAAGGCGGGCACTCCTCGCAATGGGAATGCCCGCCTTTTCGTAGGTCAGAGTTTCACCAGGGGCTGGTACGCAGCACGATCTCGGTTGCGAGTTCGGCCGGTGCCGACTTGACGACGTCGTCGACACCCGGAAGTTCCGTCACGCGGAAGTCGGAGTACACGAAACGACCGCTGGCGTCGGCGATGGCCCGACCTCCACTGCCCACGACTACGGTGGTCGGAACCTCGACCGGCGGTACGCCGGCAATATCGCTGGCCGACGGATGTCCACGGTCCACGGCGATCAAACTCGCGAAGCGGCCGAACTGACGTGCAGCCAACAGCCACGCGAGATCGGCGCCCTCCCGGTGACCGACCAGGTTCACCCAGGCGATGTTCAACTCGTCCAGAAGTACCACTGCCGAGGTCTCGTCGAGATTCTCGATCGATTCCACCGCGACGGTCCGCAGATCCGAATGGTGCAGTCGCTCACACACATCGTCGTACAAGTCGACGGGGTCGCCCTTGCCGGGAAGCAGGAGTACCGCATGCTTGCTGACCGGCCCGTCGATCCGAACGGTGCACGAACCACTGCCCACCGCTACTCGAGTCAATTCCATGTCTGGAAACGGTACGCGATCCACACAGCGGAGGACCCTGGAGTCGACAGAAGTATGACCACTCATACATTCACGCGCCGCTACGAGCCCGAATTGTTCGCTCTGTACCGCCTCCACTCGGAGCGAAAGTGGCTTTCGGCGCATCTGAGGCGACGGGCGTACCGTTCGCTCGAAAGTGGGGGTGGGCCGAACTCCAGTGGGGCGCGGGTCTAGGTACCGGACGGCTTGGGGAGCCTCGTCATTCCGTAGACGTGATCCGCGCGCACCGTGAGGATCTGCCGACGCTCTGCCACCATCGCTTCGCGGTACTCCTCCCAATCGGGATGCTCCTGGCCGCTGATGTCCCGGTACAGCTCGACCAGGGCGTCAGACACTTCGTCGTGAGGATCGGCCGCTGCGGGTGTCACCTCGGCAAGTCCTTCGATCACGGCGTAGCTCCAGAAGTCGGGCGCGCTGACGTGAAGGGAAACCCGCGGATCGCGGATCGCATTTTTACTCTTGGCGCGATCAGCTGTGACGGACACGGAAGCCGTCTTCGACTCGACGTCCCAGCGGTAAATGATGTTGGACAACTGTGGGCGGCCGTCACGCTTGACGGTTGCCAACACACCTTGTTTTCCCTCGGCCACGAGTGCGAACAACGCGTCGTCGGTGTCTGTGTCATTGCTCATGTCTGCACCAACGACGCCGTGCGGCCGGTTTGTTCCGGAGGCAGTCCAGTTCGAAGATCGCGGACCGCAATCGCGCGATCACTCTTCCCTCGATGGACGACAGCGGACAAAGATGGTCGACATGGCAACTTCTCGCGACATCCTCCGGCTGACTGCGTTCAGTTCGGATCCGGCCGGCGGTAATCCGGCCGGCGTAGTGCTCGACGCGCGTGGACTCGACGACTCCGAATTACAATCTGTTGCAGCCGAAGTCGGGTATGCCGAGACGGCGTTCCTCATCGAACCGGTGCTCGGAGGCAACCCGCGCCACAGCCGGATCCGGTACTTCTCCCCTATCGCCGAAGTACCGTTCTGCGGTCATGCCACTATTGCGACGGCCATCGCTCTCACCGAGCGAGACGGTGAGGGAACCTTCACATTCGAAACACCGATCGGACCGGTATCCATCGACACGGCGACCGACGAGGACGGAAGGTCCACCGCGACCTTCACCAGCGTCGAACCGTCGGTCTCGCCGATCGATCACGCCGTGCTGACAGCGCTGCTCGGGCTCATCGGCGTCGATTCGTCTGCGCTCGACGCGCGGTATCCCGCAATGCTCTCGTACGCCGGCAACACGCACCCGATTGTCGTACTTCGTGATCAGGCAGCCTTCGACGAGTTCACCTTCGATCCATCCGCAATGCGAACTCTGATGGACGCGCAGGGGTGGGCGGGCACGGTGACGATCCTGCATCCCCTCGACGACAACACCTTCGAAGCTCGAAATCTGTTTCCGGTGGGAAACATCGTCGAGGATCCCGCGACCGGGTCCGCAGCGGCGTCGACCGGCGGTTACCTGCGCAAACTCGAACCCGCGGCCACTCCGCGGCGGATCACCATCCACCAGGGCCGACACGTCGGGCGACCCAGCGTTCTCGCGGTCGAGATCCCGGTCGACGGCGGTATCGCGGTCACCGGCACCGCCGTGCCGACAGACGACCCCCGGTAACCACCAGCGATGAGTTTCTCCCGGCCGGCGGGTCTATTCACCAGAGCGACGTCACAAGAGCATCGCATCGAGCCGGGAGAACATCATGTCTGCAATCGCTTCAACCGCACACAACCTCCACCTCACCAAGCCGCGTGCCGTACTCGGCGCCACGGTCATGGCCCTCGTCGCCAACCTGATCCTGTGGTTGATCGGCCTGGCATCGGGCGGATCGTTCGAGATGACAGATCAGGGAAAGGTGGCGAGCGTAGCTCCCGGCGGGGTCATCACACTTACGGTAGTGCCGTTGCTGGTCGGTTTGTCGCTCGCAATGTTGATCTCACTGAAGTGGGAGCCGATCATCCGCATCGCTCAGGTCGTGGGTGCAGTGTTTGCGCTCGGCACCATCGCCCTGACGATCGCCGCGGACTTCGACGCCGCCAGCACGGTCACGCTCGCGCTGATGCACGTGGTTGTCGCCGCGAGCGTGGTCGTCGCGCTCGAGGCCGTACGTCGGTCTCCGTCGAACTAGACCGCGGTAGGCGGCGCGGAATACGTCTCGACGATCTCGGCTGCCACGTCACGCAACTTGGTGTTCGTGGTCTGAGACTGCTTGCGCAGCATGTGAAATGCGGTGTCGGCGTCGATTCGATGGATGGCCATCAGCATGCCTTTGGCCTGTTCGATCGGCGCCCGAGTCTCGAGCGCGCGTTGCAGGGCGTCAGCTACGGCCTTGGCAGATTTGAAACGGGAGAAGTCTCCGATCGCGCGTGAGACTGTTGTCGTGAGAATCTCCATGACTTCCGCGTCGACGCTGTCGAAGGCCGCTGGGGCACGTCCGTACAGGTTGAACGAACCGAGTCGCTGATCCGGCGTGAAGAGCGGCGCCGCGAGAAAGGACTTGATCCCTTCGTCCTTCGCGGCCGCCGCGAACCGCGGCCAGCGTTCCGCGCTGGTCTCGGCATCAACGACTACGGTTTCACCGGTTCGAGCCGCGTGCAGACATGGTCCGTCGCCGGCGTCGTATTGCTCGATGTCGACGCGCAGGGTCCGCGAATCGGTATGAACGGCGGTGTAGGTCTGCCCGGCAAGATCGATGGTGACGCCGATGCTGTCGGCGCCGTCGATGGCGTCGTTCGCGATTTCGACGGCGCGCTGGAGCAGAACCACGAGTTCGTCCTCGTCGCCGATACTTCCCCCGAGCGCTGCCAGCAACTCTCTGACCGCACGTGCCGTCAGCCGAGTTTCCGCAGCCTCGACGGCGACGTCAGCACCAGTTGCCGTCCCATCGTCCGGCAGTACCGACGGCACCGAATCCTCGGTTCTCGGGTCGAAGCCTCTGGGGTCGAAAGCGGTATCCACGACGAAGCATTCTTCCAGCTTCACGAGCACCAAGGAGAGTGAGTTCGGTGACAGAACCCGGCAAACCGCCGAGTCGTCATCGCCATCGATCGAGTGCGACACCGAGATTCCGCCTCGCCCGAGTGTGCTGGCCACGAACCGCGTCCGGACTCAGTTCCAGGACAACAGCGATCTGTGGATACGTCATGCCCTCCACTTCTCGCAAGACCCAGGCAGCACGCTGACGCAGTGGCAGGCGATCGAGTTCGGATTCCAGGGCGTCGAGAAATGCTGTGCCGCAGACTTCTTCGCTCGGATCACGCAAACGGGGATCAGCTTCTTCCCGGAGTTCGTCCATATCGGCGGCGCAGGAGCCGACTTTTCGATAGAAATCCGAGATCTTGCGAGAACAGATCGCGAACAACCAGGTCTTGGTGCTCGAGCGCCGCTGAAACCCCGGAAGTTGGCGCCACGCAGCGACGCAGGTTTCCTGGACGATGTCGTCGACGTCACTCTCGCTCGCGAGCAGTCGACGGGCAAATCGATACAAGTGCGGGCCGTATCGGCGGACGATGACGTCGAAGGCCGCGTGATCGCCGAGCATTGCCGAGTCGACCAGCACCTCGTCACTGAAGTCGGTCAGCAAGCCGTCGAATTGATCTGTCACCGCGCACACTCCTACTAGGGAGCCGTCGCGGGAGTGAGGCCTGGCTATTCTACCGCGTCCACGTCGACACCCGCAGGAGCGCTCTCAGGCTTCGAGTGCGGAAGCAATGACGGGGAGCCCGATAGGCGCCCCACCGTTGATCAGTTTCTCGAGTAGATCCTGATCGAGGTGCTGCTCGACGAGATCAGCGAGAAGGTCGAGTTGTTGTTCTCGCACCGCGGCAACCGCGGTGTCGGGTGCAGCAACAAAACCGGGAACCGCGAGCTCACGCAGCAGGCTGCGCCGAAAGTCGTCACTTTCCAGGAGACCGTGCCAGTGTGTCCCTCGAACAGGCCCTCGCACACTGCCTTCCGGCATACCGCTCGAGTCCGCCAGCAATGGGTGGTCCCCGTTGCGCACGACGCGTCCGTGATGAATCTCGTACCCGGACACCGAGATACCGTCTGCCGTACCGGTCATCTGCGCCAGCACCTTGTCCGGAGCGAACTCGACATCGAGGTCCAGCAGACCCAGTCCCGCGGTGGTCCCTGATCCTGATTCGACGTCGTCGACGATGGAATTACCCAGCATCTGGTAACCGCCGCAGATCCCCAGGACTGCTTGCCCGCGACCTGCTCGCGCGACGATCTCGTCGGCCAGGCCGGTACTTCGCAACCACTCGAGGTCACTCACGGTGGACTTACTACCGGGGATCACCACGAGGTCCGCGTCGCGAATCCGCGACGGATCGGTCACCCACGAAACTGCCACGCCCGGTTCACATGCCAGTGCCTCGACGTCCGTGGAGTTGGAGATGCGCGGGAGCCGAACCGCAGCAACGGTGAGCCAGGCCGAACCGACGGGTGGGCCCGGGCGCCCTACCGGGGCATTGCCGGTGACGCCAAGCGAATCCTCGGCGTCGAGCCAAAGATCGTCGGCAAACGGGATCACTCCGAGAGTGGGTCGACCGGTGAGGCTGCGCAGTTGTTCCAGTCCGGGTTCCAACAGTGCAACGTCACCGCGGAATTTGTTGATCACAAATCCCGCGATCAATGCCTGGTCGCTCGGCGAGAGCACAGCAACGGTCCCGAACAGATGGGCCAGGACGCCGCCGCGATCGATGTCACCGACGACGACGACCGGAATCCGCGCAGCCTCAGCCAATCCCATGTTGGCAAGATCCGTTGCGCGCAAGTTGATTTCGGCCGGTGAACCGGCGCCTTCACAGATCACGACGTCGAACTCGGATCGAAGCGATTCGAGATCTTCGGCCACGACGGCGCGAAGCCACTGCCGATGCTGCATGTAGTCGCGAGCACCCACTGTGGTCATCGCCTTGCCCCGAACAACCAATTGCGAAGTGCGGTCACTTCCAGGCTTGAGCAGCACCGGATTGAATCGAACACTCGGCTCCAGACCGCATGCACGCGCCTGAAGTGCCTGCGCACGGCCGATCTCTCCGCCGTCCAGCGTGACCACGGAGTTGTTCGACATGTTCTGCGCCTTGAACGGCGCCACTCGGACGCCTCGACGCGCCAACATGCGACACAATCCGGCCACAAGAACGCTCTTGCCCGCATCGGAAGTAGTGCCGGCTACCAGCAGAGCGCCGCGCATCTCCGAACTCAAGGCAGGGTGAGAATCTCTGCACCGGTCTCGGTGACCACCAAGGTGTGCTCGAACTGCGCCGTCCACTTACGGTCCTTGGTGACGACGGTCCAGCCGTCCTCCCAGATCTCGTAGTCGATACCACCGAGGTTGATCATCGGTTCGATCGTGAAGACCATGCCCGGTTCGATGATCGTCTCGACCGCGGGCTCGTCGTAGTGCAGGATCACGAGGCCGTTGTGGAAGGTCTCGCCGATTCCGTGTCCGGTGAAGTCCCGGACGACGCCGTACCCGAACCGATGGGCGTAGGACTCGATGACACGTCCGATCACGTTGAGCGCGCGGCCGGGCTTGACGGCTTTGATGGCCCGCATCGTTGCCTCGTGTGTGCGCTCGACGAGCAAGCGGTTCTCTTCGGACACGTCACCGGCGAGGAATGTCGCATTGGTGTCGCCGTGTACCCCGTTGATGTACGCGGTGACGTCGATATTGACGATGTCGCCGTCCTGGATCACAGTCGAGTCGGGGATTCCGTGGCAGATCACCTCGTTGAGAGACGTGCAGCACGACTTGGGAAAGCTCTTGTAGCCCAACGTCGACGGGTATGCACCGTGGTCGAGCATGAACTCGTGTGCGATGCGGTCGAGTTCGTCGGTCGTGACACCGGGAGCGACAGCCTTGCCGGCTTCCTGCAGCGCGCCTGCAGCGATCTTGCTGGCGATGCGCATCGCCTCGATCGTTTCCGGCGTCTGAACCCAGGGCTCGTTGCCCTCTTTGGCGGTCGGCTTCCACGCGTACTCGGGCCGCTCGATCTTCGAGGGCACAGCGAGGACGGGAGAGACGGTTCCAGGGACCAATGGGGTACGCACAGACATGCAGAACAGCCTAGACCTCGCGTCGCGCGTCAGCCGGATGCACTCCAGTTCCGGAAAACCGGGTCGACGAGAATTCTGACGGGGGTCGACATCGACTGTCCGAATTCCTCGAAGAGCACGTCGCGAGATTCGAAGGTGCCCAGATCGCGGTCGACGAATTCGGAGAAGTCCAAGCAATCACACGAAACAGACTTGCCCCAACTGATCGGAGCGCGTCCGATCGCGTTGAACAGTGTCTCCTCGCCGGTGTTCGTGAACGGTTCGAGCGCTGAGACCACCGCAGGTGAAACGATCTCGGAGATGTCCTGCCAGCGTCCGTCGACCAGAAATTCCGGCCACGCCAGCAGCACTGACTTCGGAATCACCGCATGTAGACGCCGAAATCTCGGGTACCAGAATTCCCCGCGTAGTACGAGACCGCGTACTCGGGTGGCGATACCTCGGCGGCGAGCCAACGCTTCGACGACAGCCAGTCTCTGACTGCAGGATCCGCGCTCTCGACTCAATGTCACCGAGACGGGTTGCCGGTCGTCGAGGCCGTACACCGGCCGAATATTTGCAGCGACGCTGCGATGCGCCGACACCAGGAACTCCTGCGCCGACTGGATCGCACCTTCTGCAATGTCCTCGTAGAGGCGGGCCACGTCGTCGTGGCCCCAGTCGAGGATCGGAGTTGCGGCCACATCGCCACCCGACGCGTCGTGGCGGATGTCACCTTTGCGGATTCCACCGAGCAGTACGCACGTCATGTCTCAACCGTAGTGCGCGACCGGAATCGGTGGAGCCTGACAGAATCCCAACCGTGAAGAAATGGCTGTTGTTGATCACCGCGATCCTCACCGAGGTGTCTGCGACGCTGTCGTTGCGCGCCGCCCTCGATCACCCGGCTTGGTACATCGTGGTCGTCGGCGGATATCTCGCAGCATTCACCGCCTTGTCGTTCGTCCTGCGGGAGGGCATGGGACTCGGTGTTGCATACGGAATCTGGGGCGCAACCGGAGTTGTCCTGACCGCAGTATTCGCAACGGCCCTTTTCGGAGATCCTCTGACGGCCACCATGGGCGGCGGGATTGCACTGGTCATCGGCGGAGTGCTGTGCGTCGAACTCGGCTCTCAGGCCGCCGCCGACAGCGGGCCGGCGGACCCGGCATGACCTTCGTATTTCTGATCGCTGCAATTATTTCCGAGGTCACCGCGACGTTGTCACTACGGATGGCGTCGCAGGACGGCAGCGACAAACGATGGCTCGCGGTTGTCACCGTGGGGTATCTCGCCGCTTTCGCCTTCCTGACCCTTGCGCTCGACGCGGGCCTCACCATCGGCGTCGCCTACGGAATCTGGACCGCATGTGGAGTGGCGTTGACGGCAATCGCATCCCGTATTCTCTTTCGCGAACCGCTGACCAGGCTCATGATGGTCGGGATCGGCCTCATCGCGGCAGGCGTGCTTCTCATCGAACTCGGTGCGAGTCACTGATCGCTGCCCACATCAGTGTAAGGTTTACCTAACTTTGCTCTGGAGGTAGTCCACGGTGCTGATCCCTGCCCTTCGTGAAATCGACGACGGTCCACAGCTGGACGACGATTCCCACTTACGGGAATCCGACCGCCACACTCCGATGGCGCGCGCCGTCCCGGCGCCGTTCCAACTCACGACGTACATCGTCGAGACCGACCACATCACCCGGTGGCCAGAGCACGCTCACGTCGAGCACGAACTGATCTGGTCCGACCGCGGTGTCGTCAACATGATCATCGACAATCAACTCTGGACCGTCACGCCCGGCGTCGGCCTGTGGATCCCCCGCGGGGTCCTCCACGAAGGTCAGGCAAATCCCCACGTCGCATTCCGCGCCACGCTCTTCACTCCCGAGCTGTGGACCCCCGCCTGGAACGAACCGTGCATCGTGACACTGAGTGAGGCAGCCCGGGCACTGCTGATACACCTCGCCCACACCGGAATGCCTGCAGAACAACGCCTTCGGGCACAGCAGGTTTGTGTCGATCTCCTCACGCCGGCATCAGCACCTCACTTCGACGTACCGATCCCCCGAGATCCGCGGCTACGGATGCTCGTCGACAAAGTGCTGTCGGATCCCGCCGACGATCGATCACTCGATCAGTGGGCTCACGTTCTCAATCTCAGCCGACGTACGGTCACCCGGATTTTTGCCGCGGAACTCGCCTTGAGCTTTGCGCAGTGGCGCACTCTGGTTCGTATGAGCACGGCCCTCGGCATGCTCGGGACCGGAATGAGTGTGAACGCCGTCAGCCGCCGTGTCGGTTACGGGACGTCGAGTTCCTTCATCGCCGCTTTTCGCAAGACGGTCGGCTACACCCCCGGCAATGCGCTCGCCGCTGTCAACTGACTCGAGCCTGACCTGTTGTCGACATCGGCTGGCCCCTTCGCTACACGCACGCGCCCTACATTCACTTAGGTAAGCCTGCTCTCATGCGCGTACTGCGCTGAGTCGTGCAAGCACTTCCCTGATCAATCCCGAGGAGTTTCGCGTGTTCAGATCTGCCCGTCAGAGAATTCGTCCCCAGCGGAGGCGACGAATCGTTGTTGCGCTCATGCTGGCGGCGGCACTGCCTCTGACCGCCTGCACACAGTCGTCATCGGACGCCCAGGAAAACAATTCATCGGCATCCGCCGTCGAGGACGGCGCCTATCCCGTGACGATCAAGCACGCTTTCGGCGGGACCACCATCGACAAGGAGCCGACACGGATCCTCACCCTCGATTCCGCAGCGGCAGACACGGTCATCGCCCTGGGTGTCACTCCGATCGCGATGCAGAAGGACTCTTGGGCCGGCGACGCCGACGGGTTCCTGCCGTGGACCCGCGCCGAACTCGAAAAGTCGGGCCAGACGCTGCCCACGCCTGCGCCGTACTACTCCGACAGCGGCGAGCTACTGTTCGAGCAGATTCTCAATGCCGCGCCTGATCTGATTCTTGCCCCGTACTCGGGCTTCTCCGAGCAGGATTACCAGCGCCTGAGCTCGATCGCCCCGACCCTCCCGTACGACACCAAGCCTTATCAGCCCAGCTCGTGGCAAAACCTCGCCACCGATGTCGGCAAGGCACTCGGGCGTCCCGCTCAAACCGCGGCGCTGATCAAGTCGGTTGAGGAATCGGTCCAGGAATCGAAGGCGAGTCATCCCGAATTCAACGGAGTCACTTTCGCCTTCGGTTCCTACATCCGTGAAGGAGAAACCGAAACCGCCATCTACGGTCCGGACGATCCGCGCGTCAAGTTTGTCGAAAACCTCGGGCTCACAGTCGCTCCCGACGTGGTGAACGGCGCCAAGAACTTTGCCGGCGACTCGTTCCTTTTCGGCATCAGTATGGAAAAGCTCGACACGATCGACACCGACGTGTATCTCGGTTGGGCAAGCGATCAGTCGGAAGTCGACAGCACATTGGCCAACACTCTGTTCTCGCGGTGGCCGGTCATCGCCAACGGCAAGGACCTGTGGATCACCGACAATCGCCTGACTGCAGCGACAATGTACGTCAGCCTTCTGAGTGTTCCGTGGGCGACCGACGAACTCGTGCCACAGTTGACCGAACTGGTCGCAAAATAGCAGCCCGCTCGGTCTGATCAAGCAACTGAAGGCCACTCACCGCGAAGTGTCGCGAAAACCACGGTGTCGGTCCACTCGTTCTTGATCCACGCGTTCTGCCGAAAATGTCCCTCTCGCCTCATACCGATCCGCTGCGCGAGTCGCGCCGAGGATTCGTTTCTCGAATCCATTCGCGCGACCACGCGGCGCAATCGGGGTGTCGCGAACGCGAGGTCGATCAGAGCGGTCACTGCTTCCGTCGCGAATCCTCGGCCGCCGAACTCGGGCGAAAATGCCCACCCGAGTTCGGCGGTGTGCTCGACTTCGGCTGTGCAATCAGATTCTTCGACTCGCCAAGCACTCACGCTTCCGACAACCCGGCCCCCGTACTCGACAACAAGTGCCACCGCGCCCGATGCCAGGTCGCGGCGAGACATTCTGGTCTGCACGGCCTCCCGAGCCTCCGCGAGACTCCAGGGTTCGTTGAGCAAATATCGGCATACGTCGCTGCGCCCGTAGAAGGTGAGAAGATCCCGGTGATCGCCTGGGCGGTAGGTACGGAGCACCAGCCGGTCCGTCCGGATCACACCCGGTGCAGGCCTCATCGCCACACCTACGTCCGCCATATCCATGCCGTCACGGTAGGTTCTTTCGAATTCGTAGGCGAATGAATATCGCAATGCTGTGCAGCGCTCAATGTTTGATTTGCCCTCCGACGGGCTACTTCACCACCGTAAAAGGTCGGGACGGGGAAATATGCCAGGCTATTTCGCGCTTGAAATCTAGGGGCGGTCATGTCCGAGGATTCACTGGTAAAGCAGGGTGTGGCAAAAGGAAGCGCGCTGGGCGGAGCCGTTCTCCTCATCACAGTCGGCGTGCTCGAAATCCTCCAAGGCATCTCGGCGATATCGGAGGACGACGTGACAGTCGTCGGCCCGGAATACACGTACCAATTCGACCTCACTTCGTGGGGATGGATCCACCTCGTACTCGGTGTGCTCGTCACCGCTGTCGGAATCATGCTCTTCACCGGCGCGACGTGGGCACGGGTAGGCGCGATAGTCATCTGTTCTCTGTCGATCCTCGCGAATTTCCTGTGGCTACCCCACTCGCCGTGGTGGTCGATCATCATCATCGCGCTCGACGTATTCGTCATCTGGGCCGTCGCGACCTGGAATCCCGAGGTCATCTGAGGTCACCCGCCGAATCATCTTCGCAGTTCAGCATTTCAACTGTGCGCCAGTAGTTTCCGTCCCGGGAGGACCATCATGGCAAACGGCACGAGCGACGGACCACTCCAGGAGGACGAACGTGCCGAACTAGCCCGGTTGCGCGAAGAGGTAGCAACACTTCGCGAGCAGACTCCCAGCGCCCGCGAAACGACCGTCGAGAAAGTCTCCCGACCACCTCGACATGGGCTGCGGTGGACCGCGGTGACAATCCTGCTGGTGCTGGTCGCACTGCTCGCAGTCTTGTCGGTAACCACCCGCTTCGTACGTAGTCAGATCCTCGACACGGACCGCTACGTCAGCACGGTAGCGCCACTGGGTGAGAATCCAGCCGTGCAAGCGGAGATCACGAATCAAGTCACGGACGAGATCTTCGATCGCGTCGACGTCGAAGGGCTCACCACCGAGGCACTCACAGCATTGACGGACGTGTCGAATCTCGAAGCCAACGCCCCCCGCGTGGACCAGGCGTTGGTGGGTTTGGCACCGGTGATCGCCGGCCAGGCGAAGAGTTTCGTCCACGACACAGTGGCCTCGCTCGTTCGGACGCAGCAGTTCGAAGACCTTTGGATTCAGGCGAACCGAGCGGCGCACAACTCCCTCGTCGCCGTCATGACCGGAAACTACGGACCCGACTCGGTCGAGGTCGACCAGAGCGGAACGGTCAGCATTTCACTGAGCACGATCATCGACCGGGTGAAAACGGCGCTGACCGACCGCGGCTTCGCTTTCGCAGACAAAATCCCGTCCGTGGACAAGGAGTTTGTTCTCTTCCAGTCCCCCGAGCTGGTGAAGGCGCAGCGAGCCGTCTCGGCACTCGACAAGGTCTCGGCGGTGCTGCCGTGGTTGGGAATCGCTTGCGCAGCAGCCGCTGTCGCCGTTGCGCCAACCGGTCGCAGGCTTCGTACGCTGTCCCTGGTCGGTCTGTCGATTGCGTTGGGAATGCTTGTTCTTGCCATCGGAATTCTGATCGGACGTGCAATCTACCTCGACAGTGTCCCTACCGATATCCTCTCGCCAGACGCCGCCACCGCTGTCATCGACACAGTTCTGGTTCCGCTTCGGACGAGCCTTCGCGCGGTTGCGGTCCTCGGTGTGGTGGTGGGGCTCGGCGCCTACCTGATCGGTGGGTCGTCGTCGGCGATCGCCGTTCGTCGAGGCTACGGGCAGGCGTTGGACTTCGTCCGGCATTCTGCAAGCGGCCGAACGCCGAATCAGGTGGAGCGGTGGGCCAATCAGCTTCGTGTCCCACTGCGCTGTGCCATCATCGGCATCGCCGCACTGTTGCTGCTCTTCTGGCGCTACCCCACCGGATTGGTCGTTGGTTGGATCGTCGTCATTGCGCTCGTTGCTCTCGTCGCACTGGAAGTATTGGTTCGTCCCGCACGCGCCGCCGCGCAGGACGCCGCGCCTGACGACGGGGGAACCGACGACGCCAGGCCCGGGGCAGAAGATACGAAAACTACGCCAGCGCCTTTGCCTTGATGGCCTGGAATTCCTCTTCGTTGATCGCGCCTGAGTCGAGAAGCTCTCTGGCGTCGGCGATCTGCTGAGTCGGCGATTTCCCGGCGACCTTTCGAATGTAATCACTCTGCGCGTGTATGTGCTGTTGAGCGGCTTCCATCGACCGCCTCGTCATTCCGTCATTCTTGACGACCACGTAGATCATCGCGGACAGGAATGGAATGACGAAGAGGAATATCATCCACAACGCCTTGGCCCAGCCCGAAGTCTCGTGATCACGGAACAAGTCGGTGATGATCGAGAACAACACGCTCAAGTACGCCACAAAGGCAAAGCAGACGAAGATGAACCAGAAGAATTCCCAGAAGCCTTCCATGTCAACGCTCCCTGTACTCGGTTTTACACATCAGGAGTTCGGGAGGCTGACGTTCCGCGCCTGAGCTCCTGCATTCGGCCAGAACTCCCTGGTCCAAGGTCATTTCAGTATGCGCCGACGATCCCCGTTCCGGCTACAGCTCGAGAGAGTTCAGACTCGCCGAGCGCTCATCCATTATCGGAATCACGATTCTCCGATCCGAGATCTCTTGTCTGGCCGCCTTTTCGACCAGAAGAGGCACGAAGTCGCGGATCCGACATCCCGCAAAACGCTGGTGAATTGTTCGCACTCTGTTTTCGATCTCCGGTGGAGGAACGGCGGGATAGCGGGAAATGAGGCGAGTGATCACCCGCTCGACGTGGAGCAACTCTTCGTCGCCAGTCATCCATTAATGGTCGTCCGTCCAGCCGAGCACGTCAAGACTCGGAAAGGGTTCGAAAACAACACGATTCGGGTCTCGATTGCGAAGAGAATAGGTTCACCGAATATGGGGCATACACATAAGGGCGGACGGTTCCCCGCGCGCTCGCGTTGCGCTCATGATGCCAGGGAGTGGAAGTGGGAAAGAACGCTCGGATTCTTCACGACGACACCCCGTCGACCCTTACCGACGACGCGCCGCCCGTGGCAGAAAAGCCGATGAAGA
Organism: Rhodococcus sp. WY5; assembly: GCF_018588185.1. Taxonomy (NCBI): domain Bacteria; kingdom Bacillati; phylum Actinomycetota; class Actinomycetes; order Mycobacteriales; family Nocardiaceae; genus Rhodococcus; species Rhodococcus sp. WY5. The sequence continues at coordinate 4,799,022 of NZ_JAAMPR010000001.1, forward strand.
ACAAGGTGTACCGCCGCAAACTCAAGCCGTTGCACGGCGAACTCGTGGCTTTGCAGGAGTGGGTCAAATCGTCTGGAGCCAAGGTCTGCATCGTATTCGAAGGTCGAGATACCGCGGGGAAGGGCGGTGTCATCAAAGCCATCACCGAGCGAGTGAGTCCGCGAGTGTTCCGGGTCGTTGCGTTACCCGCCCCGACCGAGCGAGAGCATTCGCAGATGTATGTCCAGCGCTACGTCCCGCATCTTCCGGCTGGCGGTGAGATCGTCATCTTCGACCGAAGTTGGTACAACCGTGCCGGTGTAGAACGAGTAATGGGCTTTTGCACCGAAGAACAAGCACATCAATTTCTCCAGCTCATTCCGACCGTCGAACGCGCGATCGTCGAATCGGGAGTCATTCTGCTCAAGTACTGGCTCGAGGTCAGCGAAGAACAGCAGCTCTTACGTCTGCAGAGCCGGATCGACGACCCTCGAAAGATCTGGAAGCTGTCGAATCTCGATCTGAAGTCGTTCAGTCATTGGTACGACTACTCGCGTGCCCGCGACGAGATGTTTCGCTTCACCGACACCGGCTGGGCGCCATGGTATGTCGCAAACAACAATGACAAGAAACGCGGACGACTCAACATCATCAGCCACATTCTGAGTCAGATCCCCTACGAGCCCGTGCAATCCACGGACATCACCCTGCCGAAACGGCAGAAGGCTCACGGCTACCAGACGCCCAAACAACCGCTGCACTGGATTCCGACCCGGTATTGACGATCGCCAAGGAAAGGATGTGCGGTCATGAGCCCCACGCCGTGGCATGCGCAGAGTGGCGAATCAGTCGTGTCCGTACTGCAGTCGGACCCGGAGCGCGGACTGCAGTCGGATGAGGCCGACCAACGGCGACGACGCTACGGGTCGAACGAAATCACCTCGACGCCACCGCCGTCGACGTGGTCGATCGCGCTGTTGCAGCTGAAAGATCCGATGAACTTGATGCTCGTCGCCGTGGCCGCGGTCAGCATCGCCATCGGTGAAGTGCCGACAGCAATCGTGGTGGCGGTGCTCGTCGTGCTCAACATCGTCCTCGGAACTCGACAGGAGTTGAAGGCACGGGCCAGCGTCGACGCCCTCGCCAAGATGCAGACGCCCCAAGCACGGGTCATTCGTGACGGGAACCTGATTCAACTCGACGCTACCGAACTGGTGCCGGGTGACATCGTCCAAGTCGAGGCAGGAGACATCATCGCTGCCGACGGACGGTTGCTCGCCACCACCACCCTGGAGACGCAGGAAGCCGCATTGACCGGGGAAAGCGCGCCGATACCGAAGGACCCGAATACGCTGAACAACGAGGATATTCCGCTCGGAGACCGCAGCAATCTGGCCTTCCAGAACACCTCGGTCACCCGCGGCACGGCGACCATGGTGGTCACCGAGACCGGGATGCAGACGCAGATAGGCCGGATCGCGTCGATGTTGTCGGCGGTCGCCCCTGGCAAGTCGCCACTTCAACGTGAATTGGACTCTCTCACCAAACTTCTCGGAATCATCGCGTGGACGGCAGTGATCGTCATCGTCGTCATCGGGCTCCTTCGTGGGCAGGACCTGACTACGCTTCTGCTCCTTGGTATCGCAATGGGAGTGTCCGCGATTCCGACCGGCCTGCCAACATTCGTCCAGGCGATGCTGGCCTACGGTGCCCGTCAACTGGCCGACGCCAAGGCCGTCGTGAAGAACCTGACCGACGTCGAAACACTCGGCGCGACCAGTGCAATCAACTCGGACAAGACCGGCACGCTGACCATGAACCAGATGACCGTCCGATCGCTGTACGTCCACGGCCGTTGGTACACGGTCGAGGGCGAAGGCTATGCCAAAGCGGGAAGGATAACGCAGGTTGCCGGCGAGGCGCCGCCCGACTTCACCCTTCTCGCATACGGACTGTGTCTCGACAGCGATGCAACGGTTTCCGATTCCGGGGAAGTTGTCGGCGACCCGACCGAGGCCGCGCTCGTGGTGCTCGCGGCAAAGATCGGTGCCGACGCCCCACTCACCAGACGGACCTACCCGCGGGTGGCGACGGTTCCGTTCGATTCCGCGTACAAGTTCATGGCCACGTACCACCATCTCGAAGTCGACGGCGTAAGTCAGTTCGTCGGATTGGTCAAGGGCGGACCCGATGTCGTCCTCGCTCGGTGTTCTTCGGCCTTTCTCCCCGGCCGTCGGCAGGTCCCGATCGAGGAAGTCCGAGACGAACTCACGGCAGCAAATCAGTCCATGTCCGAAAAGGGTCTTCGGGTGCTGGCATTCGCGGTCAGACGCCTCGACGGACGGGAAGACGCTGTCGTGGCCGACCCCATGTCCTTTGTCGAGGACCTGACGTTTGTCGGTATGGCAGGCATCATCGACCCGCTGCGTCCGGAGGCGGTCGATTCGGTGCGAACCGCACACCGGGCCGGCATCGAGGTCCGCATGATCACCGGCGACCATGCCATCACCGCCGCAGCGATCGGTGCCGAACTCGGACTCGGCCCGGGCTCGGTGGGCGGAGGAGAGTTGCAAGCGATGACCGATGAAGAACTGTCGACCGCGTTGCCGAACCTGCACGTGTTCGGCCGCGTCACTCCGCAGGACAAACTTCGCTTGGTCGATGTCATGCAGAGCGGTGGCGCCGTCGTCGCGATGACCGGAGACGCGGTCAACGACGCCGCCGCGTTGAAGAAGGCAGACATCGGCGTCGCCATGGGCTCGGGCAGTGAGGTGACCAAACAGGCGGGCAAGATGGTGCTCACCGACGACAACTTCGGCACCCTCATCACCGCGATCACTTTGGGCCGCAACATCTACGGAAAAATCGTCTCATACATCCGCTACCAGATGTCGAAACTCTTCTCCTTGGTTCTCCTCTTCCTCGCTGCGAGCATCTTCAACATCAACGAGGGTGTGGCACTGACGCCACTGATGGTGCTGTTCCAGCACTTCTTCATCACACTGTTCCCCGTCGCCGTGATCATGCTCGACCCGCCGCCACCGGATCTGATGAACAAGCCTCCGCGCGATCCCAAGATGCCGATCGCACATCGAAGCGCAGTCGCTCAGTGGCTCGCGTACGGTGTCCTGCAATTTGCCGTGACACTCGCGGCGATGCTTCTCGCACCCGGTGAAATGAGTACTTCCGAGGCGAATGTTCCCATGACCACAGCATTCGTAGTGCTCTCTCTCGGTTCGATTCTCGCGGGGCTGACCATGCGGCGTGATCCCGAGTCCGGCGTGGTTCCACCGGTTCTCGGTGCCATCAAGATCTTGACGATCCCCACGGTCGTGACCGTATTCGCCGTCGAGGCGGGCGTCCTCCAGGACCTCCTCATGACAACCTCACTGACCGGCGCCCAGTGGCTCGCCTGCCTGGGTTGGTCGCTGATCATCCCGGTTGTCGTCGAGTTGGACAAGGCAATTCGACGCCGCCGCCTCGCACAGGCACCTGCGCCCCTCCCTGCGACCACCGCGGTTGCCCCCGAGCGCGCCCGTTCGCTCCACTGAGGGAGGACAATCAAACGATGATGTGGGCGGAGAGTCTAGGTCGGCTACCGGGCGTCGCGACTGCCCGTGGGTATCGCCGCGAGTGGTTGCGAACAGACGTCACTGCCGGACTCGTCTTGACTGCCCTGCTCATCCCGGCAGGCATGGGCTACGCCGAGGCCGCCGGGTTGCCTGCGTACGCCGGGCTGTACGCCACCATCGTGCCTTTGCTCGCGTACGCGGTAGTCGGGCCCTCGAAAATCCTTGTACTCGGACCTGATTCGTCACTGGCGCCGCTGATTGCCGCCGCGGTCATACCGCTGGCAGTGGTCGGCGATTCGGAGAATGCGCTTGCACTAGCCGGTGTTCTCGCCATTCTTGTCGGACTCATCCTCGTGATCGGCGGATTCCTTCGTCTCGGCTTCGTGACCGAACTCCTCTCGAAACCGATCCGTCTCGGCTACCTCAATGCCATTGCAGTCGTCGTCGTAGTTGGTCAGATTCCCAAGCTGCTCGGATTCTCCGTCGACGCGTCCGGTCTACTCGGTGAAATCGGCGGGATCTCAAAGGCCCTGGTGGGTGGCGACGTCGACCCCCTCGCTGCCGCCATCGGTGTCGGTTCGCTAGTCGTCATAGTCGCCTTCCGGCTCTGGGTACCTGTTGTTCCCGGCGTTCTGGTGGCCGTTGTCGCGGCCATAGTCTTGTCCGCTGCCGCCGGTCTCACCGATGACATCGGCATGGTCGGCGCACTACCGGAAGGACTCCCCCTCCCTTCCGTCGGTGGAGTCACCTGGCAGGACGTCGGCCATCTGATCGGGCCCGCCGCCGGTATCGCATTGATTGCCTTCGCCGACACCGGCGTTCTCTCGCGCACCTTCGCCGCCCGCCACGGCGAGGACGTGAACGGCAGTACCGAAATGAAGGCGATCGGTGTCGCGAACGTGGCCGGCGGGCTGTTCGGCGGGTTTCCGATCTCGGCGAGCGGGTCACGAACTCCGGTAGCCGAACAGAGTGGGGCGCACACACAATTGGCCGGCGTCGTCGGGGCGCTCGCGGTCCTGGTGTTCGTCCTCGTCGCTCCCGGACTCACGGCATATCTGCCCGATGCAACACTGGCCGCCGTCGTCATCGTCGCCGCGTGTGCACTGATCGACGTGGGCGGCATGGTCCGCATGTGGCGCATGAGCACCGTGGAATTCGGCCTCGCCGTCGCGGCGTTTCTGGGCGTCGCCCTGGTCGGTGTGCTACAAGGCATCCTTGTAGCGATCGGACTGTCCTTCGCAGCGGTCATCGCGCAGGTATGGCAGCCACATCGAACCGAACTCGTCGAGACGGGCGAACCCGCCGGATTCCACGACATCGAACGCCATCCAGATGGGCATCGCATCCCCGGCCTGGTGTTGGTGAGGTTTGACGCGCCACTGTTTTTCGCGAACGGCGAGATCTTCGACGAGTACGTTCGCTCCGTCGTCGCCAAGGCGCCAGATCCGGTCGACTGGGTGGTTATAGCCGCCGAACCGATCACCGGACTCGATACAACGGCAGTCGACGAACTCGTCGATCTGGATACATTCCTCGAAGGCAAAGGAATTCGGTTGGCATTCGCAGAGATGAAAGGTCCGATCAAGGATCGACTCATCCGATTCGGAGTCGGGGATCGATTCGATTCGACGCACTTCTACCCGACCGTCGAAGCCGCCGTGAACGCATTCCGCACCCGAACCGACGACTGACAAACGCCAGGCAGTCGGGAGCCGTGGCTGCATTGGGTACCGTTTGGTATGGGATTCACGACGGACAATGTTCCGGCACGCCGTATCGCTCAGGTCGCCGGCGTGGGCGGTATCGCCGTCGGCGTTGTCTCGCTGATCGCGTTGTACTCCACCAAGCCGATCAACCCGTTGATCGCCGTGGCCTCCTTCGTCCCGATACTGCTTGCGGTCACACTCGCAGCGTCCCTGATATGCCTGGTCTTTCGCCGCTGGATCCTGCTGGCGATCTCGGTGGTACTGATTGCGGTGGGCGCGTCGGTGATCAGTCCACTGTATGTGGCAAACAGTTCCGAAATCGACGGGCCGACTCTGCGCGTAATGCAAGCAAACCTTCTCTTCGGGCAGGCAGATCCCGCCAGTTTGACTGCGACGGTGCGCGAGAAGGCAATCGACGTCCTGACGGTTCAGGAACTGACCACATCACTCGAAGGCTCTCTCAGAGATCAAGGACTCGAGCAACTGCTGCCGCATCACTACTTGGTACCGGACGAGGCCGGCGGGGGTGGCGCCGGTATTTACAGCCGTTATCCGCTGACGGAAACTCGGGAATTGAACGGATTCGGACCGACCAATCTTGTTGCCGAAGTGGGCTTCTCGACCCCGTTCACCCTTCTGGCGGTTCACCCCGGACCGGCGTACGTGACCCCGCCCGACGTGTGGACTGCCGAGCTGAGCACTTTGCGAAACGCGCTCGACGCTGCTGCCGCCGAGGAAACCGTCATCGTCAGTGGCGACTTCAACACCACATTCACGCACAAGCAATTCCGTGACCTCCTCGATGTCGGCTACTCCGATGCCGCAGACCAATTGGGAGTAGGCATCGTGCGCACCTATCCGGCGGACAAGAAATTTCCCGCGATCGTCGGCATCGACCATGTACTTCTGCGGGGCGGACAGGCGAAGTCACTCGAGCGGATCGAGATCGAAGGTTCCGATCACTTCGGCTTGATCGTCGACGTGGCGATCCCCAACTAGTCGGAGAGCACCCGACCCGAGCGAACGAGTTGCGGATCACCCGTGCTTCGGCATGCTTCGACCCGACACATCGATCGTCCGATGCAGGTGATGCGGCGTACGCAGGACGATCGACCGGTCCACCACGGATACGCCCGGAAACTGCTCGGCGAGATAACCTTCCAGACGCTGCACGTCGTCGATCGAGCGCAGCCACACCGCCAATGCGATGTCGTAGCTGCCGATCGTAGAAGCAACAAGCCTCGCCTCACGCAGGTGCGAAAGACGCTGAGCAATTGCCTCCTTTCGCCCGTCGAGACGTAAGAAGTACCAGGCGTAGACCGGCCAGCCGGAGTAGGGCCGAGCAATCTCCGTGCGGACGACCAGTCGCCCCGTCGACAGCTCGTGAGAAAGGAGCGCCCCAGCGCGAGCCGGCGTGACTCCGAGGGCCGCAGCGAGTGCCGAGACGGTGACACGTGGTTCGCGAGAAAGAATGTCGAACAGCTGCGACTGTTCCTCTTCGCCGGCGCGTACACCACGAATCTTTCCCGCCGGGGCCGACTCGAGCGCGGCAATTTCTTCCGCATCGAGAGCACGTAGACGCCAGTTCCTCGCGTCGGAGTTCGCCGAGGACACGATCTGAGTTCGCATCGCGGTGATCATCGGCAGGGATTGTGTTCGCTCCAACACGTACCTGGACAATTGATCGAGGTCAGTGCAGGTGAGCGTGACGAGCAGATCCCGATTGCCGGTTGTGAGATCGACTGTGAGAACTTCGGGATCGTGCGCGATCTGTTCGGCAACGCTCATGGTCTGTGCCGGTGCGCATTCGATCTCGAGAAGTGCGGTCGCCGACACGATGGGTCCACCACGGTACGCAGCGATCCACGCTATTCCTTGCGAGTGCAGACGCTCCCAACGCCTGGTCAGGGTGACCGGGTCGGAACCGATCGCGCGTGAAAGCTCGGACCACGACGCTCGCGGCCTGATCTGCAGTGCGTTCAACAGCCGAAGATCGTCGTCCTTGAGCATCTGATCCTGCACCGAGGACCTCACTTTCAGAAGAATGCTGCACCGAAACAGGATCGAAACGCGTCGATCCTAACTTCATCACATCAATAGTCCACCAAATCCTGAGCCTCGAGAACCCTTACTTCTTGCGTTCGTTCGCCCCCTCGAGAAAGACACCGACATGACCGAAGCATTCCCTGTCTCGCATGACGATTCCCCAGTCAGCGATCAAACCGCGACGCAAAAAGTCGTTTTTGCCATGCGGTCGCCACGGCTGTGGATCGTGGTGATTCTGCTCCTCGGGCTTGCGGCAGGCGCGCAACTGATCGGCCCCGCAGTGATTCCCGTCGGCGCTGCCGCCATCACGATCCTGCCCATGGTGTGGGGACTGATTGCCGGCGGTGTCGTCTCGAGCCAGAAGTGGAAACCACTCGGCCTCGACCTTCAGGCTGCGGCCTCGGCAATCATGGGCCTGGCTGTTCTCTTGCTTTGTGCAAGGTTGTCTTTCACCATCGGCCCGAACATCCAATTGTTGTTCGAGGCGGGCCCCGCACTGCTACTGCAGGAATTGGGGCACTTGTTCGGCACTATCGCTCTCGCACTCCCGCTGGCGGTACTCCTTCGGATGGGGCCGGCCACCGTCGGAGCAACCTTCTCCATCGACCGCGAGGGTTCCTTCGCGATGGTCAGCGAACGCTACGGCCCCGATTCCGACCAGTACCGTGGAGTCCTGTCGATGTACGTCTTCGGCACTCTGTTCGGTGCCGTGCTGATCAGCCTGATTGCGTCACTGGCTACATCCTTCAACATCTTCGACCCCCTCGCATTGGCGATGGGTGCCGGCGTCGGATCCGGCTCGATGATGGCTGCCGCTGCCGCCAGCGTCGTTTCGGCGCACCCCGAGATGGCCGACCAGGTACTCGCCGTGGCGGCCACATCCAACATCATCACCGGCCTCCTCGGCGTGTATGTCGGCATGTATGTCGCACTCCCCCTTGCTGATCGAATCTACGGCGCACTCACCAAGCGCTCGAAGACGACCAGCGAACGGAAAGCCGACACTGCCCCACGAGCGGTTGCGCCGAGCGTCACCGTGCCGCTGACCACGATCGTTCCGATTCTGTTCGTCGGTGGGGTCATCGTCTCCTCGATCGCAGCGGGTGGCGTATCTCGATCGATCATCGTCGGTTACTTGATCCTCACCGGATTGTTGCTCCTGGGCGTCGGCGTGGCCCGCCTGACCCGCGGCAAGATCGCGGCGATGATCGCAATCATCACCATCGGCGCCTTGGCGACAACACCGTGGTCCCCCATCGGTGATTTCGTCTCGAGCACCGTCGGGACTGTCGACTTTCTCTCGATCTGCACCCTCACCTTGACTGTCGCAGGTCTCAGCCTCGGCAAGGACCTTCCCTTGCTCAAGACGATCGGCTGGAAGATCGTGCCCGTCGGAATCGTCGCGATCCTCGCCTCTTACCTACTTTCCGTGGTCGTCGCGGAGTTCGCGCTGGGCCTCTGGCACTAGAACTGCACCCGAAAACGCTGAGAACCAAAGATGTTGAAAGGAACCAATACCCATGTCCATCGCTGACCCCCGCACCCGCACAGACTCGGTTTCGAGCACGATCGAGAAGTGGGCATCACGCCTCATCGACGTCAGCCACACCATCCATGCTCACCCAGAATTGGCATTCGAAGAGCATCATGCGTCGGCCCTCTTGGCGGACGCCGCGCAGGAAGCCGGCTTCACGGTTACTCGCGCCGCCTACGGCCTCGAGACGGCATTCGAAGCGGTGCGGGGCTCCGGCCCTTTCCGCGTCGTCGTCTGCGCCGAGTACGACGCCCTTCCCGACATCGGTCATGCGTGTGGACACAATGTCATCGCCGCTGCCGGACTGGGAGCAGCTGTCGCGCTCGGAGAGGTCGCGGAGGAACACGGCCTGACCGTCGTCCTTCTCGGTACGCCGGCCGAAGAACATGGCGGCGGGAAAGTCTTGCTGCTCGAACGTGGCGCATGGGAGGGCGCGGCGATGTCGATCATGGTCCACGGCGCTGCAGGTGAAGACGTCAGTTGCACCGTCACCGGAACGCAGGCAGTCGACCGGTTCGACGTGACCTACACCGGAAGAGCCGCACACGCGGCCGCTGCGCCACACAAGGGCATCAACGCAGGTGACGCCGCCACGATCGCCTTGGTCGCCATCGGACTTCTCCGTCAACAACTTCCGTCCGACGTCAGGCTCAACGCCTATGTCGAGCACGGCGGCGAAGCAACAAACATCATTCCGGCCTCGACGTTGGTGCGAGCGGAAGTTCGGGCCGCAGAACTCGACGTGCTGTTGGACGCCAAGCGTCGTATGCTCTCCTGCTTCGAGGGCGCAGCTGTGGCCAGCGACTGCTCCTGGTCGACCGAACGCGCCGAACCGCGCTACGAGGAGCTTGTTCAACATCGCGTGCTGGCGACGATCTGGGACGAGGAGATCGCGAGCCTGGGCCGCACCGCGGCCGCCCGAACTCCCCTGACCGGCGGCTCGACAGACATGGGCAACGTGTCGAAGGTGGTTCCCTCGATCCACCCGATGATCGCGTTACGCGGCGTTACCGGAGTTCCTCACACGATCGAGTTTGCCGCTGATGCCCGCTCCGCAGCGGGCGACGAAGCTGTTCTGCACGGAGCAATTGCAATGGCGCGCACTGTGATCCGAGCCGCCACCGGAGACTCGCGCTCCAACCTCCTGACGATTGCGGCCCAGCGCGAGTCAGGAGCGACTACCGTCACGAGCGCCGAATGAGCACCACCGGCGTCTATGTTTCCGCGCTCGAATTCTTCTCCATCGGCATCGGGCCCTCCAGTTCACACACGGTCGGTCCGATGCGAGCCGCCCGCACTTTTGTCGGCGAGCTCTCCGACGCCGGCTTGACCGCGTCGGTCGACCGAATTCGCTGCAATCTGCACGGCTCTCTCGCCGCCACCGGAATAGGGCACTGCACTCCCGACGCGGTGATCGCGGGACTTCGTGGGTTGGATCCTGAAACGTGCGAGCCGAACGACGTTCACGGGCGTTGGGCCGAGCTCTCGGACGGCGGATCGGTGAAGCTCGTCGGCGGCTCACTCAGGCACGTTGTGTTCACTCACGAGGACATGGTGTTCGAGCCGCTCGTTCGCCGTCACGGGCACCCCAACTCGATGACACTGACCGCCTTCAGCGGTCGCGAAATCGTCTGTACGAGTACATATCTGTCGATCGGTGGCGGATTCGTACTGCGCGCCGGAACGGAGACGCAAGCAAGCGCGCATTCGATCAACTCACGCTATCGAACCGCGAAAGAGCTACTGGCGGAATGCGGCTCCGGAACTATCGCCGAGTTGGCACTGTCGGACGAAATCGCGATGCACGGCCAGGATCGGGCATTCACCGGCATCGACGCGATCTGGTCCGCGATGCGCACATGCATCGAACGCGGCACCCAGACCGAAGGTGTATTGCCCGGGCGTCTCGGAGTTCGCCGAAGAGCACGGTCTGCGAACATTCAACTGGAACAACGTAACTGCGCCCCCTCCTCACGCGAGTGGCTGACCGTCTACGCCATGGCGGTCAACGAAGAAAATGCAGCAGGTGGCCGCGTGGTAACGGCTCCGACGAACGGCGCTGCGGGCATCGTGCCGGCGGTGCTCTATCACCACATACGCGCTACGGGCGCCGGCGTTCACGACGTTCGAACCTTTCTCCTCACCGCTGCCGCAATCGGATCGATCATCAAGGCGAATGCCTCGATCTCGGGCGCGGAGGCGGGGTGCCAAGGCGAGGTCGGAGCTGCCTGCGCGATGGCGGCAGCCGGCTTGTGCGCTGTCATGGGCGGATCACCACGACAAATCGAGAATGCAGCTGAGATTGCCATGGAACACCATCTGGGGCTGACCTGCGATCCGGTTGGTGGCCTGGTCCAAATCCCCTGCATCGAACGAAATGCCGTAGCCGCCTCGACTGCAGTCACCGCAGCTCAGCTCGCATACCTCGGTGACGGGACGCATGTGGTGAGCCTCGATACCGTCATCGAAACCATGCGCCAAACCGGAAACGACATGTCCGTGCGTTACAAGGAAACAAGTGAAGGCGGGCTCGCCGTCAATGTCGTCGAGTGCTGAGGAGGATGTCGACGGCAGCGGCGAGGGCGGGCGGACGCCGTCGCCGGAAATATCATCCTCTCGAACGATGAAGTCCGGTGTACCGATTTCTACACTCGGTGACATGACTTTGTGGACGGTGACCAGATGATCGCTCATCACGCTGGAGGAATCCCACTGCACAATTCTTCACGGCACAACACTGCGGGGCCGTCGCGCTCGACGCAGTCCTCAGGTCGCAAGATCGCCGCGTTGATCGCGTTGGTCGCCGGTTTCTCCGCTGCCTTCGTTCTCGCCCCGGGCATGCTGACGAGTAGGCCGGGTGATGGGTACGCAGACCAGGGAGAACTCGTCGAGACGGTCCGCGCCGCGTTCGTCGAATACTGGAGTTCCGGTGTCCAAGCCTTCTCGCCGAGCTTGGAGTCCGCTGTCGACTACTGGCTGCGGTACCACGTGGCCAAGGCCGTGATCGCGGTAATCCTGCTGACGGTTCTGCTCGCACTCGGCCGGATGCTCAAGGCGTCGTTCGTGAACGCCGGCCCTCTGACGGCTGGAAAGAAACTCGCATTCGTCTCGGCGGGAGGGCTGGTCACGCTCCTCGCGATGTTTTCCTCGGTACTCGTGATGGCAAATATCCAAGGTGTCGTTGCACCCTTCTCCTCGCTGATCTCGATGTTGCCCGTGGCCCAGACGGATGGGGCACTCTCCGAAACTGTCGGGCAGGTCCGACAACAGCTCGCTCAGTCGACGGGCACCGGAAATCAGCAAAGTCCCGCCCTCGAACTGATGATCAGCGACTTCGCGCGGTATCACTTGGCCATGGCGGTGATCGCGCTGATCGCGACAGCAATATCACTGGCCGTGACTGTGGTCGTGTGGGCACGCTTCGCGAGAACGGCACGATCCGAGCGACGGACGAGATTCATGTCGGGGTCGATAGGTCTTCTCACTGCACTGTTCACGCTGGGATTGATCGTTGTCGGCGTAGCAAATATGGGCACCGCGGCAGACCCCGCGCTGGCCCTGGCGGCGTTCTTCGACGGCGGGCTCTGACCCAAGTCAAGGGTTCAGACCAGGGTTCCGTAGTCCCCCGGTACCGGTTGAGGAGGTACCTGGGGACTGCGTCTGCCGTACCCGGGGTCGATGTGTGAGTGCCCTCGGACAGGCAGAGTTCGACTCATGAAAACCGGAGCAAGACGCATCATGCTTGTCGGCCTGTGCAGCGCCATGGTTGGAGCTGTAATCAGCTGCAGCACGGACAAATCCACAGACACATCCGACAAGATCATGGACTCGACCATCACCGACCAGCTCGATTCGATCGTCGACGCAGCGGTGAATTCGACCGGGATTCCCGGTGCGATGGTGGGCATTTGGGGGCCCGACGGCAACTACGTCAAGGTTGCAGGAGTCTCGGATACGGCAACCAAAGCGCCGATGGAAACCGACTTCTACCACCGGATCGGTAGCGTCACCAAAACATTTACCGTCACCGCCCTGCTGCAATTGGTCGACGAGGGAAAGATCGGTCTCGACGATCCGATCTCCCAGTACGTCGACGGCGTCATGGAAGGCGATGCGATCAACCTGCGCCAGCTGGCGGGGATGCGCAGCGGCCTCGTGGCCTACACGACGTCCGAACAGTTTGTCATGGATGTTCTTTCCGACCCTCGCCGATCATTCACATCCGAAGAGCTCTTCGGATACGTCAAGGACCTCCCACTCCAAATTCGACCAGGAACCACTGTCGATTACTCGAATACCAACACCCTTCTGCTCGGCATGGTCATCGAAAAGGTCTCCGGCTCAAAACTGTCGGAAGTCATCGACACCAAGATCACGACACCACTCGGAATGGAGCACACCAGCTTTCCCACCACCAACGCGTTCCCGACACCACACGCTCAGGGGTACACCAACCAAACGCTCGACGAATCCGTGACCGCGGCGACGGACTGGAATCCGTCGTGGGGCGGCGCCGCGGGTGCAATGATCTCGTCGTTGGACGACATGCGCATTTGGGTTCCGGCGCTGGCCAAAGGCGATCTCCTGACCGACGCCACTCAGAAGCAGCGCCTGCAAACCGTGAGCTTGAGCGAAGGGGACGACAGCTCCGGCTACGGACTCGGTTTGTTCAACAGCGGCGGCTGGATCGGTCACAACGGAAGCCTGCCCGGCTACAAGACAGTCTCGGTCTACTTGCCTGAGAAGGACACAACCCTGGTCGTCTTCATCAACACCGACATCGACGGAGAGACCGACCTGACCAGTGCTTTGATGGTGCCGATCACCAAGTTGATCAGCCCGGGCAACGTCTACGGCTGATCACCTCGGGTCCGATCCACAATTCGGACGAAAGTGACATCACGGGTTTCGATCTGTCGATAGGCTCGACCGTCGACAGATCGAAACCCGAAAGAGGCACTCATGGGATCGTTGAACGACTGGCTTCTCGACAGCGACAGCCCGCTCGTGGGGATTGTGGGTGGCATCCTACTGACGATCGCAATGCTCTCCGGCGGTTCAGGCATGTAACCCACCGCTCCCGATATGGCTCCGCACAGCGGTCGACGTTCAGTGCGTGATCCAACGAACATGTTCGTTACGAACATGTTCGTGTACCGTGAAATCATGCCCACTCAGCCAACAAGTCCGTCGAGCCGTCGCAATCGTCCGGCCAAACCCGCTCTGACACGCGAGGGCATCGTCAGTACCGCGGTGGAAATCTTGCGGTCGGAGGGCTTGCAGAAAGTGACGATGCGTCGACTCGCCCTCGAACTCGACACCGGGCCGGCATCGATGTACGTGTACGTGCGCAACACAGTCGAGCTGCATGCCGCGGTTCTCGACGAACTCCTCGGAGTCGTGGACCTCGCCGAAAATTCCTCCGGCACTTGGCAAGCTCGCCTTGAACGGGTGTTGACCTCGTACACGGCCGTGCTGTTCGATCATCCCGGTCTCGCCCAGTCGGCACTCGTTTCCCGACCCAGCGGAGTTCACTACGTGCGCCTGCTCGAGCGCCTGCTGGCATTGCTCGACGAAGGCGAAGTCCCTCCAGGTCAGGCCGCGTGGGGCGTGGACTTGCTACTGCAGTACGCGACGTCCACTGCCGCCGAACACTCTGCGCCGAACAATTCCGCCGACGCGGATGCCCGATGGAGCGCGTTGACCGACGCAATCCAGAACGCAAACCCGCAGACGCACCCACTCGTCGCAGGCCATGCAACAGCTCTACTTGCCGGTGAACCCTCGGCGCGCCTCTCCTGGGGATTCCGCACGCTCATCACGGGCATCGAGAACACCCCACTCACTTCTTAGGAACCCACCATGAACCACTACCCCATCGCAATCATCGGCGCCGGCCTCGGCGGCCTCACCCTCGCCCGAGTCCTCCATCTCCGCGGAATCGATTCGGCGGTATTCGATCTCGAATCCGGACCGACAGCCAGAACTCAAGGCGGGATGCTCGACATCCACGAAGACTCGGGTCAGATCGCGCTTCGTGCCGCCGGCCTCTATGAGGAGTTCCGCGCCCTCGTTCATCAAGGCGGGGAAGAGACACGCGTCCTCGATCGAAATGCCGTCGTGCACCTGAGCGAGCAGGACACCGGAGACGGCGACCGCCCGGAAATCGACCGCGGCCAGCTGCGTGACCTACTGCTCAGCTCAATTCCGAAGGAAACACTCCACTGGGGAGCCAAGGTCCGCAGTGCGCATCCGTTGCCGGATGGTCGACACGAAGTTCACCTCGCGGATGGCACCCACTTCACCACCGATCTCCTGGTCGGCGCCGACGGTGCGTGGTCGAAAATCCGTCCATTGGTTTCAAACTACACTCCTGCGTACACCGGAATATCTTTCGTGGAGTTCGACCTTCACGACGCCGACAACCAGCACGTGGATGCCGCTGAAACCGTCGGCGGCGGAATGATGTTCGCACTCAGTGCCGACAAGGGCTTCCTTGCCCACCGTGAGACCGACAACAGTCTGCACATCTATGCCGCCCTGCGAGTTCCCGAGAGCTGGGCAGCGAGTGTCGACTTCTCCGACGATCACATCGCGAAGAAGGTTCTGCTGGAACACTTCTCGGACTGGGACGAGTCACTGCGTTCACTGATCGTCGAAGCCGACAGCTCGCTGATCCCTCGCCCCATCCATGCCCTTCCCATCGGCCACAGTTGGAGCCGTACTCCCAGGGTCACTCTGCTCGGGGACGCGGCACACGTCATGTCGCCGTTTGCCGGAGAGGGTGCGAACCTGGCAATGCTCGACGGCGCGGAACTCGGCCAGGCGATCGCGTCGCACAGCAGCACGGAGGAAGGGCTAGCTGTCTACGAAGAGCGCCTATTCCCACGCAGCGCCGCGGCGGCACAACAGTCCGCTGATGGACTGGACATGTGCTTCGGCGAGAACGCACCCCAGGGGCTCGTGGACATGTTCACCTCACTCCCGTGACCTGACAAACTCGGATCAGGTCGTCACGTCCACGTGGGCAAGCGACGAGGACAAACCGCGATGGGCTTCAACTTGATCGAGTAGTTGGTGGGCTTTCTGCTCGACCACGGACACTGCATCGGCACCGGCGACCCAACGACGTGGGGGTAGCGGCGAATCGACAAGTGCCACAAGTGCCGCGGCAAGTTTCACCGGATCCCCGCCCTGGGCACCGTTCATACTCTTCCACGCTTCGACGGTCTCGCCGGTCCGAGCGTCGTAATCGTCTATCGACAATTCCGGCCAGACCGACGACACACCCTCGACAAGCAGTTCGGTCCGGAAGAATCCCGGCTCCACGATCATCGTCCCGATTCCGTACGGTTCGACATCGAATTGCAATGATTCCATCCAACCCTCCAGCGCAAACTTCGACGCCGCGTAGGCTGCGCAAAACTCCTGACCAACCAGGCCCGCAAGCGAGCTGACAGTCACGACACGTCCACTCCGTTGCCTACGCATTACCGGCAACACCGCCCGTGTCACATTGATCGGCCCGAAAAAGTTGGTCTCCATCTGAGCGCGAAGTTGCGCCGGACTGACAACCTCGAAGAACCCGGCGTAGAAGTTTCCGGCGTTGTTCACCAGTACATCGATTCCACCAAATCGTGCAACTGCCGTGTCCACCGCAGCATATGCGGCTTGATCGTCGGTGATGTCCAAGGCAATCACCAACCGGTCGTCATGCGCACCGATCGCTGCAGAAACACGGTCCGCATCACGCCCCGTTGCCACCACCGCGTGCCCGGCGGCAAGAGCCGCCTGAGCAATATCGACTCCCATCCCCCGGCCTGCGCCGGTTACGAACCAGACCTTCTTGTCACCCATGTTCACTGTCCTCCCGTTTGATGGAGTCCAGTACAGAACAGATTCCACGGGCCTGGGAGTGCCTATCGTTCCCGGTAACAGCAGACCCCCTCGACGCCCCTCCTACTCGCGAAGAGTCGTCAAGAAGGCAATACGGTCGCCGCGGTAGAGCGAACGAACGCGCTCGATCGGCACACCGTCCGGGTCGACAGACGTCCGGTGCAATAGAAGCATCGGCATCGAGGTGGTGGACTCGACGAGCGTTGCCTCCCGCGGTGAAGCGAGCACCGTCTCGATCCGTTCGGTTGCGGAGGCAAAGACCACGCCGATGGAACGGATAGCCGCGTACAGCGACGTCGTCGCATCGAAAGCGTCGAGCATCTCACCGAACCTGCTGTCCGGCAGGAACGTTGATTCGAGTCCGATCTTCTCTCCGTCGGCGAAGAGAACACGCTCGAGATGAACGACGCTGTCACCTGGTTCGATACCCAATTCCGTGGCGAGACCGTCGTCGGCCGACATTCGTTCGAAGGTCACAACCTTACGACTGGGTACTCGCCCAGCGCTCAGAGCACCTTCGGTATAGGAACGAATCGATAGCGGCTGAACCAACTTCGGACTCGCGACGACAGTGCCCCGCCCCCGCCGCTCGATTCGCCCTTCGACAAGAAGATCACGAAGCGCTTGACGGACCGTCTCGCGAGCGACTGTGAACCGCGCCGCCAATTCCCGCTCGGACGGGACTGCGTCGCCCTCCTCGAGCCCACTGAGAATGGTCTCGATCTCGGTGCGCACCCGGTAGTACTTCAACTCCGGTTCGATCACGACGCTCGAGGTCCCCGGCCCGGTGGACGTCTGCTGATTCATGGCGCAAGCGTACAAGAATTCGGTCTATACCAATTGTTAACCTGGAGTTCGTCTCGATTCCCCCTATTGGTCTAGACCAAACGTCACTATTTCTACATGCGAATTTTGATTGTGGGCGGAGGGATCCTCGGAACGGCGCACGCCGACGAGGCAATCCGTCGGGGACACGACGTCATCCATCTCGAACGTGAGCCCGAAGCCCGCGGTGCCACGGTACGGAACTTCGGCCTCGTCTGGGTATCCGGGCGAGCCCCGCACGAACTCGAAGCTGCGCTGCGCTCGCGCGAACTGTGGGCAGACCTTGCCGCCCGTGTCCCCGGCGTCGGATACCGCCCAGCCGGCTCCATCACCCTCATGCGCACCGAGGAGGAGGTCGCGGTCGCGCAGGAAGCGTTCTCTCGGCCGGACGCCGACAACCGAGGGTTCGCGGTTCTGGATCCCGACGCCGTTCGCGTCGTCAACCCCGCGCTCCGGGGCAAGTTTCTCGGCGGACTGCACTGCACGCTGGACGCCGCTGTCGAGTCACGGCAAGCGCTCCCCGCCATCCGTTCTTACCTGGAATCCACCGGCCGTTACACTTTCCACGCCGGAACGGAAGCCCGCGAGATCACGACGACCACCTCCGGCGCACACATCCGCGACGACCACGGTCGCAGCTTCGACGCCGATCTCGTGATCGTCTGCCCCGGAGCGACACTCGGCGGATTGGCTCGCGATCTCGCCGGCGATCTCCCGTTGCGCCGTGTGCGCCTGCAGATGATGCAGAGCGCCCCACTCGGCGAAAAGCTCACCACCGCAATCGCTGACGGTGACAGCTTCCGCTACTACCCCGGTTTCGCCGGATCTGCCCTCGATCACCTCCGCACAGTGCAGCCGCAGGAACCGACTGCCGAGGAACACCGCATGCAACTCCTGTG
Organism: Rhodococcus sp. WY5; assembly: GCF_018588185.1. Lineage (NCBI taxonomy): Bacteria > Bacillati > Actinomycetota > Actinomycetes > Mycobacteriales > Nocardiaceae > Rhodococcus > Rhodococcus sp. WY5. The sequence goes on from NZ_JAAMPR010000001.1 coordinate 4,817,479, forward strand.
CGTGCAGCGCTTGCACGGCGGGCTGACCATCGGCGACACCCACGAATACGAGGAACCCTTCGACTTCGATGTCGACGAGGCGCCCTATCGCCATCTGTCCGGAGTCGTGGAAACACTTCTGGGACGCGATCTTCCGCCAATCGTCAAGCGTTGGGCGGGCGTCTACAGCCAGTGCATCGACCCCTCACAACTTGTTCACCGCGCACAAGCCGCCGACAACGTCTGGGTGGTTGCCGGCCCCGGTGGCCGCGGTATGACGCTCGGCCCGGCACTGGCGGAACAAACCGCCGACCAGCTCGGTCTCTGAATCTCTCCGACAAGAAAGACTTCTCATGTCTCCGATCACCCTTGCCGTTCTCGACATGGCCGGCACCACCGTCGCCGACGACGGACTGGTTCTTCGCGCCTTCGCTGCCGCCGCTGAAGCCGGCGGACTGCCCGCCGAAGGCCCGGAAGCCGACGCCGCTCGCCAGTACGTCCTCGACACGATGGGCCAGTCGAAGATCGTCGTGTTCCGGGCGATCTTCGGTGACGAAGACCGCGCCCAGGCCGCGAACGCCGCCTTCGAAACCACGTACGACTCCCTCATCGACCAGGGCCTGGCCGAGCCGATCCCCGGCGCCGAGAAAGCCATCACCACTTTGCGCGAGGCCGGCATCAAAGTTGCCTTGACCACCGGGTTCAGCCGATCGACCCAGGACAAACTCCTCGTCGCGCTCGGCTGGAAAACCCTCGCCGATCTCACCCTCTCCCCCGCCGAGGCCGGTCGCGGTCGCCCGTACCCCGACCTGATTCTGACTGCCCTGCTCAAACTTTCGATCGACGACGTCCACCAGATCGCCGTACTCGGCGACACGTCCAACGACGTGCTCAGCGGCATTCGTTCCGGCGCATCCGTCGTCGCCGGAACTCTGACCGGCGCACATGACGAGCAACAGCTTCGCGACGCCGGAGCCACCCACATCGTCCCGTCCGTGACGGAGTTCGCCGAACTCCTCACCCACTCCTGATCTCACCTCCGAAAAAGGAATCGTCATGCGTCTACGCCCGAGCATCGCTGCGGCCGCTCTCGCCGTGTCCGTCCTTTCGTTCACCACTGCCTGCGGTGGCACCGGCACTGCTGCCGGATCAGATACCGAGACCGTCACCGTCTACAGCGCCGACGGCCTGTCCGGTTGGTACAAGGGAAGATTCGACGCCTTCACCGCGCAGACCGGTATCGCCGTCAACCTCGTGGAAGCCGGATCCGGCGAGGTCGTCTCCCGCGTCGAAAAGGAGCAGTCCAACCCACAGGCAGACGTGATCATCACGCTGCCCCCGTTCATCCAGAAGGCCGACGCCCAAGGTCTGCTCGAGCCCAGCGGAATCGACACCTCCGCCGTTCCTGCCGACGAGAAGGACGACGCCGGCAAGTACGTGCCCGTCGTCGAGAATTACCTCTCGTTCATCGCCAATCCGACTGCATCACCCGCCCCACAATCTTGGGACGATCTGCTCACTGACCAGTTCAAGGGCAAGTTGCAGTACTCCACGCCCGGCCAGGCCGGCGACGGCACCGCGGTGCTCTTGCTGCTCCAGAACCTGATGGGTAAGGAAGGAGCACTCGACTACCTCGGAAAGCTCCAGGCCAACAACGTCGGACCCTCGTCTTCCACCGGAAAGCTCCAGCCCAAGGTCAGTAACGGAGAGCTGCTGGTCGCCAACGGTGACGTCCAGATGAACCTCGCCTCCATCGCCGACGACGGATCGAAGTTCGACATCTTCTTCCCCGCTGGAGCCGACGGCACTCGCACCACCATTGCACTGCCCTACGTGATGGGCCTCGCCAAGAGCGCACCGAGCAGCGAACAAGCCAAGAAGTTGATGGAGTTCCTGCTCTCCGAAGAATCCCAGAAGACCGTCGCCACCGATGCACTCGGCGTATCGGTCCGCGAGGACGTCCGAAGCGCTGCCGGTGAATCCACCGACAAGAACACGCCTTCCGGAGTTCTGCAGGGCGTCAACGTGTGGACCCCGAACTGGAACGACGTCCTCAGCTCGCTCGACGCCGACATCGCCGCTTACCAGAAAGCCACCGGGAGCTGATCATGGCAAGAACCAGACTGGGGCGGACGCTCCCCGAGACCGTCGGTGTTCACGGAGCGATCGAACATTCTGCTCCGGCCATCACCTTCGATCGCGTCAACGTCGCCTACGGCCGCGGGAAGACCGCAACCCATGCACTCGTCGATTTCAATCTGCGAGTGGCACCCGGTGAAACTGTGGCACTGCTGGGGCCCAGTGGATCCGGCAAGTCGACCGCCCTGAAGGCCCTCGCGGGATTTGTCCGCCCCACGTCCGGTTCCGTCAAGCTCGGCACCCGAGACATCACCAATCTGCCTCCCGCACAACGCGGTATCGGCGTCGTCGTCCAGTCGTACGCTCTCTTCCCGCACATGCGTGTATCCGAAAACGTAGCCTTCGGACTCCGAGCCCATCGCGTGCCGCGGTCGGAGATCGGCCCTCGCGTGGCCGAAGCCCTGGACATGGTCGGGATGTCGGCGTACGGAAAGCGGCTTCCCCGTGAACTTTCCGGCGGTCAACAGCAGCGAATCGCCATTGCCCGAGCGTTGGCAATTCGCCCTGGAGTACTCCTCCTCGACGAACCACTGGCCGCCCTGGATGCTCAACTTCGCGAGAGCATGCTCGGCGAACTGGCGAGACTGCGCGCAGCACTACCTGACACAGCCATGCTCTACGTGACGCACGATCAGAGTGAAGCCCTGGCGCTGGCAGACCGAATCGCAGTGATGCGCAACGCCAGACTCGCGGACATCGACACCGCTGAGGCCTTGTGGAAACGTCCGCCGTCCAGCTTCACCGCGGCGTTCCTCGGGGGTGCCAACCTGCTGCCCTGCACCGTCACACGCGTCATCGGCACCTCCGCGCTGGTCTCGATCGGTGGCACGCCGTTCACTGCTCACGCCCCGCAGCCCGAGATCGGGCACATCGAATGGGAGTCCGACATGGACGCCTACCTGTGTGTTCGTCCACACGCGGTAGCCGTAACCGGCCTCGGCGCACGAGGATCATTCCCGGCGCGCATCGTCTCGAGCGTCTGGCGCGGTTCCACGACGCGTCTGACGCTGGCTGTACGTGGCCTCGACGATGTCCGCGTCGACGCGGATGTTCCAGGGCACGACGAACGACCGGTCGACACCGAAGTGGGCGTCGTCCTGCCCACGGACGGCAGTGTCCTGGTTCCGGCGGATCGCCACCCATGACGACAACCCTGGAACGCCCCGAAACCGCTGCGCCCCAGCACAAAGACCCGATCCCGTGGCGCCGGATCGGCTGGACGCTGCCACCACTGCTTCTTGTCCTCGTGTTTGCTGTCTATCCCACCGCACGTGTCCTCACGGAATCTCTGAGCACCGCAGATGGCACCGGGTTGTCCACGTGGTCTTCGGTGCTCGGTTCGGAACTGTTCAGAACCGCGCTCTGGCGGACCATCCAAATCGCCGTGGCGTCGACCCTGGGTTGCCTGATCCTGGGAACCTTCCTCGCCTTGGTGCTTGCCTTCGTTCCGTTCGCCGGATCCAAGGTGGTGGGGCGATTGATCGACACGGTGCTCGCCCTGCCGTCTTTCCTGATCACGCTGGCGTTCACGTTCCTGTACGGGACAGCCGGCGCCGTCAACGCCTTGATCGTCCGCATCACCGGCGATGCGAGCGGCCCACTGAATTTCCTCAACACTCCGTTCGGTGTGATCGCGGCCGAAATCACTTTCTTCACACCCTTTGTCGTGCGTCCACTATTGGCAGCGTTCACCCAGATTCCGCGTGAACAACTCGACGTGGCAGCCAGTCTCGGCGCGTCACCCGTCCGAGTTCTGCGGCAGGTGGTGATGCCGGAAGCGTGGCCGGCCCTCCTGGCCAGTGGATCGCTCGTGCTTCTGATGACGCTGAATGAATTCGGCATCGTGCTCTTCACCGGGGCTAAAGACGTCGTAACTCTGCCGGTCCTCATCTACACCCGCGGCATTGTCACCTTCGACTTGCCCGGCGCAGCAGTGATCGCGACGGTCCAGGTCGCACTCTCACTCGGCCTGTACTGCCTCTACCGATTCACCTTCAACAGATTGATGGGAGGCAGCCGTGCTGCTGTGGACACGAAGCTCTAGGGCCCTCGTACTCGGATTCTTCACCCTGGTCGTCGCGGTGGTTTTTGTCGCGCCCATCGCCACCGTCGTCGCGGCTGCCTTGGCCGGATCGTGGACCGGTCCACTTCCGTCGAATCTCGGCGGCAAGAACTTCTCCACGGCGCTGTCCGACGAGAACTTCGCCAGCCTGATCGTCAGTTTGCAGACTGCATTCATCGCGGGGGCATTGGCATTGATCGTCGGAACGTGGGCCGCGCTGGCCGCGCGTGAGGCACCGATGTGGCTGCGGCGCATCACCGATGCCGTATTCCATTTACCGATTGCGGTTCCGTCGGTCGCGATCGGCTTGGGTCTGCTCATCACTTTCAACGAGCGCCCGCTACTGCTCGGCGGCACCAAGTGGATCGTGATTCTCGCTCACACGGTTTTGGTGCTTGCCTTTGCCTTCAGTTCCGTATCGGCCGCGCTCGAACGGCTCGATCCCGCCTACCGTCAAGCTGCCGAATCACTCGGCGCCGGCCCGGTGCGGGTGCTGACACGGGTAACGCTACCGCTGCTGCTCCCAGCGTTGGGTGCGGCCGCCGGGCTTTCCATCGCACTGTCGATGGGTGAGCTGGGCGCAACGGTCATGGTCTACCCGGCGACATGGAAGACCTTGCCGGTCAGCATCTTCGGACTCACCGACCGTGGCCAGGTATTTCTTGCCGCAGCAAATACGACACTGCTGCTTGCAGTCACCCTGGTCGCCCTCATGGTGGTCGGCAGAATTCGTCGGCGCTGACCTTGCTGTGCGCCTTTATTAACCGCCGGGGGTTAATAAAGGCGCACAGCAGGGGTTTATCCCTTCCGCAAGATGTACCGCTGAACCTTGCCACTCGGGGTCTTGGGCAGGTTCGGAACAAAGTGCACCGTGCGTGGGTACGCGTGCGCGGCGAACTTCTTCTTCACCAACGTCTGCAGTTCCTTCTCGAGTTCGTCGTCGCCGTCGACGCCTTCGCGAAGAACGACGAACGCCTCGAGAACCTCACCGCGCAACTCGTCGGGCATGCCCACCACGGCGGCCTCGATGACGTGCTCGTGCATGACCAGCACGCTCTCGACGTCGAAGGGACCGATGCGGTAGCCCGCCATGATGATGACGTCGTCGTCGCGCGAGGAGAAGAAGAAGAATCCGTCCTCGTCCGTCATTCCCGCATCACCGGTGATGTACCAGCGGCCGTCTTCGCTGAATCGCTGCTTCGTCTTCTCCGGCGCATCGACGTACCCGGTGAACCACATCAACGGGCTGTTGTGAGTATCGATCGCCACGCGGCCCTGAGTGCGGGCCGGTGCAATGTCATCCGAATTGTCTTCCAGCACAGCGGCAGACCAACCCGGCAACGGACGACCCATGGATCCGGGACGGACATCGTCGCGAAGTCCGTCGGCCCAGGCGTTGACGATGAACATGCCGTGCTCGGTCTGGCCGTAGTGATCACGGACCTCGACGCCCAACGAGTTCTTCGACCACGCAACAACATCCGGAGTCAAGGGCTCACCGGCCGAGGAAGCGCGGCGCAGCGAGATGCCTTCCGGAACGGGAGCCTTGTCGGCACGCAGACTGCGGTAGACAGTCGGAGCGGCGGCAAAATTGGTGACACCGAACTTCTCGATGATCTGCCACGTCAGCGGCGCGGAGAATCCGGCGTGCAGCAGCAAGCTTCGCGTGCCGGCGGCAAGCGGGCCGAGCAACGCGTAGTACAGCCCGTACGCCCAGCCCGGGTCTGCGGCGTTCCAGAACACGTCGTCCTCTCGGACGTCGAGGCCGAACTCCTGGTATGCGTGGAACGAGGCGAGCGCGCGCACCGGAACCGGCACGCCCTTGGGTGTTCCCGTGGTGCCACTGGTGAACAACTGCACCATCGGTGCGTTGCCGCCGACTGCCTGAGCAGCGCCCTTCGGGTCTTCGGCATCCTGAGCTGCGACAAGTGCGTCGAAGTCCAACTCGTCACCGGCCGCGCCGCCCGCGACGATGACCTGCCACGCTGCGTCGGCGGGGATGTCCTCTCCCGGCGCGAGCTTCTCGAGCTGATTGGCGTCGGAAATGACCACCTTCGCGCCACTGGCCGTCAAGCGGAAAGCGATGGCCGGCGAAGCGAACGCCGTGAACAAGGGCACGTGGACCGCTCCGCGGCGCCAGATTCCGAGGAGCGCGACCACCAGGTCCGCAGACTTACCCATCAAGGTCGCGACGTTGTCACCCGGCTCGACTCCGAGGTCGGCCAGAGCTGCCGCGAAACGCGCCGACTGCTCACGTAGATGACCGTAAGTGAGGTCCACCGAGCTAAGGTCTGCCTCGACGACGGTGAATGCAACGCCATCCGCGGGATGCCGATCGCAGAGCAATTCTGCGGCGCTGGCATGCGGGGTGTCGTACTGGTCCAGCAGCTCGCGCACCCGTGCGGTGGGATCGGTGCTCATCAACTTGCTCCTTATCGATCGTCGTATGGTTGGCCCGACCGGTTACGTTGGCGGCTCGTCATACGTACTGTTCACCCCCTATGATCTAGCTCACAAGAGAACTTCACTACCCCCAGAAAGGGGTACCTGCGTGAACCGACATGCTTCGTCACTTCTGCGCCCCCGCGACGGGGACGCAATGCGAGGTGAACTCCGAACAATCGCAGCTCAGGGCGTTGTTCCCGTGCTGTTCGGAGGCGAGGTCCAGGACGGAACCCTGCACCTGAGCGAATTCGTCGGCACCCGCACCAACAACCTCAAGGGCTTGGCCATCCCGCCGCGCTCGGGCATGGGCGGACGCGTCGTAGCCCAGGGTTCACCGATCACCGTCAACGATTACGGCAATTCGCAGTCCATCACTCATCACTTCGACCGTCCTGTTCTCAGCGAGGGCCTGCATTCGATCATCGCCGTTCCGGTCATGGTTTCGGGAAAATCGCGCGCTGTGCTCTACGCCGCGATCCGCGATTCCGCTCCGTTGGGTGACCGCACAGCAGACGTCATGGTCGGCGCATCCCGGCGTCTCGGGATGGAGTTCGCCATCCGCGACGAAGTCGATCGTCGCCTGCAACTACTGCAGGCCGCCGCCGCGACTACCGCCGACGGTATGTCTTCGGAAGAGATCCGCGGAGTCCACGCCGAACTACGCAGTGTCGCCCAGACCGTCACCGACACCGACTTGCAGACCAAACTCCGCGGACTCTCCCAGCGTTTGGCCAACCTGCTGCGTCCCACCGCCGACGCCGAATCCGACGTCACGCTCACACCGCGTGAAGTGGATGTTCTCTCTCAGGTCGCACTCGGCTGCACCAACATCGAAGCCGGCCAACGGCTTTCCCTTCGCCCTGAAACAGTCAAGAGCTATCTGCGAAGCGCGATGGGAAAGCTGGACGCGAGCTCACGCCACGAAGCCGTGGTGACCGCCCGGAGGTTGGGACTGCTCCCCTGACGGGTCAGTAGCCTTCAGGCAGGGCGGTGAGCATGTCGCGGGTGACTGCGACGGCGTTGTCCGAACTTCCGCCCCGCACAACCAGAGTCGCGAAGGCCAGGTTCCCGCGATAGCCGACGAACCACGCGTGCGATCCCCCTTCGACCTCGGCTTCCCCGGTCTTGCCGTACACCTCACCCTGATCTTCGACGCGTTCTGCAGTACCGCTGGTGACCACGAGTCGCATCATTCCGCGCAGGCCGTCGACCATGGCGGGCGAGATCGCCGGGCGCTCGCCGTCGATGGTGGTTTCGCGCCCTGAAATCAGTTGCGGCACCGGAGTCGAACCGTTCGCGACCGTCGCCGCTGCCATCGCCATTCCGAACGGACTGACCACGACCTTTCCCTGACCGAACCCGTCTTCGGTCCGCTGCACCAGGTCCGACGCCGGCGGCACCGAACCGGAATCGATCGGCAATCCCACCACGTTGTAGTCCTGGCCGATGCCGAACTGCGCTGCGGCAGTGGTCAACGTGTCTGGTTGCATCTCGCTGGCCAGCTTGGCGAAGGACGTGTTGCACGAACGCGCGAAGGCCGTTGCCATCGGCACCGTGCCGAGTGAGAACTCGTTGTAGTTGGGGACGCTGCGCTCACCGATCTCGATCCGGCCAGGACATGGCACCATCGTGTCGGGGGTCGCCTGACCGGTCGAAATTGCGGCGCCTGCCGTGATGATCTTGAACGTCGAACCGGGCGGGTACTGACCCATCGTCGCGACCGGTCCGTCGCGGTCTGCTGCCTTGTTCTGTGCGACAGCCAGGATCGCCCCACTCGACGGTTCGATGACCACCATCATCGCCTGATCCTTGTTCACGTTCACGGCACGCTGAGCAGCGATCTGAATGTTGCGGTCCAAACTGATACTGAACGACGGAACAGGTTGCGGCGCAGTCTCGGTCAGCACATCGGTGTCGACGCCGTTCTGGTTGACCGTGACGACACTCCAGCCGGCTTTGCCGTCGACCTCGTCGATGATCGTCTTCTTGATCTGCCCGAGAAGGTCAGGCGCGAACTCCGGGTCCGTCGAGACGAGATCCGATTCGTCCGAGACAGATACTCCCGAGATGGCTCCCAGTTGCGCCGATACCTGGTCGTAGTCGTCACTGCGCAGGCGGGTCACCAGATAGTCGCCCTTGACGGCCGTCGAGGATTCGGCGATCGATTGACCCGTCAGCGAAGAATCGAACCGACCGAGAACACTTGCGAGACTGTTCGCGGAACCGATGATGTCGTTGCTCTTGGAGCGATCGAACTTCACTCGGTAGACAATTCCCGGCACCAGGACATCCGTGCCCGAATGCTCGTTGACCCGCGCTCGCGGCGCCGCGGTTGCCCGCAACGACATCGTCTGCTTGTCACCGAGGCGCGGATGAACGTCCGTCGAACTCCACCGGACGGACCAGTCACCGTCCTTGCGTCCCATCTGCAGCTCGCCGTCGTACGTCCACACACGGTCTTTCGGAAGGTGCCACTCGTAGGTGTAGCCGACCGTCGCTGTGTCACCGTTCATCTTCACCGACGTCGTCTCGGCAGTCATCGACTCGGCCTGGAGCGCATCCCAGGTGTCACTCAATACAGGACCCGCGGAATCAGGCCGGTCCGTCAGTTTTGCTGCCTCGTCGAAATCCCTGTCACCGAACGCACTCAGGAACTGCTGCGCGACGGGCTCGGGGCCGGCGGGTTTCGGAGTACACGAGCTGATCCCCACCGCCAAGAAAATCACGGTGCAGGAGGCCAACAGTTGGGCCGAGCGACTACGAGAGAAATGCCGAGTGTTCATCGAGCCCCATAGTAGGGCGACAAATGCTCCACCCAGCGTAGGCGCGACCATTGCACGCAGCTTGTACGGTCAGTCGAGCAGCACCGTCGAGAAGGTCGCGACCTGTCGGAACCCCACCCGCGAATAGGTCGACCGCGCAATCGTATTGAAGCTGTTGACGTACAGGCTCGCAATGCGACCGGTCGCCATGATCGACTCCGCTACAGCCGCTGTACCGGTCACGCCGAAGCCCTGCCCACGAAATTCCGGGTTGACCCACACACCCTGGATCTGGCCACAGCGAGCAGACATCGAACCGACCTCCGCCTTGAAAACGACCTGGCCGTCCTCGATGTGCGCCCACGCTCGACCAGCGGCGATCAGGCTAGCGACACGGTGCCGGTATCCGCGCCCACCGTCGTTGGCACGCGGGTCGACTCCGACCTCTTCGATGAACATCGCGATCGCGGCAGGCAGATAGATCTCGAGTTCGTCCGAGCGAACCTGCCGGACCAGTGGATCCGACGGGCACGCCAGCGGCTCGGAAACCGCGAGCAACGGCTGTTCGGGGCGCACCTCCCGCGCAGTTCCCCAGTCGAGCTCGAGCATCTCCCACAGCGGCAACGCCAATTCGGCGCGGCCGACCACCGACGAGCACATGCGCGGAATCCGACAGGCACGGTCGGCGAATGCCCGAATGTCATCCGGATCGCCTCGAAGCGGAACCAGATTCGCCCCGGCAAAGCACAGTGAGGACAACGGCCCGCCTCGACTCCACAGCTCGCCGTGAATCATTCGTGGGTCGACGCCGCATTCTTCGACGCGCGCGGCAATCATGCAGGCCGCCACCGGATCGGCGTCGAGTACCCGTCGGACGTCTTCGAGATCTCGACTTCCGACCTGCTTGGCTCCGAGGAGTTTGAGCATCCGTCAACCCCCTCGACTCGACTGCGCGTCCACGAATATCACTACCCGATCATGATGCACTCAGATTGCCACGAACCTGACACCGACGGGGAAGATTCATCCGGCAATCACTCAACTCACGGTGACGACCGGCGCACCCTCCGAGGCGTCACCCTCCATGCTTTCGGCAATTTTCATCGCCTCTTCGATCAACGTCTCGACGATCTGCGCCTCGGGCACCGTCTTGATGACCTTGCCCTTGACGAAGATCTGGCCCTTGCCGTTGCCGGACGCCACACCGAGGTCGGCCTCACGCGCTTCACCCGGTCCGTTCACGACGCAACCCATGACTGCCACGCGCAGCGGAATCTCCATGCCTTCGAGGCCGGCGGAGACCTCGTCGGCAAGCGTGTAGACATCGACCTGTGCACGGCCACACGAGGGGCAAGAGACGATCTCGAGCTTGCGGGGACGCAGGTTCAGAGACTGCAGAATCTGGTTACCGACCTTGATTTCCTCGGCCGGCGGGGCCGAGAGCGAAACCCGGATCGTGTCGCCGATACCCTCCGCGAGCAGCGCACCGAAGGCGACCGCGGACTTGATCGTGCCCTGAAACGCCGGCCCTGCCTCCGTGACGCCGAGGTGCAACGGGTAATCGCATTTGGCGGCGAGTTGGCGGTAAGCCTCGACCATGATCACCGGATCGTTGTGCTTGACGGAGATCTTGATGTCACCGAAGCCGTGCTCTTCGAACAACCCGGCCTCCCACAGCGCGGACTCGACCAACGCTTCGGGCGTCGCCTTGCCGTACTTCTCCATCAACCGAGGATCGAGCGATCCCGCGTTGACACCGATACGGATCGGAATGCCTGCGTCACCGGCAGCCTTGGCCACCTCTTTGACACGGCCGTCGAATTCCTTGATGTTGCCCGGATTGACGCGCACCGCAGCGCATCCCGCATCGATTGCCGCGAAGATGTAGCGCGGCTGGAAGTGGATGTCGGCGATAACCGGGATCTGGCTCTTCTTCGCAATGATCGACAACGCGTCCGCGTCTTCCTGACGCGGGCAGGCGACACGAACGATGTCGCAACCGGACGCGGTCAGTTCCGCGATCTGCTGCAGCGTTGCATTGACGTCGTGCGTCTTCGTGGTGCACATGGACTGCACCGAGATGGGGAAATCGCTGCCCACACCTACCGTGCCGACCTGCAGCTGCCGTGTCTTGCGTCGAGGAGCAAGAATCGCTGCGGGTGCCGAGGGCATTCCCAGTCCGATAGGGATGGTCACGTCTGTGCCTTCTTTCATAGCTTCACTGCAAGTTTAGCCGGGCGATCGCCGCACTACCGCGCGGCAACCGTCACCCTTCTCACACGGTCAGAAGATCTTGATCGGATTGACGATGTCAGCCGTGAGTGTCAGCAACATGAACGCGCCACCGATCACGATGAATACGTAAGTAATCGGAAGGAGTCTGGTGTAGTCGACCGGGCCGCCGGGAATCAAGCCTCGGCGGGCGCGGAACCAATCACGGATCTTCTCGTAGAAGACCACCGCGATGTGACCGCCGTCGAGCGGCAACAGCGGCAGGATGTTGAAAACACCGAGGAAGAAGTTGATCGATGCGAGCAGTCCGACGAACATCGGCCACTCGGCTCGATCTGCGGCCTCGCCACCGATCACGCTGGCACCGACCACGCTGATCGGTGTGTCCTGGGCGCGTTCGCCGCCCGTGATCGACTCCCACAGAGCCCCCACCTTCGACGGAATGTCAGCCAACGCCTTCACCGAGTCGACCATGATCTGGCCGGTGTAGTCGAAGGCTGCCGGAACAGCCGTGAGAGCGTTGTACTCGACCAGCGCCGAGCCCGGTCCACCGATTCCGACAGCGGATACTTCCTGCTTCACGGGAACGCCACTGGCCGAGTTCACATATCGCTGGACTCGTTCGGGCACGACCGTGATCGACAAGGCCTCTCCGTCGCGATCAACCGACAACACGATCGGACCATCCACACCTCGAATAGCTGCTGCCACCTCAGGGAAGGTGCTCGTCGACTTTCCGTCGACTGCGGTGATCCGATCTCCCGATTGCAGGCCCGCATCTCCCGCGGGGCCCCCACCCGAGCACTCTGTCAGCTCGAAGTTGCCGTCCTGGCCCAGCTGATCGGGGGCCACACACGTGACCTCTTGGACCACTGGCTGAGCGGGCTCAGTTCGGCCCCAGCCGAGAAGCAATGCGTAGATCAGGAGGAACCCGAGAATGAAGTTCATCGCGATACCGCCGGACATGACGACGACGCGCTTCCACGCCGCCTTCTTGTACATCGCGTGCGGCTCTTCTTCAGGCGTCATCTCGTCGAGGGCCGTCATGCCCGCGATGTCGCAGAATCCGCCCAGCGGCAGCGCCTTGAGGCCGTACTCGGTCTCACCTCGACGGAACGAGAAGATCTTCGGACCGAAGCCGATGTAGTAGCGGCGAACCTTCATTCCCAAAGCCTTGGCCGTCCACATGTGACCGGCTTCGTGCAGGGCGATGGACACGCCGATGCCGAGGGCAAACAGCACTACGCCCAGTGCAAAAACCATGAAAGCTCTAGCCCTCCTGCTTCACGAGCTGACGCGCTCGTGTGCGTGCCCAGCCGTCTGCGGCCAGAACGTCGTCCACGGTAACCGGTTCTGCGGACCATTGACCTGCATCGTCGAGAACAGCAGCCACCGTGCGGACGATCGCCGGGAAGGAAATGACACCGTCGAGGAATGCCTGAGCCGCCACTTCGTTGGCCGCGTTGTAGATCGCGGTGAAGCAACCTCCGGATTTGCCTGCGCTTCGCGCCAGATCGACAGCGGGGAACACCGACGAATCGAGCGGCTCGAATTCCCAGGTCGAGGCGGTGGTGAAGTCGCATGCCGACGCCGCACCTTCGATGCGGTCCGGCCAGCCGAGAGCGAGAGCGATCGGGAGCTTCATGTCCGGTGGACTCGCCTGTGCCAGCGTCGATCCGTCGAAGAAGGTCACCATGGAGTGCACGATCGACTGCGGATGCACGGTGACGTCGATGCGGTCGTAGTCGATCCCGAACAGCAGGTTCGTCTCGATCAACTCGAGGCCCTTGTTGACCAGAGTTGCCGAGTTGAGGGTGTTCATGGGGCCCATCGACCAGGTGGGGTGCGCTTTTGCCTGAGCCGGATTCACACTTTCGAGCTCCTCGGCGCTCCAGCCACGGAACGGCCCACCCGAAGCGGTGAGAACCAACCGGGCCACCTCGTCGCCTGTTCCACCACGTAGGCACTGGGCAAGCGCCGAATGCTCCGAGTCGACCGGCACGATCTGACCGGGGGCGGCGGCTTTCGTCACCAGCGCTCCGCCGGCGACAAGCGATTCCTTGTTCGCCAGCGCCAGGCGCGCTCCCGAGTTCAAAGCCGCCAGTGTCGGTTCGAGTCCCAACGAACCGACGAGCGCATTGAGGACAACATCGGCACCGCTGTCCCGAACCAGTTCCGTCACGGCGCTCGGTCCCGAACGGGCGGTTACCGATTCCAGCGCCGATGCCGCTGCAGGATCGGCGACGGCGACGTCCGTGACGCCGGTTGCACGAATCTGTTCGGCCAACAACTCGACGTTGTTGCCGCCCGCTGCAAGACCGACTACTTCGAAACGGTCGGGGTTGGCAGCGATGACCTCCAGCGCTTGGGTACCGATCGAACCGGTACTGCCGAGGAGGAGGACGCGGGTACGTGTGGTTTCCTGCACTCGCCCATTGTTCCTGATAACACCTGAGAACAACCTTATCGACGCCCAACTACGTACGACAGGCAGTCGTATGTCACCATATTGGGCAGTAGTGCAACCGAATGAGCAGGAGGATCGACCGTGGCCGATACCCAGTTGGACGTCAAGTCCAGCGCCCCCGTCGTGGTCTCGCACGTCGATGAGGCCGAGGTTCCCTCTGCCGCATGGGGGTGGAGTGGTGAAGGACTCAAGTTTTTCCGTTTCCTCGGATGGTTCTTCGCAATATTCCTGCTTCTGATGATGATCGGAAACCATCACGGCAAGGTCGAGGATCTGTGGCTCATCGGCACCGCCGGATTGATGATTTTCATTCTGGTCCGCGACATCGTGATCCGTCGCCGCCCGCGCTAGAGACCTGACAAAGAGAAGGCCTCCACGAACGAAAGTTCGTGGAGGCCTTCTCTTTACGTGTTTCAGGCCTGGAACGTTTCAGTTCTCGGCTGCCAGCTGGCCACAGGCTGCGGCGATTTCCTGACCGCGCGTATCGCGCACCGTGCACGAGACGCCCTGGGCGATGACCCGACGCACGAACTCACGCTCGACGTCCTTGGGGCTCGCGTCCCACTCGCTACCCGGAGTCGGGTTGAGCGGAATCAGGTTGACGTGCACCAACCCGCCGAGTGCTTTCTTCAGCTTCTTGCCCAGCATGTCCGCGCGCCACGGCTGATCGTTGACGTTCTTGATCATCGCGTACTCGATGGACACACGGCGACCGGTCTTGTCTGCGTAGTACCGGGCAGCCTGAAGTACCTCCGACACTGACCAGCGATTGTTGACCGGGACAAGAGTGTCGCGCAGTTCGTCGTCCGGTGTGTGCAGCGACACCGCCAGCGTGACGCTCAGGCCTTCGTCAGCGAGTTTGCGGATAGCGGGAGCTAGGCCGACGGTCGAGACCGTGACGGACCGCTGAGACAGGCCGAGGCCGTCGGGTGCAGGCGAGGTGATCCGTCGTACCGCTGCCACCACACGCTTGTAGTTCGCCAAAGGCTCGCCCATACCCATGAACACGACGTTCGATAGGCGTCCGGGGCCGCCGGCGACTTCACCGTCGCGCATGGCGGCCGCTGCCTCGCGAACCTGATCGACGATCTCGGCGGTCGAGAGGTTGCGGTCGAGGCCGCCCTGACCCGTCGCACAGAACGGGCAGGCCATTCCGCAGCCTGCCTGACTCGAGATGCAAAGTGTTGCCCGGTCGGGATAGCGCATCAAGACGCTTTCGAGCAGCGTTCCGTCATGTGCCTTCCACAGGGTCTTGCGAGTGTCGCCCGAATCGCACGCGAGGTGCTTGATCGGGGTCAACAAGGTCGGGAACAGCGACTCCCCAACCTTCTCGCGCACCGATGCGGGGAGATCGGTCATCTTCTCCGGATCGGCTTCCAGCCGCGCGTAGTACTGACGCGCCAGCTGATCGGCCCGGAAAGCCGGAAGGCCGAGCTCTTTCACCGCTTCTTTGCGCTCGGCGGAATCGAGATCGGCGAGGTGCCGTGGAGGCATTCCGCGCTTGGGTGCAGTGAAAACGAGGGGAAGAGAGGCAGCCATAGTTACACCATTGTCCCATTGTTTTGGGGTGCTACCCCACTGCCACCCGATTGTGGCCGGATTACCCGTGCAACTTCGCGCAGGTTGAGTGATGATCATGTCATGTCAACCACACCAGAGGATCCGTCGAATTCCCCCGTGTACGGCCCAGCCGACGGTTTCGGCCCCGATCCGGAACTTCCGAAGGTGGACGAGAACAAGGCAGTGGAAAAACACGATCCGGAACCGACACCGACGCCTGAACCGGTGCCGACCGGAACGTCGGTCACCGACCGAACCAGAGCCGCCACGACCTGGGTTGGCCTGGTCATAGGTGCAATCGTGTTGATCTTACTGCTGGTGTTCATCCTGCAGAACCTCGAGAGCGTCTCCGTCAAGATCCTCGCCTGGCAGATCGACTTTCCGCTCGGAATCACGATCCTGCTTTCCGCCATCGCGGGCGCATTGATCATGGCGTTGGCAGGCGGCGTTCGCATCATTCAGATCCGGCGCGCAGCGAAGCGGCAGATGTGACTGAAATCTAGTTACGCAATTGGGTCGATCGATGGGCCAGCAGGCATCATTGATGTCGTGGAAATCACCGGAAAGGCCCTGATGTGACTACTCACATGGAGAGACCTGTGACCTCGCGAATTGCCCCGCAGCAGGCAAGATCCTGGCTCCTCGTCCCCGCGTCCAAACCGGACACCTTCGACGCCGCACTCGCGAGTGCGGCCGACGCCGTCATTCTCGACCTCGAGGATGCCGTCACCGCACCCAACAAACCAGCTGCCCGCCGCGATGTCGCCGCATTCCTGAGCGAACACAATCACGCCTGGGTTCGGATCAACGACGCCACGACACCGTTCTGGGAAGAGGATCTGGCCGCACTCGCGGGCCTCCCCGGACTCGAGGGCGTCATGCTCGCAAAGACCGAAAGCGGTCAGCAGGCCGACGCCACGGCCGAGCGACTTCCCGACGGCACCAAGATTCTTGCTCTCGTCGAATCCGCGGTGGGACTCGAGGCTGCGCCCGAGATCGCACGCACTGACGGCATCTTCCGTCTCGCATTCGGCAGCGGCGACTTCCGGCGCGACACTGGGATGGACGACTCCCCCACGTCGATGTCGTACCCGCGTTCGCGGCTCACCATCGCCAGCCGCGCGGCACGCATCGCTCCGCCGATCGACGGTCCCACGCTCGGCCCCGATCTGGATCTGCTCGCCCGAGACTGTGCGATCACCTTGTCACTCGGCATGGCCGGCAAACTCTGCATGACCACCGCGCAGACTGCCCCCGTCAACGCAGGACTGAGTCCCTCTGTAGCCGACGCGATCTGGGCTCAGAATGTCATCGACGATCTCGGCGAAGACGGCTCACGCGTGCGCGACGGCAGCGACTTGCCCAAGCTCGCCAAGGCGAAGAAGATTCACAAGCTCGCCACCCTGTTCCACATCCCCACCGATCACTGATTTTTTTACTACTGAATCGGTGCAGAAAACGTCAGGCGCTCAAGTCGGAGCGCCTGACGTTCGTCTTTTGAGCCCGCCTTCACGCAAGTTCGAGTGATCGTGGTTTGGACCGAACATGGATCCGGTATCGCACCGTGAAGCCCAATCCCGTTACTTGCGAGAACGCACGCTCGGCAGTCTTCTCGGTGAACTCGATTCCGAGTACCCGCCGCATATCGTCTCGATTCTCGAACTCCCATCGGGTCTCGACGCGCGTGAGCGAGAATCCTTGAGCCTCGAAGAACGCTTCGACCGCCGCGGGATCGTATTTGGGCAGATCCGCCCTCATCCACTCCCCGTACGGGCCGGCGCTCACATCGAGATCCACGATCAGCAAGACTCCCCCGGGCCTCAGGATGCGCATGGCCTCACGAATTCCCGGGCCGCAGCCTTTTCCGAAGAAGTACGCCGTACGGGCATGAACGAGATCGACTGAAGCATCCACCAGACCCGTGGACTCTGCTGAACCCTGGACTACGTCGATCGACGCCGAATCGCGGGTTCGTTCCCGCGCGGCCCTCACCAGCGGTGCGTGCGGCTCCACTCCGACAACACGACGGGCAGTACGAGCGAACTCCGGTAGATGGAACCCCGCCCCACAGCCGACATCGACGACATCGCGTCCAGACCAGTCGACCTGGGCTCGCATCGCGGCCCAGAGGGAACCGTCGACGTCCTGCGCACGGTTCTCGATTTCGTACACGTCCGGCCAATGCCAGATGTTCGGACTGGGGATCGGCTTGGAACGGCCTGAGAAGAAATCACGCACGAGAAATCAGACGAGTGCGTACAGAATCAGCCAGGTGACAAATGCCGACGGCAGGAGTGAATCCAGGCGGTCCATGATTCCGCCGTGGCCGGGAAGCAAGGTTCCCATGTCCTTGATGCCGAGTTCACGCTTGATCTGCGATTCGATCAGGTCGCCGACCGTCGCGACTACCACCAGGACGACACCGAGCAGGACGCCGATCATCGAATTCGCGTCGAGGATCAACGTCACCGAAAGCAAACTGCCGATGACGCAGAAAATGAGGGATCCGACGAATCCCTCCCAGGACTTCTTCGGGCTCACAGCGGGCACCATCGGATGCTTCCCGAACAGCACTCCAGCCGCGTAGCCGCCGATGTCGGAGCACACGACACCGATCATCAAGACGAAGACGCGACCGGGGCCGTCGTCTTCGAGCACCATCAACGCACCGAATGACGCCAACAGCGGGATCCACGCCAGAACGAACACCGTGATGGAGGTGTCTCGCAGGAAGTTCTTCGGGGTCGCTTTGAGCCCGTGGTCGAACAACCGCCACACCATGCACACCAGGACGGTTGCGGTGAATCCGCTGAGCACCCCGACCGGTCCCCACGGCCAGCCGAGCCAGATCGTGGCTTGCCCGCCGACGAGAAGGGGAATTCGCGGCACCTCGATGTCGGCTTCACGAAGCCGCGTGGTGACCTCCCACGTCGCGATGAACATCGCGATCGCAACGACTGCGATCCATCCCGGGGGGAGGAAGATCAAAGTGCCGATGACCAAGGCGCCGAGGCCAGCTCCGACGCCGATGGCGGCAGGTAGGTTCCTGCCCGCCTTCGACTTCGGCGGTTGCGCGCCCTCAGCGCCGCCCGTAGGCCCGTCCGTGACGGGACCACCGGCGGTTCCCTCTTGTGCGTGCACCCAAACTCCCTGATCTACTCCCGACGACAAACACTGCAAATGAGGAGGCTATACCTCCATCAACTCTGCTTCCTTGTGCTTGACGAGTTCCTCGACCGTGTGCACGTACTTCGCCGTGGTCTTGTCGAGTTCTTTCTCTGCGCGACCGACCTCGTCCTCGCCGGCTTCACCGTCCTTCTGGATCCGGCCGAGTTCGTCCATCGCCTTGCGGCGGATGTTGCGCAGCGTGACCTTCGAATCCTCGCCCTTGGACTTGGCCTGCTTCACCAGTTCACGTCGACGCTCTTCCGTGAGCTGCGGAACCGAAATGCGGATGATGCTGCCGTCGTTGGACGGGTTCACACCGAGATCCGAGTTGCGGATCGCCGTCTCGATCGCGTTGAGCTGCGAAGCCTCGTACGGCTTGACGATGACCATGCGGGCCTCGGGGACGTTGATGCTCGCGAGCTGCGTGATCGGCGTGATCGAACCGTAGTAGTCGATCACGATGCGCGAGAACATACCGGGGTTCGCGCGTCCGGTGCGAACCGAGCCGAGATCGTCCTTGGCTACCGTGACAGCCTTTTCCATCTTCTCTTCTGCCTCGAAGAGCGCTTCATCGATCACGGCTGTTCCTCCATGTTGTTCTGCATCATTTTTTGGGTGTCACTCACGACTTGATCAGGGTGCCGATCTTCTCACCGGACACCGCGCGAGCGATGTTTCCTTCGGTGAGGAGGTTGAACACCATCATCGGCATCGAGTTGTCCATGCACAGGCTGAATGCCGTCGCGTCCGCGACCTTGAGCTCACGTTCGATGACCTCACGGTGCGTGATCTGTTCGTACATCGTCGCGTCCGGGTCGAGACGCGGGTCGGCCGAGTAGACGCCGTCGACAGCCTTGGCCATCAGCACTACCTCGGCACCGATCTCCAGCGCGCGCTGCGCAGCAGTGGTGTCAGTCGAGAAGTAGGGCATACCCATCCCGGCACCGAAGATGACTACGCGCCCCTTCTCGAGGTGCCTGCGTGCGCGAAGGGGGAGGTACGGCTCGGCGACCTGGCCCATGGTGATGGCCGTCTGCACGCGAGAATCGACGCCCGCCTTCTCCAGGAAATCCTGCAGAGCGAGGCAGTTCATGACGGTGCCTAGCATGCCCATGTAGTCGGAGCGCGCGCGATCGAGGCCACGCTGCTGCAGTTCCGCTCCGCGGAAGAAGTTTCCGCCGCCGATGACCACTGCAACCTGTACGCCCGATCGAACGACCTCTGCGATCTGCTCAGCCACCTTGGTGACCACGTCGGGATCGAGACCGACTTTGCCGCCTCCGAACATTTCGCCGCCGAGTTTGAGCAGGACCCGCTTGAATCCTGGACGTTCGTTGGCTGGTTCGGACATTGTTCTCCTCAGTTCGATACAAGACCTTGTAGGTCCTTCATTCTTCTTCTGCCGCCGAATCGGACACCGCGGCATAGGAAAGCCCCCGGGACTCGTCCCGAGGCACTCTCATCCTGCCTCATCGGAGGCCCCAGGTACACGTAGACCCCGCCGGTAGAGCAAATGCTCTTCAGGCGGGGTCCATGTGTGCGGGCTCCGAATTAAGCGGAGGCGCCGACCTCGAAACGCACGAAGCGCTTGATGGTCACGCCTGCCTCGTCGAGGATCGCCTTGACGGTCTTCTTGGAGTCCGTGACCGAAGACTGCTCGGTCAGAACGACGTCCTTGAAGTAACCGTTGACGCGGCCTTCGATGATCTTCGGCAGTGCCTGCTCGGGCTTGCCTTCTGCGCGGGCGGTCTCTTCGGCGATGTGACGCTCGGAAGCGACGATCTCCTCGGGAACCTCGTCACGCGTGACGTACTTCGCCTTGAGTGCTGCGACCTGCATTGCAGCGCCGCGAGCGGCCTCAGCAGCAGCATCGCCTTCACCGGTGTACTCGACGAGAACGCCGACAGCGGGCGGCAAGTCGGAGCTGCGCTTGTGCAGGTAAACGGCAACGGGGCCGTCGAAGGAAGCGACGCGGCTCAGTTCGAGCTTCTCACCGATCTTCGCGGACTGCTCCGCAATGACGGTGTCGATGGTCTTGCCGTCGAGCTCGAGCGCCTTGAGAGCGTCGAGGTCAGCAGGCTTACCAGCAGCAGCGACGGTCACGATCTCGTCGGCCAGCTTGATGAACTCGTCGTTCTTGGCGACGAAGTCGGTCTCGCAGTTGATCTCGATCATGACGCCGTCCTTGGCGACGACGAGACCCTCAGCGGTGGTGCGCTCTGCGCGCTTTCCGACATCCTTCGCGCCCTTGATGCGCAGCTGCTCGACGGCCTTGTCGAAATCGCCGTCTGCATCTGCGAGTGCGTTCTTACATGCCATCATTCCGGAGCCGGTGAGCTCACGGAGCCGCTTGACGTCAGCGGCGGTGTAGTTCGCCATGATTAGCGAGCCTCCTCATGTGTCTGTTTCGGACCTAGGACTAACGGTGAAGCACGGCCTAACGGTGAAGCACGGCCTGACGGTGGTGCTCGGGCCTAACGGTGAAACGGCCCTGACCAAAAGAACTCTTGGTCAGGGCCGGTTTCAACGAATCAGGCCTCGGTGGCCGGTGCCTCTGCGGCGGGGGCTGCCTCAGCCTCTTCAGCCGGAGCTGCCTCAGCCTCTGCGGCCGGAGCTGCCTGCGAGAGCAGTTCCTGCTCCCACTCGGCGAGGGGCTCGCCTGCGCCGGCTTCGGGCTTCGCGTCCTTGTCGGCGCTCAGTCCTGCACGTGCCTGCACACCTTCGGCAACCGCGGAAGCGACAACCTTGGTCAGCAGTGCTGCGGAACGGATGGCGTCGTCGTTGCCCGGGATCGGGTAGTCGACGAGGTCGGGGTCGCAGTTGGTGTCCAGGATCGCGATGACCGGGATGTTCAGCTTGCGAGCCTCGGCAACTGCCAGGTGCTCCTTGTTGGTGTCGACGATCCACACCGCGGAAGGAACCTTGGCCATGTCGCGGATACCACCGAGGGTGCGATCCAGCTTGGTCATCTCACGCGTGAGCATGAGGATTTCCTTCTTGGTGCGACCTTCGAATCCACCGGTCTGCTCCATTGCCTCGAGCTCCTTGAGGCGAAGCAGACGCTTGTGAACGGTGGTGAAGTTGGTGAGCATGCCGCCGAGCCAACGCTGGTTGACGTAGGGCATTCCGACGCGAGTCGCTTCGGAAGCGATGGACTCCTGCGCCTGCTTCTTGGTACCGACGAAGAGAACGGTGCCGCCGTGGGCAACGGTCTCCTTGACGAACTCGTACGCCTTGTCGATGTACGTCAGCGTCTGCTGGAGGTCGATGATGTAGATGCCGTTGCGGTCGGTCAAGATGAATCGCTTCATCTTCGGGTTCCAGCGACGGGTCTGATGTCCGAAGTGGGTTCCACTATCGAGCATCTGCTTCATGGTTACGACAGCCATGGCTGTGTACCTCAAACTTTCAATCCGGTTGATGCAGGCGATCGGGTGATCCCTGCCCTGGCACCCGCACGGCCGTCGGACCTGTTTCGTGAGAACCAGGACCAGCCGAGGCCGGAAAACGTGCGCGGGCGCGCGAAGTCGGACTGTGCGAGCACAGACCGCTCGACAAGTGTACGTCCTCGTCCCCCGATGCCATAACCACCCCGGAAGCAACAGACCGAACCGGCGGTTGTGGATCGGCGGCTACCTTGTGGATTACCCGTCTGATCTGCATTGAAGCGTGCGCTACTCCACGCAAGATCAAGGAATGACGATGTTGCGCGGAGCTCGACGAGGCGTGGTCTTTGCCGTGATCTCCTGCTGTGTGGCCGTAGGCACGGCGTCAGCAGACACGCGATTCGACTGGCCGCTCGCTCCTCGGCCGCACGTGGAACGGGCTTTCGACAAACCGGCTGAGAACTGGCTGCCGGGTCATCGCGGGGTCGATCTCGGCGGCAGTGCCGGCCAATCCGTCCTCGCGGCCGGCGACGGCATCGTGGTGTTCGCGGGAGTGGTCGCCGGAAAGCCGACGGTGTCGATAGATCATTCCGGCGGCCTACGCACGACCTACGAACCCGTCACCGCAGTCGTTCGCACAGGTGAACGCGTCGCAGCCAGGTCCGTGATCGGAACCCTCGAAACCGGGCACGAAGGGTGCGCTGTCGAAGCATGTTTGCACTGGGGCTTGCGCAGAGGACGCGAGTATCTCGATCCACTCGGACTGGTTCGGTCGCAACCGCTCAGGCTCAAGCCATTGAAAGGAGGCTGATCGGTCGCAGAAATCGGTCGCAGAATCAGTGCCACTCGGAAACGGCGTGCCGACCCACAGCGTCCGCGAAGTCGTCGGCCACCATCGCTGCCAGTTCCATGAACGCTCGTCTGGTGGCCGGTCGCATCAATTCGAGGTCCATCACCGACCCCTCCGCGAGATGCTCGTCGAAAGGAATGACCTCGACGGCGCGGCATCGACGCATGAAATAGTCCACCAACGCGTCCATGTCGATGACGCTCGACCCGGGTCTGGCGGCGCTGATGACGACGACGGTCCGCTCGACCAGATGGCCGTATCCGTGCAACTGAAGCCAGTCGAGCGTTGCCGCTGCACTGCGCGCTCCGTCGATTGCCGGCGAACTGACCAGAACCAACGAATTGGCAAGATCGAGAACGCCGTTCATCGCCGAGTGCATGATCCCGGTACCGCAATCAGTGAGGATGATGTTGTAGTAGACCTGCAAGATGTCGATGACCTGGCGATAGTCGGCCTCGCTGAATGCCTCCGAAATCGCCGGATCCTGCTCACTCGCCAGCACCTCGAGACGACTCGACGACTGGGATGTGTGCACTCGAACGTCCGAATAGCTCTTTATGTCCGGTCTAGCAGCAATCAGATCGCGCACTGTCGAATTGGTCTGCAGCGGAACACGTTGTGCCAAAGTCCCGAAATCGGGATTGGCGTCAACCGCCACGACGCAGTCACCACGCAGCGAAGCAAACGTCGCACCGAGTCCGACCGTGACCGTCGTCTTGCCCACGCCGCCTTTGAGCGAGAGCAGAGCGACTCGGTAGTCGTTGCGGATCGGCTGCTCGATTCGGGCGGCCAGTGCACGGTTGCGCTGTTCGTTGGTCGAATCCCCCAGATTGACCACACCTCCGGTCGCACGATGCAATCCCCTACGCCAGCCGCCACGCGGCGTCCGTTTCGGGCGTTTCAGTAAAGCTTCGGCAACCAGATCCTGGTTTGTCACCTGCTGTTGGCTCGACGGTGGCGGTGGCGTGGACCAGACCTCTTGCAGTCGCGCCACAGGCTCCGGCGTCGGCGCCGGCTCGGGAGCCGGTTGCGGCGATTCGGACAGCCAGGCTGGTTGGCCGCTGTTCGGCAGGTGCTTCACATCTTGGCGGTTCACGAATCCCCCGGATATCGCATGTAATCGAGTGTCTCGATACGACGATCGAACTTTGCCGATTGTTCACTCTTCTGAGCTGCGACGCTACCAAATACCAGCCGAGAACTCGCGTCGCTCCACAAATCAGGCGCGCGGATGGGCCTGATCGTGGACGGATCGAAGCCGTTCGACCGACACGTGCGTGTACAGCTGAGTGGTCGCCAAACTCGCATGACCGAGGAGTTCTTGGACCACACGAAGGTCCGCACCACCCTCCAGCAAATGTGTCGCAGCCGAGTGCCGAAGCCCGTGCGGACCCATGTCGGGAGCCCCTGGAATTGCAGCCATGGTTTCGTGGACCACCGAACGCGCCTGACGCTGATCGAGCCGGCCGCCTCGAACTCCGAGGAGCAACGCTCGCCCGGACCGATCCGAACACAGCGCGGGTCGTCCGTGCTCCAGCCAGCCGTTCAGTGCCGATTCTGCGGGCAGGCCGTATGGCACCGACCGCTCCTTGTTCCCCTTGCCGAGAACACGAAGCAATCGTCGATCGGCATCGACCGACTCGACGTCCAGTCCACACAACTCGCCGACGCGAATTCCGGTGGAGTACAACAATTCCACGATGAGTCGGTCTCGCAGGGCGAGCGGCTCTTGTTGCTGCGCACCGCTTTCCGCCGCATCCATTGCGTCGAGGGCCTGGCTCTGACGCAGCACCGTCGGCAGCGTCCGGCGAGCGGGTGGAGCCGCCAGACGTGTGCCCGGGTCGACGGAAATGCGTCCGGTCTGCGCGAGCCACGCAGTGAACCCACGCGCCGAAGAAGCCCGTCGAGCTACCGTCGTACGGGCTGTTCCTACGGCATTCTGGGCGGCCAACCACGAACGCATGACACTTAGGTCGAGGCGGTCGAGATCTGCATTCTCCGAACCCGCGGAGAAATGGGTCAGCAATGCCCGCGCGTCACCGACGTAGGCGCGGATCGTGTGTTCCGACCGGCCTCGGCTCAGTCGGAGGTGCTCGGCATACGCATCGAGGTGAACGCTCAAGCTCGCCGGCAATGCGTCAGTCATGAACACACGCTCGCTCGCCGCGATTGAAACTGCAAGCTCCCTCGCCGATAGGGTTGATCGGTGAATCGAGCAATTCCTCTGAAGATGTTGTGCGTACTGGCACTGATTTCCGCAATCGCTCCACTGTCCATCGACATGTACCTGCCCGGCCTACCGTTGATGGCGGATGCACTCGACACTACTGCGGCCAGCGTTCAGCTCACGCTGACCACCTTCATGGCAGGCCTCGGAATCGGCCAGCTGATCATCGGTCCGATCTCCGACGGACTTGGCAGGCGACGAATACTGCTGGCCGCGACAATCATCACGGCACTGAGCGGCGCGGCATGCGCGGTGGCGCCGAACATCGAGTTTCTCATCGGTGCACGACTCGTCCAGGGCTTGAGTGGAGGCGCTGCCATCGTTCTTGCCCGCGCTTGTATTGCCGACCGAGCGCGCGGCGACGACGCAGCGAAGCTCTTCAGCATCATGATGATCATCGGCGGTATCGCTCCCGTCGTCGCGCCACTGATCGGCGGCGCACTTCTCGGCCCCGTCGGATGGCGCGGAATCTTCTGGGTCCTGGCTGTCGCGGGCGCCGTGATGGTGGCTGGTGTCGTTTTGCTCGTTCCCGAGACACTTCCGCCCGAGCGACGCCACGGCGGCGGATTGAAGGCCCTGATCTCGAATCTGCGATACGTGGTCCGCAATCGGCACTACCTCGGATATGCGCTCGCATTCGTCTTCGGATTCGGCGCCTTGTTCGCGTACATCTCCGCGTCACCGTTCGTCGTTCAGAACGTTCTCGGGCTGAGTCCGTCACAATTCTCGATCGCGTTCGCAGTGAACGCCACCGGAATGGTCACGGCAGCGATGATCACCACTCGCCTGCTCGGTCGCGTCGGAGCACGCACGCTGCTGCGTTTCGGGGTGTGCCTACTCCTCATGGGCGGCGCCGTATTGTTCTGCACCAGCGTGGTTTTCAGTTCCACGAATACCTGGTTGATCTTGGTCCCACTGTTCGTGGCAATTTCGAGCATCGGGTTCATCATGGGCAATGCGACCGCTCTCGCCCAAGGAGAGGTCACCAACGCGGCCGGGACCGGTTCAGCGCTGATGGGAGCGGGCCAGTTCGGCTTGGCGGCGCTGGTTTCGCCGTTGGTGGGAATTGCGGGAGAAGACACGGCAGTTCCGATGGCAATCGCAATTCCCACCTTCGGAGTTCTCGCGGCCGTTGCGCTCGTGTTGCTGACTCGCGGCACGGCCGCCGCGAGTTAGTTTTCGGCCGCGGCGAGTTCGGACTTCCAGACCCGGAAGCCCTCTTCGGTGCGACCACGACGCCAATAGCCGGAAATAGAAGCAGCCGACGCCGGGACATTTCGTTCCTTGCGAATGTACGGTCGGAGGTTGTGCATGACGGCTTGTGCTTCACCGTGAATGAACACGTGCGGTTCGCCCGGCAACCATTCGAGTGCCTTGACCGCGGCGACAACCGGAGCGTTGTCGCCCGCTAATTCTTCGCCGACCGCATCGGACGATGCCCCGCGATGTAGCCAGGTCACGGCAATACCTTCTGGGGCATCGAGCGCGATTTCGTCTTCCGGTCCCCCGACTTCGACAACGGCGTAGCCGACCGCATTCGGCGCCAATCGCGCTATCGACGCGGAAATAGCGGGTATTGCGGTCTCGTCTCCGACGAAGAGATACCAATCAGCGGTTGGTGACGGCAAAAACGCGCCACCAGGTCCCCGCAGAGTAATCTCAGCGCCCGGCTGAACTGACGCGGCCCACGGACCTGCGACACCCATGTCGCCGTGGACGACAAAATCGATTGCAATCTCTTTGGCATCAAGATCGTACGAACGAATCGTGTAGGTGCG
Organism: Rhodococcus sp. WY5; assembly: GCF_018588185.1. Taxonomy (NCBI): domain Bacteria; kingdom Bacillati; phylum Actinomycetota; class Actinomycetes; order Mycobacteriales; family Nocardiaceae; genus Rhodococcus; species Rhodococcus sp. WY5. Next base: position 4,844,534 of record NZ_JAAMPR010000001.1, read on the forward strand.
CAGTGTCGGCTGATCAGGAGTGCCGAATTCGATCTTTACATAGGAATCGCTGTATTCGCTGGGAGTGAACGACTCGAAGCCTGGTCCCCCGAGAAACACTCGTACCATATGGGGGGTCAATTGTTCGGTCCGCAGAACCGTCAATGCAGTTGTCGGCTTGGCCACAGAAAGATCCTTCCGAAAGTTAGTGTTACCTAACTAATGTACACGACAATTGCAGCACGAGGGCGAAATACCTCGCCGGCGACTCCACACAGCGCTCTGTCGACCTTTGTACAGAGCGAAAGAAACCGACCAATCTGCTGGGTAAATTCGGTGCTGTTTAGACGAATTATTTGATCTGCTTCACACGGACGACCTGTCGGACAAAGCTGTCCGAGAACTCGGCAAAGCAACAGTAAAATACACCTCTGGCTCCCGGCGAGTTCGCCGAGAGCCAGAGGTGTATTTAATTCAATCTAGTGTGCAGCGTCGAAAGCGTCGATGATTTCCGCTTTGATACGCCCACGCGGAGCAACTTCGTAACCGTTCTTACCTGCCCAGTCACGGATGGCCTGGAGCGTCTCCTTGGAGCGTCCGGAACCTGATGTGGCCTGCGGAGATGCAGCCTGAGCCTTCTTGCCACGCTTCCCGCTCACCTTCGCAGCAGCCTCGACGAACGGCTTCACCGCAGCGTCGAACTTCTCTGCATTGGTGGCGCGCAGATCGATCACGTAATCCGTTCCCTGGTAAGAGAACTCAATTCGATCACCGAATCCATCGTCAATCGGCTTACCATCAAGGTCGTCGATGAGTTGCCGAATCAGCTTCTCAGCCATTGCACTCCTCTTTCAATGATCGATTCAATTCTCCTTCACAATACACAGATAGAGCGTTGATGAACAAAAGAAGTTCGAAAGCCTTCACCGTTTCCGAACAGACTCAATGGTCCGAATTAGCAGCGGGTTAGCGGCATTGCCTCGACCGAACACGACCCTGAAAATTCTGCACATTCATCCCTCGGATGCCGGGTGTCAATCAATGCCCGCCGTCATCGTGATCCAGACTAATCGGACTTCCATGCACATTGACCTGAGGTTTTCCTGAGACCCGTCGAACTTGCAGGTCGGGTCGGCGAAACGCATCGAGAATTACATTGCACACAGTCGAGCAAATTCGTGAAAAATAGCCCTGACGTGGCATTTCCGATGCGCTGCGGGTATTGACGATTCACGGTCTTCGCAAACGATTAGTGAGCATCGCCACGCGTGGTCTGACGGGCGCAGAAGTAGTTCACGTACTACCGCGTCCGAAACCAACCACTGGAATCAGAACTTGCAAATCCCTCCAGTTCGAGCAGAGGAAGAGTGGCACGAACCTGAGCTATGAGCAATCCCGATTCCTCGGACAACTCACGCGTACTGCGAGACCCCGTTCCCGGCAATGCTTCGTATACCAATCGAGAATTGCCTCGCAATGCGTCGATGTCACGCGTCGCGGCTGCATCCTCCGCGGAATCCCCGACTCCAAATGGGCCTGAAGCTTCGACTACATCCACGGCATTGGAAGCGAGTTGCGCTTCACCTTCGCGGATCATCCGGTGACATCCGGTCGACGATGCCGAGGTAACCGGTCCGGGCACCGCCATCACGGGACGGCCTAACTTCCGAGCCCAATTGGCGGTATTGCGTGCACCACTGCGCCAACCCGCCTCGACCACCACTACTCCGTCCGACAACGCAGCTACCAGTCGATTCCTAGCCAGAAACCGGAACTTTGCAGGTGTTGTGCCCGGCGGATATTCACTTATCACTGCACCCGAACTCGCTATCTGTTTGAGTAGTCGCGCATGCCCTGACGGATACGCTCGATCCACGCCACAGGCCAAGACAGCCAGTGTGTTTCCACCTACGCCCAATGCAGCGCGGTGCGCGGCCCCGTCGATACCGAAGGCCGCCCCGGAAATCACGGTCCATCCGTCGACAGCCAGGTCACCGGCAATCTCTGCCGTCACGTGTTCGCCGTACGCAGTAGATGCCCGCGTGCCCACAATTCCAACCGATCTCTCGGTCAGATCAACCAAATCCCCGGACCCCAACACCCACAACACAAATGGTGCCGTCTCACCCCCGGAAGGATCGAGTCCGTCAAAGGAAAGCATTCGCCACGCCGGCCAATCGGCGCAGTTCGGTGTTATGAGTCTGCCACCCATCGCCTCCATCAGGTCGAGGTCTCGTTGGGCTGTGTCGATGTGAGCGCGGGCTCGCGTCTTCTCCTCGATCGCGGGTGGCAGATCGCCGTTACGAACCGCCCTCGCAGTTTCTTCGACCCCGAGCTCGTCGATCAACATGGACATATACGCGCTAGGACCCTGCACGACGCGGGACAGATATGCCCAAGCGAGTAGTCGTGGATCGTGTGCAGTCATTGGAATCCCCTGTCTCGAAAGTCGAGTGCGGTGACAACTTGGTCTGGTCCGGGCATCGGCTCACCTGCCAGATCAGCGACACTCCAGGCAACCCGCAACGCTCGGTCCGCCCCACGAGCAGTGATGACACCTTTACGCAGCGCCCGTTCCACCGGTGCCAGCGCTGCACGCGAGAGTCTGAACTTCTGTCTCAACGCCGGCCCTGGTACCTCCGCGTTGGTCCGCCACCCGTACTCACTCCACCGCTGGGCTGCAGTGTCTCGAGCCGCCGCCACGCGCGCACGAACATCGCTGGTGCTTTCCCCCACTTCGTCGATCAGCGCTCCGGTTGCTACCGCCTGCATCCGGACCCTGATGTCGACTCGGTCCAACAACGGGCCAGACAATTTCCCCAGGTAACGGCGACGCGCCGCGGGTGCGCAGACGCAGTCCGCGTCTCGCGGCGGCGCGCATGGGCAGGGATTGGCGGCCAGGATCAGCTGGAACCGCGCCGGGTACCGCGCAACTCCGTCCCGCCGGGCGATTCGCACTTCCCCGTCTTCGAGTGGCGTGCGTAGCGCTTCGAGCACCTTCACCCCGATCTCGGCACATTCGTCGAGAAACAGCACGCCGCGATGGGCGCGGCTGACCGCACCAGGACGAGCCATCCCACTACCACCACCCACCAGCGAACTGACCGACGAACTGTGATGCGGCGCAATGAAAGGCGGCATATCTATCAACGGCCGATCCTCCGGCAACACCCCCGCCACCGAATGAATCGCCGTCACCTCCAACGACTCCCCCTCCGTCAACGGCGGAAGAATCCCCGGAAGCCTCTGCGCCAACATCGTTTTCCCGATCCCCGGCGGACCCGTCAACATCAAATGATGCGCACCCGCCGCAGCAACCTCGATCGCCCACCGAGCATCCGTCTGCCCGACAACCTCACTCAAATCACGCACCGTCACCACATCCGCACGCTCGAAAACATCAGGAACAGCCAGCGCCAACTCACCACGCAACCACCCGATCACCGCAGACAGATCGTCAGCGCCCAGCACTTCGATCCCCTTCACCAGGCCCGCCTCAGCCAACGCCCGAGCTGGAACCACCACAGTCCCCCACCCCGCCCGCTTCGCCGCAAGCACCGCAGGCAACACACCACGCACCGTCCGCAAACGACCGTCGAGCGCCAACTCCCCCAAAAACACAGTCTCCCGCAACAACTTCCGCGGCAACTTCTTCGCCGCATCGAGAACCGACAACGACAAAGCCAAATCGTAAACACTGCCCACCTTCGGCAACGTCGCCGGCGACAACGCCAAAATCACCTTGCTGTCCGGCCACTCCTCACCAGAATTGGTCACCGCGGCCCGAATCCGATCACGCGACTCGTGCAACGCAGTATCAGGCAGCCCTACCAAATGCACCGCAGGCAACCCGCGCCCGATATCCGCCTCGATCTCCACGATCTGCCCGTCCACACCACTGACCGCAACAGAATGCGCCCGCCCCAACGCCATCAGAACGCATCCACAAAATGCTCGACCGAAGGCACACCGTCCCGGCCGATCAACACCGCCACCACATCGAAGCGCACCCTCGACCACGACCGACCCGAATCAGTGAGCCAGTGCATCGCCAACACCCGAATCCGACGCTGCTTCGCGAACGTCACCGACTCCGCCGGACTCCCGTACCCGACACCAGAGCGAGTCTTCACCTCCACGAACACAATCCGATCACCGGACGTCGCAACAACATCCAACTCGCCGTACCGACAACGCCAATTACGTTCGACAATCTCCAAACCCGCATCGATCAGGAACTCGACAGCCACATCCTCGCCCCGAGCCCCCAACGCCATATTCCTCGCCATCGCAGCCCCCACCACTCACACGACCGCGCGCCCGCCCCATACGAAGCGCGTCCCAACCACCACCCTCAACCCACCACCACAAAACCAAGCCATCCGAAAACAACCTGTTCACAACTCGGAACCTGTGGAATTCGGCAGCGCGACACACCAACGGCGACCCGAAACCTGACAATTTTCTGAAATCAGCCACATCTTGGACGAAAGTCCAGTAGAACTAGTTACAGTTTTGCTCAAACCGTCACGCACCCCGCTGAATGGAGTTCTACATGGCCCGCCGCTCACTTCGCCACGCAGTAGCAACCACTACATCCCTCGTTCTCATCGCCGCCGGCGTCACTGTTGGACTTGGAGCCTCGGTGGCGCAAGCAGCACCGGCATGCGCGCTCAACCAGTCGGTCACCGACAGTTGGGCCGGTTCCCTCGGGACGCCGTACACCGTCAGCAAGGAGGTTGTCGGCGACGGCAAGGTCGCCCCGGGACAGACGGTCACCTACCTGACAAAGGTTTCCGGTTCGGGAGCACTCGTCAATCAGATCCGCGATTTCCACCCGGCAGGATTCCAGCTGGTCAAGGCTCGCCTGAACGTCAAATGGCTTATCGGCGACCAGAAGTGGGACGACGTCACCAAGACCGTCGTCGTCGGCAACAACTCCGTGGTGGCAAAGGGCGGCGGATGGACCACTGCTGGTGGCGGCATCATCGCTCTGGAAACCACCTACAAGGTTCCCGATAACGCAGTTGTCGGCTCTCAGCTCGACAGCGGCGCCGGCACCAACATTGTGCTGGCGGCGGGCGACTGGGACATCAATCCGATGGGCGTGTGTGTCACCATCCGGCAGCCGAACCCCGTCGAGGCCGGCGCCGGAAGCCTCGAAGACATGGGCTTCGGCTCGCTCAACTCCGGATCGGGCCAGGTATTCGGCTCCCTCACCGACCCGCAGGGGTCGATGACCAATGTCATCAGCGGTGTCCTGGGCAATGTGCTCGGCAACATGAGCTGACTCAGTTCAGATTAGTAAATGGGCCGAGCCACCAGCATATGCTGGCAGCTCGGCCCATTTCAATGTTCTGGAAGTATCTTCGCCGTTGAAACCATCAATCACTTCCGGCGTTCCGACACCGAAGGTAGAAGCTTAGACATCGAACTGCGGTCTGGATCGCTCGAAGAGACAAGGCCATGACTTCACAGATTGGTACTAATCTCCAAAATCGAACTACCTACTGGTTTATCCCCGAGGAAGGCACACCCATTTTTATTCTATGCGTACCGTCCAGGCGGTCAACGTCGTAGAGCCACTGCTCCGCCCGCCAGCTCGATTTACAATTCGTTTCGAGGTAGACGGACAACCTATTGGCGAGCATGTCTGACTTTGAAGCGACAGTCGACCTGCACGAATTTTCCTATGCCGACAACTTAAGAACTCCGCGAAACTTTCACTTGTATAGTTTGTCTGACAGATTGCAGTTGCAATACAACTCACCCACAAACTGCGCAGCTCCCACAGCAGAAAGTTGGTTCTCAAGTGACGCAGCCACCCAACTCTCCATCTGACCAACCGAACCAAGAGCCCCGACCACCGGAATACTGGCTCGCTCAGCACCAAGCACCGTCGCCAGAATCGGATCAACCTTACGAACCCCATCCCGAGCACGAGACAGATTGGCGATTCGCTGGTGTACCGCCAGTTGGATTCGTACAGGCCGACTCTCCCCTCCCTTCCAACTACATGCCAAATATCGTGGCAGCTCTACTTGCATGTTTCGGGATAATCGTCGGAAGCCTCGGTCCATGGGTGACATTTCTCAACTTCTCAAAGTCTGGTGTCGACGGAGACGGCGTCCTAACACTCGTTCTCGGCGCGGTAGCAGCAATCGCACTGTTCACTATTCTATCTAGAGGAGGAAAGGCCAAATTTGGAGACCGGTGGGTCGCGCCAGCGGTAGGCGCAATCGCGGTCGTGATCGGAATAATCGACGCCATGAACGTTTCAGATGCAGAAGCGACGGTTTTTCGCACCACCGTTTCTCCATCGATCGGGTGGGGGCTTTGGGTTGTCCTCCTTTCTGGCGCAGCATTGTGTGTTACGTCTTCTACGGTTACGCAGATCGTCGGAAAGCGCTCACGATGAGGACATTTCTGATTTTTGTCTAATCGCCATCAAAATGCTGCCGTAACCGATTGACCGATCGTCGAGACGCAGCCCTGAACGAAGAATCCGATGCCAATGCCGACTCTCAGCCTCCGCAAAGCCAGCCTGGGTGTACTGAAGACTGCCACCCTCAGCATTTAGCCTGTCGACGCGAGCACGATCTATCAACTATCGTCTCCGAGTGTGCGACGTGGGTTTCCAACTCAGCGACTCACTGCATCAGCTTTCCCACCGTACTTGGCGGGCGTCGTACCGAAGGTTTCCCGAAATGCGGCGATGAACCCACTACTGGTCCGGTAACCCACTTGCGGGGCAACGTCATTGACACCCTCACCCCGCGCGAGCATCTCGAGCGACGCATACATTCGGGCGCGAGTCCTCCACTGTCCGAAGGTAATCCCGGTATCGGCGACAAAGGCTCGCATCAAGGTCTTGGAACTGACCCCGAGTTCGCCCGCCCACTCCCCCAGCGTCCGTGAATCTGCCGGATCGGCAAGGATGCGGGCAGAAACCGAACTCGCCGCAGCATTGCGAGGAACCGCGAGGACGTCGTGCCGTTCGGGCGCGGCAGCAAGAATGTCGTAGAGCAACTCCTGACTCATCAACCGCCGAGCATCGTCGATGGTCCGATCTGCGAGATGGCGCAGCAATTGAGCGGACAGAGCATCGACTTCGAGAACAAGTGGCTGAGTCCACCGCAGCCCGGTAGGGCGTAGATCCGGACGCGCATAGGCCGCAATCATGCACCCCTCCGTCAGAAGTGTCATGTCGTGGAGAACGGTGCCCGGCAACCAGACCAAGTGCTCGCTGTGCAGGTGCCACACATTGCCTCCGGCAGCGATCTGCATCGTCCCTTCACTCATCCAGGCGATCTGATGCTCGGGGTGTCGATGAGCTCCGTACGCAGTCACTCCGTCGACGACGTTGGTGTAGACCTGAAAATCTTTGAATGTCCGTCCGCGACTATCGGGTAGCGCTAGCAAGGACTTTGGACGAGTCGAGTAACCAATAGTGGACATTTTGCGTCTTTCTGGGCGTATCCGAGTCCATTCTGAAGGATGGACCGACGATCCTGCAAAGGTTAGCCTCACTTTATTGCTGACGCGACCAGTTCAGCACTTCACGCGGAACTCAGATCACTTCGCCCACCACTTCGAAGGAGCATGCACGTGCCCTCACGTAGCACCCGAATCCTCGCCGCCTTATTCACGACGGCCGCGATCATCGGGTTCTCGACCGCCTGTGGAACCTCGCAAGGCGTCGACACCGCATCAGCGCGCCAGAGCAACGGCGCATTCCCCGTGACGATCGAGCACGCACAGGGTTCGACGACAATCGACGCCGCACCACAGCGCGTCGTCACACTCGGATACACCGATCACGAACCACTGCTCGCCTTGGGAGTTGAACCCGTAGGCATGGCCGAATGGTGGGGGTCCGGCATGGATGAAAGCTGGCCGTGGACGAAGGATTACTGGAAGGGAAAGACTCCGACCTACATCAACAGCGGCGGAGACTTCAACTTCGAGCAAATCGCCTCCCTCGCACCAGATCTGATCCTCGCGCTGTACGCCGACATCGACACGGAGACCTACAAGAAGCTGACCTCGATTGCGCCGACTGTCGCGCAGAGCAAGGACTACGACGCGTACACAACGCCGTGGACCGACATGACGCTCACCGCCGGGCGCGCCCTCGGCAAAGGACCACAAGCTCAGCAACTGATCACGGATACCGAAAACGCGTTTGCCGCCGCCCGCGCTGCACACCCGGAGTTTGCCGGGCAAACCGCAACGATCGTCAACCTCGACACTCCCGAGGGCTACGTGTTCTCGTCGCACGACCCACGCGGCATTTTCCTCTCGTCACTCGGGTTCACCCTCCCCGCGACCGTCGACGCATTCGTCGGCGACCAGTTCGGCGACTGGATGCCGAACGAGCGATACGACATCCTCGAACCCGTTGATCGTTTGATCGTGATGGCCGACCCGGAGGGAGAGAAGGCCCTCGCCGGCAACACGCTCTACCAGCGACTACCCGCCGTGAAGAGCGGAAATGCGATGGTCGTGCGGTACACCGCAGATCCACCCGTCGGCGCGGCGATGTCCGGCAATACCGTCCTGAGCATTCCGTATGCCATCGACCAACTGACAGCCACGTTGTCGAAGTAAACTACAGGGCGGGTATCGAAAATATGTTCGAAGAGTGTTAGCCTCGGGGTCAGGAAGCACTCACGGACATCGAGGATCACCATGGACGAGGTACCGGACACCGCGTTAGATCTGGCTCGACTGGTCGACGAGCTGACGGTTCTCGACCAGCGACGCGTCGACATCGGCGAGAGTTTGGTTCATCTCGAGTACCTCTACTCCCAGATGGGCGCACGGCAACAAGCAGATGCTGCCCGAAAAGCCTTCCAGGAGAAGTACGTCGGACGAATCTACGAACTCGCAGACGGCCTGCGAACCTGAAAAGGGGTTGCACACAACCACTGACCGAGCGCATGGTCATTCCTGCACGACACACCGGACCGATCGGTTCGGCTGTGAACTATGTGGGAGAAATCTGATGGAGAAGATCACCAAGAGGCTGTGGAACTGGGCATCGATACTCGACGAAAACACTCGCGAGCAAGCGCTGCGCACGTCCCAGATGCCTTTTGTCCGTCCACATCTGGCGCTTATGCCGGATGCGCACCTCGGTGCGGGAGCGACGGTGGGTTCGGTCATTCCGACGGAAGGCGCAATCATGCCCGCCGCCGTCGGAGTCGATATCGGCTGCGGAATGATCGCGGTCAAAACCCAGTTCAACGCACGCGACCTCCAAGGCCGCGACCTGAGCGTACTTCGCCGCAGCATCGAACGCTCCGTCCCGCTCTCGGCAGGTGTCTACAACAAGGCGCTGAGCGACACGGCGAAAATCCGCATCACAGAACTCGAGGCAATGGCGGGCGATCGCCTGGCCTTCTACGACAAGTTCAAGAACAACTGGAGGTTTCAGCTCGGAACGCTGGGCTCTGGTAACCACTTCATCGAGGTGACGCTCGACGAGAGCGACGGCGTCTGGCTGTTCCTGCACTCGGGAAGCCGCGGTATCGGAAACAAGCTCGCACAGCATCACATCAAGATCGCCAAGGACTTGTGCGAGCGGTGGTACATCAACCTTCCCGATCCGGATCTTGCCTACCTGGTCGAGAAGACACCCGAATTCGACTCGTACATCACCGATCTCAACTGGGCTCAGCACTTCGCTCTGCTCAACCGCGAAGAGATGATGGACCGCGTCGTGAAGGACTTCGCGCATTTCATGGGAGACGGCAAGCCCGCGATCATCGACGAAGTCGAGCGGATCAACTGCCACCACAACTTCACCCAGAAGGAGTTCCACATGGGCAGGGGTGTGTGGCTGAGCCGTAAGGGTGCGATCAAGGCAGACGAGGGCACACCCGGGCTCATCCCCGGTTCGATGGGGACGGCGAGTTACGTCGTCGTCGGGAAGGGAAACGTACCGTCGTTCAAGTCCAGCCCCCACGGCGCGGGTCGGGTGTACGGACGTAACCAGGCACGCAAGACCTTCACCATCGAAGATCTCGACAAGGCAATGGTCGGCATCGAATACAAGCGTTCCGCGGCTTTCCTCGACGAGATCCCGGGTGCGTACAAGGACATCGACGTCGTGATGGACGACGCGAAGGACTTGGTCGAGATTCGACACACGCTGCGTCAGATTGTGAACGTCAAGGGCAACTGACCCCGCACAACTCCGCGAAATACGAAGTGCCCCGCCGATATCGGCGGGGCACTTCGTTGTCGAGATCAGTTTGGCAAGCGCAGATCAGTCAGGAAGGCGCAGATCCGGCTTGTCCAGCTCTTCGATGTTGACGTCCTTGAAGGTCACGACGCGTACGTATTTCACGAATCGCGCCGGGCGGTACATGTCCCACACCCACGCGTCGGACATCCGCAGCTCGAAGTAGATCTCCCCGTCTGAATTGTGGGGCAGCAACTCGACCGTGTTGGCCAGGTAGAAACGTCGTTCGGTCTCCACGACGTAGGAGAACTGTCCGACGATGTCCCGGTATTCACGGTAGAGCGACAGCTCCATCTCGGTTTCGTACTTCTCGAGATCCTCGGCACTCATCGGTTTAGCCAGTCCTCCCAGTTCGTCTGAACGTCCATCATCCCGTACGGCCCGCGCGTTGTTCCAACCGGACTCCCGCAGCCACCACGTTGGCATAGGTCATGCGGTGCTCGGGGCACGGCCCCAGCTCGTCGAGTGCGTCCATGTGCAGTGGCGTGCTGTATCCCTTGTGAATCGCGAAGCCGTATCCCGGATGAGTGTCGTCCATCTCGGTCATCACACGATCTCGGGTCACCTTCGCGAGAACGCTCGCCGCGGCGATACATGCAGCGGCGCCGTCACCGCCGATGACCGGTAGCGACGGAGCAGTCAGACCCGGAACCCGAAAGCCGTCGGTGAGGACGTAACCCGGCTCGAGGTCGAGGCCCGCAACCGCTCGTCGCATCCCCTCGATGTTGGCGACGTGGATGCCGATCTGATCGACTTCCGCAGCGGGAACAGAGATGACACTCCACGCCAACGCCAAGCGCTTGATCGCCGGGAAAAGCTCCTCGCGCGCACGTTCGGTCAGCTTCTTCGAATCGTCGAGCCGCGCGAGGGCTGCTTGCGGTTTCGGCGCCAGGACACACGCTGCAATGACAAGTGGACCAGCGCACGCTCCGCGCCCGGCCTCGTCGACGCCGGCCACCGGACCGAGTCCGGTTCGCGCCAACGCAGACTCCATCGTCCGCAGACCTGCCGATCTGCGAATGACAACGCGAGGGGGCCAACTACTCACTGTCTCTGCCTACTCGGAACTACGCGAATCCATGTGTGCGGTCCGACAACTCAGTTGCCCTGAATATCAGGCGCATCGATGCCGCCCATTCGCGACGGGGGAAGAACGATGAAACGAGCTTGACCGATGATGTTGTCGATCGGGACGGTTCCCTGGAACTCGTCGTCGACGTGGTAGCGCGAGTCGGCGGAATTGCTGCGGTTGTCACCCATGACCCACACGTGGCCCTCGGGAACGGTGATCGGTCCGAAGCAGCGGCCCGACTTCAATTCGGTGTCACACGTTTGCGTTCCCGGAGTGAACGGGAAATCCATCTTGATGTACGGCTCGTCGAGCGGCTTGCCGTCGACCAGGACTCGGCCCTGCTCGTCGCAGCATTCGACGGTCTGGCCGCCGGTAGCGATCACTCGCTTGACCAAGTCGTTCTCGTCCGGCGGAACGAGGCCGACCCACGAACCGACCTCTTGAATGCCGCGGACGACAACGTTGTCGGACCGATTGGACACATATTTCGTGTTCCACGAATCGGGTCCCTTGAAGACGACGACGTCGCCGGGTTCCGGATCGCCGAAGCGGTATCCGATCTTCTCCACCACGATGCGGTCACCGGTACATCCCGCACAGCCGTGCAGTGTCGGTTCCATCGACTCGGATGGGATGAGAAAAACTCTGAAGACAAATGCCTGAAGGACGATGCTGAGTACCAGCGCTACGCCGATCAGAACAGGGAGTTCTCGCAGAAACGATCGCTGTTTCTTCTGCGGCCGATGTGAGGTCGGTTCCGCGGAACCGCTTGATCCCTCGTGATTCTCGGGTCCGGACGACAATGCCTGCTCCTTCGAAGAATCTGCCACAGAAACCAGATTAGCCCGACACCGCGCGTACGCGGTGCCGGGCTCATCGGAAAGATCAGCGCTTTTCCTTGATCTTCGCCTTCTTGCCACGAAGCTCACGGAGGTAGTACAGCTTGGCGCGACGGACGTCACCGCGGGTCAGAACCTCGATGGAGGCCAGCGTGGGGCTGTGAACCGGGAAGGTGCGCTCGACGCCGACGCCGAAGGAGACCTTACGGACGGTGAAGGTCTCGCGAACGCCGCCGCCCTGGCGACGAATAACGACGCCCTTGAAGACCTGCACGCGCTCCTTGGAGCCTTCGATAACCTTGACGTTCACGTTGAGCGTGTCGCCGGGACGGAACTCGGGGATGTCGTCGCGGAGCGACTTTTTGTCCAGGAAGTCCAGGGTGTTCATATGTCATCCTTGTATTTCGCAGGAGCAGAGGAACCGAGCGGCACGCGTTTCGGTCTCCCGAAACGGCGCTCGTCTGGTTCGTGCCCAGATCAAGTGCTGCTGCCTGGTCCAGGCAACCCGTCCATTGTGCCAGACGCGGATACCAGCGGGGAAATCGGTGGCGGCGGAGCTGCGTGGATGGTGTGGTCCAGTTCCTGCTCGGCCGCCGTCATCGCATGCTCGACGCTCGGCGATCCGGCTATCAGATCCTGGACGTAGATCTTGGCCCGGATGACGGGCCGACGCCATTTCCGTTCGCGTTCGAGCGCGCGGTTCATCCGTTTCGGCTTGCGCGTGTACCGCCAGCGAGCCCACGGTGCACCCGGCCGGCTCAGGCGGACCGCTCCGATTACCAGCAACGGGAAAACGAACAGACCGACGAGCCCCGTCCAGATCTTCCCCTTGAGAATCACGATGGCTGCCAAGGCGAAGTTGATCAACGCGACGAAAACGAAGACCAACTTGATCCACGGATCGCGTTCTTCACGGAATCCGGCGACGTCGAGAAGTTCGAGCGGGCGGAAACCCAGCAGCACCAGGCCGGTCACGGCGATCGCGACGAAGACCGCATCCACCGAGGTCCGACCTTGTTCGGACCAGTACACATCCTTCAGATAGAAGATCAGTGCGAACTCGTCGAGCACCAACGCCGCACCCATACCGAAGATCGCCGCCAGGACGGCACCGGTGGTCTGCGAACCATCGACGTAGACCGCGATCAACGCACCACCGGAGATCATCATGGCGATCACACCGAACACGACGTGATGCACATGCTGGCCTCCGGGCGCGATGTTGCCCGGCCACCATTTCACTTGCGCGCGAATCATCCGGACGCTGAGGCGGATGAAAAGGAAGGCGGACAGGAACCCGAGCAGGAAGAACAGCAACGGCAATCGGCCATGGGCGATGATCTCGCGCTCGAGCCACTCCCGCATCACTGTCCTCCCTTCACCGAATTCATGATCCGACCCTGATCGGATTCATACCGCCAACCGACTCGATTGTGACGATACGGACTTCGAAAACCCGGCGGACGGATTTACTTGCCGAAGCCCGCCTTGCGCAGAGCGTCGGCCATCGACCCGGCAGCAGGCGCGCGGTTGTCCGGTCGCTGCTCGCGTCCGCCCTGGCGTCCGCCATTTCCTCGTTGCTGACCCTGCCCCTGACGCTGGCCCTGCGGCTGGCCCTGACGCTGGGGTTGCCCACCTCGCTGGCCTTCGGACTTGCGGGGCGCTCCCACCTCGTCGTCGAGACGAAGCGTCAGCCCGATGCGTTGGCGTGCCTCGTCCACTTCGAGGACCTTCACCTTGACGACGTCACCTGACTTGACGACCTCGCGTGGGTCCTTGACGAAGTTGTGTGACATCGCCGAGACGTGAACCAGACCGTCCTGATGAACTCCGATGTCGACGAAGGCACCGAAGGCTGCGACGTTGGTGACCACGCCTTCGAGGGTCATGCCGGGCTTGAGATGCGCGACCTTCTCGATACCTGCGGCAAAGGTTGCGGTCTTGAATTCGGGTCGTGGATCTCGTCCCGGCTTCTCCAACTCGGAGATGATGTCGGTGACGGTCGGTAGACCAAATCGCTCGTCGACGTAGTCGGACGCCTTGACCGATCGAAGTGCCTGCGAGTTTCCGATCACGGTGCGCACGTCCCCGCCTGCACTCGCGACGATCTTGCGAACCACCGGATATGCCTCCGGGTGGACGCTCGACGCGTCGAGAGGGTCGTCGCCGTCGGTGATCCGCAGGAAGCCTGCGCACTGCTCGAATGCCTTGGGTCCCAGTCGGGAGACATCCTTGAGACCCTTGCGGGATTTGAACGGACCGTTCTGGTCCCGATGCGCGACGATGCTCTCTGCAAGGGATCCTGCAATTCCGGACACCCGAGCAAGCAGCGGCACGGACGCGGTGTTGACGTCGACGCCGACCGAGTTGACGGCATCCTCGACGACGGCGTCGAGGGAACGCGAGAGCAGCGATTCGGTGATGTCGTGCTGGTACTGACCGACGCCGATGGACTTGGGATCGATCTTGACCAACTCCGCCAACGGATCCTGCAAGCGACGCGCAATGGACACCGCACCGCGAATCGAGACGTCGAGGTCGGGAAGTTCCTGCGACGCGTAGGCCGAAGCCGAGTACACCGATGCGCCTGCCTCGGAGACGACGATCTTGGTCAGGTTGGGCGCGCCGGTCTTCTTGATCAGTTCGGTAGCGAGCGTGTCGGTCTCGCGTGAGGCCGTGCCGTTGCCGATGGCGATCAGTTCGACGCCGTGTTCGGCGACCAGTCCGGCAAGCGTCGCGAGAGCCGCGTCCCACTTGTTCTGCGGCTGGTGCGGGTAAATCGTCTCGTAGGCAACAACTTTGCCGGTTCCGTCGACGACGGCAACCTTCGTTCCGGTGCGGAATCCGGGGTCGAGTCCCATGGTGGGTCGGGCGCCGGCGGGAGCTGCGAGGAGTAGATCCTTGAGGTTGGTGGCGAAGACGTCGACGGCGTCCTTTTCGGCCGACTGCCGCAGACGCATCCGAGTGTCGATACCGAGCGTGACGGCGAACTTCGTCTTCCACGCCCACTTGACGGTGTCGAGAAGCCACCCGTCGGCGGCCCGACCGCGGTCGGCGATCTCGAACCGCGACGCGATGCGGCCTTCGTAGACCGTGCGCTCCCCCGGCGCGAGTTCTTCGGTGTCTGCCGCCATGTTGAGCGACAGCACTTCTTCCTTCTCGCCGCGCAGGACGGCGAGGATGCGGTGCGAGGGCAATTTGGAGAACGGTTCCGAGAACTCGAAGTAGTCAGCAAACTTCGAGCCATCGGTTTCCTTGCCCTTGCGGACCGAGGAGACGACCTGGCCGCGATTCCACATCAGCTCACGCAATTCACCGACCAGATCGGCGTCCTCGGCGAAGCGCTCGACGAGGATCGACCGGGCACCGTCGAGCTGCTCGTCCGAATACTTCGCGGGATCGGTGGTGGGATCTCCGATGAGAGCATCGGCGACGGGCTCGTGGCCGGCCTCGCGGGCGATCTGCGCCTTGGTGCGCCGCTTCGGCTTGAAGGGGAGGTAGATGTCCTCCAGCCGCGCTTTCGTCTCGGCCAGCATGATCTGACCGCGCAGTTGATCGTCGAGTTTGCCCTGAGAGTCGATCTCCGTGAGCACGGCGTCACGACGGTCGTCGAGCTCGCGGAGATACCGCAGCCGCTCGTCCAGGAGTCGCAGCTGGGCGTCGTCGAGCGTGCCGGTGACTTCCTTGCGGTACCGGGCGATGAAGGGCACCGTGGCTCCGCCGTCGAGAAGGTCGACTGCTGCTGCAACCTGGCCTTCGCGGACGTCGAGTTCCTCGGCAATGCGCTGGTTCACGGTCTTGAGAATCACGAGATCCGACCCTACCGCTATCCTGAGACAAGAAGATCGGCAACAGTGCCGTGTCAGGGCTACCGGGGGAAACAAATGAGTACGCGGTACGTCCGGATTGCCGCAATGGTGGCCGCAGTTACTTTTGCGGCTTCGTGCAGCGGTGGACAGAACCCGGATGATCCGATGCAGACCCCCGCCTTTCCCGACACCAATGTTCCGGTAGCCGAGACCCTCGACGGCCGCCTGGGACAGGCTCAGGTGGCTGCGCTCGGGCGTGGTGCGGACGTCTCCATCGCCATCCTCGACCGCTCCTCGGACAAGTACCTCGACGTCGCCGGTGACCAGCAGATCGAAACAGCCTCGGTGGCAAAACTTTTCATCGCCGAGGATCTACTTCATCAGGATGCGCGCGGTGAGCGACCCATCACGGACGACGATCGCACCCTCATGGCGGCGATGCTCGAATCCTCCGACGACACCGCAGCCAACCTCCTGTGGGACGAGGTCGGCGGCCAAGAGGTGATCACCCGCGTCGCCGAGCGTTACGCACTGACCGCGACGACGCCGCCCTGGGACGGAATGTGGTGGAACACCGAGACCACGACACGTGACCTGGTCACCTTCTACAGCGGTGTCCTCGACGACTCCGATCAACTCGGACCTGAACGGGTCGAGCAGTTCGTCGAGTACCTGCGGCAATCCACTCCCGAAGGAACCGACGGTTACGACCAGAGATTCGGCCTGCCCGAGGCCTTGTTCGGCGAGCCCGTCATAGGAGTCAAACAGGGCTGGATGTGCTGTGTCGAGGACAAGTGGATCCATCTGTCCACCGGCATCGTCGGTGACGACAACCGATACATCATCGCGATCGGTTCGCGAGAAGACGTCCAGTACACGGATGAGGACAGCTTCTATCCCGACACCTCGTTCACCGATGCCGTCGACGACGAAAGTGCACTGCACGCACGCGACACGGTCACCGGCGTCACGCAGATTCTCTTCCCGAGCGGAAGCATCGACGACTGGGCAGCGGCATCCACGACCGCGGATTCGGCGATGCCCGAAGCTTCCGGGCCCTGATTCGATCCACGCGGTCGTGTTCGTCCTCAAGCCTGCTTGTACTCGAGCACCGAACCGATGACACGGTCCTGTTGTTCGAACGTGAGCATGGGCCACAGCGGCAGTCGAAGGATCGACGCGGAGAACTCGGCACTACGCACGCACGGCTGCGGTGTTCGGCCGTAGCGCACACCGGCCGCACTCGTATCGAGCGGAACGTAGTGGAACGGCGCCACGATTCCGTCACCGGCAAGGTGCCGAATCAAGCCGTCACGGCTCTCTTCGGTCGGCATCTTGAGATAGAACAGGTGCGCAGTGTGCTCGCGATCATCGGGCACCGCCATGGGCACGACACCGTTCGCGGCCGCCCACTCGCCCAGACTCACGCTGTAGGCATCCCAGACGCGATGCCTGGCCGCCTGAATCGCGTCGAACTCGGATAGTTGTGCGTCGAGGACGGCGGCATTGAGTTCACTGGGCAGATAACTCGACCCGATGTCCTGCCACGAATACTTGTCGACCTGCCCGCGCAGGAAACGCGCACGGTCGGTCCCCTTCTCACGGATGATTTCGGCGCGAGTCATCAACTGATCGTCGGAGAGCAACAGCGCGCCGCCCTCACCGCAGTGAACGTTCTTGGTGTCGTGAAAACTCTGCGTTCCGATAGTTCCGATGGTGCCGAGCGAGCGCCCGCGCCACTTTCCGCCGAGTCCGTGAGCGTTGTCTTCGATCAACGCAACGCCGTGGAGTTCCGCGAGGTCGAGGAGAGGTTCCATGTCCGCGGCGACTCCGCCGTAATGCATGACCAGTACAGCTTTGGTGCGTTCGGTGATCGCCGCCGCGACGCACGCCGGGTCGATGTTGCCGGTACTCGGATCGATGTCGACGAAAACAACAGTGGCCCCGCGCAACGCGACGGCGGTCGCCGCCGAACTGAACGCGAAGCTCGGAACTATTACCTCGTCGCCCGGGCCCAATTCGAGCAGCAGCGCACCCAATTCGAGTGCATGCGTGCACGAGGTGGTCAGCAGAGCATGCGTGGATCCGGTGATCGCCTTGAGCGCTGCAGTCGCGGACTTGGTGAAACGTCCGTCACCGTGAATGTGGTCGGACTCCAGAACCGTTGCCAGATTCGACAATTCGTTCGATGCCCGATAGGGGCGGGAGAAGATGATGCGATCAGTGCTCACGACTACGCCGATCGATCGAGGTTCCGGGCCGCGGGGAGTCGACAGTCAGATACAGCGGCTTTCCGACAAGGACGTGCAGTGCCACACCGAGATATTCGGCAATGAGCCCGAGCGAGAACAGAATCGCACCCGAACAGACCAGCAGCGCCATGATGATCGACGCCCATCCTTCGGGATCATTGTTGTCGCCGGTCATGGCCCCGATGAAGATCACCGCGGCCATGATCACGCCGGCCGACGCCAGGGTGACTCCGAGCAGGCTGACCAGCCGCAGACCGCGTGTTCCGCTACACAACACCATCTTCCAGAACAACGAGAACAAACGGCGGTAGTTGTACCCGGATTCTTCGCGGCCTTCGGCTCGAAGTGTCACCGGCGCCGTGGCCGTGTTACCGACAACCCACGTCAGCGCAACGTCCAGATACACGCCGTTGGCCGCGACGCCGGCCAACTGTCGGCCGATGTCACCGCGGATCAGGCGATAACTTTCGAATCTCGTCGAATCAGGGAACGCGAATACCGTCGCCAAGACGATCTTTGCGCCGCGCGAGGTCAGGTTCCGCAAGAATCCGTGCGGGCGTGTGTTCGTGGGTTTGGAATACACGAGATCGGATCGCTCCGTCAGCGCGGTGTCGAGGAAAGCCCCGATGTGCACCGGGTCGTGCTGGCCGTCCTCGTCCATCGTCACGATCCACTGTCCAGTTGCAGCGGCCATGCCGGCGATGGTCGCCGCGTCCTGGCCGTAGTTGCGGCTGAGCCACACGACACGCACCTGCTCGAAACGGCGCTCCAATTCGAGTAACACGACGTCGGAGCGGTCCGGGCCGTTGTCGTGAACCAGCACGATCTCGTCGACGGAGAACTGCGCACCACCGGGCGTCGCACTCGGTGTGCCCAGGCCGTCCAACTCCTCGACGAGCGCCGTGATCGTCTTTTCGCCCTGATAAACGGGCACTACGACGGAAATCGAGTGCACTCGCTTCCACTCCCTTCAGGGGGCTCGACTGGCGCCGAGAGACAGGCACAATCGGGCCCACACCGTCGCGAACTTTAACACGCAGAGATGTCTTGACTTCGGATGCCGGCGGCGCGTGACGCGCTCGCGTCTCCGTACGCCCCACCTGCCCTGTTAAGGTCTGGAACTCGTGGTGGAAACTCGCACTCTCGCCCGGGCAGACGTGTACAAGTGGGGCGCCGTCACGGCGATCGGTGTCATCGCCGGTTATCTGGCCGTGGTGCTCGCGAATGCTCGTCACTTCTACACCGACGACACCGAGTCCCAATACGCGCCGCTGTGGGTCATGCTCGGCCGCAGTCTGCGAGAAGGACACCTCCCGGTGCTCGTCCCCGAGAACTGGATGGCGGGCAACTACGCGATCGAGGAAGCAGGCCTTCTCAATCCACCGCAACTCCTGATCGACCTGATCGCACCGTCCTTCGACAACCTGGCGTTGTACGCGACGATCGTGAAGTTGATCTTCGCGATCATCCTTGCACTCGGCGTCTATCGGATCTGCCTCGAGTACGGCTCGAAGCCCACGTGGGCTGCCGTCGCCGGCGTCTCGATTCCGTTCACCGGTTTCCTGCTGTTCTTCGACTCGGCCAGTTGGATGACTGCCTTCACCGGCACTGCCTGGATGGTTCAGGCGTGGGCGTCGGCAATCCGCTACGCCCGAGGTAAGAGCGGTCCGATCCCGACCTTCGTGTTCTTGTATCTCGCGATGTCGGTCCAATATGTTTTCCCCGCAGTCGAATCCGGCTTGATGATCGGCGCGGTCGCAATCGGCGAAGTTGTCTATCAGCGGCGTTGGCTGCCGTCACTGCGGCTTCTGGCGGTGTCCGCGTGTGCCGCTCTGGCCGGTCTCGCGACGTATCTGCCGAGCCTGCTCACCGCGGACGTCACCTGGCGCGGTGCATCCGAAGTCAAGAACGATGCATTCCTCGCCGTCCCGTGGTCGGAATCGCTGAACGCGAGCCTGCCGAGCACGATGCCCGCGTTCACCTCGTGGTGGGGATACATCCAGACCATGCCCATGGTCTACATCGCCTGGTTCCTCATACCCGCCCTGGCATTCATCGACTGGGGCAAGGCACGCGCCGCGGCACGCGAATTGACCGCCGTCGGGATCTTCACGGTCGCCGTCCTCATGTGGACTGCCGGGCCGAGCACGATCGGCCCACTGCGGTGGCCCGCGCGCGTACTTCCGATGGTGGCCATCGGACTCCTGCTTCTGGTGTGCATCCTGCTCGGGCGTTACGCCACGACCGACAAGTTGCGCGGGCGCTGCGTTGCAGCGGGAATCCTCGTGGGCCTGCTTCTGATTCGGTCAGCCTCGGCAGCTCCCGGGCTCGCGAAATGGCATGTGATCTCAGCCCTGCTCGTTGCCGCACTCGGCGCCGCGATGGTCTGGCTCGGCCGTACCAAAGGCACTGCTTTCGCATGCCTCGTAGCGATCGTCGCGGTCTCCCCCATCGCCTACGCCCAGGTTCGGGCCGCGCAACCAACCCCGATGAGCTGGAACCTGCCCGAATCCCGCTCGGAGATGAAAGAGGCCTTCCCCGACTTCGAAGGCACGACACTGCAACTGGGCGACCGTGCACTCATCGCACCCGGGGACAAAACCCTCGACGGAGCGTACGGTTCCCTGGCTTTCGGCAACTACCCCAAAGACCTCGAACTGACCTACACCAGCGGCTACACCCCCAACGGGCACTTCTACTTCGGTGATCTGCTCTGCATGCGCTGGGACATGAGCGTCTGCCCCGACGCCTTTCGGCGCGCATTCACCGTCGAACCCACCACCGGCCGCACCATCGTCGACCTGATGAACGTGGACCGCGTCGTACTTCAGAACGCTCTCTACCCCGATGCACGCAAGAACCCGGCTCCCGACGGGTGGACATGGGTGGACTACCCCGGTCACGAGAACTACATCTCCGTGCTCGAACGCGTCGACGGCCCCGTCTCGACACGAAACGGCCGCATCGCCGATACCCGTGGCGTCGAAGCTGTTTCGACCGCGGAATCGAACATGTCGAGCACCCTTCGTGTCAGTTCGGAGACCGGCGGCAAGGTTGTGTTCGCACGGCTCGGCTGGCCCGGATATCGGGCGAGCATCGACGGTCAGCCTGTCCCGATCGACGTCGTCGCGAAGTCCTTTGTCACCGTGGACATTCCCGCCGGGACGAAGGACGCAGAGCTTGTCCTGACGTGGCGTCCCCCGGGATGGAAGGTCGGCGGCGCTTCGATGGTCGCCGGAGTCCTCGGACTCGGCGTGCTCGAGTGGATGCATCTGCGGACCCGACGCAAGGACGGGATCAACACCGTGAAAACCGAGTCTTCATGACCGAAGACATCGCATCACCCGAGAACCCCGGCCCACTGCTTCGGGTGGTCAAGCATCAACCCATCGCATTTGCCATTGTCGGAGTGGCTAATACGGCGATCGGATACGTGCTCTTCGTGATCTGGACACTGATCCTCGACAACAAGGATCTGTATCAAGTGGCTGTGATCGGCGCGTACTCCATCAGCGTCCTCATCGCTTTCGTTCTGCATCGGACTCTCGTTTTCCGCGTCCGCGGACATGTGGCACGCGACCTGGGAGCGTTCATCGTCGTCAATTCCGGTGGCCTGGTGCTGAATCTGATACTCGGAACAATCGCGGTGTCGATTCTGCATGCCCCGCCGCTTCCCGCCCAGGCGGTTGTCATGCTGATCGTCGCCGGTGTGAGCTTCTTCGGTCATCGATACTTCTCGTTCCGCCGCAAACCTGCCGAACGACACTGACCTTCTACGATTCGCGGGGTAACGCTCGATCCACCGCCGCCTCGACGATCGTCCGAATATCTTCCTCTCCGAACAGGTCCGGCAATGTGAGTCGATCCAGTGCGAGCCAGTTCAGCGACAAATAGAGCAGGCGAACGGTCATCGCATCACCCGGCACGCCCGACGCCAGATGATTGGCTACGTTCAGATCGAAGTCTTCTCGGATGCGGACGGTCAGCACCGCTCGCAGGTCCGGTCGACGCGTCGCCTCCAGTCGCAACTCCATGAGCGCGAGGAAACCCGTTCCGAACGAGGTGACGCGCTCGACCACGTCGAGCATGAGCGTCACCAGGCGCTCACGATCGGTGCCGTTGACGGGATCGATCATCCCTTCGAGGTCCTCCGGAATCAGTCGCTCGTAGATCCGGCCACCCGCTTGAGTGAGCAGGTCGTCGCGATTGGAGAAGTAGTTCGACGCTGTCCCGTTCGGCACTGCTGCCTGGGCGTCGACGGCTCGAAACGTCAAGCCTCGAGCACCCTCTCGGGCCAACACCTCGATTGCCGCGTCGATCAGGGCAAGCCGGCGTTCCGGGTTCTTTCGCACTTGACATCACTCCTGACACAACCCTAAATTAAACCACTACAAACATAGTACTACGAAGGGAGCGCGTTATGCGAAAGCTTGTGTACTACGTGGGAGCCTCCCTCGACGGATACATCGCGGGGCCTGGTGGCGAATTCGACTTCCTCCCGGTCTCCGAACAGATCACGGCCTGGATATGCGATCGATATCCTGAAACCGTGCCAACGCATGTGCGGCCCGCTCTCGGAATCGAGGACGCACCCAACAGGACCTTCGACACGGTCGTCATGGGCCGCGGCTCCTACGAGCCCGGGCTGGCCGCCGGAGTGAAAAGCCCCTTCGCGCACCTGCGTCAGTTCGTCGTCTCCACAACCATCCCTGACGCCGAGGATCCCCCCGTCACCATCGTTCGCGCCGACCCGCTTGGGGTAGTCAGATCCCTCAAAGAGGAAGAAGGACAAGATATCTGGCTGTGTGGCGGCGGAACTCTCGCCGGCGAACTACTACCGGAGATCGACGAGTTGATCATCAAGAGGTACCCGGTAGTCGCCGGCGCAGGCATACCGATGATCAGAGGTAACTTCGAGCCGACACCGTTCACACCGACTGCAACCGAATCGCTCGACGACGGCGCAAGCATCACCTGGTTGAAGCGAAATACCTAAGGAAGAAGATCCGGTCGACGCTCGGCCGTGCGCTGCAGCGACTGCTCATGGCGCCACGCCTTGATCTTCGCGTGATCTCCGGAAAGCAGAACAGGCGGGACCTCGAGATCACGCCACACGGCGGGGCGAGTGTAACTGGGCCCTTCGAGAAGGCCGTCGGAAAACGAATCCTCTTGGTGTGAAAGCTGATTGCCGAGAACGCCGGGCATCAGTCGCACGACAGCCTCGACCATCACCAGCACCGCTGCTTCGCCGCCGATCAGGACGTAATCGCCGATGCTGACTTCTTCGACTCTGACCCGCTTGGCGGCGTCGTCGAAAACCCGTTGATCGATACCTTCGTATCGGCCGCAGGCGAAGACGAGGTGCTTGGCGTTGGACCAGCGGTGCGCGGTCTCCTGGGTGAACGGAACGCCGGCGGGAGTGGGCACCACCAGAATGGTCTCGGCATCATCGGGGCCGGAAGAATCGGAGCGCCCGATCACGTCGTCCAGTGCCGGGCCCCAGACGGTGGGTTTCATGACCATGCCGGGTCCGCCGCCGTACGGGGAATCGTCGACGGCTTTGTGTACGTCATGGGTCCACGACCGCAGATCGTGGACGTCGACCGAGATCAAGCCGCGTTCGATTGCCTTGCCCAGCAAGGCAGCACGAAGCGGTTCGAGATACTCGGGAAAGATGGTGACTACATCGAGACGCATGACAAGCGATCAGTCGCTGTCGGCGTTCGAATTGTCGCTGTTCGACTTGTCACCGAAGTCCGGGTCGAGCAGTCCCTCGGGGGGCTCGATCACCACGACGCCGTCGGCGATCGACACCGAGGTGACGATGGCTGCGACAAACGGGATCAGCAATTCACCGGACGTCTCACCGGCGCGGCGAATCGATAGCAATTCACCTGCGGCGGAATGCAATACCTCGATGACCGAACCGATCTCGGTGCCGTCCGTGAGGACGACCTTCAGTCCTTCGAGTTCGTGATCGTAGAACTCGTCCGGATCATCCGAAGGCTCGAGTTCGGAACTGTCGATGACAAACAGTGTGCCGCGCAACGCATCTGCGTCGCCACGGTCACTGACGCCTTCCAGGCGCAGCAGAAGCCGCCCGGAATGATCCCGGGCGGCTTCCACTGTGTACGACTTCAGTGTGGACTCGCGCGGCTTGCGCCCACGCAGCACGGAACCTACGGCAAAACGATCCTCGGGCTCGTCTGTACGAACCTCGACTACCAATTCACCTTTGATGCCATGCGACTTCGCGACACGACCGACTACGAGTTCCACCTGTTTACTGCCGTCTACTGATCGGTGTCGACGACATCAACACGGATACCGCGGCCACCGATGCCGGAGACCAAGGTCCGCAGAGCGGTCGCCGTGCGACCACCCCGACCGATGACCTTGCCGAGATCGTCGGGGTGCACGTGCACCTCGACGGTCCGTCCCCGACGTCCGGTGATCAGCTCGACACGCACATCGTCGGGATTGGCGACGATGCCACGCACGAGATGCTCTACCGCATCAGCGACGACGGCACTCACTTGTCAGCAGCCTCGGCGTCTGCAGCGGGAGCCTCGGCGTCAGCCGCGGTGTCTTCTGCCTTGGCCTCGTCAGCCTTTGCAGCCTTCTTCTTCTTGGGGGTGATTGCTTCTGCAACCGGCTCGTTCTCGGCCTGCGCGAGCGCAGCCTGGAAGAGCTCGAGCTTGGTGGGCTTGGCTTCCTTGACGCGCAGGGTGCCTTCGGTGCCCGGCAGGCCCTTGAACTTCTGCCAGTCACCGGTGATCTTGAGGAGTGCCTCGACGGGCTCGGTGGGCTGTGCGCCCACGGACAGCCAGTACTGAGCGCGCTCGGAATCGATGTCGATCAGCGAGGGCTCTTCCTTGGGGTGGTACTTGCCGATGGTCTCGATCGCACGGCCGTCACGACGGGTGCGCGAGTCGGCGATGACAACGCGGTACTGAGCGTTGCGGATCTTGCCGAGGCGGGTGAGCTTGATTTTGACAGCCACAGCTGCAGTTCTCCTTCAGCGCGCACAACAGTGCTGCGCATGTCACGTGCAATTCAGCGACCCACACGATTTGTGAGCCCGGTTTTGCCTCTATCCTGTGACCGTCGCAGCGGTACGTAACCGGTTGCGACGAACAATGGTCCATTGTGCCAGATGGGTGGGCTCGTTCGGAAACCACCCTGTGCGCGCTTCGAGAGAGCGGGGACTCCCTAACCGCTCACGGGGGTTCCGCGGAGGATCACACGCATCGGCTTCGCGAGCACATCGGGGTTTCCGCGCGGATCTTCGGAATAAACCACCAGGTCGGCGGGCGCTCCTTCTTCGATCCCCTGCGCACCCAACCAACTCCGCGCGTCCCAGCAGCCTGCGCCCAGCGCCTGATGCGCCGTCAAACCGGCAACTTCGAGTTCGGCGATCTCGTCGGCGATCCGCCCGTGCCTGATCGATCCGCCGGCATCCGTTCCGGCATAGATCGGAATCCCGGCCTCGTGAGCGGCACCGATCGTCCGATGTCGACGAGCATGCAGATCCCGCATGTGCGCCGCGTAGATCGGATACCGCGTGGCGGAGTCCGCGATCTCGGGGAAAGTTGCGATGTTGATCAGCGTCGGAACCAAGGCCGTGCCGTGAGCGACCATCAACTCGATGGTTGCGTCCGTCAATCCGGTGCCGTGCTCGATGCAGTCGATGCCGGCGTTGATCAGGCCGGGCAGAGCATCCTCGGCAAAGACGTGAGCGGTGACCCTTGCGCCTTCGGCATGGGCGGCAGCGATGGCCTCGACCAGAATCTCGTCGCTCCACAACGGGGCGAGGTCACCGATGGAACGATCGATCCAGTCCCCGACGAGCTTGACCCAACCGTCACCGGCGCGTGCCTGACGCACCACCTCGGCCGGCAACTGAGATTCGTCGTCCAGGTCGACCGGCAGGCCCGGGATGTACCGCTTCGGTGCTGCGATGTGCTGGCCTGCGCGAATGATCCGCGGCAGATCGAGGCGCTCGTCGATGAACCTGGTGTCGACCGGCGATCCGGCGTCACGAAGCAACAGCACGCCCGCGTCACGTTCGGTCTTCGCCTGCCCCAGCAAGCCGTCGACGGTTTCGCCGCCGCCACCGCCGTAGCGGATACCGACGTGACAGTGCGCATCCACGAGACCCGGTGTGATCCAACCCGATTCGACGATCGTCTCCGCACCGGACACCGGCTCGAAGGAGATCAGCCCGTCGACGATCCACAATTCGATCGGCTCGGCATCGGGCAGACCGATACCCCGCAGATGAAGCGCAGCCACCGACTACTTCTTGGGCAGCTTGAGCTGGGAGAGATCGATGCCTTCCAGTCCGGGCGGCAACTGATCGAGACCCTTGGGCATGTTCGACAGGTCGGGCATACCGGCCGGCATTCCGCCGGGCATACCCGGGAATCCGCCCATGCCGGGGAATCCTCCGCGCATCTTGGGCTGCGTCGGGCCCTTGCCGCCCTTCTTGCCCTTCTTGCCCCTCTTGCTGCGAACCTGCTTACGCGCGCCGGGCATACCCATACGGCCGGCCATGGCAGCCATCATCTTGCGGGCTTCGAAGAAACGGTCCACCAACTGGTTGACGTCGGAAACCTTGACGCCCGAACCGTTCGCGATGCGCAGTCTGCGTGAGGCGTTGATGATCTTCGGATCGTCGCGCTCGGCCGGCGTCATACCGCGGATGATGGCCTGAATGCGATCGAGTTGCTTCTCGTCGACGTTGGCCAGCGCGTCCTTCATGCCGCCGGCACCCGGCAACATACCGAGGAGGTTGCCGATCGGGCCCATCTTGCGGACGGCCATCATCTGATCGAGGAAGTCTTCGAGGGTGAGCTGACCGGAACCGATCTTCGCTGCGGTCGCTTCGGCCTGATCGGCGTCGAAAACCTGCTCGGCCTGCTCGATGAGGCTCAGGACATCGCCCATACCGAGGATCCGGCTGGCCATGCGATCGGGATGGAAGACGTCGAAGTCTTCGAGCTTCTCGCCGGTGGACGCGAAGAGGATCGGCTGGCCGGTGACCTCGCGGACGCTCAGCGCGGCACCACCGCGGGCGTCGCCGTCGAGCTTGGTGAGGACGACACCGGTGATGCCGACTCCCTCACGGAACGCGTCGGCCGTGCTGACCGCGTCCTGACCGATCATGGCGTCGAGGACGAAGATGGTCTCGTCCGGGTTGACGGCGTCACGGATACCGGCGGCCTGCGCCATCAGCTCCGAGTCGATACCGAGGCGACCGGCGGTGTCGACGATCACGACGTCGTAATGCTTGTTGCGTGCTTCTTCGACGCCGGCGCGGGCGACCTCGACGGGGTCGGCTGCGGACACGCCCAGTGCGTTCTCGCCGCCGCCGATGGAGGTACCGGGATGCGGCGCGAAGACTGCCGCGCCCGCACGCTCACCGACGATCTGAAGCTGAGTGACGGCGCCGGGACGCTGAAGGTCACAGGCGACGAGGAGGGGCGTGTGCCCCTGATCCTTGAGCCACTTGGCCAACTTTCCGGCCAGCGTGGTCTTACCGGAACCCTGCAGACCGGCCAACATGATGACCGTCGGCGGAGTCTTGGCGAACTGCAGTCGACGAGTTTCGCCGCCGAGAACCTCGACAAGCTCTTCGTTGACGATCTTGACGACCTGCTGAGCCGGGTTCAGTGCACCCGAGACCTCGGCGCCCTTGGCGCGTTCCTTGATCTTGGCGATGAAGCTGCGCACTACGGGAAGCGCTACGTCGGCCTCGAGCAGGGCAAGGCGGATCTCGCGGGCCGTAGCGTCGATGTCGGCGCCGGACAGACGACCCTTGCCACGCAGATCCTTGAGAGATCCGGTCAATCTGTCGGAAAGGGATTCGAACACCGAGTGCGCTCCTGAAGGTCGTGCGAGTTAGCCGTGGATATTCTCGGGCACCAGCCTAGCCGCTACGCCCGCACCGATCCCAGCCGATGCGGGCGTAACTGCCGAAACCGGTCCGTCAATCCTCTTTCTTCTTGGGTTGTGGCACCGGAACCACCGCCAGCACCGCCTCCTCGACGCGCTCTCGCGCCGCGCGGGTATCGGCCTCACCGAAGTCGAGGCAGAACGCGTCGACCACCGAGGAACCCAAGGTGGCGACCTTCGCCCACCGGATGTCGGCTCCACTGTGTTCGAGTGCTGCGGCCAGTCGGCAGAGCAGGCCGACGCGGTCCTCGGTACGCAATTCGAGGATCGCCTGACCGTCACCGGGCGCGTCGAACCAGATGACCCGCGGTGGCGCCTGCGCATAGAGCACCGGAACCGCGGAATCCTTGTTGGTCTGGATCGGGTCGTCCCACTGCTCTGCCCGTGCCTCCTCGTCCTTCGCGTCGAGAAGTTCGAGCAAATTCAGTTCACCGGCCGAAGCCCGGATCAATTCCTGCCGGAGCAGCACCGCCTGCGGGGGTGTGCCGAACCTCGGCGTCACGACAAACGAGTTGACCGCCGAACCTGCATGCGACCCCAGCGATGCGGAATGCACCCGCAACGACTGCAGCGCCAGAACTCCGGCAGCCCGAGACAGCAGCCCGGGAGCGTCGGGCGCGATGACGGTCACGACGTAGGTGTGCGCATTCTCGGCCGGAACGAGCGAGACGTGAACCCCGCCCTCCTCGGCGATGGCCAATTGCTCGGGAGCGAGTGGATCGGGTTGGGGGAGCTCCTCCCCTGCCATCAGCAAACGACAACGACGCACCAGCTCGCCGATCAACGACGACTTCCAGTCGCCCCAGACACCAGGCCCGGTGGCCAGCGAATCCGCTTCCGCCAACGAATGCAGGAGATCGAGAAGGGTCCCGTCTCCCTCGAGTGCGTCGACCACTCGCTGCACGGTTGCCGGATCGTCGAGGTCGCGACGGGTGGCGGTTTCCGGCAACAGCAAGTGGTATCGCACCATCGCCGTCAACGTCGCGACGTCGGAAGGCCAGAGTCCCAAGCGATTTCCGATCGCGGTGGCCAATTCGGCACCGACGACGCTGTGGTCTCCCCCTCGCCCCTTCCCGATGTCGTGGATCAACGCACCGAGCATGAGCAGATCCGGCCGAGCGACGCGAGTGGTGAATCCGCTTGCATACGCGGCGGTTTCGACCAGGTGCCGATCCACCGTCCACGTGTGGACGGCGTCGCGCGGCGGAAGATCGCGAATGGTCCCCCACTCCGGCAGGAGTCGACCCCAGAGCCCGGTCCGGTCCATCGCCTCGATCACCGGAACCGCACGCGATCCGGAACCCAGCACGACCAAGAGATCGTTGACTGCATTTTTCGGCCACGGCTCACGCAGTTCGGGGGCATTGTCTGCCAAGCGATTGAGCGTCGACGCGGAGATCGGCATGCCGTTGGTGGCCGCCGCTGCCGCGACCCGCATCACCAGACCGGGATCCTTCTTCGGTCTCGCATCGCGCGCCAGAACTACTTCGCCGGCATGCTCGACGACGCCCTCGTCCAGTGGCCGCCGCACCGGCGCGCGACGCAGCCGCGACAAACCACGCCGGGGCAAGGAGTTTCCGGCGGTACGGATACCGACGTCGACCGAATAGCTGATGGTGCGCGCCGATTCGCTGAGAAGGCGGGCCAGATCGAATCGATCACCGATCCGTAGCGCCGCACCGATCTCGTCGGCGTCCTGTGCTCGCAGTTGGTCGCGGGCGCGACCGGCAACGCGGTGAAGTTCGGTGCGCACGTCGAGCAACCGCCTGTGCGCAAGTGCCAGACCGCCGCCGGGCGAGTTGGGTCCCAGCCCCGGCATCCCGTCGGTCAATTGCGCGATGGACAGGGCGTTGAGCAGTTGGACGTCACGCAGCCCGCCACGACCGCTCTTGAGATCCGGTTCGGCGCGATGGGCGATCTCGCCGCTGCGCTCCCACCTCGTACGGGTCTGGGTGATCAATTCGTCGAATCGGCTGCGGATGTCCATGCGCCACTGTCGTCGGACACCACTGATCAACAAGTTGCTCAGCTCCACGTCGCCGGCAATGTGGCGTGCTTCGAGCATTCCGAGTGCTGCCGTCATGTCGGTGGCCGCAACCTGAAGCGCCTGCGGAAGCGTCCGCACGCTGTGGTCGAGTTTGATGTGCGCGTCCCACAGCGGGTACCACAGGCTGTCCGCGACCTGGGCCACGACTGCTGGGTCCATGTCGTCATGCAGCAGAATCAGATCGAGATCGGAATACGGCAGCAGTTCGCGTCGGCCGAGACCACCCACGGCGACGATGGCAAACCCACAATCCGGTTTGATGCCCAGTTCGGTCCCCTTGGTGGTCAACCAGAATTCGTGCAGATCGACCAGTGCATGTCGCAGCGCGGGGGCGTCGAGCCTCCTGTTCTTGACGCCTCCGGTGAGTAGGGCCTTGCGTGCGCGGGCCAGGTCCGCAGCTTCGTCGGATCCCCCTGACGAGACCGGCCCTGGCCCCGTCGCTTTCGCGACGGAACCAGGGCCGAAGTTCTCGGACCCTTTCGGGTCAGAGTGCATCGCCACCGCGTTCCCCGGTGCGAACCCGGATGACCGACTCGACTGGCGAAACCCACACCTTGCCGTCACCGATCTTGCCGGTTCGAGCGGCCTCGACGATCACCTCGACCACCTTGTCCACGGCCGCGTCGTCGACGACGACCTCGACCCGGACCTTGGGTACGAAGTCCACGGAGTACTCCGCGCCTCGGTACACCTCGGTGTGGCCCTTCTGTCGGCCGTAGCCCTGAACTTCGCTGACTGTCATACCCAGCACTCCGGCCTGCTCGAGTCCGGTCTTGACGTCCTCGAGCGTGAACGGCTTGACGATTGCTGTGATCAGCTTCATGTGCTCATCCCTTTCCAAACTCTGAAGTGCCTGAATTCACTTTAATCACGTGCTGATCACGCGAGGTCGTATGCGGTCTCTGCGTGTTCGGTCTCGTCGATGCCGCGTGCCTCGTCCTCGGCCGAGATTCGCCAGCCCAGGGGCTTGAGTGCGAAGCCGATGATCGTCGTCAGAACGCCGGTGAAGACGAGTGCTGCGAGTGCGATCACGATCTGAACCACCAGTTGCTTGTAGTCGCCGCCGTAGAAGAGGCCGGTTGCGGTGCCGAAGAATCCGATACCGATCGTGCCCCACAGGCCGGAGACAAGGTGAACACCGACGACGTCGAGCGAGTCGTCGAAGCCGAAGCGGAACTTCAGGCCGACAGCGAGAGCGGACAGGATGCCGGCTACTGCGCCGAGGAAGATGGAACCGACCGGGTTGAGCGCACCGGCAGCAGGGGTGATGGCGACCAGACCGGCGACCGCACCGGAAGCTGCGCCGAGGCTGGTGGCGTGGCCGTCACGAATACGCTCGGTAGCGAGCCAGGCCAGGACTGCGGCACACGTCGCGGTGGTCGTGTTGACCCAGGCGAGACCGGCGTTACCGTCGGCGGCGAATGCCGAGCCGGCGTTGAAGCCGAACCAACCGAACCAGAGGAGTGCGGCGCCGAGCATCACGAAGGGCAGGTTGTGCGGACGGAAGGCGGTCTTGCCGAAGCCGAGACGCTTGCCGACGATGAGTGCGAGGACCAGACCGGCCATACCCGCGTTGATGTGAACGACTGTGCCACCGGCGAAGTCGATCGGAGCGACGTTGGCGACGGTGACTCCGTCGTCGTTGACCGTGGTGCCGAAGAGCTTTGCCGCGATGCCGTCCTCGGAACCCGAGAGGAGTCCGCCGCCCCACACCATGTGTGCGAGCGGGAAGTAGACGACGGTGACCCAGATACCCGAGAACAGGAGCCAGGTGCCGAACTTGACCCGCTCGGCCAGGGCACCACTGATGAGGGCGGTGGTGATGATCGCGAATGTCACCTGGAACGCGATGTCGATGACGTTGGGGTAGCCCCAGGCGCCGGCGATGAAGTTGCCGTCAGCATCGGTGATGCTGTTCTTGAGGCCGAAGAACTCGAACGGGTTGGCAAAAATGCCCCCGATGTTCTCGGTGCCGTAGGACATCGACCATCCCCACAGAACGTAGATGACGCCGATGACGGCCATGGCCCCGAAGGACATCATCATCATGTTCAGGACGGACTTGGACCGAGACATCCCGCCGTAGAAGAAAGCGAGGCCGGGTGTCATCAGCAAGACCAGAGATGCAGCCATCAGCATCCATGCGGCGTTACCGGAGTTCGCCAACAAATCGTCGGTACTCACTTACTACCTCCTAGTCGCACGTGCCGGGCAGCACGTCGTTAAGGAGAAGAGTGCTGGGCTGGTGTTTCGTCCATGGCGCTGTCGCGTTTCGCAGACGTGAACCAATTGCCCAACTTTGTTGCAAACAGGTTTCGCCAGGGGGTTCTACCGACCCTGTGCGCCTTTTTGGTAGTTCGCGCTACCAAAAAGGCGCACGGGGGCGTCAGCCCAGGAGGGCGTCGACGAACGCACCCGGCTCGAACGGCGCCAGGTCGTCGGCACCTTCACCGAGGCCGACCAACTTCACCGGCACACCCAGTTCATGCTGAACCTGGAAGACGATTCCGCCCTTGGCGGTTCCGTCCAGCTTGGTCAGTACGACGCCGGTGATGTCCACGACCTCCGCGAACACTCGAGCCTGCGCCAATCCGTTCTGGCCGACCGTCGCATCGAGAACCAGCAGAACGTCGTCGACCGAGGCCTTCTTCTCGATAACCCGCTTGACCTTGCCGAGCTCGTCCATCAGACCGGTCTTGGTGTGCAGACGGCCGGCGGTGTCGATCAGGACCACGTCGACGCCGTCCGCGATGCCCCGTGAGACCGCGTCGAAGGCAATCGCAGCGGGATCGCCACCCTCCTTGCCACGAACAACTTCAGCGCCGACACGCTCGGCCCACGTCTGGAGCTGATCGGCGGCGGCGGCGCGGAACGTGTCCGCGGCACCGAGCACGACGCGACGACCGTCGGCGACGAGCACGCGAGCCAGCTTGCCGGTGGTGGTTGTCTTGCCGGTCCCGTTGACGCCGACGACGAGCAGAACAGCCGGGTGATCATCGTGCGGCAATGCGCGGATGGAGCGGTCCAGTTCGGGACGCAGTTCGGCGATCAACACCTCGCGCAGAAGGGCGCGGGCGGCAGCCTCGGTCCGGACGCTGCGGGCCGCCATCTGCTCACGAAGCTTCGTGACGACTTTTTCCGTGGTCGCGGAGCCGAGGTCCGCGATGAGGAGGGTGTCCTCGACTTCTTCCCACGAGTCCTCGTCCAGATCGCCGCCACCGAGCAGACCCAGCAAGCTCTTGCCGACTGCTGACTGCGAGCGGGAAAGGCGCCCGCGCAGTCGGTCCAACCGACCCTCGGTCGGGTCGATCTCGTCCAGCACGCGCGGTGCAGGCTCGACGGGTTCGGGAACGACGACAGGTTCGGGAACGACGACAGGTTCGGGAACGACAGGTTCTTCGACAACAGGTTCTGCTACCGCTGGTTCTTCTACGACCGGCTTCTCGATTACCGGCTCTTCGACAACCGGTTCCTCGACAACAGCGGGTTCTTCGACAACCGGCTCCTCGACAACCGGCTCCTCGACAACGGCCGGCTTCTCCGCAACCGGTTCTTCGACGATCGGTTTTTCGACGACAGGTTCTTCGACGACGGGCGGCTTCTCGGCGACCGGCGGTGTCGGAACCACCGGAGGTGGCGCCGTTGCCGTCGACCCCTGACTGAAGTTGAACCCGCCACCGGCCTTGTAGCCGCCTGACTTGTCCTTCTCGGGGGCGCCGAGCTCCGGCTTCGTCTCGGGCGCCTTCAGCGATACCTGCCCCTTGCGGTAGCGCAGGAATCCGGCAACGAGAACGACGAGTAGTACGGCCGCTACAGCCGCGATGATGATCCAAGCCTGGGTAGTCACCGGCCCATTGTTTCAGGCTCCGACCCGGAAAGTGAGCAGGGCTTACGTCGAGGCCATGTCTTGACCGCGAAGTCGCTGCGAAATCACGGTGGTGATGCCGTCGCCGCGCATGCTGACGCCGTACAACGCATCGGCGATTTCCATCGTCGGTTTCTGGTGAGTGATCACGATCAACTGCGACTTCTCCCGCAATTGTTCGAAGAGTCCGATCAGCCGCCGCAGGTTGGTGTCGTCCAACGCCGCCTCGACTTCGTCCATCACGTAGAACGGGGACGGGCGTGCCCGGAAGATCGCGACCAGCATGGCCACCGCGGTCAACGACTTCTCGCCGCCCGACAGCAACGACAACCGCTTGACCTTCTTACCGGGCGGACGCGCCTCGACTTCGATGCCGGTGGTGAGCATGTCCGAGGGATCGGTGAGGACCAGCCGCCCTTCTCCCCCGGGGAACAATTTCTCGAACACTCCCACGAACTCACGCTCGACGTCGGCATAGGCCTCGGTGAACACCTGCAGTATTCGTGCGTCAACGTCTGCGACCACAGCAAGAAGGTCCTTGCGTGCGGTCTTGACGTCCTCGAGCTGAGTGGAGAGGAAGGTGTACCGCTCCTCGAGAGCTGCGAATTCCTCGAGCGCCAGCGGATTGACCTTGCCGAGGGTGGCGAGGTCCTTCTCGGCTCGCTTGGCGCGCCGTTCCTGAGTCGCGCGGTCGTACGGAAGCGGAGCGGGGGCGGTGACCTGCTCTCCACGCTCCTTGGCCTGCTCGTACTCCTCGATTTCGAGAGCGGTCGGCGGCAGTTCGACCTCGGGTCCGTACTCGGCGATCAGATCGTCGAGGCCGATACCGTACTGATCGAGGATCGACTCCTCGAGTTGTTCGATGCGCAGCGCTGCCTGTGCCTTCGCTACCTCGTCGCGGTGGACGGCGTCGGTGAGCGAAGCGAGTTGTCCGGTCAGTGCTCGGACTATCTCGCGGACCTGATCCAGCTTGGCCGTGCACTCGGTGCGGGCCCGAGCCAACTCGTCGCGGTGAGCAAGAGCCGCGGCGACGACGGTCTCGAGTTCGGCCGCCACGCGCTGTCCCGACTCGGCGACGGCAGCTGCAACTTCCGCAGCGTGCGCTCTGGCGCGCAGAGCCCGCTCGGCGCGAATCCGCGCTTCTCGTTCCGCGGCGGCCGCACGCCGAAGCGAATCGGCCTTTCCGCGTACGGATTCCGCACGCTCTTCGGCGGTGCGCACGGCAAGGCGAGCATCCATTTCGACGATGCGCACTTCGGCGAGCGATGCTGCGGCCATTTCGCGATCGGCAGCGGTCGATTCCGCACCGTGTCCCGGTGCACTGCCGTCGGTTTCGGCGACGCGCAGACGTTCCTCCAGATCCGCGAGCTTTGTCAGCGACTCACCGCGGCCCTCCTCGGCACGCACTCGCTGGGCGGTCAACCGCTCGGATTCCGCGTGGGCGACTCGTGCTGCCTGCCCCAATCTGCCCAACTGCTCGTAGATGGCGGACATGGCAGCGTCCGACTCGTTGAGCGCGGCCAAAGTTTGCTCCGCGGTCTCGCGTCGAGCGGCCTGTTCGGCCAGAGCGCCGGACAGCGCCGCGTCGAGTTCCTCGGATCGGCTCTCCGTTGCCGCCAGTTCCGCTGCTGACGCGTCGATCGCCGCCTGCACCTCGAGCGTGCTCGGTTGCCGATCCGAGCCACCGATCATCCACCCCGAACCGTGCAGATCGCCGGAACGCGTCACTGCGCGAATTCCCTTGTGGTCAGCAACAACTCGAATCGCGTCATCGAGAGTCTCGACCAGGACGACGCCATCGAGGATGGCGGTCAATCCGGCACGCAACTCGTCAGGGCAGTCGATGACGTCGACGGCCGGACGACTACCCGGCGCGATCTCGGCCTCGCGCTTGATCGCCGGTTCACCGCTCACGATCAGTGATGCACGTCCACCGTCCTGATCGGCCAGTGCTGTGACAGCGGAGCGAGCAGAGTCCAGCGACTGCGCCACGACGGCGTCCGCCGCCGGCCCCATCGCGGCAGCGATCGCGGCCTCGTAGCCGGGTTCGACGTGAATCAATCCGACCAGCGAGGTGATGCCGTCGTCGCCGCGGTGTTCGAGCAGCCAGCCGCCACCGTCCTTGCGCTGCAAACCCATCGACAGTGCCTCGATGCGCGCCCGGAGCGAAGCGATGCGTTGCCCGCTCGTCTTTTCTTCCTCACGAAGCTCTTCGACGCGCGCGTCGATCATCTCGAGAGCCTCGATGGCGCGTTCGTGATTGGTATCGAGGCCGACTTCACCGGCGTCGAGGTCCCCGATGCTTTCTTGCACCGTGTCGAACTCGGCCTGTGCGGCATCGCCACGCAGACGAGCCTCGTCGATCGCCTCGGTCAGCCGAGACACTTCCGCGTCGACGGATTCGACGCGGGTACGCAGAGTGTCGACCTGACCGGAGAGTCGAGCAAGACCTTCACGGCGGTCAGCGACGGCACGAACTTCCGCCATGTGCGCCCGTTCCGCTTCTGCTGCAGCATCTTCGGTGGCTGCGAGCTGGTCCCGAGCAGCTTCCGACGCCGCTCGCGCGATTTCGACGCCTTCGAGGAGTTCGGCCTCCTCGGCAGCAAGACGTTCGGCGCGCGCCTCCATCTCGTCCGGGTCCTGGCCGCGGTTGCCGACAGGTTCGGAGTCGAGATGACGCGCACGCTCGCGGGCGATGCGCACGGTGGCGTTGACGCGTTCGGCAAGCGCGGAAAGCTGGAACCAACTCTGCGCAGCGGCTTCCGATCCCGGAGTCAGACGAGCGAGAGCTTGCTCCTGGCGCCCGAGTTCGAGGTTGGCCTCGTCGAGCGCAGCCGCCACCTGGTTGTGCTGTTCACGGGCCGCTTTCTCGTCCTGCGCCTGGTCGTTCAACTGGTTTCGACGGGTCACCAGATCGTCAGCGGCCAGACGCATCTTTGCATCACGCAGGTCAGCCTGGACCGTCTGTGCTCGCCGAGCAACCTCGGCTTGGCGTCCCAGCGGTTTGAGTTGCCGACGCAGTTCCGCGGTGAGGTCACTGAGGCGAGCGAGATTGGCCTGCATGGAATCGAGTTTGCGCATCGCTTTTTCCTTGCGGCGGCGATGTTTGAGGACTCCCGCGGCTTCTTCGATGAAGGCGCGTCGATCTTCGGGACGGGATTCGAGGATCGCGGCGAGCCGTCCCTGCCCGACGATGACATGCATTTCGCGGCCGATGCCGGAGTCGCTGAGCAGTTCCTGGACGTCCATCAGACGGCAGGACGAGCCGTTGATCTCGTACTCCCCCGCGCCGTCGCGGAACATGCGGCGCGTGATCGACACCTCGGAGTACTCGATCGGGAGCGCCCCGTCGGCGTTGTCGATGGTCAAGGTCACCTCGGCGCGGCCCAGCGGCGCGCGGCCGGAGGTGCCGGCAAAGATGACATCGTCCATCTTGCCGCCGCGCAGGGCCTTGGCGCCCTGCTCGCCCATCACCCAGGTCAACGCATCGACGACGTTGGATTTACCCGAGCCGTTCGGGCCGACCACACAGGTAATTCCCGGCTCGAACCGAAGAGTCGTTGCCGACGCAAAGGATTTGAATCCCTTGAGTGTCAGACTCTTGAGGTGCATGGGGGGAAACTTTACCGCCAAACAGGTCAGCGTTCGACGAACCCTGTCAGGTCGCCCCTGGCGGTGTCCCAGCTGTCGACCACGAGATCCACCGAGCCTGGGGTAGTACCCGAGCGCAGCAGCTCCACCAATCGCTCCAGCTGCGTGCGTTCGCCCTCCGCCACGACGAGCACTCGACCGTCACGCTGATTGGACGCATATCCGATCAATCCGAGTTCGAGTGCGCGGGCCCTGGTCCACCACCGGAACCCGACGCCTTGAACGTATCCGTGAACCCACGCCGTCAACCGCACAGGCGCTGCTTCAGCCATGACGCTCAGCCCGCCACACGTTCGAGACGGTGAACGTCACCCAGGAATCCGGTGGTGTAGAGCGCGTTGGGATCCCAGCCCGGTCCGGCGCCGAACTTGACCGCAGA
The DNA here is from genome assembly GCF_018588185.1 of Rhodococcus sp. WY5. NCBI lineage: Bacteria > Bacillati > Actinomycetota > Actinomycetes > Mycobacteriales > Nocardiaceae > Rhodococcus > Rhodococcus sp. WY5. Next base: position 4,882,633 of record NZ_JAAMPR010000001.1, read on the forward strand.
TGTGAACGGCAGACCCGAGGCGATCTCACACGAAGATCCCGAATCCGGATCGACGCGAACAACTTTGCCGCCTGCATTGAATGCGACGTACAACGCGCCGTCCGGTCCGACGGTCAGATCGTCCGCCATGTTTGCCGGACCGAACCCGGGGAGCGTGATCGTTCGCACCGGCCCGCCCAGATCGTTTGCGTCGAGGATGTGGACGGCGGTGACCATGTCGAAGGTCGTGCTCACGTAGATCGTCGAACCGGAGCGTGCGAGGCCGTCGACGGTGCCGAGGTCTTCACGAACGATCGAACTGCTTCCGTCACTGTTGACGACCGTGAGCCCCGGCCTGGTGAGTGTGCGGGCAGTGAGGAAACGGTTATCGTCCAGCTGCACAAGCCCGTTCGGCATCACCAGACCGTCGGCGATCGTTGTCACCGACCCATCTGCGACATCGACCTTGCGGAGGCTGCCGTCGGCGATTCCGAACAGTCCCGAGACAGTCGAGTTGCCCGTGGTGAAGTACACGGATCCCTCACGCGCGACCAGACCGCCAGGTCCGGTGACGTCACCGACCAAAGTTGTCCGTGTTCCGTCCGGCGCTACTTTCAGCAGTGCACCCGGCCCGATCAGAGCCGACTGCGACAACACCATCGATCCGTTGCCGTCGAATTCGAGGTTCTCGAGCATTCCGGCACCAGTCGCCACGACGCTCGACGTCCATGTGCCGCAACCACCGTCCGAGCCGTCGGCCGGGACCGAGGCCTGTGCCGGAGCACTCAGCGCCACAACGGAACCCAGTGCGATCGCAGCGACAACGCTGCCGGCGCGGAACATCAGGCTTCCGTGTCGAACGACAGAGTGACCTTGGTTCCGGCCTTGAGCGTGCGCCCGACCGTGCATACCTTGTCCACGGAACGCTCGACGAGAGTGATGAGGCGCTGCTGTGCCTCGGCATCCAACTCGCTGAGATCGAGCTCGAGGACCTCGTCGAGCTGCGGATAGACTTCGTTTTCACGATCGGCGGCTCCGGACACTCGGACCGTCGCGTCGTAGTTGTCACCGAGCCGGCGCGAGATCGGGAAGTCGGAGCTCATCCCCGTGCATGCGGCCAGTGCAATTTTGAGGAGTTCGCCGGGCGTGAAGACTCCTGGCACCGATTCGGAGCCGATGAGAACCTCTGCGCCGCGCGAACTCTTGCCGGTGTAGAGGCGGGTTCCGGTTCGTTCGACCCAAAGCTCCGTGTGAGCCGGGGCGGTTGCAGTGGTGTCGGGAGTCTGTTCAGCCATGACGCAATCTTGCCACTCCGCCGAACCGAAGGAGCGGGAGACCTAGGCGATTCGCCGTGCCCTCGGGGTCGGCTGGCACCGCGGGCAACTGAACGACGATCGATTCATGAACTTCTCACGCTTGATCGGCGCGCCGCATCGCGGGCACGGGAGATTTTCCTGCCCGTACGCCGACAGCGACCGGTCGAAGTAGCCCGATTCCCCGTTGACGTTCACGTACAGCGCGTCGAAGGACGTACCGCCCTGATCGAGCGCTTCACCCATCACCGAGTGTGCCGCGGTCAACAGTTCTCGAAGTTTGGGCCTGGTAAGCGTTTCGGCGATGCGGTTGCCGTGAATCTTGGCGCGCCACAATGATTCGTCGGCGTAGATGTTTCCGATTCCGGAGACCACCGTCTGGTCGAGAATCGCGCGCTTGATCTCGGTGTGCTTGCCCCGCAGGACTTTCACGACGGATTCGAGATCGAACGCCGCATCCATGGGATCGCGAGCGATGTGCGCCACCGACTCGGGCAGCATCGTTCCGTCGACCTCGACGAGGGGTGAAATCGACCAGCCACCGAAGGTCCGCTGATCGACGAATCGAAGATCGGCCCCGGAATCGAGGGCCAACCGAATGCGTAGGTGCTTTTCCCAGTCGACTGTCGGGGGTTGGACCAGCATCTGTCCGCTCATCCCGAGATGAACCACCAGTCCGACACCGGCAGGCTCGAGAACCAGCCACAGGTACTTGCCGCGACGCTCTGCCGAAGCGATGGTCTGCCCGGTGAGTTGGCCGATCAAGTCCTCGGAACCGAGAATGTGGCGCCTGATCGCGCGGGGATGGAGTACCTCGACGGCCTCGATCGCCGCACCTACAGCATGAGACTGTAGGCCGCGGCGAACGACTTCGACTTCGGGAAGCTCAGGCAAGAGTGAACTCAGCCGGCAAGATCAGGCGTGTCGTCAGCAGCGACTGCGGTAGCAGCGGCATTCTCCGACATCGTCTTCCATGCCGAACTTGCTGCCTTCTGCTCGGCTTCCTTCTTGGAACGACCGACACCGACACCCAAGGGTTTGCCACTGATGAGAACGGTGGCCGTGAATTCCTTGTCGTGATCGGGTCCGGTGGCGGTGATCTCGTAAACGGGAACTCCGGCACCGTGTTCTGCGGTCAGTTCCTGCAGACTCGTCTTCCAATCCAGACCCGCGCCCAGAAGCGGTGCGCGAGTGAGGAGATCGTCGAACAGATCGAGGACGACGCGTCGCGCAGTCTCGATGCCGTGCTGCAGGTGGATGGCGCCGAGAATCGACTCCATACCGTCGGCGAGAATGGACGGCTTGTCACGGCCGCCCGTCATTTCCTCGCCCTTACCCAGCAGCAGGTGTGCTCCGAGTCCACCTTCACCCAGAGTCCTGGCAACCTCGGCGAGTGCATGCATGTTGACCACGCTGGCACGGATCTTCGCCAGATCACCTTCGGATTTGTCCGGGTGGGACAGGTAGAGATTTTCGGTCACCGTGACGCCGAGAACGGAATCCCCGAGGAACTCGAGGCGCTCGTTCGTGGGCAGTCCGCCGTTCTCGTACGCGTACGAGCGGTGCGTGAGAGCCAGGGTCAGAAGACCGGGCTCTATATCTACGCCGACAGCGGCGAGGAGCTTGTCGTGATTACCCTCGCCGCCGGCGGCTGAAACTGTATTTTCGCTCGTCATAGTCTTTCTCCGGGGAGAACTAGACAGCAGCGGTTACCTGGCGGCCCTTGTAAGTACCGCATGACGGGCATGCGATGTGGGGAAGGGTCTGCTCGCCACAGCCACGGTTGGGGCAGGTAACGAGGGTGGGCACAGTGGTCTTCCACTGGCTACGACGCGACCGCGTGTTGGATCGCGACATTTTGCGCTTGGGGACAGCCACTTCTACTTCTCCTCGGCTTCGGTGATCACAAGATTTTCGCTGGTGTTTGATTCCACGCCAAATTTGGCCGCGAGACCAGCCCAGCGAGGATCAAGTATGTCATGCCCATGCCCAGATTCCGCAATCGCCAGGCGAATGCCACATTCTGAGCACAATCCCAGGCAATCGTCACTGCACAGAGGCTGGAGCGGAAGCGCCAGCCCGACTGCATCGACGATGACCGGTTCGAGGTCGATTTCGTCGTCTTCGACCGCGTAGACCTCTCCCTCTTCCGTCGTCTCCTCGGTGGTGCTGTCCGGGTAAGCGAACAACTCCGTGAGATAGATGTCCACGGTGTCGGTGAAAGGTTCAAGGCACCGCGAGCATTCACCCTTGGTGGGTGCGTGCACGTTTCCGGTGACGAGAACGCCTTCGGACACTGCTTCGAGACGAAGATCGAGATCTATGTCCGCGCCCGCTTCGATCGCGATCAGATCGAGACCGATACGGTTCGGGGACTGAATTGTTCTCTCGACGGTACGCATCGACCCTGGACGACGACCGAGCTTGACCGTGTCCAGCAAAAATCCCGCATCACTTGACTGATGCGACGAACTACGACGATGCGTTGACAAAGAGAACTCACCTAACTGTTGAAACTGGTATGGGCAACCACTCCACAATACGGCAGCTACAAGGCAAATCCCAATTCGATCCACGAAAAAGTGGGCCGCCCCATATCGGACGACCCACCCTCGACTGACTTGTCTGCTCTATCGGCGCCGCTCGGAACGACGATCGTCGTCCTGGTAGTCGGGAACCCCCGAACCCGTTCGAAGCTGTTGACGACCACGCCCGACCGATCGAACCGTTCCGGTGAGGAACTCTTCGAACTCGGCCAACTTGGTGTCCACGTACAGGTCACACTCCGAACGCATCCTGTCGGACTCGGCATGAGCGGCGTCGATCACTCGCGCGGATTCCGCGTGAGCTGACTGGACAACCTCGGTCTGCGACACCAGACGAGCCTGCTCCGCCGTTCCCTCCGCCACCGAATGTTCGTACGAGGCCTGGCCGGACTCGATCATCCGATCGGCCTCGGCACGCGCCCGTCCGGTGACGGCCTCGTACTCACGACGGCCGTCGGTGACGGTCCGTTCCGCTTCTGCTTCGGCGTCCTCGACCAACTGATCGGCGTGCGCACGCGCTTCGGCAACCATGCGATCGGCCTGAGCCTTGGCATCGGACAGAATCCGGTCGGCGTCGTCGCGTGCGTTCTCCACAGTCGAGGTTGCCTCGGCATTGGCGCTGCTGACCGTCTTCTCGGCGTTTGCTCGCGCGTCACCGACCAATTTGTCGCGATGATCGAGGACGTCCTGAGCGTCGTCCAGCTCGCTCGGAATTGCGTCCCGGACGTCGTCGAGTAGCTCGAGTACGTCACCGCGAGGCACAACACACCCTGCGGTCATGGGAACACCGCGCGCCTCTTCGACAATTGCGACCAGTTCGTCCAGTGCCTCGAATACGCGGTACACAAGCAACCCCAATCTCTACCGGCCGAAATCGGCCCACATCGTCACCGGTCCACTCGGACCTGTGCCCGTTCCTGTCCAAGTTTGCCGGAAGAACGGCCAACGGGGTGTCGTCGTGGTCGGTGTGTCGGGGATCAGCTGTTTTCGGCTGCTCGCTCGGCGATACGTGCGAGTAGCCGAGAATGCACTTTGGCCGGCAACATGTCGGAGACGTCGCCGCCGAAAGTCGCGACTTCCTTCACCAGAGAACTCGACAGGTAGCTGTACGTCGGATTCGTGGCGACGAACAGTGTGTCGACGCCCGTGAGCTTCTGATTCATCTGAGCCATCTGCAGCTCGTAATCGAAGTCGTTCGCGCCGCGCAGACCCTTGACGATCGCGCTGAGACCTTCTTGTTTCGCGTAGTCGACCAACAATCCGTGCCACGACGTGACGCGAACGTTGGGCAGGTGACTCGTCGCGTCTTCGAGCATCTCGATCCGCTCGTCGATCGTGAACATGCCACGCTTGCTCTTGTTGATCAGCACGGTGACCACGACCTCGTCGAATTGCGCAGCAACTCTTCCGATTACGTCGAGGTGACCGTTGGTCACAGGGTCGAAGGATCCGGGGCAGACGGCGCCAGTCATGAGTCCAGACCGTAGCAGGTGGCCAGCTCGATGCGGGCTTCACCGTAGTTCTTGGCCTTGATCGGCTCGTAGCCCTGAGGCCACACGGTCTCCGGCGAGCGCGACGATCGTTCGAGTACCACGATCGTGCCCTCCCCCACCCATTTGTTGGTCTGCAGATCGGTGAGCATGGACACGACGGCCTCGTCGGTCACCGCATACGGTGGGTCCGCGATCACGATGTCGTATTCACGCGCGCTCGGACCCGAGACCACGGCCGCAACCGGAGCTGCGCGAACCGTCGCCCCAGGCAACGCGACAGTGCCGATGTTCGCCTTGATGACGGCAGCAGCCTTGGCATCCGATTCCACGAGAACAACGTGCTCGGCTCCCCGCGAGAGCGCCTCGAGGCCGAGAGCACCCGAACCCGCAAAGAGGTCGAGAACCGCGCACCCTTCGAGATCGATGCGCGCTTCGAGAGCACTGAACAGCGCCTCACGAACCCGATCCGACGTCGGACGGGTGCCGCTCGGCGGGACTCGCAGGCGTCGACCGCCCGCGAGTCCCGAGATGATGCGTGTCACTCTGCGGCGCTCTCCCCCGTCGAGACGACTACCAGCAGGTCTCCGCCCTCGACCTGTTGGACGGCGCTGATCGCGATCCGAGAGACGACGCCGGTGCGCGGCGAGGTGATCGCCGCTTCCATCTTCATTGCTTCGATCGTGGCCACGGTGTCGCCGGCCTCGATCTTCTGGCCTTCCTTCACCGCGAGCGTCACGACGCCCGCGAACGGTGCCGCCACGTGGCCCGGGTTGTTCTTGTCGGCCTTCTCCGCCACCGGTACGTCACTGGCAATGGAGCGATCGCGGATCGAGACCGGGCGCAATTGGCCGTTCAGGATGCACATGACAGTGCGGTAGCCGCGCTCGTCGGGCTCGGAGATCGCTTCGAGACCGATGATCAGCTCTACGCCGGGAGCCAACTCGACGCGGTGTTCGTCGCCGCGCCGCAAACCGTAGAAGAACTGGTTCGCCGAAAGCCGCGACGTGTCACCGTACTTCTCGCGGTGTTCGAGGAATTCCTTTGTCGGGCCGGGGAACAGCAGACGATTCAGCGTCGCCTGACGGTCCTTCGACGAGCCCTCGAGCAGCACCTCGTCCTCAGCGGACAACGTCGCTTCGGGCTTGGCCTGGCCACGTCCTTCGAGTGCCTTGCTGCGGAACGGTTCCGGCCAACCACCGGGAGGCGTACCGAGTTCACCGCGCAGGAAGCCCACCACGGAGTCGGGAATGTCGAACTTCGCCGGATCTGCGGCAAACTCCTCCGAAGGCACGCCGGCGCCGACAAGGTGGAGGGCGAGGTCGCCGACGACCTTCGACGACGGCGTCACCTTCACGAGATGCCCGAGCATGCGGTCCGCGTCGGCGTACTTGGCTTCGACCTCTTCGAACCGGTCGCCGAGACCGAGAGCAACGGCCTGGGTCCGGAGATTGGAGAGCTGGCCGCCCGGAATCTCGTGCGTGTACACACGTCCCGTCGGCGCCGGCAGTCCGGATTCGAACGGCGCGTACACCTTTCGCAGCGCCTCCCAGTACGGTTCGAGGTCGCACACGTTCTGCAGGTTCAGTCCGGTGTCGAACTCGGAGTGCGCAGCGGCGGCAACGATGGCCGAGAGCGCAGGCTGACTGGTGGTTCCGGCCAGTGCCGCCGAAGCACCGTCGACTGCGTCGGCGCCCGCCTGCCACGCGGCGAAATACGTGGCCAACTGTCCACCGGGGGTGTCATGCGTGTGGACGTGAACCGGAAGATCGAAGTTGCTGCGTAGCGCCGTCACGAGCTTGGTGGCCGCCGGAGCGCGCAGTAGGCCCGCCATGTCCTTGATCGCGAGCACGTGAGCGCCCGCATCGACGATCTCTTCTGCCAACTTCAGGTAGTAGTCGAGCGTGTACAGCGTTTCGTTCGGATCCGACAGATCGCCGGTGTAGCTCAACGCCACCTCGGCGAGAGCCGTTCCGGTCTCACGCACCGCGTCGATGGCAGGGCGCATCTGGTCGACGTTGTTGAGCGCGTCGAAGATTCGGAAGATGTCGATGCCGGTGTCGGTGGCTTCCTGAACGAATGCACGCGTGACCTTTTCGGGATACGGCGTGTAGCCCACCGTGTTTCGACCGCGAAGAAGCATCTGGAGGCAGATGTTGGGAATCGCCTCGCGCAGTGCGGCAAGCCGGTACCACGGATCCTCGTGCAGGAAGCGAAGTCCCACATCGTAGGTCGCGCCGCCCCAGGCTTCGATCGAGAGCAGTTCCGGCGTCAACCGCGCAACGTGCCCGGCAACTCCGAGAAGTCCGCTGGTTCGAACTCGCGTGGCCAACAACGACTGGTGCGCGTCACGGAAGGTGGTGTCGGTGACGCCGACGGCCTTCTGCTCACGCAGTGCCTTCGCGAAACCTTCGGGTCCGAGTTCGAGCAGGCGCTGACGGCTACCGGCAGGAGGGGGTGTCGAAAGATCGATCTTGGGCAGCTTGTCCTGCGGGTACACCGCCGAGGGACGCTCCCCGTGCGGCTTGTTGACAGTCACATCCGCGAGGTAGGTCAGGATCTTCGTGCCGCGGTCTGCCGAAGAACGCAGAGTCAGCAGCTGAGGACGTTCCTCGATGAAGGAGGTTGTCACGCGTCCGGCCCGGAAGTCCGGGTCGTCGAGAACCGCCTGCAGGAACGGAATGTTGGTCGAGACACCACGAATGCGGAACTCGGTGACCGCGCGGCGAGCTCGCGCCACAGCGGCTTCTAGGTCGCGACCGCGACAAGTGAGTTTGACCAGCATGGAATCGAAGTACGCTCCGACCTCGGCGCCGAGTGTGGCGCCACCGTCCAAGCGGATACCGGCTCCGCCCGGGGTGCGGTACGCGGTGATACGGCCGGTGTCCGGGCGGAATCCGTTTGCCGGATCCTCGGTCGTGATGCGGCACTGCAGCGCCGCGCCGCGAAGCTTGATCGTCTCCTGTGACAGACCAAGTTCTGCAAGCGTCGAACCGGACGCGATCTTGAGCTGCGACTGGACCAGGTCCACGTCCGTCACTTCTTCGGTGACGGTGTGCTCGACCTGAATTCGCGGGTTCATCTCGATGAAGACGTGGTTGCCGCGCTTGTCGAGAAGGAACTCGACGGTGCCCGCGCACGTGTATCCGATCTCCTTCGCGAAGGCGACGGCGTCGGCACAGATCTTGGCGCGCAACTCTTCCGAGAGATTGGGCGCCGGAGCGAGCTCGATCACCTTCTGGTGGCGACGTTGCAGCGAGCAGTCACGCTCGAAGAGGTGGATGACGTTGCCCTGCTCGTCGGCGAGGATCTGCACTTCGATGTGCCGGGGGTCGATGACGGCCTGCTCGAGGAAGACCGTCGAATCGCCGAAGGCCGATTCCGCTTCGCGCGCTGCGGCTTCGATCGATTCCTTGAGCTGTGAGCGCTCCGCAACACGGCGCATTCCGCGCCCACCGCCGCCTGCGACAGCCTTGACGAAGAGCGGGAAGGTCATGTCCTCGGCGGCTGCGAGCAACTCGTCGATGTCCGCTGACGGCTCCGAAGACGCGAGCACCGGGAGACCGGCGGCCTTTGCCGCTGCGATGGCCCGAGCCTTGTTTCCGGTCAACTCGAGGATCTCGGCGGACGGGCCGACGAACTTGATGCCTGCCTCGGCACACGCCGCCGACAAGTCCGGGTTCTCGGAGAGGAAGCCGTAACCGGGGTAGATGGCGTCGGCTCCGGCACTCTTGGCGGCGGCGACGATTTCCTCGACCGAGAGATACGCGCGAACGGGGTGACCCTTCTCCCCGATCTGGTAGCTCTCGTCTGCCTTGAGACGGTGGATCGAATTCCGATCCTCGTACGGGAACACCGCGACGGTTCCGGCGCCTAGTTCGTAGGCGGCGCGGAAGGCACGGATCGCAATTTCGCCGCGGTTCGCGACGAGCACTTTGGAGAACATTCGAGAAAACTACCCCGATTTCATCTTGCGTCTACATGCGGAGTCTCATATTTCGGACTGAATCGAGAAACCAACCCGGCGGTCCTCGTGCTATTCGATTTCAGCTTGTCGTCATACCCTTCACGACTTCTCGAGGTACTCGATCCGGTCGGAGTCCAGGGCAGCGGTCACCATGGAAGCGAGGGCGGGATGACCGTCGAGCGACGGATCGGAGTCGACGATTCCCTGAGCGAACTCCCTGGCGGACTCGAGGATGTCTCCATGGGCCATGAGGGAAAGCAGCCGCAGATTCGAGGTTGTGCCCGACTGCGCCGCACCGAGGATGTCTCCTTCACGTCTGGTCGCGAGGTCGAGTTGAGCCAGTTCGAACCCGTCGTTGGTCGCTGCCACCGCCGAGAGCCGCTCGTACGCCGGCCCCCCGGGATTGCTTCCGGTGACGAGGATGCACAGTCCCTGGTGTTTCCCTCGACCGACGCGGCCACGCAACTGATGGAGCTGACTGACGCCGAACCGCTCGGCGTCGACGATCACCATCACCGTCGCGTTCGGAACGTCGACACCGACTTCGACAACGGTCGTACAGACGAGGACGTCGATGTCACCGACGTTGAACGCGCTCATCACCACGTCCTTTTCGTCGGAAGGCAGTCGACCGTGCAGCAACCCGACTCGCAGATCGCCCAGCGGACCACTCGACAGCTCTTCGAAGACGTCGACCGCCGACTTGGTCTCGGGCTGCTTCTCCTCGGTGAACTGATCTTCGCCTGCACCCTGCTCGCCGTCACCGATCCGCGAGCACACGACATACGCCTGACGGCCGTCGGCGACGTCCTCACGGATTCGTTCCCATGCGCGATCGACCCACTGCGGCTTCTGCTTCGCGGGCACGACACTGCTCTTGATCGGGGTTCGCCCACGTGGAAGCTCTCGCAGGGTCGAGACCTCGAGGTCGCCGAGCACGGTCATGGCGATGGTTCGCGGAATCGGCGTTGCCGTCATCACCAGCAGATGCGGACTCAGTCCTTCACGGGCACGTGATCGCAACTGATCACGTTGCTCGACGCCGAAGCGGTGTTGCTCGTCGACGACAACCATGCCGAGGTTGAAGAACTCGACGTTGTCCTGAATGAGCGCATGGGTACCGATGACGATCCCGGCGTCGCCGGTCACGGCTTCGAGCAGAGCTGCGCGCTTCGCAGCGACTGGCAGCGAGCCGGTAAGAAGGGCGATACGGGTGGAATGTTCGGCAGAACCGAGTTCACCACCTGCAGCCAGCGAGCCCATCATCTTGCGCAGTGATCGCGCGTGCTGATTTGCCAGGACCTCGGTGGGCGCGAGCAACGCGCACTGATAACCCGCATCGACGACCTGCAGCATCGCGCGCAGAGCCACGATCGTCTTGCCTGACCCGACCTCGCCCTGAAGAAGGCGGCTCATCGGGTGTGGGCGGGCAAGGTCGGTGGAGATCTCCTCCGCGACTGCTTGCTGTCCCTCCGTCAGAGTGAACGGGAGCATCTCCTCGAACTGGTCCGCGATCCCGCCGGCGACCGGAGCGCAGGCCGGAGCCACACGCTCGGAATTGTCGTGACGACGCATCGCGAGGACCAACTGCAGAGACAGCGCCTCGTCGAAACGCAGACGATCCTGTGCTCGTTCGATGTCTTCCTTGGTATCTGGCAGGTGAACGGTGCGCAGCGCCTCGTCCAAACCGATGAATCCGTGCTCGGCCCGAGTCTCGGCGGGCAACGGCTCCTCGATCGGATCGAGTTGGTCGAGCACTTGCCGCACGCACCGCATGATGGTCCAGCTCTCGACCTCGCGGGTCGCCGGGTACAGCGGGATCAACGCGCGGTCGAAGACGGACAGATCGAGTTCGGCGCCGGGATCCTGATTTGCGCGAGCCAGGCCCGCAAGGTCACCGGCTCCCTTGATGGATGCAAGCGGAACTACCGAATCCTCTTCGCCGACACGAGGTTCCGGGAGAATCAGGTAGCTCGGATGAGTGAGAGACCACTTGCCGCGGAAGTACTTCACCGTCCCGGAGAACATCGCCCGAACGCCGGGCTTGATGACGTGCCGCACCTTCTGCGGGTTGAAGAACGTGACGTCGACGGTCTGCGAATCAGTCGCCAGCGATACTCGCAACATCTGCCCCGGACGGTTCTTCATCTTCACGACGGCGGCCGACGCCACCCGCGCGATGATGGTGATGTGCTCACCCTCGGGCGGCTCCTTCTCGGCGAGTTCCTTGCCTGCCGACGCGTACCGGTGTGGGTAGTGACGCAGCAGGTCCTCGACGGTGCGGATCTCGAATGCCTCGTCGAGCGCGTCCGCGGTCTTCTTTCCCAGCAGCCGATCGAGCGGGTCGGCGAGCGTCGCCATCAGTTCCTCCAGCACAGTGTCGCGGTAAGCACATGTGTTCGTATATCAGCAGTCACCGACAGACCAGGTTCGATCACTCCACACCCAACTGGAACAGGTCACCCGGCTGATCACCCTGATAGACGAGCACGTCGACGCCCGGGTGGTGCGCGACGACGTGCGCCTCGAGCTGCCCGGCCAGGTCGTCCGGCGCGTCTGCGCCCATGAGTAGGGTCACGAGTTCGCCGCCGGATCCGAGCGCGAGGTCGACCAGTCGCGCACTCGACTCCGCGACGTCGGGACCGATGAGCACCACCTCGTGCCCCATCAGACCGATCGCGTCACCCGGATCACATGTCCCGACGTAGGTCAGCGAACGCTCGACCGCGATCCGCAACGATCCCCAGCGCGTGGCGGCCGCCGCCTCGGACATCGTGAAGCCGTCGTCGGCGACGTTGCGCTGAGGGTCGTGAACGGCAAGTGCTGCCAGGCCCTGGACCATCGACGACGTCGACAGCAGCAGAACCTGGTGAAGCGGATCGCGTGCAGCGGCACTGACTGCGACGAGTTCCTGAGCGGTCAAAGCTCCGTTCGGAAGCACCAGAACTTCGCTGCGTTCCATCTGACGAATGCGGCCGAGCAGTTGTGCGCGTGTCACCGGCGCATCGTCGCACCGAAGAACCGTCGCACCCTCACTCTCGAACAACGCCGCCGCGCTGTCACCGGCAACGACGGCCAGTACGCCGCGCGCGCCGGCCCCGGGGAATCGCCTCTCCGCCCGTGCCACCAACTGGTCGCGTTCGTCGACGAGAAAACTGCTGATGCGAATACCGTGCACCTTCCCGGCCTCGAGGCCGGCTTCCACGGCTGCACCGGCATCGCAGCAATGCACGTGCACCGACCAGCCGCCGAAACCGTCGCTGACGATGACCGTCGAATCTCCGAGGACGGACAGCCGCGTGCGCAGCGCCGTCATGCGATCGTCGTCGGAGTCGTCGACGAGGTACATGACCTCGAAATCCTGTTCCGAGTGATCACCACATTCGATCGGGCTCTTGTGAGCCCAATCGTGATCGAATGCGCTGACGTCGACAACTGCGCTCGACCTCGGGTCCGGCGTCCCCAGATCTTCGCGAACCTGCGGCTTCCCGGTCAGCACCTCGACAAAAGCGTCGAGGATCAGAACCAGACCGAATCCCCCGGCATCGACCACCCCGGCGGACGCGAGAACGTCCAGTTGCTCCGGCGTCTTGTTCAGTGCGACCGCAGCGGCGTCGGCAGCGGCGGCAACCACGGATGCAAGATCCTCGCCGCTCGGTGTCCTGGTGTCGACGCACTCCTGCGCTGCTTCTCCCGATGCGCGCAATACCGTGACGATGGTGCCTTCCACCAGATCGGAGACAGCCCGAGAGGCCAGGGTCGTCGCCGTGGTCAGCGAGTTCGCGAAGCTTCGGCCGTCGATGTGCTCACCTTGAACGCTCTCGGCGATGCCCCGGATCATCTGGGAGAGGATCACTCCGGAATTACCGCGAGCACCGGACACGGCGCCCCGAGCCAGAGCGTTGGCGACGCGGCCCGCACTGCGGACGTCGTCCTCGATCGTCTCGGCGGAATCGAGTGCAGCCCGCATCGTGAACAGCAGATTGGTGCCGGTATCCGAATCAGGGATGGGAAAGACGTTGAGGCTGTTGATCTCACCGCGACGTTTCTGGAGGCTGTCGACCGCCCGGCGGGCCCAGCGCCGCAGCAGATGTCCGTCCGCGACGGATTCCGCTTCCTCGGCGACGCGTTGCACTTCCCCCACTGACGGTTCCCCTCGACGATGGAAAGACTGACGATGAAAAAGAGATCGGTGATCGGTGCAGTCGAGGGTAGTCCGACGCTTCTGCGCAACCGTCATTACCGGGCGGTTTGGCCATTCGGGCCGGAAGCGGTTACTCTTACACGGTTGCCTCGAACGGGCTACACGAAATAATGCTGCACTTTGTTTGTTGCTGATTGACTGTTTTCACGTTCGACTGCACAGTGAGCGGTCAAGGATCGGTTCGAAGTCGAGTATATTCGGATTGTAATTCTGGCTGCCCTACCGTGTAGGGTAACCACTTCAATATTCATTTCTAACAAGGAGTTCGCGACTATGGCTGCCGTCTGCGACGTATGCGCCAAGGGGCCCGGCTTCGGTAAGTCGGTCTCGCACTCGCACCGGCGTACCAATCGTCGCTGGAACCCGAACATTCAGTCTGTTCGTACCGAGGTTGCCCCGGGTAACACCCGTAAGGTCAACGTGTGCACCTCCTGCCTGAAGGCAGGCAAGGTCGCTCGGGGCTGATTGCCCGAGCACAAACTATTGCAGGCTCTGCCCCCGTCACTTCGGTGACGGGGGCAGAGCTGTATCTATGTGGCTGTATCTATGTGTCCCCGTGTTTCGTATGGCTGTCGGACACCCGTAATGTGCGTTGAGTGACTTCCATCGATGACCTGAGCAAAGTGACCCTCGACGAGGGCGTACTCCGCATCACCATTTCCACCGCCGCCAACGGCACCTCCCTCGACGACGAAGGACTGGTTCAGGGCGCGCAGGCGCTCGAGACAGTCGGAAACGACATCGGGAGCATCCTTCTGGTCGGCGAAGGCGCAAACTTCTGTGCCGGCGGCAACGTCCGTGCGTTCGCCGCAGCCCCTGACCGCGGCGAGTACGTGGCCGAGGTTGCCCGCGTCTTCCACGTGTTCGTTCGCGCGCTCGACGCTGCGACCGCTCCAGTGGTGGCCGGGGTCCACGGATGGGCTGCCGGCGCCGGAATGAGCCTGGTCTGCCTCGCCGACGTCGCAATCGGCGGCACCGGCACCAAGCTTCGCCCCGCGTACCCCTCCATCGGTTTCACCCCGGACGGCGGAATGTCGTGGACGCTTCCACGCATCGTCGGCGTGGCACGCGCTCGCGAGATTCTTCTCAACGATTCGGTGATCGGTGGCGACGAAGCCGTCCGCCTGGGGATCCTCACCCGACTCGTCGGTGACGACGAGGTCCAAGAAGAGGCAGCTCGCCTCGCCCGCGCTCTGGCCAACGGACCGAGTACGTCGTACTCGGGAATCAAAGCACTGCTGCGTTCGTCGCGGACGAACTCGCTCGCCGAGCAACTCGACGCCGAAGCCGCGTCCATCGCCCTCGCGGCGAACAGCCCGATCGGGCGCGAGGGTGTCGACGCATTCGTCGACAAGCGTCGCCCCGATTTCACTTCCGCAAAGCAGGCCTAGTCGAACTGCCGTGCCGAACGTCGCGACTCGACGTTCGGCAGGCCGGTTCGTGCAGACACCGTTCGATCAGCCCAGATTCCAGTCGACCGGATCGGCTCCGAGTCCGGTCAAGAGTTCGTTCGCACGACTGAAGGGGCGCGAACCGAAGAAGCCACGCGAGGCCGAAAGCGGTGACGGGTGCGCGGATTCGATGATCGGTGTGTCGCCGAGCATCGGCGCGAGAGTGGCCGCGTCACGACCCCACAAGATCGCCACCATCGGCGACGACCGCGCGACCAGAGCGCGGATAGCCTGCTCGGTCACCGGCTCCCAGCCCTTCTTACGATGAGAAGCGGCTTGACCCGGCTGCACGGTGAGAACGCGATTGAGAAGCAGCACACCTTGTTTCGACCACGGCGTCAGATCGCCGTTCGGCGGTATCGGCAACCCGAGATCCTGGTGATACTCCTTGTAGATGTTGCCGAGACTTCGCGGAACCGGCCGCACGTCCGGTGCAACCGAAAAGCTCAACCCGACAGCGTGACCGGGCGTCGGATAAGGGTCCTGACCGACGATGAGCACTCGAACGTCCTCGAAAGGGTTCGTGAACGCACGCAAGACGTTCTCCCCCGCCGGTAGGTACTCCCGTCCCGCAGCGATCTCTTCGCGCAAGAACTTACCCATCGCGGTGATCTGCTCCGACACCGGTTCGAGTGCTCGCGCCCACCCTGGGTCGACGATCTCTGCAAGCGGCGCCATCAGTCGAGCCTGCGCAACGCGTCGCGGTAGTACGCCGCATTGGCTGCGTACATCTTGACGTTGCCGTCGAGGTGACCGAGCGGAACCTCGTATCCCGCACGGACCTTGGCGGGGACACCGAGTGCCATGCTGCGCGGCGGAACCTGCATCTTGTTGGCCACCACCGCACCAGCGGCGACGATCGACCCCGTCCCGATCACCGTTCCGTTGAGAACAACTGACCCCGACGCGATCAGGCAATGGTCCTCGATGGTCGATCCCTCGATGTGCGCGTTGTGGCCCACGACGCAACCGGAACCGATGACAGTCGCATCGACGGCGGTGCAATGGATGACGGTTCCGTCCTGGATGTTCGATCCGATTCCCACCGAAATGGTTCCGTAGTCACCACGCAATACCGCTTGCGGCCAGATCGAGGTACCCGCTGCGAGAGTCACGGCGCCGATCACCACCGCGTCCGGGTGGACGTATGCGTCCGGATGAATGTCCGGAACTCTGTCTCCAAGTGCGTATACAGCCATGAAAGCAACCTATACCGCGGTGGTACCGGTGGTCGAAAAGCTGTGCCAGCCCCCGCCGCTCTCGCGAAGCGAACCGTCGACGCTCACGCCCGAACCGGCGGCAACCTCACCGATCACGATCCAACCCGACGGAATCTCGACCTCAGGCCCGAAAGTTGCTGCAAATCCGTGATCTTCACCGCCGGAGAGGATCCAGTCCAGCGGATCGACGTCGAGCGCCTCGGCCGCCGATGCGACATCAGGTGAGGTCGGAACCGCAGCCGAGAAGATGTCGAACCGCGCGTGCGAGGCCTCTGCGAGATGTCGAAGATCCGCGATCAATCCGTCGGACACGTCCGTCATGGAATGTGCTGATTCTGCGGCGTCCCATGCCGATTGATACGGCGGATTTGGAACACGATGAGAGGCAAGCAAATCTGGAAAGCTTGCGGGCTTGTCGAGGAGCACGGCTTCGTCGAGCAGTAGCGCCAACCCTGCGGCCGAGCAACCGAACCACCCGGCGACCGCGATCTTGTCACCGATCTTTGCTCCCGAACGCAGAACTGCCGCACGGCCACCGAGATCGCCGAGCACGGTCACCGACACCACGATCACCGGTGACTGGACCAGGTCACCGCCGACCACACCGGCGCCCAGATCGGTTGCCGCGTCCCAGATTCCCGCGGAGATTGCGTCGACCACGTCGACGGGTGTCGAAGGCGGGCACCCCAGAGACACCGTGAAGGCCGTCGGCCGCGCTCCCATCGAGACCACATCAGCAGCGTTCTGTGCCACTGCCTTCCGGCCGATGTCGCGTGGTGAAGACCAATCCATTCGGAAATGTCGACCTTCGACCAACATGTCGGACGAGACAACCACACGGCCGTCTCCGGAAGTCACGATGGCGGCATCGTCACCCGGCCCCAATTCAGTGGTGACCGGTTGGATTCGGCCGAGAAGAGATCGCGCGATCACGTCGAACTCCCCCACCTGCTCGACAGTGGGCTCCGACCCGAACTCCGATGATGCAGTGAACTCCGATGATGCAGTGAACTCCGATGATGCGATGAGTCTCTCCAATGCCGACGCAATTCGCTCGTAAGCGGCCTGCGGTACCTTCTAGCTGTGGTCGTGAATGCTTCTGCAAGCTCACGCGTGTGTCGGCAATCCTACCGATTCACCGACATGCTCTCAGAAGTGACAAGACCGCTGATCGACTGGACCAGGACCCGAGCGAAGAACTGAGCATGGCAGAAAACACCTCCACCGCAGACAACGCCGACATCGACCCCGACGGCGACGACGATCCGTCAGAGCGCCGCAGTCCGGCGCTGATCGCCACCGCCATCGCACTCCCGGTAGCCCTGATCGTCGGAGTAGTGATCGCGGCCGTCGTCGCGGGAAACAACCCTGAACTCTCGCCGGTTGCATTGGGACCCGTACCGGCACCGGCAGCGGAGTCGCCGGCCTGCGTTTCCCTTCTCGGCGCGCTCCCCGAGGAGATCGACGACTTCACGAAAGCCGAATTGGTAGAACCTGCTCCGGCCGGTGCGGCAGCGTGGCAGCGCAGCGAAGGAGAGCCGATCGTCTTGCGCTGCGGACTCGACCGTCCGTCCGAGTTCGACCAGGCTGCAGCACTACAGGTCGTGAACGGTGTCCAGTGGTTCCAGGTCTCGGGAACCGACATCGGTTTGGCGGCGAGCACTTGGTTTGCCGTAGACCGCGGTGAATACATCGGTATCACGATCCCCGACGGGACCGGTCCGACGCCGATTCAGGAAATCTCCGACACCATCACGGCGACCCTCGAACAGAAGCCTCTCGACCCGGCGCCGGTCGCGGTTCCCTGATCAGCGAAGGCCGGTGCCGCGAGCGATGGCGGTGTCGACCAGAGTCGAAATCAAAGTGCGGTAATCGATTCCGGTGGCGTTCCACATCTTCGGGTACATCGAGATGGAAGTGAACCCGGGCATCGTGTTGATCTCGTTGATCACCGGGCCGTCAGCCGTGACGAAGAAATCGACCCGCGAGAGTCCCTGGCAATCGAGTGCCTTGAACGCGCGGACAGCAAGCTCTCGAATCTGGTCGCTCACCGACTCGTCGAGTTTCGCGGGGATGTCGAATTCACAGACGTCGTCGAGGTACTTGGTGTCGAAGTCGTAGAACGCGTCCGAATCGGCGTCGGAATCCGGCATCCGGATCTCGGCGACCACACTCGCCTTGACGTCGCCGTTCGGGAATTCGAGGACGCCGCATTCCACCTCGCGGCCGATGATCGCGCCTTCGACGATCACCTTGGGATCATGCAGGCGTGCATGAGCGATCGCCCCGTCCAGACCGTCCCAATTGCTCACCCGAGTGATGCCGATGGACGAGCCTCCACGAGCGGGCTTGACGAAAACCGGAAGGCCCAATTCCGCCTTCTGCTCTTCGGTCAGCGTTGCGGTTCCCGGTCGAAGCACGACCTGCACTCCGACGGGAAGTCCTTCAGCAGCAAGAAGCTTCTTCGTGAACTCTTTGTCCATGCCGGCGGCGCTGGCCAGAACTCCGGGTCCGACGTACGGAACCCCGGCAAGTTCGAGCAGACCCTGGATCGTGCCGTCTTCGCCGTAAGCCCCATGAAGAACGGGGAACACGACGTCGACCGACGCGAGCACAGCACCGGCGTCGGAGCCGTCGAAGGAGATGACCTCGCCCTCGCGGGTGGGGTCCGCGCTGAGGACCACCGACGTTCCGTCTTTGTCGACCGACGGCAGCGCGCGCCCGCTGATCGCGAGGGAACTGGGGTCGCTCGAACCGAGCACCCAGGAACCGTCGACAGTGATGCCGATCGGTACGACGTCGTACCGATCGGGGTCGAGGTTGCTCAGGACGCTTCCGGCGGAAACACAGGACACTGAATGCTCATTGCTCCGGCCACCGAAGATCACGGCCACGCGGGTACGACTGCTGTTCACGCGTCAAACCGTACCGCCGAATCGACTGCGGCACGCGATCGGGCCGGACCGATTTCGTCGACCCGGCCCGTTTACGCGTCGAGTGCGCGCTCGATGTCGGCCAGGAGATCGGCGGTGTCCTCGATGCCACAAGCGATTCGGACAAACCCCGCACTGACCGGATCGCCCCAGCGCGCACGGCGATCCGCCGTCGTGTGGATCCCGCCGAAGCTGGTAGCAGCCGTGACGAGAGCGCTCGCTTCGACGAACGAGTGGAATGCCTGAGCCGAATCCAACTCGACGCTCACCAATCCGCCGAATCGATTCATCTGACCGGATGCCGTTGCATAGGACGGGTCACCGCGAAGGCCGGGGTAACGAACGGACCGGACTGCTTTGTGATCTACCAACATCTCGGCAAGCGCCAGCGCGTTGTCGCACTGACGCCCGAATCGCAGGCCTGCCGTGCCGAGACTCCGGTGCGCAAGCCACGTCTCGAAGGGGCCGAGCACCGTTCCCGAGAGAAGTCGCTCACGCTCGATTTGCCGACTCACTGCCGTATCGGAGGTGGCGACGTAACCCATCAGGAGGTCACTGTGCCCGCTGAGAGCCTTGGTACCGCTGGCCACCACGACGTCGGCACCCAATTCGAGCGGGCGCTGACCCAGCGGTGTCGCGGTCGTGTTGTCGACGATCAGCAGCGCACCCGAACGGTGGCACACGTCGGCGAGCACGCGAAGGTCGACCACGTCCAGCACCGGGTTGGACGGCGTCTCGGCGACGACTGCCACGCGGCCCGGTGACGCGTCGAGCAGATCTACGAAGCTCGCGTCGCCCATCTGCAGAGTCGAAACCTCGCGAACGGTGATTCCCAACGGCGCGAGGCGCTCGTTCGCGTACAACCGCACTTGGTAATACCCGTCCGAGGGCACGACGACGGTATCCCCCGCGACGAGGACGCTGCGCAAGGTAGCGGTGATCGCGGACATCCCCGATCCCATGACGAGGGCGTGGTCCGCTCTCTCGAGCGCCGCGAGCGCGGATTCGAGTCCGCGCCAACCCGGGTTCGATGCACGTGCATAGGTATCGGACTCGGAACCTTCGTCCGCCGAAAGTTGGTACGGCGCAGCGAATATCGGGCCCAGTTGCATGGGCTGACCCGCGGCGTGTTCGCGCGCGACGGCGCTCACGCTGCGCGTCGAATCCCCGTAATCCTCGAAGCGACCCACACCGATTTCACTCATTCCGGCTTCGTCCGGCGTCCGAGCAACTGACCGATCGCATCGCTGACGGCCATGCCTTCGTGGCACACCCGGTGGACCGCGTCGGTCAACGGCATCTCCACGTCGTATCCGGCAGCGAGTGCGCGTACCGACGTGCACGACTTCACGCCCTCGGCGACCTGACCGTTGGTTGCCTTCTGTGCCGACTCCATCGACCCGCCTCGTCCGAGCCGCTCTCCGAACGTCCGGTTTCGCGACAACTCGGACGTGCAGGTCGCTACCAGGTCACCGACGCCCGCCAAGCCTGCAAGAGTCGACGCCTTGGCGCCGAGCGCAACGCCGAGACGAATCGTCTCGGCGAGCCCACGGGTGATGATGCTGGCAACCGTGTTGTCGCCGAATCCACTGCCGGCGGCCATGCCGCAGGCCAGCGCGATCACGTTCTTACACGCACCACCGATCTCGCATCCGATGACGTCGGAGTTGGTGTACGGCCTGAAATAGCCGGTAGCACAAGCATCCTGGAGAGCGAGGGCACGCGAGGAATCCGAACAGGCGATCACCGTCGCCGCGGGCTGCCCGCCGGCGATCTCGTGTGCAAGGTTCGGGCCCGAGAGCACCGCGACGCGCCCCGGTTCCACGCCGGTCACCGACACGATGACCTGGCTCATGCGCATGAGCGTCCCGGTCTCGATTCCCTTGGCCAGACTCAGCAGAGTCGCATCGGGTCCGATCGAGCCTTTCCACTGCTCCAGGTTTGCTCGTAGCGACTGCGAGGGAACCGCCAGCACGATGAAGTCAGCACCTGCCATCGCCTCCTCGTGGTGGTGGGTCGCGCGAATCGACGAAGGCAAAGCAATGCCTGGCAGATAGTCGCTGTTCTCGTGCGTGGTGTCGATGCGCTTCGCGACCTCTTCACGCCTGGCCCACATCGTCACGTCGGTTCCGGCCTCGGCCATCACCTTCGCCAACGCCGTTCCCCACGAACCTGCGCCCAATACAGCTGCCTTACTCACACGCTCACCCCGTCTACCCGGCGAAGCGGGTCGCCGCCAGAAAAATCGTCTGCACAGAGTATCGCCTGTGGTGCACTGCGGTGGGCAGCCGCGGACACCGAGCGTGATGACTGGCAAGATCGAGGGATGGACAGCGCGGAACCCCCGTACCCACACGCCGTGGAGACACCGCATGCGCGCACGGAGATCGAACGCCCCATGCATGCGATAGTGGCCGTCAAGTCCTTGAGATCGGCCAAGTCCCGCCTCGCGGGCGAACTCGACTCGGACGCGCGTGCAGACCTCGTGTTGGCCATGCTTCACGACACCCTCGCCACAGTTGCAGCCGTCTCGGCCATCGACAGCGTCACAGTGGTCACCCCAGACCCCACCGTTGCCGCCCTTGCATATTCCGTCGGCGTGACGGTCTACGCCGATCCAGCTCCCGACGGCGCCCGAACCAACGGCGCAACACCGCGCACGGAGGAAACCCTCAACGCGGCGTTGAGTGCAGCGGCCGCCGATATCCGAGCCAAGCGCGGAGTGGTCGACCTCGTTGTGCTGCAAGCCGACTTGCCCGCCATGCAACCGAGCGAACTGACGGAGGCCGTGGCCGCGGCCCGAAGCGGCGGACGTTCAGTCGTCGTCGATCACCACGGCACCGGCACTTCCGCATTGTTTGCGTGCGGCGAAAGCGCGCTCGACCCTCGGTTCGGGCCGGAATCCGCACTTGGACATGCCAATTCAGGTGCTCGTCCACTCAACGGCAAATGGCCGGGACTGCGCACCGACGTCGACACCCATGCCGATCTCGGCACTGTGCGAGCACTGGGAGTAGGCCCCGCGACATCGGCTTCGTTGACCAGACTCAAGGCCACGCCGTCGAACAGTCGATGAATTTTCTTTCATCGATTGTCGGACCGCGCGATTGTGGGGGATGATCGACGAGTGAGCAATGGCGAAGCACTCGAAAACCGTATTTCCGAAGACCAGTCGGACGGAGACCACAGCTCCGGCCGGCACGAGAACGGCGCGGCCACCTCGCCGCGATCTCAGGCCGTCGCGGTCGCCACCAACATCCCGGGCGCTCCCCCTGCAGCCACCAAGGCAGAGCTACCCGAATTGCTCGTCGGACTTCCCGAGGATCGTTACCTCAACCGCGAACTCAGCTGGCTCGATTTCAATGCCCGTGTTCTCGCATTGGCTGCCGACGAGTCACTGCCGTTGCTCGAACGCGCAAAGTTCCTCGCCATCTTCGCTTCCAATCTCGACGAATTTTTCATGGTCCGGGTCGCCGGACTCAAGCGCCGCGACGAGACGGGACTGTCGGTCAGGTCCGCCGACGGCCTCTCCCCACGCGAACAATTGGCGCTCATCGCGCGTCGCACCCAGGAACTCGCCGACAAGCACGCACACGTGTTTCTCGACTCGGTCCGCCCTGCCCTGGCGGCAGAAGGCATTTCAATTGTTCGATGGGCCGACCTCAGTGCCGACGATCACGGCCGGCTCTCGGCGCATTTCCACGAGCAGGTCTTCCCGGTACTGACGCCGTTGGCAGTCGATCACGCCCACCCGTTCCCCTACATCAGCGGACTGAGCCTCAACCTCGCCGTGACAGTGAAGGACTCCGTCACCCGCGGCGAACACTTCGCTCGCGTCAAGGTTCCCGACAACGTCGGCCGGTTCGTGCGAGTCAAGAGCACGACATCTTCGTCCACCATCGATTCTTTCCTCCCGATGGAAGAACTGATTTCGGCTCATCTGGACGTGCTGTTCCCCGGAATGGAAATCGTCGAACATCACGCTTTCCGAATCACACGCAACGCCGATTTCGAGGTCGAAGAAGATCGGGACGAGGATCTGCTGCAGGCACTCGAACGTGAATTGGCGCGTCGTCGTTTCGGTTCACCCGTTCGCCTCGAAGTTGCCGACGACATGACCGAGCACATGCTCGAACTGCTTCTGCGTGAACTCGACGTCGATCCGGCCGACGTGATCGAGGTTTCCGGTCTCCTCGACTTGTCCTGCCTCTGGCAGGTTTACGCCGTCGACCGCCCCGCTCTCAAAGACGCTCCGTTCGTCCCGGCGACGCATCCGGCGTTCGGTGAACGCGAGACTCCGAAGAGCGTGTTCTCGACCCTGCGCGAAGGCGACGTGCTCGTCCACCACCCATACGACTCGTTTTCCACAAGCGTTCAACGCTTCATCGAACAGGCCGCCGCCGACCCGCAGGTGCTCGCGATCAAGCAGACCCTGTACCGCACTTCCGGCGACTCCCCCATCGTCAATGCACTGATCGACGCCGCCGAAGCGGGCAAGCAGGTTGTCGCGCTGGTGGAGATCAAGGCCCGCTTCGACGAGCAGGCCAACATCAAGTGGGCACGCAAACTCGAGCAGGCCGGCGTTCACGTCGTCTACGGTCTCGTCGGTCTCAAGACTCACTGCAAGACGTGCCTCGTCGTCAGACGAGAGGGCTCGACCATTCGTCGTTACTGCCACATCGGCACGGGCAACTACAACCCGAAGACCGCGCGCATGTACGAGGACGTCGGATTGCTCACCGCAGCACCGGAGATCGGTGCTGACCTCACCGACCTCTTCAACTCGCTGACCGGATACTCCCGAAAGACGAGCTACCGCAACCTTCTCGTTGCGCCATACGGGGTTCGCCGCGGGATCATCGAGCGGATCGACAACGAGATCGCTCACAAGCTTGCAGGCCGCGATGCCGGTATCCGCTTGAAAGCCAACGCATTGGTCGACGAGCAGGTCATCGACGCGTTGTACCGCGCGTCCAAGGCCGGTATCCCCGTCGAGATCGTGGTCCGCGGAATCTGCGCGCTCAAGCCGGGCGTTCCCGGCCTCAGCGAAAACATCGAAGTACGTTCCATTCTCGGACGCTTCCTCGAACACTCGCGAATGTTCCATTTCCGCTCGGCCGACGAATTCTGGATCGGCAGCGCAGACATGATGCACCGCAACCTCGATCGCCGCGTCGAGGTCATGGTGCAGGTCAAGGACCCGAAACTGTCGAAGCAACTCGGTGACATCTTCGACTCCGCGCTCGATCCCCGAACTCGCTGCTGGGTACTGCATCCGGACGGGAGTTGGGTCGCTGCCCCCGAACGCGGTGAGGACGTACGTGAGCATCAACAGTCGTTGATGCGCAGCCGCACCGCCAGCGGGTCTTGACGGGCTCGGATCACACAATGAGCGACAAGCCGGTCAAAGCCAACATCTTTGCCGCAGGCGCGGTTCTGTGGCGGAAGGCTCCTCAGGATCCTTCCGCCATCGAGATCGCCGTCGTACATCGACCGAAGTACGACGACTGGTCATTCCCCAAAGGAAAGCTCGATCCCGGCGAGACCTTCTTGACCGCAGCAGTTCGGGAGGTCCGCGAAGAGACCTCGATCACCGGACGTTTCGGAAGGCACCTCGGTGGCGTGACGTACCCGATCCCGGGACATCGCAAACTCAAACGGGTCGAATACTGGTCGGCCGAAGCAGTGGACGGAGATTTCGGGCCGAATAGCGAAGTGGATGTTCTCTATTGGCTTCCGGTCACCGAGGTCGCCGATCATCTTTCCTACCCGATGGATCGAATGATTCTTCGCCGCTTCGTTTCCCTTCGGCCTGACACGAAAACGGTATTACTCGTCCGCCACGCAAAAGCTGGGAGCCGTAAGCGATACAAGGGCGACGACAATGTGCGTCCACTCGACGCCAAGGGCAAAGAGCAATCCGCCGCCTTGGTCGAACAGCTGAAAATCTTCGGAGCCGATTCGGTTTTCGCGGCTGACCGTACGCGCTGCATCGACACTGTGATGCCATTGGCGGAGGCATTGGGTGTAGAGATTTCGACGGAACCTCTTCTGACCGAAGAAGGTTACGAGGCCGATCCCGACGCCGCCAGGGCGCGTGCGCTGCAGATCGCCGCGCTGGAGGGCACTCCCGTAATCTGCAGCCAAGGAGGCGTCATCCCCGATTTGATGCGCTGGTGGGCTGATACGGCCGGTATAACACTGCCCTCGGCGCGCAACCGTAAGGCGAGCACTTGGGTGCTCTCGTTCCTCGACGGCCGTCTCGTCGCCGCGGATCACCTCGACAGCCCGCTCCCCAAAGTCGCCAACTCCTGAGGGATTTGGACCAACCGACACCCAGCTCGATTCGGTAGTTTTGCAAAGCACTGAAACACAGGAGAATTCACACTTCTCCCAGACAGCAAAAAAGAGGTGCAGCCGCGGATCTGATCCGCGGTTGCACCTCTTTGTCTTACGGCATCGGGTTTTTCACCCGAACGCGACTACTTTGCGCGCTTGGCCGGAGCCTTCTTGGCCGGAGCCTTCTTGGCTGCGGTCTTGGCGGGGGCCTTCTTGGCCGGAGCCTTCTTGGCCGGAGCCTTGGCTGCGGTCTTGGCCGGAGCCTTCTTGGCGGGAGCCTTGGTGGCAACCGTCTTCTTGGCTGCGGTCTTGGCCGGAGCCTTCTTGGCGGGAGCCTTCGCGGCAACCGTCTTCTTGGCTGCGGTCTTGGCCGGAGCCTTCTTGGCGGGAGCCTTCGCGGCAACCGTCTTCTTGGCTGCGGTCTTGGCCGGAGCCTTCTTGGCCGGAGCCTTCTTGGCTGCGGTCTTCTTGGCAGCAGCCTTCTTGGCTGCAGCCTTGGTGGCCGGTGCTGCTACGCCACGCTTGACTGCCGGGCCGGTGGCCGGAAGCTTCTGTCCACCAGCGATAACAGCCTTGAACTGCGCACCCGGACGGAAAGCCGGAACCGACGTCGGCTTGACCTTGACGGTCTCGCCCGTACGCGGGTTGCGTGCAACACGTGCTGCACGACGACGCTGCTCGAAGACTCCGAAGCCGGTGATGGTCACGCTCTCGCCACGGTGGACGGCGCGGACGATGGTGTCCACGACGTGCTCCACTGCGTCGGTCGCTGTGCGCCTGTCCGAACCCAGCTTTTCAGTCAGAACATCGATGAGCTCTGCCTTGTTCATTGAAATTCCTCCGCTAATTGTGGTCCACCGTCGGACCGACTGAGAACCACGGTAAACCTGATAACGGCAAGAGTCTATGTGCCACGCCAATTCTCATTCAACGTGACTGCGAAATGGTGACCTATTTCTCTTCCCGCGCGGAGTTGCGGATTTCGGTTCAGCCCTGCGAAATTCGGGCTGGAAGGGTAGTCGGTTTCCATGAAGGCCTTGACTTTTCGAACTCGGAAATCGCGTCTACCTGCCGCAATGTCAGTCCGATGTCGTCGAGACCCTCCAGCAGACGCCACCGTGTGTAGTCGTCAATATTGAACGGCACCACCGTAGTTCCGGCGCTGACGGTCCGATTCTCGAGATCTACTGTCAATTCCAGTCCGGGCTGCTCTTCGAGCAACTTCCAGAGCAATTCGACGTCGCTCTGCTCGACCTGTGCCGCTACGAGACCGGCTTTTCCGGCGTTTCCGCGGAAGATGTCGGCGAACCGGGAAGCGATGACGACCCGAAATCCGAAGTCGGAGAGAGCCCACACGGCATGCTCACGCGAAGAGCCCGTGCCGAAATCGGGACCGGCCACGAGGACACTTCCCTTGTCGTACGGAGCCAGATTGAGAATGAAGTTGGGGTCGGTACGCCAGCCTGCAAACAGCCCGTCCTCGAATCCGGTGCGCGTCACCCGTTTCAGGTACACGGCAGGGATGATCTGGTCGGTATCGACATTCGAGCGTCGCAGCGGGACGCCGATACCCTTGTGCGTGGTAAAGGATTCCATCGAAATTCTCCTCGAGATGGTAAGTGGGTCAGACCAGATCGGCCGGTGCCGAGAGCGTTCCGCGGACCGCCGTGGCAGCCGCGACGAGCGGGGAAACCAGATGAGTCCGGCCGCCTTTACCCTGTCGGCCTTCGAAATTCCGGTTGGACGTCGATGCCGAACGCTCGCCGGGAGCAAGCTGGTCAGGGTTCATTCCCAAGCACATCGAGCAACCGGCCTGGCGCCATTCAGCCCCTGCCGCTGTGAAGATTTCACCGAGACCTTCGCTTTCGGCTTGAGCCCGCACCCGCATCGAGCCGGGAACGATGAGCATCCGAACGCCCTCTGCCACATGGCGACCCTCGAGCACCTCCGCCACTGCGCGCAGGTCTTCGATGCGTCCGTTGGTGCACGAACCGACGAACACGGTGTCGACAGAAACATCCCGAAGCGGCATACCGGCGTCGAGACCCATGTAGGTGAGCGCCTTCTCGGCTGCCTGACGCTCGCTCTCGTCGACGATCAGTTCGGGATCAGGCACACGGTCGCCGAGCGGCGCACCCTGTCCCGGATTGGTTCCCCACGTGACGAAAGGCGTCAATGCGCTTGCGTCGATGTGAACCTCGTTGTCGAATTCCGCGCCCTCGTCGGTCTTGAGCAACTCCCACGCGGCGACGGCTTCGTCCCACTCTGCGCCGGACGGTGCATGCGGACGGCCCTTGATGAACTCGTAAGTGGTCTCGTCCGGTGCGATCATGCCCGCGCGGGCTCCGGCCTCGATCGACATGTTGCAGATGGTCATACGAGCTTCCATCGACAGTTTGCGAATGGCCTCGCCGCGGTACTCCAGTACGTAGCCCTGGCCGCCGCCGGTGCCGATCTTGGCGATGACTGCGAGGATCAAGTCCTTGCTCGTGACGCCGGGAGGCAGCTCGCCGTCGACCGTGATCGCCATGGTCTTGAAGGGGCGCAACGACAATGTCTGCGTTGCCATCACATGCTCGACCTCGCTGGTGCCGATTCCCATTGCGAGCGCACCGAATGCGCCGTGCGTCGACGTATGACTGTCGCCGCACACCACGGTGGTTCCGGGCTGCGTCAGGCCGAGCTGCGGTCCGACCACATGCACGATGCCTTGGTCGAGATCGCCCATGCGGTGCAAGCGAACTCCGAACTCCTCGCAATTTCGGCGCAAGGTGTCGACCTGAGTCTTGGACACAGGATCTGCGATCGGCTTGTCGATGTCGATCGTCGGAACGTTGTGGTCCTCGGTGGCAATCGTCAGGTCGGGACGGCGCAACTGGCGTCCCGCCAGGCGAAGTCCGTCGAATGCCTGGGGGCTCGTCACTTCGTGAACGAGGTGGAGATCGATGTAGATGAGGTCGGGATCCTGCCCCTCCCCTTTCACGACAACGTGGTCGTCCCACACCTTCTCGGCGAGAGTGCGTGCTTTCTGTGCCATGTCTTCCACCTCTGTACGTAGCCTCGCGTCGGCGGACTACGGGCTGGCCCGCCGCGCGTGAAGTAGGTCCCCAGCCTTCACAGCAGATGCAGACTGTCCCGAGGAAATGCGCTATCCCTCCAGGAAATGCGGTAGCATCCCACTATGCGAGAAACTGGTATCGACCTATGAGACAGCATAGCGGCATCGGCGTCCTGGACAAAGCAATGGGCGTGCTTCATGCAGTAGCTGAGGAACCGTGCAGCCTCACCGAACTCTGTGCACGAACCGGTTTGCCGCGCGCGACCGCCCATAGACTCGCCGTCGGTCTCGAAGTCCATCGACTCCTCACTCGCGACTCGGACGGTCAGTGGTGCCCAGGGCCCGGACTCGCCGAACTCGCTGCCACCGCTAATGATCCACTCATTGCTGCGGCCGGACTCATCCTCCCCCGCCTTCGCGAAATCACCGGCGAAAGCGTCCAGCTGTACCGTCGCGAAGGCACACAACGCATCTGCGTCGCGTCGATGGAACCACCGACCGGCCTGCGTGACACGGTGCTCGTCGGAGCCCGACTGCCGATGAACGCCGGATCCGGCGCCAAGGTCCTTCTCGCATGGGCAGATCCACAAACCCAACGGACCGTCCTCGCCGATGCGTCGTTCGGCGAACGAGTGCTCCTCGAGGTTCGCCGGCGCGGCTGGGCACAGAGCGCGGCCGAACGTGAGCCCGGTGTCGCCAGCGTCGCGGCTCCCGTCCGAGACTCGGCAGGCGCTGTCATTGCCGCGATTTCGGTCTCCGGCCCCATCGATCGGATGGGTAGACGACCGGGAGCCCGCTGGGCGGCGGACCTTCTCGCAGCTGCCGAAGCGCTCCACAAGCGTCTGTAATTCGTGACACAGTAAGGCCTTCAGATCCTCGAGCACGTAGGAGTACGACGCGACCATGGCAGGAAAGCAGCGTAGTCAGATCACGATGACCGAGGCCGAAATCTCGAGCTTCGTCGAAAAGAGCCGTACGGCAACGATGGCGACGTTGAGCGCCGACGGAATGCCTCACCTGATCGCGATGTGGTTCGCGATAGTCGACGGCGAAATCTGGTTCGAGACCAAAGCCAAGTCGCAGAAGGCCGTCAATCTTCGCCGGGACGCCCGAATGTCCGTCCTGATCGAAGACGGTCAGACGTACGACACGCTCCGAGGAGTCTCGATGGAGGGTACCGGGGTCATCGTCGAAGATCCGGAAGCCCTCTTCGCTGTGGGAATCAGCGTCTGGGAGCGGTACACGGGCCCGTACACCGACGATCTCCGCCCGGCCGTCGACGCGATGCTCCACAAGCGCGTCGCGGTACGGTTCGTTCCCGATCGAACTCGTTCCTGGGATCACCGCAAGCTCGGGATGCCTGCGATGCCTCTTTCCGGCTCGACCGCACCGCCGCCGCAGCCCTGAGATTCGTGAGCGGAAAAATCACGAGCAATCGAATTCGGGCCGGCGTAGTTTCACCAACAGGCCCAACAACAAGGAGTGAGCATATGAGCGATCTCGACAGCAACACCCCGTCCGAACCCGAATCCCAATCGGAGGAAACCAAACGAAAGTTCCGTGAGGCCCTCGAACGGAAGAATCATCAGAACGCCAAATCGACCGACCATCGCGACGGACAGTCCAAGGTCCACAACACGCATGGCCCCGCCGATCACAAGCGAGAGTTCCGCCGTAAGAGCGGATAACCGATCGCGGACAACAGAGTGAGATGACGATCACCCCCAGTCGAATTCGACTGGGGGTGATCGTTTTTCGCATCGCCGGAAACATTTCCCGCACATACGAAAAGACCCCCCGATCAATGATCGGAGGGTCTTTCCTTTGTAGCCCCGACGGGATTCGAACCCGCGCTACCGCCTTGAGAGGGCGGCGTCCTAGGCCGCTAGACGACGGGGCCAGGACACGCTTTTAAACGTGGTATATCAGTCTTGCTCTTGGATGCTCAGCAAGCTTAGCTTGTCTGAGTCCGGCCACAAAATCGACCGGATTTCCGCTGGGGTACCAGGACTCGAACCTAGAATGGCGGTACCAGAAACCGCTGTGTTGCCAATTACACCATACCCCAAGGTCTTGCTCACCAGCCTTGCCCGATCCGCTTCGCTGTTGTGCTCGGCGGCTCGTCTCCGGCCGAAAAGAAGATTACCAGTACCCCTGCCCCAAATACCAAATCGTATGGTCACAGGAGGTTTTTGCTTCATTTTCGGCCGGAAGACCGTCCGATCTAGGCGGTTACCGCTGCCCTACCGGCGCGCAACCGAGCGAGCGAGACCTCACGACCGAGCAATTCCATCGACTCGTACAGCGGAGGGCTGATGTGAGAGCCCGTGATCGCGACCCGAACCGGAGCGAAGGCCTTACGCGGTTTGAGCTCCAGATCCTCGATGAGGGCCTTCTTGAGTGCTTCCTCGATACTGGCCGCCGACCACTCTGAGATGGCATCGAGCGCCGCAAGAGACGCGTCCAGAACCGGACCGGCATCTTCCTTCAAGTTCTTTGCCGCCGCGGCCGGATCGAGAGCAAACGACGCCTCGTCGACGAACAGGAATTTCAGCAGATCCCACGCGTCGGACAGGACGACGATGCGCGTCTGCACGAGGTCCGCCGCAACAGTGAACGTCGCTTCGTCGACGTCGGCGCCGATGTGTCCGTGCTCCACCAGGAACGACTTCAGACGACCGGCGAAGTCGGCCGGCTCGAGCAGACGAATGTGCTCGGCATTGATCGCGTCGGCCTTCTTCTGGTCGAAGCGGGCAGGATTGGAGTTGACCTTGGAGACGTCGAAGGCCGCAACCATCTCGTCGAGCGAGAAGACATCGTGATCGTCGGCGATGCTCCACCCGAGCAGAGCCAGGTAGTTCAGCAATCCCTCGGGAATGAAGCCCCGATCGCGGTGGATGAAGAGGTTGGACTCGGGATCGCGCTTGGAAAGCTTCTTGTTGCCCTGACCCATCACGAAAGGCAAGTGCCCGAACGACGGTGTGAAATCGGCGACACCGATACGAATCAATGCCTCGTACAACGCGAGCTGACGCGGAGTCGAGGACAGCAGATCTTCGCCGCGCAGTACATGGGTGATCTTCATCAACGCGTCGTCGACCGGGTTGACCAAGGTGTACAGCGGAATGCCGTTGCCGCGAGTCAGCGCGAAGTCCGGAACGGTGCCTGCCTTGAACGTGGTCTCGCCCCGCACCAGGTCGTTCCAGGTCAGATCGTGATCGGGCATCCGGAGGCGGACGACGGGCTTGCGCCCCTCGGCGATGTAGGCAGCGCGCTGCTCGTCGCTGAGCTCGCGATCGAAGTTGTCGTATCCGAGCTTCGGATCGCGTCCGGCCGCCTTGTGTCGCGCTTCGACCTCCTCGTTGGTCGAGTAGGACTCGTAGGCCTCGCCCGCGGCCAGCAACTTGGCAACAACGTCGAGATGCAGGTCGCGACGCTCGGACTGGCGATACGGTGCGTGCGGCCCACCGACCTCCGGGCCTTCGTCCCAATTGAGCCCCAACCAGCGGAGGGCGTCGAGGATGGCCTGGTAGGACTCTTCACTGTCGCGCTGCGCATCGGTGTCTTCGATACGGAACACGAATGTGCCGCCGTGGTGTCGTGCGAATGCCCAGTTGAACAAGGCGGTGCGCACCAAACCCACGTGCGGGGTTCCGGTGGGTGACGGACAGAAACGGACGCGTACTTCGCTGTTGGTCATGGCTCACTTGGCTCGGCGATGATGGATGGTCGTACTACAGGTTAGTCCGGCAGCCCTTCCTCCATCCGGCCGATCACTTACCCGGCAGGACGTTGATGCGTGTCATGTCGCCGTCGTAGTAGGCCAGCAGTCGCTTGTCCATGACCTTTCGCCACAGCGGCGGCACCCACGCGCAGACGATCATGACTGCGTAACCCGCTGGAAGTTGCGGCGCTTCGGCCGCACTTCGCAGGCTCTGGTACCGCAGACGCGGATTCGCGTGATGGTCGCTGTGACGCTGAAGTTGATAGAGGAACAGATTGCTGACGACGTGGTCGCTGTTCCAGCTGTCCTCGGGCGAGCACCGGACGTACGAGCCGTCAGGCCGCTTCGCACGTAGCAAGCCGTAGTGCTCGAGATAGTTGGCGGTCTCGAGGAACGTGAAGCCTGCAATTGCCTGAACGGCGAGCCACGGCGCAATTTCCCAGCCGAACGCGGCGATCAGACTGCCGAACAGAACCACACTCATCGCCCACGCGTTCAGGATGTTGTTGCGGTAACTCCACGTCCGTCTCCCCTGACGCCTCAGACGAGCGCTTTCGATCCGCCATCCCGAGCGCAGGCCGCCGATGACGCTGCGAGGCAAGAAGAACCAGAAGCTTTCCTTGTACCGCGAGCTGGCCGGATCCTCCGGCGTCGCGACGCGGACGTGATGACCATGGTTGTGTTCGACGTAGAAATGGCCGTAGAAGGACTGCGCGAGCGCTACTTTCGCGAGCCACTTCTCGAGCTTCTCACTCTTGTGCCCCAATTCATGCGCCGCGTTGATCCCCACACCGGCAACCACGCCGGCAGTCATCGCGAGCGCGAACTTCTCCCCCGCCGCCATCGGCGCGTTCACCCAACACCACGCGACGAACACCAGCCCGACGTATTGGAGGGGCAGGAACAAGTACGTGCACCAGCGGTAGAAACGATCCTCTTGCAATTCAGGGATCGCTTCGTCCGGTGGGCTGTTACCGTCCTCGCCCGCCAGGAGATCGATCAGGGGAATGACGATGACGATCAGCCACGCCCCGATGGCCCAGAAGAGCCCGAGACTGAATTTGTCGACCAGGAACCACGCAGCGAACGGGCTGAGAGGAACCAGCAAACCCAGTGGCCACAGGTAGCGCTTCTTGTCTCGCCACACCGGCCGCTGCCCGTTCCGCGCTTGCCCTGCCGCTGTCCGGGAGGCTTCCGCGAAGGTCGTCATGTATCACCACGTTTCTGCGCAATCCACTCGATTGCCCCATCGGCTTCTATCCAGTTATCGGTCACCCTACTGCTCAGCGTTACATTTCAGGGAATTTGGTCTGTTACGGGCCGCGACAGCAAACCGTATGGCGAACTCTCCCAACCTGGCCAAATCCGACATAACGCCAGGAGGATCAGAGGCGAAGCTTCGCCTGGGTCATGAAACCCGCAGGTCAGTCCCGGAGCCTGATTTCTTCGAGTCGGTTGGCAATCCCGATCAATCCACTGGCGATAGTTACCATATTGCAACTTTTCTGCGACAGACACCTCTCGACCTCACACCACGACGGAGGCCCCATCCGGTTGGATGGGGCCTCCGTAGTCGCGTGACTGAACGAACCGGGTCAGATCAGCTCTTGGCGGTCACCGGGTTCGTGAGCGTGCCGATCCCCGAGACCGTGACCGACACGGAATCGCCGTCGACGATCGGGCCTACTCCGGCGGGGGTGCCGGTGAGGATGACGTCGCCAGGCAAGAGAGTCATCACCGCCGAGATCCACTCGATGATCTTCGGAATGTCGTGGAGGAGAAAAGCCGTGCTGCTGTCCTGCTTGACCTGGCCGTTCACCTCGGTCTTGATATCGACGTCGGACGCATCCAGACTGGTTTCGATCCAGGGGCCGAGTGGGCAGAAAGTGTCGTGGCCCTTCGCGCGCGTCCACTGCCCGTCGTGACGCTGATGATCTCGCGCCGACACGTCGTTGGCGATCGTGTAACCGAGGACCACGCTCAACGCCTTCGCCGCCGGAACGTCCTTGCACGGTTGACCGATGACGACCGCGAGTTCACCCTCGAAGTGCACCTCGTTCGAGGTGGGAGGCAAGACGATCGGGGCACCCGGGCCAACTATGGACGTGTTGGGCTTGAGGAAGATCACGGGGTCCGCGGGAGCCTCTCCGCCCATCTCCGCGATGTGATCTGCATAATTCTTGCCGATGCAGATCACCTTGCTGGCGAGAATCGGAGCCAGCAGACGGACATCGGCGAGCGGCCAACTTCGGCCGGTAAATGTGGGGTTCCCGAACGGGTGCTCCGCAATTTCCTTGGCGACGAGGGCATCCTCTTCACCTTCGATACTGACGAACGCAACACCATCGGGACTGGCAATTCGACCAAGACGCATGCCGGCCAGTCTATCGGGGTGCCGGAAACGACTGACGCGCGCAAGCCGAAAGGCTCACGCGCGTCAATCTCGTGAAAGAATTCCTTACAGCGCTGCAGTGATCCGGTCGCCGATCTCCGTTGTGGAGATGGGACCTTCGCCGCGGGTA
Source organism: Rhodococcus sp. WY5 (assembly GCF_018588185.1). NCBI lineage: Bacteria > Bacillati > Actinomycetota > Actinomycetes > Mycobacteriales > Nocardiaceae > Rhodococcus > Rhodococcus sp. WY5. Next base: position 4,917,379 of record NZ_JAAMPR010000001.1, read on the forward strand.
GCCAGGTCGGCAGCGACCACAGCCTCGACCCGAGCGGCGTCGTCCTCGCGTCCGAGATGGCGAAGAAGCAGTGCGGCCGAGAGGATCGCGGCGGTGGGATCAGCGATTCCCTTGCCGGCGATGTCCGGAGCACTGCCGTGAACGGGCTCGAACATCGACGGGTTGGTACCCGAGGCATCGATGTTTCCGCTTGCGGCCAAACCGATGCCACCGGTTACGGCGCCGGCGAGGTCGGTGATGATGTCACCGAAGAGGTTGTCCGTGACGATCACGTCGAAGCGCGACGGGTCGGTGACCATGTAGATCGTGGCCGCGTCGATGTGGCAGTACGCGGTTTCGACGTCCGGGAACTCGGCACCGACGGTCTCGATTGCACGCGTCCAGATTGCGCCCGCGTTGGAGAGCACGTTGGTCTTGTGAATCAAGGTGAGGTGCTTGGACCGGGTCTGCGCCAAGGCAAATGCGTAACGCACCACGCGCTCGGCACCGAACCAGGTATTGATCGACACCTCGGTTGCGATCTCGTGATCGGTGCCGACGCGGATCGCTCCACCGTTTCCGGTGTACGGACCCTCGGTGCCTTCACGAACCACGACGAAGTCGATCTCCGGCTGCGCCGCCAACGGCGACAGCGCACCCGGATACAGCTGTGCGGGGCGAAGATTCACGTGATGATCGAGCTGGAAGCGCATGTTCAGCAGCAGACCACGCTCGAGGATGCCGGGTGCGACGATCCGCGGATCACCGATGGCGCCCAACAGAATTGCGTCGTGCTGACGAATCTGGTCCAGCTCGTCCGCCGGGAGCAACTCGCCGGTGGCGTTGTAGCGACGGGCACCGAGATCGTATTCGGTGGTTTCCAGATCCGGAACCAACTTGCCGAGCACCTTGAGCGCCTCGGCAGTGACCTCGACGCCGATTCCGTCACCCGGAATGACCGCAAGCTTCATGGAGTCCTCATCTCAGTAGAACTGTGCGCCTTTATCAACCGCGGGCGGTTGATAAAGGCGCACAGCAAAAACAATCAGGAAAGGTCGACCTGGGCGACGCGAGCGTCGAGCTGCGAGACGATTGCCTCGACCTCGGCGTCACCGACGACGCGATCGACGCGCAAGATGACAGTTGCGCCTTCGCCTTCGGCATCCTGGCTCAGTGCTGCTGCGAGGATGTCGACGCCCGCGTTTCCGAGGACGGTGCCGAGGACACCGAGAACGCCCGGGCGATCGCTGTAGTGAACGACGATGTTGTGGCCCTCGGCGCGCAGGTCGAAGCTGCGTCCGTTGATGTTGACGATCTTCTCGACCTGCTGCAGACCGGTGAGTGCGCCCGTGACCGACGTGACCGTGCCGTCGGCGGCAACTGCACGCACCTCGACCGCGCTGCGGTGAGCAAGAGCCTCCGAGTGCTTCTCGACCGACACGGTCACGCCGCGCTGCTCGGCCAGTGCCGGAGCGTTGACGAACGTGACAGCCTCATCGCTGCTGGCGGAGAACACGCCGCGCAGTGCAGCCAGGCCGAGGATGTCGACGGTTTCGGCAGACAGCTCGCCGGTGGCGACAACCTGCACGGTCTGCACAGCTTCGGGCGACAACGTCGCAGCGAGGAGACCGAGCTTGCGGACGAGCTCGAGCCACGGAGCAACTTCTTCGCCCACGGGGCCGCCGGAGACGTTGACAGCCTCGGGAACGAATTCGCCTGCCAGAGCGAGGAGAACACTCTTGGCCACGTCGATACCTGCGCGGTCCTGAGCCTCGGACGTCGATGCTCCGAGGTGCGGGGTGACAACGACGTTGTCGAGCTCGAAAAGCTTGGAATCGGTGCACGGCTCGGTGCTGAACACGTCGAGACCGGCGCCTCGGACCTTGCCGGAGACGAGTGCGTCGTAGAGCGCATCTTCGTCGATCAGACCACCGCGAGCGGCGTTGACGATGATGACGCCGTCCTTGGCCTTGGCGAGGCGCTCGGCGTTGATCAGGCCGGCCGTTTCCTTGGTCTTGGGCAGGTGCACGGAGATGAAGTCGGCACGCTCGACGAGCTCGTCGATGGTGACCAGTTCGATGCCGAGCTGCGCTGCGCGCGCTGCGGGCAGGTAGGGGTCGTACGCGATGATCGTGGTCTCGAACGCAGCGAGACGCTGCGCGAAGAGCTGGCCGATGCGGCCGAGTCCGACGACTCCGACGGTCTTGCCGAGGATCTCGACACCGTTGAACTTGCTTCGCTTCCAGGTGTTCTCACGCAGAGTCTTGTCTGCTGCGGGAATCTGGCGAGCGGTCGACATGAGGAGCGCGACAGCGTGCTCGGCAGCGGAGTGAATGTTGGAGGTCGGTGCGTTGACGACCATCACGCCGCGCTCGGTGGCTGCGGGGATCTCGACGTTGTCCAGGCCGACACCGGCGCGGCCGATGATCTTCAGCTTGGTGCCGGCAGCCAGAACCTCGGCGTCGACGGTAGTGGCGGAACGGACGAGAATCGCGTCGGCCTCGGGTACCGCGGCGAGCAGCGCCGGGCGGTCGGGTCCGTCGACCCAACGCACCTCCACACCGTCACCGAGCGCCTCGACTGTGGACGGCGCGAGCTTGTCGGCGATCAGAACAACGGGACGGCCAGGCTGGCTCACGTGCAAACTCCCTGATTAGGTGGGTGTGAAGGTGGTTTAACCACCGATAGTTTAGTGCGCGCTCACTTGGAATCCACAACGCGGTAGGCAATACCACATAGTGGACACTTTCGCGGGCAAATTCTCGACGGAATATGAATCCGGACTCAGACGACCCGGAAAACGACTCCGGCCCAATGCCGCGCTGGTTCAACGTAATTGAACCGGCGCGGCATCAGGCCAGTGGAGACGTGGAGCGTGAAACTGCGAATTACGCGGTTTCGGTGATCGGACGATCGACCCAGCTCATCAGGTCGCGCAGCTTCTTGCCGGTGACCTCGATGGGGTGCTCGGCGTTGGCCTTGCGCAGGCCCTCGAGCTCGGTGTTGCCGTTCTCGACGTTGGCAACCAGACGACGGGTGAACTCGCCGGACTGGATGTCGGCCAGGATCGCCTTCATGCGCTCCTTGGTGTCGGCGTCGATGACGCGCGGGCCGGAGAGGTATCCACCGAACTCAGCGGTGTCGGACACCGAGTAGTTCATGCGGGCGATGCCACCCTCGTACATGAGGTCGACGATGAGCTTGAGCTCGTGCAGAACCTCGAAGTACGCCATCTCGGGTGCGTAGCCGGCCTCGACCATGACCTCGAAACCGGTCTTGACCAGTTCCTCGGTGCCGCCGCAGAGCACGGCCTGCTCGCCGAAGAGGTCCGTCTCGGTCTCTTCCTTGAACGTGGTCTTGATGACGCCTGCGCGGGTTCCGCCGATGCCCTTGGCGTAGGACAGAGCAAGAGCCTGGCCTTCACCCTTGGGATCCTGGTCGATGGCGATGAGCGCGGGAACGCCCTTGCCGTCGACGAACTGACGACGCACCAGGTGGCCGGGGCCCTTGGGGGCGACCATGCCGACGGTGACGAACTCCGGAGCCTTGATCAGGTCGAAGTGAATGTTCAGGCCGTGACCGAAGAACAGCGCGTCGCCGTCCTTGAGGTTCGGCTCGATGTCATTGGTGAAAATGCTCGCCTGAGCGGTGTCAGGTGCGAGCACCATGATGACGTCGGCCCACTCGGAAACCTCTGCCGGCGTACCGACCGTCAGCCCCTGCTCTTCAGCCTTCTCACGCGACTTCGAGCCTTCCTTGAGGCCGATGCGCACATCGACGCCCGAGTCACGCAGGCTCAGCGAATGGGCGTGGCCCTGGCTTCCGTAGCCGATCACAGCAACCTTGCGGCCCTGAATGATCGACAGATCGGCATCGTCGTCGTAGAACATCTCGACTGCCACAGTTCTCAACCTCTCCTTGGATTTTTACGTGTCTAAAAGTACTAGCGGGTGGCCGTGATCGACTTCGGCCCTCGACCGACTGCCACGACCCCGGACTGAACGATCTCCCGGATACCGTACGGATCAAGCATCCGCAGCAGTGCATCCAGCTTGGACCGAGTACCGGTCGCCTCGATGGTGACGGACTCCGGAGAGACGTCGATCACCTTGGCGCGGAACAGGTTCACCGTTTCGATGACCTGCGTGCGCACGCTTGCATCAGCGCGCACCTTGATGAGCACGAGCTCGCGAGCGACGGATGCTTCACCGTCCTGCTCGACGATCTTGATGACGTTGATCAGCTTGTTGAGCTGCTTCGTCACCTGCTCGAGAGGGAACTCGTCGACCGTGACGACGATGGTCATACGTGAGATCTCGGGGATCTCGGTTCCGCCCACCGCAAGGGATTCGATGTTGAATCCGCGGCGGGAGAAAAGTGCGGAGACGCGAGCCAGCACGCCTGGCTTGTCCTCGACGAGAACACTGAGGGTGTGACTGGTGCTCACTTCTGATCCTCCCCTGTGCCCGCGGCGGGTCCGGCTTGCTCGCGTGACATGGCTTCGTGGATGACGGCGGGCTCGGCAACTGCCTCGTCGTCGTCGAACAGCGGCCGGATGCCCCGGGCCGCCATGATTTCGTCGTTGCTCGTTCCGGCAGCGACCATCGGCCACACCTGTGCGTCGGCAGTGACGATGAAGTCGATCACGACAGGCTTGTCGTTGATGGACTGCGCCTCACGGATCGCAGCCTCGACATCTTCTTCACGCTCGACACGAATTCCGTGGCAGCCCAATGCTTCTGCGAGCTTCACAAAGTCCGGGATGCGGATGGCGCCGTGCGTTCCGAGGTTGGTGTTGGAGTAGCGCTCTTCGTAGAAGAGTGTCTGCCACTGACGCACCATGCCGAGGTTGCCGTTGTTGATGAGGGCAACCTTGATCGGGATACCTTCGAGGGCACAGGTTGCGAGTTCCTGATTGGTCATCTGGAAGCAGCCGTCGCCGTCGATCGCCCACACCTCGGTGTCGGGCATGCCCATCTTGGCACCCATGGCTGCGGGAACCGCGTACCCCATGGTGCCGAGTCCGCCCGAGTTGAGCCACGTGCGCGGCTTCTCGTAACCGACGAACTGCGCGGCCCACATCTGATGCTGACCGACGCCGGCGCAGTAGATGGCATCCGGTCCGGCGAGCTTGCCGACGGTCTGGATCACGTACTCCGGGCTCAGCTGACCGTCGGTGGGACGGTCGTAGCTCAGCGGGTACGTACGACGGATGTCGTTCAGGTACGCCCACCACTCCGAGAGATCGAACGTGGTGCCCGTGGCCATGTCGGCGCGAATCGCCTCGATGAGTTCGGTGATGACCTCTTTGCAGTCGCCCACGATCGGAACGTCCGCGTAGCGGTTCTTGCCGATCTCGGCCGGATCGATGTCGGCGTGGATGACCTTGGCATCGGGCGCGAAGGAATCCAGCTGACCCGTGACGCGGTCGTCGAAACGCGCACCGAGGGTGATCAGGAGATCGCTGCGCTGCAGAGCGGCGACCGCAGCAACGGTGCCGTGCATTCCCGGCATACCGCAGTTGAGGTCGTGGCTGTCCGGGAACGCGCCGCGGGCCATCAGCGTGGTGACGACGGGGATACCGGTCAGCTCGGCCAATTCGAGCAGCTCCGGCGAGGAGTCGGACTTGATGACGCCGCCACCGACGTACAGAACCGGCGACTTGGCGTCGGCGATCAGACGTGCAGCTTCACGAACCTGCTTGCCGTGCGGCTTGGTCACCGGGCGGTAGCCCGGCAGACGCATCTCCGGCGGCCACGAGAACGTGGTCTGCGACTGCAGGATGTCCTTGGGGATATCGACCAGGACGGCGCCGGGGCGACCGCTGGCCGCGAGGTAGAAGGCCTCGGCCATGATGCGCGGGATGTCGATCGCGTCGGTGATCAGGAAGTTGTGCTTGGTGACCGGCATGGTGATGCCTGAGATGTCGGCTTCCTGGAAGCCGTCGGTACCGATCAGCGAGCGCGCCACCTGTCCGGTGATCGCCACGATCGGAACGGAGTCCATCTGCGCGTCGGCCAGTGGCGTGACCAGGTTGGTCGCACCGGGACCCGAGGTAGCCATGCAGACGCCGACCTTGCCGGTCGCCTGGGCGTAACCGGTGGCAGCGTGGCCTGCACCCTGCTCGTGGCGCACGAGCACGTGGCGAACCTTGACCGAATCGAAGAGTGGGTCGTAAACCGGGAGCACGGCACCGCCGGGAATGCCGAATACCGTGTCGACCTCGAGCTCTTCGAGGGCTCGAACCACAGACTGCGCGCCGGTTACCCGCTCAGGCGGGAGCTGGCGACGGTTGGCCGTCTGGGTTGCGGCAGCCGCGGTTGTCGGGCTCGGTGTCCCTGACTTGCGCGGCGTGGGTTGAGGCCGTGCTGTTGGTGCGCTCACTGGGAAATCCTCTGATTCTGGCTCCGGGCAACAAAAAACCCCCGTCAGCATCTGCTGAGCGAGGGTGGCGCGTCGTTATCTGGTGAGTTGAAAAATCGACTCAGGCGACGACGCGCCGGCCGATTACGAGCAACTCATTCTGTTTCACGCACTCGACAGTAGAGGCGCTAGTCGCGAACGGCAAACTTGGTGAGTCGACCGTCCCAGAATCTGAGATACATCGGCTGCAATGCGAAGATGTAGAGGTGTCAACTTCGCAGCAGCCCGTGCCACCGGCTCAATCATCCCACACGCCGAAACCACTTCGGCACGTCATCCGCATTTCGCAGCTCGCTTACATGGCGTGCGCGTTCCTTCTGTTCGCGGTCAGCTTCCCGATTTTCGGGTGGCCCGTCGCCTTCAGCTGGTTGCTGATCCTTCCGATCATCGCCGTCTATCTCGTCGCGCGACTGCGCACCACCGTCAGCCCTGACGGCCTCGAGGTCCGCTCGACGTTCTCCAAGCGCACCCTCGCCTGGGACGACGTCAAGGGTTTCCGCTTCCCGAAGCGGAGTTGGGCGCGCGCGGAACTCACCGACGGAACCGAGGTGACCCTGCCTGCGGTCAGCTTCGTCAGGCTTCCCGAGATCGCGATCGCCAGCGGCGGCCGCATCACCGATCCCTATGCATCTGCCGCAGAAGCCTTCGCCGCCAAGGAAGAAGCAGCTGCAGAAGCAGAAGCAGAATCCGAGCTCGCCGAGAACACACAGGACCAGCCCGAAGAGAAGCGCCCGTAGCACGCGAGTAGCGTTGAAAGGCCCTCGCTTCTATTTGAGTGGACCAGCAACGATCACATAAGGAACACGCCCATGCCCCCGTTGAGGTCACGCACCACCACCATCGGACGTAATGCTGCCGGAGCCCGATCCCTGTGGCGCGCCACAGGAATGACGGATTCCGACTTCGGAAAGCCGATCGTCGCCGTAGCGAACTCGTACACCCAGTTCGTACCCGGCCACGTGCATCTCAAGAACGTGGGCGAGATCGTTGCCGAGGCCATCAGTGCGGCCGGCGGCGTCGCTCGTGAGTTCCACACCATCGCAGTCGACGACGGCATCGCAATGGGCCACGGCGGAATGCTCTACTCGCTCCCGAGCCGCGAGATCATCGCCGACTCGGTCGAGTACATGGCAAACGCCCACACAGCCGACGCACTGGTGTGTATCTCCAACTGCGACAAGATCACTCCCGGCATGCTCAACGCTGCAATGCGCCTCAACATCCCGACCGTCTTCGTCTCCGGTGGTCCGATGGAGGCCGGTAAAGCAGTGGTCGTCGGCGGCGTGGCCCAAGCCCCCACCGACCTCATCACCGCGATCTCCGCCTCTGCCAACGATGCCGTGTCGGACGAAGGCCTCGACGAGGTCGAGCGCAGCGCGTGCCCGACATGCGGGTCCTGCTCCGGAATGTTCACCGCCAATTCCATGAACTGCCTGACGGAGGCCCTCGGCCTCGCATTGCCGGGCAACGGCTCCACGCTGGCAACTCACAAGGCTCGTCACGCACTCTTCTCTCGTGCGGGCACCACCGTGGTCGAGGCTGCCCTCAAGTACTACCGCGACGGCGACGAGTCGGTGCTGCCACGCAACATCGCGACCCCGGCAGCGTTCCGCAACGCGATGGCTCTCGACGTCGCCATGGGCGGTTCCACCAACACCGTCCTGCACACGCTGGCTGCGGCGCAGGAAGGCGAGGTCGACTTCGACCTCGACACCATCGACGCGATCAGCCGAAAGGTTCCGTGCCTGTCCAAGGTCTCTCCCAACTCGGACTACCACATGGAAGACGTCCACCGCGCCGGCGGAATCCCCGCCCTGCTCGGTGAGCTTCGCCGCGGCGGACTCCTCGAAACCGACGTGTCCACCGTGCACACCAAGAGCTTCGACCAGTGGCTCGACGACTGGGACATCCGCTCCGGCAAGGCAACCGACGAGGCAATCGAACTCTTCCACGCGGCTCCCGGCGGCGTGCGCACCATCGAACCGTTCTCCACGGACAACCGTTGGTCTGCCCTCGACACCGATGCGGCCGGCGGCTGTATCCGCGACGTCGAGAACGCCTACACCGTCGAAGGCGGCTTGGTTGTCCTGCGCGGCAACATCGCACTCGACGGCGCAATCCTCAAGACGGCCGGCATCGACGAGGAACTGTTCTCCTTCCAGGGCCCGGCGCTCGTCGTCGAATCCCAAGAAGAAGCCGTCTCGGTCATCTTGCAGAAGAAGATCAAGGCCGGCGACGTTCTCGTCGTGCGCTACGAAGGCCCCAAGGGCGGCCCCGGCATGCAGGAAATGCTGCACCCCACTGCCTTCCTCAAGGGCGCAGGCCTCGGTAAGGAATGCGCACTGATCACCGACGGTCGTTTCTCGGGCGGAACTTCCGGGCTGTCCATCGGTCACATCTCCCCCGAGGCTGCTGCAGGCGGAATCATCGGTCTCGTCCAGAACGGCGATCAGGTTCGCATCGACGTCGCCTCGCGCACGCTCGAGATCCTGGTCGACGACGACGTCCTCGCCGAGCGACGCGCGAAGATGGAGGCCTCGGAGCGCCCGTGGCAGCCGGTCGATCGTCAGCGCACCGTGACGACAGCACTGCGCGCCTACGCCGCTCTGGCAACGTCCGCCGACAAGGGCGCGGTTCGCTACGTTCCGTAAGTTCTGCCACGAATCGAAAAAGATCCCCGGCCGCCTTTCGGCCGGGGATCTTTTCTGTAAGCGTGCGTGCGGCTCGAGACGCGCGTAGCCGATGTGACAGTCACACAAGGTTTTCGGGCAGTCGGACGTGCGGCAACCAACTCAGCTCCACGAGAATGCTCGCCAACGGGCCACGGCAGAGGGTCGACAGAGTCGGGTTCATGTCACCTCGGAGAAGAACGCGGGACCGACTGCGTCCGAACACGCCATACTTCCTCCGGTGCTGTATGAGCTTGAACCACAACCCAATCCGACCATCCCGTCGCCGACACACTCTGCCACGACGCGTGATCGACGCTCGATCGGATCCAGGTACGCGGTGGTCCTCTCGCCTGTCGCCCCGTACGGGTGAAATGGGACGTGCCGGCACAGCGACAGTGCAACTCATCGACAGCAAGACCGACCGACAGGTACCGAATAGTCGGGCGACACGCGGAGCACCAACGGAACGATATGAGCTATCAGACATTTCAGACCGAATCGCGCGTCCGGCTCGTGAGCGAATTCACTTGGACGTAGGGTTTCAGACACCAGCTGATCAATTCAGATACATGAGGGGGGATGACTTTCAGTCAGGTGATCATTTCGGTCAGTTCGAGCGAGCCGACTTGCACACGGCGCTCACCAGTGGTTCCCTCATCAGGTCGCTGAGACGCACATCACAACGACGACAGTCAGCCACCGCCCGTCACCCACAAGGTCGACGGGAAACAACCAAGGAGCAATACATGCCCGGAGTCGGCATATGGCGCACCAAATCCGTCGAGCAATCGATCGCGGACACCGACGAGCCTGAGACAAAGCTCAAGAAGGAACTGACCGCGAAGGACCTCACGGTATTCGGAGTCGCCGTCGTCATCGGCGCAGGCATCTTCACGCTGACTGCTCGAACCGCAGGCAATGTCGCAGGACCCTCCATTTCACTGGCATTCGTTCTCGCTGCCATCGCCTGTGGCCTCGCCGCGCTGTGTTACGCGGAGTTCGCCTCCACCGTCCCCGTCGCAGGCAGCGCATACACGTTCTCCTACGCCACGTTCGGGGAGTTCGCCGCCTGGATCATCGGCTGGGACCTCATTCTCGAGTTCGCTCTCGCCTCCGCCGTCGTCGGCAAGGGCTGGTCGCTGTACCTCGGCAACGTCATCGGGGCCAGCGGAAGCACCACCGCCCACATCGGTTCGATCAGCTTCGACTGGGGCGCTCTGCTCATCATCGGCGCGATCACGCTGATCCTCGCGATCGGCACCAAGGTTTCCTCGCGAGTCTCCGCGATCATCACCGCGATCAAGATCGCAGTAGTCCTGCTCGTCATCGTCGTGGGCGCGTTCTACATCAAGAAGGAGAACTACTCCCCCTTCATCCCGCCGTCCGAAGGAACCGAGAGTTCTGCAAGCGGAATCCATCAGACCTTGTTCTCCTGGCTGACCGGCGCAGGCGGAAGTAGCTACGGCGCTTACGGATTGCTCGCAGCCGCCAGCCTCGTGTTCTTTGCCTTCATCGGTTTCGACGTCGTCGCCACCACCGCCGAGGAAACCAAGAACCCGCAGAAGTCGTTGCCGCGAGGAATCTTCGGCTCGCTCGCCATCGTCACGGTTCTCTACGTTGCCGTCACACTCGTACTGACCGGCATGGTCAAGTACACCGAACTCAAGGACGGCAGTCCGTTGGTCGGCGATTCCAGCGCCACCCTCGCAACCGCATTCGAGGCCAACGGCATTGGTTGGGCACAAACCGCCATCAACTTCGGTGGCCTGGCCGGCCTCACGACAGTTGTCATGGTCATGATGCTCGGCCAGACCCGCGTCCTCTTCGCCATGTCCCGTGACGGCCTCATGCCGCGCAGCCTGGCCAAGACCAACGCCAAGGGCATCCCGATGCGCATCACGTTGATCGTCGGTGGCATCGTTGCCGTCCTGGCAGCGTTCTTCCCCATGGGCACGCTCGAAGAGATGGTCAACATCGGAACGCTGTTCGCCTTCGTCCTGGTTTGTGTCGGTGTCATCGTCCTTCGCCGCACCCGCCCCGACCTGCCGCGCGGATTCCGCGTCCCGCTGGTGCCGTTCGTTCCGATCGTCGCCGTGCTCGCCTGCGGTTGGCTGATGCTCAACCTCTCGGTCGAGACCTGGATCCGGTTCCTCGTCTGGATGGCCATCGGTGTGCTCGTGTACTTCGCCTACGGTCACCGCAAGTCGGTCCTCGGTCGCAAGCTCAAGGACGGAACGGCCATCCCGTCCGCGAACGCCGACCCGGTACTCGTCAAGGACTGATCCTTCACAAACGAACCGCCGCTCTCCGATTCGGAGAGCGGCGGTTCGTTTGTTCGACGGCGCGAGTTTCAGATGAGCGGATTGGCACCGTTCAGGAAGATCCAGGTGCAGACGCCGGCAGCGATACCGAGGATCAAAACCACGAGCGATCCGATAAACGGACGAGTTGCCCAGCCACGACGACCGTCGAGCGCAATACGACCTGGTCCCGTCAAAATGATGACGCCCGCACAGATTCCGAGCAGCATCTCGTACTCGGTCCCGGCCGGGGCGAAGTACTCCAGGCCGGGTGCGCTCGCCTGACGCAGCGCCCACGCATTGATCATCACCGCCAGAACCGACGCTGCCGCAACGGGAGTCAGCAACCCGAGGATCAGGAGGGCGCCACCTGCGACTTCACCGACGGCGCCGAGTATCGCCATCCACTTCGCCTGCTGGAACCCGGCGTCCGCCAGCATCGACTCGAACCCGTTCAGCCCCGGCCCGTTCCAGATACCGGTCAACTTCTGCAGACCGTGCACCAACGCAGTTCCACCGACGGCCAATCGCAGTGCAAGCAACCCGAGGTCGAGAGTGCCTCGGCCCCGCGGAGACTCAGTTGTACCTGCCACGGCTTCGGCGGTGGGGACGGCGGCGATCGGAGCGTCGTACGCCGTCTCACGCTCGAGAGCCACGGTCGGCTGATCCGCGCCAGGTGCTCGGTATGTCGGTATCTGTTCGGTCAGGGAGTTGGCGTTCGTGGAACCGAAATCGAGATCGTCGTCGGTCCGCGGCAACGGATTCTTGGCGCTCACCGTCGGAAATTGTTCGGTGGGCGAATCATACGGACTGGACACATTGCCCGTCGGCTTGTCCGCATCCGACAACTCGCTGGGATCTTTTCGCTCGTCAGTCACGTAGGTGAGCCTATGACCGATTCACGAACTCGACGGGGAACCTTGGTCCGGCGTGGCGGCATCTGCCGTGCATTACGTAACGTCTTGGGCATGACTACGGGTAGGCATGCAGCGCTGGGCGCACTGGCGCTGGTGCTCGGGACATCGTTGCTCGCAGGTTGCGCCGACTTCGACGAATCGACTGCCTCGCCGTTCACACCCGAACCGACCAACCAGGCCAGCGCGGAAGTGCAGCCGGAGAACCCGCCGCCGTCGACCACGCCGCCGGCGCCGCGGACCGGCCCCCTCGGACCGTGTCAGGATGCCGACACCGCCGTGATCGCAACCTGTCTCGACACCACGGGTGGGCTCGTCACACTCCCGGACGGGAACTCCGGACTGGTTGCCGAACGGCGGACCGGCCGGATCATGCAGGTAGCTCCCAACACGACACCGGTCGAGGTAGCCAAGATCGACGTCGACGGCAGCGGTGACGGCGGCCTGCTCGACATCGCACTCTCCCCCACGTTTGTCGAAGACAACCTGATCTATGCCTACGTCACCACCGGAACGGACAACCGGGTGGTCCGCATCGCTCCGGGTGACACCGCCAAGGAAGTACTCGGTGGAATCCCGCGCGGCGCGAGCGGCAACGGCGGGTCACTGGAGTTCGCGGCCCCGGACCAGCTCATGGTTCTGACAGGCGATACCGGAAACCCCGCGGTTGCTCAGGATCCCGCCTCGTTGGCGGGGAAACTCTTGCGGGTCCGATCGCTGACACCCAACGCTGCGCCGCCTCGCCCGGAAGTTGTTCTGTCCGGAATCGGAAACGGCGGCGGCGTGTGCGTCGATCCGGGAATCGCGACGTGGGTCACGGACCGAACCACTCTCGAGGATCGCCTCCAACGCGTCGGCGCCGACGGCACGGTGACATCCCCCGCGTGGACGTGGCCCGACCGACCCGGAGTCGGCGGGTGCATCGCGGCGCAGGGAGTGGTAGCTGTCGCGCTGGGGGCCGGCAAAGCGATCTCGGCGCTGGCCGCAGATCCAGGAACAGGAGCAGTTACGACCGCGCCGTCGGCAGTGGCGAAAGACACGTACGGCCAGCTGGGCGGTTTGGCACTCGGATCCGACGGTTTGATGTGGGCGAGCACGATAAACAAAACCGCGGGCGAGCCGGGTCCGAACGACGACAAGGTGGTCAAGATCCCGATGCCGAGTGGCAGCGGCGGGATCGACTGAGCCGCCATGTCTGTTCGGTCACGGATCCCGTGACCGAACATGCACAGATGCGTACTCTTTTGTTAGCGGGGCTAAACACCACGCATTCGCCAGGACCGGTTGGCCCAACCACGACAAAGGAGTCGGTATGAAGGCAATCCAGTACACGAGAATCGGCGCAGAACCCGAACTCACGGAGATTCCCAAACCCGAGCCCGGTCCAGGTGAAGTGCTCCTGGAAGTCACCGCTGCCGGCGTCTGCCACTCGGACGACTTCATCATGAGCCTGCCCGAGGAGCAGTACACCTACGGCCTTCCTCTCACGCTCGGCCACGAGGGCGCCGGCCGGGTCGCCGCCGTCGGCGAGGGCGTCGAAGGGCTCGACATCGGAACCAATGTCGTCGTCTACGGACCCTGGGGCTGTGGCAGCTGTTGGCACTGCTCGCAAGGACTCGAAAACTACTGTTCTCGAGCAAAAGAACTCGGCATCAATCCTCCTGGTCTCGGTGCACCCGGCGCGTTGGCCGAATTCATGATCGTCGATTCACCTCGCCACCTCGTCCCGATCGGCGACCTCGATCCGGTCAAGACGGTGCCGCTGACCGACGCCGGTCTGACTCCGTATCACGCGATCAAGCGTTCACTGCCGAAACTTCGCGGTGGCTCGTACGCCGTCGTCATCGGTACCGGCGGTCTCGGCCATGTCGCCATCCAACTCCTCCGCCACCTCTCGGCAGCAACCGTCATCGCACTCGACGTGAGCGCGGACAAGCTCGAACTGGCAACCAAGGTAGGAGCTCACGAAGTGGTTCTGTCCGACAAGGACGCGGCCGAGAACGTCCGCAGGATCACCGGAAGTCAGGGCGCCGCACTGGTTCTCGACTTCGTCGGCTATCAGCCCACCATCGACACCGCGATGGCTGTCGCCGGCGTCGGATCGGACGTCACGATCGTCGGGATCGGCGACGGGCAGGCCCATGCCAAAGTCGGGTTCTTCCAAAGTCCTTACGAGGCTTCTGTGACAGTTCCGTACTGGGGTGCCCGCAACGAGCTGATCGAATTGATCGACCTGGCGCACGCCGGCATCTTCGACATCGCGGTGGAGACCTTCAGTCTCGACAACGGCGCCGAAGCGTATCGACGACTGGCCGCCGGAACGCTCAGCGGCCGCGCGGTTGTGGTCCCTGGTCTGTAGACCGACAGCGGCAAAACGACAGCGAAAAACACTGATGCCCGGCCGAATTCGATTCGGCCGGGCATCAGTGTCAGAAATTCAGTGTGCGCTAGCTGCACGCCTCGATGACAAGTTCCTTCACACGAGCCGCGTCTGCCTGTCCACGAGTGGCCTTCATGACGTCGCCGACGATCTTTCCGGCGGCCTGCACCTTGCCACTGCGAATCTTGTCCGCAATGTCGGGGTTGGCCGCGAGTGCCTCGTCGACGGCCGCCTTGAGCTTGGTTTCGTCACGTTCGACGACCAACTCCGGGTGGGCCGCGACAACCTGCTCCGGGTCACCCTCGCCGTCGAGGACGTGATCGACGACCTGGCGAGCCACTTTGTTGTTGAGCTTGCCGCTGTCGATGAGAGCTACGACCTGCGCAACCTGCGCCGGGGTGATCGGCAGAGCACCGAGTTCGACGCCACGGGTGTTCGCCTGCTGTGACAGGTAGGACAGCCACCAGGAGCGCGCTGCCTCGGGCGAAGCACCGGCCTCGGTGGTCGCGATCACCAGATCGATGGCACCGGCATTGACGAGGTCGCGCATGACCTCGTCGGAGATTCCCCAGTCCTTCTGGATCCGCGCACGGCGAATCCAGGGAAGCTCCGGCAAGGTACCGCGCAGTTCTTCGACCCACTCGGCGCTCGGAGCGACGGGCTCGAGATCCGGTTCCGGGAAGTAGCGGTAGTCCTCGGCCGTCTCCTTCCGGCGTCCCGCTGCGGTGGTGCCGTCGCCTTCCTGGAAATGGCGGGTCTCCTGGATGACCTCACCGCCGGCGTCGAGAACTGCTGCCTGACGGCGCATTTCGTAGCGAACTGCGACCTCGACGCTCTTGAGGGAGTTGACGTTCTTGGTCTCGGTGCGGGTCCCGAGTTCGGTGGAACCGATCGGCATGAGGGAGATGTTCGCGTCGCAGCGCATCGATCCCTGGTCCATGCGGACGTCGGAGACGTCGAGGGACTTCAGCAGATCTCGAAGCGCCGTGACGTACGCGCGAGCAACCTCGGGTGCGCGCTCACCGGCACCGTGGATGGTCTTGGTGACGATCTCCACCAAGGGAACGCCCGCACGGTTGTAGTCGAGCAGCGAATGGCTGGCACCGTGGATACGACCGGTAGCGCCACCCACGTGGAGGGACTTACCGGTGTCCTCTTCCATGTGGGCGCGCTCGATCTCGACGCGCCACGTCGTGCCGTCGTCGAGGATCACGTCGAGGTAACCCTCGGTTGCGATCGGCTCGTCGTACTGGGAGATCTGGTAGTTCTTCGGCTGATCCGGGTAGAAGTAGTTCTTGCGTGCGAATCGGCCCCACGGCGTGATGGAGCAGTTGAGCGCAAGGCCGATCCGGATCGCGGACTCGACAGCGGCTGCGTTCACCACCGGCAACGAACCGGGCATGCCCAGACAGACCGGGCACACCTGGGTATTGGGTTCGGCACCGAACTCGGTGGGGCACGGGCAGAACATCTTGGTCGCGGTGCCGAGTTCTACGTGCACCTCCATACCCATCACAGGCTCGTACTTGGTCAGTACTTCGTCGTAATCGAGGATGTCGGGCGCATCGACAGCAGTCATGGTGATCAGTTTATGCGTCTGCGGCTCAGCCGAAGAATGCGGCTGCCTCCTCGTAGCGCTCCTTGGGCACCGTCTTGAGTTTGCGGGTCGCCTCGGCGAGCGGAACGAGGTCGATGGACGTTCCGTGCAACGCGACCATCTGACCGAAATCTCCGCGGTGAGCTGCGTCGGTGGCATGAACGCCGAAGCGAGTGGCGAGGATGCGGTCGTGCGGCGTCGGGGTGCCACCGCGCTGAATGTGCCCGAGGACGGTGGTGCGAACTTCCTTGCCGATGCGGCGCTCGATCTCGTTTCCGAGCTGCTGCGCGACACCGGTGAAGATCTTGTGGCCGAACTCGTCTATGCCACCTTCGCGCAGGGTCATCGACGCGGGATCGGGCATCGCACCTTCAGCCACGACGCAGATGAAGTGGGAGTCGCCACGCTGGAAGCGCTTCTTGACCATCGCGCACACCTCGTCGACGTCGAACGGCTGTTCCGGAACCAGCGTGAGGTGTGCCCCCGACGCCAGTCCGGCCTGCAGCGCGATCCAGCCCGCATGCCGGCCCATGACCTCGACGAGCATGACGCGCTGGTGCGATTCGGCCGTGGTGTGGAGCCTGTCAATGGCGTCGGTGGCGACAGCCAAGGCGGTGTCGAAACCGAAAGTCACGTCAGTGCAGTCGATGTCGTTGTCGATCGTCTTGGGCACACCGATCACGGGTACGCCGCTCTCGGAAAGCCAACTGGCCGCGGTGAGAGTGCCTTCGCCGCCGATCGGGATCAGGACGTCGATCCCGTTGTCGTCGAGAGTCTGCTTGATCTGATCGAGGCCCGCACGGAGTTTGTCGGGGTTCACGCGAGCGGTGCCGAGGATCGTGCCGCCGCGGGTGAGGATGCGGTTGATGCGGTCATCGGAGTCGAGCGGGACCTTGCGGTCCTCGAGCAATCCTCGCCAGCCGTCCCGGAATCCGACCACGGTACTGCCGTAACGACCGGCCGACGTACGTACGACGGCGCGGATGACCGCGTTCAAGCCCGGGCAGTCGCCGCCGCCCGTGAGGATTCCGATTCGCATAGTGCAGCACCTCTCGTGACCGGATTGTGGATCTTGGTGTCCATCTTCCCCCAGTCACGGTATTGCCGCAGGATAGCGGCGTTGCCGAGCCGCAACGCCGCGCCGCACGGGACCCCTAACCCGGCGTGACGAGCCCGCTTTCGTACGCCAGCACGACTGCCTGGGCGCGATCGCGCAGATCGAGCTTCGACAGCACCTTCCCGACATGGGTCTTGACGGTCTGCTCGGCGACGAACAGCCGCTCGGCGATCTCGACGTTGGACAATCCGCGGGCGATCAGTTCGAGGACCTCGCGCTCACGCGGGGTCAGGGCGTCCAGCGCTGCGGGCCGTGCGCGCGGGGCCGCCCGCCGGCTGGTCACATCGGCAATCAGACGCCGAGTCACCGTCGGCGCCAGCAAAGCCTGCCCTTCGGCAACGACGCGTACCGCCCGAATCAGCTCCTCAGCCGGTGCGTCCTTGAGCATGAAACCGCTCGCCCCGACGCTCAGGGCCTCGTAGACGTAGTCGTCGATGTCGAAAGTGGTGAGCATGAGGACTCGCACCGGCGGTTCCCATCCGGCGGACAGAATCTGGCGGGCAGCGTCGAGTCCGTTCATCTCGGGCATGCGAACATCCATCAAGACCACATCCGGACGCAATCGCGCGACCTCGGCGACGGCGATCTTGCCGTCCGGCGCATCGCCGATCACGCTGATGTCGGGCTGGGCGGAGAGTAGGGCTCCGAACCCTTGTCGAACCATCGCCTGGTCGTCTGCGATGAATACTGTGATGGGCACTCGGACAGCCTAGGCGGGCATCGACGGCAACTCGGCCCGGACCTCGAACCCTCCGTCCTGTCGCCGGTTTGCCAGCAGCATGCCGCCCACCGCCGAAGCCCGCTCTCGCATTCCGCGGATTCCGTTGCCACCAGTGGTTTCCGACGTTGAGTGCTGATTGCCACCCAATGGCGAAGGTCCGTTGTTCACGAGCGCGCTCACCGATTGCGGACCGAAGGCCACGGCGACCTCGATGGGTCCGCCTGGCGAATGCCTGGCCGCGTTGGTGATCGACTCCTGAATGATCCGGTAGAGCGCAAGGCCCGTGGATTCCGAGACCGACGCTCGATCACCGTCGACTCGCCACGACACCGGCAAACCGGCACGAGTACTGCCGAGCAACAGTTCGTCCAACTGGTCGACGCCCGGTTGCGGAGCTGTCACCATGGGGTCCCCGTCGCTGCGCAGCACTCCGAGGAGACCACGAATCTCGTTGAGCGCTGCTCGCCCTGTCTCACTTATCGATTCGAATTCGGTTCGGATCTCCGGAGTGACTGCATCGAGTCTGTACGGCGCACTCTGAGCTTGCACGACCACCATCGACATGTGGTGGGCCACGATGTCGTGCAAGTCGCGGGCGATCCGCGCCTTCTCCTCGAGGATCGTGCGTCGAGTGCGTTCGAGTTCGCTGACTTCCTCCTGCTTGGCCAACTGGCGGCGTGAGAGAACCAACCAGCGGATCAACAGGCAGAAGACGACCAGGGCACTCAGTCCGACAGCCCAACCGGCGCCGTCGCTTCCAGGGGCGTTGCCGAGAAAGAGCAGCACCGTGGCGATCCAGGCGACACCGACAACCTGCATGGGCGCCCGCAGACTCACTGCGGCCAGCAACGACATCAGCACGATGATGTGGACGACCTGCCACGGGTAGTCGTAACCGGGAGTGTTGTCGAACACCAACGGGATGATCAGCGCCGAGACCGCCGACACCGCCCACCCCAACGGAGCGTTGATCCGGATCAGGACGAACGGAAATGCAGCCAACGCGGCGACGAAGGGCATGATCGGCGGCGAAACATGATGCGTCAGTTGCAGTGTCGGCCAGGCAATCGAATAGAGGATCAGAGTGATCGCTACGATGACGATGTTCCAGAACTGACCGCGGGCCACGAAACTGGTTGCCCGGCGCACTTTCTCCGAATGAACGACCACCCCGTCGAGGCCGGACAGCATCGACCCGGCGGTGGCGTATGTCGGCGCGGGCACATCCGGTGCACCCTTGTTCTTCCTACGGACCTTGATCACTCGTCAAGCCTATGAAGGCGAACCCCGAAAGTCCTCATACTGCAGAGTGAGATCCCCCTACCTCCGAGGTATCACAGGGGAGGGAATTCTCACCCGAATGCGCGTCGGAGAACCCCTCCACAGAGCGATGACCGCCAGGATTGTCCGTTCATAGCGTGAACGGCATGCGGATCACACGGGTGAAAGACATCTCTCGAAGCGCCGGCACCTTGGCTGCCCTGACGCTGGCTGCAACGGCAGCGATCACGGTCACTGCCGGAGCGAGCGGAGCCCAGTCGCCGCGCACCGAGAATTCGAACGCATCCAGGGCGATCGCCACCGTGACTACTGCGGATGCCGCTGACGCTGCGACCACCATCCCGGCGGACTTTGCGGCATTCGCCGGTTACACCCCCGCCGTCGTCGACGGATACCTCGCCAATCCCCACGGCGACTGCTCGTCGCCGGTCCCACTTCCCGACGAATTCGACTCGGCCTGCAAAGCGCACGATCTCGGCTACGACCTACTCCGCTACGCGCATTCGCACGGAACGGAACTGGGGCCGTGGGCACGTCAGGTCCTCGACGGTCAGCTCGACCAGCGAATGCATGCCGCGTGTGAAGACCGCACGTCCTTTCTCTCACGAGGGTATTGCTTCGCGATGGCCGATGTAGCCGTCACGGCTGTGAACGGAAACTCCTGGCGCCAAAGCTATCTGACGCCGGTCGCGGAATCGGGATTCGGTTACGGCACGGCCGGTGTTCTGGCAGTCTCCGCCTTCGGCTTCACCCTGATGCGATCGCGGCGCCTCGACCCGTCGAACGAGTTCTCCTACTCCCCGAAAGCGATTGCAGCATGAGCGTTCTGAATGCGTCACGGACCCCCGTCCTCGCCCGAGTCGGGGCGCTCGCACTCCCCCGCGTGTCCACGAGCGTCGCCGTGGCAGCGATGTCCGCCATCTCGCTGGCTCCCGGACTCCTGCCGCGATCAGCCGTACTACAAGGGGTGTTCAGCGGTCTGCTCGTCGCGGCCGGACTACTGGCGATGTGGGCGTTCTCCGCGGTAGCCCGTCGGCTCGTCCCCGACCGGGTCAAGGCCCGATTCGACGAACGTCATTGGCGCATCACCGCGTTCGGGTTGTCGACTGCCGGCACCGCAGTTGCGATGTTCGCCGCCGCCGGTTGGCAGAACTCGTTGCGAGCGGCGATGGGCGCACCGTCTGCCGGACTTCTCCACTGGGCGGAGGCGGGTTGCATTGCAGCACTGACCGCACTTGGTCTCTGGGGCATCGGGATCGGAATTTCGAAGGCGCTGCGGTGGATGGGTTTCGCGCGGAGCGTCGGCGCACTGGTCATGGGTGTTCTCGGGGTGCAGTTGGTAGTCGGTCCCGTCGTGTGGAACGGCCTCGCCGATTCGTTCGACAAGTCCAACGCGTACATCGACACTGCTCTGACACAGCCACTTTCGGCCTCCGCGACAGGCAGCCCCGAATCTCTCATCTCGTGGACGTCGATGGGGGCGGAGGGACGCAAATTCGTCGCAGCAGGCGAAGACTCGGTGCGTGTCTACGCCGGTTTGGATTCGGCACCCGACACTGCATCACGTGCCGCTCTCGCGGTGAGCGAACTCGATCGCGTCGGCGGCTTTGCCCGCAACAGCGTCGTAGTGGCCGTTCCGACCGGATCGGGGTGGATCGACACGCATGCAGTCGACGGTATCGAGAAACGGTTCGGCGGCGACGTCGCAATAGTCGGGCAGCAATACTCCGACGCACCCAGTTGGGCGACATTCCTGTTCAGCCGCGACGACGCCGAAGAATCGGCAACCGCTCTGTTCACCGCCGTCGGCAGCCACATTGCCGCCATGCCCGCCGAGGATCGACCGGACCTGTTCCTCTACGGACAGAGCCTCGGCGCCGTCGGCGGCAGCGCCGCACTGTCCGAGGGCAGTCCCATTGTCCCGTGCGACGTGTTGTGGGCAGGTCCCCCGGCCGGCGCGACAGGGACGGACGGCGCAACCGTCCTAGCGAACACGTCTGACCCGGTGGTGTGGTGGTCCCCCGCCCTCGCGACGCAGAAGCCGGATCTGAGCCGTGCCGTGCAAGATGCACCGATCCCGCAGTGGATCCCGGGTGTCACGTTCTTGCAGACCACCGTCGACATGCTCGGTTCGCTCGGTGTCCCCGCCGGTCACGGCCATCGCTACGGAACCGATCAGGGGACGGCCCTGAGAACTTGCTCCTGAACTGCTGTGCGCCTTTATTAACCGCGGGGGGTTGATAAAGGCGCACAGCAAACAGGTCAGACTGCAGTCGCGATCGGGCCGCGAGCTGCTTCGTAGGCCGCACCGACACGGTAGAGGCGCTCGTCAGCCATGGCGGGCGCCATGATCTGCAAGCCCACCGGCAGGTTGTCGTCCGCGGACAGGCCCGAGGGCACCGACATCGCGCAGTGTCCGGCCAGGTTGGTCGGCAACGTGCACAGGTCCGAGAGGTACATGGCCAACGGATCGCCGACCTTCTCCCCCAACTTCCACGGCGTGAACGGGCTGGTCGGCGAGACCAGTACGTCCACCTTCTCGTAGGCCTTGTCGAAATCGCGCGCGATGAGCGTACGGACCTTGAGCGCCGAACCGTAGTAGGCGTCGTAGTAGCCCGAGGACAGTGCGTAGGTACCGATCATGATGCGGCGCTTGACCTCCGGACCGAAACCGGCGGCGCGGGTTGCCGCCATGACCTGGTCGGCACTCATGTTGCCGTCGTCGACACGCAGTCCGTAGCGCATCGCGTCGAAGCGGGCCAGGTTGGACGAGACCTCACTGGGCAGCACCAGATAGTACGACGCGAGCGCGTGCTCGAAGCTCGGGCACGAGACCTCGACAACCTCGGCACCGAGTGCCTTGAGCTGCTCGACGGCAGCATCGAAGGAAGCGATGACGCCTGGCTGGTAGCTGTCGGAGTGAAGTTCCTTGACCACACCGACTTTGACGCCGCGCAGGTCGCCGGCTGCACCTTCACGTGCCGCAGCGACCACCGGACGCACGGGGGCGTCGATGGACGTGGAGTCACGCGGATCGTGCCCGGCGATGACCTCGTGCAGCAGAGCGGTGTCGAGCACGGTGCGGCCACAGGGACCGCCCTGATCGAGCGAGGAGGCGCACGCGACGAGTCCGAAGCGTGAGACAGTTCCGTACGTCGGCTTGGTGCCGACCGTTGCGGTGACCGCAGCGGGCTGACGGATCGAACCGCCGGTGTCAGTGCCGATGGCCAGCGGGGCCTGACGGGACGCGAGCGCCGCTGCACTACCGCCGCCCGAGCCACCGGGGATGCGGGTGACGTCCCACGGGTTACGCGTCGGGCCGAAGGCCGAGTTCTCGGTCGAAGAGCCCATCGCGAACTCGTCGAGGTTCGTCTTGCCGAGGATCGGGATGCCGGCAGCGCGCAGCTTGGAGGTCAGAGTCGCGTCGTACGGCGCGACCCAGCCTTCGAGAATCTTCGACGCACAGGTGGTCGGCATGTCCGTCGTGGTGAAGATGTCCTTCAGCGCGATCGGAACGCCGGCGAGTGCCGAAGCGGGTTCGTTTCCGCCCGCCAGCGAGTTGTCCACTGCTGCGGCGGCTTCGAGAGCCTGTTCGCCTGCAACGTGCAGGAAGGCGTGGTACTCGGTGTCGACGGCCGCGATGCGGTCGAGATGCGCCTGCGTGACCTCTACCGAGGACACCTCACGCGAGTGGATCTTGCCGGCCAGCTCAGCGGCGTCCAGCGTGGTCAGATCGGTCATTCGCCCTCTCCAAGGATCTGCGGAACCGCAAAGCGATCCTGTTCGACTGCGGGTGCTCCGGACAATGCCTGCTCGGGGGTCAACCCGGGCACGATCACGTCGGGGCGCGTCACGTTGGTGACGGCATTGGGATTCGCCATGGGCGGGACGTCGTCGGCCGCAACCTCGGTGACCACCTTGACGTGGTTGAGAATCGAATCCAACTGACCGGCGAACTCGTCGAGTTCGGCATCGGACAGGGCGAGTCTGGACAGCCGCGCGAGGTGCGCGACCTCGTCACGGGAGATGGCAGGCACCGCGGGGCCCCTTTCGGAAGAGGACGTGAACATTGCCGGTCCAGCCTAGTTGCTCGCCGCGACAGACCTGTAAGCACGCCCGCTGTATCGAACGACGAGCACGCTCACTGTGTCGATCGCCACGCCGGATGCCCGCGGTGTGTTTCGCTCGTGTGACAAGCATGTGCATCCGGCGTGACGCCGCCGCGGCGCCCACCATCGCAGGTTGGGCAAGTGCAAAGATGAGTCAGGCCCGGGTCGACGTGATCCGGGCGAGAACCGATCAGCGAAAGGCACGCACGTGTCGTACCTGCTTCGCGTCCAACTGCCCGATCGACCAGGCAGCCTCGGCGCGCTCGCCGTAGCTCTCGGATCCGTGGGCGCAGACATCCTCTCCCTCGACGTCGTGGAACGAGGTGACGGTTTTGCCATCGACGACCTCGTGGTCGACGTCGAACCGGGCGCGCTGCCCGACACCTTGATCACCGCTGCCGAGCATCTACCGGACGTGCTGGTCGATTCGATCCGCCCCTACGCCGGGATTCTCGACACTCACCGTGAGCTCGAACTCATAGATTCCGTTGCGACGGCCCGAAACGATCGACTACAGGTCCTCGTCGACGGCGCGCCGCGTGTACTGCGAGTCGGCTGGTGCGTCGTCGCGGACATCGGCAAGCACGGTGCGTACCGCGTCGTCGGTAGCGCCGGCGCGCCGGAAACCCACGCCACCGACATTCCGTGGATGCCACTGGACAAGCCCACCGCCCTCGACGGCGAGGCCGACTGGGTTCCGGACGTATGGCGCGACATGAACACCAGCCTCGCTGCCGCACCTCTCGGCTCCGGCAATCGAGTCCTCATGCTCGGTCGTCCCGGTGGGCCCGAATTCCGCCCTTCGGAGATAGCCCGCCTCGGCTACCTCGCAGGAATCGTGGCGACGGTACTGGGTTGACCAGGCTGGCTGATCAGGCCAGGCCGCGAACCATGACGGTCAGTTCCATACCGCGAATCGGCTCCCACGCCCGCTCGGGATCGGGGACGAAACCGTTGCGGTCGTAGATACGACGGGCATCGACCATCTCGGGCTGCGTCGAGATGACCACCGAGTGATCGCCGCGGTCGTAGGCTTCGGCGATCACTGCGCGAACCAATGCGGTTCCGGCGCCCGATCCCCGAGCTTGCGGCGAGACTGCGAGCATGCGGAACTCGAGTTCGCCCTTCTGCGCAACATCCGCGAAGGGCGTGCCGGGTTCTGCGATCGTCAACGAGCCCACGACTTCGTCACCGAGAACCGCAACCAGCACCCGGCCCTGCTCCACCCGAGTTGCGGTGTCTCGCAGGCGCTCCGCGTACGGCGATCCGCCGGCGACAAATCCGCCACCCACGTACGACTGCACAGTCAGCTCCCCGACGGTCTCGAACTCAGCCGGTAGAACTTCACGAATCTCGATCATGGCGTCACTATCGCACCCAGCACACCAATCTCAGAAATCGGACAAAGTCACTCTGGTTCGTCCAAATCGGTGGGAGCGACCGCATCCGGGCCATCTTCGAGCAACCGCCGAAAGCCGTCTTCGTCGAGCACCGGCACACCCAATTCGACCGCCTTGTCGTGCTTGGAACCGGGTGCTTCACCGACGACGACAAACGCAGTCTTCTTCGAGACCGACCCTGCCGCCTTGCCGCCGCGCACCAGAATCGCTTCCTTCGCCTGATCACGTGAGTAGGTCTCGAGCGAACCGGTGACGACGATCGAGAGGCCCTCGAGATTGCGCGGAATCGAATCGTCGCGTTCGTCCTCCATGCGTACTCCGGCCGACGCCCACTTGTCGACGATCTGCTGGTGCCAGTCGACGGAGAACCACTCCACGACGGCGGCGGCGATAGTCGATCCGACGCCGTCGACTGCAGCCAACTCGTCGACCGAGGCTTCCCGAATGCGTTGCAGCGAGCCGAATTCGCCGGCCAACGCCCTCGCGGCAGTGGGGCCGACGTGCCGAATCGACAGTGCCACAAGCACTCTCCACAGCGGCTTGTCCTTGGCCGAATCCAGGTTGGCCAGCAAGCGTTTTCCGTTGGCGGACAGGGATCCCGCATTGGTGCGGAAGATCGGAACTTCGATCAGTTTCTCGGCGTCGAGTGAGAAAAGATCGCCCTCGTCGCCGATGACCTTCGCCTCCAACAGCCCGGTCGCGGCCTCGTAACCGAGCACCTCGATGTCGAATGCACCGCGCCCCGAGACGTGGAACACGCGCTCGCGCAACTGCGCCGGGCAGTACTGCTGATTGGGGCATCGCACGTCGACGTCGCCCTCTTTCGCGGGTGCCAACAACGTGCCGCACTCGGGACAATGCGTCGGCATGACGAACTCGCGCTCGGTACCGTCACGAACGTCTGCCACGGGACCGAGAACCTCGGGGATGACGTCTCCGGCCTTGCGCAACACCACGGTGTCGCCGATCAGCACACCCTTGCGCTTGACCTCCGAGCCGTTGTGCAGCGTGGCCAAGGACACAGTGGAACCCGCCACCGTGACGGGTTCCATGTACGCGAACGGCGTCACACGACCCGTACGTCCGACACTGACCCGGATGTCGAGGAGCTTGGTCGTGACCTCTTCCGGCGGGTACTTGTACGCGATCGCCCACCGTGGTGCGCGCGACGTGGTGCCCAGACGTCGATGTAACGACATCTCGTCTACCTTGACCACCAATCCGTCGATCTCGTGCTCGACGTCGTGGCGGTGCTCTCCCCAGTACTTCATCTTCTCGACCACGGCGTCGGCGCCGACCACCCGTGAGGTGTGCGTGGACACCGGCAGACCCCAGGCGGCGAGGGCCACGTAGGCGTCGTACTGCGAGGCCGGCTCGAAACCTTCCATGCGCCCGAACCCGTGGCAGATCATTCCGAGGCGGCGACGCGCGGTGACGGCAGGATTCTTCTGACGCAGGGAGCCCGCCGCGGAGTTGCGCGGATTGGCGAACGGCGCCTTCCCCTCCTCCACCAGGGAGGCATTGAGTGCTGCGAAGTCCTCGAGGCGGAAGAACACCTCGCCACGCACCTCGAGCAGGCTCGGAATCGGGTACTCGTCCGTGGCGGTAAGGCGCTCCGGGATGTCGTTGATCGTCAGAGCGTTGAGCGTGACCAGCTCGCCCGTACGACCGTCACCGCGGGTTGCGGCACGAACGAGTTTGCCGTTCTCGTAGACGAGATTGAGGGCGACACCATCGATTTTCACTTCACAGAGATAGTGCAGTTCCGGCCCGGTTTCCTGCTCTACCTTGGCGATCCATGCTCGGAGCTCCGACTCGTCGAAGACGTTGTCGAGGCTGAGCATCCGCTCGAGGTGGTCGACGGACGTGAAGTCCGTCGCGAATCCGCCACCGACGAGTTGCGTCGGAGAGTCGGGAGTTCGCAGATCCGGGTACTGCTCTTCGAGAGCATTGAGCTGCCCGAGCAATGTGTCGAATGCACCGTCCGAAATGACGGGCGCATCACGAACGTAGTAGCGGAACTGATGCTGGCGTACCTCTTCGGCCAGCTCCGTCCACTGCTCGCGCGCCTCGTTGGGCGCTGGCTGCATTGCATCCGCGGTTTCAGTCACAGCTAGAAGATTATCGGTTCACACCGACACACCACACGACTCCACATCGGAACGCACACACTAGAACGCCGACGGATCGTCCACCAATGCCTTGCCGACGTCTGTACACAGCCGAAGGGCGGCACGAGCCCAGTCGAGGTTCGCACCCGAAAGACCGCAACGCGGAGTGACCGCGACCTGGGTCTGCAGGAGTTCACGAGAGAAGCCGAGACGATCTACCAGTGTGACGGCGGGCATCGCACACTCTTTCCACGTCACCGGCTTTTCCGGCTCCACGGACGGAACCAGACCGAGCGCCAATTCCTTGCCGGCGTCGAACAACTGGCCGATACCGTCCAGATCGCGTGAGCCGATGAGCGACATGTCGAAGCTCACGCCGAACGCCTGGCTTCGCCTCAGTAGATCCCACGGCATGTCTGTGCCGCAACTGTGGACGATTGTGGGCAGTCCGCAACCGCTGATCGTCGAGTCGAGTACGGCGAGTGCCTCGGGTTCCGGCAGTGCCGGAACGCTCTCCATCTTGGTGCGCCCAGGCAGCGAACCGGCCAGAACTGCCGCGATCTGCGGCTCGTCCAACTGAATCACCACTGCGGCGCCGGTGCGGCGAGTGACCTCGGCCGCATGACGCGCGAGACCCTCACCGAGTGATTCTGCGACGTCGCGGAGCGCACCGCGGTCGACGAGAACTCGCGAACCGTTTGCGACTTCGATCTCGGCGCCGAGTGTCAGCGGGCCGGCGACTTGGAGCTTGACGACGTGGTCTTCGCCGACCAAGCGCGCTGACTCCCAGGCTTCCTCGAGCGCGTCGAGATCCTGATTCAGAAAGTCCTCGGCTCGCTTCGCGACATTGCCCCTCCGAGGCACGACTCGATAGGCACGGGTCGAGGCGTCGAGGTTGATATCGACCAGAATTGCCCCCGCCCGGCCGACCATGTCAGCGCCGAGTCCGCGGCTCGGCAACTCCACCAGATGCGGGAAACCACCCAGCTCGCCGAGGATGGTTGCGGCACTTTCGCGGGCATCCGTGCCCGGCCAGGATCCGATTCCGGTGACGAGACCACCGATGGAAACCTGCTGCGTCACAGTGTGTTCGGCTCGGATTCGGTACCCGAGATGGTGCCACTGCCGAGGACCTGGTCACCCAGTTCGCGGTCGGGGCGATACAACACGACGGCCTGTCCCTTTGCGACGCCGGTCAGTGGTTCGCGCAACGAGATCGAGATACCGCCGCTTGAAGTACCGTCGTCGACGGCCTCCGCAACGGCCTGCGCCAGTCCACCGTGCGCACGAACCTGCACCATGCATTCGACGGGGCCCTCCGGCGCCTGGCCCGAGGTCCAGATCGCACGCTGCGCCGAGATGGCCCAGACCTCGAGATTCTTGGCCGAACCCACTCGGACCGTTCCGGTTTCGGGCTCGATCGCGGTCACGTACCGCGGACGGCCGTCACCCGCCGGACCTTCGACGCCGAGACCCTTGCGCTGTCCGATCGTGAAGCCGTGTACGCCGTCGTGTGCAGCGAGGACTTCACCCGAATCGGCGTCGACGACGCTTCCCGGACGAACGCCGATGCGCGCACCCAGGAATGCTCGTGTGTCGCCGGTCGGGATGAAGCAGATGTCGTGACTGTCAGGCTTGTTCGCCACAGCCAGACCGCGCTCGGCGGCTTCCTCGCGGATCTGTTCTTTCGGTGTGTCACCGATCGGGAACATCGCTCGCGAAAGCTGCTCAGCCGTCAGCACACCGAGGACATACGACTGGTCCTTGTCAGCGTCGACCGCCCGGCGCAGGACGCCGTCTTCGAGGCGCGCGTAGTGACCGGTCGCCACGGCGTCGAAGCCGAGAGCGACTGCACGGTCGGCGAGTGCGGTGAACTTGATCTTCTCGTTGCAGCGCAGGCACGGATTGGGGGTCTCACCCGCTGCGTACGACGCCACGAAGTCGTCGATCACGTCTTCCTTGAAGCGATCGGCGAAATCCCAGACGTAGAAGGGTATTCCGAGAACGTCGGCGGCGCGCCTGGCGTCGCCGGCATCTTCCTTCGAGCAGCATCCACGCGAACCCGTCCGCAATGCGCCCGGCGCCGTGGACAAAGCAAGATGAACGCCGACGACGTCGTGTCCGGCGGCGACAGCGCGGGCGGCGGCGACAGCGGAGTCGACACCTCCGCTCATGGCTGCGAGTACTCGCATCAGCGATCCCCTCCACGCGAACCGGCACCGGCAAGACCGGCGGCCCGAGCGCGCTCTACTACTTGTGGAAGCGCAGCGATGAGCGCGTCCACATCGGTGACACTCGACGTATGTCCGAGCGAAAATCTCAGTGAGCCACGCGCGACGGGCGATTCGACGCCCATCGCGATCAAGACATGGCTGGCTCTGGCCACACCGGCGGTGCAGGCCGAACCGGTGGAACATTCGATACCGGCGGCGTCGAGCAGCATCAGCAACGAATCGCCCTCGCAGCCGGGGAAGGTGAAGTGCGCGTTACCGGGAAGCCGATCGGATCCGGTCGGGCCGTTGAGCACCGACTCGGGAAGAATCTCCAGGACTCCGTCGATCAAACGGTCACGCAACTGCGCCAATTCCCTTGTGCTGGAATCGAAGTTCTCGACGTTTGCGCGCAGCGCCGCAGCCATCCCGACAACGCCCGCAGTATCCGGAGTGCCCGAACGCAGATCACGTTCGTGTCCGCCGCCGTGAAGGAGCGGCACACACGGAACCTGGCGTCCGAGCAGCAGTGCGCCGACGCCGTGCGGACCACCGAACTTGTGCGCCGCGATGCTCAGCGCGGACAATTTGCTCGCCGCGAAATCGACCGGCAATTGTGCAACTGCCTGAACCGCGTCGCTGTGCATCGGAATCTCGAACTCAGCCGAAATCTCCGCCAACTCCACGATCGGCATGATCGAGCCGACCTCGTTGTTGGCCCACATCACCGTCACGAGTGCTACCTCGTCGGCGTGGACGGAAAGCTCGTCACGCAAGGTCTGCGGATCGACGACACCGTTCTCGTCGACCGGCAACCACGTCACGCGCGCGCCCTCGTGCTGCTCGAGCCACTCGACGGCGTCGAGCACAGCATGATGCTCGACGGAGCTGGCCAGGATGCGAGTGCGTCGCGGGTCTGCGTCACGGCGAGCCCAGTAGATGCCCTTGACCGCGAGATTGTCGCTCTCGGTGCCTCCGGAGGTGAAGATGACCTCCGACGGCCGCGCACCCAAGCTGGCGGCGATCGATTCGCGCGATTCCTCGACGCGGCGCCGGGCCGCACGGCCGGAGCCGTGCAGCGAGGACGCGTTGCCCACGGTTTTGAAGGTATCGGTCATCGCCTCGATAGCGGCTGCCGACATCGGAGTCGTGGCGGCATGATCGAGGTACACCGGAAATCCGGCGTGGGCACTGTGTGCAGGCAGAGTCATGGCTTGACAAGGATAGCCCAGCACGAGAGTTCGACCAGCCTCGCTCAGCAGGCTAAGCGCTCATCGCCGGGGAAGGATCGATTTGTCCCACGGCTTGTGTCACGAGTTCCGGTGCGGGGTCGAAGATGTCGTGAGCTGCCAGATCGATGATGTCGACGCCGCGTACGGCTCTCTCGCATCGCTGCGCGAGATCGGCTCGACACTCCCCTGCCTCCTCGAGCGGAGCCAGCCTGACCTTCACCTCGACGTTCTTCTGACGCAGGATCCGACGGATGGACTGACCGATCGTTTCGGTGCCGACAAAGCAGGGTCCGGTGCACAGGGAACCGTCGGCGTTCTCGTAGCGGATCGCCATCGGCTGAACCGGGCATTCGGCGTCGACGGCTGCTTGGAACATCGCCGGACGAAAACCGCCGTACGCCCGCCCACACCAGGTCGTTCCCTCGGGGAACACCATCACCCGGACACCTCGCTGCAGGCGTTCGCGAACGACGTCGACGGTTCCGGGGAGTTCACGCAGGCGAGCGCGGTCGATGGGGACGACGCGCATCCGGCGCGCGAGACCGCCGAGCACTGCCCAGTCGAGCAGGTCGGCGCGGGCGACGAAGTTGGCCGGAGCAACGGCGCTCGCGACGAGGACGTCGGTCCAGGACACGTGACCGGCGACAACCATGACCCCGTCAGGTTCCGCGCGCCCCAACCGCTGGTCGTCGACCGTCAGCTTCATCCCCAGACAACGAAGCAACGCGCGCGAGTATCCGCGTTGCATCTCAGTACGCCAGGTGCGCGGGAGGAGCCAGCCGGCCGAAAGCACAGGCGCAGTCAACAGTGCGGCACCGACCATGACCCCGCGGGCCATCACGGTGATACTCGACACACCGGGTGCGTCCGCGGGTAGGCACCCGTCGCCGCAGGGGCTCGTCGGCACCCAGTACGGCACCGCCGCGGTCATCAGCCGATCCCCGACTCGTGTGCGGCGGCCGCCGATCGCAGCCGTTCGAGGTACCGCTTGTTGGCGGAGTGAAGGCCTTGCAGCGCAACAAAATCGGCCACACCGAACTCGGGATCGTGAGCAGGTTCCCCGCAGATCATCGCGCCCATCCGCAAGTAACCACGGAGCAACGGTGGCATCGTCACGCGTTCCGGTGCGGCGATCTCGTCGAGCGTCAGACCCCCGAGGACCACCGGGTTTCGTGGGATCACCCGCCGCGACCCCGGACTGGCGTGCTTGTTCATCACGAAGTCACGGACGCCGCGGACATCGGCGCCGGCAATTGAATCGGGGCTCGGCAAGACGGGCACGGAGACGCAGCCCATCACCCACTCGTATCCGGTCAATTCGAGATAGTGCAGGATGCCCGACCACATCAGGCTCAGGACGGATCCGGTGCGGTGAGCGGGATCGACGCACGCGCGACCCATTTCGACGATCCGGTTCACCACCGGATCGAGCGCGGAGATGTCGAATTCCGTTGCGGTGTAATACCCACCGGCCGCCGCAGCGGAATCCGGCGGCAGCATTCGGTAGCAGCCGACGTACTCCTCGGTGATGTTGTCACGAACGAGTAGATGATCACAGAATTCGTCGAAGGCGTCGGCGTCGAGTTCGAAGACCCCGGCCGAGGCCGGGAGGGAGAAGCCTGGCTCGGAGGCGAACACTCGGAATCGAAGGCGCTGCGCAGCGACACGATGCTCGCGGTCGGAGGAGACGATCAGGGAATATCTCGGCTGGGCGACCTCACGGCCGAGATTGTCACTCGCGGAGCGAAGGACTGACGTAATTGTCATGCGCAAGGTTTATCGAGCGCGAACGGCGTCTCGGTATCGACGAAGTGACATGCCGATGCAGGCCGGGTGAATAAAGCACTGTGCGCCTTTATCAACCGCGGGGGGTTGATAAAGGCGCACAGCAGTTTGTGCTTTTCAGCCCTTGTGGGACTTCACAGCTTCGGTGAGCTGCGGTGCGACGTTGAACAGGTCGCCCACGATGCCGAAGTCGGCGATCTCGAAGATGGGTGCCTCTTCGTCCTTGTTGACCGCGACGATGGTCTTGGACGTCTGCATGCCGGCACGGTGCTGGATGGCACCGGAAATGCCGAGCGCGATGTACAGCTGCGGGGAGACCGTCTTACCGGTCTGACCGACCTGGAACTGTCCGGGGTAGTAACCCGAGTCCACAGCGGCACGCGAAGCACCGACTGCAGCGCCGAGGGAGTCGGCCAGCTCTTCGACGACGGAGAACTTGTCCGCGCTGCCGACACCACGTCCACCGGAGACGACAACCGACGCCTCGGTGAGCTCCGGGCGGTCGCCGCCGACGATGGGCTCACGCGAGGTGACCTTGACGGCACTCTCGTCCTGGGCCGGAACCTTGACGGTGATCTGCTCGCCTGCGCCGGCCTGCAGAGCAGCCTCGACTGCGCCCGGACGAACCGAGTAGACCGGAACGTCGCCGTTGGCCTTGGCCTCGACGGTGAACGCGCCACCGAAGATGGAGTGGACGCCGGTGCCGTCAGCCTTGATCTCGATGACGTCGGTCAGCAATCCGGAGCCCAGACGTGCGGCCAGACGACCGGCAACCTCTTTGCCCTCGGTGCCGGCTGCGGTGATGACTGCTGCCGGGCTGGTGGACTCGACCAGAGCGGCGAGAACGTCGACCTTGGGGGTGACGAGGTAGCCGTCGATGTCGTCGGACTCGGCGACGTAGATCTTCTCGGCGCCGGCTGCTGCCAGAGCGTCGGCGAGCTTTGCTGCGGTGCCCGCGGGGCCGGCGACAACTGCCGACGGCTCACCGAGTGCGCGTGCAGCGGTGATGAGTTCGGTGCTGACCTTCTTCAGCGCACCCTCTGCGTGCTCTACGAGCACAAGTACTTCTGCCATGACTTAACTCTCCCTGAGTTCTTCTGCTGGATGTCTAGAAGGGCGCGATCAGATGACCTTGTTGCTGACGAGGTACGCGGCAATCTTGGTGCCACCGTCTCCCTCGTCGACGATGCGCTCACCAGCGGTACGGGGGGGCTTGGGGGTGGAGGACGTCACGGTGGTGCCAGCGTTGGCAACTCCGACGGTCTCCGGGTCGACTCCGAGGTCGGCCAGCGTGTAGACGAGAACTTCCTTCTTCTTCGCGGCCATGATGCCCTTGAAGGACGGGAAGCGCGGCTCGTTGATCTTCTCGGTGACCGAGACGATCGCGGGCAGCGAAGCCTCGAGGCCGAAGACGCCCTCGTCGGTCTCGCGCTCACCGGTGATCTTGCCGTCGGCGACGACGACCTTGCGCAGCTGCGTGAGCTGCGGGATGCCCAGGTACTCGGCGATGATGGCCGGAACAGCGCCGACGCGGCCGTCGGTGGCCTCGTTGCCGGCGATGATCAGGTCGGCAGGCTCGTCGTTCTCGAAGGTGATCTGGCCGAGAGCAGCAGCGAGCGTCCATGCGGTCTGGATCGCGTCGGAGCCGTGCAGTGCCGGGTCGTTGATGTGGACGGCCTTGTCGGCGCCCATCGAGAGAGCCTTGCGGATAGCGTCGGTGGCGCGGTCGGGACCTGCGGACAGCACCGTTACCTCACCGCCCTGAGCTTCCTTGATGAGGAGTGCTTCTTCGACGGAGCGCTCGTTGATCTCGTCGAGGACTGCGTCGGCGGCTTCACGGTCAAGCGTGTAGTCGCCGTCGGTCAGCTTGCGCTCGGACCATGTGTCGGGGACCTGCTTGATCAAAACAACGATATTCGTCATGGGTCTTCGTCGACCTCCTGTGTGTAATTCACCTGATAAATCGTCTGTGGTGCTCGCGCAGTCCGAGCGTCCGAAAAGAGAGTCCGACAGGTCTCCCTACGGGCGAATTTCTCGGTTCACGTCGGCTGTGCGTTAGATTACCCCACGTTAAGTTACCGGTGGGTAACTTAACGTGGAACCTCGTCCACCATAACGGCACGAACAGGAATTGACAGCAGTGATCTGGACCACGGCGAACACGTTCTACTCGGATGGCACTAATCTCGCACGGGTGAGTGAAACGAGTGTCAGCAACCACGAGGACGCACCCCTGCCCTTGACGGGCGAACGAACCGTGCCAGGAATCCCCGAGGAGAACTACTGGTTCCGACGCCACGAAGTGGTGTACCGCGCACTTCTGGAGCGCTGCACGGACCGCCGAGTCCTCGAGGCCGGTTCTGGAGAAGGCTACGGCGCCAACATGATTGCGGACGTCGCAACAAAGGTTACCGGCCTCGACTACGACATCTCCGCGGTCGAGCACGTCCGTGCCCGCTACCCCCGCGTCGAGATGCTCCACGGCAACCTCGCCGAGCTTCCACTGGCGGACAACTCGGTTGACGTCGTCGTCAATTTCCAGGTGATCGAGCACCTGTGGGATCAGGGTCAGTTCCTACGCGAATGCTTCCGAGTTCTCGCTCCCGGCGGTGAACTTCTCATCAGCACCCCCAACCGGATCACCTTCTCCCCCGGCCGCGACACGCCGCTCAACCCTTTCCACACTCGTGAGCTCAACGCCTCCGAAATGACCGAATTGCTCGAAGACGCCGGATTCCGCGTTCAGTTGATGACCGGCGTCCACCACGGTTCGCGCCTGAAGGAACTCGACGCCAAGCACGGCGGATCGTTCATCAACGCGCAGATCGACCGCGCGTTGGCCGGTGAGCCCTGGCCGGAAGATCTCACCCGCGACGTCGAAGGCATCACCGTCGACGACTTCAGCATCAGCGAACCCGACATCGACGACAGCCTCGACCTCGTCGCTATTGCCGTGAAGGAAACCGGCGAGTGAGTAACGCAACACCCGTCACCGAACCGGGGATGTTCGCCCTGGTTCTGCACTCCCATCTGCCGTGGCTCGCCAACCACGGCAGATGGCCAGTCGGCGAGGAATGGATCTACCAGTCCTGGGCTGCGTCGTACATTCCGCTCGCCGCCGCGCTACGACGCCTGGCCGACGAGGGCCGATCGCACCTGCTGACGCTGGGAATCACGCCCGTACTCGCGGCCCAGTTGGACGATCCCCACTGCCTCGCCGGGATGCATCACTGGCTCGGCAACTGGCAGATCCGCGCCCACGAGGCTGCCGGCATGCCGGACGCGGCGCACCGCGAACTCGGCGCGCGCGAGCACCGGGCGTCAGCTGCCGCTCTCGCAGATTTCGAGACTCACTGGCAGCACGGCGCCTCACCGGTGTTCCGCGACCTCATCGATCGCGAGGCCTTCGAGCTTCTCGGCGGGCCGCTGGCCCACCCGTTCCAACCGCTGCTCGATCCTCGCTTGCGGGCGTTCTCCCTCCGCGAAGGTCTCGCCGACGCGCATGCCCGGTGGAATCACACTCCGACCGGGATCTGGGGACCCGAGTGCGGGTACACCCCGGGCATGGAGCGCGGGTACGCCGAAGCGGGCGTCACCCACTTCATGGTCGACGGCCCCGCCTTGCGCGGCGACACATCCCTCGGCCGCCCGGTTCGAGAATCCGACGTGGTCGCATTCGGCCGCGACCTGCAGGTCAGCTACCGCGTCTGGTCCCCCAAG
The DNA here is from genome assembly GCF_018588185.1 of Rhodococcus sp. WY5. Classification (NCBI taxonomy): domain Bacteria; kingdom Bacillati; phylum Actinomycetota; class Actinomycetes; order Mycobacteriales; family Nocardiaceae; genus Rhodococcus; species Rhodococcus sp. WY5. Next base: position 4,953,330 of record NZ_JAAMPR010000001.1, read on the forward strand.
TCCGGATATCCGGGTCACGCCGCCTACCGCGACTTCCACACCTACGACCACGAGACGGGTCTCAAGCCGTCGCGGGTCACCGGACGGACCGTCGACTCCGCCGACAAGTTGCCGTACGACCCCGAACTCGCTGCGGCCGCCGTCGACAAGCATGTTGCCGACTTCGTCGAAACCGTTCGGGCGCGTCTGCGCAGTGAATCCACCCGCATCGGCCGCGACGCCCTCGTGGTCGCAGCTTTCGACACCGAACTGTTCGGGCACTGGTGGCACGAAGGTCCGCAGTGGCTCGAAAATCTCCTGCGCGCGCTTCCCGAGGCCGGAATTCGCGTCGGCACCCTCGCCGACGCCAAGGCATCGGGATACGTCGGCGAACCCGTTCAACTCGAGGATTCGTCCTGGGGATCGGGTAAGGACTGGCGTGTCTGGGCTGGCGATCAGGTGTCCGACCTGGTGCAACTGAACTCCGAAGTGGTGGAGACCGCGCTCGGCACCGTGGACAAGTCTCGCGGACGCGACAACGCACCCGGACGACCGGAACTGCGAAACCGGGTCAACGATCAGGTACTTCGCGAGACACTGATGACAGTTTCGAGCGATTGGGCATTCATGGTGAGCAAGGATTCGGCCGCGGGGTACGCCCGCGAACGCGCACACAAGCACGCCCACGCGACCAGGGAAATCTCCGAAGCGCTCGTTTCCGGCCGCGATGCCGTCGCCGAGCGACTCGCCGAAGGCTGGAATCGCGCCGACGGGTTGTTCCCGGGACTGGATGCTCGCCGTCTACCTGACACAGAACTGAGTCCGTCGTGAAAATTCTCATCGTCTCGTGGGAGTACCCACCGGTCGTCGTCGGCGGCCTCGGCCGACACGTCCACCATCTCGCCACCGAGTTGGCGGCTGCAGGCCACGAGGTCGTTGTTCTCTCGCGTCGCCCCTCCGGAACGGATGCGTCGACGCACCCGACGATCACGCACATTTCCGAGGGCGTCCTTGTCGTCGCAGTGGCCGAGGACCCCGCGCACTTCGTCTTCGGCGAGGACATGCTCGCGTGGACCCTCGCGATGGGTCACGCGATGGTCCGTGCCGGGATGGCGCTGCACAAGCCAGGAGTGGGCGAGGGCTGGCAGCCCGACGTCGTGCACGCGCACGACTGGCTGGTCGCACATCCGGCGATCGCCCTGGCCGAATTCTATGACGTCCCACTGGTTTCCACACTTCACGCCACCGAGGCGGGTCGCCACAGCGGCTGGATCTCCGGACGCATCAACCGCCAGGTCCACTCCGTCGAGTGGTGGCTGGCAAACGAATCCGACTCTCTCATAACTTGTTCGGCGTCCATGCAGGAAGAAGTGACCGAGCTCTACGGCCCGACGCTGCCGCCGATCACCGTCATCCGCAACGGAATCGACGTGACCACGTGGAACTTTCGCGAACGTGGACCGCGATCCGGACCACCGAAACTCCTCTTCGTCGGCCGCCTGGAATACGAGAAGGGCGTGCAGGACGCCATCGCAGCACTCCCCCGAATCCGTCGTAGCCACCCCGGCACGACCCTCGCGATCGCGGGCGAAGGCACCCAGTTCACCTGGCTCTACCAACAGGCACGCACGCATCGCGTCGCGCGGGCGGTGGACTTTCTCGGCAACCTCGATCACACGGAACTGCTCAGCTGGCTGCACGGAGCGGACGCCATCGTCCTGCCGTCGCGCTACGAGCCGTTCGGGATCATCGCCCTCGAAGCGGCGGCGGCCGGCACTCCGCTGATCACGTCCACCGCAGGCGGACTGGGCGAAGCCGTCGTCGACGGGGTGACGGGGATGTCCTTCCAACCGGGCGACATCGCCGGGCTCACCTCGGCTGTCCGCGAGGTACTCGACGATCCCGCCGGGGCACAGGAACGGGCAGTGGCCGCCCGCGCACGCCTGACATCGGACTTCGACTGGCATCAGGTCGCCGAGGAGACCGCTCACGTCTACGCGGGCGCGAAGCGTCGGGTGCGACAGCCGTTGGCCCGTCCGCAGATCCCCGAGCGTCCGCTGCCCGGTCGCTGAGCTCGCTTTGTGCTGATCTCAGGGGGTCGGGAGTGGCGCGGTGAAACGAGAACTCGCATCCCCGAGCAGATGGCCTGGTGGCAGCATCCGGCCGCACAGCACGAGCAGGAGATCCTGCGCCGCCCCGTGAACCTCGGCGCCGGCACCGTACGTCCAGTCTCGGTCGTCGGCGCGCAGCCGAGCGCCGTCGAGGTCAGTTCCGAAATACTTCAGGGTTTTGGGCGAGAGTCCGCTGAGCACACGAGTGAGCCGGTCTTCGGGCACCACGTAATCGTCGCCGAGTGCCACGCGAATGTCCTGACCGTGGATCACGTCGTGCGAGAGCGCACCCTCGAAGCCGCCGCCTGGTGGCTTCCACGGGTGTGCAACGTTGTCGCGAAGCGAGGCAAGCAGTTGTCGCTCACCGACTTCCGACGCATCGGCGAGCGCTCGCCGGTTCGACATCCTGTTGAAGTTTCCGCGTGACTTGACCATTTCCACGACGAATCGCGGCGCCGAGTATCGGTAGGGCATGGTGATGTGCGCGATCACTTCGCGGACCCGCCACCCCTCGCACAGGGTCGGCGCGTTCCACTGCTCCGTGCTCAGGCCTTCGAGAAATCCCACCAGTTCGCGGCGCTGCGCCACGACCCATTCGGGTGTCTGTTCGCTCATGTCGGCACTCCTTTCACCGGCGCAGACTTTCGGCGCCGATACCGATACAGACCGGTTGCGGCGCCGAAAGTAATCGCTGGTTCTGCCAAAAAGTGAGCTACGACGTCGACGACGCGTCGGCAGCGTCCGCAGCAGCCTTCTTGCGTGCGATGTCCTCGAGCGCCGCGATGTACTTTGCACGATCGGCAGCGCCGGCTTCCCAATCGGACTTGCGGTTCTTGACCGCCTTCGCGGGCGAGCCGACCGCGATGCTGTAGTCCGGGATGTCTCCCTTGACGACGGCGTGCGCACCGAGGACACAACCGCGTCCGACGCGGGTATTTCGCAGCACGGTGACCTTCGCTGCCACCCACGTGTCCGGGCCGATACGGACGGGGCCCTTGACGATGCCCTGGTCCTTGATCGGTGTGTTGATGTCGTCCATGCGGTGGTCGAAGTCGCAGATGTAGCACCAGTCGGCTACGAGCGTCGACGCACCGATTTCGATGTCGAGGTACGTGTTGACGACGTTGTCCTTGCCGAAGACGACCTTGTCGCCGATGCGCAGCGAGCCTTCGTGGCAGCGGATCGCGTTGCCGTCACCGATGTGCACCCAGCGCCCGATCTCGAGGCGGGACAGGTCGGGGGTGGAATGGATTTCGACGTTCTTGCCGAGGAACACCATGCCGCGCAGGATCACGTGCGGGTTGGCCATCTTGAACTTGGCGAGACGGTAGTACCGCACCAGATACCAGGGTGTGTACGCCTTGTTCGCCAGAACCCATTTGAGGGAATCGACCGTCAAGAACTTGGCCTGATCGCTGTCGCCTCGGCGTGATCCCCGCCATCGAGTGCGCAACGGTGCGCCCCACATGCTCGTCATGAGTGTTCAGCCTACGTGGGGCCGACTCACCGACCCTCGGGGTGTGCCCCGTCACGTTGCCCCGGTCGGGATAGTCTCTGGTCCGGGCTTGTGCAGTTACCGAGGGCTCTTGATCAAGTGAAGGCAGGGAGATTGTGATGCGGCGGGTCCTACGGTCGTCCGTGATGGTGTCGACGGCGATCGCTGCGGCCCTGATCGCCGGTTGCGGCAGCGACGACGGACGGGTGGACCGGTACGCGTCGGCGGGTTGGCCGGCCATGCATGCCGACGCCCGCAACAGCGACACGAGCCCGGTCACCGGATCACGCGATGTCGAGTTCGCATGGTCACGCCCTCTCGGCGGTCCGGTTGCCGCGTACGCCTCGGTGGCCGCGAACGGCCAGAGCTTCGTCACCGCCCGCACCGAGAACGGCTGCAATCTCTTCTCGTTCCAGATGGATTCGGGTCGCAAGAAGTGGTGCGCTCGACTCAACGACGGAGTAGTCGCCTCGACGCCCATCGTCGACACTGCCACCAATGTCTACGTCGGCGAGAGCGGCGCGATGATGTCCTTCACCGAGACTGGTCAATTGCGTTGGCGCACGCTCGTTGTGGGCACTCCTCTCTCGTCACAGTTCACCGGCGACGGAAACCTGTTGTTCATCACCCAATTGGGTCAGATCAACGTGCTCAACCCGCAGACCGGCGCAAAAGTGGTTCCGTCGTTCGACCTGATCCCGCCGCCGTCGATCGACCAGGGCGCGAATGCAGAACTCATTCCCGACAACAAGGGTTTGAGCGAGTGCTTCCTCGGCACGTCCGGCTGCCCGGTGGCCAATACCCCGGCAGTGGACCTGGGCACCGGCAAGTTCTACTTCACCTTCTACGGACCCAGTTCTCGGGCAGCCGATCTGGTCGCCATGAAGTACACGGGCGGCGACAATCCGTCCATCACCCGCGAGTGGTCCACCGACGCGCTTCCCGGTGGAACGGCGTCGAGCCCGGACCTGTCGAAGGACGGCAAGACCGTCTACGCCACCGACAACAACGGATCTCTCTGGGCAGTGAACGCCGAAACCGGTGACACCAGGTGGAGTTACGACATCGGCTTCAACTCGGCCGGTAGTGCCTCGACGTCCGACGACGGTTTGATCATTCCCGCCGGCGGCGACAAGGGGCATCTCCTTGCCGTGCGCGACGAGGGAGATCATGCCGAACTGGTCTGGGAGCGTAAGGACCTTCTGCAGCTGGGTGTTCCGGCGCAGACCGCCGGCAACACCGGATACACCGTCGTACGCGAGGGTGAGAACGGACTGAGCCTGATCACCTTCGACACCGAAACCGGTGAGACGGTGGATCAGGACACGTTGCCTGGCGCGGTCGGCTTCACCGTCGGCACCTCGATCGGCCCCAAGGGCGAAGTGTTGACGCCCAGCGCAATCGGTGAGCTGTTCGTCTTCAAGTGAGCTAGCGGGATGCCTCACAGATGAAGGCCGACGCCGATCGCCCGATCCGTACGATCACGACGCTCAGCGCAAGCGAGCCCTTGAGCTTGAGCCGTGGACGCAGCACTGCCGGGTCCACGTCGACTCCTCGCACCAGGATTTCGGCCACACCGCAGTCCCGCTTGGACAGTGTCTGTTTGAGCAGTTTCTCGGAGTACTTGATCTGCTCGAGGATCCGGAATCCGCGAACTCCCTCAGGGACGCTGTCACCGGTCAGATAAGCGATGCGTGGATCGAGCTGCCAGAGGCCGTGTCTGGCCGCGTAGTGGCGCACGAGGCCCGCGCGCACTACCGCTCCGTCCGGGTCGATGATCCACTCCCCCGGCGCTTGCTCCGGAATCACGTCGTCCTCGGCGTCGGTGATCGCCCACCCGCTCCCGTCGGAGCGAAGCACCGAAGCTCGGCGCGTGACGCCGGACTCGGCCAGCCCCGTCGACCACAGGCAGGCTTCCTTGACGCCGCCGTCGAGCGAGACGACCTCGACTTCCCCGTCCCAGCCCAGATTGTCGAAATCGAGTCCGGGAGCACACTTCACCGCGAGATCACGGCCGGAGTACGCCTCTATGAGGTCCGGTAGAGGTGGCATCAACGCTGCCGGATCGTGAGTGCGGCGACCGCCCGATCGCCGTGCGGGGTCTGCCAGTACGACGGTGTCGCGTGTCGTCGGGCGGAGCGCGTCGGCCCGCAGCAACGCTGCGCTCGGCACATTGCGCTGTGCCATCGCCAGGCGAACGGAATCGATGTCGCTGCCGATCACGCGATGCGCAACTCCGGTCAAGGCATGCAGTTCGGCGCCGATGGAGCACGTCACGTCGTGGACGTCGCGCCCGATCAGACGCTGCGCGCGGTGGGCCGCGACAACGCCGGGAGTGGCTTGTTGCATCGCGTCGTCCGTGAACAACCACTGATCACTGCCGGGCAGTTTCGTAGCGGCCTTTCGTCGAAGCAGGACGGTGTCCACGAGCGCAGGCATATGATCACCGAAACGCGTACGCGCCCGGCCGATGTCGGCCAGACGCGTACGCGTGGACAGTTCGAGCTGATCCACCTCGGCCAAGGCAGCTACGCCGGAATCACTTCCGAGATAGTCGACGTCGCCGAGGGTGAAGTCATAACCCAATTCAGTTGCCGGGCTTCACGCCGGTGATCATGACGTTGTAGAAGAATCCGCGAGGAACGACGTGGCGGAGCACCTTCTCGTCGACCCAGCTGAGCGTCTTCCAACCACCGAAAGCGAAACGCCCCCAGCCCCAACCGAGCTTCTCCGGCGGAACAGCCGCCTCGAAGGTACGGACCGGCCAGCCGAGCAGCGCCGCGGCGAATTCCTCGGTGGCAGCGTGGACCTGATCGGCGCCGGCGGACTTCGCCATGTTCTCGAGGTCCGTGGGGTCGAACGTGTGGATGTCGACGACAGCCTCGAGAGCTGCTGCACGAGAAGACTCGTCGAGTTCCTCTTGCGGGCGACGCCAGTCTGCGAGGAACGGCAGCTTGGTCACGCGCGTGGTTGCTTCCCACGTCGCGCGGCCGAGCCAGCGAGCGTAGAAGTTGCCGACAGTGGTGGGCTCACCGGCGAAGACGAAACGTCCGCCGGGCTTGAGGACACGAAGGACCTCACGCAGCGACTTCTCGACGTCCGGAATGTGGTGCAGCACGGCGTGGCCGACCACCAGGTCGAAGGTGTTGTCCTCGTACGGAATGGTCTCGGCATCGGCGACACGGCCGTCGACCGGAAGGCCGAGGCTTTCGGCATTGCGCAGTGCGACCTTGACCATGCCGGGCGAGAGGTCGGTGACCGAACCGGTCTTGGCGACTCCACCCTGCATCAGGTTCAGGAGGAAGAATCCGGTGCCGCAACCGAGTTCGAGCGCGCGCTCGTACGGGAGCGGCTGATCGCCCGCGACGGCGTCGAAACGACCACGTGCGTAGTCGATGCAGCGCTCGTCGTACGAGATGGACCACTTGTCGTCGTAGGTTTCGGCTTCCCAGTCGTGGTAGAGCACCTGGGCGAGCTTGGTGTCCTTACGAGCGGCCTCGACCTCTTCGGCCGTGGCGTGCGGCCGCGGCGCGGGGTCGACTACCGAGGTGTCGGTAGCGGCGGGCGGCGTGACGGTTGCGTCGTCATTCGGGCTGGCTGTCATGGCGGCTATCCTACTCGCTGGTAAGAGATGAACAAGTTCTAGTTTAGGGGAGCCTACTCGCCCGTGAACTCGGCCTTGCCCGGACCGTTGGCGATGAACGACTCCATGCCGATCGCCTGATCCTTGGTCGCGAACAATCCGGCGAACAGATGCTGCTCGATCTTGAGCCCGGATTCCAGGTCGGTGTTCAGACCCTCGTCGATGGCCGCCTTGGCAGCAGCCAACGCACGTGACGCTCCCCCGACGAACTGCGAGGCCCATGTCCGGGCCGCGGCGTACACGTCGTCGGGAGCGACGACCTCGTCGACCAAACCGATGGCCAACGCCTCGTCAGCCCCGACGAAACGGCCGGTGAAGACCAAATCCTTGGCCTTGGCCGGACCGATCAGGCGAGCCAGGCGCTGCGTTCCGCCGCCACCGGGAATGATTCCGAGCAGAATCTCCGGAACTCCGAGCTTGGCGTTATCTCCGACGATCCGGCGATCGGCCGAGAGTGCAACTTCGAGTCCACCACCGAGTGCGTATCCGGTGATCGCGGCAACGGTCGGCTTCGGGATGGACGCCACGGCGCCGAGTCCTGCCTGCATGCCGCCGATCGCGTCACGGATCTGGCCGTAGTCCATCTCGGCCATTTCCTTGACGTCGGCACCTGCTGCGAAGACTTTCTCGCCGCCGTAGACGATGACGGCCTTGACTGCCTTGTCGACGGTCGCAGCGTGTGCGGCAGCAGCCAACTCGTCCTGAACCTGACGGTTCAGAGCGTTCATGGGCGGACGCGCCAGACGGATGGTGCCGATGCCTTCGGAAACCTCGAGAGTCACAAATTCAGCCATGGTCGAGAGGTTACTTTGCCGCCTTGACCGACCACGGATGCGGCCCGGCGACGTAGTAACCATCCTGGTTCGGGAACTCGACGCGCAGCGTTTCCTCGTCGGTGATCAACGTAGGCAGGATGACGGGAATCTCCGGCTCGGCTGCGAGTATCTCCGCCACCGAACTGAACTTGGCCAATTCGGTCAGCTGACTCCACGTCGGCGGCAACAGGATGCTGCCACCCTCCCGCCAGTGCGCCAGCGCGTCTTGCGGGCTCTGCCAACGAACCTCGGCGGCCTCGGAGGTGACGCCGTCCGCGATCTGTCCGGTCGGTGACGCTGCGACGAAGAAGCGCGTGTCGTAGCGGCGGGTCTCGCCCACCGGCGTGATCCAGTTCGCCCACGGCCGCAGCAGATCCGTTCGCAGGACCAGGTTCTCCTTCTTCAGGAAATCGCTGAACGACAGCTCGTGCTTTTCGAGAGCTACTCGCTCCTGTGCGTAGCCGGCCGTGTCCGCGACGACGGTGTCCGCGGTCGGTCCGGCGAGTAGGACGCCGCACTCCTCGAAAGTTTCCCGCACCGCAGCCAAGACGAGAGCCTTCGCTCGAGCCACATCCGTGCTGAACCGCTCGGCCCACCATTCGACCGACGGTCCGGCCCACTCGACCTCGGCCGTCGCATCGGACTTGTCGACGCCGCCGCCGGGGAATACCGTCATGCCCCCGGCAAACGCCATCCCCTGTACTCGTTGAAGAAGGAAGATCTCGATCCCGGATTCGGCATCGCGCACCAAGATGACGGTCGACGCATCCTTGGGCTCGGGGACAGCGTTTGCATTCTCGTTAGCCATGCTTCGCGAACCTACGCGATCTGTGATCTGGGCCGCATTTCAGGTCCCACTGAAGCTCACGCGCGATGAGCTCCGGACGGCCTCGCACGGCGCGCGAAGTATCGGCCGTCCGCCTTGTCGAGGCTGATGGACTGGCTGAATGCCGCGCTCAGATTTTCGGCGGTGATGACGTCGTCCAGAAGGCCCTGAGAGACGACCTCCCCTTCCTTGAGAAGGAGTGCGTGGGTGAATCCCGGCGGGATTTCCTCGACGTGATGGGTGATCAGAACGGTAGCCGGGGCGTCCGGATCGGCAGCCAGTTCGGCGAGTCTAGCCACAAGTTCCTCACGTCCACCGAGATCGAGCCCGGCGGCGGGCTCGTCCAGGAGAAGAAGTTCGGGATCGGTCATCAAGGCTCGCGCGATGAGGACGCGCTTGCGCTCGCCTTCGGAAAGCGTCCCGTACGTCCGATCCGCCAGGTGCTCGGCGCCGAGGCTTTCGAGCATCTCCACAGCGCGCGAGGTGTCCATGGATTCGTACTCCTCGCGCCACCGACCGAGAACGGCATAGCCCGCCGACACGACGAGGTCGCTGACCTTCTCGTCGCCGGGCACGCGGTTCGCCAACGACGACGAGGACAAACCGATTCGCGGGCGCAACTCGTTGACGTCGACCTTGCCGAGAACTTCGCCAAGGAGGTGGGCAGAACCACTGGTCGGGAAAGTCTCACCGGCCGCGATACGCAGCAGCGAGGTCTTGCCGGCACCGTTGGGTCCGAGCACCACCCATCGCTCGTCCAGCTCCACTTTCCAGGTGACGGGCCCCACGAGAGTGGACCCTCCCCGACGGATGAGTACGTTGTCGAAATCGATGAGCAGATCTGGATCAGGTAGCGGCACCCGAACATCTTCCCGCACATTCTCCGGCCGTTCACGGCAGGATCATCTTGCGTGTCGCCTCTCATCGAAACTCACACCCCGACGCCCGGGTCTCCGTTCCCACTCGGCGCCAACATCGTGGACTCCGGAACCCAGTTCGCGGTCCACGCCCCGGCCGCGTCGAGCGTCCACATCTGCCTGATCGACCAGGACGGAAACGAAGATCGCGTCGAACTTCGGCAACACACGTACGGAATCTGGCATGGAATCATCTCCGGGATCGGTGCGGGGCAGCGTTACGGAATTCGGGCGTCCGGCCCGTGGAATCCGCGCGCCGGGCTGAGACTTAATCCACACAAGCTGCTCGTCGATCCGTGGGCGCGCCGCATCGAGGGGGATCTCGGTGATCACCGTGCCCTCCTGTCGTACGCCGACGATCCCTTCGGCGACCCGTCGACGGTCGACTCGCTCGGCCACGTGCCGCTGTCCGTGGTGACTCCCGGCCTCGCGCCCGCCGGAGCCCGCCTCGAGACGCCGTGGGAGGAAAGCGTCATCTACGAACTGCATGTGGGCGCGTACACCGCCAGTCATCCAGGAGTACCCGCCGCCCACCGCGGAACGTACCTCGGCCTGACGGCACCGGCCGTGATCGATCACCTCGTCTCACTCGGCGTCACTGCCGTGGAACTGCTTCCCGTACAGGCATTTCTGACCGAACACAGCGTCCGCGAGCGAGGGATGCGCAACCACTGGGGATACTCGACGGCGTCGTACTTCGCCCCGCATCCCGGATACGCGGCAACTCCGGGCGGCGAAGTCACCGAGTTCCGGATCATGGTCGACGCACTACACGCGGCAGGCATCGAGGTCGTCCTCGACGTCGTCTACAACCACACCTGCGAGCAGAGTGTCGACGGAATCAGTGTCAGCTGGCGAGGTTTGGACGGCCCCGGCTATTACCTTCTCGACGGCGACGGCCGCGACATCGACCTGACCGGGTGCGGCAACACGGTCGACGCCTGCTCCCCCATCGCCGTCCGCATGATCACCGACAGCCTCCGTTACTGGGCCACCGAAATGGGTGTCGACGGCTTCCGATTCGATCTTGCGAGCGCGTTGGGTAGGCCGCGCGGCGGAGGCTTCGACCAGCGGGCGTCCATCCTGTCCGCCATCTCCTCCGATCCGGTACTGACTCGGTGCAAGCTCATCGCCGAACCGTGGGATGCGACGGCCGACGGTTACCAGGTCGGAAACTTCGGACTCCAGTGGTCCGAATGGAACGACAAGTACCGCAGCACCATTCGCCAGTTCTGGAACGGCGGATCCAGCGTCCGGAAGGTCGCGTCGCGCGTCGCCGGTTCCGAGGACATCTTTGCCGGCAGCGGCCGTCGCCCCTGGGCGTCGATCAACTTCGTCACAGCGCACGACGGGTTCACCGCCGCCGATCTGGTCGCGTACAACCACAAGCACAACGAAGCCAACGGTGAAGGCAATCGTGACGGCGCCGATCACAACGATTCGTTCAACCACGGAATCGAAGGCCCGAGCACCGATCCCGAGATTCAGGACGCCAGGGCACGTCATGTACGGGCGCTACTGGCCACGCTCGTGCTGTCGACAGGCACACCGATGCTCACCGCCGGAGACGAGTTCGGCCACAGTCTCGGCGGAAACAACAACGCGTATTGTGTTCCCACACTCTCCTCCCCAGCCGATTCGTGGGCCCTGGACTGGACGGCGGCCGATCAGTCGTTGGTGCAGTTCGTCTCCCGAGCGTTCGGATTACGCCGAGCGGCACCGGCGTTGCGTCAGCCCGAATTCTTCGAAGGCAGAAGAAGACTGGAGCACCCGGACCTCGTCTGGTTCGACGCTGCCGGCGTCGAGTTCGACGACACCGCATGGTACGACGAGAGTCACCGAACGCTGCAGGCCTGGATCGACGGAGCCGACGTTCGGTCTCACACTCGAACCGGGCGCGCACTCGGTGACGACAGTTGGCTCCTGATCCTGCATTCCGGTGGACCGGTTCAGGTCACCGTCGGCACTCCGGAATGGTTCGACGGCACCTTGACTGCATCGTTCGATTCGGCTTCACCCACCGGAGAACCTGCCTCCACGGCCGAAGTTCCCGTCGGCACCGAGATTTCGCTGACCGGCCCCACGGTCTTGGCCTTACGTTCCGTGACACGTCCTCCGGTCACCGCTGCTGTCATGGAATCCGGCAGCACCTTGATGAGGAATTGAATGGTCGGTCCGATCCCGAAGGCGTACAACACTGTTCCGACGCCGACGGTTCCACCGAGGAGCCATCCGGTCGTGAGGACCGCGATCTCGATGCTGGTACGCACGAGCCTGACCGACAGACCTGTGCGAGCGACCAGTCCGGTCATCAATCCGTCGCGGGGGCCCGGCCCCATGCCCGCGCCGATGTAGAGAACGCTGGCCAGTCCGTTGAGGAGGATTCCCGCGACCATGATCACGGCTCGAACTGGCATGGAATCAAAGACGGGCAAGAAGGCCAGTGAGGTATCCACCGAGATGGCAATTACAACGACATTGGCGACCGTTCCGAATCCTGGCCGCTGGCGGATCGGAATCCAGAGCAGCAGTACCACCGCACCGGTAATCGCAGTGATCACGCCGAAACTGAGCGAAACGTGCTCGGCCACACCCTGATGAAACACGTCCCAGGGATCCAAACCAAGACCGGCCGTGATCATCATGGCCATCGAGAAGCCGTACAACCACAGACCGACGAACAGCGAGGCGAATCTCCGTATCAACACTCGACCATCTTGAAGGCCACTGGACTGTTCATCTATAGCCAAGTTACCGATACTGGACTGGTCGGTTACGTCTCTACGGAACCGCGATGACTGTCATGGAGCCTGGTGCCACTTCCGTGAAACCAGCGTCACGAACCGCGACGGCCTCCGACTTCTTCAGCCGAACTACTGCTTCGGCCCACTGTTCCGGGCTCGCGTCGCGCACTGAGCAGCGAAAGTCGTTCTGCGCCCAGGCCCAGCACTGTTTCTCGGACATGGCCGCCGCCAACAACATCGAGGCATGCCCGACCTGTGCCGACGCCTTGCCTACCGTCATCTCGAGCGCCGAGTCGATCCACAGCACCGGAAGACCAGGCTCCGGCGGGCCAGGCTCGTCGTGCTCGAGATCGGTCCCACCGATCTGCAACTTCTTGATTCGCGGGTCCAGTTCTCCGACCGGCCCGGGAACCAGAGCCCGCGCCTGCGCGCCATCCACATCGACGGTGATTCCCGGTACCTCCTGCGCGGCGAGCCACTGCGCTCCGCGCGCTCGACGAGACACCTTCCGAATCCGGGCACCCACCCACGCCGAATAGTCCTCGTGCCAGGGGCCGGGTTCCCCGTCTTCGGTGAACCCGACGCGTTCGTCCAGACAGAGCGCCACAGCCGCCGTTGCCGCAGCCTCGAGCAGTGCGGTGCGCTTGGGCGGGTCTGCCTTCGGAATGTGCAGAACGATCGGCATCGCCAACACCAGCGCCGGATCCGCGGGATCGTCTCGCCCTCCGTACCCAGCAGCCAGCACCGCGTGGCGCTCGCGCCAGCGCGAATCGGGGCCGGACATCACAGCTGGATCGGAACTGAATGCTGGATCGGAACTCATGGAATCGGTACGCGTCGCACGCCACCGTCGACGGCGTCCGCAGCCTCGACCTCGTCGCGGGTCACACCGAGAATGAACAGCACAGCATCGAGGAAGGGATGCGACAAAGCAGCGTCCGCGACCTCCCGCAACGCAGGCTTGGCGTTGAACGCCACGCCCAGGCCCGCGGCGTTGAGCATGTCGATGTCGTTGGCACCGTCACCGACGGCGACGGTCTGTTCCATCGGCACACCGACCTGATCGGCGAACTTGCGCAGCGCAACGGCCTTCGCGGCGCGGTCGACGATTTCACCGATCACACGTCCGGTCAGCTTGCCGTCGACGATTTCGAGGGTGTTGGCGTGCACGAAGTCCAGTTCGAGTTCGTGTGCGAGGCCTTCGATGACCTGCCGGAAGCCACCCGACACCACGCCGCAGTGGAATCCGAGACGGCGCAGGGTGCGAATCGTGGTTCGCGCACCCGGCGTCAGTTCGATGCTCTCTGCCACCTCGTCGATGACGGAGGCGTCGAGACCGGCGAGTGTCGCCACACGCTGGTGCAGTGATTCGGTGAAGTCGATCTCGCCGCGCATCGCAGCTTCGGTGACGGCGCGGACCTCGTCCTCGACGCCGGCCTTCGCGGCGAGCATCTCGATGACCTCGCCCTGGACGAGCGTCGAGTCCACGTCGAACACGATCAGACGCTTGGCCCGGCGAGCGAGACCTGCGCGCTCGACCGCGATGTCGACGTTTTCGAGAGCGGCGACCTCGGCGAGTCCGGTGCGCAGCTTCGCGTCGCCGTCCGCCGTATCGGCCGCGCTGACGCTGAGTTCGAGGCCGGTGACCGGATAGTCGGCGACACCACGGATGGAATCGATGTTTGCGCCCTGCTTCGCGAGTTCGCGTGCAACCGATCGCATTGCGCGAGCATTGACCGGGCTACCGAGAACAACGACCGCGTGGGTGGACACCGCGGGCCGTCCGGGATCGGCACCGATTTCGATGTCGACGTTCATTCCGACCGTCGCCATCGCCTGTTCGAGTTCTTCCTGAAGCGCTTCGGGATCGTTCGGGCAGGCAACCATGACACCGAGTGTCAGTCGACCTCGAATCACCACCTGCTCCACGTCGAGTAGACGCACATCGTGCCGCGACAGCGCCGCGAACAGTACCGAGGTGACGCCAGGGCGGTCCGGCCCGGTCACAGTCACCAGAACAGTGGTGTCAGAGGCACCCACCGAAAACTCCGATCGTTTCTTCGTTCGCGTCTTGATCGTCACTATTGTGCCAAGCGAAAGGCCCCACCCGTTACTCGGGCGGGGCCTTCGCTGATTACTTCAGTGTGTTACTTCGCTCAGGAGCGGCTGTCGGTTCCGGGGTCGCCTTCGTCCCCGACCGTGAGCGGCTCGTGACGAGCATCTTCGAGCACGGTGCTGGCGTTCTTCCCGCCGTGGCCGGGGCCGACGTGCGCTTCCGCGCGCATCCGCTCCACCATGTGCGGGTAGTGCAGCTCGAACGCCGGACGCTCGCTACGGATGCGCGGCAACTCGGTGAAGTTGTGACGCGGCGGCGGGCAGGTGGTTGCCCACTCCAGCGAGTTTCCGTAACCCCACGGATCGTCGACGGTGACCACCTCGCCATAGCGGTAGCTCTTGAAGACGTTCCAGATGAACGGAAGCGTCGAGGCACCGAGTACGAAGGCAAAGATCGTGGACACCGAGTTCAGAACCGTGAACCCGTCCGAGGGCAGGTAGTCGGCGTAACGACGCGGCATACCTTCGGCACCGAGCCAGTGCTGAACGAGGAACGTGCCGTGGAAACCGACGAACGTGGTCCAGAAGTGCCACTTGCCGAGGCGCTCGTCCATCATGCGACCGGTCATCTTCGGGAACCAGAAGTAGATACCGGCGTACGTGGCGAACACGACCGTACCGAAGACCACGTAG
Source organism: Rhodococcus sp. WY5 (assembly GCF_018588185.1). NCBI lineage: Bacteria > Bacillati > Actinomycetota > Actinomycetes > Mycobacteriales > Nocardiaceae > Rhodococcus > Rhodococcus sp. WY5. Next base: position 4,968,608 of record NZ_JAAMPR010000001.1, read on the forward strand.
TGGAAGTGGGCGACGACGAAGTAGCTGTCCGTGACGTGGAAGTCGAGCGGCGGGCTCGCGAGGATGACACCCGACAGACCACCGAAGAGGAAGGTGATCAGGAAGCCGATCGAGAACAGCATCGGCGATTCGAAGGTCAACTGCCCCTTCCACATCGTGCCGATCCAGTTGAAGATCTTCACACCTGTCGGCACGGCGATCAGGAACGTCATGAACGAGAAGTACGGCAGGAGAACAGCGCCGGTTGCGTACATGTGGTGGGCCCACACTGCGATCGACAGAGCGGCGATGGCCAATGTTGCGTACACCAGGCCGCTGTAGCCGAAGATCGGCTTACGGCTGAAGACCGGGAAGATCTCCGAGACGATGCCGAAGAACGGCAGCGCGATGATGTACACCTCGGGGTGACCGAAGAACCAGAACAGGTGCTGCCACAGGAGCACACCGCCCGTTGCCGGGTCGAAGATGTGCCCACCGAGATGGCGGTCGACGAACAGGCCCATGAATGCAGCGGTCAGCAGCGGGAACGCCAGCAGGATCAGGATGCTGGTGATGAAGATGTTCCAGGTGAAGATCGGCATGCGGAACATGGTCATACCGGGTGCGCGCAGGCAAATCACGGTGGTGACCATGTTGACGCCACCGAGGATGGTGCCGAGGCCGGCGACAGCCAGACCCAAGACCCACAGGTCGGCGCCGACGCCGGGGCTGTGCAGCGCGCTGGTCAGCGGCGTGTATGCCGTCCAACCGAAGTCTGCTGCGCCACCGGGCGTGACGAATCCGGCCGTCGTGATGATCGCTCCGAACAGGTACAGCCAGTAGCTGAACGCGTTCAGACGCGGGAACGCGACGTCAGGTGCACCGATCTGGAGCGGAAGAATGTAGTTCGCGAAGCCGAAGACGATCGGGGTCGCGTACAGCAGCAGCATGATCGTGCCGTGCATGGTGAACAGCTGGTTGAACTGTTCGTTGGAAAGGAACTGCATGCCGGGTACAGCAAGTTCGGCACGCATCATCAGTGCCATGAGGCCACCGATGAGGAAGAAGGCGATGGAAGTCGCCAAGTACATGATTCCGAGCACCTTGGGATCGGTGGTCGTGATCATCTTGAAAATGAATGAGCCCTTGGGTCCCTGCCGCGGCGGGTAAGGCCTGGCCGGCGCTATCGTGGGGACTGGCTGGGGCGCTACGGCAGTCACTGATCCTCCTGAATGTGCCTTTGGTCGCTCCGCAGACTCCGTCAAAGAGCCCTTGGTTGCGCCCGCAGGGTCCGTCGCCCGGGCTGCGGACAACGGCTTCTGGCTTGCGCTCATCGAATCGTAGACCGTGACTCCGAGGCACCGCGACCCGGTCCTACTCTGCGTCGTACTCGAGCATCCGTTTTTGGGGGCACCAAACGAACGACCTGCGGTTTATGTTCCCTCGGGAGTCCGAACCCACATCCGAATCGGCGTGTCGTACCCGTCGAAGAATTCGGCCGGTGTCCGTTTTCGGCCATCTCCTCCACTGATAAGGTCACCCTCGCCTAACTCACCTCAGGAGTATTCAGTGAAATTCTTTCCCCGCCGCGCCGCGCTGGTAGCCGTCGCAGCCTCGATCGCCTTGGTCGTTCCAGCCTGCTCGAGTAACGACGAGCCCGCTGCAACCACCACCTCGACCGAGTCGGGCGCATTCCCCCGCACGATCGAACACTTCCGTGGAAGCACCGAAATCCCGGCAGCACCCCAGCGGATCGTCGCGCTCGACAACAGCTTCACCGACGCCGTCCTTCTCCTCGAATCCCCGCTCGTCGGCTACGTCGACTACCGCGAGCCCGGTCTGCCCGACTACCTCGGATCCTCGCGGGAGGAATTCGCCGCGGACGCCGTCTCGGTCGGCACGGTCAGCAGTGCAAGCCTCGAGAAGATCGCCGCACTGCAGCCGGACCTCATCATCTCCGCCGAGGTCCGCGACGGGAAGAACTACGAGCAGCTCTCCGCAATCGCGCCCACCGTCTTCACCCAGACGACCGGTCCGACGTGGAAGGACAACATCCGCGTAGACGGTGAAGCGCTGGGCAAGGAATCGCTGGCCGAGGCGAAAATCACCGAATACGAAACACGCGCGGCTGCCGTCGGCAAGGAAATCAACGAGAAGGCGAACAACCCGGTCATCTCGGTAGTCCGGTTCGCCGGTGAACCGACCGCGCGTCTCTACCGCACCACCTCGTTCAGCGGCATCGTTCTTCAGGACGCCGGATTGAAGCGCCCGGACAACCAGGGACCTGACCCCGCCGATGCCGGCAACATCATGATGAAGATAAGCCCCGAGCTGATCAACGAAGCCGACGCGGACGTCATCTTCATCAGCACCTGGCAGGACGCCGAGGGCAAGAGCGCCGAAGCTGCGAAGCCGTTCCTCGAGAGCCCGCTGTGGCAGACGCTTCGAGGACGCAAGGTCGACGTGGACGATTCACGGTGGATGTCGCCGGTCAGCATCCAGGGCGCCCACATGATCCTCGACGACCTCTCGGACACGTTCGAGGTGGACAAGCAGAACAGCTGAGTCGAACAGCTAACCTGAACGGCGCCCGCTCACACAGGAAGCCGTCGACTTGTCTGTTCTCTCACGCACGTCTGTTCTCTCACGCACGTCTGTTCTCTCACGCACGACCGCCCGCACGTCCGTTCGTCGTGTCTCGATCCTGGGGATCACCGCCACGATGCTCGTCCTCGGTGGTTGCTCGTCCGACTCGTCGGACGATCCGGCGAGCACCATCGTCCGGACCACTACGTCGATCGCCGGTGCCGGCGTGATGGGCATCGAACGCGACACCGCCACCGCGTGCCCGACGCCGACGCAAGCCGACCCGGGAGCGGGCCCCGGGGTGAAGCGTCGAGTCGTACACACTGCGGGTGAAACCGAGGTTCCTTCCGATCCCCAACGGATCGTGGTCCTCGACAGTGTCTCGATGGACGCCGTGTGCGCCCTCGGTCTGTGGGAGCGGGTAGTGGGCGCCGCAACCGGTGTCGACTCGCCTCAACCGTCGTACCTGGGTTTCGGCATCTCGGAGATTCCGAGTGTCGGCCCCGTGAGCGCACCTGACGTCAACGCCGTGAAGGCCGCCGCGCCGGACTTGATCCTCGGGTCCAGTCCGGCGTCCGACGGCTTGTACGGGCAACTCGACGCCATCGCCCCCACCGTGTTCGCCGGCTCGGATCCCGTGTACTGGAAAGCGCAGTTCGCCCTCGCCGGCCAGGCACTGGGCCGTTCGTCCGCGGCCGCGACGGAGCTCGACCGCTACCAGCAGGACGTCGTGCAGCTCGGCGACGCATTGAATGCATCGCAGACGCAGGCATCAGTGGTTCGGTTCGGTTCGAAGGACCTGCAGATCGAGGGCCCCGCATCCTTCGCCGGACAGATCCTCAGCGACGTCGGCGTCCGGCGCCCACCGGCGCAGCGATTGACCGATGCGACCACAGCACCGATTCCGGCCGACGATCTCAGCGCCGCCGAAGGGGACTTGATCTACGTCCTCTTCGACGGGCCGAACGGCCGTACCTACGGCACCGAGATCATGAAGAGCGACCAGTGGCAGGACCTCGCCGCCGCCACCGACCGGCGTGTGTTCGTAGCGGAAGACGACATCTGGAACGGAAACGGGATGACTGCCGCCCGTGCCGTATTGGCGGACTTGAAGGGAACCTTGAACGGATATGCGAGCTGACCGGAACGAACCACAACTCCCACATTCGAGGCGGCTCGCCCCAGCTGTGAAGTTCGGGTTCTGATCATGCCGATCCCCGAATTCATTGTCGCTTTGCGCGAGAAGGTCGGTCATGCGCCGCTCTGGCTGTCCGGAGTGAGCGTCGTGATCCGCGACGACGACGGCCGGGTCCTGCTCACCCGCCGCGCCGACAACGGTCAGTGGGCCGTCGTGTCCGGCGTTCTCGAGCCTGGGGAGGAACCGTCGGCGGCGGCGGTGCGCGAGGCGAAGGAAGAAACCGGCGTCGACGCCGAATTGGTTCGGATCACGAGTGTCGATGTCACAGAGCCCATTACGTACCCCAACGGCGACGTGACTCAGTACCTCGACGTGTGTTTCCTGGCCAGGTGGACCGGCGGAGATGCACACGTGGCGGACGACGAAAACCTCGAGGTCGCGTGGTTCGCGCCGAGCGCACTGCCTTCGGACATGACGGAAACCTCGCGTCTGCGCCTCGCAAAAGCGTTGCTGGACAAGCCGGAAGCGTGGTTTCAGCGCTAGCCCGCTCTCAATACACGGCCGAAGCCCGATTCCCGCGTGTGCAGGAGTCGGGCTTCGGCGTGTAGGTCGCTCTCTAGAAATCCCAGTCGTCGTCTTCGGTGTTGACGGCCTTGCCGATGACGTAGGAGCTACCCGAGCCGGAGAAAAAGTCGTGATTCTCGTCCGCATTCGGTGAAAGTGCCGACAGGATAGCCGGATTGACGTCCGTCTCATCCTTCGGGAAGAGGCCTTCGTAGCCGAGATTGTTGAGCGCCTTGTTGGCGTTGTAGCGCAGGAACTTCTTGACATCCTCGGTCAGACCGACGCCGTCGTAGAGGTCCTGGGTGTAGTCGACCTCGTTCTCGTAGAGCTCGAAGAGCAGCTCGAACGTGTAGTTCTTGAGCTCTTCACGCTCGGCCTCGGTGAGCTGTTCGAGACCCTTCTGGTACTTGTAGCCGATGTAGTACCCGTGCACGGCCTCGTCGCGGATGATGAGGCGGATGAGGTCTGCGGTGTTGGTGAGCTTGGCTCGCGAGGACCAGTACATCGGCAGGTAGAAGCCGGAGTAGAAGAGGAAGCTCTCGAGGAGCGTCGATGCGACCTTACGCTTGAGCGGCGACTCACCTTTGTAGTAGTCGAGAACGATCTGCGCCTTGCGCTGCAGGTTCGGGTTCTCCTCCGACCAGCGGAACGCGTCGTCGATGTCCGGGGTGGAGCACAGCGTCGAGAAGATAGAGCTGTAGCTCTTCGCGTGCACCGATTCCATGAAGGCGATGTTGGTGTACACCGCTTCTTCGTGGGGAGTGATCGCGTCCGGGATGAGGCTGACGGCGCCGACGGTTCCCTGGATGGTGTCGAGCAGCGTCAGGCCCGTGAAGACGCGCATGGTGAGCTGCTGCTCCTGCGCGGTCAGCGTTCCCCAGGACGGGATGTCGTTGGAGACCGGCACCTTTTCGGGCAGCCAGAAGTTGCTGACGAGGCGATCCCATACCTCGGCGTCCTTCTCGTCCTGGACGCGATTCCAGTTGATGGCGGAAACGCGACTGACCAGCTTGACCATAATTCCTACCTAGCGAGAGAGATACTGCCGAATGTTGGCTTGCCTGAACACTACCCGTTGTGTCGGGTCCGCGATGCCAACACAACAACATGTGTCGCACGCGCCCCTCCACGAGTACAAAAAATGTGATATCAATTAAATATCACTTACCGATGGAAAGCGAGTGTCGCATGACCAGCACACCCACCGTGGCCGAGAAACCGACCGGTGTCGCCACCACAACGATCGCCGAACGCCCAGGCTGGGACCTGTCCGGCAGCTGGATGCTCCTCGGCGGCGTCCTTCTCTTCCTGGCCGGAATCGCGCTGTCCGTCGTTGGCGGAGTTCTGGGACTCTTCGCCCTGATTCCGGTCGGAGTGGTGCTGTTCATCGCGTCACTCCCCCTCCTGATGGGCCTGACCTTGGTGCAACCGAATCAAGCCCGAGTTCTGCAACTTCTCGGAAGCTCGTACAGCGGCACCTTGCGCACGCCGGGACTGCGATGGACAAATCCGCTGACGGTCCGTCGATCGATCTCGACGCGCATCCGAAACCATGAGACCGGTCAGGCGAAAGTGAACGACGCCGACGGCAATCCCATCGAGATCTCGGCGGTGGTCGTCTGGCAGGTGGCCGACACAGCGCTCGCCTCGTTCCAGGTGGACGATTACGAGGAGTTCGTCTCCGTACAGACCGAGGCGGCCGTCCGCCATATCGCCGGTAGCTACCCGTACGACGCCGAAGGCCGAGTCTCGTTGCGCGAGAACGCCGATATCATCACCACCACCTTGTCGGAGGAGGTTCACGCCCGCGTGCGTGCGGCGGGTGTCGAAGTTATCGAGACACGCATCAACAGGCTCTCGTATGCACCGGAGATCGCCAGCGCGATGCTTCGGCGCCAGCAAGCGGGTGCTGTGATAGCCGCCCGCAAGCAAATCGTCGAAGGCGCGGTGTCCATGGTCGACATGGCACTCAAGCAGCTCGAGGAAAAGCACGTCGTCGAACTCGACGAGGAACGCAAGGCCACGATGATCAGTAACCTTCTGGTCGTGCTGTGCGGCGACCGCGACGCACAACCGGTGCTCAACACCGGTTCGCTCTACCAGTAAAGGAAAGGCCACATGGCCACGGATCCAGCTCCGCGATCCGAGCGTAAGAAGATCCTTCTTCGGTTGGACCCAGCGGTACACGACGCCCTCGCCCGCTGGGCCGCCGACGATCTCCGAAGTACCAACGCCCAGATCGAGTTTCTCCTTCGGCGCGCACTCACCGAGCACGGCCGAATGCCGAAGAATGCCGGCAAGATGCACGGTCCCGGCCGCCCGCCGGCCTGATACCCCTGTGCGCCTTTTTGGTAGTAACCACTACCGAAAAGGCGCACGGGGGCGGAGCCCTTTACAGCATGCAGGAAACGCAGCCCTCTACCTCGGTGCCTTCGAGTGCCATCTGACGCAGACGGATGTAGTACAGCGTCTTGATGCCCTTACGCCACGCGTAGATCTGCGCCTTGTTGATGTCGCGGGTGGTTGCGGTGTCCTTGAAGAACAGCGTCAGCGACAGGCCCTGGTCGACGTGTTGCGTTGCGGCAGCATAGGTGTCGACGATCTTCTCGTACCCGATTTCGTAGGCATCCTGGTAGTACTCCAGGTTGTCGTTGGTCAGGTAGGGCGCCGGGTAGTAGACGCGGCCGATCTTGCCTTCCTTGCGGATCTCGATCTTCGACGCCACCGGGTGGATGGAGCTGGTGGAGTAGTTGATGTACGAGATCGAGCCGGTCGGCGGGACGGCCTGAAGGTTCTGGTTGTAGATACCGTGCTTCTGAACCGAAGCCTTCAGCTCACGCCAGTCGTCCTGAGTGGGGATGTGCAGCTTCGCATCGGCGAAGAGTCCGCGAACCTTGTCGGTTGCCGGCTCCCAAGCCTGATCGGTGTACTTGTCGAAGAATTCACCCGAGGCGTACTTCGACTCCGGGAAACCCTTGAAGTACGAGCCGCGCTCGATGGCGATCTTGTTCGACGCACGCAGTGCGTGGAACAGCACGGTGTAGAAGTAGATGTTCGTGAAGTCGATGCCTTCTTCGCTGCCGTAGAAGATCCGCTCACGAGCGAGGTATCCGTGCAGGTTCATCTGACCGAGGCCGATGGCGTGAGAGTCGTTGTTGCCCTGCTCGATCGACGGCACCGAGTAGATGTGCGTCTGGTCGGACACTGCCGTCAATCCGCGGATCGACACTTCGATGGTCTTGGCGAAGTCGGGCGAGTCCATGGTCTTCGCGATGTTCAGCGAACCCAGGTTGCAGGAGATGTCCTTGCCGACCTTCGAGTAGGACAGGTCGTCGTTGAAGAGTGAAGGCGTCGAAACCTGCAGGATCTCCGAGCACAGGTTCGAGTGCGTGATCTTGCCTTCGATCGGGTTCGCCCGGTTCACCGTGTCCTCGAACATGATGTAGGGGTAGCCCGATTCGAACTGCAATTCGGCGACGGTCTGGAAGAACTCGCGAGCCTTGATCTTGGACTTGCGAATTCGCTTGTCGTCGACCATCTCGTAGTACTTCTCGGAGACGTTGATGTCGGAGAACGGAACTCCGTAGATGCGCTCGACGTCGTACGGCGAGAACAAGTACATGTCCTCGTTCTTCTTCGCCAGTTCGAACGTGATGTCCGGGATCACGACGCCGAGTGAGAGCGTCTTGATACGGATTTTCTCGTCGGCGTTCTCACGCTTGGTGTCGAGGAACCGGTAGATGTCGGGGTGGTGCGCATGCAGGTACACAGCACCGGCACCCTGACGCGCACCCAACTGGTTGGCGTAGGAGAACGAGTCCTCGAGAAGCTTCATGATCGGGATGACACCCGAACTCTGGTTCTCGATCTTCTTGATCGGGGCGCCGTGCTCACGAACGTTGGTGAGCAGCAAGGCAACTCCGCCACCGCGCTTGGACAGCTGCAGTGCCGAGTTGATGGAGCGACCGATGGACTCCATGTTGTCTTCGATACGAAGCAGGAAGCAGGACACGGGCTCACCGCGCTGCTTCTTGCCCGAGTTCAGGAACGTCGGGGTGGCGGGCTGGAAGCGTCCGGCGATGATCTCGTCGACGAGTTCGACGGCCAGGTCTTCGTTGCCTGCGGCCAGGGTGAGCGCAACCATGCAGACACGATCTTCGAAACGCTCGAGGTAGCGCTTACCGTCGAAGGTCTTGAGCGTGTAGGAGGTGTAGTACTTGAATGCACCCAGGAACGTCGGGAAGCGGAACTTCTTGGCGTACGCGTGATCGATCAGGAACTTCACGAAAGTACGTGAGTACTGATCGAGAACCTCGGGCTCGTAATAGTTTTCCTCAACGAGGTAGTCCAGCTTCTCGTCGAGGTTGTGGAAGAACACGGTGTTCTGGTTGACGTGCTGCAAGAAGTACTGACGGGCTGCAGCGACATCCATCTCGAACTGGATCTCACCGTTGGCGCCGTACAGGTTGAGCATGGCGTTGAGTGCGTGGTAGTCGAGACCGTTGGTGGAATCGCCGCCGCGCGCATCACGCTCTACGCTTCCTGCCGCGATCGTGTCAGTGATGGTTGGCGCCACTGCCCGTGCTCCTTCTCTGTTTCGAGATGATTCCAGAACTCCCCCAAGCCTTCTCGTACCCGGTCGACGTCCTCGGCAGTGCCCATGAGTTCGAACCGGTACAGAAAAGGAACGTGGCATTTCTGGGAAATGATGTTTCCTGCATAGCAAAAGGACTCACCGAAATTGGTGTTTCCCGCCGCGATCACTGCTCTGATCAACGACCTGTTGTGTGGATTGTTCAAAAAACGAATGACCGGCTTCGGTACATAACTGGTGTCGCGCCCTGTCACGGTGACCCCGCCACCATAGGTGGGCAGAATCAGCACATAGGGCTCGTCTACACGAAATGAGCCGTCACGGTCATGGATAGGTATACGTGTCGCAGGCAGGCCGAGACGTTGAACGAATCGGTGGGTGTTCTCCGACACGCTGGAAAAATAGACCAGCGAAGTCATCGGTTGTCACCATTTTCTTGTACGGTGCCCGGAACTACTCAGATGTGTCGGCGGAGGTGTCCACCGCCGACACTGCGGCGCTTCAAGCAGCGACGGTCAGGGTCTTGATGCGATCGGGACGGAAGCCCGACCAGTGATCTTCACCGGCAACCACGATGGGTGCCTGGAGGTACCCGAGAGCCATGACGTAGTCGCGGGCTTCGGCATCCTCGGTGATGTCGATGACGTTGTATTCGAGACCGGCCTTGTCCAGGGCGCGGTAGGTGGCATTGCACTGAACGCAAGCGGGCTTGGTGTAGACGGTGATGCTCATGAGAGTCCCTCTTTCGCTTAGCCAACAAAGGCCGATGTAGTGATGTTCAGCACCGATACGACCGATTGCCGGAGTCTCGCTCGAGGCGTTCCGCGTTGTGGTCTCTCAGTGCTCAAGACACTACACCTAGTGGCCGACAGAAACACATAACGCGAGATGTTGTGAGTCACATCGTTGGAATTCCCAGGTCGCCCCAGTTCAGCGCCTTCATTTCCCGGCGCGTCGGCGTGTCGCGCGTCACAGTTTCTTTTTGTGCTCGCCAGCCTCTCGGAGCCGCGCCACGGACCTACCATGAGCGTCGTGGAAACACCCCCGAAGGACGAGGCTCCACGCCACGAGGCAACCGTGACGAGAACACAGCAGGTGACACCGTTGATGCGCAGAATCACCTTCGGTGGGGAGGGCCTGAGCGACTTCGAGACGAGCGGGAGCCCCGACGAACGGGTGCTCGTCAGATTCCCCCTCGATCCCCCTCACGCCCGTAGTTACACGGTCCGGCGCTGGCAGCCGTCGAAGAACGAACTGGAGATCGACTTCGTTCTCCACGGCCACGGCGGCGCGGCACTCTGGGCCGCGACTGCGCAACCGGGCGAGACCGTTCACCTCTCGACGGCGAGCGGGTGGTTCACGCCGCCGGCAGGTTGCGACTGGCTGCTGATGGTCGCCGATCACGCCGCCCTGCCCGCGATCGGGCGAATTCTCGAAGAAGCACCCGACGGTCTACCGATCCACGTCATCGCGCAGGTACCCGCGCCGAGTGAACAGCAGACGTTCACGACGCGCGCCGACGCTCACTACCGATGGATCGAGGAATCGGACTCGCTGCTCGCCGAATTGGCCGGCGCTGCCCTGCCCCCCGGCGAGGGCTACATCTGGTGTGCAGTCGAGGCCGCGGCCGCCAGACGCATCCGCACCCACCTGCGTCGAACATGGGAAATCCCGGCAAACCGCATGCACGTGATGGGTTACTGGCGGGAGGACAAGGAGAACTGGGAGCGTCGGTACGCCGCCGTCGCCGACCGTATCGATGCTGCGATGGGCGAAGCGATGATGGCCGGCAAGGATTTCGAGTCGGTTCGCGACGCGGTCGACGACGCGATGGAACGCGAAGGGCTCTAGCGCGCATACGAGTGAGGACCACACCTTCCGGCATGGCCCTCATTCGTGAAACGGATTACGCGTTGACGAGCTGCTTGCCGGCGTCGACGAGGTCGGAGACGACCTTGGAGACCTGAGCGAGCACCTCTGCGTTCTCACGCGGGTGCAGCTCACCGAACAGTGCGCCGGTTCCACCGATGCTCAGTGCAGTGTCCTCGACGACCTTGCCGCCGGCGATACGGACTGCCTTGGTGGTGTCTTCGTGTGCCCACTTGGCGCCGTTGCCGCTGGGCGAAGCGCTGATGACTGCGACAGCCTTGTCCTTGACTGCACCGACACCGTACGGACGCGAGATCCAGTCGATGGCGTTCTTCAGAACTGCGGGAATGGTGCCGTTGTACTCGGGGGTGACGAGCAGGAACGCGTCCGCGTCGCTCGCAGCAGAGCGCAGTGCGTCGACAGCGGGGATGGAAGCACCCTCGACGTCGATGTCTTCGTTGTAGAAGGGGACGTCGGCGAGGCCTTCGAAGACCGTCAGCGTGGCACCCTCGGGTGCGGCGGACACAGCTGTCTCGGCAAGCTGGCGGTTGACGGATCCGGCGCGCAGGCTGCCGACGAGAACGAGAACATTGGTCTGTGACATAGCGAGTTTCCTTCGAGAGTGGTGCGGTTGGTGGCTCCGGTTGAAAGTTATATCAACTAAACGGACCGCGGTCCACTTACATTCCCCGGCCCTGTAACCTGATCCCGTGAGCGCAATCCCCCTCCCCCAGATCGGCGCCGCGCCGGTCGAGCGCGGTGACGCAGCACGTAACCGCGTACTTCTGCTCGACGCCGCAGCCCTCCTCGTTGCCGAGCGAGGTGTCGACGCGGTGACGATGGATGCTGTCGCGTGCCGGGCCGGTGTGGGCAAGGGCACAGTTTTTCGGCGCTTCGGCAATCGATCGGGACTGATGCAGGCATTGCTCGATCACACCGAGCGAGAACTGCAGCAGGCATTCATGTTCGGCCCCCCACCGTTGGGTCCGGGCGCGCCGCCGATCGAGCGCCTCATCGCGTTCGGACGAGCCCGGATTGCCATGGTGGAAGTACAGGGCGAAGTCCTCCGAGCAGCGGAAAACGCTCCTGAATACCGCTTCGGCGGTCCGGCCCGGGCGCTCGGCATCGCTCACGTCATCGGGCTTCTTCGAGGAGCCGGCGTCGAGGGCGACCTCGATCTGCTCGCTTCAGCACTGTTGGCACCACTCGAAGCGTCGCTCGTCCTTCATCAGGTGCGCGATCTCGGGATGACCACCGAGCGTCTGGCCGCCGGCTGGGAAGACCTTGCCCGGCGCGTTACTCGATGTTGACTCCCCCGATCCGTCCCACCACTTAATGTGAGCCCATGCGCATCGCAGCTGCCGTCATCGGCCTCCTGACCATCGCCGCGGTAAGCGGTTGCTCCGCTTCGTCCGACTCCCCCGAGGACAAGACGGATCCCTCCGGTCGTGTGTTCATCTCGACCTCCGTGGATGGAACACAAATTCCCGGCGGCGGCCCGCTGACTCTCGACTTCAGCCAGGCCGGTCGAGTGTCCGCGAGCGCCGGATGCAACACGGCAAACGGTTCGGTCGAGTTCACCGACGGCAAGCTGACCACCGGCACCATGGCGTCGACCATGATGGGCTGCCCTCCCGGCATCGCCGAATCCGACTCCTGGACAACAACATTGCTGACCGCCGCGCCGGCGTGGAGCCTCGACGGCGACACCCTCGTCCTGACATCGAAGGACGCCACAGTCACCCTGCAGGACAAGAAAATCGTCACGCCGGATCGACCGCTGCAGGGCACGACGTGGACTGTCACGTCCCTCATCAGTCCCGATGCGATCAGTACGAGCCTGGCTCTGGAGACGTCAGCTCCCGAACTGACGATTGCCGCAGACGGTTCGGTCAGCGGGAGCACCGGATGCAATCGCATGACCGGAAGCGCCCAGACGTCCGACACCACAGTCACGTTCACGCCGATGGCAACCACGCGTATGGCTTGCCCCGAGGAGAACATGGACATCGAGCGCCAGATCCTGGCGGTGCTCGACGGCGAAGTAAGCTACACCGTCGACGCCGACACGCTGACCCTGCGCAAGCCCGACGACACCGGATTGATACTGACTGCGCAGGCTTGACCAGACGCTGCAGGCTCGATCAGACGTTGTCAAGCAGCCAGCGCCCCAACTCGCGGGCGCTGGCATCGATCATCGCGGGCCAGTCCAAGGCCGAGTCGTCCGCGTGATCGCTGACGTGTTTGACGAGTCGGCAGGTAGCACCCGCAGCCTGCGCGGCGAATGCGATGGCAAACCCCTCCATGTCGACCAGATCGGCTCGCTGTGCAAGGGCGTCCCGGGTTGCAGCGTCGGCGATGAATGCGTCGCCGGTCGCCAACACCGTGTCGTCACCGCCGGCGAGCACCAAACGGTCCGCGACGTCGTGCCCCAGCGCTCGGATCGCGGTGCTGCTGATGTCGTGATTGATGACGACGCCGGGAACATAGAGGCCGCCGTGGTGCGCGTGCAGCGCACCGGCTGTCCCGATGTTGACGACCAGCGGCAGATCATCCCGCTCGTACCGCGCGAGAGCAGAGGCGACTGCTGTTGCAGCACTGACCTTTCCAATCCCCGTGATCAGCAGTTCGCATCCTTGCGGCACGTATGCCGCTTCCGACTTCGTCGCACTGACCACCAGAACGTTGTTCGCACTCATGTGCGCGACCGTACCGCCCCGGATACGGTGGCACTGCACGCGCCTGCTCACATCGCTAGAGTCCATTCATGGCCACACTGCGTGAAAGCATCATCGAAGAACTCGGCACAAAGCCGACAATCGACGCCGCAGCGGAGGTTCGCGCGCGAGTCCAGTTCCTGAAGGACTACGTGCGCTCGACCCCCGCCAAAGGGTTCGTTCTGGGAATCAGCGGCGGTCAGGACAGCACGCTCGCCGGAGCCCTCGCCCAACGCGCGGTCACGGAACTTCGCGAAGAAGGCCACGAGGCCGAGTTCGTCGCCGTTCGACTCCCCTATGGCGCTCAGGCCGACGAATCCGACGCTCAGATCGCGCTCGGCTTCATCAAGCCGGACCGCTCTCTCACGGTCAACGTCAAGCCTGGCGCCGACGCGACGGCCCGTGAGGCCTCCGAGGCGCTGGGAAACGGCGAACTACGCGACTTCGTCCGCGGCAACATCAAGGCGCGCGAACGAATGGTCATCCAGTATGCGATTGCCGGTCAGCTCGGCTACCTCGTGATCGGTACCGACCACGCCGCAGAAGCGATTACCGGCTTCTTCACGAAATTCGGTGACGGCGGTGTCGACATCACGCCGCTCACCGGCTTGAGCAAACGCCAGGGCGCTGCATTGCTGCAGGAATTGGGCGCACCCGAGAGCACGTGGCGCAAGGTGCCGACCGCCGACCTCGAGGACGACCGACCCGCGCTACCCGACGAAGTTGCCCTCGGCGTCACGTACTCACAGATAGACGACTACCTCGAAGGAAAGGACGTTTCCTCCGAGGTAGCCGAGAAGCTCGAGAAGATGTTCACCAACACTCGTCACAAGCGCACGGTGCCGGTCACACCCCTCGATGACTGGTGGAAGTAACTCCTACCAGAGCTCTTACCAGCGACTAGCTACCGAACAGGCTGCCGAAGACGTCGCCCAGCGAACCCGTTCCCGAAGCCGGATCCTTCTTCGCGAAGTTGGTGGTGCATCCGTTGAACTGCACTGCATCGACCAGCGTCGACGTGGCGGCGGAACCGGTGCCCACACTGACGCCGTAGTGGTCGACTACCGCGTTCGGGTTCGCGGCGACGATGTCAGCCAAAGGCACTGACACGCGGTCCTTGGCGCCGTCGATGTTCTGAGTGCTCCACCACACGCCCTTCTGGAGATCCGCGTGAACGCCGCCGTCAGCCGTCGGCGTGGCGTCGGGTCCCGGGACCCACACCAGGGTGGTGAATCCGTTCTCGAACTTTCCGCCGGTGGTTCCGGTGAGGCGGAGCTGGAATGCCGCAGTCGGCGTGGCGGCGCGCTCGGCAAAGCCGATCGCCTTGCCGACTGCGTCGGACAGCTTGATACCGCCGGCCGAATGGTAGGAAACCGAACGATCGCCGGTACCGTCGACGGCCAGCTTCAGTGAGCCGTCCTTGTCGAGAACGTTGTCGGCCGAGTACGACGCGGTCTGATCCTTCTCGTCGGTGAACGGGATGCCCCACCCGTTCGGCGTCGCTTCGGTGGACAGGGTCGAGCACGAGGCTTCCGGCGCAGAAGAGCCGAGAGAACCGGTGGACGGAAGCGCAGTAGCAATTGCCGGAGCGGTGAGTGCAGCTGCTCCGAGGAGCGCTACGACGACTCCGACACGGCGCGTGGAATTAATCGACATTGAAATACCTTTCACATATCCCGAGTGGAATTGCGCCAAAATTAACACATGTCGACAATTACCAACAGCGAAGGTATTTCTTTTGTCATCCAAACAGATGACAATTCACCTTGGCAATTCGAAGTGCATTCGCTCCCCCAAAAATAGGAGAAACTAAACAAAACGACCAATGCTGGACAATTGACCAACAATGGAGAAAACGGAGATAGATGCCACTTGAGCTGGAGTGATCAAGATATAAATATTTGGACCGGCAAACCGAAAAAGGACAATACGTCGGCAGCCCACAAATAGCTACGCCGGCAATTCTCGGACTAGCCTCCAGCGAAAGGCGGAAGAATATCGACAGCGCTACCGGAGGCTCGAGAGACGTCGCGGGTCAACTCGTCACCGACGAGGAAAGCCGAGACCGACAGCACTCGCTCCATCTCCGATCCGTATCGTCCGACCAAGACCGCCACCAACTCGGCAAGTGTGTTGTCGGGCGAAATGGCGACTACCTCGCTACGGCAACCGGATACATCCGCTGCAGCAGCAAAGTAACGAACCGAGATCGAATGCGGATCAGCCACCGATCGCTCCCATACTTCTTTCGGGCGGAACGAAGTCCGCGGCGTCGATGCCGTGCCCTGCCCATTTGTTCCACATCGCACCGCGCCACAAATCCGCTAGTTCGTCGTCACTTGCTCCGGCCCTGAGCGCGGCACGCAGATCAACTTCACGGTCACTGAACAGACATGACCGAATTGTTCCCTCTGCGGTCATTCGCGTCCGATCGCATTCACTGCAGAACGAGCGGGTCACGGAAGCGATGATCCCTACCGTCATCGTGGTCCCGTCGACACGCCATTCTTCGGCAGGAGCCGACGGATCTTCACGGCCGATTGCTTCCAATTCGAAACGGCTTCCCAAAACGGACAACAATTCAGCCGCGGTCACCATGTTCTCGCGTGCCCATGCATGGTCTGCGTCCAGAGGCATTTGCTCGATAAAGCGCAATTCGACGCCGGCTTCGAGGCACCACTGCAAAAGATCCGCCGCGCCGTGGAGCGTTTCACGCATCAGCACCGCATTGATCTTCAGTGGCGCGAGCCCGGCCGCAGCTGCCGCTCGAATTCCCGCGAGAACGGACGGCAACCTGTCTCGACGCGTCAATTCAGCGAAATGGGCGCGATCAACCGAATCCAGGGAAACATTCACGCGGGTCAAACCAGCTGCAGCCAGCTTTGCGGCACGATGTTCGAGCCCAACGGCGTTGGTAGTCATGGAAAGTGGAATTCCTGGCACGCGCGCGGCGCACCCCCCGATGATCTTTTCGAGGTCACTACGCATCAGCGGTTCGCCGCCGGTGAATCTCACCTCGCGAATACCGACTCGTTCGACGCCGATTCCGACTACTCGAATGATCTCGTCGGCACTCAGAAGATCTTCCGCAGCGATGGCCGGCAAGCCTTCCTCCGGCATGCAATACGTGCAACGAAGTGAACACTTCTCGGTGATCGAGACTCGCAGATCTCTGGCAACACGCCCGAACCTGTCGACCAGGAGATCCGTCTCGGGACGACCGGCGAGGGAGGCAGCGTCGAACCGCACGGTGGGAATTCCCATCGAGACCACTGTCATCACTTCACCAACTTCCGTATTGCTCCAGTATGACCGAAAGCCGTACTCCGTGTGTCGGACGGACCACACCGCCTAGGATCAAAACATGTCGAGGTTGTCGAGGTTACTGTCATGAGCGCGCGTTCGGTCGAGGAACACGCGTCGCACATCTCCGGATTGCTCACCGGCCTGCACACCCTCTCTCCGACGGCAGTTCCGACGGCAGAAGCGTTGGGGCGCATAACTTGCTCGGATATCGCATCGCCGGTAGACCTGCCACTCTTCCGCAACTCGCAGATGGACGGGTATGCCGTCGATGCTGCTTCTGTGGCCTCGGTTCCGACCACACTGACGGTTCGAGGCGTGATCGCCGCTGGAAGCGGAAAACCACCGAAACACCTTCCAGGATCGGCATTTCGCATCATGACCGGTGCTCCGCTCCCCGAGGGTGCCGACGCCGTTGTTCCGGTCGAGGACACAACGGGTGTCACCGAGCACGTCGTCACGATCGAACGGGGCAGGTCGGTAGGCGAATTCGTACGCGAACGTGGCAGCGACATCACCGCCGGAATGCTACTGGTCACGGCCGGAACGCACTTGGAACCTCGCCATATCGCCGCGCTGAGTGCTGTGGGCCTGGCCTCGCTCGACACCTACACGAAGCCACGGGTCGCGATAATTACGACGGGCGCCGAACTGAAAAGTGCCGGAACAACTCTCGAACCCGGTGAGATCTACGATTCCAACGGTCCAGCTTTGGCAACATTGGCCGAAGCCAACGGCGCCGATGTCGTATCCGTCGCCCGAAGCAGCGACGACCCCGCCGAGTTCCGCGAATTGCTCTCGTACGCAACCTCGGTCGCTGATCTGGTGTTCACCTCCGGCGGAGTGTCCATGGGCGACTTCGAGGTGGTGAAGGAAACTCTCACGCCTCTGGGAGCACACTTCGGCCACGTCGCAATGCAGCCGGGCGGTCCGCAAGGCACTGCAGTGGTGAACGAAGTGCCGGTACTGAGCTTCCCGGGCAACCCGGTGAGCACGATGGTCTCCTTCGAGGTCTTCGCACGGGGCGAACTGCGCCGGGCCGCGGGCCTGCCCGAGATCCCACGCGAGCGACTCCCGTTGACTGCACCGCTGCGTTCGGTGGACGGCAAGCGGCAGTTCCTGCGGGCACGCAGAACTGCGGACGGAATCGAACTCGTTGCCGGACCCGGATCGCACCTTGTTGCAGCCATGGCGTGGGCCGACGTCCTGATCGACATCCCCGCCGCCGTGACCGAGCTCGGCGCGGGCGATCTCGTCGACGTCGTCCCGCTCTCGACTTCCTCGATCTGATTCACTCGATCTGATTCAAAGGACACTGATGACCGAATTGACACACGTCGACAGCGAGGGCCGAGCGCGCATGGTCGACGTCAGCGCCAAGGCCGAGACGACGCGTATCGCCGTCGCTGCCGGCGAACTCGTCACGACCGCCGAGGTAGTTCGCCTCGTCCGCGCCGACGGCATGCCCAAGGCTGATGTCCTCACCACCGCGCGCATCGCCGGAATCGCCGGTGCGAAGAAGACCTCCGAACTGATCCCGCTGTGTCATCAACTCGCGCTCTCGTCGGTCAAGGTGGAATTCGGGTTCACCGAAACATCGATCACCGTCGAGGCGACGGCGAAGACTCGCGGACAGACCGGCGTCGAGATGGAAGCACTCACCGCCGTCGCGGTAGCCGGCCTGACCTTGCACGACATGGTCAAAGCGGTGGACCCCGGAGCTACCATGAACGGTGTTCGTCTGCTCACCAAAGACGGTGGTAAGCGCGGACATTGGACCCGCGACACTCAGAACGCACAGACAGCTCCGGCGCACACCTTCACCTCGGCACGGTCCGCGACCGTCCTCGTGGCTTCCACCGGCGGTGCGAACGGCACCAGACCCGACACCACCGGACCCACGATCGCGACCTGGCTACGCGAGCGGGACTTCGAGGTACGTGGACCGCTTGTGTACGCCGACGCAGACATCGCGGCGGGCATCGCTGACGCCAAGGAGGGCTCCCCGTCACTCGTCATCAGTACCGGCGGCACCGGGGCTTCCCCCACGGATGCCACCCCGGAAGCTACCCGGGCAGTCTTGACCCGTGAGTTGCCCGGCGTCGCAGAAGCGATCCGGACCAAGGGCCTCGAGAAGACACCACACGCGTCGCTGAGCCGTGGTGTGGCAGGTCTCACAGGTACGACGGTCGTCGTCAATCTTCCGGGTTCTCCCGGTGGAGTGAAGGACGGTCTCGCCGTCCTCGGACCCATCATCGATCACCTGCTCGCGCAGGTCGCAGGCGGAGGAGCGCACGATGAGTGAGCTATTGGCTCGGATCTCCGAGCAACCGATTCACGCAGACACCGTCGACGCCGCCGTTGCCGGTCCGAAGAACGGCGCTGTTGTGGTGTTCACGGGAACGGTGCGCAATCACGATGGAGGTCAAGCGGTTTCGGCGTTGGAGTACCAAGCGCATCCGGATGCCGAACGCTTCCTCCAGACGTGCTGCCAAGAGGTTGCGGCCTCGACCGGCCTGCCGGTTGCCGCGATCCATCGCGTCGGTCACCTCGAGATCGGCGACCTCGCACTGGTCGCCGCCGTCGCCGCGCCGCATCGAGCGGAGGCGTTTGCCGCGTGCGCCGAACTGGTGGAGCGCATCAAGCACGAGGTACCGATCTGGAAGCGGCAACACTTCGCGAACGGCGTCTCCGAATGGGTCGGGTTGTAGGTCGAACGCTCCGGGAAGGTAGAGTTGCGATCACTAGGTGCCTGAAATCGGGCATCCAGCGTCGTAGAACGCAAATTTTCTTGCTGAGTGCTCAATGCACCCGCTCTTCTTACGGCGAAGAAGCCTGCCGACCGGCAGCGCCGCCACCACTGTGCTTGATTGTTCGACCGGTTAATTCCCGTGTCGGCATCCGGGCACGAACACGTGCCCGAAAGGCTCTGAACACACTTGTCTGACATCTCTACGCCCGCTACCACCTTCGCAGCCCTCGGTGTGCGCGCACCGCTGGTGAAAGCTCTCGAAGACGGCGGAATCACTTCTCCGTTCCCGATCCAGATCGACACCCTCCCCGACACTCTCTCGGGGCGCGACGTACTGGGCCGCGGAAAGACCGGAAGCGGCAAGACCCTCGCGTTCTCCATCCCCATGGTCTCCCGCCTCGCCGGCGAACTGTCCGGAGGAAAGCGTCGTCCGGGTCGACCGCTCGGCCTGGTGCTCGCACCGACGCGTGAGCTCGCCACCCAGATCACCGCAACCCTCGAACCGTTGGCCGCCGCATACGACTTGCGCGTGACCACGATCTTCGGTGGTGTCTCGCAGCACCGCCAGGTTCAGGCTCTCAAGGCCGGAGTCGACATCGTCGTCGCCTGCCCCGGTCGCCTCGAAGACCTCATGAAGCAGAAGTTCGTCAGTCTCGACGCCGTCGAGATCACCGTGCTCGACGAGGCCGACCACATGGCCGACCTCGGCTTCCTGCCCGTCGTCACCCGCATCCTCTCGTCCACCCCGCAGGACGGGCAGCGTCTACTGTTCTCGGCAACGCTGGACAACGGCGTCGACAAGCTCGTCAAGCGTTTCCTCAAGAACGAGGTCATGCATTCGGTCGACGAGGCCAACTCCCCCGTCGCCGCAATGACGCACCACGTGTTCGACGTCGACGGCGTCGAAGCCAAGAAGGCTCTGGTCGAGAAGCTCGCTTCCGGTACCGGTCGTCGCATCCTGTTCATGCGCACCAAGCACCAGGCTCGCAAGTTGGCTCGCCAGCTCACCGAGTCGGGCATCCCGTCCGTTGACCTTCACGGCAACCTCTCGCAGGCTGCTCGCGACCGTAACCTGGCGGCATTCTCCGCCGGTGAAGCGCGCGTCCTCGTCGCCACCGACGTCGCAGCGCGTGGCGTCCACGTCGACGACGTCGAGTTGGTCGTCCACGTCGATCCGCCGGCCGAGCACAAGGCTTACCTGCACCGCAGTGGTCGCACCGCTCGCGCAGGCAGCGCCGGCGACGTGGTCACCGTGGTTCTGCCCGAGCAGCGTAAGGATCTTGCGATCCTCATGCGCAAGGCAGCCATCAAGGTGACCCCGGTCCGTTCGACTGCCAACTCCGAGCACGTCGTCAAGTTGGTCGGCGACATCGCACCGCACGTCACGCCGGCTCCGAAGGCTCCTGCCCAGCCCAACGGTGGACGCGGACAGCGTCCCGCCGGCCAGGGTGGACGCGGCGGCGCAGCACGTTCGGGTCAGGCTCGCTCCGGACAGGGCGGTCAGTCACGCGGTGCTCGCACCGGCGGAGCTGCCCGTCAGGAACATGCCGGTGGTGGCGCTCGCCGTCCCCGCACCGGCGGCGGCGCTCGCACCGCAGGCTCCACCGGTGGCCGTCCCGCACGCTAGGCCACACCGCCGCCCCGCGCGCAACGCCGCCCGGTACAACTCAATAGTTTTCGTAGTGGACAGCGTCGGCCAGTGGCCGGCGCTGTCGCCATCCGAAGCGTTCGAGATCCGGAACCTGTTGAAACTCGGTCACCTTCCCGACGCACAGCCACGCAATGGGGCGAACGGGTGACGGAATGCCCATGAGTTCGGTGAGGTACTTCTCGTCGTAGAACGAAACCCAGCCGATGCCGATCTCCTCGGCTACCGCGGCGAGCCACAAATTCTGAATTGCCAGTACCGCCGAGAACAGCCCGGTGTCGTCGACGGTATGACGGCCGAGGATGTTCGGGCCACCGCGCGACGGGTCGTAAGTGACGACGATGCCGGTACCACTCTCGGCGATTCCCTCGATCTTGATGGGGTCGAACGTCGAGCGGCGATCCTCGGGCAAGGACTGCGCGAATTTCACCCGGGCATCGGCGACGTGTGCCGCGAAGGTGTCGAGCGTCTCCGGATTACGAACGACGACAAAATCCCACGGTTGCGTGTTTCCCACGCTCGGCGCGCGATGGGCGGCGTCGAGAATGCGCATCAGAGTTTCGTCGGGGACGATCTCTCCCGAGAACTCGGCGCGAACGTCTCGCCGTCGCCGAATCGCTTCGTACACGGATACAGCTGATTCACTCACGCCCCGACGGTATAGCGGTGCAATCCCAGCATGGCGTCGGGGTGCGGTTCGACCGTTTCTTCGCGCACGCAGGCGCGGAGCGCGCTGCCGACCGCCCCCGAATCCATCCCGGTGCCGATCACGACCAGTTGCGTGGTTCGAGGTTCGCCCGACTTCCATCGCAGCGGCGTGATCCGGACATGATCACCCACCGATTGGATCTCGAATTTTCCTGTGTAGCCCGGAATCTCGAAGTTCACGAAGCCCTTGATGCGGTAAACACCCGACGGCTGATTCTCGAGAAAGTGCGTCAGAGCCCTGGCATCGAGAGGCGTCTCCGATGCGAAATCAACCGATTCGTAGCGGTGGTGCAGGTGATCGTGGTGACACGAGCCGTCCTCGTGATCGTCGTCGTGCCCGTCGCGCAGGAGCTCGTCGAGGCTCAGTTGATCGCCCGGAGCCGGAGGGGTCACCTCGCCGGTATCGAACAACAGAGCGGGGTCTATCCGCGAGTGCGAGGTTTCCACCATCGGCGCTCGCGGATTCAACTTACGAATTTCGGTCGTGAATCGCTCGCGTTCGGCGACCGGAACGCTGTCGATCTTGTTGACTACCACCAGGTCTGCCAGGCGGACATGTTGATCGAGCTCGGGATGTTCGCGGCGAACGGTGGAGAAATTGGCTCCGTCGACCAGGACTACCAGGCCGCCGTAGACGACCGACGGGTTCTCACTTCCGAGGACGAGTCGAATCATGTTCCGCGGCTCGGCAAGCCCGCTGGCCTCGATGACGATCACGTCGATCCCGGACTGCCGGTGCGCCAACTTGTTCAGCATCTCGTCCATGTCCGAGACGTCGACAGCGCAGCACAAACAGCCGTTGCTGAGAGAGACCATCGAATCGACCTGACCGGCGACCATCATCGAGTCGATGTTGACGGAGCCGAAGTCGTTGACGATCACGCCGATGCGTAGACCGTCGTTGTTACGCAGAAGATGGTTGAGCAGCGTCGTCTTGCCCGAACCGAGAAAGCCTGCGACGACTATTACGGGAATCTGCTTCTTCGCCACCACACAACCTTCCGAAACCACACGTACCGATAAGTGATCGTAGTGGAGTGTGGCTCCGGAAGGTTCACGCTGACAGCAGACTCACACCGTGCAGAGCGGACGGATGTCCGACGTGCCCTCGGTGGTCGGTGACGTCAGGATCGTGCATGCGTTGTATCCACGGGATTCGGCGACCCGGCGGATCTCACTCCATCCTGCCGCGTCGACGACCGCCGACCGTGAGAGCACGAACCCGGAAAGCCTGAGCGGATCGCCCACCAGTGCCCACGAATAGTCGTCGGCAATGTAGGTGACGATGTAGTTGGGTGGGCCGTCCAAGCTTTCCTGTGAGGGCACCCCGGGGAAGCTCACGTGCAACTGGGCACCCGTTGCTGGATCGGTAACTCGGGCATTCCCGACGATCTCGTTGGCTTGACCGGTCCACGTCGTACACGTGTTCTTCACGCTCACGTTCGACGAATCGACGATCCCGTAACTCGCCCGGGTGTCCTTCGCGCACGCGAGGTTGAAGGGCTGAGGAATCGCCGCCACCTGGTTCCATTCCCCTACGTAGCGCGCGACGTCCAGGTTCGCCACCGGCTGCAAGGGTTCCCAGAGTGGGCTCGCCTGCGCGGTTCCCGAAAACATCGTCACTGCGGCGCACACTCCCGCAATCGCAATCGCACTTCGCCCCGACCACTTCATGTCACTGCTCCTCGTCTGTACACCGCTCGATCGGCATTGGTTCCTCAAGGCATTCGGAGCTGACGGACTGGAGGATGGGGCGGTATGTAAAACTACTTTTGGTTTGTTATCGACCTACTTCACAAACCTTATGTAGTCTTTGCTAAAAGATAGCTGAAAGTCGGACGGAGCTACTGTGATGAAGGTTGTCGACTTAGGTCTAGAACGCACTCGCTATGCAGTCATCGACGAGACGATCGAGTCGAGGTGGCGCCGAGTCACCTCTATGCAGCACGACGCCGTTGCCGTCGTGACTCCGCGCGACCGGATCACTTTCGCCGAACTCGAACTCCGGACCGACGCATTGGTCCGCGAACTTCGCCTACGTGGGTCACACGGGGCACGCCCGGTTGCGGTCGATCTCGAACCAACGGCCGAGTCGGTGCCCGCCATCCTCGCCACTCTGATTTCCGGTCGGCCCTTGGTCATGATCGACCCACAACTCCCCGAGGCCCGCCGAGCGCACATCATGAGCACCTCGGGCGCCGTCGCGCTGCAGTCGATACTCGACGAGTCTGCTGCGACGGGCTTCAGATTCGACAGCGCGCTGGAACCATCGAGTTCCGACCCTGCCATGATCGCGTTCACGTCAGGCACCAGCGGGGCACCCAAGGGAGTCGTGTTGAGCCACTCCATGTGCCTGAACAAGGCCGACGAACTTGCCGCAGCAATCGACCTGCGACCCGATGATCACATCGGGAACCTGTTGCCCGTCAGTTTCGGAGCCGGAATCACGGCCCTGATCATGGGCCTGATGAACGGAGTCACGGTCTTCTGCTGGGATCCACGTATCGACGGCGTCTCGGGAATCGACGACTGGCTGATCGAGAATTCGATCACGACCACGCACTGTGCGCCGTCCTTTCTGCGGGCGTGGTCGGATCTCGATTGCGATGCAGCAAATGATGATTCGATCGGTTCCCTACGCGTCGTCGTAACGTACGGAGAAGCAGTTCACGGCGAGGACTACGCGCGCCATCGCAGTCACGGCTTCGCTCGCGTCACGTACGTCAACTGGCTGGCCACCACCGAGACCGGTGTCGTCGCGTACAACGCGTTCCCACCACATTCCGAACTACCCGTCGGAGTGGTACCGGCCGGACGTGCTCGCGACGGCAAGGACGTACAGATCGTCGATGTGAACGGCGTGCCTCTCCCCGACGGAGAGATCGGAGAGATTCAGGTTGTCTCCAGTGATCTTGCCGACGGATACCACGGCGACCCGGATCGAACTGCAACACGATTCACGCGACTGGGCGACGGAGTGAGCATCTACCGGACCGGTGACCGGGGCCGCATCGACGAACGCGGAGAACTGCAACTGCGGGGACGCGTCGACGACGCCGTCAAGATTCGGGGCTACCTGGTGGAGCCGATGGAAGTCGAGGCGCATATTCGTCGAATTCCAGGCGTCGCCGATGTTTTCGTGGCCGTCGTCCTCGAGAACGATCGACCGGAGATCGTCGCCTACGTGGTCCTGACCAAAGCCGTGATGGCACGGTCGGGCGCCGAGATGCGGCGCGAATTGGCAACATATCTGCCGGCCTGGATGCTCCCCCGACATTTTGTTCTGATGCCGGCGTTGCCCCGCAACGAAAGAGGAAAGGTCGATCGAACAGCGCTGCCCTCCGTCGAGGTGCGGTCCACTCCACCGACTCTCGCCGGGCCCGCCGAATTGTGGTTGTCCTCGATCTGGGAGTCGATTCTCGGTATCGACTCCATCGACCGTGAGGACGACTTCTTCGAACTCGGCGGCGATTCGCTTGCTTCAACCGAAGTGGTGGCAAAGATTCACGACATGTTCCGGATCCGGATCACGGCGGCGGAGTTCGCGGCCGCCAGTACCGTCAAAGACCTTGCAGCGCTGGTGGATCGGCGCAGAATCGATCCCGATGATCGCGTCTGTCACAACACGATGGTGCCACTGAAGCTCGAAGGCTCCGGGCGACCGCTGTTCATCATGAACGGAGCGGGGTGCCCATCGACGACGCTGTCCGCCTTGTCGAAAGCGCTTCACACCGATCGGCCGGTTTACGCACTTCAGCCACATGGCTTCGAATCTCGCGGACTACCCGACCGGTCGGTGAAAGCAAGCGCCCGCCGTTTCATTTTCGAAATCAAGAAGATTCAGCCCACCGGGCCATACCTCCTCGCCGGATACTCGTACGGCGGCTACGTGGCGCTGGAAATGGCGACACAGCTGTCCGAGTCAGGTGACACTGTCGAACACGTCACCGTTCTCGACACCAGAATCTCCACCGAGGCTGCCGCACGACTGGCTGGTCGAGCGGGCATCACTTTGGATCCGTCGATCGTCGACCTTGCACCACAACCATCCACCAATGCCCGCTGGAAGCCGACCAGACGCACCGTCGCGGCCATGTGGATCCGCACGCTGTTCGCCGGCCTTCTGCAGTACCCGCCGGCCACCCAGTGGACCGTGTTCCTCTACATAGGAGGCCAGGCGCTCCGGAAGCATCGGATACGAGCATGCGCCGCGCCCGTCACCGTGATCCGTGGGGCCACCAACAACCGTGGACGCGAGATCTGGTCACTCATTGCCACGGGCTCACTGGATTTCGACGACGTCGACGCGTGCCACGAAGACGTCGTCCGCCAACCGTACGTCCGCAAGACTGCGGCGATCATCGATCGAGTCTGTGATCGAGCGTGACCAGCGCTCCTCATGTCCAGCTGTAGAAGAAAGAGCGGCGCGGAGTGAGGGCCCAGTCGGTCGTCGACGAACACACTCGTTCCTTGACGAACGCACCCGCCCTGCCTGCGACGAACATGCCCGTTGCGTTGTCGACACGAGTGGTCCGCTGGAACACACCTCGCCGCCTTCCGAGACTGATGCACCGGCCTGCGAACTTCGGAGCCACCGGGCGCGGCGCGGAACCTTCGAGTCGATGCAGGATCGTCTCGGCCGCATGGACTCCCAAGGGAATCGCAGCCTGACAACTCATCCTCAGTAAAAGATCACCGACTGCGACCGCATCACCCGCACCGACGATGTTGGGGTGGGACGAGCATTCGAGTCGGTCGTCGACCTTCAGACGACCGAGACCGTCGACGGGAAGGCCACTTCGGCGCGCCAGATCGGGGACCCCGAATTCTGTCGCGAGAATCGTGCAATCTGCCTCCACCCGTGCGCCTCCCGCAAGCTCGCAGGACGAACCGTCGATCCGCGTCACCCGGGATTCGGTGACGATGTCGACCCCAAGATCGGTCAATGTTCTGAGAATTGCAGATCGCGCACGCTCTGACAGATCCGGGGCCACGATTCCTCCGGTCACCAAAGTGATTCGGCTGCTTCGCTGCTCAGCCAATTCTGCGGCAGTCTCGATTCCGGTGAGACCGCCGCCGACAACGCAGACCGTAGCCTTCCCGTCGAGTGTCGCCAGTCTGGATTCGAGGCGAACCGCGTCCTCGAATTCGGAGACGCTGAACCCGTGCTCCGCCGCCGCGGCAATAGTGCTGGGTAACTGCCTACTTCCGACTGCGTAGACCAAGTAGTCGTAGTCGAGCACGCTGCCGTCGTCGAGGGTGAGCCTGCCGAGCGCCGCCTCGATCGTCGTCACCTCTCCGAAGACTCGGTGTGCCGCACGCGGTAGCGCCCTGTCGAACGAGACCGTCGCGTCGTAGCCAGCCGCGATCATCTGATGGAGCCTGATTCTTTGCACGAAGTGTGGGCGCGGATTCACGACGGTCACCGTGATGTCCGACCGAGTTCTCAGCAGTCGCTTCGCTGCCATGACGCCCGCATATCCTGCCCCGATTATCACCACGTGTGCACTCATGGTTCTCCGTTCCGCCAACGGTCCCCATGCTGAGAATGCACGGGATGATCAGGCCTCATCGCGGACGTTATTGAACATTGACGCCCTGGCGTTATGGCGGTCGACACATCTAGGCAGAACTGTGCTGCATGCAATAGAGACTCGAAAAACACAGGGTCGACAACACAACACTGGCTCGAAAACAACAAATGCTCTGCACCGATTGGTGCAGAGCATTTGTATTGGGTGGAGCTAAGGGGACTCGAACCCCTGACCCCCACACTGCCAGTGTGGTGCGCTACCAGCTGCGCCATAGCCCCGTATTCAGTTCACTCTAACAGTCGAACTCGCAGCGGCTGTTCTGCTTTCCGCTTGCTGGAAGAAAGTTACACCACTTGACTCCTGGGCAACAAATCGCCTGGTCAGAGCGAAGCGGCCGCTCCTTGTCGAAGCGGCCGCTCCAGCTCAAGAGGAGAGCTTGGAAACCCAGTCGCTGCTGCCTGTGTCAACGATCTTGCCGTTCGCCACAACCGTGGGCGTCCCGTTCGACCCGACATCCTTGAGCGCCTGGCTGGCGGCCGTGGCATTGGCCGCGGCGGCTTCGACGTTGGTACCGGAAGAGATGCAGGTTGCCACGTCGTCGGATGCGCCCGCATCACGAGCGATCTGGGCGAGGTCGTCGTTGGTGTGGTCGCTGCTGCCGCCCTCGGCAGGCTGCGTGTCGGTCGCGAAAAGCTTGTTGTGGAATGCGGAGTACGCAATCGCGTCACCACCCTGAGCGACGCAGAGCAGAGCGGCGCCGGCCCGTGTGGAGTAGTCACCGCTGCCCGACGCCCGGTTGAGGAAGTTCAGCATGTGGTATCGCACGGCGACGTCACCGTTGTCGACAGCGGCCGCGAGAGCCTGGCCACTGAGGTGTTCGAGAGCAGCACAGGCCGGGCACAGCGGATCCTCGAAGAGATCAATGGTTGTCGCGGCGGAGGGCTTGCCGAGCAGCACCACTCCGTTGTCCTGCACCGTGACGGCAACTTCGGAACTCTGCACGGAGCCGTAACCGTCGTTCTGGGGCTTGTTCTTGCTGTTCGTCCACAAGACACCGCCGATGACGAGGGCCGCGATCACGAGCACCGCGAGGCCACCGATGATGTAGGTGGAGCGGCTCGAGACCGGTTCCGGAGAGTATTTGTTCTTGCTGCTCTTGGTGCTCACGCTGATGCAGTCCTTCGTGCGTCGAAACGATTTACCGATTGCTTACCTTGCCACTGAAGACTGAGTATCCACTGAGAACGCCGCGCGTGATCCGGGCCCCAACGCGAGTGGCGAACGCGGGAACACGAGCAGCCAGACGGCAAGTGCCAAGAAGCCCAGGTCGCGGAGAATCTCCTTCGAATAGTCCCAAGCGCCGACGTCGGCTGCACCTCCGCCGCCGAAACATCCGCAGTCGATGGACAATCCCCTGGCCCACACCGAAATGATCACCGCAATGAGAACCGTGAGGATGACCACCGAGACTGCAGCGGATGCTCGCACCGCCAACCCGACGAGGATCAGCAGGCCCAGGACTATTTCGACCAGGGGAAGAGCCGTCGCCACCGGACCCACCAGTGACTCGGGCAATAGTTGATAGGCGCGCACCGCGATCTTCGTCTGAACGGGATCAAAGAACTTGAGTCCCCCGGAAATCAGCCAGACGGCCGCCAAACCCAATCGGGCCACAAGACTCACGATGCGAATTGCCACCCGATCGAGAGTACAGAATGCCCGGTCAGTCCAGGTTTGTCCGCGCAGGAGTATCCGTTAGCACCGTCACATCAGTCAGATCTTCTACAACGGATTCGACAGGCTTCGTTCGCGACGGGACGAACAACCACCCCGTCGCCGACACGACTACTACGGCTCCCATCACCGCGAAGGCCGCCGAGTACGACACATGCTGGGCGATCAGTCCGGCACAAATCGGCGCCACTACCCCACCGATGTCGGACATCATCTGGAATACCGCCAGAACGGGTCCGCCTCGGGCCGTCGATCCGACAACATCGGCAACCGCGGCCTGCTGGGCCGGACTCATGAGGCCGGAGCCGACACCAGTCACTGCGGCAATGGCGAAGAACACCACGAGGTTGTCGGTGAATCCCATTGCGATGGTTCCCAGACCGCAGATGAGTAGGCCGCTCACGACAAAGGGCTTGCGTCCGAAGCGGTCCGAGAGTCGTCCGGAGACGATCAACACCAACGCATTGCCGACGGCGAAGATCGTCAGGGCGTAGGCCGCAATCGAGGGGTCTCGGCCGAGGAACTCGACGACGAACAGGGGAACCATGGCAACGCGAACTCCGAAGATCACGCCACCGAAGGCGAGGTTCGATCCGAGCGCTGCCCGGTACACCGGAGACTGGAGGCCTTCTGTGAGAGTCATCGACTTCACATCGACAGCCTTGTCCGGTGACGCCAAATGAGATCCACGCAGGCTCACGAAGACAACGAGCGCGGCGATCACCAACGCAATTGCGTAGATGATGAACGGCATCCGCAGACCGAACTGCAACAGCGCTCCGCCGACCAGCGGGCCGCCGATCGATCCCATGAGAAAGCTTGTCGCGTACAGACCCGACACGCGGCCGCGACTGTCCGACGGTGACATGCGAATGATCAGCCCGAGGGCCGACACCGTGAACATGGTCGACCCGATGCCGCCCAACGACCGGAACAGCAGAAGTTGCCAGTACTCCCCCGCGAAAGCGCACGCACCGGTCGAGACCGCGACGATGAGAAGGCCGACGATGTAGACCGGCCGCTCACCGAGTTTCTGTACCAAAGTGCCGCTCATCGGCGCGAACACCAACCGCATGAAAGCGAAAGACGAGATCACGATCGTGGCGGCGGTGACCGATACGTCGAAGCTGCGCGCGAACTGAGGTAGTGCCGGGGCGACCAACCCGAATCCGAGGGCGATGACGAAGCTGGCGGCGACCAGTACCCAAATTTCCTGTGGCAGCTTGGCTGCACGAGTTTTCATGTCGCCCGGAATTCTAGCCGGGCGACATGAGCGGTCCGCGGGCTAGTTCGCCTTCAAGACGCTGGACACCAAGTCCTTGGCCGCTGCCTGAACCTGAGCCAGATGATCGGCGCCCTTCATCGACTCGGCATAGATCTTGTACACGTCCTCCGTGCCGGACGGCCTCGCTGCAAACCACGCGTTCTCCGTCGTCACCTTGAGACCACCGATCGCCGCGCCGTTTCCGGGCGCGGCAGTCAGTGTCGCGGTGATCGGTTCACCCGCCAACTCGGTCGCACTCACCTGGTCGGGAGACAGTTTTGCCAAGACTGCCTTCTGTGCGCGCGTCGCGGGCGCATCGATACGTGCGTACGCCGGGCTCCCGAACTTCTCGGCCAACGCGGCGTAGTGCGCTGACGGAGACTTTCCCGTCACCGCGGTGATTTCCGACGCGAGCAACGCAAGGATGATGCCGTCCTTGTCCGTCGTCCAGACGGAACCGTCGTGTCGGAGGAAGGACGCGCCGGCGCTTTCCTCGCCGCCGAATCCCACAGACCCGTCGAGCAATCCGGGAACGAACCACTTGAACCCGACCGGAACCTCGAGCAAATCGCGGCCCAGGCTGCTCACGACACGGTCGATCATCGAGGAACTCACGAGGGTCTTGCCGACCCTGGTATCTGCGCCCCAACCTGGCCGGTTCGCGAACAGGTACTCGATGGCAACGGCCAGATAGTGATTCGGGTTCATCAAACCGCCGTCGGGAGTGACGATGCCGTGGCGGTCGGAGTCCGCATCGTTTCCGGTCGCGATGTCGTAGCGATCCCGAATCCCGATCAGCGACGCCATCGCGTCGGGCGACGAGCAGTCCATGCGGATCTTGCCGTCCGTATCGAGCGTCATGAACCGCCAGGTCGGATCGACGAGAGGATTCACCACTTCGAGGTCGAGTCGATGAGTTTCGGCAATCGCGCCCCAGTAGTCGACGCTTGCCCCGCCGAGGGGGTCTGCACCGATCGTGATTCCGGCATCGCGGATCGCGTCGAGGTTGAGGACACTGGGGAGGTCTTCGACGTAGTAGCGGAGGAAGTCGTAGCGTTCGACGCGGTCCAGCGCTTGTGCCGCCGTCACACGCCGTACCCCGGAAAGCCCCTTGCGCAGTAGCTCGTTCGCTCGATCGGCGATAACCGACGTCGCATCCGTGTCCGCGGGCCCGCCGTGCGGCGGGTTGTATTTGAAGCCACCGTCACGAGGCGGATTGTGTGACGGTGTCACGACGATGCCGTCGGCTTTGGCCTCCGGACCCGTCGAGTTGTATCGCAAGATCGCGTGACTGACAGCCGGGGTGGGAGTGTAGGCGTCGCGTGAATCGACGAGGACGACGACGTCGTTGGCGACGAGGACCTCCAAGGCCGACAGCCAGGCAGGCTCCGAGAGCGCATGTGTGTCCCGGCCGATGAACAGCGGGCCGTCGATTCCCTGCGAAGCGCGGTACTCGACGATCGCCTGGGTTGTCGCCAGGATATGAGCTTCGTTGAACGCCGAGTCGAGACTGGAACCGCGATGTCCTGAAGTGCCGAAAAGTACCTGCTGCATCGGGTTCTCGGGATCCGGAGTGCGCGTGTAATAGGCGGTGACCAGATGAGGAACATTGATCAGATCCTCTGGCAGAGCCACTTGTCCTGCTCGTTCGTGCGCCACGAATCCCCCTCGGCCCGGTGGTCGACCACTGTGTCGACGCGACTGTGGACAATTGTCTACCCTGGCCGCGTGGCGTGCACGCTCGGCGCCGGATCCGTCAATCCGTGATCTGGATTCCCAACCACGCAGCGGACAGTCCCACGATCAGACTGAGGACGATGTAGATCAGAGAAAGCGCCGTCTGGCGCCTCTCGATCATCCCGACGTTCTCGGTCGCGAAGGTCGAATAGGTGGACAAGCCGCCGCAGAAGCCGGTCGCCAGAAGTGCGGCCATCTCGGTGGAAAGAGCTGCCCCGGTGAACAATCCAAGGAGGAAGCAGCCGATCACGTTCGCGGCGAACGTCGCAGCCGGAAATCCCTTGTACGCGGGCACATACCGCGCCAACAGGTACCGGCCACTCGCACCAGCGCCGCCGCCGAGCGCCACCAGGAGAACTGTCATGCCGACGCTCCGTCCCGCGCGCGGATCCAGCGTTCACCGAGCCCTTTGCCCAGTGCTGCAGCGAGGATCGCGGGAATCAACGTCCCGAGAACATAGAGAATCGATCGCCACGGACTCTCCGTCACGGCGTGAACCGCGAAGGACGAGAAGGTGGTGAAGCCGCCGCAGAAGCCCGTGCCGAGAAAGAGGTACCCAACCTTGTTGTGCACGAGCAGGGCCGCGAGAACACCGAGAACGAACGAGCCGACGACGTTGATGACCAGAGTCGTCCAGATGTGGGGAAAGAGCTCCCCCAGACCGTAGCGGCTGAGCGCGCCCAACCCTCCGCCGACGGCAACCGCGCATACCGCAGCCGGCAGTTTCAGATCACCCATGCTCTGGCCTCACCCGAAAGAGCCTACGTCCCGGAGCGGGCTTTCGGCGGGCGAGGAATGAAGTAACTTGTCCGCTGCTGATACTCGCGATAGCCCGGACGCTGTTCCATGTGTCGCTCGAGCAACCGCGCTCCGGTGGCGAAGACCAGGAAGTAGGTCATGGCGATCGGTGAGAGGACGGTCAACACCCCCGGCCACACGGACGCCGAGACGAGGAAGATCCCCCACCAGACGCACGCGTCGCCGAAATAGTTGGGATGCCGCGTCCATGCCCACAAACCTTGATCCATGATGTGGCCACGGCTGCCCGGATCGGATTTGAACTCCTCCATCTGTCGGTCGCCGACCGTCTCGAACGTGACGCCGACAATCCACAGCGCGATTCCGAGTACGACAAGAAGTCCGAAGCTGCCGTTCGACACTGCTGCGACCTGGATCGGCAGGGAGACGAACCACAACGAAATCCCCTGCGTGAGATAGATCTTGCGGATCGCATACAGCGTTCGATTACCCGTCGCTCGTCCGAGCATTTCTTCGTACCGCGGGTCTTCACCTTTGCCACGCGATCGAATCGCCATGTGCGTCGCCAACCGCAGACCCCAGATCGCCACGAGCGCAAGCATCAGCAACCGGCGCCAGAGGTCGCCGGTTCCCACTATCGCGGACACGAGCGCGATCAGAACGAAGCCGGCGCCCCATGACACGTCGACAACGTTGTGGCGCCCGATCCGTACACCGATCGTGGCTGTCACCGCCATTCCGACGGCGATCGCCAGCAGACTCGTGAGTGTGACCACTCCGAACGCGCCCCAGTCGAATCCGTTCATCGCCGCGACACCCACTGCGGCCGTACCGGTTCCATACCCGATCGACCATCACCGTGCGGCCGGACCGACAGAATCTGATCGACGCCCATCCTACCGTCCCGAAATGCCATTCCTCCGCCGACGAGGTAGAGACGCCACACCCGAGCGACTTCGACACCTACGAGTTCCACGACGCGATCCCAGTTCGATTCGAAGGTCTCGATCCACGCGTCGACGGTCCGCACGTAGTGCTCACGCAGGGCGTGGACGTCCCGCACTTCGAGTCCACCTTCCTCGATCATCGCAACAGTGCGACCGACGGGCCGCATGTACATGTCCGGCGCGATGAACGACTCGATGAACGGACCTCCCCCGGGGTGCGGGCCAGTGCGGGACATCTGCTGAATCAGCACACGGCCACCGGCAATAACATTGTCGTGGAGCGCTTTCACGTAGGTCGGATAGTTGTCCTCACCGACATGCTCACCCATCTCGATGGAAGCGACCGCATCGAAGGGACCGTCTGGAATCTCTCGATAATCTTGGAGGCGAATCTCGACCCAGTCTTCCAAACCGAGCGCGCGGACCTTCGCGTCGACAAAAGCCTTCTGCTCTGCCGAGATCGTGATTCCGACAACCCTGGCGCCGTACTCCCGCGCTGCATGCAGGCTGAGCGAGCCCCAACCACAGCCGACATCGAGAAACCGCAAGCCTCGCGCTCGATCGAGACCGACCTTGCGGCACACCAGGTCCAGCTTGTCTGTCTGTGAGTCTTCGAGCGTGTAGTCCGGTGCATCGGAAGTCCAATAGCCCGAGGAGTACGCCATGTTCTCATCGAGGATCAATTGGTAGAAATCGTTCGACAAATCGTAGTGGTGCCCGATCGCCTCGCGGTCGCGGGCGAGGCTGTGCAGGCGCCCCTTCACCTGAGCCTGCGACGCCGGCGGAGCCAAAGGTCTCCCGAAAGCACCGAAGGATCGCGCAGCCTTGACCGCGGCCAAGACGAGCGACGGTGTCGGGGTAATCGACCCGAGCCCCCGCTCGGCAGACACCTTCCACACGTGTGTGAGTGCGTCGCCTAGATCGCCCTCGACGTCGAGTTCACCGAGAACATACGCCTGCGCAGCCCCCAACTCGCCGGGATTCCAGAGCAAGCGTCGCAAAACGTTCGGGCTGTAAAGCGTCACCTTCGGAGCATCTTCCGGACCTGCTGTGCTGCCGTCCCATGCAGTCAACCGCACCGGAAGTTCGCCGCCGACAAGTGGACTGAGGATGTCCGAGAGACGACCCGCAACGCCGGTACCTTGTGTCGTTCGATCCATTGTGGCAGTCATCGCTGGTTCCTCCGATCGAGAACAATTTGCTGGACGTCGAGATACCCCGACCGAAACCCCGCCTCGGAGTAGCAGAGATAGAAATGCCACATGCGCGCGAACACTGCGTCGAACCCGAGCGCGGACGCCTCGTCGGTGCGAGCGCTGAATCGCTCGTCCCACAGTCGCAACGTCTGCGCGTAGTGATCGCCCATCGACATCCGCTCACGCACCCGCAGGGTTGTCATGCGCTCGGTGACGTCCTCGATCGCCCGCACCGACGGGAGAAATCCGCCGGGGAAGATGTACTTGTGCACCCAGGTGTAGGTGTTGCGGGTCGCGAGCATTCGATCGTGCGGCATCGTGATGGCTTGGATCGCCGCGCGCCCACCCGGCGCCAGCAGGGCGTCGATCGTCTGGAAGTAGCTTCCCCAGTACTGGTGGCCGACGGCCTCGATCATCTCGACCGACACAACGGCGTCGTACTCCCCCTGTACTTGCCGATAGTCGAGAAGGTCGACCTGAACGCGATCTGCCAATCCCGCAGCGCTTATCCGCTTCGCTGCCAATTCCTGCTGTTCGACCGAAAGTGTCACCGAGCGCACCGTCGCTCCCCGTTGGGCAGCTCGGATCGCCAATTCTCCCCAGCCTGTGCCGATTTCGAGCACTCGCGAACCGGGTCCGACACCTGCGCCATCCAGCAGTCGATCGATCTTCCGATGCTGCGCCGCTGCGAGCACGTCCCACGACGGGGTCGCCCCTACCGACAGATCCTCGAAGAGAGCACTGGAATACGTCATGGTGTCGTCGAGGAACAGTTCGAACATCTCGTTCGAGAGGTCGTAGTGCCGGGAGATGTTCGAGCGCGTGTTCTGCGTCGAATTCCGTTCACTGCGAGGCTGCTTCGGAATGTAGAGGCCTCGTAGCCGCTGCAGGAAATCGGGAATGAGCGTCGCCACGCGGGAGGCGAAGACTTCCAGGACCGCAGTGAGGTCGGACGCTTCCCAATCGCCCGCCATGTACGACTCGCCGAATCCGATCAAACCACTGTCCCCCACACGAGCAGCGAAGTCGTCTGGGCGGTGAATGACCATCAACGGCGAATCGGGGCTACCGCCACCGGAGAACTCACCGTTGGGCATCTGGACACGCAGCGGCAAACGTGCGACCGCCTTGTGGAACAGGGCGCGGGCAACCGGTGATGCAACCCGCACTTTGAGCCCGCTCGGCACGGTGGCGACGCCCGGCCACCGCTCGGTTTCGATCGTGTGAGCGGAAGGTTCGGTGCCGAGAGTGGTTGTGGTCATTGCACTGCCTCCTGCGGGTGATGTTGCGGTCGGGGAACGATGGGTAAGCGCCTGGCCCACAGCCGGATTCCTTGAAATCTGATCTGCGCGGCGACTCGGAGCGGAGCCAGCGGGATGGCGAGCGCACTGCGCACGATCTCGCGCGTCGTCGCCGGCACACAACGACCGGACACCGTGGCCACGAAGGGCGCCTTGCCGTCACGGGCCAGAACTATCGAGAGCGCGAGCGCGGTGTCGGGTAGCGGAAGTCGCATCCGGTACTCGCCGTCCAGATCGTTGAACGGAGATACGTAGAACTCTTTGGACGTGCGAACCGCGCCACGTTCGTCGGTTTCGAGCAGGTAGCAGTGCCGCTCGCCGTAGGTGTTGTGAACCTCGGCAACGACGCACCGCTGACTGCCGTCGTCGTTCAGACACCAGAACACACTCAGCGGGTTGAACACATGGCCGAACACACGCGCGTTCGCAAGCATGAGGATGCGACCGCCGGCGAACTCCAATCCGTTGGTTGCCAGAAAAGTCTCGACGTTGGCACGAATCGATCGAGTGGGGTCGCCGAGGTGATCCCCGGCGTCGAACTTCGCCAAGGGCCGCAAAGCCTTCGGAAGCTCGGGCAAATCGTCGACGTCGACGAGCCAACTGTAGCTTCGGTACTCGAACTCGTTGTGCAACGGCTCCGTTCGAACGTGCCGAATGCTCGTATGAACGATGGACGGCGTGATGGGTGCGGTCACGGCCACCGACCTCCGACGCGTTCGGCGGCGCGCAGGCCAGAGAGTGCACCGTCCTCGTGGAAGCCCCATCCGTGGTACGCACCGGCAAACGCGAGCACGTCCGAGTCCAACTCGGGAAGCCGCGCTTGAGCGGCGACCGAGGTGGGTGTGTACTGCGGATGCTCGTAGGTCATCTGATCGATCACCGAGTCCGGGGACACCATTTCGCCTCCCCCCAAGGTCACCAGGTAGCGCCGGCCGGTCTCCGGGAGCCGCTGCAACCTCGTCATGTCGTAGCTGACCAGAACGTGATCCGGCTTCGCGTTGCATTCAGGGATGTAGTAGTTCCACGACGCGCGCGCATTGGTGTTGCCGGGCAGCACATTCTCGTCGGTGTGAAGCTGGGTGTGGTTGACGGAGTACGGCATTGCACCGAGGACCTGGGATTCGACAGGCGTCGGATCCGCCAAAATCTTCAGCGCTTGCTGCGGATGCGTTGCGACCACGGCTGCGTCGAAGGTCTGGATCTGGTCGTCGCCGTCACGAATGTCGACGCGATCGTCGAACCGGTGGACGGCGCGAACCGGCGTGTTCAGGCGGATATCCCCGATACTTTTGGCGACGAGACGAACGTATTCGCCCGATCCACCGGTGACTGTTCGCCAGGTGGGCGATCCAGTGACGCTCAGCATTCCGTGGTGATCGAGGAACGAGAACAGGTACCGCGCGGGATATTTCAGGGCCGAGCCGGGATCACACGACCAGACTGCCGACACGAGCGGAGTCATGAAGTGAGCGGTGAAGTAGTCGGAGAACCGGCCGCTGCGCAGAAACACTCCCAGCGTCTGGTCAGGTGCCGACGGATCCGTGTTGTCGAGCAATGCGCGGGCACGGCGATGGAAGCGCTTGACCTCCATCAGCATCGACAGAAAACTGCCGTTCACCAGCAGCCCCGGCGTCGGGAGAACGCCGCGCAAACCTTGGCCTCCCGAGTACTCGAGCCCGCACCCCCCACACCTGACCGACATGCTCATGTCGGATTCCTGCGTAGGCACATCGAGTTCTGCGAACAATCGCAACAATGTCGGATAGGTGCGATCGTTGTGGACGATGAACCCCGTGTCGATGGCGAGGCTTCGCCCTTCCGGGTCGGTGACCGAATGGGTGTCCGCGTGCCCGCCGAGCCGTGAATCCGCTTCGTAGAGGGTGACGTCACTGTCCTTACTGAGCACCCACGCCGCTGTCAGACCTGCGACACCACTACCGACGACGGCCACCTTGCGCTTGTCGGAACTCATCGTCGTTCTCCCATCTTTGTTGCGGCTACCCCGCGACTCATTCCTGCGATTGCATCCGCGACGAGGCGATGCCAAGTCGCCGCCCGACGGAGCATGAAGTGGCCTGCGCCGTCGATGCCGATCCATTCAGCGCTCTTACCCGACGCCTGCAGTTCGTCGACCTTTCGCCGCGACACCTCCGGATCGGTCCAGGAGTCAGCCGTGCCGTGAAGGACTGACAGTGGTGTGTCCGAACGCAGATTCACCGACGTTCCATCGGGCCACCACGGCGCCAGCGCGACCACACCGACCACCGCCGGATCGCCACACAGTTCGGCGGCGACCCGTCCGCCCATCGAGTGCCCCAGCAGGATCACCTGAGCTTGTGAATTACGTTTCGTTATCGCGTCGAGTGCGGCGCGGGCGTCGGCGACCGGACTGCGCTCGGCACCGTTCCAACCTCGAACTCGATAGCGAGCCTGCACCGCTTTCACACCGGAGAGGCGAAGCTGAGCGGTGAACGGGCACATCCGAAGGTTGGACAGATGCCAGGCGCGAGCCGGGCGATGGCTCGATACCTTTCCTCCAGGCAGCACTAGCACCACCAGGTGCTGGTCACCGTCCTGCTGTTGCCGTCGGTTGGGCGTCATACACGGCATTCGGAGCCGAAAACCATTTGGATGGGGTTCGTAGAATTTCTTTTGTGAATCGTGAAGCACTCGTCGGCGATGTCCTCGACGCCATGGACGCCAACTTGGCATCCCATGCCTGCCACCTGCATGAACACTTGCCGACGGGATCGGTCACGGTCTCTGCAGATGTTGTCGTCGCAGACAGCGGCCTCACCGACGACACTTTCAACATCATCGCTGGTGCGCGCTTCGCTGTACCTGCTGCTGAAGGCCCGGAAGAAGACCGACGACTACTCGACGTACTCGCGTGGCTTCGAGCAACCGGTCGTCCGTTCTCCTGGTGGACGGGTCCGCGCGACAAGCCCTCTGACCTCGGCGCTCGCTTGTCAGCCCTCGGCTGCGTGCGCTCCGAGGAAGAAAGAGCAATGACGGCAGACTTGGACGTCGTCCCACGCCCAACGCCTGTCGCAGAACTGTGCGTTCAGCGAGTGACGACTCGTTCGCAGCTCGCCGACTATGCCGCCGTGATGGCCGCCAATTGGTCGCCGCCCTCAACCGCAGTAGTAGGTTTCTTCGAAGACACCGCCGATGACATCCTCGATGAGCGCTCGCGGAGTTCGTTTGTCGTGGGATACGCGAACTCCCAGCCTGTCGCCGGAGCCGAGGTCCATTTTGCCGCCGACGTCGCCGGACTGTATGGGGTCGTCACACTCGAAACGGCGCGCCGACGCGGATTCGGCTCGGCGGTCACCCTTGCCGCACTCGACATCGCCCGCGAGCGAGGTGCCCGAACCGCTGTACTTCAGGCGTCCAGCGACGGCGCACAGCTCTATCGAAACGTCGGCTTCGAGGATGTCGGTACCTACGCCGAGTACTCGATCGGCAGCGGTTAGACGTCCCCGCGGGGACGCTTTCCGTCCTCATCCACGGATGCGTGTCGGTACTGGCATCTATTATCGAACGTACATTCGAAACATTGTCGGACACGCGCCGGGGGGCAACGATGAACGCAGAACTGACCGATACCGCGGCACTGATCAATGAAGAAACGCCGGATTCCACCCGAAGCGACGTAGAGCAACTCGGCTCCGAAATCTGCGCTCTCGCCGGCCAGATCGCCGCGGCCACGGCTCGATTCCTCACCCTCCTGTCGAAGTTCGACGAAGACCGTGGCTGGTCCGGCCCTGGACTGCATTCATGCGCCCACTGGCTGTCGTGGAAATGTGGAATGAGCCTGCACACCGGCAGGGAATATGTTCGCGTCGCCAAAGCGCTCCGACCTTTGCCCGAGATGCGGAAGGCCTTCGAGCAAGGCCGGCTGTCCTACTCGAAGGTTCGCGCACTCACCCGGGTCACCACGCCGTCAAACGAAAAGCAGATGGTTCGGTTCGGATGCGAGGCGCCCGCAGGCCAGATCGATCGTCTCGCCGCAGGTCTGCGTAAAGCAACCGACAATGAATCCGGCAAAAGCAAAGCGCCCGAACATCTTCAGGTCCGCTGGCATTGGGACTCGGATACGGGCGAGTTTGTCATCAAAGGACGCCTGCCCGCACAGGACGGCGCCCGAATCCTCGCAGCATTGGCGGCGGCGGAACGTGAACGCACCCGAACCGCTGCCATCCGCCCTGTCGACGAGAAGGCTACAAAGAACCCGGCCGGAAATATCGGACCAGGACTCGTCGCGATGGCAGAGCTCGCCACCGCCGCAGTCACAGACCGCACGTCCAAGGCCGCCGCGAACGAAGTTGTGTTCTTCCACGAAGCGAACACCGTCCGTGTACCGAGTGGACCCGCGCTCCCCCAAAGTGCCGCCGAGGAAGTGCTCTGCAACGCGAAACTTCGCCTGGGAACGACAAAGGAGGGATGCGTTTTGAATCTGGGCCGAAGGACCCGCGTCGTCAGCGCCAAACAAATGCTGGCATTGAATTACCGCGACGGATCTTGCCGCACACCGGGTTGCGGGCGGACTCGCTTCTTACACGCACATCACGTGAAATTCTGGGGACGCGGCGGAAATACGGACTTGGACAATCTGATCATGCTGTGCGGCACCTGCCACCGCGCGCTGCATGACGGCCAGTTCACGATCACTGCTCTCGGCGAGCAGAAGTTCGAGTTCCTTTACGCCAATGGTGACGTCATCGCCCCAGCACCACCGACCGAGGGATTCGCTGATGGCCTACTGCGCGGAGACATACCCGACGACGCGATCATCCCAAGATGGGACGGCGAGCCCCTTCACCTCGATCACGCGGTCAGCGTCATCCTCGACGGTTGGGCCGCCTGAGGAAACATTGGTCTAGTCCAATCTGAATCTGCCGTGAACAACAGGACAACCCTCACATCCAGGTAGTGCAATTGGTCTAGTCCTATCGCAAGATGCTTAGCGTGACCAAGAAAATCGCACGCACCTCAGCCGCCATCACACTCCTCCTCGCCGGCGCGGTAGCAGCCGGAACTGCAACCGCTGCAGCAATTCCCGGATCATCCGACCTCAATCCGTCGGCCGCCGAGAAGACAGTTGTCATCGGCCTCGACGGCACTATGCTCAGCCACATCAAGACCGCCGACGCTCCCCGTCTCCAGAAGCTGATCGCCGAAGGAACCAGCGGAGAATCTTCCATCCTCGGCCACACCACCATCTCCGGACCGTCGTGGTCGACCATCCTGACCGGAGTCTGGGATACCAAGCACGGAGTCAAGGACAACACCTACGCGGGCGCCCGCTTCGACCTCTACCCGAGCGTCTTCACCCGGCTGGAAACAGCAAAGCCCTCCCTCCTCACCGAATCGATCTCCACCTGGGGCGGCATCGACAACATCGCCTCCAGTGGGACACCGAAAGCCGACGTTGTCGTCACCACGGCCGATGCAGGTTCCGGAGCGGCCACCGACGCTGCGACGGCAGACGCCGTCGCCCGCGAGATCACAGACAAGGGACCTGACCTGATCTTCACCCAACTCGATCAGGTGGACGGCGCGGGACATAGCGGCGGCACCAACGGCGCTGCGTACGAAGAGTCCATCGCCTCGGTCGATGCTCAGGTGGGCAAGATTGTCGATGCCGTCGATCAGCGCGCAGCAAAGACCGGCGAGAAGTGGACTGTACTGGTCACTGCGGATCACGGGCACAAGCCCGCCGGTGGGCACGGCGGTCAGACACCCGCGGAAGCAACGACATTCGTCATAGCACGCGGCTCGGGATACGCGGCCGGTAAGAACACAGACTCGTACACGATCGCCGACATCACCCCGACAATCCTCCAGAGCCTGGGCGTTGCATTGCCTGCCGATCTGGACGGCAAGCCGCTGGCCAAGGAAGCTCCCGGCTTCGTCGGCTCGGTCGACCTGGGATTCTTCGGCTCCTGATCGCAAGAAGGCCCGGGCCACACGGCAGCGTGCCGCAGCAAGACAGCAGCAAAAAGGCAGCAAAAAGGCAGCAAAAAGGTCGGGCCGGAGAGCGTGTGCTCTCCGGCCCGACCTGTTGTGGAGCTGCCGGGAATTGAACCCGGGTCCTACGTTGAATCGCTAGGGCTTCTCCGTGTGCAGTTCGCTAAGTCTCTACTTGGATCTCCCGGTCTCGCGAACAAGCCAGGATGACGATCCCAGTCACTGTTTGATGTCCCATTCGACTCCGTGACCGAGCCGAACAGTAAAGCCCTCTAGCTGATGCCAGGAACCGGGTCGAGGGCAACCCCGGGCTGACAGACACGCTTCGCTACTTAGGCAGCGAGAGCGTAGTCGCGCTGATTGGAATCGGCGCTTATAGGTTTGCAGCGACGCTTACGGTGGTCTCTTGCCTGCACCGACACGCTTCCCCTAACTCAACACACGCAGTCGAAACCGTTCAGCCCCGTGTGTGCCCCGCGTCTTTCGTGGGGCTATTCACTATAACGCGCCGAAGTTCGGAAGTCATACCAATTAATCGGCGGCACTTTCCGTGTCCTTCGCCCCAGCTGATTCCTGCACCCCAGCCGTTTCCTGCACTGCAGCCATCTCACGCTCGGCGGCACCGGTGATGTTGGTGATCATCCCCTGGAAGACGACTCCGTGGAAAGGCAGGATCGCATACCAGTACGCCCGACCCGCGAGCCCGCGAGGGAAGAAGACCGCGCGTTGATCGAGGTGGGAACCCACCGGCCGTCCGTCGGCACCGGCTGGGCCTTCTGATACTCGCAACTCCAACCATGCTCCGCCCGGGACCTTCATCTCGGCGCGCAATCGGAGCAACTTGCCTCGATCGATTTCTTCGACCCTCCAAAAGTCCAGGGCTTCGCCCGTGTTGAGCCGGCGTGGATCCCGCCTGCCCCGGCGCAGTCCGACACCACCGACCGCGCGGTCCATCCACCCCCGAATGGCCCACGCCAAAGGGAATGAATACCAACCGTTCTCGCCGCCGATCGACTCGACCACCGACCAGAGGGTTTTCGGATCCGCCGCGCAGTCACGTTCGCGATGATCGACGTAGACCGCTTCGCCGGCCCAATCCGGGTCGGATGGAAGAGGATCGGATGGAGCGCCCGCAATCGTTGCACCGGACCACGCCGTCTCCACCTCACCGGTGTCGATCTTTCGAAGTGCCAGTCGCACCGCTTCTCGATACGGCGTGAGGCCCTCGGCGGGAGGCGGGATGAAGCTGTCGATGTCGTGATTGTGCATCACCGCGTCGTTCTGCAGGGATTCGATCAGGGGCATCGCCAAACCTCGTGGGATCGGCGTGACCAATCCCACCCAGTGACCTGCCAGACGCGGGGTGAGGACGGGCAGGACGAGGATGCGTCGGCGTACCAATCCAGCGACGTCGGCGTAGGTGTTCATCATTTCGCCGTACTGCATGACATCCGGCCCACCGATGTCGAAGGCGCGGTTGACCTCCGGCGTCGTCGCCGCGGCTGCAATCAAATAGTGGAGTACGTCACGCACCGCGATCGGCTGAATGTTGTTGTGCACCCACTTGGGTGTGGTCATCACCGGAAGCCGATTGGTCAAGTGGCGCACCATTTCGAAGGACGCCGAACCCGATCCGATCACCACTCCAGCTTGGAACACAACCGCCGGAACCTCGGAGTCGAGCAGGATCCGACCGACTTCGAGCCGGGACTGCAAGTGAGTCGACAACTCTCGGTCGGAGGGATGAAGCCCGCCCAGGTAGACGATCCGTCGCACCCCCGCATCGCGGGCAGCGGCGGCGACGTTCTCCGCGCTTCGCTTGTCGATATCCGAGAACGACCCTCCCCCACCCATGGCGTGAACGAGGTAGTAGACCACGTCGATATCGTCGAAAACACCTGAGAGGGTGGCACTGTCGGTCAGATCCCCGCGCTTGATCTCCACCGAATCGTGCCAGGGAACATCGCGTAGTTTCTCCGGGCTGCGCACCACCACTCGAACTCGATGACCCTCTTCGACCAGGCGAGGGGCAAGACGTCCGCCGATGTATCCGGTCGCACCCGTGATCAACACTCTCACTGCGTCCATCACCCCACGCTACGCACAATTCAACTGCGAAGCGCGAGTGCAACCTCGAGGTCGTCGTTGGTCAACATCATGTTGATCCCCGCTCCGGCCTTCGCCCCGGCGGCTGCGGCCATGATGACCTGGGCACCCGGGTCCACGACATTGCCCGCAGCGAACACGCCGGGCACGCTTGTGGCCCCCATCATGTCGACTGTGACGAAATCGCCCATCATCGTCTCGGCGCGCTGCGCACCGAATGCGCGCAAGATCGCATCGTTGGGGTCCATCGTGAGGGCGCCACCGACAAAGACCGCCGAAC
Source organism: Rhodococcus sp. WY5 (assembly GCF_018588185.1). Classification (NCBI taxonomy): domain Bacteria; kingdom Bacillati; phylum Actinomycetota; class Actinomycetes; order Mycobacteriales; family Nocardiaceae; genus Rhodococcus; species Rhodococcus sp. WY5. The sequence goes on from NZ_JAAMPR010000001.1 coordinate 5,013,297, forward strand.
GCGCGACCACACTGCCGTCGGCCAACCGCACGCCCACCAACCGATCATCCTCGACGACGGGACCGGCAACCTCACCCTCGACGATCGAAATACCGCGAGCCGCAAGCTTTTCCCGATCTTCGGAACTCAGTTCGGTGATGCGATGAAGGAAGAGAACCACGTCATCGGACCACTGGCGAACCATGAGCGCCTGGTGCATCGCAAATTCCGCGCTCCTGGCGATCACGCCGAGCGGCTGATCACGCACGCCATACCCGTGGCAGTACGGGCAGTGCAACACATCGCGTCCCCAACGCTCGCCGAAGACTTCGAGTTCTACCGGTAGGCGGTCCGTCAGACCCGTCGAAACAAGCACCTTGCGCACCTGAATCTTGCTGCCGTCAGCCAGTTCTACCGAGAATTTCTCGCCGTCCCGTGTCACGGAGACAACGGTGCCGTCGTGGAACTCGCCGCCGAATTTGCGGACCTCACCTCGGCCGATGGTCAACAATTCTGCGGGGTTCATGCCGTCACGGGAGAGGAACCCGTTCATGTGGTCGGCGGCCGCGTTCCGTGGCGATCCGTTGTCGAAGACGATCACGGACCTGCGTGCCTGACCAAGGATGAGTGCGGCGTTCAGTCCTGCCGCACCGGCACCGATTACTGCTACGTCGAATGAGTTCTGCGTCATGAATCCAGAATGACAAGAGATCGCGTTCTTGACAAACACTGTTGCCACTTTGGCAAAATAGATCCATGACCGAATCATCGTTCGAAGCCGTTCTAGCCGGCATCGGCCCTCGCCTACGTGCGCTGCGCCAGCAGTCCGAGATGACCCTGGCCGACCTGTCGGAGACCACCGACATCAGCGTCAGCACACTGTCGAGACTCGAATCCGGTACTCGCCGAGCCAACTTGGAGTTGCTGCTGCCGATCGCCAAGGCACATGGCGTCCCGTTGGACGACCTGGTGAACAGCAAGATCAAAGACCCCCGCGTTCGAGAAGAACCTCGAACGGTCGGATGCATGACGGTCATTCCGTTGACCAGTCAACCCGGCAATCTGCAGGCCTACAAGATGATCATCTCCCCCACCGACGACGATCGCGAGCCGGGATCCCACGAGGGCTACGAGTGGGTCTACGTTCTGTCCGGGCGCATCCGACTCCAACTCGGCGACCGGGATTTCATCATGGGGGCAGGCGAGGCCGCCGAGTTCGACACGCACATCCCGCACCGCATCAGTGCTGCCGACGGACGGCCGGCCGAGGCGATCAGCCTCTTCGGAAAACAAGGCGAGCGGGTTCACCTACGCGCAGCGCCGGCCGACAGACGCGGCTGAAACGCTAGGACTGAAAACGCTGGAACTCGAAAAAATCTAGGCGCCCGCGACGGCAATCATGCCGACTGCCGCCAGCGCCAACAGCATTCCCGCTTGTTGCACGCGGCTGACCCGCTCGCCCAGCATCACCATGGCGAGCAGAACCGTCGCAGCCGGATACAGCGAACCGATCACGCTGACCAGTGAGAGCATTCCGCCTTGGAAGGCGTAGATCATCGTCCCGTTCGCGACGACGTCGAGGACGCTGACGTACACCGCGAGCTTGAGTGGCTCGCCTCGTGGGAGAACGAAGTGACCGGCCGCCAGCGCGACCAACCACACCACGACGGTCGCGGCGCCTCGAGAAACGGCCAACGCCCACAGCCCGCTGCCCTCGCCGATCTGGTGAAGTGCGATGAACGAGAGCGCAAATGCGCCACCGCTTCCGACGGTCAGAAGAGCCACTTGTCTGGTGAAGCGGAGGGTGATTCCGCCGGCAACCTCACCCGCGGTGTCGTCAGGCGACTCGCGGCTGACCAGGACGACGGCGACCAGCGCGACGGCAATACCCAGGTACGCGATCAACCCCGGCCGCTCACCGAAAGCGAAGCCGACGAGCACCGGAATGCCCGCCACCAGAACAGCTGTCAGCGGCGAGACCACCGACATGGGGCCGGTTGCCAGCGCGAGATAGAACCACCAGACCGCCAGACCACTCGTGACGCCCGCGATCGCGCCCCAGATCAAACCGTTCAGCGTCAGCGTCCCGGATACGAAAGGTGCTGCGATCAGAACGATGACGAGCGAGAGCGGATACGAGACGATCACCACACGCAGTGCGGCAACTCGTCGTGACGCAACTCCCCCGACGAAGTCGCTGACTCCGTAGGCAACTGCCGCCACGAGGGCAAGCAGGATGGAGGTCAGCGCATGCCCTTGATACGACGACCGAGCTCGCGGGTCACCTCGCGCTCGGCGGTCCGCTTGGCCATGTCCTGGCGCTTGTCGTAGTCCTGCTTACCCTTTGCCAGTGCGAGTTCGACCTTGACCTTGCCGTCGTTGAAGTACATCGACAGCGGGACCAGCGTCTGGTTTCCCTCGCGGGTCTTGCCGACGAGGTGCTCGATCTCACGCTTGTGCAGCAGGAGCTTTCGGGTACGACGTGGCGAATGGTTGTTCCACGTGCCTTGCGTGTACTCCGGAATGTGCAACGAGCGCAACCACACTTCGCCGTTGTCCACGGTGGCGAACGCATCAACGAGCGACGCCTTGCCTTCACGCAGACTCTTGACCTCGGTCCCGACGAGCGCGATACCGGCCTCGTAGGTGTCGATGATCGTGTAGTTGTGGCGTGCTTTGCGATTGGTCGCAATGACCTTGCGGCCCTTTTCCTTCACTGTCCGGGCCTCTCAGTCCGCTGTCTTGCTGTCGAATGGTTCTTGCTGTTCCAGCATAGAAGCTCGTGCAAACCGATTATTCGCGGACGTACAGACGCAGCGTCACGTACGCCGTCACCGCGGCCATTCCGACACCGGCAAGTACGAGGATCGGCGAGACGAACAGCACGTCACTGTTGGATATCCGCGCCACGATGTTTGCTTCGTAGACGTCGGACAGGACCCCGTCGATGAAGACGTTCTTCGCCGTGAACAGCCCGGCAATGGCGAGCACCGCACCGATCAAGGCCGCCACGACGGCTTCGAGGAGGAACGGAAGCTGGGTGTACCAACGCGTCGCGCCGACCAACCGCATGATGTTGACCTCGGTACGACGCGTGAACGCGGCGATCTGGACCATGTTGGCGATCAGCAGGATGGCCGCTATCGCCTGGACGATCGCGATCGCGAACGCTGCGTTGCGCACTCCACCGAGCACGCTGAACAGTCGGTCCACCAACTCGCGCTGATTGAGCACACTCTCGACGCCGGGCCTCGAACCGAAGGTGTCGTTGATGACGCCGAACCGCTCCGGGTCACTGAGCTTGACCTTGAACGACGCCGGGAAGCTGTCGGGGCTCACCAGCGCTGCCAGTTCGGGCTGGTCCTTGAACACGCGCTCGGTGGCGTCCTTCACGGCGTCTTCGCGGTTGAGGTACTGAACCGCGACGACGGACGGAGTCTGCTCGAGTTCCTTGCGCAACGAACTGCAGATCTCCTGCTCGCAACCGGGATCGGCCGAAGAGATGTCGTCGGTCAGGAAGATCTGCACCTCGACTCGTTCGAGGAAGATCTGCTGGGTCTTGCCTGCCATCTGCACGACCAGCAGACCACCGCCGAAGAGTCCGAGGGAGATCGCCGTCGTCAAGATCATGGCGATGGTCATCGTGATGTTGCGGCGTAGGCCGGTCAGGACTTCGCTGAAAATAAAGCTGGCGCGCATCGGGGAATCCGATTCCTTTTCGAGAGGCCGGTTGTTTCACGACAACCGGTGGGCGTACGGGACGTGTGGTCGTAGTCGGCGCTACCTGCCGACGCCGTACACACCCCGCGCTTCGTCTCTGGTCACCTTGCCGAGATCGAGTTCGATGACGCGTCGACGCATGGAGTCGACGATGTGGTGATCGTGGGTCGCCATCACGACGGTGGTGCCGGTGCGGTTGATCCGCTCGAGCAGCAGCATGATGTCCTGGCTCGTTTCGGGGTCCAGGTTGCCGGTGGGCTCGTCGGCGAGCAGCACGAGAGGGCGGTTCACGAATGCGCGGGCGATGGCGACGCGCTGCTGCTCACCGCCGGAAAGTTCGGTGGGCAGTCGATCGGCTTTGCCGGCCAGACCGACCATGTCGAGAACCTCGGGCACAGTGCGCGCGATGACGTTGCGGGGCTTGCCGATGACTTCCAACGCAAAGGCCACGTTCTCGGAGACCGTCTTCTGCTGAAGCAAGCGGAAGTCCTGGAACACACAGCCCATGCTCTGGCGAAGCTTCGGCACGCGGCGGGCCGCCAACTTGTTGACGTGGAAATCCGCGACCTCGATGTCGCCGGACGTGGGCGACTCCATCTTGAGCAGCAACCGCATGAACGTCGACTTGCCGGAGCCGGAGGGGCCGATGAGGAAGACGAACTCCCCCTTCTCCACCTCCACACTGACCTTGTCGAGCGCCGGCCTGGTGGAGGCCTTGTAGGACTTCGACACATTCTTCATGCTGATCACAACTAGCCAGTCTAGCCGTTATCTAACGGTGACCTTGGCGCCACGCGCGAGCACCCTCGTCCTTATCCGGTACCGGTGGTCGCGGGTGACTGCGGCACAGACGTCGGTGCCTGCATCGCCGCGCCAGGTTGGGGAACGGTCGTCGTCGCCGGAGTGGTCGGCACCGTGGTCGCGGACTGTTCGGCGTTGCCCGGCGCAGGCGCGGGACCCGAAGTCGGAGTCGGAGAACCTGAGCTGCCCGTGCTCGATTCCGGAGACTGGGTCTCGGACGTAGTCGTCGGCTCGGTCGAGGACGGCACGGGGGTCGTCGTCGACGGTTTGACCGAGGGCGCGACGTAAGGCTCGGTCTGCGACGTGTCCACGCTGGGCGGTGGTGTCACTGCGGTCGGGTCCTCAGGATTGAGATACGTATGCAACAGATACGTCAATATCCACGCCACGATGAGAATGAAGGTAGAGGTTCGCATCCGGCCGCCGAAAATCCGGGACGGGAGCCAGTCCAGGTGAAACAGTCGGTCGAGTCCGCGGCGCGGTTCCTGATCGGTCATTCGCTCGCCTCCTCGGTCCGTACGGTGTGCAGATCCGGTGACACCGTGATCCCCTGACGTCGCAGTGCTGCGGCGACGCGGACGCGAAGAGCGCGTCCGACCTGGAACTGTTTGCCAGGGAGTGTGCGCGCGACCATCCGCACGTTGACCTGATCGACTTCCAGGCTTTCGACGCCCATGACCGTGGGCTCGTCGAGCAGCAGTTTCTTGAGTCCGCGGTCGGCCATCGCGTCGACTCCGACCTGGCGAAGCACCTCGTTGACCCGGGTGAGATCGGCGGTCGCCGGAACCGGAACGTCGATGACGGCGCGTGCCCAATCCTTGGACAGGTTGGTCGCTTTCACGATCTGCCCGTTGGGAACGGTGATGACCTCGCCGTCGGAGTTCCGCATTCGCGTCACGCGCAGGGTCACGTCCTCGATGACACCCTCGGCGTCGTCGGAGGAGCCGGTGATCGCAAGCCGGACGGTGTCACCGAAGCCGTACTGACGTTCGGTGATGATGAAGAAACCGGCAAGAATGTCCTGCACGACGCGCTGTGCACCGAAACCGAGCGCCGCACCGAGAACGGTCGCCGGCGCGACGAGACTTCCGATCGGCAGGTTCAGTTGGTCGAGAACCTTCAGCGTCGCGATCACGTAGATGAACGTGATGACCACCCAGGTGATGACCTGCGCGACCGAGTGACGATGCTTGGTCGCCTCGGAACGAACCAGCGCATCGCCCAACTGATAGTTGGAGTCGATCTGGTCGGTGACCTTGTTGCCTCCCCAACTGACCAACCGGGCGAGAATCATCGCCCCGAGCACGGTCATGAGGACGGACAAACCGGTGGTTTGAAGCCAATCGAGCAGGTTCTGCCCAGGTCGAAGTAAAGTCATCGTGCCTTTCGGTATCCGAACGCTATGCGGACTGGTTCTCGCTCATGCGCCAGCGGATGCCGGCCTCGAGGAACCCGTCGATGTCGCCGTCGAGCACTGCCGACGGGTTGTTGACCTCGTACTCGGTACGCAGGTCCTTGACCATCTGGTACGGATGCAGAACATAGGAGCGCATCTGGTTGCCCCACGAGCTGCCGCTGTCGCCCTTGAGCGCATCCATCTCGGCGCGCTCTTCCTGACGCTTGACCGCGAGCAGCTTGGCCTGCAGGACGCGCATCGCCGACACCTTGTTCTGGAGCTGCGACTTCTCGTTCTGACAGGTGACGACGATTCCCGTCGGGATGTGCGTGAGTCGAACGGCGGAGTCCGTCGTGTTGACCGACTGGCCGCCGGGACCGGACGAGCGGTAGACGTCGACGCGGATGTCGTTCTCGTTGATCTCGATGTGGTCGGTCGTCTCGACGACCGGCAGTACCTCGACCTCGGCGAACGACGTCTGACGACGCCCCTGGTTGTCGAAGGGGCTGATGCGAACGAGCCGGTGGGTGCCCATCTCGACGGACAACGTGCCGTACGTGTACGGGCCTTTGATCGCGAACGTCGCGCTCTTGAGTCCGGCTTCTTCGGCGTACGACGTGTCGTAGACCTCGACGCCGTAGTCGTGCTTCTCCGCCCAGCGGATGTACATACGCATGAGCATCTCGGCCCAGTCTGCAGCGTCGATACCGCCGGCACCGGAGCGGATGTTGATGAGCGCGTCGCGCTCGTCGTACTCGCCCGAGAGCATGGTCTTGACTTCCATCGCCGCGATGTCGTCTCGCAGGCTCGCGCGCTCGGCGTCGGCGTCGGCCACCGCGTCGGGGCCTTCGTCTTCTGCCAGTTCGTAGAGGATCGGCATCTCGTCGAGTCGCTCGCGTAGTGCCACGATCCGGCGCAGCTCGGCCTGCGCGTGGGAGAGCTGGCTCGTGACCTGCTGGGCGTGTTCCTGGTCGTTCCACAGACCCGGGTCGGCTGCCTGGTGCTCGAGCTCGTCGATGCGTCGGCGCAGCTCCTCGACGTCCACAACCGATTCGCAGGTGCGAAGGGTGGTGTCGAGGGCGTTCAGGTCTGCAATTACGTCGGGATGCACGGTTCTCAAGGCTACCGGGTGCCGACCTCGGGCCTGCCGCCCGTCACGTATTGGGATCACCGGGACTGGAAGCCTTGCCAACGTCGCTCCGAGGGAACCTACTGGAACGATGACTGTCACCGACGAATACCTGCAGAACAACGCCGCCTACGCCGAGCAGTTCACCGGACCGCTCCCCCTCCCACCCAGCAAACACGTCGCCGTACTCGCCTGCATGGACGCCCGCATCGACGTCTATCGGGTGCTGGGAATCAAGGAAGGCGAATCGCACGTCATCCGCAATGCGGGTGGAGTCGTCACCGACGACGAGATCCGATCCCTGGCCATCAGCCAGCGTCTGCTGGGAACTACCGAGATCATCCTCATCCACCACACCGACTGCGGAATGCTGACGTTCACCGACGACGACTTCAAGCGATCCATCCAGGACGAGATCGGCATCAAACCAAATTGGGCTGCCGAATCGTTTCCCGACATCGACGAGGACGTCCGTCAGTCGTTGAAGCGCATCGAGAACAGTCCGTTCGTCACCGCGACGACCTCCCTACGCGGATTCGTCTTCGACGTCGCAACCGGAAAGCTGAACGAGGTCCTCCCCGATTGAGCCGGTAGGTTGTGTACCCGTGACCGATCGCGCATCCGACCTCGCACTCGCCCTCCGTATCGCCGACGAGGCTGACGCGATCACTCGCGCCCGCTTCGGCGCCCTCGACCTTCGAGTGGACGACAAGCCGGACCTCACCCCCGTCTCCGACGCCGATCTGGCTGTCGAGCGAGCAGTGCGCGCGACGCTCGGTGAGCATCGTCCTGCGGATTCCGTACTCGGCGAGGAATTCGGCGGCGACGCAGTCTTCGAGGGCAGACAGTGGGTGGTCGACCCCATCGACGGGACCAAGAACTTCGTCCGCAACGTACCGGTGTGGGCCACGCTGATCAGCTTGCTCGAGGACGGCGTCCCGGTCATCGGCGTCGTGAGCGCACCTGCACTGAATCGGCGATGGTGGGCTGCAACAGGTTTGGGTGCACATACGTCCTTCGGGGACAGTGATGCGCGGGCGATCCAGGTATCCGCCGTCGATCGCAGCGAGTCAGCGAGCCTGAGCTTCTCGAGCCTCTCGGGGTGGAAGGACCGCGGAATTCGCGATCAGTTCGTCGAACTCACCGACCACGTCTGGCGCGTGCGCGGTTACGGGGACTTCTTCTCCTACTGCCTCGTGGCCGAAGGCGCCGTCGACATTGCTGCCGAACCCGAGGTTTCCCTGTGGGATCTGGCAGCGCTCGACGTATTGGTCCGTGAGGCCGGCGGCGCGTTCACCGATCTGGACGGCGGCGCAGGTCCGCACGGCGGCAGCGCGGTCGCCACCAACGGACTGCTGCACGAAGACGTTCTGGCCCGCCTGCGGTAACACCCGAGTACCAGAACATCCCACCCGCCGCAAGGGTCCGAGGGAGGAGTTCCGACAGGCCCGTCGGCAGGATTCGGCACGACATCTCGGCCCGTTGACTGGAAGTAGTTGATCACGCACTACTTCCAGGAGAACGATGAACCGGATTTCCAGGCGCACGATTCTGTTCGGTCTGGCCGCAGCGCCCCTCGGGCTCGCGGTGGGCTGCGGCGCCGACCCGGCAGCGAAGAGCGCCACGTTGGCGGTGGCCGGAACTTCGCGTCCGCTACCGATTCCGCCGCTTGCCGAATCCACCGTCGACGACGCCGGTGTTCGCCACTTCACACTTCGTGCCGGTGCCGGGACCACCGAGATCGTCGCGGGAAAACTCACCGACACTTGGGGTTTCAACGGATCCATTCTGGGGCCGACCGTCCGCGCCGAACGCGGAGAATCTGTCGCATTCACGATCGACAACACACTGGCAGAGCCCACGACCGTCCATTGGCACGGCATGCATCTGCCCGCCCGATACGACGGCGGCCCGCACCAGACCATCGAAGCCGGCGGACGCTGGGAACCGGCGTGGACGATCGGCCAGTCGGCGTCGACGCTCTGGTATCACCCACACCCGCACGGATCCACCGAACGGCACGTGCAGCGCGGTCTCGCCGGACTGTTCCTGATCGACGACGCCGACACGCGGGCGTTGGACATCCCCAAAACCTATGGTGTCGACGATGTTCCGCTGATCATCCAGGATCGTCGATTCCTCGCCGACGGCAGCTTCGACGAATCGGATCCGACCGACATAGGCCTGCTCGGCGACACGATAGTCACCAACGGCATCTCCGACGCCTACCTCGACGTCACCACCGGGGTCGTCCGGTTACGCATTCTGAACGGCTCTTCCGGCCGTCTCTACAACCTGGGGTTCCCCGACGACCGCACGTTCGATCTGATTGCCACCGACGGCGGACTGCTCGAATCACCTATTGCGATCAAGCGGATTCAGCTCAGCCCCGGCGAACGAGCCGAGATCGTGGTTCGCGTCGACCCCGGTGCGACGACCACACTGGTGTCGTTCCCGATCGAGGACGGCGGTGGCGTGAGTTCCTCCGACGCCGAGAACTTCGGCATGAACGACCGCTTCGACATCCTCGATCTGCGGGGCGTTGCCAGCCGCGCGTCACGGTCGACTCTCCCGGCGCAGTTGGCCGTACTGCCGCGTCTGGATCCGTCGAAGGCAAGCGTTTCCCGAACCTTCGATCTGCAGTGGTACATGATCAACGGGCAACGAATGGACATGAACCGCATCGACTTCGAGGCCGAAGTCGGCGCGACCGAGGTGTGGACGATCACCAACAAGGACAACTGGCCACACAATTTCCATGTCCACGACGTACAGTTCCAGATCCTCGACGTCGACGGTCGCACTCCTCCGCCTCACTTACGAGGACTCAAGGACACTGTTTACACACCACCGGGCAGTAGGATTCGCGTCGCGCTGCAGTGGTCCGAGTACACCGATCCCACCTTCCCGTACATGTTCCACTGCCACCTGCAGATGCACGAGGACCAAGGGATGATGGGCCAATTCCTCGTCCTCGAACCGGGACAGAAGGCGGCTCCGATGCAGATGGACATGCCGATGGACATGCCGATGCCTTCGTCTGGTTCGCACTCCGGTCACTGAAAGTTCTGCAAGTGGTACACGGCGAGGCGAACCCGATTGTCGCAACCGGTCTTCGACATCAGGTTCGCCACGTGCGTCTTCACCGTGGTCACACCGAGATGCAGCGTGTCCGCGATCTCCTGATTGCTCTTCCCTTCTGCCACCAGCGCGAGGACCTGCGATTCGCGATCGGTCAACGGAACCTTCTCCGTCGCAGCAGTGTCTGCGATACCACCGATCACCGCTCGATCCACAACGCGGCGGAGAAGTTCCGGAGTGAACACCATCTCGCCCTCGGCGATCCGCCGAATGGCACCGAGCAACTCGGCGGGTTCGGTGTCCTTGACGAAGAATCCCGAAGCCCCCGCGGCGAGTGCGGGATACAGATGATCGTCGTCGTCGAAGGTGGTCAGCACGAGGATGCGCGCTCGACGACCGGCCTTGACGATCTGCTGCGTGGCGCCGATCCCGTCCAGCCCGGGCATTCTCAAGTCCATCAGAATCACGTCGGGATCCAATTCTGCAGCGAGCGCTACCGCCTCGACGCCGTTCGACGCCTCACCGGCCACGGTCATGTCCTCGGCTGCCGCGCACAGCATCCGCAAACCGGCGCGCACAAGTCGCTGGTCGTCGACGATCAGCACGCTGATCACGAGACACCGCCCGAGACAACGAGTGGAATACTCACGTGCACTTCCCATTTCCCGTCACTGTTGGTGCCGGCGGTCATCTCGCCGCCGACCAACTCCGCACGCTCCTGCATTCCCACCAGGCCATGACCTGCACTCCGAGGCGATCCCTCGACGTCGTTGACAACCCTGACATGCACCCGGTTGTCTTCGCGACCGACCGAGACCGATACCAGCCCCTTCTTGTCGCCGTGCTTCATGACGTTGGTCAGTGATTCCTGAATCACCCGCAACAACGTCAGCCTCCCGATCGCGTCGAGATCGGCTGCGCCTGACTCGACATTCTCCTGGGCATCGAAGACTGCCTGCACCTCGAAACCCGCCGCACGCACACGATCTATCGCCGCCTCGATTTCCGCCTCGACGGCATCCGGCTCGACCAGAGCGACCTCACCGAGCGAAGGATCACGAAGTGCGACCAGGAGGCGACGGATATCGGCCAGCGCATCGGACGCAGTCCCACGCACATCCGCGAGGACCTCACGCACGGCCTCGTCCTGGGGCGCCAAGACATGTTGAGCCACGCCGATTCTCAGGACGATCGATGCCATGTGGTGCGCAACCAGGTCGTGCAGTTCGCGGGCGAGCGCACTGCGCTCCGCAGCGCGGGTCTGCGCAAGATTGTTCGCGGCCAATTCACGCTGCGAGCGTAGATACAGCCCGAGCAGCAGTGGCAACCCCACGTACGCAAGCACTTTCACAGCCGTCGTGACAGACCAGAACGCTTCGTGAGATTCGAACCAGATACCCGCGAGCACCGAACCGCACCATCCTGCTGCCGATACGGCAACCATTTCTCTACGCTCGGCCCGCATCGTGACGTCGACGACGGCGACCGCCCCGAGATACGGAACAAGCTCGGACAGCCCCCAGGCGTCGGCGACGAACATCGGAACGGCGAGCGCCGAGATGACCAGGGACGCGAAGACCGGCCATCGACGGCCGACGGCGAAGGCGAGCGCCGACAGCATCGACAGAATCCAGTAGGTGAGGGGAACTCGATACTCCCCCGGATACGTGCTGGCGATCAACAGGCACGGGACCACCACCAACGGCGTGTAGCGCACGTACCGCTGTATCCGATCTGGCACCTCTGTCCGGTTCACCCCTCGAGCCTATGACGCGCATCATTTCGCGGTTTCTCGACAACAGACCTTACTGATGAGTAAGATAAGGATCGTCCAACGCCCCAACACCGAGAAACAGCTGGTGATCATGACCAAGCAAGACAGTGTTGCCCCCGACAAGAGCGCTCAGCGCAGCGAATCGGGCGCGCAGCGCGGCGGCGCCAAGGGTGCGCCCCGCGACACGTCCGCCGTCGGCCTGAACCCGATCAAACGCGACGCCATGGGCGCAGCCATGCGTGTGCTTACCAAGATCACCGGTTCGGAACTGGCCGAGAAGTTCAATCTGCGTCAGACCATCGATCGCGTGACCTACGAGGGCACCAAGACGGGCTTCAAAACCCTGGGTGCCGCCACTCGAGGATTCCAGAAGGTCTCGGGCAACGGCGCACCCAAGCGCCTGCCCGACAACCCGAGCAAGAACGCCGACTACTTCGATCTGACCCCCGACGACGACCAGAAGATGATCGTCGAGACCGTGCGCGAGTTCGCGGCCGAGATCCTGCGTCCCGCAGCGCACGACGCCGACGGCGCAGCGCAGGCACCCGCCGATCTCTCCAAGCGCGCAGCCGAACTCGGCATCACGCTGATCAATGTTCCCGAAGAACTCGACGGAGCAGCTGCCGATCGCGGCGCAGTCACCAATTCTCTTGTCGCCGAGGCACTTGCGCACGGAGACATGGGGCTTGCACTTCCGATCCTCGCACCCAGCGGCGTTGCAGTCGCACTGACGCAGTGGGGCACCGACGCGCAGCAGAAGACCTACCTTCCGGCCTTCACCGGCGAGCAGGTCCCCGGCGCAGCAGTGGTGGTCAACGAACCACGCGCACTGTTCGATCCGTTCGCCCTGCAGACCAAGGCAGTTCGCTCCCCCAGCGGCTACAAGCTCAACGGCGTCAAGAGCTTGGTGCCCGCCGCGGCTACGTCCGAGCTCTTCGTCATCGCCGCAGAACTCGACGGCAAGCCGTCCTTCTTCATCGTCGAATCCGACACCAAGGGACTCGTCGTCGAAGCAGATCCCAGCATGGGACTGCGCGCCGCCGGCCTGGGTCGCCTGATCCTCACCGATGTCGCTGTGTCGGAGTCCGCACTGCTCGGCGACGGTGACGCCGAGCAGCGCAAGGCCGAATACGCCGACGCGATTCGCCTGGCTCGCCTCGGTTGGGCGTCCATGGCCGTCGGAACCAGCCAGGCAGTTCTCGACTACGTGATTCCGTACGTCAACGAGCGCGAAGCGTTCGGCGAGCCGATCAGCCACCGCCAGGCGGTTGCCTTCATGGTCGCCAACATCGGCATCGAACTCGACGGACTGCGCCTGGTCACGCTTCGGGGCGCTTCACGCGCCGAGCAGGGCTTGTCCTTCGCTCGCGAATCCGCTCTGGCCCGGAAGCTGGCTTCCGAGAAGGGCATGCAGATCGGCCTCGACGGTGTGCAACTCCTCGGTGGACACGGGTTCACCAAGGAACACCCGGTCGAGCGCTGGTACCGCGACCTCCGTGCCATCGGCGTTGCCGAGGGCATCGTCCTCATCTGACGCCGCTGAACTTCCAGGAGAACCACGATGATCAACCTCGAACTTCCCAAGAAGCTCAAAGCATCAGCGAACCAGGCACATCAGGTCGCGGCGCAGATCTTCCGACCCATTTCACGTAAGTACGATCTCGCTGAGCACGAGTACCCGGTCGAGCTCGACACCATGGCCGCCATGGTCGAAGGCCTCTCCGATTCCGGTGGAGACATCGGCGGTGCCAGCGGCGGACGGTCCGACGCGAGCGCCAAGGGTGGCAACGCCAACGGCGGCAACATGTCTGCGCTCCTCAACTCGCTCGAAACGTCTTGGGGCGACGTCGGACTCATGCTCTCGATCCCCTACCAGGGGCTCGGCAACGCCGCGATCGCCGCAGTGTCAACCGACGAACAGCTCGAACGTTTCGGCAAAGTGTGGGCCTCGATGGCCATCACCGAACCGAGTTTCGGTTCCGACTCCGCCGCAGTGACCACCACCGCCGTTCTCGACGGCGACGAGTGGGTTCTCAACGGCGAGAAGATCTTCGTCACCGCCGGTGAGCGTTCGACGCACATCGTCGTGTGGGCGTCGGTCGACAAGTCGAAGGGCCGAGCGGCCATCAAGTCGTTCGTCGTTCCGCGTGACGCACCGGGCCTGAGCGTTGCTCGCCTCGAGCACAAGCTGGGCATCAAGGCCTCCGACACCGCAGTACTCCTGCTCCAGGATTGCCGCATTCCCGCGGACAACATCCTCGGCAGCCCGGAGGTCAACGTGGAGCAGGGCTTTGCCGGCGTCATGCAGACGTTCGACAACACCCGGCCCCTCGTTGCAGCCATGGCCGTCGGCGTCGGACGCGCAGCTCTCGAAGAACTGCGCGGCATCCTGACCGAAGCCGGTGTCGAGATCTCCTACGACACACCGGTCTACAACCAGCATGCAGCTGCAGCCGAGTTCATCCGTTTGGAAGCCGACTGGGAGGCCGCGTACCTGCTGTCTCTGCGCGCGGCGTGGATGGCCGACAACAAGAAGCCGAACTCGCTCGAAGCGTCCATGTCCAAGGCGAAGGCCGGCCGCACCGGCACCGACGTGACGCTCAAGGCAGTCGAGTTGGCCGGCACTTACGGCTACTCGCAGCGCCCGTTGCTCGAGAAGTGGGGCCGCGACTCGAAGATTCTCGACATCTTCGAGGGCACCCAGCAGATCCAGCAGCTGATCGTCGCACGCCGCCTGCTCGGAAAGTCGTCCGCCGAACTGAAGTGACGGTCGCACGGACCAGATCCCGAAACACTCCGCCCCGCCACCTTTCGAGGTGGCGGGGCGGAGTGCTCGGTCGCCATCGTGAAACTTCACCACCGAAACCTGATTGCGCATTAGTGTGTAATCAGTCCTACAACGACGCTCGGAAGAGGTTCACGTATGCCCGGATTGGTCACCAAGGTCACTGACACCATCGGCGCGGCGGGGGTCATGTTCCGAGCCGGACTCGTCCCGTTCCCTCGCCTCGATCGCGGGCTCAAATCCATTGCAGCCGTGGACAAGTACGGACCCTTTGCCGGGCCGGTCCATGCACACGCCGAGAACGGCTACGATGCGGTGGCGGTCATCGACGAGCGCGGACCCATCACCTATGCCGAGCTCGAGCGTCAGAGCAACGCGTTGGTCCGGGCGTGGCAGGCCGACGGCATCACCTCCGACTCCGTCATGGGTGCGATGTGCCGTAACCATCGAGGCTTGGTCCTGACCATGCTGGCGGCAGCAAAGAACGGAACGAAGCTCGTTCTCATGAACACGGGCTTCGCTCGGCCCCAACTCGTGGACGTCGCCGCGCGGGAGAAGGTGGTCGCCTTCGTCTACGACGACGAGTTCGCGGACATCGCCGATGCCTTGCCGGACGACGTCGTCGTCTATCGTTCCTGGCCAGAGGGCACGGCCGCTGACGGTTCCACGGCAGCCACTCTCGACGAGGCCATCGCCGGACGCACCACGTCGTCGGTGCCGGCACCCGAGAAGAACGGTGGCTTCGTCCTCCTCACCAGCGGCACAACGGGAACTCCCAAGGGTGCGCCGCGTGGCCACACCTCCCCTCTCGCGTCGGCGCAGTTCCTCGACCGCGTGCCGTTGCGCCGCGGACAGACCATGATGATGGCGGCCCCCGCCTTCCACGGAACCGGTGTCTCGCAGTTCGCTCTCGCGTTGGCGCTCGGCCAGACCGTCGTCATGCATCGAAAGTTCGATCCGGAGAACACGATCAAGCTTGTCGCCCAGTACAAGTGCGACAGTCTGGTCGTGGTCCCGACGATGCTCACTCGCATCATCGACCTCGGTCCCGACGTGCTGTCCAAGTACGACACGTCGAACCTGAAGATCATCTTCTCGGCAGGTTCGTCACTCTCACCCGACCTGTGCAAGCGAGTCACGGCCTCGTTCGGGTACGTCCTCTACAACCTGTACGGATCCACCGAGGTCGCAGTGGCCACGGTCGCGACTCCCGAGGATCTGACCATTGCGCCGGGAACCGCGGGCCGCGCTCCGGTGACCTGTCACGTCGAACTGTTCGACGAGAACAACAAGAAGATCACCACCCCACACACGATCGGCAGGATCTTCGTCGCCAGCGGGCTGAGCTTCGAGGGATACACCGACGGGCGCGACAAGGAACGTATCGACGGACTTCTCTCGACCGGCGACGTCGGACACTTCGACGCCAACGGCCTCCTCTTCGTCGACGGCCGCGACGACGACATGATCGTCTCCGGTGGCGAGAACGTCTACCCGCTCGAAGTCGAGAACCTGCTCGCCGATCGCGAGGACGTCTTGGAAGCGGCAGTCATCGGAGTCGAGGACGCCGACTTCGGGCACCGTCTGCGAGCGTTTGTCGTCGTGGCCCACGGCGCCGACCAGAACTCCGACGAGCTGAAGGATCACGTCCGGTCGAATCTCGCGCGCTACAAGGTTCCCCGCGAGATCGTCTTCATCGACGAACTTCCCCGCAACGCCACCGGAAAGCTGTTGCGCCGCGTCCTGATCGAGATGGAGATCAGCGAAGACTGAGCACAGTCACAAAGCGCTGAGCGTGCGGATCAATTCCGCCTCGTCGACGCGAGTGGAGTGCCCGTCGCGGAGCACGACCTCGCCCGCAACCAACACCGTGTCCACTATCTGACGACTGCCCGTCGTGAGAATGGACGCGCCCGGATCTCGCACCGGGAGGCAACCGAAGTCGCGTTCGAACCGAATCATGGTCAGGTCGGCGGGATCACCCACGGAGATCCCGCCGGACCTGGCCGGCAGACCGAGTGCTGCGTTTGCACCGCCGGATGCGATGTCGATCATGGCTTCGAAGCCGAGCAGGTCGGCGCGGCCGCGCGCGGCTCGCTGCACGTAGGCGCCGGTGCGCAGCGTCTCGAGCATGTCCTGAGTATCGTTGCTGGCTGCGCCGTCCACACCCAACCCCACCGCGATCCCCGCGTCGAGGAAACTCGGGACGGGCGCGATTCCGCTACCGAGGCGCATGTTGCTGACGGGGTTGTACGACACTCCGACGCCGCGCTCCGCCAGCACCTTCTGACCACGGTCGTCGAGTTCGACGCAGTGGACCGCCAGCACCCGGTCCCACAAGAACCCATGGGAATCCAGGTAGTCGACCGCGTTCATGCCCGCGTGTTCGGTACACATCGTGTTGTCGGTCTGCGTCTCGAGCAGGTGAATCGAGACCGTCAGGTCGCGAGCCTGCGCGAACTCACGCACTTCCGACATCCCATCCGGGGTCAGCGAACGTGGGTTCGGTACCGCGACTGCCACGTCGACGCGGGAACCTGCGACGTCGCGCATCATCTGATCCGTATGTGCGAGAACGTCTCCGAGTGGTTGCAAGAGCCGCGGATCGAAGCCCCACTTCCTCGTCTTGTCCGCCCGGTCTGCGGTTCCGCGTCCCAGTACGGCACGAATCCCGGTGTCGTGCAACGCCCGGATCACAGCGTCGTGAACCTCGCTGGACGGATGCGGCCACATGTGTTCGACCAGGGTGGTCGTACCGCTGCGCAATGCCTCCAGCGAGGCTGCGACAGTGGCCGTGTATGCGCGCTCCGGCGTGATCTGAACCGACTCTTCTGCGACCGCGAGCAGCCATTCGAGAAGCGGTGTCCCTTCGGCGATCCCACGCATCAGTGACTGCTGAAGGTGCGTATGGGTGTTGACGAAGCCAGGGATCAGATACGCCCCCGATCCGTCCACACTTCCAGGTGTGGCGGTGCCGGTCGACTTCTCGATCGATTCGACCACCCCTTTCGAGACGACGACGTCGTGGCCGGTCAGCCATTGCCCGCCGCTGTACAACGTCACGTCCCGGATGATCGCGTCGGTCATGTTCTTGGGCGCGGTAGTCATCGCCAGTTCTCCTGAAAGTGTGTGACGGAACGGATACGGATCAACGCGCGAAGTTCGCGCGTACTCGCTGGTCGATGTAGTCCTCGGCAGTGATCGGCGGGTACTTGCCCGCCGGCCCCTCGATGGTCACGTCGCGGTTCGCCTGAGCGAAGAACGCGAGGCTGTAGCGGGCTCCCCGATAGTCGGTGACTCCGGGACTCTTGACTCGATGAAAATTCGACGGCAGGACGTCATCACTCCATCTCATCAGCATGTCGCCGATGTTGCAGGTGATCGCTTCCTCAGCCGGCACCACCGACGTCCATTCCTGGGTGTCCATCTCCTTGCCCGGGCACAGTTGCAAGCCGCCCTGACCGTCACGCTGGAAAAGCAATGTCAGGCAATCGAAATCGGTGTGTGCTCCGGCACGCCACATCCCTTCGACATCTGCGTCGGCGGCAAGGGGGAAGTAGTGGAGTAGTCGCAGTGTGCTCTGGTAGGTGTCCACCGACGGGTCATGTGCCCTGGTGAAGAAGTCTCGTTCGAATCCCAGCTTCTCGGCGAAGCACGACAACAGGTCCATCGCAATGCCCCAGCACTTGGCTTCGAAGTCCAGGATCGTTTCGCGGAATCCGCCCAATTCGTCTGCAGTGGGCCACAGATCACCCATATGCGGGCGGGTCACCTGGTAGGACTCTTTCTGATCAGGTGTTCCGATGGACGGACGCACCTGCGTCATGCTCTCCCAGCCGGAGTTGAAACCCTTCTTGAGCGGATACTGCGCTTTGACCTCGGTGGGCAGTGCAAAGAATCGCTCGGCCGCCGCGAAGGCCTCGCGGACCTGGTCCAGATCGATCCCGTGATTGACGATTTGGAAGAATCCGATGTCGGTCGCTGCCGACCACAACTCCTCGGCGATCTCGCTGCGCCGGTTCTCGAAATCCGAGAGATCGATTCTTCGGACCTCGCGGTCGGTGGTCTCCGTGCCCAGGCCACCCATGCGGGTCTCGCGGTTGAGTTCTGTCATGTCGTAAGTCATTTGCTGTCAGCTCCTTCAGCGGATTCCGATGGACCGATCGGTGAACTTGTCGGTGTAGATCTCTTCTGCAGTCAATGACTGCGGTATCGCCGCACCCCCGGCGTTCAGGATGGGCTTCAGTTCTTCGACGGTGTGAGCGACTCGCGTCATGTCGAACGTGCCGACGGATCCGTCTGCCTCGTTCGCGATCAGGCCCTTCTCTTTCAAGAGTTGGGCACTGAACGCTGCTTCACCCTCGGTGTAGGGAGAGAACGACACGTCCTGCGAGACGACGTCGACAATGGCAGCATTCGCCGTATCCGGCGCAGTGATGTAGTCCGCGGTGGCCTGCTGAATGATCGGAACCAGCTTGCTCAAACACGGGGAGAGTGTCTCGACCTTGTCGGCACGAACGGAAACATTGGACGCGTAGATGTCGAAACCCGAATCTTTCAGCAGGTCATAGGAAACCGGCTTGTCCCACGCCGGCGTCTCCTTCTCGTACGTGTACGGTTCCGAATTCGCGAATCCTTGCTGAGCGATGGTCGGGTCACCGACAAATCGCGAGGGAGCTCCGTCGTAGCTCGTGTCGAGCTGAGACTGCTTCAGTAGGCCTTTAGCCACGAGCCACTGCGGAAACAGTTGCTCCTTGGAAACGACGACACTCGCGTCGGACTTGCCGATATCGGCAACACTCGCCCATTCCGGATGAGACTCTTTGTCCCACATGAGGATTGCCGGGCTGTACTTGAGCAATGGCGTGACGGCCACAACGGGCTGACTTGCCGCTGCCGCGATCACCTGATCGCCGTGCACCAAGCCGAGAGTGATCGAATCGTCGACGTACATCTGGGAGCTGACGGATTGGAACCCGATTGCCGGTCCCCCGGCCCGCAAGGTCAAGTCGACTCCGGTGTCCTTCCCTCCGGCGACAAGAGTCCCACTGACGGACTTGTCGTCGGTGTCGACCGAATAGCCGGGACCAAGCATCTCGAAGAGCGCCCCCATATCCGACTGTGGCTGCCATTGGAGTTGAACCACAACGTTTTCCGGACAGAGACCCGCTAGGTTCTGAGCCTCGGCAGCTGGTTCGAGAGATTCAGCCTTGGCCGTCTCAGCCTCACTGGAGCTGCACGCAGTCAATCCGATGGCTGCACACATGGCCAGTGCCGCGCCCGCCGCTCCCACACTTCTGCGATTGGAATGCACCTTGCGATTTGAATACACAGCGTCTCCTTCGTGAAAACAATTGGGATGTGGGCGAACCAGGAAGGGTGATCCGATGAGCACACTCTGCAGCACGTGGATTACATGCAATCGACTCGTTGTTTCCATCAGGTAACGTGCGCCAGGATTCTCGCTTCACCTGCAATGTCACGTCACATTTACATTCAGCAACCTAGGCGACATACATGCAATTCAAGATGGTTCATACATATTGAACAACTTTTGCATGCATTATCGAACCGGAGGCTCAGATGGAACTCGCGAACACGATGCAGGATGCCGACGCTCGCAAGCTCACCGCACCGATGCAGATGGTCTTTTCCGATGTCGTCAAGAAGTTCGATACCGGCACTGTCGCGCTGGACGGCATCGATCTGAACGTGGAGCGAGGAGACTTCGTCGCCGTGGTCGGACCCTCCGGCTGCGGCAAGTCGACTTTGTTGCGCATGGCGGCCGGCCTCGAGCGACCGACCAGCGGCGCGGTTGCCCTCGACACCGAATCAGTTGGCTTCATCTTCCAGGAGCCGACTCTCCTCCCCTGGCGAACCGTGCAGGCCAACGTCGAATTGTCCGCCGAACTCGGTGGCGGCGACAAAGCAGCCCGAAAGTTGCGCGCCGACGAGGCAATTCGCGCAGTGGGCCTGGCGGACTTTGCGAAACAACTGCCCAACGCGTTGTCGGGCGGAATGAAGATGCGCGTCTCGTTGGCACGTGCGCTCACCCTCGCACCTGCTGTGATGCTGCTCGACGAACCTTTCGGTGCTCTCGACGAGATGACACGACTGGAGATGCAGGTAGAGCTGCAAAGGCTCTACACCGACAAGGGGTTCACCTCGATGTTCATCACGCACTCGGTATCCGAGGCCGTGTACCTCGCAAACAAGGTGGTCGTCATGACCGCCCGGCCCGGACGAATCCATTCGGTCGTGGACATCGATTTCCCGTACCCGCGTAGCCCGGAACTGCGCTACGACGCCCGATACACCGAACACGTCGCCGAGATCTCGGCCAGTCTCCATGGGAGCTCACGATGACCGAAGTCCTTGCAGTGCAACAGGGCACCACCGCACGCAATTCCGCCGTTCGCACTGATTCTGCGACCGCTGCGCGAGCACAGTCACAGCCCGGACGGCCCTCTCGAATGAGAGCGCTCGGCACCTTCCTGCTCTATCCGCTGCTCTCACTTGCCGGCGCGGTCGCAGCGTGGTCGATCGTCAGCTACCTCGTTCTCTCCCCGGAACGTCGATTTCTCCTTCCGCCGCCGAGTCAAGTACTGACAAAGTCGCTACTCGACTGGAAGCACCTCTCGCCCATGCTCGAAGCCCTCGCAGTGACGGCACAGGTAGCACTGGTCGGCTTCGTGGTCGCGGTGGCAGTCGGCGTCGGAACCGGCGTGCTGATGAGCCAGGCCAAGTGGATCGAGCGGATCGTCTATCCCTATGCCGTTGTGCTGCAGGTCATTCCCATCCTCGCCATCGTCCCCCTCATCGGGCTCTGGTTCGGCTACGGTATGACCGCGCGTACCCTGGTGTGTGTTCTCATCGCAGCCTTCCCGATCATCACCAACACACACTTCGGATTGCAATCGGTCGATCGCGGACTGCACGAACTGTTCACCCTCGGCCGCGCGTCCCGTTGGGATCGATTGGTGAAACTCGAACTGCGAGCGGCAATGCCGGCTATTCTCACCGGCATCCGCACCGCCTCCGGCCTTGTTGTCGTCGGTGCCATCATCGGCGACATGTTCTTCGCCAAAGGACAACCCGGGATCGGAACGCTGCTCGACGTCTACCGAAGCCGCCTTCAGTCCGAGGATCTGATCGCCGCGATCGTGATCGCGTCGGTGTTCGGTGTCCTCGTCTTCTCTGCCTTTGGATTCCTCTCACGTGTGCTCGTCGGTAAGTGGCACACGTCCGGTCGCAAGGACTTTAAATGACCCACGAAACTCCTGTCTTCGAAATCCCTACGATCGATATCAGCCCGTACCTCCGCGGCGAGGCAGCGGTTGCAAACGCCACCAACAGCACTGCCTGTGCGGAAGTGGCAGCTCAACTCGATCGCGCGTGCCGGGAGGTCGGATTCATACAGATTGTCGGACACAGCATTCCACGATCGGCGACCGAAGGACTGGCCGACGCTCTCGACGAGTTCTTTGCTCTCCCACTGACGGTGAAGAACAACTATCGCCGTCCCTCGTCCGAGAACCGCGGCTACTCACCACCGAAATCGGAATCACTCAGCATGAGCCTGGGCGTCGCCGCTGCGAACCAGATGAACGATTTCTACGAAGCAATAGTCGTGGGCACAGAGGTGAGCGACTATCCGGGCGTCGACCTACCCGAGTCCAGCTACGCCGCCAACACCTGGCCCGTGGCCGCGCCCGGATTCCGACCGGCAATCGAAGAGTATTTCCGTCATGCCCAGGGCTTGGCACGAATCCTGATGTGCGCCTTTACCGACGCTCTCGGATTGCAGCCCGGGTACTTCGATTCGATGCTCGACCATTCGATCGACGCGATGAAGATGAACAACTACGCACTGCCCGAGGGCGAGATCCGCATCTCCGGCGACATGACGGGAATGGGCGCTCACACCGACTTCGGAATCTTGACCATCCTGTGGGCAGATCAAGTTCCGGGTCTTCAAGTTCTGAGTGCCGACGGCGTATGGCACGACGTCCAACCTGCCGACGGCGCACTCTTGATCAACCTCGGCGACGCGATGGCACGCTGGACGAACGACCGATGGCGCTCGACAGTGCACCGAGTCGACCCACCTATCGTCGATGGTCAGATCATCCGACGTCGCTCTGCCGCATTCTTTTTCGACGGGAACTACGACGCCGTCATCGAAGCACTGCCAGGGACTCTCACACCGGGCGAAGTGGGATACCCGCCGATCACGATCGCTGAGAACATCGCGGCCAAAGTGGCCGGACTGAAAGGCGCGACGGCGCCCGAGGTCGACAGTCGCAGCGCTGACCGGGTGCGCGCCGCTGGATAGCGCTCCCGGGTACCGTCGACATCGTGCAGGATCGAAGTGAGGACAAGATGACCACCACCGAACGAGCTTTGCTCACCGAGTCCGTGCACGAGACGCTTCGCGAACTGATCTTTTCGGGCGAGCTGGCGCCGGGGACACCACTGAGTGTTCCCGCGCTGGCGAGCAAGCTCAATGTCAGTCGAACGCCGGTCCGCGAGGCCGTGCAGCAGTTGATCTACGAGGGCATCGCCGTCCACACACGGAATGCGGGTGCAAAAGTCGATTCGCTGGACGCGGAGTCTCTGCGCGCGGTCTTCGAGGTGCGTGAGGTACTCGACGGTCTCGCGGCGTTCAACGCGACGGCCAATGCCACGCACGAAACCGTGTCACAGCTGAACAAGATGGTGCAGGTGCAACGCGAACTTCTCGAGAGCCCGCCGGATCAGCGTCGGGATTCGAAGCTCGACCTCGAGTTCCACACCTTGATTCGTGAGACTGCATGCAATCACCCGCTCAGCGAAGCCCTGCATCGTCTGGATGGACAGTCACATCTCTACCGTTCGGACATGTGGAGCCTCGAGCTCAATCGGCGGATCGCCGTCACTGAGCACGCACGTATAGTCGCGGCCATCGAATCGGGTGACGCCTTGGGGGCGAGAACTGCCGCGAGCGCACACGTAGCCGGGCTACTCGTCCGAACAACCCGGACCTGAAGCTTTACCGAAATGACGGAAACAGCGTGTCAGGCCAGGTGATGTCGCCGTCGTTCTCGTCCACGAACGTACCGACACAGTCGCGCCCCAAAGCGCTGATCGCTCCCGAGATGACCTCTGGATGCTCGAGCTCGGTGAGATGGTCTCCTCCGGTTCCGGCCCCGGGAACGCCATCGACGTACACCCGGCACTGGCCCCCGTCCAACCGACCGTCCGCCCACTCGCCCGAACTCTGCACCACCGAATAGTAGGCAGATCCAGGAGTGTCCTCACCGGCATTGAGCTTGGTGAGAACTTCGGAGAACATGCAGGTGTCGTAACCGTCGGCAGGGCCTTGTACGCAGCCACCGGGGCTACCGTACTGCGGCGCACCGATGGCGGCGAATGAATCCACTACTTCGGAGCCACCGAGGAACTTCGCGTAGTACCGGGAGCTCAGTCCACCCGCACTGTGCGCGATCACCCCGACGGAGTCAGCGCCGGCAGCGTAGGAGCGAATCGAATCGGCAATCAGCTCGGCGTCGGCCGCAATCATCTTGCCGGGTGCGTCGACGAAGTGTGTCTCGTAGCCCGCAGCGCTCAGTGCCTCGTCGAGGGCGCGGTAGGTCGCCTGGTGCATTTCTCCCGAGTTGTAGAGCTGCTGCCCCGGAACGATGAAGACCACGCGCTTCGCATCGGTGATCCGCCCACCGGCGGCAGCGCTTCCTGCGGAGAACGCCAGAGCGGTGGTCACCAGCGAAGTAGTCACCGCCATCGCCAAAAGAATCTTCGAGAGTCGCACGTCGCCACCCTACGACGGCTGCGCACAAAAAAGGACCGCCGCACTGGATTCCAGTGCGGCGGTCCTTTTCTAGTAGCGGGGACAGGATTTGAACCTGCGACCTCTGGGTTATGAGCCCAGCGAGCTACCGAGCTGCTCCACCCCGCGATGCATGGACAAAGTTACACGAGCAGGTGAACGGAACGCAAATCGCCTGCGCTGGAGCGAAATACACGCCTGAAAGTCGAAGAATCGGGTGACTGGGTTCACAAAATGCCCGTGAGCATCAACACATAACAAGCATGTAACGAACGTACGTCGAAACGGCATCGGAAAGGCTCTACCAGCACAAACGCTAAAATTTTGGGTCGAGAGCAGACCAGACAGTCCGGAAAATTGCGAATCGACCCTCGTTCGACGCTCCCGTACGGTCGGTCCCGGCCCGAATCAACCGGGCGAACGCCGACCCGCCGCTGCTCCACTCTGCCCCGCGGGATCGGAACCCCCGAAACCTTCGAGGGGCAGAGACACGGAGAGACAAGCGCCCGGGAAAGTCAGCATCATCGCCGACCCGCAGGCCCGCCGATGTCAGCAAGCGCGGAGAGGATTTACCCCGACATGACGTACACCAGCATCAGCAAGCGTGCATTCGGCACATTGGCAGTAGCCGGCGCACTTGTCGCAGTGCCCCTCACCATGAGCACCGGCACCGCTTCCGCAGCCACCCACAACTGGGACGGCGTCGCACAGTGCGAGAGCGGTGGCGACTGGAACATCAACACCGGAAACGGCTACTACGGCGGCCTGCAGTTCTCGCAGAGCACCTGGACCGCCAACGGTGGCACCGGCTCGCCCGCCAACGCTTCCAAGGAAGAGCAGATCCGCGTCGCCGAGAACACCCTGCAGAGCCAGGGCCCCGGCGCATGGCCCGTCTGCGGCCAGCGTCTGACCGTCGCGAGCGAGCCTGCAGTCGAAGAAGCTCCCGCCGCAGCGCCGGCTCCCGTCGCCGAGGCACCCGCAGTTGCTCCCGCCATCGAGATCCCGGCCGAGCTCAAGCCCGCCGCACAGCAGGCTTACGACACCGCTCGTGACCTCGCCGGCCAGTACGGCTTCGCCGCACAGTTCCAGCAGCTCTCCGATGCCAACGCACCGATCGTTGCAGCACTGCGCTGATTCAGCTCGTACAGCTTCACCTGAGCACACAAGAAGGCCCACCATCCGATCCGATGGTGGGCCTTCTGCTATTCATGAACTGACGCCGCTTACCTCGGCAGCGCCTGGTACGCGTCAACAGCCTTCTGCAGGCGGTCGAGCGCAGCACCGTAGCTGGTGAAGTCACCGCTCTGTTGCGCCGACTTCAATGCCGCCATTGCCGAATTGACCTCGGCCAGCGCCTTCGTGACGTCATCCGAAGAAGCCGGCGGGGCCGGTGCCGTCGGAGTTGTCGGCGTTTCCGGTTGCGCTCCGGTATCCGGATCGGGTGCCGGCTGGGTGACCGTCGCTGCCGAACCTGCGCCCGGCCAAATCTGGCTGATCGCCTCGGAGACGGTCGGTGCATAACCGATCCGAATGCCGTTGGTGTCGCTGAAGCTCACCAATACACGTGCCAACTGAGGGAACGCGTTCTGCGAGTTTCGCTGCGAGTACAAAGGCTCGACATAGAGGATTCCGCCCTCGGCAATCGGCAGAGTCAGCAAGTTTCCGTACTGAATCTTGTTCGACTGCTTGAGCAGTGACACTTCCGAAGCAACACGCGAATCCGACGTCATCGCAGACTGAGCCTGCTGTGGACCCTGAGTCTGCGTATCGGTCGGCAACTGCAGCACCGTGAACTTGCCGTAGTTCTCCTTGTCGTTCGCCACCGAGATGTAGGCCGACAGCAACTCACGACTGAACCCGACCATCGGACTGGTCAGACGGAAATCCGCCTTCGCGGTGTCCTTGTCGCCCACCAGCACGTAGTACGGCGGCTGGTTGGCCGACGTGTCGATCGTCGGATCGCTCGGAACCGACCAGAACGCGTTGTTGGTGAAGAACTCACTCGGATCGTCGACGTGGTACTTCGCCAGCATCTCTCGCTGAACCTTGAACATGTCTTCCGGGTAGCGGAAGTGTGCCTGCAAGTCGTCCGAGATTTCGCTCTTCGGCTTCACCGTGTTCGGGAAGACCCCCATCCACGCCTTCAGAACCGGATCCTGCTCGTCGACCTGGTACAGCGTGACAGTGCCGTCGTAGGCATCGACCGTGGCCTTCACTGAGTTACGGATGTACGAGAACTCCTGGCGCGGAATGAGGCGCCCGGTCGTCTGGTCGATACTGTCCTCGACCAACCCGTCGAGCGAACTGCGCTGCGCGTACGGGTAATCCTGGGCCGTGGTGTAGCCGTCGATGATCCACTGCATCTTGCCGTCGACCACTGCGGGGTAAGCAGCGCCGTCGGTCGTCAGCCAAGGCGCGACCTCCTCGACTCTTTCCTTCGGATCACGCTTGAAGATGATCTTGGAGTTCGAGCCGATTGCACTCGAGAACAGGATGTTGCGCTCGGTGTACTTCGCCGCGAATGCAAGACGGTTGAACCAGTTGCCGATCGAAACGCCACCCGAACCTGTGTAGGTGTACTTCGAGGTGTCGGTGTCGTACTCACGAGGTCCCTCGCCGTCGACAGAACCGACGATCGAGTAATCGGCGTCCGACTGACTGATCACCTCGCCGTAGTACGAACGAGGATTGTCCACCTTGAGATTCTCGTTCTCGGGCGTGGTCGTCAGGTCGCTCACCGAGTAGATCGGGTAGCCACCGGTGTTGTTCTGACTGTCGCCCTGCACGGCCGTGACTTCGTTGGCCTGGGCGGCGACGAAACCGTTGCCGTGCGTGTAGACCGTGTGCTTGTTGATCCAGTCCGTCTGGTTGCCGGAAAGGTTGTTCGGCGACAGCTCACGCGCGGCGACAACGAAGTCGCGCAACTGGCCGTCTTGTTCGTAACGATCGACGTTGAGCGTCTGCGGGAACCCGTAGAAGTTCTTGAGCTGACGCTGAGCGGTGAACGTCGGCGACAGAATGGTCGGATCCAACAGGCGTGTGTTCGCGATCGTGGTCCGGTCTGCCGGAACGTCCTGGGGCTGCTTGGTGCCAATTCCCGGATAGTCGACGTAGTCGACGTTTTCTTCCGTGATCCCGTACGCCTGACGGGTCGCTTCGATGTTTCGTTCGATGTACGTGCTCTCCTTCTGCGCCGCATTGGGCTTGACGGAGAACTGCTCGACGATCATCGGGTAGACGGCACCGACGAGGACCGACGAAAGAACCAGTAGAGCGACTGCCATGGCCGGTATCCGAAGATCCCGCGTGAAGATCGAGGCGAAGAACGCCAAGGCGCAGATGACCGCAATGGACAACAGAATGAGCTTCGCCGGCAGGACCGCATTGATGTCGGTGAAGCCCGGGCCGGTGAACGTCGGTTCCTTACGACTACTCGACATCAACGAGTACCGATCAAACCAGTACGCCACCGCCTTGAGAAGCACGAAGGTGCCGGCGATGACAGCCAGCTGAATACGAGCGGCCGTGGTGAACGTCCCATTGCGCCCGGCCAACTTGATCCCACCGAAAACGTAGTGGGTGACCAGGTTTGCCACGAAGGCAAGCAGAATCGAGACGAACAACCAATTCAGAACGAAACGGTAGAACGGCAGATCGAACGTGTAGAAGCCGACGTCCAAGTTGAACTGAGGATCGGTGATCCCGAAAGCCTGGCCGTTGAGGAACAACTGGATAGTGACCCAGTTGGCCTGTGCGATGAGACCGGACAGGATGCCGATCGCTACCGGAATGATCACGCCGAAAAGACGAAGACGCGACATGACGGTGGTGCGGTAGCGCGCGATCGGATCATTGGGTCCGGAGACCGGGACGAACACCGGGCGTGCGCGGTACGCGAGAAGCATCGCGAGCCACACGATGGCGCCGACGACAATTCCGACGACCAGGAAGAGCACGAATCGCGTCAGCAGAACCTTGGTGAAGACACCGCGGAAGCCGACTTCGCCGAACCACAACCAGTCCGTGTACATGCCGATCAGTCGCGGCCCCACGAGCAGCAAGGCCGCCACTACGACAGCCACCACCAACAAGATTCGACTGCGTCTGGACAGAGAGGGTAAACCTGCGGGGGGCCGCATGCCCACGTGCCACGCTCCAAGATTTGGCGACGCCGTGGCGTCGCAACCGATTGCATCGATCACTGCGGCCACGCCCGAGTGGACTTGGCCGTTTCCGACCACTCTACGTAACAACGGTCACGGGTTGACAACACGGAGAGCGGGGAGCCGGACAGAAGGTGGGAGGATGAACGTGTGAGTGAAGAGAATATGAGCAGATCACCGAGTGCCCTCGCCCGGTGCGTTCATGAAGTTGTCGACCACATCGACGCCGAAGGCTGGGATCAGCCGCCGAAGCTGTACGCGTTGGTACCCACCGAAATGCTCGCCGCGGCCGAACCCGGACTGCTCGACCAACTCGCCGAGGGCGCCGAATACACACCGATCGAACAGGAATCGCTTCCCGAGGACATCATCGGCGGTTCACGGGCACTCGACGAGTTCCTGGCGACGACGCATTGGCCCGAGTCCGTGCAGGGTTGCATCCTGGTGCAGGAGATCGTCGTCCTGCCGCCCGAGGCGGAATCGGATCTCGACCACGCCACGGCGCCGGTGTTGACCGATCAGCACGCGGCGGACGAGGTCGCGCGGCTGACGGCCAACGCGCATCCCGATCGACGCGAGGCTCGACTGTTCGTCGGCGTGCTCCGTGACGGTCCCTCGCTGTCGCTCCTACAGATGCGTCCCGACGAGGATGCGGATCCGTACGGTGACTTGGAACTGCTCACCTACGACGGTCTTGCACCTCACCTCGTGCACGCCCTGTACGCGACGCTCGACGAGGTCGAAGAAGACTGACAGAGTCGTCGGCGGCCAGGCAGCTTTCAGCAGCGGGGTGCGTCGCCACCCGTGTTGAGGCTCTCGAGTGAGTCCACTGCGCCGGGCAGGTTGTCGACCTTGACGAGTCGAAGCCCGTCCGGCGCATTCTGTTTCGCCTCGTCACAGTTCTGGGCCGGCACGAGGAAGGTCTCAGCACCGGCTTCGGACGCGGCGATCAACTTGTACCTGATGCCGCCGATCGGACCGACCTCGCCGTCGGAGTCGATGGTGCCCGTTCCGGCCACGAACTTTCCACCGTTGAGCTCCCCCGGAGTCAGCTTGTCGACCAAGGCCAGTGTGAACATCAGTCCGGCAGAAGGACCGCCGATGTCGGCGAGATTGAACTGCACGGTGAAGGGAACGTCCGGGACCTCGTTGGGTGTGACGCCGAGGTAACCCGATTCGGGCTTGTTGGGCCGCGCCCCGACGGTGACCGGCACCACGGTCTCCACACCCTCACGTAGGACGGTGACGTCGATCGCGGTGCCGGGCGCGATCGCACCTACCGTGTCCTGAACGCCGGTGATGGTGGTTACCGGAGTGTCGCCGATCTTGACCAGGACGTCGCCTTCTTGCAGGGCACCCGCAGCGGGACCGTCCGGGGTCACCTTCGAAACAGTCAGTGACACCGGCTTGCCGAGAAAGTGCAGTGCCGCCAACTCGGCACTGTCCTCGGACTGCTGGAAGTCGGCGGTGTTGGCCTGCTGAATCTCTTCCTTCGACTTCTCGGGTGGATAGATCTCCGAGCGAGGGACGAGTCCGTTGCTGCCACTCGCCCACAGTCCGAACGCTTCGAAGATGTTGAGGCCGTCGCGAACCGACACCGTTGTCATGTTGAGGTTGCCGTCGGTGGGATCGACCTCGGTCCCCTGGATGTCCACGACGGGCTTACCGTCGACGTCGCCGAGCGTGTTGAAGGTGGGGCCAGGACCGAGTGCGACATAAGGAACAGTGACCATTGTTCCGACGACTCCCAACACGACGATGGGTGCGAGTGCGGCCAAAAGCGTCACTATCCGTCGATTCACCTGATCCAGAGTAAAGCGCGAAGGCTCCGGAGCACCGATCGCACCGCCTGAGCGCCGTGCGTGTTCGCCGTCAGCGTGACTCGGAGGGCGACTCCGACCGCTCGAGCCTTGTACCGTTGAGGTATGAGCAATATGCCGTTCGGCTTCTCCAACTCCGACGACGATCCCGATCGCGACAAGAACGCGGCGGGTGGCAATCCGTTCGGGGGTGGTGACATGCCGTTCGGGTTCGGCGCGGGCGGTGAGGGATTCGATCCGGCTCAGCTCGGCCAGATGCTCACCCAGTTCGGGCAGATGCTGAGCGGAATGGGCTCGTCGATGGGCCAGGGCGGTACGTCCGGCCCGGTCAACTACGACATCGCCAAGAAGCTGGCACGCCAACAGATCGGATCGGTCACACCGATCACCGAGGGCAACGTCAAGGCGATCGCCGACGCCGCGCACCTGGCCGAGATGTGGCTGGACGCCGCGACGACGCTCCCTGCCGGAGCGAGCCGCACTCTTGCGTGGACTCCGAACGACTGGCTCGACAACACGATCGACACGTGGAAGCGACTCTGTGATCCGGTGGCCGAGAAGGTAGCGGGCATGTGGGTCCAGGGTCTTCCGGCCGAAGCACAGCAGATGGCTGGCCCGATGCTGGGCATGCTCGGCCAGATGGGCGGACTCGCGTTCGGCTCGCAATTGGGCCAGGCACTCGGCCAACTGTCCACCGAGGTGCTCTCCTCCACTGACATCGGCCTGCCCCTCGGCCCCGAAGGCACCGCGGCCCTTCTCCCGGCTGCGGTTCAGGCTTTCAGTGAGGGTCTCGAACAGCCGCATCAGGAAGTTCTGGTCTTCCTCGCCGCGCGGGAAGCCGCTCATCAGCGCCTTTACAGTCACGTTCCGTGGCTGCGCCAGCGTGTTCTCGCGACAGTGGAGGAATACGCCCGCGGAATCACCATGGACTTCTCGGCGATGGAAGAATTCGCCAAGGACCTCGATCCATCCGCTCTCACCGATCCGAGCAAGCTCGAAGCGCTGATGCAGCAGGGCACGTTCGAGCCGCAGAACACACCGGAGCAGAAAGCCGCTCTCGAACGTCTCGAGACTCTGCTTGCGCTGGTCGAGGGTTGGGTGGAGACGGTCGTCACCGCCGCACTCGGCGAGCGACTGCCTGGTGTTGCCGCGATGAGTGAGACGTTGCGGCGTCGCCGCGCTACCGGCGGCCCCGCCGAACAGACCTTTGCGACGCTGGTCGGACTCGAACTTCGTCCTCGCAAGGTCCGTGAAGCGGCCGGTTTGTGGCAGAAGCTCACTGCGGAAGCCGGTATGGACGTTCGCGACGGCGTCTGGTCGCATCCCGACCTGATGCCCGATTCGAGCGATCTCGACGCACCGGACGGATTTGTCGCCCGTGTCCTCGGCGCCGGCGAAGCCGGTAATTTCGACGACCCGATAGCCCAGCTCGAAGCCGTCGTGGCAAAAGAGCGTGCGGCCGAGGAAGCGATGGACAAGACCCGCGAGGACGACGAAGAGAAGTAATCCCTTCTCGACCGATTTTCGCAGATCAGCCGCGATGACCGCCTGTGGATAACTGCCGCTGACGGGGACTCGCCGAGGGCCCGTCGTGCCAGCATCGAATGATGACCGGTCACACACACGACGACACCAGACAAGACAGCACTTCACAGCGATCCGCGGGACCTCGATGGGACCCGCGGATCGCTGTTCTGTCGCGCCCGGACGGTCGACTGCAGCTGGGATGGACCCCCGGACGTGCCGTCCTGCTGACTCTGCCTGTCGGGGTCGACGATCGCGCGGTGAAGTCGATCCTGCGCAAAATGGACGGCTCGAGATCCCGCGCAAACATCCTCTGGGAAGCGTCGAGGCGCGGGATTCCCACGTCGGTGACGGAGGAGTTGCTCGAGCAACTCGCCGATTCCGGTTTCGTCCACACTGCCCGCAGAAGCACCGCGACGGTCCGGATTCACGGTGTCGGTCCGCTCTCTGACGCCATCGAGCGCGCACTGGTCACCGGCGGGGTCAGCACGCGTCGCTCGCGCGGGTATCGCAACACCGACGTCGTGCGCACGTGGAACGAACAACTGGTGGTCCTGAGCGACGACGTCGTAACTGATCCTCGTCTGGTCAGCGATCTCGTTCGCTGTGGACTCCCCCACCTTTCCGTCCGCATCCGCGACGGCAACGGTGTGGTCGGTCCTCTTGTCCTGCCTGGTCAGTCGAGTTGCCTGCGGTGCGCAGACATCCTCCGATCCGAACTCGACCCTCATTGGCTTCATCTGTCCGCGCAGCTACTCGGCAGCGCCGGCCACGCGGAATCGGCGATGATCCATGCAAGTGTCGCGCTGGCCCTGGCCGAGATCGACTCCGCATTATCGGAGACAGCGGCGACGCATGCGGCGAGCCTGTCGTCGACGCTCGAGATCGCGCTGCGTCCGTATCGGATCACAACCAGGCGCTGGCCTCGGCAAATATCCTGCAGTTGCCAATACCTGGCACCTGTTTCGGGCAAAGGACGCCCCAGTCAGACATGATGGTGTGGTGTCCGAGATCCCACGCAAGAGTTCTGCCCGTACTGCCAAACTCGCGAGCATCCCCCTGGGGATGGCCGGTCGCGCCGCCATGGGCTTCGGACGCAAGCTCGCCGGCGGTGACAAAGGCGAGATCGACGCACAGTTGAGCGCGAAGGCCGCCGAGCAATTGTTCGCGGTGCTGGGCGAACTCAAGGGTGGCGCGATGAAGCTGGGCCAAGCGCTCAGCGTCATGGAGGCGGCTATTCCGGAGGAATTCGCCGAACCGTACCGCGAGTCGCTGAACAAGCTTCAGGCCGCTGCCCCACCGCTGCCGACCAAGCAAGTCCACAAGATGCTCGACCAGCAACTCGGAACCAAGTGGCGCGACCGATTCCAGTCGTTCGACGATGAACCGACCGCGTCGGCAAGCATCGGGCAGGTTCATCGAGCCGTCTGGGCGGACGGCCGCGACGTAGCCGTGAAAGTTCAGTACCCCGGCGCCGACGAAGCTCTACGCGCCGATCTCAAGACCCTGGGCAGATTTGCCGGTCTCTTCGGTTCGGTCATGCCCGGTGTCGACGTGCGGCCCGTGATCGAGGAGTTCACCGCGCGCACGGAGGAAGAACTCGACTATCGGATCGAGGCGAACAATCAGCGAGCTTTTGCCAAAGAGTTCGACGGAGATCCCCAATTCGTGATCCCGCACGTCGTGGCGAGCGCGCCGAAAGTGGTCGTGACCGAATGGATGACGGCAACCCCGTTGACCAGAATCATCGAGAGTGGAACGCCGGAGCAGCGCAACGCGGCCGGTGCACTACTCGCCGAATTCCACTTCGCGTCTCCGGCCCGTGTCGGATTGCTCCACTGTGACCCGCACCCCGGCAATTTCATGCTTCTCGAGGACGGCCGACTCGGCGTCATCGACTTCGGTGCTGCTGCGCCGTTCCCGAACGGACTGCCACGGGTTCTCGGCACGATGGTGCGCTTGGCTGTCGAGGAACAATTCGACGAGTTGACGGAGTTGTTGCGCGCCAACGGTTTCGTGATCCCCGGACGCACGGTGACCGACAAGGAGATCGCGGATTACCTGCGACCCTTCACCGACCCGATCCAGACCGAGTCATTTCACTTCACTCGGGCATGGCTGCAAAAGGCCGCCGGAACCGCCACTGACTTCAACAGTGCGCAGTTCCGAACGGCCCGTGCACTCAACCTTCCGGCCGAGTATTTGATGATCTTCCGTGTTCTTCTCGGTTCGGTCGGCATATGCGCCCAGTTGGACGCATATGCCCCGTACATGGAAATCCTGACTCGTTGGTTGCCAGGGTTCGCGGAGCCGGTTCTGGATGACACCGGCTCCGCCGAATAAGACACCGGCTCCGCCGACTAAGACACCGGCTCCGCCGAATAGGGCTCTCACGCGCACACAAGTTGCTTGCGTGGGCGCCCTCTCGGTCTCTTGCGCGCTATGACGGCCCCCTGATCGAGGATCTCGCCGCCCCACACCCCCCACGGCTCGGCGCGGTCGAGAGCCGCACTGAGACAACGGGAACGGATGGGGCACTGCGCGCACAGTGCCTTCGCCTGCTCGAGTTCGGCCGGAGCTTCGGCGAACCAGAGATCGGGGTTGGATGCCCGGCACGGCAGGTCGCGGCGGGTGGACGCGACCTCGATGAACGTGACTGCAGCCGAAGTGACGTCGGTGGAAGTTACTGCAGTGGTGGAGTTTTCGGATTCCACGCGGATTGTCTGGGCAGACAACTCGGTCTCCTAGTGCTCGGATGCGAAACTGTGTCGCACGATATGGGTTCGATGGGTGCGAACCTGAGCCGAGTCGGAAACCAGATGAAGAGGGCTATCCAACACAAAGGCCACGGTCCGCAGGGGCTGCGGGTCCGTGGCCGTAAGTGAACGGATGTGT
Source organism: Rhodococcus sp. WY5 (assembly GCF_018588185.1). Taxonomy (NCBI): domain Bacteria; kingdom Bacillati; phylum Actinomycetota; class Actinomycetes; order Mycobacteriales; family Nocardiaceae; genus Rhodococcus; species Rhodococcus sp. WY5. The sequence continues at coordinate 5,048,190 of NZ_JAAMPR010000001.1, forward strand.
CCTACCGAGAAATACCTCGATGGCTTAAGAACACGGACTCGACAGCTGCTTTCTTGGCTGCTGCTTGAGGGCGCAGGCGGAGCGCATGCTGCGCCCATCCCGCTGCACGCGGCAGCATGGGGGCGGCAACAGCGAACTTTGCGCTTGCGCACGCTTCGTAAGAGATCAAGTTCGTCATTTTTTTGCCACCTCCATTTCGTGTCGGTCCGGATAGTTTCTGCGCACAGGTTGCCCCGTAACACTGAAAACCAGAGTAGAGAATCTGCCGAATCTGCACAACCTATTTTTGACCTGCGGTTATGTAACTCACCGTTGTCGATTCGGATGTGTTGTCAGATATCGAGTGTTGCCGCTCGCAGTTCACCACGAATGACAGCTAGTACGTCTTCCCCGAAGTTGTCGAGTTTCTTCGGCCCGATTCCAGGGATCGAAACCAGTCCACGATTGTCTTGTGGTCGTTGTTCGGCAATAGCCATCAATGTGTTGTCACTGAAGACGACATAGGCCGGAACTTTGAGTTCTCGGGACTTGTCCAGACGCCAGGCCTTGAGGTGCTCGAGCAATTCCAGGTCGACATTGGACGGGCATTTTTCGCAGCGCCCGAGCATTGTCGCCGACGTCCCGATCAACGGTTTGCCGCAGACGCGGCAGCGCGGACGCTTCTTGTTCCCCGACGACGGCGCGGCAACGCGCGAAGCCGGTGAGTCCTCGGGGATGAGCCCGTTGAGGAACCTCGACCGGCGACGGGACTTGCGTCCACCCTCATTGCGGGCCAATGCCCAAGACAGCTGCAGATGCTCGCGGGCGCGGGTAACACCCACGTACAGAAGCCGACGCTCCTCCTCCACCGCGACGTCGTCGGCGCCCGAATTGGCGTCGCCGAGAACGTGCTGGATCGGCAGGGTGCCGTCGTTGAGGCCGACCAGGAACACCGCATCCCATTCGAGTCCCTTGGCCGCGTGGAGGGAGGCCAGCGTCACACCTTGCACGGTCGGTGGGTGCCGCGCCTCGGCTCGGGCCGTGAGCTCCTGTAGAAGCCCGGTGAGCGTCAGTTCAGGTTCGTGGACAAGTTGTTCTTCGGTGAGCGCCACGAGAGCCGAGAGCGACGCCCAGCGCTCGCGTGCCTGAGTACCCGAAGGCTCTTCGTTGGTCAGGCCGAGCGGCGCGAGCACAGCGCGGACGAGTGAGACCAGCGCTTCGCCGTTGTCTGCACCTTCGGGGAGGTCGTCGCGTCCAGCTGCCTGACGCAGCGCTGCCACCGCCTGACGTACCTCGGTGCGAGTGAAGAAGCCCTCTCCACCGCGCACCTGGAACGGAATGCCCAGCTTCGTCAGGGCCTGCTCGTGCGCCTCCGACTGAGCATTGATCCGGTACAGAACAGCGATCTCGGCCGCAGGGGTGCCTGCCGCGATCAGCCGTTTGATCGCCCGCGCAACGCCGAGTGCTTCGGCCGGCTCGTCGTCGAACTCCATGAACTCCGGCTCAGGCCCCGGCGCGCGTTGCCCGATCAGCTGCAGACGCGTCCCGGCGATCCGCCCGCGCGCGGCACCGATCACGCGGTTCGCCAACGACACGACCTCAGGGGTGGAGCGGTAATCCCGTTCGAGCCGAACGACGGTCGCTTCGGGGAATTTCCGGGAGAAGTCCAACAGATAGTTGGGGGTGGCTCCGGTGAAGGAGTAGATGGTCTGATTCGCATCGCCCACCACGGTCAGATCGTCTCGGTCGCCCAGCCAGGCGTCGAGCACACGCTGCTGCAGTGGGGTGACGTCCTGATACTCGTCCACGACGAAGCAGCGATACCGCTCGCGGAACTCGTCGGCGACTGTCGAATGCTCTTCGAGAGCTGCCGCCGTGTGCAGTAGGAGATCGTCGAAATCAAGCAGCATGCCGTCCTGGCCGCGTGCTTTCAGCTCTTCGTATGCGGCATACACCTGGGCCACGTTGGTGGCATCGACCGGTGCCTCACGGCGAATCTTGGCGATCGCGCGTGGGTAATCCTCCGGCGCGATCAGCGACGCCTTCGACCACTCGATTTCACTGGCGAGGTCGCGGACGCTTTCCGTGCTGGTGGACAATCCCACCCGGGCTGCGGCACTGCTGACAACGGCGAACTTTCGGTCCAGCAGACGCCACGGCGTGTCGCCGACAACCTGCGGCCAGAAGTACTTCAGTTGACGGAGAGCAGCAGCGTGAAAAGTTCGAGCCTGCACCTGCGGCCCACTCCCGCCGACGCCCAGCTCACGGAGACGTCCACGCATTTCCCCGGCCGCACGAGCGGTGAACGTCACGGCAAGCACCTGACCGGCCGACACGTGACCGTCGGCAACCAGATGAGCGATCCGGCGCGTGATGGTGCGGGTTTTGCCTGTTCCAGCGCCCGCGAGGACACATACCGGGCCGCGTGGCGCGAGCACGGCGGCCGATTGTTCTGGATCCAGTCCAGTGTCCGCAGGCATGGGGACCATCATGGCAGGACGTTCCGACACTCCATTCGCCGCGCCCGACGGTATGTGGGCAAGAGAACACGGGCCGATACGGAACAACGCTCTCGGTCGTGGTGTTATATCGGCCGTGACTTCTACCGAAAATGCGCCTGCCCTGACCATCTACTCGACCACGTGGTGCGGCTACTGCCGTCGCCTCAAGACGCAGCTCAACGCGTCGGGGATCGAGTACACCGAGATCGACATCGAGAACGATCCGGCAGCAGCCGATTTCGTCGGCAGCGTCAACGGTGGCAATCACGTCGTTCCGACCGTGAAGTACGGCGACGGCAGCGTTGCGACCAACCCGTCGCTCAACCAGGTCAAGCAGGCTCTGGGTCTGTAGACCTTCTCCGGCTGCTACTTGACCCAGCTCTCGAGCATTCCGCGAGCGATGGAGATCGACCCGGGCAGCAGCAGTGGCGCGTCCGCTTCCGAACCCCAGTCGCCGAGTTCGAGAGCGGCGCGCACCTCGTCCTTCGTGAACCAGGTGCCCTCGGCGATCTCGCCGTCCGCGAACAGCAGCGGAGCGGCGGGGTCGCCGATTGCGGCGAAGCCCAACATCACCGAGCGAGGGAACGGCCAAGGCTGGCTCCCGAGGTATCGAACGCTGTGCACGTCGATACCGACTTCTTCCTTGATCTCGCGGGCAACACACGTTTCGAGTGACTCCCCGGCCTCGACGAATCCCGCGAGAATCGAGAAACGGCGCTGCGGCCAGGTCGGTTGACGCGCGAGTAGAACTCGATCGCCGCCGTCGTGCACCAGGCAGATGACCGCCGGATCCGTTCGGGGAAACTCCTCGTGGCCGGTGGACGTGGAAATGCGTGACCAGCCGGACATCGTGGGTTCACTCGGTGCGCCGTCGATAGCGCTGAATCCGGCACTGTCGTGCCAGTTGAGAATCGCGACGGCACCGGTCAACAAACCGGCGTCCGCGTCGTCGAGTGTTCCGCCGAGCATCCGCAATTCAGACAAAGTGCCCGCCAGCAGCGACACCCGCACCGCCCAGACGTGGCGATTCTCCCGAATTCCCAGGAAGACCGCGCCGCGCACCGGTTCGGGCCCCAACTCGGTTGCCTCGGCGAAGACCAATTGACCTTCCGGCGACACCTTGACCTGACCCCGTGAATTCACACGGAGGAGCAGTGCGTCCGCCCAACCCGTCGTCAGTGCAGCGGCGTCCGACCGCAATTCCTCGGCGCGGCCGACGCTCGAGCGTGAGAGCAGAGGTGTTTCGGTCAGCTGGAAGTCGTTCACGCTCACGACATTACTGCGCGCACGAAGCTCGGTAACACTCAGTTCGTGACGCGGCGAATGTAGAGCAGTCGATCGTTCTCCTCGACGGCGTCCACCTCGGGCGAACCGACGCGAACCAGACGGCCGTCGCGAACGACCCCGAGCACGATGTCGGAGAGATGACGCGGAGAGCCGCCGACCTCGTCGCGCTCGACGGCACGCTCGGCAATCGCGAATCCGGCCTCCGGAGTCAGCAGGTCTTCGATCATCTCCACGACGGTCGGCGTCGTGGTCGCGATGCCGAGGAGTCGACCCGCCGTCTCCGAGGACACGACGACGGAGTCTGCGCCGGACTGACGCAGAAGATGCGCGTTGTCGGCTTCACGGATGGCTGCGGCGATCTTGGCTTTCGGCGCGATTTCGCGGGCTGTCAGCGTCACGAGCACTGCGGTGTCGTCACGGTTGGTTGCCACGATGATCGACGACGCATTCTGCGCACCTGCCAACCGAAGTACGTCCGATTTCGTCGCCGAACCGAACACCGTCACCAGGCCCTTGCTCGCCGCCGAATCGAGGACGGTCTGATCGGTGTCCACGACCACGATCTCCGACGCCGGTACACCGTCACCGAGCATTGCTTCGATTGCCGTCCGCCCCTTGGTCCCGTATCCGACGACGACGGTGTGATTACGCACGTGCTGCCTCCAACGCTGAATTTTGAACGCCTGACGCGAGCTCTCGGTCAGAGCTGAAAGTGTGGTTCCGACCAACACGATCAAGAAGAAGATCCGAAGTGGCGTGATCAACAGGACGTTGACCAGGCGCGCCGACGGCGTGAACGGAGTGATATCTCCGTAGCCGGTGGTCGAGAGCGAAACCGTCGCATAGTAAATGCAGTCGAGCAGCGACAGCTCGTTGTCCTGTGCGTCCCGGTATCCCGCGCGATCGATGTACACGATCAACACGGCGGCGCCGAGAGCACCCAACGCGATGAGAACTCGCTTGTAGATGGCCCGCGCCGGACTTGTCTGTAGCTGGGGAATGCGCAGCACCCCGACAAGGGCGAAGTCAGGCTGATCGGTCAATGCTTCCGACCTGGTCAAACGCGCCCGGAGCTTACCGGCCATACATCGACTCTCTCACTCGAACTTACGAAATACCTACACGGACATCGGCAGGCAGCGTAACCCTCGAAGATCGACTTCGGAACTCGGGCGCCGAATAGCGCGCGGGTCGTGGCGCCGGTAGTGGCAAGAAGGTCCACCGTGAGGCAGGCTGGGCAAATGCCTTTCACCGGTTCGACGTCCACTCCCAGCCAAGCGGCCGCTCTTCGTTTGTCGGCCCTCCTTCTCGGCGCCGGCACCATGCATTTCGTGGCGCCTTCCTTCTTCGACAGCACCGTTCCCCGCCAGCTTCCCGGACAGGCCCGCACCTACACCCAGGTGTCCGGCGTCGCGGAACTGGCGATCGGCGCTGCCTTGGCCGTGCCGAAGACCCGCAAGCTCGGCGCGGGCCTTGCCGCCGCGCTCTTTGTCGCCGTGTTCCCCGCCAACATCCAGATGGCGATCGACTGGTGCCGAAGCCCGAAGACGTCCACACCGCAGAAGATCGGTTCGATCGCACGTCTTCCCCTGCAGGTTCCGCTGGTGACCGAAGCACTCAAGGCTCGTCGAAACGCAAGCTAATCTTGCGCGCCTGCCGTTCGGATGAGGCGAGCGAGAGCCTCACCGTCCGGCAGGTTCTCGGGTGCGATGGTGCGACCCGATCGAACGTAGTGAAACGCCGCCCGGACCTTGTCGGCCGGAAACTGTTCGTTGCGCCCCGCCGAACGGGCTCTGGCTGACATCAATTCGGCCCAGGCCACCCGATACGCGGCCAACTGCATCACAACAGCGTCCTCGTTGGCGGCCGACGGTTCGGCACCGGTCTTCCAGTCGATCACCGTCCATCCGCCGTCGGGATCGGCGAACACAGCGTCGATGCGACCCCGCAGAACCGTTCCGGCAATGGATGTTTCGAAAGGAACTTCCACTTCGATCGGGCTGCGATTGGCCCACGGGGACCGCAGGAACGCATCCTGAAGTTTCACCAGATCGGTCTCGGGACCCGCGCCGGTATCCGCGGCGCCGGGTAGTTCGTCGAGATCCAACAGTCGGGTCGCACCGAACCTTCGCTCGATCCAGGCGTGAAAAGCCGTGCCGCGCCGAGCGAGCGGGTTCGGTGGGTACGGCAGTGGTCTACGCAGCCGTGCCGCGAGTTCATCCGGATCTGCCTTGAGGTCGACGAGCTGAGTCACCGAAAGCTGCGCCGGGAGAATCACTTCGGCACGCGCGTTTGCCCGGGCTTCGCGCTCGGCCAGGAGAACGTCGACGTCCGAGGCCCAGTTCTCCGGATCGTCCTCCGGTTCTTCCGTCTCTTTGCTGTCTTGCGGCAGCGATGCAAGTGCGGACAGGACGCTCGCGGCTCCGGCCTCGACCGCGCCGCGACGCGCACCCAGCGGGTCGGGCGGCCACTGCGCCGTACGGGGTGTGGAGGCCAACGGGTTCTCGGTGTCGGGTTCCGGTGCAGGCGCCCATTCCTCCACGACGCCGATCGCACCGCGTGAGTCTTCTTCACCGGCATCGTTTTCGGCCGTGACCATCTGATGCAGCTCGTCCAGGAACTCCGAAGGCCCCTTCGGTTCCGAACCGGATTCCGCCCAGTGATGCGCCGAGATGAACAGCGCCCGTTCGGTTCTGGTCAGCGCGACGTAGAACAGTCGCCGGTCCTCGTCCAGTCGACGGTTGGACAAGGCCTTCTTGTGCGCCGTGATCGCGTTCTCGAGGTCCTTGCGGTTGTACAGCTCCTCGAGGTCGAGCACCGGAACTCCGTCGGCCGAATCCGCGTCGACCGCCCGGTCACCACGCAACGACGGTGGCAGTTCGGCGAGCGCCCCGAGCCACGATCCGGACGCGGTGGACGAGGGGAACACCCCGTCGCTGACATGCGGGATCGCCACTACTTCCCATTCGAGCCCCTTCGCCGAGTGCACGGTCAAGATCTGCACGCGATCCGGCGCCACCTCCACTTCGCCCGGAGTGAGGCCCTTTTCGATCTGTTCGGCGGCCGCGAAGAATGCGAGCATCCCGGGCAGATTGGCTGTTGGACGCGTCGCGTAATTGGCGACGACGTCGGCAAATGCGTCGAGATGCTCGCGGCCCGCGGTCCCGACGACACCGACTCGAGTTCGCGCGCCTGCCTCGATTCCGATACCGAGCACCCGCTCGACCTCCGCCACCAGTTCGGTGAGCGGCTGGCCGATACGTTCGCGCAACGACGCCAATTCTGCCGCTATCGCGTTGATGCGTGTGTACCCGAGAGCTGAATAGCGTTCTGCCGGGCCTGGATCGGAGATCGAATCGACCAATCCTGCTTGCTCGGCGTTCTCCCCCGGCAGCGCGTCCTGAACTGCCGAGGTGAGCGCCTCGGCGTCGGTGACCGCACCCGCTGTTCCGTATCCGGCGGAGATGGCAAGTTCGCGAGAGCGTTGCGAGAGTGCGGCGAGGTCCTTCGCGCCGATCTGCCATCTCGCTCCGGTGAGCAGCCGAACGGCGGCGCTACCCGCCAGCGGATCGGCGACCACTCGGAGCATGGCGATCACGTCCGCCACCTCGGGTGTGTGCAGGAGCCCACCGAGTCCGACCACTTCGACTGGCAGACCCTTGGACCGCAAAGCCTCGGCCAGCGGGGCAGCATCGGCGTTGCGGCGGATCAACACCGCTGCCGTGGGCGTCGGGCGGTCTTCGGCACGTGCCGCCTCGTACTCTTCGGCGATCTTCTCCGCAACCCACTGACGTTCCTGTTCGACGTCTCCCAGCAGCGCCAGTCGAACGTCTCCGGCGACGGCTCCCGGCCGCGCACGAAGTGTGCTGACGGCCACACCGCGTCGGCGCAACGGTGCGGACGACAGGTTTGCCAATTCGAGAGCCTCCGGCGGGTTACGCCAACTGGTGAGCAGTTCGAGTGTCGGAGCCGGCTTTCCGTTGGCAAGCGGGAAGTCGGTTGCAAACCGTGGCAGGTTGGCCGCCGACGCGCCTCGCCAACCGTAGATCGACTGCATCGGATCGCCGACGGCTGTCAGCGCCAACCGGCCGTCGGCTCCCCCACCGAACAACGAGGACAACAACACTCGCTGAGCGTGACCGGTGTCCTGGTACTCGTCGAGAAGAACTACCCGAAAGCGCTCACGCTCGGTTTGCCCGACCTCGGGATGTTCGGAGGCGACACGGGCCGACAGCGACATCTGGCTGCCGAAATCCAATGCGCCTTCACGCCGCAGCGTCTCACCCAGCCGGGCAACGAGGGGCAGTAGCTCGATGCGTTTGTGTTGCACATCAAGGTAATTCAACAGCTCTTTGCTCGGCCCACCCCGCTGTTTCGGACCGGCGGGCAGAGTATGAATCAGCTTGTCCAACTCGGTGTGAGCCTCGAGCAACTGCTCGGGGTCGACCAGGTGCTCCGCCAACTGACCGGCAAGGGCCAGAACGGTTTCGGTGATGGACCCCGGATTCTTGTCGGTGTCCAGATCACTGTCCCAGCCGCTCACGACGCGGTGCGCAACCTGCCACAGTTCGGTCTCGGACAACAGCGTCGCCGAGGGTTCGATCGGCAACAGCAGTCCGTGCTCGGACAGCAACCGTCCCGCGTAAGCATGGTAGGTACTGACTTCGGGTTCCCCGGCCAGAATCCGGGAACGCACTCCGCCGGTCGGGTCGAGTGCCCGCAAAACGTCCGAACCCGCCAGTCGCGCCAAGCGCTTGCGGATTCGCGACGTGAGCTGTTGTGCCGCTTTGCGCGTGAAGGTCAATCCGAGAACGGCCTCGGGATCGACGAAGCCGTTGGCCACCAGCCACACGACGCGAGCAGCCATCGTCTCGGTCTTACCGGCACCGGCACCGGCGACGACCAATGTCGGACCGAGCGGTGCGGCGATGACTGCCGCCTGTTCCGGCGTCGGCGGGTGTTGACCGAGCGCGACCGCCAGGTCGACAGGATCGATCTTCGGTCGGCGTGCCTTCTGCGTCGCGGCAGCCACTTAGTTACTCACCTGTCGTCCCTCGTCGTGTGCCGGGCAACTCGAGCGCACCGGGCAATGTCTACATCCGTCGTTGACCCTGGCCAGATACTGCGGCCCTTGGGTCGCTGCCGCTGCGTTATGGATGACGTCTCGCCACATCTCGACGGCTTCGGCCGTCAGCGGCGGCTGAACTCGCTGCGCCGCACCGTCTTTCTTGTTGGACTTGGCCACGAATACCAGGCGTGCACCGCCGGGTTGTGTGGCCGGTTCGCCGGCAATCGCACCTTCGGCCGCTGCGACCTGGTACGCCGCCAACTGCGCGTGAGATTGCGCGGCCTCGTTGCTGACAGGGTTTCGCGCAGTCTTGACGTCGACAACCACCGGACGGCCTTCGGTGTCGCGCTCGAGCCGGTCGATCCGGCCACGAAGCTTGACCGCAGGCGCTCCCTCCTCACGTGGTTCGAGGACCCCCTCGACCGCGACCTCGACGCCGACTTCGGTCAGTTCACCGCGAGTTGCGTTCATCCAGGCGGTGAACGTCGCCAGCATCTCCCGAGTTCGATTGAGTTCGCGGCGCGAGTACCACTGCGATCCCAGATCGATGGATTCCCAGGCATTTTCGAGTGCCTTCTCGACCTGATCCGGTGGAATCCGGCCGGCCAATGCCTGCACCAAGGTATGGACCAGCGTACCGGCGATCGCATGAGTGTTGTCTCCGTCGCTGCCGCCATGACGCTCGAACACCCATCGGAGAGGGCATGTTTCGAGAAGCTCGATGGTGGACGGCGATAGTGAAACCGGTCCGTCCTCGGGCTGCCACATGGGAGCAGCGGTACTCGGCTCGGCTGTGCCGTACCACTGATCCGGGTGCGCGCCGCGTACCCCGGCAGCAGCCAGACGTGCCAACTGGCGAGCGGCCCGGGAATGCTTCTCGGGGTCGAAATGCGCGATGTCGGGATCACACACGACGCTGCGAAGCTGTGCGACCAGTGCAGGCAGCGACAGAACCCGGGTATCCCCGGTCTCGGGTGCAACGACGTCGAGATCGGAGGACGGATCGTCCGAGTACGCGTCACCACGGATCAATTCGTCCACGAACCGCGAAGGCACCAAGTCGGTGTCCCCCGAAGCCGATTCGACTGCGGTGATCAGCAGACGGCGACGAGCACGGCTACAGGCAACCAGGAACAACCTGCGTTCTTCGGCCAGAAGCGGTGCGGTTCGCGAGAGTCGTTCGGCAGCCGAGTCACTGCCGTCGGAGACTCCGTTGACCAGGTCGATCAGCGCTTCGGTACGCAGTAGCGATCCGCGTGCCCGCAAACTCGGCCAGAGCCCCTCCTGCACACCCGCCACCGCCACGACCGCCCATTCGCGACCCGCCGCGGCGTGAGCGCTGACCACGGTGACGGCGTCGGGAGTGATGACCGACCGGCTCCGCGAGTCGGTCGGTATCTCCTGGCTGGTCAAGTAGTCGACGAAACCGGCGAGTTGCGAACGCGGCAACCGGTCGACGTAGTTGGCGGCCGCGTCGAAAAGTGCGACGACTGCGTCGAGGTCTCGATCGGCCTGTGAGCCGATAGGTCCGCCGCGCGCCGACGCAGCCGCCCAGCGTCGTTCCAGCCCCGTCGCCTGCCATGCTGCCCACAGAACTTCTTCGACCCCGAGACCTCGCTCGAGAGGCACTCGGGCCTTGCGAAGGACCGACAGCACGCGATTGAGTGCCGCAGCTTCGACGTCTGTCAACTTGCCCATGAGGCGCTTGGACTGCGCACGATCCTCGTCGATCAGAATGAGCCGCAACAACTCCGAGGAGTCCCGATCACTTCCCGATGCCAACTCGACCCGGCGCAGGCCACGACGCAACCGGCGCAGGGTGACCGGCTCGGCGCCGCCGATGGGACCGGCTATCAGGGTAAGCGCGTCGTCGCCGGTGAACTGATCGCCGCCGAGCGCCCGAAGGACCAGCAGCAGGCCGGACACTCCGTGTTGCCTGGCCAGCGGCAATTCGGTGGCAGCGGTCGTGACGGGTACCCCGGCCGCGAGCAGGGCTCGCCGGAGAGGGGCGAGAGTACGCGGCACCGACCGCACGATGACGGCCATCTCGGACCAAGCAATCCCGTCCAGCAGATGCGCCCGGCGCAAGGTATCTGCGACGACTGCCGCTTCTTTGGCCGTCGTACCGAGAACCCGCACCGACGCCCGCCCCGGGTCCTCATCGGTGAGATCGGATGGAACCGCGATGCGATGAGCAAGGTTGCCGGGCAGCCGCGCAGCGATCTTGGCCGCGATCGACGCGACGTCGGCGTTGTTGCGAAACGTGGTGGGCAGGACGATCTGGCGCTCGTCTCCGCGCTCGGCGAGTCCGAGTAGGAACGCCGAATCCGCACCGCGGAACCCGAAGACCGACTGATCGGGATCACCGGCGATGACCGTGCCCGCAGTTGCGGTTCCGATCAGCCGAACCAGCTGCGCCGCCTGCGGATCCAGATGTTGTGCGTCGTCGACGAGTAGGTGCCGGATCCGAGCGCGCTCGGAGCGAAGCAATTCGGGATCGGTGGCGAACGCGGTCAATGCCGCACCGATCAACTCGGCCGCGTCGAGTGCCGGCGCCGTCGCCTCCGGAGCCTCGACACCGACACTGCCGCGTAGCAGCACGCCTTGCTCGTAGGCCTCGGCGAACCGCCCGGCCGCCACCCACTCCGGACGGCCACGCTTCTTGCCGAGCTTGACCAGATCTTCGGGACCGAGTCCGCGCTCGTTCGCTCGCAGCATCAGATCTCGAAGTTCGACGGCAAAGCCGTTCAAACCCAATGCGGGTCGCAGGCGCTCCGGCCACCGGAGCGCACCGTCTTCTATGTCGCCGCGCAACATCTCTCGGAGCACCGAGTCCTGCTCGGCGCCGGTGATCAGGCGTGGCGGCGCGTTGCCGTGCGCTGCGGCTTGAAGCCGGAGTACGGCAAAGGCGTACGAGTGAACGGTGCGGACCAACGGCTCACGAGTTGCCTGCGGTCCGCGTTCTTGTTCGTACCCGAGCAACCCGGCCGTGATCTGCTCGCGGACCTGCGTCGCTGCCCGGCGCGACTCGGTGAGCACCAGGACCGATTCAGGATCTTCGCCACCGGAGATCTTCTGCACTGCCAGATCCACCAGAAGGGACGTCTTGCCGGTTCCGGGGCTGCCGAGTACCTGCCAGGGACTCCAGGCGGCCCCCGAGCCGAATGAAACAGGGCCGAACGCGAGTTGGAACGGATCCTCGGACGGCGGCGCGAACAGCCGGGCCGTCCCTTCGTCCCACGTTCGGGGTATCGGAGACGGCGCAGTTCGGTGCACCAACCGCGCCCGCGGGATGGTGACCTTGCTGCGTGTTGCCGTCTCACTCACCCAGGCATTCCACCAGAGCGCACCGACAACTCACACATCGCCTGCATCCGGCATGATTGACCTCGTGTCTGCACTCCATACGTATCTCTACGGACCCGTCGGGGCACCGGAGATCCTTTCGCTGCACGGTCTGACCGGTCACGGCCGACGTTGGCAGTCGATGGCCGAGAACCAACTGCCCCAAGCGCGCTGGATCTCGCCCGATCTGCGTGGTCACGGACGCTCGACCTGGGCTCCTCCGTGGAACATCGAATCCCACGTGGCGAGCCTGCTGGAGACGCTCGACGAACATGCCACCGGACCGGTGGTGATCGTCGCGCATTCTTTCGGCGGAATGCTGGCGCTGCACCTCGCGGCCACCGCACCGGAACGCGTTCGTGGGCTCGTCCTGCTCGACCCGGCGATCGGGTTGGATCCGACTTTCATGCAGGAAGTGGCCGAACTCACAATCGGCTCACCGGATCACACCGATGCGGCAGAGGCATACTCCGAGAAGATTCACGGCTCGTGGGGTGAGGTTCCCACCCAGGACCTCGACGTCGAGATGGCTGAACACCTGATCGAACTGGGCAACGGACGCGTCAACTGGCGCCTGTCCACGCCCGCGATCGTGACCGGGTGGGGCGAACTCGCTCGCCCGATCGTGCTGCCTCCGTCGTCGATGCCCACCGTGCTGGTTCAGGCGATGAAGGTCCAACCGCCGTACGTCACCGCCGAGCTCCGGGCAGCACTCACCGAGCACCTCGGTGAAAATCTGACCGGTGTCGAATTCGACTGTGACCACATGGTCCCGCACGTACGGGCCGACGAAGTCGCCGCCCTCGTTCGCAGCATGCTCTGAAGGAACAGACATGGCAGCCACCACCGAAGAGCAGATCGAAGAGGTACGGCGCCTCATCGCGTCGATTCCGGCCGGTTTCGTGGCGACGTACGGCGATATCGCTGATGCTGCAGGACTTTCCAGTGCTCGCACGGTCGGTTGGATCATGCGAACGGACTCTGCCGACCTGCCGTGGCATCGGGTTCTCGGCGCCTCCGGCAAACCGTCGGCGCACCTGGCTCATCGTCAGATCGCCAAGCTCGAACTCGAAGGCGTGCCGATCAAGGACGGTCGGATCGACCTGAAGAAAGCTCGGTATCACTTCTGATTCACGTGTCACCGGTCGTCGTGACGCGGGCGATGGGGCAGCATGGAGGTATGACCGTCACGCCGCCGACAGCCGCCCTCATTCTGGCGGGTGGTCGCGGGACCCGAATGGGTGGTGTCGACAAACCCGGCCTGCTCGTTCACGGCCGCAGGCTCCTCGACATCGCGCTTTCAGCGACGGCGCATCTGGACGCCGTCGTCGTGGTCGGTCCACATCGCCCTGAACTTGATCCTGGCATCACTCAAACTCAGGAAACTCCGGCCGGAGCCGGCCCTGTCGAGGCGATCTGGGCCGGATTGTCTGCGACCCGGTTACCCGACGACGCCGTGGTGGTGGTCCTGGCGTCCGATCTGCCGCACATCGAGGCCGTATCAGTCGACGCTTTGATAGCTGCCACGTCGACGGACAGTCCGGTGACGTGTGCCGTGGACGAGAACAACCGAACCCAATTCCTGCTCTCCGCGTGGACATTTCGCGAGCTCCGGCAACGCCTGTCCACATTGCGGGAGAGTTCGGGGTTGGAGAATCAACCTATGAAAGCGATTGTCACCGAACCGTTCTCGACGCTGCGTGTCACTGGTACCACTGACTGCGACACACCGGCGGACATCGACCGCGCGCGAAACCATCCGCGCCTGACGATCGAGCAAGCCCGCGCCGCCGTCAGGAACTCACTGACAGCATTGTCACCACACCGGGCCGCCCTCGCCGACAGTCTCGGAGCAACGCTCGCGCAGCCTCTCGTCGCCCTGGGTGATCTTCCTCGATCCGATGTCTCGGCGATGGACGGGTACGCCGTCTCCGGCGAGGGTCCCTGGCGAATCCGCACCGAGATCCGTATCGCGGGCGCCGACGGGCAACTCGAACTCGGTGAAGGCGAAGCGATTCGCATTGCCACGGGAGCACACCTGCCCCTCGGCGCCACCTCGGTGATTCGTGACGAGTATCTGTCCGTCGACGAGCCATCTCGGATGGTACGGAGACTGCCGGATGCGCCGCACCGCAACGACGCTCGACCACGAGGGGAAGATTGGACCACCGGATTCACGATCGCCCCGACTGGTACCGCGGTGACTCCGGCGGTGGTCTCCGCAGCTGCCAGCGGTGAAGTGTTCGACGCCCTCGTCCGTGGTCCGGTACGGGCACGCGTGATAGTCACCGGCGACGAGATCCGGCGGACCGGTCCACTGCGTGAAGGTCAGACCCGCGACTCCGTCGGTGGGATTCTCCCCTACCTACTGGAAAGCAACGGCGTACGGTGCGTGGCGGATTCGCACCTGAGGGACACGGCCGACAGTTTCGAGCGTGTACTGGCGGATGCGACTGAACAGGACCTGCTTGTTGTCATTGGTGCCACGGGCGGCGGCGCTGCCGACGAAATGCGCAGTGCGCTCGATCGACTCGGCGCTCGCACGATTGTCGGGCGAGTCGCCTCGCGCCCGGGCGGATCTCAGATAACGGCTGTCCTGCCCAGTGGTCGGGTGGTTCTCGGCCTCCCCGGCAACCCGTACGCCGCAGTGACCACCCTGTTGACGATGCTGCCCACCGTCGTGGCCGCCTTGACGGGAAGCGACACACCACCGCGACTGCTCGGCATCATCGAGAACGCCGCTGCGGTGACTTCCGATGCGGTACGCCTACTGCCGGTCACACAATCCGCCGACGGTCGCTGGCGCGCCGAACCGTCTGTACTTACCGCACACCTGGCGGGGTTGATCGGGCGCTCCGCGTTTGCACTCGTTCCGCCACACGCGGAAGACGATGCCGTCGCCGAAGTGGTTGTCCTCCCACGCTGATCGGGTCAGTCGTTTGGGCGCCTACGCCGGTTGACCCCGACCACGCCGACCACTGTCGCAAGCACCAGCGAATACACGCCCCACAGCACCAAGAACGGCAGCAGCCACCCGGCATCAACGGTCTGACCGCGCGGTCCGACGCAGTACAGCGTGAAATTGGTGGACGTACCGTCGCCGTCGGAAAAGGTATCCGAGACGACCATCGCGCTCGATGTGGGAGCTTCACAGAAAATCGGCGCCAAATGAGCGACCTGTCCTGGCCAGATCACCGAAGACAGTAGTGCAGCAAAGATTCCCACGACCACGATCACCACTACGGAGATCAGCAACGGAGCGATACGGCGGCTCACAGCGGGTGCACCAGGAAGGGAGTTCCGTCAGGCTCGAAGACCACCAGCGCCCGCGAGCGTGGAGATTCCACCATCACGGATGCGCGAATCGCCTCGGTGCGACTGACCGAGATCCCGGTGACTTCGCCGTCGTCGACACCGCTGTTCTCCAGCGCGTCGTCGACCAACTTCTCGAGGTTCGTCAATGCCGGCACTTGATCCAGCGTGAACGATCGTGCATCGAGATCGTCGGTGACACTGACTTGCACGGGGCTCGGCTCGCCGAGAATGACTCCGTCGAAAGAGAATCTGTCGAGCTGGGTCGGCTTCCCGGGGTCTCGAACGGTGACTCCGAGCGTCTCGATCGGGCTGATGTCGATGCTGGTCACCGATACCGCGTCGACGCCGTATCTATGTGCGAGGCTGTCGAACCCGCCTCGCACCAACTCCGACGTCATCCCACCGCCACGTTCGCGCATCTGATTGTCGAAATCCATCCGATCGACGGCACCGATACATCCGCTCAGACTCGTGGCCGCCAAAGCGATGGCTACCGTCCACAGCGCCGACCGCACCTGCGAGGACGCGAATTTCATGAGCGGAGCGTACCGCGAGTGTCCGGTTCCATCCCGGTGGACTGCGCGTCGCACGAATTACTGTCGGCGACTCGTGGGATCATCGCGCCATGAATCGTGTCGACGAAGGATTCGAACCGCCGGACGCATTGGTCGAGTGGTGCCGCTCCCGCACCTTTCCACTGCACGTCCTCGACGACGAAGCCACCGTCGACCTGGATTGGTGGAACGCCCACCTGAAGGACGCCGGCCACACCATCAGCCTGCGCGGGCGTGATCTCGACGGCAAAGTGATCACCGAAGGCCGAGCCATCGTTCAACGCAACGACCTTCGCCCGTCGAGCGATCTCGTTGTCGCCCAGCACGACGGCCTCGGACTACTGTTTCTCTGCGCGGCCTGGCAGGGCTCGCACGAGAGCCGACGGTTCACACGGCGGTTCCCCAACGTCTTCAATCCCCATCACCGCGAGGACGAGGATCCGCTGACCCAGATCACAGCCATTCTCGATCACTGCTCGAAAAACAAGTCGATGCCCGTCGTCCGGCGCGACACCTGGTCCGGGTGGCCACTCACCCCCGGTGTCGGGGTATCGCTGATGGCCGCTTTCATGTGGGCAGTGGGCGTACAGGACGAAGGCCGACGCGCTCAGATGATCGACCAGTACGGAGTCTCGACGCTCATCCACGAGGGCTGGCTCGAGGATCCTTCCGTCACCGGCTTCACGACGCGTCGCTACCGCCGGTACTGCGAACTTCTCGACAGCTGGGCCTATGCCGCCGGCACCCAACCCGAGATCGTCGAGATGTGGTTGGTGAAAAGGTGGAGTGCGCGATTGGCCCAAGCACGCAACGACGTGAGCGCCCCCACCCTGTTCTAACTCTCAGAACGGCTGCATCTCAGAACGGCTGCATCTCAGAACGGCTGCATCTCAGAACGGCTGCATCTCAGAACGGCCAGGCAGGGAGAGTCGGCAGCCCCACCCTCGTCGGCCTCCCGACCAACCAGGCCAAGGTCTCCGCGTCGGACAGCGACGGCACTCGTACACCCGGGACCGCCGTCTCGAGTGCGCCCAACTGACTGGCGAGAGTGAATTCCACGAACTCGGCAGGCCAGTCGTGGCAGGTGTAACCGATGTCGAGGTCCATCAGGTGAATCTCGATCTCGTTCCAGCGCAGGATCGGTAGATCGAATGCCGTCACAGGTTTGCGCCACGGCACCGGTGTGTCCAGTCGATCTGTCGGGATCTCGCACAACGCGTCGACCAGCCTCGTTCCCGAGAAGCGGTAGTCGAGGGCCAACAATTCAGCCGGGCGATCTGCGCCCTCTTCGATTGCAGCATTGCGCGCATCCGGCCCCCCTGGATACATCTCCCCCGATTCGCCGCCCTGCACGCCGGCAACAAATCTGCCTAGCGCGTCGGCGTTGCGCGACATGTGCGTCACGACGTGTCCCCGACTCCACCCGGGGAGCCCGGAGGGCTCCCGCGCCTGCTCTTCGGTCAGTGCACCGATGAGAGCCTGTGCCTTGACGTCGGATTCACGAACTGCTGCGACCAGGTCGGCATACGTCGGCGTTACGGAGTGAGACGTCATGCAGCGATACTAGTTCCCTTCGCGCACTCTCATACCGATTCACGACAAGGTCCACCACTCCCGGATCGACGCCGAGCGGTTCGGTCACACCATCGGCTCCTGCAGCGTGCAACCTTTCGTGGAACAGCCCGTGCGCGAGGAGGTACGAGGCGACAAAAACTCGCTTCGCGCCGCGAACGCGTGCTGCTGCAACAACATCGGCTACCTTCGGCTCCCCGGTCGCGATGTACCCGATGTCGACACGAGTCCCCGCCGCTTCGGCAAGCATCAGCGCAGCACGCTCGACGTCTCGCAGCGCCCGCGCATCGGACGACCCGGCGGCAGCAAGCACTGTCGCGTCACCCGGATTCCACCCCGCTTCGGTCAAGCGCCGAAGCAACACGCGTGCAAGCGCCGGATCGGGTCCGAGTGCGGGCGTCACACTCACAGCCGAGTGCTCACTGAGCGTCACTTCGCGTCGAACATCGGTGTGAACGTGGTAGCCGGACGCCAGGAACGCCGGTACGAGAATCGCTCGCCCCGGAGTGTCCCGGAGGACTTCCGAAGGTGACGGACCGAGCACATCGACAAAGGCAACGCGCGTGCGTCCGACGCGCGTGCCGACGGCGTCGGCCAGTGCGGCAACCATTTCCACGCCACGTGCACTACGCGTGCCATGAGCTACCAGGACGAGGACATCGTCATCGCGTTGCATAGTCACCTGGATTCTGTACGTAGTCGCCGGGGTCGAGGGCAAGTCGATAGCCCCGCTTGACCACCGTCTGAACGGCTTTGGGCGCGCCGAGGCACGCGCGCAATCGGGCGACGGCGGTCTCGACGGCGTGGGTGTCGCCGCCGCCACCGGGAAGAGAAGCCAGAAGTTCGTCGCGGGAGACGACTCGACCGGGACTCGCACCGAGAGTGCGGATCAACGACATCGCAGCCGGCGGCAATTGCTTCACTTCACCGTCCACGACTACGCAACCGCCGCGAATGCTGATTTCGTGTTCGCCGGCTTGAATCTTGTTGGCTCGCTGCGGGAGTTCGTCGACGATGTGTCGCGCGAGCGCGCCCAGACGTGCCCGCGCCGGGGCCGTGGTCGGTACATTCAACGCTTCGAGCGGCGCGGAGGTGACCGGGCCGACGCACATGGCCGCCACCGGACCCCGCATCGCGTCGAGAATGTCTCCGAGATCCCCGGTCTTGTCGGCTCGCATCAACATCGAGGCTACGGCCGGTGCACTGGTGAAACTGACGGCGTCGATTCCGGCTGACGCTATGGCGTCGATCATCCGGTCGAGCAGCGTCGGATCCTCCGGCGGTTCCCATCGATAGACGGGCACCGCGATGACCTCGGCGCCGGCCTCGCGCAACACCTGACAGAAGTCGGGAATCGGCTCCCACTCGGTGGTCGCACCATGCAGTTGAACGGCGATCCGCTTTCCCGAGACACCTTCTGCCAGAAGATGTTCGAGCACCTCGGCGGAAGACTCGGATGCCGGTGACCATTCCTCACGAAGGTCGGCCGCGCGGATTGCTCCCTTGGCCTTCGGTCCTCGCGCGAGCAGACGAGCCGAGCCCAACGCGGATCCGAGATTTTCCGCCTCACCCCACCCGTCGGCGGCTTCCAGCCAACCCCGGAATCCGATCCCGGTGGTGGCGACAACCACCTCGGGAGGATCCGAGATGATCTGCTGTGTCACCCTTTCGAGCTCACGGTCGTCGGCCAACGGAATGATTCGAATCGCCGGAGCGTGAACGACATCCGCTCCCCGACGAGTCAGCAAGGTCGCGAACTCCTCGGCGCGGCGCGAAGCAGTGATACCTACCGTGAATCCAGCCAACGGCATGTCGTCACTCACGAGACTGCATCGGCGACAGTCGAGCGAACACCCTGCATCTGCAAGCTGTGTACCTGAACGACTCCAGCCCACACGCGAACGCCGTACACCGGCAGCGCAACCGACAAGTCGTCCAGCGCCCGGCCGTCGACCAGCGAGAACGCCTGCTTGAGCAGTGGCGAGACCACGATCGGTTCACCGTCCCGGTCGCCGACGAGTCCGCGAGACATCACCGCGGCGCGGCCGTACGGATCGAAGTTGCTGACAGCCCGGAGTGTGCCGTCCTCGAGTAGGAACAGTGCCACCTGCTCGCCGCCGCGAAGAAGCACGGCAACTCCGCGCCCAGGGATCAGATGGCTCAGCGGGCAGGCCGACGTCCATTCGAGTCGATCCGAATCCAGCTTGGCGATCTGCGCATCGATGACACTCATCGAAGTCCTCCTGTCGATCCGGCGACAACGTCGCGCGGGTTCTTGTCTACGTTTCTACGGATCCCGTGTTTCCCACGGGTTACGCGACTATTACCGGCGCGTGGGGATGCTCGGCATGCCCATCAGGACCGGAACCTTGCGCACTCCGGTCTCGTCGAACACAACCGTCGGGTCGGCTTCTTCCGGTGCGTTGACGAACGAGACGAACCTCGACAATTTCTCCGGATCACCCAGCACACCGGCCCATTCGTCCTGGTAACCCTCGACGTGCTTGGCCATCAGTGCCTCGAGTTCTTCGCCGATACCCAGGCTGTCTTCACAAATCACGGCCTTGAGGTGATCAAGTCCGCCTTCGAGTGATTCGACCCACGGCGCCGTGCGCTGGAGGCGATCGGCAGTACGGATGTAGAACATGAGGTAGCGGTCGATGTACTTGACCAAGGTCGCGTCGTCGAGGCCTCCGGCAAGCAACTGAGCGTGTTTGGGCGACTGTCCGCCGTTACCGCCCACATACAGATTCCAACCGTTCTCCGTCGCGATGACGCCGACGTCCTTGCCTCGCGCTTCGGCACATTCACGGGCGCAACCCGAGACGCCGAACTTGATCTTGTGCGGCGAACGCAGACCGCGGTAGCGATTCTCGAGGTCGACGGCCATACCCACCGAATCCTGGACACCGTAGCGGCACCAACTCGAACCGACGCAACTCTTGACCGTCCGGAGGGACTTGCCGTACGCCTGACCCGATTCCATCCCGGCGTCGACGAGGCGCTTCCAGATCGCGGGCAACTGTTCGACGCGGGCACCGAACAAGTCGATGCGCTGACCGCCGGTCACCTTCGTGTACAAGCCGAAGTCTCGCGCCACTTCTCCGATGACGATGAGTTGCTCACCCGTGACCTCGCCGCCCGGCATCCGAGGTACCACGGAGTACGTACCGTTCTTCTGGATGTTTGCGAGGAAGTGATCGTTGGTGTCCTGCAACGACGCCTGCTGGCGGTGCAGGATGTGATCGGAGTCCGTCGATGCCAGAATCGAAGCGACTACGGGCTTGCAGATGTCGCAACCGGCGCCCTTGCCGTACTTGGCGATCAGCGCCGAGAAGGTTCTGGTCTGCGTCGACTGGACGATCTGGAACAACTCGGCCCGCGACTGCGCGAAATGTTCGCACAGTGCCTTCGACATCACGACGCCGGAATCGGCCAGCAGCTGCTTCACGGTGGGAAGGCAACCGCCACAAGTGGTTCCGGCGCTGGTGCACGCCTTCACCGAAGCGATGTCGCATGCGCCGGCTGCGATTGCACCGCAGATGGCTCCCTTCGTCACGGCGTTGCACGAGCACACCTCGGCGTCGTCGGGCAGCGAGCCTGCACCCGGCTTCTCCCCCGCAGGCGAGATCAATGTCGCCGGGTCACCGGGTAGTTCGCGACCGACCAGCGGGCGCAGCGACGCGTAGGCCGATGCGTCACCGACAAGAATGCCGCCGAGCAGGATCTTCGCGTCGTCGGAGACCACGAGCTTTGCGTACGTCCCCTTGGACGCGTCGCTGAGGACGACTTCGAGGGCGCCCGGTGAGGTCGCCATCGCGTCACCGAAACTGGCGACGTCGACGCCCATGAGCTTGAGCTTGGTGGACATGTCCGCGCCCGGGAAATCCGCGGCGCCGCCGAGCAGACGATCGGCCACGATCTCGGCCGTCGTGTAACCGGGAGCGACCAGACCGTAGCAACGGCCTTCCACCGCAGCACATTCGCCGACAGCGTAGACGTTCTCGTCCGAAGTCACGCAGCCGAGGTCGGTCAGGATGCCACCGCGCTCCCCCACTGCGATCCCGGCGTCGCGGGCCAGCTGATCACGCGGACGTACTCCGGCGGAGAAGACGAGCAGCGCGGCGTCGATGGTGGAGCCGTCGGAGAGTTCGACCACGATTCCGTTGTCGGCCTGCGAAATTCCCGCCGTCCCGACACCGGTGTGGACAGTGAGCCCGAGTTCGGTGACGAGGCGAGCGAGCAGTGCGCCGCCACCCTCGTCGACCTGCATCGGCATCAATCGCGCATTGTGCTCGACGACGTGTGCCGTCATCCCCATGAGCGAGAGAGCATTTGCGGCCTCGAGTCCAAGCAAACCTCCGCCCACCACGACGCCGACAGCGCCAGGACCAGCCTTCTCAGCGGCGGCCCGGATACCGTCGAGGTCGTCGAGGGTGCGGTAGACAAAACATCCGTCGCCGTCGTGCCCCGGTACGGGAGGCACGAACGGATACGAACCGGTCGCCATCACCAGAGCGTCGTAGGAGATCGTCTCGCCGGTTGTCGTCGTGACCGTGCGTGCATCTTTGTCGATCGCGAGCGCGCCCTCCCCCACACGGAGGTCGACCAGGCTGTCGCCGTCGTAATCGTTGCCGGCCAGAGCCAATTCCTTGGGGTCCCACGCTCCGACGTACGAGGACAGCCCGACTCGGTCGTACGCTGCGTACTGCTCGTCGCAGAGTACGGTCACCGACCAGTTGTTCGCTTCGTCGCGCGAACGCAGTGCCTCGACGAATCGGTGTCCGACCATTCCGTGTCCGATGACAACAACCGACTTGCTCATGACGCCTACTTCCTGAGGTACGAGATAGTTCTGAGATTCTGCGGACCGCTCACGCCGTGACTGCGACCTTCGCCTCGTCGACGTCTGTGGTCAGCGTCGACGGCTTGCGCAGGAAGACGAACCAGGTGACTGCGATGCAGGCGATGTAGAAGGCCAGGAACACCCAGAAGGCCATGGTCGCCGACTTCGCGGGGCTGCTGTACGACGCGCGCAGCACCAGGTTGATGCCGACGCCGCCCAAACCGCCTACCGCACCGGCAAATCCGATGAGAGCGCCGGAGATACTGCGCGACCACGTTGCCTTCTCGCTTCGATCCATGTGATCGAAGCTCTGAGCCTTCGCCTCGAAGATCGCCGGGATCATCTTGTAGACGGATCCGTTTCCGATGCCCGAGAGCAGGAACAGGGCGATGAAGCCGAGAACGAATGTCACCATGATCCCGGCGCTGGCGACGCCGGCGGTGTTGTCGTCCATCGTTCCGGCCGTCACGAGTATCGATGCCGCGAATGCCATGGCGACAAACGTCCACATGGTGATCTTGCCGCCGCCGATGCGGTCGGCCAGTTTGCCACCGAGCGGCCGGGCGATCGAACCGAGGAGTGGTCCGATGAAGGCGATCTGTGCTGCATGCAGCGCCGCCGCGGCCGGAGTGGCACCGCCGGCGAGGAAGTTGATCTGCAGAACCTGACCGAAGGCGAAGCTGAATCCGATGAAGGAACCGAACGTACCGATGTACAGGAAGCTGATCACCCACGACTCGGAGAACCTGAGTGCCTTGGCCATGGAGCGCAGGTCCGACTTCTGGTTGCCCAGGTTGTCCATGAACAGCGCGGCACCGACGGCGGCGGCCGCAATGAACACGAGATAGACGGCGCAGACGATCCACGGAGCGCGGTTACCGACGGTGGCGATCACCAGCAGACCGATCAGCTGAATCATCGGCACACCGATGTTGCCGCCGCCGGCATTGAGACCGAGCGCCCACCCCTTGAGGCGTTGCGGGTAGAAGGCATTGATGTTGGTCATCGACGACGCGAAGTTGCCGCCGCCGATACCTGCAGTGGCTGCTACCAACATGAACGTGGTGTACGACGCACCCGGGTTCATCATCAGGTAGAGCGTGAGAAGTGTTGGTACGAAGAGGAACAGCGCACTCATGACGGTCCAGTTACGACCGCCGAACCGTGCGGTGGCAACCGTGTAGGGAATGCGGAGGACCGACCCGACAAGTGTGGGCACTGCGACGAGGAAGAACTTTCCGGCCGCGTCGATGCCGTAGATATCCGTCGGCATGAACAACACCATCACGGACCAGATCGACCAGATCGAGAAGCCGACGTGTTCGGCTACCACTGACCAGATCAGGTTCCGCTTCGCGATGTCCTTGCCGCCGGATTCCCAGGCGTCGACGTCCTCTGCATCCCAATGCTCGATGTAATGACTCACCAGGGCCTCCTGAATATGTTGGAGACCCAAAGGTAGAAAACGGTTATTGCGCCGGTGCTGCGTGCGATGACCGCGAAGTCAATTGATCCTCACCCGGTAACAAGACCGGGTGTGAGCTAGTTTTTCGCAGGTGCGTGCCAGGAATCCTCGAGCATCCGAGGCTTGCATGCCTGGTAGGCGCCCAGGAGCACCACGATCACAGCGACGACGAGCAGGCCGAACGGCGCAGCGTATCCACCGGACACGTCGTGGAAAACGCCGAACAGGAGCGGACCGAGGCAGGCAACGGAGTAGCCGATGCCCTGGGTGAAGCCGGACAGTGCCGAGGAACCGATGTGCGAACGAGTACGCAGGTTGATCAGCGTGAGCGACATCGGGAACGTGCTCGGACCGAGGCCCAGGACGACAACCCACACGACCGGCGCCGCCATCGGGGCAAAGTACAGCCCGCCCATGCCGACCAGGTAGCAGACGGCACACGCGATCACGACAGGGAAGGGATTGGCCATGCGGGCGCACAGCGTCGGTGCACCGAAAGCTGCGACGAGCCCGATCACCGAGAACATTCCGACCATCGTTCCGCCGAAGGCGTCACTGGCTCCGGCGTCACGAAGGATCGAGGGAATCCACGTGAACATCGAATACGTGATCAGTGAGGTCATGCCGAACATGCCGGCCATCCCCCAGGCCACGGGAGAACGCCAGACCTGACCGCGTGGCTGTTCTGCCACTGCCGCAACCGAATCCGATGAATTCTCGACGGACCCGGCTTCGTTCGCGCGAGCCTTGCGCGAGCGAGCGAGGGTGATCAACCACGGCACTGCTGCGGCGAAGCCGAAGGCGGACCACCAGCCGATCGAGAACCGCCACCCGAAGGTGTCGGCAACGGGGACTGCGACGAACGCCGGAACGATGGTGCCGATCTGCACGGCCACGATGTAGACCGAACTCATGGTGGCGAGGCGATCCGAGAAGTACCGCTTGACCAACGGCGGGATCACGACATTGCCGATTCCCATGCCTGCCAGTGCCAGAGCCGAGAGGGCCAGCAACGACCATGTCTGAGACATCATGGCGCGCAACAGCATTCCGACGCCGGCCATGAGCATCGCGACGAGGGCCGTCCGCTCGAGCCCGATACGTTTCGCGATGGCGGGAGTGACGAGACCGAAGATGGCGAACATTGCGGTCGGAACCATGCCGAAGACACCGACGATCGAGGCGGAGAAGCCGATCTCATCGCGAATCTCGGCCGCCAAGGGCGAGAACGAGGTCACCGCAAGTCGAAGTACGAGCGCAGACATCGCAATCGCTGCGAAGACGAGCACACGGCCTTGTACCAACGAGCGGGTTTCGGTTCTCTCCAGTTGAGCAGTCACCGGGAAATCATAGGATGACCGGACGAACTCGCACAAGCGCGGGTAATCTAACGTCACATTCACACCACTTACCCGGACCCGAGGAAACAACCACGTGCAACCCGTTCGACGCGCAAGTCTCATCTCGCAGGTCACCGAACAACTCCGCAACGAGATCCGGAGCGGAACCTGGCCGATCGGTTCCAAAATCCCCACCGAACCGGAACTGTCGGAGCTGACCGGGACCGGTCGCAATACCGTGCGCGAGGCAGTCCAGGCGCTCGTTCACGCCGGAATGCTGGAACGTCGTCAGGGATCGGGCACCTACGTCGTTGCTGTCTCCGACCTCGGTGGCACTCTCGGCAACTACTTTGCCGGTGCCCACCAGCGGGATGTACTCGAACTTCGGCGCGCACTCGACATCACTGCAGCCACCCTCGCCGCCGCACGGCGAACCGAAGACGACATCGCCGAACTGACGCGACTACTCGAGCTTCGCACCGCGTCATGGGAGGGTCAGGACATCGACGCTGCCACCACCGCCGACGTCGCCCTGCACCGAGCAATCGTCGCGGCCAGCCACAACGAGGTCTACCTGGAGTTCTACGACTCCCTGCTCCCGGTCATCGAGACCACGATCCAACAACACATCGACGCGACCGGCGAGGGATTCCACTCGCAGCACGCGAACCTCGTCAACGCTGTCGTCGACGGGAACACCGTGGCCGCCTCGAACGCCGCACGCGAGCTGTTCGAGGGCCTGGTCTCGGACTTCGGTACCGGCGCCCCGATCTAGAGCAGCAAGCGCACGATGTCGGAGGTACGGGCCAACCCCGGGAACGCGTCCGCCGTCGAGCGAGGATGCAGAACATGAACTGCCAAGCGGAACATCACCGCACGTAGAAGCATCTGCGGCCACTCGGGGAGATCTTCCCACCGGCCGACCAGTGCCTCGTCGGCACCGCCCCACGAGATCGCGTCGACCACAGCGACGGCCGCGGCCCACGCAGCCGGCCGCCAATACGGCGTGATGTCGGTGATTCCGGGCGCCATACTGCCCGAGAACAGCACTGTCCCGAACAGATCGCCGTGCACGAGCTGGTCCGGGCTCTGCACCGGCTTACGCAAAGTAGCGAGCCCGGCGATCAGTTCCAGACTCTTGCGACCGTCAGGAGTGGGCGTCTCGAGTTGCTCGACGCCCTTCGCGATCCTCAGCGGAACCGTTTCCCAGGCCGCGCGATCAGCGGCGACGAATACGTCGACCTCGGCCCACGGCGGCACGGGCGGTTGCGCAAGGAAGCGCGGGCGCTCGAGCGAGGCCGTCGCCGCATGCAGTCGGCAGGACATCGAGACCACTTCGTCGTGACGTGGTTCCGGCGATCCGACGATGAAGGTGTCGGCACGCCAGCCCGAGACGACGTAACGACCGTCGGTCGAACGCACCGGTCGAGCCAGCCGAACGCCGTCGACTTCGAGGTTCTCTCGCACCTTCGCCGACCACGCTGCGCGGGCATGATCCGCGACTGCTGAAAGGACAACGTCTCCACACAGCCACCCGCCGTCCCAATCCGCACCGAGTGGGATGGGATCGACTTCACGGAGGCCGAAGGTGGAGCACACGTGCTGGGGAGGTTGGCCTGTGCTCACACCTCAACGCTACCGGTGCGCGGCGCCGCCTCCCGCGAGGCGCGCCTAGTAGACCGGCAGACTCGCATCCACCTGGTTCGCCCAGGCGATCGCGCCGCCTTGAACGTGGACCGCGTCGGAGAAACCGGCGTTCTTGAGAAATGCGAGTGCCTCGGCGGAACGAATGCCGGTTTTGCAGTACAGCACTATCTGCTTGTTCTGCGGCAACGTCGCCAGAGCTTCACCGGACAGGATGCGGTCCTTCGGGATCAGCACGGCCCCCGGCAGATGCATGATGTCCCATTCAACCGGTTCTCGTACGTCGACCAGCTCGATCGACCGTCCCTCGCCGATCATGGCCTCCAGTTCGGGCGCCGTGATCGTCGAACCGACAGCAGCGGCACTCGCCTCTTCGGACACGACACCGCAGAACGCGTCGTAGTCGATCAAGGCGGTGACCGGCACGCGGGTCGGATCACGCTGAAGGCGGATCGTCCGGAACGTCATCGCAAGTGCGTCGTAGATCATCAGGCGTCCGAGAAGCGGTTCGCCGATCCCCGTGATGAGCTTGACCGCCTCGGTCGCCATGATCGAACCGACGGTCGCAGGCAGGACTCCGAGCACACCACCCTCGGCGCACGAGGGGACCATGCCTGGCGGCGGCGCCTCCGGGTAAAGATCGCGATAGTTCAGTCCCGCGCCGTCCGGGGCGTCTTCCCAGAAGACCGAGACCTGCCCTTCGAAGCGGTAGATCGAGCCCCACACGTACGGCTTTCCCGCGATGACGGCAGCATCGTTGACGAGGTACCGCGTCGCGAAGTTGTCCGTACCGTCCAGGATCAGGTCGTACTCGGAGAACAGTTCGACCGCGTTGGAGTTGTCCAGGCGGAACTCGTGCAACCGGACGTCGACGTGCTCGTTGATTTCGAGAATCGACTCCTTCGCACTGAGCGCCTTCGGGCGTCCGACGTCGGAGCGTCCGTGAATCACCTGACGCTGCAGGTTCGACATGTCGACCTCGTCGAACTCGACGATCCCGATGGTGCCCACTCCTGCGGCCGCGAGGTAGAGCAGTGCCGGTGAACCCAATCCACCGGCGCCGATGAACAGGACTCGTGCATTCTTGAGCCGCTTCTGACCGGTCATGCCTACGTTCGGGATGATCAGGTGCCGGCTGTATCGGGCAACTTCCTCCCGGCTCAACTCGGCTGCCGGCTCCACCAGTGGTGGCAATACGACGGGTGTTGCAGACACCGCGAAACACTCCTAGTTCAAGACGAGATCAGGGATTCTCGATCCGGTCACGCTCGGGGGTACGGCCACGGATTGAAGCGGCACGTGAGTCCGTTCATCGGAACGACGCCCTCGGGATCAAGCCTAGCGATGTCGTTGTTCGCGGTTCCGAAGGTCTGCTGCATCATGATCGGTGCGAGTCCGCCTTCGGTCTCGCACGGCTGATGAGCGGCGTATCCGATGGCATGGCCGACCTCGTGATTGATCTGATACTGCCGATACGAGCCGATGTCGCCCTGGAACGAAATGGCGCCTCGCACCCATCGCGGTTCGTTGAGCAGAACTCGGTCCATGCTCGGGTTGTAGCAGGATCCTTCGAGTTCGATTTCGTATCCACAGCCTTCGCGGATCGTCATCTGTGAGGTCAAGGAGATCCGGAAGTCCGGCTCGCCGGCGTCGACGCGCCGGAACGCGACCTTGGGATCGTTGGTCCAACTCTTCGGATTGGCCAGTGTCTGGTCGACCATGCGTCCGTACGATTCGTCTCCGCCGAAGCCGGTCGTGTCGACGCCGTCCTCGATCTCGACCGTGTACGTGAACTCGCGTTCGGTTCCCTGTCCGACCTTGCCCGTCGTACCTGGTACGACGTGCCACGTTCCACCCCCCGCGACGGTGAACGGACCACCGTCGGGAAGGGCACCGGACGGTATCGACGAGGCAAAAGTTCCGTCTCCGGCCGGTGGGGCACCGATGACATCGGTTCCGTCGGTGCTGTGCGCGAGGTCGGCGGTGGCCGACGTCTTGCTCGCGGAGTCTGTGGCGTCCGGCCGTACCGCATCGACGATCACAAGAATGGTGAGCACCACGAGAACCGGAATCGCGTAGGCCCGCCAACCGTAGGTCGAGACGAAGCGCCCGAGCTTGCTCTGCTTTCGCGCTGCCCGGTCCGGTCGCGGATTACGCGGGGTTCGGCCCACTTCTCGTTTGGTCGGATCCCATTGGGCGCGCAAAGGCTGATGGGAGGAAATGCCGCGGTAGTCGCGTTCGCCGTAGGCACGATCATCCGGCACCTCCGGCCGACGTTCGTCGCGAGGCGCTCCAGTTCCGCTACGCATTCGACGTTCCTCACGTTCAGGGTTCTGCGTAGTTCGTCCACGCATGCGCGGTCCCCCTGGGTCAGTCACGTCGTCCAGAATCTCACACACGGCAAGTCGCTCGCCCGGGCTGACCGAAACTTGCTGGTCCTGGCGTGTCATGGCAGCCCGTCCTGTAACGAGAAAGACCGCTGGTCTCGCTCACCGAGGCACGCGCGACTCGCCCGGGCGACACACGGTATCGTTCATTCGGCTACGACCGGTGTGACGGAGGATACTGGCGGGTACGCACACGCGACTCGCGGATCCGCGCGCCGACCGAATTACTTTTGCTCAGATTGGAAGCGACATGACAGAACTCGCGGATCGGACTGACTCCGATCGCGGTACAACGGCTGGCAAGCCTGCCGGAACACGTCGCAGCACCCGCCTCCCCCGCGATGCGCGCCGCCTCCAGCTCCTCGCAGCTGCAAGTGAGGTATTCGTTGCGAACGGGTACCACTCGGCCGGCATGGACGAGATCGCCGAATGTGCCGGTGTCAGCAAGCCAGTTCTGTACCAACATTTCCCAGGCAAACTCGAACTGTACGTCGCAGTCCTGCAGAGTTACGTCGACAGCCTCATCTCGGGTGTACGCCAGGCCCTGCGATCGACGACGGACAACAAACAGCGTGTCCGCGCCGCAGTCCAGGCGTTCTTCGACTTCGTCGACAACGACTCCCAGGGCTTCCGCCTGGTGTTCGAGTCCGACATCATGGGCGAACCTCAGGTCCAGACACGCGTCGAACAAGCCACCGAAGCCTGCGTCGACGCCGTGTTCGACCTGGTGAGTCAGGATTCCGGACTCGATCCGTACCGTGCGCGCATCCTTGCGGTCGGTCTTGTCGGTGCCAGCCAGTTCACTGCGCGGTACTGGCTCGAGGCCGCGCGGCCGATCCCGAAGGAAGAAGCCGTGGAAATCACCGTGACCCTCGCGTGGGGCGGTCTCTCACACGTGCCGCTGCAAGCCGAAACGAAGTAACCGGAACCCGAACGAGAATGGGCGGGCAGTCTCACGACTGCCCGCCCATTCTGCTGTTACAGCTACGCGTCAGACGGTAGGCGCGAATCCGACCTTGCGGATATCGGACGGACCGATCTCCACGTACGCCACACGAGAAGCCTGCACCAGGAACTTGCGGCCCTTGTCGTCGACGAGAGCCAGAACCGGCTCGCGGCCACCGAGGACAGCCGCGACCAGTGTCTCGACCTCGTCAGGGGTCTGTTCGCTGTTGACGATGAGCTCACGCGGGCTGTCGATTACACCGATCTTGACCTCCACGGTCAACCTCCGAACTGTTCGTGAATTACATCCGTTGTCGACGCAAGGCTAATGCAGCAACGACCGCCCACGCTCCTCTGCACGCTGTGCCCAGAGCGAACAGGCACCTAGACGAGTCCGAGAATCGCCATCCGCTCGGCATGCTTCGCCTGCATGCCGTCGAACAACGCGACAACTCCGTTGAGGTCGCCGGAGGCGGAGATCACCAGATCGGTGAGATCTTCACGCTGCGCCAGCACGAACTGTGCCTGCGTGATTGCTTCGCCCAGAAGACGGCGTCCCCACAGCATCAACCGGTCCTTGGCGCGAGTACTGGCCTCCACTGCTGCCTTCACCTCGAGCACCACGAACTCCGAGTGGCCCGTCTGGGACAGCACGTCCTCGACGATTTCCGCGACATCCGCCGGGAGGGAGTGCCCGATCTCGCGATAGAAGTCGGCAGCGATTCCGTCGCCGACGTACGCCTTCACGAGCGATTCCAGCCACGTCGACGGTGTCGTCGACGCGTGGTAGTTGTCGAGAGCTCGAACGAACGGGTCCATGACGGCGAAGATCTCGTGGCCACGTTCCGTCAACGCCGTTTCCAGAGTCTCGAAGTGGTCCATCTCGGCGGCGGCCATGCTGGCGAACGCCACCTTGCCTCGCAGGTCCGGTGCCATTTGTGCGTCCTCCGCCAAACGGTAGAACGCCGAAATCTCGCCATACGCGAGAACGGCAAACAAATCGATCACGCCAGGGTGATCGGAAGCGACTCGGCCTCCGGTTCCAGCGTCCGTCGAAGCATCAAGATCGTGTGCGCCCATGACTACGAACTGTAGTGCTTCGACGGCCGACGCGACCGGCAAGGACCGCATGTCCGATTCGGTGATCTTCGACATGTCATCGCGAGGGACGGACAACGTGCAGCTACAATGGTCTTGGGAGTTCGCCAGTTCCCCCGGGCCAATTGGTTAGCCGGGACGGCTGTATTCACACGAACCCCACCGATAATGTGCGCGCACCTGCATCGACGGTTGTCGCCCGCTTCGCCGAGATCTCCGGACGGTTCGAATTCGTCCGAGGGGAATTCAGTGCTGAGGCGTAGGCATGACCGAAGAAAAAGAGGGCATCGACATCGGCCGACTTACGGCCTGGCCCCTTACCTTGTGCGTGCGTACCGCCACGAGGAAAGGCTAGTCCCCTGAGCAAGATCACTGTCGACCACGAAGACGAAGCAACCGAGAACACCGTTTCCGTCCAGCTCGACGACACCCATGTACCCCCGAGCTTCGCCGAACTCGGTGTCCGCGACGAAATCGTCCGCGCACTGAACGAGATCGGCATCGAGCGCACCTTCGCCATCCAGGAACTCACCCTTCCGTTGGCTCTCGCCGGTGACGACCTCATCGGTCAGGCCCGCACCGGAATGGGCAAGACCTTCGGTTTCGGCGTCCCGCTCCTGCATCGCATCGTCACCGCCGAGAACGGCACGGCTGTTCTCGACGGCACGCCCCGCGCTCTGATCATCGTTCCCACCCGCGAGCTGTGCATCCAGGTCGCCCGCGACCTCGAGAACGCCAGCAAGTACCTCCGCGTCGGCGATCGTGGTCTCCAGGTTCTGCCCATCTACGGCGGCCGTCCGTACGAGGCGCAGATCTCGGCACTCCAGAAGGGCGTCGACGTTGTCGTCGGCACCCCGGGTCGCCTGCTCGACCTCGCCAACCAGTCGCACCTGATCCTGGGCAAGGTGGGCGTTCTCGTCCTCGACGAGGCCGACGAAATGCTCGACCTGGGATTCCTCCCCGACATCGAACGCCTCATGGGCATGGTCCCCGACAAGCGTCAGACGATGCTCTTCTCCGCGACGATGCCCGGCCCGATCATCACCCTGGCTCGCACCTTCCTGACACAGCCGACGCACATCCGCGCCGAAGAGGCCGAATCCTCCGCGGTGCACGATCGCACCAGCCAGCACATCTACCGTGCACACGCGCTCGACAAGGCCGAGATGGTCGCCCGCGTCCTGCAGGCCGAAGGCCGCGGCGCGACGATGATCTTCACCCGCACCAAGCGCACAGCCCAGAAGGTGGCCGACGATCTCGCGGAACGCGGCTTCTCCGTTGGTGCCGTCCACGGTGACCTCGGCCAGATCGCCCGTGAAAAGGCGCTGAAGGGCTTCCGTAACGGCAAGGTCGACGTTCTGGTCGCCACCGACGTCGCTGCCCGCGGTATCGACATCGACGACGTCACCCACGTCATCAACTACCAGTGCCCCGAGGACGAGAAGACCTACGTCCACCGCATCGGTCGTACCGGCCGCGCCGGACGCACCGGCATCGCCGTCACGCTGGTCGACTGGGACGACATCCCTCGCTGGCAGCTCATCGACAAGGCACTGAGCCTCGGAATCCCCGACCCGGTCGAGACCTACTCCAGCTCGCCGCACCTCTACGAAGAGTTGTCCATTCCGGCCGATGCCAAGGGCACTGTTCGCAAGGCAAAGGCCGCCCCTGAGAAGGCAGCAACGGACAAAGCAGCAACGGACAAAGCAGACGCGCCGAAGTCGACCGACTCGGACGGCAACGAAGAGAAGGCCGCTCCCCGCCGCAACCGGACCCGTCGCCGCACCCGCGCCGGCGCTTCGACCGACGCCGCGACGTCCACCACCGCCGGCGCCACCACAGCTCCCCCTTCGGCACCCGCGGCAACCGCTGCCGAGAACTCGGACGAAGACGGAGCGGCCAAGCCGCGTCGCCGTCGGCGTCGTCGCCCCGCGGCTTCCGCGACGGCAGGCGCCGCAGAGTAAGCTGCCGATGTGCTGGCTCCCGAAAGGCGTACTCGCTCAGATGTGATCGGTGCGCTGGCAATCGCGCTGGCCGTAATCGTGGCGGTGACCGTTGTGTGGTTGCGCAGTGATGCGCGCGGAACCACCTCGGTCACCGCCGAATCTCCACTCCCGCCTCTGTCGACGTCGGTGTTGTTACCCGACATCCTGAAGCAGACGTGGGAATCTCCCAGTGCCGACTCGACGGCACCGATCACCGTCGGAAATGCCGTCGTCACCGCCGACGGCTCCGAGGTGATCGGCCGCGATCCGGCAACGGGCGAAGAAGTGTGGCGATACGCGCGCAACATTCCGCTGTGCGGCGCGATCGGTTCGTGGGATCGCGTCGTCAGCGTCTATCAGGACGATCGCGGTTGCTCTCAGGTCACGTCACTGGTCGCCGACACCGGCGCCCGAAAGGACCAGCGCAACAGCGACGCCGATTCCGCGGTCAGCCTTTCAGCGGACGGCACCTACCTGATTTCGCGCGGCAGTGAGCGAATGGAACTGTGGCGCTCGGACCTCGTCCGAACCCTCGAGTACGGCCGGGTCGACGCGAAGGTCAACCCCAACAAGCAACCCCGCACCGGATGCACGCTGCTCGACGCTGCGTCGAGCGCCAACCGAGTCTCGGTACTCGAACGCTGCCCCGGTGAAGCCTCCAACAGGTTGACGGTGATGAATCCCGCACCCAAGGACGCCCAGGAACCCGAAGAGTACGGATCCGCGATTCTCCTCGACTCCGAGGGCGCCCGCCTGCTGGCCGTGGCCGGCGAAAAGACGGCGGTCTATCTCCCCGCAGCCAACGGAACCGTTTCTCGCATCACCATTTTCGACGGAACCGGCAATCCGATCGTCGACTATCCGATCGAGGGAACGGTGACCGAAGGCGCCCGCACCCACGCCGACAAGGCTTCGATCACGTGGTGGACCGGCTCGCAGACCGTCAACCTGCGCCTGAGCGATCTGGCTCCGACGTGGATCGTCAACGGAACGTCCGGACCCGGAAGCATGGTTGCCGGTCAGATGCTCATCCCGGTTCCGGGCGGCATTGCAGCCGTCAGTCCGTCGGACGGAGCGGTCCAGCGCATGATCGCAGTCGACCGCGGTGAGACGACGACGCCGATCGTGCTCGCCAGTGCGGGCGAGACGATTCTGGAACAGCGCGGCGACACCTTGTTCGCGCTGCGCTAGAAGCTCTCGCCTTCCTCAGAGCGCCAGTTCCGGCGCGAAAGTCACGACTTCATTTCCAGCCCAATGCTTTACGAGATTGTCGGCGAGTTCCCGATAGGCATCCGCGCCCTTGTTCTTTCGTCCGGCGAGGACCGTCGCACCCGACGCGGACGCCTCGGCGAACTTGACGGTGCGTGGGATCGGAGGCGCCAGAACGGCCAGAGAGTAGCGGTCGCTGACGTCGGCGAGCACGTCGCGACTGTGCGTGGTTCGAGCGTCGTACAGAGTCGGAAGTGCGCCGAGCAGAACAAGATCCGGGTTGGTGATGGCTTGGACTTCACGAACCGTACGCAGCAGCTGTCCGACGCCGCGGTGTGCGAGGGTTTCGCATTGCAGTGGAACCAGAACCGACTGCGCCGCAGTCAATCCGTTGAGTGTGAGCACACCCAACGACGGTGGGCAGTCGATGATGATGACGTCGTAAGAGCCCAGGAGCGGAGACAGCGCCCGCTTGAGCGCGAACTCTCGACCGGGTCGCATCAGGAGCAGCGCTTCGGCGCCCGCGAGATCGATCGTGGCCGGCAGGAGATCCATACCGTCGTCCGTCTTCAGCACGGCGTCGACCGCGTCGAGATCACCCGCCAGGACCTCGTTGACTGAACGCTCGAGGCGATCCGGGTTATGTCCGAGCGAGAACGTCAGGCAGCCCTGCGGGTCGAGATCCACCACCAGAACTCGTTGTCCGAGCGCGGACAAAGCCGCACCGAGAGAAGCGACGGTGGTGGTTTTAGCCACGCCGCCCTTTTGATTCGCCACTGCGAGAACCGTCGTCACACGTAGATCCTTGCGCACTTCGCGCCAGGAGGCGAGCTACACACGCGAGGCAGCCTGCAATGATGGTCGACATGACGTCCCAGTCCGCCCCCTCGTCGATCCCCCTCGGTGCTCGCGTCGTACTCATGCGACACGGTGAAACCGAGTGGGCACGCACCGGGAAACACACGGGCCGGACCGAGGTTCCGCTGACTCCGCTCGGCGAGATGCAGGCAACCGCGACCGGAAATCGCTTGCGAACCCTCGACCTCCGGAACCCCATGATTCTGACGAGTCCGCGGCTGCGCGCACAGTTGACGGGCGATCTCGCCGGCCTGCCGGAAGAGCGAACCTGGGATGCACTGTCCGAATGGGACTACGGCGATTACGAAGGCCTCACGACGCCCGAGATCCGCGCAACGGTGCCCGATTGGACCGTCTGGACGCACCCGTGCCCCGGCGGCGAGCAGGCCGATCAGATCCACGCCCGCACCGACATGGTGCTGTCGATGGTGCGTTCGCAACTACCCGAACGCGACGTGATCCTGATCGGGCACGGCCACTTCTCACGCGCACTCATCGCCCGCTGGCTCGAGCTCCCGGTGACGGAAGGAAAGCGTTTCGCCTTGTCCCCCGGCGCATACTCGGTTCTCGGTTACGAGCACGGCGCCACCCACCTCGTCCATCACAACGTGCCGCCGCTCGTCGAGGCTTGAGGCCTAAGATTCTCCTTATGATCCGACGCGCCACGCCCGCAGACGTCCAGCCGATCACCGACATGATCTACGAGTTGGCCGACTACCAGAAGGCCCTCGACGAGTGCACCGTGAAGGCGGAACAGATCGGCGAGGCGTTGTTCGGGCCGGCCGCGACGGCCTTCGCGCACGTCGCTGTGAATTCGGCCGACGACGTCGTCGGCATGGCATTGTGGTTTCGCAATTTCTCGACGTGGGACGGCGCTCACGGCATCTACCTCGAAGACCTGTACGTCAAGCCCAGTCAGCGCGGATCAGGCCACGGGAAGGCTCTTCTGGCCGCACTCGCCAAGGAGTGCACCGACAACGACTACACCCGGCTGTCCTGGTCGGTGCTCAACTGGAACACCCCCTCGATCAAGTTCTACGAGTCACTCGGTGCCGACGCGAAGACGGAGTGGACCACGTATCGCCTGACCGGCACCCACCTCGGAGCTCTCGCCGCCGAAGCTGAGTAGGACCGAAGCAGGGTAGGCGTTCCGTCCTACTTGTCCCGCGGCTCGTCGGTCTCGTCCGGGCGTCCCTCTTCCGGCGACACCTCGTCTGCGTACGCTCCGTACTCCGCTGCCATCCATCGAGACGTCGGAGCCGAGAACAGGCAGCCCAGAGCGCCGAGAACGACGACACCCAGAACGATGCCGAGCGGCACCTGATGCGAATCGGTCAGGAGCGACCAGGCGACCGGCAGGAGCAGCAACTGCGCGACGACGGCGATTGCCCGGCCCCACCGGCGGCCCGTCAGCAAAGCGATCCCGGCAGCCAACACCGCGCCGCCGAGGATCGCGACCCAGGCGGCAAATCCGTATCCGTTGGTGACGCTCTGATCGTGGCCGGTTGCACCGCGAATCACTGCGACGATCGCGAACCCGGCGGCAACCAGCCCTTGAAGCGTCACGAGGGCACCTGCCCATGTGACTGTCTTGGGCAGGGCGTTCGGACTGGCGGTATTCGGCACGAGGCCAGCCTAGAACACGACACCGGATAGGCTCATGCCCCGTGCGCGCACTGCTGATCGTCAACCCCAATGCCACCTCCACCACCGCTGCCGGTCGTGACCTGTTGGCACACGCCCTCGAGAGTCGGGTGCGACTTACTGTGGCGCACACCACACATCGGGGTCATGCCGCCGAACTGGCGCGCGAAGCCCACGAAGACGGCTTCGGCTCGGTGATCGTCCACGGCGGCGACGGAACGGTCAACGAAGTGGTCAACGGACTGCTCGGGTCACCGCATCCCGCGTCGATGAAATCGGTTCCGGTCGGTCCGATCCCGACGATCGCTGTCGTCCCGGGAGGCTCGGCAAACGTTTTCGCGCGCTCACTCGGTATTGCCGCCGACCCGATCGACGCCACGAACCAACTCGTCGACCTCCTCTCCGAACGGACCAGGCGCCGAATCGGGCTCGCACACTGCGACAACCGTTGGTTCACGTTCAACGCCGGAATGGGCCTCGACGCCGATGTGTGCGAGGCCGTCGACGCCAGCCGTAAGAACGGTGACGCCGCCACACCCGCCCGGTATGTCCGAACCGCGATCGCGGCGTTCTTCCGTGCCAAGCGAGCCGAACCAGCGCTGACCGTCCACCTTCCCGATCAGGATCCCGTCTCCGGAGTCCACTACGCATTCGTCTCGAACTCGAGCCCGTGGACATATCTGGAAGAGCGTCCCGTCCACACCAATCCGGGAACGACCTTCGACAGTGGACTCGGCATCTTCGCCATGACGAGCACCAAAGTTCTGCCGTCCCTGCGGGTTGTGCGGCAACTACTCGCACGCGGCGCGGAGCCGAAATCGAAGGTCCTCTTACGCACCGACGACGTCCCGACAATCACCATCGAATCGTCGCGACCGATCGGACTGCAGATGGACGGCGACTACATCGGACTTCGTGAAAAGGTCGAATTCACCTCGGTCCCGGATGCACTGGAAGTGTTCGCACCGATTACGACGTGAGTCAGGCAACACGTTTGACCTGCAAAAACTCTGGTGCCAAAAGGTCGAAATCGGGTAAAATGCCGGTGACGCCCAGGTGGCCGTCAGGTGTGTCACAAATTAGTGAGTTGGCCCACGAACCCGTTCAAACCTATTGACATACCGCGAGTTCGTGAAAGCATTCACAAGTAACAGTGCGGAAACATTGATGACGCACACACAAACTCATTGGTACCAAATGGTGTGAATACACACCCAATTAAGGAGCGAAAAAAGATGGACTGGCGCCACAACGCAATCTGTCGCGACGAGGATCCCGAACTGTTCTTCCCCGTGGGAAACAGCGGACCGGCCCTCGCTCAGATCGCTGATGCCAAGGTTGTCTGCAACCGCTGCCCCGTCACCGCCGAGTGCCTGTCGTGGGCTCTCGAGTCCGGCCAGGATGCAGGCGTCTGGGGCGGAATGAGCGAAGACGAGCGTCGCGCACTCAAGCGTCGTAACGCACGTACCCGTGCACGCACTTCCGTCTAGGTAGAACCGAGACGTTCGACTCGCGGCGGAGAACAGCCCCTCTGCACAGTCGAAGACGACAGCCCGGCACCACATGGTGCCGGGCTTTTTGTCTGCTCGAATCGCTAACGCTGCTCGAATCAGTAACGCGCAGAACGTCTACCGAGCGGCACACGCAGAACCGCGTCGGTACCGCCTCCGCTTCCCGGGTGCAGTCCGAGCGAGCCACCGAGCTCGGCTCCCAGCAGAGTCCGCACGATCTGGAGTCCGAGGCGATCGGATTTCTCGAGGTCGAAGTTCTCCGGCAGGCCGCGCCCGTTGTCGTGGATGATCACGTCCAACCAGCGTGCAGAACGCTCGGCACTGAGTGTGACCGTGCCGGTCACACCCGGATCGAAAGCGTGCTCGATCGCGTTCTGCACCAACTCCGTCAGCACCATGACCAGCGGGGTGGCGCGCTCGGCGGAGAACACTCCGAAACTGCCCTCACGCCGAATCGTCACCGGCACACCTACTCCCGCGACATCGGAGAGCATGGGAACCAACCGGTCGATCACCTCGTCGAGATCCACCTCTTCGTCCACCGACATCGACAAGGTGTCGTGAACGAGGGCGATGGACGTCACGCGCCTCACCGACTCTGTCAACGCTTGTCGCGCTTCGTCGTTGCCGGTTCGCCTGGCCTGTAGACGCAGAAGCGCCGCGACGGTTTGCAGATTGTTCTTCACTCGATGGTGAATCTCGCGGATGGTTGCGTCCTTGCTCAGGAGAGCGCGATCACGACGCTTGACCTCGGTGACGTCGCGGACGACGACCGCAGCACCGACATGCCGGCCGCCAGGCTTGAGAACCAGGGCCCGCAGCAGAACGGTCGCCCCGCGCGCCTCGATCTCCATACGGCGACCGGGCTTGTCCGCCAACGTATCTCGGATGTATCCCGCAGCTTCCTGAGACTCGAACGGGTCGGTGACCAACGAACGGGTCAGCGCTGCGAGGTCTTGGCCCACCAGATCCGAACTCAGACCCATCCGGTGATAGGCCGAGAGCGCGTTCGGGCTGGCATAGACGACTGTGCCTTCGGTATCGAGACGGATGAAGCCGTCGCCCGCACGTGGGCTCGAGTTCGTGTCGGAGCGCGATTCTCGGATCGGGAAGGTTCCGTCGCTGATCATCTGACACAGGTCTTCGGCGCAATCGAGATACGCGAGTTCGAGCGGACTCTGCGCTCGCTGGTGCGACAGGTTGGTGTCGCGGCTCAGAACAGCGATGACTCGCCCGTCCAGACGCACCGGAACGGCTTCCCGACGCGGCGGCATTCCTTCACGCCACGTCTCGTCTTCCCCGCGCACGACGCGGCCCTCCACGAGAGCGCGAAGAACCTGCGGGTGCTCGGACTCGGAAACGACCGTTCCGACCGCGTCCTCCGGAAAAGCCGTCGATGCCGTTGTCGGCCGGCAATGCGCTACGCAGATGACCGTCCCCTCGGATCGGTTCTTCTCCGATTCGGTGCCCACCCACAAGAGAACGTCGGCAAAGGAGAGGTCGGCGAGCAGTTGCCACTCCCCCACGACGCGCTGGAGATGGTCGACCGCCGCACCGGGAAGGTCGGTGTGTTCGGCGAGGAGGTCGCTGAGAGTGGACATCGTCCGGCTTAGGAGATCACGGCGATCAGATCGCCTTGCTGAATCACGTCGCCGACCTTGACGCCCACCGTCGTCACCGTTCCCGGAACCTCGGCCAGGACGGGAATCTCCATCTTCATGGATTCGAGGATGACCAGGGTGTCGCCGTCCGCAACGACGTCTCCCTCGCTCACGACGACCTGGTAGACCGTCGAAACCATCTCGGCGCGCACGTCTTCTGCCATCGTGAACCTCACTTCTGTCGGAACTGCACTCTGACCACGAAAATACGTCGACGGATCACTCGATCGACCTGCCAATGGAACCACACCGGCATCGGCGTGAAACAATGACGCGAAAGAAACAGAAGGGAGACCAATCATGGGTAAGCGTGGTCGTAAGAAGCGCAGCCGTAAGGGCAACGCCGCTAACCATGGCAAGCGTCCAAACGCCTGACATGTAGCGCAACAAAACGTCCGAGGGGCGGGGAAGCATTGCTTCCCCGCCCCTCGGCGTTACTGCCTTCCGACTGCTGCCGCTCAGATCTTCGCTGACGGGCTAGCTGTCGGTTTCGGTAGTCGTTATGACGATGGTCCGACGCAACTCGACGGTGAGCCTCTGACGCAGGCTTTCCGGCGCATGGTCTCCGCCGCACTTACGGTTGATCAGGCTCTTGACCTTCTCTTCGATCCCGTAGGCCTCGAGGCACGATCCACAATCGTCGATATGACGCTGCAGGCGAGCACGACTTGAATCGTCGCATTCACCGTCGAGCATCAACCAGACGTCGGCGATGACTGCCGAGCAGTCGAGCCTTTCGAATTCGTCCTGCTCACTCATCGTGTGACACCTTCCGTCTCGGTGGCTGCGACTGTGGCTGTGTCGACCGCGCCGTCCCGATTGAATCCCCGGTCTTTTGCGACATCGGCCAAAAGACCACGCAATTGCTTGCGACCACGGTGCAGTCGCGACATCACCGTTCCGATGGGTGTGCCCATGATCTCCGCGATCTCCTTGTACGGGAATCCTTCGACATCGGCGTAGTACACGGCCATACGGAATTCCTCGGGAAGCGACTGCAGCGCCGCCTTGATGTCGTCGTCAGGCAACGCGTCGAGCGCCTCCACCTCGGCCGATCGCAGCCCCGTCGAAGTGTGCTCGGCGGTGGCGGCCAACTGCCAGTCGGTGATCTCGTCCGTCGGATACTGCGCGGGTTGGCGCTGCTTCTTGCGGTACGAGTTGATGTAGGTGTTCGTGAGAATCCGGTACAGCCAGGCTTTCAGGTTGGTACCGGCACGGAACGAACGGAAAGCGGTGTACGCCTTGACGTACGTCTCCTGCACGAGATCCTCGGCATCAGCGGGATTCCGCGTCATGCGCAGGGCAGCGCCGTACAACTGGTCGAGCAGCGGGAGCGCGTCGCGCTCGAACCGGGCAATCAACTCATCCGCAGTTTCGGGCGTTTCGGACACTGCGCCGTCGATAGGTTCAGCTACCCCTGACGGTTCGTCCTTGGGCCGGTCGTGTTCCAGCACTCTGATCCCTTCACTAGCCGTAGGGATCAAGGTTACCGCCAACTGAAGATCCGACCCACGGGCCGGTGGTGGCTCACACACAGCCAGCACGGTCGCTCCTTCGCTTCTCGGGACAAGTTTCATCAACTGGTACCAACACGGGAGTCAGCGACTCTGTTCCCGGCCTGGTCGAATGCACCTGTCGGCGATCCGCATAGGGTGTTCCACATGGCCGGAACAGCGACCCCTGCGACCGTACTTCTCGACAAGTCGAAGACACCGCACCGCGTCCACAGCTACGACCACGATCCTCGCGCCGAATCTTTCGGCGACGAGGCGGTCACTGCACTGGCAGAGTCGACAGGCGTCGAGGCCGCCCAGATCTTCAAGACCTTGGTCGTCAAACTCGACACCGGCAAGCTCGCCGTCGCGGTCCTGCCGGTCCCGGACAAGCTCTCCCTCAAGGCAGCAGCCGCTGCCCTCGGTGCGAGCAAAGCCGTCATGGCCGATCGCGCCGAAGCCGAGCGCTCGAGCGGCTACGTCTTCGGCGGTATCTCACCGCTCGGCCAGCGCAAGAAACTGCCGACAGTGATCGATGCGTCGGCGCTCGACTGGGACCGCATTCTCTGCAGCGCCGGCCGACGCGGGCTCGAAATCGAGCTGGCTCCGACGGACCTCGCGCAGCTCAGTGGCGCGGTCACGGCGCAAATCACGGCGGGCTGAGTATCCGGTCGCTACGGTCTCACCATGCGACCACACCTGAAAACTCTTGCACTGACCGCTGCGACGGCAGCCCTCACCGTCTCGCTGACGGCCTGCGGGAGTTCGGACAATGCCGCCAAGGAAGTCACGGTAGTCGGATCAGGGCAGGTCCGCGGAGCGCCGGACATCCTCAATGCCGACATCGGCATCGAGGTGGTTGCCCCGGACGTATCGGGGGCGGTCTCCGAGGCGAATGACAAGGCCCGTCAGATGATCGACGCGATAGTCGCCGCCGGGGTGGCCCCCGAGGACGTACAGACAAGCGATCTGTCCGTCCAGCCGCAGTACGACGCCAGTGGTGGACCGTTCGTCGGCGGCAACGTGACCGGCTACCGGGCGACCAACTCGGTACGAATCGTCGTCCGCGATCTCGACAAAGCCTCTTCTGTCCTGGACGCCGGCATCGCGGCGGGCGGAAACGCGGCACGGCTCGGCAACGTCGCCTTCGCCATTGACGACGACTCTCAGCTTCTGGCCGACGCTCGCACCCGGGCCTTCGAGGACGCGAAGAACCGTGCCGAGCAGTACGCGGATCTGTCCGGTACGTCGCTCGAGAACGTCGTGACCATCACCGAGGCACACGACACGAGTGGCGGTCAGACCATGCGCGCTCCCGACGCCTCGATGTCCGACATAATTCTCGCCCCGGGAACCCAGCAGGTCTCGTTCGAGGTGACCGTTACCTGGGCTCTCGGCTGACCACTAGAGCAGGCTGATCTGCTCGCCGGCACGGTCGACGTCCGGCTCGATCAACTCGTGCCCGTTGTTCTTGACACTGTTGACCAGCGGCCGGACTCGATCGACGTCGATCCGCTCGAAGAGGTCCGGTACCGGTTCGAGCAGAGCCGAATCGACGGTGTTGTCGGGATCGAGCCACGCCTCCCAGCGGTCACGAGGCAGGGCGAGGGGCATGCGGTCGTGAACCTGCTCGAGGTGACCGAGAGAGTCGACCGTGACGATCGAGCAGCTCAGGACGGGGCTCGCGTTCTCGACCCTCGGGTCCCGCCAAGCAGACCACACGCCCGCCATGAACAGCCGTGATCCGTCGTCGGGGTGCATGTAGTAAGGAATCTTCGCTGCCTTTTTCCCGCCGGTGGCCTCGGTCTGCCACTCGTACCACCCGTCCATGGGGACCAGGCAACGCTTGAACTTGAAGGCGGTCCGAAACGCCGGCTTCTCCGCCAGCGAGTCGGCGCGGGCG
This sequence comes from Rhodococcus sp. WY5, assembly GCF_018588185.1. NCBI lineage: Bacteria > Bacillati > Actinomycetota > Actinomycetes > Mycobacteriales > Nocardiaceae > Rhodococcus > Rhodococcus sp. WY5. The sequence goes on from NZ_JAAMPR010000001.1 coordinate 5,091,800, forward strand.
TTGAACAGGACCGGGCCTTTGCCCAGTTCCTTGGTCCACGACGGCACCAATCCCCACCGCATCCGCCGAATCCTCTTGGCCGGATCGCTGTCGGGGTTCTCCCGATCGTGGCGTTCGACGACGGTCAACACCTCGCTCGTGGGGGCCACGTTGTAATCGGCTTCGACGGGCGCCGAGTGGTCGGTCTCGTCGAGCGCGTCGAGTTCCACCGCCAGGGTGGCCGGGTCCGCTGTGGTCGCATACCTTCCGCACATGACACCCAGGGTGGCACGGTTTCGACCATTCCCCCACCGATGAGAGAAGATGGACCATGTGAGTCTGAGTCTGTGGAGCGCCCCGAGGGCCCAAGCACCCGTCGATGCAGTGGTGACGCTGCCCGGATCCAAGTCCATCACCAATCGAGCTCTGATTCTGGCCGCACTTGCGGATGGCCCGTCCACGATCACCGGTGCACTCCGCAGCCGTGACGCCGACCTGATGATCGCAGCTCTGCGTGACCTCGGCATCGGCGTCGAGGAAGCCGGTGATGCGACCACGCTTCGCATCACCCCTGGACCCCTGCGCGGCGGCGAGGTCGACTGCGGCCTGGCCGGCACCGTGATGCGCTTCCTGCCGCCACTCGCCGCGATGGCCGACGGCATCGTCCACTTCGACGGCGACGAGCAAGCACGCACACGACCGCTCGGCACCATCTTGGAAGCACTGCGCGGTCTCGGCGCTCGGATCGAGGGTGACGCACTCCCGTTCACCGTCACCGGAACCGGATCCCTACGCGGCGGGACGGTCACCATCGACGCATCCGGTTCGTCGCAGTTCGTCTCCGGTCTCCTGCTCTCGGCTGCTGCGTTCGAAGAGGGTGTCACCGTTCACCACGACGGCAAGCCCGTCCCGTCCATGCCACACATCGACATGACCGTCGAGATGCTCCGCGAGGCCGGAATTTCCGTGACGACGCCAGCCACGGGCGGTGACGCGGACACCTGGCGTGTGGCACCGGGGCCGGTGCGCGCCGTGGACTGGGCGATCGAACCCGATCTCTCCAACGCCACACCGTTCCTGGCCGCTGCCGCAGTGACCGGCGGAACCGTCAGCGTCCCGATGTGGCCGTCGTCGACGACGCAACCCGGCGACGCGATCCGCGGGATCCTCGCCTCGATGGGGGCCGACGTCACTCTCGCCGATGGTGTCCTGACCGTCCGCGGCCCGGAGAAACTGCGCGGCATCGACATCGACCTCCACGACGTGGGAGAGCTGACCCCCACCGTGGCGGCCCTGGCCGCTCTCGCCGAGGGCACCTCGCATCTACGAGGAATCGCGCACCTGCGCGGGCACGAGACAGACCGTCTCGCCGCCCTCGCCGACGAGATCAACAAACTCGGCGGCTCCGTCACCGAAACCGATGACGGCCTGACGATCGTTCCCGCGGAACTCCATGGCGGACAATGGCTCTCGTATGCCGACCACCGCATGGCAACAGCCGGCGCCATCATCGGCCTGGTCGTCGACGGTGTCGAGGTCGACGATGTCGGAACCACGGCCAAGACACTGCCGGGCTTCGAGAACATGTGGATCGACATGCTCGAGAGTTCGCCGGCGACACCGAAGGCAAGCTTCTGAGTCCGCGGCAGTACGACGAGTCCGACGTCCGGGTACGCCCCGGGCGCGGATCCCGCCCCCGTACGAAGACTCGGCCTGAACATCTCTCGGCCGAATCGGGGATGGTGGTGTCGAAGGATCGTGGCCGTTGGGGTTGCGTCCTCGGCGGCGATCCCGACCGGCTGATCGTCACGATGCGCGCCCGCGAACTTGGCCGAACCCCCATCGTCGTCGGCGATCAGGTGGACATAGTCGGCGATCTGTCGGGCAAAACCGACACCCTGGCGCGCATCGTCCGGGTCTCCGAGCGTTCGACGGTTCTGCGACGGACCGCCGACGACACCGATCCCTTCGAACGTATCGTCGTCGCGAACGCGGAGCAGCTTCTCATCGTCGTGGCACTCGCCGATCCCCCACCGCGCACCGGCTTCGTCGAGCGCGCACTGGTCGCCGCCTACGTGGGTGGCCTGACGCCGATCGTCTGCCTGACCAAGAGCGACCTCGAACCGCCGGAGGAATTCGCGAGCACGTTCGCCGACCTCGACATCCAAGTGGTCGTCGCCGGTCGCGACGATCCCCTGGACGAACTGACGCAGATCCTCGAGCACAAGTTGACCGCCCTGATCGGACATTCCGGCGTCGGAAAGTCGACACTGGTCAATCGCCTTGTCCCCGATGCCAATCGAGCGGTCGGCATCGTATCCGGCGTCGGCAAGGGCCGGCACACGTCGACGCAATCGGTGGCACTCCCGCTCGCCGGTGGCGGCTGGGTGATCGACACCCCGGGCATCCGTTCGTTCGGTCTGGCGCACATCTCGCCCGAGAACGTGGTGGCGGCGTTCTCGGATCTCGCTGCGGCGATCGAGGATTGCCCGCGCGGATGCACGCACCTCGGCCCGCCGGCAGATCCCGAATGCAAGCTCGACCTGCTGGAGGGCAAATCAGCTCGACGCGTCGTCGCTGTGCGACAACTGCTGGAAGCGATCAAGTCCAACGATCAGTACTGAGCGCCCCCGAGCGACGTTCCGGGCGAGAACAGCAAAGCGGCCCGACACCATCGAATGGTGTCGGGCCGCTTGCTGTCTACGGTCAGCGCAGTCGACGATCAGCGCAGGCCGAGGAGGCTGCGCAGCTTTCCGCTCTTGCGCTTACGTGCGATGGCGCTCTTGAGGCCACTGCGACGCCCGGTCACGGGATCGACAGTCGAGGTCAGTTCGCCGTCGAACATCCGCTCCGACGCCGTCTCGGGCGCATTGTCGACGGTGTCCTTGAGGTACTTGTTGGGCAGCGACAGCTTGGCGATGGTTCGCCAGGACTTGGCGTACTGCACGGCAAGCGGGCCCGTCGTGTACGGCAAGTCGTACTTGTCCGCGAGCTGACGCACCGTGACCGCGATGTCCTTGTAGCGGTTGCTGGGCAGATCGGGGAACAGGTGGTGCTCGATCTGGTAGCTCAGGTTGCCCGTCATGAAGTCCATGAGCGCGCTGCCCTCGATGTTGGCGCTGCCGAGCATCTGACGCAGGTACCACTGAGCCTGCGTTTCCTTGTCGATGTCTTCCTTGGTGAACTTCTCGGCACCGTCCGGGAAGTGGCCGCAGAAGATGACCGCGTTGGTCCACACGTTCCGCAGAGTGTTGGCGGTGAAGTTGGCCGACAACGTGCTCTTCCACGCCGGGCCGGTGATGGCCGGGTAGATGACGTAGTCGCGCAGGACCTGCTTGCCGATCTTCTCGCCGACCTCACGGAGCTTGCGCTGCGTCTCTTCCTTGTCGGCGCGGCCCTTGGCCACCTTGCCGAGCTCGAGGTGCTGTGCGGCGATGCCGTACTCGAAGAACAGCGCGAGCAGCGTGTTGTAGACCAGGTTGCCGGCGTTGAAGGGCTTCCAGCGCTGATCGCGGGTGACGCGGAGGAGTCCGTATCCGACGTCGTCGTCCATTCCGAGGACGTTGGTGTACTTGTGATGCAGGTAGTTGTGGGTCTGCTTCCAGTGCGCAGACGGGCCGGTGACGTCCCACTCCCACGAGGTGGAGTGGATCTCCGGGTCGTTCATCCAGTCCCACTGCCCGTGCATCACGTTGTGCCCGAGTTCCATGTTCTCGATGATCTTCGAGAGCGTCAGCAGGCCAACTCCGGCGAGCCACGCCGGACGACGACGGCTGGCGAAAAGCACTGCGCGGCCGCCGATTTCGAGCGAACGCTGCAGACGAATGACGTTGCGCACGTATCGCGCATCCTTCTCGCCGCGCGACTCCTCGATGTCGCGACGAATCGCGTCGAGTTCGCGGCCGAGCGCTTCGATGTCGGCGTCCGTGAGATGTGCGTATTCCTTGACATCTGCAATCGCCATGGAAAGCCTCCTAGCAGTGAGTTAGGCGCAAAGTAGTAAGTGCAGAACGATCATCGATTCGAATCGTTCAGATCAACTGCACCTACTGTAGCGTAACTTACGGCACCGTAGGTTAGGTTTTTCCCGATGTAACCTATATCACTTCCGGCGCTTCGGCATGCGGGAACGGGCCTGCGACTTGAGTGCGGTCAACAAACCGAGACGCTTACCGGTGATCGGATCGGTACGAAGGTCCTCGACCATCGCCATGGCTGCGTCCCGGAATCCCGAGTCGCGGAACCGCAGTTCCGAAGACGTTTCCGGAGCATTGTCCGAGGTTGCGGTCAGCCACTTGTCCGGCAAAGCCAACTTGTGGATGGTGCGCAGAGCCAGAAGATACTGCTTGAAGAGCGAACCGGTGGTGTACGGGAGATCGAACTTCTCGCACAATGCACGCATCTTCACAGCGATTTCGGGATAGCGGTTGCTCGGTAGATCAGGAAACACGTGGTGCTCGATCTGGTAGCTCAGATTGCCGCTCATGAGTCCCATGAGCTTGCCGGAATTGAAGTTCGCACTACCGAGCATCTGGCGCAGGTACCACTCGTGACGAGTCTCCTGCTCGAATTCGGCAACCGTGAACTTCTCGGCACCGTCCGGGAAGTGGCCACAGAAGATGACGACGTATGCCCACAGGTTGCGCACGAGGTTCGCGGTCGCATTGGCCGACATGGTCGACTTCCACGCCGGCCCCGTCAGCGCCGGGAACAAGATGAAGTCCTTGCCCACCTGACGAAAGATCTTGCGCGCGAAGGCTTTGTTCGCCTGCGAGTTCAGCTGCCCCTTTTCCGCGCCCTCCAACTCGGCTGCCGCCGTGAGGTCGTGCAGCGCGATGCCCCACTCGAACGTGGCCGCCAAGATCACGTTGGCGATCGGCTGGAAGAGGTTGATCGGCTTCCACGGCTCGTCACGAGTCATACGCAGAATCCCGAAACCGAGATCCTCGTCCATACCGACGACGTTGGTGTACGTGTGGTGCTGGTAGTTGTGGGCGCGCTTCCAATGCTCGGAAGGACCGGTTTGATCCCACTCCCACGAGACGGAGTGAATCTCGGGATCGTTCATCCAGTCCCATTGCCCGTGCATGACGTTATGCCCGAGCTCCATGTTCTCGATGATCTTCGACAGGCTCAGCAGGGTCGTGCCGACCAACCATGCCGGTCGGTACCGACTGCCGAACAGTGCGATACGCCCGCCGAGCTCCAACGCCCGCTGGACGCGAATGACGCGACGAATGTAGCGGGCGTCCCGGATCCCACGAGAGTCTTCGATGTCGAGTCGAATCTGATCGAGTTCACGTCCGAGAGCTTCGACATCGGCCTCGGTGAGGTGCGAAAACTCTTTGATATCGGTGATGGCCACCGTGGTCCTCCGTGTGCCTAGAAGCTATGCGTCCAGCGTACAGTCGCCGGCGGCGGCGGAGATGCACGTCTGGATGCGCTCGCCCTCCGCGTGCTGTTTTCCCGAGCGTAGGTCGATCGCGTGGCCGGCGACGAGAGGTACGACACACGTCTGGCAGATGCCCATGCGGCAACCGAACGGCATCAAGGCACCGGACTGCTCGCCTGCCTCCAGAAGCGTCGTCGCACCGTCGACGGTGATCGTCTTACCCGACTTCTCGAACGTGACCGTGCCACCGTCGGCCGAAGCATCGATGCGCGATACGGCGAACCGCTCCATGTGGAGTCGATCCTCGATGCCTTCCGCCTTCCAGACGTCTTCGAGCTCGTCGAGCAACGGGAGGGGTCCGCACGCCCAGGTGTGGCGCTCGCGCCAGTCGGGGCAGACCGTGTCGAGAGAACTGAGTTTGAACTTTCCGTCACGTCGCGTGAGTTGCACGTGGCTCACGAAGTCCTCGTGCTCGGCGTGCAGTGCTGTGAGTTCGTCGGCGAACATCACGTCGGATTCCGTCGGAGCCGAGTGGATGTGCATGACGTCGGGCAATTGACCGCGCCGGTTCATCGTCCGCAACATGCCCATGACCGGAGTGATGCCACTGCCGGCGGTGATGAACAGAATCTTCTCCGGCGGCGGATCCGGCAACGCGAAGTTGCCCGAAGGCGTGGCCAGTCGAACGATGGTTCCCGACGGCACGGCCCCGCTGACGAGGTGGCTCGAGAGAAAGCCCTCGGGCATGGCCTTGACCGCGATGGAAATGCGCTTGTTCTCCCAGTTGGGAGGCGAGGTAAGTGAGTACGACCGCCAATGCCAACGGCCGTCGATATGCAGACCGATGCCGATGTACTGCCCCGGCTGGTAGTTGAAGTCGAATCCCCAACCCGGCTTGATGACGATGGTCGCCGAGTCCGTGGTCTCGGGCCGGACTTCGACGATCTGGCCGCGCAGCTCGCGCGCGGACCACAACGGATTCGCGAGGTGCAGATAGTCGTCGGGAAGCAATGGTGTGGTCAGCCGAGCCGCCGCACCGCGAAGCAGATTGAGCTTCGACCGCGCTGCCGGAACTACCGACGCTGCCGGTGCCTCGATCCAGTCCTTCAGACCCATCAGACCTCCACCTCTCACCTTCCGAACCCACTGCCTACGGTACCGTAGGTTATCAGGTTACGGTACCGTAGGTTACTTCAGGGTAAGCACATTCACAGCAGGTCGAGCAAGAACGGCAACTCCTGCGCGGCGTACCACGCCAACTCGTGGTCCTCCGCGTCACCGAGCGTGAACTCGGCATCGGCGTCACCGAGATCCGCCGCGTCGACTATGCCAGCAGCGCGCTCGATGTCCGATTCTGCCTGTTCGAGGTCGACATGCACAGATGCAACCTGAGCCATCGTGACAGGACCCGCCAATCGGACTACCGAATCGTCGAGATCGGGCCGTAACTTCACATCGGCATCGTCGACGTCGGCGGCAACGACAGCACGCCGGAAGGTGACGTCACCCTCGGTTCCGGCGATCAGCCGCAGCGACGCACGCGCAGCCTCACCCATGGCGACCTCGGCCAACTCGTCGTCGTCCCCCGCCGCGTACGACTCACGCAGAGTCGGGGTGACCGCAAAAGCCGTCCGGCTCATAGGGTCGAACTCCTGATCTGCGACCAACTGCTGCAAAATCTCGACCGTCGCCGGTACGTACACCCTCATGAGACCACCTTCATGCTCGTTCGTCACCGACTCGCATCCGTCAATTCCTCGAGTGACTCGAAGATCAGCGAACGAACGACGTCGACGTCCGACATCGCGTCACGGTCGGCATTCAAACCGTAGTAGACATTTCCGTCGTACGACGTCAGGGCGATGCTGAGTGTCTGATTCTTGAGCAGTGGCGACACGGGATACATCTCGAGCATCCGAGCACCACCGAGGTAAAGCGGAAATTGCGGCCCTGGCGCATTGGTGATCATCAAGTTGAACATTCGCTGCGACAGACTACTGGCCGCGCGGGAGCTCATCGCATGCAGCGTCGCCGGCGCAAACCCGGACATTCGCACCATCGTCTGCGCGGTGACCCGCCGACCCTGACGCGCGAATGCCTCCGTCGCATGGGCCACGTGCGAGAGCCGAACCACCGCGTTGGGTTCACCGACAGGCAGGTCGATGAGGAACGAGGAAACATGTCCGGGCGCTTGCGGATCGTCGACGTCAGGACTCTCCGGGCCGTCGGTGTAGACCGACATGGGCACCATCGCTCGCACGATGGTCGCCTCGGTCACCGGTTCACCGCGCGAGAGCAACCAGTTCCGCATCGCACCTGCGATGACGGTCAGAATCACGTCGTTGATCTCGCACCCGTACCGCGCACGAATGCGTCGATAGTCCTCCAGAGACGTCTTGGCCACCGCAAGGCGTCGATTGCGCGAAATGGTGGCGTTGAGCGGGCTCGACGGGGCTACCTGCGTCGCCGTTCGAACCACTTCCGCGAGTTTCCCGAGTGCACTCACAGCCTCGGTGACGGACGTGGTCACGTCGTTGAACGCTGCACGCGCCCGTGCGATCCCCTCCCCCGGGCTCGTCACGAGATCCGCCAGTGCACTGACCAACAAGCTGGTATCGCTCGGCGGCCTGGCGGGCATCCACAATTCTTCGGGGCCTGGCGCTCGATTCTTCTCCGGATCGAAGATCACCTGACTGATCTCTGGAGCCGCCTCGCCGTCCACCAACGACGAATGAGACTTCGTGAAGATGGCAAATCTGTTTCTGGTCAGCCCCTCGACCAGGTACATCTCCCACAACGGCCTCGTGCTGTCGAGTGGTCTCGACGTCAGCCGCGCGATCAGATCCATCAGCTGTTCGTCGGAACCCGGTTTGGGCAGAGCAGATCGGCGAACGTGATAAGTGATGTCGAAATCCGAGTCGTCCACCCATACCGGGCGGGCCAGACCGAACGCCACCTCGCGAACTCTCTGTCGGTATCGCGGAACCGATCCGAGCCGCTCTTCGACAAGTCGAAGCAACTCCTCGTGATCGATCCCGTTTCGCAGTTGCCTGAAGATCCCCAACGAGCCGACATGCATCGGCGTCGTCCCGGCTTCGAGGAAGTAGAAAGCGGCATCCTGAGTCGTCAGTCTGTTCACCATGGCTTCGTGTCCCCTCCTTCGCCGAGATCGAACAGAATCGACAACTCCTCGATGGTCGATTCCGAGCCGACGTGATGGACCCCGACCATCCCGACGGCCACCGCCGCCCGGACGTTGATTTCGAGATCATCCACGAAAACGAAATCCTCCGGCTCGACGCCCAAACGACTCGCTGCCAACAGATAGATCTCGGCGTCGGGCTTTGCCATCTCGACATCACCGGACAAGATCACGTCGTCGACCAAGACCCCGTCGCCGAGATCCCGCAACCACTGAGCACTGGCGCCGCCGGGATCGTTGCTGACGATTCCCGTCACGATTCCGCGGGCCTTCACCGCGCGCACGACCGCGCTCAAGCCGTCGAGATCCGATCCCGGACCGAACAGCACGCCACCGACATCCAACAGAAGTCCCCGCACGCCATCACCCTAAGTCGCGATGGTGATCACGGCGACATCTCGAGCGATTCGTGTCATGCTTCTCACCATCGCTCGGGGGAGCGAAGTCCGAGACAGCTGTCTCGGACGCAGGATCATCCGGGGGGATGTCATGGAGCAGGACTGCAAGATCGTTCTCGAGCCGGCGCCGCAATTCGAGCCTCACCCGCATACCGTCGTGCTGTCGCGGCCACAGTGCCGGCCAGACCGAACGCAGTGCCGAACAGACCGGATGCTGCGTCGCCCGCGAAAGACGCCACACAACGGAACGTCGCCCAGTACCGGGTTCACTCACGCTCCGGAACCGCGGCTGGTAGGTGCCGACATCTTCTGGAACCGATCACTACGTCTGGTTCTCGAAACCGTCGACCGACGACGAAATCCACGGCAACTCAAGGGCGTGTTGACGCCGTCCGTCCTGGAAGTTGTTGCGAGACTTTACACTTCGGATTTCTCGGCCCGGAAGCTGGGCGGCGCGGCCGTTCACCGCACCCACGTTCAAGCAGTGTCGGAGAGTACCGCCGAAGTCTGTGCGACGTACACACGAGGCACGCAGACTTTTGCCGTCGCAGGCCGGATCGACCACACAGACGAAACAGGCTGGACGGTCACCGCACTACACGTGGTGTGACCGTCCAGCCTGCCGAGTACTGACTGCGCTAATACCTCAGCGCTTGCGCTTGGACTTCGGAGCTCGATTGCTCTTCGACTGCGTCCGTGCGGCTTCACGACGTTCGCGACGAGAGGCGGCACCGTCGCCGGTGTCGGCAGCCGAGTCACGTGTTGCCTTTGCCTTGCCGTCCTCGTCCGGGCCGGTGTACGTCAGACGCGACGGACCTTCGTCGTCAAGTCCCTTGGCGCGCAACGCCGTCGGGGCGGCAGTTCCGGCTGTCCTGGCCGCAGCCTCCTGCGTGGGGAGCGGCTTGGGCGCCGTGGCGGACGCCGCGGCGGCAGAGCCCGCGGTGACGGAAATTCCACTTGCGGGCTGCGCCGGAGCTGCCTCGACCTGCAGGTTGAAGAGGAATCCGACGGACTCTTCCTTCAATCCGTCGAGCATGCCGATGAACATGTCGTAACCCTCGCGCTGGTACTCGACCAGCGGATCGCGCTGGGCCATCGCACGCAGACCGATTCCCTCCTTGAGGTAATCCATCTCGTAGAGATGCTCACGCCACTTACGGTCCAGGACCGAGAGGAAGACACGACGCTCGAGTTCACGCATACCGTTTTCGCCGGCGATCGCATCGATCTCGGCTTCGCGCTTCTTGTACGCCGCGTGGGCGTCTTCGAGCAAAGCGGTTCGCAGGTCGTCACGGCTCAGGTCACTGTTGATGCCTGCGCCGTCCTCCCCTGCCAACGTCTTGTGATCGATGCCGACCGGGTACAGCGTCTTCAGCGCCGTCCACAGCTGCTCGAGATCCCAGTCCTCGACGTATCCCTCAGCGGTGGCACCGTCGACGTAGGCGGTGACCACGTCAGTGATCATCTGCTCGACCTGGCCTTCCATGTCCTCACCCTCGAGGATCTGGCGGCGCTCCTTGTAGATGACCGTTCGCTGCTGGTTCATGACCTCGTCGTACTTGAGGACATTCTTGCGAATTTCGAAGTTCTGCTGCTCCACCTGGGTCTGAGCGCTCTTGATGGCCTTCGAGACCATTTTGGCTTCGATCGGGACGTCGTCGGGCAGGTTCAGGCGCGTCATGATCGACTCGAGTGCCGAACCGTTGAAGCGGCGCATGAGCTCGTCCCCGAGCGAAAGGTAGAACCGCGATTCGCCGGGATCACCCTGACGTCCGGAACGACCACGCAACTGGTTGTCGATTCGGCGCGATTCGTGACGCTCGGTGCCCAGGACGTACAGGCCGCCGGCATCGCGGACCTTCTCGGCGTCTGCCTTGACCTCAGCCTTGACCTCGTCCAGGACTGCGTCCCAGGCCGCCTCGTACTCGTCCGGCGTCGTGACCGGGTCGAGGCCCTTCTTGCGCAGCGCGATGTCCGCGATGATGTCCGGGTTACCACCGAGCACGACGTCGGTACCGCGGCCGGCCATGTTGGTCGCGACGGTGACCGCGCCGGAGCGACCGGCCTCGGCGATGATGGTCGCTTCCTTCTCGTGGAACTTGGCGTTGAGGACGTTGTGGGCAACGCCGCGCTTGGTGAACTGCTTGGACAAGTACTCCGAGCGCTCGACGCTGGTGGTACCGATCAGGACGGGCTGGCCGTTCTCGTGGCGCTCGACGACGTCGTCGACCACCGCGTCGAACTTGGCTTCCTCGGTCTTGTAGATGAGGTCGCCGTTGTCGACTCGGACCATCGGACGGTTGGTCGGGATCGGGATCACACCGAGCGTGTAAGTCTGGTGAAGCTCGGCAGCTTCCGTCTCGGCGGTACCCGTCATGCCCGACAACTTGTCGTACAGACGGAAGTAGTTCTGCAGGGTGATGGTGGCAAGGGTCTGGTTCTCCGCCTTGATCTCCACCTTCTCCTTGGCCTCGATCGCCTGGTGCATGCCCTCGTTGTAGCGGCGGCCGACCAGCACGCGGCCGGTGAACTCGTCGACGATGATGACCTCACCGTCGCGGACGATGTAGTCCTTGTCCTTGGTGTAGAGCTCCTTGGCCTTGATCGCGTTGTTCAAGTAGCTCACCAGCGGCGAATTCGCGGCTTCGTACAGGTTGTCGATACCGAGCTGGTCCTCGACCAGTTCGACGCCCGCCTCGTGCACACCGATGGTGCGCTTGCGGATGTCGACCTCGTAGTGAACGTCCTTCTTCAGCAGCGGCGCGATGCGCGCGAACTCGCTGTACCACTTGCTGGAGCCGTCGGCCGGGCCCGAGATGATGAGCGGGGTTCGGGCTTCGTCGATGAGGATCGAGTCGACCTCGTCCACGATGGCAAACGCATGGCCACGCTGGACCAGGTCGTCCAGCGAGTGCGTCATGTTGTCGCGCAGGTAGTCGAAGCCGAACTCGTTGTTGGTGCCGTACGTGATGTCGGCTGCGTAGGCGACGCGGCGCTCGGCCGGCGTCATGCCCGAGAGAATCACACTGGTCTCGAGGCCGAGGGCGCGGTGAACGCGGCCCATCCACTCGGAGTCACGCTTGGCGAGGTAGTCGTTGACCGTCACCACGTGGACGCCGTCACCCGCGATCGCGTTCAGGTATGCCGGAAGAACACAGGTCAGGGTCTTGCCCTCACCGGTCTTCATCTCGGCGACGTTGCCGAAGTGCAGGGCCGCGCCGCCCATGATCTGCACGTGGAAGTGCTTCTGGTCGATCACGCGCCACGACGCCTCGCGGGCAACCGAGAATGCCTCGGGCAGCAACTCGTCGAGAGTTTCCCCGGCGGCATAGCGCTCACGGAACTCGGTGGTCTTGGCTTTGAGTTGCTCGTCTGTCAGGCCTTCGACATCGGGCGACAGAGATTCCACATGCTCGGCGATGTGCTTGAGCCGCTTGACCATGCGACCTTCACCAACACGGAGCAGCTTCGATAGCGACAGCGACGGCACAGTCTTCTTCGTCCTCAATCTTCGGCGACAGGGGGTCACACACTGAAAATCCGGCCGGGGTCCGAAAACTCCGGCCGGATTCCATGGTAGGCGCTACCGGCGGCGAGCGAGCAAACCCACCACCGATTGGGTCATGTCAGGCGGATCAATCCGTAGTCGAAAGCGTGACGACGGTAGACGACGGACGGCTTGTCCGACTCCTTGTCATGGAAGAGAAAGAAGTCGTGTCCGACCAGTTCCATCTCGTAGAGAGCGTCGTCGATGGTCATCGGCTCGGCCGGGTGATCCTTCGTGCGGACCACGCGTCCCGGGCCGTCGTACTCGTCCGGCTCTTGACCGTTCAGCGAAATGTCCGGTGTGACTCCGAGTGAGTCTGCGTCGACGAGGGAGGCGGTTGCCTCCGCGACGGACACCGGTCGCTTGTCGCCGTAATGGACCTTCTTGCGGTCCTTGGTTCGACGGAGGCGACTCTCGAGCTTGTCGATCACCGATTCGAAGGCGGCGTAGAAGCTGTCTGCGGACGCTTCGGCTCGGGCCACCGGGCCTTTACCTCGAGCGGTGATCTCGACGCGCTGGCAACTCTTGGCCTGTCGTCGGTTGCGTTCATGTTGCAGTTCCACGTCGAAGTGGAATATGGAGGGGTCGAAGTGTTCGAGTCGCGCCAGCTTTTCCGAAACGTAGATTCGGAAGTGATCGGGGATCTCGACATTTCGTCCCTTGACTACGACGTCGGATCTCGGAGCTGCGGCATTCTCGGAACGCTCGATGGTGGCGTCCTCGATGAAAAACGAGGCTTGCGAAGGGGTCGTCACTCGTACCTCCCAATTACGGCCCCGCCCCACGGTGGGCGGCGGCAAATTCTGCAAGTACCGAGAGGGGATCCGCCCGGCACCAGTATCGAAGTACCACCTCCTACCAGTATTTTCGGGTGTGCCGCCGACGCTAGTACGTAACGCGCGCGAGTGCCACTGTTCCAACGAAATTCATCTAAGCCCCTGCAAGGACAAGCACGAGAGTTGTCCGAATCCCACTGAGCGAGAGGGCCCGAACCGACTCTGCCGCAGTCGCTCCCGTGGTGAGGACGTCGTCGAGCAGGACGATGTCACTGTCCCCGGCGATCGAAGAGATCGCAGTGGTGTCGAGAGACACATGACCGTTCACGTTGGTCACCCGGTCGGCCGCGGACAGTCCCACCGAGTCACGTACACCTCGCGTCATCCGGAGAATCGGACAGACACGTACCGGACGACCCGCGACAGAACCAATTTCCCGCTTTCCGCGCATACTTTCGGCTATCCGGCGAACCGGATCACCCCCGCGAGATCGCGCCGCTCGGGCGCGCGTGGGAGCCGGCACCAGCACGATCGGCGGACGACCCCCGCTGCCGAGCTCGCCCCACCGTTCCAGAGTGGCCAACGCGTCGGCCACAGCGATCCCCAGAGGCATCGCGAGGTCCCGACGACCCCGTTCCTTCATCTCGATCACACTGCGTCGCCTGGGGCCGTCGTAGCGGCCGAGTGCCCAGACGGGCACGCCCGGATCCACGCGCGGACTCAGTTGAAGCGGATGATCGCGCAGCAGTTCCGCGCACTCACCGCACCACAGAGTCCCCGAGCGGCCACACCCACCACACTCGCGTGGCAACAGCAGGTCGAGCAGACCGGCACCGAATTTCTTGTCCCCCATGGCCGAATCATGAACCTGAGCACCGACATGCATCAGAGCGCAGACATTCACCAGAGCGCAGAGGCGTCAGCCAGGCAGAACCGGAATCGCCCTCTGTCCGGTCAGCACGGTCACCTCACGCCAGCGGCGATCCCCGGCGGGGTCGTTGTTGTTCAGTTGGAACACCGCACGCGCGTCGGCGACGTACTCGGTGGTCGGCGATGCATCCACGGAGGTGACGGGAGCGGTCAGGTTTCCACTCGGCAGCGCGTCCATTCGTGAGCCGTCGATCGCGACCTGGACGACCGGTATGTCGGCTCCACTGCGCGCGATCACGATGGTGTCGCTGTTGCTCCAGTCGAGTGAGAGCGCGGTACTGCCCAAGCCGGACGCCACTGCGCGTGGACTCGTCAGGGCGTAGACCCCGCTGGCGGTGCGCACGACCACAGCCAGGTAGACCTTGCCGTCGATGATCATCGCCGCTCGCACGCCGTCCCGCGACAGACGCAGTTCCGAGATCGTGGAACCGACCGACGTCAGGGCCCCGACGTCGACGTTGGTGACCGACACCCGGCCGGTGCCTGGTTCACGGACGACCCGAACGACGGTATTGCCGTTCACAGCCGTCCAGACCGCGTTGTTGTCCAGCTCCCACGAGGGTCTGGTGATGGCGCTGCCTTCGAGTACCGGAACGGACCCTTCGCCGTATGTCCCGAGCGACAAGTCGAATCTTGTGCCGGGATCCGGCCGAGCGGTGTCCGCGACGGCTGCCACCAACTTGCCGTCCCGTGAGAGAGCAGCCGCCGTGAGGTTGCCCGCATTGCCCGCGAAACCGGGCACCGGAGTCGCCTCTTGCTCGGTGACACTCACCAGTGAACCGTTGCGCAGTGCATGCAGTCCGACGGTTGCACTCGTGGTGGCCAGTGGGTTGGTGGATGCGACGTCGGCGGTGGTCCAGCCGTCGGCATGAGCCGCGTCCAGCGGTTCGCCGTCGATCTCCAGAACGTACGGCCCTGCCACATCGGCGTTGGCGAGCGTCCAAATGACCTGTGCTGCAAACAAACCGCGAGTAGCAGCATCCATCGGGTTGTCAAGGCGGAAGTTGATGCGCACACCACCGAGACCGACTCCGACCTGTCCCGGCTTACCGTCGGCCTTGGTGATCGGACCGATCACCGACACGCCATTGCCCAGTTCGTTTCGCACAGCCGGCGCCAGCGCTGCCTTCGGTCCGTCGATCATCAGACCGATCAGCTGAGCCGCCACCTGGTCCTGCCCGCCGGAGATCCAGCGAAGATCGGGGACGACCGTCTGGCTGGTGGGGTCGAGGAAGAACAACGACTTCCGCTGGTAAGCGCCGAGGAACTGCGGACGCTCCATGATCACGCCGGGAGGCAGATCACTGATCCGCCATTCGCCGTCGGTCAACGCCAGGGTCATCCTCGCTTCGAAACTGCCCTCTTCGGGAACGTACAGTCCTCCCGGGTCGAGGCGACCGACCTTGTTCACACGAATCGTGTAGACGGCTTCGGTGCTGGTTCGAGAAACCGAGAGCACATCGACCTTGTCGACGATGACAGCACTTGCCGCGTCGTCCCAACGCGCCGAAGCGTCCTTGGTCAGGTACTGACGGGCTGCGGCGTGCCGGTTGGACGGATCGGTACTCGCCTTGACGAAGTCACGTACCAGCAGGTCCGGCTCTCGCCCCGATGCCGGTGATTCGACGGAGGTTCCGGGCACGGCTGTCGCCAGAGTTCCGATTGCTTGTGGCGACGAGGACTCCGGCAAACTCGCGCATGCACCGGTCAGCAACAGAACGCTGAGCGTTGTTGCGAGAAGTGCCAGACGGCGGCGGGTTCCGATCATGATCGATCCCCACCGTTGGACTCGTTCCGCGAGTCCGATTCGCGCGGAGTCGGCAAGGACGATGTGACCTCGCCGACGGTGTCGGCGACGATGTCGGCTTCGCTCGGCGTGCGGACGAATTTGGTGGTCGTCGGCTTGAGTGGCAGCGGACTCGACACGACTTTCTTGCCACGGGTGCGCGAGAGCGTCAGCCGGAAGCAGGCTCCGACTCCCGGTTCGCCCCAGGCCTCGAGCTTGCCGTCGTGCAGATTCGCGTCCTCGACACTGATTGCGAGGCCGAGTCCGGTGCCACCACTGCGGCGCACACGGGACGGGTCCGATCGCCAGAACCGGTTGAAGACCAACTTCTCCTCGCCCGGACGCAACCCGACGCCACTGTCGCGGACGATGAAGGCGAGGGCATTGTCGTCGGCGCGAAGGCGAAGCAGAATCGGCTTCCCCTCACCGTGGTCGATGGCGTTGGCAAGGAGATTTCGCAGGATGCGTTCGACGCGGCGCGGATCGACATCTGCCATGACCGGCTCGTCAGGCATGTCCACGATCAGCTCGGTGCCGGATTCGCGGGCGAGATGGCGAACCGTGGAAACGGCCGCTCGCGCACACATACGGACGTCGAGTTGTTCGGACGCGAGTTCCGCGACACCGGCGTCGTGGCGGGAGATCTCGAGGAGGTCCGCCAGTAGCCCTTCGAACCTGTCCAGTTCGGCGACAAGCAGTTCCGACGACCGACGCAGCATGGGGTCGAGGTTCTCGCTGCCGTCGTAGATCAGGTCGGCGGCCATCCGGACCGTGGTCAGTGGTGTGCGCAGTTCATGGCTGACATCGGAGGTGAAGCGCTTCTGGAGGCTGCCGAACTCCTCCAGCTGGGTGATCTGTTTGGACAGACTCTCGGCCATCTCGTTGAAGGACATGGCCAGGCGCGCCATGTCGTCCTCGCCGCGGACCGGCATTCGTTCCTTGAGTCGGCCGTCTGCGAAACGCACCGCGATTCGCGAGGCCGATCGGATGGGAAGCACGACCTGTCTGGCAACCAACAGCGAAATCGCCGCCAAGAGCACCAGCAACACGGCTCCACCGATCAGCAGGGTGCTTCGAACAAGAGACAGACTTCGGTCTTCGCTGGCGAGCGGGAAGATCAGATACAGCTCGAGTCCCGATATCGACGACGCGGTGGGGCTACCGATGATCAGCGCGGGTCCGGAATAACCGTTCGGGTTGGACACCGTCGCGAATTGGTAACTGATCTGGCCGCGTTTGACGAACTCGCGAAGGTTGTCGGGGATCTGATCGACCGGTCCCGAACTCGTCGGCTGGCGCGGCCCGTCCCCTGGCACGATGAGCACCGGGTCGAAGGTGCCGGCCGACCCGGAGGCCTGGCCCGAGGTCTGGTTTCGACGGCTCGTCAGTCCGGATGCAGCGCTTTCCAATTGAACGTTGAGCGCCGTCGAATCGTCGACGCCCGCGAGTTGGTCTTCGACGATGCCGCGGGCTCGGTCCATTTCCTCTGTCGCCGCGGTGATCTTCGTTTCCAACAGCCGATCGGTGATCTGGCTGGTCAGCACGACACCGAGAATGACGATGACGATCAAGGACAACGTCAAAGTCGAGACGACCACTCGCAATTGGAGCGAGCGTCGCCACGTGTGCGCGAGGGTGTTGCTCATCGAGTGACACCACCGCAGAAATGGCGTCAGCCGTCGGTTGAGACGACGACGCCACCTGGAAACTCCGCTCACGGCGGTCCGGCCTTGTAGCCGACCCCCCTGACCGTCAGAACCACTTCGGGATTCTCGGGATCAGTTTCGACCTTGGCGCGCAAACGCTGAACGTGCACGTTCACCAGGCGGGTGTCGGCGGCGTGGCGGTATCCCCACACCTGCTCGAGGAGGACTTCACGGGTGAACACCTGGCGCGGCTTGCGCGCCAATGCGACCAGCAGGTCGAATTCGAGTGGTGTGAGCGAGATCTGCTCGCTGCCGCGGCTGACCTTGTGTGCCGGAACGTCGATCACGATGTCGGCGATGCTCAGCAGCTCGGCCGGCTCCTCTTCCGTGCGGCGCAGGCGAGCACGCACCCGCGCCACCAGCTCCTTCGGCTTGAACGGCTTCATGATGTAGTCGTCCGCACCGGATTCGAGGCCGAGTACGACGTCGACGGTGTCGGTCTTGGCCGTCAACATCACGATGGGCACGCCGGAATCCGCACGCAGAACTCGGCATACGTCGATCCCGTTCATTCCGGGAAGCATGAGATCGAGCAGGACGAGGTCGGGCCGGGTCTCACGCACTGCCGCGAGCGCCAGGGTTCCGTCGCCTACCACGTAGGGATCGAAACCCTCACCACGCAGCACGATCGTGAGCATCTCGGCGAGTGCCGTGTCGTCGTCGACAACCAGAATCCTTGGTTTCATATCCCTATCGTTGCATCTCGGAGCGATGAATCAGACCGTTACGAGGCCGTGCGGCGTGCCGCGTCTTTCCCTCTACTGTGCCGGAAAGTTCGAATCCCGGCCGCAAGGGTGACCGATCACGCGAAATCCGCGAGCCTGCGCGCCAGTTCGCCCGGGTCCGTCTCCGGCCCCACGATCCACCAGGGCGAGACCCAGTCCGTCGCTGCCAACTGCTTGTAGAGCTCACCGGTTCTGGCCTGCAGGCCGCCGTCGCGCTCGTAGGCGTCGAGCTGACGCGACGCGTCCTCGGCCTCACGCGAGCGGGCACGCTGCTCGGCCAGAGCTACCGGTACGTCGAGGTACAACTGCAGATCGGGAGCGGGAAGAGCGAGTCGACCCAACTCCAATTCACGGACCCAGGCGACCATCTCGCCGTCCACGCCCTGATGCGCGCGCGCCGCGTTGTAGGCGGCGTTGGACGCCACGTAGCGATCGAGGAGAACAATGTCGTTGGCGGACAACAGGTCCGAGATCCGATCCGCCGCACCCGCGCGGTCCAGGGCGAACAGGACTGCCATCGCGTTCACGGATTCAGCCAGGTCTCCGTGCGATCCTTTGAGTGCCTCGGCAGCAAGATCCGCGTGGATCGACTTCCCGTACCGCGGAAAATCCAGAGTCGCGATCGACGTGCCGCCGCGGCGGAGTTCGCTCTCCACTTTGCCGATCAACGTTCGCTTTCCAGCGCCGTCGAGGCCTTCCAATGCCACCAGTGTTCCCACGGCGGACAAGCCTATCCCCCGGCCTGCTTGCGCAGACCGGGGGACGGCGGCCACTACATCCTCAGCGACGAATCACCGGGTCAGTAGCGGTAGTGCTCGGGCTTGTACGGGCCTTCGACGTCGACGCCGATGTACTCTGCCTGATCCTTCGTGAGCTTGGTCAGCGTGCCACCGAGTGCCTCGACGTGGATCTTGGCGACCTTCTCGTCGAGGTGCTTCGGGAGGCGGTAGACCTCGTTGTCGTACTCGTCCGGCTTCGTCCACAGTTCGATCTGCGCGATGACCTGGTTGGAGAAGCTGTTGCTCATCACGAACGACGGGTGGCCCGTCGCGTTGCCGAGGTTGAGCAGGCGGCCTTCGGACAGCACGATGATCGAGTGGCCGTCGGCGAACGTGAACTCGTCGACCTGCGGCTTGATGTTGATCCGCGTGACGTCGCCGGACTTCTCGAGGCCGGCCATGTCGATCTCGTTGTCGAAGTGACCGATGTTGCCCAGGATGGCCTGATGCTTCATGGCCTTCATGTGCTCGAACGTGATGATGTCCTTGTTACCGGTGGACGTGATCACGATGTCGGCCCAGCCGATGGCCTGCTCGACTGTCTTGACCTCGAAGCCGTCCATCAGCGCCTGCAGGGCGTTGATGGGGTCGACCTCGGTGACCGCGACGCGAGCGCCCTGGCCGCGAAGTGCCTCGGCACAACCCTTGCCGACGTCTCCGTAACCGCAGACCAGCGCAGCCTTGCCGCCGATCAGAACGTCGGTGCCGCGGTTGATGCCGTCGAGCAGCGAGTGGCGCGTGCCGTACTTGTTGTCGAACTTGCTCTTGGTGACCGAGTCGTTGACGTTGATAGCGGGGAACGTGAGTTCACCGGCAGCGGCAACCTGGTACAGGCGCAGAACGCCCGTGGTGGTCTCCTCGGTGACGCCCTGGACGGACTCGGCGATTGCCGTCCACTTGCCCTTGTCGGACTCGAGGGACTGACGCAGAAGTGCAAGGAAGACCTTGTACTCGTCGGAATCCTGGTCGTCGTCCGTCGGCGGGACGACGCCGGCCTTCTCGAACTGTGCGCCCTTGAGCACCAGCATGGTGGCGTCGCCGCCATCGTCGAGAATCATGTTGGCAGGCTCACCCGGCCAGGTCAGCATCTGCTCGGCTGCCCACCAGTACTCTTCGAGGGTTTCACCCTTCCAGGCGAAAACCGGAACGCCCTTGGGCTCTTCCGGGGTGCCGTGCGGACCGACGACGATGGCGGCGGCAGCGTGATCCTGCGTGGAGAAGATGTTGCATGAAGCCCAGCGGACCTCGGCGCCGAGCGCGGTCAGCGTCTCGATCAGCACCGCGGTCTGAATGGTCATGTGCAGCGAGCCGGAAACGCGAGCGCCCTTGAGCGGCAACACCTCTGCGTATTCGCGACGAAGCGCCATGAGGCCGGGCATCTCGTGCTCTGCCAGACGGATTTCCTTGCGACCGAACTCCGCGAGCGAAAGATCTGCAACTTTGAAGTCGATGCCGTTACGGCTCTCGGCCACGGGCGTTGTTGAAACTGAGGTCGTCATCTGCCTCTCCTGGTTGACGTGCATACTCTGCACAAGCCTATCGGTGTACCAGGCTATCGGTTAGACGCCCTCTCCCGCCCGCCCCTCTACTGCGCGGCCCTCGCGCGCCACGTCGATGAACGGCCCGAGCAGTATGCCCAGATCCTCCGCCACCGAAGCCTCGGACTCCGGCGGCATCGAAATGTAGCTCAGCCCGAGACGCGCAATCGCCCTGGCCAGAATTCCGGCGTCGGCGGGTGACGCCTGAATCCACCCTCGCTGGAAACTCTCCGCAAGCCGCGACGACGCGCGCTCGATGATGACCGCACTGTCGGTGGTGATCAGGCGAAGCAGGTCCGGCTTGGCCTCACCGGTGAGCAGAGAGATCACCAACGGGTCGGTTGCACTGGAGGCGAAAAACGATCCGAAACCCGCCGTCAACGCCTCGACTGCACGTCCGTCGTTCGCCACCATGGCCTCGTCCACCGCGTCGACGAAGCCGTCAGCAAGGCGAAGCGCGTACGCCTCGGCAAGCCCTTGCCTCGAGCCGAACTCGTTGTAGAGCGTCTGACGACTCACACCGGCATGCTTGGCCAGAACCGTCAGCGTCACCTCGGACCAGTCGCGCTCGGTCAACAACTCACGCATCGAATCGAGCACCGACGTACGCAGCAGCAGGCGCGACGCTTCTTTCTGCGGCAGACGAGTGGGCGTCGAAGTCATGGTGACGACACTACCGCCGCACCTAGGTCCGTTCGACGCCGACGCATCTCACCGTCGTTCGACCTCAACCATGAAGAAGTCGCTCTTCGCCGCCCCGCAGTCCGGGCAACTCCAGTCTTCGGGAATGTCGTCCCAGCGAGTGCCCGGTTCGATACCGTCCTCCGGCCAGCCGACTGCCTCGTCGTACTCGAAGCCGCATTGCGCGCACTGATACAGCTTGTAGTCGTTCATGATTCACTCCCCGCCGTTGCCGGCATCGGCTCGAAGTCCAGCTTTTCCCTCACGCCGCAGTCCGGACAGCACCAGTCGTCCGGCACGGCATCCCACGGCGTGCCCGCCGGAAACCCTTCTCGTGGTGCACCCTTCGATTCGTCGTAGACGTATTCACAGACCGGGCATCGATAGCTGCTCATCACGCTGCTCCGTACCGAGCAAGGATGCGATCACGCTTGGACGGCTGAACGTTGACGCGGGTGATGTCGCCGCCGTAGTGCGCAAGGACTTTGGGATCCATCACTTTTCGCCACAGCGGTGGAACGTAGGCGAGGATGATCATGCTCGCGTACCCACTGGGCAGGTTGGGCGCACCGTCCATGCTTCGAAGCGTCTGATAACGACGCGTCGGGTTCGCGTGATGATCGCTGTGACGCTGGAGGTGATACAGGAAGATGTTGGTGCAGATGTGATCACTGTTCCAACTGTGCTCCGGTGCTGCACGCTCGTACCGCCCGCTGTCCAGACGACGACGCTTCAGTCCGTAATGTTCGAGGTAGTTGACGGTTTCGAGTAGGCAGAATCCGAACACGGCCTGCAGCACCAGGAACGGCAGTACCGAGAGGCCGAAGACGGCGACGAGGACACCGAACAGTACGACGGACATCAACCACGAATGCAGGACGTCGTTGCGAATTGTCCACGGCTTCTTACCCAGTCGATCGAGTCTGGCCTTTTCCAGGGACCACGACGAGCGCAGAGATCCCCACACACTGCGCGGCAGGAAGGTCCAGAAGCTCTCACCGAAGCGAGACGACGCCGGATCCTCGGGCGTGGCGACGCGCACGTGGTGTCCACGATTGTGCTCGATGTAGAAGTGGCCGTAAAACGACTGCGCCAGAGTGATCTTCGACAACCAGCGTTCGAGATCGTCCTTCTTGTGACCGAGCTCGTGTGCGGTGTTGATCCCGATTCCTGCGACACAACCGATACTGATCGCCAGACCGATCTTGGAGATCAGCCCAAGTCCCCCGTCGATTCCGAGCCAGGACAGATCGGTCGCCGACCAGAGGTAGCAGGCCAGGACCAGGCTGACCAACTGGAACGGTATGTAGATGTAGGTGCAATACCGGTAGTACTTGTCGTTCTCGAGGCGCTCCATCATTTCGTCCGGCGGATTCTCGCCGTCCGGGCCGAAGAAGATGTCGAGGATCGGGAGCAGGATGTAGACGAGAAGCGGCCCGATCCACCACCACACCGGCGAGACCGCATTCCATCCGAGACTGTTGAACAACGCGACCAATCCGACGGCGATGAAGACCGCCGTCGGCGGCACGAGGCCGAGCAGCCAGAGGTATCTCTTCTTGTCACGCCACTGCTCGGGCGGGAGCGTCTGGCCGGATTGCGAGTCCACGTGCGTCGACACGGTCTACCTCCTCGATTCGGACCGACCCGAAAACTGTGAGTCAGTTCACTATGAGGTAGACAGTACTACTGATTTTGTACAAGTGATAGACAAATCATAAACTTTGTACATCTACTCGATTTCGCCGCGTTCACGCTTCCCGATCATCGAATGCTGCCTGCTGTAGGCAAAATAGATGACAACGCCGAGGGCCATCCAGACCACGAACCTCATCCAGGTCTCCACCGACAGGTTGAACATCAGCCACAGACACGCGAGGACGGCCAGAATCGGGACCAGCGGGACCAGCGGCACCCTGAATCCGCGAGGTAGGTCGGGACGCGTCCGACGGAGCACGAGAACCCCGATCGAGACGAGAACAAAAGCGAACAGTGTGCCGATGTTGACCATTTCCTCGAGGGTGCCGATCGGAAAAACGCCGGCGAGCACCGCGACCACGACGCCGACCAAGATCGTGATCCGCACAGGGGTTCCGTGCTTGCCGGTCGGTGCCAGGCGTCGTGGCATCAGACCGTCGCGTGCCATCGCGAAGAGCACCCTGGTCTGCCCGAGCATCAGCACCATCACCACTGTCGTGAGACCGGCCAAAGCGCCGAACGAGATGACGTTTTTCGCCCACGTGATGTCGTGGAAAGCGAATGCCGTTGCCAGGTTGGAGGTATCGCCCTCGAGCTCGGTGTATTTCACCATCCCCGTCAGCACCAGTGTCACCGCCACGTACAGAACCGTGACGATCAGGAGAGAACCCAGGATGCCGCGTGGCAGCGCCTTCTGCGGCTCCTTCGCCTCCTCCGCCGTCGTGGCGACGACGTCGAAGCCGATGAACGCGAAGAACACCAGACTGGCTGCCGCGAGCAATCCGTACCACCCGAACGTGCTGCCACCGGCCCCGGTCACGTACGAGAACAACGACTGGTGGATGCCCTCTCCCGTCGAGCCCGGCTCCGACGGCGGAATGTACGGCGAGTAGTTGTCGGTGTCGATGTAGAACAGACCGACGATGATCACCAGCAACACCACCGCGACCTTGATCGCCGTGATCACCAGTGACACCCTCGACGAGAGTTTTGTGCCGGTCGCGAGCAGGATCGTGATGACAGCGATCACCAGCACCGCACCCCAGTCGAAGGATATCGGCCCCAACTCGACGATCGGGCTGCGTGAGCCCATCACTTCGCCGAGGTACAGCGACCAGCCTTTGGCGACCACCGAAGACGCCAAGGCGAATTCGAGGATGAGATCCCAGCCGATGATCCAGGCGACGAATTCGCCGAACGTCGCGTACGAGAACGTGTACGCGCTACCGGCAACCGGGACCGTCGACGCGAATTCGGCGTAACACAGCGCTGCCAGTCCGCAGGCGATGGCGGCAATGACGAACGCGAGCGAGACCGACGGCCCGGCGACATTTCCCGCCGTCCGAGCCGTGAGTGTGAAGATGCCCGCACCGATGACGACTGCGACACCGAACACCGTGAGATCCCACGAGTTCAGTTCTTTCCGGAGTTTGGTTTCCGGCTCGTCGGTGTCCTTGATGGACTGCTCGATCGATTTGGTTCGAAACAGCTTCGACCGTCCAGATCCGGCCTGCTCGTCCTTGACAGCCATTGCCGCCTCCTTGCTGGGGACCAGCAGGTCCCACCATGGGCAAGTAGAGAGATGGCATCAGCCTAAGCCCGCAGGCGCAGCTTTGTTCAGGGTTTGTCGGGAGCCTGTAGATCTGTTTCAGGGCGATCTCCTGCGCTGAGACGATCCAGGTCCGGCTCGAGGTAGATCACCCGCGCCGCAGGCACTGCAGCGCGCACGCGAGACTCGGCCTCGTCGATCGCCGTCGCCACGTCCGAGATCGTCGATCCGATCGGCACCGCAACCTTGGCAGCAACAAGGATCTCCTCGGGACCGAGGTACTGCGTCTTGCAATGAATGACGCGTTCGATACGAGTTCCGTCGACCAGGGCGTTGAGGATCAGTTCGGTCTCCACCGCCGTTGCGCCCTCACCGATCAGCAGCGACTGCATTTCGATGATCAGAATGATCGCGATGATGCCGAGCAGGACACCGATGTACAGAGTTCCGATGCCGTCGAAGACCGGATTTCCGGTCACCATCGTGAGGCCGACGCCGCCGAGTGCAAGGACGAGACCGATCAATGCGCCGGTGTCCTCGAGCAGCACAACCGGGAGTTCCGGGCTACGAGAGGTTCGGATGAAGTTCCACCACGACGCATTTCCCTTGAGCGGTCGTGATTCCTTCGCTGCGGTCCGGAAGCTGTAGCCCTCCAGACAAATCGCTATGACAAGAATCGCGATTGCCACGAAAGCCGAATTGAGTTCTTCCGGATGTTGAATCTTGTGAATACCCTCGTAAATCGCGAACAGCGAACCGAGGGTGAAGAGCACCAGTGCAACGACGAACGAATAGAAGTATCGGTTGCGCCCGTAGCCGAACGGGTGCAGTTGATCCGCGTCACGTTCTGCCTTCTTCTGCCCCAGGAGCAGCAAACCCTGATTGGACGTGTCGGCCACCGAGTGCACCGATTCGGCGAGCATCGACGACGATCCGGTGATCAAGAATCCGGCGAACTTGGCTACGGCAATTCCGGCATTGGCTCCGAGGGCCGCCAGAATTGCCTTCTTGCCACCATGAGCCGACACAATGTCTCCTAGTTTCCGACTACAGCACTGAAAACCTGCGCAGTCGGGGTCCGTGTGCTCAGGTGTATCGCGGGCTCGTCGGCAGCGATCCACGCCGCTCGGCCTCGATCGAGGTCGAGAGTGTCAGTGCCGCACGTCGCAGTGACCGCGCCGTCGGTGCAGATCAGAATCCGCGGGCCTGAAGCGTCGACGACGATGTCCGTGGAATTCGCGTCGAACTCCAGACGCGTCAAACGAAATTCGGGCGCCGGCGTGACGTACTCGTATCTACCCGATCCTGACTGACCTGATCCTGATGACGGGGCCGGATCGAGCACTTCGATATCGGCCCCGACGAAGTCCAGAACCCTCAGCAATTCGGGCACGTCGACGTGCTTCGGTGTCAGCCCACCACGCAGAACGTTGTCGGAGTTGGCCATGATCTCGACCGCGAGTCCATGAAGATACGCGTGGAGATTTCCCGCAGCGAGAAACAGTCCTTGGCCGGGCTCGAGGGTGACGCGGTTGAGCAGCAGTGCCGCCAGAACACCGGCGTCGCCGGGGTACGCCTCGCTCAATTCCAGCGCGGTGCGGATCTCGGTCACGAATTCGGCGTCGTGGTGCGCGACGTAGGTGATGCACCCGGCAAGTACGGCAGGGAGCAAGGTCCCGAGCACCGTGGACGGCAGCGTGATCCATGTCGTGAACAACGCCCGCAGTCCGTCGGAATCGGGTTGGCCTTCGAGCAGACCAATGTACGGCTCCAACTCGTCGACGGCCAGAGCGCGCAGCAGTTTGACAGTCCGCGTCGGCTCGCGGAATCCGGCAAGCGCTTCGAATCTGCTGAGCGCGACAACGAGTTCGGGCTTGTGGCTGCCGTCCTTGTAGTTGCGAATCGGCGATTCCATGGGAACGCCGAGTGCGTTCTCACGACGAAAACCCTCGTCGGCTTGAACGGCGCTGGGGTGCGCTTGAAGCGACAGCGGTTCTTCCGCCGCAAGCAGCTTGAGCAGGAATGGGAGTCGCTCACCGAATGCCTCGAGGTTCTCACGGCCGAGTTCGCGTTCGGGTTCGCGGTGCAGGACCTCGAGCAACGACTCGCTTCCGGATTCGGTGATCACGCGCGCCGGGTCACCCGGGTGCGCGCCCAACCACAATTCCGCTTCGGGATGATTCGACGGAGTCGAAAGACCGCGTAGTTCGGCAATTGCCGTTCGCGAGCCCCACGCGTAAGAACGAAGTGCACCTTCGAGTTCACGCACTTACTTCGCACCGCCTGTCAACTGCACGTACGCCGCGGCCATGTCTACTCGAGACGCCAACACGAATACCTGCTCCATCTCCGATATGACCACGTTGGTCTGGTCTTCGTCTGCCGCAACCACCAGGTCGGCGTCAGCCAGTGCGTCCATCCGGCGCCTCGCCTCCCCGCGCGTGGATTCGGTCGCGAAGACGAACGCCCGCGCCGGCGGGGTCGGCAGCGCGCCGTCGAGTTGCGGATCGTGAAAGAAGGGGTCGTGAAACACCGAATCACGTGAAGCTGCGTCCGGCGCGAACAGTGCTCGCGCCGAACGAATCACCTCGGACATCTCGGCGGCAGCGGCGTTCACGCCGGAGCTCATCAGCGCAACGCTCGAGAACTCTGCGAGTGCTGTTGTCACGGAACCACTTCCACACAGAACGACTCGCCGGCCGCTCATCCTGGTGGCCAACGACTTGGCCGGGTTGTGGAATACCTCGTTGGCCGGTCCGTCCCGCAGCGCCTCCGCATCAACTGCGTCGGCGATTCGACCGAGCACCGTCGAACGGTCCTCGATCGATCCCTTGCCCTCGATTTCGGCGGCAACCGCGAGGAAGACGGCGAGGAACCGCGTCATCGTGTGCCGGGGCGAGGCGTAGAGCCGCGGCGGCAAGGGCATGGTGCGCCCGGCCGCCACGGCTCGCATGGGCCCCTCGTCGGGAACGGCGACAACAACCTCGGCGCCGCGGCGTACGGCACTGTCAACGGATTCGACGAGGCGTGGATCACCGGCATCGTCACCGGCGACGACGATCACGTCCAACGGCCCGGCCCACGACGGCGTCCGGTCGAGTACGAGGAGCGGGCAACCGACCGAATCTCCGACGAGAGCAAGCGCGATCCTGGCTCCGTGCCGGGCGCCACCCGCGCCGGCGATCAGTACGACGCTGCGCGGACGCAGACCGGCCAATCGGGAGATCACACCCTCGCCGACGGCCGATGCGGTCGCCCGAATCTGTGCGCCGCCCATGGCTACAGACCGCAGTAGCCCTTCCGAATCGGCAGCTGACAAACCCTCGCTGTCGTCGAGGTCGAGAAGCGGCATCGGCGCTGTCATCTCACCGCACCCCCTTCTCCGTTAGCAGTTCCCGCACCATCCAGCATTCCAGCTCCACGCGGTCCGTGGTGGCAAAGCCCTCGTTCCCGAGGCCGTGGTTCCTGAGATAGTCCCCCAACTATCCCAGGGCTTCGGCTCACCGACAAACCGATCAGACTCGGATTCAAGCCCGGACGATCGCCAGAATTTCGTTCACCAATGCGTCGACATCGGCGGACGTGGGTGCTTCGACGTTGAGTCGCAGCAGCGGTTCGGTGTTGGACGCGCGCAAGTTGAACCAGGCATTTCCCTCGAGACTGACCGTGACACCGTCGAGGCGATCCACCGACTCGGTGCGGTCGGCAAATGCCGCCAGTACAGCGGCCGTACGATCTGCCGCGTCAGCCACGGTGGAGTTGATCTCGCCCGAGGCCGCGTAGCGGGTGTACTCCGCCATCAACTCGGAGAGCGGACGATCCTGCTCGCCCAGTGCCGCGAGTACGTGCAGCGCCGCGAGCATGCCGGAGTCGGCGCCCCAGAAGTCGCGGAAGTAGTAGTGAGCGGAGTGCTCGCCGCCGAACACCGCACCGGTCTCGGCCATCTCCTGCTTGATGAACGAGTGGCCGACTCGGGTACGAATAGCGACGCCGCCGAGTTCTTCGACCAGTTCGGGCACTGCCCGTGACGTGATCAGGTTGTGGATGATCGACGCGCCCGGTTCCTTCGCGAGTTCGCGCTTGGCGACAAGTGCCGTCACCGCGGACGGCGAGACCGGGTCGCCCTTCTCGTCTACGACGAAGCAACGGTCCGCGTCACCGTCGAACGCCAAGCCGATGTCCGCTCCGGTTTCGCGCACGTCGGCCTGCAGGTCGACGAGGTTGGCCGGATCGAGCGGATTGGCTTCGTGGTTGGGGAACGTGCCGTCGAGCTCGAAGTAGAGCGGCAGGACGTCGAGGGGCATCGGCCCGAATACGGCCGGCGCGGTATGGCCGCCCATACCGTTGCCTGCATCGACTGCGACCTTCAGCGGGCGCAACGCAGCCAGGTCGACCAATCCGCGGAGGTAGCTCGCGTATTCCTCGAGGACGTCCTTGGTGCTGGCGGTGCCTGCCGGTCCGTCGTACGCGGGAACACCCGAGACGACCTCGGCAGAGATGACTGCGAGGCCGGTGTCCTGACCGACCGGCTTGGCGCCGGCCCGACACATCTTGATGCCGTTGTACTTGGCGGGATTGTGGCTCGCCGTGAACATCGCGCCCGGGCAGTTCAGCAAACCGGATGCAAAGTAGAGCTCGTCGGTCGACGCCAATCCGATGTAAACGACGTCGAGCCCTTGAGCAAGCACGCCGTCACCGAAAGCCGAAGACAGTGTGGGCGACGATGCGCGCATGTCGTAGCCGATCACAACCGTCGTGGCGGCGCCGGCCTCGTCGCGGACCAGGCGGGCGAACGACGCACCGACGTCGCGGACAAAATCTTCGTCGATCTGCTCACCGACCACACCGCGTACGTCGTACGCCTTGATGATTGCAGCAACCGACTCGGCTGTTCGCCCCACTGAAAACTCTCCTTGTGCATGCACCCTCACAGACGGGAACGTCCGGGCGCATGGCGTCCGGAGATTCGCAGTACTCGGGTGTGGAAGTACTCGGTCGAGCCTAGCGTCTACGGCGACGAATCTCGCGTCAGTTGGACGGGTCGGGCAGAACGCGTAGGTGTCCACGACGCCCTGTACGGGCAGTACTCGGAGCTGCGGGACGTATGTCCTCATCTGCATCGACGTTGGACTTGCTGCGATCTCCGAGACCGGCCTCACGTACAGCTTCAGCCAAAGCGGTCAGATCGTCTTCGTCGGGAGTACTCGACGCGAATCCGCCTTCGTGGCGGACGAGTTCCCACCCCTTGGGGGCGGTGATTCGAGAGCCGTGAGTGTCACACAAATCCCATGAATGGGGCTCGGCGACGGTTGCCAGCGGCCCGACAACCGCAGTGGAGTCCGAGTAGACATAAGTAAGCGTCGCGACGGCGGGGTTCTTGCACCCGGGGCGGCAGCAGCGACGCAGAGATCTCACAGGTACGGAGCCTAGCCCTCCCCACGTCCGGAACCTACTCGGACACACCGAGCAGTTTCTCCTGTCGTAATCTGGCGCCATGCCACAAGCCCGCCGCCGACGCTCGGTCACTACTCGTTCCATCGAGCGACACGGCCGTGGCCTGCGCGGACCGCTACTTCCCCCGGAGGTGCCCGCCAGGCGTACCCGCGCGGAGAAGTTCGATCTCCTGGTGCTCGACGCCTTCTCTCCCGTCGACCTCGCATGGCACGACCGGCTGACGAAACTCGACATCGCAGTGGACGAAGTTCCGAAGATTCACGCGCACGATCCGGAGTCCGTCACATGGCCGCCGGAGGTCATCGCAGACGGCCCGGTTCCACTGTCACGACTGATTCCGGCCGGAATCGACCGTCACGGAAATACGACTCGCGCAAGAATTGTGCTGTTTCGCCGCCCATTGGAGCAGCGAGCGAAGGATCCGGAAGAACTCACGGATCTGGTGCACGACGTGTTGGTCCATCAAGTCGGCACGTATCTGGGCGTCGACCCACAGGTCATCGACCCCACGCTGCCCGACGAGGACTGATACTGCCCGACGAGGACTGACGCACTGTCAGACGAAAAAACTGATGTCACACGAAGAAGTAAATCCACACGAAGAACAAAACAGTCGTTGCTTGACCTGCAATTCCCCGTTGCAGGTCAGACTTTCGAAGACCGCCCGTCAGCCCCGACGCTGACAGAACCGATTCAGCAGCAGATCAGATGATCCCCCGCTTGAGTCGCCGACGCTCGCGCTCGGACAACCCTCCCCAGATTCCGAACCGTTCGTCGTTCGCGAGCGCGTACTCGAGGCACTCGTCACGAACTTCACAACCGAGGCAGATCCGTTTTGCTTCCCTCGTCGATCCTCCCTTTTCAGGAAAGAAGGCTTCGGGATCGGTCTGCGCGCAGAGAGCACGCTCCTGCCACTGATCCTCGATGGTGTCGAACAATTCTTCGAAGCCGGTGACGAGACTCAGCACTGGCCGAGTACTCATACCGTCGAACTCACTGCTGCAGGCACCTTCTGCTGCGCCTGCTCGGGAATCGGTCTGCGGTTCGTCGCTTACTGTCATTGCGAGAGAACTGATCTCGACATTTTCATTGGGCATCGTTCCGCCTCCTCACCTGTAATAGCGCAGAATTTTCACTCCATCTTCAACCCCACCCCGTCGACCGTTCGAAACTGTGTTCGAAACCGGCCCCGCTGCAAGTGAACTCACAAGTAGCGGTTGGAATGACACATTTGAGATTACACACGTCCAGCGTGTCGCGGTCAAGCTAAACGAGATGAATCCATTAGTATTCCGGCCCTCAATTGACGGGACCTTCTGCCCGCCAGACACGACGACGCGCCGACCGCCTAGGCTCTGTTGTCGTGAACGTGACTGTATTGGTTGGCGGCGTCGGCGGGGCCCGTTTCCTTCAAGGTGTTCAAAACGCGCTCGGAATCGCCGGTGGTGAATCCCTCGAGAAATACGAAGGCCCACATCGCATCACGGCCGTCGTCAACGTCGGGGACGACGTGTGGATGCACGGTCTGCGCATCTGCCCCGATCTGGACACTTGTATGTACACACTCGGCGGCGGCATCGACACCGAACGCGGGTGGGGGCACGCCGGCGAAACCTGGAATGCGAAAGAAGAACTCGCCGCGTACGGCGCGAAGCCGGACTGGTTCGGCCTCGGAGATCGCGATATCGCAACGCATTTGATTCGCAGCCAGATGCTCCGCACGGGATATCCGTTGTCCGCGATCACCGAAGCGTTGTGCAATCGCTGGAATCCCGGTGTCGCACTGCTTCCCGTGAGCGACGACCGCAGCGAAACACACGTCGTGATCACCGATCCGGAAGACGGTGAGCAGAAGGCGATTCATTTCCAGGAGTGGTGGGTACGCCATCGGGCACAGGTGGAAACGCACAGCTTCGCTCACGTCGGCGCCGAGCAGGCCAAGCCTGCGCCAGGGGTAGTCGAGGCGATCGACGGTGCCGACATCGTGCTGATCGCACCGTCCAATCCCGTCGTGAGCGTCGGCGCGATCCTCGCGGTGCCCGGCATTCGCGGTGCCCTGCGAACAACCGCGGCCAAGGTTGTCGGCCTCTCCCCCGTCATCGGCGGAAAACCGTTGCGCGGCATGGCTGACGAGTGCCTCGAGGTGATCGGGGTCGAGACGACTTCGGAGGCGATCGGTCGCCACTACGGAGCTCGTTCGATCAACGGTATTCTCGACGGCTGGCTCGTCGACGAAGGTGACACGGCCGACATCGACGGGGTGGACGTGCGAAGCATCCCACTTTTGATGACGTCCCCCGAAGAGACCGCCAAAATGGTTCGCACGGCTTTCGAGATCGCCGGAGTCGAACTGTGACCGAGCCCGGAACCGAAGCAAGCCGCGACAGAAATCACTCTCCCGGTGATCACTCCCCCGGCGCCGCAATCGAAGTCATTCCCGTGCTCGGGCTTCCCGAGTTCCGGCCCGGAGACGACTTGGCCACAGCTGTCGTCGACGCGACGCCGTGGCTCGAAAGCGGCGACGTCGTTGTCGTCACGAGCAAGGTGTTCTCCAAAGTCGAGGGTCGCGTCGTTTCCTCACCGACCGATCCGGAAGAGCGCGACGCGGCACGACGCCTCCTGGTGGATCAGGAAGCCGTCCGCGTCGTGGCACGCAAGGGCCGCACTCTGATCACCGAGAACAAACTCGGAATCGTGCAGGCCGCATCGGGCATCGACGGCTCCAACGTCGACGGTGCCGAATTGGCGCTACTCCCCGTGGATCCGGATGCGAGCGCTGCGGGTCTGCGCGCCCGAATTCTCGAGAGCACGGGCAAGTCCGTCGCCGTCGTCGTCACCGACACGATGGGTCGTGCGTGGCGCAACGGGCAGACCGACGCCGCAATCGGTTCCTCCGGCATTCCGGTCCTGCACGGCTACCTCGGAGCACAGGACAGTCAGGGCAACGATCTGATCGTCACCGAGATCGCGATCGCGGACGAAATCGCCGCTGCGGGCGACTTGGTCAAGGGCAAGCTGGGCGGCGTTCCCGTCGCCGTCGTTCGTGGGCTTCGGTTCGAGGACGACGGTTCGAGTGGCCAGGATCTGATTCGCCGCGGCCCGGACGATCTGTTCTGGCTGGGCACCGAGGAAGCTACGGCGATGGGCCGTGGCCAGGCGCTGCTGTTGCGTCGATCGGTCCGACAGTTCGCAAGTGATCCCGTCGACGCGGAGATCATTCGCAGCTCGATCGCCGAGGCACTCACCGCTCCCGCACCGCACCACACGAGACCGGTTCGATTCGTGTGGCTACGCACGGAGTCGGTCCGCACGGCTCTTCTCGAGCAGATGCGCGAGAAGTGGGCCGCCGATCTTCGCGCCGACGGTCGCAGTGACGAATCCGTCGAGGCCCGGGTTGCCCGCGGAAACATCCTGTTCGACGCCCCCGAGGTCGTCATTCCCTTCTGCGTGCCCGATGGCGCACACAGTTATCCGGATGCCGGACGAACCGCGGCGGAGTCGACGATGTTCACGGTCGCCGCCGGCGCGGCAGTGCAGGGACTGCTGGTCTCGTTGGCTACGCGCGGCGTGGGAAGCTGCTGGATCGGATCGACGATCTTCGCCGCCGATCTCGTACGCGAACAACTCGATCTCCCGGCGGATTGGCAGCCACTCGGTGCCATCGCAATCGGGCACCCCCTCGAACCACTGACTCCGCGCTCTGTCTCCGCCCCCGGGGACGCGTTGGTGGAGCTGTAGGTCCATGTCAGCCGAATCGCTGCACGCCTCCGCCAAGGGCGTCCTGGAGGGCTGGGAGACGTCCTCCGAAGCGGACGAATCATTGCGGCACACGATGCTCGCGTTCCTCGATTCGGCTCCGGACGGCTGCCTTCGTCGCCACGCACCGGGACACATCACCGCGTCGTCTCTCGTTCTCGACGAGAGTGGCTGCCACGTCTTGCTGACCCTGCATCCCAAGGTGGGCAGGTGGATTCAGCTCGGCGGCCACTGCGAGCCCGACGACGAGACGGTGGTAGATGCGGCATTGCGGGAAGCTCGCGAGGAGTCCGGAATTCACGACGTTCGGATAGACGCGGACCTACTCTCCGCCCACACGCATCCGATCACGTGCTCACTCGGAGTACCGACTCGCCATCTCGATCTACGGTTTCTTGTTGTGGCGCCGGACAATTCACATATCGTCCGCAGCGCAGAGTCCACCGACCTCAGATGGTGGCCGGTGGACGCGCTCCCACCTACAGCGGAACGCGAGACCATCGACCACCTGGTCGCGCTCGCCCGTCAGCGCAAGAATCAGGACTGAATCGGAGAAAGCTGGGGCTGCTTGGCGCTCACTCCGTCGCCCGACGATGTTCCCTTCACGCGCCGAGCTACCCACGGCACCAAGAACTCTCGCGCCCATTGACGATCCTCGCGACGAGTTTCGGCTTTCGTGAGGACCGGCGCAGGCCCGAGATCGGGCGGGGTCAATCCGTGTTCGACGCCGAGCACGTCGAGCACACGCGTCGCCATGTTCTCGTGCCCGGAGGGCGACATGTGGAGGCGATCCCAGTCCCACATCCGAAGGTCCTGATATTCGGAGAATCGCCAGAAGTCGACGAGGGTCGCGTCGTGGCGGTCCGCCACCTCGCGAACAAGCTCGTTGTAGATCGCCAGACGTCCGCGGAGCTTGCCGAAGAAGGCGGACCATCCGGTGTCGTACGCGGTGAACATCAGAACCCGAGCGCCGGATGCAGTGAGCTGACCGATTGCCGAATCGTAGCGGGCGACCATCGCATCGATGTCGAGCTTCGGACGCATCATGTCGTTTCCGCCGGCGTAGATGGTCACCAGATCGGGCTTCAACGCCAGAGCGGGTTCCAACTGCTCGTCGATGATCGGTCCGAGTAGGCGACCACGAATCGCCAGGTTGGCGTAGCGGAAGTCGGGATTGTTCACCGCCAGCTGCTCGGCCACTCGGTCTGCCCACCCGCGCAGACCGTTGGGGAATCGTTCGTCGGCGTCGCCGACGCCCTCGGTGAACGAGTCACCGAGGGCAACGTAACGGCTCGGAAGAGAAGTCATACCCGCCAGTATTCCAGTAGGTCAGCTAACGATCACACATCTGTGCTGAAGCGCACGCCACCGTCCGGCAGCGTCACCCCCGGCCACACGCGTGCGCCGCGCAACAATTCGCACCGCGCACCGATGTCCGCGCCGTCGCCGATGACAGCGTCGCGGACCAGCGCTCGGGGTCCGATACGGACGCCGAATCCGAGGATCGATCGTTCGACCACCGCGCCGGCTTCCACAACGGCGCCGTCGAAGAGAATTGCACCGTCGAGGCGAGCGCCTGCGCCGACTTCTGCGCCCCGACCGACAACCGTGCCGCCGATCAGGACAGCGCCCGGCGCGATTCCGGCTCCGGGGTGAACCAGCGACTCGCCGCGCGGACCTTCGAGAGCCGGCGAAGGTGCGATACCTCGCACCAGGTCGGCGGAACCGCGAACGAAGTCCTCGGGGGTTCCCATGTCACGCCAGTACGACGAGTCGACGTGGCCGAACACCCGCTTGCCCTCGGCCAGGAGATTCGGGAACACCTCGCGCTCGACCGATACCGGTCGTCCTTCGGGGATCTGTTCGATGATCTCGCGCTTGAAGACGTAGCAGCCGGCGTTGATCTGATCCGTCGGCGGATCCTGGGTCTTCTCCAGGAATGCCGAGACTCGTCCGTCCTCGTCGGTCGGAACACAACCGAATGCTCGCGGGTCTCCCACACGAACCAGATGCAGGGTCACGTCGGCGTCCGTCTTCTCGTGGGTCTCGAGAATGCCGTTCAGATCGGTGCCACCGAGCACGTCGCCGTTGAACACCATGACGTTGTCACCGCGCAACTTCGGCAGAACGTTGCGGATTCCGCCACCGGTGCCCAGCGGTTCGGTCTCGAAGACGTAGTCGATCTCGAGGCCCATCTTGGAGCCGTCGCCGAAGTAGTCCTCGAATACCTCTGCCTTGAAGGACGTTCCGAGCACGACGTGCTTGATTCCGGCTGCCTCGATGCGGGCGAGCAGGTGCGTCAGGAACGGCAGGCCGGCGGTCGGAAGCATCGGCTTGGGTGCCGACAGCGTCAGCGGACGCAGCCGAGTGCCTTTGCCGCCTACCAGGATTACGGCGTCGGTCGGATTCGGATCGGACATCATTTTCCCCCGTGGTTCGAAACTGATGGGTTGTCGGTCGAGTTGTCGGTGCGAGCGCGCTCGCGAACTGCAGAAGCTACGGCGATCTTGGATCGCACCGCGAGGCCACCGCGCAAGGCAAGTCGTAGCGGAGCCTGCCACCAGTGCGGATGGCGATCAGCCTGGAACTGGTACGCACTGCGATGATGGGCAGGCAACATCAGTTCCGGATGACGTCCTGCCGCATGGCCTTTGGCATGGGTGACGACGGCCGAGGGGACGAATACGTTGAGCCACCCGGCTTTTCCGAGGCGGTCACCGAAGTCCACGTCCTCCATGTACATGAAGTAACGAGAGTCGAAACCTGAGATGGTGTCGAAGGCGTCGCGTCGCACCAGCAGGCACGACCCGGAAAGCCACCCCACTGCACGCTCGGTGACGGCCTCGTTCTCCTGACGGTAACGAGCAGTCCACGGGTTCTTCGGCCATACGGTACCGAGCAACGCGTGCCCGACGCCCGAGGTGATGTCGGGCACCGTTCGCGCCGACGGATAGACACTGCCGTCCGGTTCGAGGACCTTCGGCCCCAGTGCACCGGCCCTTGGCCACCGATTTGCCGCAGCCACCAATTCGTCGAGTGAACCGGGTGCCCATTGGACGTCCGGGTTGGAAATCACGACGAATTCGATCGACGAATCGATCTCCGCTACAGCCCGATTTATCGCTCCCCCGTACCCGATGTTTCCGCCGGTTCGAAGCAGACGGACATGCTCGTACTTGGCATCGGCGGCCTCGGGGGCACCATCGGTCGACCCATTGTCGGCCATGATGACCTGGGGTTTTTCTGTCGTCGCCACAGCGAGCGTGCTCAAGAAATTCTCGAGATGCTCGCCTGGCGAGTAGGTCACCGTTACCACGGCCAGCTTGGGACTCACGCCGGTCAGCCTAGCCGTCCGCGGCCACTGTCCCGAACAATGCTCACGCCAGAGCGGCGTGCAGAGCCTCTCGCCACGGACGCAGCGGCGTCATTCCCGCGGTAACCCACGCGCGCTCGGACAAGACCGAATATGCCGGGCGCGGGGCAGGGCGTACGAACTCCGCACTACTGCACGGGCGCACCCGAGCAGGGTCTGCTCCGATCTCCTCGAAAACAGCTCGCGCCAACTCGTACCAACTTGCTTGCCCGCCGTTCGTCACGTGGAATGTCGACGCACCCGTGAAGTCCAGCAGCGCGAGTTCGACGATGCCGCCGGCCAGATCGACGCTGTACGTGGGTGACCCGATCTGGTCGTCCACGACGTTCACGAATTCGCGTTCGGCTTCGAGCCTTCTCATCGTGGCGACAAAATCCGTGCCGACACCGGAATACACCCACGCGGTGCGGACAACGGCCGCGTCAGCCCCCGACTCTCGAACAGCGATCTCGCCGTCCAGTTTGGTTCGGCCGTAGACCGTCGCGGGACCGGTCGGTGCATCGACGTCGTATGGCGAGCTTGCATCGCCCGGAAAGACGTAGTCCGTCGAAACGTGGATCAACCGCGAACCCGCCCGCGCACAGGCTTGCGCGAGATTCCGCGGTCCGATCTCGTTGACCGCCCTCGCCGCCTCCTGGTCGGTCTCGGCAGCATCGACGGCCGTGTACGCAGCGCAGTTGATCAGCACCGAATCAGGCGAGACGAAGTCGTCGACCGCGCGGCTGTCGGTGATGTCGAGCTCGCGGGAACCGACGGCCGTCACAGTGTGACCCGCCGACGTTGCGAGAGCATCGATACGTGTTCCGAGCTGCCCTCGGGCGCCGGTGAGCAGGATATTCGTCACACGGTTGAGTCTGGCACGCCGCGTCGAGGTACCCGCGGCCGAGCATCGGACCAGTAACCTGAAGGGGTGTCCCACCAGCAACCGCAGCGCCGCGCGCGTCCACGACCTGCGCCGATTCGGACCAAGACGAGCCCGGCTCGCATAGCGGTCGCGGTGCTGTCCGTGCTCGTACTGCTGGTCACCGGGTTCGCGTGGCGGGGTGTGGACTCGTTGAGAAACAGCCTTGCCACTGCCAGCGGACTCGGCCTCGGTGGCGGCAAGGACGGCGCCATCGACATTCTGATGGTGGGAACGGACAGTCGAACGGACGCGCACGGCAACCCGCTCTCACAAAGCGAGCTCGACTCGTTGCGCGCAGGTGAGGAAGTTGCGTCCAATACCGACACCATCATCTTGATCCGCGTCCCCAACGACGGGAGTTCCGCGACCGCGATCTCGATTCCCCGCGACGCGTACGTCAACGTCCCGGGTATCGGTATGTCGAAGATCAACGCCGCGTTCGGTGCCACCAAGGAAACCGAACGGCTGAAGTTGGTCAACAACGGGTCGTCCGACAGCGACGCAGACAAGAAGTCGACGGAAGCCGGCCGGACCGCGCTCATCGGAGCGGTGGCGAATCTGACCGGCATCACCGTCGATCACTACGCCGAAGTCGGACTACTCGGATTCGTCCTGCTGACCAACGCAGTGGGCGGAGTCGACGTGTGCCTCAACGCGCCGGTAGACGAACCGATGTCCGGAGCCAATTTCGCGGCCGGGAAACAGACACTCGACGGTGCCGACGCGCTGAGCTTCGTGCGACAACGACACGATCTTCCTCGCGGCGACCTGGACCGGATCGTTCGCCAGCAGGTGTTCATGGCTTCTCTCGTCAGCAAGGTACTCAGCGCAAAAACCCTCAGTGACCCCGGCAAGCTCAGCCAGCTGACCTCGGCTGTCCAGCGTTCCGTCGTGATCGACGACGACTGGGACATCATCGAATTCGCCAAGCAGTTGCAGAATCTGGCCGGCGGCAAGGTGCAATTCGAGACCATTCCCGTTCTCGACATCAACGGCATGACCGATTCCGGCGAGTCCATCGTCAAGGTCGATCCCAAGGCCGTCAAGAAGTACATCGCCGGATTGGTCGGCGCCGACAGCGAGGACTCGGAGGAGACCTCCGAAGCACCGACCACGGTGAATGCGTCCTCGATCACGGTCGACGTCGCAAACGCCAGTGACGTCGCAGGGTTGGCCAGCGGTGTTTCCGAAGCGTTGAGTGCCCTCGGGTACAAGCAGGGTCAGGTCGGCAACAACACCGGCTCGGACGTCACCGAATCGACGGTGTTCGCAAAGTCCGCGGACGACGACGCAGCACTCGCGGTGGCCGAGGCACTCGGCGGTCTGACGGTCAAGGAGGATTCGTCATTGTCCTCGGGCAAGGTTCGGGTTGTCATTGCCGAGGACTACAGCGGCCCGCAGTCCGCGGACGCGGTATCCCCGTCCGAAGGAGCGACAAGCACGACTGAATCGTCGAGCACCACCGAGACCAGCCCCACTCCCGCCCCTCCCGGTCCGCCGATCGACGCGGCCTCCAACGGCCCGCGCTGTGTCAACTGAACCGCTGCGTAAGCTGATTAGGTGCCTTCGCCTGTAGACAACCTGACCGACGCCCTCCTCGGACCGATCCTGGCTGCCGACCCGGCCGGCCCTCGCGTGACCTACTACGACGACGCCACCGGCGAGCGCATCGAATTGTCTGCGAGCACTCTGGCCAATTGGGCGGCAAAGACAGCGAACATGGTTCGCGACGAGTTCGCTCTCGAGCCCGGCAGCAAAGTTGCCGTGCTGCTTCCCGCGCACTGGCAGAGCGTCGCCGTCTTGCTGGGTGTGTGGTGGGCAGGCGGTGAGGTGGTCCTCTCCCCCGACGCCGACGCCGAACTGGCTTTCGTCACTGCCGACCGACTGGACGATGTTGCGGACGTACCGGAAGTAGCCGCACTCTCCCTCGACGCGTTCGGCAAAGGTTTGAGCGATCTTCCGCTCGGCGTCGCCGACTACGCAACCTCCATCCGTGTGCACGGCGACCAGTTCCGTAGCGCCGGGGCCGGTTCGGCGCTGGAAGGCCGGTCCGTAGCGGACACGATCGACGCGGCACGGGCATCGGCGAAGAACGTCGAATTGGTGTCGACGGATCGTGTCCTCTCCAATCGCACGTGGGACACGGCAGACGAAATGATCGACGGGCTTCTGGCAGTTCTCGCCGCGGGCGCCTCACTCGTGCAGGTGGCCCACCCGGACGCGGAAGCTACCGCGCGCCGAGTGGGCACCGAGAAGGTCACGAAACAGTTCTGAACGCTAGCTCGCGAGAGCTGTCACCGGTGACACCAGCCCCGCCCGCCTAGCGGGGAGCAGTGACGCGATCACACCGCAGATTCCGCCGATCAACACGATGGCTACCAACTGCACCCACGGCACTGCGCTGAGGGCGACGTCCTCGATCCCGAAAACCGATGCGGTACCGGCTACACCGAACACCATCCCGAACAGCACTCCGATCACCGATGCGACTCCTGCCACCAGCAGTGCTTCCCAGATCAACATGGCTCGAATTCCCTTCTTGGTCAGTCCGAGTGCGCGAAGCAGTCCGGATTCGCGGCGCCGTTCGAGAACGGACAGTGCCATGGTGTTTCCGACGCCGATCAAAGCGATCAACACCGCTACCGACAGCAATCCGGCAACCACCATGAGCATGGTGTCGAGGATCGAATCGAGAGCTGAACGCATCTCGGTCATGCCCTGAACATCGCTGCCCGGCGCTTCCTGGCGTGCCAGTTCCGTGATGCGGTCGGTGGCGGCCAAAGCCTGTTCGTCAGTATCCGTCCCCAGCCTTACCCAGTACGAATCGGTGGTCGGCGCGGTGGCCGCTGCACCGAGATCGCCTCGATCCAGTAGTGCTGGTTGACCTTTCACGCCCTCGACCACGCTGACGTTCACGACGCCGCGATCCCCACGCACCGTCGCCGTATCGCCCGCCGAAAGCTTGTATTCGGTCAGGTCAGCGGGCGAGAGCACCAACTGACCGGCCGCAGGTACCGAGATCTCGGTACGCAGAACATCTTTCACCCGAGCAGCGTCGACGCCGAATCCGGCCAACGAACCGCGCCCGTCGATCGTCAGTTCGGCCTTGTCCAGACCGCTCACCGCGCCGACACCGTTGACCGCGGCGATGTCTGTGCCCAACCCTGCGGGAAGCGGTGCCGAACCTGAACTGCTCACCATAACGTCGACGGGGAATTGACTGTCCATCGCCGCGGGTGCGGCTTCCTTGACCGTCGCGATTCCCACGACGAGCGTGCTCGTCAAGGCAACACCGATCAACAATGCGGTGGCCGTCGCCGAGGTGCGGCGTGGGTTCCGACCGGCGTTGCCTGCTGCCAGGCTTCCCACCGGACCGATCAGTCTCGCCAACACTCCGCCGGCCGCATTGATCAATGCAGGCACGATTCGACCGGACAGTGCCGCGATCCCCAGGAACGAGAACAGTCCACCGGCGGTTGCCGCCGGCACCTGCTGATTCGTCACTCCCAGGACGGTCATCGCGATGCCCGCGAGCAGGGTCACGACGCCGAGAACCCGGCGCACCACCGATACCTGAACGCTCTCAGGCTTGGACTCCATCGGCTGCAGTGCTGCCAGCGGGGAGAGCCTCGTTGCCGCCCGCCCGGGCGCAGATGCAGCGAGCATCGTCATCACGATGCCGACGGCAAGACCGACGAGCACGGTCACCGGGGTGACGCTCAGTGACGAAAGAGGAACCGGCACATCTGCGGCCGTTGCTACGCGACCGATTGCCCAGGCAAGTCCGACACCGAGTCCGACGCCGATCACCGAGGCGATCACGCCGACCGCCGCGGCTTCACTGCGAATGCTCCGGCGAACCTGTTTGGCCGTGGCGCCGACGCATCGCAGCAACGCAAGTTCCTGAGTGCGCGCCGCGAGCAGCACGGCAAATGTATTGGCGATCACCAGCGCGGCAACAACAACGGCGATGGCGCCGAAGGCGAGCAACACCGTGCTGAGGATCTTGGTGCCGCCCATGTATTCGGCTGCGGCGTTGTCTGTGGCTTCTTCGCCGGTCAGCACGGTGGAGTCCGCGGGCAACGCGCTCGCGATCGAATCCACGAGTTGTTGCTGAGAGCGTGAACCGTCACCG
Organism: Rhodococcus sp. WY5; assembly: GCF_018588185.1. Lineage (NCBI taxonomy): Bacteria > Bacillati > Actinomycetota > Actinomycetes > Mycobacteriales > Nocardiaceae > Rhodococcus > Rhodococcus sp. WY5. The sequence goes on from NZ_JAAMPR010000001.1 coordinate 5,134,108, forward strand.
GCGACACGGAACTCACGTTCGGCACTGTCACCGGCCCACGCGCTCACCTGCTCGGCGGTGGTGAATATCTTGATCCCGCCCAGTCGTTGCGCCGAACCGGAGAGGTCGACCAGTCCGACTACCTCCGCGGTGGGTGCGGCGGCACCGACCGTCGAATCCCGTGCCGTGACTGTGATTCGGGCACCGATCGGTATCCCGGAGTCCGCGCTCACCAACACCTGCCCCAGACCGGCCGGAATCGATCCCTCCGACATCTTCTCCCAACGCAATTCGGGATTGTCGGCAATCGAGAGCGCATCCCCGTAGGACGCGCCCTTTGCCTCGGAGTCGACACGAACATACGTCGACACGTCGTCGGCCACCGCCGAGACGCCCGGCACCGCGCTCAGCAGAGCTTCCGTCACGCCTGGACCGGACGCGACGACATCTGTGGTTTCGTATTGCGTCGCAAGTGATTTGCTCACACTCGCGTCGACCGTCGAGCTCAAGGTCAAAGTCGCGACGATGTATCCGACGGCGATCACCACCGCGAGTATCGACGCCACATAGCGCCCGGCATGTGCCCGCGCCTGCGCAAAAGCCAGACCTCTCATCGCAGTGCACCCGAAACTGCAGGAACATCGGCCAGGTCGTCGGCACCGAGAGCTCGCATGGCACCGATCACCGAGTCGACGGTGGGATGGTCGATCTCTCCGGCAATACGCCCGTCCGCGATCAACACGACTCGATCCGCGTACGACGCCGCCACCGGATCGTGCGTCACCATGACGACGGTCTGACCGGTCTCCCGGACACTGGTCCGCAAGAGCCCCAGAACCTCTGTCCCGGAACGGGAATCCAGGTTGCCGGTGGGCTCGTCGGCAAAGATCACGTCGGGCTGCGGCAGTAGTGCGCGGGCGACGGCTACGCGTTGCTGCTGACCGCCCGACAATTCGTGCGGCAGGTGATCGAGACGCTGCGACAGGCCCAGCTTGCCGATCACCTCGTCCATCCACTCGGGCGAGGGTTCACTACCTGCCAGCTTCATCGGCAGCAGCATGTTCTCCCGAGCAGTGAGCACCGGTAGCAGGTTGAACGCTTGGAAGACGAATCCGATTCGCTCGCGTCGCAGTTCGGTGAGCTCCGTGTCGCCGAGTTTCGTGACTTCGGTGTCGCCCAGGAAAACCTGCCCACCCGAGACCGTGTCGAGTCCGGCCAGGCAGTGCATGAGCGTCGACTTTCCGGAGCCGGACGGGCCCATGATCGCGGTGAACCGCTCGCGACCGAAGTCCACGTCGACTCCGCCGAGCGCGTGAACCGTGGTCTCACCGGTGCCGTACACCTTGGTGACACCGCGGGCAGTGATCGCCGGCACTGCGGCTGGTTCCGTCGTGGTGTGCGCATGCATTCTTTTGCCCTCCGTAAAGCTTCTCGCTATGACGGAATCGACGTTATTGCAGCGCAAGTGGTCTCCGCGTCGGAGCGCGGGGCGATCTTGGAAAGCCCGGTGTCATCCCGGGGTAGGACTGAACAGAGCTGCTCGTCAGCCCTCGGTACCGAGGAGATCCGCGCGCCGGACAAGTCCGATCTGGAAAGCGAAGACGACTGCCTGCACACGATCACGAGAATGCGTCTTTGAAAGAACCCGTCCGACATGGGTTTTCACTGTCGTCTCGGAGACGTGGAATTTCGCAGCGATCTCCGAATTCGACAGCCCGTACGCCATGGCTTCGAGCACCTCGACCTCGCGCGGCGTCAACTCTTCGGGCAACTGCGCTTCGGGCGCCGAGCCTTCCAGGAGTGGCCCGACGTGCTGAAGCAGTCGCCGAGTGGCCCGGGCTTCGATCACCGCGTCCCCGCGGTGCACGGTGCGGATGGCGTCGAGCAACTGCTCCGGTGGCACGTCCTTGAGCAGGAAACCACTGGCGCCCGCCCGGATAGCCGACATCACGTACTCGTCGTTGTCGAAGGTGGTGAGCACCACGACCTTCGGCGCATCGGGGTCGGCCAGGAGCCGACGAGTCGCCTCGATGCCGTCCATCTTCGGCATCTGGACATCCATCAGAACGACGTCGACATGACGGGCGGCCAACTCGGTCAACGCCTGCTGACCGTCCGAAGCCTCGACAACCACCGACAGATCCGGCTGTGAGTCGATGACCATTCGAAAACCTGCGCGGACCAGCTGCTGATCGTCGATCAGTGCCACTGCGATCGGAGCCACGTGTTCGTCCATGCCACTCACCTTAAGACCTTCGGGCGTTTCTAGACCTACCCAGACGTTCGTTCGTACGGCAAGACGGCCCGGACGCTGTATCCGCCGCCTGATTTCGGTCCGGCGGTCACTTTGCCTCCGTGCAGCTTGGCTCGCTCGGCCATTCCGATCAGTCCCTGTCCGCCTGGTGACGATTCGACCAGCGCGGCGCTGCCGCCTCGTCCGTCGTCGGTGATACCGAGAACGAGTTCGGTTTCAGCCCACGTCATCTCGACGCTCGCCTGTGCTCCAGGCCCCGCATGTTTGAGAACGTTCGTCAGCGATTCCTGCACGATGCGATACGCCGTCAACCCCGCACCCGCAGAGAGTTCGCGTGGTTCCCCGGTCACGCTGACGGCGATGTCGAGTCCGCTGCTGCGTAACTCGTGGAAGAGACTGTCGATGTCGCCGGCGCCCGGGATCACCGAGAAATCACGGGGCGTGTCCTCACGCAGGACGGACAGCAGCGATCGCATGTCGGTCAACGCCTGGCGGCCGGTGGAGGCAATTGTTTCGAGTGCCTGAATTGCAGCCTGAGGATCCTTGGCCGCGCTGTAGCGTCCGCCGTCGGCCTGAGCGATGACAACGGTCAACGAATGAGCAACGATGTCGTGCATCTCGCGCGCAATCCTCGAGCGTTCGCTGATCGTCGCGATTTCCGCTTCCTGCGCACGCTCGAGTTCGAGCAACCGTGCGCGCTCGGTCAGGCCTTCCAATTGTTTGGTGCGGACTCGACGCAGGTCACCGAACGCCCAGACCGCGAGCATGAAGATCATGACGGCCACGGACTGCATGACCTGGGAGGACACCGGGATTCCGTCGTAGCCGAAGTATCGAACAGTTCCGGCAATCGAGCCGAGCAACGCGAGCACCAGCCCGGTGAGTGAACTCCACCGAGCGCCGTAAGCGGCCAGCGCGTACAGGGAGATGGGTACGACAACGGCCGATGCGAGCAGTGTGTTGCCGATGAAGATCACGTGTAGAACTGCGAACCCTGCGATCACCATGCCGGAGAGTTCGGGGCGCGAGCGTCGCCACGCCAACGGAACGGTCATACCCAGCGAGATGAACACCGCCAGCGGACTCGCCTCGACCGCAACGACAACGCTGAACAGTGCGGCAACCGTCGCAATGCAGATGTCCACACCGCGAGCATGTTCCGCGCTCCAGCGGACGAAGCGTTCACTAGTCGGAAAACGAGCCATGCCGCCAAGAGTAGCTTTTACTGACGAGCTCTCACTCAGGTGCGGTAACCGCCGTCTTCGAGACCGGCCTCGATTTCGAAGCGGTTCCGCGGCCCGCGATGACGCAGTTCCTCACGCAGGTACAGCAACCCGAATATGATTCCGTACCTGGCCCATTGGTCCGCGTGGACTGCCTCGTGGCGAAGGACGGGTCGCGTCGCGTTTCGCCGCGTGAGATATACACCACCGAGAGTTGTTCCGCCTCTGGCGAACCCGCAGCGCAGTCCGGAGGCGACAAAGATTCCGGACTCGTCGTCGAAGCGGATGTCCGCGCCGAGAATCCTGGCGTACAGCAGGGCGACGCGGGTGACGAACGCGGACTGCGCGCTGCCCCGACTCGCTCGGATCAGCGGCAGCCCGCGTCGTGCACACACGAGAAGATCAGCCCAGCAGTTTTTCGCGGAGCGCCTTGTCCTTGTCGAGCACCATCGACTCGAGGCTCTCCTGGAACGCCACCATCCGCTGCTGCAGTGCGGGATCCGAAGCACCGAGAATCCGAGCAGCCAGCAGACCGGCGTTGCGAGCGCCACCGATCGACACTGTCGCCACCGGGACGCCGGCCGGCATCTGGACGATCGAAAGCAGCGAATCCATACCGTCGAGGTACTTGAGCGGCACCGGAACACCGATGACCGGCAACGGCGTGGCCGAGGCAACCATGCCCGGAAGGTGCGCGGCGCCACCGGCACCGGCGATGACGACCTTGATTCCGCGGCCCGCGGCTTCCCTGGCGTAGTCGAGCATCCGCTGAGGCGTGCGGTGCGCCGAGACGACACCGACCTCGAAGCGGATACCGAACTCGGCCAAAGCTTCGGCGGCAGCTTCCATGGTCGGCCAATCCGAATCGCTGCCCATGATCAGGCCGACCTGCGCGCTCTCACTCACCGTGTACATCCCATCCGTCGGTCCAAACTGCATACGAAAGCCAATGTGCTGCGCGCTCGGCGCGTTCCCGAACTGCGGCAACGTAATTCGGATCGTCGATGGATCCGGCGCCGCCCACGATGTTGACGTGACCGATCTTGCGATCCTTGCGCTCATCCTTGCCGTACAGGTGGATCTTCGCGTCAGGCATCCGCGCGAACAGGTGATGGACGCGCTCGTCCATCGTCATCTCGGGAGCTTCCGGCGCACCGAGAACGTTGGCCATCACGGTGACCGGCGCGATCGGCGACGTATCTCCGAGCGGGTAGTCGAGAACCGCGCGCAGGTGCTGCTCGAACTGAGAGGTGCGGGCGCCGTCCATCGTCCAGTGACCGGAGTTGTGCGGGCGCATCGCCAACTCGTTGACCACGAGAGTGCCGTCGGTCGTCTCGAACAGTTCGACGGCCATGGAGCCGACCACACCGAGCTCCGACGCGATGCGCAGCGCCAACTGTTCAGCTTCCTCGGCAACGGCACTCGAAAGCTCGGGGGCAGGTGCGATCACGACGGCACACTGGCCGTTGCGCTGAACCGTTTCCACGACCGGCCACGTAGCGCCCTGTCCGAACGGCGACCGCGCCACCATGGCGGACAGCTCCCGACGCATCGAGACCATTTCCTCGACGATCAGCGGAACACCCTTGTTCAGCTGCTCGGTGACGATGGCTTCTGCTTCGTCCTGATCGTCGGTGATCCAGACGCCGCGGCCGTCGTAGCCTCCGCGTGTTGCCTTGATGACAAGCGGCCAACCGTGTTGGGCACCGAAACGCACGACGTCTTCTGCCCACGTCACTTCGGCGTACGCAGGTACGGGCGCGCCCAGTTCGGCAAGTTTGCGACGCATCAGAAGTTTGTCCTGAGCGAAGATCAGAGCCTGCGGCGGCGGCTGAACGTTCACGCCTTCGGCAACAAGAACCTCGAGATGCTCCGTGGGCACGTGCTCGTGGTCGAACGTCAACGCGTTGGAACCGACCGCTGCGCGTCGAAGAGCGTCGAGGTCGGTGTGGCTGCCGAGCACGACGTCGGGGCTGACCTGAGCTGCCGGCTCGTCCGAAGTCCCGGAGAGCACTCGGAGCGTCTGGCCCAGGGCCACCGCCGCCTGGTGAGTCATCCTGGCCAACTGTCCGCCACCGATCATGGTGACGACGGGCATGGATGCTTTTGCCGGTCGAGGGGTGGTCGGGCGGGCGGGGATCTGCGCGGGATCGTTGTTGCCGGTCACGGCTCTCTATGTTGTCATGTGCCGCGTTCGCCCGTTCATTCAGCGTTCCCAATCTGTGATTCTGCTGATGAATCCGCGGCAAATTGGTGGTAACGCGGTTTCGTTTCGTAAACTCATCTGTTGTGCCATTTGTCGACGGGGTCATTGCCCGCATACCCCAACCGTTTCGTGACATCGCTCTGCGTCACAGCGAGCTGATCAAATTCGCGATCGTCGGCGGAACGACCTTCCTCATCGACTCGGGCATCTTCTACACACTCAAGCTGTCGATCCTCGAATCCAAGCCGATCACGGCCAAGATCATCGCCGGCGTCGTCGCGGTGATCGCGTCGTACATTCTCAACCGCGAGTGGTCGTTCAAGAACCGTGGTGGCCGTGAACCAGCGCACGAAGCTGCGCTGTTCTTCATCATCAGCGCCATCGGTGTCGTCATCAGCTTCATCCCGCTGTACATCTCCAGTTACGTCTTCAACCTGCGCGTACCCGAAGTCAGCTTGGCGACGGAGAACATCGCCGACTTCATCAGTGCATATGTCATCGGCAACCTGCTGCAGATGGCGTTCCGATTCTGGGCCTTCCGCAAGTTCGTGTTTCCCGACGAGAATCCGGAACCGCTCGAGCTGTCCGACACCACAGGATTGTCCGAAACCACAGCGTTATCCGAAACCACAGCGCCTGAGCCGGTAATTCCTGATGCCGAAGAGGAGCTCGGGCACTCCTGAGTTTTCCGTCTGCGCCGGCCTTTCGGTCAGCGCGGTTCGCGGTGCGGAACGACGTCCGCGGTCGGCGCCGTGTTGGCCACCGGCAGGAAGACGGCGAACAAGGCAGGCTTACGCCTCTGCAGTTCCAGGCGGCCCCCGTCGGCTTCGATCAGTGCACGTGCGAGCGCCAACCCGACGCCGGTGGACCCCGCCCCCGAAAATCCTCTGTCGAAGATGTGCGGCGCCAGATCGTTCTCCACACCGGAGCCTTCGTCGGTGACCTCGACGCACACCATCGAGTCACGGCGAGACGAACTGCGACCCGTACCGTCGATCAATCGCACCGACACCGTGCACGTGCCTTCACCGTGTTCGAACGAATTGTCGACCAGAACGGAAACAGCTTCACGCAGACGCGAACCTGTGGTCGCAGCCATCACCGTGCGATCGCCGCGTAGGCGCAGCCTGCGTCCCTCTCCGTCGAACTGAGCCTGCCAGTCGCGAGTCACCTGTTCCAGCTCGCCGACTACCGACACCAGACTCGCCGATGACCCACTGGTGCGCGACGAGCGAATCAGGTCGTCGATTCCGTCGGTGAGCCTGTCCACTTGCGCCATGGCTTCCTCGGCCTCGTTCACGACGTCAGGATCTTCGTGAACGGACAACTCGTCCAGGCGCAGCCGCACTGCAGTCAGTCGACTGCGCAGTTGATGCGAGACGTCCGCAACCAGCGCGCGCTCTCGTTGCAGCCGCACCGAAATCTCCACGGTTGCCGCATCGAGGACGTCGGACACGCGGTCGAGTTCGGGGATGTCGTGCCGACGAGGATCCGGCCGGAAGTCGCCTTCGGCGAGGCGCGCCGCCCGGTCGGCCACATCCTGCAGCGGATCGGCAAGCCGACGCGCAGTGACCACAGCAACCACGGTGCCTGCCGTGATGGACAGAAGCACGAGCACGCCGACAGCCATCACCGCCTGTTTCTGCTGGGTGCGCAGGTTCTCCGACGGCACCTCGAGACGCAACGAGCCGGACGTTCCCATCGCGAGCGATTCGACGAGTGCGTTCTTGACCGTCGCCTCACCGACGTCGACGCGTGCGGCGCCGTCGACGACGGTCGGATACACGACGACGAGGCGCCCGTCGTTCGGGGTGAGAACCTTGAGCGAATCGGTGTTCAACGCACCTTCGACGAGTCCATTCGTCCCCTCTTGCGCGATGACCTCAGCGGCCATCCGGTCGAGGCGCACCCGGAGATCACTTCGCGTCACGTCCTCCACCCAGAGCCACGCCGTGTAGATCAGCGGAACCCCCAGCAGCAACGCCGTCATGATCACGACAGCGAGAATCGACTGCAATATGCGACGCCGCATGCCGGCAGTTCCTGATTCTCGAGAAGTTAGTCGGTGTTGATTCGGAAACCGACACCGCGGACGGTGGCAATCCTGCGTTCCACGGCGGGGCCCTCGTCGCCGATCTTGCGGCGCAGCCACGACATGTGCATGTCGAGCGTCTTCGATCCACGAAGCTCGACGTCGCCCCACACCTCACGAAGGATCGTATCGCGCGAGACAACTTCCCCGGCATGCTCGAGGAGGACCCGCAGAAGCTCGTATTCCTTGTTGGCCAAGGCGATTTCGGAGCCGTTGACGAGCACGCGTCGTGCCGCGGGCTCGAGCCTGATGCCACCGACCTCGACAATCGTGTCCTCGCGGCCACCGTGGCGACGCAGGAGTGCTCGCACACGTGCCATCAACTCGGCGAGACGAAACGGCTTGCTGACGTAGTCGTCGGCGCCCGCGTCCAACCCGACCACGAAGTCGACTTCGTCGGTCCTGGCGGTCAACATCAGCACGGCGAGCGAGGTGCGATGCGCACGAATCTGTCGGCAGACCTCGAGGCCGTCCATGCCCGGAAGGCCGAGATCGAGAATCAACAGGTCGAAATCACCTTCGAGCGCCTGCTGCAACGCAGCGGGTCCGGTCGGTTCGACCGTCACCGAATACCCTTCACGCCCCAAGGCGCGGGAAAGGGGTGCAGCAATGGCCTCGTCGTCTTCGGCTAGCAATACGGCAGTCACACGAACAGACTACGGACAACACGCCTTTGCACGTTGATTACCAGCCATTTCGATCGTTCGGGTCGTCGTTTTCACCTGACGGCCACTGCGGTGCCTGCGATGGTGGCTGCTGCATGGAATCGAAAACCTGGTGATACAGCAGGGCGTGAACGTGCTCGACGTCAGGAATGTCGTCGAACTCGAGCGGATCGTCACTGGCAGATGCGATGACCAGAGTTCCGGTCTTGAGCATTCGATCGATCAGGCCGTGACGAAACTGAACATTGCTGATCCGTCCCATGGGAATGTCGATACCCGTGTGCGTGAGCACTCCGTGGCGGATGAGCACTCGCCGATCGGTGACGATGAAATGCGTGAACTTCCAGACCGTGAACGGCGCAACCGATCGCCAGGCCACGACACCGAGCCAGATGATTCCGACGGCAATGGACGACACGGTGCGAGCCGTGCCGTCCAATCTCGTCTGTGCGAGGCCCAACAAGAACCCGGCGACGGCCGTCGCAAGCACGAACGTCAGCGCCGGAAGCACCAACATCTTCCAATGAGGATGGCGATGCAGTATCAGTTCCTCGTCCTGAGCGAGGGCGTCTTCGGGATATCCCATGACGGGAAGTCTGCCACCCCGCACCGACTTTCAGACACACCGACTTTCAGGCACACCCGTCTTCAGGGCAACGCTCAGGGCTGCGCGATCTTTCGCAGCACCAACGGGGTCACGACGATGATGATGCCGTACAGCACCATCCACACGCCGACCACGATGCGGAAGACGTCGAGCGAGAGTTCGGGCTGCAGAAGGACGATTGCACCCGCGACGATGCTGATGACTCCGAGCACGATCGACAGACCGCGATCGACGGTGTGCCCGGACGCCGCGTCGACCAGATCGAGAACGCCACGGAATACCCACCAGGCACCGATCACCAACGCGATCAGAACCACCGTCTGCAAAGGGCTACGGAGAACCAAGAATCCGAGGAGCACTGCCAACGCGCCGGAGATCGCGACGAGCGTGCGAGTTCCACCCGAAGCCGTCACGTCCGCGAACGAACGGATGATCTGAACGATTCCGAATCCGAACAGCTGGATCGCAATGACAACCGCGACCACGAACAGGGTGGCATCCGGCCACGCGAGTACCGCGATACCCAGGCCCAATGTGAGGACACCGAGCAGCACCGTCACGCCGGTGAGTACGCGGCGAGCGCTCTCGGCCGTCTCGGCTTCGGTCGGAACAACGATCGGTGTGGTCATGACGCCCCTAGGCAGCTCGGTAAATCCCGCAGTTGAGTGAAATGAAGGACGGACGGTTGGTTCGAAAACCGGTCCGGGCCAAAAATTAGCACTTTGGTGCCAGAAAATCCGGCAACGTTCACGATTCGGTGACCGGGGCGGCGCGAAGGTGCGTGATATCACCTGCTGCGACCGCAAAGGTCTCCCCATCTGTTCCCTCGATTTCGATGACGACGCGTCCGGAAGTGTCGACGTCGGTCGCGATACCGAACACCTCCTTGTCGCCCGGCAAAACCGCGCGGACTCGTTTGCCCAGCGTCCCGCAGCGCTGCCGGTATTCGGCAGCCAACACAGATGTATCCCATTTCGACGATTCCCAAGCACGGAATTGCGTCGCCAATTCACGGGCGATTGCGCGAACGAGAGTGTCGCGGTCGACAGTCGATGCTTCTTCGATCAGCAGTGACGTAGCGGTCGGGACGGGCAGCTCCTCGACGCCGAGGCTCACGTTCAGCCCGATCCCCACCACCACCGCGGGATCGGGCGCCGTCCTCGCCACCTCGGCCAGAATGCCGGCGACCTTCTTGTCACCGATGAGAACGTCGTTCGGCCACTTGAGTTCTGCGGGTACTTCGGCCACGTTGCGCAGCGCGTCGACGACCGCGATTCCCGACAGTAGCGGGAGCCAACCCATGTCCGCGAGATTCATTCCGGGCATCGACAGCAGAACCGACATCGAGATCTGCGCTTGCGGCGGACTCACCCACGTGCGCGAATGACGGCCACGGGCACTCGCCTGATATTCGGCGATCAGAACGTGACGGTCGGCATCCGGATCTGCCGCTCGCGCAAGGAGATCCGCGTTCGTCGAACCGGTCTCCTCGACAACGTCGAGGCGGTTCCAGAAAACGCGCGCGTCGTCGTTGTCACTGCGCACCAGTGCGCGTCGTAGGGCATTGCCGTCGAGGGGCGGTCGGTTCAAGTCGGTCCACATAGCCCCAGCCTATGACGACAGCGAGAATGTACTGGTCAGTAGCTTGAGCCTGCAAGACAGCGACAATCGGACCTGCCTTCGAAGCCCCCCACGCACTCTCGTTAAGCTCACGTCCATGACCACTGTCCAAGAGCCGAACGCGCCGGAGGCGGCGGCCGCACCCGATATCCACACGACCGCGGGAAAGCTCGCGGACCTGCGGAATCGCCAAGCCCAGGCGCAGGCACCGAGCGGCGAAGCCGCCATCGACAAGGTGCACGCCAAAGGCAAGCTGACCGCCCGCGAGCGCATCACCGCCCTCCTCGACGAGGGCTCCTTCGTCGAACTCGACGCACTGGCACGGCACCGAAGCGTGAACTTCGGTCTCGCTGACAACCGCCCGGTCGGCGACGGCGTCGTCACCGGTTACGGCACCATCGACGGCCGCGACGTCTGTGTCTTCTCACAGGACGCCACCGTTTTCGGCGGATCGCTCGGCGAAATCTACGGTGAGAAGATCGTCAAGGTCATGGACCTCGCGATCCGCACCGGACGGCCCCTCGTCGGCATCAACGAAGGTGCAGGCGCGCGCATTCAGGAAGGCGTCGTCTCGCTCGGCCTCTACGGCGAGATCTTCCACCGCAACGTCCAGGCCTCGGGTGTCATCCCCCAGATCTCACTGATCATGGGACCCGCCGCCGGCGGCCACGTGTACTCCCCCGCACTGACCGACTTCGTCGTGATGGTCGACGAGACCTCCCAGATGTTCGTCACCGGCCCCGACGTCATCAAGACGGTCACCGGTGAAGACGTCACGATGGAAGACCTCGGCGGCGCTCGCACCCACATGGTCAAGTCCGGCGTCGCCCACTACGTCGCTTCCGGCGAGCAGGACGCCCTCGACTACGTCAAGGACCTGCTCAGCTACCTGCCGTCCAACAACCAGGCAGCGGCTCCCCGCGGCGAGATCACCGACCCCATCGTCGGTTCGATCGAAGACAGCCTGACCGCCGAGGACATCGAACTCGACACCCTCATCCCGGACTCGGCCAACCAGCCGTACGACATGCACGAGGTCATCCGTCGCATCCTCGACGACGACGAGTTCCTCGAGGTCCAGGCCGAGCGCGCGATGAACATCATCGTCGGTTTCGGTCGCGTCGACGGACGCTCGGTCGGCATCGTCGCCAACCAGCCCACCCAGTTCGCGGGCTGCCTCGACATCGACGCCTCGGAGAAGGCCGCTCGCTTCGTGCGTACCTGCGACGCGTTCAACGTCCCGATCATCACGCTCGTCGACGTTCCCGGCTTCCTCCCCGGAACCGAGCAGGAATACAACGGCATCATCCGCCGCGGCGCGAAGCTCCTCTACGCATACGGAGAAGCAACGGTCGGCAAGATCACGGTCATCACCCGCAAGGCTTACGGCGGAGCGTACGACGTCATGGGCTCCAAGCACATGGGCGCCGACGTGAACCTGGCATGGCCGACCGCTCAGATCGCCGTCATGGGTGCATCCGGAGCAGTCGGATTCGTCTACCGCAAGCAGCTTCTCGAAGCCGCGAAGAACGGCGAAGACGTCGATGCATTGCGCCTCAAGCTGCAGAACGAGTACGAGGACACACTCGTCAACCCGTACGTCGCCGCTGAGCGCGGATACGTCGACGCTGTCATTCCTCCGTCGCACACCCGCGGACAAATCGTTTCCGCATTGCGACTGCTAGAGCGCAAGGCCGTTTCCCTTCCGCCCAAGAAGCATGGGAACATTCCCCTATGACCGCAACCACCGAGGACATTCTCAGCGAAGATGTCGCACTGGCGGAGACTGCACCGACCAACGGTGCGGTCGTCGAGGGAACCGCGACGGATGCTTCGCTCACGGAGCTGACCGAGACGTCGACCTCCGACGCGTCGGTCATCAAGATCGTCAAGGGTTCGCCCACGGACGTCGAGATCGCGGCACTGGTCAGCGTGCTTGCTGCGGCTGCCGGCAGCGGTCAAGCTCCCGAGTCGAACGTTCCCGCGGAGACCTGGGGCGATCCGACTCAGTTCCACCGCACGCGTGCGCCGTTCTCGCCGTACGCGTACCTGAACCCCGCGATCCGTCGCAGCTGACGATCACTCTGCTGACGTGACTCAACTGGTTCTAGCTTCAGCGTCCCCGGCTCGCCTCGCAGTTCTGCGGGCGGCCGGGGTTTCGCCGCTTGTGCGTGTCTCCGGCGTCGACGAGGACAAGATCGCCGACAATCTCGGACCCGACGCCGCCCCCGAAAAAGTCGTGACGGTACTGGCGGAGGCCAAGGCCGCCGAGATCGTTCCCGGTCTTGCCGCCGACAATCTCACCGACGTAGTCGTTGTCGGGTGCGATTCGATGCTCCTGATCGACGGGCAACTTCAAGGCAAGCCGGGCAGCGTCGATATCGCCCGAAAGCGATGGGCCGCAATGGCCGGACGCAGCGCCACTCTCTTGACCGGGCACTGTGTCCTACGCGTCGCCGACGGCCGCATCGTCCGCATGGCCTCGGATCACAGCGCAACAGTGGTTCATTTCGCGCAACCGTCCACCGAGGATCTCGAGGCATACCTGGCAACGGGCGAGCCGCTCCAAGTCGCCGGAGCATTCACGCTCGACAGTCTCGGCGGCTGGTTCGTGGAGAGGATCGAGGGTGATCCCTCGAGTGTCATCGGTATCGGATTACCTTTGGTACGAACACTTCTCGAGCGTGTCGGGGTTTCCGTCTCGGATCTCTGGCGCACGCAGAGCATCTTCTGACGCGTTTTCTCCAAGCACGTTTTCTCCAAGCACCAGTGACCAGCCCCGCATCGGGTCCATGCCGATGCGAAGCTGGTCGTTTTTGTTGTCACCGAAAAGGTTTGACCCTTCAGGTTTTGAAGGTGGTGTTCGCCGGCCTCGGTTGCTGTCCGGGGTCGATCGAGGGCGGCGGGACGAACCAGGGTTTGTTGTCGACTCCTATTCGGATTTCCCATTTCCCGACGAACCCGGATTTGAGGTGCATCAACCGATGGTGTGAACGGCACAGCAGGACCAGGTTGTTCATCACCGTCGGGCCACCGTTGGCCCAGTGCCGGATATGGTGCGCATCCGTCCACGCGGGCACGCATGTGCAGCCCGGGAAGGCGCAGCCTTTGTCTCGGGCGATGAGGGCGACGCGTTGTTCGGCGGTGACCAGCCTCTTTCCTGGTTTCGCATCCAAGGGCGCGCCGTGATCGTCGAGCAGGACGGTCGAGAGGAAACAATCACACCCGAGGAGCCTGGTCTGCGACACGGACAGCGGCCCCAGCCAGGGCATGTGCCCGACATCGAGATCCGACAGAGACTCTTCACCATCGGCGGGCGAGGCGGCGCAGTCCCGATGCTCAGCGAGATCACGCGCGTTGATGTGCACGTTCACGTGCGGTCGTTGACCACCATCTGTGCCAGTGTTGGCGCAGTCCAGGTAACGCCGGATCAGTTCGGTGAACCCGTCGGCAGTCCGCTTCGCTGCCGACCGAGCATCCGGCGTCCCGTCCGGTGCCTGGGTGGGCATCGTCAGATTCGACAGGGCCGAGAGCAGCATTTCTCCGGTGAGGGCGTCGAAATCCCCACGCACCACCACCCGACCATTGAGCGTCGACGCGATCCGCAACTCATTGAGATCGACATCTTCAGCGGGCGGAATCTCATCCGATTCGAACAACCGCTCCAACGTCGCGATCACGTTCCGCACCTTCGTCGTCGTCGCCTCCACACCCGACGCAGCAGCCAACAACAAATCGATACAGCGAGGGAGCGCCTCCTCCGGCATCCCCTTCGGCGGTGATTCACAGAACGCCACGATCAACACCGCGTGCTCGAACGAGCAATCCCCGCCATCGAACCGAGCCGCCACCGCCGGAAACGGCCGCAAAGCTGCACCCAGCGCGGCGATCTTCTTCCCGTCCCGAACCTGCAGCATCGTGGTGGCCGCCAACCACGCACCCACTCCGCGGCTGGCAATCACCTGATCATCCGGGCGCAACGACAACTCGTCCACCACCGCCACACGCACAGCTTCCAGGCGCAGAATCTCCGCACTCGCCTCGACAGCAGCAGCACGCAACTCAGAAGCAGACAACCGCCACAACCGTCCGCGCAACCCCACCGCAGAACCAGACACCACATCCGACAACAAGACACTCATTGAATCCCCCGATCCCCTGCACACAGGGTACTCGAACACCCGTTCGAGTCAAGGGCAATTTTCAGACCGGCGAATTGACCCGCGGCAGAGCAGTCGACGCCAATCCGATACCGAGCGCAATTGCTGCGATGATCGCGAGCACACGGCGCTGCGCTTGGAGAAATGCTTCGCCGGCCGCCGCGCGAGTCGATGCGTACGCGGCATCAACTGCCACCTGAACGGATTGACCCCCGGCACCGGCGGAGCCGTCCCGGCGACATTCCGGCGCCACCTCCATCGGTGTTCCGGATGCCAATTGGCTTGTTGCGCAATCGACAAAGGCCTTTTCGGCGATGTCGATCAGGCCGGGACCAACGCCGGCAGCTTCAAGGTTCGCAACGTACTCGGGCCGCTCCCCCTGCACTGCTTGCGGAGCTTGCCCCGCGACGAGCGAGAAGAACACCACTCCGATCAAGGCCAGTCCGATGGAGCTGCCAACCTGCTGAACGGTAGGAAGCAGTCCCGACACCGAACCCGCGTGCGCGGGTTCGACCGTCGCAAGGATCGCGGTTTGCAGTGGTGCCACGAACAGTCCGAGACCTGCGCCACCGAGAAGCAGCGGACCGGCGAGCGCGAGCCAGCGTGGATCGGTTCCTTCGCGTTCGAGGATGATCGACAGCGCGATCAGCGAGCCGGCAAAGACGACCATCCCCAGGATCAGAACACGGTTTCCGAGCATCCGGTACACCGCCGATGAGAGAACCGCCGCCACGCCCATTCCGACGGCCCACGGCAGCGTCATGACGCCCGCTCGCAATGCGGAGAACCCGAAGCCGAACTGAAGGGTGAGACTGATGGTGAAGATCAAGGAAGTCAGGGTTCCGAAGAAAACGAACGCAAGAACCGCGCCGATTGTGAAGGCTCGGTCGCGGAAAAGCTCGAGACGAAGGACCGGATCGCCGCCTCGTTTCGCCAAACGCGATTCGTAGAGCACAAACGCCACTGCCACCGGCGCCGACATCGCGAGCATTACGACAAGACCTGTGGGCCATCCGCGCGCCCTTCCCTCGGCCAGGGGAAGGATCAGCAGGAACAGCGCCAGTGATGACAGTGCGGCGCCGATGAGGTCCAGTGAGCGCACATGCTCAGCGCGAGCATCGACGAGATGGAAATATCCGAGAATCAAGGCGGCGATGCCGATCGGGATGTTGACGAAGAAGATCAGGCGCCAGCCCCAGTCGAACAGATTCCACTCGATCAGCAGCCCACCGATCAGAGGCCCACTGACTGTTGCGAGCCCGATGGTCGCACCGTAGATCCCGAAGACTCGCGGATGCCTGGCCTTCGGAAACAGACCCGAGATGATGGCAAACGTCTGGGCTGACATCGAACCGGCCGCCAATCCTTGCAGACCCCGGAAGACGATCAACATCGTCGCGCTCTGCGCGAGCCCGCACAGCAACGAGGCAACGACGAATACGGACAGGGCGGTCAGAAAAACAACCCTACGGCCGAACAGGTCCCCCAGCCGCGCTGCAGTGATCAACGAACACGCGAAAGCCAGGATGTACACGCTGACCATGAGCAACTGCGCCGATACGCCTGCTTGAAGATCGACGGCGATACTCGGAAGCGCGACGTTGACGATTGTCGCGTCGAGCAATTGCATGAATGCCGCCGCCAGACTCGTCGCCAACCCGAGCCAGGGCGTCAGAGAACCAGCTCGCCGCCCGCCCTTGTGGTCGGCGCCGACAGCGTCACCTAAAGGGTCCGGAAGCACCGAATGATCCTAATCGAATACAACGCTTCTAGAACCTGTTCTTGTTTAGATTGTAGTATTTCGGACAATTCAGTCCCCCAGATGGGATAGTTCGTCGTCTGCCCATTTTCAGAGCAGGCTTCTCGACGACACACGCAGGAGTTCTACTCGATGGATCTGAACTTGATCACCCATTGGCACCCGCTTCCTGGGCGGGTAATCGAATGGGGCGTCACGCATGCTTCCGCTCAACGAGCCGCCGAAGCCGAGATCGACCGAGAACTACCCCCGACCACGATGCAGGATCGCCACCTGCGACGCGCCCGCGTCACCGCAGAGAAGGGCGATCCGCAGTCTCCGTGGATCGGTATCGCCTTCGATTTCGCAGGAACACTGGACCGCGACGCCATGACGCGAGCACTTCAGCGCTACATCCGTCGCCACGACACGCTGCACAGCTGGTTCTCGTTCGACGAAGCAACCACCGACGCTGCGGACACCTCGTTCGAGGTCCGTCGACACGTGGTGCCGGTCGAAAGCATCGAACTCGAGTACCGCGTCGGCGACGACGTCTCCGAATCCGAGGCGATCCGCGCACTCGTCGCGACCAAGTTCGCCACCGAAACCAGCGCGCTGCAGTGGCCGGCCTTCGTTTTCGGCGCCGTCGAGCACCACCATGCCGACCTCGAAGCCGATCCGAGCTTCACCCTGTTCCATGCAGTCGACCACGCCCATTCGGACATGAACTCGATGGTGTTGATGTACGCGGAATTGCGTCAGCTCTACGCCGCGGAAACGACCGGATCACATCCCGAACTGGGCCCCGCGGGAAGTTACGCGCAGTTCGGTCGCGTCGAGCGCGCACGGACAACCGAGCTGACGATGCAGTCACCCGAAGTGCACCAGTGGCTCGGTTACCTCATGCGCAGCGGCGGCTCGTTCCCCGGATTTCCGCTCCCGCTCGGGGCCGAAGACGCGCCCAAACCGGCTATCGGTTCACGCTTCGACCTGGCCGACGACATCGAGTGCGAGAAGTTCGGTGCGGTTTGTAAAGCCAACGGCGCCAACTTCATCGGCGGAATGTTCACCGCGCTCGCGATTGCGGAATTCGAACTCGCCGGACGCGACAAGTACATCGCCCTCTCGCCGGTCAGCACACGAACCGAGGCCGACTCGTTTGCGCAGGGCTGGTACATCAACCTGATCCCGGTCGGCATCGACGTCGACGACAAGCGACGCTTCACCGAGTTGGCAAAGCTCGGGCAGCAGGGGTACCACGACGGCAAGGCACTCCTCGATGTCTCTGTGCAGCAGGTCATCGATCTGGTTCTGTCGAGCTTGGCCGAGTCGGATTCCGCACCCGGCGGACTGTCGAAGACGCTCACCCCGCCGCCGATCGTCTCATACATCGACGGCCGACGCATGCCGGATCCATACAGTTACGCCGAGACGAAGGCAACGGGAATCGTCGGCGGCAAAGAGACTCAGATCGCGTCGATGTGGATCAACCGGATGCACACCGGAACCTGGATCGCCGTGTCTCACCCCGACACCCCCATTGCCCACGAATCGGCCACCCGCTTCGCCGAGCATGTCTCGAAGATCATCAAAACTGTTGCAGCTCAAGGCGACTACTCGTTCGTGGCACCAGAGGGAGTGGCCTGATGCATGTCACCTCGATCGATCGATACGGACTCGACCCCGGAATCGTCACCGAATGGTCGCTTCAGCCCGCGGACGGCGCCGTCACCGAGTCGGAAGTACCACCGTCGTACAACCAGCATTTTCACCTCGAGACTGCGCGAACACACGGCATGGGCCGGAGTGTGTGGATGGCAGCCGCATTCGACCTTCCCGGAGAACTGAATCGGCCTGCACTCGACCTCGCGCTGCGCCTGTTCATCAGTCGCCATGACACTCTGCACACAGGATTCGAGGTGGGCGAGTTCACCACCACCCGAATGGGACTCGATCCAGACGGCACACACATCGAGACTTCGGAACCTCTGAAATTCGATTCGACCGAAGACCTCCGAGCGCATCTCAAGAAGCGATTCACGACGGTATGCGATCCACTGACCTTCCCTGCATACACGTTTGCCACGGTCGAACGCGAAGAGCATTACACGGTCCTGAGCGCGTTCGATCACACACTCGTCGACGGCTACTCGTTGGTCATCGCTCTCGGGGAACTGCGACAGATCTACGAGGGACTGATCGCCCTACCCGACCTGACCGACCACGAGGCCGTCGACGCAGTGATGAGCCGACTGGGTGACCCGGGAAGTTTCGTGCGGTACTGCGAACTGGAGGCAGACGCTCTGCTTCCCGTCGACAACGACCCTCGAATCCGAGAGTGGGCAAGGTTCTACGAGATCTGCGGTGGCACATCACCGAGTTTCCCCTTGGATCTCGGCGTCGAGGGCGGAAAGCCCGCGCCGCAGGGCGCCGATGTGCGCGTGCTGCTCGACGAGGAATTGACTGCGACGTTCGACGAGATCTGCCTATCCGCCGGCGGTAGCGTGTTCACCGGAATCCTCACTGCGATGGGACTTTCCGTCCACTCGTACACCGGCCAGTCGACGCTTCCGCTGCAATTTCCGCTTCACATTCGCAAAGATCCGCGGTGGGCCGACGCGATCGGCTGGCTCACCACCAGCGCGCCGATCACGGTCCAGATCACTCCCGACGCGGATTTCGGTGCATCCCTTGCACATACGCACGCGTCGTTCCGAGTTGCGTTGACGCTCGAGGGCGTCACCATGGCCCAGGTTCGAGATGCTTTGGGCGACAAGATTCGACGCACGCGCACCGACGTCTTCATGGTGTCGTACATCGATTACCGCAAACTACCCGGCACAGACGATCATGATCTCCTCAACGCCCATCACATCAGCAATGTGACGGTCGCCGACGATGCCCAGTTCTGGATTTCGCGAACGAACCGTGGTCTCTCGCTGCGTTCACGCTTTCCCGATACCGAGACGGCAAACGAAACCATGGTGAATTTCCTCACCGAACTCGACCGGATTCTGAGAGAAGTCTGCGCCCGGGGCGTGACGCCGATCGGAAGTGTCACCGAACAATTGAGAGATTCGAGCGTCGGAGCAGGAACACCGAGGATTTAGGGTCGGCAACGGGCACGAGCAGGCAGAACCTGCTTCCGGGCGTCTCACCTTGCGCACAGCGCATAGAATCGATCAAGTCCGTGTTCGAACCGAACGATTCGTCTTCAGGAGTACGCCCGTGCCCGTTGCCCCCGATCCCTCAACCGCGTTTGCCGAGTTCGCGCATCCCGACCGGTTGGTCTCGACGGAATGGCTCTCGGCGAATCTCGGTGCGCCGGGCCTCAAGGTTGTCGAATCCGACGAAGACGTGTTGTTGTACGACGTCGGCCACATCCCCGGAGCCGTGAAGATCGACTGGCATCTCGACCTCAACGATCCGGTCACCCGCGACTACATCGACGGTGCGAAGTTCGCAGAGTTGATGAACCGCAAGGGCATCGGCCGCGACGACACCGTGGTCATCTACGGCGACAAGAGCAACTGGTGGGCGGCCTACGCACTGTGGGTCTTCACTCTTTTCGGCCACGAGGACGTCCGTCTTCTCGACGGTGGCCGCGATGCGTGGATCGCCGAGAACCGCGACACCGCTTTCGACGTTCCCGACATCACGTCAACGGATTACCCGGTCGTCGAGCGCAACGACGCTCCCATTCGCGCATTCAAGGACGACGTTCTCGCGCACTTGGGCGACGGGCCGCTCATCGACGTGCGATCTCCGCAGGAGTACACCGGCGAACGCACCCACATGCCCGACTACCCCGAAGAGGGTGCGTTGCGTGGTGGACACATTCCCAGCGCGCTCAGCATCCCGTGGGCGAAGGCAGCGGCACCGGACAGCCGCTTCCGCACCCGTACCGAACTCGGCGAGATCTACGGCGACCTGTCGGCCGACGACAACATCGTCGCGTACTGCCGCATCGGTGAGCGTTCCAGTCACACCTGGTTCGTGTTGACTCATCTTCTCGGCTACCCGAACGTTCGTAACTACGACGGTTCGTGGACCGAGTGGGGCAATGCCGTGCGCGTCCCGATCGTCCAGGGCGAAGAGCCCGGCGCCGTTCCGTCCTCTGTATCGGCGTCATGAGCGCTCTTCCTTCGGCTCTGGCCGAGATCGTCGACGACTTCGCGGCCGTCGGCGCCTCGGACAAGCTCACCCTTCTTCTCGAGTTCAGCCGAGAGCTGCCGCCGTTGCCGGCGGAGCTCGAGCAGAGCGCGATGGAGCCGGTCCCCGAATGTCAGTCGCCGCTCTTCCTCTCGGTCGACGATTCGGATCGCGACAACGTCCGTCTGTACTTCAGCGCTCCCCCCGAGGCTCCCACGACGCGTGGTTTCGCGTCGATCCTCGCGCAGGGGCTCGACGGCCACAGCGCCGACGAGATCCTCGGTGTACCCGACGACTTCTATTCGGCGCTCGGTCTCGCAGAAGCCGTGAGCCCGCTCCGTCTGCGCGGAATGTCGGCCATGCTCGCGCGCATCAAGCGGCACTTGCGGGGCTGAAAACATGGAGTTCACCGAACTGGCCGACTATGCGATTCCGGCCGGCGCACTCGTCGAATGGTTGCCGTGCGCAACCGGGCCCTGGGTTCCGGATCCGCGGCCCGTCTCCTACATTCACGAGGCACATCTCAACCGTTCCGCTGCAGGCGCAGGCGACAAGTCTTGGCTGGGAACAGCTTTCGAGATTTCCGGCCCGCTCGACGTCGATGCGTTCCGAGTCGCTCTCGGCCGGTGGATCGACCGTCACGAAGTTCTGCGCTCGCATACCGTCCTCGAACCCTCGAGCGGCGAGATCACCCGGCACACGGTCCCGCTCGGCGGAATCGACATCGGGGTCGTCAGCCACGGCTACGACGCGTCCAGCCAGGACAACTTCGACCACCTTCACCGCCTGTTCGACGATTACGCGTCCCCGCACAGTTGGCCGTCGTACGTCTTCGCGACGTTGACGCCCCGCGGTGGCGACGGTCCGTTCACCGTGTTCTTCGCGGCGGACCACTCGATCATCGACGGGTTCTCGATCGTGCTGGTCGCTCACGAGATCGCAGCTCTGTACCGCGAGGCCTCGACCGGTAGTGCTGCAAATCTGTTTCCGGTGGGCAGCTACGTCGATTTCGGTGCCGTCGAACGCGAGCAGATGGCCGACATGGAAGCCGAGAAGGCTGCGGTCGAGATCTGGCGAAAGGCTCTCGGCACGGACGGTCTACCCCAGTTCCCGCTACCGATCGGTGACCGTGGAACCGATTCTCAGAACGGCCTGTCGACCTGGCTGCTCGACGCCGACCAGTCCAAGGCCTTCAGTTCGACGTGTGCAGCCACCGGCGTGGGGTACTTCGCCGGACTTCTCGGCGGACTTGCCGCTGTAGGTCGCGAAGTCGCGGGATCCGATCGATTCGAGGTCGTGACGCCAGTTCACACCCGCAGCGCTCAGGAGTGGGCGGGTGCGCTCGGCTGGTTCGTCGGACTGTGCCCGGTCGAGTTCGCCGTTGGATCGGACTGTTCGTTCGGCGACCTCGCGACACGCGCCGCCGAATCCATCGCTTCGGTCAAGCCTGCCGCAGCTGTCCCGTTCGATCGGATCGGTGAGCACCTCGAAACCCCGATCCGACCGCGATTCGTCGTGTCCTACATGGACGTTCGCTTCGTGCCCGAAGCCGCACAGTGGCCCGAATGGAACGCCAGAGCACTTCGAAGCAAGGCATATACGCACGACGTCTACATCTGGATCAACCGCACACCCCAGGGACTCAACCTCGCGGTCAGGTACCCAGGCAACGAGACGGCGAACGCCGCGGTTCACGCCTACGTGGCCGCACTGCGCCGGACCATCGAAGAAATCGTCACCGAACCGGACGCCGCCACCTCCGACAGCTACTCATCGGTAGTTTTCGAAACCGTTTCCTAAGCCGGAGTGGGCTTTAGCGATCCGGTTACAACCAGCGCCGAAGCGATGCATACACTCCGAAGTGATGCCAATCCCCCGATGGTGAAATCCCAGAGGAATACACCGCGGAGACAGACTATGCGAACCACAGGAGGCTCAGTGCCCAGTCATGCCAGCGCGCACATTACGAAGGTGCTTGTCGCGAACCGCGGTGAAATCGCGGTACGGGTCATCCGGGCGGCCAAGGATGCCGGCTACGGCAGCGTTGCCGTTTACGCCGAGCCCGATGCAGACGCGCAGTTCGTGAAGCTCGCAGACGAGGCATTTGCCCTCGGTGGACAGACGTCCGCCGAGTCCTACCTCGTGTTCGACAAGATCCTCGACGCAGCCAAGAAGTCCGGCGCCGACGCCATCCACCCCGGCTACGGTTTCCTCTCCGAGAACGCCGACTTCGCCCAGGCCGTCATCGACGCGAACCTCATCTGGATCGGTCCGTCACCGCAGTCCATCCGCGACCTCGGCGACAAGGTCACGGCACGCCATATCGCAGAACGCGCGAAGGCACCGATGGCAGCAGGCACCAAGGATCCCGTCAAGGGCGCCGACGAGGTCGTCGCATTCGCCAAGGAATACGGCGTCCCGGTTGCGATCAAGGCTGCCTTCGGCGGCGGTGGACGCGGCATGAAGGTCGCCCAGACCATCGAGGAAATCCCGGAACTGTTCGAGTCGGCCACCCGTGAGGCCATCGCAGCCTTCGGTCGCGGCGAGTGCTTCGTCGAGCAGTACCTGGACAAGGCCCGCCACGT
Organism: Rhodococcus sp. WY5; assembly: GCF_018588185.1. Taxonomy (NCBI): domain Bacteria; kingdom Bacillati; phylum Actinomycetota; class Actinomycetes; order Mycobacteriales; family Nocardiaceae; genus Rhodococcus; species Rhodococcus sp. WY5. Next base: position 5,157,389 of record NZ_JAAMPR010000001.1, read on the forward strand.
CGAGGCTCAGGTCATCGCCGACCAGCACGGCAACGTCGTCGTCGCCGGTACCCGCGACTGCTCGCTGCAGCGTCGCTTCCAGAAGCTCGTCGAAGAGGCGCCCGCTCCCTTCCTGACGGACGACCAGCGCGCACGCATCCACGCATCCGCCAAGGCCATCTGCAAGGAAGCCGGCTACTACGGCGCCGGAACGGTCGAGTACCTGGTTCAGGGCGACACCATCTCCTTCCTCGAGGTCAACACCCGCCTGCAGGTCGAGCACCCCGTCACGGAAGAGACCGCGGGCATCGACCTCGTGCGTCAGCAGTTCCTCATCGCCAACGGCGAAGAACTCTCCATCAAGGAAGATCCCACCCCGCGTGGACACTCCTTCGAGTTCCGCATCAACGGCGAAGACGCCGGCCGCGGCTTCATGCCTGCCCCCGGCCCGGTCTCCGTCTACCGTGAGCCCACGGGCCCCGGCGTTCGCGTCGATTCCGGTGTCGTTGCCGGCGACGTCATCGGCGGACAGTTCGACTCCATGCTCGCCAAGCTCATCGTCACCGGCGCCACCCGCGAAGAAGCCCTCCAGCGGGCATCGCGCGCTCTGGCCGAGTTCGAGATCGACGGCCTCGCGACCGTTCTCCCGTTCCACCGCCACATCGTCGAGAACCCGGCGTTCATCGGTGACGGCGAGAAGTTCGACATCTACACCAAGTGGATCGAAACCGACTGGGTCAACCCCATCGAGCCGTACGCAGGCGCCGGTGCTCCCGTAGACGACGAGGACGAGGCTCTGCCGCGTCAGAACGTCGTCGTCGAGGTCGGTGGACGTCGCGTCGAGGTTTCCCTCCCGGGCCAGTTCTCGCTCGGCAACGGCGGCGGCGCTGCCTCCGGTGCGATCCGCAAGAAGCCGAAGGCGCGCAAGCGCGGCGGCGCCGGCGGAGGTGCAGCATCGGGTGACGCTGTCACGGCTCCGATGCAGGGCACCGTCGTCAAGGTTGCAGTGACCGAAGGCCAGGAAGTCGCAGAAGGCGATCTGATCGCCGTTCTCGAAGCCATGAAGATGGAAAACCCCGTCAACGCGCACAAGGCCGGTGTCGTCACCGGACTCTCCGTCGAGCCGGGTGCAGCAATCACGCAGGGAACGGTTCTCGCAGAACTGAAGTAGGGCCTCCGGCCCCGTGCGCCTTTCCGGTAGTCCCCACTACCGGAAAGGCGCACAGTCGTTTGAGTAGGCTGTAACGATGGCTGACGTCCCCGACATTCGCATCGGCACTGCAGAACGCGAGCAGGCACTCGATCTCCTGAGCGAGCACTTCGCCGCAGGCCGCCTCACCGTCACCGAGTTCGACGAGAGAAGCGGAATCGTCAGTGCCGCAACAACTCGCAGTGAACTCGTTCCGGTGTTCGCCGATCTTCCGGGCAACTACCAAGCGCCCGGCACCGCTCCCCTGTCGATGGTGACGCCTCCCGACGCACCGGCGGAGCGAGGCTTCAACCCCGACTGGTCCGGTCGCGTCATGGCCGTCGTCCCGATTCTCGCGGTGATCCTGTTCTTCGTCACCGGTACCTGGTTGTGGTTCCTCGCGATTCCCCTGGCCGGTGCGCTGCTGTTCGGTACCGACCGGGAACGCAAAGCCAAGCGCCGCCGCGAGCGGGACTCCGACTGATGGAGCCGATCGAGATCAACGCAGGCGGCTGGTATCTACGCGCACTGCGCGCAGACGAGCGTGTGGACGACCGCCCCGCCCTTGCCGATGGTGGTATCACCGACCCCGATTACGTGAGTCAGCGAAGCGCTCAGTGGCACGAAAACAGCGTCTACTCCTGGGCAGTGTGCCAACCCAACACCGGTGAGCTTCTCGCCGAGGTCGTTCTGACGCCTCTCGACTCCACCGCCCTGCTCACCGGCTGGGCCCGCGGCGGGCACACCGAGGCGCTCACGACGGCCGCCGACGCCGTCACCAGATTCGCCGAAGGTGCACTCGGACTCGTCGTCGTCGAGGGGCAGACGAATTGAAGAACAACCGATACTGGCCGTTGGCGATCGCCGTGGTCATTGCCCTGATCATGCTCTTCTCCCCGGGTTCCACCGTGCCCTCGAGCCCGGAGAACACCGACAAGATCACTCACACGCTGATGTTCGCGGTATTGGCGATCACCTCGTTGCACGCGCGGATCCCGGTGTGGCTCACGGCTGTGTGGTTGTTGATCTTTGCCGCGACGTCCGAGGTTCTTCAAGCAGCGCTGCCCATTTCGCGTTCCGGTTCGATCTGGGACGGCAGCGCCGACCTGCTCGGCATCGCCATCGGGATCGGTATCGTCAGCCTCGTGACGAGGCGACGAACTTCCCGCCGAGACGAGCCGAGCAGGTCCTGATCAGCTGAGCAGGTTGCTCCGCAATTGGTCCTGGGTCGACGCGTCGATCTTCAGGCCGTCGGTGAAGTAGGCCTCGATGGATCCGTGTACCTGCGCGAGCTCTGCCATCGACGCCTCCAGGTACTCGCGCCTGACACCGAGGACACCCTCGAGCAGGGTCGGGTCGATCCCCTTGGCCTCGAATCGCTCGAGGAGCGGCGCGAACATCGGCAACAAAATCTTGTTGGTTTCGAGGTAGTCCGCGAAGACCGCGTCCTCGGAGGCACCCAGGAACAGCAGTAACGCGGCCGCTGCCCAACCCGTGCGATCCTTGCCCGTGGTGCAGTGAATGAGTGCCGGCGAGCTGGGCGGCTGCGCCAAGTCGACGAACAGTTGCCGGTACGACGCGACCGCACTCGGCAAGGTCACGAAATCGCGGTAACTTCCCTGAAAGTACTCGAGCGCCTGGCCGCTGCCCAACGCTTCGGCAGCAAACGCCGGGTCGGCGATCATCTGCTGCATCTGAGCCGGAATGGCGCGATACTGCTTGTCCGCCAATACGTCCAGGCCGATTTCTCGGATACCGTCCGGCGTCAGATCCGGTGCCGTCTCGCGTTCGGATTCGGTGCGCAGATCGTAGATCGTGACGATGCCCAGATCGGCGAGGGTCTGTGCGCCGTCCGCACTGAGCGATGCCAGATCGGTGGAACGAAACACGCTCCCGGTGCGGACGGTGCCACCGAAGCTCGATTCGGGGCCACCGATGTCTCGGAGGTTCGCCAGGGACGGTACGACGGAAGACAGCTTCGGAGTATCGGTCATACCTGAGAATGTATCGGTCGCCGAGAAACCGTGATCGGGGAAGAGCAGCCGGAGAAATAAGATCGAGACACATCATCTCCCGTAATTGCTGCGCTACAGATCCGTAACATGCTCAAGTAATCCTGTGGACATGCCTACAACGAATTCCAGTGGTCTCGGAGCCTTCGATGCGCTCGGTGACCACCAGGCAGTCGCGGCGCTGCTCGAGTGTTGCCATTCCGCCGTGTGGGCACAGGAAATCGCCTCGTCTCGCCCGTTCGCCGATCTGGAAGCTCTGTTCGACAAAGCAGATGCGGTGCTGGCCGAGCTTCCCGAGTCCGAGATCGACGACGCTCTCTCCGGCCACCCACGAATCGGTGAGCGAAGCGAGAGCGCGGCCTCTACCCGTGAACAGTCGGGAGTCTCGTCGGCGACAGAAGACGTACTCGCGGAACTTCGACGGAAGAACGCCGAGTACGAAGAGACATTCGGCCATGTTTACCTGGTCTGCGCGTCGGGGAAATCTGGAACGGAGCTCCTCGACATCCTTCGAGGTCGTCTCCGAAACGACCCGGCGACCGAGCGTTCCGTGCTTCGAACCGAATTGGCCGCCATCAATCGGATCAGACTCGCCCGTCTGATCGATGCACTCGCCGGAGGCACAGCATGAGCAAGACCCTCAGCACGCACGTTCTCGACGCGACGACGGGCAACCCCGCGGCGGGGATTCGCGTCGAACTTCGTGATCGAGACGGCGCCTCCGTCACCACTGCGGAGACCGACTCCGACGGCCGCATCCCCGAACTTGCTCCCGGTGGCCTGACCGCCGGTCACTACACCCTGACTTTCGACACCGGAACGTATTTCGAGACCAACGGACAAGAAAACTTCTACCCGGAAGTGACAGTGACCTTCCGGGTGGACGACACGGCACGGGGCTATCACGTCCCACTGTTGCTGTCTCCCTTTGCTTATTCCACCTATCGCGGGAGCTGAACACGTGACTACCGAAAACATCACGACCGGCAACATCACAACCGGCAGTACGAACACCGAACGGTTGAGCGGATCGATCGAACTATCGGGTCACCAGTACGGCAAAGCGGAAAATCGAGTAGTCCGAATCTATCGAGACACCCCCCGTCACGAAATTCACGACATCAACGTCTCCACCTGCCTGCGTGGAGATTTCGCCGACGCATACCTCACCGGTGATCAATCGAAGGTTCTGCCGACCGACACGCAGAAACAAACGGCCTACTCCTACGCCAAGGAAAAGGGTCTGATCTCGATCGAGACGTACGGACTCGAACTCGCCCGTCATTTCGTCGACGACATCGAACCGGTCAGTGGCGCGCGGATCGAGATCGAGGAATACGCCTGGGAGCGTGCGATTGTCGACGGCAGCGAACACGACTACACCTGGATTCGGAAGGGTCAGGAAGTTCGGACGGCGTCGATCACCATCTCCGATACCGGGACATGGGTGATCGGCGGCTTGAAGGACCTGGTGATCCTCAAATCGACAGGTAGTGAGTTCTCGGGTTTTCTCGAAGATCCGTACACCGTTCTCGAGCCGACCGACGACCGCGTCATGGCGACGACGTTGGTCGCCCAGTGGCGATTCGTCACCACCGACGTCGACTGGGAATCGGTCTACGCGGGAATCAAGGCACAGATCGTCAAGCAGTTCGCACAGGTACATTCACTTGCCCTGCAGCAGACGCTCTTCCACATCGGCAAGGCAATCCTCGAGGAATTCCCGATCATCGCGGAGGTTCGACTGTCGGCACCCAACAAGCATCATTTCGAATATGCACTCGGCCGCTTCGGAGTGGAGAACGACAACGAGGTGTTCCACGCTGCGGATCGTCCGTACGGCCTGATCCAAGCTGCGGTCAGCCGATCCGACGCACCAGACGCGGGACCGTCGTGGACCACCTACGCCGGTTGGTTGTCGTGACCGAATCAGCTCTCGGGGCAACACTCGTCGTGGCGGGCGCTCATGTGGTCACGATGGACGGCGACCGCTCCGAGTACTCCGACGGCTATGTGGTGATCTCGGGCAACAAGATCGTCGACGTCGGCGCCGGAACGCCACCCGAATACCCGGGTGCGCAAGTGATCGACGGGAGTGGTTGCCTGATCACGCCGGGTCTGGTCAACACACATCATCATCTCTACCAATGGATCACCCGAGGCCTGGCCGCGGACTCGACGCTTTTCGAGTGGCTGACCACCCTGTACCCCGTCTGGGCAGGTATCGACGCCGACGCCGTCCACGTGGCGGCCACCGGCGGCCTCACGTGGTTGGCGAAAACCGGATGTACGACCACCACCGACCACCACTACGTCGTTCCCCGCGACGCCGGCGACGTTTTCGAGGCCGAGATCACCGCTGCTGCGCAGGTCGGCCTTCGATTCCACCCGTGTCGTGGGTCGATGGATCTCGGCCAGAGTTCCGGCGGCCTGCCACCGGATCACGTCGTGGAAAAACTCGATGACATCCTGACCGGCACGCAGTCGGTGATCGACCGTTGGCACGACCCGAATCCCGGATCGATGCTGCAGATCGCGGTAGCTCCCTGCTCACCCTTCTCGGTGACGGAGGCATTGCTCCGCGAGTCCGCGACGCTGGCCCGCGAAAACGGCGTGCGTATGCACACGCATCTGGCCGAGACACTGGACGAGGAGAGATTCTGCCGCGAGCATTTCGGTTGCACGCCGGTCGAATACATGGAACGAGTCGGCTGGGTGGGCCCGGACGTCTGGTACGCCCACGCAGTCCATCTCGACGACGCCGGTATCGAGACGATGGCGCGAACCGGAACTGCGGCGGCGCACTGCCCGACCTCCAACGCGCGCCTGGGAGCCGGTATCGCCCGTGCCGCCGATTTGGTGAACGGCGGGGTCACCGTGGGGCTCGGCGTGGACGGCGCGGCGAGCAATGAAGCTTGCAGCCTGATCGAGGAGTCTCGTCATGCACTTCTGTTTGCTCGCGCGAAGGGCGGACCGCAGACGATGACGGTGCGAAAAGCCTTGGAATTGGGAACGATCGGCGGCGCACGAGTTCTGGGCCGCGAGGGCGAAATCGGATCGATCGAGGTCGGAAAACTTGCCGACCTGGCGGTGTGGAAACTCGACACCGTCGCGCATGCCGGCATCACCGATCCGGTGGCGGCGCTCGTACTCGGCTCGACTCCCCCGCTGAAGTTACTGCTCGTCAACGGACGAATCGTAGTTGCCGACGGACGAGTCACCACCGTCGACGAGGACGTCGTGGCCTCGGATGTCGCACGCGCACACCGCGATCTACTCGGAAAGGCTTGAGGTCGCGATGGACCTGCACAGCGTCGACGAAGTTCTGGTGCCGCGGACCCGCGCCGAACTCCCCTGTGCGTCACCCGGCATCGGGTTCATCGGTGGCGGCACCTGGCTGTACTCGGAACCGCAGCCGCACCTGACCACCCTTGTCGACCTTGCGGGCTTCGACTGGGAAGCTGTGGCGGTCGGCGATCTCGGTCTCGAGATCGCGGCCACCTGCACCATCGAGGAACTGTGCCGCGCCGAACTTCCCGCATCCTGGCGCGCCGCAGCGCTGTTCCAACACTGCGCTGACGCACTGCTCGCATCGTGGAAGGTGTTGCGATACGCGACAGTCGGCGGCAACATCGCGCTCTCCTTCCCGGCCGGAGCGATGACGACTCTGTGTACCGCTCTCGATGCCGAACTGACGATCTGGCGTCCGGACGGTACCGAATACTCGTTCCCCGTAGTCGATTTCGTTATCGACGATTCTCGAAACGTACTCAGGTCCGGCGAGATCATCCGCAGTATTCGGATTCCCGTGCATGCATTGACTGCACGTACCGCGATGCGAAAGCTGGCTCAGACGTCACTCGGGCGATCGGCCGTAGCCGTGGCCGGACGCTGCGGCGCCGACGGTTTCACGCTGGCGATCACCGCCGCGACCCGCCGTCCGTACGCTCTGAAATTCGACGAACTCCCCGACGCCACAGCACTTGCGGATGCGTTGCGCAGCAGGATTCCGGAAGACGCCTACTTCACCGATGTCCATGGAACTGCGCCGTGGCGGAAGGCGATGACCGAGCTTCTTGCCGAAGAAATCCGAGGTGAACTGGAATGAAGTACTCGGTGGACGGAGTTCCGCGCGACGACCAGCCCCGCCCAGGACAGTGCCTGCGAACCTTCCTCCGCGAGCACGGAGCGAACTCCGTCAAGAAGGGGTGCGATGCCGGAGACTGCGGCGCCTGCTCGGTGCTGGTCGACGGACACCCCACCCATTCGTGCATATTTCCCGCCCATCGCATCGACGGCCGCGACGTCGTCACCGCCTCCGGTCTCGGAACACCGGAGAAACTTCACCCCATTCAACAGGCATTCGTGGACGCGGGCGGATTCCAATGTGGTTTCTGTACAGCGGGAATGGTAGTCACCGCATCAGCGTTGTCGGTCGAGCAAAAATCCGATCTCGCGTGCTCGATGAAAGGTAACCTGTGCCGCTGCACCGGTTATCGGTCCATTCGTGACGCTCTCGCCGGTACATCCAATACGGAGACCGCCAAAATAGGCGGGGCTCAGGGGCGTTCGATCGCAGCCCCGGCGTCCGCACGCATCGTCACGGGAACCGAGCAGTACACCATGGACTTCTCCCCGGGTGAGAAGCCGGTCGACCTGCTTCACGTCGCAGTACTCGGCAGTCCGCACGCACACGCACACATAACGCGGATAGACACGGCAGCAGCCGAAGCGGCGCCGGGCGTCGCTGCGGTCCTCACTTTTCATGACAGTCCGGACGTGCTGTTCTCGACCGCCCGGCACGAGGACCGCAACGACGATCCGGACGACACGCGCGTGTTCGACAGCACCCTCCGTTTCCGCGGCCAGCGCGTAGCCGCGGTCATCGCCGAAACCCCGACGCTGGCGGAACGTGCACTCTCGCTGATCGAAGTCGACTACGAGGTACGCGACGCGGTATTCGAACCAGATCTGGCGCGTTCCCCCGGCGCTCCACTCCTGCACGGCGACAAGGACGAGAGCTCGCGGATCACCGAGGCCCCTCGCAACGTGGTTGCCGCGCTTCACGATGGCGTCGGCGATCTGGACCGTGCGCTCGCGGATGCGACTGCAGTCGTCGAAGGTACGTGGAAAACTGCGCGAGTCCAGCACGTGGCCTTGGAAACTCACGGCGCTGTGGGGTGGCTCGACGAGGAGGGCCGTCTCGTCATCAGAAGCAGCACACAGGTGCCGTTTCTGGTTCGGGACGAATTGGCCCACATCTTCGATCTCGATCGCAGCCGAATCCGGGTGTTCGCAAAACGAGTAGGCGGGGGTTTCGGCGGGAAGCAGGAACTACTCACCGAGGATCTGGTCGCACTGGCCGTCTTGAAGACCGGCAAGCCCGTAGCCTACGAGTTCAGCCGAAGCGATCAGTTCACCATCGCACCGTCACGGCATCCGATGCGAGTATCGGTGCGTGCGGGCGCCGACGCCGACGGAACTCTCACTGCGCTCTCTATCGACGTCCTTTCCGACGCGGGGGCGTACGGGAACCATTCGATCGGAGTCATGTTCCATGGGTGCGCCGAATCCATGGCGGTCTATCGCGCTGCGACCAAACGCGTCGACGCCGAAGCGGTCTACACGAACAACGTTCCCTCCGGGGCCTTTCGTGGTTACGGGCTCGGCCAGATCATCTTCGCCGTCGAGTCGGCCATGGATCAGCTCGCGGATCGTCTCGGCATGGACCCCTTCGAGTTTCGGCGGCGCAACGTCGTCGTTCCCGGAGACGATTTTGTCGACTGGCACGTCGAAGACGGTGATCTCGAATTCGGCAGCTACGGACTGGACCAGTGCATCGACCTCGTCGACAGTGCACTGTCGAGCGGACGCGGAGAGGCTGCACCGGCTGGGTCGCGTTGGCAGATCGGTCGGGGCATGGCAATTGCCATGATCGCGACGATCCCGCCGCGTGGTCACTTCTCCGACACCACCGTCGCACTCGAGGCCGACGGTCGGTACGTCGTGAACATCGGCACCGCTGAGTTCGGCAACGGAACCACTACGATTCACCAGCAGATCGCGGCCACCGAATTGCGGACGACAGTCGATCGCATCACGATTGTTCAATCCGACACCGATGCCGGCGGATACGACACCGGAGCATTCGGGTCGACAGGAACGGTGGTCGCCGGAAAGGCGCTCCTGATCGCCTGCGAGCGCCTTCGCGAGCGGATACTGACCCGTGCGGTGCGATCGAGCGGTCGCGGCGCGCAGATCGACGACCTTTCGCCGGACGGTGTCGAAACGTCCCACGGTTGCCTCGATTTCGCGACGCTACTCGAAGGTGGCCCGCTCGCCGCTGACGGTCGCCACGACGGGACACCGCGCTCGGTCTCGTTCAACGTTCACGGTTTTCGCGTTGCCGTCGACACGAACACCGGCCGGGTGAAGATCCTGCAGTCGGTTCAGGCCGCCGATGCCGGCACTGTCATGAACCCGGCACAACTGCGAGGGCAGGTGGAAGGCGGTGTGGGACAAGCGCTCGGCGCTGCGCTGTCGGAGGAGATCGTCATCGAAGAAGGTCGGGTGATCAATCCGCAGTTGCGCAATTATCACGTTCCCCAGATCGGGGATCTGCCGATCACCGAAGTACTGTTTGCCGACACGTACGACAAGCTCGGGCCTTTCGGCGCGAAATCGATGAGTGAGGCCCCCTTCAATCCTGTAGCACCGGCGTTGGCAAACGCGATTGCCAACGCGTGTGGAGTGCGTATGTACTCCACACCGATGACACCGGATCGAGTGTGGGAACAGCTACAGAGGCCCTAGGTCTCGCGTGCGAGCACGCGCTCGACCGCGTCGACCGCGTCGTCCAGCTCACTGGTGGTCACCGTCAGCGCGGGCCGGAATCTGATTCCCCTCTTCCCGGTAGGCAGTATCATCACGTGCTCGTCTTCACGCAGTCGCTGTACGACGCGATCGCGAAGGTCACTGTCTTCCAGAGTGATCGCGCACATGAGGCCACGACCGCGCGGCTCGGTTGCCGCCGCGTACCGCCCGCAGACTTCGGTCAACCGGGCAAGGAGATGCGCACCCGTGAATCGCACGCGGTCGATCAGTCGGTCCTGCTCGACGACTTCGAGTATCCGCCGGGCACGAACCATGTCGGTGAGGTTGCCACCCCACGTCGAATTGATCCGAGAACTGACGTGAAACACGTTGTCATGCACTTCATCCACGCGCCCGCCGGCCATGATTCCGCACACCTGCGTTTTCTTGCCGAACGCCACCACATCCGGACTCAGACCCAATTGTTGGTAGGCCCAGGCAGTTCCGGTGATTCCGCAACCGGTCTGTACTTCGTCGAGAATGAAGAGGGCGTCGTTTTCGTGGCACAACTCCTGCATCGCCTGCAGAAATTCCGGCCTGAGGTGATGGTCGCCGCCCTCGCCCTGGATCGGCTCGGCGATGAAACAGGCAATGTCGTCGGGGTTGTTGGCGAAAGCTCGGCGCGCTTGATCGAGAGCTTCCCTCTCCGCAGCTTCGACATCGCGGCCGTCTGCCAGGTACGGCGAGTCGATACGTGGCCAGTCGAACTTGGGGAATCGCGCGACCTTGCCCGGTTCGGTGTTGGTGAGCGACATCGTGTAGCCACTGCGGCCGTGAAAAGCCTCGGTCAGGTGCAGGACCTTTGTCCCCAGATCTGCTGACAACCCACGGCTTTCGTTCCACCGACTCTTCCAGTCGAAGGCAACCTTGAGTGCATTTTCCACCGCCAGGGCTCCGCCGTCGACGAAGAACAAGTGTGGGAGTGCCGAATCCCCCAGTACCCGAGCGAAAGCCGCAACGAAGCGCGCCATGGGTTCGGTGTAGATGTCGGAGTTACTCGGCTTGTTGGAGGCCACGACAGCCAACTCCTGTTGAAACTCCTCGTCGCCTGTGATCGCAGGGTGATTCATACCCAGGGCCGAAGAGCCGAAGAAACCGAACATGTCCAGATACTCGGTTCCGTCTCGCAGGTCACGGAGATAGGAACCCCGCGACCCTTCGACGTCGAGAATCAGATCGAATCCGTCGACGAGGATGCTGGCCTTCAACACGTCGTAGACCGGAAAGAGCGCACTGTCACCGAAGTCTCGCATCGCAGTACTCATACGCGAAGGTTATGTCAATTTTCCGGGAGTGTCGATAGAGGACCGTAAAAGTTATTGAACAGGCGTCATTCGTCGTAAAAAGTTTGTAGGATGATGGTGCTTCGTGTGTTGACGTTGGCTGCCGTACGGATCTCCTGCAGCAATCGCTCCAACGCCCGAGGTGACGCCACCCGGACCAGGAGGACGTAGCTTTCGCTCCCGGCTACCGAGTGACACGAGACGACCGCCGGCAGATGACGCAAGCGGGCAGGCGCATCGTCGGGCTGCGAGGGATCGAGAGGAGTGATGGCGACAAATGCGGACAGATTGTGACCGAGTGCCTCCGGATCGATCTTCGCGGAGTACCCACGGATCACCTTGCGAGATTCCAAACGACGCACTCGCGACTGGACTGCGGAGATCGAGAGTCCAGCCTTCTCAGCAAGACTCGCGAGAGTGGCACGGCCGTCCAAGACCAATTCACGCATCAAGAGTCGATCGGTTTCGTCGACCGGAACACCGGCAACGTCACTGGTTTCTGTTTCTCGCACCTGCGCAGGCTAACGCAATCGGACATTCGTATGGTTGAAACCTGGGAGCTACGTGCACGGTTCGCAGCGGCCCTCGCCAAGATGTATGGCGACGAGGTCCCCGCTTACAACACCTTGGTAGATGTAACCATGCAGGTGAACCGTAATTTTGCCGCCGAACATCCGGATTCTGCGGAGCGCCTGGGCAGCCTGGCGAGAGTCAGCGCCGAGCGTCACGGCGCCATCAGACTGGGGACTCTCGACGAACTACGTGACGTAGCCACCGTCTTCGGCGGATTCGGTATGTTTCCGGTCGGCTATTACGACCTCCGGCTCACCGCCTCCCCCATTCCCGCTGTCTCGACGGCATTTCGCCCCACCGATCCCGCCGAACTCGCCCGGAACCCGTTCCGCGTTTTCACCTCGGTGCTGACCAGTTCCGATTCCAGGTTCTTCGACACCGACCTCGAGCGTCGGATCACCGGGTTTCTGCGTCGCCGGACCCTGTTCTCTCCCGAACTTCTGCAGTGGGCACGTCAATCGAGTCGCGAGGGCGGCCTGACGGAGCCCGAGGCGACACAGTTCGTCGATGCAGCGACCTCGGCGTTTCGGCTCGGCACCGATCCCATCGACGCGGGCTGGTACCGCGAACTCGCCGCAATCTCGCCTGTCGCTGCAGACATTGCGGGGCAGGGCTCGACCCACGTCAATCACCTCACCCCGCGAGTGCTCGACATCGACGAGTTGTACCGCCGCATGACCGAGCGCGGTATCACCATGATCGACCGCATCCAAGGCCCGCCGAGATGGAGCGGACCACCACTACTTCTGCGGCAGACGTCGTTTCGTGCATTGGCCGAAGACAGACTCTTCCGTCAGCACGACGGATCGGTCACCACTGAGCCCGTCCGCGTCAGATTCGGCGAGGTGGAGGCACGCGGAATCGCGTTGACCCGCAGCGGGCGAGCGATCTACGACCGACTGATCGCCACGCCCGAGGACGCCGACTGGGACAGCGAATTTCCGCACTCCGAAAGCGAACTCGATGCCGCGGGGTTGGCGTACTTCACGTACCGAAACGAAGGAACTGTTGTCGTCCTCGACCCGATCGTCTACGAGGACTTCCTACCTGCCTCCGCGGCCGGGATCTTCGCATCCAATCTCGATTCCGTGACCGGATTCGTTTCCGATGCGCCCGGCGCCGAATACGGGCAGGATCGATTGGAGGGCGCCATCGACCGCACCATCGAAGATCCGTTCGAGCTGTACCGCGCACAACAAGAGGCGTCACGTGCCGTGCTGCCTCCCGCCCACAACGACAGAGGACTCCCCAGTGAACCTGCCTGATTCTTCGAGCCTCGCCGATCGCGCCGAAAGCGCCCTTGCCGCGTGCGGTGTCGAGTGGCCCGCCGGCGACCTGAGCGCACGAACCCCCATCACCGGTACGCAACTGCGTACCGTTCGGCAGCACTCCGGCCGAGAGGTCGACGACGCCGTCGAGGCGGCTCATCGTGCGTTCCTCACCTGGCGAACCGTTCCCGCTCCGGCGCGCGGCGCGGTCGTACGCCGGCTGGGCAGCTTACTGACCGAGCACAAGGATGACCTCGCGGAAATCGTGACGTTGGAGGCCGGGAAGGTCACCTCGGAGGCTCTCGGCGAGGTACAGGAGATGATCGACATCTGCGAGTTCGCCGTCGGTCTCTCCCGGCAGCTCTACGGACGCACCATGCCGTCCGAGCGTCCCGGACACCGGTTGACGGAAACGTGGCACCCTCTCGGCGTTGTCGGAGTCATCTCCGCGTTCAACTTTCCCGTCGCGGTGTGGTCGTGGAATACCGCCATTGCTCTCGTGTGCGGCGACGCCGTCGTCTGGAAGCCTTCGGAGACCACGCCGCTGACTGCACTGGCATGTGACGCCCTCCTCCGACGCGCACTCGCCGACTGTCAAGCACCGATCGACGTTCACCAGTTGGTCGTCGGCGGACGTGACGTCGGTGAGGCTCTCGTGGACAACCCACTCGTGGCCTTGGTCAGCGCCACCGGTTCCGTGAGGATGGGCCGCGCCGTGGCTCCGCGGGTCGCCGAGCGCTTCGGACGAAGTCTCCTGGAGCTGGGTGGAAACAACGCCGCAGTCGTCACGCCGTCGGCGGATCTCGAGCTTGCCGTGCGCGGAATTGTCTTCTCCGCCGCTGGAACTGCCGGGCAGCGCTGCACCTCACTGCGCCGGCTCATCGTTCACGAGTCGATCGCCGACAACGTCGTCGACCGCGTTGCGTCCGCGTACGCGCAACTCCAGGTCGGTAGTCCCTTCGATTCCGGTGTTCTGGTCGGGCCGCTGATCAACGAAGCCGCGTTCGAGACGATGCAGAAATCGCTCTCGGCCGCACGCGCGGACGGCGGAACTGTGGTGTGTGGCGGGGACCGCGTCGGCGATTCCGGGTTCTACGTGACGCCCGCTCTCGTTCGTATGCCAGCACAGACCGAGGTGGTACGGGCGGAGACTTTTGCACCCATCCTCTATGTCTTGACCTACACCGATTTCGACGACGCCATTGCGCTGCACAACGGCGTACCTCAAGGACTTTCGTCCTCGATCTTTACACTCGACCAGCGAGAAGCAGAGCGCTTCCTCGCCGCCGACGGCTCCGATTGCGGCATCGCGAACGTGAACATCGGAACGTCCGGTGCGGAGATCGGCGGCGCATTCGGCGGGGAGAAGGAGACTGGCGGCGGACGCGAGTCGGGTTCGGATTCGTGGAAGGCATACATGCGCCGAGCCACCAATACCGTCAATTACTCGGACCAGCTTCCGCTGGCTCAAGGGGTCGAGTTCGGCTGAACACCTGCCGGGCGAAATCGGTGATCGCGTCGATCAACTCCGGGAGCGCCGACAACTGCGGTGCATGGTCGGTGCCCAGGCTGACCACCTGGGCACCGGGGACAAGTCTCTGCATGGCGCGTTGAGCCTCGATCGGCACGGTTCGATCCAGCGTGCATTCGACATACAACCTCGGCACGGTTCCGAATCGCTCTTCCGTCCAGACCGGTGCCATCAGGCGGGCTGACTCCAGTTGTGGAACGAGCATGCGCGCGGCGAAGATCGCATCAGCCACCGGCGCTTCGTGGAAGAACACAGCGGCACCGGCTTCGGGCGGAACAGCCGTCGCATCCCCGTCGTCGGCGGGGACCAACCAACGTGAGATCCCGACCGGACTTTCCAGACCGAGTTCGATGCAGAGCATACCGAAGTCCGTCTGCGATGGAAGCATCATCCCTGCGACGTACACAAGACCCGTTACCCGCGAAGGCAGCAACTCAGCCACCTGTGAGGCCACGATGCCACCGCCGGAGTGACCGACGAGGGCGCACTGTCCGTCCAAGGACTCGACAACTGCCACAACATGTTCGGCAACGACATCGAGATCGATCACGTCGTCTGGGTTCCAACTTCCCGAGCCGGGAAGCTCCACCACAACGGGATTGAAGCCGGCCGATTTCAGTGGGCCACACACACGATCCCAGACCCACCCGCCGGCCCACGCTCCGTGGATCAGGACGATGTTCCGTGCACTCACTGCTTGACCTCGAGCTCTGCAGCCGAAAGTACCCGAGCCGCCTCACGACCTGCGGCGACGTTGGACTTCCCCTGCCTCGACCCGGCCAATTTGGCCTTGATGTGATCGCGAACGGTAATGGGTTCGTACTCCAAGCCGGAGTCGTCCTGAAAACTCGGCAAGGTCGCAATCACCGCGTCGACGTTTCCGTCATGGAAGAAGGCCGCCGATCGCCGGCGCTTGATGGTGCCGTTCACCACCGGAGGCGCAACTCGGTGCAGCGTGGACATCCACCTGTCGTTGGTCAGTCGCGCGGTGAGATCCCCGAGGTTGACCAGTAGCGCGCCGTCGTGCGGCCAGACATCGTGCCAGCGTCGGTCGCTCCCGAGTACTTGCAAACCTTCGACCTGATCCGCCCACAGCACGGTGACCAGCCCGAAATCGGTATGTTCGCCCATCCCCTTCAACTCACCGTCCAACGTCACCGTCCCTTCGGGTAACGCGTAGTTGTTCATCCGCAGTACGTCGATGGAGTGGTCGGTGATCGACTCGAAGAATCCTGGGGTCAGCCCGAGCGCGTCTTCGAAAATGGTGGTCAGTGTGCGTGCCACCCGCTCGCCATGGGCGTAGTAATTCTCCACCCGCGCCGTGAAACCAGACACTGCGGGCCACAGGTTGATTCCGTAATCGTCCTCCGACAGTTCGAGTTCGGTGAATGATCGGGCTTCGGTTCCGACGTTGAAGGCCTCGAAAAAGTCGTTCATTCTGGTCGCGGATTCGACGCCGAGGCTCAGGCTCAGCGACTCACTCTTGGGCGGGCTGTACCCACGATTCGCGCCCTCGATTCGGTAGCCCGACTTCGTCTCCATCGGCAGCCCGAAGAAGTCGTCCATCGCTTCGGCGAGGCCGGAAGAAACAGCGGCCGGAACACCGTGGCCCCGAATCTGCATGAAACCTACAGTCCGACAAGCATGGTCGACTTCGGCAGCCACTCGCGCCTTGTCCTGGTCGGCACCACCGAGCACGTAAGGCGAGATGTCGACGACGGGCACTTCGAAGGGATCAGACTGGGACTGTGACACTGGCGTCTCCTGCAGAGCTGGTGGCGGGTTCAGATTTTGCAGTGGCATGGAGGCTCTCTCGCGATCGCCTCGCGAGTTCACCGAGTCGGGTGTGATTGAACAGCAGATTGAGCGAAAAGGCCGAGGCCGCAGCCAAGGTGATGCCGCTACCGAGGAGGATCTGAGCCGAGGAGGGGAATCGCTCGAACATCCCTTCCGCAAATTCCGGAAGAATACCGATCCCCACCGATACAGCGGCGATCGTGGTGTTGATCGGGTCGCTGAGATCGACCTTGCGCAGCGTGTTGATTCCGACCACGGCGACAGTGGAGAACAAGATGATTCCGACGCCGCCGACCACCGGATCAGGCAGGGCTGCAACCACTTCACCCATTCGCGGGATGAGGCCGAGGACGATCAGAATGGCACCGCTGGTAGCGGTCACGTACCGGCTGTACACCCGGGTCGTGGCAACGGCGCCGACATTCTGCGAGAAAACGGTGTCGACAAAGGCATTGAAGATTCCGCCCAGAACTCCCGACATCCCGTCGGCCACCAGCCCTCGTGCGAGATCTGCTTTCTTCAAAGGCTTTCCGGTGATCTCGCTGACCGCCAGCATGCTCGCCGTCGATTCTGCGAAGACGACTGCCATGACGATACTCATCGCCACCACGGCGGTGACGGGAAACTCCGGAGCGCCGAAGTGGAACGGCATCGGGAAGCCCACCCAGGCCGAGCCGCCGACGCCACTCAGATCGATCAGGCCCATCGGGATGGCGATCACGGTGCCGATCACCAGCGCCATCAGTACACCGAGCTGCGTCCACATCCCGCGGCCGAGGCAGATGAAGGCCACCGCGACCACAACGACTGCGGCAGCCAGCGCCAGATTCTTCGGGTCGGCGAACGACGGGGAGGTGGGGTCGTTTCCGACGATCAGTCCTCCTGCGACACCGATCAACGAGATGCCGATGACTGTGAGGACGACGCCGGTAACCAGGGGTGGGAAGTATCGGACGATCTTGGCGAACGGCACGGCCAAGGCAATGCCGACTACGCCACCGACCAGCATGGACCCGTACACCGCCTGCAGGCCGTACTCCTTGGCGATCAGAATCATCGGCGTCAGCCCGGCGAAGGTCGCCCCGCAGACGATCGGCAGCCGGACACCGGCGACCTTCCCGACGCCCAGGCTCTGAATGATCGTGATGATGCCTGCAACGAGCAAGTCCGCGCTGATCAGCATCGCGACTGTGCTGCGGTCCAGCCCTACGGCGGCACCGAAAACCAGCGGGACCGTGATGCAGCCGGTGTACATGATGAGGACGTGCTGAAGAGCAAAAGCAGACTGGCGGGCAAATGGGAGCCGCTGGTCGACAGGATGGATGGCCATGCGCCGATCTCCGTCCGAAGCTGGAAGTGTTTCGTGTACGGGACTATTCAGCACGTCGATAATTTCTTACCGTGGTCGAATTTGTTTCGTCTGTGTAATCAAAACTTTCACCAGAGCACTGCTATCTTCGGCACATGGACGACGACCAGAAGGCGATAGCGACCGCAATCGGGGCTGCCGTGCGGACGGCGCGAAAAGAAGCCGGACTGACGTTGCGCGAGGTTGCCGTGAAGTCGGGCTTGTCGCAGCCCTTCCTGAGCCAGACCGAAAACGGCCACGCAGTACCCAGTGTCATGAACCTTCATCGCCTCGCGCAATCGCTCGGCACCACGGCGCACGCACTCTTGGCGCAGGGTGAGCGAACTCCGTCCAGCCTCGTCCGCGCCGGCGAGGGGCGAACCTTCGAACTGGCACACGATTCGGTGATTCGATTCTGCTCCACCGGCTCACGGACCATGGAACCCAACGAGATCACGGCAGCACCTCATTCCGAGGCAGGTGAGCACACCGAGCACGCCGGCGAAGAGTTCATTCATGTTCTCGAAGGATCTGTCGAGGTCGAGGTGGGACTGGACGAGCATCACGTTCTTCACGTAGGCGACACCCTCCTCTACACCTCGACCATCCCACACCGGTGGTTCAATCGCACCGACGCGGTGGCGAGATTCCTCATCGTGAGTTCGCCGCCCTCGTTCTAGATGCTCGGTTTCGGTTCCACACCACAACCCCCGCTCACGGCTTACCCTGACAGCGTGACCAAGTGGCCGGAACTTGCGCGTGAGATCGCCGATACCGTTCTGTTTCCCGTCGCCGACAGCGTCGACGCCGACGGAGAAATCCCCAGCAGCCATTTCGACGCGCTCGCCGCCGACGGCTTCTACGGCATCGCTGCCCTCGGTGAGGGTGGCCCCAGCAGCGAAGAACTGGTCGAGGTCCTCGAAACCTTGTGCGGCGGTTGCCTCGCGACGACGTTCACCTGGATGCAGCATCACGGCGTCGTCGGAGCCCTGGCGGCGAGTCCCAATGCACCTCTGCGCGAACAATACTGGGACGGTCTGGTTTCCGGCACGATTCGCGGTGGGGTTGCCTATGCCGGCGCCATCCCCCGCCCACCGCTCCTGTGGGCGAAGCGGGTGAACGACGGCTACGTCCTCGACGGGATCGCACCCTTCGTCACCGGTTGGGGCATCGTCGATGTTCTCTTGGTGTCGGCGCGCGACGAGTTCGACAATTCCATCGTTCATTCCGTCGTACCGGTGGGCGAGGCCCCGGGTCTGACGATCGAGGAGCTTCCACTGATCGCGGCGCGCGGGAGCAACACCGTCCGAATCGTGTTCGACGCTTTCGAAATTCCCGATACCGACGTCTGTGCTGTCGTCAGCGACGAACAATTCCAGAGCACCCAGCTCCCCGGCTTGTGGCTCAACGGCGCGATGGCCATGGGCATCACCCGCCGTGCTGTCACCGAACTCGCGGATCTGGGAGTCGACACCGACGCGTTCGAGGAACAAGCCACCCGGGCGCGCGCCGATCTCGATGCAGCACTGCGCGACGGCGGCGACATGTCGGCCGCCCGCGCCCGAGCGTCGGAACTTGCGATACGCGCATCGGCCGCACTCGTGACTGCGACCGGAAGCCGCGCTCTGGTCGGCAGCAACACCCCCGAGCGGCTCATGCGTGAAGCCACCTTCACTCTTGTCGCGGCTGGTCGCCCGGAGATCAAAACAGCTCTCGTGGAACGACTCAGCGGATACTGAGTACGCACGGTTGTACTCGATTACGCTGGGGCTCATGACCAGTGGAGAACCAGTACTCATCCCGGCCGGAACCGTGTTCACGGCGGAGGACCTGACGTTCTATGCCGATCGTGACTCCCGCAGTCTCGACGACGCCATCGCCGACGCCGACCTTCTTGTCAGTTGCCCACACTCGGGTTCCGCGATTCCAGCAGAACTCTCACGCTTTCTCGCACCCGAGTTCACACAGCGGCTGCAGTTCGACTTCACCGACATGTCCACCAGTCCCATCGTGCGCCGTTGGGCCGAAATCGATTCGCGCATCGTATACGTCGAGAATCCGCACCCTCGCATGATTCGCGATCCCAACCGTGCGAAGCCCGAAAACCTGGAAGCGTCACTGCGCGAGGCCTTCGCCCGCGTCCACGAGGCCGGTGCCGGCAACAAAGCGGACCTCGCCGGTGTCGACGCAGTTCGCCCTGTCACCTTCTCGTTCTACCCCCTGCTGCTCGAGCCGACCGACGACGCGGGTTGGAAGGACCTCGCCGAGACCTTCACCGAGACAGCTGAACACGGTTTGGGCGTCTACGAGAGAACTCGCGACGCACTGATCGAAGCCATGGTGGCGAAGAGCTTCGAACTCGGTCGATCGTTCACGACCTTGTCGTTCCACGACACGATGAACCACACCACCCGGCAGGACGGCGCCGTCAATGTCGAACGGCCGGAAGCAGATCGGCTCCCCGACGTCGTCGCGCTCTCCAATCGTGGCGACCACGACGGCAATCGACGCGGCGACAATCCCGTGACGATGGATCCGGAGCTCATACGCACACTTGCGGTCTCACATCGCAAGGGATTTCAGGTCGACGATCCGGATGCCGTCGCTCTCAATCAGCCGTACCTCGGCAGTTTCGAAATCATTCGAGCCGGAGCCAGATTCGCCGAATTGAGCGCCCGCGCCGCCGAAGCCGGGATCACGTTGAGCGCGGTTCAGGCCGAATTCAAACGAGAATTCCTACTGGGAGACGAACTGGCCGCCTACATCATGGAACCCGGCGTCGACTGGCCGACACCCGACGCCGAACGGGTGGACCAGCTCGCCCACGCGTGCAAGGCGAGCTGGGACCACTACCGCAACAGCTGACTCAGCGCTGTCACTCAGGGCTGACTCAGCCGCAATACTCAACCGAGCACCACTCCGAACAACGCGCCGGCCGCAATCGTCGTGACGGCCAAGATGATGGTCGGCAGGAAGAACGAGTGGTCGACGAGCTTGGAACCGAGCTTCGTGCTGCCCGAGAGGTCGAAGTTCGCAGCCGCGATCTGCGAACCGTTTGTCGGCAACAGATAGACGCCGGCAAACGCTCCGGCCCACATTCCGCTCACCAGACCGGGTGCAATCCCGGCAGCGAGACCGATCGGCACGATGGTCCTCGTAGCGGTCGACTGACTGGTCGTCAGTACACAGACCAGGAAGACACCGAGCGCGAAGATCCACGGCGCGGCGTTGACCCAGTCGCCGACGGTGCTCGT
This sequence comes from Rhodococcus sp. WY5, assembly GCF_018588185.1. Classification (NCBI taxonomy): domain Bacteria; kingdom Bacillati; phylum Actinomycetota; class Actinomycetes; order Mycobacteriales; family Nocardiaceae; genus Rhodococcus; species Rhodococcus sp. WY5. The sequence goes on from NZ_JAAMPR010000001.1 coordinate 5,178,496, forward strand.
GATCAGCTCGGAATGGGCGCTGATGAACGTGTCCGTCAGCCATGCCAGACCGAACAGCGCGATGGCCGAGACCATACCGGCACGGAACACCGTCGACGACGGCACGTCGGCGACATTCGGGCGGCACACCAGCAGGATCAACGTACCCACGACGAACATCAGCATTTCGATGATCGGTGTCATCCCCATCGGAGTACCGTCGGCAGCTTCGGGACGAATCCCCTTGAACAGGCCGAAGATCACGATAGCCAGGACGCCGGCCAGGAAGATCAGTGCCGCGTTTCGTCCGGTCTTCGTCGAGACGAGTTCGGTCTTGGAAGCTGCACCAGGTCCGGCCAATTCGCCCGACTTCATCTTCGCCTGTATCTCCGGGTCGTCGTCGAGATCTTTGCCGAGTCGGTTGACCGCGATGGAGGAAAGGACGATGCCGACAACAGCAGCCGGGAAGGTGATCTTGATGATGTCGATGAGTTCGAAATCGTAGGGCGGCACGTCGGTCAGCGTGACCATTGCCGCCATTGCCGCGGACACCGGACTACACGCCAGCGCCACACCGGTCGAGACAACTGACAGCGACAGCGGTCGTGACGGCCGCACACCGTTCTTGTACGAGACGTCGTAGATGACGGGGAGCAGTGGGTAGAGGATGTTGGACGTGCCGGCACCGACCGAGAACAGGAATGACACCAACGGCGCGATCAGCGTGATCTGTTTCGGGCGAGATTCGATCAACTTGGCCGCGATGGTGACCATCCAGTCGATACCACCGGCCGCCTGCATCATCGACGACGCGAGGACGACGGACAGGACGATGAGGAGAGCGTCGACCGGCGGACTGCCGACGTCCTCTCCGAAGACGAACACGAGGACGGCAACACCTGCGCCGCCCCACAGACCGAGAGCGACACCGCTCGATCTGGTACCCATGACAATCGCCCCGAGCACTACCGCCAGCTCGAGGACAATCTTGACTGCTTCCATCAGGCACTCGCCTTCTCGATAACGAGAGAATCGCTATAACAGGGCAAATAGTATGCTCTGCACTTCGGCTGCAGGCACGAACACGCTGTCGGTGGGAAGGGGCAATATGGTGGTCGTGACCAACGTCCTCGGTAGGTTCTCGCCCGCCACACGCGAGTGGTTCGGCGGGGCTTTCAGCGCGCCGACTGCTGCGCAGCTCGGTGCCTGGGAATCCATCGCGAGTGGCTCTCACACTCTTGTCGTCGCACCCACCGGCTCCGGCAAGACATTGTCGGCGTTCCTGTGGGCGCTCGACCAACTCGCCGCCAAGGACGAAGGCGAACGCGCCACCAAAGTCCTCTACATTTCGCCGCTCAAAGCGCTGGGTGTGGACGTCGAGCGGAACCTTCGCGCGCCGCTGGTCGGCATCACGCAGACGGCGAAGCGTCTGGGCCTCACCCCGCCCGAGATCACCGTCGGTGTCCGTTCCGGCGATACGTCCCAGGCCGATCGACGCTCGTTGATCAAACGTCCTCCGGACATCCTGATCACCACGCCTGAGTCGTTGTTCCTGATGCTCACCTCCGCTGCCCGGGAAACACTGGTCGGTGTCGACACCGTGATCGTCGACGAGGTTCACGCGGTGGCGGGTACCAAGCGTGGCTCGCACCTTGCGCTCTCACTGGAACGCCTGGACGGCTTGCTCGAGCGTCCGGCGCAACGCATCGGATTGTCGGCCACTGTCCGTCCGCACGAGGAGATCGGGCGGTTCCTCGCCGGTTCGGCACCGATCCGAATCGTGGCACCGCCTGCCGCCAAGACATTCGACCTCACGGTCCGTGTTCCCGTCGAGGACATGACCGAACTGGGGATCGCGACGCCGGACGACGGTTCCGAATCTCCCACCCCGCAAGCCGGTTCGATCTGGCCCCACGTCGAGGAACAGATCGTCGACCTCGTTCTCGACCACCGATCGTCCATCGTGTTCGCCAACTCTCGCCGCCTCGCCGAACGATTGACAGCCAGGCTCAACGAGATTCATGCAGAACGCATCGGTCTGGCCGTCGAGAAAACATCTCGCCCGCCCGCGCAGATCGGGGCTCCCACCGAGGTCAACTACGGCGCAGAACCCCTCCTTGCTCGCGCCCACCACGGATCGGTCAGCAAAGACCAGCGAGCCCTCATCGAAGACGACCTCAAATCGGGTCGATTGCGATGCGTCGTCGCCACCAGCAGCCTCGAACTCGGAATCGACATGGGCGCCGTCGACTTGGTCATCCAGGTGGAGGCACCGCCTTCGGTTGCCAGCGGCCTGCAACGTGTCGGCCGCGCCGGCCACCAGGTCGGCGAGATATCGCGAGGCGTCGTCTTCCCCAAGCATCGCACCGACCTGATTCATTGCGCGGTGACCGTCGAGCGCATGGTCGAAGGCAAGATCGAAGCGATGGCCGTTCCGGCCAATCCCCTCGACATCCTCGCTCAGCAAACTGTTGCGGCCACCGCTCTCGAACCGATCGACGTCGACGACTGGTTCGAGACGGTTCGCCGAAGCGGTTCCTTTGCAACGCTTCCCCGTTCGGCGTACGAATCGACTCTGGACTTGCTGGCGGGGCGGTACCCCTCGGACGAGTTCGCCGAATTACGTCCTCGCCTTGTCTGGGATCGTGAGTCCAACACGCTCACGGGCCGCCCGGGTTCGCAGCGTTTGGCCGTCACTTCCGGCGGCGCAATCCCCGACCGCGGCCTCTTCACCGTCTACATGGTTGGCGAGAAAGCGTCCCGCGTCGGCGAACTCGACGAGGAAATGGTCTACGAATCCCGGGTCGGCGACGTCTTTGCGCTCGGCGCCACCAGTTGGCGGATCGAGGAGATCACCTTCGATCGGGTTCTGGTCAGCCCCGCCTACGGCATGCCGGGTCGTTTGCCCTTCTGGCACGGCGACGGACTCGGTCGCCCCGCCGAACTCGGACAGGCGTTGGGGCAGTTCGTGCGCGAAACGGCTCTCGGCAACGAAGCCGACGTCGTCGAGCGTTGCCGCGTGGGCGGGCTCGATCACAACGCGACTACCAACCTGATCCAACTCGTCGGTGAGCAGAAGAATGCCACCGGGCAGGTGCCGTCGGATCGAACCCTGGTGGTCGAACGCTTCCGCGACGAACTCGGTGACTGGCGTCTGGTGCTGCATTCCCCGTACGGCCAACGGGTTCACGCACCATGGGCCCTCGCCATCGGGGCGCGCCTGCAGGAACGATACGGCGTCGATTCCAGCCCGACGGCCTCCGACGACGGCATCATCATCCGTCTCCCCGACACCGAGAACGAACCTCCCGGCGCCGAACTGTTCACCTTCGACGTCGAGGACATCGAAGATCTGGTCACCCAGGAGGTGGGCGGCTCCGCGCTCTTCGCTTCCCGATTCCGCGAATGTGCCGCCCGCGCACTGCTTCTCCCCCGCCGCAATCCCGGAAAACGTGCACCACTGTGGCAGCAGCGTCAGCGGTCGGCGCAACTGCTGGACGTCGCCCGCAAGTTCCCGACCTTCCCGATCCTGCTCGAGACCGTACGCGAGTGCTTGCAGGACGTTTACGACCTGCCTGCACTGAAGGAATTGTTCGGCAAGATCGAGAAAAGGCAGATTCGAATCGTCGAGGTGGAGACGGCCTCTCCGTCTCCGTTCGCCAGTGCGCTCCTGTTCAACTACGTGGGTGCGTTCATGTACGAGGGCGACAGCCCCCTCGCCGAGCGACGCGCCGCCGCTTTGTCCTTGGACTCCACGCTGTTGGCCGAACTCCTCGGCCGCGTCGAACTGCGCGAGCTCCTCGACGCCGGAGTGATCGAGCAGGCCGAACGTGAACTGCAACGGCTCGTCCCTGACCGAAAGGCCAAGGACCTCGAGGGTGTTGCCGACCTCCTCCGCATGCTCGGCCCGCTGACCACCGAAGAAGTCACCGAACGCTGTCTCGAGGACCCGGTCTCATGGCTCGAGAAGTTGGTTACGGACAAACGTGCCCTCCACGTCTCGTATGCGGGCGAGAGCTGGTGGACCGTCGTCGAAGATGCAGCGCGGCTTCGCGATGGACTCGGCGTTCCCCTACCCATCGGCGTTCCGGCCGCGTTCATCGAGCCGGTCGATCAACCACTCGACGACCTCCTGAGCCGGTACGCCCGCACCCACGGTCCCTTCACTCTCGCCGACGCGGCTGCACGCTTCGGTCTCGGAGTATCAGTCGCGCGTGACGTTCTCGGTCGGCTCGCGCTCGAAAAGCGGGTCCTGGAAGGTGAATTCCGCCCGTCTGCAACCGGGAGCGAATGGTGCGACGCCGAGGTCCTGCGTCGCTTGCGGCGTCGCTCGCTCGCCGCGGCACGGCAGGAGGTCGAGCCGGTCAGCACCGCGACCCTCGGGCGATTCCTTCCCAGTTGGCAGCACGTGGGCGGCACGCTGCGAGGAATCGACGGTGTTGCAACGGTGGTCGATCAACTTGCCGGCGTTCCGATTCCGGCGTCCGCTCTCGAATCGTTGATCCTGCCGAGCCGAGTTGCCGACTACTCTCCCGCGATGTTGGACGAACTCACGTCGACGGGTGAAGTCTTGTGGTCCGGATCGGGAGCTATCTCGGGCAAAGACGGGTGGGTAGTGCTGCACCCCGCCGACCTGGCACCGATCACGCTCAATTCGCCCGCCGACACCGACGTCTCGGAATTGCAGAAGCGCATCCTCGACCTGCTGTCCGGCGGCGGTGCCTACTTCTTCCGCCAGTTGGTCGACGCGTTGCGAACTACGGAGTCGGCTGCGGACACGGTCGACAGTGCGGTGACAACGGCACTGTGGGAGTTGGTGTGGCTCGGACACATCGGTAACGACACCGTTGCGCCGCTGCGCGCACTTCTCTCCGACACCACCAGAACAACAACCAGTCACCGATCACCTCGCCGTGTTCCGCGGGCCCGTCCGTACCGCGGAATGGCCCGCGCTTCCACGCCCGCGCGCACGGGACCGGCAACCGCCTCCGGTCGGTGGTTCCAGCTGCCAGGTATCGAACCTGACCCCACTATCCGGGCGCACGCCACGGCTGATCTGCTGCTCGAACGATACGGCGTCGTCACCCGCGGTTCGGTGATGAGCGAGAACGTGCCGGGCGGTTTCGCGTTGATCTACAAGGTACTGAGCACGTTCGAGGACAACGGGCGCGCTCGACGCGGATACTTCGTGGACACCCTGGGCGGCGCTCAATTCTCGACGCCTCCCGTGGTGGACCGCTTGCGGACGTTCGGTGATTCCATCGAGGGGCGCCACACCTCCTCGGCTGCAGTCACTCTCGCGGCGTGCGATCCGGCAAACCCGTACGGCGCGGCGCTGCCGTGGCCGGCGTCGGGGGGCGAAGAGTCACCAGGACACCGACCCGGGCGAAAAGCCGGCGCATTGGTAGTTCTGGTGGAGGGTGAGTTGGTTCTGTTCGTCGAGCGCGGCGGTCGCACGATCCTGACATTCACCGACGACGGCGGAACGTTGCGCCTGGCAGCACTGTCACTTGCTCAGAAGGTGACGTCTCGCGCCATCGACAAGTTGGTAGTGGAGAAGGTCGACGGAGAGACCATCCACGGCAACGATTTTGCTCCGGTCCTGGTCGAAGCCGGCTTCGCGGCCACCCCTCGCGGATTCCGGTTGCGGTCATGAGGATTGGGGTCATGATGATTGAGATCGTGGAAGTTGAGATCCTGAAGTGTGGGTGCGGCGACCATGCCTGAGGGCGATACCGTGTGGCGGGCCGCCAATGAACTGCGCGCTGCCCTGGCCGAGAAGGTACTCACCACCTGCGACGTCCGCGTTCCTCGTTACGCCACGGTTGATCTCTCGGGCCACCGCGTGGATTCCGTCGCCAGCCGCGGAAAACATCTCCTGATCCGAGTGGGCGAAGCGTCCATTCACACGCATCTGAAGATGGAAGGTCAGTGGCAGATTTATCGCCCCGGCGAGCGCTGGCGCCGACCCGCCCATCAAGCGCGCATCATCTTGGCCACCGAAGACTCTGTAGCAGTTGGCTTTTCACTGGGAATCACCGAGATCCTCGAACTCGGGCAGGAACAGGAGGCCGTCGGACATCTCGGACCGGATCTGCTCGGGACCGATTGGGACAGTTCCGTGGCCGCCCGAAATCTACGGGCCGCCGACTCCGTACCGATCGGAATCGCGCTCCTGGATCAGCGGGTGATGGCCGGACTGGGCAACGTGTACCGAAACGAGATCTGCTTCCTACGAGGTATTCACCCGAAAACGCCGACACATCTCGCGGGGAATCTCGACGCGATAGTGGATCTGTCTTTTCGCACCATCAACGTCAACAAGTCACGTCGCATCCGGGTCACCACCGGCGACACCCGCCCCGGTAGGCAGACATGGGTGTACGGCAGACGCGGAAAACCATGCCGCCGTTGCGGGACTCGCATCAGAGAAGACACCCTCGGACCGGATCAGCTCACCGAGCGAAATATCTTCTTCTGCCCGGCCTGCCAGCCCTTCACGCCTGGTTAGCGTTGATCAGCAGCCTGACGCAGTGGCGGACAAATCGATCACGGTCCACGACGATCGTGCCGTCCAGATAACCGATGAACAGTGTGAACAACGCCCCGACCAGTCCGACTGCCACCAGTTGCTTGTCCACGGGATCAGCGATCTCGGACAACTGGTCGTACACCAGGTCGACGAACGCCGGCATCGATTCGATACCGCGGCCGCTCAGGACGGGTTCCGACAGCGGGGCGATCAGGAGCACTCTCCCCATCGCCGGATCGTCGACCATGAGCTTGACGAAAGCGTCGACCGCAGCGGTGGCGACGGCCTCGGATGTCGTCTCCGACTCCACTGCCGACGCAAGCGCCGACTGCGCGCGCTCGGCGACAAACGTGTGGACCGCGACAACGTACTGATCGCGATCGGTGAAGCTTTCGTAGAAGTACCGCTCGGTCAGACCGGCAGCCTTGCAGACCGCACGCACGTTGACGGCCGGACCGTCGACCGCACCGAGCAGTGTCACTCCGACGTCGAACAACGTCGCCTTTCGAGTGGCCCTGCGTTCTTCGATGCTCACAACTTCCCCACTTCGCCGACACTTGATCTTCAATGCACCCGGCATTCGATCCTTGACTACCGCTGTTGTCGATCCTAATCTGACAACATGCGTAGTCAACTTGACGACAGCAGCACCCCGGTTCCCCTCGGTCCGGATTCCCTGACGTGGAAGTATTTCGGCGACTGGCGCGGGATGCTGCAAGGCGTCTGGGCCGGTTCGATGCAGAACATGCACCCCGGCCTCGGCGCCGGAGTCGAGGAGCATTCGCAATTCTTCGACGAGCGGTGGGAACGGCTGTACCGCTCGCTGTATCCCATTGCAGGCGTGGTCTTCGACGGCGATCGCGCGCAGCAGACAGCCGAAGAAGTCCGCGGCTATCACACACGAATCAAGGGCGTCGACAAGTTGGGGCGTCGGTATCACGCACTTGATCCCGACACTTTCTACTGGGCGCACGCAACATTCTTCATGGGCACCATCGTCACTGCCGAGAACTTCTCCGGTGGCTTGACCGAGGCCCAGAAACGTCAGCTCTTCACCGAGCACATTCAGTGGTACCGCCTGTAGGGATGAGCATGCGCCCTGTTCCCGAGACCTGGGAAGCATTTCAGGAGTACTGGGACCACATGTGCCGCAACGTACTCGAAGACAACAAGGCGACCCGCGACGTCCTCGACCTGTCGGGACTCGGCAAGCCCCCGTACATGACGTGGCTACCCGATCCGTTGTGGCGGCTCGCCCGAATCCCCCTCGCCCGCGGATTCGTGTGGCTGACGGTCGGAATGTACGACCAACCGGTTCGAGACCTACTCGGCTACTCGTGGACCAGTCGCGATCAGAAAATTCACAACGCTGTCGGCCGCACCGTCAACGCCGTCTTCCGTCTGGTGCCGTGGCGATACCGGTATCAGCCACGTGCTCGCGCGGGATGGGATCGAGCTGACGGCCGAATCCCCGCCGATGCACCACTGGTCCACACACCGGCGCGCAACCTGCCCCCGCTCGAGCAGCGAGATAACCCGATGCACTACAGCCCCAGGGTCTGATCTGCCATGCTCTGAACATGGAGTGGGACCTGCGAACCCTGCTGAACCGTCCGATCACGTCTCACGGTGCGCCGCTGGGACAAGAACGTGTGGCGGCGAGGACCACCGCGTACATCTACGGCAACATTCTTGTCCTCGCCGCACTCATACCGGTGACGAAATCTCAGGAATCGCTCGGCGCCGCGATTGTGGTCGGCACGGCATTGTCGACATACATCGCCCACACATTTGCCGAGGGCGTCGGCGAGAGCATTCGCAACGATCGCCGACTGACGACCGCGGAGAGAATCGACTCGCTTCGCGATTCCGTCCCGATCCTCACCTCTGCGGTTGTTCCTGTCGTCATTCTCGCGACGGCGTGGTTCAACTTCCTGGAGCCACGGACGGCGCAGTTGATCGCGGAAATCGTCTTGATCCTGCGGATCGGTTCCACCAGTTACGTGATCAGCCGACTGCACGGCGAGAAAGTCAGTACGAACACACATCTGGCAGCCTTCGGCCTCGCTGCCGTCGCCACCCTCATAGTCGGGTTGAAGATAGTGCTCACTCATTGACGAATCCCCCGATCGCGAATCCCCAGGCCTGAAGGGGTACTGCCGTTACCCGGCTGAGCAGTCACTCCCGCCGAACCCCCGGCCGCCGCTACCGTGGACGACATGAGCATCCCGAGTCTGAAACTGAACAACGGCGTCGACATCCCCGCGCTTGGCTTCGGCGTGTACCAGACGCCGCCGGACGAAACACTCGCCGCCGTCGAGTCCGCGCTATCGACGGGTTATCGCCATATCGACACTGCCGCGGCCTACGGCAACGAGAAGGGCGTCGGTGAGGCGATCCGGCGATCCGGACTCGATCGCGCGGACATCTTCGTCGAGTCGAAGGTCTGGATCACCGACTACGGATACGACGAGACTCTGCATGCCTTCGACAAGAGCGCAGGCAAACTCGGTGTCGAACAACTCGACCTTCTGATCCTCCATCAGGCGTTGCCGAGCGAGTTCGAGCGCACGATCGACGCGTACAGGGCGTTGGAAACGCTTCTGGCCGACGGCAAGGTCCGCGCCATCGGAGTCAGTAACTTCATGCCGGATCACCTCACCCGACTCCTGGACGCAACGTCCGTGGTGCCGGCGGTCAACCAGATCGAGGTTCATCCGTACTTCAGGCAGTCGACTTTGCTCGAGGCCGACGCCGATCGCGGGATTCTGTCTCAGGCATGGTCACCGATCGGCGGAATCACGTTCTACCGCGACGGCTCCCACGGCTCGACCCTCGAGGACGCCACCATCGGCGCCATCGCGACCGCTCACGGCAAGTCGCCTGCACAGGTGATGCTGCGCTGGCACCTCCAGCAGGGCCGCCAGGTGATCCCCAAGTCGGTGACTCCCTCGCGGATCGCGGAGAACTTCGACGTGTTCGACTTCGAACTCACCGCCGAAGAACTCTCCGCAATCGACGCACTCGACACCGGAGTTCGCGGCGGTCCCGAACCCGAGGTCATCACCCGCGAGAAGTTCGGAATCGAGATTCCCGAAGCCTGAACCCGGCAGCTTGAACAACACAGCAGCCCCAGTGATCTAGCTGGCGCTCCACCCGCCGTCGATGGTGTACGAAGCCCCCGTCACCATCGACGCCTCGGTCGATGCCAGCCACCCCACCAGCGATGCCACTTCTGCGGGCTCGACCATCCGTTTGATCGCGCTCTCAGTGAGCATCACCTTCTCGACAACCTCGGATTCACTGATTCCGTGAACCTTTGCCTGGTCGGAGATCTGGGATCGCACGAGTGGTGTCAGGACGTAGCCCGGATTGACACAGTTACTGGTGACATCGTGTGGGGCACCCTCGAGCGCAACAACTTTCGACAGGCCTTCGAGTCCGTGCTTTGCCGTGACGTACGCACTCTTGAATGCCGAAGCGCGGAGCCCGTGGACCGAGGAAATGTTGACGATGCGCCCGAATTCTTTGCGGTACATGTACGGCAGGGCCGCTCTGACCAGGAGGAACGGCGCTTCGACCATGAGGCGTTGAATCTTCCGGAAGTCCTCGACGTCGAAATCCTCGATGGGACTGACCCGTTGAATGCCGGCGTTGTTGACAAGTATGTCCGTCTCGAGTGCCAGATCCACGAGTTGGTCGGTGTCGAGGAGATCGACGGCCCACGCAGTGCCGTCGATCTCGTCGGCCAGCGCCTTCGCGGCGACGTCGTCGAGATCAGCGACGGTGACGTGGGCGCCGCGGGCGGCAAGGAGTCGAGCACACGCCTCGCCGATACCGCTGGCACCACCGGTGACCAGTGCCGTTTTGCCGGAGAGCGTCATGCGGAAACACCGGCCCGCTCGTCGGCGAGCACTCGTGCGTCGGCAGCATCGACGGACTCGAGCGAGATTCCCTTGGTCTCCCGCGCGAAAACGACTGCGACGATGGTGACCAGGGATGCCAACAGGAGATAGATCGCGATAGGAACCGAGGAGTCGAACTTGCTCAGCAGTCCGGTCGCGATGATCGGAGCCAGTGAACCTGCCACGATCGACGTGACCTGATATCCCAGGGAGACACCGGAATAGCGCATCCGGGTCGGGAACATCTCGGCCATGATCGCGGGTTGGCCGGCGTACATGAACGCGTGGAACACAAGCCCGATGATGATTGCCGACAAGATGACTGCATTGTGCCCGCTGTTCATCATCGGAAAGGCGAAGAATCCCCATGTTCCAGCGGTGACGGCGCCGATCATGTACACCGGGCGTCGACCGATCGTGTCGGACAGTTTGCCTACCAACGGAATCACTGCGAAGTGCACGGCATGTGCCATCAGCATCCACCAGAGGATGTGCGCCGTGTCCGCATGAACGACGACCTTGAGGTAGGTGATCGAGAATGTCACCACGAGGTAGTACATGACGTTTTCGGCGAAACGCAGGCCCATCGCGGTCAACACTCCGCGCGGGTAACGCTTGACCACCTCGAAAACGCTGTACGAGGTTGCCTTGACCAGTTCTGCTTCCTTCTGCGCCGCAATGAAAATGGGAGCGTCGGTGACCTTGGTCCGAACGTAGTACCCGACCAGAACGATCACCGCGGAGAGCCAGAAGGCAACGCGCCAGCCCCAACTCATGAAGGATTCGTCCGAGAGCGTCGACGTCAGGATCAACAGCACGACAGTGGCCACCAGGTTGCCCATCGGCACGCCGGCCTGAGGCCAGGACGACCAGAACCCGCGAGATCGATTCGGGCTGTGCTCGGCGACAAGGAGTACCGCCCCACCCCATTCGCCGCCGACAGCAAATCCTTGGATGAAGCGCAGCGTGACCAGCAGTGCCGGCGCCCAGTAGCCGATCTGACCGTAGGTCGGTAGGCAGCCCATCAGGAAGGTCGCGGCACCGACCAGCAGCAAACTGAACTGCAACAACTGCTTCCGGCCGAACTTGTCTCCGAAATATCCGAAGACGATTCCGCCGAGTGGCCGGGCGGCGAATCCGACGGCGTAGGTGATGAAAGCCGCGATGATCGCATCCAGCTCGTTGCCGCCGCCAGGAAAGAAGACTTTGCTGAAGACCAGCGTGGCCGCCGTGCCGTACAGAAAGAACTCGTACCACTCGACCACGGTGCCCGCCATCGAGGCGCCGACCACCTTCTTCAGCCCCGATGGTGGGGCTTGGCTCTCGGGTTTCGGCATGTTGTCGACGCTCATCGTGGACTCCCTCGTCTTCAGTTCGCGATTCGCCTGCTCTTCACGATCAGGAATGTGACCGCTCGCACATTTTTTGTGACTCGATGAGTATCGGTGCAGATTCTTGGCACGACAATGACAAATCTCGCACCATACAGGTGCAAAAATGCAGATATGACACTCGGACTGAGCCCGGACGACCTACTGGTGCTTCTCGCGGTCGGTCGCACCGGCCGCTTCAACACCGCCGCCGACGACCTGGGCCTCAACCACACCACCATTTCGCGCCGCATCGCCTCGCTCGAGAAGAGCCTCGGCGGCCGTGTACTGGCCCGCTCGTCCGGCGGCTGGGAGTTGACCGACCTGGGCAGACAAGCCCTCAGCGCGGCCGAGCGCATCGAGGCCGCGGTGAACGAACTGGCACTCGACTCCACCGGTCAGCAGCAACTCGACGGCGTCGTGCGGGTCTCGGCCACCGACGGCTTCAGCGCATACATCGCGGCCCCCGCCGGCGCAGCGGTTCGCAGACGCCATCCTCGCGTGAGCGTGGAGATAGTCGTCGCGACCAGAAAGGCGTCGCAGATACGCTCGGGGCTCGACATCGAGGTTGTTGTCGGCAAACCTCAAGTTCACCGCGCCGAGGCCGTCCATCTGGCCGACTACGCGTTGGGTTTGTACGCCTCCCGAGAGTATCTACGTCAGAATGCTGTTCCCGAAAGTGCCGAAGAGCTGGCCGAACACTCGCTCGTGTATTTCATCGACTCGATGCTGCAGGTCGACGAACTCGATCTGGCTCGCAAGCTCACGGTTTCCATGCGCGAGGCCGTCACGTCCACCAACGTGTTCGTCCACATCGAGGCAACGCGCGCGGGTGCCGGCATCGGCTTGCTCCCCTGCTTCATGGCCGAGCAGCACGACGATCTGATTCGCGTGCTGCCGGCTCACATCGAAGTCAGACTTTCGTACTGGTTGGTGGCTCGTTCTGAATCCTTGCGCCGACCGGAAGTCGCAGCGGTGGTGACGGCACTTCGAGAGACGGTGGATCGCAAGCGATCTCAACTCCTCGGCTCGCCCGGGGCGAACGAAGCGCTCAGTCCAGAGTCGAACGATGCTGGACGATGAGCTTGCGCGCCAACTCGGCGATCTTGACGTTCATGTTCTGCGAGGTTCGCACCAGAATGTCGAAGGCCTCGTCGTCGGACACCCGATGCAAAGCCATCAGCAGACCGACGGCCTGACCGATTTCGCGACTGCTCGCCAGGCCGCGCCGCAGCGAGTCGGCATCCTCTCCTCGGTTCAGCGCGGTGACGGCCACGGATGCAAACGATGCCAACATGATCGCGTGGTCGGCAACAGTTTCCGTGAACGCACCCGGAGTGTCGGAGAAGAGGTTGAGGGCACCGAACTTCTGACGATCGACCATCAGTCGGAACCCCATCGAGCCACGAATGGGTGTCTCTGCCACGACTTTCCGAGCGAACTCGGGCCACTGATTCGGAGTGCGAAGATCTGACTCGAGCTGCGGCGCCTCCGTGTCGAGGGCGTCGATGCACGGCCCCTCGCCAGTCGCACGTTCGAGATCGTCTGCATACTCGGCGATCTCGTCGCTTGCCGCTACCGTGACGTTGGTGTTTCCCCGTCGCAGCATCAGGCTTGCGTGATCGCAACCGGGAATCAACTCGACAGCCGCCGAACAGATCGCGGAGTACACCTCGGCGCTGTCTGCTGCGGAGTAGAGGATCTCCGCCAACGCCGCGAACACTGCCGTGGGTTCTGTCAGTGCTTGGTCGCGCTCAGCCATCTCCATACACCTCGGGGTCTACCGTTCATCGAATTCTTCACCGAACGGTACAAACCTTACTTACTCGAGCGGATGGGGTCGCCGCCGCTCGCCGATTCCCGCCCGTCCGTCCCCTGAAAAGCTTCCGTGGCCGCGCGGTGATGCAGAGCCGTGACGGTGGTGATCTGCTTGGACACCAGGTCGTTGAGCTCGCGGTACTGCTCCTCCGTCTCCCCGGCCGGAATGTCTCTCAGGACCTCCCACATCGCACTCTTGCCGCACAGAGCGGTCCGCATGATCTCGAGAGTTGCCAGCTTCACGAGACGGTTGCGCCAGATGGCGTCGACATGGACGAGGCGCCTGATCCGATTGACCGTCGCGTCGATCTTGGAGTACCGCGGCAGAGATATGCCCTGGGTGTCCTCGATCAGTTGCAGCAGCTGCTCGATCTCGTACTCGAGCTCACCCGGCAACGAGTCCAGCTCACCGTCAGCCCACGCGCCGTACGAGTCCGAGAGTGACCGCGAGAGTTGCAGCCCTACCATCGCTCCGCACAGGTGAGTGACCAGATAAGCAGTGGCTATGTGTTCCTCAGCAGATCTCGACCGACTACCGAACATTGGGATCCTCCTGGGCGACGCTCGACCGGTCTGTGCTGACACGGGTGGTGATTCGACATCCGCCTACCCGCGACAGACCGAGAACAAACGACGGGCGACTCAGACCCGATCCGGCACCACGACGACGGGTTCGAGGATCTCGGTCCGAGACTCCGGCGCTGCGGCGCGCAAGGCGTCGGCCGACTCGTCGTCCGGCTGGGTCTGCGACTCGATCTCCGCTTCGACGCGCGCTCGGTACGTGTCGACCTCGCGCTCGACGGTGGCGGCATCCCAACCGAGAATCGGGGCAACCAATCCGGCAACCTGTTGCGCACAGTTGACACCACGATGCGGGTACTCGATTGCGATGCGCATGCGGCGAGCCAGGATGTCGTCGAGGTGCAATGCACCCTCGGCCGCGGCGGCGTACACAGCCTCGACCTGAAGGTAATCGGGGGCATCTGTGATGGGCTGCAACAACTCCGGCGTCTGTCGGCCGAGTTCGAGGACCTCCGTGATGAGTGAACCGTAGCGGTCGAGCAAGTGCTTGACGCGATACGGATGCAAGCCGTACTGCTCGCCCAGTTGCACAGTCTGATTGATCAACGCGAAGTATCCGTCGGCGCCGACGAGCGGCACCTTCTCCGTGATCGACGATGCCACTCGCGCCGGAATGTCTTCTGCTGCGACGTCGACGGCGTCTTCCGCCATGACCCGATACGTCGTGTACTTTCCACCGGCGATGGCGACCAGGCCTGGAGCCACACGGGCAACGGCGTGCTCGCGCGAGAGCTTCGACGTCTCGTCGCTCTCACCGGCAAGCAGCGGACGCAGGCCTGCGTAGACACCGTCGATGTCGGCGTGCGTCAGCGGCGTGACCAGAACGGAGTTCACGTGGCCGAGGATGTAGTCGATATCTGCTTTGGTTGCCGCTGGGTGAGCGAGATCCAAGTTCCAGTCGGTGTCCGTGGTGCCGATGATCCAGTGACTGCCCCACGGAATGACGAACAGCACCGATTTCTCGGTACGCAGGATGATGGCGGCTTCACTGACGATGCGATCGCGCGGGACGACGATGTGTACGCCCTTCGACGCTCGCACCCGGAACCGTCCGCGCTGACGTGAGAGGGCCTGGATTTCGTCCGTCCAGACACCGGTTGCATTGATGACGACGTGACCCTTGACCTCCGCGGTACGGCCGTCTTCGCAGTCGCGAACACGAACTCCCGAGACCCGGTCCGCTTCACGCAGAAATCCCACGACCTGCGTCGACGTTCGGACAACCGCGCCGTAGTGGGCGGCGGTCCGTGCAACGGTCATGGTGTGCCGAGCGTCGTCGACGACGGTGTCGTAGTACTGGATGCCACCGGTCAGTGAACTGCGCTTGAGGCTCGGCGACATGCGCAGTGCGCCCGCCCGGGTCAAGTGCTTCTGGGAGGGGACCGATTTGGCGCCGCCCATCCGGTCGTAGAGGAAGATTCCCGCGGCCATGTACGGGCGTTCCCACACTCGGTGAGCCAAGGGGAACAGAAACTTCAGCGGCTTGACCAGGTGCGGAGCGAGCGTGGTCAGCGAGAGTTCGCGCTCACGCAACGCCTCACGAACGAGGCCGAATTCTAGTTGCTCGAGATAGCGGAGACCGCCGTGGAACATCTTCGACGAGCGACTGGACGTACCGGATGCGTAGTCACGGGCCTCGACCAACGCAACCTTCAGCCCGCGGGTGGCCGCATCGAGGGCCGCTCCGACACCGACGACACCACCGCCCACCACGACGACGTCGAATTGCTCGGTCTGAAGTTGTTCCCAAGCAGCTTCGCGCTGCTGCGGGCCGAGAAACTGCGCACCTTGCTGCTTACTCAACCCGGTCTCCTGTAAGTCGACGACGAATCCGTTTACAGGCTAGTAGCTTGATCCACATACTGCGACAGCGCACGGATTACTGCGAACACGCCCGAACCTAGGAGCACAGTGAATCAATACATCGCCGCCATCGACCAAGGCACGACGTCGAGCCGCTGCATGATCTTCGATCACGACGGCGCCGTGGTGAGCGTTGCGCAGAAAGAACACGAGCAGATTTTCCCGCGAGCAGGTTGGGTCGAGCACGATCCGGTGGCGCTGTGGATCAACACTCGGGAGGTGGTGGCCGGCGCTCTCGCGAAGGTCGATCTCACGCGGGCCGACATCGCTGCCGTCGGAATCACGAATCAGCGTGAGACAACCGTCGTTTGGGAACGTTCGACGGGTAAGCCGATCTACAACGCGATCGTGTGG
This sequence comes from Rhodococcus sp. WY5, assembly GCF_018588185.1. Classification (NCBI taxonomy): domain Bacteria; kingdom Bacillati; phylum Actinomycetota; class Actinomycetes; order Mycobacteriales; family Nocardiaceae; genus Rhodococcus; species Rhodococcus sp. WY5. The sequence goes on from NZ_JAAMPR010000001.1 coordinate 5,194,899, forward strand.
CAGGACACGCGCACGGATCAACTGTGTGTCGAACTGGGCGGCGACGAGGGTCCGGACAAGTATCGAGACAAGACCGGACTACCACTCTCGACCTACTTCGCCGGGCCGAAGATCCGCTGGATTCTCGACAACGTCGACGGTGCGAAAGCAAAAGCGGAGGCCGGCGAATTGTGCTTCGGCACTGTCGACACGTGGATCGTGTGGAACCTGACCGAGGGCGTCCACGTGACAGATGTCACCAATGCGTCACGCACGATGCTGATGGATCTCGAGACCCTCCAGTGGGACGAATCGATCTGTGCGGACTTCGGAATCCCGATGTCGATGCTCCCGGAAATCCGTAGTTCCTCAGAGGTCTACGGCACAGGACGTCCACGCGGCAATCTCGCCGATGTGCCGGTCGCCGGAATCCTCGGTGACCAGCAGGCAGCCACATTCGGCCAGGCCTGCCTCTCCGAGGGTGAAGCCAAGAACACCTACGGCACCGGCAATTTCATGCTTCTCAATACTGGCACGAAGCCGGTGCACAGCAAGCACGGACTACTGACGACCGTCTGCTACAAACTCGGCGAAGCCCCTGCCGTGTACGCACTCGAAGGTTCCGTCGCCGTGACGGGTTCCTTGGTCCAGTGGCTTCGAGACAATCTCGGAATCATTCAGAACGCCAAGGACATCGAGCCGCTCGCCGCAAGTGTCGACGACAACGGCGGCGCCTACTTCGTGCCCGCGTTCTCCGGGCTGTTCGCACCTCGGTGGCGACCGGATGCCCGGGGTGTCATCGTCGGTCTGACGCGCTTCGTCAACAAGGGACACCTGGCCCGCGCAGCGCTCGAGGCGACGGCATACCAGACCCGCGAGGTCATCGACGCCATGCGAGCGGATTCGGGAGTCGAACTGTCCGCACTGAAGGTCGACGGCGGCATGGTGGTCAACGAAACCCTGATGCAGTTCCAGTCGGACATCCTCGGAGTTCCCGTCATCCGCCCGGTGGTCAACGAAACGACAGCTCTCGGTGCTGCATACGCAGCGGGCCTCGCCATCGGTTATTGGGCCGACACCGAAGACATCCGCAACAACTGGGCCGTCGGCCAAACCTGGGAACCGGCGATGGACGAGTCCGAAAGGTCACGGCTGTACGCGGAGTGGAACAAGGCCGTCGAGCGGACGTACAACTGGTCCGAGTAATCACCCCGATCCTTCCATACCGGAAGAGCTGATCATGGTCGCCTATTGATACTCCTGAGGTATCAATAGGCGACCAAGTTGGTATTGGACGTGACCTACACCACTCTGCGAATCTCATTCAGGCACGCCACGTTTCGGCGCCGCGAATGTTGCAGAGAAAGGTCGCCACGCATGAGTTCACCCACTCGCAGTTCCGAGGAGATCAACGCCAAGGCGCGAAGAGCCGGTATCGCTTCGTTCATCGGAACCACTATCGAGTGGTACGACTTCTACATCTACGGCACTGCCGCTGCCCTGGTATTCGGCGACATCTTCTTCTCCGACACTCTCCCGAACGGAGTCGGAACTCTCCTCGCCTTCATCACGCTCTGGGCAGGCTTCCTCGCCAGGCCGATCGGCGGGATCATCTTCGGACACCTCGGCGACCGGATCGGACGCAAGAACACTCTCGTCATCACCTTGATGATGATGGGTGTCGCCACGGTCGGCATCGGACTCCTCCCCACCTACGCACAGGTCGGGATCTGGGCGCCGATCGGTCTGGTCACCCTTCGCGTCATCCAAGGAGTCGCGGTCGGTGGCGAGTGGGGCGGCGCAGTGCTCATTGCCAGCGAGAATGCCCCGAAGGGCAAGAGCATCCTCTACTCCGCGTTCGCCCAACAGGGCTCACCCGCCGGAAATCTGTTGGCCACCATCGCGTTCTTCCTTCTGTCCTCGATGCCGACGCCGTCGTTCCTCCTGTACGGATGGCGCATCCCGTTCATCATCTCGGCGGTGCTGGTCATTCTCGGGATGATCATTCGCCTCAAACTCGAAGAGTCGGACGAGATGAAGGCCGTTCTCGCACGCAAGAAGGTCGTCAAGCTTCCGCTCGCCGAAGTCTTGCGCAAGCACTGGGTACTGGTTCTCCTCGGCGCCGGCGCACTCCCCCTCGCCCAGGTCACCTATTTCAAGAACACCTTCGCATTGTCCTGGGCTACAAAAGAACTCGGATACGATCGAGGAACCTTCCTGGCCGCCATCGCGATCGCGCTCGTCGTGCAGTTCATCGTCCAACCTTTCGGTGCCGTCCTGGTCTCCAAGATCGACATGCGAAAAGCCATGTGCCTGATGGTGATACCGGAGTTCGTCCTCATGCCCGCCATGTTCTTCGCGATCCGAACCGGGAACTTCACCATTGCAGTCGTCGCAATGTGTCTGGCCACGATCCCGCACTCGATGTTCTACGGCGCCATCGCCGGCGTTCTCGCTCGGGCCTTCCCCGCCAACATCCGTTACACCGGTCTGTCGACGGCGTACCAATTGTGTTCCCTTGTCGTCGGCGGCGGAACTCCCGTACTGGCGCAGTGGATGCTCAACACGTCAGGCAATATCGTCGGGGTCGCGATCGTATCCGGGCTGTACGCCCTTGTCTCACTGATCTGCACCCTGCTCCTGCTCCGACGTACCGGCTACAACGCGGGCGAACTCTCGACGGCCGAACAAGCGGACTACGACGAACTCGAACTCGAAAACACTCTTGTCGATATTGCGAACTCGCCGAAGTCCGAAGCGGGTGAGATTCCTACCGGTCGGGCAACCGTCTAGGCCAGGGACGGCAGCGCCTGCTCGGACAATTTCAACACTTCGAGAAGAGCAGGTCTGTCGTCTCCCTCTCGCCAGGCGATACGCAGTTGGAGAGGAGGAGGTGGGTCCATGACCGGAACAAAGACAACATCAGGATTCACGATGCTCTGGGCCACCGAGGAGATGGTCAACGAGCATCCGATTTCCGCGGACACCAGCGCGATCAACGACATCGAATCCGGTGCCGTCTGCACGATTCGAGCCAGGAACCCTGCGTTCTTCGAGGCAGTGAGCAGAGACTCCCGCAGAATCGAACCTGGCTCCGCCGGAAGCGTCACCCAATTCTCGGACTCCAATTCGATCAACCGAACCGAGTCCCTCGACGCCAACGGGTGGTCTTTGGACATGGCCACCAGAAAGTTCTCCTCGGCGATCAATCTCGACGTGATCCCGAGCGGCGGTACGGTCCACCGCACCATCCCGATGTCGAGTCGTCGATCGAGCAGCATCAACAACGCCTCGTTCGCGAAAGCAGAACTGTCGAGCACGAATTCGATACCGGGATTGGTCTTTCTCACCAATTTCGCCCACCGCCCGACGAGCAGATGCGAAGAAGTCCCCGCGAAACCCAGGCGAACGCGACCTGTCGTTCCCTTGCCTGCCGCAGAGACCGCGATCTCGGCCATCCGGCACGCGTCCAGAATCTCGCGCGCCGGAAGCAGCAGCGCTTCACCGGCAGCAGTGAGCCGCACAGTTCGAGTGCTCCGATCGAACAACGGCGAACCGAGCTGTTTCTCGAATTGCCTGATCGTTCGACTCAGCGGCGGTTGCGCAATCCGAAGCCGCTGCGCCGCACGGCCGAAATGTAGCTCCTCAGCCACCGCGAGAAAAGCGTTGATCTGATGAATTTCCACCCGACATTGTTGCGCCACACCGGCCGAACATGTCAAGTTCCGAAACCGACCGAGTGCGCGAAAGAACAAGAAGAGGTACACACGTGGACAAGACCCTCTCGATGAAAGAGGCCGTCGGCCGATACGTCGAAGACGGGATGACCGTTGCGCTGGAGGGATTTTCGCATCTCATTCCTTTTGCCGCGGCACACGAGATCATCCGGCAGGGCAGAAGGGACCTCACCCTCTGCCGGATGACGCCGGACATCGTTTCCGATCAACTCGTCGCCGCCGGCTGCGTCCGAAAGCTGGTTGCCTCGTTCTTCGCCAGCGGCTCCGCAGGTTCTCTGTACGAGTTACGCAGACGCATCGAGAACCAGGACCCGCTCCCCCTCGAAGTCGAGGAATACAGCCATTACGGCATGGTGTGCCGGTATCAGGCGGGAGCGGCCAGACTTCCCTTCTTCCCGCTGCGGTCGTACGCAGGTAGTGATCTACCCGCACTCAACCCACAACTGAGACTCGTCGAGGATCCGTACGGAGGCGGGAGCGTCTACGTTGTGCCGCCGTTGAATCCGGATGTGACGATCATCGGCGCACAGCGAGCGGACACGTCCGGGAACGCACAGATCTGGGGCATCGCCGGGGTGCAGCAAGAGGCCGTGTACGCCGCGAAGAAGGCGATCGTCGTTGTGGAAGAGCTTGTCGACGACGAGGTCATCAGGTCAGATCCGAGCCGAACTCTGATTCCCTCGCACGCCGTCGACGCGGTTGTCGTCTGCCCGCGCGGCGCGCACCCGTCGTACGCACAGGGATACTACGACCGCGATTGCGGCTTCTACCGACGCTGGACCGAGATTTCCAAAGACCCTTCGTTGCTGAGAAATTGGCTCGACGAGTGGGTGTACACACTCGGCGATCACGACGAATATCTCGCCAAGCTCGGAGCTGACTACTGGTCGGATCTCGAGGTCGGATCAAAACTCTCCACACCTGTCGACTACGGGAGCAGACTGTGACCACCACGATTGTCAGCGGTAACACCACCTCCACCGAAACGATCGTCGCCGTCGCGGCACGCGAGTTGGCGGGTAAGCGCCGGGTCTTCGCCGGAGTCGGGCTCCCCACGCTCGCAGTCGATCTCGCGCGCCACACGTCGAATCCGGACGTAGAACTGATCTACGAATCCGGAGTGTGCGGCGCGCATCCGTCGGCGATGGCCGAAGGTATCGCCGACTCCGTCGTGGTCTCCGGCGCCGAATCCGTGCTCAGTATGGCCGCACTCTTCGGTTATGTCCTGCAAGGTGGCAACGTCGACGTCGGTTTTCTCGGGGCCGCTCAAATCGATCGAACGGGAAGCCTGAACACAAGTTTCATCGGTGACTGGAAGAACCCGACGGTCAGACTGCCCGGAGCAGGCGGGGCCGTCGAGATCATCGCGAACGCGGCCGAGATCTTCGTCGTGATGCGTCGCCACGACCTCAGTTCCTTTCCGGCCGCGCTCGACTTCTGCACCTCACCCAGCCCCGCCCGCGCCCACGCCAGCGGAAAGGGCATCATGCCGGCAGGTGCAGGAGTGACAAAGGTGTTCACCAACCTCGGTGTCCTGACACACCAGGGCCCCGGCGGCGAGTTGGAGCTGACCAGTGTCCACGAAGGCATCTCGGTCGATCAGGTGCGAGAGGCGACGGGATGGGATCTGGCCGTCGCCGACCACGTCACCGTCACCACCCCGCCGTCCGGTACGGAGATCGATCTGCTCCGCAACACTATCGACAAAGTCAGGCTGTACCTGCGGTGACACTGTCCCGGAGCCTGCCGACGGCGTCGACCAGCACCGCTTCGGGATACGTCGCGAAACACAGTCGAGCGCTTCGACCAAGGTCCGCTTCGACCGCGAAGGCCGAACCTGGGACAAATGCCACGCCATGCGCGAGCGCGGCACCCAGGAGTTCGGTGGTGTCGACGTCGTCGAGGAAATCCATCCAACAGAACATCCCGCCGCGGACCTCGGAAAAGCGTGCACGCCCACTCAATTCCGTCTCGGCGGCCGTGACCAACGCCTTCGCCCTCGCGCCGTACCCCGCTCGAAGCACGTCGAGATGCGCGTCGAACCATTCGACATCGGAGAAGAGGTCTGCGGCGATCTGCTGTGTGAGCGAAGACCCGCACAGGTCAGCGCCTTGCTTGATCAGTTCGACCGCCTCGCAGACCTTTCGGTCGCCGTGCAGCCAGCCGACGCGCAGCGCCGGTGCCAACACTTTGGAAGCACTGGACAGCCGAATCACCCTGTCCGACAACGCCGCCAGCGGTGCGGGCGGTTTCTCGCCGAAGTACAGTTCGCCGTACGGGTCGTCCTCGAGAACCCAGAACCCGTATCGGTCCGCCAGTGCCGCCAAGTGCGCTCGCCGCTGCGCCGAAAGCACCGCGCCGCGCGGGTTGTGGAAATTGCTCACGGTGTGAACAACTTTGGGCCGAAGACCGGCGTCGAGTTTCGCTTCGAGCGCGTCGGTGTCCATTCCGTCCTCGTCGAGCTGGACGGGAACGAGACGGGCCTGCGCCGTTCGAAAGACCTGCAGCGCACCGGTATATGCCGGTTCCTCCACGACCACGACGTCACCGGCGTCGAGGAGGACCTGCGCGAGCAAGCTCAAACCTTGCTGAGAACCGTGGGTGATCACGACTTCGGACACGTCGAGTGTCCGCCCGATCTTGGATGATTCGCGCTCGGCGATCACCTCACGGAGGCGCAGCAGGCCGGAGGTCTCGCCGTACTGAACGGACGAGGGGTCACCGAGTGCGTCGTGGGCTGCCTTCGAGATTCGCTCCCGCGGAATGAAATCGGGATCGGGCAGTCCGCCGGCCAAGCTGATGACGTCGGGCCGGGCAGTCAGGGTGAGCAGATCGCGAATTGCAGAACTACGGAGTCCGTCCATGCGAGCGGACAGCGCGGCGTGTGTCATATGAAGCTCCCAGGCACGCAGAATGAAGGTCAGAGGAAAAACACCCTGAGCCGTCCTGGGTCAACGGGGCGGGAGAGCGCCGAGATACCGACCCTTGATTCGGTCGGTATCTCGACTATCCCACCAATACTTCAGTATGTGAAACAGAGTTCCCACATTGTAAGAAGACTCTGGTCGGTTGTCAGTCCAGGTCGTCGTGACGCATGAGCTGACGAGCAGCCTCGGTGATCGATCCGGTCAGCGACGGGTACACCGAGAACGTCTGCGCCAGGTCGTTGACCGTCAGGTTGTTCTGTACGGCGATCGCGATCGGCAGGATCAGTTCCGAAGCAGTGGGTGCGACCACAACGCCGCCGATGACCACGCCGGTAGCCGGGCGGCAGAAAATCTTCACGAATCCGCGACGCAAACCGGACATCTTGGCGCGCGGGTTGGTGTTGAGCGGCAACATGACGGTGCGCGCAGGCACCTCTCCGTTGTCGATCGCTGCCTGCGAAACACCCACCGTTGCAATTTCGGGGCGTGTGAAGACGGCCGACGCGACGGTCTTCAACTTGATCGGGCTGACGCCTTCACCCAGTGCGTGGTACATCGCGATACGTCCCTGCATCGCAGCCACCGACGCGAGCGGGAGCAGTCCGGTGCAGTCACCGGCAGCGTAGATACCGGAAACCGTGGTGCGCGAGACCCGGTCGACACGCAGGTATCCACCCTTGTCCAACTCGATGCCGACCCGCTCCAGGCCGAGACCGTTGGTGTTGGGGACGGAACCGACGGTCATCAGAGCGTGGCTTCCTTCGACCGTGCGGCCGTCGGAGAGCTTGACGACGATGCCCTTCTCGGTGCGCTCGACGGCGTCCGCGCGGGCGTGCTTGACGAGGGTGACACCTCGCTCGGCGAGGGCGTCCTCGAGCACGAGCGCCGCATCGGCATCCTCGCCGGGCAGAACACGGTCGCGACTGGACACGAGCGTGACCTTGACGCCCATCTCGGTGTACGCGGAGACGAACTCGGCACCGGTGACACCGGAACCGACCACGACCAGGTGCTCGGGAAGCTCGTCCAAGTCGTAGAGCTGGCGCCACGTCATGATTCGCTCACCGTCGGGCTCGGCTCCCGGGATGATGCGGGGGCTGGCGCCGGTGGCGATCAACACGACGTCTGCGTCGATGGTCTTCTGCTCGCCGCTTCCGAGCGTCGCGCGAACCTGGTGTGCTGCCATGCCGAGGAGTGGATCGGTCAGTTCGGCGGTGCCGGAGAGAACCTCGACGCCTACCGTCTGCAACCGTGCGCGAATGTCCGAGGACTGGGACAACGCGAGACTCTTGACTCGGGAGTGGATCTTCGGCAGTGACACCGAAGCCTGCTCCGGATCCAGAGTGATGCCGAGGTCGGATGCACGACGCATGTCGGTGCGGATTCCGGTGGACGCGATGAACGTCTTCGACGGGACACAGTCGAACAGCACACACGCACCGCCGACGCCGTCCGAATCGACCAGGGTGACCGTGGCCCCGTGCTGCGCGGCTACCAGTGCCGCCTCGTAGCCGGCGGGTCCGCCACCGATGATCACGATCCGGGTCATGTGTCCTCCAAGTCCTCGCGTGGCCGGCAGGGGTCTCCCGTCGACCAGTGTCACGCTATTCGAGCACCACGTGTCGCGCAGTGCTTGTACCAGATTACTTGCGTCCGGTGGTCCGCTTCGCCACACCCTCGGACCACGGTTTAGGCTTGCGCCCGTGTCGATTTATGCCGCCTACGGTTCCAACATGCATCCCGAGCAGATGTTGTTGCGCTGCCCACACTCCCCCATGTCCGGGACAGGGTGGCTGCGAGGCTGGCGCCTGACCTTCAGCGGCGAGGACCTCGGCTGGGAGGGTGCCCTCGCCACCGTGGTCGAAGATCCCGATTCCAGTGTTTTCGTGGTGCTCTACGACGTCCCGGAAGAGGACGAAGTGAGTCTGGACCGCTGGGAAGGTGCCGAACTGGGTCTGCACCGCAAGATCCGCGTGCGGGTCGACACCGCCGGCGACGCGGTACTTGCGTGGCTCTACGTCATGGATGCGTACGAAGGCGGACTGCCGTCTGCCCGCTACATCGGCGTGATGGCCGACGCCGCCGAGATTGCCGGAGCGCCGGCCGAGTACGTACGAGAGTTGCGGACGAGAAACAGCCGCAATGTCGGTCCGGGTAACGGTGTTACCGATTAGATAGCTGTCCTGCTCAAAGCAGCAGGAAATACGCGAGCACTGCCAGTGCTGCGAGCACCACCACAACCGTCACGCCGATGAGCACACGCTTGGAACCGCGCGACTCCGATTCGCCTGCGACAACTGCAGTTTCCGGCTCGGCGGTCGCCACCCCGGCAGCGGTTTCTGCCGCCACCTTCTCGCGTCCCAGGGTGTCGAACACCTCGGTCACGTCGTGTGAAGGCGGCAATCCGATCGGCACGATAGTGTGCGACGTCGAGGTGAATCCGGCAGCCAGAATTGCGGCTCCCAGCGCAGCCGACTGCTCAGGTCCGGGACCGAGTTCACATCTGACACCGAGCTTTTCGGCAATCCCGGCCGCTATGGACATCATGGCCGCTTTGTCTGTCGCCGGTTCGCCGTCACCGGTGACGACTACGGCGTCCAGGTTCTCCGGCATCCAACCGAACGCACCCAGAGCCGTCGCGAGGCGTGAACTCGGCGAACTCCCGTCGCCGGCAAAGCCGAATGCACGGCCGGCCGCGACACCAGAACGCACGAGGGTGACCGCTGCCCCGGTGTCGTCCACGTGATAGATGCCGATGAGCGTGCCGGCGAGTGCCGCGATTTCCGACTCGAACCACGCCGACACGGCCTCGGCATCCGAGACGAGTGTGACTCGTTCGAGGCCCGCGTAGACCAGCGAATCCTGCATGAGGGCCGCTGTCGACGAGTCCCAGCGTGACGGGTAGGTCGCGACGATGTCGGGCGCTCCCCCGCTTCGACCACCACGATCGGACAGCGGCTCGCATTCCTGCAACAGACAGCGAATCGAGGTCGCCACCAAATCCTCGGCGCGGTAACGAGTATCGGCAGTTCCCGCGACGCCACTCGGGTCCCCGACGCGACCGACAAAGCCCGACCAGCTCTCGGCGAACTCACGGCCGGCACCCAGTTGCTCGGTGCCACCGAGCACCGTCGTGCCGTCCTTGCGTTGATTGAGGATCGTGTCCCTGACCAATACCACCGGATCAGCCGAACCTGGATCGTTCGACGCAACGACAGCCGTCGACACCAATGTGCCGATTCGCACTCCCACACCTATGGACATGCCCGTACCTTCACTCGAACGAACGAAAAACGGTACCCCCGACGGGAACCGGAACTATCCCAGAACCAGGCTCGTGAGAACCTTCACACCGACGCCGAGTGCTCGCTCGTCGAGATCGAAAGTGGGTTGGTGGATGTCGAGCTGATCGCCCTCACCCGACCACACGCCGAGCCGCGCCATGGCACCCGGCACGGTTTCGAGGTACCACGAAAAGTCTTCGCCACCACCGGATTGCGGGGTGTCCGCCAAAGCATCTTGTCCGACGGTCGCGATGGCGTCCTCGAACATCCGAGTGGACACCTCGTCGTTGACGACCGGTGGCACTCCGCGACGATAGTTGAGTTGGTAGCGAACTCCGGTGGGTGCGAGCAGTCCGTGGACGATTTCTTCCACGAGCGGTTCGAGCAACTCCCAGGTGTCGTGATCTCCGGTACGTACCGTGCCCGTCATCATGCCGGTCTGCGGAATCGCGTTGGGCGCCTGACCTGCGCTGACCGCGCCCCACACCATGACGGTTCCGGTACGCGGATCGATACGACGGCTGAGCATTCCCGGCAGCCCGGTCACGACGGTGCCGAGTGCGTAGATCAGATCCGTGGTCAGGTGCGGCCGCGACGTGTGCCCACCCGGAGAGTCGAGGACGACCTCGATCGTGTCGGCAGCTGAGGTGATCGCGCCCAGGCGCATTCCCACCTGGCCTGCCTCGAGTCGCGGATCGCAGTGCAGAGCAAAGATTCTGGACACACCGTCGAGCGCGCCGGCCGCGATGACGTCGAGTGCTCCGCCGGGCATGACTTCCTCGGCGGGCTGGAATATCAGCCGAACCCCGACGGGAAGTTCGGGCAGCGTGGCCAGAGCCAGTCCGGCGCCGAGCAGGATGGTGGTGTGGGCGTCGTGCCCGCATGCATGGGACACACCGGGGACCGTGGACGAGTACGTCGCCCCGGTCGCTTCCTGCATCGGCAAAGCGTCCATGTCGGCGCGCAGTGCGATTCGTGGACCCTCCGGTCCGATATCGCACGTGAGACCGGTGCCACCGGGAAGGATCTTCGGCGACAATCCAGCGGCAGTGAGGCGGGTGGCGACGAATTCGGTGGTCGCGTATTCGCGGCGAGCCAACTCCGGGTTGGCATGGATGTGTCGACGCCACGCGACGAGGTCGTCGGTGTGCGCGTGAATCCACGTGTCGATTGCCGCGTTCACCGGCGATCTACCCCTTCCAACAGACGGGCGCGTTGTTCTGGATCGGACGCTACCCGGACAGCAGTGCGGGCCAACGCAATTGCACCGTCGACTACCGCTCGATCTGCGGAGGTGGTGATACACGCAGCCGCGAACTCCGGCTGATGTGTCACTGCCCCCGATGAATCCAAGCCTATGACCGGGTGAATTCCCGGAATCACATTGGTCACATTACCCATATCCGTACTACCCAGTGGACGGGAGCGCTCCCATTCCGCTGCCAGTGGCACCCGCCCGAGATCGACGATCTGTTCACGGTACGCCGCCGCCAGCCACGGATCGGGGGTCAGCTCGGTGTAAGTAGGCGATACCGTGCGGATTTCGTGGGTGCACCCGGTGCCGAGTGCACCCGAGGCGAAGCACGCGTCGGCACGCTCGGACAGATTGGCCAACGACGCGGCCGTTTCGGCACGCAGGTAGTAGAGCAATTCGGACCGAGCCGGAACGATGTTGGGAGCCGTGCCGCCGTCACTGACGATTCCGTGAATCTGCTGACCTGGCTGCAGGTGCTGACGCAACAGTCCGACCGCCACCTGAGCGAGCGTCGCTGCGTCGGCGGCGTTACGACCGAACTCCGGCGCAGCAGACGCATGCGCCTCGCGACCGTGATAACTCACGGCGATGTCCGCCAAGGCCAGCGAGGTCGCACCGATGATGTCGATCGGCCCTGGATGAACCATCATGGCCGCGCCGACGCCGTCGAATGCACCACGCTCGAGCATCAGGACTTTGCCGCCACCGGTTTCCTCCGCGGGAGTACCGATCACTCGGACGGTGATCCCCAGTTCGTCGGCCACGGTAGCCAACGCGATGCCGGCCCCGACCGCGGCGGCGGCAATGATGTTGTGCCCACAGGCATGACCGATCTCGGGCAGCGCGTCGTACTCGGCGCAGATCGCGATGACCAACTCTCCGCTGCCGTAGGTGGCATCGAAAGCTGTCGGCAGATCGACGATCCCGCGAGTGACCGCGAAACCGTGCTGCGCCAGCAGGTCCGACACTTTGGCAGCGCTGCGGAACTCCTCGAAGGCGAGTTCCGGGTCGCTGTGAATCGAATGCGACAGCGCGATCAGATCGGCCTCTACGGACCTGACTGCGCTGTCGACATTCTGGTTCACGCGATCATTCTCTCACCCGAAGGAGAAGTTGCTCTTGTCAGTCACCTGAGCGAGGTCTGCAAGAGCATCGCGGTGGATGCCTGCCTTGATTCCCGCCAAGTTCTTGCCGTGAGTCGACGTCAGTGCCGACGCCTTGGCCACAGCAGCGGCGAGTACTCCGTCGCCGTCGACCGTTTCCTGCACGATGCCGGCAGCGAGTGCGTCGGCGCCGCCGAAGCGACGCCCCGTCGTCATGGCATCGACTGCCGTCTGCTTGGGCAGACGACTGTTCAGCAGTGCAGACATCCCGACAGTGAACGGCATGTTCAGTCCCACCTCGGGCAGGCAGTAGAAGCCGCGGTCCGCGCGCATGATCTGGAAATCGTGCGAGGACGCGAGCATGGCGCCGGCGCCGAACGCGTGCCCCTGCACGGCCGCGACCGTGGCCATCGGGAAGGTCAGCAAACGGCTGTAGATGGTGTGGACCTTGTCCAGGTAGCCGGGGAGACCGTCGAGATTGCCGAAGATCCACGTCGTGTCCAGGCCGTTCGTGTAGAACTTGCCCGTCGCCGTCGTCACCAGGGCTGCGGGCCCCTCGTGCGCTTCGACCTCGTCCAACTTGCTGTGAACAGCGTCGATCCACTCAGGGCCGAAGCGGTTCTCGTTGTCCGTTTCGCCCTCGTTGCCGAGGTACAGGATGAATACGTCGCCGTCGCGTTCGAGATAAGGCATGGATGGGAGAGTAACGCCCGCCAACTCACCCGGCGAACCGACCCGACTCCTCAGTAGGGTTGCTCACATGGGAACGATCGCCGAGGCCGCCGCCGCTGCTCTGTCCGCCATGACTGGCTCTTCGTCACCGTCAGTCGCCATCGTGCTCGGGTCGGGGTGGACCGATGCCGCAGACGTGTTCGGCGACGCCGGTGCGGACGTGACAGCCGAAGTCTCGATGGCGGATCTTCCTGGCTTCGCCCCACCGTCCGCCCTCGGCCATGCGGGCACCATTCGTTCGGTGCGCGTCGGAAACACCGAAGTCCTGCTGCTGCTCGGGCGCGCGCACGCATACGAGGGCCACGATCTCGGTACCGTCGTCCACCCGGTCCGGACAGCCATTGCTGCCGGCGCCGACACCGTCATCCTCACCAATGCGGCCGGCGGTATCCGCGAGGACTACGCAGTGGGACAACCAGTGCTGATCAGTGACCACCTGAACCTGACGGCCCGCTCTCCCCTCGTCGGCGCAGAGTTCGTCGACCTGGTCGACGCCTACTCGCCGGAACTGCGGGCGCTGGCTCGCTCGATCGACCCGGACCTTGCCGAGGGTGTTTACGCCGGGCTTCCCGGTCCGCATTACGAGACTCCGGCCGAGATTCGAATGCTTCGTACACTCGGCGCCGATCTGGTCGGCATGTCGACGGTTCACGAGACCATCGCGGCCCGCGCGCTCGGCGCCCGCGTTCTCGGCATCTCCATGGTCACCAATCTGGCCGCCGGAATCACGGGCGCCCCACTGGACCATCAGGAGGTGCTGGCGGCAGGCAAAGCTTCGGCGGCCCGGATGGGAGTGCTGCTGCGCCAACTGGTCGAGCAGCTGTGACACCGCTGAACGTCACCGAGTGGATCGACGCCGATCCGGACCCAGTTACCCGCGCAGAATTAGCCGCCCTTTCCGAACATGAACTGGCCGAACGCTTTTCCTCACCGCTGACGTTCGGCACTGCTGGGCTTCGCGGGCCGGTACGCGGCGGACCCAACGGCATGAACCTCGCGGTCGTCATCCGGACCACGGCCGGTCTGGCGGCCTGGCTGACAGCTCGCTGCCAGGGCGGGTCCCGCGTTGTGGTCGGCCGCGACGCCCGGCTCGGTTCAGAGGCATTTGCTCTCGCCGCCGCCGAGGTCATGGCAGCGGCTGGGTTCGAGGTGACCCTGCTCCCCCGCCCACTGCCGACACCGCTGGTGGCGTTCGCGGTGCGCAGGCTCGGGGCAGCGGCAGGTATCCAGATCACCGCCTCCCACAATCCTGCCGCCGACAACGGTTACAAGGTGTATCTCTCGGGCGGAGCGCAACTCGTCTCCCCCGCCGATCGTGAAATCGAGAGCGAGATCGCCCGCATCGGTGGTGCCGCCGACGTCGCGCGGGCATCGGTGATTCCGGCCGACAACTCTCTGGTCGAGGAGTACATCGCCCGCATCGCGACCCTCCCGCACGGCGACGCACGCTCGATCCGGATTGCGCTCACGGCAATGCACGGCGTCGGCGGCGAGACTGCGGCCGCGACTCTGCGAGCAGCAGGATTCGAGGACCTGCACGTCGTGGCGGAGCAGTTCGATCCCGACCCCACGTTTCCGACCGTCGAGTTCCCCAATCCCGAAGAGCCCGGCGCCGCAGACCGCCTACTCGCCCTTGCCCGAAGTGTCGACGCGGATCTGGCGATCGCACTCGACCCGGATGCCGACCGCTGCGCCGTCGGAATTCGCGACGGTGATCAGTGGCGCATGTTGCGCGGCGACGAAACCGGGGTGCTCCTGGCCGACCACGTACTGAGCACGGCGCCCGAAGATTCGTTGGTGGCGACGACGATCGTCTCCTCGACCCTGCTCTCGAAGTTGGCGAAAGCCCGCGGAGCCAGGTTTGCGCAGACACTCACCGGATTCAAGTGGCTCACGCGCGCCGGCGACGGACTCGTCTACGCCTACGAGGAAGCGATCGGGCACTGCGTCGATCCGGATGTGGTGCTGGACAAGGACGGAATCTCGGCTGCCGTTCTGGTGGCCGACTTGGCTGCCACCCTCGCGGGCAGCAACAGAACCCTGTTGGACGTTCTAGGCGACTATGCCGTCGAATTCGGACTGCATTGCGGGGACCAAGTATCCCGCCGCGTCGAGGACTCGAGTGACATCGCGGAAATGATGAAACGGCTACGCGCCGATCCGCCAAGCCAACTCGCGGGCGAGCCGGTCACGACCGAGGACTTGTCCCTGGTTCGCGGTGGTATGCGCACCGACGCAGTGATATTCGACGGGCCGTCGATCCGCCTGGTGGTGCGACCGTCCGGAACCGAGCCCAAGCTCAAGTGCTATCTCGAAGTTGTCGTCCCGGTGGCGAACCGCGACGATCTCGCGAACGCAGTAGAGCAGGCGAAGGCCCGGCTGGCCGAACTCCGAACCTTCGCCCTTTCGCTCTAGCGGGGTCCGAACTGCCGATCGCCGGCGTCACCGAGACCGGGGACGATGAAAGCGTTCTCGTCGAGTCCGTCGTCGATGCTCGCGATGACCAGACGAACCGGGTGGCCGGACGCTGCCAGCGCGTCGACGCCGGCCGGAGCGGCCACGACGCACACTGCCGTGACATCCGTCGCGCCACGCGCAACCAGCAAGTCGATGGTGTGCACCATCGAACCACCGGTGGCGAGCATCGGATCGAGCACGAACACCGGGATCCCGGACAGATCCGCCGGCAGGGATTCGAGGTACGGAACCGGCTGATGAGTCTCTTCGTCACGTGCCATTCCGACAAAGCCGACGCCGGCCGACGGAATCAGCGCACTCGCCTGTTCGACCATGCCCAGACCGGCCCGCAGCACGGGTACCAACAACGGCGGCTTCGCGAGCCGGATGCCCGTCGTCGCTGCCACCGGGGTGTCGACCGGGAACTCCTCGACCTCCGCGTCACGCATGGCCTCGTAGACCAGCATGTGCGTGAGCCTGCGAAGTGCGGAACGAAAAGTCGCGTTCTCACTGCGTGCATCACGCATTGTCGTCAAGAGGGCCGCCGCGAGCGGATGGTCGACTACGTGCGTTTGCATGACCATCAGAATAGTTCCTCGGGAACCGGAGCACCCCGCGCGGCGTCCAAGAAGGAGTAAGCGCAACGGGGGGAAGACAAGTTGACAAATCTGGATCTGGACACTGAAAGCATCGCGGAGTTCGCCACGCGGTTGGGCACTGTTGCCGACAACGTCGCGCAAGCTCGACAGGACGCAGCGGGTGGCGATCACATGGCTCTGTCCGCTGTGCTCGGGCTGATCGGCGGCGACTTCGTCGGCGTCGCGGGCCGGGCACAACAAGCGCACATCGACGACATCGATCGACTGTCCACTGTAATTTCCAGTGTCCGGTCGGCCGCCCTCGACGCTCATGCCGTCTATCTCGACTCCGAGGAATCGGTACGAAGGGCTCTCACCGAAGCCGCACGCTCATGATCGACGTCGACGCACTCGCACGACCGATCATCGATCTGGTCGACACTGTCGGGACTGGTGCCCCCAGCGCAAGTGGACCCGACGTCGGCATCCGAATCGCCACGGACGCCCTCGAGATCGCATACCAATTGGGAAGCGCTGCTCTGAGCGAACTGGCGTCCTCTCAGAGCTCGTCCACGGCACTCACCGCTGCGGTGACCAAAACCGAGCAGACGCAGACGTCGACGCGAAACCTCGCCGATCGTGGGACCGACATCGCCGGCGTCGTGGACGAAGCGACAACGTCCGTGTACGCGGGAATGACCGAACTCGGTGAGATTCTCCAGTCCTTTCTGACACTCGCGATCAAGGCCGGGCCGACGCTGATGACACCGACGGGCCAATTGATGTTGTTGTCGGCCGCGTTGGAGCACCTCGGACGCGCGGTATCGGTTATCGAGCGGGTACGCGGTGAGTTGGCCGGGTCGACCGACAAGATGTCCGCACTCGTCCCGTCCGTCCCGATACCCGATCCCGCACCTGGGGTCTCCGAGTCGGCGGGTGGTTCCGGTTCCGCAAGTGGTTCCGGTTCCGCAAGTGGTTCCGGTTCCGCAAGTGGTTCCGGTTCCGTCGGTGGCGTTGAGGTCGAACTTCCCGACGGCTCGATTGCCACCGCACCGAACGCCGAGGCCGCTGCTGCCGTACGCAACGCGCTCACTCAACAGGGTGTCCCGTACGCCTGGGGAGGCACGACGCCGGGAGTCGGTCTGGACTGCAGCGGGCTGACTCAATGGGCGTACGGCCAGGCCGGAGTCGATATTCCGAGGTTGGCTCAGGAACAGGGAATCGGGAACCAGGTCGATCAGAACAATCTGATGCCGGGCGACCTCGCGGTCTGGGACGGACACGTCGCCATGGTGATCGGCAACGGTCAGATGGTCGAAGCCGGCGATCCTGTCGAGATCAGCGCCATCCGAACCACGAACAGCGGCATGGGCTTTCACGGCTTCTACCGTCCGACGGAATGACAGGGAATCATGCCCGAGAACAAGCGCGAATCACCGCCGATCATCACAGCCGTAGCCGTCAACCGCGCCAGAACCATCGCGGTCCGCGCCACGGAGCACGCCGTGCCCGTGGACCTGCGGATCAGCCAGGACGAACTGCGGTACGGCGGGCAGCGGTTGGCGCAGCAGATACTCACGCTGTGCTCACATGCAGCAATCGAAGCCGGCGCCCGCCATCGTGTGGAGCTCGAGGAGACCGGAGTCCCGGCAGCGATCCTCGATCGGCTCGGTCTACCGACCCGAGACGAACTGGCCGATGTCGACGCCGCCGAGGGCCAGAACCTTCCGTCGAGCTGGATGCGTTCGATATGAGCGAGATTGATCGAATCATGGAGCTGGCGAAACACCGGACGGGACTCTTGCAGGACGCCGTCGACGGGGTCGGCGCTCTTCGGGTAGTCGTCTCGAGCGAGGGTGGGATAGTCACGGCGACTGTCGACGGGCTGGGCGCTCTGGTCGACCTACGGATCACCGACGCAATCACCGCGATGAATTCTCAGACGGTGGCCGCATTGACGGTGGCCACGATTCACCAGGCAGTTCAACAGTCCAACGACGAACGCGAGCGACTGGTCAGTGAGCTCCGAGTAGCCCTGAAACAAACGTGACGAACCCCCGCTATGCCTTTCGCGCTGCGGTGGATAGGCTTCCGCCCATGGCTGGAGACATCGTCCCTATCGAAATCGGACTCACCGACGGAGACCTCGTCACTTTGTGGGCACCTCGCTGGCGCGAGGGCGACGACGAGTGGGAAGCGTTTCTCGGCCATGAGGAAGACCTCTACGGGTTCTCCTCCGTCGCGGAACTCGCGGCCTTCATCCGAACGGACTCCGACAACGACCTGGTCGAGCATCCGGCGTGGGCCGTCGTCTCCGGACTGTCGGCAGCCGAGTTGGAACCGGAAGAGAACTTCACGTTCGACTTCGTCGGCGTGCCGGAACTGGCCGCAGGTGACCCTGAGGCATTGGTGGTCTCGGAACTCGAGGACACCCTGAACATGGCTCGCAACATCGGTGAGGTGTGCGAACTCGACGCGGTCATCCGCTTCTTCAGCGGCCATCCGGTACTCGGCGCGCTTGCCACCGGCGCCGGCACCTTCGAAGGCCGCGAAGGCCTGGAGCTGTGGGACCAGGTCGGCGCTGCGATCGTCAAGGACTGGGACGCCGTTCTCGACGCCATCGACAAGGTGGTCACCTCCCCGAAGGTCGATGCAGCTGCTGTGGCGGTCGCCGAAGCTGAACTGCTCGCTGCCGCCGAGAACACCGTCGACGCCGACGATGTCGCCGAGGAGGGCGAGGACGAGGAATTCGACGAAGACGACCTCGAAGAGGACGAAGACGAAGTCGAGACCTTCTGGGGTGAGGTCGGTGTCGACCCGATCCGCATCATCACCTCGGCCGAGACGTTCTACACTCTGCGCTGCTACATGGGAGATCAGGCGATCTTCCTCGGCAAGGACGGACTGATCACCGTCTTCCGTAGCGAGCGCGCACTCGCTCGCTACCTCGCCGACAACCACGAACACGATCTCTCGCAGGTCAGTACGTACGGCGAAATTCAGAATGCGGCCGTCGACGGTTCACTCGAAATCGAGGTCACGGACGAGAACGTCTACGTTCTGCCCGGTATCGCCGACGACCTCGCCCAGGGCCCGGACGTCGTAGATGCCGAGCAGCTGGAACTCGCAGTCGAATTGTTCACCGATGCAGCAGATTTCGCCGACGACGACTCCACCGAGGAGGCTCTGTCCGCGTCGAACGAGCTGGGTTGGTACGTCTCGTACCTCCTCAACCCCGATCCGTCGCGGATGGCTCCGAGTGCGCCGTTCACCAAGGAATCCGAGGCCTGGCGCGAACTCGAGCGCGAGTTCGAGGCCCGGCTTCGATCTGAGTAGTCGGGCGCACGTCATCTAGCCGATGAGCACGGCGTAGCCCGGCTTGATGACGTCGTCGATCAACGCGAGGCGCTCGTCGAACGGGATGAAGGCCGACTTCATCGCGTTGATGGTGAAGCGTTCGAGATCGGTCCATCCGTAACCGAAGGTCTCGACCAACGCGGCCATTTCCCGGCTCATGGTGGTGTCGCTCATCAGCCTGTTGTCGGTGTTGACGGTCACTCGGAAGCGCAAGTCCGCCAAGAGTCCGAACGGATGGTCCGCCAGGGCGGCTACGGCTCCGGTCTGCACGTTCGAACTCGGGCACAGTTCCAGGGGAATGCGCATGTCACGGACGTAGTTCGCGAGCCGACCCAACTCTGCCCCACCTTGCACGCCTACGTCGATGTCGTCCACGATCCGCACGCCGTGGCCCAACCGATCCGCTCCGCAGAAGGCGATGGCTTCGTGGATCGACGGCAACCCGAAAGCCTCACCCGCGTGAATCGTGAAGTGGGCGTTCGCGTCACGCATGTACTCGAACGCGTCGAGGTGCCGGCTCGGTGGGTTTCCGGCCTCGGCGCCGGCGATGTCGAACCCGACCACTCCGCGGTCCCGGAATCGCACCGCGAGTTCGGCGATCTCCCGCGACCGGGCGGCATGCCTCATCGCCGTCAGGAGACAGCCGATGCGGATCTCCCGTCCCGCGACCCTGGCAGCGGATTCGCCGGCCCGGAAACCTTCGAGAACGTGCTCGACGACCTCGTCCAAACTCAGGCCTTGTTCCAGGTGCTGCTCGGGCGCAAAACGGACCTCGGCATAGACGACGTTGTCGTCGGCCAGATCCTCGGCACACTCACGTGCCACCCGTGCAAGCCCTTCGGGGGTCTGCATCACGGCGACTGTGTGCGCGAACGTTTCGAGGTAGAGCTCGAGCGATCCACTGTCAGCGGCAGTTCGGAACCATTGCGCCAGTTCGGAAGCCGTATTCGCCGGCAGCTCGTCGTAGCCACATTGCTCGGCCAGTTCGAGAACGGTCTCGGGTCGGAGTCCTCCGTCGAGATGATCGTGGAGAAGAACTTTGGGTGCGCTGCGGATCGTGGTCAACTCCGGTGCGTTCATTCGCCAACGCTAACGCGAATCACCCACAATTCGCTCGATGAGCAACGGTCGCGAAACGGTGTCGGAATCGGTCCCGATCGACCATCCACCGCCGAGGCTTCGTCGCGCTGCATCAAATCTCTCGGGAGTGTCGGTGTGCAGTGTCATCAGCTTCTGTCCGGCGCGGACCACGTCGCCGGGCTTCGCGTGCATCTCGATGCCGGCACCGGCCTGAACGGCTTCGCCCTGCCGTTCGCGTCCGGCTCCCAGTTTCCAGGCTGCGATGCCGACCGCCATGGCGTCGAGTCGGGTCAGTACGCCGTCTCGGTCCGCGGTGACGACGTCGCTGTGCCGGGCCACCGGCAGTGCTGCGTGCGGGTCCCCACCTTGGGCGGCGATCATCGCGCGCCACCGGTCCATGGCTGTGCCGTCGGACAGTTTGTCTGCGGGGTCGATACCGTCGATCCCAGCCGCGGACAGCATCTCCCGAGCCAGGACCAGGGTCAGCTCGACGACGTCCGACGGCCCGCCTCCTGCCAGCACCTCGACGGATTCACGCACCTCGAGAGCGTTGCCAGCCGTCAATCCCAGCGGGGTGTCCATCCCGGTGATGAGAGCACTTGTACGCACGCCGGCGTCGTTGCCCAACTCGACCATCGTGCGTGCCAACTTTCGCGCGTCGCCGAGGTCCTTCATGAACGCTCCGGAACCGACTTTGACGTCGAGTACCAGGGCGCCGGTTCCCTCGGCAATCTTCTTGCTCATGATCGAACTTGCGATCAGCGGAATGGATTCCACCGTTCCGGTCACGTCGCGCAGCGCGTAGAGCTTCTTGTCCGCGGGGGCCAGATTCGCTCCGGCAGCGCAGATCACCGCGCCGATTTTCGGATCCGAGAGAATGTCGACCATCTCCGTCGCCGTGAGCTCGGCTCGCCAACCTGGAATGGCCTCGAGCTTGTCGAGAGTTCCACCGGTGTGGCCGAGTCCGCGGCCCGACAACTGCGGGACTGCAAGACCACAGGCAGCGACGAGGGGTGCAAGCGGAAGGGTGATCTTGTCCCCCACTCCACCGGTCGAATGCTTGTCGACGGTGGGCAGCGGCAAGTCCGAAAAGTCCATCCTCCCGCCGGATTCGATCATCGCCTCGGTCCATCGGCCGGTCTCTGCTCGTGACATTCCTCGGAAATAGATCGCCATCGCGAGCGCCGACATCTGCTCGTCGCCGACGATCCCCTGTGTGAACGCCTGAACTATCCAGTCGATCTCGGTTCCCGACAACTCGCGGCCGTCACGCTTGGCGCCGATGATGGAAACTGCGTCAAACATGGCGGAGCCCCTCTGCTTGTTCCGGCCCGAAAGCATCAGGCAACAGCTCGCTCAGCGGCTTGAACCCACTGCTCGTGTCGACAAGCATCTCACCCCCGCCGTGCTCGAGAAGAAGCTGTCTGCACCTGCCGCATGGCATCAGAATCGAGCCCTTCGCGTCGCAGCACGTGAAGGCAACCAGCCGCCCGCCCCCGGTGGCGGCTAAGTTACCGACGAGTCCGCATTCGGCACACAGGCTCAAACCGTATGAGACATTTTCCACATTGCATCCTGAGACGATCCGACCATCGTCTACCAGGGCAGCTGCACCCACTGCATAGCCCGAGTACGGTGCATAAGCCTGCCGCATGACCACTTGCGCGTTGTGCCGCAACAACTTCCAGTCGATGTCACCCATGGTTCGTTATCCAATCACGCCGACTGAATGGATGCAGAAACCACGCCGAAACCGGCTAGGTGAGATTGGAAAGGCAAACCTTACAAAGAGTTTGGTACGCGTACGAATCCCGCATCTGATTAGTTCCCGGTTTCACATAGGTTTAGAGTCTGAGTCAAGTCGGTTCAGGATCCCGTCGAGCCCGGGCTGAGGTACATCGAAGCTCTCTGCAGGCTCGACGCGTCCACCAATGACGTTGGAGGCACAGCACTCGATGAGTACTACGACTGAAGCCGCTCCTCAGAAGGAGCGCACGAGGTCGCTTTACCGGGGCGACCCCGGAATGTGGTCCTGGGTTCTACACCGGATCACAGGCGTCGCTACTTTCTTCTTCCTATTCGTACACGTTCTCGATACGGCACTCGTTCGGGTCAATCCCGATACGTACGACGCCGTCATCGACACGTACAAGAACCCCCTCGTCGGCCTCATGGAGATCGGCCTCGTCGGCGTAGTCCTCTACCACGCCCTCAACGGCGTGCGCGTGATGTTGGTGGACTTCTGGTCGAAGGGCCCGAAGTACCAGCGCGTCATGCTCTGGACCATTCTGACGATCTGGTTCCTGGTGATGATCCCAGGCGCCGGACGCATCCTCATCAACATGTTTGCGGAGCACTGACATGGCGACTACTCACGGACCCGAAGCCAAGAGCCTGGGCACCTCATACGACCGTCCCGCAAGCCTGGACAACCCGCGGTCCCCGCGCGCGAAGGCTCGGAACAACTTCGAGTTGTACGCATGGCTCTTCATGCGCTTCTCCGGCGTCGCCCTGATCGTTCTGGTCCTGGGCCACATGTTCATCATGCTGATGCTCGACGGTGGCGTTCACCGTTTGAACTTCGCGTTCGTCGCAGGTCGCTGGTCCAGCCCGTTCTGGCAGTTCTGGGATCTGACGATGTTGTGGCTGGCACAGCTGCACGGCGGTAACGGTCTGCGCACGGTCATCGCGGACTACTCCCGCAAGGACTCCACGCGCTTCTGGCTGACCACGATCCTCGTTCTCTCGATGATCCTGATCATGGGCCTGGGCACGTACGTCATCTTCACCTTCGACCCCAATATCTCGGCGAGCTAGGGGAGCACAGACTTCATGCAGGAACATCGTTATGACGTGGTCATCGTCGGCGCCGGTGGCGCAGGCATGCGTGCGGCAATCGAAGCTGGCCCCCGTGCCCGCACGGCCGTACTGACCAAGCTCTACCCCACCCGCAGCCACACCGGCGCGGCCCAGGGCGGCATGTGTGCCGCACTGGCGAACGTGGAGGAAGACAACTGGGAGTGGCACACCTTCGACACCGTCAAGGGCGGCGACTACCTCGCCGACCAGGACGCCGTCGAGATCATGGCCAAGGAGGCCATCGATGCGGTGCTCGACCTCGAGAAGATGGGTCTGCCGTTCAACCGCACGCCCGAAGGCAAGATCGACCAGCGTCGATTCGGTGGCCACACACGCGACCACGGCAAGGCACCCGTCCGCCGTGCGTGTTACGCCGCCGACCGCACCGGTCACATGATCCTGCAGACGCTCTACCAGAACTGCGTCAAGCACGACGTCGAGTTCTTCAACGAGTTCTACGCGCTCGACATCGCCATCACCGAGACCGAGGACGGCCCGGTTGCCACCGGTGTCATCTGCTACGAGCTCTCGACCGGCGAGCTGCACATCTTCCACGCCAAGTCGATCGTCTTCGCGACCGGCGGCTCGGGACGCATGTACAAGACGACGTCCAACGCGCACACCCTCACCGGTGACGGCATGGGCATCATCTTCCGCAAGGGCCTGCCCCTCGAGGACATGGAGTTCCACCAGTTCCACCCGACAGGACTCGCCGGTCTCGGCATCCTGATCTCGGAAGCCGTCCGCGGTGAAGGTGGCATTCTCCGTAATGCCGACGGTGAACGCTTCATGGAGCGTTACGCACCCACCATCAAGGACCTCGCTCCTCGTGACATCGTGGCGCGTTCGATGGTCCTCGAGGTTCTCGAAGGCCGCGGCGCCGGCCCGAACAAGGACTACGTCTACATCGACGTGACGCACATCCCCGAGGAAGTTCTCGACGAGAAGCTCCCCGACATCATGGAGTTCTCGCGCACCTACCTCGGCGTGGACCCCGTCAAGGAGCCCGTGCCCGTCTACCCGACGTGCCACTACGTCATGGGCGGTATCCCCACCAAGATCAACGGTGAGGTGCTGCGCAACAACGACGAGATCGTGAAGGGTCTGTACGCGGCCGGCGAATGCGCCTGTGTCTCCGTACACGGTGCAAACCGTCTCGGTACCAACTCGCTCCTCGACATCAACGTGTTCGGCCGTCGCGCCGGCATCGCTGCCGCCGAGTACGCGAACTCCACCGAGTTCGTCGACATGCCGGAAACCCCGGCCGCGATGGTCGAAGACTGGGTCGGCGTCATCCTGTCCGATCACGGCCACGAGCGCGTTGCGGACATCCGCACCGAGCTGCAGCAGTCGATGGACAACAACGCCTCCGTCTTCCGCACCGAAGAGCGCCTCACCCAGGCTCTCAAGGATGTGCGTGCTCTCAAGGAGCGCTACAACCACATCACGGTCCAGGACAAGGGCAAGCGCTACAACAGCGACCTGCTCGAGGCCATCGAGCTGGGCTTCCTCCTCGAAATGGCAGAGGTCACCGTCGTCGGCGCCCTCAACCGCAAGGAATCGCGCGGCGGCCACGCTCGCGAGGACTTCCCGGATCGCAACGACGCCGAGTACATGAAGCACACGATGGCGTACAAGGAGGGTGACGGCCTGCTCTCCGACATCCGTCTGGACTACAAGCCGGTGATCCAGACCCGCTACGAGCCGATGGAGCGTAAGTACTGATGTCTGCGCCTGCTGTAGATGCACCCAAACTCCCCGCTGTTCCCGAGGGGGCCGTCATGGTCACTCTCAAGATCGCGCGGATGAATCCCGAATCGGGCGAGGGCCAGCACTGGGACAGTTTCCAGGTCCCGGCACTGCCCACCGACCGTCTGCTCAACCTGCTGCTGTACGTAAAGGGTTACCTCGACGGCACCCTCACGTTCCGTCGCAGCTGCGCACACGGTGTCTGTGGATCGGACGCCATGCGGATCAACGGTGTGAACCGTCTGGCCTGCAAGCTGCTGATGAAGGACATGCTGCCCAAGGACGGCAAGCCGGTCACCATCACGGTCGAGCCCATCAAGGGCCTGCCCGTCGAGAAGGACCTGGTTGTCGACATGGAGCCCTTCTTCGACGCATTCCGCGCCGTGAAGCCGTTCCTCATCACCAGTGGCAACGAGCCCACTCGTGAGCGCATCCAGAGCCAGCACGACCGTGCTCGTTTCGACGACACCACCAAGTGCATCCTCTGCGCATGCTGCACCACGTCGTGCCCCGTGTACTGGAGCGACGGCAGCTACTTCGGTCCCGCTGCCATCGTGAACGCACACCGGTTCATCTTCGACAGCCGTGACGAGGCCGCTTCCGAGCGTCTCGACATCCTGAACGACAAGGACGGCGTGTGGCGTTGCCGCACCACGTTCAACTGCACCGACGCGTGCCCCCGCGGCATCCAGGTGACAAAGGCTATTCAGGAAGTCAAGCGAGCACTGCTCTTCGCTCGATAGTCAGGCCTTCGGCCCTGTGCGCGGTTAGGGAGTCTCCGGACTCCTTAACCGCGCACAGCTATGTCGGGGGCATGTTGAGCGGTGTCACGACTTGAACCGGTGACGTCGTAAAGCCGAAGTGAGCGCCCATGGCGCCGTGTTCCTTCATGACCACCTGACAGGCAGTGCGAACATCCGCACGCAGATCGTGGTGGAGCACCGCTGATATTCGCCTCTCCCCCAGCAACTTTCGATTGTCACCGTCGAGATCGTGGGCGATGAAGACACTGCATTCCCGGTTCAGTTCGTCGAACGCGTCGACCGTGGCCAGGTTGCCACCACCGATCGAATACACGGCACGGATCTGCGGATCGGATTCGAGTGCCGCTCGCACCAGTTTCCTACTCGTCTGATCCAGACCGTCACTGTTCGGAATGTCGATCAACCGTCGATGCGGAGCTGAGACTCGCATGGCGGAGCGAAATCCCATCTCCCGTTCTTCCTCCCCGCGGAAGAACCCGCTGCTCATGCTGACCAGCACGTTGCCTTCCCGATCCCCCAGCCACTGATCTATCAAGTACGCGGCGGTGGCCCCGGCGGCTCGGTTGTCGATGCCGATGTAGGCGGCTCGCCTGCTGCCGGCAACGTCGGTCACCAACGTGACGACCGGAATCCTTGCCGCCACCAACCGGTCGATCGCCGACACGACTTCCGGAGTGTCGGGAGCCTTGACGATGACTCCGTGGGAGCCGCGCCGGCGAATCTTGTCGAGCGTCGACGTCATCGCTTCTACCGAACCGGTTTCACGAAAGTGAAACCTGGAACGAACAACAGCGGGTGCAAGGGTGGGCAGTTCGGCCTCGAGCGCGTCACGGACGGCGTCGGAAAACCTTGCAGGAGTTTGCAACACGACGTCGACGATGAACGTGCGACCGACCAGTTTCAGTTGCGAGCGTTGACGTTCCAGGTCCGTGATCGCCTGGCGAACCTCCGATCGTGTGCCGTCGCGAACTCCAGGACGGTCGTTGAGCACCCGGTCGACGGTGGCCTCACTCAGGCCCGACTGCTGAGCGATCTCCCGTACTTTGAATCGATGCGCCACAACTACCTCACGATGATGGATATTTGATGGTTTTTTGCTGTTGCTCGAGGTCTTCGTCACAGCCAGACTAAACCCATGACTTCTACGCCGGGCGTAACCAGGCCCGCACTCCTGGCCGACACCGTCTTACTGGTCAGTGGCGGCTCGCAAGGCGTCGGCGCC
The DNA here is from genome assembly GCF_018588185.1 of Rhodococcus sp. WY5. Classification (NCBI taxonomy): domain Bacteria; kingdom Bacillati; phylum Actinomycetota; class Actinomycetes; order Mycobacteriales; family Nocardiaceae; genus Rhodococcus; species Rhodococcus sp. WY5. The sequence continues at coordinate 5,221,982 of NZ_JAAMPR010000001.1, forward strand.
GGAATCGTACGCGCCGCAGTCCGTGAGGGCGCTCAGGTGGCTTTCACCGGCCGACGCCCGGACGTCGGAAAGGCTCTCGAGACAGAACTTCCGGGAACTCACTTCATCGAAGCCGATGTGGCACAAACGGATTCCGCGCTCGACAGCGTGGCCGAGACGATCTCTCACTTCGGCCGCGTGGATGCTCTGGTCAATTCCGCCGGGCTCACTTCACGCGGAACGCTGCTCGACACCACCGAAGAACTCTTCGACCAGCACATCGCGGTGAACCTTCGCGGTCCGTTCTTCACGATGCAGGCAGCAGTCAAAGACATGCGCGAGCGTGCGGTCCCCGGGTCCATCGTCAACATCATCTCCACGTCCGAACTCGGCGGGCAGCCGTATCTCGCGCCGTACGTGGCAGCGAAGGCCGGGCTGGCGGGGCTGACCCGCAACGCCGCCCATGCGCATCGCTGGGATCGTATCCGGATCAACGGTCTCGACATCGGGTGGACACAGACCGAGGGAGAAGACCTCACGCAGAGAGCTTTTCACGACGCCGGTGACGACTAGCAGGAACGTGCGGGCAGCACCCTCCCCATGGGCAAGCTCGGACAGGTCGACGAAATCGCCGACTTCGTCGTCTTCCTGCTCTCCGATCGCAGCGGAGTCGTGACAGGTTCGATTATCGACTGGGACCAGAACGTCTTCGGAGGGCTGGACTGATGGGCGCTCGCATCGGAGTCATCGGGCTCGGACGAATCGGCAGCTACCACGCCCGAAACCTGCTGACGATGGACGGCGTCGACGCACTGATTGTCACCGACGTCGACGCACGTCGAACCTCGGACGTGGCAAGCGAACTCGACGTGGAGTCCGCTGCCGATCCCGACGCGCTTTTAGCGTCAGGCATCGACGGCGTTCTGATCGCCGCGTCGTCGAGTTCGCACGCCGACCTGATCGAAGCCGCTGTCCGCCGAGACATCCCGACGTTCTGCGAAAAGCCGGTAGCCGACTCGATCGAATCCTCGGTTCGTGTCCTCGCGACTGCCGAGCAGACGTCGGTACCAGTCCAGATCGGATTTCAGCGCCGATTCGACCCGTCATTTGTGGCGGCGTACGACGCGGTTCGATCCGGAGAACTCGGTTGGATCCACACTCTCCGATCGACCACCCTCGACCCCGCTCCCCCGCCGATCTCGTACATCGCACACTCCGGCGGCATCTTCCGCGACTGCTCGATCCACGATTTCGACATCGTCAGGTGGGTCAGCGGCCGCGAAGTCACCACGGTTTTTGCCACCGGCTCGAATCAGGGTGATCGCGGGATCGCCGATGCCGGTGACGTCGACACCGCCGCAACGGTTCTCACTTTCGAAGGCGGAACCATCGCGGTCGTGTCGAATACCCGCTACAACGGCCGCGGCTACGACTGCCGACTCGAGGTACTCGGCTCGGCGGACTCCGTCGTTGCCGGGCTGGACGACCGCTTGCCACTCCGCTCTCTCGACCCCGAAACATCGTTCCCCTCGAAGGAGCCGTACACGTTCTTCATGGACCGCTTCACGTCCGCCTACCGTGCGGAACTCGAAGCATTCCTCGGCGTTGTCGCCGGGCGTCGGGAATCACCGTGCACGCCCACAGATGCGGTCGAGTCGGCGTGGATCTCCGAAGCTGCAACGCACTCTCTGCGCGAGGGTCGGCCCGTCACGATCACCGAAGTCAAAGATCTGTTCCTTCACGACAAGAATGAGGCACACACATGAGCACTCCTCGCATCGCCGGCGCACCGATCTCCTGGGGCGTGTGCGAAGTCCCGGGCTGGGGCTACCAACTCGACCCTGCGCAAGTCCTCCGGGAAATGCGCGAAGTCGGTCTGGCGGCAACGGAAATCGGACCGGAGGGCTTTCTGCCGACAGCACCCGCCGAAATGGCCAAGGTGCTCGCGGATCACGACCTGAGCGCAGTCGGCGGGTTTGCACCAGTACTGCTGCATGATGACGATCATGATCCGGTACCCGGCATCTCCCCCATCCTCGACGGTTTTGTCGCCTCGGGTGCCGAGGTTTTGGTTCTGGCCGCCGCGACGGGTTCCGACGGCTACGATTCACGCCCAGAACTGGACGAGCAGAGTTGGAAAACCCTGCTGCACAATCTCGATCGCCTCACCGACGCCGCGGCCGAGCGCGGAATCAGGGCAGTTGTCCACCCTCACGTCGGAACGATGATCGAGCAGCGCGACGAGGTCCTGCGAGTGCTCGACGGCTCGGCCATCCCCCTGTGCCTGGACACCGGCCACCTGTTGATCGGCGGCACCGATCCGGTCGACCTGGCGCGTCAAGCTCCCGAGCGCATCACCCACGTGCATCTCAAGGACGTCGACGATGCCCTCGCATCACGCGTTCGCAGAGGTGAGCTCACCTACACCGACGGCGTGAAGGCGGGAATGTACCGTCCACTCGGTGGCGGCGACGTCGACATCGCCGGTGTCACAGCCATATTGCAGCGCCACGGTTTCGACGGGTGGTACGTGCTCGAGCAGGACACCATTCTGGCCGAAGCGCCGTCGGACGAGGGACCGGTGCGCGATGTGCGAGCGAGCGTCGAGTATCTGCGGTCGGTTCTGTGACACCTCCTACCCCGCTGCGGATAGGCATTCTGGGAGCCTCACGCATCGCCGAGAACGCGATGATCAAACCTGCAACGGCCACCGGGCACCGCCTGGTGGCCGTTGCCGCACGCGACCCCGAGCGGGCCAGAGCCTATGCGGCCCAGCATGGGATCGAACGGGTGGTCGGTTCGTACGCCGAGCTGATCTCGGATCCGGAGGTGGATGTCGTCTACAACGCGCTGCCCAACAGCCTGCACGGACCGTGGAATCTCGCCGCCGTTCAGGCCGGCAAGCACGTGCTGACGGAGAAACCGTTTTCGAGCAACGCGGTGGAAGCGCGTGCTGTAGCCGAGGCAGCACGCGTGAGCGGCGTGACGCTGCTCGAGGGGTTCCACTACCTCTTTCATCCGGTGAACCGGCGCCTGCTGGATCTGGTTCGAAGCGGCGCCGTCGGCGCGGTCACTCGGGTGGAAACCGTACTGCGGATGCCCACACCATCCGAGAACGACCCGCGGTGGGAGCTCGCCTTGGCAGGCGGGTCACTGATGGACCTGGGCTGCTACGGGTTACATGCTTCCCGGACGCTGAGTGACGTCTGTGGTGGTGCGCCAGTGGTGACCGGGACCCGCCACGAGGAATATGCTCCGAGGGTTGATTCGTGGTTCGACATCGAACTCGAATACCCCAGCGGCGCCACGGCATCCGTGGTGACCACGATGTTGGACGAGCGGTATCACTTCACCTTCCGAGTATTCGGCACTGAAGGAGACGTCCTGGTACACAACTTCCTGCAGCCGGACATCGACGACCGTGTCTCCGTCACGGCCGGTGGGCGCACGAGCGTCGAGCATCTGGGCACGAAGTCGTCGTACACCTATCAACTCGAAGCGTTCGCCGATCATCTGTCCGGGGTCTCGGCGCTGCCGATCGGGCCGGGCGACGCGGTAGCCAACATGACGATGATCGACGAGGCGTACATGCATTCCGGCCTCGGGGTTCGGCCGACGACCATCCTCTGACGAAACGACTACAGCCTCGGTTCGATTCGAACCGAGGCTGTAGTCGCGAGGTTTTGATCTAGCGGCGAAGCTCGTGGGTCAGCGTCTCGAGCTCGTCACCGCCCGCCATCTCCTTGGTCAGTTCTTCGAGTGAGATGTCGTCGTACTTGGCGTCGAGCTTCTGCCTGCCTCGGTTGAGGAGCACGAAGTGATCGCCGACCATGTACGCGTGGTGCGGATTGTGCGTGATGAAGATGACGCCGAATCCCTGTTCCTTGGCAGCGGTGATGTAGCGCAACACCATTCCCGACTGCTTGACGCCGAGCGCTGCTGTCGGCTCGTCGAGAATCAGCACGCGCGCGCCGAAGAAGATGGCGCGGGCGATGGCAACACACTGACGCTGACCGCCCGAGAGACTACCGATCGGTGCGTCGACGTCAGGTAGTTCGATGCCCATCTTCGACAGTTCCGAAAGAGTCGTCGCGCGCATGGCGTTGGCGTCGAGCGACTTGATCAGACCACCCTTGCGCAGTTCCTGCCCGAGGAAGAAGTTGCGCCACACCGGCATCAACGCAACGACGGCGAGGTCCTGATAGACCGTCGCGATGCCTTTGCCGAGAGCTTCTTTCGGCGAGTGGAACGTTGTCGGTTCACCGTCGACGAGTAGTTCACCTTCGCTCTGTTGGTGCAGACCGGCGATGATCTTGATCAGCGTGGACTTGCCTGCGCCGTTGTCACCGAGCACGCCCGTTACTTCACCCGCACCGACGCGCAGGTTGATTCCCTTAAGCGCGATGATGTTTCCGTATTGCTTACCGACGTCCTTGAGCTCGATCAGTGGCACGTTGCCGCCCGAGTTCGAGAGAGCGGGAACTTCAGCTGTGGTACTCATGTGTCACCTTTTCGCAGCGTAGTTGCGGAATGCGTTGTTGGCGATGACCGCGAACAGCAGCATGGCGCCGAGGAAGAACTTGAACCAGTCCGGGTTCCAGCCTGCGTAGACGATGCCCTGGTTGGTCATACCGAAGATGAATGCGCCGATCGCAGCACCGATCGCGGTTCCGTAACCACCGGTGAGCAGGCAACCGCCGATGACTGCGGCGATGATGTACAGGAACTCGTTACCGACACCCTGACCGGACTGAACGGTATTGAACGAGAACAGCAGATGCATGCCCACGAACCAGGCAGCAAAGCCGACGGTCATGAACAAACCGATCTTGACTGCGGTCACCGGCACACCGATCGCGCGGGCGCTGTCCTGATTGCCGCCGACCGCGAAGATCCAGTTGCCGATCTTGGTCTTGAACAAAACAAATGTTGCAATCGCGGTGAACAGCAGCCACCACACGACCGTGATCTTGACGGACACCCCGAAGACCGAGAACGACGACGCGAATACCTTTTTCGCGGAATCGAATCCGGCCATGTCGGAGACGCTGGGTGTGGCAACCTGACCACTCACGAGCTTGGTGACGGCCAGGTTGATTCCGGTCAACATCAGGAACGAGCTCAGGGTGATGAGGAAGCTGGGAATCTTCGTCTTCATGACGAGGTAGCCGTTGAAGAATCCGACTGCGAGCGAAACGACGAGCGCCAGAATCGCACCCACCCACAGATTGAGGTGCAGGTTGTAGGCGATCATCGACGCGGCGAGCGAGGACGTGGTGACTGCGACGCCGGCGGAGAGGTCGAACTCGCCGCCGATCATGAGCAGGGCGACCGCGCAAGCCATGATGCCGATCGTGGAGCTGGAGTAGAGCACTGTCGCAAGCGCTTCCGGCGTACGGAACGGTGCCGCGACGATACAGAAGAAGATGAAGATGGCGATGGCGCCGACAAGTGAACCCATCTCCGGGCGGAGCAGTAGGCGCTGAATGCGCTTTTGCTCCTTCACCCGTTCATCGGTCACGACTTTGTGGGCGGCAAGGTCGAGATCTGCCTGAGTGGACATGATTTCCCTTCCGTGCTGGACAGGCGCACGGAGGGCGGACTCTCAGCCCTCCGTGCGCCCGGATCAGCGAGTTCCGTTCTTGGCGTACTCGGCGACCGAGTCGATGTTGGTGTTGTCGATGAACGCGGGTCCGGTCAGGGTGGGCAAGCCACCACCGATCACGTTGCCGTTGTTGAGGTAAAGCCACAGCGAATCGATGGCGAGGTAGCCCTGCAGGAAGGGTTGCTGGTCCACTGCCCACTGCACGTCACCGGATTTGATGGCGTCGACGAGCGCCGCGTTGGTGTCGAAGGTGACCACCTTCGCCTTGCTGCCTGCGTTGCCGACCGACGTCACGGACGTCAATGCAAACGGCGCACCGAGAGCGAGGACTCGATCGATGGCCGGGTCCTGCTGAAGCTTCGCGGTGATGGTCGACTCCACCGACGGCATGTCCTTGCCGTTGACGTTGAGAATCTCCGTCGCTCCCTTGAACGACTTCTTCACACCGGCACAACGTGATTCGAGGCTCACGTTGCCCTGCTCCTGAATGACGCACAACACCTTGGTCGCTCCTTCGGTGTTGAGTCGCTCGCCGGCAGCTTCACCGGCAATCGACTCGTCCTGACCGAAGTACTCCTTGACGCCCATGTCCTTCCAGGTTTCGAGGCCCGAGTTGAGGGCGACCACCGGAATGCCCGCGGCGGTGGCACTTTGGACCGCGGCAACCATGGCGTCGGGCTTCGCGAGCGTGACGGCGATCCCGTCGACCTTGCTGTCGATCGCACTCTGAACCAAGTTGGCCTGGTTCGGTGCCTCGGGATCGGCGGAGTACCGAAGTTCGATGTTGTCCTTGGCCGCTGCGGTTTCGGCGCCCTTGCGCACCAGATCCCAGAACGTGTCACCGGGAACTTCATGGGTGATCATCGCAATGGTGGCGCGGGGCGTGTCCGCCGTACCCGCGCCCATTCCGGATCCGGAAGAATCCGGCTTACCGCCGGTGCTGGAACAGGCGGCCAGACCCAAGACCACGACTGAGGCTCCGGCCAGTACGGCAACGCTCTTGCGTCCCGTGAGAAACGACATGTGAACTCCCTCTCGACATCAACCAACGGCCCGCGAACGGATGGTGCTCGGTTGTATGTGAAAGATGTAATACCCGTCACAGTCGAATGTCAATAGTTTGTTCTGACATTAGGACTGCTTATCAAAGACCGGACAACCTAGTTTAGGTCGAAACGCCAGGTCAACGCCCTACGAGCCCAGTTGAACCTCGAACTACAAGTTGTGGTTGCGCGACTATGTCCCTGCCCAAGAGTCCACTTCCGGCGTCGAGACGTTCGGAGATTCGCTCCACCGCGGCGCCACCCAGAAACGCCGTGTCCTGCCCGACACTGGTCAGATCGATGTGCGCCAAACCTGCCAATGCACTGTTGTCGAATCCGATCACGGAGACGTCGCCGGGCACCGAGACTCCCGCACGCAAGAAGACGTCCAGGACTCCTAGCGCGCAACGATCGTTGAAAGCGAAGACCGCACCGGGAATCCCTTGTTCGACCATCGACCGCGCGGCGTCCGCGCCGAACTCCTCCGTGAGGCCGCCGGGAAGTATCCGCGATTCCAGTCCGGCCGCCCGCATGGCCTTCCGGTAGCCCTGACGCCTCTCCTGGGCGCCCGGACCGCGTCCGCCGTCGACATGGACAATCGAGCGGTGCCCGAGTCCGACGAGATGATTCACGGCCATCACGGCGCCCGCCTCGTCGTCCGTGCGGACAACGTCCACATGTGCTGAAGGCATCTTCCGGGCGAGCACGACGACGGGAACCTTGGCCGCCAGGTCGACGATCTCCGATTCCGGCGCCTGCGAACCCAACAGCAAGATCGCCTCGCATCGGTCGTCGAGCAGGGTGCGCACGGCGCGCGAGCCAGGCCTGCGGTCCGAGACGGCACTGAGAACGACGTCGTAGCGCAAGCGTTCGGCTGCGTCGTAGATCTCGTCGAGCAGTTCCGCGTGAAAGGTTTGCGCGGCAACATAACTGACACCGATCAGGCGGCTGCGATGCTGGCGCAGCAGTCGCGCCGCGTTGTCGGGTCGATAGCCGAGTTCGTCCGCGGCCGCCTTGACCCGTACCCGCGTCGCATCGCTGGCACCCGGGACATCGCGAATGACGATGGACACCAGTGCGCGTGACACACCGGCCAGGTCTGCTACGTCTTGCAAGGTGGGGCGTCGACTGTTCACCTCCACAGACTAGATCGTTCCAGCGAATACACGCCGAAACGTTGACGCACGAGGCAACCAGCGCTTTACTGGCATGGACTAGAACGATCTAGTTCCTCATCCTCATCCTCATCCTCATCCTCATCCTCATCCTCATCCTCACTCCGAACGGAGCCCCCATGTCTGCCTCTGTTGCAGTCGGTCTGATCGGCGCTGGATGGATCGGCCGTTTCCACGGCGAGTCCGTCGCGCTGCGTATCCCCGGCACCCGTCTCGTCGCCGTCGCCGATCCTGCGCCCGGCGCTGCGGCGTCGTTGATCGAACGTGTCAGTTCCGACGCCCGCGCGTACACCGACGCCCTTGAGCTGATTGCCGATCCGACCGTCGAAGCGGTGCTCATCAGTACGCCCGCATCAACTCACACCGATCTCGTAGTAGCAGCAGCGGAGGCCGGCAAGCATGTCTTCTGCGAAAAGCCGATGGCTTTGACACTCGAGGACGCCGATCGCGCAATCGGCGCATGCGCCGCGAACAATGTTGCGCTGCAGGTCGGTTTCAACCGGCGCTTCGCCGCCGACTTCGCCGCGGCACACGACGTGATCACCTCCGGTGGGATCGGGACACCGCAGCTACTTCGCTCTCTGACTCGCGATCCGGGAATCACCGCCGACGTCGCCTCCCGAGTCAAGCCGTGGACCATCTTCAACGAGACACTGATTCACGACTTCGACGCCCTGCTCTGGCTCAACCCTGGGGCACGCGTCGTCGAGGTGTTCGCGCAGGCCGATGCTCTCGTCCATCCGCAGTACAAGGAGCAGGGGTACCTCGATACGTCGATGGTTCAGTTGCGGTTCGACAACGGCGCCCTCGCGTCGGCCGAGGCCAACTTCCAGGCCACCTACGGTTACGACGTTCGCGGCGAGGTTTTCGGTTCCGGTGGAATGGTGAGTGCAGGCGAGGTCACGCGGACCGCGATGCGTCATTACAGCTCACCGGGCGTTCTGGCCGACACACCTCGGGTGAACATCGAACTGTTTCACGACGCCTATGTTGCCCAGCTGGCGCACTTCGCAGACTGCATCCGCTCCGGCAGCGCGCCGTCGGTCGACGGTCTCGATGCTCGCAACGCCCTGGAAATCGCACTGGCTGCAAAAGAATCCGTGGAAACCGGACTGCCCGTATCGCTGCTGTCGGTGCCGCAGTGAGCCCCTTCGATTTAGCGGTCTCTGCCGAGATGACGTTCACCGAACTCCCTGTCGTCGAACGCATTCGGCGGATCTCGGAGGCGGGGTTCGCAGCCGAGATCTGGAGTTGGCAAGACAAGGACCTCGATGCTCTGGTCGCCACCGGGGCTCGGTTCTCCTCGATGACCGGCTATCTTCACGGCGATTTGTTCGACGAAGCGGGCAGCGCCGAACTCGTACGTACAGCGGCGCTATGCCTCACGCCGGCAGCGAAACTCGGCGTTCCTCGGCTGAACTTCCATACCGGCGAGCTGATCGACGGACAGGCCGCGCGCCCGCAGTATCGAACTACGGGAGCGATGTGGCTGACGGCCCAACGCGCTCTCGAGAAGATCGCGCGACTGGGTGAAGACGCCGGAGTCGTCTTCTGCCTCGAGAATCTCAATACGATCGTCGATCACCCTGGCGTACCGATGGCCCGAGCCAAAGACACTCTGGCACTGGTGGAATCCGTCTCACACCCCAACCTCAAGATGATGCTCGACCTCTACCACGCACAGATCGGCGAAGGAAACCTCATCGAACTCGTGCGGCGTTGTGGTGACAACATCGGCGAGATTCAGGTGGCCGACGTACCCGGCCGATGCGAACCCGGAACCGGCGAGATCAACTACCCAGCCATCGCACGCGTTCTCGCCGAGCAGGGTTACACCGGCACGGTCGGATTGGAGGGCTGGGCATCCGGAGACAGTGACACCGCACTCACTGCTTTCCGGAACGCCTTCACTCTCTAACTCTCACCCAGGAACGTGATCCCGTCGTAGCGCGCAGATCTTCCGTCACCGGTCGAGTCCACGGGGAGCGCTTCCTGAGGTCTTTTTGATGGATTTCAGGGGTAGTTTCGATGGCTTTTCCTTGGCAGTCTTTGAGTCACAGCACATCGTGAACTCCGCAGGAAGGCCCCCGAATGACTCCAGCACTGACCGACCACACCGTGCCGTTCGCGGGTAGGTTGCACCGAGAAGATTGCAACATCGAAGACTTCGCCGCTCTGGTCGCACACGAGACAGACCCCGCCGATTACCCGTACGCCCATTCGGTGGTCGACGGCGTTCTTCTCTACCGCTCGGATGCTCTGGTCGACAAATTGTCGAGTCCTGAAATCCGGGCGGAGATTCAGGACGAGATCGCCCGCGCGTTACTCACCGGTCCAGGCATCACGGTCTTCCAAGGCGCGTTCGACGCGGAGGTATTGGATCGCGCCAGTGCGGTCTTCCGTGAACTCATTGCGCGCCAACACGAATCCGGCGCGACGTCCGGGGATCACTTCGCCAAACCCGGAGCCAATGACCGGATCTGGGGAGCACAACTGAAGTTGGCGCTCGAAGATCCCAAGGCTTACGTCGACTACTACGCAAACAGCATTGTCGCTTTAGCTTCGGAAGCCTGGCTCGGCCCCATGTATCAGGTGACGTCGGACGTCAACGTCGTCAATCCCGGTGGCGCCGCACAGAATCCACATCGCGACTACCACCTCGGTTTCATGTCGAGCGACGTCGCTGCGAAGTTCCGAGCGCACGTTCATCGCTTGACCCCCGCTCTCACCTTGCAAGGTGCAGTCGCCCATGTGGACATGCCGGTCGAGACTGGCCCGACGAAATATCTGCCGTACTCCCAACAATTCGAATCCGGATACCTCGCGTTCGAGCGTCCCGAGTTCAAGGAGTTCTTCGAGGCCAATTACGTCCAATTACCTTTGGAGAAGGGAGATGCCGTCTTCTTCAACCCTGCACTGTTCCACGCCGCCGGGCACAACAAATCCGCCGACGTCCTGCGCATGGCAAATCTTCTTCAGGTGTCGTCAGCCTTCGGTCGCGCCCTCGGAACCATTGACCGGGAGGCGCTCGTCAACGCGATCTATCCGGCACTGCTCGCCCTCAGCGAAGCAGGTTCCGACGAGTCCGTTCGCTGTGCCGTCGCCGCTTCCGCTGAGGGCTACGCCTTCCCGACCAATCTGGACCGAGACCAACCGATCGACGGCCTCGCGCCTCAGACGCAGGCCGAACTAGTGATGGAGGCGGTTCGCGAGCGGATCTCGCCTGACCATCTGGCCGAGTTGCTGAAGGCACAGTCCGAGAGACGAATGGCCTGAGGGACGGCACCGCTGACGAGACTTGGACCGCCCAATGCCGGTCAGTCGGTACGCTCATGGCATGGGGTGGGACTTGTTAGTGCTGTTCGCCATGATCGGCCCGTTGGCGGTGTTCGGGTGGGCGGCTGTTCGGGCAAGGCGCCGCGGGCTTGGGGGGTCGTTCGTCGGGCCGTTTCAGGAGATGTTCGATCCCGGTGCGGCGCGAGCACAGACTGTCATCGAACAGATCGCGGAACTTCCGGATCCTGCGGACTCCGGCGGCCCGGACAACGACGACGATGTGCCGTACACAGTCGCCTACGAGGGTGTTCGGCTCCACATCAACCCCGGTAAGGCTCGACAGCGCGGAGGCGACGGGACCACCAAGCGAGCTCAGTGAAAGTCGGACCGGATACAACGCGAGGGAGAACTGGTTCAGTCAGGGCCGGCGAAGTTGATAGGTGACACCGTTCTCCAACTCATCTGAGCTGAAGGACTCCGGAGAGAAGTGGCCCAAGCTCACCTCATAGTTTCTCTGGTTTGCGGGGACGGCATCAAAATGTGCGGTGTAGGAGCAGGTGCTCATTCCGTCGGGAAGTTGATCGATTGCCTCGACCTCGAGTGTCGACCTTGTGGATGCAGCGCCGCTGCCCCCGAAAATCTGAATCTGGTCGTTCGGAGCAACACGAATCATGTCGATCACGCACTCTCCAGAGACCGTCTCGGCCTGCTCTGCCTGACCGGTCACCGTTATCGTGGCGGCAAAGGTTTTCGGCACATCGACATTGGTCGTGCAGCTTGTCAGCATCAGCGCTCCCACAGAGCCCGCTGCCGCAGCCGCAACCTGTGCTGACCTTCGCCTCATAGTCGTCAACGGTAGTGCGTCCGAGTCGCCACGGTGCTCGGTTGCCGAATCCGAAGAGTCACACGGGGCCCGTCGCCGGCCGGCCGAACCACGTGGACAGCTGAGTATCCAACTCCGCCTGTGTATCCCCGACCCATGCCACATGACCGTCCGGCCGAAGCAGGACAGCCGGAGCGTCCAATTCAGTGCTTGTGTCAACGATGTGGTCGGCGCGATCGCTCCAACCATCGACGGACAGTTGGCCACCCTGGTCGAGAAGAAGTCCGCGGCCGGATCGCATCAGGTCGTACAGGTTGCCGCGCGTCAACGCGATGTTTCGCAGCCTCCGACCGAGTAGGTCGTCGCCTTCGCCGAAATCGTAGCGAATCGAGATCGCAGTGATCTTCTCGGTCAGATAACGCTTGACGTCTTCGAAGTCCATCAACTCGGAGATCAAGCGTCGCACAGCTTGTGGACCGGCTGCGGTGGAGATCAGCTCCGCCTGCGCGCGCGTGTTGTCGAGAACGTCGGCAGCCACCGGACGCCGTTCCGATTCGTAAGTGTCGAGCAGGCCGTCCGGTGCCCAGCCGTTGATCTCGGCGGCGAGCTTCCAGCCGAGGTTGAAGGCATCTTGGACACCGAGATTGAGGCCTTGTCCGCCCATCGGTGGGTGGATGTGTGCGGCATCGCCGGCGAGGAACACCCGGTCGCGCCGGTAGTGCTCCGCCAGACGGGTGGCGTCGCCGAAGCGCGAGAGCCACCGCGGTGAGTGCACACCGAAGTCGGTGCCCGCAATGGCCAGTAGCTGTTGCTTGATCTCGTCGAGGGTGGTAGGAACCGCGCGACCGTCGGCAACTTCGGCCGCGGGTACCACGACGCGAAATGCACCATTGCCGGCGGGACCGACTCCGAATCGTTTGTGCGTTTCCCGGATTTCGGCGACAACGGCGGCCAGTTCATCAGCCGGCATGGTCACGTCCATTTCGCCGATCAACGTGTCGGCGCTCGACGGCTCGCCGGGAAACCCGACGTCGATCAGCTTCCGAACAGTGCTGCGGCCGCCGTCGCAGCCCACGAGATAACGCGCGTGAAGTGTTGTGCCGTCGGACAATTCCGCTGTGACGCTATCGGTATCTTGACGGATCGCGACGACGCGCTTCCCTCGCTGAATGTCCGCACCGACTTCGGTGGCATGTTCGGCAAGAATCCTGTCGATCTCGGGCTGAGGAATGCCCAGTACGTACCCGTGCGCAGTATCGAGGTGCGCCGGTGCCGGTTTGCTGATCCCCGCGAAGAATCCACCGAGCGGATATTTGCGGCCGTGCGCGAGGAACTTGTCCAGCAACCCGCGCTGCTCCATGATTTCGATGCTGCGCACATGGATACCGAGGGCACGGACGAACTGAGTCGGCTCCTCGTCCTTGTCCACGACGACGACATCGACGCCCTGCAGCCGGAGCTCACCTGCCAGCATCAATCCAGTTGGTCCAGCACCGACAATGATGACATCACTCATGCGATCCCCTCCTTCGGGCAAGGCTTTTGCTTGCTCGCAGCAGACGAGTGTGCACCATCACCGGGGCCTTGCCGCAAGCCCCGGGTCCCGCGTTATGATGAAGGTGGCGGAAGACGCTTCATCATCGGCGCACCAACACCACAGCACCTGTATCGCGTGGGAGCCGCCAACTCTCGATCACCGTCGGCACCAGCATGGCCCCGAGAACACCCAGCGTCAGAGAAAACGGCACTCCGCCGCTCAGATCCCCCGACTCCGCCAACGGTGTGCAGAGCGTGATCACCAACGCGGACAGTGCAATACCTAGACCGGACGCCAACTCTTGCAGCGTTGCATGCAGAGTATTGGCATCGGTCAGCTCACCCGAGTCGACGTCGGCGAACGCCAAGCTGTTGTACGCGGTGAACCCGATGGATCGCAACGCGCCACTGACAAACAGTGCGACAGCGATTACGACGTCCGGTGTCGTCGACGAGATCAGTACCAGCGCACCGAAGCACACCACCGACAGAACTCCGTTTCCCACCAGAACTCGTCTGATCCCGAATCTGCGCATGAGCGGAGTGGTGAGCGGTTTGATCGCGATATTCCCCGCGAACAGAGCCATCACCAGCAGACCGGCCTTGAACGCCGACATTTCGAATCCCACTTGGAACAACAACGGCAGCACAAACGGCACGCCCATGATCACGAGCCGGTACAGCGAGCCGCTCGACGCGACGAGCCGAAACGATCGAAGTCAGAGGACGCCGAGCGCGATGAGCGGATGATCCGACCGGACGAGGTGAATGACGGCCAAGCTCAACAAGATCAGAGCCGCAACGATCCCGAGGCCCACTCTTAGCCAGTCGGTTCCGGCACTGTGCACGCTCTCGAGCGCCACGACAAGCACTGCGACGCCTGCTCCGATCACCACCAATCCCAGCCAGTCAAGGCTCCGTTTCTGCGTTTGCCGAATGTCGGGCACCATGCGCAATGCCAGCAGAAACCCGACGATCCCGATCGGAACGTTGATCAGAAAGATCCACCGCCACGAAGCGATCGACACGATGGCTCCACCCACAGCGGGCGCAAGAACCGGCGCTGTGAGCGCCGGCCACGTCAAGTAAGCGATAGCCCGTACGAGTTCCGCCTTCGACGTCACCCGCAATACTGCGAGCCGCCCTACCGGCACCATCATGGCGCCGCCTACCCCTTGTAAAGCACGCATTCCCACCAGCATCGGGAGGGAGGTGCTCAGTGCACATCCCACCGACGCCACCGTGAAAACGGCTATGGCAGAGATGAAGACACGTCGCGTTCCGAATCTGTTGGCCATCCATCCGCTCGCCGGGATCAGGACGGCCAACACCAGGAGGTACGAAGAAACGGCGACATTGACGTCGACGGCGTCAACTCCGAAAGATTGGGCGATCGACGGCAGTGCCGTTGCGAGAATCGTCGCGTCCAGCATCTCCATGAACAGCGCTGCTGCCACGAGCAGCGCCAGTCCGCGGGGAAATGTCACTGCACCAGAGCCTTTCGGAGGAGCTGTCGATCAGCCGAGAGAAATCCAGCTGCCGGAGGTCACCGAGGCGACCATCGCGTCCAGAGCCTGTGCGGACGCGACTGCATCAGCGATGGTCGCGCCCTGCGGCGCTCCGTCCACGATCGAGGCGATGAAATTGCGAGCCTCGATCACTTTCAGGTCGTCGTAGCCCATCGCGTTGGCCGCGCCAGGCTGGAAGCGGCCGAACTCACCCGACTCTGGGCCGACCAGAACCGTCGTGACGGATTGGTCCTGGTACTTCGAGCCGAGGCTGGTGCCCAGTTCACCCATCCGGCGGTAGTCCCAGAACACGGCACCTTTCGTGCCGTGAATCTCGAATCCGTAATTGTTCTGCTCTCCCACGGCGACGCGGCATGCTTCGAGGGTGCACCGGCCACCCGACCCGAGGCGCAGCAGTGCGCTGACGAAGTCTTCGTTCTCGACAGCCCCCATCTCCCCACCGCTGGCCCGCGCATGTCCACTGGTAGCGGCGGACGGACGCGCACGCTCCGGGATGAAGATCGCAGTATCCGCAACGAGAGCGTCGACGTCACCGAGAAGATGACGAATCAGATCGATGCCGTGCGAGGCCAAGTCGCCCAGGACGCCGGCGCCGCCGCGCTCACGCTCGTATCGCCAACTCAAAGCACCTTCAGGGTGGGCCGCATAGTCGCTGAGGAAACGAAAACGCGAGTGCGTGATCGTGCCCAACTCCCCTGAGTCGATCAGGCTTTTTGCCAGGGCCACAGCCGGCGCGTTTCGGTAGTTGAAGCCGACGGTCGACTGCACACCGGCCTTCGAGACTGCTACGGCAACAGCTTTGGCGTCTTCCGTGGACAAGCCGACGGGCTTCTCGATCCAGATGTGTTTGCCGGCTTCTGCCATTGCGACGCCGATTTCACGGTGCAAGAAGTTCGGGGCCGTGATGCTCACCGCGTCGATGGCCGGATCGGCTGCGATATCGCGCCAATCCTGGGTGAAAGCTTCGAAACCGAATTGGTCCGCTGCTTCCTCCCCTCTGCCAGGCACCTCGTCGGCGACGGCAGCCAGGCGGATCACGGGAAGCTGCGGATAGTGTTGCCGCAGACGCAGATACGCCTGCGTGTGGACGCGGCCCATCCATCCGAATCCGGCAACTGCTACTGAAATGCCTGTCATGAGGCTCCGTTCGGGTCAAATGATCGAAGGATCGCAGAAATGCTGGGATCACAAATCACCCCCACTGACTCGGTCAGGCGGGTACTCGTGTCACCGGGATCGAGATCTAGCGGTCGACCACGGTGGTGTCGAAGTAGTAACGCGACGCTCGGTAGCAGTGGCTGCCGTACTCGACGGCGCTACCTGAATCGTCAAATGCAGTGCGGCTCATGGTCAAGAGGGCAGCACCCACTTTCTCGTCGAGCAATCCTGCTTCTTCGCGAGTCGCCGCCCGAGCGCCGATTCGCTGCCGCGCGACACGGATGTGAACGCCGCGAGTTCGCAAGGTTTGGTACAGCCCCTGCGTCTCCAACTCCTCGGGATCGGGTGCGATGTCCACCGGAATGTAGTTGGTCATCACGGCAAGCGGTTCGCCGTTGGTGCTTCGCAGACGCCTGATGGTGGCCACTTCGGCGTCAGGTTCGAGGTTGAGTTCCGCGGCAACGTCCTCGGCGGGAACTCCCACCGTGAACTCGAGCAGCTTGGTCGTCGGCGCCTGGCCGGCCCTCGCAAGGTCGTCGAACAGGCTGGTGAGCTCGACCGGGCGGTGCACCGGACTTTGCACCACCTGAGTTCCGACTCCCCGCTTACGAACAAGTAGTCCCTTGTCCACCAGTTCCTGGATCGCGCGTCGAGTGGTCGGACGTGAGAGATTGAGCCGTTTGGCCAACGCCAGTTCGTTCTCGAAGCGATCACCTGGGGCA
This sequence comes from Rhodococcus sp. WY5, assembly GCF_018588185.1. Taxonomy (NCBI): domain Bacteria; kingdom Bacillati; phylum Actinomycetota; class Actinomycetes; order Mycobacteriales; family Nocardiaceae; genus Rhodococcus; species Rhodococcus sp. WY5. The sequence goes on from NZ_JAAMPR010000001.1 coordinate 5,238,828, forward strand.
AGTTCGCCACCGAGAATAGCGCCCTCGATTGCCTGTGCCAGCTGAAAATACAGCGGCACCGGGCTCGAGCGGTCCAACTCGACGGCGAGTGCTGCGACCACGGCCAACTCCGATCTGTCTTGGGAAGGCGCCGTATCGACGCTACTTCTCTCGGCAGTGTATGCGAACACTAACATTCACTTGACCGCAAGTCATAATGTCCAGACAAACTATTGACAATCGCTGTGTCGCGGCGCACAGTTTCAGTCATACATCGGTGCCCTGCGTGGGCAACCCACCACGAACTCTCGGGAGTCAGTTTTGACAAGCATCAACACTCACCAGAGCGGGTCACACATCCCTGACGCACCCTTCGACGTGCTTGCCATCGGCAGATCGGGGGTGGACATCTACCCACTTCAGACCGGTGTCGGACTCGAGGACGTCGAGACGTTCGGCAAGTTCCTCGGCGGCAGCGCAGCCAATGTCTCGGTGGCGGCCGCGCGCCTCGGCCGGCGAGCAGCACTGATCTCCGGCGTAGGCAGCGATCCTTTCGGGAAGTTCGTCACACGCGAGTTGGCACGTCTGGGCGTCGACAACAGGTTTGTCGTCACCAATTCCGAGTACCCGACACCGGTGACGTTCTGCGAGATCTTCCCTCCTGACGACTTTCCGCTGTACTTCTACCGCAAGCCGCATGCGCCCGATCTTCGGATCACCCCGGAAGACATCGACCTCGACGCCGTTCGAGCATCGTCCCTCTACTGGTCGACTGTGACAGGGCTGTCCGAAGAACCGAGTCGCAGTGCACACTTCGCTGCCTGGGAAGCCCGCGAACGACGCCCGCTGACGGTCCTCGATCTGGACTACCGCCCGATGTTCTGGTCGACGCCCCAAGAAGCAACCAATCAGGTGCAGCGCGCTCTGGCGCACGTGACAGTAGCCGTCGGAAACCGCGAAGAGTGCGAGATCGCGGTCGGTGAGACCAATCCGAACAAGGCCGCCGACGCGCTTCTCGACCTCGGCGTCGAACTGGCCATCGTGAAGCAGGGCCCGAAGGGCGTACTCGGCAAAACGCGAAAGCAGTCGATCACCGTGCCGCCCAACGCCGTCGACGTGGTCAACGGGCTGGGAGCAGGCGACAGCTTCGGCGGATCACTGTGCCACGGACTGTTGGCCGGGTGGCCGCTGGAGAAGGTACTGCGGTACGCCAACGCGGCCGGCGCGATAGTCGCATCTCGGCTCGAATGCTCCACTGCGATGCCGACCGCCGAAGAAGTCCACGATCTCGCCGAAGCCACAGCCACGGAGGCAGTCAATGTCTGACAAGCTCGCCGCCCGCCCCCTCGCCACCACCTACGCCGAAGTGACGGAACTGCGTGCGAGCGATCCGCAGATCATCGAAAAGGCGTGGGCAGCGCGAACTCCTCGCGCCACTGTTCGAGGCAATGGTCGACTGATGATCGTCGCTGCCGATCACCCGGCCCGTGGGGCACTGTCTGTCGGTGGCAAGCCGACAGCGATGAACAGTCGTACAGATCTGCTCGACAGATTACGCACTGCGCTCGACAATCCCGGAGTCGACGGCGTTCTCGGCACCGCGGACATTCTCGACGATCTGCTCCTCCTCGGCGCCCTCGACGACAAGGTCGTCTTCTCGTCGATGAACCGCGGCGGCCTGGCAGGCGCCAGCTTCGAACTCGACGACCGCATGACGGGTTACACCGCGGCCGGTACCGCGAAGTTCGGAATGAACGGCGGAAAGATGCTGCTACGCATCGCACTCGACGACGCGGGCACACTGCCCACCATGACGGCATGTGCCGAAGCCGTGGACGAACTGGCCGCGGCCGGACTGATCGCGATGCTCGAGCCGTTCCTCTCCAGCCGCGTGAACGGCAAGGTCGTCAACGATCTCAGCCCCGACGCCGTCATCAAATCCATCCACATCTCCCAAGGTCTCGGCTCCACCTCGGCGTACACGTGGATGAAACTGCCGGTCGTCGACGAGATGGAACGCGTCATGGATGCGACCACCCTCCCGACGCTCCTCCTGGGGGGAGATCCGCAGATCGCGCCGGAAGAAACGTACGCAAAGTGGGACGCTGCACTTCAGCTGCCGTCCGTGCGCGGACTGATCGTCGGACGCGCGCTGCTCTACCCACCCGACGGCGACGTCACCGCGGCCGTCGACACCGCAGTCAAGCTCGTCCACTAGAACCGACCTGGCAGGAGCAAGATGTTCAGCAAGTACTACGTCCCCGCCGGATCGTCCGCCGACGGTGATTTCACGACAGTGGTCACGCCGGAGTCCGCCGGGTGGACCGAATCCAGCTTGTGGACACTCGAACTCGCCCCTGGCGCTGACGTCCACCTGCAGTCCGGCGAGAACGAGATCATCGTCGTTCCACTGGCGGGTTCGGCCGTGGTTGTTGCCGAGGGGACGGAGATTCCCCTGACCGGCCGCGCATCGGTTTTCGACGGTCCGAGCGATTTCGCGTACGTCGGTCGCGACGCCGACTACTCGGTCAGCAGCGCTGACGGGGGCCGCTTCGCCCTGTGCGGAGCGCGCGCCGGCGCCAAGCTCCCCCATCGCTACGGTCCGGCTTCAGGAGTTGCGGTCGAGCTCCGCGGCGCCGGGAACTGCAGCCGACAGGTTCACAACTTCGCCACTGCAGACACTTTCGAGGCCGACTCCATCATCGCGTGTGAGGTCATCACCCCCGGCGGGAACTGGTCGTCGTATCCCAGCCACAAACACGACGAGAACAGCGACGTCGAATCGGCCCTGGAAGAGATCTACTACTTCGAGATCGACAGAAGCCCCACCGGGACCGAAGGTTTCGGCTACCACCGCGTGTACGGAACCGCCGAGAGACCTATCGAAGTGCTCGAGGAAGTCCGCTCGGGCGACGTCGTTCTCGTGCCGCACGGCTATCACGGCCCGTCCATCGCAGCGCCGGGCCACCACATGTACTACCTCAATGTCATGGCAGGTTCGGGCGAGATCCGGGCGTGGAACATCTGTGACGATCCGCAACACACCTGGCTACGTGGAAGCTGGGATCACCAGGACATCGACCCTCGACTGCCGTTGCAGTCCCACAACTGACGGAAGTGAAAGCTGTGGCACCCACCAACAACGCAACCGGCAATCGTCCACCTCGCGACGAGCCGACCGTATACCTCACTGTTTCTCAAGCTGTCGTCCGCTTCCTCGCCAACCAGTACACCGAACGCGACGGCCAGCGCACCAAGCTGTTTGCCGGCTGCTTCGGAATCTTCGGGCACGGCAACGTCGCCGGACTGGGGCAGGCACTCTTGCAGGCCGAGATCCAGGATCTCGACGCCGGCCGTGAGCCGACACTCCCCTACGTGCTCGGCCGCAATGAACAGGCGATGGTGCACTCGGCTGTCGCGCACGCCCGCATGAAGGACCGCCTGCAGACGTGGGCGGTCTCGTCCAGCGTCGGCCCCGGTGCCACCAATATGATCACCGGCGCGGCACTGGCCACCATCAATCGTCTACCTGTATTACTCCTTCCCGCAGACACTTTCGCGACCCGCGCCAGCGCCCCCGTCTTACAGGAACTCGAACTCCCGTCGAGCGGCGACGTCACAGTCAACGACGCTTTCAAACCCGTCTCACGATACTTCGATCGGGTATGGCGCCCGGAGCAGTTGCCGAGCGCTCTGCTCGCCGGGATGCGCGTTCTCACTGATCCCGTCGAGACCGGCGCGGTCACCATCGCCATCCCGCAGGACGTGCAGGCCGAGGCTTTCGACTGGCCCGAGTCCTTCTTCGCCGAACGGGTGTGGCACGTGGCCCGCCCGCTCCCCGAACGATCGGTGATCGAACGCGCCGCCGCGATCATCCGCTCGGCTCGCAAGCCACTGATCGTCGCCGGCGGCGGCGTGATCTACAGCCAGGCCACCGACTCTCTGGCAGCGTTCTGCGCGCAGACCGGAATCCCCGTGGGGCAGAGCCAGGCCGGCAAGGGTTCATTGGTCTACGACCATCCACAATCCGTCGGGGCGGTGGGGTCCACCGGCACTACGGCTGCAAACGCACTGGCCACCGAGGCTGACGTCGTCATCGGAATCGGTACGCGGTACAGCGATTTCACGAGCGCGTCCCGCACCGCGTTCACCAATCCCGACGTTCGCTTCGTCAACATCAACGTCGCATCACTGGACTCCGTGAAGCAGGGCGGAGTCAGCGTTGTCGCCGACGCACGTGAGGCACTCGACGCGCTGGCACTTGCACTGAACGACTACCGGGTGGACGACGAATATGCGTCCAGGATCGGTGACCTCGCTCGCGATTGGGATGCGATCGTCGAATCCGTCTACAACCCAGCCGAACCCGCTGCCGACGGGTCACTGAATCAGAATCAGGTGATCGGCCTGGTCAACACACTGTCCGATCCACGTGACGTCGTGGTGTGCGCTGCCGGGTCAATGCCAGGTGACCTCCACAAGCTGTGGCGAACCCGTGATTCCAAGGGGTATCACGTCGAATACGGGTACTCGTGCATGGGATACGAAGTTGCCGGCGGTCTAGGCGTCCGCATGGCGTGCCCCGATCGCGACGTGTTCGTGATGGTCGGAGACGGTTCCTATCTGATGATGGCCACCGAATTGGTCACCGCCGTACAGGAACGCCTCAAGGTCATCGTCGTCCTGGTGCAGAATCACGGATTTGCCTCCATCGGTTCACTGTCCGAGTCGCTGGGTTCCCAGCGCTTCGGCACGCAGTACCGCTACCGCTCGAATGACGGACGTCTCGACGGAGGGGTTCTCCCGGTCGATCTGGCCGCGAACGCTGCCAGCCTCGGTGTCGACGTCATCCGCGCCAACACCGCTGCCGAGTTCGCCGACGCGATCAAGGTTGCCAAAGCAAGCGACACCAGCACCGTCATCCACGTCGAAACCGATCCGCTGATCGGCGCCCCGGACAGCGAATCCTGGTGGGATGTACCGGTATCGGCCACCTCCGAACTGGAGTCCACCAAGAAGGCACGGACAACTTACGAGTCCTGGAAGAAGATCCAGCGACCGTACCTCCGTCCATCCGAATGAAAATTCCGCACAACCACACCCCATAAAGCTTGCCCGCGAAAGGAATCTAGACATGAGCGCGATTCGCGTCGGATCAGCCCCCGACTCCTGGGGCGTGTGGTTTCCGGACGATCCACAGCAGACCCCTTACACACGATTCCTCGACGAGGTATCCGCGTCGGGATACGAATGGATCGAACTCGGCCCGTTCGGATACCTTCCGACCGATCCAGCCAAGTTGACGGACGAACTCGGCGCCCGCGGCCTGAAGCTTTCGGCCGGTACCGTTTTCGAACACCTGCACCAGGACGATTCCTGGGATGCCGTCTGGAATCAGATCAAGGACGTCGCCAAGTTGACCGCAGCCGTCGGCGGCAAGCACGTGGTGGTCATCCCTGAGATGTGGCGCGACCCTTCCACCGGAGCGGTACTCGAAGACCGCAATCTGACGCCCGAGCAGTGGCGTAAGAAAACCGACGGCATGAACGCTCTCGGGAAGGCAATGCTCGAGGAGTACGGCGTCATGGCGCAGTACCATCCTCATGCCGACAGTCACGTCGACATCGAAGACAACGTCTACAAGTTCCTCGAAGGGACCGACGAGCGTTTCGTGAATCTGTGTCTCGACACCGGCCACATCAGCTACTGCGGCGGCGACAATCTCGCAATTATCAACAAACATCCGGAGCGCATCGGGTACCTACACCTCAAACAGGTGGATCCGGCGATAGTCGCCAAGGTTGAGGCGGAGGACCTGCCGTTCGGTGAGGCCGTCAAACTCGGTGCCATGATCGAACCGCCGCGCGGAATCCCCGACATGCCGCCGCTTCTGGAGGCCATCGAGAAGCTCGGCATCGACGTGTTCGCGATCGTCGAGCAGGACATGTATCCCTGCCATCCCGACACACCGCTGCCCATCGCAGCGCGCACTCAGAAATACCTGTCCACCTGTGGCGTCCCCGCCGTCCGTTTCAACTGAGCAACACAATCGAGGAGTACCACCGCATGTCTGACAACCAGGATCTCCGGATCGCAGTGCTCGGCGTCGGCATCATGGGGGCCGATCACGTCGACCGCATCACCAACAAAATCGGCGGTGCCCGCGTCACCGTCGTCAACGACTACTCTCTCGCCCGCGCCGAGGAAATCGCAGCACTGACGCCAGGGGCGCGCGTCGTCGTCGATCCGTTCGATGCCATCGCAGCCGAGGACGTCGACGCCGTTGTTCTCGCAACCCCGGGCCCGACCCATGAGAAGCAGGTTCTTGCCTGCCTCGAAGCGGGCAAGCCTGTTCTCTGCGAAAAGCCGCTGACCACCGACGCGGACAGTTCGCTCACGATCGTCAAAGCCGAAGCAGCGCTGGGAAAAAGACTGATCCAGGTTGGTTTCATGCGCCGGTTCGACCACGAATACACCCAGCTCAAGGATTTGATCGACAGCGGCGATCTCGGTCGCCCTCTCGTTGTGCACTGCGCTCACCGCAATCCTGCGGTTCCGAACGGCTTCGACAGCGCGATGATCGTCAAGGACTCACTCGTCCACGAGGTCGACGTGACACGATTCCTGCTCGACGAAGAGATCACCTCAGTGCAGATCATCCGACCGGCCGCGAATTCGCTTGCTCCCGAGGGCATTCAAGACCCACAGATCGCGATATTCGAGACCGAGTCCGGCAGACACGTCGACGCCGAGGTGTTTGTCACCACCGGAGTTGCCTACGAGGTGCGCACCGAAGTTGTCGGCGAACTCGGAAGCGCGATGATCGGACTCGACGTGGGACTGATCCGAAAGACCAAGCCCGGCAACTGGGGTGGGCAGATCACCCCAGGATTCCGCGAACGCTTCGGGCAGGCCTACGACACCGAGTTCGCCCGGTGGATCAAGGCAGTGAAGACGGGCGCCGGCACCGGCAACTACATCGACGGACCAGGTGCTTGGGACGGGTACGCCGCGGCCGCTGTCTGCGCCGCCGGTGTGAAGTCTCTGGAGACGGGTCAGCGCGTCGTCGTGGACATGGTTGCGCGCGACTCTGTGGCCGGAGCTTAGCGATGAAGGTCGCACTCGACCCCACACCTTTCCATCACGATTACTCACTACTCGAGCTTCCTCAGGTTGTTGCCGATCTCGGGTACGAGTACCTGCAGCTCACACCGCACGTCGACATGATCCCGTTCTTCAATCACCCGAAAGCCGACGACGCGCTCGTCACCGAGTTCCGGAAGGCCTGCGCGAGTGCGGGAGTCGGCATCGCGTCGGTGCTCCCGGTCCTTCGGTGGTCCGGCCCGGACGAGGACGCTCGCGAAGCAGCCGTGCGTTACTGGAAGCGGGCCATCCAGATCACGGTCGATCTCGGTGTCAATGTCATGAACACCGAATTCTCCGGCCGCCCCGAGAAGGCCGAAGAGTCCGAGCGTGCGTTCTATCGTTCGATGGAGGAACTGGTTCCGATCATCGAACGCGAGGGAATCGACGTCCTGATCGACCCCCACCCGGACGATTTTGTCGAAGACGGACTAGCCGCGATCCGCACGATCCGTGGTGTGAACTCCAAGAACCTCGGCATGGTGATCGTGGCGTGCCACCAATTCCACATGGGTGGGGACCTTCCCGCCATCATGGAGGCCGCCGGCGACATGGTCCGACTCGTTCACGTGGCGGACACCATGGATCATCACCGTTCCCACGGACTGCGCTACATCACCAACCCGCCAGGCAATGCCGTTCGAGTGCATCAGCATCTCAAAATCGGTGACGGAGACGTTAACTGGGACGAATTCTTCGGCGGTCTCGGCAAACTCGGCTTCTACGAACGTGAGAACGCCGTGATGGTGTCGAGCGTCTTCGCCGAGAACGAAAACGCGCACGAGGTTTCCCGGTACCAGCGCGAGACGATGAACGACTACGTCGCCAAGTACACCTCCCCGAACTCCTGAGTCACCAGACCACTAGGAAATACCATGACCAGCACTGATACTCGTGTCATCGCGCACTGGCTGAACGGCAAGCCGTTCGCCGGAACGTCCGAGGACACCGCTCCCGTCACCAACCCCGCCACCGGACAGATCACCGGCCGACTGGCCCTGGCGAACCTCGAGGACGCCCGCGCTGTCATCGACGCGGCTGCGGCGGCCTTCCCCGCCTGGCGTGACACCTCACTGGCCCGGCGCACACAGGTACTGTTCAGCTTCCGCGAACTCCTCAATGCTCGCAAAGGTGAACTCGCCGAGATCATCACAGCCGAGCACGGCAAGGTTCTCTCCGACGCCCTCGGCGAAATCAGCCGCGGGCAGGAAGTTGTCGAATTCGCTTGCGGAATACCGCATCTCCTCATGGGCGGATACACCGAGAATGCATCGACCAAGGTCGACGTCTACTCCATCCGCCAACCCCTCGGCCCCGTCGGCATCATCTCGCCCTTCAACTTTCCCGCGATGGTCCCCATGTGGTTCTTCCCGGTCGCCATTGCCGCCGGGAACACCGTGATTCTCAAGCCCTCGGAGAAGGACCCCACCGCGGCGATCTGGCTCGCCGAACTCTGGGCCGAAGCCGGTCTGCCCCCCGGCGTCTTCAACGTCCTCCAAGGTGACAAGCTCGCCGTCGACGAACTTCTGGAAAACAAAGCAGTCAAAGCGATTTCGTTTGTCGGATCCACCCCCATCGCCCAGTACGTCTATGCCACCGGCACCGCCAACGGCAAACGCGTGCAAGCACTCGGCGGCGCCAAGAACCACGCCATCGTTCTGCCGGACGCCGACCTCGACCTCGCCGCCGACGCAATGGTCAACGCGGGATTCGGCTCCGCGGGCGAACGATGCATGGCGATCTCCGCCCTGGTTGCAGTCGGCGACATCGCCGACGAACTGGTTGCCAAGATCGTCGAACGCACCACTCCCCTCGTCACCGGTGACGGCACCAAGAACTCCGACATGGGTCCGCTCGTCACCAAGGCCCATCGCGACAAGGTCGCGTCCTATGTCGATGCCGGCGAGAAGGACGGTGCCACGATCGTGGTCGACGGACGCACAGTTCAGGCCGATGGTGGACCGGACGGCTTCTGGCTCGGGCCCACCCTCATCGACCACGTCACCACCGACATGTCGATCTACACCGACGAAATCTTCGGACCTGTCCTCTCCGTCGTGCGCGTCGATACCTACGACCAAGCCCTCGAACTGATCAACAACAACCCGTACGGAAACGGCACCGCCATCTTCACCAACGACGGCGGCGCTGCCCGACGCTTCCAGAACGAGGTGGAGGTCGGCATGATCGGCATCAACGTCCCCATCCCGGTTCCCATGGCCTACTACAGCTTCGGCGGCTGGAAGAACAGCCTCTTCGGTGACACCCACGCTCACGGGACAGAAGGTGTTCATTTCTTCACGCGAGGTAAAGCCGTCACCAGTCGCTGGCTCGACCCCAGCCACGGCGGAATCAACCTCGGATTCCCCGAGAACAGTTAGCCGGCAAGACATCTGTGGCCGAGACTTTCGAAGAGTCTCGGCCACAGATGTTTTCGAGAGGTCTACGTGACCGTGGGGTGGTACGTCAGTACTTGAACTCCGGATTCGTACCGACGATCGTCCTTCAACTCGAGGACGATCTTGTCGGCCGATTCGGGGAACACTCTCCCGCCGGACCCGAGAATGACCGGGAAGACCATCAGACGAAGCTCGTCGACCAGACCGGCCAGCAACAACGCGTGGACGAGCGTCCGACTTCCCGCGACCAGGATCTCGCCGTCGATCTGCTCCTTGAGCTTCGGGACAGATTCCTCGATGGGACCGTCGAGCGCCGTCGAGTTGTTCCATTCGAGCGGTTCGGTCGAACTCATGACGACGTACTTGGGCATCTCGTTCATCTTGTCCGCAAAAGCCTTGGTCGTCCTCGCGCTCGGGCCAGGCACCGGCGAAGCTCTCGTAGGTCCGCCGCCCGAGCAGAAGGACGTCCGCGGCGAGGGTTTCGTCGAGTTTGAACTTCATCTGATCGCCCTCCTGGTACGGAAAGACCCATCCAGTGTGCGCATAACCCGGTTCGCCACCGGGAGCTTCCATCACCATGTCCAAGGACACGAATTCTGTCACCACGATCTTGCCCATACCGATCCCCTGTCGTCAGTGCGTGTGCGCCATTCGAGTAGCCGACTACCCCACTGTTACAGACTCTGCGTGGTGGTGGAACTCATCGGCGGCGATCGTCCACTATGACCGATGTACAAACCGAATCGCCTGTTTTCGATCCCTCTGCTTGCGTGGCGATTCGGACGTTCCCTCACGTTCGCATACCCTCGTATATCGATGATGTGGCGTCGAAAGTGTGCAGTGGCAGTTGCCGGAACCGTGCTCTCAGGGAGCATTGCGTTTACCGGTGTCGTAGGGACCTCGGGAGTGGCCGGCGCCCAACCGGCCCCGCCGCCGCCCACCACCACCACCGAAGCGCCGTTCACAACACCCAACACCGACAGCTGCCCGTTCACGAGTAGCCCGGCACCGGCGATCGATCTCTCCGAAGCACCCGCGCCCGGATCCACGGCCCCGACTGCTGTCCCGATTCCGGAAAGCCCCGTCGGTGGAGACAAGCTCGGCGAGTGCGGTGTTGTGCTCCCTGACGGCGCTCCCCCGCTCCCGGCCGACATCGCGGCATCAGGATGGGTACTCGCGGACGCCGAAACCGGCGAGGTCCTCGCCGCCAAAGATCCGCACGGTCGCTACCGCCCGGCCAGCACCATCAAGATGCTCTTGGCTCTTGTCGCGCTCGACGAACTCGATCTCGACACCGAAATCACCGCAACGGCCGAAGACGCGGACGCTGAAGGTAGCGCTGTCGGCATCGGCAAGGGCGGCAAGTACACCAACCGGCAACTGATGCAGGGTCTGGTCATGGCGTCGGGAAACGATGCCGCGCATGCTCTTGCCCGCCAACTCGGCGGTGACGCTGCAGCCGTGTCGAAAATGAACGCGCTCGCGGCCGAACTCGGCGCCCTCGACACTCGCACGGCAACTCCATCCGGACTCGACGGCCCGGGGATGAGCAGCTCGCCGTACGACCTGGCCGTGATTTTCCATACCGCCCTGCAGAATCCGACGTTTGCCGGTCTGATCCATACCGAGACCGTCGAATTTCCCGGCTTCCCCAAGGATCCGACGATTCCCGACGATCAGGACCGCCCCGGATTCACTCTCGCCAACGACAATCAGCTGCTCTACAACTACGACGGCGCATTGGGCGGCAAGACCGGCTTCACCGACGACGCCCGCCACACGTATGTGGGTGGCGCGGAGCGTAACGGCCGGAAACTACTGGTGACATTGATGGGCGGCGAAGCCAAGCCGATCCGTCCGTGGGAGCAGGCTGCCCGTCTACTCGACTACGGATATGCACTCCCCGCGAGCACAACCGTCGGCTCGTTGACGGACCGATCCACCGACGATTCCAGTCCCGATGTCACTCGCACACCGTCTGCCGCTGCACCAGGCTCGATCTCGGCAGCACCCACCGCTACCGACGCCGAATCCGACACCACTGACCGCATCCTCATCGGTGCTGTCGGTGGAGTAGTGGTGATCGCGCTGGTGGCGGGAGCCGTTGCCCTCAACCGTCGGAGGCGCTAGCGCGGCCGACGACGCATGAAGCCCGAAAGACCCAGGCCGGCAACCGCACCCGTGGCGATCAGCGCAGCCACGCGAGACGGTGAAGCACCGTCACTGACAACGATTCGCGGCGAGATCACTGCGGGATCCGGCGGCGGAACGAACGCCAGGGCCATACTTTCCTTGGTCGTCGCCGCCCACGCCGTGCAGAACAGCAGCATCCGTGACGCCGTGAACACGAACACGAGCAAACCGATGATCGGACCGAATGCCACGCCCGCTGGTCCGTTGGTGACGGCAGCGAGGTAGATCGCACCCACCTGCTTGAAGATCTCGAACACAATCGCGGCGATAACCGCTGCCTGCGCAGCGCTACGCAGCGTGACAGGCTCGCGCGGCAGTCGGGCGATCACCCACAGGAACACCGCCCACGTCGCCAGGAGTGAGAGCAACAGTGAAGCAACTCTGAGCCCCACGCCGACACCGGTGATGTTCTCGAGGTTGAGCCATTTCACGATCTGAGTCGCAACCGGCCCACTGCTCAGCGCCGACATTCCCAGTGAGACGACCATGGCGAGAGCCAGACCGACGAGGGCCCCTGCGTCACCAAGTTTGGTACGTACGAAACCCTTCGGCTCGCGCTTGCTCTCCCACATCGCCGTCAGCGCGTCTCGAACGTTTGCCATCCAACCGAGACCCGCGTACGCAGCACCCAGGAGGCCGAAGATTCCGACGCTCGCGCGCGAGTCGATGGCCGAATCGATCAGCGTGTTGATGGTGTCACCCAAGCTGCCCGGAATGCTCTTGGTGATCTGCTCCTGAATCGACTCCAGGTACTCGGGATGCCCGGCCAATACGAAACCGGCCACTGCAAACGCGACCATCATGATCGGAATCAACGCGAGAACGCTGAAGTACGTGATACCAGCAGCGTAATAGTCGCCTTTTTGCTCTTGAAACCGTCCGGCCGCGCGAACCAGATGATCGAGCCAGGGTCGCGCTGCCCTTTGCTTCTCGAGGAAGCTCGGTGCGTCGTCGTCCGTGTCAGCCATTGCCGTCCCCCTCATGTTCGGTCAGGCGTCGTGAGTCCGAATTCGCGTAAGTCAGCCCTTCGGTGCCAGGAATCCGACCTTGTCATAGACAGCGGCGAGAGTGCGTGAAGACACCTCACGGGCGCGGTGCGCTCCAGCCGCGATGATGCGATCCAGCTCTGCCTCGTCGGCAAGGTAACCGTCGACCTTCGCCTTGAGTGGGGTGACGAACTCGGTCAGCACGTCAGCGGTATCGGTCTTGAGGTCGCCGTACCCCTTGCCCTCGTAACCGGCCACCAGAGTCTCGATCGGTACTCCCGAGAGAGCCGACTGAATGGTGAGCAGGTTGCTGACGCCCGGCTTGGCCTGCGGGTCGAAACGAATCTCGCGCTCGTTGTCGGTGACGGCCGACTTGATCTTTTTTGCCGACACCTTCGGATCGTCGAGCAGATTGATCAGTCCGGCCGCACTGGCGGCGGACTTGCTCATCTTGGCGGTCGGATCCTGCAGGTCGTAGATCTTTGCCGTGCCCTTGATGATCTGCGGCTCGGGAACGACGAACGCCTTGCCGTAGCGGGTGTTGAACCGGCCGGCCAGATCGCGTGCGAGTTCGAGGTGCTGACGCTGATCCTCACCCACGGGGACGCGCTGCGGGCGGTACAGAAGGATGTCCGCGGCCATCAGAACCGGATACGTGAACAAACCGACACTGGCGTTGTCGCTGCCTTGCTTGGCGGACTTGTCCTTGAACTGCGTCATACGGCTGGCTTCACCGAAACCGGTGATGCAGTTCAGGACCCACGCCAACTGTGCGTGCTCGGGAACCTGACTCTGTACGAACAGCGTCGCCCGATCCGGATCGATCCCCACCGCAAGGAGCTGAGCCACCGCAACCTTGGTGCGACGACGCAATTCCTTCGGGTCCTGCGTCACCGTGATGGCGTGAAGATCCGGAATGAAGTAGAAAGCGTCGAAATCGTCCTGCAACGGAACCCACTGCTGCAGCGCACCCAGGTAGTTGCCGAGGTGGAAAGAATCCGACGTCGGCTGGATTCCGGAAAGCACGCGAGGCTTTGCGGTGGGCTTCTGTTCTGCAGGGGTCGACATGGTTCCGATCTTTTCACGAGTGGAAATCAGTGCAGTGGCGTGGTGCCCGGGTAGTCGAGTTCGACGAGGTCTTCACCGTGGGCGGTGAGGTCCTCCGCACCGAACTGGTAGACGGTCCGGAAAACGACGGGTTCCCATTCTTCGGCGTAGAAGTCCATCGTTTCGCGGAACCACTCCAACTGATCCTGTTGCTCGGACAGTAGAGAACCCGCACCTCGGACCACAACTACATATCCAGCGCCGAGTCCGAGGACGTCGTCGAGATCGCGCATGACATCGTCGAAAGCGTCTTTGTTTCGCCCGAAGTGGGACGGAAACTGGAAGGCTGCCGCAAACTCGTCGACGACCTGCGCCGTTGTCCGCATGTTCTCTCCGCGAACCACCCGAACGATAAAATTCTCGGCACGGAGTTGACGTGCAAGATCATCTGCAACGGCCGGGTCGCTCTGCAGCGCCACCGAAACCACATCCGAAGACGGATCCAGCCACTGCGCCACGCTGACCGTAGACGAATCGGACATCAGCGAATCCTCACAAACGTGTCGTAGTGATCGAGGGTGTACCACGCCGAACCGTCGTTGCCGGTGACGATTCGCTCGGCGTCGCGTCCTTGGCCGTTCTTCTTCGCGTTGACGTCCCATTCCTGATAGACGACACGTCCGCCACCGGCACCGACAGCGGGCAGACGGCCTTCGCTGTTGCGGAAGGTGATGCCGCCCTTGGTGCCCGGCGCATTGGCGGAATCCGGCCACCGCCCGGCGTCGATCTCCACCAGCGTGGCGAGAACCCGCGCCGGCACATCGCTGTTCGTCTGCTGCGTTGTCTTGACAGCGGAGCTCGAGGGCACGGAACTCGACGGCGCAGCCTTGGTGGTAGCACCCGGCTTGGCTTGAACAGTCGAGGACTGGGCACTCGAGGACTTCGTCACCGACGACGCCGAACTGTCGGAGTCACGCGAAGAAAGGGTGACCGCCAGTACGAGCGCAACCACCGCCACCACGACGGTGATGATGGCGTTGCGCGTCTTTGCGCTCGGCATTTTCAGACCTTCAGACATACGCGTCTCTATCGGTACGAGACGGTGACAGGCGCATGATCCGACCAACGGAGGTCGTAGGACTCAGCGCGTTCCACGAGCGCGACCTTGGCCCGCTCGGCGTATCCGCGAGTGGCAACCTGGTAATCGATACGCCAACCCGAATCGTTGTCGAATGCCTTTCCGCGGTACGACCACCACGAATACGGGCCGTCGACACCCGGATGGAGGGTGCGGAAGACGTCCACCCACGCGGAATCTTCGGCGAACAGCAGATCCATCCAGGCGCGCTCCTCGGGGAGGAATCCCGAGGACTTCTTGTTGGTCTTCCAGTTCTTGAGGTCGAGTTCGGTGTGCGCGATGTTCCAATCACCGCTGACCACCACGTGACGATCGGCAGCCTCGGCCGCTGCAGCGGTGGAGGCGAGGTGAACTGCGAAGGATGCCATGAACCGCTCCTTCTCCTCCTGCTTCGGCGTGAGCGCCTCACCGGAGGGCAGGTACAGGCTCGCGACGGTCAGATCGGCGAAGTCGGCTTCGATGTATCGACCGGCGTCGAGAAACTCGTCGTCCCCGTGACCGATCCGCACCGCGTCAGGTTCCGTGCGTGAGAGCACCGCGACTCCGTTGCGTCCCTTCGCGGACGGCTCGGCGGAGACCAGGAACCATCCGTTGCCGAGTGCCGGCTCGAGGGTCTCGCGAAGCTGGTCGTCCGACGCACGCGTTTCCTGAAGGCAGATGAAATCCGCCGACGTCTTCTCCAGCCAGTCGAGCATGCCCTTGCGGGCAGCTGCTCGAACGCCGTTGACGTTCACGGACGTGATGGTGTGGGGCGCAAGAATGTGGGAGTCAGCAGTTTGTGGCACGGCAAGCACCGTAGCCGATTCCACCGACGCGGATGGGCGCCCAGGTCAGCGCGCGGCCCTACGCTGCAGAATCACCGCCACCGCCAGCACGACGAGACCCGCGACGGCCAGCAACGACCCCACCGCTGCCGGCGCGGTGTACCCGTAACCGGCTGCGATGACGACGCCGCCGATCCACGCTCCGAAGGCGTTGGCGATGTTGAGTGCGGCGTGATTGAGAGACGCGGCCAAGGTCTGAGCATCCTCGGCGACATCCATCAACCGTGTCTGGAGGCCAGGCACCATCGACGACCCGGCGAGCCCGATGAGGAAGACGAAGACGAGCGCCGTGTACGGATTGCGCACGGCGATAACGAAGATCGCGAGGATCACAACGAGGGATCCCATCGACAGGAACAAGCCCTTCATCAGTGCGCGATCCGCGAGGTATCCACCGACGAAGTTGCCGGCCACCATGCCCAGTCCGTACAGCATGAGTGCGAGGGGAATGAACGAAGCGCCAAGCCCGGACACGTCGGTGAGAGTCGTACTGATGTAGGTGTAGACGGCAAACATCCCGCCGAATCCGACCATGCCCACGATCAGGGTCATCCACACCTGAACGCGGCCCAGTGCCCCGAGTTCGGTGATCGGATTCGTCACCGGCATGCCGTCCAACCGCGGAATCCAGACGAACAGCGAAGCAACCGTTGCCACTCCGATCACCGCAACCAAGGCAAAGGCGCTGCGCCAGCCGAGTGCCTGGCCGATCCAGGCCGCGACCGGTACCCCGATCACGTTGGCCACGGAAAGACCCATCATCACCATGGCGACGGCCTTCGCGCGTTTTCCCGGTTCGGCCAGGTGAGCTGCGACCAGTGCGGCGACTCCGAAATACGCGCCGTGCGGCAATCCGGCGACGAAGCGGGCCATCATCAGCGTCGTGTACGAGGGCGCGAAAACCGAGGCGGCATTGCCGACGGTGAACGCGACCATGAGTGCGATCAACAGGGTGCGGCGCGGTACTCGTGCGGTGAGTGCAGCGATCAGCGGAGCGCCGACGACAACCCCGAGCGCGTACGCCGAGATCACGTGACCCGCGACGGGTTCCGAGACGCCGAGTCCGGATGCCATTTCCGGGAGCAACCCCATGGCGACGAACTCCGTGGTGCCGATACCGAAACCGCCGAGAGCGAGAGCGAGCATCGCCGGACCTCTGGCGGAACGAACCCCGGGTGTCGAGGTGTCAGAACGGGAGAGGGTAGACGAAGTCACTGATCAATTGTGGTCTCACACCTGGTTGAACTTCCAAGTGAGAGCGGGTGAGTTCACTCACGTGAGACCGCGAACACAAATGGGACGCCCGGTTTCCCAGACGTCCCATTTGACAGGTGAAGCGGTGAATCTACTTCGCGGCCATGGCCTTCTGCAGGTTCACGTCGAGCGCGCCGAGGAACTCCTCGGTGGTCAGGTAGCCCTGATCGCCGCCGACCAGCATCGAGAGGTCCTTGGTCATCTGGCCGCTTTCGACGGTCTTGATGACAACGTCTTCGAGCGCCTGCGCGAAGCCGATGACCTCAGGGGTGCTGTCGAGCTTGCCACGGTGCTCGAGTCCGCGGGTCCACGCGAAGATGGACGCGATCGGGTTGGTCGAGGTGGGCTTGCCCTGCTGGTGCTGACGGTAGTGACGCGTCACGGTGCCGTGAGCAGCCTCTGCCTCACAGGTCTTTCCGTCCGGTGTCAGCAGAACCGACGTCATGAGGCCGAGCGAGCCGAAGCCCTGGGCCACGGTGTCGGACTGGACGTCGCCGTCGTAGTTCTTGCATGCCCAGACGTATCCGCCCTCCCACTTGAGAGCGGAAGCGACCATGTCGTCGATGAGGCGGTGCTCGTAGGTCAGACCTGCAGCATCGAACTCAGCCTTGAACTCGGTCTCGTAGACGTGCTGGAAGATGTCCTTGAAGGCACCGTCGTACGCCTTGAGAATGGTGTTCTTGGTGGACAGGTACACCGGGTAGTTCTGCTGCAGTCCGTAGGTGAGCGACGCGCGAGCGAAGTCACGGATGGACGTGGTGAAGTTGTACTGCCCCTGGACGACGCCGCCCTCTTCGGGGAAGTTGACCAGTTCGTGCTCGATCGGTGCGCTGCCGTCCTCAGGCGTGTAGGTGATCATCACCTTGCCGGGGCCGGGGACCTTGAAGTCTGTGGCGCGGTACTGGTCGCCGAATGCGTGACGGCCGATGATGATCGGCTTGGTCCAGCCCGGAACGAGTCGCGGAACGTTGGAGATGATGATCGGTGCGCGGAAGATCGTGCCGCCGAGAATGTTGCGGATCGTTCCGTTCGGGGAACGCCACATCTTCTTGAGACCGAATTCCTCGACACGTGCCTCGTCCGGCGTGATCGTGGCGCATTTGACGCCGACGCCGTGCTTCTGGATCGCGTGCGCTGCGTCGATGGTGACCTGGTCGTCGGTCTCGTCGCGGTACTCGATACCGAGGTCGTAGTACTCGAGGTTCACATCGAGATACGGATGGATCAACTTGTCTTTGATGAACTGCCAGATAATGCGCGTCATCTCATCGCCGTCGAGTTCGACGACGGTGCCCTCAACCTTGATTTTGGACATGGGTGCTTCGCGTCCTCCTAGGAAGTTTCCCTGGTTACACGGTTGCGGTCACACTTTGTGAGTGGGTCCGCGAACGGTTCGATTATCAAACCTAGACGGTGTGGACTGATCTCGGGAGATGAGTCCCAAACAAGACAAGCGTACTGCTAACCCGTGAGGCCGCAACCGGCAGGTCCACTCATCGGTCTCTACTCGCGAGTAACTTTTGCCTGCTAGTGGGCTGCGTCGCTCTGCCTCGCGTGCGGTTGCGGCTCACATTTCGCCCCGTGTCAGGACTGCGCTCACTTCCCGGTAGAATCCGACTTGGTCATGAGTGCCAGCGTCAAGCCCCGGCTCGCTGGACGGCAACCCTCCAACCGCGGTGGGGTGCCCCGGGTGATGACCAGGTTTCCCGACGTGGATCTGCTCGCGCAGTTCCACCGCAATTCGGGTGACAAGCGCGGGTCCGACAGGGACGGACCCCAGACCGGGCCGAGCCCCACGGAGGTATTTCAGTATGTGTCGCACTTGTAGATAGACCCCAGCACGGGGCGGCGATCATTCGCCCCCGTCCGACATCTATCCGTCAGACCACTGGAGTGAACAAATCATGACCGACAACACAGCCGACGCCGCAGCAACTTCGGATCCGACCGCGAACTGGTCGTTCGAGACCAAGCAGGTGCACGCCGGACAAACAGCGGACACCGCCACCAACGCGCGCGCTCTGCCGATCTACCAGACCACCAGCTACGTCTTCGACAGCACCGATCACGCTGCGGCACTGTTCGGCCTCGCCGAGCCGGGCAACATCTACACGCGGATCATGAATCCCACACAGGACGCCGTCGAGCAGCGCATCGCTGCCCTCGAAGGCGGAGTCGCCGCACTCCTCCTCTCCTCGGGTCAGGCCGCCGAGACCATCGCGATCCTCAACATCGCCGAGGCCGGCGACCACATCGTCTCCAGCCCGTACCTGTACGGCGGCACGTACAACCTCCTGCATTACACCCTTCGCAAGCTGGGTATCGAAGTCACGTTCGTCGAGGATCCCGACAATCTCGAGCAGTGGCGCGAAGCCATTCGCCCGAATACGAAGGCGTTCTACGGCGAAACGATCGCCAATCCGAAGAACCACATCCTCGACCTACCCGGTATCTCGTCACTGGCCCACGAGAACGGTCTTCCGTTGATCGTGGACAACACAGTCGCGACGCCGTACCTGCTTCGCCCACTCGAACACGGCGCCGACATCGTCGTTCACTCCGCCACCAAATACCTTGGTGGACACGGCACCGCGATCGCCGGCGTCATCGTCGACGGTGGCACTTTCGACTGGACGCAGGGTCGCCACACGAACTTCACGACGCCTGATCCCAGCTACCACGGCGTCACCTTCGCGGACCTCGGCGCGCCGGCGTTCGCACTCAAGGCCCGCGTCCAACTGCTGCGCGATCTCGGTTCCGCCGTGGCGCCGTTCAACGCGTTCCTCATCGCGCAGGGTATCGAAACCTTGAGCCTGCGCATCGAGCGCCACGTATCCAATGCACAGAAGGTCGCCGAATTCCTCGACGGCCACGGTGAGGTGGCCTCCGTTTCCTACGCGGGACTTCCCTCCTCGCCATGGTTCGAACGTGGAAAGCAGCTGACGCCCAAGGGAACCGGCGCCATCGTCACCTTCGAGCTGCCTGGCGGTATCGATGCGGGCAAGACGTTCGTCAACGCCCTGACGCTGCACAGCCACGTCGCCAACATCGGTGACGTTCGCTCACTCGTGATCCACCCCGCCTCGACGACACACTCGCAGCTCACCCCCGAAGAGCAGCTCGCCTCCGGTGTCACACCCGGGCTCGTTCGCCTCGCGGTCGGCATCGAAGGAATCGACGACATCCTCGCCGATCTCACCGTCGGCCTGGCAGCGGTGGCAAACTCGTGACCGTGAACGAATTGGAGCCCAGGATCGACCTCCTGCCCCCACCCGACGGCCAGGTGGGGTTCGTCGACATCGGTGCCTTGGAACTCGAAAGCGGCGCGGTGCTCCCATCGGTTTCGCTCGCCGTTCAGCGGTGGGGTGAGCTTTCCCCGAACCGCGACAACGTCGTACTCGTCGAGCACGCACTGACCGGAGACTCACACGTCACCGGACCGATCTCCGCGAATCAGCCCTCCCCCGGCTGGTGGAACGGGATGGTCGGCCCCGGCGAACCGATCGACACCGGCGAATGGTGCGTCATCGCAACCAATGTCCTCGGTGGTTGTCGCGGCACGACCGGTCCCAGTTCGCCGGCCGACGACGGCAAGCCGTGGGGCAGCAGGTTCCCGGAGATCTCCATCCGGGATCAGATCGCGGCGGAGAAGAAGCTCGTCGATCTCCTCGGGATCGACCAGTTGGCCTCGGTAGTCGGCGGATCCATGGGGGGCATGCGCACCCTCGAATGGGCAGTTACCTACCCGGACAGCATTCGCTCCGCGTTGGTTCTCGCAACCGGTTCACGGGCCACTGCAGATCAGATCGGCACCCAGACGACGCAGATCGCTGCCATCGTCTCCGATCCGGATTGGCAGGGCGGTGACTACCACGGAACGGGGCGGGCACCTCGCACCGGACTCGGCATCGCCCGTCGCATCGCGCACCTGACGTACCGCACCGAGTCCGAACTGGACGCGCGCTTCGAGAACTCCGCTCAGAACGACGAAAATCCTTGGAACGGTGGACGATACGCCGTACAGAGTTACCTGGAACATCAGGCAGACAAGCTGGTCGACCGCTTCGACCCGAGCACGTACGTCCTCCTGACCGAGGCCATGAACCGGCACGACATCGGTCGTGGACGCGGCGGTGTTGCGGCGGCGTTGGCATCGATCACGGCACCGGTCGTGGTGGGCGGCGTCGACTCGGATCGGCTGTATCCCCTTCGCTTGCAGGAGGAGATCGCCGACGGAATTTCCACGTGCAGCGGCCTCGAGATTCTCAAGTCCAAGGACGGCCACGACGGCTTCCTGACGGAGGCGGACGCCGTCGCCGGACTGCTTCGCCGAACGATGGAGTTCGCGCGTACGGCTCGCTGATTCGGCACAGAGCCACGTTTTCAGGATTCGTCAATGTCGGGAAAACCACAGCTGATCTGCGGGTTTTCCCGACATTCTCATTGGCGAACGTGAGCCGGCGCGTCTAGCATCGGCGAACGTGAATCAGCCATGCTCGACGCGCCTGCAGGCTACGTACATTCCCGAGCACATGTCCTTCGCGTTCTGGGGTGACGCAGACCCGGCAGCGCGGCTGTCGGCACTGGGGATGCCGACCGGGTCGCCGGGCGTGTGCAGGCTTGCGATCCCGGTCGACGAGTCGATCACAGCAACCGACGTCGGAGCGCAACTGCTCGACCTCACCACCGCGATCGACGCGTTCCACAACCTCGATGCTGGTCGCGGCGACCCCGGATCGTCGCTGCTCGCGTGGAAGCGCGTCATCGACACCGGCGCACATGACATTCCGACCGCAGCGCATGCCGCTATCGAGCGCGACGACACGAAGATCCGAAGCGCCGCGTCCACGGTGCGGTTGTTCACGGAAGCGCGCGCGGCCATCGAGAGTCTTCGCCGAGCAAAGATTCAGGCGACTCTGCGCCCGTATCAAATGCAGGGAGTTGCCTGGCTGACGGCTCTGTCGGGTTCGGGTGGTGGGATCTTGGCCGACGAGATGGGTTTGGGTAAGACACTGCAAGCGATTTCGATGATCGCGATCCGCGCCGACGACGGTCCGCATCTGGTTGTGTGTCCCACCTCGGTGATAGGAAACTGGCGCCGCGAGATCGAGCGATTCGCTCCGCATCTGCCACTGCACGTTCATCACGGGGCCGCCCGTGCACTTCCCACTCGTATCCCCGCCGGCACTACGGTTCTGACCAGCTACAGCGTCTTGCGTTCCGACGCAGCCCAATTGGCCCCGGTTCATTGGAGTTCAGTGGTCTTCGACGAGGCGCAACAGATCAAGAACCCCGCTTCCCTCGCCGCGAAAGCAGCAATGCAGTTGTCGGCGGACGTCAAGGTAGCGATGACCGGCACGCCGGTGGAGAACCGCCTCGAAGAATTGTGGTCACTCTTTCGCGTCGCCAACCCCGACGTCCTCGGAACTCGCGCACGGTTTCGTCAACGCTTTGCCGTCCCGATCGAATCCGGTCGATCGGCCACCGCGGCGACCAGACTTGCCGCGGTGATCGATCCTTTCATTCTGCGCAGAACCAAAGACATAGTGGCCAAGGATCTTCCGCCCAAACAGTTCTCCACGGTCTCGTGCACTCTGACGTCGGAACAGGCGCGCATCTACCGGTCGGCAGTTGCCGATGCGTTCGACTCCGGATTGGGCACGGGAATTGCCCGGCGTGGCAACATCCTTGCGCTTCTGACCACTCTCAAGCAGGTATGCAATCACCCGGCGCAGGTCACCGGCGATACGGACGACCTCTACGGAAGATCCGGAAAGCTCGACCGCGCAACGGAAATGATCGCCGAGATCGTCGACGACGGCGATCGCGCGCTGATATTCACGCAGTACCGGACGATGGGCGAGATGCTCTCGCGACACCTGGGAGCCGAACTGGGAATCGGCGCCGTGCCTTTCCTCCACGGCGGCCTGAACACCGACAAACGAGACGCGATGGTCGACGCGTTCCAGAACGAGACGGATTCACCACCGGTTCTGATTCTGAGCTTGCGCGCCGCCGGCTTCGGCCTCAACCTCACGCGCGCAAGTCATGTCGTGCACTACGACCGGTGGTGGAACCCAGCCGTCGAGGATCAAGCAACCGACCGGGCACACCGCATCGGCCAGAAACGCACCGTCAACGTCCACACCTTGGTGACGGGCGGTACCGTGGAGGATCACATAGCAGCGATGCACGAGTCCAAACGAGTTGTGGCCGATGCTGTCTCCGGGAACGTCGAGGCCGCGCTGGCCGATCTCCCCGACACCGAACTGCGTGAACTTCTCGAACTCGACGGCGCGGTGATCATCTGATGGCCAACGAATTCGGCGTCACCGCTTGGGGTCGAGCGTGGCTGCGCACGGTGGAGCGGACCGCGGCGTCCGGTCCGAACCCGTCCCTGCCGACGGCTCGCACCCTGGCACGCAACGGTTCCGTGGAGTTCACCGTCGTCTCGTCGGGGACCGTCGTCGCCGAGGTGAGCACCAAGGCAAAAACTTCGTCAGTGACGATTGGTGTCCCGCTCTGGACCAAATCCGAGATCGCTGCAGTGAAGAGCCTTCTCCGTTCGGCTGGAAAGGCGAACAGATCCGTCTCCACCGGCGAACTGCCGGACAGCATCGTCACCGAACTGCAGGCTCGAAATATCGCAGCAGCCGTTGATCTTTCGGAGTGCACTGCCAGCTGCGACTGCTCAGGTAGACGCTCGCCGTGCGTTCACCATCTCGCCGCGATCTACGCCCTCGCCGGGCGAATCGACGAGGAACCTGCACTTGCGGTGACGTTACGGAGTGCACCGGTCAAGGCTGGAAAGAAGTCGACATCCGCACATTCACCGGAGTGGATCCCTTTGAGTGATATCGATATTCGCTCGTTCTACGGGGGCTGATCTTCTCAGTCGGTACCGAGCGGATCGATGGTCAGGGCGAGCGTCGCGATCAGCACACCCATAACGCCCATCGCCGCGGTGTCGAAGACCCTTCCACGCACCGCGAGCAACCCCACACGGTTCTCGGGAACGAACCACCGAGCGGCAGCTCCGATGATGACGGCAACACCGAAGACGAGGGCGCCGCGGCGCCACCGGTCGGCCAGCACGAGAACCACGGCCGCCGCAATCACGGCGAGGACCGCGAGCATGGGCAGATTCTTCTTCGCGAGGCCGACCAGTGAGGACATCGGACTCAGACTCCGGCCAGAACCCGCTCGGCGCGCTCGACCACGTTGGTGATCAGGAACGCGCGGGTCAGCGGTCCGACACCACCGGGATTGGGTGAGACGAAGCCGGCGACCTCGTTGACGTCGGCTGCGACGTCGCCGCGCAGGCCGTCGTCGGTGCGACTGACGCCGACGTCGAGGACCGCTGCCCCGGGCTTGACCATGTCTGCGGTGATGAGGCCGGGAACGCCTGCGGCAGCGACGATGATGTCGGCGCGGCGAACCTCGGCCGCGAGATCGCGGGTACCGGTGTGGCAGAGCGTGACCGTCGCGTTCTCGCTACGACGCGTCAGCAGCAATCCGATCGGGCGACCGACTGTGACGCCTCGTCCGACTACCACCACGTGTGCGCCTGCAATAGGGACCTCGTAGCGGCGCAGGAGATGCAGGATTCCACGCGGGGTGCACGGCAGCGGGGCTTCCTTGCCCAACACCAGTCGACCGAGGTTGACCGGGTGCAAGCCGTCGGCGTCCTTGTCGGGGTCGATGCGCTCGAGGGCTGCGTTCTCGTCAAGGTGCTTGGGAAGCGGCAACTGCACGATGTAGCCGGTGCACTCGGGATTGGCATTGAGCTCGTCGATCGTCGCGTTGAGCTGCTCCTGCGTGATGTCGGCAGGCAGGTCGCGTCGCAAAGAATTGATACCGACCTTGGCGCAGTCGTTGTGCTTGCCGCGCACGTAAGCCGCGGATCCGGGGTCGTCGCCCACCAGGATGGTGCCCAAGCCGGGTGTGATGCCCTCTGCCTTCAGAGCGCTCACCCGCACCTTCAGGTCTTCGAAGATTTCGTCGCGGGTAGCTTTGCCGTCGAGGATCGTTGCAGTCACGGCGACCATTGTTCCAGGTTAGGGTCGATGAGTGACAACGGCTCCGGAACTACGCGGCCCGAGGGTGCTCCTCTCCCCCGTCGCGCCCGATCATCACGCCCGTCTGCGGGCAATTCACCTGCACCCGGACGTCGTGCAGTGGTGGCAAAATCCCGACGACGACTGGCCTGCGGCGCCAGAAGCCGGCACCACGCACTACAGCATCTTCCACGGCGACCAACTGATCGGCTTCATCCAGTGGTACGAAGCGGAAGACAACCCCGACTTCCGCCACGCCGGGCTCGACTTGTTCCTCGATCCCGACTTCCACGGCCGAGGGTTCGGTCGCGAATCGATACGGGTGCTGTGTGCCCACCTGATCGACGACCTCGCATTCCACCGTCTGGTCATCGACCCGGAAGTCGACAACTCCGTCGCCATCGCGTGCTACCGATCGGTGGGCTTCAAGGACGTCGGGGTGATGCGCGAGTATTCGCGAGATCGCCACGGTGCGTGGAAGGACGGACTGTTGATGGATCTGCTCGCACGGGAATTCATCCGCTGATCGACTGGGACGAGTTCGAAAGGACCGACATCATGTTGCTGGACAAGGAATTCACGGCCACCCTGCAGAAGAGCGACGCCAAGGGCGGGTGGACTTATGTGATCTGGCCGGAGTCCGCCGAGTTCTTCGGCACCCGCGGCCTGGTCAAGGTACGCGGGACGATCGACGGACATCCGTTCCAGAGTTCGTTCATGGCGCTGGGAGACGGCAACCACAAGCTGCCGGTCAAAGCCGATCTTCGCAAAGCCATCGGCAAGGAGACCGGCGAGCTGGTGACGGTGCGCCTCGAGGAGCGCTTGGAGAGCTAGGCGCTGCTACTTCATGTCGACGACAAGACCATGCGCCGACGCGTACGCCACCGCCTGCATCAACTCGATCTGCGCGTTTCCGACGGACGCGGACGTCCACAGGCTCGGATCGATCCGTGCACCGCGCAGGTCTGCACCTTCGAGTTTGAGTCCACCCGTACGAGCACCGGACAGATCCGCCGACGCCAGCACCGCG
The DNA here is from genome assembly GCF_018588185.1 of Rhodococcus sp. WY5. Classification (NCBI taxonomy): domain Bacteria; kingdom Bacillati; phylum Actinomycetota; class Actinomycetes; order Mycobacteriales; family Nocardiaceae; genus Rhodococcus; species Rhodococcus sp. WY5. The sequence continues at coordinate 5,264,878 of NZ_JAAMPR010000001.1, forward strand.
CCCCGCATGTCGGCCCGAACCAGGTTCGCTTCACGGAAGCGGCATGAGGTGAAGTCGATCTTTCTCAGGTCCGCCCCGCCGAGTGAGGTCAACGAGAAGTCGACTTCGTCGAGCGTCAACGGCCGGATGCGGCAACCGTCGAACGTCGACCCGAGCAGACTGCAGTTTCGGAACGTGCTGTGCCACAGGCTGGTCCGGGCAAAATTGCACGAGCGGAACGCAGTTCCCGTGTGCACGGACTCCCCCAGATCGGTGCCGGTGAAATCACAATCCGTGAACACCACCGACTCCGTCGTGAGTCCGGTGAGGTCGGCGTCTCGGAAATTGCAGTTGGTGAAAGTGCGCTGACGCCACTTCTGCCCGGCCAGCCGCGCGTCTGAATAGTCTTCGCCGACGACATCGTCGGATTCTTCGGGGAGCATGCCGTCCATACTGCCCCGCCGCACCGACACCGGTTCGATCGCCTAGGTCTCGCAGGCCACGCCGTCACCGTCACGATCAAGCTTGGACGAATAGCCGGGATCGCCGCGGTAGATCGGGGCAGCACCGGCCGCTCGCACGGCTGCACAGTTGGCGTAATACACCCCCGCGTCGGGCACCTTGGCCGGCGGCGGAACGTACGCCGGTTCCGTTGTCTTCGGCGGTGTGTACGCCGGAGCGGGCGGAACATACGGCGTAGTCGTGGTCTCCGGGACCTGCGGAACCAGCGGCACTATTGCCACGGTGGTTGTCGTCGGTGGCGGCACGATCGTTGTCGTCGTCGGCAAGAGGGACGAAGTCGTGGTCTTCGTCGTCGACGGGACCGTGCTTTTGGTTGTCGTCGCTGCAGCTGTCGTCGAAGAGGTCGCAGCAGGCGTCGTCGATTCTTCCGACTTGCCCGCTCCCGTCGCCGCGGCGATGGCAACCAGCCCCACGACTGCCGCGCCGGCGATCCACGGCCACTTACGCCGCGTCTTGCCTTCCTCGGCGCTAGTGACCGGCACCGCCGATCCGGGTGCGCCGAAGACCTGCGTGGGAGTGCCGAAAGCCTGAGTGGGTGCGTCGACGCCCTTGGGCCGTGTCTGCGCGGTCCACTGCTGACCGTCCCAGTAACGGTCGATCGTGGGGTCGAAGGGGTCGGGGTTCCAACCGGCGGGAGGGTTCATCAAAATGTCCGTTCTGCGAAGAGTGCCGGAAATAGATTCGCACGGACTGGCCGGTTTGTTACCAATTCGCCCACACTTCCCGACCGGGTCTTCTCACGGACGTGGGCACCGATACGTCGCCCGGTACAGTTCCTCGAGTGTTCCGAGTGATGTTCCACGAGCCCCGCATCCCACCCAACACCGGAAACGCGATCCGCATGGTCGCGGGCACCGGTTGCGAACTCCACCTGGTCGGCCCTCTCGGGTTCGACTTGTCGGAGCCGAAGCTCAAGCGCGCAGGCTTGGACTACCACGACCTGGCGACTGTCACGGTCCACGAAAACCTGACCGCTGCCTGGGAAGCCGTCACCCCCGCTCGCGTGTTCGCCTTCACCGCGCACGCGACCACGTCGTATGCCGATATCGCCTACCAACCCGGCGACGTCCTGCTGTTCGGGCCCGAACCCACCGGACTGTCCGAAGAAGTATTGGCGGACGAACACGTCACCGAGCGCCTGCGTATCCCGATGCTGCCCGGACGCCGGTCCCTCAACCTGTCCAACGCTGCCGCCCTCGTGACGTACGAGGCCTGGCGTCAGCACGGGTTCAAGGGCGCTGTCTGATCGACGTCAGTAGACGTCCCGGACATAGCGCTTCTCCGCCGAAAGAGCCTTCACGTACGCCTCGGCACTGCGAGGTGCCAGTTTTCCGTGCTGAGCGACCACCCCGTTGAGGGCACTGTCGACGTCCTTGGCCATCCGGTTGGCATCGCCGCAGACGTAGAAGTGCGCTCCCTTCTGCAACCACTCCCACAGCAGTGCACCCCGCTCACGCATCCGGTCCTGCACGTAGACCTTGTCGGCTTGATCCCGGGAAAACGCGAGGTCGAGTTCGGTGAGGAAGCCGTCTTTCCGCAATTCTTCGATTTCTTCGCGGTAGTAGAAGTCGGTCGCGGCGTGCTGTTCTCCGAAGAACAGCCAGTTCGGGCCCGTGTGCCCCAATGCCCGCCGCTCATGCAGGAAGGCACGGAACGGTGCAATGCCGGTCCCCGGACCGACCATGATCATCGGGGTCTCGGGATCGGAAGGTGGCCGGAAGTGGGTCGACTTCTGCACGTAGATACCGATGTCGTCATCGTGAGCGTGGTCGGCGAGGTAAGTCGAGCACACTCCACGCCGTGGGACACCCGCAACGTTGTATCGCACCGCGGACACCGTCAACTGCACTTCGCGTGGGTTCTCCTTCGGACTGGAAGATATCGAATACAGCCGCGGCTGAATCGGTTTGAGCAGCGAGAGCCATTCGTCTGTCGAGGCACGAACGGGCGACTGCGCGAGAATGTCGACGGACTGTCGTCCCCACGACCAGTCTTTGAACGTGGAGACATTCTCCGGCTTCAACAACTCGGCCAGGTCCGAATCGCGGGTTCGTTGATGCACGAATCGAATCATGTCGGTCGAGATTCGAGTGATCTCCAGGCGCTCGGTGAGCGCGGTACGCAGCGTCATTTCCCCGTACTGCCCCAGTTCGACGGTCTCGTCACCGTCGAGGCCAGTAAGGGTGAGCCACTCGTCGACAAACGGAGAGCTGTTTCGGGGCCAGACTCCGAGAGCGTCGCCGGCTTCGTAACTGACCGTGTCACCTGGAAGGTGAAAGCCCAACTGCCGCACGTCTTTGGAAGAACCCGGACGGTTGAGCACGACATTGCGCGTCAAGGCTGTGGTCAGTGGCGCCTTCTTGTTGTATCGCAGCGGCGGCGACATCGCCGGTGAAATCGGCTCGGCTGCAACGGTTGTCCCAGAATTCTTCTTTGCAACGAGAACGTCGGTCGTCTCGCCGGCCACCGAGCTCCGAAGCTCAGCCGTGACCGCCTCCAGCCATCCAGCAGCGGTGTCCTCGAAATCGGGCTCGCAGTCGGCGCGATCGACGATACGACTGGCTCCCAGTTCGGCAAGGCGGGCGTCGAGCTTTCGTCCGTGTCCACAGAAGTCGGCATAGTTCGAGTCGCCGAAAGCGATTACTGCATAACGTGTCTCGGACATGCGGGGCGCCGTGTCAGCAGACAACGCATCCCAGAAACCGCTGCCGTTGTCCGGAGATTCGCCGTCACCGGAGGTACTGGTGATCAGCAGGACCTCTCTGGTAGCTGCCAGGTCGGCGGCGGGAAACTCGTCCATCGCGTGCATCACCACGGGCAAGCCGATTCCCCCGAGACGAGTGGCGCACTCAGCAGCGAATTCTTCCGCGTTTCCGGTCTGGGATGCCCAGAGCACCACGATCGGCGCGCGCTCGGATCCAATACTCGGACTCGATGACAACGCAGGCCCGTCGGTGTCAGGAAGTGAGATCCGCGAGTACAGGCCGGCCAGAACACCGTCGACCCACATCCGCTTTTCGGCATCGAAGGGTGCCGTCGACGGCAAGGTAGGTACCCCGGCAGTGCGATCGGCGTCCGCACGCAACGCAGCGAGAAGGCCGGCCAGGTAGCTCTGCTGGAGCGCATCGAATACCACTGCAGGTGTTCCTGTTTGACCGAGGACATCTGCGAGGACATCGGTTCGCGACAAAGCCCGATCAGCTGGCGCGGGAGCCACCAGCGCCGCCTCGGCGAGCACTGTTTCAGGTGTGTTCACGGCGACCTTCGTCATAGTGACAGCGCAGGCTTTGAACTCCGGTTGCTGCGAGGCAGGGTCGATGGCGTCGTTGGTGACGGCGTTGATGGACAGATATTCACCGAAGGCGTCGTTCCAGTGAAATGGGGCAAAGCAGTTCCCCGGACGCACTCGGTCGGTGACAACAGCCGGAAGCACAGCGCGACCGCGGCGTGAGGCAACCTCGATCGCATCCTGGTCGACGATGCCGAGCCTGGCGGCGTCGTCGGGATGGATCTCGACGAAGGGACCTGGGTTGAGCTTGTTCAACTTGGCCACCTTGCCGGTCTTGGTCATGGTGTGCCACTGGTGCGCGAGACGACCGGTGTTGAGCAGGAAGGGGTAGTCGTCGTCGGGCATTTCGGCGGGAAGCATGTGCGGCCGTGCGAAGAACATCGCACGGCCAGTGGCGGTGGGAAATGCGAGCCTCGGAGTGCTGCCGTCCTCGCGGATCAGGAGCCCTTGACTGACACCGTCATTGACGTATCGGATGGGATGACGGTCCTGATCACTGTCTGGCGGGCATGGCCACTGGATCGATGTCTTGCGGAGGCGCTCGTAGGTGACGCCGCGTAAGTCGTAGCCGGTCTTCGGATTCCAGAACTGCTTGATCTCTTCGAACACCTCTTCGGCACAGGTGTAGGTGAACGCTTCGGCGTACCCCATCTCGCAGGCGATCCGGGCGATGATCTGCCAATCAGGCAGCGCCTGCCCGACCGGATCCAGTGCCTGCTGAAAGAGCGTCAGGTTGCGTTCGGAATTGATCATCACTCCGTCGGACTCTGTCCACAGCGAAGCAGGCAGCAGAACATCGGCGTATTCGTTGGTCTCGGTGCCCAGGAAGGCATCCTGGGTGATGACGAGGTCGGCCTTCTCCAAGCCGTCGATGACGGTCTTGCGGTTGGCTACCGTCGCAACGGGATTGGTGCAGATGATCCAGCACGCTTTGATGTCGCCCGCCGCCATTCGGGAGAACATGTCGATGGTGCCACCGCCGATGTCGGTGCGCAGCGAGCCCTGCGGGATCCCCCATCGCTCCTCGACGAAGTCGCGATCGGCGTCGACCATCACGGCGCGCTGGCCGGGCAAACCTGGCCCCATGTAGCCCATTTCACGCCCACCCATGGCGTTCGGCTGACCGGTCAACGAGAACGGACCGCTGCCGGGCTTGCAGATCGCACCGGTCGCAAGGTGAAGGTTGCAGATGGCGTTGGTGTTCCACGTGCCGTGGGTGCTCTGGTTCAAACCCATTGTCCAACAGCTCATCCAGTTTGCAGCCTCACCGATCCACTGCGCTGCAGTGCGGATGTCGGCCTCGGGGATACCGGTGATCTCGCTGACCTTCGCAGGCGTGTACTCCGCGAGGAAACTGGGCATCACCTCCCAGCCTTCGGTGAAGTCGGCGATGAAGTCCGGATCGGTGTGGCCGTTTACGACGAGCAGGTGGAGTAGTCCGTTGAGTAGCGCGAGATCGGTGCCGGGAGCGATCTGCAGGAACAAGTTCGCCTTGTCGGCGGTGGCGGTGCGTCGAGGATCGACGACGATCAACTTCGCGCCTGCCTTGATCCGCTCCTGCATCCGCAGAAAGAGGATCGGATGGCAGTCCGCCATGTTCGCGCCGGTCACGAAGAACACGTCGGCGTGTTCGAAGTCCTGATAGGAACCGGGCGGTCCGTCGGCCCCGAGTGACTGCTTGTAGCCGGTGCCGGCACTCGCCATGCACAAACGGGAATTCGATTCGATCTGATTGGTCCCGATGAAGCCCTTGGCCAGTTTGTTCGACAGGTACTGAGCTTCGAGTGACATCTGCCCGGACACGTACAACGCAAACGCGTCGGGACCGTGCTCGTCGATTATTGCCCGCAGGCGCTGGGCGGTGTCAGTGATGACTGCGGCCATGTCCGCCGCTTCGATCGCATCACCTCGGCGCGGACGGCGATATGCAGATTCCATGCGCCCCGGGCCGGCGAGCATGTCTGCGGTCGTGGTGCCTTTGGTGCACAGACGCCCGAAGTTGGTGGGATGTGTCTTCAGACCGGAAGACTTCGCAGCCTTCCGACGCCCCGTCTCGGGATCGGTGATGATGTCGAGGACAAGACCACAGCCCACCCCGCAGTATGCGCAGAGTGTGTCGACACTGGTGGTGGTGAGTTGAGCGCCCATCGATTCATGCATCCCTTCGACCGAGGATCAAGGTCGACTTCTATCTTCGGATGCAGTTGTTTCGGGAGTTCATGCCCGATGTTGCGTATCAATCACTCTTTCCTCACCGCGACCTTCGGACCGATGTGCGGTCCCGGGACCAGCGGTCGTCGACGTGCAGCTGTACGCGAATGCCCAGTTCTACACTCTGCCGCCGAATCGAGCGATGTAGTGCCAAACCTTCTTGACGTCCTGCGGATCGAAGGATGCACCCCGTGCGAGCCCCAGGACGGCAGGCGTCAGCCGCCTGCCGTGCGCAATTTCTCGGGCAAGGTCGATCACGGCCGCACCCCGGTATTCGGGATGTTCGGCTATCTCGTCGACATCGACCGCGTATCCCTCGTGCCACAGCACCGGGCACGTGAGCGAGTGGGCGATCTCTTCGATCCGTGTGCCCCGGTAACTCGGATCCAGAACGAGCGCCTCGACGTCCGTCCCGATGTCGACGACGCCGTGGACGTGCGCCTCGATGTAGTGGTCGAGCGGATCGTCGAGCTCGGCAGCCCGTGCGGCGTCGACCAAGCTCATCGCTTCGGCCGTTCCGAAGAGATCAGGCTCGAAGACGCTTTCGGGAAAGCAGAAGGTGGTGCGGTCGAGTGTGTGCTCGGCAAGCCGGAAGTAGGACGAGCCGAACCGAGGGGATGCCCCGTAGGGATCGGCGGAGAAGTTCAACGATCCGTACTTCGGCCGTTCCGAGGGCTCCCGCTCGTCGTAAGCTCCGCCGAATATCCGACTCTCCCAACGCCAACGATCGCCGCCGTGATGCGCCGTCAGTCCGCCGTTGCTCGTTCGAGTCTCGAACTGGGTCACATAGGTGCCTTGACGTGCGATCGAGGCCAGTGTCAGACCACGTTCAGACGGGAGGTCCGGATGAAAGTGCAACGTCACCCGGTGATTTCGATCCAACGGGCCGCCCTTCGAGAGACCGCTCACGTGCGCAATCGCGGCAGACCAAGGAGTGGAATCAACAGGCATTCGCCCATTATCCGGATATGGAAGCAGCGCCGGTGAAGAAATCGACCAGTGAATACGGTGTGCCTTCACCGAGGCAGAGATCAAGGATAACGTGCGAGTCCGCGGCCTCGGATGCGCTGCGCACGAACATCGCTTCTTCGTACTCGGCGAGTGCCCCTTCGATGTCGTCGGGGTGCGTGGCGATCGCCTTTCCCAGTTCGGCGCCGTCGAACATCGCCAAGTTCGCACCCTCACCGGACGGGGACATCAGGTGCGCCGCGTCACCGAGGAGCGTCACCCCCGGCACGCGATCCCATCGGTGCTCGTCGGGAAGTGCATGGATCGCGCGCGGAATCGGAGCGGTTTCGCCATCGGTGATCAGCGCCGTGAGTTCCGGTGCCCAACCGTCGAACTCGGCCGCGACCCGCGCTGTCGCAGCGGCGGCGTCGGTGAAATCGATACCGGCAAACCACTCCGCCGGACGGTTCAGCTGAACGTAGGTGTGCACGATGTCTCCCGCCTCTCGATGCGCGGCGATCGCTTTTCCTGGTGCGGGCGCGTACATCGCCCCGTCCCCGACGGCTTCGGCTGCAGCCGAATGCTTCTCGTCGACGTCGTAGAGGTAGGTCTCGACGAACGTGGTGCCGACGTATTCCGGCTTCGCATCGGAGAGCAGCGGCCGGATCTTCGACCAGGCACCGTCTGCACCGACGAGAAGGTCGGTGGTCACTGTCGAACCGTCGACGAAGGTCAACTCGTGGCGATCATCTCCGAGCGAGCGCACAGTGTCGACTTTGCGTCCCCATTCGATCGTGTAGTCCGGAAGGGAATCAATCAGGATTCGACGGAGGTCGCCGCGCAGCACCTCGGGACGTGTTCCCGTGCCGTCGTCGGGTTCGTCGAGGAGCACGGCGGCGTGTTGATCGAGTACGCGCGACGCGGCGCCGCCCGCGTGGATGATCGCGCGGAACTCGTCGGTAAGGCCGGCGGCGTCGAGCGCGGCCTGACCGTTGTGTTCGTGGATGTCGAGTTGGCCGCCCTGCGTGCGAGCTTCTGCCGACAGTTCCGCCTCGTAGATCTTCGACGGAATTCCATGAACGTGGAGGACACGCGCGAGCGTCAGACCGCCGAGGCCCGCCCCGATGATCGTTATCGAGTTGCTCATGTTGTTTCCTTTCAGGCTTCGATTGGAACGTCGTTCCAATGACATCTTGGAACGGCGTTCCAGATATGTCAAGATGGTTCGCATGGCGACCAGGAATCAGCGGACCGAACGACGTACGGATGCGCTCTCGAAGGAGCGAATCGTCGAGGCTGCGATCGAGATCCTCGACGACGAGGGCGAAGCCGCGCTGACATTTCGCGCGCTCTCCGCACGCCTGGCAACAGGTAGCGGGGCGATTTACTGGCACGTTGCCAACAAGAGCGAACTGCTCGCCGCGGCGACCGACGACGTCATCGCCCGCGTGACAACCGGTGCAACCGAAGGCGCAGCCCCACAGGAGGCGATCCGGACCATCACCCTCGGCGTGTTCGACGCGATCGACGCCCACCCCTGGGTCGGTACCCAACTCTCACGTGAACCGTGGCAATCAGCGGTGATGCAGATCTTCGAAAGTCTCGGCGAGCAACTCCAGGCGCTCGGCGTTCCCGAATCGGCACAGTTCGACTGCGCGTCCGCGCTCCTGAACTACGTGCTCGGTCTCGCCGGACAGTACGCCGCGGGCGCCCGTCTGCTCCCCCGTGAGACAGATCGGTCCGCTTTCCTCGCGGGCGTCGCCACGCGGTGGGAAGAACTCGACTCTGCGAAGTACCCGTTCCTCAATCAGGTGACGGCGCAGTTGCGCGACCACGACGACCGAGAACAGTTTCTGGCAGGCATCGAGCTCATCCTCGCGGGGATCGACACCGTCCGATAGCGGCCGTAGCCGTCAGCGTGAATGAACAGCGGTGTTGGATCCGAGCGCTATGTCGAGGAAATCTCTTGCCGCACCGCGCAATCCGCGATCGGGATCCCAGACGGCTTGGAGTCGACGCGGCATCCGCAAGCCGTCGACGTTGACCGCGACCAGTCGGCCGTCCGTCAGGTCGGCGGCAACTGCCAGCGACGACAGAACAGCCGGGGCGTTGCCTGCCACCACCGCAGCCTTGACGGCGGTGCACGAGGTGAGCTCGAGCAGCGGCGGCACACAATCGGGAACAGCATTCTCGAGCGTCAGGCGCGTGCCGGACCCTGATTCTCGCTGAATCAGCGGTGTGCGTGCGAGTTCCTCGACCGGAACGGGCACACCATTCGCCCAGTCGTGTCCCGGCGGCACAACCACGACGAGGTGATCACGCGCTACTTCGCACGACGCAAGCGCCGACGGCACATCCGGCCCTTCGACAAATCCGATATCGGCCTGGCCGGCCTGAACTTGAGCAGAGACGTCCGAGGAATTGTGCAAGCTCACCGACGCCACGACGTTGGGGAACTTGTGCCGCATCGCGACCGTCCATCCGGGAACCAGATACTCGGCGATGGTCATGCTGGCGGCAACCGTGACGGCAGCATCACGTTCACCGCGAAGTGCGGCAACTCCCGATGCCATTTCCTCGGCACTGACGAGGATGTGACTTGCCCACTCGAGAATCAGACCGCCCTCGGCGGTGGGACGAACACCGGTCGCCGCTCGATCGAACACCTTGATTCCGAGTTGGCGTTCGACCGAACGCACCCGGGCGCTGACCGCCTGCTGACTGAGTCCGTGCTCCCGGCCGGCAGCACCCATGCTGCCCAGACGCCCTACGGAAAGGAGGACGTCGAGGGCACTGAGTTCCGGCACCCGAGGAGACAACGACATAGTCCCAAGATTAGACCCACAAGGCGAGTTTGTGGGCATTCAAGAACAACCGGTCTACCGGTACGGACCGGATGAGACGACAGTGAAATACATGACCACCACAACGAGTTCCACCTTCGCCCACATCACTCCGAACTGGTTCGCGGCAGCGATGGGAACGGGAATCGTGTCGGTGGCCGCCGCTTCGCTCGAACCGGAGATCGAGGGCTTGAAACTGGTCTCCGAGATCTTCTGGGTTCTGGCGGTTCTCGTACTGTGCGCCTTGATCGGAGCATTTGCCACCCATTGGTCACAACATCGATGTCAGGCCCTCGCCTACCTGCACAGCCCCGCGATGTTCCCCTTCTACGGCGCCGTCGCAATGGCACTGCTGACCGTGGGATCCGCAACCGGCATCACCGGCCCGGACTTCCTCGGCCACGACGTGGCGATCACCGTGTCGCTGACACTGTGGACACTCGGCACGGCACTCGGCCTGGTCACCTACGTCGTGATGATGATTCGACTCGTTCGAGATGCCGGGATGGCGACGGCAATGCCGTTCTGGCTCATGCCCGTCGTACCTCCGATGGTCTCGGCCACCACCGGCGCAGCGGTCAGCACCCACATGCCCGAAGGCGCTCCACGCATCGCGGTACTGGTTTTCTGCTACATCCTGTTCGCTCTGGCGCTGACCGCCGCCATCGGCATTCTGGTAGCCGTCGCCAGGCAGTTCGCACGCAACCGTTCGGCCGGCGTCGACGTGATCCCGTTCAATGCCATTCCCTCACTGTGGATTCCGTTGGGCGTGATCGGACAGTCGATCGCGGCATCCAACCTGTTGGCCGCCGCCTCACGGCATGCACTCAGCCCCGAGCATGCCGACACCCTGCACGAATTCGGGATCGCCTACGGAACCGTCGTCGGAATCATCGGCGTGATCGCGTTTGTCACCGTCACCGTCGTCACCATCCACGCACTGCGCCGCGGCTTGGACTTCTCGCTCGGCTGGTGGAGCTTCACCTTCCCCATCGGAGCATGTGCCGTCGGAGCGAATGCCTTCGGAGTCGCCACCGGTTCCACCCTGATCCTGGGAATCGCACTTGCCCTGCTGACCGTACTGATCCCCATCTGGGCAACCGTCGCGGTCAGGACCGTCCGGTCGATCCGCAGTGGAGTTCTACCGGCGGCTGCATGAATTCGCACCGATGAGTTTTGGCTCGCCGTACGGTCTGTACTCACGTAGACCATTGTCGAGAGCAGGAGTACACGGTGAGTCAGTTATTGCGAGTGCAGAATTTCGGCGTTTCGAGTGACGGAATAGCCTGCGGTCCGGATCAGAGCTTCGAGAGCCCGTTCGGCCTGGACCACGGTGAAATGTTTGCGTGGGCAGGAGCTACGGCCAGCTGGCCCAATCGCACCGATCCCGGCGGCAGCCGAGGCCTCGACGACTATTTCACGCGGGACTTCTCCAACAACATCGGCGCCGAAATCATGGGCCGCAACAAATTCTCACCCTACCGCGGCCCTTGGGAGAATCTCGAGTGGCAGGGCTGGTGGGGCGACGAGCCACCGTTCCACACCCCGGTTTTTGTCTTGACCCACCACGTGCGGCCGTCGTTCACGCTATCGGACACGACATTCCACTTCGTCGACGCCGACCCCGCGACGGCCCTCGCGCAGGCACGTGAGGCAGCGCAGGGCAAGGACGTTCGACTCGGCGGCGGAGTCAGCACTATCCGTGAATTCCTCGACGCCGATCTGGTCGACACGATGCACATCGCTGTCTCCCCGATCGAATTCGGATCCGGTCTACGACTGTGGGAGACACCTGACGAGTTACTCGACCGCTTCAACCTCGACGTTGTGCCGAGCCCGAGCGGCGTGACGCACCACCTGTTCTGGCGGAAGTGACGTGTTGGGGCAGCTCCGTAAACGGGAGCTGCCCCAACAGTTACGCACTATTCGCCGGTCTCGACCTGGCGCCCCGACTGGTACCACGCCATCGTTCCACCTGCCACCGAAACGGCATTGATGCCGCGAGCCTGCAGATACTCAGCGGCTTGCAAGCTCCGACCACCGACGGCGCAGATGATGTACACCGTTTCCGCGTCCGGAATTTCACCCACGCGAGAGACGAATTCGCTGAGCGGAATGAGCGTCGCACCGGGAACTCGGACCTGAGCGAACTCGTCGGCCTCACGGACGTCGATCAACGGCTCACCCGCTGCCAAAGCCGTGTCCAGTGCATTCAAATCGACTTCCAACATTTCTTCTGCGCCTGCCTTCGTGTTCGCTGCTGTCCGAATAGACGGTACCCGGGCGTTTTCGTGCAGCTCCCTTTACGATCTGACAATGACCAATACGGTTCCCGAAAAGTCCGGTTTTTGGAGTCGCCCCACCGTGTGGAAAGTGCTCCTGCTGATCGTCGTCTACCTGGCGTTCTATCTTGCTGTCGGGCAGGTTACCTCCAGGGTTTTTGCAGACCAGATCGACACGGACAATGTCGTGGCAAGCGCCTCCAGCATCCTCCTCGGCGTCGCATTGCCCATCGCGATCGGCGGGATCGCCCTGCTGGTTTTCACGACAAAGGTCGGCTGGCTGCGCGGCGTCTTCGGCCCACAACCCATTCGTGGGCGGGGTTGGATGTGGATCGGTCCGATCATCGTGGTCGCCGCCATTGTTGCGCATCTGGCGGGAACCGATTGGAGCGCCTGGACCACCGGCGAGGTAATCGCCCTGCTGGTGCTCGGTGCGTGCGTCGGCCTGACCGAGGAATTGGCCACCCGTGGCCTGGCAGTGAAGATGTTGCGCGACGCCGGCCACCGGGAACGCTTTGTCGCCGTCGTGTCTTCACTGGTGTTTGCACTCATGCACACCGTCAACCTCATCGCCGGGATGAAGGCGTCAACCGTTCTGGTCACCGTGGTCTACACCTTCGGTTTCGGTATGTGCATGTACCTGACAATGCGTGTGACGGGCACGATCTGGGCCGCAATCGTGTTACACGGCCTCACCGACCCCACCACAATTCTCTCGACCGGCGGGCTGGACACTTCGGTGACCACGGAAGTGAGCGGCGCCGCCGCCATCACCTCTCTACTGACGGTCCTCTTGGTCGTCTTCGGGGTGATCGCCGTCTTCCTCATTCGAGATCGAATCGGCGAAGAACGGCACACACCCGTCTCGGCCTGACCGACCGCGACCGTACAAGACATACTTGTGCCCATGCCTTCTCGAACCACGTACTCGTTCGCCGTCGTGACTGCATCGTGTCTGCTGGCACTCTCCGGTGCCGTCACTCATGCCACCGCGGGGGTTCCGACAACTCCCGAAGTCGCGACCACCGAATCCATCGCGTCGGAATCGATCAGCGATCTGTATGCAGCCAAGGGTGCGCATGAAGTGGCTGCCGATTCAGTTCCCGGGTACCAACTGTTCTACCCAGCCGGCTTGTCGTCTGATGGCAATCGGCATCCCGTCGTCACCTTCGGCAACGGCAGCTATGCGACTTACGAAGAGTACGAAGCGCTCCTGCAGCATCTCGCTTCTTGGGGTTTTGTCGTTGTGGTGGCCGACAGCAGCGTCACCGGCGACGGGACGGAGATCTTGGGGGCTGCCCAGTACGTCGTCGATCAGAACACCAACGCTGAGAGCATTTTTCACCAGCGGATCGACACCGACAACATTGCCTCGGTCGGACACTCCCAGGGCGCCGGTGGCGCGATCAACGCGGCAACCCAGTCCGCGAATCTGATCACCGCCACGGCGGTACTCGATTTGCCTGACCCGTGGTGGGCCTCGCGACCTGTCGACGTGATCGACGTGGCCCAGTTGACCGGACCGACGTTCTTCATGACCGGCGCCGACGACCCGGTCTCCACCGCCGATCCGCAAGCTGAGTACTTCGACAAAACCGCCGGACCGGCGGTCCGCGGCAGACTGCTTGGCGTCGGCCACAATTGGGCCGCAGATGGCGAAGGATTCCGGGGCTACCTCACCGCGTGGCTGAGATTCACCCTGAGCGGCGACCAGACTGCCGCACGTGCATTTGTCGGCGACTCGGCGGAAATCCTCACCGATCCCCGTTGGGACCGGCAAGCGATCAAGGGTTAGTGATGACGATCTTGCCGTAGGCCTGCCCGGATTTCTGCTGCTCGAAAGCGTCAGCGAGGTGGTCGAGGCTGTAGGAAGAATCTATGACGGGACGAAGCGCCAGGCTCTCCAGCCCGGCGACCATCTCCTCCTGATGTGCACGACTGCCCACCAGAACACCTTCGATGGTGACCTGTTTGGTCAGTAGCGAAGTCAGGTCGATCGACGACGACGGGCCGTTCATGATTCCCAGCGCACAGATCCGCCCGCCGGGTCGGACTGCCGCGAGAGATTGACCGAGCGTGGAAGGCCCGCCGACGTCGAGGACGAGATCGATTCCGCCGCTGAGCCGCATCGCCTCCGATCCCCAGTCCGGGCGCTCGCGGTAGTTGACCACGTGATCGGCACCGAGTTCGGTCAATCGAGCCATCTTGTCGGGGGCCGACGAGGTTGCGATCACCTGGGCTCCAACAGCTTTGGCCAGCTGGACGGCAAACAATGCTACCGTGCTGGTCCCAGGGATCAACACCGACGACCCTGGGATGATCGGGACTCCGGCAAATAGTGCGCGCCACGCTGACAAACCTGCGGTGGGCAAGGTAGCGGCTTCCTCGTAGGTGTAGTTTCGCGGCATCACTGTCACAGCAGATACCGGCACGGTGACGGTGTCGCGGGCGAACCCGTCGACACCGTCACCCGGCGAATTTCCGAATCCGTCGAAATCCGGTGTGCCGCTCCGCCAATGCGGCAAATAGGTGCTCATCACGCGATCTCCGACGCTGAACTGCGTTACGCCGTCTCCGACCGCAACGACCTCCCCGGCAGCATCGGACAACAGGATCCGCGGACCGTCGGTTGCTATCTCTCCGGTCGCCACGAGGTAGTCATGGTGGTTGAGCGAATTCGCGTGGATCGCGATCGTCACCTCACCCGCACCCGGACCCGGGGTCTCGATCGTCCTCGATTCGAGGTTGTTCAATCCTCCAGGCGGGAGTACGTACACGGCGCGGTTGGTCATGGTGTGGATCCTCGCACGAATGGTGGTCGGGTGACGTTCGGAAAGGGTTCTGCTGCTCAGAGGAGAGAAGCGGTGAACCCTCCGTCGAGAACCAGGCTGCTGCCGTTGCACCACGACGACTGGTCGCTCGCAAAGAACACTGCGGCGGCGGCAACTTCCTCGGTCCGGCCGTAGCGCGTCTGCTTCGTGACCATCAAGTCGTCGAATCCCCCGGACTCGAGGCCGAGGGCATCTTCGAAATCCTGCTGGTGACTCTTGACCAGGTCTGTGTCGATGAATCCGGGTAGCAGGGCGTTGGCTCGGATTCCGTGGAAGCGAAGTTCGGCTGACAGGGTTTCGGTGAGATTGCGAACTGCTGCTTTGGCTGCGGCATAGCTGCCGATCAAAGGCGAGCCGGTGGTCGACGAGATCGACGAGATGTTCACGATCGAACCGCCACCGGATGCGACGAGAGCGGGCAGCGAATGACGCACTGTCAAGAACACTCCATCGAGGTTGACCGACATCACTTTCCGCCAGTCCTCGAACGAGGTCTCGATCAGCGGGGTCGTGGTGGCGATACCGGCGTTGGGTACTACGACGTTCAGTCCGCCGAACTCTTCGACCGCTCTGGCGACGAGATCCTTGACCTGCTGTTCGTCGGTGACATCAGTGGTGACAGCGATAGCTCCGTCGATCGAGTCCGCCACTGCCTGTGCTCCGCCACCGTTGATGTCGGAGACCACGACCCTCGCGCCCTCCGCCCCGAACGCCCGGGCAATGGCGGCGCCGATTCCGGCACCTGCGCCGGTGACAATTGCAACTTTGTTCGCGAGAAGATCGGACATGTCAGCGTTCCCCTTCAATTCTCGGTCGGGACGTAGAAAAGCAATTCGGGTCCGGTGTCGCCGGTGGTCGCGATGGCCTCGGACATGTCGAGAGTTCCGTCGCCCAAAGCACTTCCCAACGCTTGCGCGGTGCCCGCGAGATCTTCCGTGTCGAGTTGATAGATGCTCAGGTAGCGGCGCGCGGGCAATGCATCCTCGGGCAGCAACTGCACATCCGCCAGGAAGAATCTGGAGGCGGAGACAACTCCGGGCACTCGTTCGACGACCTGCGGAATATGCACGTCGTCGTACCAACGGTTGAACGCATCCTCCGAAGACGGATCGGCGGGGTGTACGTGTGCGACGAGAATCGCTGTGCTCATGAAGTTCCTCTTCGACTCGAAGTGCTTTTGGTTCAGCGCGTTTGGAAGGCGACGATATTCACGCGCAAGGCAACTGACCGCGGCTGCGTGTGGTGAATCGATCGCGCTCAAGCGACAACCCTAGGGAGCAAATGTGACCCGCACCATATGCTCGGAGGTCAGAGTTGAGCTCCACATTTGTCCTCTCGGCACAAAACTGTCTCTCGGCACTAACACGGTGGCCAGAATCAGGCGTTAACGGAAGTCTCGCGATTTGGCCGTGACTCGCAGATCCATCAGCTGCATCCGGTCTGCCACGACGGTGACAGCGCCTTCTGCATTCTGCACCTTCCCTCGAATAAGCAACGCCGGCGCCGTATTTGCCAATTTTCGGTACTTTGCCCACAACCCCACCGAACACACGACGTTGACCATGCCGGTTTCGTCCTCGAGGTTGATGAACGTGACGCCCGCAGCTGTGGCCGGACGCTGCCGGTGTGTGACTGCTCCCCCCACCAGCACACGGTCACCGTCCGGGATGTCGAGAAGTCTCGACGCCGGCACCACGCCGAGCGCGTCGAGCTGTGGGCGGAGGAATTGTGTCGGGTACGTGTCGGGAGATACTCCTGTCGCCCAGACATCCGCCGCCGCCAATTCGACGTCGCTCATGCCGGGCAAGGTGGGAGCTGTGACCGACGCACCGATACCGGGCAAGCGGTCGGGGCGCTCCCCCGCCGCAGCGCCCGCTGCCCACAGCGCTTCTCTACGCGAGATACCGAAGCTGGCTAGCGCACCGGCGGTCGCCAGCGATTCAGCTTGTGCGGTAGTCAGTTCCACCCGCCCGGTCAGATCGAGAAACGACGTGAACGGTCCACCGAGGTCGCGCTGTTCGACAATTTTCTCGGCGAGTGCATCGCCGATGGTGCGCACTTCCCCCAGCCCCAGCCGAACCTCGAATCCACCTGCCTCGACGGTGGCATGCGCGAGGCTGACATTGGTGTCTGCACCGTGTACCTGCACTCCGTGCCGGCGCGCATCGGCAACCAAGGACTGCGGCGAGTAGAAACCCATGGGCTGCGCGCGCAGAAGTCCGGCGCAGAACGCAGCGGGATGATGAAGTTTGAACCACGAGGAGTAGAAGACCAGCGCGGCAAAACTCTGTGAATGGCTTTCCGGGAAACCGAAATTAGCGAATGCATACAGCTTTTCGTAGATCCGGTCGGCAACCTCGTCACCGATGCCGTGTAGGTCTCGCATGCCCTGATAGAACCTCGCGCGCAGTTGTTCCATCTTCTCGGTGGAGCGTTTCGATCCCATTGCCCGACGCAATTGATCGGCCTCGGACGGCGTGAAGCCCGCAACGTCGACGGCCATCTGCATCAACTGTTCCTGGAACAGCGGAACCCCCAACGTGCGTTCGAGTGCCTTCTCGAGCGACGGATGGTCGTAGGACACAGGTTCGAGTTTGTTGCGCCGACGAATGTACGGATGCACTGATCCGCCTTGAATCGGCCCCGGACGGATGAGCGCGACCTCGACTACCAGGTCGTAGAAGTTTCGAGGCTTCAGACGCGGCAGTGTCGCCATCTGCGCACGTGATTCCACTTGGAACACCCCCACCGAATCTGCCCGCTGCAGCATCTCGTACACCGCCGTTTCCGACAGATCGAGTTGCGCCAGATCGACTGTGATGCCTTTGTGTTCGGCCACCAGATCCATCATGTAGTGCAAAGCAGAAAGCATGCCGAGACCGAGCAGATCGAATTTGACCAGCCCAGCGGCAGCACAGTCGTCCTTGTCCCACTGCAGGACACTACGATTGGCCATCCGCGCCCACTCCACCGGGCAGACGTCGGCGATGGGACGATCACAGATGACCATGCCGCCTGAGTGGATGCCCAGGTGCCGCGGATAGCCTTCGATCTGCGCCGCCAGTTCGAGTACCGGACGCGGAATATCGGTATCCGCGTTCTTGTCGATACCACCCCACCGGCCGACCTGCTTACTCCACGCATCTTGCTGGCCCTGCGAAAAGCCCAGCGCCCGAGCCATGTCCCGCACTGATGATTTTCCTCGATAGGTGATGACATTGGCGACCTGCGCGGCATACGTACGCCCGTACTTCGCGTACACGTGCTGGATCGCCTCTTCCCGGCGGTCGGACTCGATGTCCACGTCTATGTCGGGCGGGCCGTCACGTTCGGGCGCAAGAAACCTCTCGAACAACAATTTGTTGCGAACCGGATCGACATTGGTGATGCCGATCGCGTAACACACCGCCGAGTTCGCAGCGGAACCTCTTCCCTGACAGAGGATGTCGTTGTTCTTGCAGAACGACACGATGTCATGCACCACCAGGAAATATCCGGGAAAGTTCAATCCCTCGATGATGGCAAGTTCATGTTCGAGCTGTTTGTATGCCTTCGGTGCACCTTCCGGCGGTCCGTAGCGTTCCAGCGCCCCCACCATGGTGAGCTCACGCAACCACGACGCCTCGGTATGCCCGGCTGGCACGTCGAAAGGTGGCAATTTGGGCGCGATGAGCTTGAGATCGAAAGCGCACTCACGACCAAGATCGGCGGCACCACTGACAGCCTCGGGATAGAGCGAGAACAGTGCCGCCATCTCCGCGCCGGACCGCAGGTGCGCTCCGCCGGTAGGGGCCAACCATCCTGCTGCCTCGTCCAAGCTTTGACGCGACCGCACAGCCGCCATTGCCATGGCGAGGCGTCGACGCGGAGGAGCGGCGAAGTGCGCGGCGGTGGTCGCCACCGTACGTAGTCCATGCTCTCTCGCCAATTCGGCCAGAACGGCATTGCGCTCGTCGTCCTCCGCCAACCCATGATGAGTAAGTTCCACCGACACTCGCTCCGCCCCGAAACGCTCGACCAGATCCTGCAAAGCCTCCGTCGCCGCGTCGCGACCACCCGACGTCAAGGCTTGCCGCACATGACCTTTCCGGCACCCGGTCAGGATCTGCCAGTGGCCACCGGCCGCTTCGGTCAATACGTCGTAGTCGTACTGCAGTTTGCCCTTCTCGCCGCCCGCCAGATGCGCGGCGGCGATCTCCCGCGAGAGCCGGCGATACCCTTCCTGCCCACGGGCAAGTACCAGGAGGTGCGTTCCACCGGGATCTGCCGTGCCGGTTCTGGGTACCGAATCCAGAGACAACTCGGCCCCGAACACGGTGCGCATTCCCCATTCACGTGCGGCTTCCGCAAACCTCACCACGCCGTAGAAGCCGTCGTGATCGGTGACGGCGATAGCTTCGAGCCCGAGACGCACTGCTTCCTCGACCAGCTCTTCCGGCGGTGATGCACCGTCGAGGAAACTGAAGGCCGAGTGAGCGTGCAGTTCTGCGTAAGGAACTACACCGGCACCACGGGTGAGCTCGCCCGCGTGGTACTCGCCGCGCTTTCTTGACCAGGCGGGGCTGTCGCTTCCATCGCCCGGAAACAAATCCTCGTGTTCCACACGGCCGGGTCGTCCGGAAAGCACCCGTTCCATCTCGGACCACGTCGGCGGCCCATTTCCCCAACCCACACTGACCTCGCACCTGATCGAGTCGGCCGTCAGGGACGACCGACTGCTCGAGGATGCCGAAAGGGAAGACGCACCACATGCATCGAACTGATGTTCGATGCAGATTCAGTCTGACAGGTCACTCACCCACAGTCAACAGAGCGAATCTCAACCCTCACCGTCTCGTCACATTCAGATGTACGCATGTCTGCACTCCGTTCACTTTCGCCCCAGATCATTAGCGGCGTTCATAATCTCCATCCATACTGTTTCCAGGAGTACTACTCGTATGTCGTTCTCGCGCAACACACGTAGGTTGACGGCCGTCGCCGGCGCCGTCGCCGTTCTGGCCGCTGCCGGCTGCAGCAGCAGCGCCGACGAGGCCACCGGCTCGAACGGCGCGACCGTCGATCGCGCCGCGACCGGCGAACTGTCCTCGAACGGTGGCGCTCGTCGCATCGACGGTGATCAGTCGGCCGCAGTGCGCGACGCCGTCAATGCCTCCGGCGCGAAGAACGTCATCCTCCTGATCGGGGACGGCATGGGCGACTCGGAGATCACCGCCGCACGCAACTACGCCGAAGGCGCTGCGGGCAGCTTCCCCGGCCTCGACGCCCTGCCGATCACCGGCCAGTACACGCACTACGCACTGACCAAGGACGGCAAGCCCGACTACGTCACCGACTCCGCAGCCAGCGGATCGGCATGGTCCACCGGCACCAAGACCTACAACGGCGCGATTTCGGTCGACATCAAGGGGCAGGCCCAGTCGACCGTCCTCGAGATCGCCAAGGCGAACGGCAAGGCCACCGGCAACGTCTCCACCGCCGAGGTGCAGGACGCCACCCCCGCAGTGCAGGTCGCGCACGTCAGTGGCCGCAAGTGCTACGGACCGGAGGCGACGTCCAAGTCCTGCCCGGAGAACGCCCTCGAGAACGGCGGCAAGGGATCGATCAGCGAACAGCTCCTCGACACCCGCGCCGACGTCACCTTTGCCGGCGGCGCCAAGTCCTTCGCCGAGACTGCGAAAGCCGGTGACTGGCAGGGCAAGACACTCAATGAGCAGGCCGCCGCCCGTGGCTACCAGCTGGTGAAGAACGCCGCCGAGATGAACGAGGTCGGCAAGGCCGATCAGGATGCACCCGTGCTCGGCTTGTTCGCCGACGGCAACATGCCCGTCCGCTGGGAAGGCTCTGTCGCCACCCGTGACGGTTACCTGCAACCCGCCGAAACCTGCGTCGACAACCCCAAGCGAACCTCCGACGTGCCCAAGCTCGCGGACATGACTCAGAAGGCCATCGACCTACTGAAGGTCAACGACAACGGATTCTTCCTCCAGGTCGAAGGTGCCTCGATCGACAAGCAGGATCACGCAGCCAACGCATGCGGTCAGATCGGTGAAACCGTCGACCTCGACGAAGCTGTGCAGAAGGCACTCGAATTCGCGAAGACCGACGGAGAAACCCTGGTCATCGTCACAGCCGACCACGCTCACACCAGCCAGATCGTCACCAATGTCAGCGCCGACGACATCGCCACCATCGCCAAGGACCAGAACATCCCGGTCGAGCGCGCCCAGGAAATCGTCTACCCCGGCCTGACCCGCAAGCTGACCACCAAGGACGGCTCGGAGATGACGATCAGCTACGGAACGTCCGAGGATCCGGCCGTCGAGTCCGAAGGACACACCGGAACTCAGTTGCGCGTAGCAGCTTTCGGCCCGCATGCGGCCAACGTCAGCGGTCTCACGGACCAGACCGATCTGTTCTTCACGATGACCGACGCGCTGGGACTCGACCGTTCCAAGGTCGCAGCTCACTGACCTGACAACACCCGACCCGGTAAAAGCCTGGGTCCAGTCACACCAGAGCAGCCAAGGCGCGCACCCGATCTTCGGGTGCGCGCTTCGGGCAACTGGTGCACTTACCTTCACCGGGCACCTCGTAAATCAGGCAGCACGACGCGCGCTGCGTGAATCTGCGTCGCCCGGATGCCACCGGTGTCAACGGATTAGAAACGCGCACAACACTTTCATTGCGGCCGACATCGACGAAACGCGGAACCGGAATGCCCGGGTTCTCACCGCGGAGAACATCGATCAGGCCGGCAGCAAATGCACTTCCGCGTTCCCTCGCGCTACCGGCGGCGTCGAGGCTGCGATTGGCGATGGAGTCCGTCGCGATCGCCCACAGCGCCTGCTGCCGAACGCCGGACACCTCGGCGAGTACCTCGATCACGGGACTGAGTGAGCGGAACATCGCGTGGCCCAACTCCGCCACACTCCGCGAGATCGGAATGACCGATCCGGCAGCAAACCCGCCCAGATAGCCGTTGTCACGCAAGAAGATCCGCCCACCGTCCAACGATGGATCGGCCGCGAACCCGGTGACCATCCCGGTTCCGATCGGAATGCCGGTCAGCGTCGAGCTGGCCGAGTACCACCACAACGTGCCGTTCACTCGACTGTCCGCACTCCCCCATCGCTCTGCCGTATCGGCGACACGTGCTGCCAACCACTGGGGGTCGGTCATCAACGCCGCGGGCACCGTATCCGGATACGCGCTCAGGTTGTCGAAGAACGGCACAGCTACTGCCATACGGGCGTAGATCCCGGCCACCGATTCCGTCATGCCAGCCCCAATATCTCCATCCGCGGACGTACTCCGCGTTCGACTCGCGCCCTGATGCCGAAAACCTCGGCCAACAACGGCTCGTCCAACACCTCGACCGTAGACCCACACGCGCGGAGTTCACCTTCGGTGAGCACGGCAAGGTTGTCGCAGTACTCGACTGCCAACCGTAGATCGTGCATCGTGACCACAACTGCGAGCCCCGCCGACGCAAGTTCGGTAAGCAGTTCCATCACGATCAACTGGTGACGAAGATCGAGATGATTGGTCGGCTCGTCCAACAACAGAACCTTGGGCTCCTGAGCCAATGCGCGAGCTATCGAGACACGTTGCCGCTCACCACCCGACAGGGTCGATACGTCTCGTCCGGCAAGCTCGACCAAACCGACCTGCTCGATGCACCGGTCCACGATGGTGGTATCGCGCTCCGTGCTTCGGTCCAACCAGCTGCGGTGCGGAGTTCGTCCGAGCGCGATCGATTCACGAACCGAAAGTCCTGCCGAGACAGTGGGTTCCTGAACACTTGCCGAGACAGTTCGGGCGATGTCCTTACGCGAGAGCGTCGTCGAGTCGACTTGATCGATCAGAACTGCGCCACCTGTCGGCGTCAAAGCGTTGTAGCAGCAGCGCAGCGCCGTCGTCTTGCCACTGCCGTTCGGCCCGACCAAGCCCAATATTTCACCGGACTTGACTGCGAAAGTGATGCCGCGCAACACTTCGCGATTTCCGAGCCGCGCCCGGGTCTCGACGAGTTCGAGCAGGGGCGCAGTTTCGGAGTCTTTCGGGAGTGTCACTGTTCTGGCCTGTGTCACTGTTCGAGCCTCCGATACTGCCGGTAGAGCATCCAGACGAAGATCGGTGCACCCACGAGGGCCGTGATCACTCCGACCGGAACTTCAGTGGATTGTGCCACCGAGCGCGCAGCGGTATCTGCGGCAACCATCGCGACGGCGCCCAGCAGGGCTGCAGCAGGGAGCAGTCGAATTGCTCTGGTGCCGACGATGAAGCCGGCCAGATGCGGGATCAGCAGACCGATGAAACCGATTCCACCGGCAACGCTGACTGCTGCGCCCGCCAGTACGGAGACCGCGAGCAAGGACAACACACGGAACCGTCGGACGTTCATACCGAGTGCAGCAGCCCCGTCGTCACCGGTCTGCAAAACGTCCATCCATCGCGAACTGAACAGAAGGGCTGTGCCGACGACGGCCAGTGTGATCGTCGGGAAGATCAGCGTCGACCATCGTGCATCACCGAATCCGCCGGCAATCCAGTGCATCACCGACGTCACGTGCCGATCATCGGCCAATACCAGGATGCAAAAGGTGATGAGCGCCGAGAATATCTGGGCGAGCGCGACACCCACCAAAATGATCGCGGTCGGCTGCGGATACCGGCCGCCGATCAGCAGTGCGAGAAACAACGGGATCATCGCCCCGACGAATGCTGCGACCGGAATCGTGAAAACCCCGAGGAGGCCGGCGCCGAAACCCAGCACCGACACGAGCACCACCATGAATCCCGCGCCCGACGAGACTCCGAGCAGATACGGATCGGCAAGCGGATTACGGGTGACAGCTTGAGCAACTGCACCTGCCATGGCCAACGAAGCACCCACTACCGCGGCAGTGAGTGCACGTGGCAGGCGGGAGTCGATCACGATCGACTCCCGCGCCGCGGTCCACCACGTCTCGAAAGTCCCTGGCGCCAAACGGGCTCCGACTATCGCCCAGACGTCACCGACGGGAATGCGAACCGATCCCAAGGAGACGGCCAACCCCAGGACGATCGCCAAGGCGACCGCCAAGCCGACAAGCAGGGCGCCGTACCCGTAACGCGTGCGGGTCACTTCGCCGCGTCAGCGCCTGGATGGAAGGCTGTTGCGATGGTCTGTGCCGAACGCACCAACCGTGAACTCTCGAACAGGTCAGCGAGAGGAACCACGACGAACCGGTTCTGCTGCACAGCAGGGGTGGTCGCCATCAACGGCTGGGCACGGAGGAAGTCGATCTTCTGCTCGGCTGTCTTGTCGCCGTAGTCGATGACCACGATTGCCTGGGGTGCACGCTC
The DNA here is from genome assembly GCF_018588185.1 of Rhodococcus sp. WY5. Taxonomy (NCBI): domain Bacteria; kingdom Bacillati; phylum Actinomycetota; class Actinomycetes; order Mycobacteriales; family Nocardiaceae; genus Rhodococcus; species Rhodococcus sp. WY5. The sequence goes on from NZ_JAAMPR010000001.1 coordinate 5,289,134, forward strand.
GGCAACAGCTTCCCACGATGCGTCGATGTAGGGCTTTGTCCCTTCGGCGAAGATGTTCGAGACGCCGGAGTATTCCGCGACCAATTGACCGACGCCGACTCCGCCGATGGTCGTCGGAACCTGGTCACCGCTGTCGTAGAAGAAGGTCGGTACCGGCGCCGCGTCTCCGACCGAAGCGCGGACGGAATCGAGACCATCGCTGATCTGCTCTGCGACCTCGCGGGCGGAATCTTCGACGCCCAGGACTCGACCGAGTTGCGTGTAGTCGTTCTCGAGCAATCCGATGTCGGGGAAACCGGTGCCACAGTATTCCGAGAAGAGGAAGGTGTTGATTCCGCGCTCGCCGAAAGCGTCTCGGGAACGGCCTTGCTTCTCGTTGAAGGCACTGGTCATTCCTCCGACCACGAAGTCCGGATCGACGTCGAGGACCTGCTCCATGCTGGGGAACGTATCGGAAAGGCTGGGAATCTTGTTGAATACATCGGCGGTCTCGGCAGTTGGCGGGTTGTCGCTGTACGCCCGCCCGACAATCCGATCACCCGCGCCGATCTCGATGAGGGCTTCGGTGACGTGTCCGTTCAAAGACACGATGCGCTGCGGCGGCGAATCGAAGGTCATCTCGCGATCGCAGTTGGTCACGGATACCGGCTGTGCGAAGGATTCCGCAGCAGACGCCGACTCTGATTCCTGACCTTTGGAACAACCTGCCGAAACCAAGGCGACCGCGATGAGAACAGCGGCGGCGCGGGACGGGGAGAACTGAAGTGACACGGGGACCTCGTAAGGGCTCTGAGCCACGAATGAGAATCCGACAGACAACTCCGCCCGCACGCTGATCCTCGGCCAGAGCTCCTGCTGGACTTCCTTTTCGTAGACCACGACGAATGGATGTCGCACACCGCGCGGCGGGTAATCGGGCTTGCCGACACTCGGTGACTACCGAGAATCGACCTACCGTTGCGGGTCAGCGCCGGATTCGGACCGGCTTCCCCCACACGCGTGGCTTGCAAGTGCTTCGAGCAGTATGCATGACGTTTCCGATTCAAGACCAAACGCCCACTACAGTCGATCTGGCCAGACGCCCCCACACACCGGAGTTGATACATGACACGCTGGGCCCAAACCGTCGTCGCGCGGAAATGGTGGGTACTGAGCCTCGCGGTTCTGATAGTTCTCATCAGTGGGGTGTGGGGACTCGGAGTGTTCGGCAAGCTCAGCCAGGGCGGCTTCATCGATCCGGGCAGCGACTCCGCGAAGGTCGCCGACATCATCGAAGACAATCTCGGACCGCAGACCCCGGACATCATCGCGATCTACTCGCCCACGGACGGCAAGACTCTGGACGACATCGGGCCGGCAGTGACAGCCGCCGTCGACCAATTCAAAACCGAAGTGCCGACCGCTTCGGTGAAATCGTATTGGGGAACAGACGCCGCAGCGAAGGCCAGCCTGCTCTCGAACGACGGATCCATGGCGGCCGTTGCGATCACGTTGGCACCGGACTCGGGCGTCACGCCCGCCACTTTCGCCGATCTCCTGCCGAAGCTCGAAGTCGAAGGTGCCGAGGCACAATTCGCGGGTAACACCGTCGTCGGCGTCGCATTCAACACCAAGCTCGAGAAGGACCTGGTGGTCGCCGAAGCCATCGCCATTCCGATCACTCTGGTGCTGTTGGTCTTTATCTTCGGCGGCATCGTCGCCGCTGCCGTGCCCGTGTTCGTGGGTGTACTCAGTGTCCTGAGCGCTTTGGCCGTTCTGCGAATCCTCACGCTGATCACCGATGTGTCCTCGTTCTCGATCAACGTCGCTTCTCTTCTCGGGTTGGGACTTGCCATCGACTACGGACTGTTCGTGGTCGGTCGGTTCCGTGAAGAACTGAATTCGGGCTCGGACCCGGGAGCGGCTGCTCAGCGGACAGTTCTGACGGCGGGTCGCACCGTCATGTTCTCGGGTCTACTGCTGATCTGTGCGTTCAGCGGCATGCTCGTATTCCCCCAGGCCGTCATCCGGTCTCTGGGCTTCGGCGCGATCGCCGCAGTATTGAGCGCGGCCGTCCTGTCGCTGACCGCTGTGCCTGCGCTGCTTGCCATTCTGGGGCATCGCATCAACGCCCTGACGTGGCGCAAGGATGCGGCGCAACGCGGCGAGGAACGCTCGCGCAAGTTCTGGGGCCGCGTCGTCACGTGGGTGATGAAGCGTCCGGTCGCAGTCTCGGTGACGATCGTGGCTGTGCTGCTCGTGATGGCCTCGCCGCTGCTCGGCGCCCGGCTGGGAGAACTCTCGTACACCGCACTACCGGACAACGACCCCGCTCGCGTCGCAATGGACACGTTGGTCAACGACTTCCCGCAAACCGGAAACGGCGCAACGATGATCCTTCAGGCCGAGGACGGGAACACTCTCACCCCGGCCGAAGGTGCAGCGATCGCCGAGTCCGCCGGTCGAGTCGAGGGCATCGGTCAGGCGACCGTCGTCGCGAGCACCAATCAACTCGTCGCGGTTCAGGCTCTCTACAGCGAGGGCTCTACACCCCAATCACAGAGCGCCGCAGTGACAGATCTGCGTGCGATCTCCGCTCCCGACGGAACGGTGCTGCTTGTCGGCGGCGGTCAAGCCATGGTCGACGACGGCAACAACGCCGTCCTGCACTGGCTACCGGTGATGATCCTCATCATGGTCGGATCCACCCTGATCCTGTTGTTCCTCGCGTTCGGTTCGGTGGTGCTGCCGATCAAGGCGGTGCTGATGGCAGCCCTGAGTCTCGCGACCACCTTCGGTGTCCTCACCTTCGTCTTCCAGGACGGACACGGCGTCGAACTCCTCGGGGTCAGTCAAACTCCGCTGGAGGCGACGTTTGTCGTGCTCATCCTGGCGGTGGTGTTCGGATTGTCCACGGACTACGAGGTTTTCCTGATGTCACGGATGGTCGAGGCCAAGAACGCGGGAGCGACGACAGAGGAAGCGGTCAAGTTCGGAACCGAGCGCACCGGCCGCATCGTGACGGCTGCCGCCTTACTCCTGATAGTGGTGACGGGGGCCTTCGCAATGTCAGGGCTGTCAGTGATGAAGTTCCTGGGCGTCGGCATGATCGTCGCGCTGATCGTCGACGCGACCATCATCCGCATGTTGCTCGTGCCCTCGCTCGTGAAGTTGATGGGCGAAGCGAACTGGTGGGCTCCTGTGTGGATGAAAAAGGTTCACGCGAAGGTCGGCATCGGCCACTGATCGCGACTGGATCATGTCGCTGAAGAGTCCCTGGGATCCTGCGGAGAGCCGTGTTTGACTAGGGGTCGTGGATGACTTACCTGAGAGTGTTGTGGTCGGCTCAGCAGTGTTTTCGCGTGTCGACTCGGACGATTCGTTGGCGTGCTGGACATCGAGCATCGATGTCCAGGGGGTCGGTGACTCCAGGCCGGTGAGTCTGGTTATCGAGCCGGCCACCGTGCCGGAGTCTGCGGTGTGTGAGCTCGCTGCGACCGTGATGGCCCGGTTCGGTGAGTTTGCCGAAGTCGCCGCCGATTACCTGCGTCAACAGCTGCGTGGGCCACAGTTCGGCCTCCGCCACTCCGAACTCGTGGAGTTGGACGCCACGGAGTCACTGTTCGGCGAACCTGAGGCGGTGATCTGGGCTGACGGAACCTGGCTGCTGCGGTTCGCTGAGTCAAAGCTCGAGATGGCCGATCCTTTCGGGATCGGTGTTCTGTTCGAAGGAACGACTCCGTATGCGGTCGAGGACTTGTCGGGCGCTGAACCGGCCTAGGGTTTGCCGGCCTGTCCACGCCATCGCCTCGACGATGGTGCGCCGGTCTACTGGCGGACGGCGCATGGCCTTCACACCCTCGGAACAACGGCCGCCCACATCTCATCCGAAATCACGTCACGCGACGCAAGGACGAGCGCGCACCCCACTGCGCCCGAAACTCTTCAGCAACAGACCTAGTGGATTTCCCTGATCGGGCAGTCGTCCTCGAGGATGACTGCCCGATCGTCTAAATCGCTCCGCAGGGCGATGTTCTCCGAAGCTGATTTCGTCAGACTTGGAGCATGACAATTTTCGAATGGATCCTTGCAATCCCCGCTCTTGCGCTTGCCGTCGCGTTCTTGTTCTCCGGAATCATCTCCGCGGGCATCGACTTCGACGCCGAGGACGGTGTCATGACGCACTGATGTTCGTTTCCCTCTAGCCGCTGATCTTACTTTGGAGTAAGTTACCGACTATGGCCACTTACATCGTCACTGGCGGTACCGGATTCCTCGGACGAGCTGCACTGCCACTCCTGCTCGAGCGTGATCAAACTGCTCAGATCCATGTGCTGGTCAGAGCCGGTTCTGTAGCCAAACTCGAAGAACAGGTGTCGGCAATTCCCGGCGGCGATCGCGTGCATCCACTCATTGGAGATCTGACCGAGCCGGGACTGGGCATCGACTCTCCCCCGCCTGCCGACCACGTCCTTCACCTCGGCGCGATCTACGACATCACCGCCGGAGACGAGCAGGCTTCGACGAATGTCGAGGGCACACGCTCCGTGGCCGACCTTGCCGCACAGCTGGGAGCCACCCTTCATCACGTGTCATCAGTCGCAGTTGCGGGCGACTACCCGGGAACCTTCAGCGAAACCGATTTCGATTGCGGTCAAGGCTTTCCCACTCCGTACCACCGAACCAAGTTCGAGGCGGAGAAAATCGTTCGAGAACGAGAAGGCCTCACCTGGCGTGTTTATCGGCCGTCTGCCGTGGTCGGTAACTCCGTCACCGGCGAGATGGACAAGATCGACGGTCCGTACTACTTGTTCCCAGGACTGGCGCTACTCGCGAAATTACCTGCAGCACTCCCCGTCCCGATCCCCAACCTCGGCGCAACCAACGTGGTGCCCGTCGATTATGTGGCCGCCGCCCTCGTCGAATTGATGCACGCGCCCGGCCATGACGGCGAAGCATTCCATCTCGTGAATCCGAAACCTCAACCGGTACGCGAAATCTATGCCGGACTCGCCAAGGCCGCCGGAGCGCCCCGGCCCGCACTCAGCCTGCCGGGCGTGATCGCAAAACCCTTTGTCTCACCCTTGCCGATGGACTCGGCAGAATCGGCACGGAAGGTCTTCCTCGATCGCATCGGCATGCCTGCAGCATTACTCGACAACATGACGATGGCGCCGACCTTCACCTCGGAGAGAACCGTTGCCGCCCTGGCCGGATCGGGACTGGCGGTCCCCGAGTTCGGGTCGTACTCCACTGTGTTGTGGAAGTACTGGCGCGCAAACCTCGATCCCAATCGCGCACGACGTAACAGTCCCGAAGGACCACTCGTGGGTCGGATCGTTCTGATCACCGGAGGCTCTTCCGGAATCGGCAAGGCATCGGCCATTGCCGCCGCTCAGAAGGGCGCCACCGTTCTCCTGATCGCACGCCGCACCGACGAACTCGATGCCGCAGTACAGGAGATTCGATCAGCCGGAGGCAAGGCGTTCGGTTACCCCTGCGACATCACCGACGACGAGTCGGTCCAGCACACGATCAAAAGCATTCTGACAGAACACGATCACGTAGACATGTTGGTAAACAACGCCGGCCGATCCATCCGGCGCGGCATTTACCACTCCACTGATCGTTTCCACGACTACGAACGAACGATGGCCGTGAACTACTTCGGCGCTGTGCGATTGGTGCTCGCCTTGTTACCGACCATGCGTTCTCGCCGCTTCGGCCACATCGTGAACATCAGCAGTGCGGGAGTCCAGGCGGCAACGCCTAGATTCTCGGCCTACGTGGCGAGCAAGGCCGCCCTCGACGGTTTCTCGGACGTAGCCGCCTCTGAAACCCTGGCGGACGGAATCACTTTCACGACCATCCACATGCCGCTGGTCGAAACACCGATGATCGCTCCGACCGGCGAATACAACAACGGCCCGATCACCAGCCCGGAAAAGGCTGCGGCAATGGTGATCCGCGCGCTGATCGACCGCCCCAAACGCATCGACGTACCACTGGGAACCCTGGGTGATCTGGGAACCCTGTTCGCACCGCACACCAAGGACCGAATTCTCAACCAGATGTACCAGGCCTTCCCCGATTCTCCGGCGGCAAAGGGTCAGGTAGACAAGGAAACTCCGGCAGACGCTCCGGCAACACCGACGCGACAGCACCACTCGCGCTCGCGCATCCGCAAACTCGGCCGTCGTGCCGCCCGACTCGTGCCCGGTACGCACTGGTGACCGGTGGTGTGACTTCGTCTCGGAGCGTTTCGGCAAGAGGAACGGATCTGTAGGTTCAGTCGGCGAATCCTCACCGGGTCACGCTGACAAAATCAATCAACCGCCAGTTGCACAGGGTTCCGTATCGGTGCCTGACCCCGGGACCACCAGACCAGACTCGTAGGCGATGACGACAGCGTGCGTCCGATTCTGAGCACCGAGCTTTGCCAGCACGTTCCCGACATGCGTTTTCACTGTCTCCAGGCTCACAACCAGAACCTGAGCAATATCCGAGTTGCACAGCCCGGTGGCCATCAACCGCAATACCTCTTCCTCCTTTGCTGTCAGCGCTGCATTCGGGAACGCCTCAGCGGAGACCAACGGGCGGGGCGTAACCATCCGGCGTAGCGCGGCAGGGAACAGGATCACTTCGCCCGCCGCCACCACACGTACTGCCGCTGCGATCTGCGGGACTGGGAGCCGCTTCAGCACGAAGCCACTCGCGCCCGCACTGAGTGCGGCCGTGACGTAGCCATCGTTTTCGAAAGTGGTGATTACCAAGACTTTCGGCGGTTCGGTGCACTCGGCCTGGAGGTGCCGAGTTGCCTCTATTCCGTTGCGCAGCGGCATCCGCACGTCCATCAGCACCACATCCGGACGAAGTTGCCGCGAAAGCTCCACTGCTTCGATACCGTCGGAAGCCTCGCCGACGACCACAATCCCGGGCTGAGCTGCGAGCAGCATACGCAGGCCGCTGCGGGTAACGTCGTCGTCATCCGCAATCAGCAGGGTGACTGGCATGCTTGCAGGTTTGGCGGCGTCCTCACTCCAATTGGCTTCGGTCATCGTGCCACCCGGACCGGCAACTGAACACTCAATCGCCAGCCCTGGGCTCCGTCCGGTCCAGCCTTGAACTCACCGTTCAAGAGTCGCACGCGCTCGGCCAAACCTGCCAGGCCGCGCCCTGATCTTCGAACTACGTCTGCCTTTCCCCCGGTCACTGCCCCGATGCTGTTGACCACTCTGAGCTCGACGCTCTCCGAGCCGACTGCCACCGTGATTTCGATCGGCCCGCTGTCCCCGTGCCGCAGAGCATTGGTCGTCCCCTCTTGCAGGATCCGGTACGCCGCGCGAGAGAGTGTCCCCTGGATCTGTGAAAGGTCACCCGACAGGTTCACCTCCACAACCGCCCCCGCATGCCGCAACCGATCAATTAGCGCAGGCAAGTCCGACAGCGTCCGAGAAGGTACAGCCCCAGGCCTCTCCTCGCGAAGTACACCCAGTACGTAGTCCAGGTCCTCGAGCGCTGCCCGTGTCGACTCCTCGATGCTACGCATGGCGGCCCTCGCTGCGGCAGGATCGGAGGCAAGCACCTCGCCGGCCACCGCCGCCTGGATCGTGGCGGCGGTGAGCGTGTGTCCGATCGAGTCGTGCAACTCGTGAGCGACCCGATTACGTTCGGCCAGTTGCAGTTCACGTTCTTCCGCCAGCGCGAGCCGTTCAGCCGTGGACGGCCCCAACAGTCGTGGCGCCAGCCATCTCAGCAGTGTTGCCACCAGGACACAAATTCCTACCGCAAGCAGGAGGCAGCCGGCCGCCACGACCCAGGTCCATCCACCCGTCACGTCAACCGACGTATCGAACAGACTGATTCGCGCCGTGCCGCCGAGCCAGTTCCCCGGGAGCGAAATCCCCATGATGAAAAGGACGCTGGTCGCGAGCGCCGCCAGCCAACCCACCATGACATGCAGGACAATCCAGAGCGGGGCCCGCCAGCGATCAATGTCCGAGAGGTTAGGAGTACGGTGTCCGAGCGCTGGACTCGGCAGCGACACCTGCAGCAGTCGGCGGGCAGAAACGATGAGCGCGCGTCGCACAGGATGCACCAGGCCGAGTGCTCCTACCAAAGTCACCCATATGAGCAGGACCGAAAGCACCCGGACGAACTCGGGTGCGGATTGCCACGCGAGAGCAGGCAACATCGCAACCACCAGAAGTGGCAGGCTTGCCAACACACCACAAAAGGCGAAAAGTACAGCTGAGTATGTAGAGCCCCGCATCAGCGGTCGTAGTCCGGTGATCATGATTCGACAAGTATGACTGGGCCGCTCGGCGATGGCCTCCCCCGATCGAGGGAGATGGTTTTCCCGCGTCGGAGCGATGCGCGACCAATCCTCCAGCAGACAGGATCGTGTCCAGACCGATCAATCTCTCCAAGGAGTTCTACTGATGCGCCGCCACAGTCGACAGGGCCAGCCTCCCTCACCCCAAAGACAAAGCCGGAAACGGCACCGCGCCCTCTGTTCCGTCGCAATGACTCTCAGCGTGGTCACCCTCGGTGCGTGCTCGTCGTCCGCCGATACCGTCGCTGCGCGGCACGATGCGGTTCAACGCTCCCTCGACGCGCTGGTGAGCGAGGACGGACTACCCGCCGCCCTCGCAAGCATCCAAGACCGAAACGGCAACTCCCACAACTACACCGCAGGAGTCGGTGACCTGACCACCGGATCAGAGGTACCCCCCAACGGCCAGATACGAATCGGCAGCAACACCAAAACCTTCACCGCAGTAGTGGTCCTGCAACTGGTCGCCGAAGGAAAGATCGAACTCGACACCCCCATCGAGACCTACCTACCCGGACTCGTCCGCGGAGACGGGATCGACGGCTACAACATCACCATCCGCCAACTCCTCCAACACACCAGCGGACTCCCCAACTACAGCAACTACCTGGAAGACGAAGTCCGATATTACGACCCACGCGAACTTCTCGACATCGCGCTCGAACATCCTGCCGACTTCGCCCCCGGAACGAGTTGGAAGTACAGCAACACCAACTACGTCCTCGCCGGCCTACTCGTACAGAAGATCACTGAAAAACCCCTCGCCGAGGAGATGAACCGGCGAATCTTCGCGCCGATCGATCTGCAGCACACATACTTTCCTGAACCATACGACGAGAAGATCTCGGAACTTCACCCCCGCGGCTACTACCGGGAGTCATCGGACGCGCCTCCCGTCGACATCACAGAGATAGACCCCTCGTGGGGATGGGCCGCAGGGCAATTGATCTCCACCACCTCGGACCTCAACCAGTTTCTCCACGCACTCCTCGACGGACGACTACTCCCCGCAGCCCAACTCGACCAGATGCGCACTACCGTCCCCGCGGAGGAAACCTTCGGACCCGATGCCCGCTACGGACTTGGATTGGTCAGCCGCCCGCTACCGTGTGGCGGCCTGTCCTGGAGCCACGGCGGCAGTTTCCCTGGATACGAGACACGCGGGGGCGCTACCGACGACGGACGCGAAGCGAACATCGCGGTCAGCATGCAAGTAGTCGACGACGCCACCCGGAGAAAACTCGAACACGCGGTGGATATCGCCCTTTGTCGCTGAGGCCTCCTGTCAATCACCAAAGGCCGCCTACTCCGAAATAGCTCGTCAAACCGACAGTATCGGCCGCGAGACGCCGGACTCCGAGGTGCAGCCAGCTACACCCCGTACGCTCCGGCACGCACCACCGAGAGACTGCACTTCGCACCATGGAGGACGCGTACGCACGTCAATACTGTTCTCTGCATGTGGAACTCACCACGAGATTCGACGAACAGGAGACCACAACCAATGACCACCCTTCGACGTCGCCCCCTGCTCACCGTGCTTCCGGCAGTCACCGCTGCAGCCCTCATATTGGGCGTGAGCGGATGTGGTGACACCACTGACTCCACTGATTCCACTCGGCAAAGCGACGCTGCCGTGCAACAGGCGCTCGACGGCGTCATCGAGCAGGGGATCCCCGGCGCACAACTCGTGATCTCCGACCCGTCGCGGGGCACTCGCATCATTCGTGCAGGAATGGGAAACACCGCCACCGGCGAGCCTATCCCCGATGATGCGCGGGTCCGAATCGGCAGCAACACAAAGGCCTTCGTCTCGACCGTCGTCATGCAACTCGTCGACGACGGACTGCTCGACCTCGATATGAGCATCGAGCACTACCTGCCCGGAACGGTCGTAGGCAACGGGAACGACGGCAACCGAGTCACCATTCGAGATCTCTTGCAGCACACCAGTGGACTGACGGACTACCTCGCCGCCGGCGGAGCACGGCCGGAAGACATCAAGCCCGGCCAGCTGCTGGTGGGGACAAGCGCACAACCACCGGAGCACTTCTCCCCCACTGAACTGGTCGATATCGCGATGTCTCTTCCACCCGGCCCGGCAGCCAAAGACAAGGCTGTCTATTCGAACACGAACTACATTCTGCTCGGGATGCTCATCGAGAAGGTCACAGGACGCCCTGCCGCGCAGGAGATCACCACCCGCATAATCGATCCGCTCGGACTGATGGACACCTATTTTCCCGCCTCCCGCGAGACACAGATCCGCGGTTCTCATGCACAGGGCTATCACCCGATTGACGGCATTCAGGTCGATGTCACCGATGGCGACGTGTCGTGGGCCGACACCGCAGGTGCGATGGTCGCAACGGGCGCCGACCTCAACACTTTCTTCACGGCTTTGCTACGCGGCGATCTCGTCTCGAATGACAGGCTCGCCGAGATGAAACACACCGTGCCGTTCGACAGGAGCCCGCAGGACAGCTACGGACTCGGACTAGTCCGCGTGAACAGCTCCTGCGGGAAGGAGATCTGGGGTCACGGCGGCGGAATTCCCGGCTTCGGCACCTCGGGCGGAGTCGATACCACAGGACGCGCTGTGACTCTCACCCTCAATCGCATCCCGATGAGCGAGGACGCCTTCGTAGCAGCACAGCGAGTTGTCGACGCAGCGATGTGCGAGAAGTGAAGGAAACATGTTCGTGCACGACTTCGCACGCAACATCGAACAACAATTCTTCCCGAGCGAACGATGTCCCGAACCCTACCAATCCTCAGGAGTTCTACTGATGCGTAACAATATTCGAAAGGGCTTCCCTTCCTCAGATCGCCGGCAGGACCGCAAACGGCACCGGACCTTTTCGGTCGTTGCCGCGGCGGCCCTCGGTGCCATGACGCTGGCGTCCTGCTCGCCGTCATCCGCCCTCAGTCCCGATACCGTCGGTTCTTCCTCCACCGAGTCCGACGCGGTTCAACGCTCCCTCGACGCGCTGGTGAGCGAGGACGGACTACCCGCCGCCCTCGCAAGCATCCAAGACCGAAACGGCAACTCCCACAACTACACCGCAGGAGTCGGTGACCTGACCACCGGATCAGAGGTACCCCCCAACGGCCAGATACGAATCGGCAGCAACACCAAAACCTTCACCGCAGTAGTGGTCCTGCAACTGGTCGCCGAAGGAAAGATCGAACTCGACACCCCCATCGAGACCTACCTACCCGGACTCGTCCGCGGAGACGGGATCGACGGCCACAACATCACCATCCGCCAACTCCTCCAACACACCAGCGGACTCCCCGATTACGGAATACACGTCAATGACGAAGAGATCAGATACCGCTACGCCGACCCCCACGATTTGCTCGACGTCGCGTTCCAACACCCCGCCGACGCACCGCCCGGAACGAGTTGGGGGTACAGCAACACCAACTACATTCTGGCCGGCCTACTCGTACAGAAGGTTACCGGCCGCCCCCTCGCCGAGGAGATGAATCGACGTATCTTCGCGCCGATCGGCCTGCGCGACACCTACTTCCCACCCCCGGGAGACATGACCATCCGGGGTCCCCATCCCAAGGGATACCACCGCACCGCACCAGACAGCCCACTGAGTGACGTCACAGAGATGGACCCGTCGTGGGGATGGGCCGCAGGGCAGCTGATCTCCACCACCTCGGACCTCAACCAGTTCCTCTACGCGCTACTCGACGGACGACTGCTCCCCGCAGCCGAACTCGACCAGATGCGTACCACCGTCCACGTCGGCGGGCCCACCGGACTCGAGTACGGCCTCGGCCTCACCAGCAGGACTCTCTCGTGCGGCGGGGTCTACTGGGGCCATGGCGGCGACATAGTCGGTTACGAGACCCGCGGCGGCATCACCGACAACGGGCGCGCCGTAAACCTTGCGGTGACTGCTCTTCCCACGACTGCGTCCGCCACGCAACACGTCGTAGACACCGTGGACAGAGCTTTGTGCAGTTAAAGCTCTGGTGACAGCGTCACCCGGAATCTCACCCGAGTGACGCTGTACCGCCCGACGAAACATTCGGTCGGTTATTGGCCGAACGGACCAATGCGGCCTACGTGTCCGCTGCCACACTTCATCAGTCCATGCGGCACAACGCAATTCAGGAGGCATGATGAAGTCGGAACGCGCCACAGTTGAGGAACCCTCGCATAGCGGCGGCAAGTCGATACAAAACATATTGGACAACAAGTCAATTCGTCGAACAACGACTATGACTGTTGGGCTGCTCAGTACGATCTGGATGATCGACATGATAGATCGCGTGATGATCGGGCTTGCACTGCCGATGATCGGAGACGAATTCTCCCTCAGTAATACGCAATTGGGCGGAGTCGTGTCGATCTTCGCCATCTTTTACATGCTCGGGCAGATCCCCGGCGGCATGCTGGCCGACCGATTCGGACCCCGGCCACTGTTGATCGTTGCGTTGATCCTGTGGTCGGTGTTCACCGCACTGACAGGATTCGCCTGGGGACTCGTCTCGCTGATGGTCATGCGTGCGATGTTCGGTCTCAGCCAGGGTCTCTTCCCAGCAGCGTCGTTCAAAGCTCTGGCTGAGCGAACCCGTCCGAAAACTCGCGCCACGGCCATGGGCTTCATGATCGGTGCAAACAACCTGGGCCCCGGCATCGCACCATTGATCATCGCCCCAGTTCTCATGGCCGTCGGTTGGCGGGACGCATTTTGGCTGGTGGCCATAGTCGGCGCCGTGATCGGCACAGTCGTCTGGTTGGTGCTCCCGGCGCCGTTGGACACAGAGATCACGGAAGATCCGGAGGCCGCACTGCAACCGCTCGCCAGTGAACACTCACGCGCCGCGGTATTCAAGTCCGTTTCGGTCTGGAAGTTCGCACTTCTGTTCTGCCTGGCCAACATGGCCGGATATGGGCTGTTGACCTGGGTGCCGAGCTACCTCCTCAACGAAAAGGGGCTCTCGCTGATCGATACGGGAATCTTCGCGGCGATCCCGTTCATCGTCACGGCATTGGCCATCGTCGTCGGTGGACGTCTGGTGGACAAGTACTTTCACGACAGCGCGCGCATTCTGCTCGTTCCGTGCATGGCCACCTCCGCCATTCTGCTGTTCTTGATGACTACCACCGATACCGTCGCGATGTTCACGTTCTATCAAACCCTCGCGATGGGCGTCAGCGGACTGTGCTCGATGTCGATCTTCGCCCTCCCGTTGCGGGCATTGCCTGCCGAATTCCTCGGTTCCGGAATGGGTTTGATCAACGGTTGTGGACAGCTCGCCGGTTTCATCACCCCCCTCGTGATGGGATGGATGGTGGACCAGTTCTCGTACATGGCCGCGTTCGGAGTCCTGGTCGGCGCGACGGCTGCGGCGGCTTTGGTGGCCATGATCGTTCCGCAAACCCCGGCGAAATTCTGAGGGCTCTCACGTGGTCCGGCGAAGTGGCCGCTGAAGGGTCGTTCCCGGCAGTGGCCGCTTCGCCGATCCGGAGCTGACCCCGGTGCCAGCTCGTCACCTCACTGCATCGAACCCGTTGCGCGAGCGCCGAAGTGCGCGCCCTGCAAGCATCCCCGTCGGCACCCCGTCCGACAGTGCCGGTTGCCCATTGACCACAACGTGCCGCATTCCGGTCGCATACACTCTTGGGTTGTCGTATGTCGCGAGATCCTCTACCTGCGAGGGGTCAAAGATCGCCAGATCGGCGTATCCCCCTGGCGCAATGTAGCCCCGCTTCGCCAAACCGAAGTTTTCAGCAGGAAGGCTGGTCATTCGGCGAACGCATTCCTCGACTGATTGCCCGCCAATGCCGCGGGTGTAGCGGCTCAGAATACGGGCGAAAGTTCCGAATGAACGGGGGTGGACGGGTTGCCCCGCGAAAAGGGTCTCCGTGCTTTGAGCATCGGCATCGGAACCAACCGAAACCCAGGGACGCTCGAAGGCAGTTCGCGTGTTGTCCTCCGACGCAATGAAATAGGCAGCCTCGGCTGTGGGGAGAGCGTCGAGAACAGCCAGTATGGTGTCTACCGGGTCGTGATGCCCCATCCTCCGAGCAATAGATCCCAGAGCTTCCCCCGCTCGGATCCCGAGTGCCGGTACCTCGGACAAGATCGTCACCCCATCGGCGCCTCCGGACGCAGCGTAGAGATTCTCCCAGTCCTCGTCCTCACGATGGATCCTCTCGCGGATCTGCTCTCGGACACCGGTCGAGTTCAGGTGCGTGCGCCCGGCCGTCGTGTCACGACACCGAAACTCCGGTGGCAACGCGGCACTGAGCAGCGTGTTCCCCGCCTCGTACGGATATACGTCCGCGGTGATTCGCACACCGTCCTCGCGAGCCGACTCAACCAATTGCAAGGCCTCGGACATTTTGTGCCAGTGCGACTTACCAGCAACCTTGAGGTGGTAGATCTCCCCGCGCGCTCCTGTCGTTCGAGCGATATCGACCAGTTCCTCGATGCTTTCGAGAAACCTCTGCCCTTCGCTTCGGAGATGGCAGATATGGACGGCATCGTGTCTGGCGAGCACCTGCGAAAATGCTCGCAACTCGCCGGAATCCGCATAGCTTCCGGGTGGATAGATCAGAGCCGAACCCACTCCGAGAGCTCCATTTTCAAGCTCCTCGTCGAGCAGGGCACACGCTTCGGCCAGCTCTTGTTCACTCAACAGGCGATTGTCCACACCCGCAACCACCATGCGCAGATTCGCCGCGCCGACGAAGCTCGCCACGTTGAAACCGACGCCGTTCGTCTCCAAGGATTCGAGAAAATCATGCAACCTCGGCCAATGTGATTGCACCCCAGTTGGAATCGCGCCCAATCCGAGCATCGCCGGAGTCATCGAACCCGTGACCGGTCCGAGAGACACGCCTTCACCGAAGACCTGGGTTGTGACCCCCTGATCAAGTCCGACAATCCTCGTGGGTCTTGCTGCAGCGTGAGGTAACTATGGCTGAGCACATTCACAAAACCGGGAGCCACCATGCAACCGCGAGCATCGATGTCGATCGCCCCCGGCACAGCACCGATCGTTCCGACTTCCACGATCGTGTCACCGGAGATCGCAACATCCGCTTTCCTGGGCGGGCTCCCTCTACCATCGAGCACAGTCCCGTCCCGAACGACGATTGTCGGCAGCATCACGTCTCCTCCACGGTGGCCTTGCTGTCGCGAGATGCGACCCTGTTCACTTTGCTGAATCGTGGAAGCGAAATCTTGTTCCAGACACACATACGCGATGCAAAATTGGTGCCGCCCTACCAAACTGGCCCATGGTTCCGATCATGCCATCGGTCAGCCGACGACCCTGCGGATCTCATTCTCGGAGGCATTGGCGCCCGTGCAGACAACAGCAACGCGCTTGCCAGCGAAGGTGTTCGGATGCGAATAGACCGCAGCAAGTGCGGCCGCACCAGCACCTTCGCTCAAAGTGTGAGCGTCGTAGAGCAACGCCCGCTGCGCGAGGGTGATGTCGTCATCCGTGACGAGCAGGAAGCCTCCTAGCCGTTCACGCAAAACACGTTGTGTCAGTGCGAACCCGGCACCGGTCGCAAGCCCCTCGACACGGGTGGTGTTCGGGCGCTCGACGCACGTGCCGGAACTCCACGAGTCATGTGCGGCTCGTGCGGCCTCAGACTGCACTGCGAACACCTCGAGGTGCGGTGCAAGCGCACTGGCGACGAGACACGCCGCCGCCGCACCGCTGCCGCCACCGACTGGGACCACCACCGCGTCCAGATCAGGTTGTTGTTCGAGGAGTTCGACGTAGGCCGTTGCAACACCGGCGAGGATTGCCGGCTCATTGGCGGCGCTCACGAGACGCAGGCCGTCACGTTCGCTGATGAAATCGGCGTGAGCACGTGCTTCGTCGAAGTTCACACCGTGCTCGATGAGCTCGGCTCCGAGCATGCGGACAGCGTGAGCCTTGACTGGATTCGCCCCAACCGGCATGACGATCACACACCGCACGCCCGCACCCGCTGCGGCATACGCCAAGGACTGAGCATGGTTTCCGGTCGAGTAGCCGACAATCCCCCGCGCCCGCGTCGCCTCATCCAGTCCTGCCACCAGGTTCAGTCCGCCGCGAACCTTGAACGCACCCGTGGGGTGCACGTTCTCGTGTTTGACGAACAATTGGCTGCACGAGCCCGCACCCAAGGTCGGGTGCGATATCAGGGCCGTGACCGGTAGATGCCGTCGGACGACCTGACTGGCACGCTCGATGTCTGCCCATACGGGTGGATGTAGCTGGTTTGATGCCGTGAGATCAGATGCCGGTGCCATGTGATTCACCCTGCCAAACACCGATTCATAGATCCAATACGTGTTTTCGTCCAAAGCATCGAAATCTTCTATGATTTTGGCATGCTCGATCTAATTCGGCTGAGGGTCCTGGTAGCTGTTGTACAGGAAGGATCGGTGACAGCCGCCGCCGATTCTCTCGGTTACGCGCAGCCCTCCATCAGTCACCACCTTCGACAGCTCGAATCAGAAGTCGGGGTTCCACTGTTCCAGCGAGCGGGTCGTGGACTGCGCCTGACGGACGCCGGCGCAGTGCTGGTTCGGCGAGCCACCGAGATCCTCGGCCACGTCGACGCAGCGGTAGCCGAAGTCCAGACGTACGCAGGACTGAGGGCCGGGCGGGTACGACTGGCCGCATTCCCGTCAGCCCTGGCGAGTTTGATTCCGCAGGCGATGGCAGCGTTCACGTCCCAGTACCCCGATGTGTCCATCAGCCTCGTTGATGCAGAACCACCCAAAGCACTTGCACTGCTTCGTAACAACGATGTCGACGTAGCTGTTGTCTTCGCGCACGAGGACACCCCTGAAGTCGGGCTCAAGCAGGTCGCGCAGACGACTTTGCTGGAAGATCCGTTGTACCTGATCACATCTACGCGGAATGCAGATGCCGCCAACGAGATCACGGACTACGCCGGTGAGACCTGGATTGCCGGTTGCCCGAGCTGCCGAGCCCACCTCCTCACCGCTTGCAATCGAGCTGGATTCATTCCGCGGATCGAGTTCGAGACCGACGACTACGTCGCCGTCCAAGCCCTGGTCGCCTCCGGAAGCGGGGTAAGCACCCTTCCGGCCCTCGCCCTCCAGGCACATCAGAACCCGAGTATCCGCGCACACCGCATTCCCGGCGAGCGACGCACTGTCTCCGTCGCAACCTACGGCAAACCTCCACTTGCTCCCGCGATCGACGCGTTCGTCAGAACTCTGACAGCGATATCCGAATCCATGCGTGAGCGCGTCGAATTGGATGGGCACCAAGATAACCGGTGACCTCAGGTCCGGCCGACCACCGCGACTATCAGTGCGGCAAGTTCGCTTCGAGCATCGTCGGGCGAGAGCGCTCCCGCTACCGCCGCATGCGAGAGTGCCTCTGCAGCACCGAATATTGCGGTCATCGAAGGTTGCGCAAGTCCTCCGCCCGCACCAAAGGGAGTCAGCACCTCCCGACATCGTTCGGAATAGGCGTGTTCCGATTCACGCTTGACCCGCTCCAGCTCGGGCGAACCCTCCAGCGCTGCAAGCACACCCGTCAGTTCACGCCCCTGCGCCAGCGAACATCCGACGTAGGAGTCGGCGATGGCATTCGCGCGTCCGTTCAGAGACTCATCCGCGGCATCGAGATACTCCTCGAGCATCACCGTCTGACGATCGTCGAATTCCTTGAAGAGCGCTGCCAACAACGCGGCGCGAGAGGCGAAATGGCTGTATACAACTGGCTTTGCAACGACGGCACGTTCAGCCAACCGACCAAGGGTCAGCGCGTCCGCACCCTCCTCTCGCACCAATGCCCACGACACCTCCACGAGTTGTTCGTACCTGCCGGCTCGCGACAGTCTCGTACGTGCCATCGGACACCTCCTTGCGCTATATACCAATAGTAACCTACTCTTAGTACATAAGCGCACCATCTACCGAAGGACGCTCATGACCACACTCGTCGTAGTCTCCCACCCCGATCCCCAGTCACTTACCCAGCATGTCGCCCGTTCTACTGCCGACGCGATCCGCGACCTGGGCGGCGACGTCGACTTCGCGGACCTATATGCCGAGAATTTCGATCCCCGATTCGCCGAAGCCGATGTGAACCTGTTCCGCGGCAAAGGGACTCCCCCGGCCGACGTTGTAGCCGAGCAGGACCGAATCGATCGTGCAGACGATCTGATTCTCGTGTTTCCGATGTACTGGTGGTCGATGCCCGCACTACTCAAAGGTTGGATCGATCGAGTCTTCGTCAGCGGATGGGCGTACGAATTCACCCCGGGAAGCGAATTCGTGAAGAAACTGGACCGACTCACCGTCCACCTGATTCCAGTCGCAGGTGACGACGCCGAGAGTTTCGACCGACACGGCGTGTACGAGGCCTTTCGGACACAGATCGAACGCGGAATCATCGAATATTGCGGTGCCACACTGGGATCGACAACCTTCGTTCACGAGTCGGACACGAAGAGCCGAGACGTCCTCGCCGCAGAAATCCACGACCTCAGCGAAAGCATCGCGTCCCGTGTCGCCTACCCTGCGACCGCGACTTCCCGTTGACGGTCAAAAACGGTCAACTGGCGCTTGACCGGCCCGTGGCCGCCCAGTAGCGAAGCGTGTCTCCCGAATGGCCGAGGTTGCGCGACAACTGATCAGCTGGGCGCACGCTATCGAGAAGTCCCCCACACCCTTCGATAACATTACGCGAACCCGCGTTCGTTTCGTCGCAGGTAATCAGGACGCGACTGAGCCCTACCGGGTCGCCGGCATACGTGAGCACTTCCCCCAGAGCAGCCGACGCTATCCCTTTCCGGCGTTCCGACGGCCTGACCCCATAGCCGATATGACCACCGACATCGGCCAAGAACTCATTCAAGCTGTGCCGCAACTGGATAGCACCGAGATACCTGCCGTCTCGAACGATCCACCAGTTGGTTGCCGGGACAATGTCGGGCCCCGGCAACGCCTCGGGCTGCGCCAACAACTCCTGCACCCAGTGCCCGAACCCATCGCGGGATGCAAGGTCCAGATCCAGACGTTGCGCAACTCCCAACGCCGAACCGGGCTGATCCGCCTGCGGTCCACCCCACTCGTCACGCGACTCCAACCAGGACACCCACAAGGCCTCGTCAGGCGCAACCAAATCGACTGTCATAGCAGCGATGCTACGTCGCACCCGCAATGGTCGAGACTTCGCCTCAATCCATCGCAAAAGCACATAGTGTCGATGTATGAGTGGACGATTCACAGCTGGGGTCTTTATCGTCGTCGTCAGTGTCGTCGCCGTTGCGTTGGTTTGGACCGGCGTTCGAGACTATGAATCTTTCACTCCACCGGTCGCGACGGCGGTCGATTGGGCAGACTGCCTCGCCCCTGATATCACCGCCGCGCTCGTAGCCCCCGAGGCACGCGACAGCAGCATCGCACTTCGCCCCGAGGGAAGTGGTTACCCGCCTCCTGATTTCAGCCCCGTTGCCGTTGTTCGATGCGAACGCGGAGAAACGTCCGACGGTGGGTTGACCATCGACTCCGTACGCCTCGAGGAGGACATCCACGCGGTGGACGATGCATTCCGCGAACAGTCTCGTCGATTTCCTGCCAACGTCCGGGCCGACTGCGCGTACCGTCTCGTCCCGCCAGCCGGTTTGTGGCTGGTAGACGAAGCAGGAGCAGCCATACGCCCTACCTGGCCGACCGCGCCCTGCGGACTGCAAGAGAAACCACACGCAGCCCTGAGCCAACTACATGAGATCAGCCGCGCGCAGCATCCGGTCGACGGCATCTCCTCCGATGACGCCGGAACCTGCGCGGAGTCGATCGGACAACCGTTCGCGACGACCACTGAAGCTGACATGAGTCGCATGGCAGAACACGAAGACACTCACGCGCGCCCACTGACGGAAACAGCTTTGGCTACACCGATTTCCGACGTCGGCAGACTACTGGTGTGCCGCTATTCCACCGAACCGCCGCTGCCCGAGTCCCGAATCCGCTTGTCACGCCAGCAGAGTACTGATCTGATGGAGGTTGCATCCACCGCGCCACCTGCAGGCCCATGCGATCTCGTCGCCCATCACATCGCTTCGATCGACGTACTTCGTCCCGACGGATCGGGCGGCACGCGGATGGCAGTCGAACTCGACGGATGCCAACGCGTAAACCTCCTCGGACAACGTCAATTACCGCCCGCAGTCATTGCGCTCCTGTTGCAGTAGCGATGACCCACACCCGAGTTCATCGAGACTGATCGTAGAAAACCGACGATGAAATCACAGGTCTCGAATCGACGTGACCACAACTGGCCTGACCGGCTTGGGCGCCGCGCCGCAACTCGGTGGACGTGGCGCGAGTTCGGAGAGTGCCGTCTCCACCGCCCATCGCCGGCCGTCCACATGTGCGACGACGCATGTCCCGTCACTCGCCTGCTCGATGACAGCCAAGTCGTCGATTCCGCAGGTTATTTGCTGTCGCACAGCAATTTCCGAAGCCTGCCCCGCAGGAGACCAGCAACTCCGTCCACGCAGGCCTGGCAAATGGACCTGATCTCGGGAAGCCACCTCCACGGCCGTGACACTCTCACTTGCGGACAGACGGCCGTACGTATTGCCGCTCGGCAACAGGATCATCGACGGCGCAAATCGGTGCCCGCCGGTATGCGAACACTCCCACACCTGGGGTCCGAAGGACGACATCAGCGCTGCGGCGATCGGCCTGCCGAATACAGCGCAGCACTGGTCGCGCTTGCCGTGCGCGCAGACCAATACGACTGGCTCGGTCACTTGCTCGCCCAGTCCTGGTGGCGGCCCATCCAACAGGGAGAAATCGACGTCGAGTAAGTCCATCGGCGAATCGATGTGCAACCTTTCACACCATGAGTCGCTCGGATCGGAGCGCGCAAGCAGGACGGTGTGTCCATCAGTCATCGGATCGGTACGCCCGGGTCGCCGAACGAACATGATTCGTACGTTCGCTGCATCGGCTCGGCGGCTCAGCTCGGCGGCAAGCTCCTCCCCCAAGGCCGTACCGTCCAACACGTCACGACCCCACGCGGCATTGAATTCGAGGCATACCCAGCCCTGCACGACGGCAGCGCTGCCTGCCAGCGGCTCATCGACAGCAGACAGTGCGGAACAGGTTTCGGCTTCGATCACGAGGCCCATTGTGTCAGCCTCGCTGGGTGTCGATTCGCAAGTCCCTGTGGCCCAGTGACGCGGCAGCTCAATAGAACTTCTTGCCCTCCGCAAGCTGGTTCACGAACTTCTCGATCCGCCTGGCTCGCGTCTCCGGACGCTTTGCCTCCTGCAGTCGGTACGCGATGGTGAATCGGTTGGTGGAATTGAGCGTCGCGTAGAACTCACGAGCCTTCGGGTTTTCCGCGAGCGCATCGAGAAAGTCTTTCGGTACCTCGGCCTTGGCTGATCCCTCGTACGCGCGATCCCATCGACCGTCGGCCTTGGCCTTCTCGATCTCGGCGATGCCGGAAGGCTCGAGAAGTCCCGCAGCGTCGAGGCGGGCGACTATCTCGACGTTGCGTTTGGACCACGGACTCCGCGCGGTGCGTCGCGAAAACTTCTGTACGAAGAAATCGTCGTCGATTCGCCGTGCGAGGCTGTCGATCCAGCCGAAGCACAGGGCAACGTCCAACGCTTGGTCGTAGTCGATCGAACTGTGCGACGAGGTCTTCTTGGCCATTTTCAGCCAAAGGCCGGGGACCAACTCGTGGTTCTCGGACAGCCATCGACGGAACTCTTCTCCGTCAGCGAAGTATTCGGTGCCGAGTTCGACTGCCATCAGTGCTCCTCATTTTCGCGATACCCATACTCTGACAAAACCCTGCGACAAATATCCGAGAGTTCCGAGTGCGAGCACCCATTTGGCAATACTGACGGTCGAAGCGGCGCGAACCCTCGAGTCGGTGATCCTGTCGCGATGATCGAGGAAATGGAGTCCGACCACGTTCTCGACGTAGTCGCCGGCCGCCGACAGTACCGGCACTACGGCAAGGGCGCGCCGAGTTGCCGGGGAAAGGGGAACCCGCTCCCCGAGCCTCGTGCCCGCTGACCGCAAAGCCATCGCGTAGATCGCGGGATGTACGAAGTCGGGGTAGTAGTGACTACGAAATCGTGCCGTGGCCTCGTCGTCCATGGAGTCCAAGATCTCGACGTACCGGCGAGCGGAGAACGCCGTCTGCACTTCCAATACTTTGGGAGCCACCGGCCCGAGTAGGCGAGCAATATTCGCTTGTGAGACAACAAAAGCGGTGGTCCACAGTGCCATCGCCTTCGCAGATCCAGTTGGTGCCATGCCACGATCGTGCCATCTTCGCACAACAGAACGGAACGGCCCGACGGAAGAGCTCGCCGAAAATGTGAATGAGGTTGTAAAAAGCGGGCATTCCGTATCGATCATCGGTCCGATAGCGGGGAGCGCGCATGTCGCCCAAGTCCAACCCGACTGTTCTGTTCATCCACGGACTTTGGATGCACCCGACCACGTGGGACCCCTGGGCGCAGGTTTTCAGCGCGCAGGGGTACTCCACAATGGCGCCGGGATGGCCAGGGGACGCGTCGACCGTGGGTGAGACGCGTGAACACCCGGAAGACATCGCGGGACACGGCATCGAGGACGTGACGGATCACTACGCCAAGGTGATAGCCGATCTCGACGAACCACCGATCGTGGTGGGGCATTCGTTCGGAGGTTTGATCGCGCAGAAACTTCTGGGCCAGAAGCTGGCGACCGCGGCAATTGCCATCGACCCGGCTCAGCCCAAAGGGGTGTTGAAACTTCCCCTCGTTCAACTGGGCAGTGTTTTCCCGGTCCTGTCCAACCCCGGGAACTACCGGAAGGCGTACTCACACAACAGAGAGTCGTTCCACAAGTCCTTCGCCAGTGCCGTGTCCAAGGACGAGTCCGACGCATTGTTCGAGCAGTATGCGATTCCCGCCCCTGGTCGGCCGTTGTTCGAGGCAGCACTCGCCAACTTCGCGCCCCACAGCCCCGCTGCAGTAGATTTCAACGCCCGCCGCGGGCCACTCCTGATGATCGGCGGCGGCAAGGATCGCACAGTCCCGAAAGCCAGTTCGGACAGCTCGTTCAAGAAGTACGCCAAGGCCCCGACGATCAACGAATACAAGGTCTTCGGCGATCGAGGTCACTCGCTGACCATCGACCACGGCTGGCGTGAGATCGCGGACTACAGCCTTGCCTGGCTCGACAAGCAGGGCATGAGCCCGCCGCAAGGCAAGCACGAAAGTCAGTCTCAGCCGAAAGCTTGAAAACGACGGCGGTACACCTGCGGCAGATTCCGAGATGCGTCGAAAATGCTCGTCGTAGGGATTCCGAACTGCCGAATCCCGCCAATTGCGCGGCTTCGGTCACCGAGTGGCCGGCATCGAGGAGCGCTTTCGCGGAGTCGAAACGGATCAACTCGACGTATTTGGCCGGCGTCGTACCGAGTTCTTCCCGAAAGAGCCTCGTCAGATGCCGTGGGCTCAGGTGCGCCAGGGCAGCCAGTTCGTCGACCGAGTACTCCCCCGCCGGATCGGCGGCCACCGCCTCGACCACTGCGCGAAGCGCGGGCACCCGGGGCCGCGGCCCGCTCAACGACGGCGAGAACTGTGACTGCCCACCTGGACGTTGGAGAAATACCACCAGAAGCTGTGCGACACGTCGGGCCATTTCTGCACCATGATCTCGCTCGAGCAATGCGAGCGCGAGGTCGATCCCGGCGGTCACACCCGCAGACGAGAACACCGTGCCGTCCTGGATGAAAATGGCGTCGGGAACTACCGTGATCTGCGGATAGGCGCGCGCCAGCGTTGCCGTGTGTTGCCAATGCGTCGTTGCGCGGCGTCCATCGAGCAGTCCACTCGCCGCCAGGATGAATGTCCCGGTACAGATCGAGGCAACCCGACCCGAACGTCTCGCCAGATCGCTCGCTGCCTCACGCAGTTCCGGACTCACCGGCATCGACGGGAACACGTCGCCACCCATGACCAGCAACGTGTCGAAGGAACCGGAATCTGCGACGTCACAGTCGACCGGAATGCGCATGCCGGTCGACGAGTCGACATCGTGTCCACCCACCGAGCAGATCACCAACTCGTAGTTCGCTCCGCCGCGATTGGCCTCTGCGAACACCTCGCTCGGACCTGCGACGTCGAGCAGTTTGACGCCGTCGAATACCAGGACGGCAACTCGATGCACTGCGGTCACGATCGCTCCCCTTCGTCCTGATCTGTGGACAGTATGGCCGAGATCAGGGTGCGCCCGCGTGCGTGTTCGACCGACACTGGGACAGACCGAGAAATTCGCAGCAGCGACGAGCAGAGCAGGTACCGATGAACACGATCATTGCCGGTGTGAAAATCCCCGATTCGAAGATGGCTGCCGACGCCACCGAACTCGTCCGAGATACGGCGTCCGAGTTACTGTTTCACCACTCGCGACGCGTCTTCCTCTTCGGATCGCTGCAAGGCGCGCGTTTGGGACTGCACGCCGACCCTGAATTGCTATACGTCGGCGCCATGTTTCACGACCTGGGGCTCACCTAGAAATTCCGGGACAGTACGGCGCGATTCGAATTGGACAGCGCGGACGAAGCGCGGCGATTCCTCACCGGCTACGAAGTCGACGAAACCGACATCCGCAAAGTGTGGGAAGGCATCGCTCTACATACGACGCCCGCGGTCCCCTCGCGGCTGGAGCCCGAAATCGCCTTGGTGACAGCGGGTGTGGAGACCGATGTACTGGGAATCGGATACAGCGAACTCGACCAGGCCGACATCGACGCCGTCACCGCGGCCCACCCCCGTCCGGATTTCAAGAATCAGATCTTGAAGGCCTTCACCGACGGCTTCAAGCACCGTCCCGAAAGTACGTTCGGGACGGTGAACGCTGACGTACTCGAACATTTTGTGCCGGGATTTCGGCACATCGATTTTGTCGAGGTCATCCAGAACTCGGCTTGGCCCCAATAGAATTCGCAGTCATTTGGCCGCCTCACTCATCGCAGCGGCATCTTCTGCCCCGAACTTTTCCTCGAGGGTCTCCGGCGAATAGTCGAGGTCGATCTCGGCGACGTCGCGCCCGCGTGCAGACTCGATCGCCGAAAGTCGGCGCTGTGCACGGTCTGCGGCATACTCGAGGAACTCCTGATTGTCCAAACCGAACGGCTGCACCTCGAATTGATCGTTGACCCAGTTGATCATTCCGAGGGCCATGGGCATGAGTTCACCCATCCGCTGCTGGACGACGTCCCAGTTGTGATCGTCGGCGGCGACGTGCCTTCGGCAGGTGAACGTCCCCCAAGCCATGTGCCGTCGTTCGTCGTCACCGATCTTTCGCACCAATTGCTGCATGCCAGGGAGGATTCCGCGCGTCGCACAAACTTTCTGCCAGGCGTAGTAACCCGTCAGCGCCAGACTGCCCTCGATGACGTGGTTGTACGTGACGCTGGCACGCACCTGGTTGACCGGGCTGGGGTCTGTCTCGAGAATGCGTAGCGACGACGGCAGCTCCTCGTAGAACAGTTGCCGGTAGTACGGATTGTCAGCGACGTAGGAATGCAGGTCACTGGTCAATCCCACTTCGTCCATCCACAGCCGAAACACCTGGGTGTGCTTGGCTTCCTCGAAACAGAACTGCGTCAAGTACATCTCGTCGCCGAATCGTCCCTCGGTCGACATTGCTTTCATGAACGGTTGAATGTCTTCGGTGACGGCTTCTTCACCGGCGATGAACTGCGCACACAGGAAGGTGGCGCTGCGCTGTTGTTCGCTGGTCAGCTCCTGCCAGTCACGGGCATCCTGCGAAAAATCGAGGTCGGTTGGGTTCCAGAATTTGGCGTTTCCCTTGGTGAACAATCGGAGTGGGAACGAATCCCAGTTCAACCCTCCCGACCGAAGAGAACTGAAACCTTCTCGCCCCGGCGAGGTGACAGTCATGACATTCCTTCTTCCCGAACCGAAGACAGATGCCCCACCAGCATGCCCGCAGAACTGAAACGTGAATCAGTTTTGACGAAATTCGATCTATTCCTTCAGGGAAACCCCCTTGGTCTCCATCACTGCGAAGAGCTTGGCGTTCATCTGAGCTGCCAGATCCGGCCGATACGCGCCGATGTTGAGCGGATTGGCGAGATTGTTCAGTTCCAAGGGGTCGGCTTGTAAGTCGTACAGTTCGTATTGCGGCGCAGCAACTCCCGCAGGATCGAAGTACATCGTGTACTTCCAGCGACTCTCGCGTATGCACCGAATGTGGTTGGGCTGCGTGACGATGTTCTGACCGTCGGGCGTCGCACAGTTCTGATCGTCGTAGGTGAACAGAATCGTGTCCTGAACCTGCGCGCTGGGACTTTGCGGATACGCCGCAGCGTCGACGATGACCGGTGTCAGATCGGTACCCAGGAAGTTCCACGATTGACGCGCAGGCGCTTGGGCGAGCGTGGCGAGAGTGGGCATCACGTCGATCAACGACGCCAGGGCGTCGGTGCGAACGGGTTCGGGAAACAGCAAGGGGTTGCTGATGACCAGCGGAACGCGCAGTGTTTCCTCGTAGGCGTTGAACACTTTCTGCCGCAAACCTCCGTGGCTCATCCCCATCTCCCCGTGATCGGACATCCGAACGATCACCGTGTCGTCGAGCATCTGTGGAGTGGCTTCGATCGCGTCGAGCACGCTGCCGATGTGTTCGTCGACCACCTTGTGCATATAGGCGTAGAAGTTGATGTAGTTGCGCGCCTGATCGGGTCCGAGCAGCGGCCCGAGCCCGGCTGCCAACAGCAGTTCCGACTGAACCTGGGCTGTCGGTTTGTGATTGAGCGCCAGGATCTCGTCGAAGGTGGGCGGCAAGTCGATACCCTGCTCGAAGGCGCCTGGCGCGTCCGATCCGTAGTTGTCGCACGTGCCGTTCATCGCGTTCCACGTCTGGGGGTACGCGAGGACATCGTGCGGGTTCACGAACGAGACGATCAGCGCCCAAGGCTGTCCGGATGCGACTGCGGGTCCGGAGAGAAACTCGACAGCTTCCTCGGCGACACGGCGATCATGGTCTGCGCACCCGCCACCGAAATGATCCGGATTGGTGTCCTGGCCCGCGTCCGGCGGAATCCACCCCTCGAAGCCGAATCCTGCCACGTCCTCGCTTGTCGGATCACCACCCTCGACGCCTTTGCTCAGATGCCATTTCCCCCGGTACTGGACGTTGTAGCCGGCCGACGCCAGCAGCTTTGCCATGTTCTGTTCGGAGACCTGCAACTGTGGCTCGGTGGGTGAGACAGTGCCACCTTCGGTGAGCGTTCTGGTGACCCCGTGCTGCGCGGGGTAGAGGCCGGTGAAGAACGTACTGCGACTGGGCGAGCACATCGCGGTGTTGCACACTGCCTGGTCGAAACTCAGCCCGTGATCGGCAATCCTCTTGCGGTTGGGCAGATTCTGTTCAGCCCAGCCTTGGGGCCAGTACATCGGCCGGCGTTCCTGATCGGTGATGATGACAACGATGTTGGGTTTCTGCGGAAACCGATCGGCGGGTGCTGCTTGTACCGGCACCGCGCTCACCGCGCCGGCCGCGACGTCTGCCACTCCCACGAGGACAAGGGCACCGACGCCACCGAGGAACGTCCGGCGCGGCAATGAATGACAATGCGGGGCTGGAACGTTCTCTGGGTTCACGGGCGTCGTCCTCTCGGAGGCGTTGTCGCCCCAGAGTTGACCGAATCACTCTTCGCTACACATGCGCGAGCAAACTGCCCGTGCGCTGATCAGTTCGATAACCCGATCCGCACAGCGCAGCGGATCCGGTGTCCGGCCGATACCGAGGGTGTCGACTATCGAAATCGTCCTTCGCACATCAGCCTCCTCGACACCCCACGACCAACCGAAGTCGTGATTCCAGAGCAGAACTGCGTTCTTCCCCGGATGGTGCCTGGCATGAACGGGAAGGACGATCACCGCATCCATGCTCGGCCCCTGCGGCCATCGGACGGTCTCACCGTGAACGGACCGTGCTACCGCGTCGATGTATTCGTGTGCGGACCAGTCGTTGCCGTTGGTATGCATGGAAGTACATTCGGTGCCACACACGTTTCGGATGGGTTCGTGGCATCACCGATCGAGTATTGCGCTTTCAGGAAATGAACGGCAACACAACGGATTCGAATTGGCGATGACCGTCGCGGTGGACACTGTGGCCGGTACGGAAAGAGACCAATTCGCAGCGTGCGACGGTGGCTGCAACAGCGTCGAGGCGAACAGGATCCACCATCCCGCCCAGACCTCCACGCAGGAACAACATGTCAGCCTCGATGAGCGGCAACCGATCCCACCACTGCGGATCCGGTCGGCGGAACTGCTCGAGCGCGGACCGCGTCATCGAGCGATCGAACGTCAACGCGGCTCGCGGATGCCGCACCAAACTTGTTGTGGCGTGCCACAGTTCTGGGACACTCGGCAATTTCCTCGCGAACACCTGTTCCGGGTCACCCGCACGTAGTGGTAACGGCGCTTCCTCGATGACCAACTTCCGCACCGCAGTGGGACGTTTCTGCGCGATCAACGACGCCGCGTGCCCGCCGAGCGAGTGGCCGACCAGGTCCACCTGCTCGAGTTCGAGATGATCACACACGTCCATGACGTCGTCCGCGAACTCCTCGAACAGATACGACGACGCACGAGCGCTCCGGCCGTGGCCGCGAAGGTCGACCGAGACAACTCGCCGGCTGCGTGATCGCAAGGTCCGCGCGAACTTGTCCCAGGTACCGCTGTCGCCGCCCATCCCGTGCACGAGGACTACCGGAGGCAGATCGGCCACACTGGGATGCGAGCCGGAATCGCGGTAGCTGATCTGGACCCCGCCGGCACTTCGTACGTTAGCGACACTCACGAGTTCCCAGGATAGACCCGTCCTCGCGGATTGCTGACGCGGTCAGCCGAGGCTGCAACTCCCCTGGTCGCGTGACCTCGTCGTAGCGACCGAGTCCGATCCTCGCGATGTTTCGCAGCGACTCGCTTGCATCGGCGAAGTAGCCGCAATGCCCTCGAACGGCTCCGGTACCGAAAACAATGGCTCCGTGCTGCGCCCGAACTGGAGACGGGCCGTGGCCTATGCGGCCGATCTTGACGCGTGGGAAATAGCGGATCCAGTCCGACGGACCAAGCGCAGCCCAGAGATTTCCGGCAAAGCACAGGTCTTCGCGCGAACTGGTCCCCATCCCCGGACTACCCAGCACCACGCAATCGTCCACTCGCGCCGACGGGAGAGCGAGTCCGCACACCACGGCCCCGTAGCTGTGTCCGACGAGCGTCACATGCGCCGATCGCGGCAGGATACGAGTCAACCGCGCCAGATCTATCGCACCAAGTTCTGCAAGTGTCCGGGAGAACGACTCGAGAAATCCCCACGGCGTCCGATAACCGACCCACACGATCACCGCGACGCGGTCGTTCGGCCCGAGCGTTCGGAGCATCCTTCCCAGTGTCCATCCGCTCGCGCGTGGTCCTGTCGGACGGTTCTCGTCGAAGTAGTTTCCCAGTCCGTTGTCGTTGCCCGGCACGAAGATCATGATGTGCTCGGCTGTGGCGACATCGCCGAACACCTCCACGATCCGGCCTTCGCCGGTCTCGTCGTACGCCAGAAGTTGTGCGTCGCGTAGCTCCATCGACTCGTAGTGAAGTCGATCGGTTCCGGAAACGTCAGCTCGACCCGCCGTTTTCATGACACTCCTCGCGAAGAGTTGCAACGACGAGAATCATTGCAACAGTGAGTTTTTGAATGTCATCAACGCTAGGCGCCCGATGGCGTCAGTGCGATGGCGCCAGCGCCCCTACTGTTCGTACAGTCGACTCGACCATGTCCGGTACAGCTGGCTGTACCTACGAGCTCATTCGTACACGCCCTCCACCGACCATCCACCGCCTTCACAGATCATCAGCAACGCCCGCGATTCCTCCAACAGCACCTGAGCCCGCGCGGCCGTGCGCGCCGAGGCTGCGTCCCACCATCGCTCGTCCACCGGCCAGGGCCCGGCCCATCCCTGCACTGCCCATTCCTTGCTCCCCCACTTCAGCCTTCCCGGCTGCGAGCTGAAGACACCGCGCTCAGTGACGTACACGGCGTTGCCGGCTACATCCTCCAGCCATACCTTGGGATTGTCGACGAAGATCGACCCCGGAGACGGCTGCGGCAGACGACCAGGCCACGGGGCTGTCGGATCATGAGCAGCTACCCGCTCGTCACCCAAGGGCAACAGGGTAATTCGCTCCGAGGGCCCTCGACCACCGCTCAGGACACCGACCTGAACCGATTCGCCGCCCAGAAGACCTTGCACGCGCACCAATGCTCGCCTGGCCCGCTCCTCCTCGTCGCCGACACCGCCCCACAGCCCCAACTGCAAAGCGCCGGCACTGACCACCTCCACCGGTTCCAGACGCAACACCGCTATGCCTGCGGTCGGCCGGGTCTCACTGCGCCCGGTGAGCCAGCCGTCCAGTTGCCATCGCACTCGATCGGCCGTTCCCTCCGGTGTCAGAGGTTCGGCGCAACGCCAAGTCCGAGAAAGATTTTCACCGTTGCCCGTGCTGGCCGAAATCGACAGGCGGGTACACGCCACTGCGGCAGCCGACAATTTGTCGTGCAGGAGACTCGCCAAGGCGCGCCCGGCAAACGCTGCGGCATCCACCCGCTCGATCGACGGATCGTAATGCTGCTCCACTTCCAGATCCGGCGGAAGCGTCCGCGCCGACGGTGGCCGCTCGGGTTCACCGCGCGCCGCACGATGCGCGAGCACCGCATCGGCCCCGAAACGCGAAGCGACGTCCACTGCCGGTAAATCCGCGAAAGCACCGATGGTTCTGATCCCGAGCCTGCGCAGCAGATCCACCAACTCCCCGCGATGCGGCGCAGACAGACTGGGCTCGGCCGCCAACTCCGGCATGGGTAGCGGCGCCAGAAACCGTGCCCCCTCCCCCGGCGGCACCAGCGCTGCCCGGCGCGCGGCAATGACCGCTGTGGACAGTTGATCCGCCACACCCACCTGACTCTCGACGCCCGCAGCAGATGCCTGATCCACCAATCGTTCCGCCGCGGCTTCCTCCGAACCGAAGTACCGACTGACACCTCGCGCACTGAGCACCAACAAACCAGGACGAAGTACCTCGACGCCCGGTGCCACCGCATCGATGGCCGCGGCCACCGGCTCGAACAATCTGGCGTCGCGTTCCGGATCTGCCATCGCCACATACAGTTCCGGGCAGCGGGCCTGCGACTCGCGTCGGCGCAGGCCTCGTCGCACTCCCTCCGCGCGGGCCGTCGCCGAACATGCGATCACCCGATTACCCGAGGTGACCGCGACAGGATGCGTGGCAGGAAGATCGGCAAGCGCTGCCGCTGCCACCGCCGGCCAGTCCGGGCACCACAACGCCAGAACTCTGCTCACAGTGACACCACCCGCGACGACACCACCCGCGACGACACCACCTGCTCCGACACCACCTGCTCCGACACGGCCTCGACCGGCCGGGAAGGTACCCACTCGACCCGCCCGGCTGCACTACAGATGTCCAGACGCGTGGTCCGGGGCTGGAACGAGCGCCCCCGAGCACGAACCGCGAGGCTCAGGGAACTGAGCCGACCACGCCCCAACTCACGGCCCTGACCGAACCCACCGTAACCATGAACCCGAGCGTCCAACCGAACTTCGGCCCCGTCCCAGTGACCTTCGGTGACAACAAGAGTCGAGCCCTTGCTCCGGGCGCGCGCCACCACCGCTCGCGCACGCGACGGGGATACCGACGCACCCGCCAATCCCAGAATCACCAGATCCATACCGTCGAGCAGCACAGCAGCGATCTCGACCGGATCCGGCCCAGGCGCCGGAATGAGCGCCAGACGTTCCAGTTGCGCACCCATCTCGTACGCCGCCAGCAATCCCAGTCGAGGTTGCCCGATGACTGCCACATGCCCCCCGGACGCCGTCACGGACGCGACCAATCCCAAGAGCAAGGAAGCAGCGCCCTCGACGGACACCACGGTTCCGCGCACCAAACCGCCCTGCGGTAGCAATGCCCCGATACCTTCCGGCACTGGGAGAACACCAGCCTTGTGCGCGCGGTTCACGACCGGTATGTCCCGGTCGGCAACACTCTCGAAGGCTGCTGCACTTGTCCCGGAAACACCAGCCACGGAAACACTCGGTCCCGAAAACGACGTATCGCCGCGAGAGGGAATGGACGCGATCTGTCGGCGGAGCTGTGCCAGCCGATCCTGACGGGACAACCCCGCCGCATCTGCCGACAGCTCCACCAACTCGGTCACCTCGGTCATCCCCATCCTCCGGAACACCGGAAAAACTCACTCGGCAGCAATCCATAACCAGCCGGCAAACCGCGGGGAAGTCGGGTCTGACATGCATCCAACGAACAGCAATTTCGAACATATTTTCGAACTGTTTTCAGTAAACCGTGTCACCCCCGACACGTCAAGCAGAGCAAAAAACCCAGTTCACAGGAGCCTCGAGCGTCACAGTGGCATCAATCCATTAACCTTGAGATGTGACAGCTCAGGAGCAGACCGGGAGGGGCATCGGGCCCGAATACCTGCTGGCGGGGCGGTACCGACTCCGCTCCAAGATCGGCGACGGAGGCATGGGCGCCGTCTGGCTGGCCCGCGACACCCTCCTCAGCCGTGACGTCGCGGTGAAACAGGTCACAAGCACGGAAGGCCTCGACACCGAAACGGCCGAAGAGGTCCGTGAACGTACATTGCGCGAAGGCAGGAACGCCGCAAAGCTCACCCACCCCCACTCCATCGCCATGTACGACGTCGCGATCGAGTCCGGTGAACCGTGGTTGGTCATGGAGTACTTCCCCGCCCGCAGCCTCGCCCAGGCGATGAACCTGGCCGACACGTTGCCACCGCTGGAGGTCGCGCAGATCGGCGCGCAGATCGCTGCGGCACTCACCGAGGCGCACGCCGCCGGCATCGTCCACCGCGACATCAAGCCCGGCAACATCCTGATCGCCGACCGAGGCAAGTCTCTCGGCACCGTCAAGATCAGTGACTTCGGCATCGCCCGCGCAAAGAGCGACGTATCCGACACCCAGGACGAGGTCATCACCGGCACTCCCGCGTACTTTGCACCCGAAGTTGCCCGCGGCGACGATCCCACCGAGGCCAGTGACGTCTTCTCACTCGGGTCGACGCTCTACACGGTGATCGAGGGTCAACCGCCCTTCGGCATCGACTCGGACGCCATCGCTCTACTGCATCGTGTCGCCAAGGCCGAGATCTACCGACCCACCAAGTCCGGACCGCTCACCGACGTTCTCCTTCAGCTCCTCGAGCCGGACCCCACCCGTCGGCCGACGATGGCTCAGGCACGCGACGCGCTCGCTGCAGCCGCGACGGGCGGTGGCACGATCGAGCAGTTGATCGACGCTCCCGTCTACTCGTCCGAAGGCGCCGTGCCGGCGTGGGCTCACCGCACCACACAACTCGCCGACCCACACCGCCGCAATCGCCTGACCGGCTCCACGATCACCGGACTGCCTGCAGTGCAACAGAACACGCCACTGCGGAACGTTCCCAGCCCCATGGACATGTTCTCCTGGCCGCCGCGGATACCGACCGGCCCCGCCGATGCCAGCACCCGCGACAAGGTAGTGGCTTGGGCTCCCCTCGCCATGACAGGCATGGTTGCCGTCATCATCTTGGCCGCACTGATCGTCGTCATCCTGGTGTTCACGGCCTGACCGGACGCTCTACGCGGGCAGAATGTTTGCGTTGAGGTGAAACACGTTGTCCGGGTCGTACTTCGCCTTGACGGCGGACAATCGCGCGTACTTCGCCGCACCGTAGGACGCTCGCACTCGGTCCTCGTCGACATCGGTCATGAAGTTGACGTACCCGCCTTGATTGGACGAGAACGGACGCAAGGCTTCCCAGGTCTCACGCACCCACGATCGATCCAATTCCAGTGTCCCGGCATCGGTGGCCGTAGCCGTCATGTTGCACACGTAATGTGGTGTGCGAGAACCACCGAACGCAGTGTCGTCCTCGCCGACGGAGGTGAAAGCTCCCTGCAGCGGAAAGATCGGCATGAAGGACATCGGCGACGATTTCTTGCCCGCTTGCTCGGTCAGAACATCGATCACGTCGTCGGAGAAATCCACCAGGTCCAAGGCCTTCTCATAGGCGTATGCACCCCATGGTTCCGATTCGTCGAGCATCGACTGTAAACCGATGTACGGGAGCGGGGTGACGAACTCGAACAGCGTCGGCACGCCCTCTCGAATCGGCGCAATCGCGTTCGAGTGTTCCTCTTCCGATCCGAAACCGGCTACCAGCAACGCGTATCCGGGCAGCAGGTGAAACTGATCCGGAACAAACGGTGCCGGAGGCGCGGACAAACCGACGGCAACCATCGCTCCTGCATTTCTCGGCAGGGCAGGCACCACTTCGCGGCACAGACGAAGCGCTGCGGGTCCGTCCTCCATCCCCCAGAAGAACAGTCCCAGATGCACTTCCGGACCGATCTCGCTCAGACGGTACTCGAACTCGGTGACCACTCCGAAGTTTCCGCCGCCGCCGCGCAGCGCCCAGAACAAGTCGCTGTGATCGTTCTCGGAGGCCCGCACGATCGAACCGTCGGCGAGCACCACCTCTGCCGACACCAGATTGTCGATCGCCAGGCCGAGCGTGCGCGTCAACCACCCCATGCCGCCGCCGAGGGTCAGGCCACCGACGCCGGTATCACTGATCACTCCACCGGTCACTGCCAATCCGTGTTCCTGCGTCGCGGCGTCGAGGTCGGCAATCGTCGCACCACCACCGACCCTGGCTCGCTTCGCGGACGGGGCGACACTGACTACGTTGATCGCACTGAGATCGATCATCACACCGCCTTCACACACCGAGGTACCTCGGTAGGAATGCCCACCGCCTCTGACCGAAACCTCCAACGAATGGGCTCTGGCAAATGCAAGTGCCACAGACACATCCGACGCCGACCGGCACCTGGCGATCACCGCCGGACGATGATCGATCTGCCCGTTCCAGATCGACCTGGCGTCGTCGTACTCCGGATCTCGGGGGCTGAACACAGAACCCGTGATCGCCGATTTCAGTGGCGCGAACTCGACCGTCGTCATCATGCACCGCCCTCATCGGGTGTCGCGGTGAGAAGCAGGTACTCCCACTCCATCACGAACGGCTCGCTTCCGCTGCCGTACTTCTTTGCCAACTCGAGCAGATCGCGATCGAGCGCCTGCGTGCGGTCAGGATCGTCGGCGATGTTCCGGTACACCGCGATGGTCGGGCCGTAATTCTTCTTGAAGAAATCGCGGAAATCTTCCGGCCCGCTGAATGTGTCCACACGAAGTACGTCTTTCCTTGCGGCAACATCGCCGAGCAGATCACGAACATGGTTCTCGTCGCCCCACAAAGGCGCCGGCTGCGAACCAGGAGGCGGGGGCGGTGCATACGGCTTCATCGTTTTGAACATCTCGCCGATGAACCCCGTCGGAGTCCAACTCAGCACTCCGATCTTTCCGCCGGGTCGGCATACTCGCAAAAGTTCGTCCGCGGCGCGCTGATGATGCGGGGCAAACATCACACCGACGCACGAGAGCACTACGTCGAACTCGTTGTCGCCGAACGGAAGAGCCTCGGCATCGGCCTCCTGCCAATCGAGTTCGACACCCGCGAGCGCCGCGGCCTCCCGTCCTGCCACGAACAGTTCGGGAGCCAGGTCGGTGGCGATCACCTGCGCACCCAGCGCAGCCGCCGGAATGGCGGCGTTGCCGGACCCCGCCGCGACGTCGAGCACCCGATCTCCTTTCTGCACGCCGCATTCACGCACCAATACAGGTCCGAGTTCCGCGATGACCTGCGTCGCCACCGCCGGATAGTTACCAAGCCCCCACATTGCCCGGTGCTTGGCCTTCAGCTCCCGGTCCAACCCGAGAGTCCCCGTTGATTCACTCATTACCGTTCTCCTTCAATAATTTTCGTACTCGGAGCCCGACAGCGTTCATGCCGTTACTCCGACGCTACGACGACGGTTCGCTCCTCTCCAGTACGAAATCTGTACCGGAGCACCCCGGAGGCCTACGATCGAGAGATGGGGTCCTCGTACCACCAGTTCTGCCCCGTCGCCAAGGCGATGGAGCTACTCGACGAGCGGTGGACACTGCTTCTCCTCCGCGAACTGATCATGGGAAGCGAACATTTCAACGATCTCCGCCGCGGGCTCCCGCGAATGTCACCGACTCTGCTCTCGACCCGGCTTCACCAACTCGCGGTCGCCGGCATCGTGGAGCGAGAAGAAACCGACTGTGTCGTCAGCTATCGTCTGACCGACGCCGGCCGCGAACTGCGCCCTGTGGTCGAAGCTCTCGGCATCTGGGGTACCAGGTGGATCGGTGAACTGGGCGACGAAGATCTGGATCCGAAGCTGCTGCTGTGGGACATGCATCGCCGCGTGGATCATTCCGTGGTGCCTGAAGGCAAGACCGTGGTGCACTTCGCATTCTCCGGAGTACGTGGACATTCGCGGAACTGGTGGCTCGTCATCAATTCCGGTGAGGTGGACATGTGCGATATCGATCCGGGTTTCGACGTTGCAGTGTCGGTCTCTGCGGGCTTGCGACAGATGACCGAGATCTGGCGAGGTAACCTGACCTGGTCGGACGCCATACGGTCCGGTGACGTCACCATTTCTGGGCCTACTGCGTTGCGTCGTAGCTTGCCTACGTGGTTCGAGCTGTCGACTTTCGCGTCGATCCCGCGCCCCGCGTAGCGCGCGCTCACCAGCCCCGTTCCGTCCTGTTACAGAGCTGTTGCAGACCGTGACACCGTCGACGAACGGTGACCACCTGCCGGTGACACTGACCGAGAAGTCTCTGTTGTATGCCCAGCCACCGCAGAATCATCCGCTTCGTCGCACTCGGTGCAGTCGTGCTCGGTACGGTCGCGCTCAGCTCCTGCTCGTACACAGAAGAAGCACAACCGAAGAGCGGTAACTACCTTGCCACTCAGCCTGATTCAGGACCTTCAGGCGGCGAGATCGAGGACGGCATCAGCGTGCAGGACACTCATGTGCCCGCGCTTGCCCGTCTCGATTCCGCACTGCTCGCGGCGCTCCAGTCGGCAGCGGCCGACGCACAGGCATCCGGCGTGGACATGCACGTCACGTCGGGTTGGCGGTCCGCGGCATACCAACAGCGACTGTTCGACGAAGCCGTCGTCAAGTACGGCAGCGTGGACGAAGCGTCCAAGTGGGTGCACTCGCCGAGCCTGTCCAAGCATGTCAGTGGACAGGCCGTCGACATCGGACCGACCGACGCCGACGACTGGCTCATTCAGCACGGCAGCGATTACGGCCTCTGCCAGACCTACGCCAACGAGATGTGGCATTTCGAATTGGCAACCACTCCTGGCGGGGAATGCCCGCCACAACTGAGCAACCCCTCGGACGAGAGAGCGGAAGGCTGATCATGACACGAGTCAAGCCAGCGAGACTGATTGCCGCACTGGCAGTCTTGATCCTCGGAGTCGTCGAATTCGAATTGGCGGTCAACACGACCGGTGGTCAGATCGTCGACCAACAACTCATGGTGGGCGCGGCCACCTCCGAACGCCTCAGCGTGTTCTCCGCCGAGTTCATCGGCCTCGTCACCCCGATACTGATAGTGGGAGGAGTGCTCGTGGCGCTCATGATCACATTGCGCAACAACCCGATTGCGCTAGCCTTACGCGTCGTCGTCATGACCCTCGGCCCCATCACGACAGCCTGGGTTCTCAAACAATCGCTGAATCGACCGGACCTGAACGGTCTGGTGATGCACAATTCCTTCCCCAGCGGCACTTTGACGGCCATAGCTGCTCTGGTCTGCGCGATCGTGATCGTCACGCCCTCGAGGTGGCGGGCGGTCGTTGCGGTCAACGGTGCGCTGATCACCATCGGAACCGCGATCTCGGTAGTCGTGCTGCAATGGCACCGCCCGAGCGACGTGATCGGTGCACTACTGCTCGTCGGCTGCTACACCCTCGCTGTGTCGGCATTTCCCTTGAACACCAGCGTCGCCCGGCATGCGGTGCTGGCAGACTCAGGCAACGAGCGACTCTCGCGAGTGTGACCCCTGTAGCCTTGGCTGACCGAGATTTCTCCGACCGCAGAAGGCCCCTGATCATGGCGAGTCCAAGGTGAGCTCATGGTGAGCATTCTTTTCATAGAAGACGATCCAGCCGTGGCCGAGGCAATCACGTTGGGACTGAACCGACTCGGGCACGACGTCAGCCATCGCCCCGACGGTAACGGTGATTTCGACGACGTCCTCGGCTCCACCGACCTCGTCCTACTCGACCTCGGGCTGCCGGGTGCCGACGGTTACGAGATCTGCCGACGTATCCGCACCCGAAGTTCGATCCCGATCATCATTCTGACCGCTCGATCCGACGACATCGACACCGTCGCCGGCCTGGAAGCCGGTGCCGACGACTACGTCGTCAAACCGGCCAGTCCGCGCGTCCTCGACGCTCGTATCAAAGCCGTCGTGCGGCGCTCGGCACCCGCAACGACGCGCCCGGATGCGACGCCGGGTGCAGAGACGTTCGGCGACCTGGAATTGGATCGGTCGTCGCTGCAGGTCCGCAAGGCCGGGATGCTGCTGACCCTCACCCCGACCGAACTCCGACTGATCCTGGCGCTGACCGAGAACCCCGGACAGGTCCTGAGCCGCCGACAGTTGTTGTCCGCAGCCTGGGACCAGGAGTATCTGGGTGATTCCAGAATCGTCGATGCAGCAGTGCAGCGGCTGCGCGGAAAGATCGAGGACGACCCGGCCGCACCGACCGTCATCGAAACGGTGCGCGGGTTCGGGTATCGCTTCAACACCAGCCCAGCCCGATGAGACCGACCTGGCTTCAGGTCGACGGTCTGCGAACCAGGCTCGTGCTCGTGTTCATCGCAATCGTCGTGATCATCGCCGGGGCAACCGCGGGTGTCGTCTCGTTCATGGCGCGGTCGTGGATCTATTCCAACGCTCAGGATGTCGCGACCGCACAATTTCGCGACGAACTGCAATACGTCAACGGAACACCGGTAGACGAGTTGACGCCTGCCAACCTCCAACAGATCTTCCAGTCCGACATGACGCTGATCGTCGACGGCGAAGTCATCCGTCAAGGATCCGTGGATGCGGCGACCATTCCGCCCAGCTTCGACGAAGGTTTGGACAGTCCGAAGCTGATCCGTTTCGAGAGGCTCGACTCCCAGCGCATCATGTTGGGAATGTCCGTCAATGTCGTGGACATGAGCGCGGACGACAGCTACGACAACGAGACATTGGTCAAAGCCGTCACCATCCGGCCGCTGGTAGGAGTGCAGGACAAGTTCGACGACCTGCTTCGAGCTGTCGGCCTCACCCTCGCCGCCGGTGTGTTGGTGAGCGGACTACTCGGGCTGTGGATCGCGTCGACGCTTGTCCGTCCGCTCAAACGCCTGGACAAGGCGGCCGCCCGCGCTGCCGACGGCGACCTCAGCGTCCGACTCCCCGAAGACGGAGTAGCCGAACTCGCCCAGGTCACAACAACGTTCAACAACATGGTCGCTCGCAACGAAGCGGTCATCCGAGGTCTGGAAGAATCGGAAGAGCAGTCGAGAAGGTTTGTCGCCGACGTCTCCCACGAGCTCCGGACGCCGCTCGCAGCACTGGTGCCGGTCAGTGAGATCCTCCGTGAAGAGATCCCCAATCTTCCGCCCGACGCCGCCGCTGCCGCGCGCATCGTGAGCAGTGAGATCGGCAAGCTCACTCGACTTGTCGAAGACCTCATCGAAATGTCTCGCCACGACTCTCAGCAAGCGCACCTCGTCCTCGACGACGTCGACCTCGTCGAATTGACCGAGCGCACACTCGAGAGCCGCGGATGGACAGATACCGTCGAACTGCGCGCACCCGAAAGTGTCAGCGCCAGAGTCGATTCGCGTCGGATCGACATTGTCGTCGCCAACCTCGTCGGCAATGCACTGCGCCACGGAGCGCCCCCGGTTCGCGTCGAGTTGAGCGTCGAATCCGGTTTCTCCGTCATCACCGTCGTCGACCACGGCCCCGGCATCTCACCCGAAGACCGGCAGGCGATCTTTCGGCGGTTCTACAAGGTCGACACCGCGCGCGGACGCAGCGAGGGCAGCGGACTCGGACTCTCGCTCGCCGTCGAGAACGTGCACCTGCACGGCGGCACCATCGGCGTCGACCAGGTGGATGGTCGCACGGTCTTCACGGTTCGTCTGCCCCGTCGCTGACCCCTTCCCGAGCGAACGTACCTTTCGGCGCACCCAAGGCGATCGTCGTACCGTTCGCTCGAAAAGGGGTGGGCACTTCGCACCCTGAACCGTCCGCGTTTGACCAAATAATGGGATTCTGGTTTCAACATGTGAAACCACGGGAGTAGCGTCGGCATCGTCGAACAGCGTAGAGATCGGAGGGCACCATGACGCAGGCGTCGCGGCTGGAAAAGACGGCCGTCTCCCCGAAGGCGTGGACGATGCTCGGAATCGGCGTCGCAGCCCAGGCCGCAGGCACCGTCTTCGTCAGCACCCCCGCCTTTTTGATCCCGCTGCTGCATTCCGAGCACGGCCTCTCGTTGACGCAGGCCGGAACTCTGGCCGCTGCACCCACTTTCGGCATGGTTCTCACGCTGGTGGCGTGGGGAGCGATGGCTGACA
This sequence comes from Rhodococcus sp. WY5, assembly GCF_018588185.1. Lineage (NCBI taxonomy): Bacteria > Bacillati > Actinomycetota > Actinomycetes > Mycobacteriales > Nocardiaceae > Rhodococcus > Rhodococcus sp. WY5. The sequence continues at coordinate 5,330,169 of NZ_JAAMPR010000001.1, forward strand.
GATTCGGCGAGAAATGGGTCATCTCAATCGGGCTCGGCCTGACGGCGATCGCCGCGCTGGCCGCGACCACCACCGACAACTACACCCTCCTCGGGATCGCATTTCTGCTGGGCGGAATGGCTGCGGCGAGCACCAACGCTGCCAGTGGACGTGTTGTGGTCGGCTGGTTTCCCAAGGATCGGCGCGGCCTCGCGATGGGAATCCGGCAGATGTCACAGCCCCTGGGCGTGACCATCGCGTCGCTGACCATCCCGACTCTCGCTGCGAACGTAGGAATCGGTTCGGCTGTCGGACTGTCGGTAGCTCTCAACGGCGTTCTCGCCCTGATCTGCGCCGTCGCATTGATCAATCCCCCGCGGCCGGCGGCGCGGCCCACAGACATCCCGGTCGAAACGGTAAATCCTTATCGCTCGAACTGGTTCCTGTGGCGCATTCACGTCGTCTCGGCACTGCTGGTGTTTCCGCAGTTCACCCTCTCGACATTCGGTCTGGTCTGGCTGATCAGCGAGCAAGGATGGGACGCTGCGCCCGCTGGGCTCCTGATCGGGATCTCCCAGTTCGTGGGTGCACTCGGACGCATCGTTGTCGGCATCTGGAGTGATCGCGCCGGAAGCAGAGTAGGCCCGCTGCGGTTGGTTGCCGTCTCCGCGTCTGCGGTCATGTTGGCAATGGCGGCAGCCGGCGCAGCGCCTTGGGGCGTTCCCGCCTTGATCCTGCTGCTGGCAACCACTATCAGCGTCGCCGACAACGGTTTGGCATTCACTTCCGTGGCCGAAGCTGCCGGGCCGAAATGGCAAGGAAAAGCATTGGGCGCACAGAACACCGGGCAGTTCATTGCCGCGTCAGCAGTGGGCCCGGTGGTCGGTGCGCTGATCGGCGCGGTCGGCTACCCGCTCGCCTTCGCGATAGTCGCGGCATTTCCCGCCGCAGCAATTCCCTTGGTGCCCAGCCGCGATCGCGACATCAGCGTCTAGTCCCTCATCGGATTCGGTTGCACTGCAGGTCCCGTCAGATCACAATGCGGCTTGCAGGCAACCGAATCCGCTTCCTGAACAGGCTCTACTGTCGGAGTTCGGATCAGCGTCGCGGCGATCGCTGCACCGACCAACAGCAGTGCCACACAGATGTACATCGCGTACCGGAACCCGTCGGAGAAACTCGTCGGATCGACCAGACTTTCGGCGTCGATACCCACGAGGGCAGGCAAGGCCGCGACGGCAAGAAGTTGGCTCGTGCGAGCAACGGCATTGTTCACACCGGATGCGATTCCGGACTGCTCCACCGGTACCGAACCAAGCACCGCGGCGGTCAACGGCGCGACCATCACCGCCAGGCCGAGCCCGAACACCAGAACTCCCGGCAGCACGACGGTCAGGTACGACGCATCCGGGCCGATCCGCGTCATCAACACCAACCCCACCGCGGCAACGGCGGGCCCGACCGTCATCGGCAATCGCGGTCCATGCGTCTGCGCGTAACTGCCCGCGCGCGAAGACAACAGCAGCAATGCCACGGTGATCGGTACCGTTGCGACGCCGGCAGCCACCGGCGAGTACCCGGCAACCAATTGCAGTTGCAGCACGAGCAGGAAGAACACACCGCCCAGCGCCGCATAGACCGCAAGGGTCACCAGATTGGCCGCGACGAACATCCGCGAACGGAACAGGGACGGCGGCACAAGGGCACTCGGTGAGCGTCGTTCCACCACAACGAACAGGCAGAGCGCGATCACTCCGATCAGCCCGACTATCGGGTTGACCTCGATCAGCCCGTACGTCAGTGCGCCGAGACCGACTACTGCGCAGGCAGATCCGACCACGTCCAGGTGCTCGGGCGGATGCGGGTCGCGGCTCTCCGGTACATGGCGCACCGCTGCCCACACCACGACGATCGCCAGCGGGATATTGAGCAGGAATACCGATCGCCATCCCGCCACTTCCACCAGCCAACCACCGAAAAGCGGTCCGATGGCGCCGGCAACACCACCTAAACCCGACCACAATCCGATTGCCGCGCCGCGGTCCTCCTCACGAAGTGACGCGGAGATGATGGCAAGGCTGCCAGGTGTCAAGAGCGCAGCTCCCACTCCCTGCAGGATTCGTGCAATCACCAGAAACGTGATGTCCGGTGCAATTCCGCAGAGCAACGACGCGACCGCGAACCAGACCGTCCCCCACACGAATACCCGTCGCCGACCCCAACGATCACCGAGCGCTCCCCCGAGCAGAATCAGCGACGCCAAGGCCAAGGTGTAACCGCTGAGCGTCCACTGCAGTCCGGCGACACCGGAACCCAGTTCTTCACCGATGTGAGGAAGAGCAATGTTGACGACAGTGCCGTCGAGGAGAGCCATGCTCGAGCCGAGAACGGTGGCGGCGACAACCCAACGCCCACGCTTCGACGCGAGCGCCAGTGGTTCCGTCATCGGTCCATGGTGCGCCTTCGCACGCAATCGCGAAAGAGCGCGCGGGAATTCAGTCGATCTGGCGGCGATGTGCCCAACGCGTCAACGCATTGCGATTGGACTGCTGAGTCTTTCGCAGGACGTTCGATGCGTGAGTCTCGACCGTCTTCACGGAAATCACCAGGTCCTCGGCGATTTCACGGTAGGTGTACCCACGTGCCAGCAATCTGAGCACTTCGAGTTCTCGCGGAGTCAGCGAGTCGAGTTCCGGATCGAGTTGCGGCTCGGGTGCGTTGGAACGCCCGGTGAAGGAGTCCAGTACGAAGCCTGCCAGGCGAGGCCCGAACACTGCGTCACCACCGGCAACGCGTCGTACACCCTCGGCCAGTTCGGATCCCGAGATCGTCTTGGTCACGTACCCGCGCGCACCGCCGCGGATCACCGCGATCACGTCCTCGGCCGCATCGGAAACGCTGAGCGCCAAGCACACCGGGCCGGAATCGATTCCGCGCAGAACTGCCACTCCACCACCGTCAGGCATGTGGACATCGAGCAGAACGACATGCGGTTTCGTCGAGTTGATACCCGCGATCGCCTCAGCGACGCCACCGGCTTCACCGACTACGTCCATGTCTGCCTCGCGCGAGAGTTCCGCCCTCACCCCGGAGCGGAACACTGCATGATCGTCGACAAGAAATACGCGGTACGGGGGCGGCGCAAGCGAAGTCACTGGGGCTGTTCCTCGGGGTTGTCGACACGGTCAGCAGTCTGGTCCCACTTTAGAGCAGAGTCACCGAGCGGCATGTGCACGCGGATCTCGGTGCCCTTTCCGATGTCGGATCGAACCACGACGCGGCCACCCCGTCGCTCGATGCGACCACGAATCGACTTGGCCAAACCCTGACGGTCCTCCGGCACCGCATTGACGTCGAATCCGACTCCGCGATCACGAACGAACACACTGACCTGGTCGCCCTCGACCTCGGCGAAAAGATTGATTTCCTTCTCCCCCGAGTGCTTTGCCGAGTTCACGAGAGCTTCACGCGTCGCACCGAGGAGCGCGGTGAACGCTTCCTTGGGCAGACCGTTCTCGACGCCTTCGCCTTCGAGTTGTACGTCGCCGACCGTGACGGGGCGGACCGTGACGCCATGCTGGTCCTCCACTTCACCGGCGATGATCTTCAGACCTTCGGTCAGGCTCGTGTGGTCGATATCCCCGCCGCTGAACAACCACTTGCGCAGCTCGCGTTCCTGACCACGGGCCAGGCGCGCCACCTCTTGCGGATTGTCGGACTGCTTCTGAATCAGCGCCAACGTCTGAAGTACGGAGTCGTGCAGATGCGAGGCGATCTCTTCACGTTCGTCGTTGCGAATTCGGGCCGCACGCTCGGCGCCGAGAGCCCGCCACATCCGCAGCCACAGCGGCACCGTCAACAATCCGACACCGATCAGCGTCACCACCACGGCCAGCAGGGACGAGCGCAGTGCTTCGAGGTCGACCTGAGCGAGGACGACGACGCCGAGACCCAAGATGATCAAGGTCGCTCCCCCGACCACCCGCGCCCACGTGAGAACGGTAGGCCGCTGCGGCAAGCCGATGACGGTCCGGGGACCGTCGGAGTCGAACTCGCGCCACACCAAAGCGGCACCGATCGCGACGACGAAGAACGGTGCGAGCACCGAACCCGCCGTGCCGCTGAACAGCCAGGACAACGCGGCTGCGCCGCCCAATCCGAGTGCGATCAAGCCGTACGCCCGCTGCCGCTCGGCCGCGGACGGCTTCTGGGTGTCCGTGCCGGCGGAGGTGAAGATCCAGAGGGCGCCGTAAATCACGATGCCGGATCCGGCCATCGCCGCCAGAATCGCGAAGGCGACTCGAACCTTCAGAACGTCGATCCCGAGATGATCGGCGATACCGCCTGCAACACCGGCGACGATGCGACCGCCGGAGCGCCGCTCCAGCTTTCGCAATGGAACACCGCCCGGAATGGGCACACCCTTCTTCATGGGTACGGCATGCACCGGTACCCCGTTGACGGGCGGGCCTCCCGTGAACCCGGGAGCGGGACCGCTCACGAACGGCGGATCTGACAGATATTGCACATAGTCGATACTGGCACGAACCACTCGCAGTCACATCAGGGTCCAACCCTGAATCAGGGCGGCGCCCCTGGCCCCGATCGTCACAAAGATCAGGGTTGGCCCTGATGCGCGGAGGCCGCCCCGGAAGCCAGGATTGATTCATGAACAATCCGACTTTCCAAGAACAGATCCAGGATCTGTGGCGGACCCGCCCCGTGCGTCTGCCGGCACAAGGTCACGTGGCCGGGGTATGCGCCGGAATCGGATACCGGTACGGCATCGACCCCATTCTGGTACGTGTCGCGTTTGTGGCCTCCACTATTTTCGGCGGTTCAGGCATCCTTCTCTACCTCGCCGGGTGGTTGGTGCTCGCCCGCGCCGGTGACGGATCGTCCCCCGCACAGTCGTTGATGGGCCGCGGACACAGCTCCGATTCCAGTACCAAGACCATCGTCTTGTTGGTGGCTCTCGCCATCGCGGCTACGACCGTCGGGCCTGTCGGCGTCGGCCTGGGTGGTTCCGGTCTGATCGGGCTGATTCTGATGGTCGGAGGCCTGTGGCTGCTCTACCAACGAGCGCCGGTCCCGCCTGCACTGCCACAGAGCACGTCACCGTACGTCGGCGCGGGTACCGCGTATCCAGGCACGGGATTCACGCCCGGGCCGTTCACTCCCGGATACTTCGCACCCAATCAGCCGCCCGTGTACACGCCGTACACAAAACTCCCCGACAGCTACGTGCCCGAGGAACGGCCGGCCGAACAGTCACCGCAATCTCAGGCCGATCATCCGACGATCAACCTGTCGAAGGACCCGAGCGCTTCAGCCGCCGCCAATCCGACCGAGGTGATCGGCGAGGCCGCCATCACACCGCCCTCCTGGGATCCGCTCGGCGTCGCTCCGTTCGCCTGGGATCTCCCTTTGCCACCACGTAAGCGTCGCTCGCGATGGACGCTGACAGTGCTCGGACTCGCGATCATCGTCGCCGCCGTCACCGGGGCAGCGGGCGCGGCAACCGGCAACGAGTGGTTCACTCCCGGCCGAGTCGGTGCTGTCGGACTCGCCGTCATCGCGCTCGGCCTGATCCTCGGGGCATTCTTCCGCAAGGGGTACGGCCTGCTGGTCGTCACCGGACCGCTCGTGGGTTTCGTGCTTCTCGCCTCGTTGGTCTACCCGATCGATTTCGACGCCTCAGGAGAGCAAAGATGGACTCCGGCAACCGCTTCCGAGTTGGAGCCGTCGTACTCGGGAGCCTTCGGAAGCTTCACTCTCGACCTCAACGGGGTCAAGTTCACCGAGGACAAGACCATCGACGTCGCGGCGTCGTTCGGTGAGTTCGTCGTCATGGTGCCACCAACCGTCAACGTCAAGAACAGCTGCACCGTCGTCATGGGTGACGGATCCGGTTGCCTCGACGGCGGAATACACCCGGGCCGTGATGTGACACCGGATTCGCCCACACTGACCATCAACGCCAAAGCAACGTTCGGCAGTCTGAAGGTGACGCAATCATGAGCGAATACGACGAGACCACAGAGCACGACGAGACCCGAGAATCCAAGCGCCCCTCGGCACTTCTGCTGATCGCCGGACTGGCCGCACTTCTGGTCAGTGTGTGGGCGTTGGTCGGGCCGTTCTCCCTGGCGCCGGCAGCGAACATTCAATTCCGTTGGCTGTTCGTCGGTGCCGCCGTCGTGGCAGGACTACTGCTGGTGATTCTGCCGAATCGGCGCAACCGGAAGTAAAACTGCTGTGCGCCTTTATTAACCGCGGGGGGTTAATAAAGGCGCACAGTTGTTTTTACTCCCACTCGATAGTTCCCGGCGGCTTGCTCGTCACGTCGAGGACTACGCGGTTCACGTCCGCAACCTCGTTGGTGATTCGAGTCGAGATGCGCTCGAGGGTCTCGTACGGCAGACGCGTCCAGTCCGCGGTCATCGCATCTTCACTCGAGACCGGACGCAGCACGATCGGATGACCGTACGTCCGGCCGTCACCCTGCACGCCCACGCTTCGGACGTCGGCAAGGAGAACGACCGGGCACTGCCAGATGGTTCCGTCCAAGCCTGCAGACGTAAGCTCTTCGCGCGCAATGGAATCTGCCTGACGCAAGATCTCGAGGCGATCGCGGGTGACCTCACCGATGATGCGGATACCGAGTCCGGGACCGGGGAACGGCTGGCGTCCGACGATCTCTTCGGGCAGGCCGAGTTCGCGGCCCACTGCACGGACCTCGTCCTTGAACAGCAGACGCAACGGTTCGACCAACTTGAACTGCAGGTCTTCCGGCAGCCCGCCGACATTGTGGTGGCTCTTGATGTTTGCAGTTCCCGTGCCGCCGCCCGACTCCACGACATCCGGGTAGAGCGTGCCCTGGACGAGGAAGTCGACGGTCGCACCATGAGATGCGTTCTCGCCCAGAACATCACTGACTGCGCCTTCGAAGCTGCGGATGAACTCGCGGCCGATGATCTTGCGCTTGGTCTCGGGATCGGTGACGCCTGCCAACTCACCGATGAAGGTGTCCGCGGCATCCACGGTGATCAGACGAGCGCCGGTTGCCGCGACAAAATCCTGCTCGACCTGCGTGCGCTCACCGGCTCGCATCAAACCGTGATCGACGAAGACGCATGTCAACCGGTCGCCGATTGCGCGCTGAACCAAAGCCGCAGCGACAGCGGAGTCGACGCCACCGGACAGACCGCAGATGGCGTGTCCGTCTCCGACCTGCTCGCGAACCTGCTCGATCAGCGCATCGGCGATGTTCGACGCCGTCCACGCTGCCGGAATACCGGCAATCTCGTGCAGGAAGCGGCTCAGGACCTGCTGACCGTGCGGGGAATGCAGAACCTCAGGGTGGTACTGCACACCGGCGAGCTTGCGGGCGCGGTCCTCGAACGCCGCGACGGGAGCACCGTCGCTGGTCGCGGTCACCTCGAAGCCGGAAGGCGCTTCGGTGACGGCGTCACCGTGGCTCATCCATACCGGCTGCGTCGAGGGAAGACCGTCGTGGAGCAATCCGCCGGATACCGCGATGTCGGTACGGCCGTATTCGCGGGTACCGGTCTCGGCGACGGTGCCGCCCAGGGCGCCTGCCATTGCCTGGAATCCGTAGCAGATTCCGAAAACCGGAATGTCGTGATCGAACAGTGCGGGATCAAGCTTGGGAGCACCGTCTGCGTAGACACTCGAGGGCCCACCCGAGAGCACAACAGCCAAGGGGTTCTTGGCCACGATCTCCTCGACGGTCGTGGTGTGCGGAATCACCTCCGAGTAGACCTTGGCTTCGCGAACTCGCCGTGCGATCAACTGCGCGTACTGCGCCCCGAAGTCGACGACAAGAACTGGTCTCTGCTGCTCGATATCTGCCACAGGTGCAGTCTAATCGCCGCAGCCAGCGCTTCTGCGCATGCATGGACTCAGCCCGCTACTCGGCCGAGCGAGCGCGAGGTACGTCACTACAAAGGCCGCCCCTCAGAACTGCGCGGCGACCTCGCGCGGATCTAGACCACCGTCCAGGTCAACGGCGCCCCAATCACCCGCACCTTAGCTTCGGCAATCAATTCGGCAGCATCATCGCAGGCCAGAGCCCGAAATGGACGAAGGGTGAATTTTCTGGACGTTTGACCGATTCGCCTGAACCAAACGTCCAGTAAAGGTAATCTCGCCCGTCAAGTGATCAGGATCACGATCGCAAACGGCCGGCGCCGCCGAACGGCGCTCACCTCGAGGAGGACCTGTGCGTCGATTCATACGACGACTCGCCATACCTGTCGCAGCTGTGACGGCTGCCGCCGGACTTCTAGTCCTCGGCACGCCGGCCACTGCTGACGAAGCCCCGCCGACCACTTTCACCGGCACGACCGACAACCTGATCTTCACGAAGAGTGTCATCGGGAACGCGGCAGTTCACCCAGGCGACACCGTCACGTACAAGACCGAGATCAAGCACAACGAAAGCGGCATCGAACGGTCGATCGCAAAGATCCGTGACATCCCGCCCGCAGGATTCGTCCTCGTGCCGGGCAGCGCCAAGGCCACCTACCTGGGTGTGACCAACCGGGCCACGATCAGCAACGAATCAGACGGCGGAGTCTCCGCGAAGTGCTCGAGCGGCTGCACCTTCCTGGTCGGTGGATTCGTCGTCAAGAAGAACCAACCCGTCACACTGGAAGCGACCTACACGGTCCCCGTCGGCACAGCATTCGGGACGTACGACAGCGGCATGCTCTTCGACGTCAACGCCTTCAGCACACAGCAGGGCCTCAACCCGATCAACGTCAACGTCCAGGTAGTCGACCCGTCTGTCGCCACCGGAACCACACTGGTTGCACCGGCAACGGCGAAGGTCGGCACGCCGGTCGACCTGACCGCGACAGTTGCGCCGTCCGACGCGAGCGGCACCGTCCAGTTCAAGGACGGCGGCAACGACATCGGCTCACCGGTCCCGGTTTCGGGCGGTAGCGCCACCCTCTCCCACACTTTCGACAGCGTCGGCGCCCACGACATCACCGCCGCGTACAACGCCGGTCCGGGATTCCACAGCTCGACCTCCGGAGTCCAGACCGTCGACGTCTCCGCGGACACCACCACCACGATCTCGGCCCCGAACGCCGCGCTGGTAGGTGACAGCATCACCGTGAGCGCTGTCGTCACACCGGCAAACGCCGTGGGCACGGTGCAGTTCAAAGACGGCGAGACCAACCTCGGCGCACCGGTGGCTGTAGTCAACGGGACGGCTTCCCTGACCCGCAGCTACGACGCTTCGGGCACCCACAGCTTCACCGCAGTGTTCACCGGCGAGGCCGGTTACGGCGATTCCGTCTCCACCGCAACCCAACTCGACGTCAGCGATCCCGACTGGGGAACCACGACCACCGTTGTCGAACCACTCACCGCTGTTGTCGGTGAACCGACCAACCTCTCGGCCACCGTCTCCCCCATCCCGAGCAGCGGAACCGTGACGTTCAAGGTCGACGGCGCCGAGGTCGGTACCGCACCGGTCGGCACGGGTGACGGCGTCGCGATCCTCCCGCACACCTTCGCATCAGCGGGCGCTGCAGCCGTGACGGCAGAGTTCTCCGGCGGAACCGGATTCATCGGCTCCACGTCCACGTCGTTCACGGTGAACGTCACCGATCCCGAACCCGCCCGCGCCGACACCACGACGTCTCTGACCGTCAGCGGCTCGGCTCAGGTCGGAAAGGCATTGCAGCTCAAGGCCACCGTCGCACCCGGAACAGCAAACGGAATGATCCAGTTCAAGTCGGGCACGACGCCCATCGGCGCACCCGTTGCCGTCGTCAACGGCGTCGCGACACTCACGCACACCTTCGACGACGAGGGAACGTTCGGCCTCACTGCCAACTTCGTCGGCGACGCCGGTTGGAAGAACTCCGTCTCCGGCCCGACGGTCGTGCAGGTCGGCACCGCACCGACAGACGGCGGCGGCACCGGAAGCGTGGATACCGGTTCGCTCAGCGGCCTCATCCCGCTCTTCGGAAGCTAGTCCCCCACATCAGCTTTGGACACCACTCCCGTACCCAGCTCAGGAGAATCCATGTTCGTGTACTCCAGACGTCGCATCGCGGCGCCGATCGCCGCCACGGCACTCGCCAGTGGCGTCATCCTCGCGGGAATCCCCGCATCAGCGGCCCCCGTGACAACAACCTTCGGCACGAGTTGCCTGGCAACCCCGTCCGCTGTCGCCGGTCCGACCACGCAGTCACAGTCCGGCTCGGTCATCGTCGACGCACCGGAATCCATCGGCGCCGGTGAGACCTTCGAGGTCACCATCCAACCCGGCCCCATCGCCTTTCCCGGCTCCGCTTCCGGGGCGACCGTCCAGAACGTCTCCCGCATCAAGGTCGACGTCGACGTTCCTGCGAACGCCACCCTGGTGGAAGCCACCATCGTCCCCGGCACCTCGGCGGGGCTCAGCGGTGTCGCGCCGAACATCCTGCGCGTCAACGAGAACGGCAACGTCGATCCCAACGGAACGATTCTGCGCCTCTCCGGAAACAACCAGGTCATCGGAAACAGCCCCAGCTCGAGCATCAACTCCGAGGGCGGCATCGTCGTCAAGGCGACCGGCAAGAACGTCGACGGTTCCAACAATGCCGACGGCTACACGCAGTTCCAGCTCCCCCAGGTCAAGGCAGTTCTCAAGGCCGGCGATTCAGGGGACGTCGCGATGAAGGTACGCACCGGCGGCAGCGCGGGAGCGTGGAACAACGATCGCAACTTCCTCACGTTCCTCCCCAAGGCCACCCTGGTCATCACCGCCTGGGCACCCACGCGATGCACCCCGCGTGACGCCGAGAACGGTCCGCTCAACAGCGGCGCAGGCCCCCTCGCCACGACGCGGATCATCGAGGCGGACAAGGCAACCACCACCACAGTCGTCGGACCGGCCAACGCCAAGAACGGAACTCCCGTCACCCTGTCAGCCAACGTGAGCGGCGGCGCAAACGGTGGAACCGTCCAGTTCTTCGACGGCGACAACCCACTCGAGGACGCCGTGCCGGTAACCGGAGGGTCGGCCAGCATCTCCCCGACCTTCACCGAGGACGGACCGCACTCCATCACCGCGAGCTACAGCGGAGCCCCCGGGTTCCTGGCGTCGACGTCGGCGTCGGCCAAGATCGTGACCGTCACGACCGATGCACCGCCGGACGCCGTGACCACTACCGCCACGGTGTCGCCGTCGACCGCGAAGGTCGGACAAGACGTCAACCTGACTGCCAAGGTCGATCCGCAGGGTACCGGCGGCACCGTCGATTTCATCGTCGACGGCACCGAAACGGTCAGTGCTCCGGTCGGAACCGACGGAGTTGCCGTCGCTCCGTACACCTTCACCTCGACCGGAACGCACAAGGTTGTCGCGAAGTTCACGGGCTCACCAGGATTCGCGCCGTCCGCTGCCCCGGCATTCCCGGTCAGTGTGACGACGCCGGCTCCGGCCGACGTCGAGACGACCACGATTCTCGACGCCGTCGGAACTGTTCAGAAGAACACCCCGGTGACGCTCAAGGCAACGGTCGATCCGTCCGGCGCCACGGGCAAGGTCCAGTTCAAGGTCGGTGACACCCTCATCGGTGGACCGGTCGACGTGGTCAACGGTGTCGCAACGGTACCGGCGACGTTCTACAACTCCGGGACCTACAGTGTCACCGCCGAATTCGTGGGCGCTTCGGGCTACACGGCCTCCGCATCCGCGCCGCAGACCCTGACCGTCCCCGGCGATACGGACGGCGGGCCCGGAGGCGGGACCGGCAGCCTCGACCTCGGCACTCTGTTCGGGTCGCTAGGAGGCTGACACTCTGAAACAGAGATGGGGCGTGTCGTCGAATCCTCGACGACACGCCCCATCTTCGTTCGCGGCGAACTATCCGGCTGCCGGCTCCGCCGGAACAGCGGTAGCTGTCTTGCCGCCGGTGATCTTCACGATCGGCAGGACCAGCGCGGCCGGAGCCGACGCCGGCACCACAGGCGACTTGGGTGCAATCGGAGCCAAACGCTCGTAGCCGCTGCCCTGGGCGGGACGCAGGTCGGTCTCCCCCTTGTTCGGCCACAGCGAGGCCGAGCGCTCGGCCTGAGCGGCAATGGTCAGCGACGGATTCACACCGAGGTTGGCCGAGACCGCTGCGCCGTCGACGACGCTGAGCGTCGGGTAGCCGTACACGCGGTGGTACGGATCGATGACGCCGTGATCGGAATCCGACGCGATAGCGCAACCGCCGAGGAAGTGCGCCGTCAGTGGAACGTTGAAGATCTCGCCCCACGTGCCGCCCGCGACGCCGTCGATCTTCTCGGCAACTCGACGCGTCGCCTCGTTGCCCTCCGGGATCCACGTCGGGTTCGGCTGACCGTGGCCCTGCTTGCTGGTGACCTTGCGTCGACCGAACAGGCCCTTCTTCGTGTACGTGGTGATGGAGTTGTCGAGGTTCTGCATGACCAACGCGATGATCGTGCGCTCACTCCAGTCCTTGACCGTCAACATGCGCAACATCTGGTACGGATTCTTCGCAACCACACCGAGGAACTTGATCCATCGGGGCGTCTTGCCGCCGCCGTCCGTCATCAAGGTCTGCAACAGGCCCATCGCGTTCGATCCCTTGCCGTAGCGGACCGGCTCGATGTGGGTGTCGCTGCTCGGGTGGAACGACGACGTGATCGCCACTCCGCGGGTCAGATCGAGTGCGGGATCGACCTTGTACTTGCCTGCACCGACAATGGATTCGGAGTTCGTTCGAGTCAGCTCGCCGAGCTTGTCGGAGAGCTTGGGCAGCGCTCCGGTGTCCTTCATGTCGAACAGCAGATGCTGAGTGCCCCACGTTCCGGCCGCGAGAATGACGTTCGCAGCCGTGTAGGTGCGGCGGTTCTTTCGTCCGAATGCACCGGTTCGCTCGGTGAACACGTCCCACGAACCGTCGCGAGCCTCACGAAGCCCGGACACGGTGGTCATCGGAATGATCTCGGCGCCGGCTGTCTCGGCAAGGCCCAGATAGTTCTTGAGGAGCGTGTTCTTCGCTCCGTGACGGCAGCCCGTCATGCACTCGCCACACTCGATGCAACCGGTGCGCTCGGGTCCGACGCCGCCGAAGTACGGGTCCTTCGCCTTCTTGCCCGGCTCACCGAAGTAGACGCCGACGGGCGTCTGGATGAACGTGTCGCCGACACCCATGTCATCTGCGACGGACTTCATGATCTCGTCGGCGGGCGTCATGTGCGGATTCTGGACGACGCCGAGCATCTTCTGAGCCTGCTCGTAGTACGGGGTGAGCTCGCTTCGCCAGTCAGTGATGTGCGCCCACTGCTTGTCCTGGAAGAACGGCTCCGGCGGCTGGTACAGCGTGTTGGCGTAGTTCAACGACCCGCCGCCGACGCCTGCGCCCGCGAGAATGAGGCAGTCGCGCAACAGGTGCACGCGCTGAATGCCGAAGCACCCCAGCTTCGGAGCCCAGAGGAACTTCTTGAGATCCCAACTGGTCTTCGCGAAATCTTCGTCGGCATACCGTCGGCCGGCTTCGATGACGCCGACCTTGTAGCCCTTCTCCACGAGACGAAGCGCGCTCACGCTTCCGCCGAACCCGGATCCGACGATCAGTACGTCGTAGTCCGTTGCCCGTTGCTTGCCCATCAGGACACCTCCACCGTGAACCGTAGTTACCCGCCAGTATGCACCTATCCCTTGTGACTACCACCACAAGGGGCCCCATAAGCGTAACCGCAAGTATCAGGAACGGAAGAAAGTCCTGCACAACGAACTGTGGCCCCGGTTCACGAAGAACCGGGGCCACAGAAAGGTACAAACTACGCGCGGACTGTCAGCCCGACCTTCTGGAACTCCTTGAGATCGGAGTATCCGGCCTTCGCCATCGACCGACGGAGACCACCGACGAAGTTCAGCGAACCGTACGGATCGTCCGAAGGGCCGCTCAGAACCTGGTCCAGACTCGGACGCTCACCATAGGAAACCGGAAGAAGTGCTCCACGCGGAACCGAAGGATGAGCCGCCGCGGACGGCCAGTACCAGCCACCACCCGGCGCCTCGGCGGACACGGCCAGCGGCGTGCCCAGAACGGCAGCGTCGGCACCGCAGGCGATGGCCTTCGCCAGATCACCCGAAGTTGCGATGTCACCGTCGGCGATGACGTGGACGTAGCGTCCACCCGTCTCGTCGAGGTAGTCGCGCCTGGCTGCTGCAGCATCGGCAATGGCCGTGGCCATCGGAACGCCGATGCCCAGGACCTCACCGGTGGTGGTTGCACCCTCGGTAGACCCGTACCCGACGATGACACCGGCAGCGCCGGTACGCATCAGGTGCAGCGCGGTGCGGTGGTCACTGACCCCACCCGCGACAACCGGAACGTCGAGTTCCGAGATGAACGTCTTGAGGTTGAGCGGTTCCTGCTCGGTGTGCACGACGTGCTCGGCCGAGATGATCGTGCCGTGGACGACCAGGAGGTCGATTCCCGCCTTGATCAGCTCCGGCGTCAGTGCGCGCGCATTCTGTGGGCTGACGCGAACGGCAGTGGTGACCCCCGAATCACGGACCTGCGCCACCGCAGCTGCCAGAAGACCGGCCTGCAGCGGTGCCGCGTGCAGCTCCTGCAAGTAGCGGATGGCCGCGTCGACGCCACCGTCCTTCTCGGCGATCTCGACGAGACGCCGGAGCTTCTCCTCGACATCGGGGTGACGGCCCCACAGGCCTTCACCGTTGATGACACCGAGGCCGCCGCGCTTACCCAACTCGATCGCGAAAGTCGGCGAGACCAACGCGTCGGTGGGATGTGCGAGGACAGGAATGTCGAACCTGTAAGCGTCGAGCTGCCAAGCAGTCGACACCTCCTTCGACGAACGAGTTCGCCGGGAGGGAACGATGTTCACATCGTCCAACTCGTAGGTACGTCGGGCCGTTCGACCCATGCCGATCTCAACGAGGTCGCGCACGCGCGCCCCTTTCTCGTGTACTGGTTGCTAACGAGCGGTGTAGTTGGGTGCTTCGACAGTCATCGTGATGTCGTGCGGATGGCTTTCCTTCAAACCGGCCGCCGTGATCTGGACGAACTGAGCGTTCTGCAGGTGCTCGATCGTCGCCGACCCCGTGTATCCCATGGCAGCGCGCAGACCACCGGTGAGCTGGTGCGTCACCTGCGAGAGCGGGCCACGGAACGGAACACGTCCTTCGATGCCTTCCGGAACCAACTTGTCCTCGGAAAGTACGTCGTCCTGGAAGTACCGGTCCTTGGAGTACGACTTGGCCTCGCCACGCGACTGCATCGCGCCGAGCGAACCCATTCCGCGGTAGCTCTTGAACTGCTTGCCGCCGACCAGAATCAGTTCGCCGGGCGATTCAGCGGTACCGGCCAGGAGTGAACCCAGCATGGCCGTCGACGCACCTGCGGCAAGAGCCTTCGCGATGTCACCGGAGAACTGGAGTCCACCGTCAGCGATGACGGGCACACCGAGAGGCTTGCACGCGGCAACCGCTTCCAGGATGGCCGTGACCTGAGGGGCACCGACACCGGCGATGACGCGGGTGGTGCAGATGGAACCAGGGCCGACTCCGACCTTGACGGCATCGACGCCGGCTTCGACCAGTGCCAGAGCACCCGCGCGCGTAGCGACGTTGCCACCGATGATCTGAACCCGCTCGCCCAGTTCACGCTTGAGCTTGGCGATCATGTCGAGAACGTTGGACGAATGCCCGTGCGCACTGTCCACCACGAGTACGTCCACACCGGCATCGGTGAGCGCCATCGCGCGCTGGAAGGCGTCATCGCCGGCACCGACTGCAGCGCCGACGAGCAGTCGACCGTCACGGTCCTTGGTGGCGTCGGGATGCTGCTCGGTCTTGACGAAGTCCTTGACCGTGATCAGACCGGTGAGCTTGCCGTTGCCGTCGACGATCGGCAGCTTCTCGATCTTGTGCCGACGAAGAAGGCCCAGTGCCACGTCAGCGGTGACGCCTTCCTGAGCGGTGATCAGGGGCATCTTGGTCATGATCTCCGCGACCGGGCGGTTCTGGTCGACCTCGAAACGCATGTCCCGGTTGGTGACGATGCCAACCAGCTGGCCGGCGTCGTCGGTGACCGGCAGACCCGAGATGCGAAAACGAGCGCACTTCGCATCGACCTCACCCATCGTGTCGGTCGGCTTACACGTGACGGGATCGGTCACCATGCCGGCCTCGGAACGCTTGACCGTCTCGACCTGTCCTGCCTGGACCTCAACCGACGAGTTGCGGTGCAGAACACCCATGCCGCCGGCGCGTGCCATCGCAATTGCCATGCGCGACTCGGTGACGGTGTCCATCGCAGAACTGACCAACGGAATCCGCAGACGGATGTCGCGGGTCAGTTGACTGGACGTGTCGACCTGGCTCGGGATGACGTCGGACGCAGCCGGCAACAGCAGCACGTCGTCGTATGTCAGTCCCAGCATCGCGACCTTGTTGGGGTCGTCTCCTCCGGTGTGTACATGTCCTGCAGAACTACTCATGCGGTCAGGACCCTCCATGGACCTAGATTCGCCCAGGGCGACCGCTGTAGCAGCCGCCTCGAAACGGATTACGAAAGCTGGATATCGGATAGAAGGCGCCTGCACGGAAAGAAATTCCTGGCACCTTTTCCCGGCGTTGCACACCATGGTATCGGCTCACTCAAAGGTCCGAACCATCCCACCCACGCTGCGTGTACGCGTAACAAGTGGCGCTGACCCCCCTGACCTGCGTACCGTGGTGCTGTGCGTGATCAACTGCCCCCCGGTCTGCCGCCAGATCCCTTCGCCGGCGACCCAGCTGACCCCTCCGCGGCTCTCGATGCCATCGAGCCGGGCCAACCACTCGACCCCCACGAACGCCAAGCGGTCGAGGAGGATCTCGCTGACCTCGCTGTATACGAGGCACTCCTCGCTCACCGCGGTATCCGCGGTCTCGTAGTCTGCTGCGAGGACTGCCAACAGGATCACTACCACGACTGGGACATGCTGCGCGCAAACCTGCTGCAGCTGCTCGTGGACGGAACCGTCCGCCCTCACGAGCCTGCCTACGACCCGATGCCTGAGGCATATGTCACGTGGGACTACTGCCGTGGATACGCCGACGCGTCGATGAACGAGGCGATGCACGGCGACGGTTTCGACAGCTGAGCGAAACCTCACCCAAGCTCATACGAAAGTGGCCGACAAGCAATTGCTTGTCGGCCACTTTCGTATGAATTCAGATCGGAACGATGCGATCAGGGCGGGGGTGAAGAAGAATCACCCGACGGAGACGAGGCCGGCGCCAGAGGCGTCGTTGTCGTGGTTGTCGTCGTTGTTGTCGTGGTCGTTGCCGTGGGCGACGATGACGGTGTCGACGACGCCGCGCTTGGACCAGGCGCCTGCATGATTCCAGGATTGGGCGTTGTCGTCGTGGTCACACCCCCAGGCAGCTGAGGGTTCGCCGGATTGACGGAGATCCCCGGAATCGCCGTGGGAGAGGTGGCAATCGAGGACTGCTGGTCGGTCGTCGACGGCGGCACTGCGGGTGACGTGGTCTCCTGGACCTGCGTCATCAACTTGCCCCAACGCTCGACGAGGTCGGTCTTGTCCTGCGAGTCCTTGACCGCATCGGCACGGTGAGCTGCGTTGTCCAGCACCATCTTTGCCGCAGGAATGTCTCCGGCAGCCAACAGCCGCTCGGCCTTTTCCAGCTCGGAAGTCGTGTCGATCTTCGCAACTGTCGAGTTGGCCTCGTCGGCGAAGACGACCTGCTTGACGCCCCACAGGGCATCGCCGGGCTGGGCGTCGTACGCCATCGCCGTGGCGCCACCGAAGACCACTGCTGCAACTGCTGCAGCGGCGGCGATCGGACGAACCACACGCAATCGAGAACGGGAACGTGAACGCTGACGATCGGAGAAGCCGGACGGCGTCGCTGTGATTGCAGCGATGACATCGTCCAATAACGGACCCTCGGGCATCGGAGTCGCAACGACATCGTCACGCCATTGCGAGAGGATCAACGCAAGTTCGTACTGTTCGGTGCTATCGGTTGCTACCGGCCCACCATTCGAAATGGATTCGATCAGCGCATCGTCACGCCGAACCGCAGCCAAATCCACTGGCGTACCGTCGTCGGCGAGATCACCGAGATTCGAAGCGTCATGCCCCTCGTCTCTAGCCAAAGCTCTCACCTGCTTTCGTCACTTCTTTTTTCAGTTTCGCGATCGCTCTGTGCTGAGCGACTCGTACAGCTCCGGCGGTACTACCGACGGCGACGGCCGTTTCCTCGGCCGACATCCCGACCACCAGGCGAAGTATCAAGATTTCTCGATGCTTCTCCGGAAGTGTGCCGAGAAGTTCGTGCATCTGTCTGCTGGACTCCGAATCGAGAGCTCGCTGTTCGGGACCATCATCCAGTGCTATTACATCCGGTACTTCGGAAACGGGCTCCGACTTGTTACGGGCGGAGCTTCGATGTGCGTCCGCAACCTTGTGCGCGGCAATTCCGTACACAAAGGCCATGAACGGGCGTCCCTGGTCCTGATAACGCGGCAGCGCGGTCATCACGGCCAGACAGACTTCCTGTGCGACGTCGTCAGCGGACAGGTGTCCTCTCTCGGCCGCACCCACTCGACCGCGGCAGTAGCGCACCACCATCGGTCGGATGTTCTCCAGAACCAAAGCTAGAGCTGTACGGTCGCCCTGCGCAGCAGCGGCGACCGCGGTGTCCAACTCATCGCTCGTATTTGTCATCGTCAGCGAAAATCCTGGCGTTACAGTGGCACCTCCCGAGCGGGTGTGCTCCCGCTCTCAGCGGAACCCTCTAAGAGTAACCATCCGGACCGACTGGTCTCCGCATACCTGCCCAGCAGTCGCGATATCGATACAGCTCCTTCTGGAATGTTCTCCGGAGACTTCGGTGGAGTGGTTACGACAAAGGTAGGAGTGATCCACCACGCATCGCAATCAGATCGCCGATCTCCCGGGCACTCGGTGAGGTTCTCTCACCGCTGACACCTTCGATCAACAGAGACGACGCCCAGGCCAGGGGCAGCAGGCCGTATTGCCGGCACCGCGCGAACACATCTGCTGCCATCTTCACGGCTGCGCTCGCGTCTGTTCCGGTCAGCGCGGCGCTACGCAGCAGATCCGACTTCACGCGGTGCCGCACAGACTCCGATTCCGCTGACAATTCGACGGCGCGTTCTGCGTGTCTGCGGGCACGAGCGAAGTCGCCTCCCGCCAACGCCAATTCTGCGGAGACCCATTCGATCCGAATTTCCTGCCGCCACAGCCCGCCCTCGGCATCCAGACGCGCCCGACATTGCGCCAGCAGGCGCCAGCCGAGCGGGAGCCTGCCACAGCCGAGGGCGTCTGCGGCCAGACCGGTCAGAGCGTCACAGGCAGCCTCTGGATCACCTGGCAGGCCGCCGACGATCGCCAGTGCGCGCCCGTCCCACGTGGACGCGAGTGCATGGCGTCCGCTCTGGCGAAGAAACGACGCTCTCGTGCTGGCAGACAGAGAGGCAAGAACTCGATCCGAGTGCGTCGAGAACCCGGCCGTGAGCCGATCGAGGACATCCAATGCAGCCCGCGCTCTTGCGTAGTGGCCCTGACCACCCAGCACTACTGCCGTTGTCCACCAATCTCGGGTAGAGCAAGGCGCCGGGAGGCGGACGAGATCCGGATCCGCACCGAACGCGGCAGACTCGAGGGACCCTGGAAGTGCAGTTGTTTCGTTGGGCACAGGTGATTGAGGGCGCGCAGGTGTCGACACAGGTTGATCATCGCAGCAGCACGAGCAGACATTCGCACGACCGGCGTCACACCAACGATGCCAAAAGTCGCACGAAACACGAAAAGGCAAGTTTGTCGGAGTTAATCAGATATTCAACTGAGATTTGCCAAATGTACTCGTAATGATATTTAACGGGCATATATCCGTGACGTTAACTGCGCATTACTTATTGGACGGATGTCCTAGTTGAAACTTGGGCACTAAGTCCCGAAATGGAGTGCAACCCCGCCCACGCAATATCGGACAAATGACGCAAACCGAGCCGAATGACCGAGTGATTTCGCCGGGCGATCAGCCTCGAACATATCCCTGATCTGTGGGTTTCGCATCTCGAGCTGCCAGGCTTGCCGGCCGCCACCTCGATCGACCCAATTTCGACATTGGCGCAGAACAACGCACGAGGGGCCCGAAATGTAAATATATACTTCGTTAACTCTCGCATTTCGATATATGCCGATCGCCACTGAACGAGCCTATTGACGCGATTTACTCAGCACCCTTACGGTTAGCAAGCGTGAACGATTCAGAAGGCCCGGATAACCTCCGGGCAACTTGGTCCGCTCGTTGATCAACGCGAGCTTGCAGTAAGGAGTCAACATGCCTGCACCGAATCACCTTCCAGGCCCCAACGCAGACATCTGGGACTGGCAGATGCACGGTCTGTGCCGCGGAGTCGACTCCTCCATGTTCTTCCATCCCGATGGCGAACGCGGTAGAGCACGTGCCCAGCGCGAAACCCGCGCAAAAGAGATGTGCCGTCAGTGCCCGGTCCTGATGCAGTGCCGCAGCCACGCGCTGACCGTCGCCGAGCCGTACGGCATCTGGGGAGGAATGTCGGAAACCGAACGTGAACTACACGCGCGCCACCGTCGCACCACCCGCATAGCTTCCTGATACACGTAGGTAGAGCGCACTAGGCCCCCGAGAGTTTTCGGGGGCTTTTGCGTGTGGACGGGACACCGTCGAAAATGCGTGTGGACGGGACACCGTCGAAAAGAATTTCCGACACGACCCATCCGACCGACGCCCGCCTCCGAATGCCTTCTGACAGTGCACCTCAGCACATCCCTTCAGGAAGGCAGACCCATGAACACCTCTACTCGAGTTCTGGCAGTCACCGCAGCAGCCTCTTTCGCCGTCTTCGGCGTGGTCGGTTGCTCCTCGGACGACAACGATTCGTCGACCGACACGTCCAGCGCCGCCATGACGTCTTCTGCCATGGGATCGAGCATGTCTCCCAGCAGCGCGATGGCGGAGCCTGCTTCCGATCTGGTCGGTGCCGGTTGTGCCGACTATGCAGCCGCAGTGCCGAGCGGCGCCGGATCGGTCAGCGGAATGGCCCAGGATCCGGTTGCCACAGCGGCGTCCAACAATCCGTTGCTCACCACCTTGACCGCGGCGGTCTCCGGCCAGCTCAACCCGGACGTCAACCTGGTCGACACTCTCAACGGTGGCGAGTTCACCGTCTTCGCACCGATCGACTCGGCATTCGCCAAGATCGACCCCGCCACGATCGACAGCCTCAAGACGGACAGCGCCACGCTGACCAAGATCCTCACCTACCACGTGGTTCCCGGCCAGATCGCCCCTGACGCGATCGACGGAACTCACCCCACCGCCGAGGGCGGAACGGTTACCGTCACCGGATCCGGTGACAACATCAAGGTCAACGACGCAACTGTCGTCTGCGGTGGAGTCAAGACCGCAAACGCCACCGTCTACCTCATCGATTCGGTGCTGATGCCGCAGTAGTCCCCACCTGCTGTGCGCCTTTATCAACCCCCCGCGGTTAATAAAGGCGCACAGCGGCCAACGGCGGGCCAAGAGAAAAGAACCGGACATGCACGCTACGGTTGTACGCGATGAAGCGAGACAACTCTTCGTGAGCGAGCCAGACCATGCGTCGGATGCGGCCGACGCATGCCCGACGGACAATTCTGCGGCCCGCACCGCGCGAATCGCGGAATCACGCGAGCTGGCAGTGATACTCGCGAACGTCGCCGGTGGCGACCAGAGCGCCTTCGCCGAGTTCTACGACCGAACCAGCTCCCGTGTGTACGGCATGGTTCTTCGCGTACTCCGTGATCCAGGTTTCTCCGAGGAAGCGGTCCAAGAGGTCTACCTCCAGGCCTGGAAATCAGCCGACAGCTTCGACCCTGCCAAGGGGTCCGCGCTTTCCTGGCTCCTGACACTTGCACACCGGCGCGCAGTGGATCGCGTGCGCTCCGAACAGTCGAGTTCGGATCGACAGGCTCTCTACGACACCACCAATGCCACTCCCGAATTCGACGTCGTCAGCGACGAAGTGACACGAAGAGACGAGCATCGTGCTGTCACCGACTGTCTCGAAACGCTGACGGACACTCAACGCCAATCGGTGACTCTCGCCTATTACGGCGGCCGAACGTACCGCGAGGTGGCCGAAGATCTCGGCGTGGCGATTCCCACGATCAAGTCGCGAATTCGCGACGGACTACTGCGCCTACGTGGATGTTTGGGGGTGATGTGAGATGGACGAAGAGCTGATCGACTATGCGTACGCCTACGCGATCGATGCGTTGGACCTAGACGAGCGCCGTGAGGTCGACAGGCGACTCGCCGCTTCGGACTCCGCGACCCGCGCCGAATTCGACGCCCAGGTCCGGCTCACCGCCGAAACCATGGCTGCGATGACCGTCGTCGACGCCGTCGAGCCCCCGCCGTCGCTGCGCAGCAGCGTCCTCGCCTCGATCGCAGAGCAGGCCGCTGCTCCCAATGCCCCCGTTTCGCTGGCCGAGCGCCGTAACCGTCGACGCCCGTGGACCGTGGCTCTTGCGGCGGCCGCCGCAGTCGCAATCCTGGTCGGCGGCATCGGAATCGGGCGCACGCTGTCCGACAACACGCCGCCGCAGAACCCCGCGTCCGAAATCATGGCAGCACCCGACGTTCATGCCACGACGCGTGAAATCCCGGGCGGCGGTAGTGCCACGACGCTGTTCTCGCCCTCCGAAGACGCCGCAGTCCTCGTGATGAACGATGTAACTCCCCCGAGTCCGGATACCGTCTACCAGATGTGGCTGGTGCCGGGCGACACCGACGACACCACGATGATCCCGATGGGGACGATGGCTCCGGGCGACGTCAAACCCACTACCCAGGTGGTGCTCGACGGCATCGGTCCGAATACGAAGTTGGCGTTCACTGTCGAACCGCCCGGCGGATCGCAGCAGCCGACGAGCGAGCCGTTCGCAACGATCCCGCTCATCTGATCGCCAGACGAAAAAAGATCCCCCACCGGAATCCGGTGGGGGATCTCTTCTTTGTGGAAACTACGAGCAGCGAGTCAGTGGCTGTGACCGTGTCCGGTGTCGGCAACTTCCTCGGTCGGCTTCTCGACGACGGCGCTCTCGGTCGTGAGGATCATGCGCGCGACGGAAGCGGCGTTGACCACTGCCGAGCGAGTGACCTTGACCGGGTCGACGACGCCGTCGGCAAGCAGGTTGCCGTAGGTGAGGGTGGCAGCGTTGAAGCCTTCGCCCTTGGTCATCTCGGCGACCTTGCTGACAACGACGGAACCGTCGATGCCTGCGTTGCTGGAGATCCAGAACAACGGGGCGTTGAGGGCTTCGCGGACCACGGCAACGCCGGTGGCCTCGTCACCCGTCAAGCCCAGGTTCCCGATCAGAGCCGTACCGGCTTGAACGAGAGCCGATCCGCCACCGGGGACGATGCCCTCGGAAACTGCTGCCTTGGCTGCGTTGACCGCATCCTCGACGCGGAACTTGCGTTCCTTCAGATCGGTTTCGGTGGCTGCGCCGACCTTGATGACGGCCACGCCGCCGGACAGCTTCGCCAGACGCTCTTCGAGCTTCTCGCGGTCCCAATCCGAATCGGTGTTCTCGATCTCGCGACGCAGCTGCGCAACGCGGGTCGCGATGTCGTCAGCGGTGCCTGCACCGTCGACGATGACCGTCTCGTCCTTGGTGACGACAACGCGGCGAGCGCTGCCGAGCAGCTCGAGGCCGGCTTCCTTGAGCGAGAGGCCGACGTCGGTGTTGATGACGGTGCCTGCCGTGACGACTGCGAGGTCGTCGAGGAATGCCTTGCGACGATCACCGAAGAACGGCGCCTTGACGGCGACGGCCTTGATGGTCTTGCGGATGGAGTTGACCACGAGGGTGGAGAGAACTTCACCCTCGACGTCCTCGGCGATGATCAAGAGCGGCTTGCCGGATTCGGCAACCTTCTCGAGCAGCGGAAGGAAGTCGGGAAGTGAGCTGATCTTCTCGCGGAAGAGCAGGATCAGCGCGTCTTCGTAGACGGCCTTCTGCGCATCGATGTCGGTGACGAAGTAGGGCGAGAGGTAGCCCTTGTCGAACTGAACACCTTCGGTGACAACGAGTTCGGTTGCAACGGTGGAGGATTCCTCGACCGTCACGACGCCGTCGGTTCCGACACGGGTGAGTGCCTCGCCGACGAGCTTGCCGATCTCTTCGTCACGCGAGGAGACGGTGGCGACCTGAGCGATCGACTTCTCGCCCTCGACGGGGGTGGCTGCGGCGAGCAGTTCCTCGACGACCTTGTCGGCTGCGGCGTTGATGCCGACGCCGAGAGCCATCGGGTTCGCGCCCGCTGCGATGTTCTTGAGTCCGCCGCGGACGATGGCCTGGGCCAGAACGGTCGCGGTGGTGGTGCCGTCGCCGGCAACATCGTTGGTCTTGGTGGCGACGCTCTTGACGAGCTGTGCGCCGAGGTTCTCGAAGGGATCTTCGAGCTCGATCTCACGGGCGATGCTCACACCGTCGTTGGTGACGGTGGGGCCGCCGAATGCCTTGGCGAGCACGACGTGGCGTCCACGCGGGCCCAAGGTCACCTTGACGGCGTCGGCAAGCTTGTCGACTCCGGCTTCGAGAGCGCGGCGTGCGGTCTCGTTGAACGCAATTTGCTTGGACATCTGTTCTGTCAGCTCCTGAATCTTCGGGGCGTGAACGCATTCCGCCCCGGGATCCTGGGTGGACTCCGGGGCGGATCACGTGTGTCTTACTTGGAGACGACAGCCAGCACGTCGCGTGCCGACAGGATCAGGTATTCCTGGCCGGCGTACTTGATCTCGGTTCCGCCGTACTTGGAGTAGATGACCGTGTCACCCTCCTTGACGTCGACCGGGATGCGGTTGCCCTGCTCGTTGACGCGGCCTTCGCCGACTGCAACGACGGTGCCCTCCTGGGGCTTTTCCTTGGCTGTGTCAGGAATGACCAGGCCGGAAGCCGTCGTCGTTTCAGCCTCGTTGGCCTGGACGAGGATCTTGTCCTCGAGCGGCTTGATGTTGACGCTCGCCACGATGAGCCCTCCACTTTGGGGTATGTGCGTCCGAGGCGATCCTCGGACAGCTGTTTGGGTATGCCGTTTACGGCGCGTCACTGCAGTCCCGTCGTCGCGGGTGCCGGAACTCGATCAGCGCCAATTGGCACTCTATACGTGAGAGTGCCAACCCTCAAGGACTGGGCGCATTTTTCTCTTCGTCCAGAGCGAAACAGGACAGCCGTCCACCACGTTCACCTATTGTTCACTTCGTGACGAACATCAATCGCCGTAGTTTTCTGACCTTCGCCGGACTCGGCGCCGTCGGCGCGGTCAGCCTTGGCAAGCCGTGGGGCCTGCAATATGCAGGCGCGTCGACCATTCCGACGTCAGGTCCTGGCACCACTCTCGAGTCCGTGTCCACCCCCGTCAGCAGCAGCGGCTACACCAAGCTCACCGCCGGACCCGGTTGGGCGAACATCGTGCGCAGCGAGTTGGCCGAGCCGAAGTCGGGACGCGAGGACCGACGCACCGCACTCGCCTCACTCGTGCAGCTGACCGACGTCCACATCGTCGACGCCCAGTCCCCCATGCGATTCGAGTACGTCCACCAGATCACCGGCTCGGCGTTCCGCCCCCAGGAGACCCTGACGGCGCACGGGCTGATTTCACTTGTCCGCCGGGTCAATTCGATCGGCAGTGGCCCGCACACGTCGCGACCCTTCGATGCCGTCGTCACCACCGGCGACAACACGGACAACAAGGAATTCGCCGAACTCGACTGGTTCCTCACCTCACTCAACGGCGGAACCGTCGTCGCCAATACCGGTGCCAAGGACCGCTACGAGGGTGTACAGAACTCGGGTGCCGATCTCTACTGGAACCCCGAGTCACCGATGCTCGACATGTACAAGAAGGCCGGATTCCCGGAGATCCCCGATTTCTTCGGTGCCGCTTTCACGCCCGTGTCGAGCCCCGGCCTGAACACCCCTTGGTACTGCGTGTTCGGCAACCACGACGATTCGGTGTCCGGCACGGTGCCCAGCGGCATCCCGCCGCTCGAAGCGATGTACACGGGATCTCTCAAATTCGAGGTGCCTGGTTCACCGGAGCAGGCCAAGCAGATCGACGTCGCCACCAAGTTCGATCCCAGTGCGATACCCGGAATCCTGTCCGCCTTCACGACGCCGCCGCGCCAGGTCACCCCCGACCCGTCGCGCGCGCCGTTCACACCGCGACAGTTCATCGCCGCACATCTTGATCCCGCGCACACCGGTCCCGGCCCCGTCGGACACGGTTTCGCCCCCGACGCCGGCGACACCGGTATCGGCTACTACTCGTTCGAGATCGCACCGGGCGTCGTCGGCATCAGCATGGACTCCACCAACCGCGCGGGCCTCGTCGACGGTTCGCTGGGCGCCGCTCAGTTCCAGTGGATCGAGAACACCCTGCGCGCCGGCAGCAGCACCTACTACGACGCCGCGGGCTCTCGCGTCACCGAGTCGCGAGGTGACACGTATTTCGTGCTGTTCAGTCACCACACGAGCGACACGATGGACAATCTCATTCCCGACCCCGAGAACGTCCTCGAGCCACGCCTGCGCGGTTCACAGCTTCTCGACTTGCTGCATCGTTTCCCGAACGTACTTGCCTGGGTCAACGGACACACCCACGAGAACAAGATCACCCCGTGGCCCGGCGCGACCCCCGAGCAGGGCTTCTGGGAGATCAACACCGCCTCTCACATCGACTACCCGCAACTCGGACGCATCATCGAGATCGCGGACAACCATGACGGAACGGTGTCGTTGCTTGCGACGCTCTTCGAGGCGGAGAGTCCCAATTCCGTCGACTACAGCGACAAGTCGGCAGCCGGGCTCGCCTCGCTGTACCGCGAACTGTCGTTCAACGACATCCACCGCGACCCGAAGCTGACGGGTACCGGCGTCGACCAGAACGTCGAATTGTTGGTCCACACCGGACGATGACTCCGATTGCCGCAGTGTCCTAGGTGATTTCAGGTCCGCTCGAAGGCGAGCGGTGCGATTTCGCCCACGACACTGCGGCAACGACGAATCGAACGCCGAATCCGATCAACACCAGATTGCAGACGATCTGAAGGCTCACGAGCCCCCGGGCAAGGTCCGTCTGCGCGGCGATGTCACCGAATCCGACTGTCGAGAAGACGGACAACGAAAAGTACAGCGCCGCCATACGCGACAGCGGTTCGGTGAAACTGCCAGGGCTTGCATGCTCGACCGAAAAATAGGTGATGGACACCAACAACAAGTACGTCGGCATCACCACCGCCACAGCTTCGACCGCCTGCAGAGATGGCACATCGGAACGCAGAATTCGCCACACCTGCCAGGTGGTCACGGCAAGTACCGCGGCGCCTCCACCGATCAAGAGGAAGATTGCACTGGCGGTATGTACATCGATCCACGGCAGAAAGAAATACGCGCATCCGAAGGCGATCACCGTCAGTGTGGGCCGAAGCACTGCACCACGGATCAGCGCGCGTCGTCGTTCCCGGTCGATGTGGGGAGAATCGCCTTTTTTCCGCATGAATCAATGATCGACAATTTCGCAGGTAAAACCACCCTTTCGGTCCGAAAAGGACGTCACGGAGACGAAAAGCACTGAGCAATCCTCACGAACCTTCTGTAACGTTCATATAACGGCGGTCGATTGAACATTGACCGGTATTGACTGTGAGGAGGTGTGCGATGAGTTGTTCACTGGGAATTTCCACTGGATCTTCCGGTGTCTATTCAGCACTCGTCGACACCGATACCAGCACAAACGCGCCAGGCGCCGTGCCTGCCGAGACTCGCTTCGTCTCGGCGGATCAGGCCAATTCCAACGTCGGTGACCTTGTCAGAGCATCCATCAAGCTGATGACGACGCAGGTAACGGACGGATCTGAAGCGCCGCGCTCGATCGGTGTCAGCTATCGCACGGACGATCAACTCGCGAGCATCAGGTCATCTCTTTCGCGCTCGCCGAAGCAGGTCCGTGCAATCCCCGAACCTGCCGCCGTACACGCGTATCTCGCCGAGACAGGGAAAACCGAGCGGTACGACACGACAGCTCAGGTGGACGTCGGCGATCAAGGTCTGACGGTGTCCGTCGTCGACCACACCGGTGAAGTTCTGCACTCCGACCGTATAGACGCCCTCGCAGGGGCCGGAATCGACCGGGCATTGGTCGACTTCGTGACGGAGAAGGCGCCAGGGCACTTGCGCCGGTACACCGACGCGGAACTTCTTGCCGCCCGGTGCCATGTCGCCAAAGAGCAACTGTCCACGTCCACCAAGGTGACCGTCGACCTTCCGATCGACGCGATGGCGATCACGCGCGACGAGTTCGAGGCCATCATCGCCCCGGATATCGAGCGCGCCGTCACCTTCATCCGTGAAGTCGTGAAGGGCTCACCGCGGCCCGTCGGTGCCGTTGTACTCATCGGAGGTGGCGCACATATTCCGGCCGTGCGGTCCGCCGTCGCCGCTGCCGTCGACGTCCCCATGGTCGAGATCGTCGAGCCCGAGACTGCGGCAACCAAAGGTGCTGCACTCCTGGCAGATTCGATCACCGCAATTCGTTTCCCGCTGCTGGGCTCCGGAAGTGACCAGCGCTCGGGATCCACCGCCAAGGTATCGGGAGCGTTGATCGGTGCGCTCGTGGTCGGCGGACTGGTACTCGGTTACGGCGCAAAGGAATTGGTGCCGACCGACGACACCGCGGTCTCGCCCGTCGGAACCGGGTCGACCACGACGACGGTGAGCCCCGAAGCGACACCGAGCACCGGATCGACGATCATTCCGTCTCATGATCCTCTGCCTTCGGTAGCCGGCAGCACGTATCCTCGGTACGGGTATCCCACCACCCCGTTCGACTCGCAGCCTTACGACACGCACTCGTACACAACGCATCAGTACACACTTCCGCCTGCGCCGATCCCGGACACCTCGACGACAACCACGCCGCCGACCACGACAACGACCACTCCGAATTGGCCGACCATTCCCGGAATCACGCTGCCCGATCCACCGGCGTGGTGGCCGACGCTACCGGACACCGAGGCGACGCCCCCGGTCGATCCGACCGAGGCAAACCCCGGCGGCGGTCTCGGCCCGGGTGAGAGCGGCGGCGAGAACCCGACGACGCCGGAGACTCCTGGATCCGGTTCCACCGAAACCGAAATCACTACCCCTGGTGGTGGTGATCCGACGACGAAGCCCGGTGAACCGAATACCTCGATGCCCGAAAACGGTCCCGCGACCACACCGGATCGGGAACCGGCCCCGGTCGGCTGATTCTCAGTCGGCCGATTTTCAGTGCATCAACTGGCTGACGGAGACCGACAGCCCCGGGTCCGTCGCAACACTCAATTCCGAAGGGCCTGCGCCGTTTCCGATCAGGTGAGCGGCCAACGATGCGATCATCACGCCGTTGTCCGTGCACAGTCGAGGTTTCGGAATGCGCAACGTGATGCCCGCTTCGGCGCAGCGCTGCTCGGCGAGTGAGCGGATACGCGAATTGGCCGTGGCGCCGCCGCCGAGAACCAACGTGTCGACCCCGACGTCCTTGGCTGCACGCACTGCCTTCATCGTCAGGACGTCTGCAACCGCTTCCTGGAACGAGGCAGCGATGTCCGGGATCGAAAAGGTCTCGCCTGCGCGCTCTTTCGATTCGACATAGCGCGCGACGGACGTCTTGAGTCCCGAGAACGAGAAGTCGTGCCGCGAATCGCGCGGCCCCGTCATGCCGCGAGGGAAGGCGATTGCGTTCGGATCTCCCTCTTGCGCAGCAGCATCGAGTGCCGGTCCACCGGGAAAGCCGAGTCCGAGCAGTCTGGCCACCTTGTCGAAGGCCTCACCGGCGGCGTCGTCGACAGTCGTGCCCAGTTCGACAATGGGCTTGCCCAGATCTTCGACGTGAAGCAGGTGTGTGTGACCGCCGGAGACCAACAATGCGACGCACGAGGGCAACGGACCGTGCTCGAGAGTGTCCACCGAGACGTGACCGCCGAGATGATTGACCGCATAGAACGGGATGTTCCATGCTGCCGCATAGGCTTTCGCTGCGGCTACACCGACCAGCAGCGCGCCGGCCAGGCCGGGTCCGATGGTGACGGCCAGCGCGTCGGGCTTCTCGATACCGGCGGCAGCAAGGGCACGGCGCATCGTCGGCACGATCGCCTCGAGGTGAGCCCGCGAGGCCACTTCGGGAACCACTCCCCCGTACCTGGCGTGCTGATCCACGCTCGATGCCACCTCGTCGGCCAACAGCTCGCAGGTTCCGTCACCGTTCCAGCGGACGATACCGACACCTGTTTCGTCGCAAGAACTTTCGACACCCATGACGATCATGCTTGCTGCTCCTCAATTTCGCGGACACCGAGCACGGCAGGCCGTCTCATCGTGTACGCATCTGCCCCACTGGGCTGGTAGTACTTCTTTCGTGTTCCGACGATCTCGAATCCTTCGCGCCGGTACAGCGCGATGGCAGGTTCGTTGTCGGTGCGCACTTCCAAGAACACCGGGCACTGCCGTGAATCCGCCAGAGTCAGAAGCGCATCGAGCAACGCGCCGCCGATTCCGAGTCGCTGAGCCGAGGGATCTGTACCGATGGTGTGAACCTCGGCCTCCATGTTCGGCGACGCCCCCAACAATGCGACTCCGGCGTAGCCGAGGACGTGACCGTCAGGCTCCCGGGCAACGAAGTAATGATTATGTGCGCCTGCAAGTTCCGAGACGAACGCTTGTGCGCTCCAGGGTCCGTCGCCTGCGAACAACGCGCGCTCCAACTCCGCGCACCGTTCGGCGTCATCGACGTTCATCGGCTCGATGCTGTACTTCATCTGCTCTGTCTCACTTGCCACGTTCTGCAAGGGTCTTCGCGTCCGGGCGTCGGAGGTACAGCGGCTCCAGCGGGGCCGGAACCGAACCGGCCAGGATCTCGCGAGCAGCGACTGTCACCAACCCGGCCGGTGAAGGTGTCTCCGCCGGGTCGACGGGTAGATCGAAGAAGTCCACGTGCGAAGCGGATCCGGCAATCAGCGTCGAAGGCGAAGGATCGACGTCGCCGGCGGAATTCACAGCCGGTCCTTCGACGCGCACTCCGCCGTCATAGCGCGCCCAGTAGATCTCGCGACGCCTCGCGTCAGTCACGACGAGCAGGCTCTGTGTGGTCGGTACCGCAGCCGCGATCGCATCGAGGCTGCACACGCCGTACACGGGAACACCGAGTGCGTCACCGAAGGCAGCGCCCGTCGCCATGCCGACACGCAGTCCGGTGTACGGCCCTGGCCCGACACCCACGACGACGGCGTTCAAGTCGGCCGGTGTGAGTCCTGCCTCGGCGAGGCATTCGAGGACGTGAGGGGTCAAGACCTCGGCGTGCGCACGAGGATTGACCGTGACACGCACGGCAAGCGTCTCCACTGTGTCCGGTGACACTGCGTCCGGTGACACTGGGTCCGGTGACGAAGCCGACAGGGAGACGACTCCGGCAGTGACTGCCGGAGTGGAGGTGTCAATTGCGAGAACAAGCACGATTTCTCAGGGTACCCGCACGTGAAGAACTACTTCCGGCCCGGGAGGGTCACGACGTCTGTGACACGAAACGCCGTTTCACGACGTCTGTGACACCAAACTCCCTTTCACGACGTCCAGGACCAACTCGCAGTCCGCACATCCGATTCGGGTTCCCGATGAAGCTGCACTCGCAGGTGCCGTTCGACGAGCCTTTCCACGACGTCACCACCCCATTCGACCACCACCACTGCATCGGTGAGGTCGGTGTCGAGGTCGAGGGCATCGAGTTCGTCGAGCGCATGCGGTCCGCTGTCTCCCAGCCGGTATGCGTCGACGTGGATCATGCCGACGGGAACTCCGCCGCCAGGGCGGGTGCCCGGACGATGCTCACGAGCGATGACGAACGTCGGGGACGTCACCCGGCCCTGCACCCCGAGCCCGGCGCCGATTCCGCGCGTCAACGCGGTCTTGCCTGCCCCGAGTGGACCGTCCAGCACCACCAGGTCGCCGGCAACAAGTCCCGCCGCCAAGCGTCGGCCGAAAGCCTCGGTATCCTCGGCCGTTTCCAACGTGATCTGTCCGGACACGGGAAGTCCCGTGGAGTTCTCAGCCGACATCGGACCGCTCTTCTACCTGCGCTCGCTGCACCAACTTGTCGATTGCGTCCGTCACGATCGCCGGGAACTCGAGCTGCACCAGATGGCCGGCCCCGTGAACTCGCACGAGTTCGGATTCGGGGAGATCGGCGGCGAGACGCTTGGAGCTGATGAACGGAATCATCATGTCTTGATCGCCGCAGATCACGACTGCCGGTGTGTGCGCGAGGACCGCGAGAGAAGCGGACTCGTCGTGCAGTTCCAACGTCCGCAGGAAATTGACGATGGTCACAACCGAGGTCCGGTCGAGCATGCCGTCCGAGAGTTCATGCAGCCGTGGGCTGACATCGGTGCCGTACGAGGCCGCACGCAGGATCGGCGTGATCAATACTCGCGCAGCGCCCCGGGCATGCTGAACTACTCCTGGTGAGGTGCGCACTGCCAACCGGAATCCGTCGATGATCGGATTCTGCAGATTGCGGGTCAGGCCGGTCTCCGCCAGGCCTGCCGCCGTCGTCGCGACCAGCCCCACGCCGATGACTCGGCCCTCGAACCATTCGGGTCGCTGACCGGCGAGCGCGAGTACCGTCATGCCGCCCATCGAGTGACCGACCAGAACTATCGGTCCCTTGGGTACCTTGGCCTCGACGACGGTCGCGAGGTCGCGGCCGAGCTGAGAAACCGTACAACTCTTCGAACGCGGCATGCCCGAGTCTCCGTGTCCGCGCTGGTCGTAGAACACCATGCGAACCTTGTTGCCCCATCGCTCTTCGAGCTGGCGGCGCTGGAAATGCCAGGACAGCGCACTCAGGCAGTATCCGTGCACGAAAACGACTGTCAGCGGAGCGTCGTCCGGTCCCACTTCGCGAACTGCCAGCTCGACACCGTCCTCGGTGCGCACCGTGCTCTTGCGGTCGCGCGTCATGAGGTCGAAGTCCTCGTCCGCGTAGATTTCCCGGCCCGGACGCGTCGCGGTCTTGAATGCGTTCACGCCGGCCATCGAGCCGAGCGCCACGGCGCTGAGCAGGCCACCGAGAATGCTCATCTTTCCTGCAGTCTTCATGACGTCTCTCCCCCGATGTACGTACGCACAGTGCGTCCACGTATCCCGGTCACGACCTCGTAGTGAATGGTGTCGAGTACGTCGGCCCAGGCCTGCGCGTTGGGTTCGCCGTGATCGCCGTTGCCGAAGAAGATCGCGGTGTCGCCTTCGCGAACTCCGTCACCGTCCGGACCCAGGTCCACCAATACCTGGTCCATGCAGATTCGCCCGACAGCCTGGCGACGCTTACCGCCCAACTGCACTTCGAACTTGCCACTCAGTGAGCGAGACAAACCGTCGGCGTAGCCGACGGGAAGCAGCGCAAGAGTGGTGTCGTGCGGTGCGACCCACTGATGCCCGTAGGAGACGCCCTCTCCGGCGGCTACCTTCTTCACCAGAATCACCTTCGCTCGCAGCGTCATCGCCGGTCGTAAACCGAAATCTCCGAGTTCGGGCACCGGAGACAATCCATATATCGCGATTCCCGGCCGAACCATGTCAAACCGCAGGTCAGGACGGGTGACTGTAGCAGCGGAGTTGGAAAGATGAACGACTTCGGGGTCGAATCCGCGAGCGCGGACGTCGGCAACCGCGTCGATCAAACGCTGCTTCTGCATGTCGATGACGTCGTGATGCGGTTCGTCCGAGTGCGCGAGGTGAGAGAACACTCCGCGCAGCCTGATCGTGCCCTCGTCCCGCGCAGTGGCGAGGTCGTCGAGCATCTGCGGCCACTCGGTTCTCGATACGCCGTTGCGATTGAGACCGGTGTCCACCTTGAGCGTCACCATCGCCTTTTGTCCCAGAACCCGTGCCGCGTCGACGACAGCGGCCAGGTGTCGCGGGGAGGACACGCCGATCTCGACGTCCGATCGGATCGCCGAGGCGAAATCGGCGTCGACGCCGTGCAGCCAGGCAAGAACGGGAGCGGTGATGCCTGCCTCGCGAAGGACCAGTGCCTCCGCGATGGTGGTGACGCCGAGTTCCCGGGCTCCCGCCGAGAGCGCCGTCCGCGCCACCGCAACTGCGCCGTGGTTGTATCCGTCCGCCTTGATGACCGCCATCAACGCTGCATCCCCGGCAAATTCACGCAGAACACGCACGTTGTGCGCGATCGCGTCCAGATCGACGACTGCCTCCGTCTGCGGCCCTACTGCGTCGTCGAGTCGGCTCGCCTTCCCCTCCGCAGGCTCCTTCGGTGCTCTTCCCTGGGCAAGCGTCATGGCGACAATCCTGCCACCCACGCAGAATCGGACACGTGTTCGGGTTTGAACACCCTCAATCGAGGGCAAAAGAGCGAAGCACACGCACTGATTCCCGCAGACCTCCCAGCAGGGGTGAAGCCGAAATCGGTGCTCCGGCGACATCGCTCTGACCGCCGGCAGCGGCGATGTTCGCAGCCAAGGCGTGAGCCCGCGCCCCGACGGCCCCGGCTTCGAGAGGGCTCAGACCCGCCGCCAGCAACGCACCGATCACACCGGAGAGGATGTCACCCGAACCTGCCGTCGATGCCCAGGAGCCGCCGGCGTCGTTGACCAGCACCTCACCGCCGGGATCCGAGATCACCGTCGTATGGCCCTTCAGCAGGACCGTGACTCCGAGGCGTGCGGCAAGAGCACGCGTGGCCGCGATCCTGTCGTCGCCAAGAGTTGTGAATCGAGCGAACTCGCCGGCGTGGGGCGTCAACAGTGTCGGCGCGGTCCGGGCTGCGACAAGTTCGGGACGCTGAGCGAGGAGGGTAAGTCCGTCCGCATCGACAACAACGGGTACATCAGTAGCCAGCACCGACGCCAGAAGTCGCGCGGCGTCGTCGTCGGTACCCATACCGGGGCCGACCACCCACGCCTGAACTCGCCCGGCGGCTTGGAAGGTCTCACTCGCAATCACCTCCGGGAACCGGGCGAGCACCTCGGTGGCGCCGTGCCCGGCGTAGCGGACCAGGCCGGCGGTCGCGGTCACCGCGGCACCGGTACAGAGCACGCCCGCGCCGGGATACTGCTCACTTCCCGCAACGATGCCCACCACACCCTGCGAATACTTGTCGTCCTCCGGACCGGGCACCGGCCACAGCGCACCGACCTCCGCCGGATCGAGTGAACCGAAGTCGGGTTCGCCGACGCTCAATCCGATGTCCACGAGTTCGACACGACCACACAGCGGAGCCGCGAGTACGTGTACCGGCTTCAGCGCACCGAATGTGACCGTCACATCAGCGGTCACCGACGGGCCGCCCACAGCGCCGGTGTTCGCGTCGACGCCGCTCGGAAGATCGACCGCCACGATCGGTGCATCCACCTGGCCGACGAGATCGGCCGCGTCAGGCCGTAGACCGCCGTGCCCGGAAATCCCGACGATGCCGTCGATCACCAGATCCGGCGACCCGACTTCGGCGGCGACTCGGCCGCCGGCCGTCAAGAGAGCATCGAGGCCCGCCCGATGAGCGCGCGCCGGATCGAGCAACACGGCCCGCACGCTCACACCTCGTTTGCGGAGCAACGCACCGGCCCACAGGGCATCACCGCCGTTGTCGCCCGTACCGACCAGCAGCGTCACCGACCGATGCGCGACCGACCCTGTACGGGAACGCAATTCGTCCGCGACTACTCGCGCAAGACCGTACGCCGCTCGACGCATCAGCACCCCGTCGGGCAGCTTGTCGAGCAGCGGCGCCTCAGCTGCTCGCACCTGATCGGCTGTGTAGTACCCACGCATGTCGGAACCCTTCAGTTGCCGTCGCTACCCTCGAAACCATGAAATCACGTCTTCGCCCGGCAATCGCGGGTCTCGTGCTCGCTCTCGGTCTGGTCGGGTGCAGTTCCGGCACCGACTCCACACCACCGGCTCCGGAAACGACGGCCAGCGGACCCGTGGTGACCATCTCCGGGATGGCGTACTCCCCCGCGTCCATCACCGTGAATGTCGGCGAGACGGTCACGTGGGTGTTCGACGACAACGGAATGGCCCACGACGTCAACGGCCTCGGGGACGCCAAGGGCAAACTCCGCAGTCCGCTCAAGAAATCGGGAACCTACACCTACACGTTCACCGAACCCGGAACCTACGACTACACCTGCACACCGCATCCCGAGATGCGCGGAACCGTCGTCGTCGAGACGCCGTAACGCGCTCGGGCCCCACAGTCTTGCGACTGCGGGGCCCGATTTTCTAGCGAAAGCTACTCGACCGTAACCGATTTCGCCAGGTTACGCGGCTTGTCGACGTCGTAGCCACGCGCCGCGGCAACCTCGGCCGCAAAGATCTGCAACGGAACCGTGGACAGCAACGGCTGCAGCAGAGTCGGTGACGCCGGAATCTCGATCAGGTGATCCGCGTGCGCCGCGGCGACGGTGTCGCCTTCCTCAGCGATGACGATAGTCGTCGCCCCGCGCGCCTTGATCTCCTGAATGTTGGACACCAACTTCGAGTGCAGGACAGCGCGGCCCTGCGGCGACGGCATGACGATGATGACCGGAAGGTCCTCCTCGATCAAGGCGATCGGGCCGTGCTTGAGCTCACCGGCGGCAAAGCCCTCGGCGTGCATGTACGCGAGCTCCTTGAGCTTGAGCGCACCCTCGAGCGCCACCGGGTAGCCGACGTGACGCCCCAGGAACAGCACGGTCGACGCGTGCGCGAACTGGCGCGCCAACGCGCGCACCGGTTCTGCCGTCTCGAGTACCTTGCTGACCAATGCGGGCATCGCTTCGAGGTCGGCGTACTCGCGGGCGACCTCGTCCGGATACTTGGTTCCGCGAGCCTGCGCCAAAGCCAAACCGACGAGGTAGTTCGCGGTCACCTGCGCCAGGAACGCCTTGGTGGACGCGACCGCGATTTCCGGTCCTGCCCGGGTGTAGAGGACTGCGTCGGCTTCACGCGGGATCTGTGCACCGTTGGTGTTGCAGATCGCCAGGACGCGTGCCTTCTGGTCCTTGGCGTGCTTGACAGCCTCGAGCGTATCGGCCGTTTCCCCCGACTGCGAGATTGCGACAACAAGCGTCGAGCGATCGAGAACCGGGTCGCGGTAACGGAATTCGCTGGCGAGTTCGACCTCGACAGGTAGACGCGTCCAATGCTCGATCGCGTACTTCGCCAACAGACCGGAGTGGTAAGCGCTACCGCAAGCGACAACGAACACCTTGTCGACGTCGCGCAGTTCCTGATCGGACAACCGCTGCTCGTCGAGGACGATCTTCCCGTTCTCGAAGTGGCCGAGGAGCGTGTCGGCGACAGCGGTCGGCTGCTCTTCGATCTCCTTGAGCATGAAGTAATCGTGACCACCCTTTTCGGCGGCCGCGAGATCCCAGTCGATGCGGAACGGGCGTCCTTCTGCCTCGTTACCCGCGAAGTCGGAGATCCGGTAGCTGTCGGCAGTGATCACCACTGCCTGATCCTGTCCGAGTTCAACCGCATCGCGTGTGTGCTCGATGAATGCAGCGACGTCGGAGCCGAGGAACATCTCGCCCTCACCGACACCGACTACGAGCGGTGTCGAGCGGCGCGCGGCGACAATCGTGTCCGCATGATCAGCGTGCGTGAAGACGAGCGTGAACGCACCTTCCAACCGACGAACCACCGACAGCGCACTCTCGATGAAATCACCTGCCGTCGGCCCCTGGGCGTACGCCCG
The DNA here is from genome assembly GCF_018588185.1 of Rhodococcus sp. WY5. NCBI lineage: Bacteria > Bacillati > Actinomycetota > Actinomycetes > Mycobacteriales > Nocardiaceae > Rhodococcus > Rhodococcus sp. WY5. Next base: position 5,368,024 of record NZ_JAAMPR010000001.1, read on the forward strand.
GGCGACGAGGTGAACCGCGACCTCGGAATCCGTGTCGCTCTGCAGTTCGACGCCTGCAGCCTCGAGCTCCGCACGCAGCGGGGCAAAATTCTCGATGATTCCGTTGTGAACGACAGCCAGCTTGCCCGAGGCATCACGATGCGGGTGCGCATTGCGGTCCGTCGGACGCCCATGCGTCGCCCAACGGGTATGGCCCATACCGGACGTACCGACGAAGTGATCCGCACCGTACTCGCCGAGCTCCGCCTCGAGGTTGGCCAACTTACCGGCCTTACGCTCGATCTCGACCCCACCGGTTCCGTCGAGAATCGCGATTCCCGACGAGTCGTACCCGCGATACTCCATTCGTCGCAAAGCCTCCACCACAACGCCCAGAGCTGGGCGGTGGCCGACGTATCCCACGATTCCGCACATGGTGACTCAGGGTACTTGGACATCGGCGGTGGGCGCATTTTGCGGTTCCCGCACCTGGTTGCAGCGTCCGCTCCGCATACACGAGGCGGCTCATCGGATAACGTCTTCAACCGTGGCACCGAAACTGAAGACACTGACCCGTGAGCTGTCCAAGCGCGGCCCGCACCGAGTTCTCCGCGGCAACCTCGCCCTGGCCGGACAGCCGGGTGTCGTGTACACGCCGGAAACCGGTTTCAATCTCCCCGCCGTTGCCTTCGCGCACGGGTGGATGGTCGGGTCCCACAAGTACGAGCAGACACTCCAGCACCTCGCTTCCTGGGGAATTGTCGCAGCGGCGCCCGACAGCGAACGCGGTCCGGTCCCGTCACATCTCGGATTGGCTGCAGATCTTCGAGCGACGCTCGACATCTGCGTCGGCGTGCGACTCGGCCCCGGCCAGATCAGCGTCCAACCCGATCGGGTCGCCTTTGCCGGTCACGGCATGGGCGCGGGCGCGGCGGTACTGGCCGCAGCGCAGCGCGGGGATGTCGGTGCGGTAGCCGCACTGTTCCCGGCCCCGACAGCACCCAAGGCGGAGAACTACGCGTCGAAGATCACAGCGCCCGGATTGATCCTCGCCGGCGAAGACGACGTCGATTCCTTGACCAGCAATGCCCGGCCGCTGAGCGTGGAGTGGGGCGGTCCTGTCATCGCACGTACCGTGAACGACGCCCAAGACGCCGGACTGATCGAAGGCCGCCGACTCCTCGGCGCCCTGGGCCTCGGTGGATCCGAGCGCAAGACACAGGCCGCCACACGGTGCCTGCTCACGGGCTTCCTGTTGTTCCATCTGACCGGCGACAAGAAGTACAAGGATTTTGCTGATCCTGACGTCGAGATTCCGCACACGGCGCCGTTGCTGCCGGTCGAACCTCACTCCGACGCGCGGGCCAGCCAGCTGTTGCGTAAGTAGGAGTCCGTACTCGCCACCGACTCCGGCGGCGAGCACGGCGGCGTCGGCGTCGGCTCTGACGCGGATCGCAGATACGGGCCGGACCTGACCGGCCCATCCGTGTCATTCTCGGCGGATGTCGTTTCGGACGGCGGCTCATGGTGCGATTCCGCGCTCGCTGCGGCCACTCTGCGCTCACGGAAGTCGTCGAGTTGAGAATCGAGGGTTCGACGGATCGCTTCGAACGGCGCGTGAACGGACTTCACAGCGGACCAGCTCCGGCCAACTCAGCGCCCGTCTCTCCGGGGACCACGATCGACCCGTCAGGGACTGTGACAGGCGGCTCCGGGTCCGGCACGGGCGAGACTTCGGCGGTGGTTTCGACCGGCACCTCGTGCTCGCGAATCTCAGGGTCGGGAGTTTCGGGCTGGAGTGTCGCAGGCTGGGACGCTTCTTGCGGGCGCGCCTCGTGCAGCGACATCTCCGGATCGGCATCGAGCACTATTCTCGGCCAACCATTTTCGCTCAACTCCAGGGTGGCCGACACAGAGTTCCCGTCAGCACCTGCAACATCCAGATTCACCCCACGACCGTCGGACGCAATCGAGAAGCCCCAAGTGTTGCCGCCGATCGAGAAAGAGACAGGAGCGGCGGCGACACCTGATGCACTCGGCTCGGCGATCGGAAAGGTTGACGTGAACGCGTCTGTCACCCACTGGGTCGCGGCGTCAAAAGCATGACCAACCGCGCTCGCGCACTCCGCACACGCCCTGTCGAATTCATCGCGAGTATCGAGATACGCCGAAGGAAAAACCGTGTCCAGCCATGGCGCCGCACCACGACCGGTGGAAGCGACGTGAGTCAGCTGGTCGATCTCCCCCGCACCCAGACCGCCGATTGTCGCCCGGTCGAGGCTTGCCACCTTGAAAGCCTTGTCTGCCAAAGCCGTTCGAACCGTCCGCGCGAACTCGTCGGCCAGCGTGATCAACAGTGGCGCCGAATCCGCATCGGACCGAGCTTCACGCCGCGCCGCGAAGGCCTGATCTACGACCGCACCCACGCCGGAAACATTCCACACTGAAGGAAGATTCTCCGCCAGGGTCGTCAGCATCGCGATCTCGGCGACCGAACCGTCCACCGCTGCGGCCATGTCCGACGCATCTCGCATTAGTGCCTCGAAATCGATACCGGCCTCTGCGCGATACGCATCCTCGTAGGACGAAAGCATCCGTTCTTCGAAGCCCAACCGAGAGGCCAGGTCGTGAAATCGATCGAAGAACTGTAGTCCCCTCGCACCAGCATCCAGGATTTCGTCGGGACGCACGCGTGAATCACGCAGTGCAAGAATATCTTCGACGCAATAGTAGCTGTTTGGTACTGCCTGTGCGGTACCGCTCGTCGGTCTCATGAGACCGACCCGCTGGAGTCTCGCAATCGCTGCGCACTCTGACCGTCCACCTCAGCGATCACCTCAGCCGAAGAGGAAAGCCGACGCGCCAACGCATCGAGAAGATCCGCACGGCCAGTCAAGCGAGAATTCAGGACCGCCAATGCCGACGCCAACGCGGCTCCATGCTCGGCGTAATCACGGCCCGAAACGGCACCGCTGAATCGCAAACGCCTGATCGGCTCGGCAGAATCGCGCAGAGCCTGGGCCACCGACACCGCATGGCGCGCCAATTCATCTGTTCCAGCGCGGTCGACATCCACGAGCGCTCCCAAGTTTCAACGGAACCACTCGAACGTCGAGCGGCCTTTGACTCCTTGGACGCAGCAGGGCGCAATTACGTTCCCTCAAAACGCGAATGCCGTAATGAGGGGCTAAACCGAACCGACGATCTCGGCCAACTCGTCGGCCAGCTTCTGCGCGAGCGGAAGTTCGGTGGCCTCGACCATGACGCGGACCAGTTGCTCTGTCCCGGACGGGCGCAGGAGCACGCGACCACCGTCACCGAGGACGCGCTCTGCGTCCGCGACTGCTGCGAGTACCGACGGCGATGCTGCGACTGTCGTCTTGTCCCCGACCTTCACGTTGATCAGAACCTGCGGGAGGGTTGTCATCGTTGCGGCCAGTGCGGATGCCGACTTACCCGTGCGAGCCATGCGTCCGAGCAGCCGGAGGCCGGTGAGAATCCCATCGCCCGTGGTGCCGAACGCCGGCAACACGACATGGCCTGACTGCTCGCCGCCGAGGCTGTATCCGCCCGCGCGCAGTTCCTCCAAAACGTAGCGGTCACCTACGGCAGCAGTCACGATGTTGATACCGGCCTCGCGCATCGCGATGTGCAAACCGAGATTGCTCATGACAGTCGCGACGAGAGTGTTCTCGACCAACTCGCCGGCGTCGTTCATCGCGATCGCCAGAACTGCCATGATCGCGTCACCGTCGACCACCGCTCCGGTCTCGTCGACGGCCAGGCAACGGTCGGCGTCGCCGTCGTGCGCGAGGCCTAGGTCCGCCCCGTGATCGACTACGGCTTTCTGAAGATTCTCCAGGTGCGTCGATCCGCAGCCGTCGTTGATGTTGAGGCCGTCGGGATCGGCGCTGATCGCGATGACGCGAGCGCCAGCTGCCGCGTAGGCAACCGGTGCGAGCGCGGAAGCAGCGCCGTTGGCGCAGTCGACCACAACGGTGAGTCCAGCGAGTGGCTCGCTCGCCGCGCTCGCCAGATGCGCAAGGTACAGCTGAGCGGCGTCGTCGACCGTACGGACGCGGCCGATCCCGGCACCTGTCGGTAGGACGGGCGGTGCAGTGCCGTCGAGTGCATCCTCGATCGCCACCTCGACAGCATCATCGAGCTTGTGTCCACCGGCTGCGAAAATCTTGATTCCGTTGTCCGGCATGGGATTATGCGATGCAGAGATCATGACACCGAGACTGGCGTCGAGCTTTGCCGTCAAGTATGCAACTGCCGGAGTCGGAAGAATACCCACGTCGAGCACGTCGACACCCGCGGAACTCAATCCTGCGGTCACCGCGGCTTGAAGCATCTCACCGCTGGCGCGAGGATCGCGGCCGATCACGGCGGTCGGACGTGCGTCCGAGGTGTCGGCTGTCAGTACGCTCGCCGCGGCAACTGCCAATCTCAATGCAAGATCTGCAGTCAGATCCGAATTGGCAAGTCCACGAACACCGTCAGTACCGAACAACCGACCCATAGAACGACTCCTGAATCCTGTGAACCTCGAGAAGGGAACTCGAGAAGGGAATTTCTCCGAGAAACACAAGAGCGAGCGTCCGGTAACGATGGACGCCCGCTCTTGTGGTGAACAGGTGCCGAAGCAGACCCGTCGGGTCAACCTCGGCAAAGCATCAGCGCTTGGAGTACTGCGATGCCTTACGGGCCTTCTTCAGGCCGTACTTCTTACGCTCGACCGCGCGGGCGTCACGCGTCAGGAAGCCTGCACGCTTGAGGGCCGGACGATCATCAGGGGTTACCTCGATGAGTGCGCGCGCGATAGCCAGACGCAGTGCGCCTGCCTGACCGGACGGGCCGCCACCGTGCAGCAGTGCAATGATGTCGAAAGACTCGGGACGCTCGACGAGCACCAGCGGAGCCTTGATCAGCTGCTGGTGAACCTTGTTGGGGAAGTAGTCCTCCAACGTACGACCGTTGAGCTTGAACTGACCGGTACCGGGAGCCATCCGGACGCGAACGACAGCCTCCTTGCGGCGACCGACGGTCTGGACCGGGCGATCGAGGACGATCGGTGCGAGCGTAGCTGCAGCAACCTCTTCGACGACCTCGACTGCGTCAGAGACAAGCTCTTCCACTGCTTCGATGTTCTCTTCGGACACGTTCTGCTCTTCCGGCGATGTCACTGTGCGACCTGCTTGATCTCGAACGGCACCGGCTGCTGCGCGGTGTGGGGGTGATTCGGGCCCGCGTAAACCTTGAGCTTGCTGCTCATTGCGCGGCCGAGCTTCGTCTTGGGGAGCATGCCGACGATGGCCTTCTCGACGAGACGATCGGGAGTCCTGTCGAGGACCTCACCGACAGTGCGGGACTTCAGGCCACCCGGGAATCCGGAGTGGTGGTAAACGTTCTTGCCCTGCAGCTTGTTGCCGCTGATGGCAACCTTCTCTGCGTTGATGATGACAACGAAGTCACCACCGTCGATGTGCGGCGCGTAGGTGGGCTTGTGCTTGCCACGCAGCAAGTTCGCTGCCTGAACGGCAAGACGGCCGAGCACCACGTCAGTGGCGTCGATGACGTGCCACGTGTGGGTCACATCTCCGGCCTTCGGGGTGTACGTAGACACAGATCTTCCTCGTCTTAATTCATTCCACTGCTGACCATGTGCGTATCGCGTAAACGATCCTCGGCGGCCAGTTGAGACCCGAGAACCGCCGGTCTCCACGCATTTCTGCCGGAGCCCTACGGCACGCCACCGATAGACGATACCGGTCTACCCGCTGCCAGGTCAAAGCGCAGCCATTCCTGCCAACAGCATCATCGTCCAGCACAGCGATGCGAGCGATCGACATGCGCCTGCCCCGGCAACCTGACGGTACCGGGGCAGGCGGGGTGTCATCACGGCATGGGATGTTGTCAGCGACCGAACCCGTTTGCGGCGATCCGATCAGCTTCCTGCATCTTCTCCGAGCCGCTCGCCGTCGCTCCGGCGATCTGCGCGAGAACCATGTTCAGTTCTTCGGAAGCCTGGGCCCAGCGACGCTGTGCGTCGTTCCACGCTTCGGAACCTGCCCCTTCCCAGCCTGCTTGCAGCTTGTCCACGACAACCTTGATGTCGCCCTGTTTGTCGTTGATCGCTTTGGCCTGCTGTTTCATCTGATCGGACAGCATTGCGAGGCCGCCGAAGTCGTACTTGATCCTGTCGGACATAACTGCTCCCGGTTCGGTGTGACTGGAGAGAACTTGTGAGAACTAACTTGTGAGAACTACTGGCTGAGGATTGCTTGATCGGACGATGAAGAGCTGGCGGTCAGGACATGTTCACCGTCGCGCCGCGAAGCGAGCTGACGTTGTCGTCTTCGGTCGAGTCGAAGGTTCCCGCGGCCTGTTTGATCTGCTCGCAGATGTCGGTCAGAGCTGTGTCCAACTTCAGGGCCGCGCTGTTGTATCGCTCCATGATTCCTGCGTATTCGACCTGCGCCGCACCGTTCCACGAATTGTGCGAAGCGTCGGCCTCCGACCGAACAGCGTTGACCAGCCCCCTGATGTCACCGAGATGTCCGTCGATGGTCCCCGCCGAATCGATCAATTCAGCGGTAGTTGCGGTAAAGCCCATGTCGTCCCCCTGGATTCGGTGAGTACCGTTCGGTATCGGCGATCACACACAACGGGCTTTGTCCGTCGGATGTGCACCGGGGTCGAGCGGAACTCCCTGATGTGCGCTACACATACTTTGACGCGACCTTCGTACCAACGGTTCCGGCCCGACCGAAGAATATTTTCAGAACCGACCGATCCGGTCACGGTGTGAATTCGACCGACTGCCACATCCGCAGGCAGTCCGCTTCGAGACTGCCCCACTCACCGACCAGATACTGGCAGCCGATACTCACTTGCCGTCCGTTGTCGACGTACACGCGCCAACGCACCTCGGAGAAATCGTCCGGAAACTCGACGTACACCACTGCCCGTTTTCCTGCGGCATCGTCGAGCACAGCAAACTCTGCGAACCGCAAGGGGTCCTCGAACGTCGAAAACTGCTGACGCAAAACAGCTTCGACGGAATCGAATCCCACACCTTCCGCAAGACGTTTCTCGATGACCACGATCTTGCGATCCGCACCCGAACCGGGTACCAAATCGGTACGCCCGCTCGAGGTCCCTCGCGACAGAAGCTTCCAATCGGAAGGCAATTCTGCCGCAACGCTTCCCACGTCCACACGAGTAAGTTCCGGCGTGGCCCCGGACTCGATCGACGAGATCGAAGTCTTCGGTGCAGGCGTTTCCTGCTCTTTCGACGCCTCCACGATCTCGACTTCGACTTCCGCCGTGGCTGCGACCGACCCCGCCAACCGAGAATCGCCTCGATCGCGAGTGGACACCACGACCGTTGCTGCGACCGCACCGGCGACGGCGACCACCGCAAGCGCCGCCGCGAACCATCGACGGCCTCTTCGCCGCCCGCCGACGCGACGCGGCGAAGAGGCATTCGAGTCCGCGCCAGAAATCGACTTCGCGCCATCCGTATCGCCTACCCACCCGGCGCCGAAAGCCGAATTGTCGACGATTCGTCCCGAACTGTCCCGCGCGGTTGTCTGGCGAACGAGCGTCTGAGGATCCACCAGAGACGCAGCCACCCGGCTCTCGTCCAGAATTCGGATGCTCGCGTGGCCGTGAACATTCGTCGACCCCCGTTCGAGCGAAGCCGCAACAGCATGAGAGCTCGGCCCGACCAACACCACGGCGTCCCGAACCGATAGATCCCCGATTGCGGAAAACAACCCCGCAACGTCTGCGATCTCCGAACTTTGTGTTCCGTCGATTCGGAGTTCACCGTCGACCTCAGCGACAACAGAAGCGACCACCGTTCCGCCTCGCAGTTCGAGGACGACACACCGCGATCGCCAAGCCGTATGAGCCGACCTCGCCGCCGCGATCGACGTCGGAACGAGTACGACGTCGTGCGCCACTCGACGTGCGGCATCGAGCAATCGCCGCCTGCGTGGGGCACCCCAATCCGAGGGATGACTGAGATGAAGAATGTCTGCGTCGACGATTCCGCACCCGTCCATCGCACTGGAGATCAGCCTGGCCACCTCCAAGACTGTCGGGACAACCCGACCATCCACGTCGACATAATCGTCGTCGATGTAATCGATCGCATTCTTACCGGCCGCACCGGGGCCCGACGTCGGTTCGCGTCTGAGGTCTGCACTGCAACAGAATTCGCGTTGACCCGATACGACCCAGATATTCGATGCACCCCAATGTAACGAGACCGACACTGCGGACGGAGCGGTCACAGCGGTGGCATCCACGGAACTTGGACAAGTTGGGTTTGCGAGCGGGAAACGTAAACCCCACGGCCTTCCGGCATCGCCGACGCGCGGACAGTGCCGACGAGATTTCCCTCGTCACGACTTCCGCTCATGATCAATCCGGCCGGCGCCATGTCGCGAATTCTCGCAATGACCGGCTCGTACAGTGCTCTGGCCGCACCACCGGAACGGCGGGCAATAACCAGGTGCAAACCGATGTCCTTGGAGTGCGGAATGTATTCGAGCAACGGCGCCACCGGATTTCCACTCGGTGTGGCCACAAGGTCGTAGTCGTCGATCAGTACGTAAATCTCCGGCCCACTCCACCACGACCGTTCCCGCAATTGCTGCTGCGTTGTTCCGGCGTTCGGCATTCTGGCAGCGACGATCCGAGCCAAGTCGACCATCAACTCACCGAAGGTCGTCGACGACGCCGAGTACCCGCCGAGGTGATTCCCTTCGACCACGCCCAGCAGGGAATGCCGATAGTCACCGATGATCAGCTTGGCCTGGGCCGGTGTGTTCGACGCGATGATCCCTTCGGCTATTCCACGCACGAGAGATGTCTTCCCACACGCGGTGTCGCCGAATATCAACAGGTGCGGGTGTTCCCGGAAGTCCATGTACACCGGGGCGAGGTCGGTCTCACCGAGCCCGATCGGCACGGTGAGGCACCGACCGTCGGCCGCACTCGGTGAGGGCCACCGGGTCCCGACAGCTTCGAGAAGTTCTGCCCGCGAGTAGGAATCCGGGAGCATCCGCACGGTGGGTGCCGGACGCGAATTCGACATGGCTGCAATACGTTCGACCGTCGCCACCACAGCCGTACTCGAGTTCTCACTACCCGGTAGGCCGTCGATTCGAGGTAGTCCGGTGAGAAGGTGGAGTCCGTCGCGAGTGATGCCACGACCCGGTCGACCTTCCGGCACCAGGCCGGCTTTCCGGCGACCCGCATCCGAATCTCCCGGATCACCCAAACGAAGTTCGATGCGAGTACCCAGTTGATCCTTGAGTGCCGGCCGGATCTCGGCCCACCTCGACGTCGTGACGATCACGTGTACACCGAAGGACAAACCTTGACCGGCGAGCATGTTGATCTGGGGCTCGAGTGATTCGAAATCCGAACGAACGCTTGGCCAACCGTCGACGACGAGGAAGACGTCACCGTACGGGTCCTCTCGGAGTCCCGCAGCCTCACCTTCCCCGGTGGGATCAGCTGTTCGCAATCTACGGAAATCGGCCATCGATTCGATGCCGAGGTCACGAAACAGTCGCTCCCGTTTAGCGACCACACCGAGTACCTCGGCAACTGTGCGCCGGACGCGGTCGGAATCCAAGCGGTTTGCCACCGATCCGACGTGCGGCAGATCTTTCAATCCGAGGAGCGTTCCACCGCCGAAGTCGAGGCAGTAGAACTGAATCTGTTCCGGCGTGTGCGTCATGCTCAGAGACAAGATCAACGTGCGCAACGCCGTCGACTTTCCCGACTGCGGGCCGCCGACAATCGCGAGGTTGCCAGTCGATCCGTTGAGATCGGCGACGAGTAGATCGCGGCGCTGATCGAACGGCCTGTCGACTATGCCGAAGGGTGCGCTCAGATTTCCGCGAGGTTGATCACCGGTCGCCCACCGCGGCAACAACTGGTCAATCGTCGGAGATGACTCGAGCGGCGGGAGCCACACTTCATGCGCACGTGGACCGTGACCGCGCATGCGGTCTACGAGGACTCCCATGAGAGTACGTGCATCGTCACCGATTTCACCCATGTCGACGACGTCGGGCTCGACGGGAACGACAACGGCCTCTGGTCCGATCACGGGCTTCGCGGTAAACGGCAGCGGCGCCAGTTCGACGGGGGAATCGACCGAGAATCGAGTGGGCACGATCCGCTCGCCCTCGTACGGGCCTGACACGTACGCACCTTGGAAGCGAACGATCTCAGCAGAATCGGACTTCAGGTATCCCGCACCGGGTGTGCCCGGAAGGTGATAAGCATCGGGAACGCCGAGGACGGAACGAGACTCATTCGCCGAGAACGTTTTCAACCCGACGCGATACGAAAGATGGCTGTCGAGACCCCGAAGCTTTCCTTCGTCGAGTCGCTGACTGGCCAGCAGCAGGTGAATGTGAAGTGACCTGCCCAATCGCCCGATGGCCACGAACAATTCGGCAAATTCCGGCTGCTGACTGAGCAGTTCGGAAAACTCGTCGACAACCACGAAGAGTGCCGGCAAGGGATCTAGTGCAGCGCCGGCCAGCCTCGCCTTCTCGTAATCGGACACGTTTGCGAAGTTTCCTGCCGCACGCAACAGTTCTTGTCGACGATTCATTTCGCCGGCGAGCGCGTCCTTCATACGATCGACCATCGCCAATTCCTCGGCAAGGTTGGTGATGATCGCAGCAACGTGCGGCGCCTCCTCGAGGCCGAGAAAGGTTGCACCGCCTTTGAAGTCGATCAGGACGAGGTTCAGTGCGTCGGGAGAGTGGGTCGCGATCAGGCCGAGCACCAAGGTTCGCAGGAACTCCGACTTGCCAGAACCGGTGGCTCCGATACACAGCCCGTGCGGACCCATACCGTTCTCGGCCGACTCCTTCAGATCCAGTTCGACGGGGTTTCCGTCTTGTCCGACACCGATCGGCACACGGAGTCGGTCGCGCCCCTGACGTGGAAGCCAGCCATGCTCAGGATTGAACCTCGCAACGTTTCCTATCCCCAACATCTGGCTCCACGTCCGAAGGGATCGGTCGTCGTCAGCTGCGTCGACGGCATTCTGCGATGCCGCACGGAACGGTGCGATGCGACGGCCGAACGCCTGCGCCAGGCTCGTCGTCGCAGCGTCAGGCCTCGCAAAGTTCTCAACTCCTGCGCTGCTCACCGCGCCGATCTGATCGCTACCGACGACCAGTCGCAACCCACGCGTCGCCACCAGCCGCGGGCAGAACCCGCAGAGGTCGAGGACTGTCACCGAGTCGAGCCCGGATTCGGACAACAGGCCGGTGTCACCTTCGAGTAAGCCACCGTCCACGACCAGCACGAGATGCGGAACGCCCGCACTGGCTGGAGTGTTGCGAGCGAATCGAGCACGCATCGAAAGCGGTTCCCCGAGGGAACTTTCGAATTCGAGATACGAACCGAACACCATGCGTGCAGTGCCGGTGCCGTCCTGAGACTGCGGGTGTTGCACGTGTGGGAGCCACTTGACCCACTCCCACTCGGATTCGGTATCGGGACCGCACACCACCGCAACTTGGAGCGTGTCCGGACCGTGGAATGTGCACAGCTGCATCAACATCGAGCGGACAAGCGCACGAGCGGAATCTCTCTGCCCCTCGATGGACATCGCAGCAAATCCGCGAAGCGAGACGGCGGTCGGCAGGTCCTGCACAACCGAATGTGCACGGACGAATCGCCGAAGTGAGACAGCAGCGACGGGTTCGAGATCCTCGACCGGCCCGGTCTCCGGAGACACGAGTCTGGTGGCCAATCGCTGTGTACCCAGACCGACCCGAACGTGGCAGTAGTCCGAGTCGGTGATCTGACGCTCCCACATCCGTACAGTCCCGGCCAGTGTCCAGAGCAGCGACGGCTCGGGATTGCTCCACTCGAGAGCAGCACGCTGCGCACCAGACGTCGCAGCAACATCACTACGCATCTGATCCAGGTACCGGAGGTAGTCCTTGCGGTCCTCGTTCGCTTCGGACGCTCTTGCTCCACCGCTACGACCGCCCCCGGCGAGCATTCCGAGCATCGACACCATCATCATGACCGGAAACAGCAGGGACATCGGATTGCGCGCCATGCCGGAAGAGAACATCAGCGCCACCATGCCGATCATGGCAACCACCATGATCACCGGAAGTAGTTTGGTCAGTAGGTTTCCCGGCGTGACGCGAGGTATCTCCGGTGGGGGCTGAAGCGTCACCTCGCCGCCCGGTGTGCGCGGCGATTCACGGCGTGCTCGACGCGCAAATCTGACAGTGCTCAATTCACCCACCCCCATCGGTGCTGCAGCTGTTGCCGCCAGGCGCCTCGTCCGACTACCGCCGGCCCCCCCAAGGCGTACTCGCGCAATTGCAAGAGAGTAGATCACAACACCGACACTCGGGTCGGTGCCACCTGTTGTCGGCGCTGTCTCCGATACAGGCGCGCAGTTCATGTCGTATTGTTCGGGTGAACTGGGGTGACGCGAAGGGGGAATCGCGTCATGGGAGGGGACAGATCTTGACCAGCACCACTACAACCAGCGCTGCGAACACCGGAAACGGACGAGGCGCGAGTCATTCTGCCGAACTGTGCAGGTTGACGGTACTTTCAGCCCATTCGCAGGTGGATCTTGCGGTGCCGCTTCGTGTTCCACTCACCGTGGTCATTCCGGGCATTGTGGACACAATTGTCAACCACAGCAATTTCAACGAGTTCGACCACACCACCGAACAATTCGAGCCCGTCGACTGGACTCTGTCGAAAGTCGGCAGGGCGCCGCTGGCACCGACGCTGTCGCTGCACGAGCACGGAATCCGCGATGGAGAATTGCTCGTACTCGAGGCCTCGGTCACCGCTGCCCCGCCCCCACTCTTCGACGACATCATGTACACCGTCGCGGCCACGGATGCGGACGTCTACCGACGCTGGACTCCGGTCACCGCGCGCATTGTCGGCTCGACCGCCGCCCTCGTCGCTGCGCTCGTCGCGGCCCTCGCCCTGGTCCTCGGCGACACGGGACTGATCGGCGCCGTCTGCGGCGGAGTGACGTCTTTGGTGCTCACAGTCGCCGCCGTCGTGGCGGCGCGGGTGTACGGAGACTCTGCAAGTTCCGTCACGCTCGGATGCGCTTCGGTGCCACTGGCGTTCATCTCCGGCGCACTCTGCGTGCCCGGCACTGTTCTTTCGGCTCATCTGCTTCTCGGTTCGGCATTTGCCGCTGCGGTAACTCTGATCTGCTTCCGCTTGTGCGGCGCCGGATTAGCTGTCTTCACCGCACTTCTCGTCGTCCTTCTCGCGGCGGTGGGCACCTTTGCCGTCACTACCACGCTTCCCGGGGCGCGCACCGCGACCGTCAGCGGCGCGGTGATTGCCGCCGCATTTATCGTTCTCACGTTCACCGCTCGACTGTCGATGTTGTTCGCGCGACTACCGCTTCCCCCTGTTCCGACGCCGAGTAATCCCCTCGACGACGACCGCGACGAACTGCCCGAACCCGAACTACCCGGGCTGACCGAGTTGGCCGAAAGGGCAGGGCGGGCGCGTAACTATCTGACCGGGCTGATCGTAGCCACGTCAGTGGTCGCGCTCGTCGCTGCCGTCGCACTCGCGTGGTCCTGGCCTGGTCAGGGGATCGTCTGGCCGAATCTTGCTCTCGCATTCGCGACGGCCGTCGTGCTGATGTTTCGCGGGCGCACCTACGCGGGCGCACAGCAGGCTGTGCCACTCATCGCGGCAGGCATCTCGGTGATTCTCGTTCTCCTGGGCGACATGGCATGGACCCATCGCGACCATGCATTGGTCGTCTTCGCCATCACGATGACCGTTCTCCTCCTGGCACTGATTCTGGGAATCCTCGCCCCCCAGAACACATTCAGCCCCGTTATGCGACGCGCTGCCGAGCTGTTGGACCTCGCTGCGATTGCAGCAATCGTTCCGCTGATCTGCTGGGTCAGTGGCCTCTTCGCGCTCATGCGTAGCCTCTGAGCGATCGGTGATCGATGGTGATTCGACGTGCAACAAACATCTGCGCCAGTCTCGTGATCGTCGCCTTCAGCGTTCTCGCCGGGGCAGGTGGCGCATCGAGCGCGGTTCCCTCCCCCATCGATCCTGTAATGCTGCCGGAGGACGGTCCGCCCGCACCTCCACAACCCACCGAACAACGAACCCTGTGCGTCCCAGCCGTGGCAGGTGGTGACGATGCGGACATTCCACGTTCTCAACGAGATCTGGGATTCGATTCTGTGTGGCCGATCACCAGAGGGGCAGGACAGCGAATTGCCGTCATCGACACCGGTGTCAGCAGACATCCCCGGCTGCCATCGCTCGACGGCGGCGGTGATTACGTCGGTACCTCCGACGGCACCGACGATTGTGACGCACATGGAACAGTCGTGGCCGGTCTCATCGCCGCCCAGCAAGTCGAGGGTTCCGGATTCTCCGGAGCTGCGCCTGACGCACAGATAATTTCGATCAGGCAGTCCAGTGCCGCCTTCTCGGTGGCCGGCCAACGCGAAGACCCTGCTGCAGCCGAGAACTCATCCGGGTACGGAAACGTCGACACCATGGCATCGGCCGTCCGTCACGCTGCGGACATGGGTGCAAGCGTCATCAACATCTCCGAAGTCGCCTGCAAGCCTGCCGGGGACGGGATCAACGACCAACGACTCGGCGCTGCAATCGAATACGCCACGATCGCGAAGAACGTCGTAGTCGTCGCAGCTGCAGGTAACGTCGGATCCGGAGGTTGCAAGAACCAGAATCCGCCGCCGGATCCCGTCGACCCCTTAGCCGATCCATGGAACTCGGTTGCGACGATTGCCAGTCCGGCTTGGTACGACGACTATGTCCTCACGGTCGGGTCGGTAGACCCCAATGGCGCCGCCAGTTCCTTCAGCCTCGGCGGTCCGTGGGTCGACGTGGCGGCGCCCGGCACCGGAATCACCTCACTTCACCCGACGTCGCCCGGTCTGACCAACGGGGTGTACGGCTCCGACGGCGCCGTACAGTCGTTCAACGGGACCAGTTTCGCTGCGCCCTTTGTCGCGGCGACCGCCGCACTGGTCCGGTCGGTTCACCCGGAACTGACGGCGCTTCAGGTCATGCAACGTATCGAAGCCACCGCCCACGCTCCGGCGCAGGGTTGGAATCCCTACGTCGGTCACGGCGTCATCGATCCACTTGCGGCAGTGACGGGCGAATTGGCCCCAGGAGAACGCGTCAAGGTCAACCATCAGTCGGTGTCGATCGATCCCCTACCCACGCCGCCGACCCCCGACAACCGATCTCGCGACACGGCACTCGTCGGAGCCGGAACGGTCGGCACCCTCGCCCTACTGACGCTGTTGGCATCGATGCCTCTTCGTCGAGTAATTCGTCGGCATCTTCCCGAACGCCAGAAAATCGATCCCTGAACCGTCAGCAGTGTTCAGTTCACCGGAGCGGCCGGCGCTGTATCGGGGGCGATTCCGTCGTGAGCTATCAGTGCATTGCTCTTCTCGAGCGCGGGGCCTGATGCAAGTAGGTCGAGCATCTGCCAAGGCGCGCGATCAGGCGTTCGCGTCAATCCGAGCGCGCGAGCGGAGGTTTCGTCCGGTACGCCGTACTTCACACCGGTATCGGCTACGTAGAACACTCCGTCGTGCCTGGTGCTGTTCGTCTCGATTCCGGTCGCTTGAACAAATCCGCCGAATCCCTGTTCGACATGGACGTTGTCGAGATTGTCACCCGATCCGTCCGCCTGCGCCAAGGACACCAACTTGCCACCCTCCGGGATCGGAACCTGCAATCCAGCGACAAGTTTCAGCGTTGCAGAACTACTTTCGCCGCCCTCGACTGCAGGTGCGGGAGCCCATTCCAGACAGCCGACAGGTGCGCCGTGATCATCGACGATCTCCGGAACCACCCGCGGCAACAAGTCGACGGCCAGCTCACTCACCGAGGGAATACGACTGATGGCATCAGGGGTGACGCTCGCGATCCCGGTGGCGCCCTGCGAATCCGAAAAGTAGATCAGTTGGGCGAGCGCCGCACCGATCTTCTGGATCCCGTTCTCGAGTACCACGTAGTACTGCGGGTCCGCACCCACCGAAACCTGGACGACGGAGCCGACAGTCTTGTTCTGCAGAGGAAACCGGGGCGCCGATCCCAGTTGGCGGATTCGCGGAGCCTCGATGCGCGGAACTTCGGGAATCGAATTGAGGAATCCGATACTGATCGGTCGCGCCTGTGCTCCTTCCAGGCCCAAAGCCCGCATGATCGCCGGATCGTCCACATCGATTTCCGCTCGCTTCCCGTCGTACACGAGAAAGTGATCGGAACCCGACTTCACCAGGAATGCACGGTCATTCGTCAGATATGTCGTGTTTTCGCCGACATTGGACGAGCCGACCAGGACCGAAGTCGTCAACGATTTTCTCCCGTCGGATCCGACGGAATCGCACACCGTCCACGCGGCGTTGGTAGGGTCGGCCGATTCCGGCAGCGCGGACGGTGCGCCGGGAATGCCGACGAGCGCGCCCCGGGGTTTCGCCTCGACCTCGGATGCCTTGACTATTGCCGGTTTTCCTGGCGAACCCAGAATCAGTCGTGCGGAGGCCAAGTTCAGCACAGGGCGAAACGTACCCTCCATGGCGACGAACATCGCGCCCGATTCCTTTGCAACGACGATCTCTGCATCGCCGATTCTGTCCTGTGGCCGAAACAGAGCGAGTACAGCGCAACCCGCCAATCCCAGTGCAGCGAGGACTATTCCGACGGTGAACGCGCGCGACTGTGATCGCATCGGATCGTGAAGCATCCGCACGTCTCGTCTGACCAGCGCATGTTCCATCCGCCTGACCAAGAATCGGTACCCGTTGACCTGCCAGCGCGTGGTAGGTGTCGCAGCCATCGTTCCCCCCGTGCCTTACATCCCCTTGCGAAGACACAGTACAGTTCCGCTGGGGCGGAAATTTTCGGGTAGTTCGCAGGTCAGGTATCGGGGAGGAACCGTGGACCGATCGCGGTTGAAGCATTGGCCGTCGTCACACAGGATTTCGACGCGCGAGTTCGTGCCGGCACAGATTTTCGGAATCGGTGCGGGCGGAATCGCGATGGCCAGTGGGCTCGATTGGTTCTGGGCGCTGGCAATCGGTTGTGTGGTTGCCGGATCAATGCTGCTTCATGTGGGCGGTTGGTCGGTAATGTCCTGGATTGTCAGGTACTTTCGCTATCTGCACCGCAAGGACGTCGACCGCAGCACGATCGTCAGTTTTCACACTCCCTCCGAGCAGTCCATCGGGCTCCGAGTGGACGGATCTTCGCTCGTCGCTGTCGTCGAGATCGCTCCCCCACGCGACTACCTGACCAGGATCGGCCGTCATTCGTTCGACGCTTCCCACCTTCTGCCCACGGCAGCCCTCGCCAATTGTCTCTATCAGCACGACATCTCACTCACCGGCATCGACATCGTCAGTCACGGATACCGCGCCGCGTCGGGAACGCCTGCCACCGAAGTCTACGAACGTCTCATCGGACCACTACCAGCCACCGCCACCAGAAGTGTTTGGCTTGCACTACGTTTCGACGCGCTGGAGGGTGGTGCAGCAGTCGAACGCCGGGGCGGGGGCGAACAGGGCGCCGGCCGCGCGATAGCTGTTGCCGCCAATCGTGTCATCCGGGTGCTCGATTCAGCGGGGTGCAAGGCGCGGATCCTGACCGCACCGGAGATCGCGTCGTCCACTGCCCAGGTGACAAGAGGAGTGGCCGGCCACGAGGTCACCGAAACGTGGCGAAGTACCCCCTTGCCTGGCGTGTCCAACGTCGGATTTGGGATCGAACCCCGTTTCATCACCACTGCGACCCTGACCCGAGTGTGGGCAGTGGCAACGGTCGGGACGTCCGTGACAATTCGGTTACGACCCACCGGACAACGCGGAGAGGCGAAGGTCAGTGCGACATGTCGCTTCACCACGCGCAATCCACCAGAGAACGCACCGCTGGCCGGTTTGGTCTCGCTACGCGGGCGCCAGCGCGACGGATTGCTGACCAACTTGCCAACCGCATTGGCCGCGCTGGACGGCATCACGCCGGGCGTTCGCATGGACGGGGGCACACTCGACTCACTCGCTCTACCCCTTGCCGGGTGCGGCCAACTCATCGGCTCGGACCGAAACGGGCACGGTGTCGCGGCCAGAATTTCGGGGCCGGGCGTCAACACCGTTCTTGTCGCCGGCGAACTCTATCTGGCTCAGCAGTTGATCTTTCGAGCCATCGCGACCGGCGCACTGGTACTCGTCCACACCGATCGACCGCAAGCGTGGACCGCGCTCACCGACTCGATGGGAGTGCCTGACCGACTCCGCGTGTCCGGGCAGGGCGGTGGGCCTGAGGGCGCCTTCAACACTGTCGTGTTCGACGGCGTCGAGGGGTTGTCTCCGCGTGCCGGCGTGACCGCAATCTATGTGTACGGACATCCACGCCAATGGCCTCGGGTCGACCCTGAAATCTCGATAGTCCAGCCATTCGCACTCGGTGACAAGATCACGGTCGAAACCGGCCGTACACGCGTCGACCTGACTCTGGTGACCATCGCTTCCGAGACATCGTTCATCGGCCGTCCTCGAGCCGGCGACGCTCACCAGATGGCGTGATCGCGTATGTCCAAGATCAGCCGGGATAGGGATCACTTGCACGTTGCATCCGCAATCCGCTTCCCCACCAATCCAATTCACGAATCATCTTCTCGCTTGCATCGATCGCAATCGAATCGACGCCGTACGGCTCGTGTCCGAATTGCTTACGCACCCGGTGAATGGTCACGCTTTGACGCACCGAGACCATGTGCAACTCCGCCACCACTTGCCTCAGTTGCTCGACGGCCCGAACACCACCTGAAATCCCGCCGTAGGACACGAATCCGATCGGCTTGGCACGCCACTCGTGTTTCACCGAATCGAATGCGGTCTTGAGGGCAGCCGGATACCCGTGGTTGTATTCGGAGGTCACGGCGACAACAGCGTCGGCGCGCCCGATTCGCCGGCGGAAAACCTCCGTGGCAGGTGAATCCGAGAAATCCTGGGGCAACGACAGCTCTCTGAGGTCGATCACCGATACGTTCCACGACGGGTTCGCGGTTGCGCGCTCGACAAACCAGTCCGCCACTGCTCGTCCCATTCGCCCTTCGCGGACCGAACCTACGATGACTTCGACGTTCAAAGGTGCCATGAACGTCGATGCTAGCGACTGATCACGCAGTGATCCCGTCCGTGATGAGTGCTGCCAGTTCCCGATAAGCGCTGGCATCGTCCAGACCAGTTGCCCGGTAGACCGCGCGTTGCTGGATCCGAACCATCGTCGCCGCAGCGGCATCGGCGACAAATGATGCGTGTACCTGCCGGAATGCGCCCGAATCGACTCCCTCGACGATGAGCGATCGCACACGATCAGCAGCGATCGACGTGTTCTTCTCGTAGACCTGGCTCGCCGACACCGATTCGGCCAGGTCTTCCATGAACTGACTGGACGCCGCGGACAGCCGATCACCCACTGCTTCGAGATACACCGCGACTCGACGAGTCGGGGCCGTTTCGGCGGCGACTGCACTCTCCACTGCATCGGTCGCCGCCCGGAAGAAGTGCACTGTCACCGCCCGCACCAGATCCTCTTTGCCGGCCGCCACGGTGTACAAGGTGCTCTTGGAGCAGTGCAGACGAGCTGAGATCTCGTCGAGCGTGAGGTGGGCGAAACCCTCGCTCAAGAACAGTTCGACCAATTGATCGAACAACTCTGCCCTGCGCGCAGTCGTCTTGTGAACCAGCCTTGCCATACCCACGACAGTACTGCAGTATCGTTCTCAGTACTATTACCTAGCTAGGAGCCGACCGTGCCCGTCGAACGCCTGATGCCCAGCCAAGAAGCTCGCGATCTCATCGAACTGACGCGTGATGTCGCGGACAAGGTACTCGCGCCCAAGGTCAACGAATACGAGAAGGCCGAGAAGTATCCAGACGGAGTGTTCCCCGCACTCGGACAGGCGGGTCTGCTGAGCCTTCCGTATCCCGAGGAGTTCGGCGGCGGCGATCAGCCGTACGAGGTGTATCTCCAAGTGCTCGAAGAGATCGCCTCACGCTGGGCAGCGGTTGCAGTGGCGGTGAGCGTGCACAGCCTGTCGTGCTTCCCGCTGTTCACCTTCGGCACCGACGAACAGAAGAACCGCTGGCTACCGGACATGCTGGGCGGCAACACCATCGGCGCGTACAGCCTTTCCGAAGCGCAGGCCGGATCCGACGCCGCCGCGTTGTCGTGCAAGGCGACGCCCACCGACGGTGGCTACCGCGTCAACGGTTCGAAAGCCTGGATCACCAACGGCGGCAAGGCGGACTTCTACAACCTCTTCGCACGCACCAGTGACGACGGTTCACGCGGCGTCTCCTGCCTCCTGGTGGACAAGGACGCCGAAGGCCTCAGCTTCGGAAAACCCGAAGAGAAGATGGGGCTACGCGCGGTTCCCACTGCCTCCGCGAACTACGACGACGCCTTCATTCCTGAGGAGCGATTGATCGGTCAGCGCGGCCAGGGGCTGCCGATTGCCTTCAGCGCTCTCGACTCCGGCCGACTCGGAATCGCTGCCGTTGCCGTCGGAATCGCTCAAGGCGCGCTCGACGACGCGGTCGCTTACGCGAAGGAGCGCAAGGCATTCGGCAAGCGGATCATCGATCACCAGGGACTCGGTTTCGTGCTCGCGGACATGGCTGCCGCAGTCGACTCCGCGCGAGCCACCTACCTCGATGCAGCCCGCCGCCGCGACGCCGGAGTTCCGTATTCACGCAACGCGAGCGTCGCCAAGCTCGTGGCCACCGACGCGGCAATGAAGGTCACCACCGACGCCGTTCAGGTATTCGGCGGGTACGGATACACCCAGGACTTCCCCGTCGAGCGCTACATGCGCGAGGCCAAGATCACGCAGATCTTCGAGGGCACCAACCAGATTCAGCGATTGGTCATCGCGCGCCAACTGGCGGGATAGCCCCCCCGATACGAATGCCCTCCCACACAGAGTGGGAGGGCATTTTGCATGGTGATGTTCAGTCGCCGCAGCATCCACCCGAAGACGGAATCTCGCGGGTCTCACGGGTAATCGCGTTGCGGGCAGCCAGTTCCGAGTAGTCGGGGTAGTCCACGCGGACCAACGAAAGTCCGTGCGCCGGAGCAACGAGGATGGAACTGGATCGCGACGTTTCGTCGAGCAACCCTGCCACCCAGTCGGCGGTGCGCCGTCCCTCACCGACGGAGAGGACTGCGCCGACGAGACTGCGAACCATCGACCAGCAGAATGCGTCAGCATTCACGTAGGCCGTGAACACCGTGCCCACTTGGGTCCAGTCGAAACGCTGCAGCTCCCGCACCGTCGTAGCGCCTTCTCGACGCTTGCAGAATGCCGCGAAGTTGTGCAGACCCAGCAGCCGATTCGACGCATCCTGCATCGCTCCGAGATCGAGTGGTTTGGGATACGAGACGGTGTCGCGTGCGCGTAGTGGTTCCACTCCGAACGCCGCGTTGGTCACCCGGTACTCGTAATAACGTCGCATCGCGGAGAAGCGCGCATCGAAGTCACCCGGAACCACCGATATCTGTTTGACCCGAACGTCCTTGGGCAGAAATCGTGCAAGTCTGCGCACGAGTCGAGACGGATCGTCCGGGAGCAACTCTCCCGGAACGTCGACGTGCGCTACCTGACCGGTGGCGTGGACACCGGCGTCGGTTCGACCGGCAACGGTCAACTGAACCGGGCGTCGAAGCACCGTTCCCAACTTGTCTTCGATCTCACCGCACACGGTGCGCAGATCTGTCTGGCGGGCCCAACCCGAGAAGTCGGTGCCGTCGTAGGAGATGTCGAGCCGCAATCGAACGAGCCCGCCGTCCCCGATGGGGGCGGCGGGCTCGTTCGATTCAGCGTGTGCCGAAACCAAGGGAGACTAGTCCTTCTTGGCCTCTTCGGCCTCGGGAGCGTCGGCCGCAGTTGCGGTCTCGTCCTCGATGGCCTCGACGACTGCGTCAGCGTTCTCGACCTCAGCGTCGGTCGCGTCGGCCTCTACGGCCTCGACGACGTTCTCTGCGGCGGGAGCTTCCTGCGAGGACTTGACGCGACGAGCGCGATCGGCCTCGGAGGTGACGGTCTTTTCCTTGACGAGCTCGATGATTGCCATCGGAGCGTTGTCGCCCTTGCGGGGGATCGTCTTGATGATGCGGGTGTATCCACCGTTACGGTCCGCGTAGAACGGGCCGATCTCGGCGAACAGGGTGTGAACGACATCCTTGTTACGGATGACCTTCAGCACCTCACGACGGTGAGCCAGCGTGCCGGCCTTCGCGTGCGTGACGAGCTTCTCGGCGTAGGGGCGCAGTGCCTTGGCCTTGGACTCGGTGGTGGTGATGCGACCGTGCTCGAAGAGCGCGGTAGCCAGATTGGCGAAAATCGCCTTCTGGTGGGAAGCCGACCCGCCGAAGCGGGCACCCTTCTTGGGCTTGGGCATGATGATCTCCTAGTAAAGGACCTGAGCTGCTACAGCTGTTCGGTCTCGGCGTAGTCCTCGGTACCTTCGGCATCGCCGAAGGAACCGGCATCAGTGTCACTCCACGTTCCGGTGGCGGCGTCGTAGCCGGCAACGGTGGTGGGATCGAAGGATGCGGGGCTGTCCTTGAGGGACAGGCCGAGCGAATGCAGCTTGACCTTGACCTCGTCGATGGACTTCTGTCCGAAGTTGCGGATGTCGAGCAGATCGGACTCGGTACGGCCGACAAGCTCACCGACGGTGTGAACACCTTCGCGCTTGAGGCAGTTGTAGGAGCGGACCGTGAGGTCCAGATCCTCGATGGGGAGTCCGAAGGAAGCGATGTGATCGGCCTCGGCAGGCGAGGGTCCGATCTCGATTCCTTCTGCTTCGACGTTCAGCTCACGGGCCAGGCCGAAGAGCTCAACCAGGGTCTTGCCCGCCGAAGCGAGCGCGTCCCGTGCGGTGATGGAGTTCTTCGTTTCCACGTCGAGAACGAGCCGATCGAAGTCGGTGCGCTGTTC
Source organism: Rhodococcus sp. WY5 (assembly GCF_018588185.1). Lineage (NCBI taxonomy): Bacteria > Bacillati > Actinomycetota > Actinomycetes > Mycobacteriales > Nocardiaceae > Rhodococcus > Rhodococcus sp. WY5. Next base: position 5,391,083 of record NZ_JAAMPR010000001.1, read on the forward strand.
GACGCGAGTGGCCTCCACCTTGTAGGTGACCTTGAGCACCGGCGAGTAGATCGAGTCGACCGGGATACGGCCGATCTCTGCGCCGGACGCCTTGTTCTGAACGGCGGGGACATAGCCGCGACCGCGCTCGACTACGAGCTCGATCTCCAGCTTTCCCTTGTCGTTCAGGGTGGCGATGTGCAGATCAGGGTTGTTCACGGTGACGCCTGCCGGGGGCACGATGTCGCCTGCAGTAACAGCGCCGGGGCCCTGCTTGCGGACGTACATGGTGACCGGCTCGTCCTCTTCGGAGTTCACGACGAGGCCCTTGAGGTTCAGGATGATGTCGGTGACATCTTCCTTCACGCCCGGGACGGTGGTGAACTCGTGGAGAACGCCGTCGATACGGATGCTGGTGACAGCAGCGCCGGGGATCGACGAGAGCAGCGTGCGGCGCAGCGAATTGCCGAGCGTGTACCCGAAACCTGGCTCCAGGGGCTCGATGACGAACTTCGAGCGGTTATCAGCGATGACCTCTTCGGTCAGCGTGGGTCGCTGAGAAATGAGCATTGGTATTTCCTCCTGTACGGACGTCCACTATTTGACGCCCACGATGGGAAAGGGCCTGCGGCCCTGTGAGTGGTTGAGGAGTCCGGAGACTCCTCAACCACTCACGGGGTGCGAAGCGCCTTACTTCGAGTAGTACTCGACGATGAGCTGTTCCTGCAGAGCGATGTCGATCTGCGCGCGCTCGGGAAGCTGGTGAACCAGGATCCGCAGACGCGAGCCGACAACCTGCAGCCACCCGGGAACCGGGCGATCGCCGACGGTCTCACGCGCAACCTGGAACGGAAGCGTGGAGAGCGACTTCTCCTTGACATCGATGATGTCGTACTGCGAGACGCGGTAGCTCGGGATGTCGACCTTCTTGTTGTTCACGAGAAGGTGACCGTGCGTGACCAGCTGACGTGCCTGACGGCGCGTGCGAGCGAGGCCTGCGCGGTACACGACGTTGTCGAGACGCGACTCGAGGATGCGAAGCAGGTTCTCGCCGGTCTTGCCGGGGCGGTTGTTCGCCTCCTTGTAGTACAGGCGGAACTGCTTCTCCATGACGCCGTAGGTGAAGCGAGCCTTCTGCTTCTCCTGCAGCTGGAGCAGGTACTCGCTCTCCTTGATACGCGCGCGGCCGTGCTGTCCGGGCGGGTACGGGCGACGCTCGAATGCCTGGTCGCCTCCAACGAGGTCGACGCGCAGACGACGCGACTTGCGGGTGATGGGTCCGGTATAACGTGCCATTTTCTTCTACCTATCCTTCCCGCTATACCCGACGCCGCTTGGGCGGACGGCAGCCGTTGTGCGGCTGGGGGGTTACATCGGAAATGGTGCCGACCTCGAGGCCAGCGGCCTGGAGGGAACGGATTGCGGTCTCGCGACCGGATCCCGGTCCCTTGACGAACACGTCAACCTTCTTGACACCGTGCTCCTGCGCCTTACGGGCAGCGCTCTCAGCAGCAAGCTGAGCGGCGAAGGGAGTCGACTTACGCGAACCCTTGAAGCCGACGTGTCCCGAAGACGCCCAGGAAATGACATTTCCGGCGGGGTCCGTGATGGACACGATGGTGTTGTTGAAGGTGCTCTTGATGTGAGCGGCGCCGTGCGGGATGTTCTTCTTATCCCTGCGACGCGTCTTCTGGGTCTTCTTCGGACCGGTGCTACGTGACTTCGGGGGCATTACTTCGCCTTCTTCTTGCCGGCAATGGTGCGCTTCGGACCCTTACGGGTACGGGCGTTGGTCTTGGTGCGCTGACCACGCACGGGCAGACCACGACGGTGGCGCAGGCCCTGGTAGCAGCCGATCTCGATCTTGCGACGGATGTCGGCCTGAACCTCGCGGCGAAGGTCACCCTCGACCTTGAGCGACTCCTCGATGTACTCGCGGAGCTTTGCCAGGTCCTCGTCCGAGAGGTCCTTGCTCCGGAGATCCGGGCTGACGCCGGTGGCGTCAAGGATTTCCTTGGAGCGGGTACGGCCGATGCCGTAGATGTATGTCAGTGCGATCTCCATGCGCTTTTCGCGAGGAAGATCAACACCAGAGAGACGTGCCATGGTGGCATTTCCTTATCGGTGTGCGGAGGTCTGCTCCCAGCCCTTCCCCTGTGCCTCTTGCCGAGTACCGACGCCCGAAGGCGCAGATGATCTCATCAACTAACTCAGTGGGGCCCCGGCCTCCGTGCCGGGGGTGAACCATTGTCCGACCTTGGCGATCGGTGAACGATCGCGTGGGGTCTCGTCAACAATGGCTGGTACTGGGAGGTCTTCTTTGCTTGTTGCCAAGCAGATCTTCGAAAAGCTAGATCTAGCCCTGACGCTGCTTGTGACGCAGGTTCTCGCAGATCACCATGACTCGACCGTTACGGCGAATCACTTTGCACTTCTCGCAGATCTTCTTGACGCTCGGCTGAACCTTCACGTCTTCTGATCTCCTGTTTTGTCGCAGCCCGCCGCGATGAACCGCGGCAGACATACTTCTCCCTGACCCAGGTCAGGTCCGGGAAGTTCGTTACTTGTAGCGGTAAACGATGCGTCCGCGCGACAAATCGTAGGGCGAGAGCTCTACGACAACGCGATCTTCCGGGAGGATGCGAATGTAGTGCTGACGCATCTTTCCGCTGATGTGGGCGAGGACCTTGTGGCCATTCTCGAGCTCAATGCGGAACATCGCATTGGGCAGCGGCTCGACTACTCGTCCTTCGACCTCGATGGCCCCGTCTTTCTTAGCCATATCCTCCGCGATCCGTTTGGTTTGGCATGCTTCGTGCATCGGCTTCCGTTACATTGGCACGCAATGGAAAGATCGCCGGCAGTTCGAAAGCCCGATCCCGGAGCGATCCGGGCGTAGGCACACGAACTATCGACGCGCATAGCGCACCGCCTAGCCATGTTACGCGATGTAAACGACCAGGCCAAATGCGCCTCCGGTCAGGGTGACGACGCACACCGCTCCCCCATCGAAAAAGTCCCAGCCTCGAAATGAGGCTGGGACTTCTCGAACATGAATCATGCTCGCTGCCAACACTTGTCAGCGACTGTGTCGACTACTCCGGCCGGAGTGTCAGAATCCGCGGACCGTCTTCGGTCACTGCGACAGTGTGTTCCCAGTGCGCCGCACGGGACCCGTCGGTCGTCACAACGGTCCAGTCGTCGTCGAGAATCACCGTGTCGGTGGTGCCGAGCGTGAGCATCGGCTCAATCGCCAGGCAAGATCCGACAACCAGTTCAGGACCCTTACCCGGGGCACCTTCATTGGCGAGGAACGGATCCATGTGCATTTCCCGGCCGATTCCGTGTCCGCCGTATCCGTCGACGATGCCGTAGGAACGACCGTGCAACTTCTCGGCGGCATGAGTACCGACCTCGATCGCGTGCGAAACATCCGTCAGACGGTTGCCGGCGATCATTGCCGCGATCCCGGCTTCCATAGAAAGCCGAGTGGCTTCGCTGAGCTCCTGATCGGCGACGCTGATCTCACCGACACCGAACGTCCAAGCGGAGTCACCGTGCCATCCGTCGAGGATCGCGCCACAGTCGATGGAAACCAGGTCGCCTTCAGCCAGGATGTCCTGAGCTGAAGGGATTCCGTGAACGACGCGATCGTTGACCGAAGAGCAGATCGAGCCGGTGAAGCCGTGGTACCCGAGGAACGAGGGCACGGCGCCGGCGTCACGAATGACGGATTCAGCGACCGCGTTCAATTCCAAAGTGCTGACACCGGGCTTCGCCGCAGCGCGAACCGCCACCAGAGCCGAACCCACGATGGCGCCGGCAGCAGCCATCGCGTCGAGTTCGCCCGCGGAGCGGAACGGAACAACCTTGCGTTTGCGCCCGAAGACCATTACTTACCCAACGCTGCCAGTGCGCGAGCGTTGACCTCTTCGACCTCGCCGATCGCGTCGACGGAGACGATGCTGTCCTTGTAGTAATCGAACAGCGGTGACGTCTCGTCGCGGTAGACCCGGAGTCGGTTGCGAATGACGTCCTCGGTGTCGTCTGCACGACCGCGGGCGAGCATACGCTCGACCACGATGTCCTCGTCGACGACGAAGGAGAGGACACCGTCGAGCTTGGTGTCGAGATCCTTCAAGATTCCCTCGAGTGCCTGAGCCTGTTCGACCGAGCGCGGAAATCCGTCGAGAAGGAAACCGTTTGCTGCGTCCGGTTCTGCGACGCGAGCCTTCACCATGTCGTTGGTGATCGAGCTCGGTACGAGTTCGCCGGCGTCGATGTACTTCTTTGCTTCCACACCGAGAGCGGTGGCCTGACCGATGTTCGCGCGGAAGAGATCACCCGTGGAGATATGGGGAACGCCGAACTTCTCGGACAAGATAGCGGCCTGGGTGCCCTTGCCGGCACCGGGAGGACCAAGGAGGACAAGTCTCACTTGAGGAACCCTTCATAGTTACGCTGCATTAGCTGACTCTCGATCTGCTTCACGGTGTCCAGGCCGACGCTGACCATGATCAGCACCGCGGTGCCACCGAACGGCAGGTTCTGCGCGCCGCCGCCATTCCCGATGTCGAGGAACAGGTTGGGCAGAACAGCAATGGTGCCGAGGTAAATCGCACCCGGAAGGGTGATGCGACTCAGCACGTAGTTGAGGTAGTCCGCGGTCGGCTGACCGGGTCGGATACCGGGGATGAAGCCGCCGAACTTCTTCATCTCGTCGGCGCGCTCTTCGGGATTGAAGGTGATGGCGACGTAGAAGTACGTGAAGAAGACGATCAGGCCGAAGTAGATCGCGATGTACACCGGGTTGGCCGGATTCACCAGGTAGGTGTTGATGAGGCGCTGCCACCAACTGGGGTCGACCGCTGTACTGGCCGAAGTCAGCTGTGCAATCAAGTTCGGGAGGTACAGCAGTGAAGACGCGAAGATCACCGGGATGACGCCGGCCTGGTTCACCTTCAGAGGCAGGTACGTCGAGGATCCGCCGTACATCTTGCGTCCGACCATCCGCTTCGCGTACTGCACCGGGATACGACGCTGACCCTGCTCGACGAAGACGACACCGGCGATGATCAGCAGCGCTGCGAGGCAGACGAAGGCGAAGACCAGCGGACCACGGCTGTCGAGGATTGCCTTGCCCTCGCTCGGGATACGCGATGCGATACCGGCGAAGATGAGGAGGGACATGCCGTTGCCGACGCCACGTTCGGTGATGACCTCGCCGAACCACATGACCATGGCAGCACCGGCAGTCATGACCAGCACGATGATGACAAGACCGAAGATCGACTTGTCGGCGATGATGTCGTCACAGCCCTGGAGCAACTGTCCGCGTGCCGCAAGAGCGACGATGCCGGTCGACTGCAGGATTGCCAGAGCAATGGACAGGTAACGCGTGTACTGCGTCATCTTGGCCTGGCCGGACTGGCCTTCTTTCCGAAGTTCCTCGAACTTCGGAATCACCACGGTCAGGAGCTGCACGATGATGCTCGCCGTGATGTACGGCATGATGCCGATCGCAAAGATCGACATCTGCAGCAGAGCGCCGCCGGAGAACAGGTTGATCAGCGAGTAGATACCTGCTGAGTCACCGGAGTTGGCGATATCGATGCACTGACGCACACGGCCGTAGTCGACACCTGGGGACGGGATGAGAGCGCCGACCCGATACAGAGCCACCAAGCCGAGGGTGAAGAGGATCTTCCGCCTCAGGTCTGGGGTCCTGAGGGCCGAGACGAAGGCGGAAAGCAAAGATCCTCCTGGCACGACGGTAGGGAGACAGATCGTTTTGACCTGTCGAACTTTTGAACTCTAACAGTGAGCATTTGGGAACTAGGCGGGCAGACCACGAAAACCGGGTAAGCCGAAGATACATTTGCCACTCGGTGACCAGAATACTGGCCCGTCCGAGCATGCACGACCAATCTGTGACACGACCTCGTACCTGTGACACGACCTCGTAGACGCCGATGGCCGCACCGCAGCAAACGCTGCGCTGCGGCCATCGGACTAGCTACGCGTGATCACTCACAGCTCGGTGGCGGAACCACCGGCAGCAGCAATCTTTTCCTTGGCGGAACCGGTGAACTTGTCGACGGTCACCTGAACGGCAACTGTCAGTTCGCCGTCGCCCAGAACCTTGACGAGCTGGTTCTTGCGGACTGCGCCCTTGGCGACGAGATCCTCGACCGTGATTGCTCCACCTTCGGGGAACAGACGGGCGATGTCGCCGACATTGACGACCTGGTACTCGACGCGGAACGGGTTCGTGAAGCCCTTGAGCTTGGGCAGACGCATGTGAAGCGGCATCTGTCCACCCTCGAAGCCCACGCGCACGGTGTTACGTGCCTTGGTGCCCTTGGTACCGCGACCTGCGGTCTTACCACGCTTGCCGCCCTCACCGCGTCCAACACGAATCTTGTTGGACTTGGATCCCGGAGCGGGGCGCAGGTGGTGCAGTTTGATGGTCATGGTTAGACCTCCTCAACTGTTACGAGGTGGCGCACCACGTTGATCAGACCGCGGTTCTGTGCGTTGTCCTCACGAACAACGGTCTGACGGATGCCCTTGAGACCCAGCGTGCGCAGAGAATCCTTCTGGTTCTGCTTGGTCCCGATGATGCTCTTGATCTGAGTGACCTTGAGATCTGCCATTACTTCACACTCCCAGCAGCCTGTGCGCGAGCGCGAAGCATGCCGGCGGGTGCAACCTCTTCGAGGGTGAGGCCGCGGCGAGCCGCAACTTCCTCGGGACGCTGCAGACCCTTGAGCGCAGCAACGGTCGCATGCACGACGTTGATGGCGTTGTCGCTACCGAGCGACTTCGACAGGATGTCCGCGATACCAGCGCACTCCAGCACGGCGCGCACAGCGCCACCGGCGATAACACCGGTACCGGGGCTTGCCGGGCGAAGCATGACGATGCCGGCAGCAGCCTCACCCTGAACGGGGTGAGTGATGGTGTTGGCGATCATCGGGACGCGGAAGAAGCTCTTGCGAGCCTCCTCGACACCCTTCTGGATGGCCGCGGGAACTTCCTTGGCCTTTCCGTAGCCGACGCCGACCAGTCCGTTGCCGTCTCCGACGATCACCAGAGCGGTGAAGCTGAAGCGACGACCACCCTTGACGACCTTGGAAACGCGGTTGATCGTGACAACGCGCTCGATGAACTGTGACTTCTCCGCAGCGTTTCCGCCACGGCCACCGTCGCGACGGTCACGGCCGCCACCACGGTTGTCCCCACGAGCGTTGCTGTTGTCACCGCTGTTGGGGCCATTCTGTCCGGCGGGTCCGCTTCCGCCGTCACGCCTTTGACGTCCCGGCATCAGGCTGTCCTTCCGTTGAAAATGTTGGTCATCAGAACTTCAACCCGCCTTCGCGAGCCGCGTCTGCCAGGGCCGCGATGCGACCGTGGTAGCCGTGTCCGCCGTGGTCGAAGACAACTGCTTCCACGCCGGCAGCCTTGGCGCGCTCGGCGATCAGCTGACCGACCTTCGCGCTCGCAGCCTTCTTGTCGCCTTCTGCCACGCGCACGTCTGCTTCGATGGTCGACGCGGAGGCCAGGGTGTGGCCGGCCAGGTCGTCCACGAGCTGGACGTGGATGTGGCGCGAGGACCGGTTGACGACCAAGCGGGGACGCTCGGGCGTGCCGGAGACCTTCTTGCGGAGACGGAAGTGACGACGCGTCTTCGAGAGACGACGCTTGGTGGACGCATCCTTGCCCAGCGGAATCCGCTTGGCTTTCTGGTTTGCAGTCTGGCTCATATCACTTACCCGTCTTTCCGACCTTGCGGCGGATCTGCTCACCCTCGTAACGCACGCCCTTACCCTTGTACGGGTCCGGACGACGGAGACGACGGATGTTGGCCGAGATCTGCCCGACCTTCTGCTTGTCGATGCCGGACACCGAGAACCGGGTGGGCGACTCGACGACGAAGGTGATGCCTTCAGGAGCCTCGATCGGCACCGGGTGGCTGAAGCCGAGCGCGAACTCGAGGTCCTTGCCCTTCAGTGCCACACGGTAACCAACACCGTGGATCTCCATCTTCTTCGTGTAACCCTCGGTGACACCGGTGATGATGTTCGCAACCAGGGTCCGCGACAGACCGTGCAGCGCGCGGCTACGACGCTCGTCGTCGGGGCGCGTGACGCTCAGCGAGCCGTCCTCTGCCTTTTCGATTGCGATGGGCTCGGAGATGGTCAGCGCGAGGGTGCCCTTGGGACCCTTGACGGTGACATCCTGGCCGCTGATCGTGACGTCAACGCCCGCGGGGACGGTGACCGGAATCTTTCCAATACGCGACATTGTGGTGGCCTCCCTTACCAGACGTAGGCGAGGACTTCCCCGCCTACTCCTTGATTGGCCGCCTGGCGATCGGTGAGCAGACCGGACGACGTGGAGATGATGGCCACGCCGAGGCCTCCGAGGACCTTGGGCAGGTTGGTGGACTTCGCGTAAACCCGGAGACCGGGCTTGGAAACGCGACGCACGCCGGCGAGGCTACGCTCGCGGCTGGGACCGTACTTCAGATCGACGATGAGGGTCTTGCCGACCTCTGCGTCTTCGGTACGGAAATCGGAGATGTAGCCCTCGCGCTTGAGGATCTCGGCGATGTTCGCCTTGATCTTCGAGTGGGGAAGCTTCACCTCATCGTGGTACGCCGTGTTGGCGTTGCGCAGACGCGTCAAGAAGTCTGCGATGGGGTCAGTCATGGTCATAGGTCGACCTCGACACCTTTCTCGCTGTGGTTCCCATGCAACACCGGACGAATCCGATCGTGGGCCTCCAGCAATTCGGCTGGGCCGTCCGACTTGTGTCAGACGGCGTAAGTTACCGCACCGAGCTGAACGCATGCGTCAGCCACGGCAACCGCTCTAGTGTAGGGAACTTTGGCGCAGGTGTCCACCGGGATCCCATGTCGCCTCCCCCACTGCCGCCCGAAGGATGCGATCGGGAAGCTATCGACGCACCCCGAAATCTGAACTGCTCGTTCGGCACCGAAGAACGACACCGACGAACGATGATCGCTTTCAACCAGAGTCGCAGCGGGGCAGTTCTTTTCAGGATCGGCACGATTCACATCTCGATGAAAACCACGAATGGGCGTGGGTTCCAAAGGAACCCACGCCCATTCTTATGCGTGGTGTGACGAAGCCCGAGGGCCTCAGATCACCAAGAGCTCTTGCGAACTCCGGGAAGCTCGCCGGCGTGAGCCATCTCGCGAACGCAGATACGGCACAAGCCGAACTTGCGGAACACCGAGTGCGGGCGACCGCACCGCTGGCAGCGGGTGTAGGCGCGAACCGCGAACTTGGGCTTCTTGTTGGCCTTGTTGACCAATGCCTTCTTAGCCATGCGCTCAGTTCTCCTTGAACGGGAAGCCGAGGTGCTTGAGCAGTGCACGGCCTTCTTCGTTGTTGGTTGCGGTGGTCACGACGGTGATGTCCATGCCGCGGGGGCGATCGATCTTGTCCACGTCGATCTCGTGGAACATCGACTGCTCGTTGAGGCCGAACGTGTAGTTGCCGTTGCCGTCGAACTGGTTGCCCGAGAGACCGCGGAAGTCGCGGATACGGGGCAGAGCGACAGACACGAGGCGGTCCAGGAACTCCCACATGCGGTCACCACGGAGGGTGACGCGTGCACCGATGGGCATACCTTCGCGGAGCTTGAACTGCGCGATGGACTTACGTGCCTTGCGGATCTCGGGCTTCTGGCCCGTGATCAGCGACAGGTCATGGACAGCGCCGTTGATCAGCTTGGCGTCACGGGCGGCGTCGCCGACGCCCATGTTGACGACAACCTTGACGACGCCGGGGATCTGCATGACGTTCGAGTAGTCGAACTCGCTGTTGAGCGCGTCCTTGATCTCAGCGCGGTAGCGTGCCTTGAGGCGCGGCTGGACCTTGTTTTCGGTGGAGGTCATGTCAGATGTCCTTCCCGTTCTTCCGGGAAATCCGAACGCGCTTGCCGGACTCTTCGTCGGTGCGGTAGCCCACGCGGGTGGGGTTTCCGTCCGAGTCGACGACTGCAACGTTGGAAACGTGGATCGGGGCTTCCTGCGTGACGATGCCGCCGGAGGATGCTCCGCGCTCGTTCGCGGAAACCGCGGTGTGCTTCTTGATTCGGTTCACGCCTTCGACGAGGACCTTGTCGGTCGCGGGGTAGGCCTGAATGACCTTGCCCTTCGCGCCCTTGTCCTTGCCGGCGATGACCAGAACGGTGTCACCCTTGTGCACCTTCATCACAGCACCTCCGGGGCAAGCGAAACGATCTTCATGAACTTCTTCTCGCGCAGCTCACGGCCGACGGGTCCGAAGATGCGGGTTCCACGGGGATCACTGTCAGCCTTGATGAGCACTGCAGCGTTCTCGTCGAATTTGATGTAGGAACCGTCCGGACGACGGCGCTCCTTGGTCGTGCGAACGATGACGGCCTTGACGACCTCACCCTTCTTGATGTTTCCACCGGGGATTGCGTCCTTGACGGTGGCGACGATGACGTCACCGATCCCGGCGTAGCGACGTGACGAACCGCCGAGAACGCGGATGCAAAGGATTTCCTTGGCACCCGTGTTATCAGCGACGCGAACTCGCGACTCCTGCTGAATCACTTGATCTCCCTAGACCTGGAATTTCGTGCGCAACGGATTACCGACCCGGTGCGCGCGGTCATTGTTGCCACCTGCGTCGTGTCTGAGCTGCAGTCCCACCGACTGACGTCGGGAGACGATCACTGCAAGCACCGTTCGAGCTGCGCACGTGAAGACACACCTCTGCCACAGGCAACCGTTCTATTGTAGGGAAGGGTTCACCGAATACCAAATCAGCCGTACTCGACGCAACTCGAACCCTTCGCCCGGAAAGCCCCGAAAGCCCCCGGAAAGCCGAATGGCCCACTCCCCCAAGGGGAAGCGGGCCATTCGGTGATACTCGATCAGCTCGAGGATTCGATCAGGCTTACTTGGCCTTTTCGAGGACCTCGACCAGACGCCAGTGCTTCGTCGCGGACAGCGGACGGGTTTCCATCAGCTGAACGCGGTCGCCGACGCCGGCAACGCCGTTCTCGTCGTGCGCCTTCACCTTGGTCGTACGGCGGATGATCTTGCCGTAGAGCTTGTGCTTGACGCGGTCTTCGAGCTCGACCACGATCGTCTTTTCCATCTTGTCGGACACGACGTATCCGACACGGACCTTACGGCTCGCGCGCTCTTCTGTGCTCACTGCTTTTTCCTCACTCATGCCGCGTCACCTGCATCCGGACCCACAGCGAGTCCGAGCTCACGCTCACGCAGGACGGTGTAGATGCGCGCGATCTCGTGACGAACGGTGCGCAGTCGTCGGTTGTTGTCCATCTGGCCGGTAGCCATCTGGAAACGAAGGTTGAAAAGCTCTTCCTTCGACTCACGGAGCCGGGTGACCAGCTCGTCTTCACTGAGCTCGCGGAGCTCTGCTGCTGGGGTTCCAGTAGCCATCAGAACTGCTCCTCTCTGGTCACGATCCGGCACTTGCACGGGAGCTTGTGCATCGCGCGGCGCAGGGCCTCGCGAGCAATCTCCTCGTTGGGGTATGTCATCTCGAACAGAACGCGTCCGGGCTTGACGTTGGCAATCCACCACTCGGGCGAACCCTTACCGGAACCCATTCGGGTTTCGGCCGGCTTCTTCGTGAGGGGGCGATCCGGGAAGATGTTGATCCAGATCTTGCCGCCACGCTTGATGTGCCGAGTCATGGCGATACGAGCGGACTCGATCTGCCGGTTGGTGATGTAGGCAGGCTCGAGAGCCTGGATGCCGTAGTCACCGAAGGTCACCTGGGTACCGCCCTTGGCGGCACCCGAACGGCTCGGGTGGTGCTGCTTGCGGTGCTTGACCCGCCGTGGGATCAACATGCGTCAGCCCTCCTGATTCTGTTCAGTTGCGGGAGCATCGGCGGTTGCGGTCGCTGCGCGGCCGGCCTCGGTGCTGGTCGCAGTGGTACCGGTGGCACCGGAACGACGCGGACGGCTCGGACGCTCACGACGCGGGCGATCCCCGGCCGGTGCGGCCGTGTTGGCGGCGAGCTCACGCTTGCCACCGACGATGTCGCCCTTGTAGATCCAGACCTTGACGCCGATGCGACCGAAGGTGGTCTTGGCCTCGTAGAGGCCGTAGTCGATGTCCGCACGAAGCGTGTGCAGCGGCACACGGCCTTCGCGGTAGAACTCCGACCGGGACATCTCGGCGCCGCCGAGACGACCGGAGCACTGAACGCGGATTCCCTTGACGTTGGGCTGACGCATGGCCGACTGGATGGCCTTGCGCATTGCACGACGGAAGGCAACGCGGTTCGAGAGCTGCTCGGCCACACCCTGTGCGACGAGCTGTGCTTCAGCTTCTGCGTTCTTGACCTCGAGGATGTTCAGCTGAACCTGCTTGCCGGTCAGCTTCTCGAGCTCGGAGCGGATGCGATCGGCTTCGGCGCCGCGGCGGCCGATGACGATGCCCGGACGTGCAGTGTGGATGTCCACGCGAACACGGTCACGGGTGCGCTCGATTTCGACCTTCGCGATTCCTGCGCGCTCCATGCCGGTGGCGAGGAGCTTACGGATCGCGACGTCTTCCTTGACGTACTCCGCGTACTGCTTGTCTGCGTACCAGCGAGACTTCCAGTCGGTGGTGATGCCGAGACGGAAGCCGTGCGGGTTGATTTTCTGGCCCACTACTGAGCACTTCCCTTCCGGCGATTACGGGTCGATGTTCCGGTCTTCGGCAGGCTCTCCACGATCACGGTGATGTGACTGGTGCGCTTGCGAATACGGAACGCACGTCCCTGTGCACGCGGCTGGAACCGCTTGAGGGTCGCGCCCTCGTCCACGAACGCCGTAGCAACGACAAGCGTGCTGGGGTCGAGGTCGAGGTTGTTCTCGGCGTTGGCTGCTGCGGAGGCGATCACCTTGGCGACCGGCTCGCTCGCTGCCTGCGGCGCGAACTTCAGGATGTTCAGGGCGTCTTCAACCGAGCGCCCGCGGACCAGGTCCACAACTCGACGTGCCTTCATCGGCGTAACGCGAACGTGCTTCGCTACAGCCTTGGCAGTCGGGTTGGCGGTTTCGGTGTTGCTCATCGCCTCTTCGCCTTCCGATCATCCTTGATGTGACCCTTGAACGTGCGGGTCGGTGCAAACTCTCCGAGCTTGTGTCCGACCATGGAGTCGGAAACGAACACGGGGACGTGCTTGCGGCCGTCGTGAACTGCAAACGTGTGGCCGATGAAGTCCGGGATGATTGTCGAACGACGGGACCAGGTCTTGATGACCTGCTTGGTTCCCTTTTCGTTCTGTACATCCACCTTCGCGAGGAGGTGGTCATCGACGAACGGGCCCTTCTTAAGGCTGCGTGGCATCCTTCACTCCCTCCTAGCGCTTGTTCTTGCCGGTGCGGCGGCGACGGACGATCATCTTGTCGCTTGCCTTGTTCTTGCGGGTACGGCCTTCAGGCTTACCCCACGGGCTGACCGGGTGGCGTCCACCTGAGGTCTTGCCCTCGCCGCCACCGTGCGGGTGGTCGACCGGGTTCATCACGACACCACGAACGGTCGGGCGCTTGCCCTTCCAACGCATACGGCCGGCCTTGCCCCAGTTGATGTTCGACTGCTCGGCGTTGCCGACCTCGCCGACGGATGCGCGGCAGCGCACGTCGACGCGACGGATTTCACCGGAAGGCATACGCAGCGTGGCGTAGCTGCCTTCCTTACCGAGGAGCTGGATGCTGGCGCCTGCGGAACGAGCCATCTTGGCTCCGCCGCCGGGACGCAGTTCCACACCGTGGATGGTGGTACCAGTCGGGATGTTGCGCAGCGGCAGGTTGTTGCCCGGCTTGATGTCGGCGCCTGCACCGGACTCGACCGGTGAACCCTGCACCAGGCCCTTGGGGGCGATGATGTAGCGCTTCTCACCGTCTGCGTAATGCAGGAGTGCGATGTTTGCTGTGCGGTTGGGGTCGTACTCGATGTGAGCGACCTTTGCCGGGATGCCGTCCTTGTCGTTGCGACGGAAATCGATCAGTCGGTATGCACGCTTGTGTCCGCCACCCTTGTGACGGGTGGTGATACGACCGTGTGCGTTACGTCCACCGCGACCGTGCAGCGGGCGAACCAGCGACTTCTCGGGGGTCGACCGAGTGATCTCGGCGAAGTCCGAGACGCTCGAGCCACGACGGCCCGGTGTTGTCGGCTTGTACTTACGGATTGCCATGAGTCTTCTCGTCCTCTATGTCTCGTCAAGTCCCGGCGCTTACGCGACCGGTCCTCCGAAGATCTCGATGGGCTTGCTGTCAGCGGACAGGGTCACGAGCGCGCGCTTGGTGTCCTTGCGCTTGCCGTAACCGAATCGGGTCCGCTTACGCTTGCCCTGACGGTTGGCGGTGTTGACGCTGGTCACCTTGACGCCGAAGACCTTCTCGACGGCAATCTTGATCTGCGTCTTGTTCGAGTCCGGGTGCACCAGGAAGGTGTAGGTGCCTTCCTCGATCAGTCCGTAGGACTTCTCGGAGATGACCGGAGCGAGCAGGATGTCGCGGGGGTCAGCGATGGTGCTCACTTGGCGTCCTCCTTGTTCTGAGCGCTCTCTGCGGGCCCGTGGATGAACGCGTTGAGTGCCTCGACGCTGAACACGACATCGTCTGCATTGAGCACGTCGTAGGTGTTGAGCTGGTCGGGTGCAATGGGATGCACGCCTTCCAGGTTCTGCACGCTCTTCCAAGCGGCTACATCCTGGCGACCCACGACGAGCAGCAGCTTCTTGCGATCCGAAATCTCGCCGAGGAACGCGATTGCGCCCTTGGTCGAAGGCGTCTGCCCTGCAACCAGTTCGGTGATGACGTGGATGCGCTCGTTGCGTGCGCGGTCAGAGAGGGCTCCGCGAAGAGCGGCTGCCTTCATCTTCTTGGGGGTGCGCTGGCTGTAGTCACGCGGCTGCGGGCCGTGAACGGTTCCGCCGCCGACGAACTGCGGTGCGCGAGTCGAGCCCTGGCGTGCGCGGCCGGTGCCCTTCTGGCGGTACGGCTTCTTGCCACCGCCGCGGACGTCGCCGCGGGTCTTGGTGGAGTGGGTTCCCTGACGAGCAGCTGCGAGCTGCGCGACGACAACCTGATGGAGAAGCGCGATGTTGGCCGGAGCGTCGAAGATCTCAGCGGGGAGATCGACGGTGCCGTTGGTCTTGCCGCCGGCGACCTTGACGTCCAGGGTCAACTTGGTCTCGGTGCTGGTCATGCCCGTGCACCACCCTTCACTGCACTCTTGACGATCACGAGGCCGCCCTTGCGGCCGGGGATCGCACCCTTGATCAGCAGCAGGCCGTTCTCTGCATCCACCTTGTGGACCGAGAGGTTCTGCGTCGTGATGCGGTCGCTACCCATGCGTCCGGACATGCGCATGCCCTTGAACACGCGGCCGGGAGTTGCACAGCCACCGATGGAGCCCGGGCGGCGGTGAACAGCCTGGGTACCGTGCGACGCGCCCTGTCCCTTGAAGCCGTGACGCTTCATGGTTCCGGCGAAGCCCTTGCCCTTGCTGGTTCCGGTGACGTCGACGTATGCGCCGTCCTCGAAGACCTCGGCGGTGAGCTCCTGGCCGACCTCGTAGTCGGAGGTGTCCGCAACGCGGAGCTCCACTACGTGGCGACGCGGGGTCACACCAGCCTTGGTGAACTGGCCGGAAGTCGGCTTGTTCACCTTGCGCGGGTCGATGGCGCCGAACGCGAGCTGAACGGCGCTGTAGCCGTCACGCTCTTCGGTACGGATCTGGGTTACGACGTTCGGCCCAGCCTTCACGACGGTGACCGGGACAACCCGGTTGTTCTCGTCGAAGACCTGGGTCATGCCGAGCTTGGTGCCCAGGATTCCCTTGATCTTGGTATCAGTCATTGTTTTTGTCTCCGCCGTCACTGAATGTTCACGTCGACACTGGCCGGAAGGTCGATGCGCATGAGCGCGTCAACCGTCTTCGGCGTCGGGTCGAGAATGTCGATCAGCCGCTTGTGAGTACGCATCTCGAAGTGCTCGCGCGAGTCCTTGTACTTGTGCGGCGAGCGGATGACGCAATATACGTTCTTCTCGGTCGGCAACGGCACAGGTCCAACGACGCGGGCACCCGTACGGGTTACCGTCTCGACGATCTTGCGCGCTGACGCGTCGATCGCCTCGTGGTCGTAGGCCTTGAGCCTGATGCGGATCTTTTGTCCCGCCACGCTTAGTGTCCTTTTCTTGCCGCGTTTCGTAGCCCGCCTGGTCAGGCTCGAGCTACCTCGTCTGCACAGTCCTTGCCTGGACGATGACACGACGAACACTGAAGCGATCGGGACCAAGTCCAAGTTCTCGGGAGTACCGAGATTCGGATCGAGATCAGGATCTGCTGCCGCTGTTCGTTTGTCATTGTTCTCCGGTACACGCGGTCGGGCGTGTCGCCTTCTCACTCATCCTGCGCCGGACAATCTTTCGATTATCTGGCGCGTGATGCGTACCGGACGTGTTCGATGTCGAACACAAAGTAGGTACTGCTTCCGTCCTGCATTACTTCTCGTCTTGCATGGTCACAGTCGTTGACCCGATTACCCTGACGGGATCTGCGATCGATCGTCTGTGACGTCTTACCCTTACCCGATCACGGCCGCAATCGACCGCGTCCCGGACAAGGCAACCCGACCAGTATGCCGTACCTGGCCCAAATCCTCAACTCCCCCGAACTGCCTTTTCCGAGTGAGCTGCGCGACAACAACCTTACTCAGAAGTAAGATACGCCTATGACTACCTCCAGCCCTACCTATCGCGGATGGCAGAAATTGCCGGACAACGCCCTCGGACATGCAGTTTTCTCGGCGGCGATGTCCATTCGCGTGCCCTATTTCGCCTCTGTTCTCCCCCGGGTGACCAAGTTGGAACCAGGGCTCTGCGAGGTCCGCTCCCCCAAATGGTGGGGCGTCCACAATCATCTCGGCACTTTCCACGCGATCGCTGCCTGCAACCTCGCGGAGGTCGCGATGGGCATGCTGAGCGAAGCGACGGTTCCGAACTCCCACCGCTGGATCCCCAAGTCGATGAAGGTCGACTACCTCGCCAAGGCCGAGACCGGCCTGCGGGCGGTCGCCCGACTCGAGACTTTGCCGGACTTCGCGGCGATCGAGAGTGGCACGGAACTTCTCGTTCCCATCTCGATCTTCGACCGGGGCGGCAAGGAAGTAGTCCACGCCGAAATCACCACCTGGGTCTCCCCCAAGTAGGCACTCACGAACCCGCCTGCATCGCAACCTGATTCGCCCGCCAAACAGGTTTCGCAGAATTAGGCACCACCGCAGGTTTCGGCGAATGACGATCGTGGAACACCTCCCCGAACGGCGATGGTCGGTCGGGGTGCCGGTGTCCGGAGGTGGGTTGCGTTCCGGGCACCACATTGTCGACCTCGCGTCACGCCGAGCACCGGGAGGCCTCGTGGAAGAGTTCTTGACCACAACGAGTTCCGAAGCAGGCACGCAGACCTCGTCGTATCCGGACGAGGCCGAGGGATTGGACAGCTTCCGGCGCGACCTCGACGCCATCGACGCTCTACTTCTCGAGACGGTGCGGCAGCGGCTGGAACTCTGCCTGCGCATCGGCGAGTGGAAGCGCTCCCGCGAGGTTCCGATGATGCAACCCGGCCGCGTGCGCGTCGTGCAGGAGCGGGCGCGTGAATTCGCTCGTAGACACGACCTCTCTCCTGACTTCTTCAACGCCCTGTACGAGCTGATGATTGCCGAGACCTGTCGACTCGAAGACCTGGTGATCAACGCACCTGTTGAGGAGGAGGACACTGTTCGGGAATCCGTCGGACCGAGATCAGGATCATCGACATGAGTTCCCGCACCCTTCTGGTGGACAATTACGACTCGTTCACCTACAACCTGTTCACCCTGTTGACCGAGGTCAACGGGGTTGTGCCGATCGTGGTCCGCAACGACGCGGATTGGGATTCCCTCGATCTCGCGTCGTACGACAACGTGGTCATCTCCCCAGGTCCCGGCCGGCCGGATCGCGACCGTGATTTCGGAATCAGCCGCCGTTTCATCGAAGAAGCGCCTCTCCCACTTCTCGGTGTCTGTCTCGGCCACCAGGGCCTGTGCGAGTTGTTCGGCGCGGACGTGGTGGTTGCGCCCGTACCGATGCACGGCCGAATTTCGCTGATCGATCACGACGGCTCGGGCATTTTTGCCGGACTTCCGTCGCCGTTCCGAGCTGTTCGCTACCACTCGTTGACCGTCGAGAATCTGCCGAACGCCTTCGTTCGTACCGCGTGGACGTCCGACGGTCTGCTCATGGGTGTCCGGCACCGGACCAAGCCGATGTGGGGAGTTCAGTTCCATCCGGAGTCCATCAGCACCGAGTTCGGCATAGATTTGCTCGCGAACTTCCGCGATCTGTCCGTCGGACGCACTCTGGATTCGGTGATCCGACCCGAACCTGTTCCGCAAACACCCGACCTGCGGCCGGCGATCAACTACGACGTCGACGACGTGATTCTCGATTTTGCAGTGGACCCGTCGGCGGCCTATGCAGCACTGTTCGCCGACGGCCCGAACGCGTTCTGGCTGGACCGCGCGGCAACCGCAGAGCCGAGTGCGCGCTTTTCGATTCTCGGCGATTCGTCGGGGCCGCTGGCCGAGTTCATCACGTACGACGTGCAAGCCGAGGTACTGACTGTCAGCCGAAAAGGCTTGTCCGACGAGCACATTCGAGTTCCGTTCTTCGATTACTTGGACGCACAACTCGCGACGCGCTTCGTGCCCTCACATCCGGAACTCGACTTCAACCTCGGCTACGTGGGCTACCTCGGCTACGAACTGAAAGCACAGACCGGAGGAAGGGCAGTCCATCCGGCACCCACTCCTGATGCCGCTCTGGTGTTTGCCGATCGCGCCGTCGTCATCGATCACACCGCGGGCCGCACTCACGTTTTGAGGTTGCGCGAGAAAGTCCGGGACGCCGGCTATGACGATTGGCTCGAATCGACCGTCGACACCCTGGCGCGGATCGGCGCGGACCTTCCGGAACGCACCCCGGTTCCGCTGATCAGCGACACCGTCTGGACGCAGGCTCGCCTTCGGCATGATCGCGATCAGTACCTGTCGTTGATCGGAACGGCCCTCTCGGAGATCCGGGCGGGTGAGTCCTACGAGGTGTGTCTGACCAACATGGCGAGCGTCGACGAGACGATCGATGCACAGCAGGCGTTCGAGTATCTGCGCTCGATCAATCCGACGCCGTACAGCGCACTTCTCGACTTCACCGGCATCTCGGTGGTCTCGGCCTCGCCTGAGCGGTTCCTTCGTGTCGACTCGGCCGGCAACGTCGAGTCCAAGCCGATCAAAGGGACCCGCCCGCGCGGCGTCACCCGAGCGCGTGATGCTGCCCTACGGCAGGACCTGCTCGACAGCGAGAAGGACCGCGCCGAGAACCTGATGATCGTGGACCTCACCCGCAACGACCTCACCAAGGTCTGCGTTCCGGGAAGTGTCCACGTTCCGAGGCTGTTCGCGATCGAGTCGTACTCGTCCGTTCACCAAATGGTGTCGACGGTGCGCGGACATCTGAGTCCGGGGTCGTCGGCGGTGGACTGTGTGCGTGCCGCGTTCCCCGGTGGATCGATGACCGGCGCCCCGAAGGTACGGACGATGGAGATCATCGACCGCCTCGAATCAGGCCCACGTGGGGTCTACTCGGGATCGATCGGGTACTTCGCGCTCGGTGGCGCCGCGGACCTCTCGATCGTGATCCGGTCGCTGGTCTGCACCGCGAGCGGCGTGACCTTCGGAATCGGCGGTGCCATCACAGCGTTGTCCGATCCGGAAGAAGAATTCGACGAGACCACGGTCAAGGCGTCCACGCTGCTCCGTGCGCTCGACGCGGTGTCCTCGCGGGTCCTCGAGTACGGCGGGTAGATCCAGCCATGACGGCGTCATCAGGCACAGCGACGGTTGTCGGCGGGCTGGGTGCCGTCGGATCCATGTTCGTCGAACTGCTTCGCGCCGGGGGGTCGACCGTCACCGTCGTCGACCCAGCAGGCAGCGATCCCGACGGAGATGTAGTCGTCGGAGACATCACGAAACCCAGTGAGCAAGTCCTCGCGCACGTGGAGTCCTCGCGCATCATCGTGCTCGCGGTTCCCGAACAGGTCGCTCTAGCCGCACTACCGAGCCTTCGGACATCCGGCGCTCTCGTTGTGGACACGCTGTCGGTCAAATCGCGGATGGACGCAGCAATCGCCGACGCCGGCCGAGAAGGGGAATTCCTCGGACTCAACCCCATGTTCCGTCCGTCGCTCGGGCCACGCGGTCGGGCCGTCATCGCAGT
Source organism: Rhodococcus sp. WY5 (assembly GCF_018588185.1). Classification (NCBI taxonomy): domain Bacteria; kingdom Bacillati; phylum Actinomycetota; class Actinomycetes; order Mycobacteriales; family Nocardiaceae; genus Rhodococcus; species Rhodococcus sp. WY5. The sequence goes on from NZ_JAAMPR010000001.1 coordinate 5,411,420, forward strand.
GCCGTACGTCGGCGGTCCGCAGTCCGACAGATTCCTCGACATCGTGCGCTCGTGGGGAGCGTCGGTCGCGGTGATGGACGCCGATCGTCACGACCGGTTGGCTGCGGCCACCCAGGTTCTGACACACGCGTCGGTGCTGGCTTTCGGCGTTGCCCTGGCCGAACTCGGAGTTTCCGCGGACGAACTCATCGCGGTCGCCCCTCCCCCGCATCGGACCTTGCTCGCGCTCCTGGCGCGGATAGCCGGCGGCGAACCGGAGGTGTACTGGGACGTACAAGCGGGCAATCCGCATGCAGGTGCGACACGAAAAGCACTGTTTGATGCCACCTCACAGGTGGACACGGCGGCCGAGACGCTCGGCGACTTCACGACGCTGATGAAAACCGCCGAGGCAGCGCTCGACGATCACTCCGGCGAATTGAACGCGGAGTGCCAGAGCTTGTTCGATCGCATTGCCGAAGGGCACAGAGAGTAGGGAACGATGAGACCCGGAGTGAGTCCGCCCAGCCTCCCGGAGTACGACGCCTCGGATCCGGTCGAGAGTGCAATCGTCCGCCGCCTTGCGAGCAACTGGGCGCGCCGGGCAACCGTGAAGAAGGCGGAGCCGGAACTGGACGATCTCTTCGATTCGTCGTTGTCCGACTACCCCGAAGCACTTCTCCCGTTCGCGGAGCATCCGACCTACCTGGCATTGAGCCCCGAGCAGAAGCAACGCCTGCAAGCCTGGGCATGGATCGCGTTCAACAAGAACGTCATGGACATCGAGAAGTACGTCGTCAATCCCGGCTTCGACGTTCTCGCCGAAGACCGACTCGGCGTCGGTCTCGGAGATTGGGCTGCAGTGGCCGTCAATCAGGCGATGGTCGACGAGCAATATCACACGCTCATGCACTTCAATGCCAGTTCAGCGACCCGTCGAGGCAGGGGCTGGGGGCTGCCGGCGAAGGCACTGCCAGACGTCCTGACGGTCCGCACGCGGGCGCAAGCTCTCGACGCAGCCGAGGGGCCTCGCAAGATCGCCCTGACACAGTTGGCGTTCATGACCGTCGCCGAGGTGTCGATCACCGCATACCTCGACCTCATCTCGGACGACCCGGGCGTTCAGTCGATCAACCGCGCGACAATCCGGTTGCACGCTCGCGACGAGTACTGCCATGCCTCGATTGCCGGGGAATTAGCCGTCCTGGTCTGGGATTCCCTGGGTGGTGGAGATCGCAGCTATCTACTCGAAGGTTTCGAGGACGCAATGCATGCGTTCAGCGGGACCGACTTCGGCGCGTGGCGAGCAATCATGGAAATTGAAGCCATACCTGGAGGACGGAAGATGCTCGACGATGTCGCATTGGAACCGCACAACGAACTGTTCGTGCAGGACTACAGTGGAATAACGTCCCTGTTCCAAAAGCTACAAGTTACACCAGAAGTAACAATCGCTGCAGATGAATATTCTGCCAGTTAATCCCGTGCAATAAAAGAAATAGTTCGCAACGAACGAGAACCAGCAATAGTCCGCAATTATCGGGCACTCCCGATTTTTCAGCTAGACACGAGCATTCTCGAATAAATACCGGACGGATTTATCAAGAAAAGACGGGAAGATCCCGCGCCCGCTGCCTCCGACCCAAGACCCGAGACGAGAGTTGTCCGGAATCCTTGTCATAAATTCGATAAAGAGGCCACAAGATTGCATGCAGAATACTGTCTGCTGCAATCAAGAATGTTAACTTCCAATTCGATACACCATGATGCTCGAGGGTTTTCTTCGATGCTCGATTATATCGTGCATACACTCGCGGCGAACTAACCCCACGTCTACCCGAAACCTTTGCGGCCATGCTCGAGATCTGCCCCACTGCGCAACGAACATGCGCCATGCAGAGGGATAGATCGATATCCTCATGAATGTCGGTTCGATCGCTGACCGCACCCCTAACGGCCAACCAAGCCGACCGACGCATCGCCATGTTACTGCCTGGAACTGCAACAACGGGCCGAACCGCCCCCTGAGCCCCGCGACCGAGTCGCCAATTCGTCCATCGGCGCTGAAGGCCGGCGATCGGAGATTCATAAAGGTAAGTCAGGCCAGTTACGCCCGAGAAATCGTCGCGACGCTCGAAGAATTCGTGAACCGCAACGGCCCAGTCTTCCCCCACGATCGTATCCGCGTCGATACGTCCGATAATTTCTCCACTCGCCGCGTCAAACCCTTTGTTTCTCGCATGCACCACCCCGGGGCGGGATTCTTTGAGAAGCCGAACCTTGGGACAACTACTTTGATACTTCTCGATCAACTCGGAAGTGTTGTCCGAGGAATTATTGTCAACGATGATGATTTCGTCGACATATTCACCTTGAGCAATGAGCGCTTCGATGCACGTTTCGATGTATTCAGATTCATTAAAAGCCGGAACAACCACCGACAACGTCGCGTTCGCCATTTCCCAACGGTATCGCGAATCTCTCCACAAGACATCGAGCAGCGGGCCCAGGGGACCAACCGGAAGGAATCGGGGGACTTTCGTCACCGGTCAAATCAAAGACCTCCGGTCCGCGCAACCGAATACCCACCTGCGCAGATGCGCTGAAAATCTATTTGGTCATTCGTTCAATTAGAAGAGATCTTTACGTTACAAAGAATATTTGTGATTCTTGCCACAAGGTGAAATCGAAGGTGAGAGTTGCTGGCAGGAGCCACATACTCCCTCTCACGCGTCCGATTGCCCGAGTGTCGGTTTGACCCTCCGGTAACATCTGAGCGGAGATCACGGATAGAAGACAGAAGGCATCTGTGCGCCCGTCGGGAGCGCGTGCCCGTTCCGACAATGCAGACAGCGGAGTGTTGATGCCCTTTTCCACGGACGCAGCGGTACTAGTGGAGGACGTACACAAGTCCTTCAAGAACGTGCACGCGCTGCGAGGGATCAACTTCACCGCCCCACGTGGGACAGTGCTCGGCATCTTAGGTCCCAACGGCGCAGGCAAGACGACGACGGTGAAGGTCCTCTCCACGCTCATTCGTCCCACCAGTGGACGCGCGATGGTGGCTGGCTACGACGTAGTGCGCAATGCTCCCGAGGTTCGACGCTCCATCATGATGACCGGGCAGTTCGCCGCCCTGGACGATTCACTCACCGGCCGGGAGAACATCGAACTGTTCGGCAGGTTGATGGGTCTCGACCGAATGTCGGCGAAGGTGCGCGCTGCCGACCTGCTCTCTCAATTCGACCTCGTCGAAGCAGGATCTCGAGTAGTGAGGAACTACTCCGGCGGTATGCGCCGACGAATCGATATCGCGTGTGGCCTGGTTGTTCGCCCCGAGGTCGTTTTCCTCGACGAGCCGACCACCGGCTTGGATCCGCGCAGTCGGCAGAGCGTCTGGTCGCTGGTCCAGTCACTGAAGGAGCAGGGAATCACCGTGCTCCTGACAACTCAGTACCTCGAAGAGGCAGATTTACTGAGCGACAACATCATCGTCATCGACAAAGGCGCAGTCATTGCTGAGGGGACTGCTGACCAACTGAAGGCGCGAACCGGCGCAAGCTTCTGCGAGATTGTGCCCGCAGATCTCAAACAGCTGCCTCATGCGGTCCATGCCCTGGGCAATCTGGTCCCCCGCGACTTCAGATTCGATCTGGCACAAGAAAGCGGTCGCATCGCTATCCCCGCACCTGTCGGCGCAGGAACCCTCTCCGAAGCGCTGCGTCGTCTGGACCACGCACGGATTCCGCTTGCAGACATCGCGCTCCGTCGCCCGTCACTCGATGACGTCTTTCTTTCACTCACAGGTGAACAGCACGTAAGCGAGACGCCGTGACGACAACTACAAAATTCGGGGTCGATCAAGTGACTGTCCGCGGGGAAAGTCGCAGCAAGATTGCAGTCCCCGAGGCTTTAAGCGTTGGAAAGCACCGCCGACCGCATCCATCAGCGATCAATCAGTGGTGGGTGCTGACTGCACGCACCGTCAAATCGATGGTCAAGCGCTATGAGCTGCTCGTTGCAGTCATCGCACCGCTGATCTTCACGATCGGGTTCTACCTTCCCTTGAAGTTCGTCATGCAACTTCAAGGGATCAACTACGCGCAGTTCTTGATGCCGATCATTGTCCTGCAGGCGATGGCATTCACATCGATCTCGGCTGCTCAAATGTCTTCGACCGAATCGATCACCGGCTTCAGCAACCGGATGAAAACCATGCCGGTCGTCGGCCCGATCCCGCTGCTGTCCCGTCAATCCAGTGGGTTCGTCAGATCAACAGTCTCGCTTGCTGCCGCATTGGCGTTCGGCCACTTGATCGGTTTTCGATTCTCAGCCGGAGTCGGGCAGGCCGTCTTGTTCTGCGCTGTCGCCCTGGCGTTCAGCACCTGCCTGTCCTTCGCTGGTGACGCCATCGGCTCATTGTCGAAGAGCCCGCAGGCCACCAGTCAAGCGCTGACATTGCCACAGTTGATTCTGGGGATGTTGTCCTGCGGTTTTGCGCCCGAGACCGGCTTTCCCGAGTGGATTCGGCCGTTTGTACGCAATCAACCGGTATCGCAGTTTTCATTCGCCATGCGTGATCTTGCACAAGGCGGAGTCACCTGGAGCGTCCTGTTTCCCGTCGTTGCGTGGACTATCGGGTTGATCGTCGTGTTCGCGCCACTCGCGTTCTGGGCAAGTATGAGGCGGTCATGAACGAACCGACAGATCGATTCATGGCTGTAGTCCGCCCGGTCGAGGGGTTCAACTTCCCTTACCCGGATAAAGCGCTCCCCGAGAACTCGTTCAAGGCGCTGGTCGTGCACAGTGGGATTCAGGCTAAACGCCTGCTGCTCACCTGGCTGCGAGATCCGTCGACGGCCATTCAAGCCCTCATATACCCAGCATTCATGTTGCTCATGTTCCGGGTCGTATTGGGCAATTCGATTACAGCAGCAACCGGCCAGTCGAGTATTTTCGGGACAGTTCCACTGATCATCCTCGTAGGCGCTATGTTCGGGTCGATTGCGAGCGCCGTCGGCCTCAAAGGTGAACGCGCGTCCGGACTGCTGAGTCGATTCTGGACGCTCCCCGCGCATCGCGCCTCGAGTCTCGTCGGACGCATGATCGCAGAAGCAGTCCGAGTTCTTCTCACGTCAATCGTGATTCTCGGCGTCGGCTATCTGCTGGGGTTCCGATTCAATCAAGGTCCGCTGGCGGCCTTCGCGATCTTGGCGTTGCCCGTCATTTTCGGCGTCGGTTTTGCCATGATGGTGACGGCCCTGGCCACTGTCTCCGACAACTTGCCGCTCGTCGAAATCGTATCCATCTCGTGCACACTATTGATGTTCTTCAATTCCGGATTCGTCCCTGTGATGGCCTACCCGAAGTGGCTTCAACCAGTGGTGGCAGAGCAACCGATGTCCGTCGCTATCGACACGATGAGAGGGCTGTCGTTGGGCGGTCCTGTGGCGGAACCCCTCGTCAAGACGCTGATCTGGTCCATCGGCATGATTCTGGTCTTCGTCTACCCAGCAATTCGGGGATACCGACGCGCCGCGGCGATGTCGTAACGAATACAGACCGCAAACCGACTTCACAGTTCGAGAAACAAGTGGCACCAGGGATGAGCATCGATGTACCCGTGCCACGCAACGAGAGGTATCTAACTTGACGCGTACAAGGCAGTCCATGTGGAGGCGCGCTACCGGTGTCGCCGCGGTGACGATGGTGTGCGCTCTGGTTCCGGCCGGTATCGCAACTGCGTCGCCTGTCACTCACCAGGGCGGCGGAGATTCGGTGGAGCCCGTCACGAGTGGTTCTTACGTCGTCTCAGTCGAGCAAGTGAACGATCGCCAAAAGATCGTGAATGTATACGCGGCGTCGATGGACCGCGTTGTTCCAATTCAGGTCATCACTCCTGCCGATGACTCCGCGCCCCGTCCCATCCTGTACTTGCTCAACGGAGCCGGTGGTGGACAAGATTCCGCTACTTGGGAGTACCAGACCGATGTCGTCGACTTCTTCCAGGACAAGAACGTCAACGTCGCGACGCCAGTTGGTGGACGCCTGTCGTACTACACCGACTGGCAGAAGGAAGACCCGAAACTTGGTAAGAACATGTGGAGCACTTTTCTGGGTAAGGAGCTCCCCCCGTTGCTGAACAAGCAACTTGGCAGCAATGGCGAACAGTCGATTGCAGCAATCTCGATGTCGGGTACTTCTGTGCTCAACCTGGCGATCGAGTACCCAGGTTTTTACAACTCCGTTGCCGCATTCAGCGGGTGTGCTCAGACCAGCGATCCGCTCGGCCAGCAGTTCGTCAAGACCACCACGGAGTGGATCGGCGGCGTTGACGACGTGCAGAACATGTGGGGTCCGTTCGACGGCCCCGGTTGGCGGGAACACGACCCCCTTGTGAACGCTGAGAAGCTGCGTGGCACACAGATTTACATGAGCACCGGCAGCGGGCTCCCCGGTTTCCCCAATGACACCCCTGCTAATCCGCGCATCCAGGACGGCCGCGCTGCGATGTTCGACCAGATCGTTGTCGGCAGTCCGATCGAGCTTGCAACCAACCTGTGTACCTCCAACATGGCGAAGCGGCTCTTCGAACTGAATATTCCGGCAGTAGTGGATTTCCGACCAACAGGTACCCATTCATGGGGCTACTGGCAAGACGATCTACACAAGTCCTGGCCATTCATCGCACAGTCTCTGGGCGTCTGATTCAAGTGCCTCGTGCTGGCTTCAACTCCAGCACGAGGCACCGATTAGCTTCATAGGAGGAATCAGCGGTGCGGTTCATTCGGATCATGCTGGTCGTACTGGGAACGTGTTTCCTGCTGTCTGGCACCTCAGTTAGTGCCCTGGCGGATGATCGAGAACCCAGCCCTGGTTTCGCGACTATGGGTCCATCGCCGGCGGGCTCCAACAACTGGAATTGCGTTCCGAGCGCCGATCATCCTCGTCCGGTAGTTCTCATCCATGGAACAACCGCGAACATGGTTGATACCTGGGCTGAACTTTCCCCGCAACTTGCTGATCTCGGCTACTGCGTATTTGCTCTCAATTATGGAGGGGCACGGGAAATCTTCAATCCCAACGCTCTCCAATGGGGTATCAGGGACATTGCGACTTCAGCGAAAGAGCTTGCAACCTTCGTTGATTCAGTTCGCCGTCATACGGGTGCAGGCCAGGTGGATCTCGTAGGCCACTCCCAAGGGGGAGTCGTCGCTCGCCAGTACCTGAAGTTCGACGGTGGTTCGACTCCGGAAGATCCGTCGAAAAACGCCGTCCATTCTCTGGTCACCCTCGGCGCTACCAACCACGGAACGACCTTCGGCGGCTTGCAAGCAAACGCCAAACAACTCTCAGATATGGGGCTTCCTGGAGACCTCTTGGTTCAGGCGATTTGGGGACCAGCCGGTGTTCAACAACTTCAAGGGACACCGCTGTTGACTGAGCTCAATGCGGGCTCGGAAACCCAACCGGGAGTTACGTATACCGTAATCGCGACCGCTCACGACCAGATTTCAACCCCTCCGGAAGCTTCGTTCCTTACCGCAGGCCCCAATTCCGTTGTAAACAACGTCTGGGTCCAGGATGGATGCCCAGGCAACACTGCCTCGCATGCGGGGCTGGTTCGTGACGCGCATTCGTTGGACCTCGTAAAATCCGCGCTCGATCCGGAATTCACGCCGATCCCCTGCGCATAGCTGCCCCAGACGTCGAGATGGTCAGCCGCAGCGGTCGAAATCGCACGCTCGACAAACTCCGATCGACAAGCGTGCGCTGTCACGGGTGAACATGACCTCCTACAAGGCCAATCACGAAGAGCGAAGCATACGAGCCTGGCCGTCGCCCGACCAGGCTCGTATACGCCGGTTGATCAATCAGCGGCGCCACCGCGCAACACACGCTCAATGATCAGCCCGATAGCGCGAACGCCTTCAGGAGACATCATCTCCAGGTGGTGAACGTCGACCAATTCATCCGTCAGTTCTCCTTGCGCGTACGGACCCCAAACCTTATCGGCTTGCTTTGCGTCCGAACGATCCAACGAACTCACGAAGGTGATCGGCCCCCCGAACGACTGCGGCCGATGGGCGTTGATCAGCTTCGCCGAAATCGCAATGCTTGTGAGCAACCGCTTGATCGCAGACGCATCGAGTCCGATTCTCTCTCCGTCGACAGCCGTCAAGATCTCTGCAGACCTTTCGACCGACAATTCATCGAGCTTTTCGTTCTCGCCGAAGACAATCCCCATTGCAGCCAACTCAGCGCGCACCTGGACAGCGTGCTCTGATTCGTCGCGTGTTTCCGGCGAACCGTCCAGCAAGATCAACGCCTCAACGATCTCGCCTCGCTCCTCCATCTTCGCCGCAACCGCTTGAGCAATGATCGCGCCGAGCGACCAACCGAGAATTCGGTACGGGCCTGACTGCTGAACCCGGGTGATCTCATCCACGTAGCGATCCGCGTAATCGTCAAGGGATCGTCCTTGGAATGCCTCATCAGTCAGAACAGGGCTCTGCAATCCATAAAGCGGAATCGAACGGTCCACAACAGCCGCCAACGGCGCAAAAGGCCACGCCAGTCCAACGAGTGGATGAACACAGAACAACGGCACATCGCTCCCTGTCGTTCTCAGCGGCAGAAGCGTTCGTAGTGCATCATCGGTTTTCGCATCGAAGCCCACCCGAATTCCGAGTGCAATTCGTTCTGCAAGTTCGCTGACCGTCGAAGTAGCGAAGATGAGTCGCAGTGGGACCTCCACGGAAACTGCTGCGCTCAGCCGAGCAGCAACCCTCGCTGCGACCAATGAGTTGCCACCCAACTCGAAGAAGCTGTCGTCCGCTCCGATGTGCTCGACACCGAGAATCTCCGAAAAGACGCTTGCGACAAGTAGTTCAGCTTCGGTAGTGGGAGCCCGGAACACCGCAACCTCGAACACCGGCTCCGGCAACAACTTCCGATCCAACTTCCCCGAAGCATTCAGCGGCAACGCATCCAACACCACAAACTGCGACGGCACCATATACGACGCCAACCGCTCCCCCACACCCACCTTCACCACATCAACATCAACCGAAGACCCCACCGCAGCAGTGACATACGCAACCAACTGATCACGCCACACCACCACCACCACAGAACCCACACCCACCTGATCCCGAACCGCAGCCTCGATCTCCCCCAACTCGATCCGCTGACCACGCAACTTCACCTGAAAATCACTACGACCGACATACTCGAGCTCACCCGACACACCGATCCACCGCACCACATCCCCCGTGCGATACATCCGCGAACCCACCCCACCGAACGGATTCGCCACAAACCGCTCCGCCGACAAATCCACCCGCCCGAAATACCCACGAGCGACCTGCACACCCGACAAATACAACTCACCCGCAACACCCACCGGCACCGGACGCAACCGCGAATCCAACACCAACACCGACGAATTCCACACCGGAGCACCCATCGGCACCACCACACCCACACCATCGAGCGGACCCGCCGCCGTCGCATGCACCGTGAACTCCGTCGGACCATACAAATTATGAACCTCAACCGACGGCAACACCGACAACACCCGACCCACCACCGACGCCGGCAACGCCTCACCCGCCGCGAAAACCACCCGCAACGAACCCAACCCACCACCACCGAGACGCGAAATCGTCGCCTCCGACGTGTCGACCAACTGATCGACGAACACCTCCAACATCGACGGCACAAACGAGACCATCGACACCGACTCCGCCGCCACCACCGACGCCAAATACCCCGGATCCCGATGACCGTCATGAGTAGCCACCACCAACCGAGCACCCACCGCCAACGGAACAAACAACTCCCACACCGACACATCGAACGTCACCGGAGTCTTGAACAACACCACATCAGAACCCGACACCGCATAACGCTCCGCCAACCACGACACCTGATTGACCACACTGCGATGACTGACCGCCACCCCCTTCGGCCGACCCGTCGACCCCGACGTGAAAATCACATACGCCGTATTCCCCGACCGCAACGGCGCAACCCGATCCACATCCGAGACAGGAGCATCCGAAAAACCAGACACATCAACAACATCAACCTCGACCACCGGCACCACACCAGCATCGAAACCAACATCAGAAGTACTGACCACACACACCGGCGACGCCGCCGCCAACACATACCCATTACGGTCCGCAGGCTGATCCGGATCCACCGGAACATACCCACCACCAGCCCTGAGCACACCGTAAACCGCAACCAACAAATCAACCGACCGACGAACCGCAACACCCACCAACGACTCCGGCCCCACACCCACCGAAACCAAATACCTGGCAAAACGATTCACCCGAGCATCGAACTCCGCATACGACAACGACACACCCTCGAACGAGAGCGCTACCGCATCCGGAGACGCCGCCACCTGCGCATCGAACCCGTCCAACACCGACACACCCGCAACCTCACGAGCCGTGTCATTCCACCCCTCGAGCACCAACGAACGCTCAACAGAATCCAAAATATCAACGTCACCAACAATGGTTGACCGATCAGCAACGACGGCAGCCAGGATGCGTTCGAATCGGGTTGCCATCGAGGCCACCGTCGACTCGTCGAACAGATCCGTCGCGTACGTGAACGTCGCCGCCATCCCGGCCGGGGCACCGGACTCGTCGAACTGCTCGACCATGGTCAACTGCAGATCGAACTTCGCCGCCACCGCGCCGGTATCGACGCCCGCAACCGTCAGATCGCCCAACTGCAACCCGGTCTGGCGTGCGCTCTGGAACGAGAGCATCACCTGGAACAACGGATTACGAGCCTGCGACCGCGCCGGATTGAGCACCTCCACCAACCGCTCGAACGGCACATCCGCATGCGCAAACGCACCCAGATCACCCTCACGCACCCGACCCAACAACCCCGAGAACGACTCCGAAGAATCCACCTCGGTCCGCAACACCAACGTATTGACGAACATCCCGATCAAATCATCGAGAACCTGCTCACCACGACCCGCCACCGGAGTACCGATCGCAATATCGGACGTCCCCGACAACCGCGACAACAACACCGCCAACGCCGCATGCACCACCATGAACAACGACGAATTCGACTCACGCGCAGCGTCACTCAACGACACATGCACATCACGATCAATCACGAACGAATACGCAGCGCCACGATTGGACGCCACCGCCGGCCGCGGACGATCAGCCGGCAAATCCAACTGATCCGGCAACCCCGCCAACGCCGACTCCCAGAACCCGATCTGACGCGAAATCAACGACGACGGATCATCTTCCGAACCGAGAGTCTCCCGCTGCCACAACGCGTAATCCGCATACTGCACCGCCAACGGCGTCCACCCCGGCACCTCACCCCGAGAACGAGCCTCGTACGCCACCATCACATCACGCGTCAACGGCCCCATCGACACACCATCACCACTGATGTGATGAACCACCATCGCCAACACGAACTCCGACTCCGACACCGCGAACAACCGCGCCCGAACCGGAACCTCCACCGCCACATCGAAACCAGCCGACAAGAACTCCGTCACCGCACCAACGACATCGGACTCCGACACCGCCACCGGCGACAAATCCAACCGCACCCGATCCGCAGACAACACCTCCTGGAACCCGACACCGTCGACCTCCGGATACACCGTCCGCAAAATCTCATGCCGCACAACAACATCCGACACCGCAGCGTCCAACGCCGCCACATCCAACAACCCCGACAACCGAATCGCCACCGGAATATTGTCAACATTGGATCCCGGATCGAATCGGTTCAAGAACCACATCCGCTGCTGCGCCAACGACAACGGCACCCGCTCCGGACGCACCCGAGCCGTCAACGCCGCCCGCGCACCCGAACCAACCTCCGACTCCACCCGAGCAGCCAACAACTCCACCGACGACGCCTCGAACAACACCCGCACCGGAACCTGCGCATCGAGCGCCTGCCCCAACCGCGCCGCCACCCGAGTAGCAATCAAAGAATTACCACCCAAAGCAAAGAAATCATCATCCAACCCGACACGCTCGACCCCGAGAACATCCCCGAACACCGACGCGACGATCTCCTCCACCGCCGTCACCGGAGCCCGGAACACCGCAACCTCGAACACCGGCTCCGGCAACAACTTCCGATCCAACTTGCCGTTCGCATTCAGCGGCATCCGTTCGAGAGTGATCAATTTGGTAGGGACCATGTAGCGCGGTAGCCGCAACGAAAGATCCTGCAGGATCAATTCGGCGGATATTGAGGCAGAGTCGTCGCCGACCCCATACGCGACGAGGTGCGAGCCCCGATCTGCATCATCATGAAGTACAACCACGGCCTGGCGAACCCCTGGAATTTCAAGTAAGGCACGCTCGATCTCACCAAGTTCAATCCGGAGCCCGTGCAACTTCACCTGGAAGTCGCTACGTCCGATGTACTCCAACTCTCCCGACTTAGTCCATCGGGCAAGGTCACCAGATCTGTACATCCTCATGCCCGGCTGACTGAACGGATTGGCAACAAAGCGTTCGGAAGTCAGTTCACCCCTCGTCTCATACCCGCGGGCAAGCTGACCTCCGGCAAGGTACATCTCGCCCACTACACCAGATGGAACGAGTTGTAACTTATTGTCGAGCACATAAATATCGACACCGCCGGCGGGCGAGCCTATTGGAATACTCTGGTATTGCTCAGCTCTGACCGAATGACTGGATACCGAGACAGCCGACTCCGTCGGCCCATACTCGTTAAACAACTCTGCAAGACTCAAGTTACGGAAGCGATCCGCCAAATGCGGCGTAAGTGTCTCGCCACCGCAGAATACTTGACGAAGACTAACCAAGTCGTCCGGGCACGCTTGCTCCAGAATTTCGCCAAGAACTGATGGCACGAAATGGGCCGATGTAACTCGGTTTTCGCGGATCGCGCGAACCAAATAACCAGGATCACGGTGCCCATCAGCAGACGCAATCACCAATCGGGCACCAGACAACAGTGGCCACCAAAACTCGCGAACGGAAGCGTCAAAAGTGAAAGGGGTCTTCTGCAGTACAACATCTTCCGCGGTCAACCCATAGCGTTCCTGACGCCAATCCAAGGATCGCACTACAGATTGGTGTGGAACCGCCACGCCTTTCGGCCTTCCGGTCGAACCCGAAGTGAAGATGACGTACGCCGTATCTTCCGGATGAAGACTCCGGCCTCTTTCTCCCTGACGAACTGGAACCGACGAGTACCTATCGAGTTCGATCGAGTCCAGAAGAATTCTCGCGCCCCCGAAAGACTCGTCTAGATGGGTACCAGATGTCGTTAGGATACAAATTGGTGAGGATGTTTCGATGATGAACTGATTTCGATCAATCGGTTGATCCGGGTCCAATGGCACATAGGCTGCACCGCTCTTTGAAATCGCATACATTCCAACCACAAGTTCGATCGATCGCCGAACTGAGAGCACTACACTTGTACCGGGACCCGCGCCAATCTCGATTAGGAATCTTGCCAACCGATTTATGCGGCTATCCAACTCGCGATAGGTCAACGCGTTATCGCCGTCAGCTATGGCAATTAGATCAGGAGTCTTCGCAACCTGCCTATCGAATCGATCCGGTAGAAGATCCGCCGTCAACGGAGTTCGAACCGGCGCTTGGGACCAAGCCAGTATCGACTGTCTTTCAGCAGCACCAATGATGTCTATGTCGCCCAAACATATTGAATGATCGGCGACGACAGTACCGAGAATCCGTCCGAACCGAACCGCAAACCCTGCCACCGTCGACTCGTCGAACAGATCCGTCGCGTACGTGAACGTCGCCGCCATCCCGGCCGGGGCACCGGACTCGTCGAACTGCTCGACCATGGTCAACTGCAGATCGAACTTCGCCGCCACCGCGCCGGTATCGACGCCCGCAACCGTCAGATCGCCCAACTGCAACGCGGTCTGCTCCATGTTCTGGAACGAGAGCATCACCTGGAACAACGGATTACGAGCCTGCGACCGCGCCGGATTGAGCACCTCCACCAACCGCTCGAACGGCACATCCGCATGCGCAAACGCACCCAGATCGCCCTCACGAACCCGACCCAACAACCCCGAGAACGACTCCGAAGAATCCACCTCGGTCCGCAACACCAACGTATTGACGAACATCCCGATCAAATCATCGAGAACCTGCTCACCACGACCCGCCACCGGAGTACCGATCGCAATATCGGACGTCCCCGACAACCGCGACAACAACACCGCCAACGCCGCATGCACCACCATGAACAACGACGAATTCGACTCACGCGCAGCGTCACTCAACGACACATGCACATCACGATCAATCACGAACGAATACGCAGCACCACGATTGGACGCCACCGCCGGCCGCGGACGATCAGCCGGCAAATCCAACTGATCCGGCAACCCCGCCAACGCCGACTCCCAGAACCCGATCTGACGCGAAATCAACGACGACGGATCATCTTCCGAACCGAGAGTCTCCCGCTGCCACAACGCGTAATCCGCATACTGCACCGCCAACGGCGTCCACCCCGGCACCTCACCCCGAGAACGAGCCTCGTACGCCACCATCACATCACGCGTCAACGGCCCCATCGACACACCATCACCACTGATGTGATGAACCACCATCGCCAACACGAACTCCGACTCCGACACCGCGAACAACCGCGCCCGAACCGGAACCTCCACCGCCACATCGAAACCAGCCGACAAGAACTCCGTCACCGCACCAACGACATCGGACTCCGACACCGCCACCGGCGACAAATCCAACCGCACCCGATCCGCAGACAACACCTCCTGGAACCCGACACCGTCGACCTCCGGATACACCGTCCGCAAAATCTCATGCCGCACAACAACATCCGACACCGCAGCCTGCAGAGCCTCCACATCCAACAACCCCGACAACCGAATCGCCACCGGAATATTGTTCGCCGACGACAACGTATCGAAACGGTTCAAGAACCACATCCGCTGCTGCGCCAACGACAACGGCACCCGCTCCGGACGCACCCGAGCCGTCAACGCCGCCCGCGCACCCGAACCAACCTCCGACTCCACCCGCGCAGCCAACAACTCCACCGACGACGCCTCGAACAACACCCGCACCGGAACCTGCGCATCGAGCGCCTGCCCCAACCGAGCCGCCACCCGAGTAGCAATCAAAGAATTACCACCCAAAGCAAAGAAATCATCATCCAACCCGACACGCTCGACCCCGAGAACATCCCCGAACACCGACGCGACGATCTCCTCCACCGCCGTCACCGGAGCCCGGAACACCGCAACCTCGAACACCGGCTCCGGCAACAACTTCCGATCCAACTTCCCAGACGCATTCAGCGGCAACGCATCCAACACCATGATCAACGACGGAACCATGTACGACGGCAACACCGCACGCAGCGAATCCGTAAGCGCTACAACATCAACCACCGCACCCGACGCCGGCACCACATACCCAACCAAGCTGTCACCCGACTTGGAGTCAGAGTGCATCACGACGACGGCGTCGTTGACGTTCTCATGCGTGAGCAGGGCTGATTCGATCTCACCCAGTTCGATCCGCTGACCACGCAACTTCACCTGGAAATCGCTACGGCCGATGTACTCCAGCTCCCCCGATTTGGTCCATCGAACCAAATCTCCGGTGCGGTACAACCTGGCGCCGGCTGATCCGAATGGATCGGCGACAAATCGCAGCGCCGTCATAGCAGGCTCACCGTGATATGCACGAGCCACCTGCGGTCCACCCAAATACAGTTCACCGGCCACACCCACCGGCACTGGCGCCAACCGGCCGTCAAGCACAACAGTGGACGCGTTAGCGACGGGCGTACCGATCGGGACGACCACCGCCTCAGGAGTCGCCTCCCAAGCTGTTACCACCTCGACCTCGGCAGGCCCGTACCAGTTGTGCAGGCTCGCCGAGGCGTACCCGCTGAATCGGCGTACGGTGTCGGCGCTCAACGCCTCTCCTGCGACAAAGACTCGACGCACCGATTCCGGCAGCGGCGCGGGCACCGCGGACATGAATGCGCTCAACATCGACGGAACGAAATGCACCGTCGTGACCCGCTCTTGAGCGATGGTTTTCGCAAGATAATCTGCGTCCCGGTGTCCATCGGGAACCGCGATGACCAGTTTCGCGCCAGTTTGGAGAGTCCAGAACAATTCCCAGACCGAAATGTCGAAGGTGATCGGCGTTTTGTGCAGTACCACATCCGAGCAATCAAGCCTGTAGGTCGCCTGAGCCCACACCAACTGGTTCACCGTTGCGCTGTGTGTAATGGCAACGCCCTTGGGTCGACCTGTCGAACCTGAAGTGAAGATCAGATACGCCGTGTTTTGCGATCGCAAAGGCGAATTGCGTTCAGAGTCGGCAATCCGGCGAGATGGGAACCCGTCCAAGTTCAGAGCCTCGACAGTCACCATCCGTCGACCCGTCGACGCGAACTGATCGCGAGCGGTAGTCAGAATCAGTACCGGATCCGCCGCCTCTACGACGTACTCGGTGCGTTCTGCTGGATGATCTGGATCGATAGGAACGTAGGCGCCCCCAGCCTTCAGAACGGCGTAGATCGCAACCACGAGGTCAATGCTCCGACGCATCGCCACACCGACCAACTGCTCAGGTCCGACTCCTTCGGAAATGAGGTGACGCGCGAGTTGATTGACCTTGGCATCGAACTCCGCATACGTAAGTTCAATTGCGTCCATGGCCAACGCGACAGAGTTAGGCGTCCGCGCAACCTGCTCGTCGAACAACGAGACCAGCGTCGCATTGTCCGAGCACAAAGATCCGGCCGAAACAGCTTGTGCCAGTACCTGTTCACTCTCGCTCTGCGAGAGTACGGGAATATCACCAACCAGTACGTCCGGAGTTGCGGACACTGTGCTCAGAATTCGCAACAGACGATCGACGAATTCCAGCACCGTTGATTCGTCGAACAGGTCGGTTGCGTAGTTGAACGACCCGTGTATCCCTGAGGGTTCTCCAGACTCGCTGATGACCTCGGACAGAGTGATCTGAAGGTCGTATTTCGCCGTTCCCGAGTCCGCTTCGATCCCGGAAATCGTGAGTTCTGGCAACACGAACTGCGTTTGCGCAAAGTTCTGGAACACCAACAAAACCTGGAACAGCGGTGAGTGCGCAGTAGAACGCACGGGGTCGATCTCATCCACCAACCACTCGAACGGCACATCCGCATTGGCAAACGCCGATAGATCGATTTCACGCACCTGCTCCAGGAACGAACCGAATCCCTCCGACGCTTCGACGTTCGTGCGTAAGACCAGCGTGTTGACGAACATACCAATCAGATCGTCGAGTTCGGCCTCCCCGCGTCCTGCGACAGGAGTACCAAGCACCACGTCCGTGGAACTGCTCAGTCTGGACATCAAAACAGCCACAGCCGCGTGAATGACCATAAAGACAGTGACGTTGTGACCCTCTGCAAGCCTCGACAAGTCTGAATGAAGGCGTGCATCGATCGTGAAATTGACTGTCGCTCCGCGTAACGACTGAATCGCGGGCCTTGCACGATCCAAGGGGAGATTCAAAACGGGGGGGACGTCAGCCAACTGAGTTCGCCAATACGCAATTTGCTTCGACGCGATCGAGTCCGGGTCACCATCTGAGCCCAACATCTCGCGTTGCCACAACGCATAGTCCGCGTACTGCACTCCGAGAGGTGCCCACCCCGGAACCACCCCCCGAGATCGGGCCTCATACGCGACCATGACATCGCGCCCGAGTGGCCCGACTGAGGAACCGTCTCCGGCAACGTGGTGGATCACGACAACCAACACGTAGTCGCCAGAGCCAAGGCTGAACAGTTTCGCTCGAACGGGGACCTCAGCACCGACGTCGAATCCCTGTCCGACAACCTCTGCTACGCGCAGCATTACAGACTCGGCGTCGACCTCGACTGGACTCAAGTCCAGCACGACCTCTTCGGGTGGAACAATTACCTGCATTGGTCCATCTGGATCGCTTGGGTACAACGTTCTGAGCGACTCGTGTCGTGCCAGGACATCGGAAACAGCAGCTTTCAGCCCCGCCACGTCCAGCTTCCCTGAAAGCCGGATCGCGAGAGGAACATTGTAGACCGGCGACTCTGGGTCGAGTTGGTTCAGAAACCACATCCGTTGCTGTGCAAGGGACAACGGCACCCGCTCCGGACGCACCCGAGCAGTCAACGCCGCCCGAGCACCCGAACCGATCTTGGTCTGAACCCGGGCAGCCACGCGCTCGACCGAGGACACCTCGAACAGCACCCGTACCGGAACCTGCGTATCGAGCGCCTGCCCAAGGCGGGCAACCATCCGAGTCGCAATCAGCGAATTGCCACCCAAAGCAAAGAAATCATCATCAAGCCCGACCCGATCCACACCCAACACCTCGGCGAAAACCGAGGCAACCGACTCCTCCACCGGAGTCACCGGAGCCCGGAACGCCGCAGCCTCGAACACCGGCTTCGGCAACAGCTTCCGATCCAACTTCCCCGAAGCATTCAGCGGGAACGCATCCAACACCATGATCTGCGACGGCACCATATACGACGGCAACACCGACCCCAACGAATCCACAAGCGCCGCAACATCAACCACCGCTCCCGACGTCGGCACCACATACCCCACCAACTGATCACCGGTCTTGGTCGACACCACCGCCACCGACGACACCGACACCGACACATCGGCCACCAGGGCCGACTCGATCTCCCCCAACTCGATCCGCTGACCCCGGAACTTCACCTGGAAATCAGTGCGCCCGATGTACTCGAGCTCCCCCGACCAGCCCCACCGCACCAAGTCCCCCGTGCGGTACATCCGATCGCCGACACTGCCATGAGTGAACGGATTCGCGACGAAGCGATCCGCCGACAAATCCGGACGAGAAACATACCCACGAGCCAACTGATCACCCGCAAGATACAACTCTCCCGCAACACCCGCCGGCACCGGACGCAATCGCGAATCCAAGACGAAAACCTGCGAATTCCACTGCGGCACACCAATAGAAGCCACACCACCGTGGACAGCATCCGTCACATCCGCGAACGTGATCGACACCGCGGCCTCGGTCGGACCATACAAGTTGTGAACCCGCGCGCTTGAAACAACACCGAAATCGCGCACCGTCTGCGCCGGCAACGCCTCACCGATGACGAACACATCACGTAGCGAATCCAACTGGCTGGCAGAGACTTCCCCCGTGAACACCGACAGCATCGTCGGCACGAAGTCCGTCACCGTCACGCGCTGATCAGCGATCACCGACGCCAAATACCCCGGATCCCGATGACCGTCATGAGTGGCCACCACCAACCGAGCACCCACCGCCAACGGCAGGAAGAACCCCCACAAAGACACGTCGAACGTCGTCGCAGTCTTCTGCAGATACACATCCGACCCGGTCAGAACATACTGCCCCTGCATCCACGCCATCTGATTGACGATCGCCGCATGCGAAACCGCCACACCCTTCGGCTTCCCCGTCGACCCCGACGTGAAAATCACATACGCAGCATTCGAAACACGCAACGGCGCAACACGATCCACATCAGAAACAGGCGCATCCGAGAATCCGGACACGTCCAGCTCGTCTATCAACACCACATCGAATTTACTCGGCAACACCACACCGTCACCAGCAGTGGACAACACACAGACCGGTGCCGCGGTCTCGAGAATATGACCATTGCGCTCGACCGGATGATCCGGATCCAACGGCACATACGCCCCACCCGCAGCAACCACTGCATACATACCAACCACAAGGTCAACCGACCGGCGCATCGCCAACGCCACCAACGACTCCGGCCCCACGCCCACCGAAATCAGATACCGTGCAAGACGGTTCACCCGAGACCCGAACTCCGCATAAGTCAGAGACTGCCCCTCGAACACCACCGCCACCGCATCCGGCGTCGCCGCCACCTGCGCAACAAACCCGTCGAGCAACAAAGCACCAACAGTCAACTCGTGAACAGTGTCATTGACCGCCACCAGCACCTGCGAACGCTCGCCCTCACCGAGCAACTCCACATCCCCGACAACCGAATCAGGCTCCGCCACCATTGCTTCCAGAACACGCACCAACCGCTCCGCAAACGAAACAACTGTCGACGCGTCGAACAGATCCGTCGCATACGTCAACGACATCGGCATCCCCACACCGACGCCGTCCTCCTCCAACGGCGTCACCGTCAACTGCAGATCGAACTTCGCGATCTCGACACCGGCGTCGAAACCGGCAATCGACAGTCCCGGCAACTCCACGACATCCTGCGCCATGTTCTGAAAGAACAACGCAACCTGGAACAACGGATGATGGGCCTGCGACCGCGCCGGATCAAGCACTTCCACCAAACGCTCGAACGGCACGTCCTCGTTGCCGAACGCCCCGAGATCGACCTCACGAACCCGACCCAATAACGCCGAGAAAGACTCCGAAGAATCCACCTCGGTCCGCAACACCAACGTATTGACGAACATACCAATCAGATCGTCCAGCTCCGGCTCACCCCGCCCTGCGATCGGAGAGCCCACCACAACGTCGTCACTACCGCTCAGCCGCGCCAACAACACCGCCAACGCCGCATGCACCACCATGAACAACGACACATTACGATCAAGCGCCAACTGCTCGAGCGCTCGATGTAACCGCGCGTCTATCGAAAACTGGTAACTCGCACCCTGATTGGATGCCACCAACGGCCGCGGGCGATCCGCCGGCAGCTCGATCCGCTCCGGCAACCCCGCCAACACCGACGTCCAATACCCCAACTGCTCAGACATCAACGACGACGGATCACCCTCGGACCCCAACACCTCACGCTGCCACAACGCGTAATCCGCATACTGCACCGCCAACGGCGCCCACCCCGGAACCTGTCCACCCGCACGCGCCACATACGCCATCGACACATCACGCACCAACGGACCCATCGACACACCGTCAGCAGCGATATGGTGAATCACCAACGCCAACACAAACTCCGACGAACCCGTCTGGAACAAACGAACCCGTAATGGCACCTCGACCGTGACATCGAACCCCTCTGCCACCACTGGCGTCAGCACACCGAGCAAGTCGGCCGCGTCGACAGTTTCGGGCAATACAGTTTCCACGAATTCGTCCACCGGAAGTACTTGTTGGAACCCGATGCCCTCGAATTCCGGATAGACGGTCCGCAACACCTCGTGCCGCGCAACAACATCCGACAGCGCTGCGGACAGTGCCGAAACATCGACGGCACCGGACAACCGCAACACGATCGGAATGTTGTTCACACCAGACACAGAGTCGAATCTCGACAAGAACCACATCCGCGACTGTGCAAGGGAAAGAGGTATCCGGTCCGGACGAGAGCGAGGGGCCAAGGCAATTCGCACACGCCCCGCTGAATCTGACAAAACAGATGCAAGACCGGAGACTGTCGAGTACTCGAAGAGCGTTTTGACCTGAACCCGCACATCGAAAGCCGCACTGAGACGCCCGGCCAATTTCGCAGCAATCAACGAGTTGCCGCCGAGTTCGAAGAAGTCGTCGTCAGCGCCGACTCGGTCCACCCCCAAGAGTTCTTCGAATATGCGCGCGACCACGACCTCACCATCGGAGGATGGCGCTACAAACTCTCGGGCCTCGAATACGGGATCAGGAAGTGCTGCTGAATCCAACTTTCCTACTGGCGTCAAGGGAATCTCGTCGATGACAACGACAGCCGCCGGAATCATGTGACGGGGAAGATCCGTCTTGACCACTGCCAGGACGTCATCCCCGGACAGCACGGCTCCAACTGCAGGAAGCACATAAGAGATGAGAGCCGTTTCACCGCTGGGCAACACTCGCCCGAGCGTTGTCACGAACTCGACCCGTTCGTCGAGTGCGATGACCGCGTCGATTTCAGTCAACTCGATGCGGAAGCCACGGATCTTGACCTGGGAATCGGACCGTCCGACGTATTCGACGCTACGATCGCCGGCAGCACTTTCCGTCCACCGCACCACGTCCCCCGTGCGGTACATTCGTTCACCCTGTGCCCCAAAGGGATTCGCGATGAATCGATCGGCCGTCATACCTGCCAAATTGTGGTATCCGCGCGCAACCTGCGGCCCTGCAAGATAGAGCTCACCCGTAGTCCCCGTCGGTACAGGCTGCAAGCGGGCATCCAATACCAAAGACGCTGCACCACGAATCGGACCACCGATCGTGACGGGATCACCCGCGCCGAGTTCCGTCATGTTCGTGACGATCGTCATCTCGGTCGGGCCGTACGCGTTGACAAAGTGGCGTCCGGGCGCCCACTTCGCGACCAACTCTGGCGGACACGCTTCACCCGCGACCACGACGACAGCAACATCGTCGAGTCCAGATGGATCCACCGATGCGAGCACCGAAGGAGTAGCGCCGACATGCGTCACTCGCTCTGTCTTGATCAGCTCGGCTAGCTCGGGCCCACCGTAGATGCTCGATGGGGCAATCACCATGACGGCGCCCGCCCCGATCGTCTCGAGTAGTTCGAAGATCGATACGTCGAAGCTTGGAGTCGTGAAGTGCAAAACCCGCGAATTGCCGTCGAGCGACAGCATGCGAATTTGCTCTCGCTGCAGGACGGCTAGCCCCGAATGCGAAACAACAACACCCTTGGGTCGCCCTGTGGAGCCGGATGTGTAGATGACGTACGCGGCGTGCTGCTCACGCAGTGTCCTTACCCGCTCGTCATACGTCACTGGCGCGCCGGAGACAGCGGCCAACGACTCGACAGTGTCCGAAGCATCGATCGAGATCCACCCGACCGAGTCGGTTAACCCGGCGCGTGCACCCTCAGTGGTCAACCCGACCGAAACTCCAGAATCGCTGATCATGTAGGCCACGCGATCGGCTGGATAGTTCGGATCCACCGGGACGAAGGCGGCGCCGGACTTCGCGACTGCCCACAGTGCCAGAACGGACTCGATGGACCGCGGTATCGAAATTGCAACCCGATCCTCTGGCCCCATGCCGCCGGCGATCAACAATCTCGCCAAACGAGACGATTGCTCGTCCAACTCTGCGTATGACAGCGAACGTCCTTCGAACCGCAACGCCTCCCGCTCGGGCCCCAGCTCGACGGCCGCCGCCAGCAGTTGCGGAAGCAACGAGGTGCTGGCACGACGGCCGCGTGCCGGACGCTCTCGACGTGCCTTGCGAGCTACCGAAGTCCCTGGCGTCACACCATCGGAGCTCATGCGGTCACGACCTGCACTCGAACGGCATGCTGGAGGAACACGTGCTGCGTCAAGACAATTTCACCTTCGCTTTGGTACTGCAGTTCGATCAGTATTCGCAGGAATCCGATCACTTCCGAGGTTCTACCCTTGACCTGGGCAAATCGCGTTCGACGTCCCGGTAAAGCCCCAATAGTTGATCGGACACACCGAACCATTGTTACAGCTGTCGCGGAGTGGACATCATCGGACTGTTCGGGATATGGGAGTCCATCAACTTCGTGAACGGCGGCGTCAGCTCAGAGTCCACGTCGCGGGATCACACGCCAGGCGTAGATCTGGCAAAGCTCCTTCGACAACACCTGTGAAGACGTCTGTCGGACCAACCGCGTGCGAAACCCACTCCTCTGCAAGTAGCTCCTGTACCTCTGCGTCCTTCGCCGCTTCCGAGTACAGCAGTACGACGCCACCGACCGCTCCGCCAAGCAGAATAGTCAGAATCGATGTTTCGTCTTCCTCGGGACCGAAGTACATCAAACGCGATTCATAGTCGACATCGTGCTTCTGCGACATCGCGTCCAACTTCGCTGCGAGCTCTCCATGGGTGATCTGGCCAGGGTGCGAACCGGCAACCACGACCGCGATGTCGTCCGCGCTCAGCGGACGAAGCCGGTCCGTGTAGTTCACGGAACGACTCGAGTACGACGCCACCAACTCGATAACATCTGGCTGGTCCAAGTCGAGGCTCGTGTCCAGCGGTACGTCAGATTCGGCCTCACCCGAAATCAACGCCAAGGCCACACTCGGAGCCGTTTCTGTCCCACGTGCTGCTCCTGTAGCTCCTACCAGAGCTGCCGCGCCGGCTTTGGACAGCGCCCAGGCCGCCACCACCAGTTCGATGCCACGCAATCCTGTGATCCCCACCGTGTCGCCCGGACCGATCCCAAGATTGATCAGGTGGCGAGCGAGGCGAGATGATCGTGCATCGACCTCGTGGTAAGTCATTTCCTCCTCATCGCACACGACTGCGACAGCATCAGGATCAGCCTCTACGGAATTTGCCAATCGCTGTGGCACGAGTCGGCCCGTCGGAGCGCCAACGGCCGGGGGCGGCGTTGTGTCCACGGAGCCGAGGACTTCTGCTCGTTCGGAGTCGGTGAGCAGTTCGATGTCACCAATCGGACGTGAAGGATCCGAGGAGACCCGATCTAGAACGCGGACGAAGCGCTCGACATGTGCGTCGGCGGTTGCTTGGTCGAAAAGGTCCGCAGCGAAAACCAAATGGCCGAGCAACCCTCCCGTTACCGGATCTGAACTGAGATTGAGTTGGAGGTCGAACTTCGCAGTCGCCTCCACACCCTCGACAGCCGTGATCTTCAAATCCGGCAGACTGAACGAGGCTCCTGCCATCGGTTCGACCGACAGTGCAACCTGGAAGAGCTCGCTCGCTGACGCCGACAAGGCGCCGGTTACTTCCTCGAACGGGATGTCTCCGTTCGCAAATGCCTCGAGATCGACGTTTCGGACGAGCGAGACCAAGTCGCCGAATCCCGCTCCGAGATCCGGAGCGGTCCTGAGTGCAAGCGTGTTGACGAACATTCCGACTATGTCGTCCAGTTGCTGCTCACCTCGCCCGGCCACTACCGTTCCGATCGCGAAATCTCGGCTTCCACTCAACCGTGCGATGAGTACTGCAAGCGCAGCGTGCACAACCATGAACAATGTGGCGTTGTGTTCGCGCGCAATCTCGTTGAGCCGCGCCGCCGTCTCCGCGTTGACGGAGAACTCCGAGACACCGGCACGTGCAGACATCTGCGCGGGTCGCTGACGGTCGGAAGGCAATCCGGGCGTCGACGACACACCGTCCAACGTCCGGCGCCAGAAGTCGAGTTGCCGTGCAGCCTGTGAGCCGACCTCGCCAGCGCTACCGAGCACTTCGCGCTGCCAGATCGCGAAGTCCGCGTACTGAACAGTCAACGGCGTCCACGACGGCGCGGTGCCGCGCACGCGAGCCTCGTAGGCGACCATCATGTCTCGGGCAAGAGGTCCCATCGATTCACCGTCAGCGGCGATGTGATGAGCGACCAAGACGAATATGAAGTCTGCCGGGCCCAACTCGAGCAACCCAGTGCGTACAGGTACCTCCTGAGCTACGTCGAATCCGGTCGTCACCAACTCCACGACGCGATTGAACGCCGCGGCCTCGTCGTCCACCTGAATCGTTTCGAGAGGCGAAAGGAGTTCGTCGATCGCGACGATTTTCTGAACCGGCCCTTCGATGTCACTCGGGTAGCTGGTCCGGAGCGACTCATGTCGAACCAAAACGTCGTGAAGAGCCTGGCGCAAAGCCGCGACATCCAAGTTCCCTGTCAATCGCAGAGCCAACGGAATGTTGTATGCCGCAGAACCGGGATCCATCTGGTTTACCAACCACATTCGCTGCTGGGCCAAGGACAGAGGAAGACGTTCTGGACGTTCCCGCGCCTCCAACTCCATCCTCGCACCGGAACCTGCGGTCTTTTGGACTACTACAGCCAAACCTTCCACTGTCGAGTTCTCGAACAGCACGCGCACCGGGACCTGCGCATCGAGTGCCTGCCCCAATCTTGCTGCCAACCTGGTAGCGATCAACGAATTACCACCCAGCGCAAAGAAATCGTCATCCAGACCGACCCGCTCCGCGCCCAACACATCTCCGAACACCGACGCAACAATTTCCTGCACCGCTGTGACCGGCGCCCGAAACTCTGCTGCCTCGAATACCGGTGACGGGAGAGCCTTTCGATCCAATTTGCCCGACGCATTGAGTGGAAGCTCGTCGAGGACAAGAACCTTCGAGGGCACCATGTACGTCGGAAGCACGGCCCGGGCAGACTCCAGAACTTCCGACGCATCTACTGCAGTTCCCACGACATACCCGACCAGGCTGTCGCCGAACGTCGCATCGCTGTGCAGGACGACCACCGCATCTGAAACCGCCTCGTGCGAGATCAGAGCAGATTCGATCTCGCCGAGTTCGATACGCTGCCCCCGCAGTTTGACCTGGAAATCCGATCGGCCGATGTACTCGAGCTCGCCCCGACCGTTCCACCTGACGAGGTCGCCGGTTCGATACAACCTGCTGCCGCCATCTGAGGCGCCCCTTTCCCCGCCCGCAAAGGGGTTGGCGACGAAACGCTCCGCCGTCAACGCCGCTCGGTTTCCGTATCCGCGACCGACACCGACACCACCGACATACAACTCGCCGATCACGCCCGGCGGCACCATACCCAACGACCGATCCAGAACGAACAGATCCATGTTCGGCACCGGTGCACCGATCGGAACGCTGACGGTGTCATGCGCAGTCACCGCGTGGAACGAGACCACGTCCGACGCTTCCGTCGGGCCGTAACTGTTCACCACGCGTACTCCGCCTGACAACAAACTGCCAAGACGATTAAGCCGGATCGACTCGCCTCCAAGGAACACAACATCGAGAACGCTCAAAGCAGACTCCTCGTCGGAATCCACCACGGCTTCGAACGCGCTCGGCGACATGTTCGCCACTGCAACGTCACCGTGCCCGACGCGAGCAACGATCGCATCCGGATCGAAACCGTCCGAGGCAAGCACTACGCTCCGACCGCTGCTCAACGCTGCCCAGACGTTCTTCTGCGTCAAGTCGAAACTCGGTGACGACGCGATCAATAGACCACCAGTTTCGGGCAACTCGCTGCGGTACCAGGCCACCGTGTTCTCGATGCCGGCCATCGGCACCAACGTCGGCTTCGGACGACCCGTCGAACCGGATGTCGAAATGACATACCCCAAGCGGTCCCCCGCACCGAGTTCACGCCATCGATCCGTCGGCCTCTCCACCATCGGCGAATCGCGCATGATGCTGTCGAGGACGATCACGTCCACCGCCAGATCGAGAGTCGTCGTACTCACCGCGCATCGGGCACCGGTGTCGGCGATTATCGCTTCGATCCGATCCTGTGGGTACGACGGATCGATCGGCCCGTACGCAGCACCCGCCTTCCACGCCGCCAACATACCTACGACCCACTCGACCGACCTCGGCACGATCAACGCGACGACGTCGTCCGGACCGACGCCGGCCGCCGTCAATCGCTCGGCCACCACGTTTGCGTAGGCGTCGAGCTGCCCATAGGTCAGCGCCTCGCCATCGCACTCGACGGCAAGAGAATCAGGCGTCCGCCCAACCTGTTCTTCGAACATCGCAGTCAAGGACGCGCCTGCCAACGCTGTGCGCCCACCAGCGGACCAGCTGAGAAGGTTGCTGCGCTCAGCAGCGGTAAGTACGTCGATATCACCCAACCGAACTGACGGATCAACAGTGATCTCAGCAAGGATGCGCCCGAACCTGCCGGCAAAGCCTGCCACCGTCGACTCGTCGAACAGATCCGTCGCGTACGTGAACTGCGCCGCCATCCCGGCCGGGGCACCGGACTCGTCGAACTGCTCGACCATGGTCAGCTGCAGATCGAACTTGGCCGCCACCGTGTTGGCGTCGATTCCCGCAACTGTCAGATCGCCAAGTCGAAGCACCGACTGCTCCATGTTCTGGAACGACAGCATCACCTGGAACAACGGATTACGCGCCTGCGACCGCGCCGGATTGAGCACCTCCACCAACCGCTCGAACGGCAGATCTACGTGCGCAAACGCACCCAGATCGCCCTCACGAACCCGACCCAACAACCCCGAGAACGACTCCGAAGAATCCACCTCGGTCCGCAACACCAACGTATTGACGAACATCCCGATCAAATCATCGAGAACCTGCTCACCACGACCCGCCACCGGAGTACCGATCGCAATATCGGACGTCCCCGACAACCGCGACAACAACACCGCCAACGCCGCATGCACCACCATGAACAAGGACGAATTCGACTCACGGGCAATTTTTTTCAAAGAATGATGCTCTGGCGCGTCGATAACGAAAGCGTGTTTGGCGCCACGATTGGACGCCACCGCCGGCCGCGGACGATCAGCCGGCAAATCCAACTGATCCGGCAACCCCGCCAACGCCGACTCCCAGAACCCGATCTGACGCGAAATCAACGACGACGGATCATCTTCCGAACCGAGAGTCTCCCGCTGCCACAACGCGTAATCCGCATACTGCACCGCCAACGGCGTCCACCCCGGCACCTCACCCCGAGAACGAGCCTCGTACGCCACCATCACATCACGCGTCAACGGCCCCATCGACACACCATCACCACTGATGTGATGAACCACCATCGCCAACACGAACTCCGACTCCGACACCGCGAACAACCGCGCCCGAACCGGAACCTCCACCGCCACATCGAAACCAGCCGACAAGAACTCCGTCACCGCACCAACGACATCGGACTCCGACACCGCCACCGGCGACAAATCCAACCGCACCCGATCCGCAGACAACACCTCCTGGAACCCGACACCGTCGACCTCCGGATACACCGTCCGCAAAATCTCATGCCGCACAACAACATCCGACACCGCAGCGTCCAACGCCGCCACATCCAACAACCCCGACAACCGAATCGCCACCGGAATATTGTTCGCCGACGACAACGTATCGAAACGGTTCAAGAACCACATCCGCTGCTGCGCCAACGACAACGGCACCCGCTCCGGACGCACCCGAGCCGTCAACGCCGCCCGCGCACCCGAACCAATCTCCGACTCCATCCGCGCAGCCAACAACTCCACCGACGACGCCTCGAACAACACCCGCACCGGAACCTGTGCATCGAGCGCCTGCCCCAACCGAGCGGCCATTCGAGTAGCAATCAAAGAGTTTCCGCCGAGTGCGAAGAAGTCGTCATCCAGACCCACTCGCTCGACCCCGAGTACCGCCGAGAAAACAGAAGCGACAATTTGTTCTACCGGCGTGACCGGGGCCCGGAACACCGCAACCTCGAACACCGGCTCCGGCAACAACTTCCGATCCAACTTCCCAGACGAGTTCAGAGGCAACTCGTCCAAGACCATGATCGCGTTCGGAATCATGTAGACAGGTAGCGATTCAGGAAGCGCATTCCTCAAGACTTCTACGTCGATCACAGAATCCGGGACCGCGATCACATATGCGACCAGCTGATCGCCCGTATCGGTGGATGCCACAGTGACCACACACTGAGCTACCGTCGAATGCGCCAGCAGAGCTGACTCGATCTCACCCAGTTCGATCCTCTGACCACGGAATTTGACCTGAAAATCGGTACGCCCGACATACTCGAGTTCGCCTGCGGTGTTCCACCACACCAGGTCCCCGGTGCGATACATCCGACTGCCACCGGGATTGATTTCACCGTTCGTGTCGCTCGCCTCCACAAATGGGTTCGCGACAAAACGATCACTGGTGAGATCGGGTCGCGCGACGTAACCGCGCGCCAGTTGATCACCGGCCAGATACAGCTCACCCGCAACGCCTACCGGCACCGGCTGCAACCGACTGTCCAACACGTAGACCTGCGAGTTCCACTCGGGCACCCCGATCGGAATCCCTGTTGATTCCGATCCATCGACCTCGTAGTAGGTGATCGAGACCGCAGCCTCGGTTGGGCCGTACACATTGTGCAGGCCTGCAGACGACACCTGAGCGAATGCACGCACCGTCTCGACCGGCAATGCCTCACCGATCACGAATACGTCCCTCAGTGACACCAATGCGTGTTCCGGAACCGAAGTCGCGAAGACGGTCAACATCGATGGAACGAAGTCCGTCAGCGTCACCCGATGATCTTCGATCAGACGAGCCAGATACGCGGGATCTCGATGGCCGTCGTGAGATGCCAGCACCACTCTCGTACCGGACAAAAGCGCAGTGAAGTATCCCCACAACGAGACGTCGAATGTCGTAGCAGTCTTCTGCAAATAGACGTCTTCTGGGCCGATGGCGTACTGATCCTGCATCCACAGGACCTGGTTCACGATGGCGTGATGCGACACCGCAACGCCTTTGGGCTTGCCCGTGGAACCCGAGGTGAAGATCACGTAGGCGGCATTCACATCATGCAGACGACCGCGACGATCAGCATCGGAAATGACTGAAGCCGAGTAGCTCGAAAGATCGACATTGTCGATCAACAGCACGTCGGCGCCGTTCGGCGCTACGAAAGCGTCCCTCGTCGTCGACAGCACACAGACTGGATCGGCCGTCGTGAGGATGTGCCCGATTCGCTCGGCGGGGTGATCGGGATCCAAGGGCACGTAGGCTCCGCCCGCGGCGATCACCGCGTACATACCTACTACCAGATCGAGCGATCGACGCATCGCCAAGGCCACCAACGATTCGGGCCCGACACCATCTTCGATCAGCTTGCGTGCCAATTTGTTCACACGTTCCGACAACTCGCCATAGGTCAGCGACTGGCCGTCGAACACCACGGCAACAGCATCGGGTGCCAACGCAACGCGAGTGTCGAACAGCGAAGCCAATGTCTCACTGTTCCCGACGTCATGTGCGGTGGAGTTGCGCGCAGTCAACAGCGACTCGCGCTCGGCCTCGTCCAACAGCTCGATGTCACCCACGGTGATCGACGGATCCACGACCACCTGTTCGAGGATCCTGGTGAACCGATCGGCGAATCCACGAATCGTCGACTCGTCGAACAGATCTGTGGCGTATGCGAACTCGGCGAACATGCCGTCTTCGAGCGCATCTTCGACGCGGGGAGCGAGAGTAAGTTGAAGATCGAATTTCGCGATACCGGCATCGAACTCGACGCCTGAGACTTCCAATCCCGAAAGCTCCAAAGCATCCTGCGACATGTTCTGGAAGAACAACGCGACCTGGAACAGCGGGTGATGTGCCTGCGATCGGGTGGGATCGAGCACCTCGACCAGCCGCTCGAACGGAACATCGCCGTTGCCGAGCGCCTGAAGGTCTGTCCTCCGCGTTGCCGAGACGAGCGCACTGAACGAACTGGCGAGGTCAACAGGAGTCCGCAGGACCAGTGTATTCACGAACATACCGATCACATCGTCGAGCGCCTTTTCGCCTCGCCCTGCAACCGGAGTACCGATCACGATGTCACTGGTACCGGACAACCTTGCGAGAAGCACGGCGAGGGCCGAATGCACCACCATGAACAGCGATGCGTTCCGCTCGCGTGCGAGTGAGTCCAAGCTCGACCGAATCTCTTCGCTGACGGAGAAGCGATACGTAGCGCCACGATTCGAGGCGACGACCGGGCGGGATCGGTCAGCCGGTAACGCAAGCACTTCCGGAGAATCACGGAGGACGGAGCGCCAGTGGTCCAGCTGAGCCGAGATCAACGAATCCGGGTCGTCCTCGTCGCCGAGGACCTCCCGCTGCCAGAGTGCATAATCGGCGTACTGCACCTCGAGCGGAGTCCAATTCGGAACGCCGTTCGAAACCCGAGCGGTGTAGGCAACCATGACATCCCGAGTCAACGGGCGCATCGAGAAGCCGTCCGCTGCGATGTGGTGCACAACGAAGGCCAGAACGTACGAATCCTCTGCAAGTTCGAACAACCCGACTCGAACCGGAACGGTTGACGTCACGTCGAAACCCTGGAGCGCGAAACTCAGAAGTTCGTTGTGAATATGCGAGGCGTCGATGACCTTCGGTGTCAGTTCAACCGGCACCTCGGACGACGGGAGGACTACCTGGTGTCCTTGTCCACCTTGCTCCGGATAGACGGTCCGGAGCGACTCGTGGCGTTCGATTACATCAGAAATCGCATGCCTCAGCGCCGAAACATTCAGGACGCCTTTGATATTCAATGCGATTGGAATGTTGTTGACGGCAGAATCAGGATCGAAGCGGCTGAGGAACCACATTCGCTGCTGAGCTAGTGAGAGTGGGATCAACGCCGGCCGTGGGCGGGCCACGAGCGCGGTCCTCCCTCCTGCCCCTGCGATCAACTCAACCTGCGCTGCCAAACCTTCGACAGTCGAAGCATCGAACAACACCCTCACCGGAACCTGAGTGTCGAGCGCTTGACCTACGCGAGCCACCAACTGCGTTGCGACCAAAGAGTTTCCGCCGAGCTCGAAGAAGTCGTCATCCAGACCGACCTGTTCCAACCGGAGAACATCTCCGAAGACGCCGGCCACAGCGATTTCGGCGACACTCGACGGTGCCCGAAACTCGCGCGCCACGAACACCGGATCCGGAAGAAGCTTCCGATCCAACTTCCCCGACACACCCAACGGCAACTCTTCCAGCACCATCACCACCGCCGGCACCATGTAACCCGGCAGACGACCCGCAACAACTCTCTTCAACTCGTCAACGTCCACCACACCACCAGCGGCCGTAACGTACGCAACCAACACATCCTCACGCACAACCACAACTACCGACGACACCGACTCGTGCTCACGAATCACCGACTCGATCTCACCGAGCTCGATCCGCAAACCGTGCAACTTCACCTGAAAGTCACTACGCCCGATGTACTCCAACTCGCCCGACGCAGTCCACCGCACCACATCACCGGAGCGATACATCCGCCCACCATCACCCGAGAACGGATTCGCCACAAATCGATCCGACGACAAATCCGGCCGACCCACATACCCACGAGCCAGCTGAACACCCGCCAGATACAGCTCACCCGCAACACCTACCGGCACCGGACTCAATCGAGAGTCCAGAACAAACACCTGCGTATTCCATACCGGAGCACCGATCGGCACCCCCAGAACATCCGCCGGCACCACCTCGTGGAACGTCACATCCACCGCCGCCTCGGTCGGACCATACAAATTGTGCACCCCGACACCCGGCAACACAGCCCACACATCGGCAACAACACTCGCCGGCAACGCCTCACCTGACGCGAACACCCGAGTCAGCGAAACACACGCAGCCACAGACGAATCCGTCACGAAAACCTCGAGCATCGACGGCACGAAATGCACCGTCGTCACACCCTCCCCCACAATGACCGACGTCAAATACCGCGGGTCACGATGCCCATCCGGCACAGCCACCACCAACCGAGCACCAACCTGCAACGGCCAGAAAAGCTCCCACACCGACACATCGAACGTGAACGGCGTCTTCTGCAACACCACATCCGACGAATCCAACCCGTACTCGTCCTGCATCCACGCCAACCGATTCACAATCGCCGCATGCGAAACCGACACACCCTTCGGACGCCCCGTCGACCCCGACGTGAAAATCACATACGCCGCATTGCCCGACCGCAAAGGCGAGACCCGATCGATATCCGAAACAGAGTTATCCGAAAAACCAGACACATCAACAACATCAACCTCGACCACCGGTACCACACCGGCATCGAATCCAACGTCAGAGGTACTGATCACGCATACCGGCGACGCCGACTCCAACACGTACGCATTGCGCTCCGCAGGCTGATCCGGATCCACCGGAACATACCCACCGCCAGCCTTGAGCACGCCGTAAACCGCAACCAACAAATCAACCGACCGACGTACCGCCACACCCACCAACGACTCCGGTCCCACACCCACCGAAACCAGGTACCGGGCAAGACGATTCACCCGCGAATCGAACTCCGCATATGACAGCGAAAAACCCTCGAACGACACAGCTACCGAATCCGGCGACGCCGCAACCTGAGCATCGAACACGTCCACCAACGACACATCCGCAACCTCATGCGCAGTGCCATTCCACGACTCGAGCACCAAAGATCGCTCACCCGAATCGAACATATCCACATCACCAACCCGAACCGAGGGATCGGCAACCACTGCTTCGAGAACTGAAATCAACCGCTTTCCGATTGATTTGGCAGACGACTCGTCGAACAGGTCGGTCGCATAGACCAGTGCGACGGTCAAACCACCGACCTTGTCCGCGGTATCAGATTCCCACACAGTGAATTGGAGGTCGAACTTCGCGGCCGACGACTCTACGTCCAGTCCGGAAATGCGCAGTCCCGGAACCTCCAGACTTTGCTGCATGCTCTGTCCCAAGTTCTGCAGCGAGAGCATCACCTGGAACAACGGGTTCCGTGCCTGAGACCGGGCGGGGTTGAGTACCTCCACCAGTCGTTCGAATGGCACATCGGCGTGCCCGAAGCCGCTGAGGTCGGATTCGCGCGCCCGCGAAATCATGTCCCGTGCCGAAGCTTCGAGATCAACCTCCGTGCGGAGGACGAGTGTGTTGACGAACATTCCGATCAGGTCGTCGAGAGCTTGATCGCCTCGACCGGCGACCGGAGTGCCGATCACGATGTCCGAAGTCCCCGACAACCGCGCCAGCAGAATCGCCACGGCACTGTGCAACACCATGAACAGAGATGCGTTGTTGTCGAGCGCAATTCGATTGAGAGCCTGGTGGAGATCCGGCTCGATCGTGAATGTGTGCCCGGCTCCCCGGTTCGACGCGACGCGCGGGCGCGGGCGGTCCGACGGAAGATCGAGCTGATCGGGGATACCGGCCAACGCGTGGCGCCAGTAGTCGACCTGGCGAGTGATCAGAGAATCCGGGTCGTCTTCACTGCCGAGAACCTCGCGCTGCCACAGTGCAAAGTCGGCGAACTGTACGGGCAGCGGAGCAAGATCGTGCGAAATTCCCTGTGTCCGAGACACATAAGACGAAACGATGTCCTTGGTCAACGGTCCCATGGAGAACCCGTCACCGCTGATGTGATGGACGACGAACACGAGGACGAATTCGTCGGCGGCGAATTGGAAGAGTGCCGCCCGAATCGGAACCTCGGTGGTCACGTCGAATCCCGGAGTCACGAAGTCGGTCACGCGCTCGACGATCGCCGACTCGTCCACCCGTATGGGAGTCAGGTTCGGTACCACGGCTGCAATGTCGACCAGGCGCTGATATCCGACGCCGTCGACCTCCGGGTACACAGTCCGAAGGATCTCGTGCCGCTCGATCAAATCCTCGAGTGCGCCTTGCAACGCATCGACATCGAGCGCTCCGCTGAGCCGCAGCGCGACCGGAATATGGTCGACTGCCGATTCTGGTTCGAATCGATTGAGGAACCACATGCGCTGCTGTGCCAAAGACAGCGGAACCAACTCGGGGCGCTCGCGAGGGATCAGGGGAACGTGAGCCTTGCGGTCTTCTGAGATTTTCGCTTCGTCGATGAAGACGGCAAGTTCTGCGGCGGTGGGTGCGTCGAAGAAGTTGCGCATGTCGATGGCGATGCCGTGTTCGGCATTGATCCGCGCAACCACGCGAGTGGCGAGCAATGAGTTGCCGCCCAGTTCGAAGAAGCCGTCATCTGCCCCTACCCGATCCTGCCCAAGTAGATCGGCAAAGATCGCGACCACACCGGCTTCGGTGGGTGTCGCGGGCTCGCGATACTCAACCGTCTTCGACGCGAATTCGGGTGTGGGCAAAGCCTTTCGATCCAGTTTGCCGCTGGCGTTGAGCGGAAACTCGTCCAGTTCGACGAACATGGCAGGGATCATGTAGTCGGGTAGCCGTTCGCCAAGCGACGACGTCAGATTCTCAGAATCGATACCCTCGGCGACGATGTAGGCCACCAAGTTGTCACCGATCGTTTCGTCCGAATGGACGATCACCACGGCTTGGGAAACACCTTCGCAATCGAGCAGTGCCGCCTCGATCTCACCGAGCTCGATGCGCAGACCGCGGAGCTTGACCTGAAAGTCGGTGCGACCGATGTATTCGAGCTGACGGTTCGCTCCGGCACCGCGCCAGCGCACCAGGTCTCCGGTTCGGTACATCCGGGATCCGTCAGTAGCGCCGGGCCGCGCCACGAAGCGGTCTGCCGTGAGATCGGGACGCGACACGTATCCCCTGGCCAGCTGAATCCCGGCAAGATAGAGCTCTCCTGCTACACCCGACGGCGAGGGCCGCAGCGCATCGTCGAGCACCAGGAGCTCGGTGTCCGCAACTGCTGCACCGATCGGCACCGACACCTGATCCTGCTCGCCGGTTTCGTAATAAGTCACGTCGACGGCGGCTTCGGTCGGGCCGTACAGGTTGTGGAGTCCAGCGCTGCTGACCTCGCGCAGACGTGCCGCCGTTCGAGCCGGCAACGCCTCACCGGAAGCGAACACGTAGCGAAGGGTTTTGACCTGCGCAACAAGGGGTTCGGCGACGAACACGGCGAGCATCGACGGCACGAAGTGCACCGCCGTCACTCCGCGCTCGATCATCGTGCGAGCCACGTACACCGGATCACGATGTCCGTCGGGTTCCGCGATCACCAGCGATGCACCGACCTGCAGCGGCCAGAAGAACTCCCACACGGACACATCGAAAGTGAAGGGTGTCTTCTGCAAGATCACGTCGTCGGCAGTGAATCCGTACTCGGTCTGACGCCATTGCAGGTTCGCGACGATGGCACGGTGAGAGACTGCAACGCCTTTGGGGCGTCCGGTCGATCCGGACGTGAAGATGACATACGCAGTGTTGTCCGCGCGCAGCGGCGCCAACCGGTCGGCGTCGGTGACAGTTGTCTCGGCACGACCCGACAAGTCGAGGGTGTCGACGTCGAGCGTGGGCGTACCGTGCGGCAGCACCACGGCATCGGACGTACGTGTGAGCACAGCCGTGGGCTTCGCGATCTCGAGTACGTAAGCGAGACGGTCGGCAGGATGATCCGGGTCGAGTGGAACGTACGCGCCGCCGGCCTTGACGATCGCGTACATCGAGACGAGGAGATCGATCGATCGACGCATCGCGAGACCGACGAGGCTGTCCGGTCCGACACCTGCCGCGACGAGTTCACGGGCCAGGCGGTTCGCCCGCGCGTCGAACTGCGCGTAAGTGAGCTGCGTTCCGGCGTAATCCAGCGCGAGCGCATCCGGCGTCCGCTCGACCTGCTCGTCGAAGAGTCCTGCGAGGGTCACGTGTGCATCGGACTCCGACGCGACCTCCACGATCGAAGTGCCGTCGGTGATGAGACGGTCGACCACCGCGCCGAGACCGTCGGCCTCGCTGCCGATCAGCTCTGGCAGCACCGTGGAAACGACAACAGGAACCAGGGCATCC
Source organism: Rhodococcus sp. WY5 (assembly GCF_018588185.1). Classification (NCBI taxonomy): domain Bacteria; kingdom Bacillati; phylum Actinomycetota; class Actinomycetes; order Mycobacteriales; family Nocardiaceae; genus Rhodococcus; species Rhodococcus sp. WY5. The sequence continues at coordinate 5,448,604 of NZ_JAAMPR010000001.1, forward strand.
GCCCCCAATGCCCCACCCATCGCGGTGTCGAGAGTGACCAACTCGTCATTGAGTCGTCCGTAGCTGATTTCGGTTCCACCGTGGCTCAGAGCCACACGATCAGGATCTACCGCCGCAACTGCAGCCACCAACTTCGGCAGATCTTCGATCGTCAGCGACTGCGGTCCCGGAATACCGACGGACATCTACACTTCCTCCAACTGACTTTCGTGAAGTGCGCCCCGGTCGAGCACAGCGTTCTGCTCGGCCGGAGGCGTTCACTGGGCAAATACTGAATGTTACCCGGCCGTACCCCCACGGCCCGCTGACACCGACTGTGCGTCAGCTATCACCGAGCTCACAAGTGTGGCGAGACCGTCGACGCCAAGTGCCGGCAGGATGCCCGGAACAAGTCCGGCGAGCGACACAGAAACCAGAGCATCGGGGGCGAGAGCAGCCCCCATGGCGGTACGCATGGCAACGAGCTTGGTCGACAACTCACCGAAGGTGACAGCCTGATCACCGTGGGTGAACGCAATTGCCTCAGGATCGGCGGCCGCCGCTGCGGCTGCCAGTTCGGGTAGGTCCGCCGCGGACTTCGGCTCGGCAGCGCTCGCTTCCTCACGTTCCTGCTCGGTCACGATGTCGATCGTGCGAATCACGACCCCGGGATCGGTCACCAGTTCTTCGAGCACCCGCCCGAATCGCGCCGCAAAAAGCGCGATGGTCGATTCGTCGAACAGGTCGGTCGCATAGGTGAAACGCATCCTCAGCCCGGACAGCACCCCGGCATCGTCGAATTGCTCGATACCGGTGAGCTGCAGATCGAACATCGCCTGGTCGAAACCGTTGTCGACCGCAGAGAGCTCGAGGCCCGGGAGCTGGAACGTACCGAGAGCCATGTTCTGGAAGGTGAGCATGACCTGGAAGAGCGGCGAGTATGCGTGAGAGCGCTCTCGCCCCAGTTCGTCGACCAACCGCTCGAACGGTACGTCGGCATTGGCGAATGCCGACAAGTCCTTGTCCTTCACGTGTGCCAGAACGTCGACGAACGTCGAAGCAGGCGCGATCTCCGTTCGCAAGACCAACGTGTTGACGAACATCCCGACAAGATCGTCGAGCGCCCGCTCACCTCGACCCGCGATCGGCGTACCGATTGCGATGTCGTTCGATCCACTCATCTTCGCCAACAGCACGGCCAGGGCAGTGTGAACCACCATGAAGACTGTCGAGTTCTGCTCCCGTGCGATCGTCGCGAGCCGGTCCGTGGTCTCGGAATCGACGGCAAACTCGAATTCCGCACCGCGCATGCTGGCCCGCGCCGGCCGCGGCCGGTCGGTCGGCAGTTCCAGAAGCTCCGGAGTGCCCTTGAGCTCGTTCACCCAGTACGCGAGTTGACGGCCCAGCTGACTGTCCGCGTCCTCCGGCGATCCGAGGACATCACGCTGCCACAGCGTGTAGTCGGCGTACTGCACCTCGAGCGGAGCCCACTCCGGGGTCTCCCCGCCGATACGTGCGGTGTACGCAACCATGGTGTCTCTGATCAACGGAGCCATCGAGAAGCCGTCACCGCTGATGTGGTGAATGACAACGACGAGGACCCGCTCGGATTCGTCGACCTCGAAGAGACGGATTCGCAACGGAACGGCTGTCGTGACATCGAAGCCCTCGCGAACTGTGTCAGCCACCTGCTCGGCGACCGACGCTTCGTCGGTTGCGATCACTTCCAGTCCCACCGCCGCTGCGGAGCGAGGCAGGATCATCTGAACCGGTCCGTTGCCCCGGTCCGGGTATACCGTCCGGAGCACTTCGTGACGCTCGATCAGATCCGACACCGCTGAGTGAAGTGCGTCGACATCGAGTGCGCCGGACAGCCGGATCGCGACGGGGATGTTGTACGCACCCGAGGTCTTGTCGAACTGATTGAGCACCCACATACGTTGCTGCGCCAACGACAGCGGAATCTCGTGCGGACGCACCTGAGCCACCAACGGTGGGCGGCCACCAGATCCCGCGTGTTCGAGAACCCTCGACGCCAATGCCCCGACAGTCGACGCCTCGAAGATCACGCGGACCGGAATCTGCGCGTCCAACGCCTCACCCAGCCTCGACACGACCTGCGTCGCGACGAGAGAGTTTCCGCCGAGCTCGAAGAAGTCGTCGTCGAGTCCGACCCTCGCCACACCGAGTACGTCAGCGAACACACCCGCCACGATCTCTTCGACGGGGTTGGTCGGCGCACGGAATTCGGTCGCCTCGAATTCGGGGTCGGGCAGGGCTTTGCGATCGACCTTGCCGTTGATGCTGAGCGGTAGTTCGTCCAAGACCATCAATGCCGCCGGCACCATGTAACTCGGCAACTCAGCCACAAGAGTCCGCTTCAAGGTTTCGACATCGATGCTTTCCCCGCTTTGAGGAACGACGTAGCCGACAAGTCGATCACCGGTACGCGCATCCGACTTGGCCACCACCACCGCGGAGTCCACGCTGGCCTGCTTGCGAAGAAGCGCTTCGATCTCACCGAGTTCGATGCGGTAGCCACGGATCTTGACCTGGAAGTCGGCGCGCTCCACGTAGTCGAGTTCGCCGTTCTCCGTCCACCGGACGAGGTCGCCCGTGCGGTACAACCGCGAACCCGCGTCACCGAAGACGTTGGCCACAAATCGTTCCGACGTCAGATCCGCGCGCCCGTGATAGCCGCGAGCAAGCTGGGCACCGGCGAGGTAAAGCTCCCCGGTGACTCCGACGGGGACCGGATGCAAACGTGTGTCGAGCACGAACACCTGCGTGTTCCATTCGGGGGCACCGATCGGCACCGAGGTCGTATCGTCCGAGCCGACGACGTGCGCTGTCACCGAGACTGCGGCCTCGGTCGGACCGTACAGATTCACCAACTGGGCGTCGCTGAGTTCTGCGAACTCGGTCGCGGTCGCGGCCGGCAACGCTTCACCGATCGCAAGCACCTGACGAAGTGATTCCGGAAGGCCATTTTCCGATGCCGACTGCAACATCGCGAGCATCGACGGCACCACGTGGAGCGTCGTGATCTTCTCCCGGGTCATCAGGTCGAGCAGGTAGCTCGGGTCCTTGTGACCTTCGGGTTCGGCAATCACCAGTCGTGCACCGGAAGTCAGTGCCGACCAGAACTCCCAGACCGAGAGGTCGAACGTTGCCGCGGTCTTGAGCACCATCGCATCGGATCGGTCCAGGCTGTACTGATCGCGCTTCCAGAGAATCTGGTTGACCACCGCCTGATGCGAGATCGCGACGCCCTTCGGTCGCCCCGTCGATCCCGACGTGAAGATCACGTAGGCGGTGTTGCCCACTCGCAGTGGAGCAATCCGATCCGCATCGGTAACCGTCGCTTCCGCGTAGGACGCGAGATCGATCGTGTCCACCTCGATCACGGAATCACCGAACGCCGGATTCTTCGCAGTGGTCGAGGCAGTGAGGACGCAGACCGGATCTGCCATGGTCAACACGTACTCGATGCGGTCCGCCGGGTGGTTCGGATCGATCGGTACGTATCCACCACCTGCCTTCACCACCGCGTACATGGCGACCAGCAGTTCGACCGATCGCTCGATTGCCAACGCGACCAACGACTCCGGACCGACACCGGTTGCAATCAGATGGCGTGCGAGACGGTTCACACGTGCATCGAACTCGGCGTAGGTCAGCGACGTGTTCCCGGCGATCACTGCCACCGCACCCGGGTTCGAACCGACCTGCTCGTCGAACAGTTCGACCAGAGTGACTCCCGGGACGGAGTGATCGGTCTCGTTCCAGCGGTTCAGGATCCGGTCGCTCTCGGACGAATCCAGCAGCGCGAAGTCGCCGACGGTCAACGACGGATCGGACGCGATCTCCGCGAGCAATCGCACGAATCGATCGGCGAAGTCCTGCACGGTCGACTCGTCGAACAGATCATGCGCGTAGCTGAACATCGACGTGATGCCGGCTGCAGATCCGTTCGCGTCGTACCGATCACTGACGATCAACTGAAGATCGAACTGCGCGACCCCGTTGTCGATATCGACGCCCTTGACGGTGAGCCCCGGAAGCTCGAGCCCTCCGGTTTCCATGTTCTGGAAGAGGAAGCCGACCTGATAGAGCGGATGACGAGCGGTCGAACGCGGTGGGTTGAGCACCTCCACGAGTCGCTCGAAAGGAACGTCCGAATGTGCAAATGCTTGAAGGTCGGTCTCCCTGACACGTCCGAGCAGGTCGAGGAACGGCGCGCCGCTGTCGATCTGCGTACGGAACACCAAGGTGTTCACGAACATGCCGATGAGATCGTCGAGTGCCCGCTCACCACGTCCTGCAATGGGTGTACCCACCGCGATGTCCTCGGTTCCGGACAGTCGAGCCAACAACATCGCGAACGCAGTGTGCGTGAGCATGAACAGCGTCGAGTTGTTTGCCCTGGCAAGACCGCTCAACCGAGCATGCAACTCTGCATCGATATCGAAGTGCAGGTAACCGCCGCGGAAGGACTGCGTCGCGGGGCGCGGCCGGTCGGCGGGAAGTGCAAGCTGATCAGGCAGCCCGGCAAGAGCATTGCTCCAGTACGCAATCTGCTGCGAAGCAATAGATCCCGCGTCTTCCTCACTGCCCAGCACCTCTCGCTGCCACAGGCTGTAGTCGGCGTACTGAACGTCGAGAGGAGCCCAGGACGGTGTGTACCCGGCAACCCGCGAGGCGTATGCGGTCACGACATCCCGAGCGAACGGTGCCATCGAGGAACCGTCGGCGGAAATATGATGAATCGCGACACCGAGTACGTATTCGTCGGAAGCCAACTGGAACAACCGGATACGAATCGGAATCTCGCGTGTGACGTCGAAGCGCGTCGACGCCAGCGCGACCAACTCACCTTCGAGTTCGTCCACGCCAGTCGGTTCTGCGACGATTTCGTCCGACCAACTCGACACGGGCTTGACGACCTGCACCGGACCGTCTCCGATTTCCGGGTAGACGGTTCGAAGTGATTCGTGCCGCCCGATCACATCAGAAATCGCCGCGCTCAGCGCGGAGACGTCAAGATCGCCCTGAAGGCGCAGCGCCATCGGGATGTTGTATGCCGCTGCACTCCCGTCGAATCGGTTGAGGAACCACATACGCTGCTGCGCCAACGAAAGCGGAATCCGCTCTGGCCGCTCGACCGCGGTCAGCGCGACTCGCCCACCCGACCCGGTCCGGCTTTCGGCGTGTGCTGCGAGATCCTGCACCGTGGATGCTTCGAACAGAACTCGAACCGAAAGTTCGGTGTCGAGAGCGTCGGCGATTCGTTTGATCGTGCGAGTGGCGTTGAGAGAGTTGCCGCCGAGCTCGAAGAAATCGTCATCGAGACCCACACGATCAACACCCAACACCTCGGCAAACACCGACGCAACGATCTCCTCCACCGCCGTCACCGGAGCCCGGAACACCGCAACCTCGAACACCGGCTCCGGCAACAACTTCCGATCCAACTTCCCCGAAGCATTGAGCGGCAACGCATCCAACACCACAAACTGCGACGGCACCATATACGACGCCAACCGCTCCCCCACACCCACCTTCACCACATCAACATCAACCGAAGACCCCACCGCAGCAGTGACATACGCAACCAACTGATCACGCCACACCACCACCACAACAGAACCCACACCCACCTGATCCCGAACCGCAGCCTCGATCTCCCCCAACTCGATCCGCTGACCACGCAACTTCACCTGAAAATCACTACGACCGACATACTCGAGCTCACCCGACACACCGATCCACCGCACCACATCCCCCGTGCGATACATCCGCGAACCCACCCCACCGAACGGATTCGCCACAAACCGCTCCGCCGACAAATCCACCCGCCCGAAATACCCACGAGCGACCTGCACACCCGACAAATACAACTCACCCGCAACACCCACCGGCACCGGACGCAACCGCGAATCCAACACCAACACCGACGAATTCCACACCGGAGCACCCATCGGCACCACCACACCCACACCATCGAGCGGACCCGCCGCCGTCGCATGCACCGTGAACTCCGTCGGACCATACAAATTATGAACCTCAACCGACGGCAACACCGACAACACCCGACCCACCACCGACGCCGGCAACGCCTCACCCGCCGCGAAAATCACCCGCAACGAACCCAACCCACCACCACCGAGACGCGAAATCGTCGCCTCCGACGTGTCGACCAACTGATCGACGAACACCTCCAACATCGACGGCACAAACGAGACCATCGACACCGACTCCGCCGCCACCACCGACGCCAAATACCCCGGATCCCGATGACCGTCATGAGTAGCCACCACCAACCGAGCACCCACCGCCAACGGAACAAACAACTCCCACACCGACACATCGAACGTCACCGGAGTCTTGAACAACACCACATCAGAACCCGACACCGCATAACGCTCCGCCAACCACGACACCTGATTGACCACACTGCGATGACTGACCGCCACCCCCTTCGGCCGACCCGTCGACCCCGACGTGAAAATCACATACGCCGTATTCCCCGACCGCAACGGCGCAACCCGATCCACATCCGAGACAGGAGCATCCGAAAAACCAGACACATCAACAACATCAACCTCGACCACCGGCACCACACCAGCATCGAAACCAACATCAGAAGTACTGACCACACACACCGGCGACGCCGCCGCCAACACATACCCATTACGGTCCGCAGGCTGATCCGGATCCACCGGAACATACCCACCACCAGCCCTGAGCACACCGTAAACCGCAACCAACAAATCAACCGACCGACGAACCGCAACACCCACCAACGACTCCGGCCCCACACCCACCGAAACCAAATACCTGGCAAAACGATTCACCCGAGCATCGAACTCCGCATACGACAACGACACACCCTCGAACGAGAGCGCTACCGCATCCGGAGACGCCGCCACCTGCGCATCGAACCCGTCCAACACCGACACACCCGCAACCTCACGAGCCGTGTCATTCCACCCCTCGAGCACCAACGAACGCTCAACAGAATCCAAAATATCAACGTCACCAACACGCACCGAAGGATCGGTGGCTACGGAGGAGAGCAGTCGAAGAACTCTGTCCAGCAACGCAGTTGCGTAGTCGGCATCGAAGAAGTCCGGTAGGTACCGCAGCGTCAAGTGCAACTGCTCGTCGAGTGCGATCAGCAGGGTCAACGGGTAGTTCGTGGAATCGTCCGAGGCGATGTCGTCGATCATCATTCCGTCGAGAACATCCGCCTGTGCGGCGAGGCCCTCACGGTCGACCGGGTACGACTCGAATACAACCAACGTGTCGAACAGTGTTCCGACGTCCGCTGCTTTCTGGACATCGGTCAAACCGAGATAGTGATGATCAAGCATTCTCGCCTGCTCGATCTGGACCCTGGCAACCAATTCTTCGACGGACTCCGCGGCGTCGAGGCGCACCCGCACGGGGAGGGTGTTGATGAACAACCCGACCATCGATTCGACGCCGGTGAGCGCCGGTGGCCGGCCGGACACTGTTGCACCGAAGACAACGTCGTCGGTTCCGGTCAACGCACCGAGCAGGACCGCCCACGCGCTCTGCACGATCGTGTTGGCGGTGACCCCGAGTCGTGCGGCCAGAGCGGTGAGCGCCGCGGTTGTCTCCGACGACATCGACACGTTCAGCTTCTGGGACAGCGCGGTGAATTCCTGTCCGCCTGTGACCTGAGCAAGCAGCGTCGGCTCTTCGACGCCGGAAAGCACATCCGCCCAGGCTGTGAGTGATCGATCACGATCCTGATCGACAAGCCACGCCAGGTAATTGCGATAGCTACGCACACGCGGAAGAACCGAGTCGTCACCACGCGTCGCGTACAGCGCCAACAGGTTCTGCAAGAGCAGTGGCACCGACCAACCGTCGAGAATAATGTGGTGATTCGCCACCACCAAGCGATAGTCCCCCTCCGCCATGGTGACGAAGGTGAACCGAATCAACGGCGGTGACGCCATGTCGAAGTGTGTCGCCTGGTCAGCCGTCAAAACTTCGTTCAGAGCTGCCTCACGGTCGACGGCCGCAATATCGCTGAGATCGATGTTCCGCCACGGGACTGGAACGTCTTCGAGGACTATCTGGACCGGCGTTCCGTCGTCGTCGGCCGTGAATGCCGTTCGCAGGTTCGCATAACGGTCGATGATTCCCTGTGCTGCAGTGCGCAAGCGGTCGGCATCCACCTTCCCGGACAGAGTGAGAATCATCTGCACCGAGTAGAGGTCGACGCTGGATTCTGCCAACATCGCGTGGAAGAGCAAACCGGACTGCAGCGGTGCCAGGGGCCAGATGTCGGTCACCGTACCGAATCGATTCTCGAAGCCGTCGATATCTCGTTGGCTCACGGAGACAAGCGGCACGTCGGACGGTGTGAGTCCACCGGCTCCGACGGAGCGAGAATGCTCCGCCAGGGCAGTCAGTGCTTCGACCCAAATCTGTGCAAATGTCTCGACACTCTCGCCGTCGATGGCACCGACGGGGTATGCGAAAGAGGCCTCCAGAACAGCACCGTCTGCGCCGTCGTTGACGATCGCATTGATGTCGACGACCTTGTTTGCGGGCATGTCGACGTCTTCGGGTGCCGACACGTTGGCGAAATCGCCGGCCGGCAGCCACCCGAGTCCCTCGACGCCTGCCGGAAGATCCTCGGCGACAACTCGTCCCAGGTAGTTGAAGCTGACCTGTCCCCCGGCGAAGCGAGAAAGCACTGCGCGCGTGTCTTCGTTCAGGTAGCGCAGCAGTCCGTACCCGACGCCCTTGTCCGGGATCGCCAGAAGCTGTTCCTTCACTGCTTTGATCGCGCGTCCCGCCGAATCACCTCCGGCGAAAGCGTCACCCAGATCTACCTCGGAAAGATCGAGACTGATCGGGAAGGCAGCGGTGAACCAGCCAACGGTCCTTGACAGATCCGCGCCAGGAATCACGGCTTCTTCGCGACCGTGGCCCTCGAGTTGCAGCAAGGCAGACGTCGAGTCGATTCCGGCTCGGCGACGCCACTCGATCAGCGCGAGTGCCAGTCCAGCGAGCAGGCCGTCGTTGGCGCCGCCGTTGAAAACCTCCGGCAGCGTGGTCAACAGAGTCTCCGTCACCTGAGTGGGGACCGTCACGCTTATCCGCTGAACCGTTGCCGCAACGTCGACGGCAGAGTCGTACGCCCTCTTACCCAGCACCGGGTCCGGTGTCTGCAACACCTTCCGCCACGTATCCAGCTCGGCCACACGCGAATCCCGATGGGCCTCTTCGGACAAAGCATGAGCCCAGCGTCGCATCGACGTACCGGTCGGCTCGAGAGCAACATCCCCCGTCGCTCCGCTCGCCCCGGCCATCTGAGCCGCAGCCGACACCAGATCCGGAACGATGATTCGCCAGGAAACCCCGTCGACGATCAGGTGATGTGCAGCAATGATCAAGCGCCCGGTGCGAGTGGGACCGAAGTCGACCCACACGAACTGAACCATTACGCCGTCCGCCGGATTCAACCGGCCGAGAGCCTCGTCGAGGCCCTTGGAAGCCGTGAGAACAATTGTCGACTCGTCCGCAGCCGCGTCGACATCGACGCGGCTGACCAGATCCTCGACGTCCACGGTTCCGGGCTCGGAGACCGACATCCCCCATCCGCGACCGTCGGAGATCAGCCGCGAGCGGAACATGTCGTGGTGGTCGACGACTGCAGCGAGTGTTCGCACGATGTCGGCTCGCTGCACTCCGAGTGGAAGCTCGAGAGTCATCGTCTGTGTGAATCGGTTGTAGCTGCCACCGCGCTCGACCATGAATCGTTCGATCGGCGTCAACGGCATCCAGCCGACTCCACCGCCCGGCAACTCCTCGAGCACCACCGCGGCCTCGACGTCGGCGGCATACTTCGCCACTTCGGCCAATGCCGCGACAGTCTTGCTCTCGAAGACGTCACTGGGTGCGAATACGACCCCACGTGCCTTCGCACGAGAGACGAGTTGGATGGACATGATCGAGTCGCCGCCCTGAGCGAAGAACGAGTCGTCGGTGCCGATGCGATCCAGGCCGAGAACGTCCGCGAAGATCTCGCTCAGGATTTGTTCCATCTCGGTGACCGGGGCGCGGAATTCCTTGGTCTCGAAAACCGGTGCTGGGAGCGCTTTTCGGTCCAGCTTGCCTGCCGGACTGAGCGGCATGTCCGAGGAGACCATGACCGAAGCCGGAACCATATGGGCCGGAAGGGTTCTGGAGACGAATTCGATCAATTCCGCCGAAGTGACCGAAGCGTGCTTTCCGGTGAACACGTACGACACCAGCGCCGGGGCACCCGACGGCAGGGTCGTACCCATCGTCGCAGCGAACTCGACCTCGGGGTGTGCCGTCAGCGATGCATCGATTTCGCCCAGTTCGATACGGAAACCGCGAATCTTGACCTGGAAATCGTTGCGGCCCACGTATTCCACGGCGTAGGTGGAGGGTGCCGTTCCAGCGACCCAGCGCACCACGTCACCGGTTCGGTACATTCGCTCGCCCGGATTACCGTGCGGGTTTGCCACGAATCGATCGGCACTCAAGCCTGGACGACGATGATAGCCGCGGGTCACCTGAGGACCGGACAGATACAGCTCGCCCGAGACTCCCAGTGGAACTGGATTGAGTCGTGTGTCCAGGACGAATGCGGCCATGTCACCGATCGTGGCGCCGATGTCCATTCGGTCACCGGGCAGAAGCGGAACGCTGACGTTCGTCACGATCGTCGTCTCGGTCGGGCCGTAGACATTCAGGAATGTCCTGGGAGCCGAAGCCGACGCGGCCGATCCGTCCCCTGTCGTCCACTTGCTGATCAGTTCCGGCGAATACGCTTCGCCACCCACGCCTACCACCGTCAGGTCGTCCAGGCCGCTCGGGTCCATCGACGCCAGGGCAGCGGGTGTGATGAACGCATGCGTGACTCGTTCGCTACGGAACACCTCAGCCAGTTCGTCGCCGCCGTACACGCCAGGCGGGACGATGACCATCGTCGCGCCGGTGGCCACCGCGAGGAACAACTCGAGCATCGACGCGTCGAAACTCGGTGACGCGAAGTGCAATGTCCGCGAGGTGGGCTTCACGAGGTAGTGCGCGGCCTGCGTGACACTGAAGCTCGCCAGTCCCGCGTTGGTCGCGACAACGCCCTTCGGCAGTCCTGTCGTGCCGGAGGTGTAGATGACCCAAGCCGGATGAGCAGTCGTCAGTGGACGGACACGTTCCTCGGCATCTATCGGCGCTCCGGACACTCCGGCGATCATCTGTTCGCCGAGCGGTCCGTCCACGACCAACCACTCGACGTCGTCGGCGAGATTCGGACGTTCGACGTCGAGGGTCAGGCCAACCTTCGCACCCGAGTCGCTGAGCATGTGCGCGATACGGTCTGCCGGATAGTGCGGATCGATCGGAACGACCGCTGCCCCGGTCTTCGACACTGCCCAGACCGCGAGTACCGATTCGACGGATCTCGGAATCGACACCGCCACAAGATCTTCAGCCCCGAGACCACGGTTGATCAAAACGCGGGCCAGCTTCGACGACCACTCGTCGACCTCTCGATACGTCATGGACCTACCGGCCGCGGCCTGCGCCGTGCCGGGGTAGCGCAAAGCGACGTTGTCCGGGTAGCGCGCAGCAGCGTCGGCAAGAATCTCGGCCAACGGCGCCTGCGCTACTCCTGACGAAGCCCTTTGACTCGTCAGAACCTCACGCTCGGACGCGTCGAGGATTTCGATGTCACCCACTGAAGTTGCGGGGTCCGTCGCAATTCCGTTCAGAATGCGCATCAATCGTGCGGCGAATCCGCGGACGGTCGATTCGTCGAACAGATCCGTCGCGTACGTGAACGTCGCCGACAGCCCTTCTGATACCTCACTGATCGTGAGCTGCAGGTCGAACTTGGCCACGGTCTCGTCGATTTCGAACTCGGCCGCCGTCAGACCGGGCAGAGCCAACGAGTTCTGCCCCAGGTTCTGAAATGCCAATGCCACCTGGAACAGCGGGTGATGTGCCCTCGACCGAACGGGATCCAGCACTTCCACGAGCCGCTCGAACGGAAGGTCCGAGTGCGCGAACGCCTGAAGGTCGGTTTCCCGAGCCGAGGCCAGAAGTGTTGTGAACGCCGCCGACGGATCAACCTCGGTACGCAAAACCAGGGTGTTGACGAACATTCCGATCAAATCGTCGAGTTCGGATTCACCTCGCCCGGCCATCGGTGCACCGATGTTGATGTCCGTTGTTCCCGACAGACGAGCGAGAAGCGACGCCAGAGCCGCATGGACCACCATGAACATCGACGCATTGTGTTCCCGGCCCACGCTGATCAGCCGCTCATGCAATTCCTGACCGATCGAGAATTCGAATGTCGCTCCCTGACCGGAGAATACCGCCGGCCGAGCCCGATCCCCCGGAAGATTCAACTGTTCGGGCACGCCGTCCAGTGCTTGCGCCCAGTAAGTGATCTGTTGCGCGATGACGGACTGCGGATCGTCCTCGGACCCGAGAACCTCACGCTGCCACAACGAGTAATCGGCATACTGCACCGGCAACGGCGTCCAGGTCGGAGCCTGGCCGTTGGTTCGGGCGTAGTAGGCGGTCATGACGTCGCGGGTCAGCGGGCCCATCGAGAAACCGTCGGTCGAGATGTGATGCACCACGAATACCAGAACGTGCTCGTCGGCCTTGATCTGGAAAAGCTTGGCGCGCAACGGCACCTCGGCCGTCACGTCGAAGCCTGCCGCTACGAAGTTCGTTACCTCGGAAACGATCTCCGAATCCGAGACCGAGGTTGCCGCGAGGTTCACGTCGACATCAGCCGGTGCAACGATCTTCTGGTAGCCGACGCCGTCGACCTCGGGGTAGACCGTGCGCAGAACCTCGTGACGGCCGATAACGTCGGCGACCGCTTGCTCCAGCCCCAAGACGTCCAGTTCTCCGGTGAGAGTTATCGCAACCGGGACGTTGTTCCCTGCCGAGCTCGTATCCAACTGGTTGAGGAACCACATGCGCTGCTGCGCCAACGACAACGGAACCCGAACCGGACGCACCTGCGCAGTCAACGCCGCACGTGAACCGCCACCGACATGAGAACCCAAACGAGCAGCCAACGCCTCCACCGTCGACGCCTCGAACAACTCCCGCACCGACACCGAAGCATCCAACGCCTGACCCAACCGAGACGTCACCTGCGTCGCAATCAGCGAATTACCACCGAGCGCGAAGAAATCATCATCCAAACCAACACGCTCGACGCCCAGAACATCCGCAAACGTCTGCGCAACAACCTCTTCCACCACCGACGTCGGAGCACGGAACACCGCAACCTGCAACGACGGAACCGGCAACGCCCGACGATCCAACTTCCCGTTCACCGTCAACGGAATCGCATCCAACACCACAAACGCCGACGGCACCATGTACTCCGGCAACAACGAACCCACACTGGTGCGGACATCGTCGACCGAAACGCTCACACCCGCAGCCGGAACCACATACGCCACCAACCGCTGATCACCCGGAGAATCCTCACGAACAACCACCGCCGTCTGCGCCACCGACACATCCGCCAACACCGCAGACTCGATCTCACCGATCTCGATCCGGAATCCACGGATCTTCACCTGATCATCCGCGCGACCCAGATACTCCAAATCACCAGCACTGTTCCACGACGCGACGTCACCCGTGCGGTACAACACCTCGCCGGCATTGAACGGATTCGCCACAAACCGCGTCGACGTCAACCCCGCCTGACCCAGATAACCCCGAGCCAACTGAACACCAGAGACATACATCTCACCCGCGACACCAACAGGCACCGGAGCCAAACGCGTATCGAGCACGAACACCTGCAGACCCGAAATAGCCTGACCCACAACACTCGCCGACGCATCCGCCGCCAACGCAGCATCCAACACACGATGGCTCACATGCACCGTCGTCTCCGTGATGCCGTACATGTTCACCAACGTCGGCGCGAAGTCACCGCGGCGGCCGTACCAATCCGACAAGCGACGCAGCTCGAGCGCCTCGCCGCCGAAAACAACCCACCGCAACGACAACTCAGCAGCCCGACCGGATTCCGACGCCAACCGATCAGCCTCGGCCAACTGATAGAACGCCGACGGCGTCTGATTGAGCACCGTCACCCGCTCAGCAGCAAGCAACTCCAAGAACTGCTCCGGCGACCGCGACGTCACATAATCCACAACCACCAACGTGCCGCCGTACAACAGCGGACCCCACAACTCCCACACCGAGAAGTCGAACGCATAACTGTGGAACATCGTCCACACATCGGATTCGTCGAACCCGTACACACTCTCAGTATTCGCAAACAACTTCGCCACCGTCGTGTGCGGAACCTGCACACCCTTCGGGCGACCCGTCGAACCCGACGTGTAAATCACATACGCAACATTCGACGACCGCAACGGCGCAACACGATCCGCATCCGAAACCACCGAACCATCGAACTCCGACAAATCCACCGCGTCGATATCAACCACAGGCAAACCAGCGGGCAATACCAACTCACGCCCGGACCACGAAATCGCAGCCACCGGAGCAGCATCAGCCAACATGAACTCGACACGATCAGCCGGATACGACGGATCCACCGGCAAATACCCCGCACCGGACTTCACCACCGCCAACAACGCCACCACAAGATCCGCCGACCGCGGCAACGCCACCGCCACCAACGACTCCGGACCACAACCCTGAGCAATCAACCTGCGCGCCAAACGATTAGCCCGCACCGACAACTCACCATACGACAACGACTCGCCACCGAACCGCACCGCAACCCGATCACCAAACCGCGCAGCAGCATCATCGAACCACGCCGACAACGTCGAATCCACACCACTGTCGACACCCGTGTCGCTCCATGACAGAACGCGATCCAACTCACCGGCGGTCATAACATCCACGTCGCCAACGGCAGCGGCCGGATTCGCGACAACGCCACGGAGGACGGACACGAACCGATCAGCGAACTCGGCCGCTGTCGACGCGTCGAACAGATCCGTCGCGTAGGTCAGGGTGCCGGACATACCGGCGTCAGCGGCTTCTTCAAGTGTGAATTGCAGATCGAACTTGGCCAGTGCTGCGTCGAATTCCACAGCAGCGGCGGTGAGTCCGGGCAGTTCGAGAGCACTCTGTCCAAGGTTCTGGAACGTCAACGCCACCTGGAACAACGGATGACGAGCCTGCGAACGAACCGGATCGAGAACCTCCACCACACGCTCGAACGGAACATCCGCATGCGCGAACGCCTGCAAATCCACCTGACGCGCCGACGCCAACAACTCGGCAAACGACATCGACGGATCAACCTCGGTACGCAGCACCAAGGTATTGACGAACATACCGATCACGTCATCGAGCTCGGCTTCACCACGACCCGCGATCGGGGCACCGATCGCAATGTCGGTCGTCGCGGACAGTCGTGCCAACAGCACCGCCAGAGCCGAGTGAACAACCATGAACGGAGTTGCGTTCGTTGCCTTGGCCAGTTCGTCCAGCTCAGACCACAGCTGCGGTTCGATGGTGAAACTGTGATTGGCGCCGCGCCCTGAAGCAATCTCGGGACGCGGACGATCACCAGGCAGATCCAACTGCTCCGGAAGATCAGCCAACGCATCCGACCAGAACGCAATCTGCTTCGCGATCATGGACTGCGGATCGTCCTCGGACCCGAGAACCTCACGCTGCCACAACGAGTAATCGGCATACTGCACCGGCAACGGCGTCCAGGTCGGAGCCTGGCCGTTGGTTCGGGCGTAGTAGGCGGTCATGACGTCGCGGGTCAGCGGGCCCATCGAGAAACCGTCGGTCGAGATGTGATGCATCACGAACGACAACACGAAGTCGTCATCGGCGACCTGAAAAAGCTTGGCGCGCAACGGAACCTCGACAGTGACATCGAAACCCTGGGCGAAGAACGAATACAGCTCCGCCTGGATTCGGTCGTCTGTGACGCGTTCTGCGCCGAGATCGATCGAGACATCTTCTACCGAGCAGATCTTCTGGTAGCCGACGCCGTCGACCTCGGGGTAGACCGTGCGCAGAACCTCGTGGCGGCCGATAACGTCGTGAACTGCCGAATTCAGGGCCGCCAGATCGAGCGCACCCGTGAGCCGAACGGCAACAGGGACATTGTTGACAGCAGAATCGGTGTCGAATCGGTTGAGGAACCACATGCGCTGCTGCGCCAACGACAACGGAACCCGAACCGGACGCACCTGCGCAGTCAACGC
Source organism: Rhodococcus sp. WY5 (assembly GCF_018588185.1). Taxonomy (NCBI): domain Bacteria; kingdom Bacillati; phylum Actinomycetota; class Actinomycetes; order Mycobacteriales; family Nocardiaceae; genus Rhodococcus; species Rhodococcus sp. WY5. The sequence goes on from NZ_JAAMPR010000001.1 coordinate 5,464,857, forward strand.
CGCACGTGAACCGCCACCGACATGAGAACCCAAACGAGCAGCCAACGCCTCCACCGTCGACGCCTCGAACAACTCCCGCACCGACACCGAAGCATCCAACGCCTGACCCAACCGAGACGTCACCTGCGTCGCAATCAGCGAATTACCACCGAGCGCGAAGAAATCATCATCCAAACCAACACGCTCGACGCCCAGAACATCCGCAAACGTCTGCGCAACAACCTCTTCCACCACCGACGTCGGAGCACGGAACACCGCAACCTGCAACGACGGAACCGGCAACGCCCGACGATCCAACTTCCCGTTCACCGTCAACGGAATCGCATCCAACACCACAAACGCCGACGGCACCATGTACTCCGGCAACAACGAACCCACACTGGTGCGGACATCGTCGACCGAAACGCTCACACCCGCAGCCGGAACCACATACGCCACCAACCGCTGATCACCCGGAGAATCCTCACGAACAACCACCGCCGTCTGCGCCACCGACACATCCGCCAACACCGCAGACTCGATCTCACCGATCTCGATCCGGAATCCACGGATCTTCACCTGATCATCCGCGCGACCCAGATACTCCAAATCACCAGCACTGTTCCACGACGCGACGTCACCCGTGCGGTACAACACCTCGCCGGCATTGAACGGATTCGCCACAAACCGCGTCGACGTCAACCCCGCCTGACCCAGATAACCCCGAGCCAACTGAACACCAGAGACATACATCTCACCCGCGACACCAACAGGCACCGGAGCCAAACGCGTATCGAGCACGAACACCTGCAGACCCGAAATAGCCTGACCCACAACACTCGCCGACGCATCCGCCGCCAACGCAGCATCCAACACACGATGGCTCACATGCACCGTCGTCTCCGTGATGCCGTACATGTTCACCAACGTCGGCGCGAAGTCACCGCGGCGGCCGTACCAATCCGACAAGCGACGCAGCTCGAGCGCCTCGCCGCCGAAAACAACCCACCGCAACGACAACTCAGCAGCCCGACCGGATTCCGACGCCAACCGATCAGCCTCGGCCAACTGATAGAACGCCGACGGCGTCTGATTGAGCACCGTCACCCGCTCAGCAGCAAGCAACTCCAAGAACTGCTCCGGCGACCGCGACGTCACATAATCCACAACCACCAACGTGCCGCCGTACAACAGCGGACCCCACAACTCCCACACCGAGAAGTCGAACGCATAACTGTGGAACATCGTCCACACATCGGATTCGTCGAACCCGTACACACTCTCAGTATTCGCAAACAACTTCGCCACCGTCGTGTGCGGAACCTGCACACCCTTCGGGCGACCCGTCGAACCCGACGTGTAAATCACATACGCAACATTCGACGACCGCAACGGCGCAACACGATCCGCATCCGAAACCACCGAACCATCGAACTCCGACAAATCCACCGCGTCGATATCAACCACAGGCAAACCAGCGGGCAATACCAACTCACGCCCGGACCACGAAATCGCAGCCACCGGAGCAGCATCAGCCAACATGAACTCGACACGATCAGCCGGATACGACGGATCCACCGGCAAATACCCCGCACCGGACTTCACCACCGCCAACAACGCCACCACAAGATCCGCCGACCGCGGCAACGCCACCGCCACCAACGACTCCGGACCACAACCCTGAGCAATCAACCTGCGCGCCAAACGATTAGCCCGCACCGACAACTCACCATACGACAACGACTCGCCACCGAACCGCACCGCAACCCGATCACCAAACCGCGCAGCAGCATCATCGAACCACGCCGACAACGTCGAATCCACACCACGATCGATCTGGCCGGCACTGAAGCGGGACAGCAGGTTTCGTTCTCCATCGACCAAGATGTCAACGTCACCCACCGCTACGGTGGGATCAGCAGTCACCGCACGGAAGGTCCTTACCAGCCGATCACCGAATTCCACAACGGTCGACTCGTCGAACAGATCCGTCGCATACGTCAAAGAGGCGGACATTCCGGCGGGTGCGCCGGCCTCGTCGGTTCGTTCGGTCAGGGTCAACTGGAGGTCGAATTTCGCCAGCGCAAGATCGGCACTTTCGATCGACACTTCGAGGTCGCCCAGTTCGAGCGTTGTCTGTTCGTGGTTCTGGAACGTCAATGCCACCTGGAACAGCGGATGACGAGCCTGCGAACGAACCGGATCGAGAACCTCCACCACACGCTCGAACGGAACATCCGCATGCGCGAACGCCTGTAGATCCACTTCACGCGCCGACGCCAACAGATCCGTGAACGACATCGACGGATCAACCTCGGTACGCAACACCAAAGTGTTGACGAACATACCGATCAGATCGTCGAGCTGCGCCTCACCGCGACCCGCGATCGGTGTACCGATCGCGATGTCGGTCGTTGCGGACAAACGAGAAAGTACGACGGCGAGCGCTGCGTGAACAACCATGAATGGTGTCGAGTTACTGCTGTGCGCAATCGAATTGACAGCTTCGTGCAGGGTGGCGTCGATATCGAACTCGACCTCGGCTCCGCGCCCTGAAGCGACCTCGGGACGCGGACGATCGGCAGGCAGATCCAACTGCTCCGGAAGATCAGCCAACGCATCCGACCAGAACGCAATCTGCTTCGCGATCACGGACCGCGGATCGTCCTCGGACCCGAGAACCTCACGCTGCCACAACGAGTAATCGGCGTACTGCACCGGCAACGGCGTCCAAGCCGGCACCGACGCTCGTGTACGTGCTTCGTAGGCAACCATCACGTCACGGGTCAACGGACCCATCGAGAAACCGTCGGTCGAGATGTGATGCACGACGAACACCAGAACGTATTCGCTGTCGCCGACTTTGAAAAGCTTGGCGCGCAACGGGACTTCGGACGTCACGTCGAAGCCGACTGTCGCCAGCTCGGCGACGCCCGCAGCCAGGCGATCTTCCGTGATCGACACGGGGCTGAGATCGACGACAACGTCTTGGACGTCGAGGACGTCCTGATAGCCGACGCCGTCGACGTCTGGATACACAGTTCGCAGTGATTCGTGTCGGCCCACGACATCGATCACGGCGGCGTCAAGAGCTGCCACATCGAGGGCGCCCGAAATCCTGATCGCCGCCGGGACGTTGTTCACTGCCGACGCGGGTTCGAACCTGTTCAGGAACCACATGCGCTGCTGTGCCAACGAAAGTGGGATCCGAGCTGGCCGGGGCTGCTGCACCAGTGGGGCGGTGGCGCCCGAACCGGCGTGCAGCTCGAGCCGGACGGCGAGTGACTGCACGGTCGACGCTTCGAAGAGCGCACGAACCGGAACGCTTGTGTCGAGCGCCTCTCCCAGCCGAGCGGCGACACGGGTCGCGATCAACGAGTTGCCGCCGAGTTCGAAGAAATCATCGTCGCGGCCAACCTGTGCGACTCCGAGAACTTCGGAGAACACCTGCGCGACAGTCTCTTCGACGGTCGTGATCGGCGCCTGGTACACCTTGGACTCGAACACGGGCGAGGGCAGAGCCTTGATGTCCGTCTTGCCCGCGGTGGTCAACGGAATCGAATCGAGTACCAGTACCGAGTCGGGGACCATGTAGCCGGTCAGGAACGTCGACACCGACTCGATGACCTGTGCGGGATCCACCTCGGCGCCGGCCTGCGGCACGACGTATGCAACGAGACGATCTCCGAAGTGATCGTCGGAACGAACGAGAGCAACAGCTTGCGCAACGCCCGCGCAACGGGTCAGCGCGGCCTCGATCTCGCCGAGTTCGATACGGAACCCACGGATCTTGACCTGGAAGTCACTGCGGCCCACGTACTCCACTGCGCCACCGTCGATCCACCGGACCACGTCACCCGTGCGGTACAGCCGCTCTCCCGGCGCCCCGAACGGGTCTGCGACAAAACGACCCGCTGTCAATGCCGGCTGTCCCAGGTATCCACGAGCGACCTGAACACCCGACACGTACAACTCACCTGCGACACCAACCGGAACGGGCTGCAAGCGGCCGTCCAAGATCCGCGCGGCCATTCCCCGAATCGGGCCGCCGATGTTCATACGATCAAACGCGGTCAGCGTATCGCTGATGTTCGAGGCGACTGTCGACTCCGTCGGACCGTACGCATTGAAGAATCCACGCACACCGCCATCCGGAAGCGGCACCGCCCACTTGGCAACGAGAGACCGCGAACTGGCTTCGCCACCGACGACAACCACCCGCAACGCGTCGAGCCCGCTCGGATCCACTGATGCCAGCGCAGCGGGCGTCACGAACGCATGCGTCACGCCCTCCGAGCGCAAGATCTCGGCCAATTCCGCGCCGCCGTACACCGTCGTCGGCGCAATCACCATCGTCGATGCTGCTCCGAATGCCATCAGCAACTCGAGAACAGAAGCATCGAAACTCGGCGAGGCGAAATGCAGCGTTCGAGCATCCGCGGTCAGCGCATAGCGCTCGACCTGCTCGGCGCAGAAGTTCGCCACACCCGCATTGGTGACCACAACGCCCTTGGGCAGACCCGTGGTGCCAGAGGTGTAGATGACGTAAGCAGGCTGCCGCTCGTCGATCGCACTGCGTCGATCCGAATCACTCACCGGCGCGCAAGATTCTGCCGCGCACGCCGCCACTGTCTTCTCGTCGTCGAGAACAACCCACGTCAACGCCGACGGCAATCCTGCCTCGACGTCACTGAGCGCAAGACCCAGCACCGCACCGGAATCGGAGATCATGTGGGCGATACGGTCAACCGGATACGTCGGGTCGACGGGCACGAATGCAGCACCCGTTTTCACCACTGCCCACAGAGCGAGAACCGAATCGGCCGAACGCGGAATCGCGATCGCGACCCGATCCTCCGGCCCGACGCCCTTCGCAATCAGAACACGAGCGAGTCGCGACGACCGCTCGTCGAGTTCGCGGTAGCTGATCGACTGACCGTCGAAGCGAATCGCATCCGCCGACGGATCCACAGCGGCCGCCGCTGTGAGGATCTCGACCAGGGTTCCCGAGACCGACTGACCTCCATGAACATCGGCCAGCACACCCCGCTCGGCCGCATCGAGAATATCGATGTCACCGACGACAATCGAAGGAACCGACACGACAGTCTCGAGGATACGAACCAGACGCCGAGCAAACCCCTCGACCGTCGAAACGTCGAACAGATCTGCAGCAAACGTGAATTCGGCCGAGAGCCCTTGCTGGATCCCGTCTTCGCCGATCGACTCTGTTACTGCGAGTTCGAGGTCGAACTTGGCAGTGGTCGTGTCGATTTCGGCGGCCTTGATCGCCAGTCCCGGCAGTTCCAATGCCGTTTGCGCGAGATTCTGCAAGGACAGCACAACCTGGAAGAGCGGATGTCTGGCCTGCGACCGGGCGGGAGCCAAGACGTCCACCAACCGCTCGAAGGGCACGTCCGAGTGAGCGAACGCTCCGAGCGCGGAATCACTCGCCGCAGCCAGCAGATCCGTGAATGCCTGGGCCGGGTCGACCTCGGTCCGCAGAACAAGCGTGTTGACGAACATGCCGACGAGATCGTCGAGCGCCTCGTCGCCACGACCGGCAACGGGAGTGCCCACGGCGATGTCCGAGGTTCCGCTCAGTCGGGCCATCAGAACGGCAAGCGCCGAGTGCAACGCCATGAAGAGCGTCGCGTTGTTCTCCCGTGCCAGCGCGTCCAATCGACGGTGCACATCCCCGGAGATCTCGAACGCGAATCGCTCGCCGCGCATCGACGCCACATCAGGCCGAGACCGGTCCGACGGAAGCTCGATCACATCCGGTAGGTCTGCCAGAGTCTCGGTCCAGTACGAGATCTGCTGCGAGATCAGTGATTCCGAGTCGTCTTCCGACCCCAGAACCTCACGCTGCCACAACGAATAGTCGGCGTACTGCACAGTCAACGGCTGCCACGCCGGCGCGATCCCGTCCTTGCGTGCCGAGTAGGCAATCATGACATCGCGAGCCAGGGGCGCCATCGACCAACCGTCAGCGGCGATGTGATGAACCACGATCGCAAGGGTGTGCTCGGTGTCGCTGACCGTCAACAGGCGGACACGGATCGGCACGTCGACGGTGACGTCGATCGCTGAGGATCCGATTGCAGCGACTCGACTTTCGAGCTCGTCCGGATCCGAAACCGACTCCACGGTCAGCCCGCCGAACGCCTCCGAGAGCGACAGAATCGACTGCTTCGGTCCGGAAGCCCCGTCCGGATATACCGTTCGGAGCACCTCATGCCGGGCCAGTACGTCCTCCAGCGCCATTTCCATCGCGGCAGTATCGAGATGACCAGTCAGGTGCAGAGCAAAAGTGATGTTGTAAGCAGCTGAGTCGGTGTCGAAGCGGTTCAGGAACCACATGCGCTGCTGCGCCAGCGACAACGGAATTTCCGCGGGACGCACCTGTGCGACGAGCGCCTTCTGCCCGCCGCTACCTACGTGCGACTCGATGTGTGCGGCGAGCGCCTCGACGGTGGAAACGTCGAATAGCGTTCGCACCGGCACCGTAGTGTCGAGCGCCCGCCCCAATCGGGAGGTGACCTGAGTAGCCACCAGGGAGTTGCCACCGAGTTCAAAGAAGTCGTCGTCGAGGCCGACTCGTTCCACTCCGAGAACATCCGCAATCACCTGCGCGACAATCTCTTCCACCGGCGTGGTGGGTGCACGAAACTCGCGGACCTCGAAAACAGGCTCCGGCAAAGCCCGGCGATCCAATTTGCCCACCGGGGTCAACGGAACCTCAGCGAGTTCCATGATGACGGACGGAACCATGTAGCTCGGCAGAGCCTCCGCCACGAACGAGGCGAGCACGTCCCGATCGAAACTCGACCCGTCAGCCAGTTCGACGTAGGAAACGAGGGTTGTGACACCCGCCGCGCCTTCGCTTCCGACCGTCACCGCGAAGCGCACAGACCCGTGCGAGGACAGAACTGCGTCGATCTCACCGAGTTCGATACGGAATCCGCGAACCTTGACCTGGAAGTCACTGCGGCCGACGTATTCGAGAACCCCCGCGTCACCGCGCGCGTCTCCGCCGGTCCAGCGCACGACATCGCCGGTCCGGTACATTCGCTCGCCATCCGGCGAATACGGGTTGGCGACAAACCGTTCCGCAGAAAGGCCTCGCCGCTCATGGTAGCCGCGAGCCAATGCAGCGCCCGCAAAGTAGAGCTCTCCCCTGGTACCGACTGGAACAGGATGCAGACGCTCGTCGAGTACCAGTGCCGACATGCCCTCGACGGGACGCCCGATGTCGATCGATCGGCCGATCGCGAGATCGCCGAACGACGAGATGATAGTGGTCTCGGTCGGACCATACCCATTGAAGTAGGCGCGCCCTGGGGCCCATTTCGCCAGCAACTCGGGAGTGGTCACGTCACCGCCGACGGAGACGACTCGCAATTCAGGCAGCTCTGCCGGCTCCATGGTCCCGAGTACTGCGGGAGTGATGATCGCGTGTGTGACCTTCTCGGAATGAAGAAGATCCGACAACTCGTGTCCACCGATAATTGTCGACGGAACGATCACCAAAGTTGCACCCGCGGAGAAGGCGACCATCCATTCGAGTACCGACGGGTCGAAGCTCGGTGAACAGATATGGAGGAAGCGCGAGGACTGTTCTACCTCGTAACGACGCTGTGCTGCGTCTCTGACCCCACGGAGTCCACCGTGAGTGACGCTGACACCCTTCGGTTTTCCCGTGGAACCGGATGTGTAAATGACATATGCAACGTGAGAACTGTGAATCGGAGCGATTCGGTCCTCGTTCGTGACCGGCGCTGAAGATTGCGCCGACAGTTCTCCGTTCAGCGCCTGGCCGTCAAGGACCAACCATTCTGTGACCGCAGGAAGCTGATCTACGAACTGTCCCGACGTGAGTCCCATCGCGGCCGAAGAATCGGCCAGCATGTGCCGGACACGATCTTCCGGATAACTCGGGTCGACTGGGACGTATGCCGCCCCTGACTTCGCCACCGCCCATACTGCACAGACCATCTCGTACGAGCGAGGAAAGGCGAGAGCAACAATGGTCTCGGGGCCGGCGCCACGTCCGATCAGAACCCGTGCGAGCTTCGACGACTGCTCATCGAGCTCTCGATAGGTGATCGATCGACCCTCGAAGCGCACAGCAACCGAATCCGCCTCAGCCGTGCCGGACAGGAAGATGTCGACGAGACTCTGCCGGGGCATCGTGTCATCCGCGGCTACGACCGTCAGATCGGTGCGCTCGGAGCGTGAGAGCAGGTCGATATCGCCGACGATCGTTTCAGGTCGGGTAGCCACGGCATCGAGGATGCGCACGAACCGAGTAGCGAAAGTGTTCACCGTGGCCGGATCGAACAGGTCCGTGGCATAGGTGAAGGTGGCGCTCAAGACGTCCGAGTCTTCGCTGCCTTCAGGATTCTCGGACACCATGAGCTCGAGATCGAATTTGGCGACCGGTACTTCCAATTCAGCTGCAACTGCTTTGACACCTGAGAATTCCAGTTCGCGTCGTCCACTGATCTCCGCAGTGAGCGCAACCTGGAACAGCGGGTGTCGAGCCTGCGAACGCGCCGGACTCAGAACTTCGACCAACCGCTCGAACGGCACATCGGCATGCCCGTAGGCAGACAAGCCCGATTCCCTTACCCGAGCGAGCAACTCTTCGAATCGTTCGTTCGGATCGACCTCGGTGCGAAGCACCAGGGTGTTCACGAACATGCCGATCACGTCGTTGAGCGCTTGATCGCCTCGCCCACCGATCGGGGCACCGATCGCGATGTCGGAGGTACCACTGAGCCGGCTCAACAGCGTTGCATATGCCGCCTGCAACACCATGAACAGCGAGACGCTCCTCGAGCGCGCCAACTCGTTCAACTTGCGCGTCGTGCGTTCGCTGATCTGAAAATGGTGCTTGGCGCCGTGATTGGACGCGATGGCAGGACGAGGTCGGTCGGTCGGCAGATCCAACTGATCCGGCAGATCGGCAAGTGCCCGGCGCCAGAAGTTTATCTGGCGAGACGACTCCGAGCGCGGGTCTTCGTCGGATCCCAGTGCTTCGCGCTGCCACAGGGCGTAGTCGGCGTACTGAATTGGCAGCGGCGTCCACGCCGGCGCAGACTTCTCACTTCGCGCCGAGTAGGCGACGAGAAGGTCACGTGCGAGCGGACGGAACGACAGTCCGTCTGCAGCGATGTGATGGAGAACCATCACCAGGACGTAGTCCGTCGGAGACACCTCGAAGAGGGCAACCCGTACCGGGATTTCGAGCGTCACGTCGAAGCCGCGAGACGCCACGTCGAACAGCGCCGCGTCGAGATGCGAATTCCGAATCTTGACCGGATTCAACTCCACCGCGGCCCGGTCGACCGGCAGAACCAGCTGTTGCGCGGTTCCGTCGACATCAGGGTAGATCGTCCGCAAGGACTCGTGTCGCTCGAGAAGATCCATCACCGCGGTATGCAGGGCGGACGGGTCCACCGAACCGGTGAGCCGGACTGTGAACGGAAGATTGTAGGCGGGCGTCGACGGATCGAGACGGTTGATGAACCACATGCGCTGCTGCGCAAGCGAGAGCGGGACGACCTCGGGACGAGGCTTGGCGATCAGCGGGGTGAGCTGCCTGGCGTTGCCCGCCACCGACTCGGCGCGGGCCGCCAGGGTGGCGACCGTGGTGGATTCGAAGAGCTCTCGAACGCCGAGTTGCACTCCCAATGCCGAACCCACTCGCGTCACCAATTGTGTTGCAACCAGAGAGTTTCCACCGAGCTCGAAGAAGTCGTCATCGATACCGACGCGCTCGACACCGAGAACGTCGGCAAACACGTCCGCCACGATGCGTTCGATTTCGGTGCGGGGCTCGCGGTACTGCTTCGCACTCGCGAACACCGGCTCGGGCAACCCGGCACGATCCAATTTGCCACTCGTGTTGAGCGGCAACGCATCGAGCACCATCAACGCGGCCGGAACCATGTACGACGGGAGGCTTCGGCCGGCGAACTCACTGAGCACCGCAGCATCGATGTTTCGGCCTGGACCCGGCACTACGTAGCCGACCAATTGATCACCGGTCGGGGTGACGGTCACCAAAACGACAGCCTGCGAAACGTCGGGGTGCGCCAGAAGGACGGTCTCGATCTCGCCGAGTTCGATGCGCTGCCCGCGGAACTTCACCTGGAAGTCTGTACGCCCGATGTAGTCGAGATTTCCGTCCTCACGGCGACGAACGAGGTCGCCGGTCCGGTACATACGCTCACCGGCCGTGCCGTACGGATTGGCTACGAACCGATCCGAGCTCAGGTCCGGTCGACCAACGTATCCGCGCGCGAGTTGAACGCCGGCGAGATAGAGCTCACCCGGCTGCCCGATGGGGGTCGGGCGAAGTTGTCCGTCCAGTACGTGCGCCTGAGTGTTCCACTGCGGCATACCGATCGGCACGGAAGTAGTATCCGTGGCCACGGCCTCGTAGTACGTGACCGATACCGCGGCTTCGGTCGGACCGTACAGGTTGTGCAGTCCGGCTCCACAGAGTTCGCGGAAGGCGGAAGACGTCTCGGGCGGGAGCGCCTCGCCGATGACAAACACGTGGCGCAACGAATCACAAGATCCGGCAGGTGCATTCGCAGTGAACAGCGTGAGCATGGATGGCACGAAGTCGGTGATCGTGACGCCGAGCTCCGCGATCTTGTTCGCCACGTAGATCGGGTCTCGATGACCGTCCGGAGTCGCGACGACGAGCGTGGCGCCGACCTGCAACGGCATGAAAAATCCCCACAGCGACACGTCGAATGTCGTAGCGGTCTTCTGCAGGTAGATGTCCGACGCCGAAAGCCCGTACTCGGCGTTCATCCACTGAAGCTGATTGTTGATCGCCGCGTGAGTGACCGCGACACCCTTGGGTCGACCGGTCGAACCCGAGGTGTAGATCACGTACGCAGTGTTCGAGAAATGCAAGGGAGACAGGCGATCCGCGTTGACGATCGGTCTGCTGTCGAGCTGCCCATAGTCCAGTGTGTCGATCTCGATGACCCGTGTGCCCGAGGGCAGATCCACGTCGTCCCGCGCAGTGGTCACAACACACGTGGGCTGCGCCGACTCGAGAATGTAGGCGGTGCGGTCGGCTGGGTGGTCGGGATCCACCGGTACCCAGGCTCCGCCGGCCTTGGCAATCGCGTACAGACCGACCATCAAGTCCAAAGACCTGCGGATCGACAGTCCTACAAGCGATTCGGGCCCAACACCCATGGCGATGAGTTGACGAGCCAAACCATTTGCGCGAGAGTCGAATTCGGCGTACGTGAGGCTGGCGCCTTCGAAAACGACAGCGGTGGCATCGGGAGTTCTCTCGACCTGACGCTCGAATGCTTCGGTGATGGTCTGCGAGGCAACGTGGAAGCCGGTGCGGTTCCACAAGGCAACCTTGTTTCGCTCCTCGTCGGTTGCGACAGGAAGATCCCAGACCTTGCGGCTCGTTTCGGCCGAGACGAACTTCTCGAGAAACTCCACGAACCGCGAGTGATTTCGCTGGGCGTCCGCGGGCGCATACAGATTGGGATTCGACTCGAAGTCGATGTGTGTGCGGGTATCGCCGACGCTCTGATACAGGTTGACACCGAGGTCTTCGATCAAACCCGTGGACAAGATGTGAAGTTCGCCGACGAGGGGCCCGAACGCCAACTCGGTGGAAAACATCATGATGTTGATCCAGGGGCCGAAGAATCCGCCCCGGCCCGGCCCGTCCCCGCCGCGAACCATGTCCTCGTGTCGGTATCGCTGGTGGCGCAGTGCGCCGGACATTTCGTTCCTGACATCGTCCAGAAGCTCCTGGACGGTGGTGTCCGCGGTGACGGTCAGGCGCAGCGGCACGACGTTGGAGACCATGCCTCCGGATCGACGCAGCACGGCTGTTGTTCGACCGGAAACGGGCAGACTCAGCGACACGTCCTCTCGTCCGGTCATCTGAGCGAGGTACGCCGCAAACGCCGCGACGACAGTGCCGGCAACAGTGGTCTTCTCGATGCGCTCGAGGAACCGCCCGAGCAGAGCCTCGACGTGGTTGGACAGCGCTGCACTGTCGATCCGACTGACTGGAGCCGGCGCGGCACTTCGACCCGCGAGGCTCGAGATCTCGTCGAGATTCTCGATCTTGTCTGCCCAGTACTTGCGATCGGTTTCGAAACGACTCGACTGGCGGTACTTGTTGTCCACCTCGTAGACGTTCCGGAGATCGGAGGCCTCACTCGGCTCCGGATCCCGGCCCTCCACGCGCGCCGAGTACAGCTCCGCCACACGAGTGACGAACGTCGACGCACCGAAACCGTCAAGAATTGTGTGGTGGACCCGTGTGTACCAGTAGTAGCGATTCTCGCCGAGCCGCAGGATCGTGGCAGAGATCAAGCGGTCCGTGAGCATGTCGATCGGCCGGCTGCGATCTGCTCGCATCCACCGCATGGCAGCGTCGTGCGAGTCGTCTTCACTACGAAGGTCGACGTAACCGACCGAATCATCGAGTGCGGGGTCGATGATCTGGTAAGGCTGGGCGTCGATCTCGAAGATCCGGACGAAGGCCGACCCGATTTCGCGACCGGCGTCTGCGCAGGCCTGCCGAAGGGCGTCAAGTTCCAGAGCACCACGGAGTTCGACGTACTGAGCGATGTTGACCGGAACGGCGGGATCGAGGTGTTGCGCGAACCACATACCGAGCTGGGCCGCGGAAAGCGGGAATGCGTCGGATCGCTGAACGTCTTCCGGCGAGCTGCCGACCTCCGGCTTGCCGCTCCCCAGTTCTCCGTTACCCAGCGAATTCACGCCCACAGCCTCTCTTCCACACCATTGCGCACCCGTGCGAGCCGAACGTCCGATTCGCAGCAGCTACCGACCTCATCCAACCTCGACGAGCCAGAACCACCCATTGTCTCCGATACATAGGTGACAAGAGAAATCCATACCCCGGTGTATCGACGGTTTTGTTGCAATTCGTTACAAATCGCCCAGCTCATCTACCCCCCGATCGCATTGCCGAAACGCACCGTTCAGACGCGGCGCGCGACACCTCTCCCCCTGGGACAATCAATTGCAACCGACGATCTACACCCCAATCCACATCAGTCACCTCGGACAATTTACAGGGCCGCCGGGTACTGGGTGTCTGAGCTCGAACAAGATTCGACAGTCGCTGATCGAGACTATCGGTACTCGCCGACAGACCGACGAAAGAACGCGCCGACCAGCGGTCGGCGCGTTCTTCGATTTACGGTACGAAGCTTCAGGAAAAGCCCACACCAGTCACACTCTTCAGGTGCTCGCTGCTGACCCCTGGAGCCAGCTCCACAAGCTGCAGCCCGTCCGCGGTGACGTCCAGCACTGCCAGGTCGGTGATGATCCGGTTGACGACGCTCTGACCGGTAAGCGGCAGCGTGCAGGCCTCGACGATCTTGGGATTGCCGTCGCGGTCGGTGTGCTCCATCACGACGATGACGCGGCGGGCACCGTGGACCAGATCCATCGCCCCGCCCATACCCTTCACCATCTTGCCCGGCACCATCCAGTTGGCAAGGTCACCGGTCTTCGACACCTGCATCCCGCCGAGCACCGCGGTGTCGATGTGACCACCGCGGATCATGCCGAAGGAGAGAGCCGAGTCGAAGAACGCGGCGCCTGAATTGACGGTGACGGTTTCTTTACCGGCATTGATGAGGTCGGCATCGACCTGATCATCGGTCGGATACGGTCCGGTACCGAGGATGCCGTTCTCGCTGTGGAGGACCACCTTGACGCCCTCGGGCAGGTAACTGGGGATCAGCGTCGGCAGGCCGATGCCGAGGTTGACGTACTCCCCCGGCCGCATCTCGGCGGCAGCGCGAGCGGCCATCTCGTGGCGAGTCCAACCGATACGGGTTTCCTCTGCACTGGTCACTTGGTGCCTCCTGAGACGGTCCGCTTCTCGATCCGCTTCTCCTGTGGGCCTGTGTGTACGACGCGCGCGACGAACACTCCAGGTAGGTGCACGTGCGCGGGGTCGATGTCGCCCGGCTCGACGAGGTTCTCCACCTGCGCGATGGTGATCCGGCCGGCCATGGCAGCAAGCGGGTTGAAGTTCATCGCCGTCTTGTTGAAGACGAGATTTCCTTCGGTGTCGCCGTAGTCCGCGTGCACGAGCGCGAAGTCAGCGGTGATCGCCTCTTCCAATACATACGTGCGGCCACCGAACACTGCCGTCGCCTTCGGTGGCGACGCCACGGCGATCGAACCGTCCGGGTTGTATCGCCACGGCAAGCCGCCCTCGGCGATCGGGGTGCCGACGCCGGCCGGAGTGTAGAACGCCGGGATGCCGGTACCGCCTGCTCGCAGCCGCTCGGCCAGCGTCCCCTGCGGCGTCAACTCCACTTCGAGCTCACCGGCGAGATACTGGCGCGCGAACTCCTTGTTCTCCCCCACGTACGACGCCGTCACCCTGGCGATCCGGTGCGCGCCGAGCAGAATGCCGAGACCGTAGTCGTCGACACCGCAGTTGTTGGAGAACACCTCGAGATCGGTGGCGTCGCCGTCGGCGATCGCCGCGATCAGTGCGTCGGGAATACCGCACAGCCCGAAGCCGCCCACTGCGAGCCTGGATCCGCTCGCGATGTCGGCAACTGCCTCAGCTGCCGTATTCACGACTTTGCTCATCCGTTAGTTCTCCTTCTGCTGAAAGATTCCGGCTCGGTGAAGAAGCTTCTCGGCGTGACGGAGAACGGGAGCGTCGACCATCTTGCCCTCGAACGCGAACACACCACGTTCAGTAGACACCGCGGCAAGCACTCGTGTGGCCCAGTCGATCTCTTTTTCCGAAGGTGCGAAGGCCCCGCGGATGACCTCGACCTGACTCGGATGGATCGCAACCTTCACGTCGAAGCCGACTGCGACGGCATCAGCGGACTCGACGCCCAGGCCGACGAGGTCCTTGATGTCGAGGTACACGGAATCGACAGCCAACCGGCCGTAGCTCTTCGCGGCCAGGAGAGACGTCGATCGGACGTGCTTGGCAACGTCGCGGTACGAACCGTTCGGGTGCCTGCTCGAGTTGCCGCCGAGACCGGCAACAAGATCCTCGGCTCCCCACATGACACCGATGGCGTTCGCAGCAAGCGCGATGTCGGCCACGGCGAGGGCTCCTCGCGGGGACTCGACGAGCGCAACCACGTCCGCCGGTGCGAGCGAGAGGACGTCCTCGGCCGATTCGCACTTGGACAGCATGAGACGCGAATAGTGTGTGCCGTCCAGCGCGATCAGATCGAGTTCGTGATCAGGCGTACCGACCGGATTGACGCGCACGACCGTCCGCTCCGGATCGAGAGGCGTGTCGATCAGGGCTGCACGTGCGGCTTCCTTGTCGGCCGGAGCCACACCGTCTTCGAGATCGAGGATCACGACGTCGGCAACAGCCGCGGCCTTCGCATAGCGCTCGGGACGATCCGCCGGGCAGAACAACCACGCCGGCCCCGGCGGTGTCCACGTCATGAGGACACCTCTGCCGGACGCAGTTGCACCAGTGTCTTGCGCGTGGCCAATGCGACGACGTCACCGTGCTGGTTACGCCCGGTGTGCACGAGCGTCACGATGCCTTCACCTGGACGGCTCTTCGACTCGCGCTTGTCCGCGATGAGCGTCTCGGCATACAAGGTGTCGCCGTGAAAGAGCGGCTTCGGGAAGCTGATCTCGGAGAAACCGAGGTTCGCCACGATGGTGCCCTGCGTCAACTGCGCGACGGACAGGCCGACGATGGTCGACAGGGTGAACATCGAATTGACCAGCCGCACACCGAATTGAGTGTCCTCGCTGTACGCGGCATCGAGATGCAACGCCTGCGTGTTCATGGTCAAAGTCGTGAACAGGACGTTGTCAGCCTCGGTCACCGTCCGGCCTGGGCGATGCTCGTAGATCGCGCCGACCTCGAACTCCTCGAACCAGAGCCCGCGCTGAGTGATCTTCTTGGGGTTCGTCACAGCCCTGCCTCACGAGCGATGAGCATCAACTGCACCTCGGTCGTTCCCTCACCAATTTCGAGGATCTTGCTGTCACGGTAGTGGCGCGCGACGGCGTACTCGTTCATGAAGCCGTATCCGCCGTGGATCTGCGTGGCGTCACGGGCGTTGTCCATGGCAGCTTCGGAGGAAATCAGCTTGGCGATAGACGCCTGCTTCTTGAACGGCTTGCCCGACAACATGAGTGCGGCCGCGTCGTAGTACGCGGTACGTGCGACGTGGGCACGAGCCTCCATACGCGCGATCTTGAACGCGATGGCCTGGTTGTGTCCGATGGGGCGACCGAACGCCTCGCGTTCCTTGGCGTACTTGATCGACTCGTCGACGCAGCCCTGGGCGGCACCGACGCTCAACGCGGAAATAGCGATGCGGCCTTCGTCGAGGATGCGCAGGAAGTTCGCGTAGCCGCGGCCGCGCTCACCGAGCAGATTCTCTTCGGGGACACGAACATCGGCGAACGTGAGCGGATGGGTGTCGGATGCGTTCCAACCGACTTTGTTGTACGCCGGTTCGGCCGTGAAGCCGGGCGTCGTGGTCGGCACGAGGATCGTCGAGATCTCCTTCTTGCCGCCGTCCTTGACACCCGTGACCGCGGTGACCGTCACGAGCTTGGTGATGTCGGTGCCCGAGTTGGTGATGAACTGCTTGTTGCCGTTGATGATCCACTCACCGCTGTCGAACTTCGCGGTGGTCTTGGTTCCGCCGGCGTCGCTACCCGCACCGGGTTCGGTCAGGCCGAAGGCAGCCAACGACTTGCCGCTGGTGAGCTGCGGAAGCCACTCCTGCTTCTGTGCCTCGTTACCGAAACGGTAGATCGGCATGGCACCAAGGGACACACCAGCTTCGAGAGTGATCGCGACGCTCTGGTCGACCTTGCCCAGCTCTTCGAGCGCCAGGCAGAGTGCGAAGTAGTCGCCGCCCATTCCGCCGTACTCCTCGGGAAACGGCAGGCCGAACAGTCCCATGTCGGCCATCCCGGCCACTACCTCGTACGGGAAGGTGTGGTTGGCGTCGTGCTCGGCAGCAACCGGTGCCACTACGGTCTTCGCGAAATCCGCAACCGTCTTGGCGAGCTGCTGGTATTCGTCCGGAAGCGCTCCGGTGGCAAGGTAATCGGACATCAGGCGTCTTCCTTCTGCGTCGTGTTCTCGGTCTTTACTTCTGCAGTCTCTTCGTCCGCGACAGGTACCACGCGGGCCAGAACCTGATCCACCATCACCTGATCGCCCTGACGGACAAGCACTTCCACGATCCCGTCGATCGGGGACGTCAAGGAGTGCTCCATCTTCATGGCCTCGACCACGACGAGTGGTTGTCCCGCGCTCACTGCCGCGCCGTTCTCGACGTTGACTGCGATGACGGCACCGGGCATGGGGCTGGCGATTTCGGCGTCACCGGCATGCTTGTCCTCACCGCGAACGCTGACTTCGGCTACCTCGCGCACGTGCCAGGTTCCGCCGCCTGCCAGCCACAGACCGCCATCGGTCTGGGCGACGACAAACGTGCGTCGACGTCCGTCGATCACCACCGCCAGTTCGGATCCCGTCAGGGTCGCGCTGAATGCGCGAGGCTGTGAACCTTCGACCTCGACCTTTGCATCCGCGGGAACGCCGACGATCGCAACGTGCGCCGTTCGGGTGCCGGCGGAGAGCCTGATGCTGGTCGGAGCGGGAGTTCCGACGCGCCACCCACTCGGGACGTCCCAGGGATCAACGGATTCCGAAGTTGTCCACCGCGAGAGCCAGCGATACGCCGCGGCAGCAATGAGCACCTCGTCGGAGGCGTCGGCTGCGACAAAGTCTTCGACGCGACGATCGAGCAGACCGGTGTCGAGGTTGCCCGCGATCACATCCGGATCAGCGAGGAGGAACCGTGCGAATTCGATGTTGGTCACGACTCCGAGCACTGCGGTGTCACCGAGTGCGCGATCGAGCTTGCGCAGTGCGCCCGCGCGGTCGGGAGCGTGGGCGATGACCTTGCTGAGCATCGGGTCGTAGTCACTGCCGACGACGGTGCCCGCGAGCAGTCCGGAATCGACGCGCACGCCGGAACCTGACGGCTCGACCAGATCGACGACGCTGCCGCCGGTCGGCAGGAATCCACGGCCCGGATCCTCCGCGTACACACGAGCTTCGATGGCGTGCCCGGTCAGCGTGATGTCACTCTGGGAGAAGGCCAACTTCTCCCCTGCTGCCACACGGACCTGCCATTCGACCAGATCCAGTCCGGTCACCATTTCGGTGACGGGATGCTCGACCTGGAGGCGGGTGTTCATCTCCATGAAGAAGAACTCGTCCGGCTTGTCGGCGGAGACGATGAACTCCACGGTGCCGGCGCCGGTGTAATCGACGCTTCGAGCGGTGTTGCACGCTGCCGCGCCGATCCGGTCACGGGTCACCTGATCGAGCAGCGGCGAGGGAGCCTCTTCGATGACCTTCTGATGACGCCGCTGCAGGCTGCATTCGCGCTCACCGAGGTGAACGACGTTGCCGTGCTGGTCGGCGAGAACCTGGACCTCGATGTGCCGGGGCCGCAGGACGAATCGCTCGAGGAACAGGGTGTCGTCGCCGAACGACGACGCGGCCTCACGGCGGGCACTGCGAAGAGCCTCGGCCAGATTGGCCGGATCCTCGACCAGACGCATTCCCTTGCCGCCTCCGCCGGCCGAAGGCTTGACCAACACCGGGTAGCCGATGTCCTCGGCCGCTGCGATCAGTTCTTCGTCGGTCAGATTGGGGCGAGCGATACCCGGGACCACCGGCACGTCGAACGCGGCAACGGCGTTCTTCGCGGTGATCTTGTCACCCATCACCTCGATGGCGTGCTCGGAGGGGCCGAGGAAGGCGATTCCGGCAGCCGCACAGGCAGCCGAGAACGCCGAGTTCTCCGACAGGAAGCCGTAACCGGGGTGAATACCCTGAGCACCGGTGGACTTGGCAGCGTCGATGACCTTGTCGATGACGAGGTAGCTTTCACGCGCCGCGGCCGGTCCGATGTTGACGGCAGTGTCGGCCTCGCGGACGTGGCGAGCATTCGCGTCGGCGTCGCTGTAGACGGCGACGCTGCGAATTCCCAACTCACGCAACGTGCGGATCACGCGAACCGCGATCTCACCGCGGTTGGCCACGAGAACAGTATCGATAGTGCGCAACTCAGTCATTTCGCTCACATCCGGAAGACGCCGTAGGAGACCGGCTCGATCGGCGCGTTCGCGCACACCGAAAGGGCCAGGCCGAGAACAGTTCTGGTATCTGCAGGATCGATGACACCGTCATCCCACAGCCGCGCAGTGGAGTAGTACGGATTGCCCTGAGCCTCGTACTGCTCGCGGATCGGCGCCTTGAAGGATTCTTCGTCCTCGGCCGACCACGGATTACCCGCGCTGTCGAGCTGGTCACTACGAACCGTCGAGAGCACCGACGCGGCCTGCTCGCCGCCCATGACCGAGATGCGCGCGTTCGGCCACATCCACAGGAAGCGAGGTGAATACGCGCGTCCACACATGGAGTAGTTGCCGGCGCCGTACGAGCCGCCGATGACGACTGTCAGCTTGGGGACCCGCGCACACGCGACTGCCGTGACCATCTTGGCGCCGTGCTTGGCGATGCCGCCGGCCTCGTAGTCGCGTCCCACCATGAAGCCCGCGATGTTCTGCAGGAACAGCAGCGGCACACTGCGCTTGTCGCACAGTTCGATGAAATGTGCTCCCTTCATGGCGGATTCGCCGAAGAGCACGCCGTTGTTGGCGATGATGCCGACCGGGTGGCCCTCGATGTGCGCGAAACCGGTGACGAGCGTCTTGCCGTATTCAGCCTTGAACTCCTGGAACGCGCCACCGTCAACGAGCTTGGTGATGACCTCGTGCACGTCGTACGGAGTACGGGGATCAGTCGGAACGACGTCGTACAGCTCGCTCTGATCGGCGACGGGCGGAACCGTGGAGATGACGTCCCACGGGCGCTCGGAGCGGGGGCCGAGCGTGGCAATGATGTTGCGCACGATCCGAAGTGCGTCGCGGTCATCCTCGGCCAAGTGATCGGTGACGCCGGAAACCTTGGAGTGCAGGTCGCCGCCGCCGAGCTCTTCGGCCGTCACGATCTCACCGGTGGCAGCCTTCACGAGCGGCGGTCCGCCGAGGAAGATGGTGCCCTGGTTGCGGACGATCACTGCTTCGTCGCTCATCGCGGGCACGTAGGCGCCTCCCGCGGTGCACGAACCGAGAACTGCGGCGATCTGGGGAATCCCCTTGGCGCTCATGGTCGCCTGGTTGTAGAAGATCCGGCCGAAGTGCTCACGGTCCGGGAAGACCTCGTCCTGGCGCGGCAGGAAGGCGCCGCCGGAGTCGACGAGGTAGATGCAGGGAAGGTTGTTCTGCAGCGCAACTTCCTGCGCGCGCAGGTGCTTCTTCACCGTCATCGGGTAGTAGGTGCCGCCCTTGACCGTCGCGTCGTTGGCAACGATGACGCACTCGCGACCCGACACACGGCCGATACCGGTGATGACGCCGGCGCCCGGGCACTCGTCGTCGTACAGGCCGTTGGCCGCCAGTGGGGACAGCTCGAGGAACGGGCTGCCCTGGTCGAGCAGCGAGTCGACGCGATCTCGCGGCAGCAACTTCCCTCTGCTCACGTGACGCTCGCGAGAGCGCTCGTTGCCACCCAGCGCTGCTTGCGCCAGTTTCTTCTTCAGTTCGTCCACCAGAACGGTGTGATCGGACCGGTAGCCCGATCCTTGCGTGATTCCACTGGGAGTCATCCCGCCGCCTTCGCCATGAGTTAATGCTCGATAACTGAAACTAGATTAACTATGATTAACTGAGTTGTCCAGAACACAAGCGAAGAAAGATCGAGAGAATGACCTCTGAGCAGGTAGCAGCTCCGACGCGACGCGATCAGATGAAGGCCGACCGTCGACGTCAGCTCTTGGACGCCGCCGCACGGTTGATCGCCGAACGCGGATTCGTGAGTGTGCGACTCGAAGACCTCGGCGCGGCCGTCGGCATCAGCGGCCCGGCCGTGTACCGGCACTTTCCGAACAAGGACGCCGTCCTCGTGGAACTTCTCGTCGGCATCAGCACGCGCCTGCACGAAGGCGGCTCTGCGGCAGCGGAGGCAGCGGACTCACCGAGCGCTGCTCTCGACGCACTGGTGGAGTTCCACCTCGACTTCGCACTGGGCGAGCCGGACCTGATCCGCATCCAGGACCGCGACCTCGAAAGCTTGCCGGCCGACGCGCGTCGACAGGTACGCCAGACGCAGCGCAAGTACGTCGAGGTCTGGGTCGGGGTGCTCGAGCAACTCGATCCCCAACTCGATCAGGCGGACGCACGAATCAAAGCGCATGCCACCTTCGGTCTGATCAACTCGACCCCTCACAGCGCCAACCCCGCTTCGCCGGCACGCGCGCGTCGCGTCCTGCGGGATATGACGCTCGCCGCACTGCGCACCCACTGAAACCGGACACGGCACAATCGGTGGCAGACTGGTTACACCAGCTAACAGATGAGGGTGCCGAACGTGGAAGACAGCAGTGGGGTCAGCAGGGCCGATTTCGCCGAACTGCGGACCGAGTTCTCCCGCTTCATGATGTTGTACCAATTCGGAATCTCCGAACTGATGACCAAGGTGAACATCCTCAAGGACGAGTTCACTCACATCAATCAGTACAGCCCCATCGAACACGTCACGTCACGAGTCAAGTCACCGGACAGCATCCTGCGAAAGGCTCAACGCCTGAACGTCCCGCTGACGATCGACGACATCTCGAAGAACATCTTCGACATCGCTGGAGTACGTATCACCTGCAGCTTCATTTCCGACACGTACCGAATCGCCGAGATGCTCACCAGCCAGACGGACCTTCGGGTGATCGAGCGCGAGGACTACATCGCCGATCCGAAACCCAACGGCTACAAGAGCTTGCACTTGATCGTCGAGGTCCCGGTTTTCATGAGTGACCGCGTCAGGCACGTACCGATCGAACTTCAGATCCGCACGATCGCGATGGATTTCTGGGCGAGCCTCGAACACAAGATCTACTACAAGTACAACCGCGAGGTTCCCGTCGAACTCCTCGACGAACTCACCGAGGCAGCGGCCGCGGCACACCGCCTGGACGTCAAGATGGAACGACTCAACGACGAGTTCGCGAAAATCAAAGCGCTACCGCATCCTGACGACGAAATCCTCGAGCAGGATCTGCCGGCGCAGTTCCTCGAGGCGCTGCATCTTCAGCGACGGGCGCTCTGACTTCGGTCCCCCTCCCCTGAGCGAACGCGCCTTTCGGCGCATCTGAGGCGACGAAAGTGCCGTTCGCTCACAACTGGGGTCGGACAACTAGGGCAAACCAAAAGTGCGCCCTCCCGAACTTCGGGAGGGCGCACTTCGCGAATTGCGTTGGCTTGCTATTTCTTGCCAGTGACGGCGCTGTAGCCGATCGAGAGCACGGCCGCCGCGGCGATGCTGATGATCCAGCGGATCCAGTCGATTCCACCCGTGTCGCCCTTGTCCGAGATCGCTCCCCAGACCCAGTACCCGATAAGCGCTCCGGCGATACCCAGCACGACGGTCACGATCATGCCGTACTGCTGCTTACCTGGCAGTACGAGACGAGCCAGGATTCCGATGACTGCGCCGAAAATGATGGTTCCGATAATTTGCCCCATGACAGCCCCTCTCACACGTCGTGCATGCACGCGGACGGAAGATCACCGCTCAGAGAAACAATAACCACAGTCACACACAACTGTCGCTTGTTGACCGAATTGTTGTCCGAGATGCAACCTCGACGCGTTACATCCACGACATTCGCGAGTTATTTTTTCGCAATCAAGCGGACCTACCGTTCCCATCCATGCCAACTTCCGTAAAACTGCCGAACAGCGAGCTCGCGCGACTCGCCAACAAGCCGCCCTGGTACCGATCACTGTTCGTGCAATTGATCGCCGCTATCGTCATCGGTGTTCTCATCGGCTGGTTGTGGCCGGAATTCGGCGCGAACCTCAAGCCCCTCGCCGACGGGTTCATCAAGCTGATCAAAATGCTGATCGCGCCGATCATCTTCTGCACCGTTGTGATCGGGATCGCCCACGTCGGGGATCTGAAGGCCGTGGGGCGTATCGGCGTCAAAGCACTCATCTACTTCGAGGTCGTGACCACCTTCGCCCTGTTGTTCGGGCTGCTCATCGGAAATCTGATGAAGCCGGGTGCGGGATTCGACATCGATCCGGAGACGCTGGCGAACGGTGCGGACGCCGTGGCAGCCAAGACCGGAAGTGGCGAACTTCCCCACACCGTCGAATTCCTGCTCAATATCATTCCGGTGTCGATAGTTTCGGCCTTCGCCGAGAACGCACTCCTCCAAGTCCTCTTCTTCGCCGTACTGTTCGGGCTCGCATTGGCCAAGGCGGGTGAGAGTGGACCACCGATCGTGTTCGAACTCGTCGATCGTCTGAGCCATCTGTTCTTCACGATCATCGGCTGGATCATGAGACTGGCGCCGTTGGGCGCTTTGGGCGCGATGGCGTACATCGTCGGTCAGTACGGGATCGCTTCGCTCGGAAGTTACGGAAAGCTGATCGCCGCATGCTATCTCGCCGCCGTCCTGTTCATCCTCATCCTGGCCGCGATAGTCAGGTACTTCGCGGGCGTGAACCTGTGGAAATTCGTCAAGTACATCAAGGACGAACTCTTCCTCGCTTTGGGAACGGCGTCGACCGAAGTAGTTCTGCCCCGAATCATGGTCAAGCTCACCAACGCCGGATGCTCGCGCACTACAACAGGATTGGTGGTGCCTACCGGCTACTCGTTCAATCTCGACGGCGCAACGCTGTACCTGTCGATCTGCATGCTGTTTCTGGCGCAGGCACTCGGCGTGGACCTGACACTCGGTGAACAGATCACTGCCGTCCTGGTTCTGATGCTCACCTCGAAGGGAATGGCCGGCGTGCCGGGATCGTCATTCCTGGCGCTGTCGGCCACCGTGGCCGCAATCGGTCACGGCGCAATTCCGGTTGCCGCAGTCGCACTGCTACTGGGCGCGGATCGAATCATGGACTCGATGCGGGTGTCGGTGAACCTGCTCGGGAACTGTGTCGCAACCTTCGTGGTCGCCAATTGGGAGGGGCAGCTCGACAAGGAGCGCATGCGCCGAGTGCTCGACGGAGAAGACGTTCCACCGCTCGAGGAAGTCGATCCGATCACGGGGAAAACCGTTCCGGCACCCGAAACCGAAGGCATCCTGACCCGATAGGTAGGGCCGGCTACCGATTGCACATCGGAAATCGGTGCTGAAGAGTCGCGGGGGCAGACTTCACTGGAAAATCCAGACCGACAGCTACAAAAGCAAATATTTGCAGATGGCGACAACCCGGCCGACGAGGGACCGTTGAATCTACAAATACGACACTTGCGCTGCACCGACTCCACTTCACTGAAAAGCAACTTGCGACATCCAGATATTGCCCGGCGGTTGCCGCAGTGGCGATTCAAAATTCAGCGAACGGGCAGCATTATATTTGCCGGAATTAGAAGGGCTAAAGTCCGGTGTTCGACCGACGAATAGACTCGAGTGGGTAAAAATCAATCAGTTCCGAAAGGCTTATTCTGCATGCATTTATGCCATGCCAGCTGCACTTATGCTGATAGTTTCCCGCAATAAGCTGTTGCAGGATTGATCATATGGCCCTCGGTTCAAATTGTCCGAATGGTCACCTATTGCTATCGTAACCTTTGCGAAGGACTGGACCCGATTGCCCAGCAAAGGAATACAGTGACCGCATCCATGCAGGATATTGAACACTTGTCCACTAATCGACTTTCGGTGGTTGTTCCGGTATTCAACGAAGAGAACGCGGTTTCCGGCTGCATCGAGCGTCTACTGACCCAGTCGGAAATCGATGAGATTCTGATTGTCGACAACAACTCGACGGACGGTACTGCATCGATCATCCAGGAGTTCGCCGAGAAGTACGACAAAGTCAGATATGTCTTCGAGGCCCGCCAAGGCGTCGTACACGCCCGGAACGCGGGCTTCGACGCCTCGACCGGCAACATCATCGGTCGTATCGACGCGGACACACGGGTACAACCGGGATGGGCTGATGCGGTCAAGAGTTTCTTCCAACGCAGCACCGCTCATTCAGCGGTTGCCGGACTCACCTACCTCTTCGAATCGCCGTTTGCTCGAATCCACCGCTACGCACTGGACAGGCAGGTGAAACAGGGGAAGTTCGATTGCGAACGTCAAGTACTCGCTGTCGCCGGAGCGAACATGGCGATCAGAAAGAGCGCATGGCTGTCCGTCCGCGAGCAAGTCAGTGACCGGCCGGACATCCACGAGGATATCGACCTTTCACTGTGCCTTCGGGAGGAAGGGATGACGATCGGTCAGATCGCCGACATGCGAGCAGAAACGTCCGGTCGACGCGGTGAAACCCCTCCGTTGGAGTACCTGAAGTACAACCAAGCATCCGAATCGGTTCTGCACCTTCACAACATCATGAATTGGCGCCTCAAACTGACCATCTGGGGCGACTCGATGCTCCACGCGCTCGTGTGGCCCGTCTACCGCATCTACAACTTCGAGCAGGAGCGCCTGGAGTTCAGGCGCTTGTTCGGCATGTCGAAAGGTCGAATCATGCCAGTTCACCAGTAACCCATCGAATTTCGCTAATCACCGAAGGTTCGCAGCCACCGAATTTCACGACAGTTTCAACGCCGTGATGCGGTCTTCACTGGAACGCAACAGCACCTTCTCCCCCGCCCACAGCTCCCGCGGCATCGCCCAGGGGGTGAACTCGTCGTCCCCGTCCTGGTCCACCCGAACCTCCCAACTACGTTGGCCGGTACGGACATCCGTTCCGTAGACGTTTTCCTCGTCGATAACGACATCGCCGTGCCAGACAACCTCCCCGGCGCGCTCGGCGTTCGATCGCCACAGGACCTCACCGGTGAGCAGGTCCACGAACTGGACCTCGGGTTCGGAACCGGAACGGGTCACGGCAACCACGTTGCCGATCACCGCCAACGACTGTGCGGTGTCGAAGAGTTCACTGTTGGACCACAATTTCTCGCCGGAAGTCCGGTCGAAACCGCTGTGTCCCAGAATGATCGGAGTCGATCCTCCTGCGGGATCATCTCGGCTGTATCGCCCGCCGTAGTACGAGGACTCCGAGGGCAGTTCGTCTGTCCTGGCGAACTCGCGCCCGTTCTGATCGAGCGCGTACTCACTTGTCGGACGGCCATTGCCTTCGCAACCGCCATCCGACACCAATGTCACGCCGTCCGACGATGTGTGCGCGGTCGAACAGGTGGAGTAACCGTGTACCCACCGCTGTTCGCCGGTCTTCAGGTCGAATCCCAGAGACTCGTCGAGAGCGATCACACCCAGATCGCCGTGCACCGACATCACCGGATCGACGTATCCGGCTTCCCACGATCCACCGACGTCGAACGCTTTGGACCAGTTCGCTTCCGGATCGTCGACGGTTCCGCTGTGCACGCGAACGTCGTTGCTCTCGATATCACCCTCGAGCGCGAGGACCGTGTCACCCGAGACAACCGCGATGATCGGTGCCCACGGCGTCTTGATGTCTCGACGCTCTCCTGTCTCGCTATCGAAAAGTGAGTACGAACCACCGGATACGTACGGCCCGGAGAAACACAGCACCGAACTGCCGAGCAGAGTCTCGGAGCAACCACCGACGTCGACCGCCGACGTGCGCCAACGGACAGTGCCGTCGTCGGCATCGAGTGCGACCAATTCCGCGTCGTCCAACGAATATGCCTGGCGGTCCGGCATACCGATCATCGTGACCACGAGTGATCCGGCGTCGATGAATCCGCCCATGTCCATGTTGAATTCGGTTCCAACAAGTGGGCTCCGGAAGATCGCGAACTCGCGCCCGAGAATCTCGGAGGCCTCGACGCTCCATAGCGGCGACGAGATCGCTGTCGGTTCGGAACTCGTCGACGTGACCACCGTGGCGATGGCGGCAGTGACGGTGACTACGGCTGCGGCGGCCGCGATCCGAAGTCGCGATTTCGGGGAGAATCTGGTGGTCATCGAATCTCCAGGCCTTCGGTCGTCGCGAGAAACTCCAACTGCGCGAACGTCATCGGATCGTTCGGGATCGCAGCCGACGACGAAACCGAGACTTGGGTCCCATTCGGGCGGGTGACGACCACCGACCTGCTCGTTTCCTGCGTAGATTCTGCTTTCGAGCCGTCATTTGTCATGGGCACGGTCGTGTAATCCCGTTCGTCTCGCTCGATCACGGATCCATCCGTTCGCGTCACGACCTCCAAGGGGTGCCCGTCGTAGGAAGGGTCGTATTTGTTGGGCTCCGTAGGGAGTGGTTGTCCGCCGGTAATTGTCATGTTGAGGGTCGACTCGCTGTCTCCCGTCCGGGTGAGAAGTCTCTGACATGCAGTGGACTTGTCATTCTCCGCCACCGTCAGAGTGCCCGGTCCGGTATCAAGAATCGGAAAACCCGGAGGTACAGCGCGCCATCTGACTTCGAGTACCGCGTTGAGACGTTCGATCGTCGCGCGATCGAGTTCGGCCACGTCGCCAGAGTCTCGGGGGATCCCGTGGCACCCGGGCGAAAGCGGTGCCGTACCCGGCGGAGCAGGCGTCGTGATTCGCAGTTGCGGCAGGCTGACCAAGGACACCAGTTCGTCGATGGTCAGTGGAAGCGCGCCGCTTGCCTGAACCTCGGCGCCGACTCGGTCGGCAGTGTCATCGAGATAGGCGTGAACTCGTGTGCCATCGATGCCGTAAAGGAACGCCGAACGAGAGAGAGTGCGTTGTCCGTTGATTTCACTCCACGAGTCCTGCACGTCCACAACTGAACCATCCGCGAGTGAGCGACGTTCGACGAGAGAACCGGCAATGCACGGAGGAACCGGCGCCTTACTGCTGTTGACCGAGACCGACAGTCCACCACTGGCCTCGCCTCGAAGTATTGTCGCCGACGCATCAGTGGACGCCAGATCCTCGATCGTCCATCCCTCGGGCAACTCGTCCGAGGTCGACGGTGCCGAGATCGGACCGAACTGGAGTGATCGGCTCGGACTGGCGAACTTGATCTCGACGCCGTCCGGAATCGCATCGGCGACCGCATCCGACATCGATACAGCTTTGGCGCCGGAAAACCACGGAAAACGTGGGTCGTCGTACGCGTCGTCGCCACCTGTCGATGTGAAGATCGAGATTCCGTGTTCGTCGTCCGGCGCTTCGACGCTTTCACAACCCGGAATCGTGGTCGGGTACACCGCGCTCGGCGTGACGTACGAGAATTCAGGCACGTCTTCCGCCGGAATCTCGTCCGGCGTGGATGTCATGGTGATCGAAGATGACGCAGCTACCGAGATGTCATCGGACGGCGAACTGCTCCACCGATCCACCAGCCCGGCAACCACTGTCCCACCGGCGATCAGGGAGACGACCGTCAGCGCGAAGGTCCACTTCTCGGCCCGCTTCGAATCGGTTTGCTCCTTCGACACGTACCCTCGCAGTCACCGTCACGGCTCGCCCCCGATGCGCGTCGCCTCTGGAATTCCTGTCGCGATCACAGCAATTTCTGTTACCAACCGGATGGTTTCCTATCGCGCGGGCTCCGTATGAACACAGAAGAACGGGGTGCCAGTTGCTGTGCAACCGGCACCCCGTTCTGACTGCCTGAGTGCTTACACCCTCACAGGCACCTGATTCGGGTCTGGATCGGAATCCGGATCCTGCTCGATCGGAATCCGTCGAATCGCTTCACCCTCGATGTCGACGTTCGGCAGGATCTTGTCGAGCCACGCCGGCAACTTCCACGCTGAATCACCGAGAATCGACATGACCGCAGGTATCACGATCATGCGGATGATGAAGGCGTCGAAGAAGACTGCCGCCGCGAGGCCGAAGCCCATCATCTTGCTTGTCGTCTCCGAGGACAGCATGAATGCGCCGAACACGGAGATCATGATGATGGCCGCCGACGCGACCACGCGAGCACCATGGGTGTAGCCGGAGATGATGGCGTCCTTGGCCGACAATCCGTGCACGTATTCCTCGCGCATTCGCGTCACGAGGAACACTTGATAGTCCATCGCCAACCCGAAGACCACACCGATCATGAAGATCGGCAGGAACGAGATGATGGGTTGTGTGTGCTCGATCAGCCCGAAGTCGCCCTCCTGGAAGATGGCCACCGTGGCGCCGAAGGTCGCACAGACGGAAAACAGGAATCCGAGAGTTGCGGTCAGCGGCACCAGGATCGAGCGGAAGACGACCATCATGATGATGAACGCCAGCCCCACAACCACGATGAGATACGGGATGAGCGCGGAACTGAGCTTCGACGACATGTCGGCAACGATCGCGGTTTGCCCCGCTACACCGAGTTCTGCGCCTTCCGATTTCACCGTCGATCCGTAGTCCCGGATCTGATTCATCAGCTCGTGGGTTTCGGGGCCGCTCGGTGACATCTGCGGGGTGACCGCGATCAGCGCAGAGTTGGCGCCCGCCATCGGGTTTGCTGCGTCCGGTCCGTTTCCGACCCACATCAACTGATCCGGAGTTGCGACGTTGTCGAGGCCCTTGATGTGCGCGACAGTGCCTTCGGCAATCGCGGTGATGTCGGTGCCGCCAGGCGCGTCGAGCACGACGAACAATTCGCCATTGACGCCTTCACCGAACCCACGTTGCAGCAGGGCAAGTGCCGGCCGCTCTTCGTCCTGAGTGAACGAGAGTCCGAGTTCGAGCTTCGTCATCGGAATAGCCGCGATCACCAGAAGCACCAGCGCAGCACCCGCGATCGGCCACGGGTACTTGGTGACTATCTTGACCCAGCGATGTCCGTTGGATTCCATCGTCTCGGGCTCGTCACCGTGGCGCAGCCCGGGGATACGAGGCGAGAACGCGAATCGGCCGAAGATACCCAGAACCGCTGGGATCAATGTGATTGCGCCGAGCACAGCGATGATGACGGCAACCGCTGCCGAGATTCCCATCTGCGTGATCATCGGAACCCCGACCACCGCCAGGGCCGCCAGCGCAACCACCACTGTCAGGCCTGCGAATACGACAGACGAACCGGCAGTACCTACTGCGCGTCCGGCGGCGGCTTCCCTGGTTCCGCCCAGGTTGAGCTCACTGCGGTAGCGCGACACGATGAACAACGCGTAGTCGATCGAGACTGCGATGCCGATCATCGTGACGATTCCCGTGACGCCTTCGTTGATGTCGAAGAAGCCCGAGCCGAGGGTGACCGTCAGAGTGGCCAGCGCAATTCCCAGAATTGCAGTGAACAACGGGATGAACGCCGCGATGAGTGCACCGAACGCCACGATCATCACGATGAACGCCACCGCGAAGCCGAGCATCTCCGACAGACCGCCCGCGGCCTGCACCTGCATCATCGAGCCGGTTCCTTCGACTTGCAAGCCGCCGGTGCGGAACTTTGCCATCAAGTCGAGGAACGCCGTCTTGTTGGCCTGCGTCTGATCCTCGATGCGAATCGACTGATTGAGCTGGATCAGCCCGACCTTGCCGTTGTCGCCGAGAACGGCCGACGCCACCGCTGGATTGGCCTCCGCGAGAGTGACCGGATTGACGATCTTCTCGGGATCGACGATGTCCGGCAACGTCTTCGCCTGCGCGATCAACTGATCGATCTGATCGCTGTGCGCGGCAAGCCCGTCGTCTGCCGCGATGAGAATACTGGTCGACGCCTGAGTTTGCTGCTCCGCTGCCGCTGCAAAGTTCTCGTTCATCAACTCGGTCGCACGCTGTGAATCGGTGCCCGGAAGGTTGAATTCTTTGGAGAACGTCGGATTTGTGGCGCTGATTGCGCCCCCCACCACCGCGATCACGATAATCCACGCCGCCACCACAAGATACTTGTGGCGGAAAGCGAACTTCCCCAACCTGTAAAGATACGTAGCCAACGTAGGCCTCTCTCGCCGTGGACTGGTCTGTCCGAAGAACACGGAGTCTTTCGGTGCCAAGGTCATACGGTACGGACCGACCGGCTCGTTGGCACCTGGTATATCTGCGAAAACGGCATATCCGGCGCGCTCTCCGTCTCCTTTTCAGACCGCTCGGTACCGTGGACACGACACGGGCAGGCGCCTCACCAGAGCAGACGTCGCGTAGTACGAAAGGCAATCCCATGAATCACGGCCAGGCCGTCGATCGCGATCTCCTCCTTGCCGGCCAACAGCGACTCGACGCGCGGGGGCCACGATTGACGGGATCACCTTCACACCACGCGGTGGTGGAGGAAGTCGCGAACGAACTGACCGAACTGGGCCTCGAAGTCCGGCGTGATTCACACACTTTCGAACGCTGGGATCTACCGGCAACGTCTGACGGACTTCGCATCGAATTGCCCACGGGGCCGATCAAGGTTTCGTCCGCATTCCCCTACTCGGGATTGACCGGCCCTCAGGGAATCTCCGCTCCCCTGGTCCACGTCAGCGCGCGACGCCCCAAGTGGTCCTTGGCCAAGGGCGCGATCGCAGTGATCGAGGTCCCGCACATCGATCTTCCCCGCAAGCTACTGGTCAGCGAGTGGGGTCCGATCGCCACCGACGAGACACTTCGAAATCCGGTTCTCTCCGCGACTCTTCTAGGCCCGAAACTCGACAAGGCCCGCAAAGCCGGAGTGCTCGGCGTGATCGCGGTGTGGCGTGACATCGCTCCGGACAACGCGCTGGGACAATATCTTCCGTTCACGCAGCCGTACCACGACATCCCCGCCGTCTGGGTGGCCGGCGACGACGGCAGGAAGGTTGTCGCTGCAGCTCGTTCCGGCCAGCGGGCCACTCTGGTACTGGATGCGACTCTGCATCCGGACACCCGGACCGACACGGTGTGGGCGGTATCCCCGGGCACATCACCGGAAGAGACGATTCTGCTCATCACTCACAGCGACGGAACCAACGGCGTCGAGGAGAACGGGCATCTGGGAATGTTGGCCTTGGCGCGGCACGCCGTCGCGCAGCCGCATCGACGGTCGTACGTTTTTGTGCTGACGACCGGCCACCTTCGCATTCCAGCGGTGTCCAAGCACGGACAGGCAACGTCCACCTGGCTCGAAGCACACCCCGAGATGTGGAAGGGCGAAGACGGTCAGGCGCGCGCAGTAGCGGGGATCGCAATCGAACACCTCGGCGCACTGGGTGATACCGAAAACACCTCGACCGGCAGCTATTCGTTGGAGACCACTCCGGAACCGGAACTGCTCTACGCGACGAGTCGGGAAGTACACGACATCGTTGCACCGCTGTGGCGCGACATCGGGGCAGGCGATCGCCGAATCGTGGCGCCGGGACCGGTCATTCATTTCGGTGAGGGTGAACCATTGTTCGAGCGGAAGATACCGGCGGTCGCCTTGGTGACGGCGCCGCAGTACCTGCTCGCTCTGCGTGACGCCGACACAGTCACGCACGTCGATCTCGACGCGATGGTCAAACAGGTCGAAAGTTTCCGCGATCTGCTCGACGCCTTCGACGCAACCGACACCGCGGCTTTCGGTCCGGTGGTCTCGCGCTCGGTGTTCGCGAAGTTCTCGGCGCTACTTCAGTTGATGCAGATTTTGTCGAAAGCCAAGAAATAGTGCTGTGCGCCTTTATTAACCGCGGGCGGTTAATAAAGGCGCACAGCACTTGGGGTTACTTGTCGTGAATGATCACGCCACGGATGTTCTTGCCGTCACGTAGATCCTGGTAGCCCTTGTTGACGTCTTCGAGGCTGTAGGTGTTGGTGATCAGTTCGTCGAGCTTGAGCTGACCGGCATCGTAGAGACGCAGCAGTCGCACGATGTCGTACTGCGGATTCATGGACCCGAACAACGTGCCCTTGATCGTCTTCTGATTCAGCGTCAGGTCGGTACCCGACACGTGAACGGTCAGCTTCGCGGGGTCGGCGAGTCCCGTGATCACCACGGTGCCACCCTTGCCGATCACTGCCGTCGCTGCACTGACCACGTCCTCGTCGACGGTGCCGACAAGGATGAGCGCAGCGTCGGCACCCTGTCCCCACGTCAGCTCGTTGACCTTGGCAGCAGCGCTCTCGGCGTCTGCAAAGGCATGGGTTGCACCGAACTTCAGTGCGGTCTCACGCTTGAGAGCAACCGGATCGACCACAACGACGTACTTGCAGCCGGCCGAAACGGCGCCCTGGACGGCGTTGATGCCGAGACCACCGATGCCGTAGATCACCGCGGTGTCACCGGCGCGGAGGTTGCCTGCGTTGACGGCCGTTCCCCAACCCGACGGCACGCCGCAGCCGACGACCACTGCCGTCTCCAATGGAAGCCAGTCGTCGATCTTGACTACCGAGTGCTGAGAAATGGTGGCGCGCTCGGAGAACGTTCCCAACATGCACATTCCGCCGAAATCCATTCCGTTGCCGTGGAAACGGAAGGAACCGTCGGGCATCGAGCCTTCGAGGATGGTGGCACCCATGTCGCAGAGGTTCTGGCGACCGGTCGAGCAGTAGCGGCAGGTGCCGCAGTTGGGGATGAAGCTACACACGACATGGTCGCCCGGCTTGACCTTCGTGACGCCTGGGCCGACCTCTTCGATGATGCCCGAGCCTTCGTGTCCGCCGACGATCGGGTAACGCGGCGGGAGATCACCGTCGGTCAGGTGCAGATCCGAATGGCACAGTCCGGCAGCGGTGTACTTGATCAGTACCTCACCCACACCCGGGCCGTCGAGGTCGAGTTCCATGATCTCGAAAGGCTTTCCGGGCTCGAGCAGTACAGCAGCTTTGGTCTTCACTGGTGATCTCCTTGATTGTCGGACGAGAGAATGAGCGATGGGGTCGGTCAGAGAGCGATGTTGACGGCCTTGGTCTGGGTGTAGAGATCGATAGCCGAAGCGCCGAGCTCGCGGCCCCAGCCGGACTGCTTGTATCCACCGAAGGGCATTGCAGTGTCGAAGCCGTTGTACTGGTTGATCCACACCGAGCCGGCCTTCAAGCGCTTCGCCGTGCGGTGAGCCTTGGAAATGTCCCGGGTCCAGATGCCGGCGGCCAAGCCGTAGATGGAATCGTTTGCGGCAGTGATCGGTCCGTCGTCCGCGTTGAACGGCAGCGCCGCCACGACGGGTCCGAAGATCTCCTCCTGAACGATGGAGAATTCGGGCTTGACGTCAACGAAGACGGTCGGCTCGACGAAGTAGCCCTGATCGCCCCAGCGGTTGCCGCCCGTCAGTGCACGTGCGCCGTCGGCGATTCCCTCACGCAGGTAGCCGGTCACCTTGTCGAACTGCTCCTGCGAGACCAGCGGTCCGAGCTGGGTGGTGGGATCGAGGCCGGGTCCGATCTTGACCTGGCTCGCTGCATGCGCGACGGCCTCGGTGAACTTCTCGAAGATGGTGTCCTCGACGTACAGACGAGTACCCGCAACGCAGCACTGTCCGTGGTTGAACAGCCACGCGTTGAGCGAACCCTCCACCGCGGAATCGAAATCGGCGTCGGCGAACACGATATTGGGGCTCTTGCCACCGAGCTCGAGCGTAACCTTCTTCAGATTGCCCTTGGCGGCGTCGACGATCTTCTTACCCACCTCGGTGGAACCGGTGAACGCAACCTTGTCCACGTCGTCGTGGCCGGACAGAGCAGCACCTGCATCGCCGAAGCCGGGAACGATGTTGACGACGCCGGGCGGGAAGCCTGCTTCTTCGAAGACCTCCGCGAGAAGCAGTGCGGTGAGCGGGGTCTGCTCAGCGGGCTTGAGGATCACCGTGTTGCCGGCGGCGAGCGCGGGGGCGAGCTTCCACGACGACATCAGCAGCGGGAAGTTCCACGGCACGATCAGTCCACAGACGCCGATCGCCTCACGCAGGGTGTAGGCGTGGAACTCGCCGCCCGGAGAGAAGGGCATCGACACGTTGACGGTGCTGCCTTCGATCTTGGTGGCCCAACCCGCGTAGTAGCGGAAAACGTCTGCGGCCCAAGCCACGTCGACGGCGGTGGCGATGGCAACGGACTTGCCGTTGTCGAGAGCTTCGAGCTGACCGAATTCCTCGGCACGAGCACTGAGAATGTCGCCGACGCGCCAGATCATCCGCTCGCGCTCGTTTGCCTTCATACGTGACCAGGGGCCGTCCTCGAAAGCCGTTCGAGCGGCACGTACCGCGCGGTCGATGTCTTCGGCCTGACCGTGTGCCACGTCTGCGAGCTTCTGTCCGTCAGCCGGGTTGTACGTCGCGAAGGTCTGACCCGAAGCGGCGTCGACGAATTCGCCGCCGATGTAGAGCTTCTTCGGTCCGTTCAGGAAACCCTGTACCGCGGAACTGATGGTGTGTTCGGCTACTGCCGTCATCGGAAACTCCCCTGAAGTAGTGAGGTGCGAATGTGATGCACGCCATACTTCCGCGCTTCCGGGGGTGCTAACTGTCCGAACTTTGTACAACTGAAGTCGGACAGCAAACTACACAGTGATGTCGAGCGCCCGCATCCGTGTGTAGAGAGTGCTTCGGCTGATTCCGAGTTGCGCCGACGCGTGAACCTTGTTGCCGCCGCAGTCTTTCAACGCTCCGATGATCGCCTGGCGCTCGGCTTTCTCCCGCCCTGCCAACCGCGACACCTTGGTCGTGGTGCGATAGTCCTCGGGCAGATCAGCGACGTCGATGCGATTGCTCGAGCGTTCATCCGAGGCGCGATTCAACACGACGCGCAATTCGGCCAGGTTGCCCGGCCAGTTGGCCGCCGCGAGTGCTTCGGCAGCGCTGGCGGTCAATCTCAGTTCTGGTGAGATCCCCTCCAACATGACTTGTGCCAACTCGGCGATCTCAGCCTGTCGCTCGCGCAGTGGGGTGATGACAACCCGGGAGGCGCATCGTGAGAGCAGCGCGGCGATGGTCGGCGGAAGATCAACTGCCGCTCCGCTGGTCAGTACGATTTTCGGCCCCTCGGCGCTGGCGTCGATCAGGTCTGCGACCAGCGGCAACACCGAGTCAGGAAGGAGTTGTACCTGTTCGATCACGACCACGCCCGAACGCTTACGGGATGCTCGCACGAGATCGGTGACCCACTGCTCACGGCCGTCGAACGCGATTCGCGTGGCATCGAGCCAACTCGCATCGACACTGCCGACTACGTCCGATGCTGCCGAGGTTCGGCCGGATCCCGCTTCACCCGAGATCGCCACGGCGGCAGAGGTTGCCCGCGCCCGCATCAGGTCGCGCCGCAGTCGTTCGCCGGGAGACGGTGCCCGCTCGTGCGTTCTGCGGATCGGTGCCCGTTCCCGTTGGAGTGGTTCGACCAGGAAGAGCGCACCACCGTCAGCCCCGGAAATCCGGTCGGCTTGAACTCGCGCCAGCGCGCCGGACGCCAATTCGACTGTCACCAATCGTGATTGGTCCGGATTCAGGTCGGCAATCAAGGAACGGAGCGATACATGGTCTGCGGTGTCGAGCAGATCCAAAGCGGTTCGGTTGCTCAGCAGGATGTCGTCGCCGATGGCCGCGACGGCAATGTGGCGCTGATGTGAAACTCGCTGGAATGCGTCGACCAGCCGCTGCTCCGATGCTTTCGAGCCTTCGAGCAGCCGTTTCTCGATGTCCGCTGCAGCACGCGCAAGGAAGGGCGCGAACAGTGGGTTGGCCTGCGAGACAACGCCGGTCATGTCGAGAATGCCCTCGACACGACGTGTGACGGGATGCAGGATCGGCTGTCCGTAGCAGCTCAAACCCTTGAGACTGTCGAGGAAATGCTCGTCACCGTGGATCACCACGCTTCGTCCGACCTCGAGGGGCGTACCAAGCGCGTTGGTGCCGGCGTGCTCTTCACCGAAGCGTGAACCGTTGACGACACCCAACCGCTCGATCGTTCGCTCGACGCGACTGTCGGAGTACACCGAAGCGACCACGCGGCATTCGCGATCAGCAAGCAGCACGCAGAAACCGGTGCCCGCGATCTGTTGCGAAACTTCGTCGAGCACGGGTGCGGCGGCCCGGAGCAGACGAGACTCACCGTCCTGCTCCTCGGTGTCCACGGCGATGGCCGACGACGGGTCGAGGCCACTGAGTCGAGAACGCTTCCAGGAGAGCGCGATCTCGGGGCGTACCGGCTCACGCTCCCCTGGGTTCGCGGACATACTCTCAGGCCTGACCGATCAATTCGATCGCCTGTTCTCGCATCGCGATCTTGCGGACCTTGCCCGTGACTGTCATCGGGAACTCGTCGACGACATGGACGTACCGCGGAATCTTGTAGTGCGCGAGCTTGCCGGTGCAGAACGCGCGGACCGAATCGGCGTCGAGATCGTCTGCACCTTCGCGCATCTGGACCCACACCATCAATTCCTCGCCGTACTTTGCGTCGGGTACGCCGATGACCTGCGCATCGAGAATGTCGGGGTGGGTGTAGAGAAACTCCTCGATCTCACGCGGATAGACGTTCTCGCCACCGCGGATGACCATGTCCTTGATGCGTCCCGTGATGGCGACGTATCCGGCCTCGTCCATTACTCCGATGTCTCCGGTGTGCATCCACCGGGCAGCGTCGATCGCCTCGGCGGTCTTCTCCGGGTTCTCCCAGTATCCGAGCATGACCGAGTAACCACGCGTGCACAGTTCACCCGGCTCGCCACGGGGCACCGTCAATCCGGTTGCCGGATCGACGATCTTGATCTCGAGATGCGGCCCTACCCGTCCGACCGTTTCGGTGCGCTGCTCGATCGAATCGTCCGAGCGGGTCTGCAACGACACCGGCGAGGTCTCCGTCATGCCGTAGCAGATGGACACCTCCGACATGCCCATGCGATCGATGACCTGCTTCATCACCTCGACCGGGCAGGGCGAGCCCGCCATGATGCCGGTGCGAAGGGACGACAGATCGAAGCTGTCGAAGTCCGGCAACGCCAACTCCGCGATGAACATCGTCGGAACGCCGTAGAGGGACGTGCACTTTTCGGCCTGAACGGCTTCGAGCGAAGCACGCGGATCGAAAGCCGGACCCGGAATGACCATGGCAGCACCATGACTGGTGCACGCAAGGTTGCCCATCACCATGCCGAAGCAGTGGTAGAACGGCACCGGGATGCACACCCGATCGACCTCGCTGTAGTGGCACAACTCGCCGACGAAATAGCCGTTGTTGAGGATGTTGTGGTGACTGAGCGTCGCGCCCTTCGGGAAACCGGTAGTACCCGAGGTGTATTGGATGTTGATCGCGTCGTCGGCCGACAACGCGGCCTGGGCTGCGGCGAGCGGAGCCGGATCGCTTGCCTGCGCCGCCAAGCCGTCTGCAAGCACCGCGTCCCACTCGGGTGAACCGAGCAGGAGCACCGACGTCAGATCCGGGCACTGCGGCCGCACCGTCTCGATCATCGACGCGTAGTCCGAGGTCTTGAAGCTGGCCGCAGACACCAGCGTCGAGATCCCGGCCTGCTCGAGTACGTACTGCAACTCGTGCGAGCGGTACGCCGGATTGATGTTGACCAGGATCGCGCCGATCTTTGCCGTCGCGTATTGCGTGAACGTCCATTCCGGACAGTTGGGAGCCCAGATTCCTACCCGATCGCCCTTCCCCACACCACGGGAAAGTAGTCCGGCAGCGAGCCCGTTCACCTGCTCGGCGAACTCCCGGTACGTCCATCGTCGACCGCTGGCGTGGTCGATCAACGCATCGCGGTCGCCGTGTGCGGCAACCGTGCGATCGAGGTTGTCTCCGATGGTGTCGCCCAGCATCGGACCGTCCCATACTCCGGACGTATAGCTGGGCAGCGGCGTACTCATGTGTTCTGTCCTCTCCGGTTACCTGTTCAGGCACCTATGAGAGGGGCCGCCGCAGCGGACCCTCTCATCTACGAATTTACTCGATTCGGTGTGATGCACGACATACTTCCCGGTGCGGGGTGGCCGTAACTGTTCAGAGTCCGGACACCCCACCCGACTGCTGTGCGCCTTTATTAACCGCCGGCGGTTAATAAAGGCGCACAGTGGTTACAGCGCGTGGTCCTTGGTCTCGACGAGTGCCCAGGTGCAGATCAGGCTCAACACACCCAGGATCGCCAGCATGACTCCGATGGCCATACTCCCGTAGGCCGAGGCCAGCGGTGCGGCGATCAGCGGCGGCACTGCCCCACCGAGCACTCCGGCGAGGTTGTAGCCGAGGCCGGCACCGGTGTAGCGGTAGCGGGTCTGGAACATTTCCGGAAGCAGCGCACCGCAGGGGCCGTAGGCGATTCCGAAGATCATGAGTGTGCCGAACATTCCGATGATGAACGCGATCGGCGATCCCGTGTCGAGGAGCGGGAACAGCACCAGCGCCCAGACGACGGCCAGACCACACGAGATCATGATGACCTTGCGGCGCCCGATGCGGTCCGAGTACAGAGCGGAAACGACGATCGCCGCACCGAAGACAACCGCGGAAGCGATACCGACCGACAGGACGAACGGACGGGAGAAGCCGAGGGTCTTTGTTCCGTAGCTCGTCAGGAAAGCCGTGCCCATGTAGAAAAACGCGAACAGGCAAGCCAGGGCGCCTGCCGAGAGCAGGATCTCCTTGGTCTGGAACCGCCAAGCATCCAGGAACGGGAGGGTGCGTGGTGCTTCGTTCTTCTGCTCAGCGACGCGCTCTGCCTGCTCCGCCTTGAAGACGGGAGTCTCCTCGATAGCGAGTCGCATGTAGAGGCCGATGCCGACCAACACGATGGAGAACAGGAACGGGATACGCCAGCCGTAGTCGAGGAAAGCCTGGTTGGTGTCGCCGAGAACTGCGCCGGTGATGAGGAAGGTACTGCTCGAGAGAACGAAGGCGATTGCAGGGCCGAGCTGCGGGAACATCGCATACAGACCACGTTTGCCCGGTGGAGCGTATTCCGCCGTGAGCAAGGTTGCGCCTGCCCACTCACCACCGACCGCGAAACCTTGGCCGAATCGCAAGAGCACCAAGATGATCGGGGCCGCGACACCGATGGTTGCAGCACCCGGCAGCAAGCCGATCAGGAGCGTCGAGATACCCATGAGCAGGAGCGTCGAGATCAGCGTCTTCTTGCGACCGATGCGATCACCGAAGTGTCCGAACAACATTGCGCCGACGGGCCGGGCAATGAATGCGACTGCGAAAGTCGCAAACGATGCGACAGTTCCCGCAGTGGCACCGAGCGCGGGGAAGAACACCGTCGGAAAGACAAGTGCCGCAGCGGTTCCGTAGATGAAGAAGTCGTAGAACTCGATAGTCGTGCCGATACAACTCGCGATTGCGACGCGCCGCACACTGGTGGTGTTCTGCGGGGGCTGCGTCGCACCTGCGGCACTCGCACCCCCGGCGCCGGCGGCACTGGTGCCGCCTGTGGGAGAGACTGTGGTCACTCGATTCCTCCGTGGTCCCGTGGTGTCGCCCTGTGGGCATCACCGTCGATAGAAGGAAAGGTAGTGATGTGGCTCACCCCCACACTACCCCCGAAAGGGGGTACGAGTGATCTCGGTCACCACTTGTATGCAATGGTCACGAGTTTCACGACCCTCGACATGCCGCAGGCCGTCCGATTCGTTCACACGAATCGGACGGCCCTCGAGAAACTGCGTCACGGTGCAACGCTACGGATCAAGCCTTACCGGCAGCCCCGAACAGTTCCTGACGGATCTCGCCCCACACCGTGGCGTAGGAGTCGATGATCGGTTCGGAAATCCACTTGGACTCCCCCGCTTGCACTTTCACGAGAGCATCCGAGAAGAGATCCTGGTAACGAGACAACCGCGGAACGAATGCCGACAGATCGTCGAACAGGTTTGCAGCCCGGCGATCCAACTCTGCAAGGGAATCCGCATCTGCGTCGTCGATGAGCGCGGCGAACTCCTCGTCCAAGGGAAGGAACGCCTCGTACACCTCACCGATGGAGTCCTCGTCGATCGAGACGCGCTCGGCGTCCAACTGATCTTCGAGTTCTGCCAAACCTTTCTCGGTCAGGCTGATGGCGTTTTCCGCTTCGACCGCTTTGCCCTGCGCGACAAGTGCGTCGTACGCAGCTTGACCGGAAGCCGAGCTGACGCCCAGGTGCTCGGCCAGGACGACCGCTCCGACCCGCTCCTTGAGACGTACTGCCTGGAGCAGTGCCAACTCGTCCACATTGCCAGCGAAGGCCATCGATTTCTCCTACTCACGTGCCGCCTCTGCGGCTCCAGCATCACAGCGGACACCCGTGGGTTTCCGCAGCCCGACAAAGGGCTCGACAGAATCAGATCACACCCCGATCGATCGTTGTGAAGTCACCGCGACAAGTCGACCGTCACGCGACGGAATCGACCTGATCGGGGATCACGCTGCCGTCCGCACGAGTCACGGCGCCTTTCTCCCCGGCCGCGTCGGTGTAAGCATCGGTCGAGCAGCGATAGGGAGCATCCGCCTGTGCCTTCGGTTCGATGAACATGGGGTTGACCAGCCATTTCCCGTCACTGTTGTCGTAGGCATTGCACATCAGTTCGGGATTGTTGCGGTTGATCACCAGGCGCGCACCGGTCGCATCTCCGAGGAACGTCACGTCGGTGACAGAATCACCGGCAGCAAATACCTGACGTCGATCGGCGGCCAACTGCTCGAACGCCGTAGGCCCTTGAACCCCGTAGACAACCTCGTTGACCTGGCACCGCTTGCCGTCGATGTACGGAATGACAGAGTCGTCGCCGTCCGCAACGCCACCACACCCACGCAGGCGCCCGGTGAGAACCCCGCCCTCGACGATGGGCCGAACTCCCATCACGTGATCGGCGTCCAATCCCAGCTGTTCCGCCCAGACTCGAACGACCGGTTCGGCCGAGGCGGAGATGATCCGCACGTCGAATCCATGAGCGCCGAGGGATTTCACCAAATCTTCGATTTGCGCGTAGTACCGCACCGAGCCGTCGACTTCCGTCGTACCGACGGTCTGATCGGATCCTTCTGCAGCAGCGAGATTCTCGGCACGGGCT
Source organism: Rhodococcus sp. WY5 (assembly GCF_018588185.1). Taxonomy (NCBI): domain Bacteria; kingdom Bacillati; phylum Actinomycetota; class Actinomycetes; order Mycobacteriales; family Nocardiaceae; genus Rhodococcus; species Rhodococcus sp. WY5. The sequence continues at coordinate 5,506,762 of NZ_JAAMPR010000001.1, forward strand.
GCGCGAGCGTACTCGGTGATCTCGTCCTCGGTGTGCCCTGCCATCAACTGCACGGCCCACGCGTATGCGGCTTTTGTCCGGCGGTGATCGTAACCGTCGAATGCGGCCTGCCCGTCGCGAGTCTTCTCTTCGAGTACCGCAACGATCTCGTCCGCGCAGTCCAAGTCGGTGCTGGTTGCCAACGGTTGCCCCGGCGCGGTCTCGGAGCCGCACGCGGCGGAAAGTGCGGCAGCGCCGGCTGGCGTCATGAAGCGGCTGGTGGTTGCCCAGTCCCCTCCGGCAGGCTGTAACACCTTGTTGTTCTTGATCATCCAGAATGCGGTGGCGCTTCCGATGTCGTTCTTGACAACTGTGTTGTCCCAGTCGAAGAGCGCCAACGGAGCTCCGTCATCGACATCACCTGCAGCTCCACACGTTCCGAACTCCGTCATCATGGCATCCAACGTCACACGGTTGTCGCCGTACCACGCCAGACTGGGATCCAACGCAGAACAGGATGAACCCCTTTGCGCCACATCTTCTTTCGGGGCACTCTCGGCCGAACTACATGCAGTTGCACTCAACAGGACACTACCTACCGCCAACGCACACAGGGCGCGGGCATGCAGCGAACGGAACATCGATTCCCTCGTTTTCGTCGTGATTCGGGTACGACGGCATACCCGAGTGTCGATCGACCCGGGTATGCCGTGCAGTTGTCAATTAATCGAGCGTCAGCACTTCTCCCGACGCAACGGCGTCGGCGCGAGAGGTGTCCTTGAGGTCGACGCCGGAGCGGCCCAACTGGCGCGCTCCCGCCACCAATCCCAGGACGACACGAGCAGCCTGCTCGTATCCGAGTCCCTCGGGTGGGTGGACATTGGAAATGCAGTTTCGATCCGCGTCGGTACGACCGACGCGCGGAAGGTGAGTCAGATAAATCCCGACGCTGTCCGCAACGGAGAGCCCTGGACGTTCGCCGATCAGGACGATCGCCGTCTGCACTCCCATCGCGGCAGCGATGTGATCACCCAGTGCCACACGGGCATTCGTGGCGATCACGGGCGGCGCAATCGAGTACCGCTCCCCCAACACCGTGACCAACGCAGACAGTAATTGCTCGCCGTGGTCCATCAGTGCTCGCGGCGAGAGTCCGTCGGCGAGGATGAACCCGATTTCCTTGTCGGAACTCGCGATCGCACCCAGGTCAGCCGGTTGGCGCCCCAGGTCGGGTCTCCGGAGATACTCACTGCGGGTGGAGACGCTGCTCGCGACCACCACCGGCGCCCCGATGCCCACCCCTTCGACCCGACTGGCAAGCGTCTCGGAGTCGAGTGGCTCGTGGACCGCGTCGCGGGCTGCGGCGTGAGCTGCCTTGAATTCGAGAACCCGCTTGGTGGGCAACGAATCTCCGGCACGCCCCAGCCCGATACGCGATTGTGTGGTCTTGCGCAGTGGACCCCAGAAATCGAGGATCGGTGCCTGATCTTCGGTCATGAGTTCACCGTCAAAGCCCGCAACGGCGACATTTCGGCATCGATCGGAAGAACCCGACCGTTTGCGTCGGTCATCCCCAAGTTGTGGAGCCAGGTCTCGAACTCCGGGGCGGGCTGCAAACCGAGAACCTTACGCACATACAGCGCGTCGTGGAACGCCAGACTTTGATAGCCGAGCATCACGTCGTCGGCGCCGGGCACCGCGATCACGAACGCCGCGCCGGCGACGCCCAGCAAGGTGAGCAGGTTGTCCATGTCGTCTTGATCGGCTTCGGCGTGGTTGGTGTAGCAGACGTCCACTCCCATCGGCAGCCCGAGGAGTTTTCCGCAGAAGTGATCCTCCAAGCCCGCGCGAATGATCTGCTTGCCGTCGTAGAGATACTCGGGACCGATGAAGCCGACCACGGTGTTGACCAGCAGCGGTTCGAGATCACGTGCCACTGCGTATGCCCTGGTCTCGAGTGTCTGCTGATCGACCGGGGCTCCGCCGGTGCCGTAGTGGGCACCTGAGCTGAGGGCGGACCCCTGCCCCGTCTCCAGGTACATGACGTTGTTGCCGACCGTTCCGCGGTTCAAGGAGCGCCCGGCCTCGTTGCCCTCACGCAGGAGCGGAATGTTCACTCCGAAACCGGAATTGGCGCCTTCGGTACCGGCAATCGATTGGAAGACAAGATCGACCGGCACCCCCGATTCGATCAGTCCGATCGTGGTGGTCACGTGCGAGAGCACGCACGACTGAGTCGGGATCTCGAATCGCTGACGGATGTCGTCGAGCAGGTGGAGCAGATCCGAGGTGGCCTGGGGTGAGTCCGTCGCCGGGTTGATACCGATGACGGCGTCGCCACATCCCATCAGGAGACCGTCCAATGTGGCCGCCGCGATGCCGCGTGGATCGTCTGTCGGGTGGTTTGGCTGGAGTCGGGTGCTCAGCCGGCCGGGCAGTCCGATGGTCGTACGGAACCCCGCGGTCACGGTGATGGCCTTCCCGACGGCGATCAGGTCCTGATTGCGCATGATCTTGCTGACCGCCGCAACCATCTCGGGGGTGAGCCCGGGACTTACGGCGGACAACCGTGCGGAAGCTTCCGGCGCCGACGCGGTCTCGAGCAACCAGTCTCGTAGTCCGCCAACAGTCAGGTGGGCCACCGGCGCAAAGGCCAGGCGATCGTGGCTGTCGATGATGAGCCTGGTTACCTCGTCGTCCTCGTACGGAACCACCAGATCTTCGAGGAACACCGTCAACGGAAGATCAGCCAGAACCCATTGAGCAGCAGCACGTTCGGCGTCGGAGCTTGCCGCGCAACCGGCTAGTTCGTCACCCGACCGCAGTGGTGTCGCTTTTGCCATCAGATCGACGAGACCGTCGAACGAGTAGTTGGTTCCGGATACCTGCTGGTGATACTTGGCCATCCCGCGACTCATCCCAATTCTTCTTCCGCCTGTGCAAGTACAGCAAACTCCTCGTCCGGCGAGTTGGCAACAAGGTGGTGACGACTGTAGAGACCGAAGTACGCCATCAGAACTCCGAAGGCGACCAACGTCAGCAATGCCGCAACGGGATCGACCAGGAAGGTGGCCACCACCGACACTGCCGCGATCACGAGCGCAAACGAGGTGGTGGCGATACCGCCGGGCGTGCGGTACGGGCGCGGCATGTTCGGCTCACGCTTACGAAGAACGATGTGACTCACCATCATCAGGACGTAGCTTACTGCCGCGCCGAACACCGCCATGTTGAGCAACATTGCACCTTCACCGGTGAGTGAGAGCGCGAAGCCGATGATTCCGGGTACGACGAGCGCGAGAGTGGGGGCCTTGCGCTTGTTGGTCACCGACAGGTTCTTCGGCAGATAGCCGGCGCGGGAGAGCGCAAACGTCTGGCGTGAGTAGGCGTACATGATCGAGAAGAAGCTCGCGACCAGACCGGCAAGTCCGATGTAGTTGACGGCCTTTGCCGCTCCGCTGTCCCCCAGAGCCTCGACGAGCGGATTTCCGGAGGTGGACAGGGCGTCTGCGCCGAGCGCACCGGTGGCGAGGAAGAGAACCGTTGCGCCTGTGACGATCAGGATCAACATGCTGATGATGATGCCGCGGGGGACGTTCTTCTCCGGCTCACGTGCTTCCTCGGCGGCCAGCGGTACACCTTCGACCGCAAGGAAGAACCAGATCGCGAAGGGCACGGCGGCCCAGATTCCGAGCAGACCGAATGGCAGGAACGACGACGATCCGACTGCGCTGGTGTCGACGGCGATATCGGTGAGGTTGGACGAATCGAAAAGGCCGACAGCCGAAACCGCGAACACGACCAGGCCGACGAGTGCAATGGCGGTGATGATGAACATCGCCTTGAGTGCCTCACCGGCGCCGGTGAGGTGAATGCCGATGAAGATCGCGTACACCGCGAGGTACACCCACCAGCCGTCGGTGATCCCGAACAGGTTCAGGGACTCGACGTACGCACCGATGAAGGTCGCGATCGCTGCGGGTGCTATCGAGTACTCGATGAGAATTGCTGTGCCGGTGGCAAATCCGCCCCAGGGCCCCATGGCCCGTCTGGCAAACGTGTATCCACCACCAGCGGCAGGAAGTGCCGACGACATCTCGGCCATACCGAGCACCATCGCCAGGTACATACCCGCGATGACAACCGCCGCGATGAGAAGGCCACCGAAACCACCTTCAGCCAGACCGTTGTTCCAGCCGGCGTAGTCACCGGAAATCACATAGCTGACACCCAACCCCGCAAGCAGCACCCACCCTGCTGTTCCCTTTCGGAGTGTTCGTTTCTCCAGATACGAATTGTCTTCCGCATGGAAGTCTGCGCCGTCGTGGTGTGCACCCGCGGCACCGGCGTTTTTGCCGGTTGCGTGGTCGGAAAGAGACATGTCCATCCTCTGAATCGGTCAAGAATGAGACGACGCACGGTGGATGCGTCGCGTGAAATGAACGGTATGTGGGCGATGTACGGAGAAGGTCGCCTGGAGATGACCGTGCTGTTAACTGGCTGTCATGTGAGCGGCCCCGAGTCTGTTCAGATCTTCTTCAGGCTGCCGTTCTCAGGATCGGGCGGCCGCGCCCGGCACCGGGCAGGCGTCGACGGCCTCGGCGACCACCTGGGGAACCGTCGGGGGCAAAGGACGCACGCCCGCTTCCCAATCAGCGCCCACGAGAATGCTCGACGCGCCGAGTGCTTCGTTTTCGTCCGGTGTGAATGCCCTTGCTCGACTGAGGAATCTGAATCCTTCAGGAGACTCCAGGCTGAATCCACTGCCGCGGCCGGGCACGACGTCCAGTACCAACTGGGTGTGCTTCCAGGCTTCGAACTGTGATCCGGAAATCCAGACCTGTACAGCGTCGGTTCCGGTGGGAAGGTCTTCGGGAGTCTCTCCGACAGCAAGTCGGAGATCGACGATTCCGAGTAGTACGTCACGGTCCCCGACGATGAATTCGCCTGAGGGATAACACATCGGGGCCGAGCCGTCGCAGCATCCGCCGGATTGATGCATCATCAGTTCGCCGTGAGTCCCGCTGAGGCGGCGCAGGAGGTCAGCCGCCCCAGCGGTGGTCACCAACCGGGGTGGAACGGCGCCGGTATCGGGTGTGTCCGTGGCGCTCATTCCAACCTCCGTGTGTTTGTGCAGGTTTCGCGTGTTGCAGTCTTGCTCACCGGCACCCGCAGCGAGGGGCTCACGGGTGCCGGTGGGTAGATCAGAAGAAGCCCTGAGCCTTCTGGGCGTAGCTGACCAGGAGGTTCTTGGTCTGCTGGTAGTGCGAGAGCATCATCAGGTGGTTCTCGCGGCCGATGCCGGACTGCTTGTATCCACCGAAAGCGGCGTGTGCCGGGTACTGGTGGTACGTGTTGGTCCAGACGCGACCGGCTTGGATGTCGCGGCCTGCGCGGTAAGCAACTCCGCCGTCGCGGGACCAGACACCGGCGCCCAAACCGTAGAGCGTGTCGTTGGCGATTTCGATGGCCTCGTCGTAGTCCTTGAACGAGGTGACCGAGACGACGGGTCCGAAGATCTCTTCCTGGAAGATGCGCATCTTGTTGTTGCCGGTGAACACCGTCGGCTGGACGTAGTAGCCGCCGGACAGGTCTCCGCCGAGTTCGGCTCGCTCACCACCGGTGATGACCTTGGCGCCTTCGGCCTTGCCGATCTCGATGTACGAGAGGATCTTCTCGAGCTGATCGTTGCTGGCCTGGGCACCGATCATGGTGTCGGTGTCGAGCGGATCCCCTTGGCGCACAGCCTTGGTGCGGATGGCTGCCATCGCGAGGAACTCGTCGAAGATGTCTTCCTGGATCAGCGAACGTGACGGGCAGGTGCAGACCTCGCCCTGGTTGAGGGCGAACATCGTGAAGCCCTCGAGTGCCTTGTCCTGGTAGTCGTCGTTTGAGGCGAGAACGTCGGAGAAGAAGATGTTGGGGCTCTTGCCACCGAGTTCGAGGGTGACGGGGATAAGGTTCTGCGACGCGTACTGCATGATCAGGCGACCGGTGGTGGTCTCACCGGTGAACGCGATCTTCTTGATACGCGGGCTGGACGCGAGCGGCTTTCCGGCCTCGACGCCGAAGCCGTTGACGATGTTGAGAACACCGGCAGGCAGCAGGTCACCGATGATGCCGATGAGGTGCAGGATCGAGACTGGCGTCTGCTCGGCAGGCTTGAGCACGATGGCATTGCCGGCAGCGAGGGCGGGGGCAAGCTTCCACACGGCCATGAGGATCGGGAAGTTCCACGGAATGATCTGGCCGACTACGCCGAGCGGCTCGTGGAAGTGGTACGCCACGGTGTCGGAGTTGATCTCCGAGAGCGAACCTTCCTGTGCGCGAATAGCTCCCGCGAAGTATCGGAAGTGATCGATGGCGAGCGGAATGTCGGCGTTGAGGGTCTCGCGGATCGGCTTGCCGTTGTCCCACGACTCGGCGAGTGCGATGGATTCGAGGTTCTCCTCCATACGATCAGCGATCTTGTTCAAGATGATCGCGCGCTCGGCGACCGAGGTCTTGCCCCAGGCCGGAGCTGCTGCGTGCGCTGCGTCGAGAGCGAGTTCGATGTCTTCTGCGGTGGAACGAGCCACATCACAGAAATTCTGTCCGGTCACCGGTGTCGGGTTCTCGAAGTACTGACCCTTGACCGGAGCAACCCATTCGTTGCCGATCCAGTTGTCGTATCGAGACTGGAAGGACATGATCGCGTCGGCGGTACCTGGGCGGGCGTACACGGTCATTGCAAGCTCCTATGTAAACGTGATCTTCCTGGGCGCACCCACCAAATCGGTGACTGCAATCCCACCCCCCGGTGGGGTGTGATTCACAACACTAGGAGTTGCAACGTTGCAAGTACGTTGCGTGCGAGAAACGCAGATGATTCTCAGATGCCCAATTGGCGGTCGAGGAGATCAATTCTAGCCTGGACCTGCGAATACAGCGGAGATTGAGGATCCAACGTGGACAGGTAGGCCTCCCACACGACGGAGTCTTCGCGGCCGTGCACCGACGTGGTCCACCGGGCCAGAAGGTTGGCGTCACCTCCACGCAGCAGAGCTGCCTGGACCCTGGTGCGTAGTTCTTCCCGCACCTCTTCGATTCCCGGGGAGGCAGAGCCCGCCAGCACCGGGCCCGAATACAGTTTCATCGCCGTCGCTGCGTCGCCTCGGTCCAACGCTGCCCGCACATCGCCGACATCTGTCGTGAACTCCGTGATGATCCGATAGGGGCGCGAAGCCAGCCGGTCGGCGCCGAAAACCTTACGAAGCCGCGACATTTCCGCGCGAATGGTCACTGCGTCGAGTTCGCCCTCGTCGAGCAGCACCGCAAGGTGGTCGGAGCTGAGACCCTCCGGGTGTTCGGAAAGCAGAAGGAGAATCTCGGCGTGACGCTGCGAAATCGGGATGCGGTCACCGCCGCGAACCAGCGTCGGCCGGCCGGCACCGAATGTTTCGAGGCGCGGAGCCGTGGCACTGAGTGGGATGGGCGAGTTCAAGAGATGGAATCGCAATTCCGATTCGGCGGCCGCGACAGTTGCACGGATCAGTGACAGCACTTCGGGAACCGCAACCCTGGGACCACCGGTGATGTCGATGGCACCAAGGATTTGCCCAGTGGTGGGATCGTGGACGGGTGCGGCCGAACAACTCCAGTCGTGCACGGTTCGGTTGAAATGCTCGGATCCGAAAATCTGTACGGAGTGATCGAGAGCAAGCGCCGTTCCCGGCGCATTGGTCCCGACACGATCTTCGCTCCAATCGGCGCCTTCGACGAAGTTCATGGACAACGCCTTGTCCTTGGCCGAGTTGTCACCCTCCACCCAGAGCAGTCGACCGTGTGCGTCACTGATCGCGATCAGTAGTCCGGTCTCGGCAGCATCTTCCACCAGGAGTTTCCGAATCACCGGACGGATCAGTGACATGGGATGCGCGGAGCGATATTTTTCGAGCTCCAACCCTTCGAGCATCTCAGGGTTGCCGACCACATCGGGATTTACCCCCTTGTTGCGGCTACGCATCCAGGACTCGAGTACGACCGAGCGGACATGGGAGTCGTCGGTCAGCCCCTGGCCGGGCACGCCGCGAGCATCGATGAACGACTGATGGGCAGACGAAAGTCGCCGCGCGAGTAACGCGACGTCATCGCCTGGCCTGACCGCCACCCACGGGTTGCCGGGCACAGCCTGTTCACGTGCCATATTTTGCGTTCCTCCGCTCCGTGGACCACTGTAACGCCGATCACAGCCCATAGGCGAGAACGACCATTCGGTATGACTGCCGACCCAGCCTGCTGCCCCTCGCGGTCACTCGTCGCCGAGCAGAATGGCGCTTGCTCGTTCCGCGACCATCACCGCGGTCGCATGCGGGCCGCGGGTCGGGATCGTCGGCAGGATTGACGTGTCAACAATACTGAGTCCTTGCGCGCCGATCACACGGCACCGACCGTCGACGACTGCGAACGGGTCCGCCTCGGCACCCATCACGCAACTACCGGACATATGCAGCGACGTTCCCAGGCGGGATTCGACCCACTCATCGGTGTACTCCACGACGGGGCGATCGATCAACCCCGTCTCGGCGATCGACTCGAGAAGATTCTCGGCGATCCGCATCCCTTCCCGAATGGCAGCTCGATCGTGCGCCGACGCGACGTAGTTGTACCGAATACGCGGCGCCCCAGCGGGATCCCGCGATGCCAGTTCGATGCTTCCCCGGCTGTGCGGCGCCATGAGGACCACTCCGACGCCGTGGTCCATGCGAGGCACACCGGGAACCAGTTCGGTGAAAGATGCGGTGTACGGACGAATTTCGATCTCAGCGAGGTTGAGGGCTGTCTCCAGCACCGGAGTCTGCGATCGAATCGTGCGGGGCTTCGAAAAATGGTACGGCAGCAGCACTTCCGGGTGGTCGACGAAGTTCTGTCCGACGCCCGGTCGATCGAGAACGACGGAAACTCCCTGCCCTACAAGTTGTTCCGCTGGACCAACACCGGAATTGAGGAGAATGTGCGGTGTCGCCACCGCACCCGAACACACGACCACATGGTCGGCACGAATGCGTCGGACATTGCCGTCGCCGAGAACGTCGACGCCGATCGCACGGGTACCCGAGAACGCGATACGAATGACGTTCACTCCGGATTCCACCCGCAGATTCGGCCGGTGCAACGCCGGCATCAGATACCCGATCGCCGTACTGATGCGACGATGATCCGACACGTTCAGTGGCACTCGGCCCACCCCGAACGAGTCCGGCGCATTCTTGTCGACGTCGTCGGGAAAGCCTGCTCCGAGCGCTGCCGCATGAAACTCGCCGCTCAGTGGATGCAGTTGGTCCCACGCTCGACGCTCGACCGGGATCGGTCCGGCGGTCCCGTGGAACTCGCTCTCGAAATCACGATCCGTTTCGGACTTCTTGAAGTACGGCAAGACGTCGTCGTATCGCCATGAACTCGGCCAATGCTCGAAATCAGCACGGGTCGCGCGGGTGAAGTACGCACCGTTGACGGCTCCGGATCCACCGAGTGTCCGCCCCCGCGCAATTGTGGACGCCCGACGCGGCGTCAGTTCGACCGGATAGGTCCACGTGTATTCGCTCGCAGGTCCGACCGGCAGTCGGTACGGATCACCCAGGACGTCCGGGAGTTCGAGCGCCGATCGATATCCGCTTCCCGATTCGAGGAGCATCACCGTGGCGGATGGATCTTCACTGAGCCTGGCTGCGACCACGCAACCACACGTGCCACCACCGACAACCAGGAAATCTGCGTAGTCGGCTTCTGTCACTTGGTGATTCGAGGTTTCAGCGCCGCCCAGTCGCGGGCGTCGAATGCGCCACGCCAGAGTCCGGCTCCATACGCGATGTCGTCGGCTCGTTTGAAGAAGACGTACCGAACCGGTCCCAGCCCGCCTGGCTCACGGTGGCGATACCAGTCCACCAAACCTTCGGTGACTGCTGCAGCGACGGCCAGCCGCCGAATTCGCCTGGAGGCGATCACCGCCAGGAGCGTCACGGGCCAGTAGTGACGACACATTGCCGAGGCGAGTTGCCAGAATCCGCCGACAACTCCCTGCGCGGTGAGGATCGCCGCGATCCGGGTGGGTTGACTCAGGCCGGTGAACATCTTTCGCAGCCGGTAAACGGTAAACAGCAAAGCGCCGAGTGCGCCGGCAAGACCGGAACGGGTCAGTGTTGCGGCGGCGATGCACGCGAAGAGCGTCGAGAACGACATCGCCATCGGCGGAACCGAACCCTCGTGTCTTGCAGCCAACGGCGCCGCACCCGTGCCGTAGAACGCTCTCCTGGCGAACCACTTGTCGAACTGAACTCGATGATCGTGGGCGACATGCGCAACCGGTTCGTACCTCAGTCGCCAACCCGCAGCCTGCAGTCGCCAGCAGAAATCGACGTCCTCGGCTACTTCGAGACCCTCGTCGAAACCGTTGCATTCGAGTGCCACGTCGCGCCGGACGATCACGGCGGCGCTGGGGACATAGGCGACCGGACTGCCCGACTTCACCGCAGCTTCCTTGCGTCCGAGGTCGAGAGACGATCGCATGTTCTCGTACCGCGCCAGCGCCGTCCCGTACGGATCGAGGGCGACGATGCGGGGTGCAACAAGGGCAACCCCCGGATCGCTGAAGTGGCCCAACATCAACTCGAGCCAACCGGCACGCGGTATGACGTCGGAGTCCAGGAAAGCTACGAAACGTGTTTGGGCCGAACGCAATCCCGAGTTTCTCGCTGCCGAGGGTCCGCGGGCACTCTCGTGCCGGACCACTGTGATGGTGCCGGTGCCCGGGCAGGCGCGACGGGGCTCCACCGGCACTTCCGAACCGTCGTCGACAACGATGACGGTCAGATCCTTGAGGACGGGCAATAGGCGTTCGACGCCGGCCTGGTTGTCCTTGACCGGAATCACGACCGTGACATCGGCAGCGGACGGCGTCGACATCGGACGAGGATTCGCGACACCTGAATCGAGAAGGTGTCGCGCAACCGCAGCGCTCTGCTGATCGACCACCTCGAGGAAGCCGTCACCGATCATCGCCGCAGCCGTCGGCGCCAGCTTGAGCATCCGCGTCGGAGATCCGCCGATGAGTACCCGGCCACCCGAGTACGTGCGCACCTTGGGGTCCAACCGAATGCCGAAGCCGTCGGGGAGTCTTGCTGGTCGCATCAGATGATCGTAAGGGACGTAGCCCGTCGTGCTGCAACTCGTCGCAGCCTCGAAAGCCGTCGCAGGTGGACCGTCCGCCCCCACTCGGTCGTGGTCGTCACCGAAGCCTCCCATCTGGACCAGGCTCCCACCGGGCCAGTCCATCCGTCACGCGTCCTACCAACTCACCGAAGATGTATGCGCCGTCTTCGGCGGTAGCCCCGACTGGATTGCCGAGAACGCCGTTTTGCGACACAGCGACCATACCGCCCGAACGCATTCCTGGCATCAGGTCCGCGATAGGAGACAAATTTCCTGTCTCAGCAAGGCTCATGTGCACCAAATCGGGCGAAAGGTGCAGCAATAGGCTCGTTTCAGTGTGTCCGGCATGGGCGTCGGCACCCGGAACAGCGCACGGCACCCAAGCAGCATCACGCCCCTCATACCGCAGAAGTGCCACCGCTTTGGCCAATGCGGGACCATTTCCGCCGTGGCCGTTGACGAACAGCACCCGCTTCGTCCATCGGAACGCCGACCTTCCGTATTCGACGACGACGGTTTCCATGGCCTCGGCACCGATCGAAATCGTGCCGGCAAACCCTTCGTGTTCGCCGCTCGCCCCGTATTCGATGGCCGGGGCCATGACGACGTCGGGCAGAGCCTGTGCGACTGCTCTCGCGATCCGAGTGTCGGTATCGAGAGGCAGGTGCGGTCCGTGTTGTTCGAAAGAACCGACCGGGACCACGACGGTGAGCGCAGTGCCCTCGAGCGCAGGACTCGGGATGGCAGCAAGGTCACGCGGAGAACTCATCCCCCGATCGTATTGGTGCGGGCCCCTCCCACCGCAACACTGCATGCGGATACACCGGGGCATTGTTGTGCCCCGGCGTATTCGTCAGTTGTCGCGGTTCACGCCGCTGTCGGTGGGCTGTTCCCGCCGATCGGCTGTTGATACGGATCGATCGACATCGGTGGATAGAACACCGATTTGCGATCCGGACCGATCTCCACCCGCCACTCCGTGTGTGCAGTGTCCGGTGATGATGACCGCACAACAAGATCAGATTGTCGAGATCTGTTGGGCCACCATCGTTCCAGTGAACAATATGATGGGCATCGCACCACCCCGACGGTGTCCCGCACCCCGGAAACGCACACCCGCCATCACGAACCGTCAACGCCCGCCGCTGCGGAACCGTCGCCGTTCTCGCTTCCTTGCCGCAGTCGAGCGGAACACCATTCTCGTCCAGGAGGATCCGGGTGACGGTGCAGTCGCACGCCAACATCCGGGCAGTATCGATACTGATCGGGCCCACCCAATCCGTCCACGCAAATCCCAGCTCCTCGGTGGACGGCAACAGGTCTTTCAGAACTTTAAGGTCTGTCATATCTTTCGCCGACGCAGTCACCGTGATGTGCGGTTTCACCCCGCCCTCGATCGGACCCAACCCCGCCCGCTCGTACCGCCGCAACAGTTCGCAAAACCCGTCCGCCCGCCGTAATGCCGGAGTACGCGTGTCCTTCACGCCGTCCTTCTCCGGCGTCGGCGCAGACAGACTCGACAACAACGTGATCAGACGCGCCCCGTTCACAGCATCCAAATCACCCTTCACAGTGACCCGCCCGTACAAGCCTTTCGAGGCGTAGAACTCGTTACGTTCGGAATCCTCGCCGACCGGAACGCCGTCCTCACGCTTGCCGTACTGCTTCTCGATCCGCCGGATCGCTGCCCGCACCGCATCACAATCGGCGATGTTCTTCGACGCCAACCCCAACAAGATCCCGCGGGCTTTGTCCACATCCGCCGAGGTCATGTTCTTCGGTGGATGCTGACAGAATGACGCCACCTGACGGGCTTTCAACGCATCCACGTCACCGCGATGGAATGCATCCGCGACAACAGGTTCGAGCATCAACAACCGCGCCAACCCGACCAGCAGACTGCACTCACCGATCGCCAGATTCGTCGACCCGTGCAACCACTGAGCGATCGCCCGAAAACCCTTCCCGCCAAGAACGTCCCGGGAAAACATCTCCACGATCAGCAACACCATCCGCGACTGCAACTCGTGCCGGGCGCGCACCAGATCCAGAACCTCACCCTTGAGGCCCACGCCATCCAGTTGCCACGCTTCCCGACTGTCCATGCTCAAAACATACTTTCGAGAACCAGGGACAAAACGGACGACTATATCGCCAACGCGGCCCGATGCCCCTCGATGACGGCCGCGTGCGAACGCCTCGGAGACAAGGCGTCACCGATGCGAAATTTCTCGAAACAGCTTCCCTGCAAGGTGTTCCACAACTCGTCGACAGGTTCCTGCTGTGTCGCGAAGACCACCCAGTCGACTGCAACTTCCTCGGTCACACCCGTCGGAAGGTGAACCAAGCTCACGAGCGGCGAGGCCCCAGCGCTCACCGAAGTCACCATCAGATCTGTCCGTTGACCGATCGACTTCTCGAACGCTCGGCGGTTCCACCCCTCGAAATCCAGGGTGATGCTCAGGTCCTGCGCGACCACCATGCCGTTGGTCGCGATCGTGACGGCACAGCCTCGATCAGCGAGGAACTCCGCCACCGACGTACCTTGATGGAATCCCAGTTCGTCGTAGACGAGCACCGTTCCACTCGGCAGAATCTTGCCGTCGAGAACGTCTCGAACACCCACCACACGCTCTGATCTACCCGCCCACGCTGGGCGTAAAGGCCGCGCTCCGGTTGCAATCACGACCACCTCGGGCGCGCGCTCCTCCACGATCGCGAGATCAGCTCCAGCATCCAACTCGATCGTCACACCACTTCGGCGACACTCAGATTCGAGATTCCGGACGAGGTCGGCGAGCTCACGGCGAGCCGGTACCACCGAGGCGGTAAGAATCTGTCCCCCAAGTCTTCGTTCACGCTCGAACAGCGTCACCGCATGACCTCGCTGGGCCGCTGTAGCCGCAGCTTGCAGGCCGGCGGGGCCGCCACCGACCACCACCACCGTGCGGCCCCGTCGCCGCGGCATCGGCAGCGGTACCGATTCCCGACCAGCGCGCGGATTTGCGGTGCACCCCAACCAACGTCCCAGACCCATCCGCCCGACGCATTCCTGGTTGCAGGACAGGCAGGTTCGCACCTGTACCGATTGACCAGCACGCGCTTTGTTCACAAAATCCGGATCGGCGATCTGCCCGCGAACTACGCCCACCAGATCGCATACACCGTCCTCGAGTGCAGCTTCGGCTTGCTCCGGCGTCTTGAAACGGCCGACTCCGACGACTGGAAGATCGATGACCTCCCTGATCGCAGACGGGACGAAGTTGGCGTAGCCGGTGGGTACAGCCATCGATGCTTCGACCAGATGCAGTGTTTCCGTGGCCATTCCGACGGTGGTGTTGATGTAGTCGACGTGACCGTCAGCTTCGATGAGTTGGGCGGTGGTTACCGCGTCGGACAGTTCGATGCCACCCCGCGTTCCTTCGTATCCACTCAGGCGCACACCGAGCACACGATCCGGGCCGATGGCCTTACGCAGTACCCCGAGCACTTCGAGAAGGAAACGCGCACGATTCGCCACGCCCCCGCCGTAGCGATCAGTGCGCAGGTTGGTCGAGGGTGCGAGAAACGCGCGCACGATGGACGACTGCGACGCCTGCAATTCCACCCCGTCGAAGCCACCGGCAACGCAGTTGCGCGCAACAAGGGCGAACCCTGCGAGAATCTCGGCAATGTCCGCGTCGTCGACAGCCTTGGGCACCTCGCGGAACAACGGATCCGCAACGGCGCTCGGCGCCAACAGCGGCGATCGCGAATAGGTTCCAGCGCCCTGACCCCCATTGTGGTTGATCTGCGCGAGAATCGACGAACCATGCGCATGAACGGCGTCGGTGATCCGCCGGTATCCCTCGATCGCTTCCGGCCGATAGCCCGCAATCATCTTCTCGTACGGTCGATCCGAAGGATGCGTCGAGTGCTCCTCGGTGATGATCAGACCCGCACCGCCGCGTGCCCGCGCCTCGTAGTAACTCGCGTGCTGCTCCGTCGGCAACCCGTTCTCCGCGTAATTGGTCAGGTGTGCGGAGAACACGACCCGATTGCGGAGTGTCAGGTTGCCCAGGCGCAGTGGCGCGAAGAGGCGCGGGTACGGCGTCATCAGACCTTGGAGTTTCCTTGATCGAGCGCGATATGACTTGCCGTGACGGTGCGGGAACCGTCACCGGCGAGCCACAGGACGGTATCGGCGATCTCGTCAGGTTCGGCGAAAGCGATGTCCGAGAGGATCGGAGTGAAGTTGGGAAGGTACTGCGGAAACTTTGCAAATACCTCGAGAGCGCCCTGGTCGACCCCCATCGGCGTATTCACTCCGTAAGGATGGATCGAATTGACCCTGATCTTGTACTCCCCCAGTTCCTTTG
Source organism: Rhodococcus sp. WY5 (assembly GCF_018588185.1). Classification (NCBI taxonomy): domain Bacteria; kingdom Bacillati; phylum Actinomycetota; class Actinomycetes; order Mycobacteriales; family Nocardiaceae; genus Rhodococcus; species Rhodococcus sp. WY5. The sequence continues at coordinate 5,522,286 of NZ_JAAMPR010000001.1, forward strand.
CTGCGGCCTGCGTCAGGCCGACGAGACCGAACTTGGCGCTCGCGTAGTGCGCCTGTCCGGGCAGCGCCTTGAGTCCGGCCACCGAACTGACCACGATGATCGATCCACCGCGCCCACCCTCGATGATCGCCGGCACCGAGGCCTTGAGGGTTTTCCAGACTCCGGTCAGGTTGATGTCGATCAGGGTTTCCCACTGCTCGTCCGACATTTCCCAGAATCGATTCCAGTTGCAGACCCCGGCGTTGGCGACCACGATGTCGAGTCGTCCGAACTGTTCGACGCCGTCCTTGACCACCGCGGTGAGCGCTGCGCCGTCACGGACATCGACCTCGCGGGCGAGGATCTTCCCGCCCTCCGCTTCCACCAGACGTATCGTCTCGGCAAAGTCCTCGGAAGTTGCTGCGTCGTAGGAATTGTCCGACGCCACCGACGCGCATACGTCGACCGCGATGATCGCTGCTCCCTCGCGCGCCATCTTGACCGCGTGCGCACGTCCTTGACCGCGCGCTGCGCCGGTGATGAAAGCAACGCGACCTTCGAGCGAACGAACTGAACCCTGTGTCATGAGATAGCCCTCTCTGCAGAATTGAAACTCGTTCTAGTAGTAAACCCTGCAAAGCGCCCTTCGCGGATGGATTCGAGAACAGTTCTCGGGGCAACCGAGTCGCCCACCTGAACGTCGGCCTCTTCCTTCAGCGTTTCGTTCGGCAGACGAGGCGAGCAGTCGATCACCACTTCGCACTCGAGCTGTGACCGCTCGCCGGTATGGACGTGTTCGACGCAGACGGCCCCTCGAGTGATTTCGGTGACACGTGACGCGAGCACCCTGGTGACCCCGGCCTGCTGGATGCGCGTGTTGGCGCCGACCAGATCCCCACTCGCACCGAGCCTCGAACCGACGATGCTGTCGGGAGTCACAATCGAGACGGAGATGCCATGGGCCGCGAGTGCTTCTGCGAGCGCCACCGCGATCGGTCCACCGAGGGGATCGATCAGCGCGACCGGACCCGGCCCCACGGTGCTCAACTTCTCGAAGGCTTCCGACGCATCCAACCATCGAACCGAATCGTCGACCGGATACGTCGGCGGCCTCGCAGCACTACCGGTGGCAACGACAACAAACTCGCCCCGGCTGCGTGCGTCACCCAGGTCTTGGGCGTCGAGCGCCGCCCCGGTCCGCATCGTCACGCCGCTACGACGGCATTCGTCCTCCAACCACTGCGCGAGGAGTGCGAACCGGCTACGGCCGTCACCTCGCGCAAAAGTTCGGATCATGCCGCCGAACTGCGATGAACTCTCGACGAGTGTGACCGAGTGCCCCGCCACCGCCGAGATCCGTGCGGCTTCCATCCCAGCGGGGCCACCCCCCACGACCAGCACGGCTCCCGGTGTCGAAATCTGCTCTCGCTCATCGGGGTCCACCGTCTCGAAACCCGCGCTCGGATTCCCGACGCACGTCACGACAGGATTGCGAGGATCACGCACGAGGCACGTCTGATTGCAGAGCACACACGGCCGGGGACGATCGCCGCGCGCGGCTTTCACAACCAGGTCCGGGTCTGCGATCTGGGCCCGGGTCATCTCGACGAACTCACCTACTTCCAGCGCCGCGTGAGCGTCGGCGATGTCCACGACGCTCCCCTGCACGACAACAGGAATCGACAGAGCGGCCTTGATCTCACGGCACAGATCGAGGTTGAAGTTCGGCGGGCAGTGAAAATCGGGGCGGTACCCCTCAGACGAATAGAGTCCGCCACGAACGACGACAAGGAGATCGAGGAACGGAGACACTTCACGCGCGATACCGATGGCAAGATCGGGCGTCAGGCCCGCCCATGGAGCTTCCTCGTCACAGGACAACCGCAGGGAGACAACGTGATCCGACCCGACTTCCTCGCGCACTGCCGAGATGACCTCGCGAACAAGAGCAACGCGATCGCTACCGTATCGGTCTTGCCGAGTGTTGGTCAGACCCGAAAGGAATTGTCGCAGAATGCTTCGAGGACCGGCATCGAGTTCCACTCCGTCCATTCCCGAAGCGACGGCCAGCGCCGACGCCTCACGGAAGCCGACTATCAGCTGGTCGATTTCCGGCTGCCCCATTGCCATCGGCAACTCACGCGTCGCCGGGTCGGCCACTCTTGACGGTCCCCACAGCACCGACTGGGAGTATGCGCTCGATCCCTGCATGCCGGTATGACCGAGCCCGGCCAGAACCAGCGTTCCGTACGGAGCACATGCAGCCGCGATCGACTGCCACCCCGGGCCACATTGCGACGCCAACGGCGCCCGCTCGTACGGCCAGTCGTTCTCCGATACCGAGGCCACTTCGGTGACGACGATCCCGGTTCCGCCCTCGGCGCGGCGCTGGTAGTACGCACGGTGCCGATCGGAAAGCGAGCGTCCCACAGCAAGATTGGTCTCGTGCGGACCGAAAACAACCCTGGACCGGACGAGGCGTCCGGCCAGGGTCGTGTGTTCGTCGAGTGTCAACTCACAGCTCTATCGGAGCCGTAATCTCAGCTGGCACCCAATGTGCGTGTGAAGCCTTCCGGAATCACCAGGTCCGCCGGGCTCAGTTCGGTGATGGACGAGTGGCCGAGGCCCATCAGCCCCGAGTCGATGCCCATCCGCATGAGGTCGAGCACGTTCTCGACACCGGCCTGGCCGTTGGCCGAGAGGCCCCACAGGTAGGCGCGCCCGAGCATGACGGCCTTGGCTCCGAGTGCGAGCGCCTTGACGACGTCGCCGCCGCGTCGAATGCCGCCGTCGAGAACAACTTCCACCTGATCGCCCACGGCCTCGGCAATGCCCGGGAGCACACGGATCGGCGCCGGGGTGCCGTCGAGGTTGTTACCACCGTGGTTGGAGACCGAGATAGCGGAGACACCGGCGTCGACAGCTCGCTTGGCGTCGTCGATGCGCATGATGCCCTTGAGCATGAACGGTCCACCCCACTGCTCACGAAGCCAGGCGATGTCTTCCCACGTCGGAAGCGGAGTCTGCATCCACTCGCCGTATGCGCCGAAGAACGTCGGTGCAGGCTGGCCGGGAGCCGCGAGGTTGGGGGTGGTCAGGTCCGGGATCTTGCCGGTCTTGGCGAACTCGAGCAACCACTTCGGGCGCATGATTCCCTCGGGTGCGAACTGGAACATCGCCTTGAGGTCCATCTTTTCGGGGATGGACGGGCTGCCCCAGTCGCGACCGTACGAGAAGGACCAGTCGGTGGTGATGATCAGGCCCTTGGCACCGGCAGCGCGAGCGCGCTCCATACGCTGCAGGAGCACGTCGCGGCTGCCGACCCAATACATCTGGAAGAAGACCTGCGGGTTGGCCGCGGCAACTTCTTCGATGGACTTGCTGGCAAAAGAACTCAGTCCGATGGCTGTTCCCCGTGCTGCAGCCGCACGGGCTACCGCTACTTCACCGTCGGGGTGCACTGCCTGCACACCGGTCGGTGAAATCATGACGGGCAACGAAATGTCCTGACCCATAATGGTGGTGGACATCTCGCGCTTGTCCGACAGCCCGGCAGCGTGGGGAGCGAAACCCAATTCGCTGAATGCCGCGACGTTGTCGTCGACCGTCAGCCCTTTCTCGGATCCCGCTACCAACGCCGCGTACACGGACTTGGGCAACCTCTTCTTCGCACGGCGCTGTGCTTCTGCCACCGTCTCGAAGAAAGCATTCTTAGCCATTGAACTGACCTCTCTGGGGTGCAGCTTTCGCCGCACTGTCGGTATCGCGCAGTAGTTACTGCATTCCCGCAAGCGGGTTTTCGTCACAAATCTTGGCGGGCGGACGCATCATCAGTGTCAGTGGCACCGATGCACGTGGGGTCTTACGTTGACCGGAACGGGAGTGGTCGACACTGGACTTCGGGACCTCTCCCGCCGACGCCAGTGCCATTTCACCGTTGCCGATGACGCACTCGGGGTCAGGTCCGTCCATCGGCAGTCCGGTGAAGAACTTGGCCGCCATGCAGCCTCCGCGGCAGGAGTCGTAGTGGTTGCACTTGCTGCAGGCGCCACCGGTTTGGGGCGAGCGCAGCTCCTCGAACAGGTCCGAGTGCTGCCAGACTTCCTGGAATCCACCGTCTTTCACGATGTTTCCGGCGAGGAACTGCTCGTGAATCGCGAAGGGGCATGCGTACACGTCACCGACCGGGTCGATCAGGCACACGACGCGGCCCGCGCCACAGAGATTGAGACCGGGCAGTGCATCGCCGAAGGCGGAGAGGTGGAAGAACGAGTCGCCCGTCAGGACGCCTTCGCCATTGGCGACCAGCCAGTTGTAGAGCTCGCGCTGCTGCTCCGGACGCGGGTGCAGGTCGTCCCACACGTCGGCGCCGCGGCCCGAAGGACGCAGTCGAGTGATGCGCAGGGTCGCGTCGTACTTGTCCGCGAGAGCCTTGAACTCGTCGAGCTGACTGACGTTGTGCCGCGTGACGACCACCGAAATCTTGGCGTCCTTGAAGCCGGCTTCCTTCAGGTTCGCGAGAGCGCGCTCGGCCATCGCGAACGAACCAGGCCCGCGCACAGCGTCATTGACCTCAGCGGTGGCACCGTCGATGGAAATCTGCACGTCGACGTAGTCACTGGCTGCGAGGCGCGCCGCGACCTTCTTGTCGATCTTCACGCCGTTGGTGGAGAACTTCACACCAACCTGGTGGTCGGTCGCGTAGTCGACGAGCTCCCAGAAGTCGGAGCGTACCGTCGGCTCGCCGCCACCGATGTTGACGTAGAAAACCTGCATACGCTGCAGCTCGTCGATGATGGACTTGCACTGTTCGGTGCTCAGCTCGTTGGGGTCACGACGACCCGACGACGAAAGGCAGTGCACGCAGGACAGGTTGCAGGCGTAGGTGAGTTCCCACGTCAGGCAGATGGGGGCGTCGAGTCCGAGTTCGAACTGATCGACGAGGCGACCCACCTTGGCGGGCGGGGAGGGCTGTTCAAGAACTGAGGTCATGGCTGTGTCCTCGCGAAGAAATGAAGCGGGCGAACGTGCGGAAGGGCTGTTCCGCACGTGGGGGCGAGCGTCTGGCTCAGACAGGCACGATCATGTGCGAGTCGGCGAGAGTGCTCAGCGCGCGGGCATATTGGGGAGCCGCGTCATCTTCGATGCCTTGCGCACGTAGTGCGGACCTGACATCAGGATGGTCTGGCAACGCCTTGACCACCGCAACGATGGTCGTGTTCTTCAGGAACGACAGCTTGCGTGTTCCGAAGTGGTAGAGCAACGCCCCGAAAGGTTCGGGGCGAAGCGCTACCTGCGGGTGGAGTTTCCACCCCGCATCGAGATCCAAAGCAGACACGGTCAGTACACGCCGCACATGCCGTCGATGGAAACTTCCTCCACGAGGGACTCCTCGACGAGGTCGTTCTCGAGCGCCTTGTTGTCACGATCTGACATGGATTCCTCCTGCGGTCGCACTCCGTCTGGAAGTCTGTAGATCAGACTTCCAACCTGGGAGTTGGTGGTCACTAGTGGGACTTCACTGTGACTCGGTTCACCACTGTAATGGCATCGAGTGCAGAATGACACACATGGAGCGAAAAAAGTATGCGTAGCCGCAAGAAACCGTCCGCTCGGATAGGTCGTCGCCCCTCCACAACGAAGGAGGGAATCAGCACGATCGGGATCGAACTGTTTTCGACAGTCGGCTTCAACGAGGTGAGCGTCGACCAGATAGCCGACGCCGCCGGCATCGCGCGTCGGACCTTCTTTCGCTACTTCCCGTCCAAGAACGCCGTCCCCTGGGGAGACTTCGACGGACATCTCGACGAGATGCGCGAGCACCTGGATTCACTGCCCGCTGATATTCCGTTGGTCGACGCACTCGAATCCGCATTGTTGACGTTCAACACCTTCCCACCGGAAGAGACTGCGGTACATCGCAAACGGATGGAATTGATCCTCGAAGTTCCGACGCTTCAGGCATACTCTGTGGTGATGTACGAAGGTTGGCGGCAGGTGGTCGCCGACTACGTCGCACGCCGAATGAATCTCGAGCCGACCGATCACGGCCCACGCACGGTCGGCTATCTTCTGCTCGGGGTCGCGATGTCGGCGTACGAGCAGTGGCTCACCGACGATTCACTCGAGCTACCGGAACTCTTGAAAACAGGTACGCAGTCCCTGCGGACCGGTATCAGCACCTGAGAAAGCATCACCACCTGAGAAAGGCGATCATGTCCACCATCACGAACGAACCCGTCCTGGATTCCCTGGCGCCGTCGACGCCGGGCTTGTGGTCGTTCGGACATGTCACCGTCGAACGCGTCGAGTCCGGTCCGATCTCGCTCGATCGCCGAGGCGGTCGCCTCCACGTCAGGCACTCCCTCACTCCCGCCGATCTGAGTGAGCGACTCGTCGCCGGAGTCACCTCGTCGATCCAGGACGCGGAGTTCGGTCAGGACGAATTCGAGTTGACGATGGTCGGCCTGGTTCGCTCCACCGTGGACGACGCTCTCGAATCCTGGACCACCTACTACCGGAACTCACTTGCCGAACTACTGGACGGCACTGCAGATTTCGCGCCGATTCACGACAAAGCCGAAGAGCTGGTCCGCGGTTCCGTGCTCGATCTGGGTTCCTGCTTCGGTTTCCTGCCCCTGCGGCTCGCGCGCGCCGGAATGGACGTGACCGCCACGGACATCCTGCCCGGAACGATGATCCTGCTCGACGCGGTTGCCCCCGAACTCGGCATCACGATCGACACGGTGATCTGCGACGCGGGTGAAGTACCGGCACCGGACAACAGCGCCGACACCGTCACCGCGATTCATCTCCTCGAACACGTCGACGACGCAGTCGGCGAGGCCGTGATCGCGCAAGCACTCCGGATCGCGCGTCAACGGGTCGTCCTTGCCGTCCCCTTCGAAGACGAAGCCACCGCGTGCCACGGCCACATCCGCACTTTCGATCTCGAGTCACTGCGTGCGGTCGGCCGGCAGAGCCGTGTGCCGTTCGAGGTATTCGAGCATCACGGCGGCTGGTTGGTGCTGGACGCTTCGGCCGCCTGAAAAGAACTACCCTTCTTTCAGCGTATGGGCGACAAGCGCATTCGCGTGCCCATGACCCATACCGTGCTCCGACTTCAACCAGTTGACCAATTCCATGTGCTTCGTTAGGTCTGAGCTTCTGATCAGCTCTTGCCATTCACCGATCGGCCGACCGTACTTCTTCTCGATCGACGGAAAATACGACGCCGGGCCTTTCACGGGTTCAGTCATGACCGGAATCTACCTCCACCGCCCGACAATATTCGCGCACCGGCGGCGCCCGCATGTCCGCACCTGCGGAATCGCTGGGTAGATACGCGACCATCGCATTATGGTCGAAGAACACCCACCCGAGAGCACAGGAGTTCAGCGATGCGACTGTCCACACGAAATCAACTCACCGGCACCATCACCGAGGTCAACCTCGGCACCGTCATGGCGACGGTCAAGGTGAAGTTGGACGGCGGGAATCAGATTGTGACCTCGTCGATCACCCGCGATGCCGCACTGGATCTCGATCTTGAACCAGGCCAAGCCGCAACGGTATTCGTGAAGTCCACCGAGGTGACGATCGGCGTCGAGTAACTGGCGAGCGATGTGATCAGGGCCGGGTGAGATGCGTGGTCATCGTGTAGTCCTTGCTCGGCCCCGTCACGGTCCAGACGACAGTCCAGGTCGATCGATCTCCGGCAGTGACGTCGATTCGCCCGCGGTAGGTATCCGCACCGCACAGGTGCTCGACTTCCTCCCCCGGCGCCCAGTCGTGGAACTCTCTGCCGTCTTCGAATGTCACGGCCCACTCGAGGCCGCGCTCGGCAACGAACAGAGTTCGGAACACGGGTAATTCCAGGTCGCCGTCACGCAGCGTGCCGCTCTCGTACCAGCGCATCCGACCGTCACCGGCGTCGGAGATAGTGGTCTCGCCGAATACATGCTTGGTGGAACCGGAAAGGCGGTCGACGATGTCCCGCTCGAAGTGCCACTTTCCTACCAGCGCCCTCGGCTCGATTTTCGCGTCGTCGACCATGTGGCGATTCTAGTGACCCTGCATTGCCCGACGACACCGGAGACCGACTCGAACACACTGCGAGAGTATGTTCCGAGTACACCCGGAACACGCAGGAGATTTTCACAACCATGAACGATTCGGCCGCCCTTCACAAACGCGCAGTGTTCGCCGAGGATCTCGAGATCGGCCAAGTGATCCCATTGGGTTCGTATTCGGTGACCGAAGAGGAAATCGTCGAGTTCGCAACTCAGTGGGATCCCCAGTGGTTTCACGTCGACAAGGAAGCCGCCGAGTCCGGCGTCTTCGGCGGGTTGATCGCCAGCGGGCTGCACACCCTGTCGATCTGCCAGAAGTTGGTGGTCGCCAGTCTCTACGACCAGTGGAACGTGATCGCCGGGAAAACCATGCGCGACGTGAGCTTCCTCCGTCCGCTTCGCCCCGGTGACACCCTGAGCGGAATGGTCACCGTCGACAACGTCGTGTTCGACAATCGCGCGCGAGGATTGGTGACCATCACAGCGAAATTGGTCGATGCACACGGCAATCGCGTTCTCGACGTGGTCACTGACGCCTACCTGCACTGCCGCTCGACTCGCGGACAGTGAATTATCGGTAAATTTCGCACCACACTGTTCGAATTGCCGTACTTTCAGTGACGTTGCGACGCAACAATACCCATCCCTGCAATCAGGAGTTCCTCACACATGAGCAGCCTCGGCGAGATCAATCCTCTCGGCATTCTTCAGATCCTCATCTACATGCTCTTCGGTGGGTCGTCCAGCACTCCCGAATAGACCCTAGCTTGCCATAGCCATAGTCAGCACCTAGGGTGCTGACTATGGCAATTACTAGTCAGGCATCAGTGGCGGCCGCGCCGTCGACCGACGCAGCGCGTCATCACACCGAATTCGACTCCAGTTGGCGGAGTTTCGACGGCATCCAGGGCGGACTCGCAATTGCACGGATGCTGCGGGTGGCGGCCGACGCGTCCGGAGCCGAACCGCTGGCAGTCACGGCGCATCTGGACCGCCCCGTTCCTCCTGGGCCGGCCGAGTTGACTGTCGGCGAGATGCGGGGCGGGCGGACCGTCAGTTGCCACGTCACGCTGACCGGTTCGGGATCCGCTCTCGTTCGGTTGGCCCGCGACATAGGAGCTACAACAATGTCCGCCCCTGTCGCCGAACCGGCTCCGGCCGACCCGTCAACCCTGCCGCCGCTGGAGATCCCGGTGGATTTTGTGCCGTTCGCCCAGCACCTCGACATCCGGCCGATCAATTCCGCGAGGCCGTTCGCCGGTGGCGACTCCCCTGAATTCGACGTCTGGATCCGCCTGCTCACAGACCTCGATTTCACGGCCCAAGAGCGCGCCGCGGTCCTTCTCTACGCGCTTCCGCCCGGACTGTTCGCGACACTGACGATGCCCGTGGCCATACCGACCATCGAGTTCACCGCGCATTTCACCCCGGAGCACCTCACGGCAGATCCCCGAACGCTGTCACCGTGGTATCGCCTACGCCACGGGACTGCCTGGGCGACGGACACTCTCTGTGTTGACGAATCCGAACTATTCGACTCGACCGGACGACTTGCTGCTCGGGCTCGCCAGCTTCGTCGAATTCTGAGTTGAGTTTCAGCTCTCCTACACCTGGAGGTCGCGACGACGGAACGCAACAAGCGATGCTGTCGAAAGCACCACTGCCACAACGATCATTGCCAGCAGTGGCAGAACTGTCACCGGCTCGGCAGGGGCACCCGGCACGTGAGTGTAGGGCGACAGATCCAGCACTACCTGCGGAAGCTTCAGCAACGTGCCGAGTTGCCCGAGCACGATGCATGCCGCCAAGATTCCCCAGGAGAGCGCCGACGCGTACGTCGGAAACAGTCCGAAAGCCAACGACACCAACCCCACGACTACGAGCACCGCAGGCAGATAGGCCAACGCGGCGCCAGTCATACGAAGTGTGTTGCCGCCGATGTCGTCCGTGACGAGCCCGAAGGCAAAACCGGTTAAGGCACCCATCAAGACGTGCGCGAGGATCACGCCGCCCACAACCACACCCAGGTGGGAAAGCATCCACCTCCACCGCGACAAAGACGTTGCCAGCAACGGTTCGAGCCGTCCCGATGTTTCCTCGCCCCGCATCCGGAGAAGACTCTGGACCGAATACGCCGCGATGACTGTCGACGTGAGCCCCAGAGCAGTGGCCAAGTAGGAATCCACCAGATCCGATCCGCCGCCGCCAAGTTTCTCGAACATCTCCGCGGTCTGCTGCGACGATCCCACCATCGCGTCGATCTCGTTGCCCACAGCGCCGTACGCGAACCCGAGTATGACAACGGCAAAGATCCACCAGAACATCGTCATTCGCTGCATGCGCCACGCCAGGCCCCAGGCCGACGGTAGCCACGATGCCGCGACTGGCGGGCCGGGTCGGGGCTGAACGAGTCCCGCTCCCTGATCGCGATGGCCGATGAGAACAAAAGCCACCACCACGTGCACAGCCGCAAATCCGATCAGCAACAACAGGATCCACCAGGCGTCGTCGTCGAAGGGCCGGATCTGTTGTGCCCATCCGATCGGCGAGAGCCACGACAACCAGCCACTGACCACGCGAGTTCCGACGTCGACGACCGTACTGTTCACGTCGCCGATCGCGCGCAGCATGAAGGCAACGCCGATCGCGGCACCCGCCAGGCCGTTGGCCGTACGAGCACCATCGGTGATCTGCGCCGTCACGGCTGCCACTCCGGCAAACGCGATTCCGGTCCCACCTATCGAGGCGCCCAACGCGAACGAACCGACGACAGGCAAACCGACGGCGATCGATCCCAGTGCAATTCCCAGTGCAAGAACGACGTTCGCACCGACCGTTACGATCAGTGCGGAGGTCAGGAGCGCTCGTCGACCTACCACCGCTGCACCGATCATCTCGGCTCGGCCGGTCTCCTCGTTCTGTCGCGTATGGCGAACCACCGCAAGGGTGCTCATCAATGCGGCCACCAACGCGAACACGAGCACCGACTGACTGGCGACTATCGCGCCCTGCGAATCACCGGACACGATCCCGTTGGTCGCCAGCGCGACCGGCGATACCGCGGAACTGACTGCGATGTTTCGTAATTCCTCGGGTGTCGAGTACAGCCCGGTCACACTGGCGACAACCAGCAGCATGAACAAGACGATGGAGATAACCCACACGGAGAGCTGAATTCGGTCCCGCCGCAAAGCCAGCCGAACCAGTCGGCGTGTGCCGGTGAATTGACTTGCCGAGGTCGGTACCGGTGGAGCGGCCTCGACAACAACGGTCACGGCCGTACTCCGGTCTCGGCTCGCAGGTGTACCGAAGTCTCCCTAGCCCGTTCGTCACCGTAATGCCGCAAGAAAAGTTCTTCGAGAGTCGGCGGAGTGGAAGTGAGCGCCACGATTCCGAATCCGACCAAGTACGTCATGAGTGGTCCGAGTTGCGCGCTGTCGACTTCGCAGGTGACGTGGTTACCGTCGATCACCGCGTCGTGGACACCGCCGAGTCCGTCGAGTCCACCGATCGGACGCTGCGTCTCCGCCGCGACGGACGTGCGCGTGAGATGCCTGAGTTCGGACAGTGTTCCCTCTTCCACCGTCCGCCCGTCGCGGATGATGCTCACACGATCGCACAGCGCTTCGACCTCGGCGAGGATATGGCTCGACAGCAGTACCGTCTTTCCGGCGTGAGCCACCTCCTCGACGCAGTCCTGGAATACCGCCTCCATCAACGGGTCGAGCCCCGATGTGGGTTCGTCGAGGACGTAAAGGTCGACGTCGGACGAGAACGCGGCCACGAGTGCAACCTTCTGCCGGTTACCTTTCGAGTACGTGCGCGCCTTCTTGGTCGGGTCCAATTCGAAGCGATCGAGCAACTCGCTGCGGCGTTTTCGGTCCAGGCCACCGCGCAGGCCCGCCAACAGATCGATAGCCTCACCGCCGGTGAGGTTGGGCCACAGATTCACGTCGCCAGGCACATAGGCGAGACGTCGATGCAAAGTGACAGCGTCTCGCCACGGATCGCCGCCGAGAACGGTTGCGTCTCCGGAGTCCGAGCGGAGCAGGCCGAGGAGCACCCGAATAGTGGTGGACTTTCCGGAACCGTTCGGCCCCAGGAATCCGTGCACTTCACCCGTCGAGACGTCGAGGTCGAGGCCGTCCAGCGCGCGGGTGGTACCGAAGGTCTTGACGAGGCTTTTCACTGAAATTGCCGCACCCATGAATTTGACCGTACGCCGATTTCACAAATGTGTGAAGATAGAAAAGACGGAAAGATCGAAGGGTTCCGATGACCGACACCAGCCACACCGTTGCACCGGACGAGAGCCGACACTATGTCGAGCGACTCTCACTCGTACTGAGCAACATGGGTTTTCCGCCGATGCCCGCCCGCGTCTGGGCCGCGTTGATGACCAGCGAGGCACCCTCGTCCACGCCAGGAGATCTCGGATCTCGGTTGGGAGTGAGCCCCGCCGCCATTTCCGGAGCCGTCAGATACCTCCAGCAAGTCGGATTGATCGAGCGTGTGGCCGTCCCCGGATCGCGGCGTCAGCACTACTGCGTCAGCGTCGACATGTGGGCCGACGCGTTTGTCACGAAACAGTCCTCGCTCTACCAGGTCTCGGCAGTTGCGGACGAGGGCATACGAGTCCTCGGTGAAGGAACAACAGCCGGCGATCGAATTGCAGATCTGCGCGACTTCTTCGACTTCATGGCCGCGGAAATGCCGCGAATGCTCGCGGACTGGCGCTCCCGGCGAAAAGACCGGACACCTGGCAGGTAACTTCAGGTTTACCCGCAATTTCGGCGGGGTACCTCAATTCTCGTTCCAGCATGGTCAGGTGCGGTGTAATCGAGGAGTTGCTGATGAAGCTGTCGATCAGGGGCGCGAACACTTCACCGACTCCACCCTTCGCGCGTACCGCTTCACCCGAAACCTGTGAACGATCGATTTCCCTGAATCGCACCGCCGCCGAGGCATTCGCCGGTGATCACCATGCACTGTCGAAACTACTGGCCCGGTTGCACCCTCGCGTCGTTCTCTACTATCGCGCCAGACTCCTCGGGACGCCCGTCGCGACGTTCGCCGACGATCTCGCCCACCAATGCACCCTGGACGTCGTCACACGAATGTCCGACACGATCTCGGCCGACACACGCATCGAGACCTTCGCGTACGAGTTGGCCTCTCGACGAATTGCGTCAATTCCCCAGTCACGCAACATCGACGGACAATTCAAACGCCCGCGCCGCCTGACCGACGACCAACGTGAGGTTCTGGTACTACGAATCGCAGTGGGTCTGACTGCCGAGATGACCGCGTCGACTCTGCGCACAACTCGTTCGAGCGTGCTCCTCCTACAGCATCAAGCGCTGCGCGCCTGGACGGTCTCCGAGCAGAGCTAGATCAGACCTTGCTTACTCGCGGCGTAGACGGCCTCTGCTCGACGGCTCACCTCGAGTTTGCGCATGATGTTGCTGACGTGAAACTTGACGGTGGTCGGTGAGATGAACAATCTCTCACCGATCTTGATGTTGGACAAGCCGTTTGCGAGGAGTCTGAGCACTTCGAGTTCGCGATCGGTCAATCGTTCTTTCGACGACGACTGCCCGTTGAGCGATCGCACGACAGCTGACGCGCTGCGCGAATCGAACGCACTCTCACCCCGCGAGACCGCCCTGATCGCACGCACCAATTCGGTGGTGTCGACGTCTTTGACGACATAGCCGCGAGCACCCGCGTGCACCGCTCGCACCACCAGTTGATCGTCGAGAAACGTGGTGAGAACCAACAGTCCGAGGCCGGGATGCGCCGAGGACAGCTGGCCACACAGGGTCAGTCCCTCGTAGTCGGAACTGGCGGAGAGTTTGAGATCCATCAGGACGATGTCCGGGCCGACCTTGTCGACCACGGCGAGTGCCTCGGCGAGGGACGACGCCTCCCCCACGATCTCGAGATCGCTTTCGCGCTCGAGAACCGAGCGGAGCCCTTGCCGCAGAATTGCATGGTCGTCGACCAGGACGATTCGAACCAATCCCTGAACCGGCGATGCTCCGCGGGTGATGACGGGACGCGCAGTGGTCATGATTCCTCGCTCTCGATTTCAGTGGTGGAGCAAAGGTTTTCCATGCCCGAGTCGAACGGCAGTGGTAGTCGCACGAGAATCTGAATCCCACCGATCCGCGCGCGCCGTACTTCGAGCGCACCACCCAACTCGAGTGTTCGCGCCTGCATGTTCGCGAGACCGCGATGGCGGCCGTCGACGTCGTTGGTGGCTGCGAGTTTGAGGATCAGACGCATTCGCGCAGGGTCGCCGTCACCGTCGTCGGAGACCGACAGCAACACGGAGTCCGCCCGATAGGTCAGACGTAGCACCGCCCGATTCGCGTGAGCATGGACCGCTGCATTGAAGAGAGCTTCCCCCGCGATCCGGAGAAGAGCGTGTTCGGCATCGCCCGGAAGTTCGGTCGGGGTACCGCCGACGCGAACGCTCACCGCCAACTCGTCCGGCATGTGAACCACGCCGAGTTGCTCGAGCATCTCGGGCAACGACGTCCGGTCCGCGTCCGACGAATGATTGAGCGCGTAGATCGCCGAACGAAGCTGCTCGACCGCCCTCCTGGTCAAATCCTTTGCCAAGTCCAGTCTTTCACTGCGTTCAGCCTCCGGGATGTCACTCCGGCAGACCTCGATCTGCATGCCGGCCGACAACACCGCCTGTGTCACACTGTCGTGCAGTTCGCGGGCGATCCGGTGACGTTCGTCGTCGACCACTTGGTGCCGGTGCGCCACTCCGAGTTGACGCTGGGTGGACTCCAATTCGCTGTTGCGCACCGCAAGGTCGGCTGCAGTACGATTGGCCTCCGCATACGCATCTTCGGCACGCTCGAGCAGCAGTTGTCCGCGCTGATAGAGCGCCGAATTCTGCAGAGCCACAGCAGTCTGGCTGGCCAGAATGCTGAGCACGGCTCCGTCCGTCGTGTCGAGGGTTCGGTTGGCCGGCGTCCAGGCTGCAAAGGCACCTACCACGCCGCCACCGAGCACGATCGGCACAAACGCGTAGTGCGCGTCGATCACCGAGTTGGATTCGATTCTTCCGTACCGGATGTCGTCGAGGCATTCGACGACATCCTCCGGAAGTGGCGGCCCCTCCACATTGTCGACCAGAAAAGGGGTGGCGTCCGGGCCGAGAACCAGTCGCCGTGGTCCGGCGTCGGGCAAAGTTCCGTCAGCCAAGGCGAAGACTATCCAGTTGGCACTCAGATGCGCACGGGCAGCTTCCGCGACCGCGCAGACGAGGGTTTCCGGCCCCTCGACGGTGCGCACCAAAGCCCGCGAGATCAACTCCAAGGCATGCACGACGCGTTCGAGGCGCTCGGCCGCACCGCGATACTGCGGGTAGAACGAACTCTTACCCGATCGTAATCCGGTGAGCCGGGACAGGTCCGCGGTCATCGCCTGCACCAATTCACAGCGGCCCTCTTCACAGCGTCCATCTTCACAAGGCACCTCGGAACAACGCCACCATCTGTTCCTGCGTCGCTTCCCTGGGATTGGTGGACATGCAGGCGTCGAGCAACGCGAAGCTGGCGAGCCTACTCAGGTCTTCCTCGCGAACACCCAACTCCCCCAGCCCCTTCGGCACACCGACCTCCCGGGCGAGACGTTCGACACGGTCGGCCACCGCCAGCGCTGCTTCCTCCGGGGTGCCGCGCTGCTCGGGAAGACTCAGTGCCGCAGCGATGGCGACAAAGGGGGCGGCGTCCGTGGTGGAATTGAACCGGATGACGTGGGGCAAGAGAATTCCGTTGATGACGCCGTGCGGAAGGTCGAGCATGCCGCCCACCTGATGGCTCATGGCGTGCGCGGCTCCGAGTATCGCGTTGGTGAACGCCAACCCGGCCTCGAGGCTCGCCTGCGCCATCACCGATCGAGCTTCCATCTCCATCGGGTCCTGGATCGTGTGCACCAGATTCTCGGTCACGAGGCCGACAGCGCGGAGCGCGTGATGATCGGTCAACGGATTGTGCGCCAGTGAGACGAAGGCTTCGATTCCGTGCGTCAGTGCGTCCAATCCTGTTGCCGCATTGAGCCACTCGGGCATCGTCGTGAGCAACCGCGGATCGATGACCGTCACATCTGGAACCAGCGCCCGGCCGATGATGGTGATCTTGGTGCCGCGGGTCGTGTCCGTGACGATGCAGAACTGCGACACGTCCGCGCCCGTGCCGGACGTGGTGGGAACCATCACCAACGGCGGGATCGGTTTGGTCGCCTGATCTACCCCCTCGTAGTCGAGTATGTTGCCACCGTTGGCAGCGAGGACGGCTACACCTTTAGCCGCGTCGATGACCGAACCGCCGCCGAGCGCGATGATGACGTCACACTCGCCTTCCTGGTACACCTCGAAACCGGCCGCGATCTCGAAGTCCTTGGGATTGGGCGTCAGCCCTGACCACACCGTCGCCGTCAATCCCTGCTCCGTGAGATGGTCTTCGAGTTCGCTGACCCATCCCGCGTCGATCAGACCGGGATCGGTGACCAGGAATGGTCGGAACCCGCCGAACCTCAGAGTCGCGTGTGCTGCCTCGACCAGGGAACCGATACCGAAGACGATCTCGGGGGCGTGAAATTTGACCAGTCGAGCAGCAGTGCCGCGGCGATGAACACCGTGGTTCACAGCATCCGGGTATGCCACGGACACGACCCCACTCTCCTCTCGCTGCTCTGAGATCTCCGGTCGGGATTTCGCATCCGTCGCTCTCAGCGCATCAACTCCCACGTGCACAAACTGGTGTGATCCACCTTACAATCGCTGGCCCCGAGCCTACGCGGACAGCAGTCGGGGCACACCCACCGAAGGAGAGGCGCTTACCTACCCGTTCGGGCAGGTAAGGCGTCTCGGGAAAATGAATGGCGCGGCGAGAAGGTCCCGCTGTACTTTCGGTTGCGGCCAGAGTGGCCCGTAGAACCGATTCAGAAGGTGTTTATGACCCAGCCCGCGCCGAGCGCGCCTCCCGCCCCTGCACTGCCGGCAACCTCGAGGGTCACATGCTGATCCTCGAAACGTCGGACTGACAGCCGCGAGGCCCCCTCGGCCTGCTCCTACTGCTTTGTTCACTCAGCTAGGAGTTCTCCAGTGCCTCAATCACACAATTCCATCTCGAAAACCGACACCTTCTCGTGCATTCAGTGCGGACTCACAGTCATGACGTACGGCCCCGATGGTGATCGCCGAAACCACTGCCCCAGTTGCCTGCATTCCCGACACTTGTTCGACCAGGTGGAAGGTGGACCGTCGGACTGCGGAATGCGGATGGCTCCCATTTCGATCGCAGTACTGCGCAGTGGCGATTGGATGATCATCCACCGCTGCGCACAGTGCCTCGAGCTCACCTCCAACCCCGTCAGCCGAGACGACAACCAGTTGTTGTTGATGAGAATGGCAGTGCGGCCGCTCGCGCAACCGCCCTTCCCGCTCGAAGCCTTCGGCGACTTGTGAGGAGGAATCAGATGCCACGTAGGAATCCCAGCACCCGCCCGCGGCGGGCACCGCAACGGGCCAAGCACGTACTGCACGGAATCGGCGGAGAACAAGGATCGAGCTTCCGTTGTCTCACATGCCGTTTGGACATCTCCACTGCGGCGCCGGGTACCGCTCATCGGAACCACTGCCCGAACTGTCTGGCCAGCCGCCACGTGGACGGTCGCGTTCCGGGCGACCGAGCACAACAGTGCCGAGGTGCCATGGCGGCGCTCTGCCTGTCGGTCCGGCAAGACGGTGAATGGATGCTCGTTCACCAGTGTGTCGAGTGCAATACGTTGAAAGTCAACAGGATTGCCGGCGACGACAACGTCTTGGTCCTGCTGCGCTTGGCGCTACGTCCGTTGGCAGACCCTCGCCTGCGCTCGCGCGCGTTGCTAGCGCTCTGATGATTCGTCCGGTGCAATCGTGCGGTTCTGCGCACGATTACACCGGACGAACACCACGAACACGATCCCGGCGAGCAAGCCCACCGCCGTCGGTCCGAGGACCAGTCCCGAGTACAGCCACGGGGCAGGTTCTGCCGGAAAGAGGTCCATGAATCCGGGTCCGGTGTATGTCGGTTCGGAAAACGGCTCCCGATAGGATCCTCCGGTGAGAATGTGCGGTGACGCCAACGACTTCCACCACCACTGAAACACGCCGAGCGCCACAACCCCACACACGGCGCCGAGCACTGTCAGCGCCGCGATCGGTCGCCAGATCGATCCCCTGATTTCGGACATGAGATCAAACTAGTTCACGACAGATCGCGCAGTGACATCGGTGAAGTGCACTGACATCAGCGAAGTGCGTGCCCCAGCTCGGCGGCCTTTGCCATCAGTTGCGCGGCATCTCGGGCAACAACAACCTCGTCGCAGATCTCCGAATACTCCGGCATCGCGCACGATGCCTGGTTCCAGTAACGCTGTGGTTCAGGCGTAATCCAGGCCAGACGGTGGACCTTTCGGCGGAGTTCCTCGAGCTTGTCCGCCTGCGGGGGCAACCCGTTGCACCGACCGTCGCCCACGATGATGACAGACGTCCGTGAGTTCAAGGTGTTTCCGTGCTCGTCCAACAATTCTGTGAGCACCCGCCCGTAATCGCTGCTGGCTTCCAGATCCAGACCCGGGTGCGCGAGTACCGCGGCCAGTGCGCCGTCACCACTACTGGCGAGAAGGGTGTCGGTCACGTCGACCGGACGATCGACGAAGGCGAGGACTTCACAACGATCTGCTCGGCGATGCATTGCCTGAGCCAAGCGCAGAGTGAACGCGGTGATGGGGCGCACGGACAGCGACACGTCGGCGATGAGAAGTAGTCGAACACGATCGGGGCGAGGAGCTTTCACGACGAGATGGAAGGGTATCCCGTCGGTGCGCAGGCTCGAACGCACCGTGCGCCGCATGTCGAGATGCCCACGAGAGCGCTCTCGGGGCCGCGGTCTGGACGGTCCTCTCATCCGCCGAAGCACTTCGTGGCACGCGAGTTCGATGTCGTTGTGCGTTGCGCCCGCAGCAGATTCGCTGTCGGGCGCATCGGGAGCGCTTTCGGCGAGTGCAGCGGCCGAGAGTGCTTGCACGAACGCTTCGACCGCCTCGACGAGCCGGTTCAGTTGCGCCTGCGTCAGCGGCCCGTCGTCGGAGACGTCCGCATACGCTTTGCTCGGGTCGTATGCATCCAGCCAGGCGAGGATCGACGTCGGATCGTCCCAGGACAACGAACCGACCACTGCTGCAGCAACACTGGTGCTCAAGTCGCCGACCACTGCCGATGCGGCACGGTCCACGTCGACCGTGTAGCTGACTCCCCGTCGACCGGTCTCCGAACCGGTATCCACCGACAGTTCCGCATCGCTGGACGTCATCGACACATCGTCGTCGTCCTTGTGCGGGTTGAACCCCTTCTCCGCTTCCGGAGTATCGAAGTAGTCGCCGACCTCGGCTGCACGCTCGTTGTACTCGGCATACCGGCCTACTTCTTGATCCTCGTCGATCCCCAGCGCGGTGGGCAGACCGTCCGCCACCTCGGCGCGCGAAGCCATCCGCTCGGCGTGCGCTTTGCCTGCGGCTGGCCGGAACAGCGCGTCGAACGCCCGATCGAAACCGGCCTGCTCGTGAGAGTACTTGGCGCACACTGCCCGAAGACATGCTCGCAACGTCTCACGATCCGAAGCGCCGACCATCGCGAGAACACGCCGAACCTCGATGACCTCGGCCGGTGACGCGGAAACTCCGGCCGCCCTCAGCAATCGGCCGAAACTCGCGGACACCACGTCGAGAACAAACGACGGTTGCCACACGGCAAGGCCACCGAGCGTCGTCATCGCGTCGAACGGATTCCGCTGCCGCCGCGGATTCCCTGTTGATGAGGGTCACGTCCACCCGTGCCCCGGAACACGGCCGTCGTCGTGTTGGCGGGTTTGCTTGCCACCGTGGCCCGCTCGATCGGCTCGCCACCGTCACGCGACGATGATTCGAAACGCTTTCCGTCGAATCGTTCCTTGGCCAGCGTCACATCGGACGAGTACTTGAGCAACGCCGTGAGCAGGATGTCGCGCACCTTGGCGTCGGAAGCGGTGTCGAATCCGCCGGCCGCGAGCACTGTTGCCGCTCTGGCCGCGTCGATGACCTCCGAGATGGACGGGCTCTTGCGCAGCGGGAGATCACGCAAGATGCGAGCCAATTCGACAACCTCGGTGGCCGTAGCCGTATCCACCTCAGGCGCTCGGGCCGTGACGATCTCGCGTTCACGCTCCGATGTCGGATAGCCGAGATGGTAATGCAGACAACGACGCTTGAGCGCGGGTGAGAGCTCGCGGGTGTCGTTGGACGTCAGGATGACCCAGGGCTGCGAGCGGGCAACGAACGTACCGACCTCGGGAATGGTGATCTGCTGTTCGGCGAGAATCTCGAGGAGCAGTGCTTCCATCGATTCCTCGGTGCGATCTACCTCGTCGACCAGAAGCACTACCGGATCGGGTGAGAGGATTGCTTCGAGCAGCGGTCGTACGGACAGGAAGTTCTCGGAGTACAAACCGAAATCCTGATCGGCCAGAAACTTGGACGCTTCGGCGACGCTGTCGAATTCGGAAACCTGATCGCTGATCCGGTCGCGGAGCATCTGCACGTGCAGGAGTTGCTTCGCGTAGTCCCATTCGTACAGGGCGCGATTGTCGTCCAGCCCTTCGTAGCACTGCAATCGCACCAGTTTGCGGCCCCCGATCGCAGCCAGAGACTTCGCCAGTTCCGTCTTGCCGACACCGGCCGGACCTTCGAGCAGGAGCGGGCGCCCCAGCGCCGTCGCCAGATGAACGACTACCGCGAACTCGTCATCGGCAATGTAGTCCTGCTCTCGCAGAGCATCTTTCACTTCGATTCCGCTGGAGAAACTGCGACCGGACATGGAACACCTTTCATGGGGGGCAAGCCCCTGTGCGCCTTTTTGGTAGTGCGGGCTACCAAAAAGGCGCACGGGGCCGAAGGCCCTGCTAGAAGTACGACTTGTTGATCGCGTGATCGACAACCGGGATCATCGACTCCACGGTCACCTCACGGGGATTGCCCGGGGTGCACCAGTCGTCCTGAATGTGCTCGGAGATGGCGCGCACAGTCTTCTCGTCACCCTTGATGACATCACCACGGCCCTCGTACTTCTTGGTGTTCATCTGGTTCTTCGCGTACGAGTCGGTGCGAACTTGACCGAAGTTGTCGGGGATACCGACGTCCTTGGCCAGACGGATGGCAGCCTCGACGGCAGCATCTGCGGCCTGAACCGTGGTGAGGTTGCGAGTGTCGACACCGAGTGCGCCGGCCAACTGGGCGTAGCGCTCGTAGCGCGAAGGCAGGTTGTACTCCCACACACGCGGCAACGCGATGGCGTTGTTCAGACCGTGGTGGCTGTCGAAGAAGGCACTGACCGCGTGCGAGATCGAGTGAACGATGCCGAGGCCACCGGAGTTGAAGGCCTGCCCGGCAATGTACTGCGCGTTCATCATTCCCTCGCGGGCCTTGAGGTTGCGCGGCTCGAAGACGGCCTCGCGCAGGTTCTTCGCGACCAACTCGACCGAGTAGATCGCGTTACCGAGCGAAGGCGCGAAATCGAGACGAGACACGAAAGGCTCACTGCCGTGCGCGAGTACGTCGAAGCCGCAGTACGCGGTGAAATGCTGAGGGCAGGTGTAGTAGAGCAGCGGATCGTCAATCGCCAGGGTGACGATGGTCGCCTCGTCGAAGCCCACCCACTTGTGCGGGTTGTTCATGTCCGACGTGTCGGTGATGACGTACGCCCACGACGTCTCGGAACCCGTTCCGGCCGTGGTGGATACGGCGATATGGGGCGGGTTCTCCTTGTTGGTGGACTTGGCGAAGCCCTCGAACTCGTTGATGTTGCGACCGTCGTGTGCGATCACGACGCGAGCGCCCTTGGCGGCGTCGTGGCTCGAACCACCGCCGATCGAGATGATCGAGTCGCACTTCTCCTTCTGGTAGAGAGCCGCGGCCTCCATGACGTTGTAGTCCTTGGGATTCGACTCGACCTTGTCGTAGAGCACGACCTCGACACCCTGGTACTCGATCTTGCCGACGAGTTCCTCGATGATGCCCGAACCGCGCAGACCGGTCGTCATCAGAAGGGTGCGCTTGAAGCCGAGGTTCTTGGCCTCCACCCCGATGATGTCGTGAGCGCCCACACCCATCAGGGCGCGAGGGAAGGGGTGGAACTCCTTGATGGGAAAGTCCCAGATCTGGTTGAGCTCGATAGCCATCGGTATCTCCTCAGGGATGTGCACGAATGTGACTGCGGGAGGGATTCGAGCCGAATCTTTGTGACCGGCGTCTCACCTGGTTCCCACTGTGTACCGACAAACAGCCCGTGCACAGACTTCGGCAGCTCAACCGCCCGGACGCCGCTCACGAACCGCCCGTTCGGGCAGGTCGACGCCACCCCGGACTGCCAGGACGGCTGGATCAGACCGCCGTGGTTCCCGCTGATCGGGAACGTGTTGCTCGGCGACTACGATCCCCAGTAGCTTTTCATCACTGCTAACATTGAACTAGAACACGTTCTAGATGTTGCACTTCACTGACCTGCGCTTTACCCAGCTTCACGAGAGGACTAGCTTCGCGATGACGACAGTCGAGGTACCGCACAGCTCGCGATCGGCGGTACTCACCGTGTCCGGAGTCATCGAAGAGACTTCCGACGCCCGGTCGCTGGTGTTCGAGATTCCCGCAGAACTGAAGGACAAGTTCGACTACAAGCCAGGTCAATTCCTGACCCTGCGCATCCCGAGTGATCAGACCGGCTCGGTCGCACGCTGCTACTCGCTGGCCAGTTCACCCTTCACCGACGACGCCCCCAAGGTGACCGTCAAGCGAACCGTCGACGGCTACGGCTCCAACTGGTTGTGCGACAAGCTCCAGGTCGGCGACACCATCGAAGTGCTGCCGCCGTCAGGTGTCTTCACGCCCAAGTCGCTCGATCACGACTTCCTGCTCTTCGGTGCAGGCAGCGGTATCACTCCGGTGATCTCGATCCTCAAGTCCGCCCTCACGCAGGGCAGCGGCAACGTCGTGCTGATCTACGCGAATCGCGACGAGAAGTCCGTCATCTTCGGCGCCGAACTTCGCGAATTGGCAGCGCAACACCCCGGCCGCCTCACCGTTGTCCACTGGATCGAAACCGTGCAGGGACTCCCCGCCGTCTCACAGTTGGCGACACTGGCCAAGCCATTTGTCGCGTACGAGGCCTTCATGTGCGGTCCAGGCCCCTTCATGGACGCCGTCCACAAGGCACTGGCAGAGGCCGGCATGCCCCGCACGCAGGTTCACGCCGAGGTCTTCAATTCACTCGCGGGTGACCCGTTCCGTGACGTCGAGGTAGCCGAGGTCTCCGACGAGGAAGCAGCCGACGCCGCAACCGTCGAGGTCGAACTGGACGGTGAAACCCACACCCTCGTCTGGCCGCGCAAGCAGACGCTCGTCGACATCATGCTCGCCAAGGGCCTCGACGTGCCGTACTCCTGCCAGGAAGGCGAGTGCGGGTCGTGTGCCTGCACCGTCACCGAAGGCGAAGTTCAGATGGACAACTCCGAAATCCTCGACGCCGAGGACGTGGCGAACGGCTACATCCTCGGTTGCCAGGCGAAGCCGATCACCGATCACCTGAAGATCGAGTTCTGAACCCTGCCTCGATGCATGACGGCCCCTGATTCCCTGCGGAATCGGGGGCTTTGTCATGTTCGGAGTCTCCCGAGTCATCTCCCGAGTCATCTTCCGAGTCCCGCCGCGAAACCCACGCAGGCTCCGTTGTGGGCAACCGCCACAGCGCAAGAATCAGTGCGAGGGTCACGATCAGGAAACCCTCACGAAGGACCAACCCGAACGGCAGCAGGAGCGGTGACGTCTCGATGAACTGCTGTCCCATACTCGGCCCGCAGTAGACGGTGGCCAACCCCAGAGCGGCCGCACCGAACTGCAGCGGCGATCGAAGCCGAAAAAGAACCGTGACGGCGGCAGGCACGAGATACACCCAGTGGTGAATCCAGCTGATCGGCGAAAGAATCGGCGCGCTCAATCCGATCACCAACGCCGCATCGACCGCTCGCCCGACGCGATAGACATCTCGGGCGATCCATAGCGCTACCCCCGCGCACAGCACGGTCGACGGCATCGCCAGAGACGCTGTCCATGGGCCCAGCGCGGCAAGTCCGCCCTGCAGCGAACTGTTGCCGGCACTCGCGATCGCCTGCCCGCTCAAATCCACCCGGTCGCTGAGGTTCCAGACGACGTCCGACCAGAAGGTCCAGCTGACGGCCGGGTCCACCACTGCTGCGACGGCGGTCGCCGCGGCAAATCCGATCGAACTCCAGATCGCGAGTCGCCACTGCTTCGTGACGACGAAGTAGACGATGAAGAGAGCCGGAGTCAGCTTGATCGCGGCCGCGACGCCGATCAGCAGTCCTCGCGGAAACCACCGGCCGAATCTCGAATCCTCTCGGCGAGTCACGTCGAGCAGTACGAGCACCATCAGCACCAAGTTCACCTGGCCGAATGAGATGTGCGCACTGACGATGGGGGTCACCGACACGGCCAGGACCAATGCCGCCATGACGAGCGGCCGCTTGGGGACGCGAGCGGGAGTGAACCTCGCAACCGTCCACACCAACGCCGCGATGCACAATCCCGACCACAGCAGATAGGCAGTCCACCAGTCGAAGAGGACAGTCGGCCAGAGGAAGATCACCGCGAATGGGGTGTAGGTGAACGGCATACCCTCTTCGACGATCAACGGGCCGGACAGATTGCCCTCGTAGATGTTCGATCCCGCTGCGAACGCCTGGGCAGCGTAGCGGTAGACGAGAAAATCAACGGGTTCGACGGCTCGAACGGAGTACACGAGATAACACAGAGCTGCGACGCCGGCAGCGATCAGTGAACCGATCGTCACAATTCGAGACGCCTCGACACGGGTGGCGGGCATACCGAGAATCGTCCCACAACCTACCGAGCGGTACTTCGCTAGCGGGCCGCCCGGAAGTGCGCTCGCTCTTCTGCGGTCAGGTGTTCGCACGCGTAGCTCAGCGCCGTGCGTCCCATGTCTGCTGCATTCTTCGCGAGGAAACCGGTCAACAAATCCCGGTCCACCCGCTTGCCCACCTCGCGGAGCATCCAGCCCATCGCTTTCTGGGTCAGGTCTCGTCGATCACCCAGCACCTGCGCGGCAAGCTCGAGCGTGGTCGACCCGTCGCCGCGAGTGATGAATCCGTAAGTCGTCAGCAGCGCCACCCGTCGTCGCCACAGGTCACCCGAATCGGAAAGCTCGAAGATCAGCCGGCGATCTCGGTCGTACAGCCAGCCGCCGAGGATCTGTCCGGCGGACGAATCCACCAGATCCCAATTGTTCACCCGCCCGTCCTCGACAGCGCTGAGATAGAAGTCGGCGATGCGGGCGCGACTCTCGTCGTCGAAAAATTTTGGGCGACTGACCTTTTCGAATCGAGCAACCAGGATCAACAGACCGGCCAACCGATGCTCGTGGACGTCGCTGTCGAGAAGGAGGCGTACCTGAGGCAACTCGAGACCGACATGCTTCTTCACCACCGAACGCGTCTTCGGTACTCGCACGCCGATGAAGACGTCACCCTCGCCGTACTCCCCCGGCGCTGTCTTGAAGAACTTCTGTAGCTGGACGGCATCCGCGGGATCCGCGAGGTCGGCCAACTGTTCGATCACGTCCTGGGCACTCGATTGCGTCACCCCAGAACCTTCTCACGGGTCGTCTGTGCGGACTCTTCGATTCTCTCAGCGTCCTCACACCGTGTGCCCTGCTCGGCCACAGGTCGGCAGACGACACTCGAGGACAGTCAGTGAAAGGACCACCCATGATCACCGCCGCTATCGCATTCACCACTCTCACCCTCATGGCACTCTCGGGACATATCGCGGCCAGCGCTCCGCGCGGGCTCGTGGCAATCCGGACGAATAGTCACAAATCTTGATATTCGAGCCTCCACATCGCCTCTAACTGCAACGCGAATGCAATTGGCGGAGAGTTGATCTCGATCTGCCGCGGGCGTGTACTACAGGTGGACACACTCTCGTCTTTGGAGGTCTCGTCATGAAGTCGTGGAATCGAATGCAAGATGCCGTCGCGGTGGTTCTCGGCGTCTTTGCGGCTCTCTCGCCGATGTGGCTCGACACCACCGATCGGGCAATGTGGTCACTCGTCGTCCTGGGTGTCCTGGTTGCACTGTCGGGTCTGGCGCACATGGCACGTCCGGACATGGCCATGGCGGATTACGCGATGGGCGTTTTCGGCGTCTTGATGTTCATTTCACCCTGGGTCATGAGCTTCGACTCTCTACGCGGTGCGTCGTGGACGGCCTGGGTGGTCGGGGTCCTGACCGTTGTGGTCGCGGTGAGTGCGATGCCGGTGATGAGTGCGCGGATGCATCACGGGGGTCACGGCGGCGTAGCCGCCCATTGACGGAGCGGAGTAGCCGCCCATTGACAGAGCGGAGTAGCTGCCCATTGATGAATGGCTGGCTGCAGGCTGGATCAGGCTTTGATCGCGCCCAACAACCGCCCGGCGTCGAAGGCTTCGGCGCTGGGCGGTAGCGCGCCCGGACGTCCACTCACGAAAACCTCGACGGTTCCCGATCCTTCACCCGCGTCACCGAGCCCGTCGATCCGCCGCAGGGTCTGTCGTGCAACGGCTTCGGCACTGTCGAAGAGTGTGACACCGGCGGGTAGCCGCGCTGCGATTTCGTCCGCGAGCAGTGGGTAGTGCGTGCAGCCGAGGACAACGCCGTTGACGTCGTCCGGCGTCCGGGCCACTGCGGATTCGATGGCTGCAAGTGCGGCTGCACGATCACCGAGGTCTATCGAATCGGCCAGGCCGTGGCACGGCACCCCGACGACCTTGGCGCCGTTGCCGAACTGTTCGATCAGATCGGCTTGGTACCGGCTGGCAGTCGTCGCGGCGGTAGCCCAGATCGCCACTGAATCGCACGCGGCGGCCGCGGGCTTGATCGCGGGCACCGTTCCGATGACCGGCACACCCGGTCCGACCAGTTCGCGGACGTGTGGGAGAGCGGTGACGCTCGCGGTATTGCATGGAAGAACGATGACCTGAGCCCCACGATCGAGGCTCCGCCGCACCGCACCGAGTACCCGGTCGACGACCCACGGCTCGGGCTTGGGCCCCCAGGGGGCGCCGTCCGGATCGAGGGACAGCACAAGATCGAGATCCGGGCGCAGGCGTCTGAGCCACGCAGAGGTAGGGAGCAGGCCCAGTCCCGAGTCGATGAGTGCAACGATCACCGCACAAATCTATCGCCTCGGAACCGGTCCTGCCTCATCCGTTCAGGCCGGTGTGGACTCCAACACGTCCGAGATGGGCGTGCCGGCTGCGATCTTCGCGCGCATCTTCATCACAGCTCCCGCGCTACCGCCGCCGACGACAGCTGCCAGCACACCGTCGCGCTCGTAGTAGGCGACGAACTTTCGGCCGTCGTCCTTCACGATGTGAACGGTGTCCGTGGGTGCGACGGTCCCCAATGCCTGGATCTTGACGTCGTACTGATCGCTCCAGAAGTACGGAACCTGCGCCGGCGCATCCGGATCACCCGTTCCGGTGATCGCTCCCGCCAGGATCTTGGCCTGGTCCCCAGCATTGGTCCAGTGTTCGACACGCTTGCGTCGATCTCCGATCTGCCAGGACGCGACGTCGCCGACCGCCCAGACGTGTTCGGTGCTGGTGCGGCCGACGCCGTCGCAGAGCACTCCGTTGTCGAGTTCGATCCCCGAACCGTCGAGCCATTCCGTGACCGGCACCGAACCGACTCCGATCGCGACCACGTCGACCGGGATTTCCGAACCGTCACTCAAGGTCGCAGCGGCAACCGCTCCGTCGCCGGACAACGAGGTCAAGCCCGTACCGACTCGGACGTCGATGCCCTCGTTCCGATGCAGACGTTCGACGAGGGCGCCGACGGTGGGGCCGAGCACCGACGCCAGCGGCGTCGGCTGGGGTTCGAGCAACACGACGTCGACGCCGTGAGACTTCATGCTCGCGGCCAGTTCGCAGCCGATGAAGCCGGCCCCGACGATCAGCGCACGCTTACCGGGAGCAAGGTCGGCGCGGAGGGCCAACGCTTCCTCGATGGAGCGCAGAACGTGCACTCCGGACAACTCCGGAAGGCCGGCGATGCGACGCGGAGTCAGTCCGGTCGCGATGACCAACTCGTCGTAGTCCAGGGTGGATCCGTCGGCGAACGCCACCGACTTGGCGACCGTGTCCACCGAGGTTGCCGGCGAACCGAGCTTGAGATCGACCTTGTTCTCGACGTAGAACTCGGCCGGACGCAAGGTCGTCTCGTTTTTGTCGCCGCGGATCACTTCCTTCGACAACGGAGGCCTGTCGTAGGGCAGATGCGTTTCTCCACCCGCGAGCGTCAATTCACCTTCGAAACCCGCTCGTCGCAGTTCCTCGACGGTCCGCAGTCCCGACAAACCCGCACCCACGATCACTATCCGTGCCACCACGTACCACCCTGTCCGACCCATGTCACTTGCAGCGCTCACTATGAACGCCGTCACTATTTGCCTCCGACTCTGCCATACCAAATGCCGGAGTAGGTGTGGTGCATCCCGCATGGTCACCTACCAGTCACTACAGTTGGAGGTACTTCAGACGCACGCACTGACACATGAGCAGGGAGCCCCCATGACCAGCGATTCCAGTGAAAAGAACAGCGTCCGATTCGGCGCCGACGGTGGCGCGGAACTAGTCAGCACCCAGGGTAAGACGATCATCGCCGACGCCGTGGTCGCCAAGATCGCCGGTATCGCGACCCGCGAGATCAACGGCGTGTACGACGTCGGCGGGGGCACAGCGCGTGCGGTGGGGGCACTTCGCGACCGCATACCGGGCGCCCGCGTCAACCATGCCCAGGGCGTGGCGGTGGAGGTAGGCGAGAAACAAGCCGCCATCGACATCGGCATTGTCGCCGAGTACGGCGTCGCACTCCACGAACTGGCGGTAGGTATCCGCCGCAACGTCATTGCCGCAGTGGAAAGCATGACGGGTCTCGAGGTCACCGAGGTCAACATCACCGTCTTCGACGTCATGCTCTTCGAGGATGCAGAGAGCGGCGGCAGTACCGATCCGGAAGCCAAGCCGAGGGTTCAGTGAGTACCGCCGACGCCGGCCGCGAGATCGACGCGGCCGAGGTAGTCGCCGACGCGGTTCTTGCCATCCCGGAAGTGGCAGATCTGCACGGAGGACAGTTCGGCGAAGTGGGAACCTACCTCCCCGGACGCCGCATCACCGGCGTCGTCGTCGACGAAAACTCTTGTGCTGTACACATTTCCGTTCACTATCCGGCAGACGTTCGCAGCGTCGCCGAACGCGTACGAGCGGTGGTGGCGAGATTGGTCGACGTACCGGTGAACGTGACCGTCGGCGACCTGTCGACAGCGGGATATCTACCCGTTGATGCCGAAAATGCAGTCACCGAGCCTGCCACCGTCACAGACATTGCACCGAACATTCGAGAAGGGAACTGACATGAACAGCACCACCGTCGGACTGCTGGTCGGTCTGCTCCTCGCACTCGCCGGAATCATGGGTGGGTTCAGCGGTTTCGTCTTCGCAGTCCTGCTCGGCGCCGCCGGTATGGCGATCGGAGCACACCGCGACGGACATCTCGACCTCGGCGCGATCCTCCGAAGCCGTGGCCGTGGCTGAGCCGTCCGATCCCAGCGCAGCGGACGATCCTGGCCTACGCGGCTCCTTGGTCATCAAGGACCGTGCGATGGCCAAGATCGCCACGGCCGCAGCGGTGAACGTCCCGGGGGTGGTCCGCCAGTCCGGTGGCTTGACTCGCCTGACCGGACGCGACCTTCCGCGAGCCGACATCTCGATGGGTAGCGACGCCGTCGCCATCAATCTCTTCCTCGCCGTGTCCTGGCCGTGTTCGGTCACCGAGTTGACCGGCCGGGTGCGAACGGAAGTCGGTCGCAGCGTCGAATCGCTGACCGGGCTTCCACTCCACGACATGAACGTGATGATCGCGGCAACCGAGGGTTCTGACGACTCCTGTGTTTCCGGCGTCGAGATCGCGGAGGGCCCGGCACAGCAGGCACTCTCGGATCCGATTCCGCCGCGGGTCCCCTCTGCGAACCCGGCGGCCGCGGTTTCGGCCGTCGTCATCGCGTGTGGTCTACTCGCACTCGCCTTCGTCGTCTCGCGCGAATGGTTCATCAACCGTGGAACTTTCGAATCGGCACCCTGGATCCGAAACTCCGTGGAGTGGACGTCTCGTCTGCACTGGCAACCGTGGCTACTTCCGGTGGCGATCGCTGCCGTTGTCGCGGGTGTTGTCCTGATAATGTCGGCGATCAAACGCCGTGCGAAAACCCATGTCCCACTCGGGAACCCGAGCGCATCGACGGTGTGGATGCGGCCGACTGACATTGCACGTCTGTGCAGTAGCCACGCAGCGGTCGTTCCCGGCGTCGGCTCGGCTCACACCAGCGTCGACCGTAAACACGTCAAGGTCCACATCGAATCGACCGGTGGCGATCGAGCTGAACTTGCCGCAGCCGTCGACGCGGCGGTTCGGCCCCACCTCGCGATACTGCAGCGGCCACTGCAACTTTCGGTTGTCGTGCGAGAAACTGTAGTACGACGAAAGGACGCCTCGTGAACCGTTGGATCTCCGCGGTCGATCGGATCATCGTCCTCATCGTCGGAATCGCACTCCTCGCGGCGGGCGCATACGCCATCGCGTGGGACGCGGGCGCGTCGCTGATTCGAACCTGGGTGTCACGCTTCGATCGGGAGGTCCTCTTCGGCCTTCCGGAGGAGCCGTGGTGGCACTGGGTACTGTCGGGCACCTTCGTCCTCTGTGTCTTCGCCGGTTTCGGGCTGTTGTACCTGAACCTTCGCCGGCGCCGCACAAGCGCAGTCACATTGCGGCACAACGAATCCGGTACCGACGTCAGCGTGGATCTCGGACCCGTCGCAGACGGCGTAGCGGCCGAGCTCGCTCAGCTGACCGGCGTGCGGAGCACCAAGAGCAAAGCGACGGTCGATCGCGGATTGCCGACGCTGTCGATTGTCGTCACTGCAGATCCGTCGATCGACGTCGCCGGATTCACCGCTTCGGCCGAACGTATCGCCGGCGCAACCAGGCGCAGCCTGGACGGCTCGACCGTCGCAGTACAGGTTCTGCTGCACCTCGACCGGGTGGAAGCCAACAAGTAAGTAAGAACCACGCAGGCACCCGATCACCGAACACTCGATCACAGGCCACCCGATGGAAGACACAGAAAAGGCGCTCACTCCCCGAAGGGAATGAGCGCCTTTTTCAGTGCTGTGAATCAGCTAGCGAGACAAGAGTCTCACTTGATGATCTTGGCAACCTTGCCGGCGCCGACCGTACGGCCGCCTTCGCGAATTGCGAAGCGCAGGCCCTCGTCCATGGCGACAGGCTGGATCAGCTTGACGGACATCTCGGTGTTGTCACCGGGCATGACCATCTCGGTGCCCTCAGGCAGCGTCACGACGCCCGTAACGTCCGTGGTACGGAAGTAGAACTGCGGGCGGTAGTTGTTGAAGAACGGGGTGTGGCGGCCGCCCTCGTCCTTCGACAGGATGTATGCCTGGCCCTCGAACTCCGTGTGGGGAGTCGTGGTGCCCGGCTTGACGACAACCTGTCCACGCTCGACATCTTCGCGCTTGATGCCACGAACGAGCAGTCCGACGTTGTCGCCGGCCTGGCCCGAGTCGAGCAGCTTGCGGAACATCTCGATACCCGTGACCGTGGTCTTGGTCGAGGTTTCCTTGATGCCGACGATCTCGACCTCTTCGTTGACGTTGACAACGCCACGCTCGATACGACCGGTGACAACGGTGCCACGGCCGGTGATGGTGAAGACGTCCTCGACGGGCATGAGGAAGGGCTTCTCGGTCTCACGAATCGGGTCCGGGATGGACTCGTCGACAGCAGCCATCAGGTCGAGAATGGACTGCGTCCACTTCGGGTCACCCTCGAGTGCCTTGAGTGCCGAGATCGGAATGACGGGGGCTTCCTCGTCGAATTCCTGAGCGGCCAGCAGTTCGCGGACCTCCATCTCGACGAGCTCGAGGATCTCGTCGTCGTCAACCATGTCGGCCTTGTTCAGGGCGACGAGGATGTAAGGAACGCCAACCTGGCGAGCGAGCAGGACATGCTCGCGCGTCTGGGGCATCGGGCCGTCGGTAGCTGCGACGACGAGAATAGCGCCGTCCATCTGAGCTGCGCCGGTGATCATGTTCTTGATGTAGTCGGCGTGACCCGGTGCATCGACGTGCGCGTAGTGGCGCTTTTCCGTCTGGTACTCAACATGCGAGATGTTGATCGTGATGCCACGAGCCTTTTCCTCGGGAGCCTTGTCGATCTGATCAAAGGCCGAAGCCTCGTTCAGGTCGGGGAATGCATCCGCGAGAACCTTGGTGATGGCCGCCGTCGTCGTGGTCTTGCCGTGGTCGACGTGACCAATGGTGCCGATGTTCACGTGCGGCTTCGTCCGCTCGAACTTCGCCTTCGCCACTTTGTGTCCTCCTGGACTGTTGTTGCTTGCCGTATGCAGCAGTGCGGTTGGTTGTTACTAGGTCGTGCTTCGTGCCGGAAGAAACCGAGGTTACTTGCCGGCGCGGGCTGGGGAGCTCGCTGTGCTTACTCGCCCGTCGCCTTGGCGATGATTTCCTTCGAGACGTTCGCGGGAACCTCTGCGTAGGAATCGAACACCATGGAGAAGTTCGCTCGGCCCTGGGTCTTCGACCGCAGGTCACCGATGTAACCGAACATCTCCGAGAGCGGAACCAGCGCCTTCACGACACGGGCACCACTGCGTTCCTCCATGGCCTGGATCTGGCCACGGCGGGAGTTGAGGTCGCCGATCACGTCGCCCATGTACTCCTCGGGCGTTGTGACCTCGACAGCCATGAGCGGCTCGAGAATGACGGGGCCGGCCTTGCGGGCGGCTTCCTTCAGTGCCTGCGAACCG
This sequence comes from Rhodococcus sp. WY5, assembly GCF_018588185.1. NCBI lineage: Bacteria > Bacillati > Actinomycetota > Actinomycetes > Mycobacteriales > Nocardiaceae > Rhodococcus > Rhodococcus sp. WY5. The sequence continues at coordinate 5,555,405 of NZ_JAAMPR010000001.1, forward strand.
GCAACCTTGAACGCCATTTCCGAGGAGTCGACGTCGTGGTAAGCACCATCGAGCAGCGACAGCTTCAGGTTCACGAGCGGGTAGCCGGCGAGAACACCGTACTGCATCGCGTCCTGCGCACCGGCATCCACGGAGGGGATGTACTCGCGCGGGATACGTCCGCCGGAGACCTTGTTCTCGAACTCGTAGGTAGCACCGTCTTCGCCCACGAAAGGCTCCAGAGCGATGATGACCTTTGCGAACTGGCCCGAGCCACCCGTCTGCTTCTTGTGGGTGTAGTCGTGCTTCTCGACCTTCTTGGTGATGGTCTCGCGGTACGCAACCTGCGGCTTACCGACGTTCGCCTCGACCTTGAACTCGCGACGCATGCGGTCGACGAGGATGTCGAGGTGGAGCTCGCCCATACCGCCGATGACGGTCTGACCGGTCTCTTCGTCGAGCTCGACCGAGAAGGTCGGGTCCTCTTCGGCGAGCTTCTGGATCGCGACGCCCAGCTTTTCCTGGTCGGACTTGGTCTTGGGCTCGATGGAGACCTGGATGACCGGCGCGGGGAACGACATCGACTCGAGGACGATGGGGCTCGCCTGATCGCACAAGGTGTCACCGGTGGTGGTGTCCTTGAGGCCGATCATTGCGTAGATGTGGCCGGCTACGGCCTCGTCTACCGGGTTCTCCTTGTTGGCGTGCATCTGGAAGAGCTTTCCGATGCGCTCCTTCTTGCCCTTGGTTGCGTTGAGCACCTGAGCACCCGGATCGATACGACCCGAGTACACGCGGACGAAGGTCAGCTTGCCGAAGAACGGGTGAGCAGCGATCTTGAAGGCGAGAGCCGAGAACGGCTCGTCCTTGCTCGGCTTGCGAGTGATCTCTACTTCTTCGTCACCGAGCTTGTGGCCGATGACCTCGCCGATGTCCAGCGGGTTCGGAAGGTAGTCGATGACAGCGTCGAGCATGGGCTGAACGCCCTTGTTCTTGAACGCGGAGCCACAGAGAACCGGGTACAGCTCGGAGGCGACCGTCATCTTGCGGATGGCGCCCTTGATCTCCTCGATGGTGAGCTCTTCGCCGCCGAAGTACTTCTCCATGAGAGCTTCGTCGGACTCTGCAACCGTCTCGAGCAGCTTCTCGCGGTACTCGGCAGCCTTCTCGACGAGATCCGCGGGGATCTCCTCGATGGTCGGAGCGGTTCCCGTCGGGACCACGCCGCGCCAGGTGATGGCCTTCATCTCGACCAGGTCGACGACGCCGTCGAAGTCGTCCTCAGCGCCGATGGGCAGCTGGAGAACGAGCGGCTTCGCGCCCAAGCGGTCGATGATGGTCTGGACTGTGAAGTAGAAGTCCGCGCCCATCTTGTCCATCTTGTTGACGAAGCAGATGCGCGGAACGTCGTACTTGGCAGCCTGACGCCAAACCTGCTCGGACTGCGGCTCGACACCCTCTTTACCGTCGAAGACAGCAACTGCGCCGTCTAGCACGCGCAGCGACCGCTCCACCTCGACCGTGAAGTCGACGTGGCCGGGGGTGTCGATGATGTTGATCTGGTTGTTGTTCCAGAAGCAAGTCACGGCGGCAGACGTGATCGTGATGCCGCGTTCCTTCTCCTGCTCCATCCAGTCCGTCGTCGACGCACCGTCGTGCGTCTCACCGATCTTGTAATTGACACCGGTGTAGAACAGGATGCGCTCGGTGGTGGTGGTCTTGCCGGCATCGATGTGCGCCATGATGCCGATGTTGCGGACCTTGTTCAGGTCAGTCAGCACTTCCTGTGCCACAGGTTTCTTCCCCGCTCGTTGCTTGGTTTTCGGGTGTCGGCCTTATCGGTGTGTTCCACCGTCAGGGCCATGGTCTTTCAATTATGTCTCTGCCGAGGCGAACCTGGCCACCTGCGTCCGGAATCCGTCGCGATGATCAGGCCGCCAACGGCGACAAGCGTCGGAGCCCCACCCGATGGCAGTTGCTCCGACGCTTTACATCACCAGCGGTAGTGGGCGAATGCCTTGTTGGCTTCGGCCATCTTGTGAGTGTCTTCGCGACGCTTCACAGCTGCACCGAGGCCATTGCTGGCATCGAGGAGCTCGTTGGCGAGACGCTCGACCATGGTCTTCTCACGACGTGCACGCGAGAAGGTGACCAGCCAGCGCAGTGCCAGCGTGGTGGAACGACCGGGGCGAACCTCGACCGGCACCTGGTAGGTAGCGCCACCGACGCGGCGGCTACGAACCTCGAGTGCAGGCTTGACGTTGTCCAGGGCGCGCTTGAGGGTGACGACCGGATCGGTGCCGGTCTTCTCGCGTGCCTGCTCGAGAGCCTGGTACACGATTCGCTCTGCGGTGGACTTCTTGCCGTCCAGCAGGATCTTGTTGACGAGCTGCGTCACCAACGGGGAACCGTAAACCGGGTCGTTGATGAGCGGGCGCTTCGGAGCGGGGCCCTTACGTGGCATTAGCTCTTCTCCTTCTTGGCGCCGTAGCGGCTGCGTGCCTGCTTGCGACCCTTGACACCCTGGGTGTCGAGGGAGCCGCGGATGATCTTGTAACGGACACCCGGGAGGTCCTTCACACGACCGCCACGGACGAGCACCATGGAGTGCTCCTGAAGGTTGTGACCTTCACCGGGGATGTACGCGGTGACCTCGACCGAAGTCGTGAGGCGAACACGTGCGACCTTACGGAGCGCGGAGTTCGGCTTCTTGGGGGTGGTGGTGTACACGCGAGTGCACACGCCACGACGCTGCGGGCTGCCCTTGAGGGCTGCCGTCTTGACCTTGGCGGTCTTGTCGCGGCGACCCTTGCGGACCAGCTGGTTGATGGTTGGCATTTACCGGCTTTCTTGTGACGAACAGACTGCTCGAGCGAACTCGGGCCGTTCGAAAACGTGGCTGTTCTGAAATTAGGGATCTAGCAGTTGGAGCAAGAGAGCTGCTGCTCCTCACCCACCTCAGAGTCTGTACTCAGCACTTTCATGCCGCGCACTGCCCCCGAGGTCGGGCGTGTCGCATACCCCCACACAGGCAGCCGGATGCTCGTTCATCAGCAGTTTCTGCTCGAACGCGCGCACGGCAATACCTAGCTAGGCACACAGATCGGCCCGGGCATGCCGGACACGACCCATAACGATACCTGTCGGCGCGCCACGAGGTCAAAGCGAGGCCACGGTGATAGTGACCTCACGCTCTGACCAGACACTCTGGCTGCACACTCAGACCACGCAGCCGGACCGGTCGCGATCAGATGCTGCGGTTCAGCGTCAACGCGCCGAGCTTTGCCGCAGCCTCGCACGGATCCGCGCCGCCTTGCGGCTCGGTGACCCACCAACCGAACACTCCCCCGGCCGGTGCGCTCGCGCTCACCCCGCAGCTCTGCGGATCGGCCGGCTGGCGAACCTGGTACCCGCCACTGCCGTTGATGTCGATTTTCGCCACCACGTATCCCAGGTGCTCGAATGCAGCGCGCTCGTGATCGAGGGTGCCCGTCTCGAACCAGTTGAAGGTGATCTTGATCGGACCCGCGGTCCCGATGCCGTCCCAACGGCAGATAGCGCCGAAGAACCCACGCCCGACGGCGTCGGCACCCACGGCACCGGCGATCTGCTCGTCGGTGACGGCTTCGCATTCTTGGAGGACGTTCGCGAATTCCTGGCTGTCACTACCGCCGTAGCTGCCCTGCGCACGGGGAGTCCCGGTGACCACGGAGCCGCACCCCGTGAGTAGAACCAGCGACCCAGCCAGGGCGAGCCCGATCCTTACGCGCTTCACGGCGCCCTCGAACTTCACTGTGCCCTCGAAACTGTTTTTTCCATCAGATCCCGCGCCACCGTGCATGGATCCGCGGTCGGTGGCAGCAAACCGTAGGTGATCGACCAGTGCACGAAGTCTCCGCCGAACGCGATACCCAACTCGCACAACGAACCTGCCGTGGACGCGATGAAGCCTTGATGACCGCCGATCGTGATGTCGTCGGCAGGACGTCCGAGCAGGTCGGACCCGGCCCGTTCGCGGCCGATCGGGCTACCGCGGTACCAGGAGAAACTGACGCTCGGACCGTTCGAACCGGCGACTTCCCACTGGCAACCGACGCCGTTGCGCGTCGTCGTCGCAAAAGCGCCGAGATTGAAGGCGTTGACAACTTCCTCGTCGGTCACCGAGCCGCATTCGGCGAACATCGGGCCCGGATCCGTAGGTGCGAGTGCCTGCGAACCCGCACCGTCGCCCGGCTGATCGACGGACCCGTCGCCGGAGCTGCAGCCGACCACGGCCGAGAGCACGGCAGCCGAGACCAATACCGAAGTCCCGATCGAAGTGAGAGTGCGTGCGACCATGGAGCCGACTGTACTTCTCGGTGGCCCCCGACACACGCCACGTGCGCGTCGAGAGCACCGGCGCCGGCCCCGCCGCTACCGATTCAGGGAGTTGCCACCGGTACCCGAACAAGTGTGGAATCCAATTGCGCCGCCCACTGTTTGACCACCTCGGTGCGTCGGCGCGAGTCGTCTGTCAAGACATCAGCCAGCCCCAGCCCGCGGGCCAGGTCCAGGGTCGCCTGTACCAAGCGGTGCGTCACCGGGTCGGAGTCGTCGACACCCAGACTCTCGACGGCCATGCGGTGCGCGATGCGCCCGAATCGTTCCTCGAGGGGCAGTACGCGGGCACGCAGGTCGGAGTCGGAGGCAGCGGCCGTCCACACCTGCAGCGCTGCTTTGAACAGAGTCCCGGTGTAGTACTCCACCAACCGCGAAATGATCGCCTCGGTTCGTCCGGCACCCACCGGAAGGTCGGTCGATTCCTTTCGTGCCTGATCCATCCGGGCGTCGAACATCACCTCGAGCGCCGCGGTGATGAGGTCCTCGCGGGTCGGGAAGTGATGCTGCATGGCGCCTCTGGACACCCCGGCACGCTGCGCGACGACGCTCATCGTCGTTGCGCTCCACCCGAGTTCGGCGAGACACTCCACAGTCACTTCGAGCAGGTGGGAGCGCGTGACTCGACTTCGGTCCTGCTTGGGCTCTCGAGTCATCGCGCCGCCATCCCTTCTACTTCTGTGTTCCAGCGCTTCTGTGTCCCAGCTGCGCAGTTTCTACTGCGCCCAGGCCGCTGGACGCTTCTGCAAGAAAGACATCATGCCCTCACGAGCCTCGTCAGAGGAAAACAGCCGAGCCGACTGCGCGATCATCTCCTCGCCGTCCCGGTCGAATCCGGCCAGGACCGAACGCGTCGTGATCCACTTCGATTCGGCAAGTCCCTGCGGTGAACATTGGCGCAAGGTGCCGAGCAGTTCGGTGATCGACTCCTCCGTGTCCTGCGACGCGGAGGTGACGAGTCCGATGGATTCGGCCTCGTGCTGGCCGAACTTCTCGCCGGTGAGCAGATAGCGGCTCGCAGATCGCTGGTCGAGCCTCGGCAGGACCGTGAGCGAGATGATGGACGCCGCCAAACCCAACCGTGATTCCGTCACCGCGAAGGTGCTCGCCGGTCCGGCGACGACGATGTCGCACGCCCCGACAAGACCCATGCCTCCGGCCCGGACGTGACCGTCGATCCGTCCGATCACCGGCTTGGGAAGCTCGAGAATGCTGCGCAAGAGTGTCAGCATCCCCCGTCCTCGCTCCTTGACGGCGTCCTCCGGTGATGCGGACGAACCGGAGGCCTCACTCAGATCGGCTCCCGCACAGAATGTTCCACCGGTGTGGGTGAGTACCACCGCTCGAACTGCCGGATCGGCGGCAGCCGCCGTCAACCCAGCCTGCAACTCCGTGACCAACCGCGTCGAAATCGCGTTGCGGTTGTGGGGTGAGTCGAGAGTGATCGTGGCAGCACCGCCCGATACTTCGTACCGTACGTATGGCTTGTCCTGATCCGTCATGAGTCGCCTCTTCCTAGTAGGACCGTGGCAGACCGAGGGAATGCTGTGAGACGAAGTTGAGGATCATCTCGCGGCTCACCGGCGCGACACGGGCGATACGAGCCGCACCGAGCATGGCGGCCAGTCCGTATTCCTTCGTCAGTCCTGCGCCGCCATGCGTCTGGATCGCCTGATCGAGCGCCTTGATGCTGGCTTCAGCGGCGGCGTACTTTGCCATGTTCGCGGCTTCGGCAGCACCGAAATCGTCACCGCTGTCGTAGAGCACCGCGGCCTTCTGCATCATCAGCTTGGCGAGCTCGAGTTCGATCTTCACCTGCGCGAGTGGATGCGAAATACCTTGGTGCGCACCGATCGGCGTCTTCCACACCGTGCGCTCGTTGGCGAACTTCACTGCGGCGTTCAGGGCGTAACGGCCCATGCCGATGGCCATCGACGCACCCAGGATGCGCTCGGGGTTGAGGCCGGCGAACAACTGCATCAAGGCGGCATCGGCTTCGCCGACCAGAGCGTCGGCCGGCAGACGGACGTCGTCGAGGAAGAGGATGAACTGGTGGTCCGGTTCGATGATATCCATCTCCATCTGCGTCTTCACGAATCCCGGAGAATCCGTGGGGACGATGAACAGAGCGGGCTTGAGCTTGCCCGTCTTGGAGTCCTCGGTCCGCGCAACGACGAGGACCGCGTCAGCCTGATCGACACCCGAGATGTAGATCTTGTTGCCGCTCAGGATCCAGTCGTCGCCATCCCTGCGTGCCGTCGTGGTGATCTGATGAGAGTTGGAACCAGCGTCGGCCTCGGTGATTCCGAACGCCATGATCTTGGAGCCGTCGGCGAGGCTGGGTAGCCACTGCTGCTTCTGCTCCGCCGTGCCGTACTTGCCGATGATGGTGCCGCAGATGGCCGGGGATACGACAACCAGGAGCAGACCGGCACCCTGCGCCGCCAACTCCTCCTGCACCAGCGCGAGTTCGTAGATGCCTGCACCGCCGCCGCCGTATTCCTCCGGCAGGTTGACGCCCAGGAATCCGAGTTTGCCGGCCTCGTTCCACAATTCGGTGAGCGGCTCCCCCTTTCGCGCCTTGGGCAGCACGTAGTCGACGTAGTTGAAGCGCTCACCCAGTTTGGAAACGGATGCCCGCAGTTCCTTCTGCTCTTCGGTCTCGATGAAACTCATCATGCTTCCTCTTCTGTAGCGGGTTCTTCCACACGTGCGAGTACCGATCCGACCTCGACCTGCTGGCCGACGGCGACCGGAAGTTCCACCAGGACACCGGCAGTCGGCGCGGTGACGGTGTGTTCCATCTTCATGGCCTCCAGCCACAGAATCGGCTGGCCGGCGGTGACGGTGTCACCGAGTGCGGCACCGAGGCGGATGACCGATCCCGGCATCGGAGCGAGCAACGAACCGGCGGCGACTTCTGCCGACGGATCCACGAAGCGCGGTGCTGCCGTCAACGCGACGGGTCCGAGCGAGGAGTCGACAAAAATCTCACTCCCGTAGGCCGCAACGTCGAACGAGCGCTGTACTCCGCTCTGCTCGAGCACTACCCGGGTCGCAGTTGCCGATACCAGGCGCACGTCGTCGAAGCCTTCTGCACTCAGCACGCCGCTTCGGCTCAGGGAGTAGCGGACGTCGTAGTCGCCCGACGCAGTGGAATAGCTCTTGCTCTGCGGCTGCGACGGGAGGTTGCGCCACCCGCTGGGCAAGCGGCCGATGACGCGGGCCGACGCCCGGTTGTGCGCGGCATCGGCAAGTGCCGCCGCCAGCGCCGAGAGTCTTTCGGCGTCGGTACCGGCCAAGGGCGTAGACAGCTTCTCGAGGTCGTGAGTCTCGAAGAAGGCAGTGTCGGTGTCTCCGGCAATGAAGGCGGGGTGGGCCAGGACGTTGACGAGCAGGTCGCGGTTGGTGCGCAGCCCGTGAATCCTGGTGCGCGCCAGCGTCGATGCGAGCAGCCGGGCAGCTGCGGTCCGCGTCGGCGCGTACGAGATGACCTTGGCCAACATCGGGTCGTAGTGGACGCCGACAACACTGCCGTCGACGACGCCGGAGTCGAGGCGAACGCCCTGCTCACGCAGAACACTGAATTCTTGCGGGTCACCGGGCAACTCGATGTGGTGGACGGTTCCGCTCTGCGGCTGCCAGTTCTTGGCGGGGTCCTCGGCGTACAGGCGCACTTCGATCGAATGCCCACGGATCTCCGGCTGATCGTCCGGAAGTGCTTCACCTGAAGCGACCTGCAATTGCAGTTCCACCAGATCGAGTCCAGTGGTGCACTCGGTGACCGGATGCTCCACCTGCAAACGCGTGTTCATTTCCAGGAAGAAGAAGTCGCCTTTTTCGTCAGCCAGGAATTCAACGGTTCCTGCCCCCTCGTAACCGATGGCGTTGGCTGCGAGCCGCGAGGCGTCGAACAGCTTGTCGCGCATGGCGGGGATGCGTTGCACGAGCGGCGACGGGGCCTCTTCGACCACCTTCTGATGCCGACGCTGGATCGAGCACTCGCGCTCCCCCACCGCCCACACCGCACCGTGGCGGTCGGCCATGACCTGAACCTCGATGTGCCGACCGGTCTCGAGGTACCGCTCACAGAAGACTGTCGGGTCGCCGAAAGCGGACTGCGCCTCACGCCGCGCCGCTTCCAGTTCGCCGTCCAGCGCCGACAATTCACGAACGACACGCATTCCGCGTCCGCCGCCGCCCGCCGACGCCTTGATCAGCACCGGCAGATGAGCCTCGGTCACCGCGGCGGGATCGAGTTCGGAGAGCACCGGCACTCCGGCGGCGTCCATGATCTTCTTGGACTCGACCTTCGACCCCATGAGCTCGATGGATTCGACGGGCGGGCCGATCCACGTCAGTCCCGCGTCGATGACGCTGCGCGCGAACTCCGCGTTCTCGGAGAGGAATCCGTATCCGGGGTGAATCGCGTCGGCGCCCGAAGCCTTGGCGGCGGCGATGACGAGCTCACCCCGCAAGTAGGTCTCGGCAGGCGTGTTACCCGGTAGGCGAACCGAAGCATCGGCTTCGGCGACGTGCGGGCTGTCGGCATCTGCGTCGGAAAATACCGCGACCGTGCCGATTCCGTTCTTGCGGCAGGTTGCAAAGACACGGCGGGCGATTTCGCCACGATTGGCGACCAGTACTGAAGTGATTGTCACGGCGTGCCTCACATACGGAAGACGCCGAAGTTCTCGGTGCCTTCGATCGGGGCGGTGGCGATGGCCGACAGGCACATTCCCACCACGGTGCGGGTGTCTCGGGGATCGATGACGCCGTCGTCGTACAGACGACCCGACAGGAACATCGGAAGTGACTCGGCCTCGATCTGGTTCTCGATCATCGCGCGCATGCCGGCGTCGGCCTGCTCGTCGAAGACCTGGCCGCGGGCCTCGGCAGCAGCGCGTCCCACGATGGAGATGACGCCGGCGAGCTGCGCACCGCCCATGACGGCGGACTTGGAACTGGGCCACGCAAAGAGGAACCGCGGATCGAACGCGCGTCCGCACATACCGTAGTGACCGGCGCCGTACGACGCTCCGAGCAGGATCGAGATGTGCGGAACCTTGGAGTTGGCAACCGCATTGATCATCATCGATCCGTGCTTGATCATGCCGCCCTCCTCGTATTCCTTACCCACCATGTAGCCGGTGGTGTTGTGCAGGAACAGCAACGGCGTGTTGGAACGATTGGCGAGCTGGATGAACTGCGTGGCCTTCTGTGATTCCTCACTGAAGAGCACTCCACGTGCGTTCGCCAGGATGCCGATCGGGTAGCCGTTCAGCTCGGCCCACCCGGTCACGAGGGAGGAGCCGTAGAGCGGCTTGAACTCGTCGAAGTCGGAGCCGTCGACGATACGGGCGATGACCTCACGCGGATCGAACGGGATCTTCAGGTCGGCCGGAACGATGCCGAGCAACTCTTCCGGATCCTCGAGCGGTTCGATGATCTCCGCGCGCGGCGCCGGCCCCTTCTTGGTCCAGTTGAGCCGCTTGACGATCGAGCGCCCGATGCGGATCGCGTCCTGCTCGTCGGCGGCGAAGTAGTCGGCCAACCCGGACTTGCGAGCGTGCATTTCGGCGCCGCCGAGTGCCTCGTCGTCGGATTCCTCACCGGTGGCCATCTTGACCAGCGGCGGGCCTGCGAGGAACACCTTGGAGCGTTCCTTGATCATCACGACGTGGTCGGACATGCCCGGGATGTACGCACCGCCGGCCGTCGAGTTACCGAAGACCAGTGCAATGGTGGGGATTCCGGCCGCGGACAGCTGAGTGAGGTCACGGAACATACGCCCGCCAGGGATGAACACCTCTTTCTGCGTCGGCAAGTCTGCGCCACCGGACTCTACGAGGGAGATCACCGGGAGGCGGTTCTGCATGGCGATGTCGTTGGCCCGGAATCCCTTACGCAGTGTCCACGGATTGCTGGTGCCGCCGCGCACGGTGGGATCGTTGGCGACGATCAGGCATTCGACACCTTCGACGACGCCGATACCGACCACGGTGCTGGCGCCGACCGGGAAGTCACTCCCCCACGCAGCGAGGGGACACAGTTCGAGGAACGGTGAATCCTGATCGAGCAGGAGTTCGATCCGCTCGCGTGCCAGGAGCTTTCCCCGCTTGTGGTGCCGCTCGGTGTACTTCTCGCCGCCGCCCGCCAACGCCTTGGCGTGCTCGACCTCGATCTCGGCGAGCTTGGTGTTCATGGTCGAAGTTGCGGTCTTGTACACCTCGGAATTGGTGTCCAGTGTTGACCGGATGACACTCATGACTGATACCCCAATCGCTTGGCCGCGAGGCCGGTGAGGATTTCGGTGGTCCCGCCACCGATTCCCAGAATTCGCATGTCCCGGTACTGCCTCTCCACTTCGCTTTCCTGCATGTATCCGAGGCCGCCGAACAGCTGAACAGCTTGGTTCGCAACCCATTCGCCCGTCTCGACTGCCGTGTTCTTCGCAAAGCACACCTCGGCGATCAGATCGCCGTCACCGGCCATGTACCGCTCGATCACCGAGTGCGTGTACACCTTGGCGACGTCGATCTTGCGGGCCATCTCGGTGACGGTGTTCTGGACGGCCTGCCGACTGATCAGGGGGCGACCGAAAGTCTCACGGGCGCGGCACCATTCGAGCGTCAGCTCCAGGCAACGTTCTGCACTGGCATACGCCTGCGCGGCGAGCGCTACCCGCTCGGAGACAAATGCCTGGGCGATCTGCGCGAAGCCGCTGTTCTCTGCACCGACCAGATTCTCCACCGGAACCCGGGCGTCGACAAAGGAGAGTTCCGCGGTATCGGATGCGCGCCAGCCCATCTTCTCGAGTTTGCGCGAGACGGTGAATCCCGGTGTGCCCTTCTCGATCACGAGCAGTGAGACACCACCCGCGCCGGGACCACCGGTGCGCACCGCTGTAACGACGAAGTCCGCTCGAACGCCGGAGGTGATGAACGTCTTGGCGCCGTTCACGACGTAATGATCGCCGTCGCGCTTGGCTGTAGTTGTCAGGTGCCCGACGTCGCTGCCTCCGCCGGGCTCGGTGATGGCGAGCGAGCCGATCTTGTCGCCGCGCAGGGTCGGCTTGACCCACTTCTCGATCTGCGCCTCGTCGCCGGCCGCGATCAGGTGCGGCACCGCGATGCCGCAGGTGAAGAGCGATGCGAACAGCCCGCCCGACGCACCTGCCTGATGCATCTCCTCACAGATCACGATGGAGTCGACGGCGTCGCCGCCCTCACCACCGGCCGATTCGGGTGCGCTGGCCCCGAGGAGTCCGAGAGCGCCTGCCTTGCGGTGCAATTCGCGCGGAATCTCGCCGTCTCGCTCCCACTGCGTCAGATGCGGCAAAATCTCCTGGTTCACGAATCCGCGTACGGTCTCGCGAAGCGCAAGCCTTTCCGGTGTGGTCCACACGGTCACCGTGAATCCTCTTTCTCGTCAGTTACGGGGAGTAGCGAAATCGGGATGTCGATGTGGCGCGAACGCAGCCATTCACCAATTCCCTTGGCCTGCGGATCGAACCGCGCCTGCGAGGCGACGCCCTGACCGAGAATTCCCTCGATCACGAAGTTGACGGCACGAAGGTGCGGAAGCTGGTAGCGAGTGACGTTCAGGTCTACTGCTTCCGGTAGCAGTTCCTTGAGCATCTCGACGGTCAGTGTGTGCGCCAACCACTTCCACTGATCGTCCGTGCGAACCCAGACGCCGACGTTGGCATTTCCGCCCTTGTCGCCACTACGGGCACCGGCGATCGTGCCGAGTGGTACCGAAATCGACGTCTGTGGCGGCAACGGCTCCGGACGCTCCGGTTCGCCGACGGGTTCGAGGTCCTGCGTCAACGTGGACGGAGCGATGTCCACGCGCGTGCCGTCCGGCAGTACGGCCACGTGCGGCACCGATCCCGCGTCGACGTAGCCGGGGGTGAACACTCCGTACGGTTGGCCGTTGCTCGGCGGAGCCGTCAGCGAGAAGCCGGGGTAGCTGGCAAGTGCCATTTCCACCGCAACCGCGGAGAAAGGGCGACCGATCACCTTGGGGTCGGAATCGCGAACCACGCAGCGCAGCAACGCACTCGCGGTTTCCTCGGTGTCGGAATCCGGATGATCCGTGCGAGCGAGAGTCCAGACCAGTTCGGCGGGCTTCTTCGTCAGCCAGGATTCGAGCTGAGTCTTCGCCAGATCGGCCTTGGCCTCGATGTCGAGACCCGTGAGGATGAAGGTGGCCTCGTTACGGAACCCGGCCAGCGTGTTCAGGGAGACCTTGTACTGCGGCGGCGGAGCCTCGCCCGTGACGCCGCTGATCAACACCCGGTCCGGGCCTTCCTGGGTGAGCACTGCGTTGTCGATGCGGGTCGTCACGTCCGGGCCTGCATAGCGTCCACCGGTGATCTCGTACAGCAGCTGCGCCGTCACCGTGCCGACGCTCACCTCGCCGTCCGTTCCGGCGTGCTTGGTGATGACCGAGGTTCCGTCCGCGTTGATCTCGGCGATCGGGAAGCCAGGCCGGCCCAGATTGGGAATCTCTGTGAAGAACGCGTAGTTGCCGCCGGTGGCCTGGGTTCCGCACTCGATGACGTGGCCCGCCGCGACAGCACCGGCAAGCTGATCGAAATCATCTCGCTTCCAACCGAAATGGTGAGCGGCCGGACCGACGATCACCGACGCATCGGTGACCCGTCCGGTGACCACGACATCGGCGTCGGCCGACAATGCTTCGACGATGCCCCAGGCGCCGAGGTACGCGTTGGCCGTCAGTGGGGAGCCGAGTCCGAGTTCGTCTGCCCGAGAGATCAAATCGTCGCCCTCGACGTGGGCGATCTTTGCGTTCAACCCCAGCTTGGTGTTGACCTCGCGCAACGCGTCGGCCAGTCCGGCGGGATTGAGACCGCCTGCATTCGCGACGATCTTCACCCCCTTGTCGAGCGCAAGGCCGAGCGTGTCCTCCACCTGCCGCAGGAACGTCTTCGCGTAGCCGAGCGACGGGTCCTTCATCCGATCCCGCCCGAGGATCAACATCGTCAGTTCGGCCAGGTAGTCGCCGGTCAGGTAGTCGAGTTCGCCGCCCTCGAGCATCTCGCGCATCGCCGAGACGCGGTCGCCGTAGAACCCGGAGCAGTTACCGATCCGTACCGAACTCATTTGCCCACCTTCGATGCTCGTCCCTCACCGCTGGATCCGACGGCGGCTCGTCCCTCACCGCTGGGTCCGGCAAAGGCCTGCGCGAACCCGAGCCACTCGTCCGCGTCGGCACCCACGGCGACCAGATCGAGATCGGCGCGATTGGCGCGCTGGGTAACCAGCAGGCAGAAGTCCAACGCCGGCCCGGTGACCTTCTGCGGTGCATCTTCCGGCCCCCAGGCCCAGAGCGACCCGTCCGGCGCGGTCAACTCAACCCGGAAATCGTCGGCGGGCGGCGTTTTCTCGTTGACCGAGTACGCGAAGTTTCGCGTCCGCACACCCAGGTGAGCGATGTTCTTGATGCGCGCCGTCGGAGCGCGTTCGACGCCGAGTGCGTCGGCAACGTCCTGCCCGTGCGCCCACGTCTCCATCAGTCGCGCGGTAGCCATGGAGACACCGCCCATGGGCGGGCCGTACCAGGGGAACTTGGTTCCGGCCGGGGCGGCGGTGAGCGCCTCGACGAGAGCGGTGCGCCCCGCTCGCCAATCGGCGAGCAACTCCGCCGGCTGGCGGGCCGCCTGTTCGGCAGCACCGTCGTCGACAAACCCTGCCGGGTTCACGAACGCCGCCTTCAACTGCTCCGCGAACCCGTCCGGGTCGGTGATCGCCAGGATCGCTGCACTGTCCGTCCAGTGCAGGTGCCCGATCTGATGTGCGATGGTCCACCCTTCCGCAGGCGTCATTGTCGCCCACTTCTCCTCGGGCAGATCCGCAACCAGGGCGTCGAGGCTCTCGCCTTCGGCCCGCAAGTCATCGATGAACGTCTGAAGTTCGGCCATGCGACCAGCATCACACCCACATCCATAAAAATCAAGCACGAATGATTGTTATTGCGAAATCCTGTGGTGAGAGACTGAGTTCAACTGCCATCGACAACCAGGAGCACCCATGAGCGACGCCGTACTGATCTCGCGAACCGGCGATGTGGTCACGTGGACCCTCAATCGCCCGGACACCCGCAATGCGATCTCCGAGATCGACATGATCGAGGCCCTCGAAGACGCAGTCACCGCGGTCAACCGAGATCAGAGTGTGCGCACGGTCATTCTGACGGGGGCCGGATCGGCCTTCTCCTCCGGCGGCAACGTCAAGCACATGCGAGACAAGGAGGGCATGTTCGGTGGCGCACCCGGCGAGATCCGCCAGGGCTACCGGCACGGCATCCAACGCATCCCGCTCGCGCTGTACACGTGTGAGGTGCCGACCATCGCGGCGGTCAACGGCCCGGCCATCGGAGCGGGCTGCGACCTCTCACTCATGTGCGACCTCCGCATCGCCTCGACCGCCGCAGTCTTCGCCGAGAGTTTCGTCAAGGTAGGACTCATTCCCGGCGACGGCGGAGCGTGGCTGCTCCCCCGCGCGATCGGCAACGCCCGCGCGGCCGAGATGGCGTTCACCGGTGAACCGATCGATGCTGCGAAGGCACTCGACTGGGGTCTGGTCTCGCAGGTGACCGAGCCCGAGGAATTGCTTTCCGCTGCGCACGCTTTGGCAGCTCGAGTAGCCGCCAATCCCCCGCAGGTACTCCGCATGACCAAAAAGCTCCTCCGCGAGGGCCAGCACCAGAGCCTCGAGAGCTTGCTCGAACTCTCGGCCGCCATGCAGTCGATCGCCCACCACACCCGAGATCACCACGAAGCCGTCGCCGCGATGCTCGAGCGTCGAAGTCCCGAGTTCACCGGAGAATGAAGGCCGGCAGTCAGCTACTGCCGGTCGGAGCAGTCCTCACGTCGATACTGTCGCTCCAGTTCGGAGCGGCATTCGCGACGACATTGTTCTCGCAGATCGGACCGGCCGGCGCCACGACCCTGCGACTGACGATCGCCGCGATCATCCTCGGCGTCATCGTCCGCCCGCGATGGAGCAGATGGTCGAACCGGCAGCGCAAAGGCATCTTCGCGCTGGGCATCGCCCTCGCCGTGATGAACGGCGCCTTCTACCTCGCCCTCGACACGGTGCCCATCGGAACGGCCGTCACCATCGAGTTCCTCGGACCGCTCACCCTGGCCGCAATTCTGTCTCGTCGGTGGGCCGACGGAGCATGGGTGCTGCTCGCCTTCGGCGGAGTGTTGCTGCTCGGGTTAAGCGATCACGGCGAATCCGGTTTGGACCCGATCGGGGTGATGTTCGCGTTGATCGCCGCTACTGCGTGGGCCGGATACATCGTGGCCGGTTCCCACCTGGCCGCGACGCTCCCGAGCGCCGACGGGTTGGCAGGCGCAAGCATCGTCGCGGCCGTATTGACGCTGCCCTTCGGCGTCGTCTCGGGAGGAAGTGAACTGCTGGATCCGACGATGCTCGCCGCAGGCGCAGCCGTCGCCGTCCTCTCGTCCGTCATCCCGTACAGCTTGGAAATGTGGGCGCTGCGCTCTCTAGCCAAGAAAGTCTTTGCCGTCCTCATCGCCCTCGAACCCGCAGCGGCCGCACTGGCCGGAGTCCTCGTGATCGGGCAAACGCTCGACGCGTTCACACTCGTGGCCATCGCACTGGTGGTGACCGCGGGCGTCGGCACAGTCGTCATGAATCGAAAACCCACAGCGAAGTAGTCCAGGTACCGTCAGAGCACGTCATTCCAACGCACAGGAGAACCATGACCAACCCGATCATCGCCACCGTTCTCGGTAACACCCCGCAGATCGACGAAAGTGCGTTCATCGCACCCAACGCCACCGTTGTCGGCGCGGTGACCATCGCTGCGGGAGCCAGCATCTGGTACGGCGCGGTTATCCGCGGCGACGCAGAATCGATCTCCATCGGCGCTGACACCAACATTCAGGACAACTGCACCGTGCACGCCGACCCGACGTTCCCCGCAGTTCTGGGCGAACGAATCTCGGTCGGCCACAACGCAGTGCTGCACGGGTGCACCGTCGAAGACGACGTTCTCGTCGGCATGGGTGCCGTGGTGCTCAACGGCGCACACATCGGCTCGGGGTCACTGATTGCAGCCGGCGCCGTCGTGTCTCAGGGGATGCAAATCCCGCCTGGATCACTGGTCGCCGGCGTGCCCGCCAAGGTCAAACGTGAACTCTCCGAAGGCGAAAAGGCCGGTATCACCGCCAACGGCGCCGGCTACATCATGCTCGCGAAGGCTCACCAGGACATCGAACAAGCCTGATCGAAACGACGCTCGCGGCCCGTAGCAGCAAGAGCAACGACTAGCCTCGGGGCCGCAACGTACTGTTCGGCAACTCGGGTGCCGGGAGCGCCGGACCGTCGTATCCCGGCACGACGCCGAAACGCCGGTCCGGGACGCTGCCGTCGAATCCGGAGGCAAGCTCGGCCTGCCACTTGCGTCGATACTCGACGATCTCTTCGTGTGTACGGCCCATGAAGTTCCACCACATGATGACCTGCTCGCCCAACGGTTTCCCGCCGAGAAGTAGCAGTCGAGCCGGTTCGGATCCCGGATTGCGCAAAGTCAGTTTTCCGAAACCCGGTGCTTGATAACCCAACTTGGCCCAGCCGACAGTGGTACCACGCAGAACAACCGATCCTTGATCGACGATCACGCCGTGCTCATGTGAACGATCGACATCGAGGGCGATCTCGGCCCCAGGATCCAAAATCACCTCGGCGCCCAACAATTCGGTGAATGTCGACACCGGAGATGTGTCACCGGCGAGCGAACCGAGGAACACACTGAGCGTGGCGCCGCCGGTGGTCACCGGCTCGGGCCGGTAGTGAACAAATGCGGGTGCGGTATCGCGCGCCGCATCCGGCAGCGCCACCCACAACTGCATCCCGTGCAGAACCTTGGTGTTCGGTGTCGACACCTCGGAGTGCGCGATCCCGCTCCCGGCCGTCATCAAATTCAGTTCGCCCGGCCGCACCATCGCGTGGGAACCGATGCTGTCACGGTGCTCGATCTCTCCGGTGAACAGCCAACTCACCGTCTGCAAACCGGTATGCGGATGCGGCGGCACATGCATGCCCGGTCCTGAGCCGACGTCATCCGGACCGTAATGATCTGCAAAACACCATCCCCCGATCAGCGAACGCTCGCGTTGCGGGAGGGTGCGTCGCACTCGCATGGCCCGCGGGCCACCGAGCGGTACGTCGCGCGGGGTGAGGATCTGAATCTCGCTCTCCGCCGGATGGCCTTCGCATTCCTGCTCGACGGGCTGCGCTTCGAGGTTGCTCATATCGTCCATCCTGCCTCCAGTCATGACTGCGCGAGACGCAGACGCGTGCACAATTCGGCCAACAGTCGAAGTTCATCCGCGTCCAGGGCCGGTCCGACGTGGCGGCGAATGCTCGCCGCATGACGGCGACCCACTGATTTCTGCAGCGCTGCACCCGTTTCGGTGAGTTGCACGATCGTCCCGCGGCGATCCTGTGGATCAACACTTCTCGTTACCAGACCTTCGCCCTCCAACCGTTCTACCAGGCGACTGAGCGAAGGCTGGCTCAGCAATATCTCCCGATTCAGGTCATGCAGGCGAAGGGAACTACTCGGCGCAAGACTCAGCGTGAACAGCACGTCGTACTCGCGCATCGACACCTGATCCCAGACGTCGTCGGCAGAGAGCCGCCGCAGCACCGACACCTGGGCGCGAAACAAGGCTTCCCAGGCGTCGGTGGCGAGTTCGGTGGTGCTGACCGGAACCTCAGGCGGTTGCTCGTCAGGCAGTGACACTGCTTGCCTCACGAGCCGCCTTCATCGACGCGTGAGTGGGCGGGTTGTCCGGCACATGTGCTGGCCGCCTGGCCGCGAACTCACGGCGCAGAACCGGAACAACTTCCTCACCGAGCAGATCGAGCTGCTCGAGCACCGTCTTCAGCGGCAGTCCGGCGTGATCCATCAGGAACAGCTGGCGCTGGTAGTCACCGAAGAAATCGGCAAACGCCAACGTCTTCTCGATGACCTGTTCAGGGGAACCGACGGTCAGCGGCGTCTGCTCGGTGAACTCTTCGAGTGAGGGCCCGTGGCCGTACACCGGAGCATTGTCGAAATACGGACGGAATTCCTTGACCGCGTCCTGACTGTTCTTGCGCATGAAGACCTGACCGCCGAGACCGACGATCGCCTGATCCGCGGACCCGTGGCCGTAATGCTCGTAACGCCGGCGGTAAAGATTGATCAGCTCGATGTAGTGCTCTTTCGGCCAGAAGATGTTGTTCGCGAAGAATCCGTCGCCGTGATACGCCGCGATCTCCGCGATCTCGGGGCTGCGGATCGAGCCGTGCCACACGAACGGCGCGACGCCGTCCAGCGGGCGCGGTGTGGACGTGAATCCCTGGAGTGGAGTGCGGTACTCCCCTTGCCAGTTCACGACCTCCTCGTCCCAGAGCCGGCGAAGAAGTTGATAGTTCTCGAGCGCCAACGGGATACCGGCGCGAATGTCCTTGCCGAACCACGGGTACACAGGCGCGGTGTTTCCGCGACCCATCATCAGATCGACGCGCCCCTCGGCGAGGTGTTGAAGCATCGCGTAATCCTCGGCGATCTTCACCGGGTCATTGGTGGTGATCAGCGTCGTGGACGTGGAGAGCGTGATCTTCTCGGTCTGGGCCGCGATGTATCCGAGCATCGTGGTCGGAGATGACGGCACGAACGGCTTGTTGTGATGCTCGCCGGTCGCGAAGACGTCGAGACCGACTTCCTCGGCGTGCTTGGCGATGGTCGTCATGGCCTTGATGCGCTCGTGCTCTGTCGGGGTCGCCCCCGTCGTGGGATCAGTGGTGACGTCACCGACCGTGAAGATTCCGAACTGCATGGTTGCTCCTCCGCGAACTAGATCCATGCGTTTGCATGTAACTGATCAAACATTCAACCATCCAGCTGTATTCCACGGCAAAAAGGTGAGGGCGGCACACAAGATGTGTGCCGCCCTCACCTGGACGAACGATCTACCGAAAAGCGGTCAGTGCATAACGATCGGCGTTGCCGTCTCGCCCTCGGCCACCGGCCTGGTGGTCTTGCTCCGCGGCAGGAAGAACGCCGGGATGAGGGTCAGGACGATCAGCACAGTGGCAACGAGGAAGGTGTTACCGAAGGCATCCGACGCCGCACTGAGAATCGAATTCGCAGCAGACTCCTGCGGACTTCCCGGTTCGGTCGGAATGTGCGAGGCCGCACCGACCATCGTCGTATCGAGGCCACGATCGAGAAGCTGGTTGGTCAAGACCACCGACATCACGGCGGTACCGATCGAACCTGCGGTCTGCTGAACGATGTTCATCAGGGTGGAGCCGCGAGCAATCTGCTCGTTGGAGAGCGTCACGATAGCTGCGGTCATCAGCGGCATCATGGTGCAACCCATACCGAGGCCCATGACGAACAAGGCACCCATCAGCAGCCACGTCGGGGAATCCGAGGCAACCTGTGTGAACACACCCAAGCCGATCAGAATCAACGGCAAACCGGTCAGGACGATCTTGCCCGGGCCGATCTTGTCGACCAGTCGACCAGCGATCGGCATGGTGACCATAGCGCCGAGACCCTGCGGAGCCATCAACAATCCGGCAGCGAGCGTGGTGTGACCGCCGACCTGGATGAAGTAGCTCGGGAACAGCAACCCGGCGCCCATGAAGGCGACGATGAACAGCGACGTCGTGATGACGGCGGTGGTCAACTGACGGTTCTTGAACAGGTGCAGGTCGATCAGCGGGTGATCCTTGTTGAGCGCGTGGAACACGAAGGCGATGATCAGCGCCAGACCGATACCGGCCGACACCAGAACCCGAGCCGACGCAACCGTTCCCACCTCAGGGATGGACGACACACCGAACAAGAACAGCGCGAGGCCGGGTGACAGCAGGATCATGCCGAGGAAGTCGAAGGACTCCGAAGGCTTCGCCTTGTCGGACGGCAGAATGATGAATGCTGCTGCCAACGCGATGATGCCGATCGGCAGGTTGATCAGGAAGATCCAGTGCCAGCTCGCGGCCTCGATCAGCCAACCACCGAGGATCGGGCCACCGATGGGGCCGAGCAGCATCGGGATTCCGAGAACTGCCATGACGCGACCGACGCGGTCCGGACCGGCGGCCCGGGTCATGATGGTCATACCGAGCGGCATCAACATGCCGCCGCCGAGGCCCTGGAGCACACGGAAGCCGATGAGCGAGGTGATGTCCCACGCCATCGCACAGGCGACCGAACCGAGCACGAACAGCACCAGGGCCGTCATGTAGAGGCGCTTGGTGCCGAAACGATCGGCAGCCCAACCGGTAACCGGAATGACCGTCGCCAAAGCGAGGGTGTAGGCCGTCATCGTCCACGCGACGGTGGCGTACGAAGTTTCGAAGTCCTCGGCAAAGGTGGTGAGCGCGACGCTCACCACGGTTACGTCGAGAATCGACATGATGGCGCCGAGCACCACCACGGAAGCGATCTTGAGGACCGCCCCGTCAAGTTTGTCGGACGCCGGTGCCGGCGCGTTCGGCGATGTCATCGCGAAGTCTCCTGGTTAAGTGCTCGCAGATAGTCACCCGCGAGAATGGGCTTGAGAGCCTCGAACAAACGAATCCGCTCTGGCTCAGGAACACGCGACGCGAATTCGCGAAGCTGGCCGCGCTTGCACTCGATGTGGTTGGTCGTCACCTTACGACCGGCCTCCGACAAGGAAACCCGCTTGACGCGTCGGTCCCGCTCGTCTTCACGGCGATCGACCAGACCCATGTTCACGAGCTGATCGATGTTCCGCCCCGTAGCTGCCACCGAGAGCCGAAGCTCGTCGGCAACCTCGTTGATCGGGATCGCCGCATCACGTTGTGCAAGTACGAACAGCACACGCACCTGAGAGAACGAGAGATCCAGTTCGATCAACGCATCGATCGACTCCGAATCACCGGCGCTCATCAGGCGAGTGAACAACTCGTCGAGTGCTCCATACAGGTCATCAGAATCGGAAGCGATCACCTGGCAAATGGTAGTGCGGTTGCAACTATTGCCCAAATGAAAACATGTTGCAACTTATTATTTGGTGACCACCATCACGTTGCGAAGAATCATTCCTGCAGCAAGATGGCCTTTCCGAGAACTTTGCCGCTTTCGAGATCAGCCAGGGCAACTGCTGCGTCGGCAAGCGGATACCGTGCCTTGACCAGCGGACGCAAGCCGTTCCGGACGTGTTCTACCAGCGATGCATGCACCTCGGCTACCGCTTCGGGATTGGTACGCGTGAACTCACCCCATGCCGCGCCGACAATGCTGATATTGCGAAACAGCACCCGGTTCACCTTTACCTCGGGAATACCGCCGCCGGCGAATCCGATCACCACGAGTCGTCCTTCGGGTGCCAGAACCCGGACCGCGTCGTCGAACGCATCGCCGCCCACCGGATCCACCACGATCTGAGCGCCGACGCCGTCGGTCAGTTCCCGAATCCGCTCTCCCCATCCCGGAGCCAGCGCGACCACCTCGTCGGCACCGAGCTCACGCAAGAAGTCATCGACGCCCTCGCGTCGTACCACGGCGATCACCCGGGCACCGTGCGCCTTGGCCAGCTGGATGGTTGCCGTTCCGACTCCGCCTGCAGCGCCGAGCACGACGACAGTCTCCCCCGCGACGATCTTCGCGCGACGAGCGAGCGCGAACTCCATCGTCTGATAGTTGATGATCAGCGAGGCCGCCTCGTCGAAGGCGAGTCCGTCCGGAATTCGGAGTACCTGCGCCGGGTTGACGGCAATCCGCTCTGCATACCCACCCAGATACGCGGCCGCGAGAACACGATCGCCCGGAGCGAAACCCGACCCTTCCGGCGCGGAGACCACGACGCCCGAGATCTCCGCGCCGGGAATGAACGGCGGTTCCGGGCGGATCTGATACTTGCCGTAGGTGATGAGCAGGTCCGGAAAGCAGACGCCACTTGCCTTCACATCGATGAGAACAAGACCTTCGGCTGCGGGCTCGGGAACCTCCTGCGCGACAATTCCTTCGGGACCGGACAGTTCCGTAACCACCATGGCGCGCACAGAAAGCTCCTCTTCGGGACATCTGAAGTCTGGACCGGTAACCCGGTTTTCTCGACTTTAACCCGGTACTCACGTCAGATCATCGTTCGCTCCCGATGTGCAGACGTTCGAGTCCGTCGAGAATCAGATCGAGACCGAAAGCGAATTCGGCGGCGTAGCTGTATCCCGGAGCAAGGACGTGCTCGGTGGTCAACTCGGCCAGGTGCGGATACTGACCGCTCTCGAACGAGCCCATGATCGCCTTCGCCAGTTCCGTCGTTTCCTGCGCTGTTTCGAACGGCAAGCTCACTTCTTGCAGCACGAAGCCGTAGATGTACGCATCCATGATCGAAAAGGCATGCGCAGCAAGGGCGACGGGAAAGTCGGCGGCGCGTAGCGTTCCGATGACGGCATCGTGGTGGCGCAGGGTCGCGGGACCAGGCGTCGTTCGGGACTCCATCAACGGAGTTGCCCACGGGTGCCTCCCCAACACTTCCCTTGTCGATACCGCTCGCACGTGAAGTTCCGTGCGCCACGGGCGTCCCGGCGTCGGCAGATCGATCTCCGCGAAGACCGCATCGACCATTCCGTCGAGCAGATCCCCTTTGTCCGAAACATGGTTGTACAGAGACATCGCTTCGACGCCCAGTTCGGTGCCCAGCTTCCGCATGGTCATCGAATCGATTCCGACGGAATCGGCAAGCGCGACAGCAGCGTGTACGACGTCGTCTCGGGTCAATCTTGCGCGCTTCTCCACGTTGACAGAACTTACACCGTAAGTGCAATACTTACGCTGTAAGTATTCGACGAACGGAGACTCGCATGCCGAAGGAACTGATGACCGCCGTCGTACAGGATCGCTACGGCGAGGCCGACGTTCTCTACGTCGACCACATTCCGCGCCCCACTGTCGCCGACAACGAAGTGCTGATACGCGTCGAGGCCGCGTCCGTCGACCGCGGGGCATGGCATCTCATGGCCGGACTGCCATATCCGTTGCGCCTCGCGGGTTTCGGGCTGCGCAGACCTAGGAACCGGGTACGCGGACTGGACGTATCCGGCCGAGTCGAGGCCGTCGGCAGTTCGGTGACCCGCGTGGCAGTCGGCCAGGAGGTATACGGGATCGCGGTCGGTTCGTTCGCGGAGTACGCACGCGCACTCGAGACGAAGATTGCCGCAAAACCTGCCCGGTTGTCGTTCGCACAAGCAGCAGCGGTGCCGGTCTCCGCCCTCACAGCGTTGCAAGCCGTGCGCGACCACGGCCGCGTGCAGGCGGGCCAATCCGTCCTCGTACTCGGCGCATCCGGTGGCGTCGGGATCTACGCGGTGCAGGTGGCAAAAGCCATGGGCGCTCACGTCACCGGCGTGTGCAGCACCTCGAAAACCGATACCGTCCGCTCCATCGGTGCCGACGAGGTTCTCGACTACCGCGTCGACGACGCCACCGACGGATCGCATCGGTACGACGTCATCATCGACACCGGCGGCAACCGCCGACTGCGAGATCTTCGACGGGCGCTCACACGCACCGGAACGCTGGTGATCGTCGGCGGCGAGAACGGCGGACGGTGGCTCGGCGGAACCGATCGCCAAATACGCGCACAGTGCTTGTCTCCGTTCATATCTCAGAAAATGGGCACCTTCATCGCTTCGGAGAACGCCGACGATCTGGAGGTCCTGACGCAGATGATCGACGCAGGTGACATCACCCCGGTGATCGACTCCGTTCATCCCCTTGCCGACACCGCCGTCGCCGTGGCACGAATGGTCGACGGCTCCGGCTGCGGAAAGCAGATAATCGCCACTCGCTGAAAAGCCTGACAGAATCGGCTCACTCCAGCGAACAGGAATCTCACGTGAACCCAGATCTCACGCTCGCGCAACAGCCGGACCGAGGACCGATCTTCGTCAAGTCCCGCCCGGTCCGCACCGGCGACATCGACGTCGCCAAGCAGGTCAGGCTCGACGCCGTCGCCCGCTACCTGCAGGACATCGGCAACGACAACATCGAGGCCGCGGGAGCCATCGACACCCATCCGCTCTGGATAGTGCGTCGTACGGTCGTCGACGTCGTACGCCCGGCGATCTGGCCGGAAGAGTTGACGATGACTCGCTGGTGCTCCGGCTTCTCCACGAGATGGGCGAACATGCGTGTGCGCTTCGACGGCAGCAACGGCGCGCTGATGGAAACCGAAGGCTTCTGGATCAACATCAGCGCCGAGTCGGGCATGCCCACGCGGATGAGTGACGACTTCATGCGGCCACTGGAGGAATCCACCGACGAGCATCGCCTGAAGTGGAAGCGGGTACTCGCCGAGAACGCACCGGAGGCGGACGGCGCGGGTGTTCTGGACACGCCGTTCGCTCTGCGCGCCACGGATATCGACCCGTTCGACCACGTCAACAACGCCGTCTACTGGCAGGCAGTCGAAGAGGTCCTCAGCGCTCGCACGGAACTACGGACAGTTCCGCATCGAGCACTGATCGAGTACCTCTCCCCCATCGTCTTCAGCGACGACGTCGTCCTGCGCAGCCGCGTCGACGACAAGACCGTCACGGTCTGGTTCCTGGTCGGCGAAGCGCTCCGCGCAGTTGCGCAGGTGAGCGCCCTCTAACGCAGTTTCTGGGTCGCGACAGCCGCGACACCGAACACCAACGCAAGAAGAATCGCGGCCCAGAAACCGAAGAGCCACCACACCACGCCGAACACGACCACTGCCGGGGCAACGGTGATGAAAGCGATGGTGGGGCTTTCGCGTACCACCTCGAGTGCAGTTCGGGCATTAGTTCGATCGAGCTTCTTACCGGCCATCGAAAACCTCCGTCAAGGTCCTGACCATCCAGAGTAACCGGACTGACGGGCACAAAGCGGATACCGTGAACGCATGGCCGACCACCGCACCCTCGTCCTCATGCGACACGGCAAGTCCAGCTACCCCGAGGGCATCCGTGATCACGAGCGTCCGCTCGCCGAACGGGGCCTGCGCGAGGCCCGCATCGGCGGCGAATGGATCCGCGAAAACGTCCCGCCCGTCGACGCCGTTCTGTGCTCCACCTCCCGGCGGACCGTCGAAACCCTTGCCTCGACGGGAATCGAAGCTCCCGCCGGGTTCGAGAAGTCCATCTACGGCGGCTCACCCGCAGACGTCATTGCAGCTGCGCGAACCACGTCCGACCACGTCAAGACGCTCCTGATCGTCGGACACGAACCCGGAATTCCCTGGACTGCACTCGATCTCGCATCGAACGAAAACTCCGAAGCGGCCCAACGTATCCGCGACAAGTTCCCGACTTCGGCGATCGCCGTCCTCTCCGTACCGGTGCCGTGGACCGAACTCGACGACTCCGTCGCCACTCTGCTCGAGTTTCACGTGCCTCGTTAGATCAACCACACCGCTAAAGCACCTCACGCAGTAGGCGGTCCGAAAGTGTAAGCGCGTCACGGTCGTACGTCGATGTCGACGCCAACACTTCGTCGGCACCGGTCCGTTCGGCGAGAGAGTGAAGTTGCTGTTTCACCTCGACGGGTGTGCCGTGCAGCGCCGAAGCCGTGAACGACTCGATGCGCCTGGCGTTTCGATCACTGCGCGGGGCGCGCCTGATCTCGTCCGGCGACACGAGCGGCGGAAACTCCCCTGTCCGTGACGATTCTGCGAGCGCGTACGCCTCCGGGATCAGCAACTCACGGGCCGCCTCGGTGGTATCGGCAACCGCCACCTCGAG
Source organism: Rhodococcus sp. WY5 (assembly GCF_018588185.1). Taxonomy (NCBI): domain Bacteria; kingdom Bacillati; phylum Actinomycetota; class Actinomycetes; order Mycobacteriales; family Nocardiaceae; genus Rhodococcus; species Rhodococcus sp. WY5. Next base: position 5,581,555 of record NZ_JAAMPR010000001.1, read on the forward strand.
GGAAACCACCACATAGGGTTCGGGGTGTGTGTCGGTGGGCTGGAAAGCTCGGCGGTACTCGTCCAACGCATCCACCCGATCGGTGCTACCGATTCCCAGTATCGGCCCACCCACGACCACCGGAAGCCCCAGCTGCGCTGCCACTTTCAGACCTGTGCGCGTCGCCAGCACGAAGATCGGCACCCCAGTCTGCGACGCCGGCCGTGCCGTCACTGCGGCGGATCCGTCCAGGTAACGCCTCACCTCGTCCAGGTCCGACACAAACGTGTCCGGAGCGTCCTTGCTGCGTCGTAGTGCCTGACGTACGGGCTCCGTGAATCCCAGCGATCGGCCGAGGCCGAGATCGATTCGCCCCGGGTAGAGAGCCTCCAGCATCAAGAACTGCTCGGCGACGATCAGCGGTTGGTGATTCGGCAGCATGACTCCACCGCTGCCGAGTCTGATTTCGCGCGTATGCGCGCCGATCGCGGCAAGCAGTACTGCCGGCGACCCGCTCCCGATCCCGGGCACCGCGTGATGCTCGGCGACCCAGAACCGGTGGTAGCCGAGAGCGTCGGCGTGCGCGGCACGTTCGACGGAATGCGTCATAGCTGCGGAGTCGGGGTATCCGCTCCTGGTTCGGGATCGGTCGAGCAGTGAGAGAAGCACCCTCGGAGCAACACGGAATTCGGAAAGTTTCATCCGGACGCCGAACGAGGACCGTTTCTGACCGCAATACCCGCAACACTGGACCTGTCGCCGGAATTCACCATCACATGAAGGGCACGTCATGGACATCAAGCTCGAACTGGTCGCCATTCCCGTCACCGACATCGACCGCGCCAAGGACTTCTACGTCCGCCTCGGATTCAATGCCGACCACGATCACACGGTCAGCGAAGACCTGCGATTCGTCCAGCTGACCCCTCCCGGTTCGGCCTGCTCGATCTGCATCGGCAAGGGAATCACCGACGCCGAGCCCGGCTCGGTCGTCGGCATGCAGGTAGTGGTCAAAGACATCGAAGAGGCCGAGCGCGAGTTCAAGAGCCGCGGCATCGACATCAGCCCGATCGACGACCAGGCCTGGGGGCGGTTCATCTACTTCGCCGACCCCGACGGGAACAAGTGGGCTGTCCAGGAGATCGTCATCCCGGACCTCAGCGGCAGCAACTCCTGAAAACGTCCCACTCCTGACATGAAAAATCCCCCCACCTCTTTCGAAGTGGGGGGATTTCTACGAACTAACGCTTAGCGGTAGTCGTTGCTGAAGCCGTAGTCGTCCAGCGGAACTGCAGCACCGGTGTTCTGGCCGAAGCCGTCCGGGCTGTAGTACTGGTCGTCGTACGACGGCACTGCGTAAGCAGCGGCGCGTGCCTCTTCGGTGGGCTGAACCTGGATGTTGCGGTAACGGTTGATACCGGTACCCGCAGGGATCAGCTTGCCGATGATGACATTTTCCTTCAGACCGATCAGCTTGTCCGAGCGGCAGTTGATAGCCGCGTCGGTCAAGACACGAGTGGTCTCCTGGAACGATGCCGCGGACAGCCACGAATCCGTCGCGAGCGACGCCTTCGTGATACCCATGAGCACCGGACGGCCGGCTGCGGGCTCGCCACCCTCGGCGACAACGCGGCGGTTTGCCGACTCGAACTCGGCGCGCTCGGTGAGCGAACCGGGCAGGAACTCGGTGGCACCGGAATCGATGATCGTCACGCGACGAAGCATCTGGCGCACGATGACCTCGATGTGCTTGTCGTGGATCGACACACCCTGGCTCCGGTACACCTCCTGGACCTCGTTGACCAAGTGGATCTGAACCTGACGCGGACCCATGACTCGCAGGACCTCGTGGGGATCGGCAGCACCTTCCATGAGCTGCTGTCCGACCTCGACGTGGTCACCGTCAGCCAAGAGGCTTTCGCGACCGTCGGCGTGCTTGAAGACACGCAGACGCTGACGCTTGCTGAGCTTGTCGTAGACAACCTCTTCGCCGCCGTCGTCCGGAACGATGGTGATCTTGTAGAAACGATCGCCGTCTTCGAGCTGTACCCGACCGGTGACGTCCGCGATAGGAGCCTTGCCCTTGGGCACACGTGCCTCGAACAGCTCCTGGACACGCGGCAGACCGCCGGTGATGTCATCTCCTGCGACACCACCCTGGTGGAAGGTACGCATGGTCAGCTGAGTACCGGGCTCACCGATCGACTGTGCGGCGACGATACCGACAGCCTCACCGATGTCGACCAGCTTGCCGGTGGCCATCGAGCGGCCGTAGCAAGTGGCGCAAACGCCGGTGCCGGTGGTGCAGGTCAGGACCGAGCGGACCTTGACCGTCGTGATGCCGGCTTCGAGCAGAGCATCGATCGCGGGGTCACCGAGATCGTGGCCACGCTCGACGATGACGGTGCCGTTCGCGTCGACTGCATCGGCCGCCAAGGTACGGGCGTACGTGCTGGTCTCCACGTGAGCATCGCGGATCATCGTGCCGTCGGCCTGCTTCTCGGCGATCGTGGTGACGATGCCGCGCTCTGTTCCACAGTCGACCTCGCGGACGATGACGTCCTGCGAAACGTCCACCAGACGACGGGTCAGGTAACCCGAGTCGGCGGTGCGGAGTGCGGTATCGGCCAGACCCTTACGAGCACCGTGCGTGTTGATGAAGTACTCGAGAACGGTCAGGCCTTCCTTGAAGGAAGACTTGATCGGACGCGGGATGAACTCACCCTTCGGGTTTGTCACCAGGCCCTTCATACCGGCGAGCGAGCGAACCTGAGTCATGTTGCCGGCTGCGCCGGACTTCACGATCATCGGGATCGGGTTGCTGTCGGGGAAGTGAGCCTCCATGGCCTTGCCGACCTTGTCGGTCGCTTCCTGCCAAATGGTGACCAGAGCGCTGTTGCGCTCCTTCTTGTCCAGAGCACCACGCTGGTACTGCTTCTCGATCTTGTCGGCCTGAGCCTCGAAGTCCTCGATGATGGCAGGCTTCTCCGGCGGCACGAGCACGTCGGAGATCGAGACCGTGACACCCGAACGGGTGGCCCAGTAGAACCCGACGTCCTTGAGCTTGTCGACGGTCTGAGCAACCACGATCATCGGGTACCGCTCGGCGAGATCGTTGATGATCGTCGCCTGGCGCTTCTTCGGCATCTGCTCGTTGACGAACGGGTAGTCCGCCGGAAGCAGCTCGTTGAAGAGCACACGGCCGAGTGTCGTGGTGGCGGTCCAGCCGTCACCGTAGTTCCAGCCCTCGGGGAACAGTTCGTTCTCGAGGTCGCGCGGCGGACGCTGCTGCGTCAGACGCACCTTGATCTGAGCCTGAACCGAGAGCGCGCCGCGGTCGACTGCCATCTGAGCCTCGGCGGGCGAGGAGTACACGCCCTGCTCTGCCTCGTCGTTGGTCGGAGCAACGAGCTCACCGGTGACGCCCTCGTCTAGACGGGTCAGGTGGAACAGACCCGTGACCATGTCCAGACGCGGCATGGCGAGCGGGCGACCCGAAGCAGGCGAGAGGATGTTGTTCGAGGACAGCATCAGGATGCGTGCCTCGGCCTGTGCCTCTGCCGACAGCGGGAGGTGAACAGCCATCTGGTCACCGTCGAAGTCGGCGTTGAAGGCCTCACACACCAGCGGGTGGAGCTGAATGGCCTTGCCCTCGACGAGCTGCGGCTCGAATGCCTGGATACCCAGACGGTGCAGCGTAGGTGCACGGTTGAGCAGCACGGGGTGCTCGGCGATGACCTCTTCGAGGACGTCCCACACCTGGACGCGCTTGCGCTCGACCATGCGCTTTGCCGACTTGATGTTCTGCGCGTGGTTCAGATCGACCAGACGCTTCATCACGAACGGCTTGAACAGCTCGAGAGCCATCAGCTTGGGCAGACCACACTGGTGCAGCTTGAGCTGAGGACCGACGACGATGACGGAACGACCCGAGTAGTCGACGCGCTTACCGAGCAGGTTCTGACGGAAGCGACCCTGCTTGCCCTTGAGCAGATCGCTCAGGGACTTCAGCGGGCGGTTACCCGGTCCGGTGACCGGACGTCCACGACGACCGTTGTCGAACAGGGCGTCGACCGACTCCTGCAGCATCCGCTTCTCGTTGTTGACGATGATCTCGGGAGCACCGAGGTCGATCAGTCGCTTGAGGCGGTTGTTGCGGTTGATGACGCGGCGGTACAGGTCGTTGAGGTCGGACGTCGCGAAACGTCCACCGTCGAGCTGAACCATCGGGCGAAGCTCCGGCGGGATCACCGGAACAGCGTTGAGGACCATGCCCATCGGCGAGTTGCCGTTGGTCTGGAATGCCGCAACCACCTTGAGGCGCTTGAGTGCACGCAGCTTCTTCTGGCCCTTGCCGCTGCGGATGGTCTCGCGGAGAGACTCTGCCTCGGCGTCGAGGTCGAAGTTCTGCATCAGGATCTGGATGGACTCTGCGCCCATCGCACCCGTGAAGTACTCGCCGTAACGGTCGACCAGCTCGCGGTACAGGAGCTCGTCGATGATGAGCTGCTTGACGCTCAGCTTGGTGAAGGTGGTCCAGATCTCGTCGAGACGATCCAGCTCACGCTGCGCGCGGTCACGGAGCTGACGCATTTCGCGCTCGCCGCCGTCCTTGACCTTGCGGCGGACATCGGACTTCGCGCCCTCTGCCTCGAGCTCGGCGATGTCGGCTTCGAGCTTCTGCGCACGTGCCTCGAGATCGGCGTCGCGCTGATCTGCGACGGTCTTCTTCTCGACCTGCATCTCGGCTTCGAGGGTGGACAGCTCGTTGTGACGGAGCTCCTCGTCGACACCGACGATGACGTAGGCAGCGAAGTAGATGATCTTTTCGAGATCCTTCGGAGCCAGGTCGAGCAGGTAACCGAGACGGCTCGGAACACCCTTGAAGTACCAGATGTGCGTGACCGGTGCGGCCAGTTCGATGTGACCCATGCGCTCACGACGAACCTTGGCGCGAGTGACCTCGACGCCACAGCGCTCACAGATGATGCCCTTGAAGCGGACACGCTTGTACTTACCGCAGTAGCACTCCCAGTCCCGAGTGGGGCCGAAGATCTTCTCGCAGAAGAGGCCGTCCTTCTCGGGCTTGAGCGTGCGGTAGTTGATGGTCTCCGGCTTCTTGACCTCGCCGTAGGACCAATTGCGGATGTCCTCTGCACTGGCCAAGCCAATGCGGAGTTCATCGAAGAAGTTGACGTCGAGCACGTAACTTCCTTTCCCCGTTGGGGTTACGGTTGCCGGTCACCCGGCAACCTGACTGCCAATTCAAATGTGAACTACGCCCCCGGGCCGCTCTTTCAAGAGCAACCCGGGGACCGAAACCTAGTTCGCGAGGTCGTCGACCGTCGCAGCTTCGTTCCTGGACAGGTTGATGCCCAGGTTCGCTGCGGCCCGCTCCAAGTCCTCGTCGTCGCCGTCCGCCATCGTGATGGCCGCGCCGTCCGAGGACAGCACCTCCACGTTGAGGCAGAGCGACTGGAGCTCCTTGAGGAGCACCTTGAACGACTCGGGGATGCCGGGTTCGGGGATGTTCTCGCCCTTGACGATGGCTTCGTACACCTTGACTCGACCGACCACGTCGTCCGACTTGATGGTCAGCAGTTCCTGCAGCGTGTAAGCCGCGCCGTAGGCCTGCATCGCCCAGCACTCCATCTCACCGAAGCGCTGGCCACCGAACTGGGCCTTACCGCCGAGAGGCTGCTGCGTGATCATCGAGTACGGACCGGTCGAACGAGCGTGGATCTTGTCGTCGACCAAGTGGTGCAGCTTGATGATGTACATGTAACCGACCGAGACCGGGTACGGGAACGGCTCGCCGGAGCGGCCGTCGAACAAGGTGGCCTTTCCGTCGGGTCCGACCATCTGCTCGCCGTCACGGTTCGGCAGCGTCGCGCCGAGGAGACCGGTGAGCTCGTCTTCCTTCGCACCGTCGAACACCGGGGTGGCGATGTTCGAGTCGGCCGGAGCGGACAGCATCTCTTCCGGCAGGGTCGCAGCCCAGTCGGGACGAGAGCCGTCGGACGCGATCTGAACGTTCCAGCCGGTCTTGCCGATCCACCCGAGGTGGGTCTCCAACACCTGACCGATGTTCATACGACGCGGGACGCCGTGCGTGTTCAAGATGATGTCGACAGGCGTGCCGTCCGAGAGGAACGGCATGTCTTCCTGCGGCAGGATCTTGCCGATGACGCCCTTGTTACCGTGGCGGCCGGCGAGCTTGTCACCGTCCTGGATCTTGCGCTTCTGTGCCACGTAGACGCGGACCAGCTCGTTGACACCGGGAGGCAGATCGTCGTCTTCGTCACGCGAGAACACGCGGATTCCGATGACCTTGCCGGTCTCACCGTGAGGAACCTTGAGGGACGTGTCACGAACCTCGCGAGCCTTCTCACCGAAGATGGCGCGAAGGAGGCGCTCTTCGGGGGTCAGCTCGGTCTCGCCCTTCGGCGTGACCTTTCCGACCAGCACGTCGCCGTCACGAACCTCGGCACCGATACGGATGATGCCGCGCTCGTCGAGGTCGGCGAGGACCTCGTCGGAGACGTTCGGGATGTCGCGAGTGATTTCCTCGGCACCGAGCTTGGTGTCGCGGGCATCGATCTCGTGCTCCTCGATGTGAATCGAGGTCAGGACGTCCTCTTCCACGAGACGCTGCGACAGAATGATCGCGTCCTCGTAGTTGTGGCCTTCCCACGGCATGATCGCGACGAGCAAGTTCTTGCCCAGCGCCATCTCACCGTTCTCGGTGCAAGGACCGTCGGCCAGAACCTGGCCGGCCTCGACGCGCTGTCCCTCGTCCACGATCGGACGCTGGTTGGCGCACGTGCCCTGGTTGGAACGCGCGAACTTGCGCATCCGGTACGTCTTGCGGCTTCCGTCGTCAGCCATCACCGTGACGTAGTCCGCGGAGATCTCCTCCACGACACCGGTCTTCTCGGTGATGATGACGTCGCCGGCATCCACAGCTGCACGCAACTCCATGCCGGTACCGACGAGAGGTGCCTCGCTGCGAACCAGCGGGACAGCCTGACGCTGCATGTTCGCGCCCATCAGGGCACGGTTTGCATCGTCGTGCTCGAGGAACGGAATCATCGCGGTTGCGACGGACACCATCTGACGCGGCGAAACGTCCATGTAGTCGATGTCGGAGGACGCGACGAACTCGACCTCGCCACCCTTACGGCGGACGAGAATCTTCGAGTCGGTGAAGCGACCCTCGCGGTCGATGGCCGAGTTGGCCTGCGCGACTACGTGGCGGTCTTCTTCGTCAGCGGTCAGGTAGTCGACCTCGTCGGTCACCTGTCCGTCGACGACGCGACGGTACGGGGTCTCGATGAAACCGAACGGGTTGACGCGGGCGTAGACCGACAGCGAACCGATCAGGCCGATGTTCGGGCCTTCCGGGGTCTCGATCGGGCACATGCGGCCGTAGTGCGACGGGTGAACGTCGCGAACCTCGAGGCCGGCGCGCTCACGGGACAGACCACCCGGGCCGAGGGCGGACAGACGACGCTTGTGCGTCAGCCCCGACAGCGGGTTGTTCTGGTCCATGAACTGCGACAGCTGGGAGGTTCCGAAGAACTCCCTGATCGCAGCGACGACGGGACGGATGTTGATCAGCGTCTGAGGCGTGATTGCCTCGACGTCCTGTGTGGTCATGCGCTCACGAACCACACGCTCCATGCGGGACAGGCCCACGCGGATCTGGTTCTGGATGAGCTCGCCGACCGTACGCAGACGACGGTTGCCGAAGTGGTCGATGTCGTCGACCTCGACGGGAACCTCGACGCCGCCCGGAGCCGTCATCGAGGTGTCACCTGCGTGCAGACGCACGAGGTACTCGACGGTGGCGACGATGTCTTCTTCGGTGAGCGTGGATGCAACGATCGGCTGACCCGCGTTCAGGCCGAGCTTCTTGTTGATCTTGTAACGACCCACGCGAGCGAGGTCGTAGCGCTTGTCCTTGAAGAACAGGTTCTCCAGCAGGGTCTGCGCGCTCTCCTTGGTGGGGGGCTCGCCCGGACGCAGCTTGCGGTAGATGTCGAGCAACGCCTCATCGGTGCCGGCTGTGTTGTCCTTCTCCAGCGTGGCCATGAGGATCTCGGAGAAGCCGAAGCGCTCCGTGATCTGCTCGGTGGTCCAGCCGAGTGCCTTGAGCAGGACGGTGACAGGCTGACGACGCTTGCGGTCGATACGGACACCAACGGTGTCGCGCTTGTCGACGTCGAACTCGAGCCATGCGCCGCGACCCGGGATCACCTTGACGCTGTGCAGATCCTTCTCGGTGCTCTTGTCGACGCTCATGTCGAAGTACACACCGGGGGAACGCACGAGCTGCGAGACGACCACACGCTCGGTGCCGTTGATGATGAAGGTGCCCTTGTCGGTCATCATCGGGAAATCTCCCATGAAGACCGTCTGGCTCTTGATCTCACCAGTGTTGTTGTTGATGAACTCCGCGGTGACGAACAACGGCGCCGCGTAGGTCATGTCCTTGTCTTTGCACTCGTCCGTCGAGGCCTTGACCTCGTCGAATCGAGGGTCGGAGAAGGACAGCGACATAGTGCCGTTGAAATCCTCGATCGGAGAAAGCTCCGCGAGGATGTCCTCGAGACCACCGGACACTCCATTGTCGCCGAGTGCCGCTGCTCGTTCACGCCAACTCTGCGCGCCGATCAGCCACTCGAACGAATCTGTCTGTACGTCAAGAAGCCCGGGAACTTCGAGGGGTTCGCGAACTTTCGCGAACGAAACCCTCTTCGGGGCTCCGGGGATTCCGGAAACTGCCTTGGTCTGGCTAGAGACTGCCAAGATGCGTCCTTCCAGCACCTCACGCGGGCCGCTCCGTGCTGTTGCGACCGCCGCTGTATCTGCTTCGAATTTCGCTGGTTACAACCCGAACGAAACCCGTCGCAGAAAGCAAGAAGTACTTGACTTCGCAGCGGTTGAGACGAGGGGTGGACAGGAGGCAGCCAGCGCAACGTCCAAAAGTACACCCTTACTCTGGAAATGTCGAGTCGGGTGTAACTGAGGGTCGAATTCAGATACTGACGTGAGACTGCCGATCACTCGTCCGTGCATGTTCACCGATCAGAGTGGACCTTGCGGACCGCTCCGTCAAGGGCGAGAGCGCGTGTCGCAGCATTCGAACATTCGTGACGCGCATTCGAACACTGCCACCGGGAGTGTAGCCAGCAACGGCGTCACATACGAAAAATCTGGACCGACATCGTGCGTCGATCCAGATCTTCGCGCTGGTGCGCAGGTGCTACTGGTCGCGAATCTCCGAGCTACTGGTCGCGAATCTCCGAGATCAGCCAGTTTCCGTCCTGCTTCTCCAGACTCACGATGACCATTCCGGAGCGAGAGTCTGCCGCCACGCCGTTCTGCGTCGAGCTGACGTTCAGTTGGGCGAGCAACTGCGCCCGGTCCTTCTCGAGCCGTGTGATCCCGATCAGCGGGACATCAGCGGTCGTTGCCGTCTGGGTTTGTTCGACGCCGGCCTTCTGCGTGTCCTTGTACTGCGTCAGCTGATCGCGCATCGACTGGTTCAGGCCCTGGACACCCTTGTCGAAATCGGCGTCGAACGTGTCGGGAGAGAACGTGAAGACTGCAGCCAACGCCGACGGCGTCACACGAAGAACCTCAGCCGTGGCGCCTTCGTCCACCCAGGCGATGTCGTCCGTCTTCGCGCCGACTTTGAAGAAGGCGATGCCGGCGAGGATCGCGACGATGACCGCTGCGGCCCCCAGGATCGCGACCAGGCGCCAACCGGCCTTGGATTGTGTAGGTGTTGTCGCCGACTCCCCCGCGCCCGTCTCCGGGGTAGCAGGGGCCTTGGGCTCGTCTGCGACGGTTTTCGCCGGTTTGGTCAGATCGGGGCCTGGTGTGGATTCCGGAGCGTCGGTTTCCGTCTTCGGCGGCTCGATGTCTCCGGACTCGGCCTTCGTGAGCGTCGGCTTCGCAACCTCCGGCTTCACAGCCTCCTGTGTTTCTTCTTCCGGCTGTTCGATCGTGGGCTCGACCGGATCCGAATCGGACGTCCCCGCGGGGACGTTGAGCGAGCGAGCGCTTCCCGCGATCTTCGGCCGACGGTTCTGCGGGGAGGACGGTCCGCCGGTACGACGTTTGGGTGGCATTACGCGCTTCTCCTTCGAGGGATGTCGGTGTGCAGGTTCGACGAACTACTGGCCACCGGAATCACCACCCTCGGTTGTCGGTGCGGGAGCACCGGAGGCAGGTGCCTCGGTCCCCGAACCGGGTGCGGGCGTTGCGTCAGGAGCAGGCGTGGAGCCGTCGGTGGCCGGCAGGGTGCCGGAGCCGAGATCGAGCCGAGAGCCGATCGGATCAGCCGACTGAGCCTTCCAGACCCCGTCGACCTCGACCATGCCCAGCCGCATGCCGAGCTGATTCTTGACGAACTGGTTGCCCTGGGTCGTGGTGACTCGAACGACGACCAGTGCCGTGGCGGTCCGGTCATCGGTATTGAGCTCGGTCAGCGCGGACTGAACGACTTCGGTGTCAGCCTTCGAGCCCGAGTTACGCAACTCGTCGGTGATGGAATCCTGAACGGTCTGCAGATACGTCGTCATCTCGTCACCGGTCACCGAAGAACGCATGTTCTCGATCGACTGGTCGAGATTGGCCGAATCCGCGTTGTTGAGGTTGATCGCGACTTGCTGTGCACCGATAAGCGCGTCGTCACGCATCTCGGCGGTGGTGCGGTCGGTGGTGAGCGCCCGAACGTACGGGACGCCGAACACACCGAGCGCAACCACGGCCGCCAGAAGCAAGACACCGACCGCAATCAGAGACGCTGTCAGCCCCTTCGGTCTACCGGTTGTCGGCGCTCCCGATTCCACTTGCTCGGGCCCGCCGGACTGCGGGGAACTGTTTCTCTGAATCACACTCACTACCCTACTTACCTGTTTTGCCCAGCCTCTGGCCGCGAATCGTCAACTGCCACAACTCAGTAGCCTGAACTGCACAAACTCGACCACATTCGGATCGGTCTACTTCGGTGTCACTCCGAGCAACGGCGCCAACTGCGTCGCGATCGGGTTGAGGTTCAACTTGTCCGGATCGACCTTCGGCTTGAAGTCCCAAGGCTGGATCGTGTCGGGATCGGCGTACACCACGCGGTTGGCACTGCGGACGCCCGTCTCGCTGCCCAGCGGCGTCTCACACGACGCGGCGGTGTTGAGCGGGAAGTCCTGCTGGGTGTCGTCGAAATTGGGATTCTGACGCTTCATCTCGTCCAGGATCGCCATGGTGCCTTCGTAACCCACCGTGCACGAGAGCGGATTGTTGGTCTCCAGCACCAAGCCCTGATGGACCGTTCCGTCGCCGGGAGCAACCGTCGGTGCGGCAGCGGCCAGACCGGGAAGGAAGATCAGGAACGGCTGCAGCGCGATCGTTCGCGGCGCAAGCGTCTTGGTGGTCGCGGCAAGATTGGTCAGGTCAGTCGTCAGGCTCGGGCCCGCCTCGTTGATGAGGGCACCGATCTGATCGCTGGCCGGGATGCCGTTGTCGATCAAGCGACGGATGTCCGGATCGCTGGTCCGCAACTGCGCCGTGACAGCATCGAGATCGGTACTGAACTGCTTGATCGCGGAGGACTGATCCGACTGCGTCGTCAGTACCGTCTCACTGTTCCGAATCAGCGCGAGCGTCTGAGGCAGAGTGTCGAGCCCGGACTGCGACAGACCGGACAGCGAATCGGCCAGGACCTGAATGTCCTCGCCCTTCCCGTTGAACGCTGCACCGAGTTCGACGGCGACGGTGTGGAGCGCGTCGACGGGCACGGACTTGACCAAGCCGTTGGCACTGGTCAGCACATCCTCGATCGGGATCGGAGTTGTGGTGTCCCCCACCGCGATCACCGAGCCGTCCTCGAGAAACGGTCCCTGGTCGGTATCGGGCTGAAGGTCGACATACTGCTCACCGATGGCGGAGCGGTTGGCCACGACGGCACGGGCCGACGCGGGAATCTCCGGAGCACTGTTGTCGATCTTCAGGTCGACCTGAATTCCGTCCTCGGTCAACGACATGTCGCCCACTCGCCCGACCGGCACGCCGCGATACGTCACCTCGGCGTTGGTGAAAATTCCACCGGACGTGGCCAATTCAGTCTTGACCGTGTACTGACCGAACCCCATGAGATTGTCCAGGCGCACGTACTTGGCGCCGACGTAGATGAGACCCAGGAGCGCAACCACGACAAAGCCGACGAGCTGCCATCTGACCAGAGCTGATCTCACTGTCCATCACCGCCGATTCCGAACTGTTCCAGCATTCCCTGGATGGGGTTGAGTGGGTTCGCCGCGGGCGCCGGCGTTGCCGGGTCACCCGCTGTTGTGGCGGGAAGGCCGGCGACAACGGGAACCTGCGGCAGGATCGGAGCGATCGGCAGCAGTGACACTGTCGGCCACCCCGGTCGCGGCCCGTTGCCGTTGTAGTACGGGTTGGAGGGGTCGACCACCGGCTTGGGATTGCCGAACTTGGGCTGGCGGTATTCCGGTTCTCCCTGCCCGACACCGAGACCCGAGAGTGTATTGCCGATCTGCAGGTCGACACTCAGGAAGAGGTTGACGGAACCACCCTGTGCAATCTTCTCGACACCGTCCGGGAACGGGAACGTCGGAAGGAACGGAAGTGCCCCCACGAAGTCGTCACCGGAGTCTGCGAGCGCCTGCAGCGTCGGACGCAGAGCCTGAAGATCAGCGATCAGATCGTCCTTGGACTGTGTGAGGACGTCGGTTCCCACTGTTCCGAGTCGATCCACCTGAGCGAGCATCTGCGTCAGCTGCGGACGCTGCTCGTTGAGAACCTGTGTCGCAACGGGGAGTTCCTCGAGAATCTTCCCGATCTTCTCGTTCTGATCGTTGACGCGAGTCGAGAGCACATCCAGGCCGTCGAGCGCGCGTGTGATGTCGTCACGCTGCTCGTTGAGTCCACCGATGAGTGTGTTCGCCTGCTCCAGAAGACTTCTCGTCTTGCCTTCGCGACCGTCGAACGCGGCACCGAGTTCTTCGACGATGGGCTGCAACTGGCCCACACCGCCGCCGTTGAGCAGCAGCGACAATGCGCCGAGAACCTGCTCGATCTCCGTGGCGTGGCGAGTGCGATCCAGCGGAATGAGATCACCGTCGGCCAGCTTCGCAGAGTCCGGTCCGGACGGCGGGGCCGACAGCTGGATGAACTTCTCGCCGAGCAGGTTGGTCTGCTCGACCGCGGCAATTGCGTTGGCGGGCAGATCAACCGACGAGTCGAGGATGATGCCGACATCCGCGGTCCATCCGTCCGGTCCGACCGACACGTCGTCGACGCGACCGACGGGAACGCCGTCGACCTTCACAGCGGACTGCGGAACCAAGTCGAGCACGTCGTCGAACTGAATGGTCAAGTGCATCGGATCGGAACCCACATCGGGACCGCCGGGAAGCGGAACCGCGTAGATTCCCTCGGACGAGCAGGCTGTTGCCGAGATCAGGACGGCGCACAGTCCGGCGCCGACTATCAATGAACGCTTCACTCGCCCTCCCCGTTTCCACTGGTCAGTCGCGGTGACACGACGCCGGGCACAGTGCCCGGAACTACCTGCATCTGCCGTTCGGAACCGGCAAGGATGCCGAAGGGAAGGTTCAGGCCTGCAGCCTGATTGGCTGCGTCGGTCATCGCAGCGACGTTTGCGCACTGGTCGATGGCCGGTTGCATCTGCCTTCCCAATGCCTCGAACCGCGGATCACCGGGCAACAGCTTGCCGAGGTCCATCAACTTGCAGAGCACGCCGGCCGGGTTCTGAAGATCAGGGAACGCCAGACGTGAAGCCAGCACACCTGATTCGGCGTCGTACGAGTTGACCAAGTTGGAGATCGCCAGCGGAAGCATGGTGAGCGTGTTGGCCAGTGCTTCCTTGTTGTTCGCCAATGTCTGTGTCGGTTCGACGAGACCTTCGGTTGTCTGGACCAGTTGATCGCGGTTGTCGGCCACGAACTTCGCGACGTCGCCGAGCGCAATCGAGAGCTGGTTCAGAGCGGCACCGAGATCGTCGCGCTCACCTGCCAGGAATCCGGTCAGGTCCGACAACTGCGTGTTGAACTGGCGCACCTGCTGATCGTTGGCCGCGAGAGCGCCCACAAAAGTATCCAGGTTCTTGATGGTGAGCGAGATGTTGTCACGCGAATCGTTGAGCGTCCGTGCGGCATCCGAGAGGTTGGTGATGCTGTCTCCCAACGCTTCACCGTTGCCCTCGAGGTTGGCCGCACCTGTCTCGACGAAATCGGACAGTGCTCCGTTCTTGTTGGCACCTTCAGGACCGAGAGCCGACGCGAGTTCGTCGATGCTGGAGTACAACTGGTCGACCTCGACGGGCGTCGCCGTCTTCTCGATCGGAATGACTGCACCGCTGGCCATCTTGTCGCCGCCGGTGAAGACCGGTGTCAGCTGGATGTAGCGGTCGGCAACCACCGACGGCGTGATCTGAGCGGCACTGGCACCCGCGGGAATGTCGATCCCACGATCGACACGCAGCTCGACCTTGACCTGATCTCCCTGGGGTTCGACGGATTCGACGGTGCCGACCTTGACACCGAGAACACGAACGTCGGAGCCGTCGTAGATACCCACCGACTTGTCGAAGTAGGCGGTGATCTTGGTGGTTCCGGCGCGAGTGAACACCCACCACAGCGCACCACCGATTACGAGTAACCCGATCAGAACAGCGGCGATGATCGCGACCGAGCGCTTCTTGGAGCCGCTTCCGGCTTCGGCAGTATCAGCCATCAGTTGCCTCCCAACGTACGAACGGGGTCACGGTAGCCCGGAATGTCCGGCAGACCCGGCGGAAGGAGGTTCACGACGACCTGGTCGAACCAACGGCCGTTGCCGACCACGTTGGCGTACAAGCGAATGAAGGGTTCGTAGAGCTTCAGTGCCTTGTCCAAGTTCTCGTTGTTGGCCTTCAAGATGTCGATGACGCCGTTGAGCTGCGTCAGCGCCGGCCCGATTGCCGCCTCGTTGTCACGAACGAGACCGGTGAGCTGCTGAGAGACGCGCTGAGTTCCGGTGAGCAGCTGCGAAATCGCTTGCTGGCGATTGTTGAGTTCCTGCACCAAAAGTCCGCCGTCACGGATCAGCTGGGTGAATTCCTTGTTGCGGTCAGCAAGAATCTGCGACGTCTTCCCGGTGGCGGCGAAGAGCTTCTGCAAGTCCTGATCGCGGCTCGCGATCGTCTGCGACAGCCGACTGACGCCGTCGAGCGAAGCGCGGACATCGCCAGGTGTCTCGGAGAATGCCTGGGACAACGTCTCCATGCTCTTCGCCAACTGGTCGGTGTCGATGTCGCCGACGGTGTCCGCCGCGGCCGAGAAGGCCTGAACGACGTCGTACGGCGAGGTGGTGCGCTCGAGCGGAATCCGATCCTTGGGATCGAGGTTGTCGGTTCCGCGCGGATCTAGGGCGAGGTACTTCTGTCCCAGAATGGTCTTGATCTGAATGGACGCAGAGGTTTGATCTCCCACCCACGCGTCACTGACCTTGAAGTCGACGAGAACACGGTCACCGTCGAGATCGACGGAAGTGACCTTGCCGACCTTCACGCCGGCGATACGAACCTCGTTACCAGGCTTGAGACCCGCGGCTTCGGAGAACTCGGCGGAGTAGGACGAGCCTGCTCCCACGAACGGAAGCGAATCAAGGAAGAACGCGGACAAAGTGGCCAGCAGCACCACGAAGATACCGATGGCTCCGGCCATTGCCGGACTGCGACGTTTACTCATCGACCTTGCAACTCCCTCATACCGTCTTGAGTGCATCGCGTGGCCGCGTTGGTGTAAATCGGCTGATTGACCGTCGGCAGGCCGGTGGGCAGATTCAGCGAGGCAGACTGTCCTGGACCGGCAACGATGTCGATTCCGCACAGATAGAACTGGAACCAGGAACCGTAGCTCGCTACGCGTGCGAGCTTCTCGAGCTTGACCGGCAAGGTCTCGAGCACCGCGTTGACGTCGTCACTCCGACGATTGAGTGTGGTCGCCAGCGTGTTGAGTGCCGTGATCGAGCCCTGAATCGACGGCCGCGTCGGCTCGAGCAGGTCTGCCGTCGCGTCGGTCAGGCCGGCGAGTGAGGTGACGGCCGAACCGACCACCCCACGCTCGTTGGCCAACCCGGTGACGAGTTGCTGGGTGTTGACGATCAGTGAATCGAGGTTCTTGTCGTTCGCGTTGACGGTGTCGAGAACGTCGTTGAGGTTCTTGATCACCGCGCCGATGACCGCGTCCTTGTCCGCGACGGTGTTGGTCAGGCTCGCGGTGTTGCGCACGAGCTCACTGATGGTGCCCGATTCGCCTTGGAACACCTGGATGATCTGGTACGACAGCTTGTTGACGTCGTCCGCGCTCAGGGTGGTGAACAGCGGCTTGAAGCCGTTGAAGAGTGTCGTGAGGTTGACTGCCGGGCGCGTCTGAGACAGCGGCAGGGTATCGCCGCCGGTGATCTTCTTGCCTTGGCTGCCTTCACCTTGCGAGAGCGAGATGTACCGCTGCCCCACCAGGTTGCGGAACCGGATGGTGGCGATGGAACTGGCCGGCAACCAATCACGGTCGGATACCGAGAACTGGACCTCGGCCTGGTTGTCGTTGACGATGGCAATCTTCTCGACCTGGCCGACACGAACACCGGCAATGCGAACCTCGTCGCCCTCGTTCAACGAAGTGACGTCGGAGAAGACGGCGTTGAACTTGGTGCCGCCACCGCCGCCGAGGTTGGCGATACTGGCTGCCAGCAGTCCTGTCGCCAGGACCGTCACCACAACGAAGATGATGAGCTTTGTCAGCGGAGCTGCGAGTCCTCTCATTGGACGCTCACCTCCGCCCCTGCGAATGCCGGAGCGCTGACCATCGTGGTCCACGCCGGAACATCGTCCGGCGCAACACCGTTGGCCTGTCCGTAGATCACCTTCAACGTATCCTCTTCGAGTTTCGAGCCCGCGTAGCCGGCCTGCTGAGCCGGACCGCTGTTGTTGGTCGAGAACAACTGAGGTCCGGAGCCCTCGGGTGCAGGCAGGAATTCCATGGTGGCGGGACCTGGGTTGCGGGAAGGAACCTGGTAGGAACCGTCACCGTACGAACCGCCGGGGTACTGCGGGAACGGACGACCGGGCTCGGTGACGTTGTCGTAGCAAACCGGGCCGCGGTTGTCGACGAGCCGTGGCTCGTCCTGGTTGGGCAGGTAGCGACCCTTGGGGTTCACGATCTGAATACTCGCACGCACACCAGGATTGGGCGCGTCGGTGGACAGGATCTTGGCAGCTTCCGGAGCGGTGTCCGAGAAGCCCTTGAACGTGCACCCGAAGGTCGGAGAGTACTGGGCCAGAAGCTGGAGAGCTTCCTTCGAATCCGCAGCGAGCGTGATGATCGAGGACGAGTTCGCTTCGAGGAAGGCTGCGGTGTCCGACGATGTCACGGTGAGCGACGCCAGCAGTGTCCGCAACTGGTCCTGCTTCTGCACCACCGTGTTACCCGTGGTCCGCAGATTGTCGAGAGCGTTGATCAGATCGGGCGCAGCGTCCGAGTACGTCTGGGAGAAGTCCGCGAACTTGCGCAGATCCTCTTGCACCGCGGGCAGTTCGGTATTGACGCCGCGGAAGATCTCCTCGAGACGATCGACCGTCAGACCGAGCTCGGCGCCGCGTCCCGTCAGACCCTGCGCGAGAGAACCGAGAGTGTTCGCCAGATCCTGCGGCGGAATCGCCTGCAGAAGTGGGAGCAGTCCGTCCAGAACGTCGCCGACCTCGACAGCATTGCCGCTCTTGTCCTGGTGGATCACCGTTCCCGCGGAAATCGGGGTCGCGGTGGTTCCCTCCGGAATGATCAGGGAGACGTAGCGCTCACCGAAAAGCGTCTTCGGGAGCAGACGCGCCGTGACGTTGGACGGAATGAGATCAGCCTTGTCCGGCTCGATCGCGAGGACCGAGGTGACCTGGCCGTCTTTCGTCGACGCGGATCGCACCTCGCCGACCAGCAGCCCACGGACCTTGACGTCCGCGTTGGGTGGCAACGCATTTCCGACTGTGTCGGTCACGAGGTCGATCTTCACGACGTCCTTGAACGTCTTGTTGAAGGTTCCGATGGTGAAGGCCAGGAACAATGCCAACACCACGAAGAACACGAGTCCGAGCACACGGCGGCGCAGGACTGACGGAGCCTCGATCATCCGGCCACCCTCACTGTCGTCGTGGTGCCCCAGATTGCGAGGCTGAGGAAGAAGTCGAGAACGGCGATGGTCACGATTGCGGCGCGAACAGCGCGTCCGACGGCCACACCGACACCTGCGGGACCACCTGAGGCATGGAACCCGTAGTAGCAGTGGATCAGGATCAGCACGAAGGCGAATACCAGGACTTTCGCAAACGAATACAGCACGTCCTGCGGTGGCAGGAACAGGTTGAAGTAGTGGTCGTAGGAACCCGTCGACTGCCCGTTGAAGACCGTGCTGATCACTCTCGAGGCGAGGTACGCCGCGAGTAGACCCACGATGTACAGCGGGATGACGGCGACGAAGCCGGCGATCATGCGCGTCGTGACCAGGAACGGCACCGACGGAACTGCCATGACCTCGAGCGCGTCGATCTCTTCGGAGATACGCATGGCACCGAGTTGGGCGGTGAAGCCACAACCCACCGTGGCCGAGAGCGCAAGAGCCGCAACGATCGGAGCGATCTCACGGGTGTTGACGTATGCGGAGAGGAAGCCGGTCAGGACCGAGCTACCCAACTGCTCCAGAGCGGCGAAGCCCTGGAGGCCGACGACGACACCGGTGAATCCGGACATCATCGCGATGACGCCGATGGTTCCGCCGATCACTGCGAGCGCACCGCTACCGAAGGTCACTTCGGCGAGTAGTCGAAGCGTCTCCTTCCGGTACCGATGCAGGGTGCGCGGGGTCCACGCGATGGCGCGCGCGTAGAACGACATCTGCTCGCCCGCGCGGTCCAACGCGTTCACTGGAATTCTGGCTACTTTGCGACTCTTCAGCAGGAACTGATCGCCGCGGCCTCGTGCAATGGTCATTTAGGTCAAGATCCCTTCGCCGGCACGATCTGGAGGTACACCATCGTCAGAATCAGATTGGCGAAGAACAACAGCAGGAACGTGATGACGACGGCCTGGTTCACCGCCTCACCGACGCCCTTCGGGCCACCGGACGGGTGGAGTCCCTTGTACGCGGAGATCACACCAGCGATGACACCGAACACCGCGGCTTTGATCTCACCGCTCCAAATGTCCGGTAGCTGCGCAAAAGCTGAGAACGACGAGATGTAGGCACCGGGGTTACCGCCCTGCAGGATCACGTTGAAGAAGTAACCACCCGCGATACCGACGACGGACACCAGTCCGTTGAGCAGAACAGCGATCAGCACCATCGCGAGTACACGCGGAACCACCAGGCGCTGAATCGGATTGATTCCGAGGACTTCCATCGCGTCGATCTCTTCACGGATGGTTCGAGAACCGAGATCGGCCGTCACGGCCGATCCGGCCGCACCGGCGACCAGCAACGCTGTCACCAGGGGGCTACCCTGCTGGATCACCGCCAGGACGCTGGCAGCGCCAGTGAACGATTCTGCACCCAACTGCTTGATCAGCGAACCGGTCTGCAGTGAGACGACGGCGCCGAAAGGGATGGCTACCAATGCCGTCGGCAAAATTGTCACGCTGGCGATGAACCAGGCCTGCTCGATGAACTCACGGAACTGAAATGGACGCCGGAACGTATTCCTGACGACGTCGACAAACAGTTCGACGATGTTTCCGGCCTGAGTTAATGCTCCGTTGACCGGACTCAGAACCGAGTTGCGGGTAACCCCCATCCGATATGCCTACCCTTGCCCGTGTGTCGTGTTTCCGTAGGGATCGCCCTCGTATGCAGGAATGACCTGCGTGTCTTGCGAGTTGTCGTTCCACTCCCCCTGATAGCCGCTCGCTTCGGCGTACTGGGGATCGTACTGCCCAGTTCCGTCAACCTCGTCGAGGCTGTCCTGAATCGCCGCCTGTGCGTTAGCTGGGAGGGTGTGCATGATCTGACGGACGCGCTCCTGGCGACGACGAACAGCCTGACGCTCCGGGTTTCCGGGGGTGGCCTTCATCTGCGGCACGATGCCCTCGACGTCGTCGACACCACCGGCGTGGTGACCGGCGTCGACGAGCGCCTGCTCGTGCGCCATCTGAGCCTCGTCCTTCTCCTCCGACATACCGATCGGACCGATCATCGTTCCGTTGAGGAACTGCTTGACGACGGGCTCGTCCGAGGTGAGCAGCACCTCACGAGGACCGAACATCACCAACTGACGACGGAAGAGCATGCCGATGTTGTCCGGCACCGTGCGTGCGAGGTTGATGTTGTGCGAGACGATCAGAATCGTCGCGTCCGACTGGGCGTTGATGTCGATCAGCGTTTGGCTGATGTACGTCGTACGCACCGGATCCAGACCGGAGTCGGGCTCGTCGACGAGGATGATCTCGGGATCGAGAACGAGTGCACGCGCCAGACCGGCACGCTTGCGCATACCGCCGGAGATCTCACCGGGAAGCTTGTCCTCGGCGCCGACCAGACCCGTGAGGTCCAACTTCTCCATCACGATCTTGCGGATATCGGATTCCGACTTCTTGGTGTGCTCACGAAGCGGGAAGGCGATGTTGTCGTACAAGTTCATCGAGCCGAACAGTGCGCCGTCCTGGAAGAGAACGCCGAACAGCTTGCGGATCTCGTAGAGCTCCTTGGAGGAGCACTGCAGGATGTCCGTGCCGTCGATGACGATGGAGCCTTGTTCAGGGCGGAGCAGTCCGATCAGGGACTTCAGGAACACCGACTTACCGGTACCCGAAGGCCCGAGCAGTGCGCTGACCTCACCCGCGGGAAGTGTCAACGACACGTCCTGCCAAATCCTCTGCGACCCGAAAGACTTTGTCAGTCCTTGTACCGCTACCTCGACTCCCACCATTACCTCCGCGACGTCCGTTGCATGCATGCACCCGTGTGGGTTGGGTCACTCTATCGCATGGGAGTGGTACCCGTGACTGCGAATACTACTAACGAGTAGGGAAGAAGCATAATTCAGATCACAGCCTAGTTCGGACACCCCTCCCACCTGCATGAATTCCGGCATATCACCCGCGAAAAAAGTTCAAAAAAAGAGGGCCACTCCCCGTGGGGAGTGGCCCTCTTCGTTACTACTCGCGAAGAGCAGCGGGAAAACCGTCTTACTTGATGACGATCTTTGCGCCGGCAGCTTCGAGCTTTTCCTTGGCAGCCTCTGCGGCGTCCTTGGCAACCTTCTCGAGGATGGCCTTCGGAGCGCTCTCGACGAGGTCCTTGGCTTCCTTCAGGCCGAGGCCGGAAACGACCTCACGGACGACCTTGATGACCTGGATCTTCTTGTCGCCAGCCGACTCGAGGACGACGTCGAACTCGTCCTGCTCTTCAGCAGCTTCTGCGCCGGCAGCCGGTGCGCCTGCAGCGGCGACGGCGACGGGAGCAGCAGCGGTGACCTCGAAGGTCTCCTCGAATGCCTTAACGAACTCCGAGAGCTCGAGGAGGGTGAGCTCCTTGAACTGGTCCAACAACTCTTCGGTGCTGAGCTTCGCCATTGTGGCGGTCCTTCCTGTAAGTCCCATGTCGCTGATCCGCGACCGGGCGGGGTTATAGCAGTGATGCGCGGGTGCGGATCAGCTTTCGGCTTCGGCCTCGGCCGGAGCCTCGGTGGCAGCCTCTGCGGGGGCCTCTGCGGCTCCGCCTTCTGCAGCCTTCTTCTCCTGCAGGGCAGCGGCCAGACGGGCCATCTGCGAAGCGGGAGCATTGAACAGGCCTGCGGCCTTTGCCAAGTTGCCCTTCATCGCGCCGGCAAGCTTTGCCAACAGGATTTCGCGGGATTCGAGATCCGCGATCTTGTTGACCTCTTCCACGGACAGCGCAGCGCCGTCCATGTAGCCGCCCTTGATGATGAGCGCCTTGTTGTCCTTAGCGAAGTTCTTCAGAGCCTTCGCAGCGTCGACCGGTTCGCCCTTGATGAATGCAATGGCGGTCGGACCAACGAACAGGTCATCAAGGCCCTCGATGCCAGCCTCTGCGGCGGCACGCTTGACCAGGGTGTTCTTGGCGACGGAGTAGGTGGCACCTTCTCCGAGAGCGCGTCGCAGTGTCGTGATGTTGCCAACCGAAAGGCCACGGTATTCCGTGACCACAGCGGCGGTCGAACCCTTGAACTGCTCGGTGATTTCCGCAACTGCGGAAACCTTCTCAGGCTTTGCCATACTTCGCCTCCTCTCGTGACAGTCGTTGTCCCACTCAGGAACCGCTGCACCTCATCGGGGTGAACCCGAGAAGACACAGTCCGCGACATGCAAAACGCCCCGGCGCAAGCGCACGGGGCGTACAGAGGAAACATGAAGAAGAGGCTTACGAATCAGCGTAACGATGCAAAGCGAGGCAGTGCATAACCAGGCAAACTGTAGAACCACTACATCAAGCTATCCCCCTACCTCGTTCACCTACGTGGGCCGCCGGGCACTCCCGGACTTTCAACCACACCCATCACTGAGTGCAATCACCAACGGTCTTGGGTAGAACATGATTTTGGGGTGAAGTTCATATCCAGCA
The DNA here is from genome assembly GCF_018588185.1 of Rhodococcus sp. WY5. Lineage (NCBI taxonomy): Bacteria > Bacillati > Actinomycetota > Actinomycetes > Mycobacteriales > Nocardiaceae > Rhodococcus > Rhodococcus sp. WY5. Next base: position 5,604,190 of record NZ_JAAMPR010000001.1, read on the forward strand.
CTGAACTCCGCCTCGAAGACTACCTGACTGCTCGCTGCACAACCAAATCGAGTTCGTCACGCACCCGATTCCTTCAAGCACCGATAGCCCTGGCGATCTTGTGTTCGATTGCTGCCCGAGCTCGGTCCGGCAACACCAGCAATCCATCGAGTTCCTTGTGGGCCTTCCGGTACGCACTCTGACGTTCCTGTGGCGTCGCGCCCTCGTCCATGGCCAGTCGCAGCAGACGTTGCGCCCTTACCAGGCGTTCTTGTTCGTCGAGGGTGAATCCGCTCCGTCGGCGGCGCTTCGCCTCAGCTTCCGCGATTTCGAAGGCGATCGAGTAAGCGTGCACCGCCTCGCGGTACTCGGTTTGTGCCTGCTGGTTGCCGATCATCGTCTCCGGATTGCCTGGGCGAAGCAGATCGGCACGATATTTGGCTCGATGAAAATCGGCGGTCAAAGGCTCGCGCATGTCCGTCATCATCGGGGTGTCGAGCAGTGTGACCGGATCGAGCTCGTACGAGAACCATCGGGCGTCGACCGCATCGTGCTGCTCGATTGCCTTGGCCAGCTCTCGGCGCTGTGTTTCTTCGTCGGCGTGATGTTGTGCGTTGGCTTGCGCGATGGCGACCTTGGTCTGCTGCTTGAGCCGGAAGCGCTCTTGCCGGCGCTCGATCCGCCTTTCGTTGGCAACCGCGACACCTTTCAGCGCCCCACCGATGGTGCCGCCGAAAACGAAGATCAGCCACCAAAAGTTTCCGAGGAACTGGAACGCTTCGTGCATACCCCGATGATGCCACCGTTAGATCGATACCACCGATGGACCGATACCACCGGCAGAGGCAGGCCCTCCCGACACAGACAAGAAGGCCGGCAGGGAGTGATCCCTGCCGGCCTTCTTGTTCGTATGCGGACTGCTTACGCGTCTGCAGCATCCTCGAGGAGGTTGCGAGTACGGTTCGGATCCACCGGGATGCCCGGACCGGTGGTGGTCGAGACCGTGATCTTCTTCACGTAGCGGCCCTTGGCCGACGAGGGCTTCGCACGCAGGATCTCGTCCAGGGCTGCGCCGTAGTTCTCCACCAGCTTCTCATCGTCGAACGATGCCTTGCCGATGACGAAGTGCAGGTTGGCCTGCTTGTCGACGCGGAAGTTGATCTTTCCGCCCTTGATGTCGTTGACAGCCTTGGTGACATCCGCCGTGACGGTGCCCGTCTTCGGGTTCGGCATCAGGCCACGCGGTCCGAGGACACGGGCGATGCGGCCGACCTTGGCCATCTGATCAGGAGTCGCGATTGCGGCGTCGAAATCGACCCATCCACCCTGGATGCGCTCGATCAGGTCTTCTGCACCGACTACGTCAGCGCCTGCAGCCTCGGCTTCTGCTGCCTTCTCGCCAACAGCGAACACGATGACGCGAGCGGTCTTACCGGTGCCGTGGGGCAGGTTGACCGTTCCGCGGACCATCTGGTCAGCCTTACGGGGGTCGACGCCCAGACGAACTGCAACCTCAACGGTTGCATCCATCTTGGTGGACGACGTCTCCTTGGCGAGCTTTGCAGCCTGAAGCGGGCTGTAGAGCTTGTCTGCGTCGATCTTCTCAGCGGCGGCGAGGTACGCCTTGCTGCGCTTTGCCATTTGTTCTGTCCTTACTTGTCACTGCAGCGAATTACCTGTGCAGTGGTGAATGGTTCAGTTGTGGTCGGGGCCTGGCCGGCCCTCCCACGTAATGCTGTGGAGCGGACTATCAGCCCTGGACCGTGATGCCCATGGAACGAGCGGTGCCGGCGATGATCTTCGCGGCCTGCTCGATGTCATTGGCATTGAGGTCTTCAGCCTTGGTCTTCGCGATTTCGCGCACCTGATCCATGGTCACCGAGGCAACCTTGGTCTTGTGCGGTTCGCCGGAGCCCTTGGCGACGCCGGCTGCCTTGAGGAGCAGCTTGGCGGCGGGAGGGGTCTTCAGCTTGAAATCGAAGGTCCGGTCTTCGTAGACCGAGATCTCGACCGGCACAACGTTGCCGCGCTGGGACTCAGTCGCCGCGTTGTAGGCCTTGCAGAACTCCATGATGTTCACGCCGTGCTGACCGAGTGCGGGACCCACGGGAGGTGCAGGGTTGGCCTGACCTGCCTGGATCTGCAGCTTGATGAGCCCGGCGAGCTTCTTCTTCTTTGGGGGCATCTCTAGTTCCTAGTTTCTAGCTTGGGTGTGTGTCTTGCGTCGAACAAATTGCAAGTTTTGGGGTGGTCAGATCTTCGCGACCTGGTTGAAGTTGAGCTCAACCGGGGTTTCACGACCGAAGATCGACACGAGAACCTTGAGCTTCTGCTGCTCGCCGTTGACCTCGCTGATGCTGGCCGGAAGGGTTGCGAACGGGCCGTCCATGACGGTGACCGACTCGCCGACCTCGAAGTCGACCTCGATGAGGGGCTTGCCGAAGGACTCGGACGGTGCCTCGCCTGCTGCGACGGCGGCCGCTGCAGCCTGCTGCTTCTTCTGCTCCTGCTGCGGGAGCAGGAACTTGACGACCTCGTTGAGGGTCAGCGGCGAGGGACGCGACGTGGCACCGACAAAACCGGTGACACCAGGCGTGTTGCGCACGGCGCCCCACGACTCGTCGTTGAGCTCCATGCGAACGAGGATGTATCCGGGCAGAACCTTGCGGTTGACCTGCTTGCGCTGGCCGTTCTTGATCTCGGTGACCTCTTCGGTGGGAACTTCCACCTGGAAGATGTAGTCGCCGACATCGAGGTTCTGAACGCGAGTCTCGAGGTTGGTCTTGACCTTGTTCTCGTAACCGGCGTACGAGTGGATGACGTACCAGTCACCCGGGGCGCGGCGCAGCGCAGCCTTGAGTTCGGCAACGGGATCCTCGACCTCGAGCTCGGCGGCGGGAGCGGCCTCGTCGGAGTTCTCGGCATCGTCGGAGATGACGTCCTCGGTCGCTGCAGCGTCTGCATCAGTGCCTTCGGCAACGTCTGCATCGGTGCCTTCGGCAACCACGACGTCTACTTCGGCTGCCGCCTCGGCAGAAACACGCTCTTCGGCCAAAGCCTCATTCGTGTCGTTCTCGGGGGTGCTCACTGGGGCACTCGCTTCCTCTCGTTACTCGGACCCGGGTCGGGTCTTGTCGCGCTCGCAGGCAAAGACGCCCGACTGCTACGGCGATCAGCCGAACAGCCAGGTGACACCCTTGATCACAGCGATATCGACGCCGCTGATGAAAGCGACCATGAAGACCACGAACGTCAGCACGACGCTGGTGTAGGTGATCATCTGCTTGCGGTTCGGCCAGATGACCTTACGGAGTTCTGCGATGACCTCGCGGAAGAATTTGCGCAGGCGCTTGAAGATGTTGTCCTTCTTCGCCTTGGGCTTCTTGCCGGGGTTCGTTGCAGTCGGCTTGGCCGAAGATGTCCGGGATGCCGTCCGGGCCGGAGTCTTCACGGTGGACGCGCTGACCGAGGCGCCGCGTGCAGCGCGCTTGCCGGTCGGCTTGTTGGAAACCCCAGTGGATGCGGAGGGAGCCTTTTCGGCACCGTCCTTGTCCAACGAAAGATCGGAACGCGTAGTCGCGTCAGCTGCAGTGTCGTCGACACCGGTCGAATCGGCAGACGGTGAAGTCTCCGCATCCGAAGTGTCGGCGTCGCGCTTGGCGCGCTCCTCGCTCACGTCGTTCCTCTCAGTCGCTGGCATCCGGGGGCAGGGGCGACAGGACTTGAACCTGCAACCTGCGGTTTTGGAGACCGCTGCTCTGCCAGTTGAGCTACGCCCCTTTGGTTGACCTCGACAGGTAGATCCTGCCTGAATCAACCGTTCTGCGATCACACAACATACGCGCTACCCGAGGTGAATGTCTTGCAACATTCAGGGCAGCGCGCAGCGCTGAGGAATCCCAGAAATCTCAGTGTACTTCAAAGCCCCGGAACAAACACAATCCGCCCTGCGATCAGGCTAGACGGACCGTGGCAGTGGCACGACCGAAGATCTTCTTACCTTCGGACTTGGCCACAATTGCCAGTACTGCGGTCTTGCTTTCTTCGTCGATCGACTTCACCTTGGCGGTGAACTCGATCTCGGCAGCCTTGTCGGCTGCCACGATCACCGGACTCGTGAACCGTACGTTGTACTCGGTCACTGCGCCCGGATCTCCCAGCCATTCGGTGACGTAGCCGGCACCGATGCCCATGGAGAGCATGCCGTGCGCGACGACGTCCGGCAAGCCGGCAAGTCGTGCGACCTCGTCACTGAAGTGAATCGGATTGGGATCTCCCGAAACACCCGCGTAGTTGGCGAGGTTTCCACGCGTCAGGGTGACGGACTTCTCGGGGAGAAGTTCGCCGACACTCACGTCGGAAAATTTACGAAGCGACATGCATCATCACGTCCTTGACTGCGTGGGCGATGTTCTCGTCCACTTCCCCACCCGTTCGAGCAACAAGCGTCGTCCACGTGGTGACGACGGCTTCGTCGTTCTGATCGGTGATGATGTTCTTGGTCACGATGATGTCGCTACCTGCGGCCTGCCTGAACGAATCCAGGAAGACGTCGCAGAAGAGTCGGTCACCGACCTGCATGGGCTTGTGCAGCACCAAGCGCTGATCGGTCTGAAGAATCTGACTCAGGTCGTAGCCTGTGACGATCTCTTCGAACAGACGTCGCTGAGCAATGGCACCCACGATGGCGACGAACGTGATGGGAGCGATCAGGCCGTCATATCCGAGGCCCTTGGCTGCCGTCTCGTCGTAGTGCGCGGGATGGGCGTCCTGGACGGCGCGAGCGAACTCGCGTACCTTCTCGCGTCCGACCTCGTAGAAGTCTTCGACACGATAGTGGTGACCGACCATCTGGACGGCATGAGCGGCCGGGTCCGTAGGGACCTCGGCCGCTGCCTGGTTCTCTTGCAAATCTGTCACGCGGTGAGACTCTCTTCTAGCTAGGACCCGAAGACGCAGGCCCAGAGAGGGTCTTCCGCGAAAATCGTCGTCCTGTTAAGGACTTACTACTTCGACTCGCGATGCGACTGGTGGGTTCCGCAGTTGGGGCAGAACTTCTTGAGCTCCAGGCGATCGGGGTCGTTGCGCCGATTCTTCTTGGTGATGTAGTTGCGGTGCTTGCATACCTCGCAGGCCAAGGTGATCTTGGGCCGAACGTCGGTCGAGGAGGCCACGGGATGCCTTCTTTCGGGTGTATCTGATTACGAGCAATCAGGGTGGATCATGCATATTGTGTAGCGGTGACCGGACTTGAACCGGCGACGCAACGATTATGAGTCGTTTGCTCTACCAACTGAGCTACACCGCCTCGGTGTCGAGTGTCGCGCGGAAAGCACGGCACCACAATCCAGCGAGCCCCCTAACGGAATCGAACCGTTGACCTTTTCCTTACCATGGAAACGCTCTACCGACTGAGCTAAGGGGGCGTGGCTCAGGAGCGCGTTGCCGCTCTCTTGAAGCCTCCGAAAGATTACACACGAACGAGCGCCAGCACCAAATCCGCTGGTCATCGGGGCAAAAATGGTGCCGGAGCCCATTGTTGCACCGATCGAGGCCGCTGGCGAGGGCTTTGCGGGAACCAACTTGACCCCGCACTCCCCCTGAAACCATCCCCCGGGGCCCATCCCGAGGCCCCTGAGCCTCCGACACCCCTGAGCCGAAGCCGGCGCCTGCGTCGCCAACGCGCGCTCGACCTCGGTACACGCACAAAAAAAGTCAGCCCCGACTCTCGCGAAGAGAATCGGGGCTGACTTGGTGTGGCAGATGTAGGATTCGAACCTACGTAGGCATAAGCCGACGGATTTACAGTCCGCTCCCATTGGCCGCTCGGGCAATCTGCCGTGCTTGCACCAGGCTTCGATCCGGCGCATTCGCAAGTATATCGCGACGTGCGGCGGCCGAAAACGGCTTCCTCGGTGCGGTGAGAAGAATACAACGAACACACCCCCATTTTGCAAACCGGGTGGTAACGGGCGGTGCCGACCCGATAACGTCGAGGTGTCCACCGGTATGGAAGGTGGGCGGAACTCGATGTTCGTGAACTACCGGAAAGCGGGAGTGTGAAGTGGCTGATTCGTCCTTCGACGTGGTGAGCAAGGTTGACCGTCAAGAGGTGGACAACGCCCTGCATCAGGCTGCCAAGGAGTTGACCACGCGTTTCGACTTCCGAAACACGGGAGCGTCGATCGAGTGGTCTGGTGAAGAGACGATCACGTTGAACGCCGACACCGAGGAGCGACTGCTGGCCGCCCTCGACGTGTTCAAGGAGAAGTTGATCCGTCGTGACATCTCGCTGAAGGCATTCGATGCCGGCGAGCCGGCGCAGTCCGGAAAGATCTACAAGCTGTCCGGAACCTTGGTCCAGGGCATCAGCAGCGAGAACGCGAAGAAGATCACCAAGAAGATTCGCGACGAGGGCCCCAAGGGCGTCAAGGCGCAGATCCAGGGTGAGGAACTTCGTGTGAGCAGCAAGAAGCGCGACGACCTCCAGGGCGTCATCTCCCTGCTCAAGGGTGAGGACTTCGGGATCGCCCTGCAGTTCGTGAACTACCGGTAGTAGGGGCTGCGCCCCTGTGCGCCTTTTTGGTAGTTCCGACGACCAGAAAGGCTCACAGGGGCCGAAGGCCCCTACATCCCCGCCATCTTCTCCAAACGCTCGATCCGGTCCGCCATGGGCGGATGCGTCGAGAACAGCTTGCTGACCTTGTCGCCCGCTCTGAAGGGGTTGGCGATCATCAGGTGGGACTGCGCCGCGAGCTTGGGCTCAGGCGGCAACGGCGCGGCTGCGACGCCCGACTCGAGCTTGCGCAGCGCCGACGCCAACGCCAGCGGGTCACCGGTGAGCTCGGCTCCCGATTGATCCGCCTGGTACTCGCGAGAGCGCGAAACGGCCAGCTTGACCACGGTTGCCGCGATCGGTCCCAGCAGGGAGACGAGCAGCAGCGCGATCGGATTGCTTCCCTGCCCGTTCCCTCGGCCGCCGAAGATGCTCGCGTACATCGCGAAGTTGGCCAGGCCAGAGATGACGCTGGCCATCGCGCCGGCCACGGACGAGATCAAAATGTCCCGGTTGTAGACGTGGGAGAGTTCGTGCCCGAGCACGGCACGCAGTTCGCGTTCGTTCAGGATCTGCATGATGCCGCTGGTCACGCACACCGCGGCATGCCGAGGGCTACGACCGGTGGCAAACGCGTTCGGGGCGTTCGTGGGGCTGACGTACAGCCTGGGCATCGGTTGGTGCGCCGTCGTGGCGAGTTCGCGCACGATTCGGTAGATCGCCGGTGCCTCGACCTCGGTGATGGGCTGGGCGCGCATCGATCGAAGCGCCAGCTTGTCGCTGTTGAAGTACACGTAGGCATTCATGCCGACGGCAAACAGAACGGATCCCCACAGAAGGAACGGGCTGTTGAACAGCGAGCCGATGAAGACGATCAGCGCCGACATCCCCACCAACAAGCCGAATGTCTTCGCACCGTTCGCGTAGCCGTGCAAACCGCTCACCTCTTGCCTCGCTGGAGCCGAAGGCTCACCCGAACTCCCCGGTGTATGCACCGGTTCTGTTCAGTCAACGAAAGACAGGGGCATCAGGGTTCCCACCCAGTGACTGTCGGGGTTTCCACCCGGTAGCCCCGATTCGCCGAGGTGTCAGCCGACTCGTTCGATCGTGTAATCGACGAGACGCACGAGCGCTTCGTTGGCCGGTCCCTGCGGGAGCTCAGCCAACTGAGCTTTCGCCGCGACGGCATACTCGCCGAGCTTTGCCTTCGCCTTGACCATGCCCGGCGAACGCTCGAGCAGTTCGAGGGCCTCTTCCACCAGGGCATCTTCGGTAACCGGGCCCGCGAGAAGCTCCCGCAGGCGATCTGCGTCGGCCCCTTCTTCGCGGAACGCGTACAGGACGGGCAGGGTGTGGACTCCCTCGCGCAGGTCGGTGCCGGGCGTCTTGCCGGACTGCGCCGAGACGGACGAGATGTCGATGATGTCGTCGGAGATCTGGAACGCGGTGCCGACGGCGTCACCCAGGCGCTCGAGGCGCTCGATGTGAGCTGCGTCGGCGCCGGAGAAGGTGCCGCCGAAGCGTCCCGAAGCAGCGATCAGCGAACCGGTCTTCTCCCACACGACCTTGAGGTAGTGCTCGACCGGATCCTGCTCCTTCTTGACACCGATCGTCTCGCGCATCTGGCCGGTGACCAGTTCGGCGAATGTTTCGGCGATGATCCGAACGGCCTCGGGTCCGAGCGTCGACACCAGTCGTGATGCGTGCGCGAACAGATAGTCGCCGGCCAGGATCGCCACGCTGTTTCCCCAGCGGGCATTGGCGCTGGGTGCTCCGCGCCGCATGGACGCCTCGTCCATGACGTCGTCGTGATAGAGCGTCGCCAGGTGAACGAGTTCGGTGACAGTCGCTGCGGTGATGATCGACGGATCGTTCGGCACCGGTCCGAGTTGCGCGGTCAGGATCGTGAACAACGGACGGAAGCGCTTTCCACCAGCTCGCGCGAGATGCAGCGCGGCCTCGGTGAGGAAGTCTTCTCCGTCGGACAGCTCGCTGACCAACAACTCCTCGACATCGGAGAGTCCACCACGCACTACTGCGGCGAGCTGTTCGTCGCCCAGGTCGATGCCTGCAACGACGGTGCTCGATGCGGTTGCGTCGGCAGCAGTCTTTTCGGTGCTCACGATGTCAGTACCCATTCCTGTCGTCAGTGACGGCTCGGTTCCCACGGTAGTGAACCTAGCGGTTCGCACTCGGGACGGCCTCGCCACGGTGGCGATCGCGAGCCTGGGAAGATGTGAGTGTGTCCGTAGAAGAGCAGTCCCCCGTCGTCGATTCGCTTCCGAACGAAACCGACATTGTGGTCATCGGCGCAGGTCCCGCGGGTTCTTCGGCCGCTGCATGGGCCGCCCGCAGCGGCCGAGACGTCGTCCTCGTGGACGCTGCCGTCTTCCCGCGAGACAAGACTTGTGGTGATGGACTCACTCCGCGCGCCGTGGCCGAACTAGATCTCCTCGGCCTCGGCGAGTGGGTTCGGTCACATACGACGAACAAGGGCCTGCGGTTGTCCGGCTTCGGACAAGAACTCGAACTCGAGTGGCCGGGGACGTCGTTCCCGCCGATCGGCAGCGCCATCCCCCGCACCGAACTCGACGACGCCATTCGCCGGTGCGCCGTCGAATCGGGCGCGGTCATGGTCGAGGGCACCAAGGCCGTCGACGTCGAACTCGACGGTGATCGAGTAGCCGCCGTCGTACTCGCCGGCCCCTCGGGACGAAGCACCCTTCGTTGTCAGACGCTGATCATCGCCGACGGCGTTCGCTCGACGCTCGGCAAGAAGCTGGGACGGCAGTGGCACCGGGACACCGCGTACGGCGTCGCGGCACGCGCGTATGTCGCGACGCCGCGCAGCGCCGACCCGTGGATCACCTCGCATCTGGAACTGCGGGACACCGAGGGCACGTTGCAGGCGGGGTACGGCTGGATCTTCCCGCTCGGCACCGGCGAGGTGAACATCGGCGTCGGGACACTGGCGACGTCCAAGCGCCCGGCACCAGGTGCCCTGCGACCTTTGCTGGACCTCTACACCGATCAGCGCCGAAGCGAGTGGCAGTGGAGCAGCGAAATACATTCCGTCGCTTCGGCTTTGCTACCCATGGGTGGAGCAGTTTCCAACATCGCCGGACGCAACTGGGCCGTGATCGGCGACGCCGCAGCGTGCGTGAACCCGCTCAACGGTGAGGGCATCGACTACGGCCTCGAAGGCGGACGTCTGGTGGTCGAACAGCTCGGCGCCGACGACCTCACGGAGCTGTGGCCGACCGTGCTTCGGGAGCATTACGGCCAGGCGTTCTCGGTCGCGCGCCGGCTCGCAGGCCTGCTGACGGTTCCGCAGTTCCTGCCCGCGTCGGGCCCGATTGCGATGCGCTCACGGGCACTGATGACGGTCGCCGTTCGGGTGATGGGGAACCTGGTCACCGACGCCGACGCCGACCTGACGGCAAAGGCCTGGCGCGCGTCGGGGGCCGCGTCGAGAAAGATCGACTCCCGACCGCTGTTCGGTTGAGCAAGTGCTGTGCGCCTTTATTAACCGCCGGGGGTTGATAAAGGCGCACAGCAGTTCAGGCAGTGGCGTAATGCAGCGCCACGATGCCGCCGGTGAGGTTGCGCCACTTGACGTTCTTCCACCCGGCAGCCTCGATCTTGCGGGCCAACTCTTCCTGGGTCGGCCAGGCACGGATCGATTCGGCGAGGTACACGTAGGCGTCGGGGTTGCTGCTGACGGTGCGTGCGACCTGAGGGAGCGCCTTCATCAGGTACTCCATGTAGACCGTGCGGAAGGGCCCGAAAACGGGCGTCGAGAACTCGCTGACGACGAGACGTCCGCCCGGCTTGGTTACGCGGGCGATCTCACGCAGTCCGGCTTCGAAGTCGGAGACGTTGCGCAGACCGAAGGAAATCGTCGCGGCGTCGAACACGTTGTCGGCATAGGGCAGGTACATCGCGTCACCTGCGACCATCGGAACCTTGCGCGAGATTCCGGCCTTGAGCATTCCCTTGGAGAAGTCGGTGGCGACGCACCAGGCACCGGAGCGCCCCAGTTCGACGGTCGAGACTCCGGTTCCGGCGGCGAGGTCGAGCACCTTCTCGCCCGGCTTGAGGTCGAGGGCTTCGCGGGTGGCCTTGCGCCAACCCTTGTCCTGGCCGAAGGACAGCACGGTGTTGGTGAGGTCGTATCGCTCCGCGACGTCGTCGAACATCGACGCGACTTCGTGCGGTTGCTTCTCGAGAGTTGCTCGGGTTCCGTGTGTAGTGGCCACACCCGAAACGCTACCAACCCTCGGGCAGCGAGGGCGTTCAGGCTGCGCTGGCACCCGTTCGCCGCCCGAGGCCCTGCACGTCCTCGTAGTGACGGAGCAACTCTTCGCAGATTGCCGGCCAGGTCCGGTGCAGCACCGAGCGCCTCGCCGCGGAGCCGAACTGCACCCGCAGATCACGCTGACGAAGTGCGTCGACTGCGCTTGGCAGGAGTTCGGTGAACCTGTCCGTCGGCAGGAGGTAGCCGTTGCGGCAATGCGAGATCAGGTCACGTGGTCCGCCGGCGTCCGGTCCGACGACAGGCACACCGCTCGCGAGGGCTTCCTGGACCGCCTGGCAAAAGGTCTCGTGCTCGCCGGGGTGAACGAACACGTCCAGGCTCGCGTAGGCGTCGGCCAGCGCGGTACCGCCCAGTTGTCCGGTGAAGATCGCGTCCGGCATCAGTCGTCGTAGGTTCTCGCGATCCGGGCCGTCTCCGACGATCACGATCTGCACGCTGGGATCGGCCGCCAGCACCGCCAGTCGCTCGACGTGCTTTTCGGGCGCGAGGCGACCGACGAAGCCGACCACCAACCGGTCGCTGTCACCGATCCAGGACCGCCGCAACACCGAGCTACGACGCGAAGGCGCGAATCGTTGTGCGTCGACGCCGCGGGCCCATCGGTGCACGCGCGGAATGCCGTGCTCTTCGAGGGCGTCGACTGCCGACGTGGAGGGCGCGAGTGTCCTGTTGCAGCTCTTGTGGATTCGACGGGTCCACGCCCATGCGGCGCGGCTGGTGACGCCGAGACCGTAGCTTTCGGCAAATCCGGCGACGTCGGTCTGGTAGACCGCGACGGTCGGGATCCCGAGCCGCTTCGCGACGGCCACTCCCCCGGCGCCGAGCAGGAACGGTGACGCCAGATGGACGACGTCGGGCGCGAAGGTCCGCACGGCCGTGGTCAATCGTGGTTGCGGCAGGCCGACGGGAAGTGAACTGACTTTGGGCACCATGACGGCTGGCACCCGAACCACCTGAACGCCTTCGTGTTCGGTGGCGGCAGAGGTGTCGGATCCGACAGTGTCCGGCGCAATGACCATGGCGTCGTGGCCAGTGCGATCGAGGTGTTCGAGCACGCGTAGTACCGAGTTGGTGACGCCGTTCATGTTGGGCAGGAATGACTCCGCAACGATGGCTACTCTCACACCGAGAACGGTGACAGGGCCAGGAAAAGTCCACGTCATGTTCGTGTGAAGTTCGGGCGAAGCGCGAACTAACTCGAGGCGACCGGCGCCGAACTTGCCGCCTGCGCTTCCCGCTTGCGCAGGTACCAGATCGACGGTCCAGCCAGGAGCCACGTCACGACGATCACCGATCCTGCCGGGATCAGCGCCACCGTCGCGTTGCGTCCCGCTACCCGGACCAAATCAGGGTCGGCTTTGGAGTACTCCACCTCGATGCGTTGTCCCACAGTCAGATTGGTGGGGTAGAGCACGCCGAGTTCAGGGTTGTGGTTGGCGCCGTCCGGTGTCACGAAGCTGATCGCCGAACGTAGCGAGCCTGCCGAGAGCACCTCGGCAGTTGCGGTCCCCATGTTCGATTCGATGGTCCGATCGTTGCGCCAGGCACCGAGAACCAGGATCACCGCGAGCACGGAAATGCCGACCGCAACCACCAGTACGCCGATGCGGAGACGACGCAGAACCGTTTGCGTCACAGCTGTGCCCGCACGGAAGCGTGGAGTTCGCGCAGCCCACTACGATCCGTCGCGACCTCGAGCACACGAATGCCGTTGGCCGGTTGCGCCAGCGTCGTTGCCAGGGCGTCGACGGTGACCGCTGCGTGCGGCACGCGGTAGGCCGCGCACAGCGCAGCGAGGTCCATGCCGTGTGGTGTTCCGAACACTCGCTCGAAGACGCCGGCGTACTGCGGGTCGCCTTGTTCGAGGAGCTCGAAGATACCGCCGCCGTCGTCGTTGGCGACGACGATGGTGAGGTCGCTCGGCCTCGGCTCACCGGTCCCGATCAGCAGCCCGGACGCGTCGTGCAGGAATGTCAGGTCGCCCATGAGAGCGACGGTCCGGCCGCCCTCGTACGCCAACGCAGCACCGACCGCCGCCGAGACGGTGCCGTCGATACCTGCGACGCCGCGATTCGACAGCACCCGTACGGCGGGCTTGGGATAGCTCACGAGGGCCGCGTCGCGAACAGGGTTGGATGCGCCGAGCAGAAGCTGGTCGCCGTCCGCGAGAGCATCCATCACAGCAGCTGCCACGTGCAGGCCGGTGGCCTTGGGGTGGGCGTCGAGTTGCTTGCGGACGGCAGTTTCGGCGTGTTCGGTCAGCGCGGCACATCGAGCGATCCAGGCGGGATCGGGAGTCCCGGTGACCACTGCTCTGGTTCCGGTGGCGAGTACGTTGCCGGATACGTCCGGCCAGCGCGGCCCGGTAGTCAGCGCGTAGACGTCGACGCCCGGGTCGGCCAGCACCTTCGAGACCTGACGATGCAACGTCGGGCGGCCGGTGATGATCGCCTGCTTGGGCTTGAGTTGCGAGAGCGCGAGTGGATGCAGTGCGATCCCGTGCATCGGAGCCGTCGGCTCGGCCACCGTCGGCAGGCCGGCCAGCTCAGGCCGAAGTGCGCTGCCGTGTCCGGAAATGACCACCGTATCTGCGGTCAGATCCAGATCGACGGGAACGTCGAGCGTCGCATTCTGGGTGGTGGTCCAGGCCGCACCGCCGGGACGGCCCTCCGGGACCGGTCCCTGCGCGTGCACGTCCGGCACCAGCGGCTCACGAAGTGGAATGTCGAAATGCACCGGACCCGCGTTTCCGGATCGGGTTCCGCGGGCAGCGGCGAGGACCCGGCAGACCGCCGAGCGCCACTGGCTGTTCTGCGTCGAATCGTCCTCCGCCAGGCCCAGGCTGATGGTTGCGCGGACTTGACTGCCGAAGAGCCCGAGCTGCTCGACGGTCTGGTTGGCGCCGGTGCCGAGCATCTCGTACGGCCGGTTGGCGCTCAGGACCACCAGCGGCACTCGCGCGTAGTTGGCCTCGAGGACAGCGGGTCCGAGATTCGCGACGGCGGTCCCGGAAGTCATCACGATGGGGACCGGTCGTTTCCCGGCGATTGCCAGTCCGAGTGCCAGAAAGCCTGCTGTCCGCTCGTCGATCCGCATGTGCAGACGCAACCGGCCGTCGAGATCGGCGGCCTGGAGGGCAAATGCGAGGGGCGCGTTGCGCGAGCCTGGACACAGCACGACTTCACGCACGCCACCACGAACCAGTTCGTCGACGACGGCTGTGGCTTGTGCAGTGGACGGATTCACGCCTTCAAGAGTGTCAGATGTTCGGGCGCAAGCATGCCCAGGGGCGGGGACAGCGGCATTATGTGTGGGTGCGCACACTCTTCGATCCAGCCGAGCTCGAACCCCGCCGGTTCTATCAGTTACTCACCGCTTCGGTGGTCCCCCGGCCGATTGCCTGGGTGTCCACCCTGTCGGCGGACGGCGTCGGCAATCTGGCTCCGTACAGCTTTTTCACCGTGGCAAGTTCGGCGCCGCCGATCGTGCAGTTCACGTCGGTCGGACGCAAGGACAGTCTGCGCAACATCGAAGCGACCGGCGAATTCGTGATCAACCTGGCGACTGCCAGGCTTGCCGACGTGGTGAACCAGAGTTCCGCCTTCTACGACGCCGAGGCCGACGAGTTTCTCGAGTTGAACATCCGTAGCGAGCCGAGCGAGCGGGTTCGCCCCGTACGGGTCGCCGACTCCCCGATCGCCATCGAATGCACGCTCCACCAGGTCATCGAGGTCGGCAATTCATTTGTCGTGATGGGAAATGTGGTGGCGGTCGCAGTACGTCCCGAGGCTGTCGCCGACGACGGCCTGCCGGACTTCGCGGCAATCGCACCGATGAGCCGACTTGGCCGAGCGCAGTGGGGTCTTCCTCCCGAAGTCGTCGAAAAGGACAGACCCACCACTCCACAGCGACCGTAAATCAGGTTAGGGTTACCTGATTAGGTACGAGTAACAGATAATCAGGGAGCAACCAGTCATGGCCAAGCGCGCCAAGTTCGTGAAACCGGCCTCACGCAGCATCGTGTCGGCGCAGGTCGTGGCGAACAAACGAATCAGCCCCAGCTTCATCCGGGTGACCATTGCCGGCGAAGAGCTGTCCACCATCGCTCCGATGGGTGCCGATCAGTGGTTCCGCATGTTCATCCCGCAGGTCGGCCAGAGTGAACTCCGGTTGCCGAGCGCGGCCAGCAATCTCTGGTATGCGCAGTACCTGTTGATGTCCAAGGACACGCGACCCGTCGTGCGCAACTACACGATTCGCGCCTACCGTGCTGCCGGATCCGGTCTCTTCGGCGAGACCACGGAGATCGACATCGACTTCGCTTATCACGGCGACATCGGCCCGGCATCCGCGTGGGCGGACACCGCGTCGGCCGGCGACGAGGTCGCCCTCTTGGACGAAGGCTGCATCTACAACCCCACACCCGAGGCCAAGTGGCAACTGCTCGTCGGCGACGAGAGTGCACTTCCCGCGATCATCGGCATTCTGGAATCCGCACCCGCAGACCTGCGTGCCGAGGTCTTCGTCGAGATTCCGAACATCGAAGACAAGCAAGACATTCCGGAGTTGGCGAACGTCAACGCGCATTGGCTCGTTCGCGAGGACGAACACGCGACGCCGGGTGTTCTGACCCTCGAGACCGTCCGCGCCGCCGAACTGCCCGAGGGGCCGTCGTACACCTTTGTCGCCGGCGAACAGGCACTCACCACCGGGCTGCGTCGGCACCTCGTGAACGACCGGAAGTTCGCCAAAACCGACATCACCTTCACCGGCTTCTGGCGTCACGGACATTCGGCTCACTGACAAACGCACCGAAAACGACGAGTGGCCCGAGAGAAACTCCCGGGCCACTAGTCGTTTTACGTTCGCTTATGCAGCGTGCTTCTGGATCACATCGCCCAGACGCGGCAGAGCTGCAGTCACATGCTTCTTCGCCGAACCGCGCAGCTTCGAGTACATCGACTTGACGACGGCCTTGTCGCTGCCCTCGATACGCTCGTCCGTCACCTCGAGGAGGGAATCGGCAACCGCGTCACCGCGGGCGCTGATGAAATCGGCGAAGCTGCCTTCGCCGGAAGCCGAGAATTCCTGCCAGTACGGCTCGAGCTTTGCCACGAAAGCCGGCAGAAGCGCGGTGACGGCGTCCGGCACGATGGACGGGCTCACCTTCTTGACCGCGCCGTAGCCACCCTTGAGAGCCAGCCCTGAGGCCCCCGACTTATCCGAAACCTCTGCGTCGATCAAGGTCTGCACGTCCGCGACGACCGCGGGAACCCGTGATTCCTCGAGCAGGGTTTCGTTCAGAGCTGCAACCACTTTCGATCCCTTCATTCTTCACTGATGTTCATCAGGTCGCGCCCGAGACTATACGAAATTCGGCTGGTCCCTACTGCCGAGTATCCGATGGCAGCGCCGAGCCCTCTCCAACCACCAGTCGCGCCGGTCCGCGGGCGCGGCCAGCGTCTCGAGCAGAACCGGATCAGGCTCGACGGCACCCACCGACAAAGCACCGTCGACAGCTGCCCCGGTGACCGCGACATCCCGGACGAACAGGCCGCCGGTACCGAGTCCGCAGGCAAACGGAAGGGCGGGCAAGGCTGCCGCGGCCGCCAGTCCCGCGGACATCCCCACAGCCGTGTCCAGAGCGCTCGAGACCACCACCGGCACCCCGTAGTCCGCCAGCTGCGCCGACAGCACCACCACAGCACGCATTCCGCCCAGCGGCGGCACCTTCACGACGGCCACGTCCGCTCCCCCCGCTCGTACGACGCGCAGCGGGTCCTCGGCACGGCGAATGCTCTCGTCGGCAGCGATCCTCACACCGGTCCCCGCGGCGCGGACCCTGACCAGTTCCTCGACGCTTCCACACGGCTGCTCGGCGTATTCGAGTTCACCGTCATCGGTGATCGCTCGCAAGGCCGTGATCGCCTCGTCCACGCTCCACCCGCCGTTGGCGTCGACGCGCACGTTCGGGATGTGCCGACGCACCTCGTTCACCCGGGCGACGTCCTGCGCCAGCGACTGTCCCTTCTCGGCGACCTTGACCTTCGCTGTCCGGGCCCCGGGGAAGCGCTCCAGCAATTCCGGAACGGCAGACGCGTCGATCGCCGGCACGGTCGCGTTGACGGGAACTGCGTCACGAAGCGCAGGCGGCGGACCCAGCCACGCCGCTTCGATACCCGCGAGCAGCCACTGCGACGCCTCGTCGTCGTCGTACTCGACGAACGGGGCGAATTCTCCCCACCCGGCCGGGCCGCGAACGAGCAGGGCCTCACGAGTCGTGATGCCGCGAAAGCGAACTCGCATCGGCAGCGCGAGCACCACTGCGTCCGCGATCAGATCGTCGAACGAGGGGAACATGTCAGGGCTGTCCCGGAAGCAGTTCGATCATGAGCGCCTCACCGTCGGCGAGGAGCTTGCCGTCGAGATCGGTCAGGCGCGCGCTGACAAAAGTCTTGCGACCCTCGACCCGATCCACCTGCCCCTCGATCACCAGTTGTTGATTGAGCGGAGTGATCGCGCGGTAATTGATGTGGAGGTAGCCGGTGCGGGAGATCGGACGGCCACCCGCGTGGACCGTCATCCCGAAGACGTCGTCGAACAGCAAGGGCAGGACACCGCCGTGAGCGGCGCCGTTGCCGCCCAGGTGGTAGCGGCGGAAGACGCCGGTACTGCGGACTCCTTCGGTGTCGAACTTCTCGACCATCCACGGGAGCATGAGGAGGCTGCCGCGTCCGGGCAGTTGGATGTTCGAGCCTGCGGGCGACTTGCCTTCCGGGACCTCGTACGGAGTCAACCGATCGGCAAGCTCCTCGGCTTGCGTAGCGATGTCTGCGAGTACGTCGTCGGGAACATTGGTCGAGACGGCAAGGTCCTGCAACCTGCGCATCGCTTCGACGAAGCGGCCGAAGTCCGGACCTGCGGGAGTGTGCCGGAACCGTGGAAATCCGCCCCGCTTCTCACCGTCTGTGACGATCTCCGTGCCGTCTGCGGTTTGTTCGCTCATGACCTGCACGTTAGCGCGCCCGGGAACGTGTTCTACCTCAGGTATCCGTTAGACGCGCGAGCCGTGCCTCTATCGTGGCTCAGGTGACCTTCAACCCGCAGCTCTGGCGCCCTGTCCCCGGATTCGAGAACCTCACCGACATCACCTACCACCGGCATGTCAGCCAAGGCACCGTTCGCGTCGCCTTCGACCGACCGGAAGTGCGTAATGCGTTCCGCCCGCACACCGTCGACGAGTTGTACCGCGCGCTCGATCACGCCCGGATGACCTCCGACGTGGGAGCGGTGCTCCTGACCGGCAACGGACCGAGCGAGAAGGACGGCGGTTGGGCGTTCTGCTCCGGCGGAGACCAGCGCATCCGTGGTCGCAGCGGCTACCAGTACGCCGAAGGAGAAACGGCGGACACCGTCGACAAAGCACGCGCCGGGCGCCTGCACATCCTCGAGGTCCAGCGCTTGATCCGCTTCATGCCGAAGGTCGTGATCTGCCTGGTCAACGGCTGGGCTGCGGGCGGCGGCCACAGCCTGCACGTGGTGTGCGACCTGACGCTCGCCAGCCGCGAGCACGCACGGTTCAAGCAGACCGACGCCGACGTCGGAAGCTTCGACGGCGGCTACGGCAGCGCCTATCTGGCAAAGATGGTGGGCCAGAAGTTCGCTCGCGAGATCTTCTTCCTGGGTGAGACGTACACCGCCGAGGAAATGCATCAGATGGGCGCGGTCAACAAGGTTGTCGACCACGCTGAACTCGAAAACGTCGCGATCGACTGGGCCGGCAAGATCAACGGCAAGTCGCCGCAGGCACAGCGGATGCTCAAGTACGCGTTCAACCTGCAGGACGACGGGTTGGTCGGCCAGCAGCTGTTCGCCGGTGAGGCAACACGTTTGGCGTACATGACCGACGAGGCCGTCGAGGGTCGTGACTCGTTCCTCGAAAAGCGTGATCCCGACTGGTCACCATATCCCTGGTATTTCTGACACAGTAGGTGCGAGAGGGAGGTCGGACGTGGAGATTCTGAGCAGTCGGACGATATTGCGCCCGAGCGAGTACGAACGAACGCTGAGCTTCTACCGAGACACCCTCGGTCTGGCGATCGCTCGTGAATATCCCGGCGGCACAGTCTTCTTCGCCGGCCAAGGGCTGATCGAAGTCGCTGCGCACGGCGGCACCGGTGAGGGCGGCTTTCGCGGCGCGATCTGGCTGCAGGTCCGGGACCTCACTGCCGTTCAGACCGAACTGGTTCTCGCCGGGGTCAAGATCGCGCGCGAGGCAAGACAGGAACCGTGGGGTCTACACGAGATGTGGATCGCCGACCCGGAGGGGACACCGATCGTGATGGTGCAGATCCCGGAGGACCATCCCATCCGACGCGATTCCCGGCCACCGTCCGCGTAGTCGAGACACCGCTGTAGCCGAGACACCGCTGTAGCCGAGCAATGACAGATGCCCGCCACGACTTTCGTGGCGGGCATCGTTCGGTTCTTCACAAAGATCAGTTGCGCGTGCTCAACGCCTGCGAGATCTGATCTGTCTGGGCCTGGCCCTCGAGCAGTTGGCGAACCAGCCACAGCCGCAGCACCTTTGCCACCGATGCGGCCAGGAAGAGAGCGGCACCGACCACTGTCAGGGCGAGGAAAACCACGGTGAGGATCTGGTACGACACCAGATCCCGCAGGTCCGAGAGCGTCAGCGAAGAGATGTAGACGACGAAGGCGCCGACCACTCCGACGACCATGAGCACCAGGCCCGCGATGCGCGTCGCCGCGTCGCCGCCTGCCTGCTTCTTGTCCAGCTTCAACTCTGCGATGTTCTTCTTGAATTCCTCACGGCGATCTTCGGCGAGAGTAGTCATCGTCATCCTCCTAGATAACTGGTAGAAAGTTCGTTTTCGATGTCGTGTGGATCGCCGGTCTTGACGACGCGTCCCTGCAACATCAGTGCGGCCGAGGTCGCGATGGGCAGCACCGCTCGCGCGAACTGCTCGGCGACGAGAATGGAAATGCCTTCGGCTGCAAGCGAGCCGACGACGTCGTACATCTGCGAGACGATTCGAGGTGCGAGCCCCATCGACAGCTCGTCGAGCAGGAGCACCGTCGGGTGAGTGCCGAGTGCCCGTGACAGCGCCAGCATCTGCTGCTCACCACCGGACATCGATCCGGCCAACTGTCCGCGCCGCTCCCCCAGGATCGGGAACCTGCCGTACGCAACCTCTTCGAGTTCGGCCAGCCCGACGCCCGTTCCGGTGGCGATCCACAGGTTTTCCCGCACAGTGAGGTTGGCGAAGATCCCGCGTCCTTCGGGGATGGAGCAGACCCCCAGCCGAGCCAACTCCGAAGGCTCGACTCCGTTCACGACCTGGCCCGCGAGCCGGAACTCGCCGCGGGTGACCGGAAGGACGCCCGAGCAGATCTTGAGCGTCGACGTCTTGCCGCCGCCGTTGGGTCCGAGCAGCGCCACCACGGCGCCCGGTTCCAGAATCAGGTCCACCCCGTGCAGAACTTCGATGGATCCGTAACCGGCGCGGACACCGGACAGTTCGAGCAACGGTTCGGCGCGGTCGGGGCTGCGTATACCCTCGTCGATTTTCGCCTCGCCAATTTTCGCTGAAGTCATACCGCCTCCTCCTCGGTCCCGATGTAGGCCGCGATCACTTCCGGATCCGTCCGGATCTTCTCCGGATCACCCGAGGCGAGGACTGCGCCGTAATCGAGCACGTGGATGGTCGAGCACACTTTCATCACCAGCGGAATGTCGTGCTCCACCAGACAGATTCCGAGTCCACCCGCAGCAAGTTCGGTGAGCATCTCGGCAAAGACCTCGGTTTCCTGCTCGGTCTGACCCGAGGCCGGTTCGTCGAGCAGAAGCACTCGCGGGTCGGTCATGAGGGCTCGTGCAACTTCGACGACGCGAGCCCGTCCGGTGGGGATGTCCGCGACGTCCTTGTCCGCGACATCCGTGAGCCCGGTCAGCTCCAGCAGGCGATCGGTCTCGCCGTCCACGTCGATCTTGTTGCGGCCGTTCGCCTTGTGGATGTCTCCCGCGACGCGCAGGTTGTCTCGCACCGACAGCGAGACGAACAGTTCGAGCCGCTGGAAGGTACGTGCCAGCCCGCGCCCCGCCCGCTTGTGCGGCGGCAGCTTCGTCACGTCGACGCCACCGAGGAACACCTGACCGGAGGTGGGTTTCTGCAGCCCGGTGATGGTGTTGAAGAGCGTCGTCTTGCCGGCACCGTTCGGTCCGATGAGTCCTGTCACCGTTCCGGGTTGCACGGTGAGCGAAACGTCCTTGACCGCGACGTGTCCACCGAAACGAACGCTCACACCGCGCGTTTCGAGAAGTGGTGTATCAGACATGGACGGTCAACTCCTTCGGCGAGCCACCCTGGTACTGAGGAATCCCCAGTTCGCGGTCGATCTCGTCACGGATCTCGGGGCTGTAAGGGACATCGATCCCGATGTCCTCGGGAACGACTGTCGCTTTGGCGGCCAGTTCCTCCGGAGTGAGAACCGCGCTGGGCATGACCATCTCACCGATCACCGGCAGCATGAACACCACCGCGATCGTGATGGACGCGAACCACCAGTTGCCGAGTACACCGGTCAGAGCGAGGACGTAGGTCAGCAGAACGACTGCGGCGCCGCCGATCAGAACAGGCTTGGCACCGGCGAGCCGTCGGTAGCCCTCGATCACGCTGTGGACCGTTCCGCTGGGGTTCGCGCCGACGCCGATGCCGATCAGTGCCGGGCTGACTGCCGCGATGTTGCCGAAGAGCAGCCACATTCCCTCCAACTCCGGTTGCGCCGAAGCCAGATTGGTGAACGAGACCATGATGACCGCAAACCCGATTCCAGCCATCAGTCCACCGAACAGGGCGCCGGTGACGTATCCGATACCCGCGACGACGGTCAGCATGAGCAGCGAGAGGCTGACCATGATGGCAAAGCTCTCGCCCGAGACGGACCCCATGGCGCTCGACATCAGAATGCCGCCGAGACCGGCGATCCCCGACGAGATCATGAAGACGCTGAGCTTGAGCCGAACCAGGCTCTGTCCGAGCATGGCCGAACCGGCCGGGCTGTCCTTCATCGCCGCGAGTCGGCGCCCGTAGCCGCTGTTACGCAACGCGATGACGCCGACGCCGAGTATCGAGAACAGCGCGGTCACGGTCATCAGGAACACCGTCTCGTTGCTCAGATCGAGCGGGCCGATCTTCAGCGGCGGGAGGGCGATGTTGCCGTCTTTGAACAGCGAGTACTTCATGCCGAACATCTCGTGTTCGGTGGTGTCGCGAAGGACCATGTTGGAGAGGAACACTCCGAAGGCCATGGTTGCCAGCGCGAGATACAGCCCTCTCAGCCGCAGCGCCGGCAGGGCGACGAGGCCACCGATCACGGCGGTGACGAGGACTCCGACGACGATGCCCCACAGGTTGAGGTGCGCAGCCAACCCGGAACCGGAGATCCCGAAATGGAAGGCCACGATGGTCGCGATGGCGCCGAAAGACACCGGCGCCAAGTTCAATTCACCCGCGTAACCGGTGAGGAGTGTGAGCGAGAGCGCGATGATCGCGAACGTCATTCCGATGGTCAGTGTGGTGACGGCGGAGGTCACCATCAGCAGACGGATCAGGTAGACGATGACGATCAGTGCCACGCCCCAGACGACGGCCTTGCGCACGCTCGGCACGTGGTAACGCTCGCGAGTACGAGTGACCGCGCCACGCAAGCGGTCCTGTGGGAGCACGATCAGCACCACGAACAGCGCGATCATCGGTAGGGAGACACGGAAATTCGATGTCCAACTCCAACTCGTCGGGAAGTATGCCAATACGTACGTACCGGCAAGCCCGAGGACCACGGCGCCGACGAACGTGCGCGGAATGCTGCGCAACCGGCCGAACATGGCCGCGGCAAACGCGTCGATCACCAAGAGTGTCAACATGTTCGCCTCGAGTGTGCCGCCACTGATCGGGGTGATCAGGATGCCGGCCAGGACTGCGAGCGTCGAACCCATCGCCCAGGACAGGGCCGCAAGACGCTCCGGATTGTGGCCGTTGAGGCGCAACAGTTCCGGATCGTCGACGACGCCGCGCATCGCGACACCGGCGCGGGTGCGCGTGAACAGGATGCGCAGGCCGACGGCGATGGCGATCGCAACGAGGATGCAGATCAACTCGTGGTAGCGGATGCTCGCGCCGAACACCGTGATCTTGGACTGGTCGCCGAAGAACATCTGCATCGTCCGAGCGGTCTCGGGGTGCCAGAACCAGTGCGAGATCGAGAGCATTCCGAGCAGGATCGAGACCGTCACAACGATTTTGGTGACCTCGGCGGTATCGCGCAGACCCTTCATGATCAGGACGTAGAGGCCGAGGCCCATCAGTGGCCCGACCAGGACGAGTGAAATCAGCAAAGCGACGACGGTGGGAAGTTCCCAGCCGTAGCGCAACTGCCAGTAGATGAACGCACCGAGCATTGCCTGTGCACCGTGCGCGAAGTTGAAGATGCCTGACGTGTTGTACGTGAGTACCAGCCCGGAGGCGGCGATCGCGTACACCGACCCCAGGACCAGGCCCAGGATCGTGAAAGTGACAAAAGTGTTCATGGCTGAACCCTCGTTAGGGACTCGGGCGGCGGTTGGCGCTCGCCGCCCGAGTCGGAAGAATCAGGACTGCGGCTTGATGACGTTGGCGTTCTGGTACTTCGTCGACACGCGGTCAGCCCCGAGTTCGGTTCCCCAGGTGCTCTTGTCGGTCGCGACGAGGTACTTGGGGTCGCACTTGAATTCGCCCGCGGTGGACGGGAATGCCTGCGCGTAGGTACTGCCCTTCAGCGAGGTCATGAGTCCGCAGGTGGCCGGCATGTTCTTGCCGGGATCGGTGACGGCATGCAATCCGCCGCCGTCCCACTCGTGAATGTTCGAGAGTTCGTTCACCATGCACTGACGCGTCAGATCGCTACCGCACTCGTCCGCGGCGGCCGCCCACAGCAGGAACGACGACGCCGCCTGCATACCGAGAAGCGCAGTCTTGCCACCTTGCTCGGAGACAAGATCGACGTACTTCTTCACTGCGGGGACCTTGTCCGCGTTCTCGAGCATCTGGAAGGTCATGCCCGCGTTGAGGTTGTCGAGCAGTCCGGTGTCCTTGTTCCAATCGGAGACGGTCGCGCCGTACCAGGTGGCTTCACCGAAGAAGACGGGATCGATCCCGACCTGATCGAGCGCCTTCACGAAGTTCAGCTCCGACGGGCTCGCCGATCGTGACGTCCAGATACCCTTCGCGCCGCACTCCTTGTACTTCTCGGCGAACGGCACATAGCTCGATTCCCCCTCGTAGTTGAGGGTGACGCCGCAATCCTTGAGCTTGAAACCCGCAGCCTCGGCGATCGAGCGAATCTTCGTGGTGGAGCTGATGATCGTGGGCATCGTGCTGTTGACGACGTCGAAGTCGTTCACCAGATCGGGGTGCATCTCGGCCATCTGGAACCACTGCGAACCGTTCGCGTAGTCGACCGGGAACGGGACACCCTGGAATGTCATCGGTCCGTTGGCTGCGTCGGGTGACACGGTGAAGCCTGGCACGGACACCAGGTTGCACGCGACACGCGTCTGCTCGGCGGTCTGATCCATCGCGAAGCCGTAGCCGACCATCATGAACTGGCTCGCGCACGCTTCCTGCATGACCGAGTTGGCCTGCGTCATCGCGGCGTCGTAGTCGGTACCGACAACCTTGCGGCCGTTGATGCCGCCCTGATCGTTGCACCAAGAGATGAGCGCGTTCACCGCATCGCTCATTTCCTTGTTCAGCCCAGGAGACTTCACATAACCGCGGTCGTCACCGAACCCGATCTTGATCTCGGTGTCGCTGACGCCTTGATCGGTTGCGCCGGTGGCGTCGCCTTCACCACAGGGCGAATCGAGGGTGCCGAACTTCGCGTCGGATGTGCTCGACGCAAGGTCTGCGCTGACGCCGGGTCCGCCGACAGCGACGGCGTAGGGATCGTCACCACGATTCGATGCGCAGGCTGACGCCAGAACGGCGGTCGCGGCGAGTGCCACGATCAGCTTCGTGGACTTGTTGGGCTTCACGGTCGGAGCTCTCCTTCTCACTGACAGACACCGAGAAACAGGGGTGAAACCCCTGTTCCGGTGCGCTCGGTGCCCGTAGGTAATCAGCGTTTAAAACGGTCCGAATGTGCCTTCCCGGTGAGTGAGACCAAAAAGTGAGGTCCCACACAGGGTTCCGATTTCGTGGCGCTGAACACATCGCGAACGGCAGCGCCGCAGCCCACGCGCGGGGACGTACTCCGCGGAGCCCCTGTTCGCATCCCGTTCGCTGTACTTTTACGCGTTCGATACGCACAATTCACGTTGTGACCGCAGAGCTCGTAATCCTCCTGGTGGTAGTTGTCACCGCCCTCGCGTTCGATTTCACGAATGGTTTTCACGACACCGGTAACGCAATGGCCACCTCCATCGCGACCGGAGCACTCAAGCCCAAAGTTGCGGTCACACTTTCCGCGATCCTGAACCTGGTCGGTGCGTTCCTGTCCGTCGAGGTCGCTGCGACCGTGGCCAAAGGCGTCGTCAACCTCGGCGCGGTCAGTGGGCAGGATCTGCTGCTGATCGTCTTCGCCGGTCTCGTCGGCGGAATCATCTGGAATCTGGCGACCTGGCTGCTCGGATTGCCGTCGAGCTCCTCACACGCACTGTTCGGCGGATTGATCGGCGCCGCAATCGCCTCCATCGGTATGGGCGGCGTCGAGTGGGGTGGAGTTCTGACCAAGGTCGTCGTCCCCGCGATCCTCGCGCCGGTCGTCGCGGCCCTGGTCGCAGGCGTCGGTACCAAGCTCGTGTACCGAATCACCGCATCCGTCAAGGAAGACGAGCGTGAGCGCGGTTTCCGTTTCGGCCAGATCGGCACCGCCTCGCTGATCTCACTTGCGCACGGCACCAATGACGCCCAGAAGACTATGGGCGTCATCTTTTTGGCCCTGGTCGCTCACGGCACCATCACCGCCGAGACCGAGATGCCGTTCTGGGTGAAGTTCACCTGTGCCGTCGCGATCGCTCTCGGCACCTACCTGGGCGGTTGGCGCATCATCCGCACCCTGGGCAAGGGCCTTGTCGAGATCGCCGCGCCGCAGGGTCTGGCAGCCGAAGCGTCGTCCGCCGCCATCATTCTCACGTCGAGCCACCTCGGACTCCCCCTCTCGACCACCCACGTCGCCACCGGATCGATCCTCGGTACCGGCATCGGGCGCAAGGGCGCCGAGGTCCGCTGGGGCGTCGCAGGCCGGATGGCCGCCGCCTGGTTGATCACCTTGCCGTCGGCCGCAGTGGTCGGCGCCATCTGCTGGGCACTCGCGCATCTGATCGGCGGCCTGGCCGGCGTGCTCGTCGTCTTCGCTGCCCTCATCGCGTTCGCGATCTTCATGTACCTGCGTTCGCGTAAGGAACCCGTAGACGCCGCCAACGTGACCGCCGAATGGGACGAGAATCCGGATGCGACGGCTCGCGAGATTCCGACTGCTGATCCCACTCCGTCCACCGAACCCACTCGCAACTCCTGAAAGGGGCGCAAGAGAATGCATCTACTCACCGATACCCTCGATTCGCTCTGGCAGGTAGTGGCAGTCGGACTGCTCTTCGGAGCCGGACTGCCGGCGATCTTCGCCTTCGGCCTCAAGTCGCTGAGTCTGCCGAACGCCGACGGCACCGAAGGACCGTCCACCCTGGGTAAAATGGGTGCGTACCTCTGTTTTGCGGTCGTGCTCGTCACGATCTTCGCCGGAATTCTGTTGTTGATGAAGAACTTCTTGGCCAGCACGTTCGGAATCCACGTCTTCTGAGTGGTCGTCGCGGCGCACCACTGAAACCACCGAAACGAAAATGAGGCCGAGGATTTGAGCAAGTATTCATTGCGCAGCGTGCTCGACTGGCTGCGTGCCGGGTATCCCGAGGGCATCCCGGACAAGGATCATTTTGCGCTGCTCGCCGTTCTCCGTCGTCGTCTGACCGACGAGGAGATCGAGCAGGTCGTTTCGATGTCCATCGAGTCGGCACACGAAGTGCCGGACCGCCACGTCGACTACGACACCATCCGCGCCATCATCGAGGGAATCCTCAACGAGGAGCCGTCCGAGGACGACGTCGATCGTGTCACCGAAAGGCTGCGCGCAGGTGGGTGGCCGGTCATCGAAGACGTGGACACCGACAACGAAGTTCGAGACGTGAGCTGACGTCATGGCCCTTCCGCCCTTCCTCACGTCGATAGTCGGCTGGTTGCGGGCCGGCTATCCCAATGGCGTCCCCGAGCAGGACTACATCCCACTTTTCGCGCTCCTCACTCGCAGACTCTCCGAAACCGAGGTCGACGCCGTCGCCGACGCGTTGATCGAGGACGGCGATCTGCCCATCGAGAAGACCGACATCCAGGTCCTCATCACGAAGATCACCAACGAGATGCCACTCGAAACCGACGTCGACCGCGTACGAAGCCATCTGGCTGCCGGTGGTTGGCCGCTGGCCGGGCCGGACGTCCGGTGAACGTTCTTCGCACACTGGCCGTTCCACAGGGTGAGGCGGTCTTCGAGGTACTGCCTGCCATCGCGCAGATCCTGGACGGCGTGCACGACGCCGTGCTTCCCGTCCCGGCGGCCGACGCACGCGAGACGGCCCGACTGAGCGACGCTCTGCACCCCGATCAGCCCATCGACGACGGCATCTCGCTGGTGGTCGCCACGTCCGGGACCACCGGAACCCCGAAGGGCGCGATGCTCGCCGCGAGCGCACTGCGAGCCAGCGGCGACGCGACCCATGAACGCCTCGGCGGCACCGGATCCTGGTTGCTGGTTCTCCCCCCGCACCACATCGCCGGGATGCAAGTTCTGTTGCGCAGTGTCCTCGCCGGAACACAACCGGTGATCGTCGACGTCAGTGCGGGTTTCGACCCTGCCGCATTGCCGGGCGCTGTCGCCGCGATGAGCGGACCGCGCCGCTACACCTCGTTGGTGCCGACGCAGTTGGTCAAGGCACTCGGTGATCGCTCCGCGGTCGAGGCTCTGGCTTCGCTCGACGCGGTTCTGCTCGGCGGCGCTGCTACTCCCGCACCGGTACTCGCGCAGGCGACCGAAGCGGGCATCACCGTCGTCCGCACCTACGGGATGAGCGAAACGTCCGGCGGTTGCGTCTACGACGGAATCCCGTTGTCCGGAGCACAGATTCGTATCGACGACGGGCGAGTACTGCTGGGCGGTCCGATGCTCGCGTCCGGGTACCGCCGGCTTCCCGACCACCCTGCCTTCGCCGAACCCGGATGGTTCCGGACCGACGACGCCGGATCAGTGGTCGACGGGGTCCTTCGCATCAGCGGCCGGTTGGACGAGGCAATCTCCACCGGCGGGCTGACCGTCGTACCGCAGGTGGTCGAGGCCGCGCTGGCCGATCACCCCGCCGTTCGCGAGTGCGCGGTGATCGGCATCGAGGACCCGCGGCTGGGGCAGCGGGTGGTGGCCGTCGTCGTACCCGAGGGCGAAGCTCCGACGCTCGATGAACTACGCACACATGCGCAGCGGACACTCGACGTCACCGCGGCGCCGCGCGAGCTGTTCGTCGTGGACGCACTGCCACTCCGGGGGCCGGGCAAGCTCGACCGCGCCGCACTGGTAGCGCGGTTCAGCTAGCAGCCGCAGCACCGACCTCGCGCGCTGTGCAAGTAACCGCAAGTTCCACGCAAGGTCCATGCAAGATCGGTCTGCCAAGCTTCATCCCATGAACCACACAGCTTCGCCTCTTGCCATCGAGGCCGACGGACTCGTCAAGAAGTTCGGCGAGCACCGCGCGGTCGACGGCGTCAGCCTCACCGTCCCCACCGGCTCGGTGTTCGGCGTCCTCGGGCCGAACGGCGCCGGCAAGACCACCACCGTCCGCATGCTCGCCACTCTCCTTCGCCCCGACGGCGGTGAGGCGCGCATCTTCGGCCACGACGTCAGCCGTGAACCCACCGCGGTCCGATCCCTGATCGGCGTCACCGGTCAGTACGCCTCCGTCGACGAGGATCTGACGGCGACCGAGAACCTCGTGATCTTCTCCCGGTTGCTCGGCCTGAGCCGCCGCGATGCGCGCACCAAGTCCCTGGAACTCCTCGAGGAGTTCGATCTGGTCGAGGCCGCGACCAAACCGCTGAAGAACTTCTCCGGCGGCATGCGTCGACGCCTGGATCTGGCGGCAAGCCTGATCGCGCGCCCGCCGCTGCTGTTTCTCGACGAGCCCACCACCGGCCTCGATCCGCGCACCCGCGCCCAGATGTGGGTGACCATCCGGCGACTCGTCGCCGAGGGTTCGACGGTGTTGCTCACCACGCAGTACCTCGACGAAGCCGATCAACTGGCCGATCGCATCGCGGTGATCGACCGCGGCCGCGTGATCGCCAACGGCACCGCCGACGAACTCAAGGCTTCGGTCGGGATCTCCTCGCTCCAACTCAAGCTGGTCGATCGTGATCGCACCGAGGAGGCTCGCTCGCTCATCGCCGCTGCGCTGAGCGTCGAGGTGGGTGTCACTCCCGAGGTCGGGCGGATCACCGCCCCGCTGAGCGACCCGTCGATCACGGCGGACCTGTTGATCCGTCTGCGTGAGCAAGGTATCGCCGTCGACGAAATCAACGTACAGAAACCCAGCCTGGACGAAGTGTTCCTGACCATCACCGGGCACCAGCCCGAAGACGGTGGTCGCAACGACGCCCAGTCCGACAACGACTCCGATCGGAGCGTCGCATGACAACCACTCTCACCAAACCCCGGTCGCCGATAGCCCAGCCGGATGCCGCACCCCGCCGCATCAGCCTGCAGCAGAGCTTCGCGAACACGTTCACGATGGCGTACCGCGGAATTCTCAAGATCAAGCACAACCCCGAGCAACTGTTCGACGTCGTCATCCAGCCGATCATCTTCACGTTGATGTTCACCTACATCTTCGGCGGCGCGATCGCCGGTGACGTGACGGCATATCTGCCGACGATCATCCCCGGCATCCTCGTCCAGACCGTCATCACCGGTTCCATCGTCACGGGCACGCAGCTTCGTGAGGACATGGACAAGGGCGTGTTCGACCGCTTCAAGTCCCTTCCCATCGCTCGTATCGCCCCGCTGTCCGGTGCATTGCTCGCCGACGTCGTGCGCTACGGCATCGCCACGACCATCACGTTCATCGTCGGTTTCGCGATGGGTTACCGCCCCGCAGGCGGCGTGGTCGGCATTCTGTCTGCCGCGATCCTGGTCATGGTGTGCGCCTTCTCCATCAGCTGGATCTTCGCTCTCATGGGCGTGCTGATGAACAAAGCGTCCACGGTGCAGGGTGTTTCGATGCTCGTGCTGTTCCCGCTGACGTTCCTGTCGAATGCGTTCGTCGATCCTGCCACCATGCCGAGTTGGCTTCAGAAGTTCGTGAACGTCAATCCGGTCTCACACCTGGTGACCGCGGTTCGCGAGCTGGCCAACGACGGCCACTTCGGTATCCACGTCGTGTGGTCGCTGGTGGGCGCCGCGGTGATCGTTGCCGTCATGGCACCTTTGACCGTGCGGATGTACATGCGCAAGACATAAGTCCCGCACCATCGTCCAGACCTAGTCCAGCACCGGTCCGCGAAGCGCAGCCAACACTGCTTCGCGGACCGTTCTGCGTGAGTAACCCGATACCTTCTCGGTTTCCACAGACCACCTGTCGGCTCCGACCAGACCAACCGCGAAGTCGGAGAGGCGCGCGTGATGGAGCGAGACGAAGTCTTGTCTCCCCGGCATTTTCAACGACAACGCCATCAGTTCGACTCCGCGTTCGATGTTGCCCGTGACAAGATCGAACGACCCGATCGCCGATGCCAACGAACCGGCGAGTGGCAGGTCCGCGTAACCGTTGGGATCGAGCTTGAGAGCACTCGACTCCTTCATCTGCAGAACGCGGCCCGCCACCAGTTCGTGCCTGCCGTGAACTGCGTGAGCGCACACAGCCGCGGCACCGAGCAGAACGACGAAGGGATCACCGAAGATGTTCTCGATCGCAGAACCCAACAGCTCCAGCGCTTCTCGATACCGAGCCAAGCCCTCGTCGATACGGCCGTCCGCGAGATCCGCCTCGGCGATACTCGCTATGAGCGCCGCACGCCGTTGATCGGTTTCGATGGCCCCGGTCCCACCCGAATGCGCCAATGCCGGACGTGCACGATCGAGAAGCACCCGACCACCAGCGGTGTCACCGGCCGCGATCATTGCTCCGGCTTGAAAGCAGGTGAGCTGCATCGCCTCGTCACGCGCACCGAGGCGTTCCATCGACGCCGCCGCGATCGCGTAGAACTCGATGGCCTCGCCATAGCGGGCGGATTGGCTGTGAACCGACCCGACATGTTGGGCCGCCATCGCCAGACCCCACTCGTCACCGATGCTGGTGGCGTAGTCGAACAGAGTCTCCCCGTCCAGCAATGCACCGCGCAGATCTCCGATGTTCTCCCGCATGTTCGAACGCGCGGACAACGCCGCCATGCGGGTCTCGGGATCGGAACTGCGAACGCCTTCGGCCACCAACCGCGCAAGTTTGTGGTTGGCGATCCCACTCGTGGTCAGCTTGATCAGAAATGCGAACAACGGACCGAGATCATCGCGCTCACGCAACAGCTTTCGAAGTCGGATCCGCGCACGGGCATGGTTTCGATCGGCCTCTCCGAAGAAGAGATGCATCGCCACCAGGATGAACGTAGCGCCCACCAGTTCTGCATTCACGTCGCGCAGATCGTTGTCCGCGGTCGCCCCGACGATCTTCGACGCCCAGTTCGAGATTTCCGAGTTCGATCCTCGTACGGCCCACAGAATCGCGAGGACGGGAAAGACGTTGGCTACGGTCACCGCGTCGCCGCGTTCCACGGCCCAGCGAAGTACAGCCAGAAGGTTGTCGTGCTCGGCATCGAGGTCGGCAATCAGACGGAGCTGATCCGTCCGTGCACGCACGACGGCATCCTCGGCGATCGCAATGGCCCAGTCGTCGAGGCGCCGAATCACTTCCGGCCCCTCCCCGGACGCGGCGAGTTGCTCCTCGCCGTATTCACGGACAGTCTCGAGCATGTAGTACCGAAGATCTCCCTGCCCGTCGCTGACGGAAAGAAGTGACTGATTCACCAGCGCTTCGACGGCACTTGCCACATCGGTCAACTCGCCCCACCCGGCAACGGCCTGCGCCGAAGAAAGGGTGAAGCCGGCCGGGAATCGGCACAATCGACGCAACGCAATCTGATCCCCGCTGCCCAACAGATTCCAGCTCCAGTCGATCACCGCGTGCAGGGTGCGATGCCGATCCGGAGACGTCGGATCATCGGAGCGCAACAACGCGAACCTGTCTCGCAGTCTCGAACCGATTTCGTCGACGCTCATGGTGCGGACCCGCGCGGCAGCGAGCTCGATCGCCAGCGGGAGTCCGTCGAGCGTCGTACACAGCTTGACTACCGCGTCGACGTCCAGATGAACAGACGGCCGCACCGCACAGGCTCTCGCCGAGAAGAGTTCGACTGCCGAGCCGGTTCCGTCTTCGATCGCCAACGGCGGCAACGGGTACACCGCCTCGGCACTGATCATGAGCGGAGAACGACTGGTGGTCAGAACCGTCAGCTGACGACCGGCCGCGATCATCTCGGCCACGATCTCCGAACACGCGCCGATCACGTGCTCACAATTGTCGAGGATGAGCAACATCGGACCAGCGGACAGCGCCTCTTTGAGTCGCTCTCTCGCCGAATGCGTTCGGCCGACGGTCAATTTGCCTGGCGCCAGATCGGATTCGCTGATTCCGAGGGTGCCTCCGATGGCCGCGATGACATCTTCGCTGCTGCGCAACGACGCCAACTCCACGAGGACCACCGAGACGCCCGGCTGGTTCACGGATCCGCGCAGGCCCAATTCGTGTGCGAGACGGGTCTTTCCGGCGCCACCAGGTCCGAGAATGGTGACGACGCGCGAGCGGGCGAGCAAGGATTCGATCTGGTCGATGTCGTTGTCGCGACCGAGCAAGGTGTTGGGGGCAGCGCGCAGACCGATCGCACGGGCGGCCCGCGGTGTAGCCGCAGGTGCCCCGAGAAGTTCCGCGTTGAGAGTCACCAGTGCGGGTGACGGATCAGCGCCCAGGCGATTGGCGAGGTGGTTGCGGAACTCCGCGAACACTTCGAGTGCCTCGTTGACTCGGCCTGCTCCGGCGAGCGCACGCATCAACGCCTCGGCCGCTGTGTCGTCGAATGGGCTCGCCAGATGGCGTCCGCGCACCAGGGGAATGGCTGCCGCGTACTCCCCCAATGTGAGCAACGCGTCGATCTGCGCCGTCTCCAGTTCGTCGTACACCCGGCCTGCGTCGAGCGCCAGACGATCTGCAACGTCGCCGACGACGTCACTCCCGGGGGTACCGCGCCACAGGCGCAATGACGCGGTCGTGACTGCGAGCGCTTCGGACGCGTCGGCGCCGACGGTGCGCAGACCACGGGCGGCGTCCGCTGCCCTGGCCAGGTCGACACGCTCCCGAGCGAGAGTGAGCCGGTATCCGGCCGCCGTGACTTCGAGGGCCCCGTCCGGGAGTGCAGATCGCAGGCGCGAGACCTGAGTGTGGAGGGCGTTCATCGGTGAGCGCGGCGGCTCCAGCCCCCAGACGTCGTCGATCAGGCTCTGCGCGGTACGTGGCTCACCCGGATTGCGAGCCAGCGCAACCAGCAGAGTTCGAGCTCGCGGACCCGGCAACGGAACCAGACGATCGCCCACTTTGGTCGAAACGGGTCCGAGCAAGGCAATGTCTGCCAGGTCTTCGCCCGACTGCGCGTACCTGGCGCGCTCACTCACGTCTCGAGTCATGTGCTGATCCACCGCGTTCGATCGTATTGCACAGTGCAAAGATCGTTGTATGGCAACAGCTGCTCAATGGATCGAAGGCGCGAGGCCGCGCACACTCCCGAACGCGATTGCGCCCGTGCTGGTCGGCACCGGAGCCGCGGCGTCCCTGGACCTCGCAGTGTGGTGGAAGGCGCTCCTGGCACTGATCGTCTCCTTGGCCTTGATCGTCGGGGTGAATTTCGCGAACGACTACTCCGACGGAATCCGCGGAACGGACGACGACCGCGTCGGGCCACTGCGCTTGGTCGGATCGAAGTTGGTCAGTCCCGGAGCTGTGAAGGCCGCGGCGATCAGCTGCTTCACCGTTGCCGCGGTAGCCGGGTTCGTTCTGGCGGCGACCACAGCCTGGTGGCTGGTTGCGGTCGGCGTGTTCTGCATCATCGGTGCCTGGTTCTACACCGGCGGCAAGAAGCCTTACGGATACAGCGGGTTCGGCGAGATCGCCGTGTTCATCTTCTTCGGACTGATTGCAGTGCTGGGAACTCAGTTCGTACAGGCCGAGCGGGTGGATCTGGCCGGGCTGGCCGGCGCGATCGCCATCGGCTCGTTCTCGAGCGCGGTGCTCGTTGCCAACAATCTTCGAGACATCCCGACCGACACCGAGTCTGGAAAGATCACTCTCGCAGTCCGGCTCGGCGACGCCAAGACCCGCACACTGCACGTGATCCTGCTGGCCGTCCCGTTCGTCGCGACCCTGCTGCTGATCCTGCGCACTCCGTGGGCATTGCTCGGATTGCTGGCGTTGCCACTGGCAATCCGAGCCAACGCCCCACTGCGTTCGGGCGGGCAGGGTATGGCCCTGATCCCCGCGTTGCGCGACACCGGACTCGCCATGCTCGTCTGGGGTGCCGCGACCGCAGTTGCGCTCAGTCTCGCCTGAAAGTCGACGGACTCAACGGTTGTCCGGGACGAACGCGCTGAGCAGGAAGTTCACGATCGAGATGATCAGCGCGCCCCAGACTGCCGTCCAGAAGCCGTCGACCGTCAAGCCGTAGGACGTTCCAGACGAGATCCACGCCGTCAGCATCAGCATGAGGGCGTTGATCACGAGCGTGAACAATCCGAGAGTCAGGATGAGCAGCGGTAGCGAGAGAAGCTGCACTACCGGCTTGATGAACGCGTTGACCACCGTGAAGATCAAAGCGATCACCGCGATCACGAGAACCGTGCCCCAGGTGCCGTTGTCGTGGTTGGCGATCGTGATGCCGGTGACCCACGCCGACGCCAGCCAGATGGCTATGCCGTTGATGATGAGACGTGCCAGAAATGTCATGTCTGAATGCTGGCACATCCCGCCCCGTGCATGCGGAGCCGTGCCGAATCTAGGCGGCGCGATTCATCTTCGCTTCCAAGCGCTCACGGATCACCGACATCGTGACCTGCGTTTCGAGGGCCTGACGGGTAGGCCCGTCGGCGACACGCAGGATGCCGAGCAGGATGTGTTCGGCACCGATTCGATTGTCCTTGTGCGCGAGCGCTTCACGGAGCGAGAGTTCCAACACCTTCTTGGAGTCCTTCTCGAATCGTGAACGAGGGAACCCGAATCGGCTCTTGCGAGAAGTGTCGACGCCGTCCGGCACAGGAGTCTCGTCCAGCACACCTTCGCCGAAGGACTGCTCGAGACTCTCCCGAACCGCATCGAGATCGATGCCGATCGACTTGAGTATCTCGGCGTCGTCGTCGAAATTGTTGGAGCTACCTTCGTTCGATCCGGCGCCGGCGTGGCGGATCACGTCGAGCGTGACACCAGACTCGGTGAGCACCTCGGTGGCGATGCCCCGATCAGAGGTGAGCAGCGCGGTCAGAAGTTCCATCGGCGTGACAGGACCGGAGCCGGCGACAGCATCGACAACGACGCCTCGAGCCTGTGCGGAGAACCTTTCGAACATGGCAATTACCTGCCCTTCTCGCGCAGTGAACGCAGCATCGATTCCGACTGCGCGGACGCGTATTTCTTGTGGACGGCTTGACGGCTGACCTCGAGAGCTTCCGCGATCGCCTGCCAGGACCATCCGTGACGGCGCGCATTAGCGACCTGAATGGCCTCGAGTTTTTCGAGAAGACGACGCAGCGCTCGAACAGCACGCAATCCCTCGGTGGGATCCGGGCTACCGGCGGCAGCAGCGAGAGAGGTTGCTTCGGTCATGATGTCAATTTAGGTTGACAACCGGAATCTGTCAACCAAAATTGACAGGCGCGCCTAGTATCCGGCGACGGCCCCGTTCACTGCCACCTGCAAATCCGCCTGCACAGTTCGGGCGATATCCATCGGCTTGTCCGGAAGTTCGGTCACCGGCATTCCGACAAAGACACTCGCAGCCTTGACGTCGCCGGCCACCGGACCGTAGTTGATGCCGATCGACACCAGAGCCGGTGAGCATCCCAATTTCTCGGCGCGCGCGATGATGTGGCCGATTCCACTGTTGACGTGCTGCAACCGCGTCGGATCTTCGGTGTTGCACGTCCCTTCCGGGAAAATCGCCAGACAATCCCCGTTGCCCAGACGCTCGGCCGCGACGTCCATCATCACTCGGCCGGCATCCGAAACAGCCCGGAGACCGTAGTTCTTGCTGCGAAAAACCGGGATGCTGCCCATCATGTCGACCTTCTTGCGCTGTGAAGGATCAACGAAGAGTTCGTCTTTGGCGAGGACCCGGGTCCGTCCGATCACTCGACGCAACGGAGTACGCCACGCGGTCGCGGCGAGCGTGAACTGGTCGCTCTCGGTCAGATGATTGACCGCCACGACCAACTGCGTCTTACGTTCCAGCAGAGTCTTCAGCGCAGCTTCCGCACCCGGCGCGTACCTCACTCGCGGGCGGTACTTCAGCGCCAATGCGGCATAAGCGAGCTTCGCCACGAATCGGTTCTGCTGATGACTGCGGTAGTACTCGTACACAGCCTCGTAATTGTCGAGTGAAACTTCAGGATTGCCCATGGTCCGCCCTCGCTGGAGAAGTGCCCCTTGACCAAACGATACACAACCTACGGTTGCGTAGGTTTGCGTTACAGAAGGCGTAGCGCTGGGAGAAACTCCACTCTCGAGGTAAAACGGTTTCTGTGATCCGCTCGGCCATATC
This sequence comes from Rhodococcus sp. WY5, assembly GCF_018588185.1. Classification (NCBI taxonomy): domain Bacteria; kingdom Bacillati; phylum Actinomycetota; class Actinomycetes; order Mycobacteriales; family Nocardiaceae; genus Rhodococcus; species Rhodococcus sp. WY5. The sequence continues at coordinate 5,641,043 of NZ_JAAMPR010000001.1, forward strand.
CACCGACCTACCCGCACTGCAACAGATCGAGATCGCCGCGGGCGAACCGTTCCGAGACATCGGGATGGACGCCATCGCAGACGATCCACCGCCGACGCTCGACGAGTTGAACGATTTTCTCGCAGCCGAGCACATCTGGGTTCAGACCGACGCAAACGACGTACCCGTTGCGTACGCGCTCGTCGAGATCGTGGACGGCGGTGCGCATATCGAACAGGTCTCCGTTCACCCCGATCATGCCCGCAAAGGCCTCGGAGCTCAGCTGATCGACGCCGTCACCGAATGGGCGGCGGACCATCACCACGATCTCGTGACTCTGACGACGTTCGTCGACGTTCCGTGGAACGCGCCGTACTACGAGCGACTCGGGTTCGTGCGTCTGGCCGAGAACACGCTCTCTCCCGGCCTGATACGCATCAGAACGGACGAGCAGTCGTCCGGGCTGGACGCCTGGCCGCGGGTGACGATGAGCCGCCCGTCACACGGTCCGGCGCCGGCGATTCAGGAACTGGCCGTCCACGCACCCGAACGGACGAACTCGTCCAGCACTGCCGTCGGACCGAGCAGGTCGATCCCTTCCGACGCCACCCATTCGTCGTTGTAGTACGTCCCCGAGTAACGCTCTCCGCCGTCGCACAGGAGGGTGACGACGCTGCCGCTGCGCCCGGCCGCCATCATTTCGGCAATCAACGCAAAAGCTCCCCACAGGTTCGTCCCCGTCGAGCCGCCCACTTTGCGCCCCAGGGCCGCGCTGGCGTGCCGTGCGGCCGCGATCGAGCCTGCGTCCGGCACCTTGATCATTCGGTCGACCACCTGACCGACAAACGACGGTTCGACGCGCGGACGGCCGATGCCCTCGATCCGGGAACCTCGAGTACCGACGATCGACGGATCGCTCGCTCGCCACGCGTCGAAAAACACGGAGTGCTCCGGGTCCACCACGCACAGCCCCGTGTCGAATTTCCGGTAACGAAGAAAGCGGCCGATCGTGGCACCGGTTCCGCCCGTCCCGGCTCCGACGACCACCCAGTCGGGAATCGGATGTTCCTCGTGTTCGAGCTGAGTGAAGATCGATTCGGCGATGTTGTTGTTTCCGCGCCAATCCGTCGCGCGCTCGGCGTGGGTGAACTGGTCCATGTAGTGACCGTTCAACTCACTCGCGAGCCGATGCGATTCCGAGTAGATCGACGACGGATCGCTCACGAAATGACAACGTCCCCCCTGCGCCTCGATCAACGCGATCTTGGCGGGACTCGTGCTCGCGGGCATCACCGCGACAAAATCCAGGCCCAGCAACTTCGCGAAATACGCCTCGCTGACAGCAGTCGATCCGGACGACGCTTCGATGACAGTGGTCTCTTCGGTAACCCAGCCGTTGCAGATCGCGTAGAGGAAAAGCGACCGTGCGAGTCGATGCTTGAGACTCCCCGTGATGTGGGTCGACTCGTCCTTCAGATAAAGCTGGACGGTCCAGTTACTCGGCAGCGGATAGCGCAGCAGGTGAGTGTCCGCGCTGCGTTGCGCGTCGGCTTCGATCAACCGCACCGCGTTGTCGACCCACTGGCGTGAGGTCCGACGGTCGACGTCGAGCGAGCCCGTGGTCACCGCCCGTCTCCGCGCAGCTTGGAGCGAAGATCGTCACGATCGGACCGACGCTGGGCGTCGACCGCCGCAATGCCCGCATTGACACGCTTGCGCAGTTTCGCGAAGAGCAGCAACGACAGCGGCAGCGCGATCAGAACTGCGAACAGCGCCGCGACGATCAAGGGAACGTCCGTGCCGGCGAGCTTTCCGCCACCGATGATGACGGCACCGATCACGACGACAAGCAGCAGCCGAGCGACCGAGTACAGCACCACGTCGCGGGCCAGTTGACCCTTGGTCACCGGCCCGGAAGCCGACTTTGCTTGCCCAGAGTTTGCGGAAGGTTTACTGGCCTTGACCGGCTCAGAAGGAACATTTTCGGGGTTTTCAGACAACTGACTCACCCTCTCAGGTTACCCATTCCGAATACGGGTGGGACCGAGCCCGCTATATCCATTTTGTCCTTTACTTAAACATTACTTTTTCTTGAAAGATCGACTACCCGGCTATATCTGTGCAAACATTGCGCTACCACTCAGAAAACGGTCGAATGTGAGCGAAGGACTTCGAAACAAACTCGACGCAGGTTTTTGGCAACTGGTCGACACACCGGTTCGGAACCAAAGTTCGGAATCACTGCTCGGTTCGGAATCACTGTTCGTCAAACGTTCGACATCAACATGGAGGACCTCACAATGAGCGCACCAACCTTCAATACCGCCGCAGACGCACTCATGACGCCCGGACAGGTAGCGGCATTGTTTCATGTCGATCCCAAGACCGTGACCCGCTGGGCACACGCAGGACGACTGGGCTCGCTTCGCACGCCAGGAGGACATCGTCGATTCCGTGAGACCGAGGTCATGCAGCTTCTGCGCTCGCTGACCACCGAAGCAGACAACAACTGAGCAACTTCAGCTCACTTCGAAGCACTTTGCGGTACCCGAGAGATCTTGCAGTACCCGACAGATACAGCACTAGCGCACTGAGCCGAAACGCTTGTCCGCACCACTTCTGGTGAAGCGGGGCGGAGACTGAGTAGGCTCGACTTCAGTTCCCTGAGGAGGTGCGCCGTGTTGTATCTGTTGGCGTTGGTGGGTTTGGTGACATTGATCGTTCTGATGTGGAAGGCATTCGGGCCCGATCCGTCGACGCGCACCCCGGTGAGCGGTGTACGCGGGCCGGATGACGATCCCGAATTCCTGTGGAATGTGAACCAGCAAACACGACGCAAGCGCACGGAAGGTCCGGACGTACCGCCGACTGACGCGTCGACGTAGCGTCCGGGCTCACCCGGCTATCCGATTACCGCCCCGTCAACGCGAACGGGGAGGCCGGAAAGTCCTGCGCAACCACCGCAGCCAACTCCAGCACCGCTTCCCGAGTACCTGGACGCAGCCGGTCCAGATCGATTTCGGCGCCCTCTTCCAAATGCGGATCGAACGGAATCAGTTTCACCGCTCGACAGCGCTGCTCGAAGTGCTCGACGACCCGCGGCAGATCAACCTTGCCCGAGCGAGGCCGTACCGCGTTGATGACAGCTACGGACGTGGCGACCAGCCTGCTGTAACCGTGAGCGTCGAGCCAGTCAAGTGTTGCGGAGGCGCTACGTGCACCGTCGACGGAACCGGAACTGACGACGATCAACGAATCTGCACCTTCGAGAATGGCCTGCATCGCCGAGTGCATCAATCCGGTGCCGCAGTCGGTCAGAACTATGCTGTAGAACTTCTCGAGCATGTCGACCGTGCGCGTGTAGTCCCCACCGCTGAAGGCCTCTGAAACTGCTGGATCGCTGTCGGAGGCAAGCACTTCGAGCCGGTGTCGATTTTGCGATGTGTAGCCACGGACGTCGCTGTACTTCTCGATGCTGTTCTCGTCGCGCAGCAGGTTTCGCACTGTTGCCGGAGTTTCGAGCGGGATCTTCTGGCTCAGCGTTCCCCGGTCGGGGTTTGCATCGACAGCGACGACGCGATCGCCGCGGATCGAGCCGAACATCGACCCCAGTGTCGCTGTGGTCGTGGTTTTTCCGACGCCGCCTTTGAGACTGAGCACCGCAACCTTGTAGCAGCCCTGCAGCGGCTGGTTGATCTGGCGCGTCAACTCGACGAGGTGCTGCTCCTTTGCACCGTTTCCGAGGTTCACCGATCGGCCGGACAACGTGTACAGCGCCTTGCGCCAGCCACCCACCGGGGCAGGCCGGACAGGCCGCTTGACGAGGAGCGCAGCCGAGAGATCTTGCGCAGTCATCGGGAGAGCGGACTCGAAGCGACTGTCCGGAGCCGAGGTCAGTCCGGTCTGCGGCATCGGAGCGCGAGTAGGTGGCGCCGTCGGCGGGGCCATCGGCACGGCCTGACCATTCTGGAGGGCGTGGCCGTTCTGCACCGGCGCAGCGCCGGGATGACCGAACTGCCGAATCGCGGGATTGGGCGGATGGACGCCGGGCGAAAAAGGTGCCTGCGGTTGCTGGAGCGGTCTCGCGGATGAATGCGCCGTCGGGCCGGGCTGCGAATTCTGAACAGGATGCAGGTTCTGAACAGGCTGCGAGTTCCGAACAGGCTGCGAATTCTGAACAGGCTGCGGAACGCCAGTTCGTGAATCCGGAAGCGACCCTACACGATTCGTAGGTTCGTAGGTCTGCATCGGCATCGCAGGCGAGGTCGAGAACTGGCCGTTGATCGGGCCTGGCTGCGCTGCCGGATACTGGATGACCGGAGTCTTGGGACCTGGTACCGGAGCCGCTGGGGTCGTCGTCGGCGGCGGAGCGGCGGGTGCACTGGGCACCTGGCCGGCGACTTGCTGGAGCGGCCCGGAGTCGACCGGGGCCACGAAGAGACTACGAACGTCGCTGGGAACCGAGTCCGATGACGGCTCGGGCGCGGATGCGCGCGGCTCGCGCCGCGTCGGCTCGGCAGGGCGCACCGGCTCCCACAATCCTGCTCCGGCGTCTTCAATCTTGTCGGCCATCTCGCCGCTCCCCCTCGTCGATCCCACAGCTACCAGACAGCTAGTAATTCGCCAAGCTGCATCGTAACTGTTGCCCGCCCCTGACGTACCTACCGGTAATACCTACAGACCGGTCGGCAGCCACCCACGGTACCTCGAGAGGATCAGGTGAGTCCCGCGTAGGAGTGCAAGCCGGAGACGACCATGTTGATGATGAAGAGATTGAACAGCATCGCAACAAAACCGGCGATGTTGATCCAGGCGGCCTTCGTCTCCCGCCACCCGGACGTTGCCCTCGCATGCAGGTAGGCCGCGTAGATCACCCAGGCGATGAAGGACATCGTCTCCTTCGGATCCCAACCCCAGAAGCGTCCCCACGCAGCTTCCGCCCAGATGGCACCGAGGATGACGCCGGCGCCGAACAGCGGAAACGCGATGATCGTGCTCTTGTACGCCAAGCGGTCGAGAGTCTGGGCATCGGGCAGTCGCTCTGCGATCCGGCCACCGATACTCGTGCCTTCGTCACCGGGCGGGAACTTCAGTCGCAGCAGGAACAGAAGGCTCGCGATACCGCCGATCATGAAGATTCCGGAACCGACGCTGACGATCGTCACGTGAATCGGAAGCCAGTACGAGCGCAGCGCCGGAACCACGGGAGCCGCGTCGGCGTAAAGGACCGTGCCGGCGAGGAACATCAAGATCAGAACCGGCACCAGCAAGAAGACCCACATCGGACGGTACGCCGGCTTGATCAACAGGACGTGCCCGACCAGCAACGACGCCGCACACGCCATCGCCACGAATTCGTACATGTTGCCGAGCGGGAATCGTTCCGTCGCAAATCCGCGGAGCACGATCGACGCGATGATCAGCACCGTTCCGACGACCAGGACAGCTCGGCCCATTCCGCCGAATCGTTCCGAGAGCGACTTGCTCGGAGTCTCCGCGACCCTGCCAGGCACGGATGCGTCGACACCGCCGGCGGAGACCAGTTCCTTGTCCTGAACCGCCTTTGCTCTGGCCGACGCGTACTGCACGATGAGCAGCACAAACGCCAGCACGAGCACGGTGAAGGCGGACTTGAAGGCCCAGTCGCTGTACTGCGCGAGTGTCTCGTTCGTTGTCATCGGGCGTTCTCCTGCGCGTGCGGTTGGTTCACCGCGGTGGTCGGATTGCTTTTCAGCAAGCGGTCGGCGAGGCGGTCGAACTCGTCGCCCCAGCCTGCGTGGTCGGTGCGGGCAAGCCCACCAAGTTCTACTACAGTACGTCGTTCGTCATCTGGATAGATACGTGCCCAGACGCGGCGACGCTTGATCACGAGCGAGACGAGTAGGCCCGCCATCATGGTCAACGCCGAAACCAACACCCACACCTGAGCGGGATCGTGGGAGACCTGCAGGTTCACGAAGTCGACGGCACCATCGAATCGCACCTGGGTTCCGTCGGCAAGCGTCGCGCTCTCCCCCGGAAACAGATTGACTCGATCCTGCTTGACCAGTCGGCCCTGATTGATCAGTTCGGTGTTGAGTTCGAACAGCGATTGCGGGTTACCGGTATCGAGTCCGGTGTCGCCCTTGTAGATGTCGATGGCGACTGCCGGATCGTTCATCGCCGGGTAGCTCGACGACAGCAGGTTGCCGTGGAACAGCGCGGTGGGCGCGAACAATCCTTCGATGGCAATCTGATTCTTCCGACGCTCGTTCGCATCGGGATACATGCCGCCCGGCGGGTCGAAGCGCATCGCGCCACTGCTCAGGAACGTCGTGGCGTCGTCCGGACGCCACTGGAGCGTCTCGGTGCGGGTCTCACCGTTCGGGAACGTGACGGTGAATGTCGGCGCGTATCCGTGTCCCTGCAGGTACACACGATCGCCGGCGATCCGCAGTGGGTGGTTCACCTGGATGGTCGTGTCCCGCCAGGTATCGGACTCGAGGTCGTCGCCTGCCTGGTACGAGATGTCCGAGGTGAACATCTCGGCCTGACCGGTCTCGAGGTAGTCGGCCTGGAAATTCTTCACACGTACACACAGCGGGGTCATGCCGGTGCCGTCGAGGCTCAGACCGGCGACGAAGGAGTCGAACACTGCCGGCGAGGTGGTGCAGAACCCGGGGCCGTCGTTGGCGATGACGATGCGATTGCCCTCGTAGCCGAACAACTTGCCCGCGGCGATCGCGATCAACAATCCGACCAGCGAGAGGTGGAACACGAGGTTGCCGAACTCGCGGAGGTATCCCTTCTCCGCCGAGATGGTGATCTCGCCTTCGCGTCGTGATTTCGAATCGCCGCGACGCGTTTCGACGCGCCACCCGCGCAGTTCTTTCGACACCCGGGCAGCAAGTTCGTCGGGAGTCTCGCCGTCCACGACGCTCTTGGTGTGGTGCGGCAGGCGAGCAAGATTGCGCGGCGCATTCACCGGACGGGTGCGCAGCGCCTTCGCGTGCTCCACGCAACGCGGCAGGATGCAGCCGACCAGCGAGATGAAGAGCAATGCGTAGATCGCGGTGAACCAGAAACTGCTGAACACGTCGAACAATTCGAGGCGGTCCATCCACGGACCGAGCGTCGGACGCGCGGCGATGTAGTCGGTGACCTTGCCCTCGTTGAGGGTTCGCTGTGGCAGCAGGGCGCCGGGGATCGCAGCGAGCGCGAGGAGGAACAGCAGTACCAGCGCGGTCCGCATCGAGGTGAGCCCGCGCCAGGTGTTGCGCCCGAGTGCAACGACTCGACCGATCACCGACTGCTTCGGCAGCACGGGTTTCGGGTGGTCGTTATTGTCGTCAGCTGTCATATCGGCAGCGTCACCTCCGAGATAAATGCGTCGCGAACCCAGCCGACGAACTGGTCCCACGCGCCTGTGACGAGGGCGATTCCCACTGCCACCAACATGATTCCGCCGAAAATTTGAATGGTGCGTGCATTACGACGCAACCAGCCGACGCCGGTCAGCGCGCGCGCCGATCCCAGCGCCAAGATGATGAACGGCAGGCCGAGTCCGATGCAGTACGCGACGATCAACGTGACACCACGAGCGGCGGTCATCCCGTCGGTTCCCGCCGCTACGGACATCACGCCTGCCAATGTCGGACCGAGGCACGGCGTCCAGCCCAGAGCGAACACTCCCCCGAGCAGCGGCGCACCCACCAGTGACGACACGCGACGCGGTTCGAAACGAACGTCCTTCTGCAGCGCCGGAATCAGCCCGATGAAGACGAGACCCATTGCGATGGTGACGACACCGCCCACTCGCATCAGGACCTCGCGGTTGACGAGCAGCGTGGAGATCACGCCGAATACCGACGCGGTCGCGAGGACGAACACAACGGTGAAGCCCGCGACGAACAGTCCGGCCGCACCGGCCACCCTCAGGCGACTGCTCCGGGTGATCGTCCGGGTCCTCGCCTCGTCCGCGGTGATCGCGGGGGCGTCGGCACCGACGACGCCGGCCAGGTAGGACAGGTAGCCGGGAACGAGCGGCACGACGCACGGTGAAGCGAACGACACCAGACCGGCGAGCACACAGGCGCCGAGGGCGAGCAGAAGCGGACCGGACGACGCCGCGTTCTGAAACGCTTCGCCCACACCGGCACTCAATGTGTCGCTGCCGGCCAGCAGCGTAGTGGTCGTGGTTGTCATCTTTACTGCGCGTCTTCCTGAGCTACTCGCTGGACGACGGGCAGCAAATCCTCGGCGAGAAGTTCTTGGAGGAACACCGCGGCGACGCGATGCTGGCGGTCCAGCACGATCGTCGTCGGAATGACCGACGTGGGGTAGCCGTCACCGAGGGCGATCAGCGAACGCATCGACGGGTCGTAGATCGACGGGTACGAGACCTTGTTGTCGACCACGAAGTCCTGCGCTTTGTTCTTGGTGTCGTCGCGGACGTTGATGCCGAGGAACTGCACGCCCGAATCCTTGGTCTGCTCGTAGACCTGTTCCAGATCGTCGGCTTCGGCACGGCACGGTCCGCACCACTGACCCCAGACGTTGAGGACGACGACCTTGCCCTCGAAGTCGTCGACACCGACCTTCTGACCTTCGTTCATCAGATCGGGCCCGGAGAGCTTGCCGATGGTGCCTCGGTCGGACGGCGGATCGTAGAAGATCTTGGTTTGTCCGCCCGGTGAGACGAAGTCGAAAGTTCCGCCCTGTGCGACGGCGTCGTCGCCGGTCGCGCAGGACGAGAGAAGAAGCATCGCCGACGCAGCGGCTGCGAATGCTGCGGCGATGCGGCGCGAAATCATGCTCCTGTCACTCTCGGGTCGGAGGCGCCGGCAGGTTCGGAGTAGACGATGTCGACCAGGGTGTCGCCTTCGTAGACCAGTGAAGTCAACGACGCCAGTCCACACTGACGGTGACGGGGATCGTGCCAGAGACGCTCGCCCTGCAGGAATCGACGCAGTGTCCAGACCGGAAGCTGATGGCTTACGACGACGGCTTCGTGTCCGACTGCCGCGACGCGTGCGGCATTGACGGCTGCGAGCATGCGATGGGCGATCTGCAGGTAGGGCTCGCCCCAGGACGGGGTGAACGGGTCACGCAGTTTCCACCAGTGACGCGGACGCGAGAGCGCACCGTCCCCGACGGCAACCTTGAGACCCTCGAACTCGTTGCCTGCCTCGATCAGGTTTTCGTCCGTGACGATGTCGAGCTTGTGTGCCTCGGCGATCGGAGTCGCGGTCTCTTGTGCCCGCTGCAGCGGCGACGCGACCACGTGGGTGATGTCGTGATCGGCGAGCACCGACGCGACCGCACGAGCCTGAGCTTCGCCCGCCACCGACAACCGGAAACCCGGGAGCCGTCCGTAGAGGATCCCGCGCGGGTTGTGTACTTCGCCGTGGCGCAGGACGTGGACGATGGTGCGGGTGGACGTGTGGTCGGGGTGATCGGCGTCGGTCACAGTCGAGGGTCCTCGCTGAAGATGATGGATGTCGGAAGCGTGCGGTGTTCTGGAACTGGAACTGCTCAGGGCTTGACGGCAGCAGCTGCGGCCTTGGCTGCGTGAGGCATGGCGTCGGCGATGATCGAGAAGGCTCGATCGTCGAGGGCTGCGGAGACGAACCACGCTTCGAACGCGCTCGGCGGCGGGTACACGCCGCGGGAGAGCAGTGCGTGGAAGAAGGCGGGGAATCGCCAGGTCTGCGCGGCTTTGGCTTCGTCGTAGTTGGTCACCGTGTTCTCGGTGAAGAACACGCTCACCAAGGTGCCTGCGTACTGCACTCGGTGTTCGACGCCTTCGGCGGTGAGTGCTTGGGTCATGAGGTCGCCGAGGGCGGTCGCGTTCCGGCCGAGCTTGGCGTACACCTCGGCGTCGGCGGCGCGCAGGCTCGCGAGTCCGGCGGCGACGGCTACGGGGTTACCCGAGAGGGTGCCTGCCTGGTAGACGGGACCGTCCGGTGCGAGGTGGCCCATGATGTCGGCGCGGCCGCCGAATGCTGCGGCAGGCAGGCCGCCGCTCATGACCTTGCCGAAGGTGTAGAGGTCGCCTGCGACGTTGTCGATGCCGTACCAACCCGAGGCACTGACGCGGAATCCGGTCATCACCTCGTCCATGATCAGGAGTGCGCCGTGCTCACGGGTGAGACGACGCAGACCCTCGTTGAAACCGGGAAGCGGTGCGACGGCGCCCATGTTTCCGGCGGCAGCTTCGGTGATGACGCACGCGATGGCGCCGGGATTGGCCGCGAAGGCCGCGGCCACCGCGTCGAGATCGTTGTAGCGCACGACGATGGTGTCTTCTGCTTGAGCGCCGGTCACGCCGGGAGAGGTCGGCAGCCCGAACGTCGCGAGGCCGGATCCGGCGTCGGCGAGAAGGGCGTCGACGTGGCCGTGATAGCAACCGGAGAACTTGACGATCTTGGTCCGCCCGGTGAATCCGCGGGCGAGGCGGACTGCGCTCATCGTGGCTTCGGTTCCGGAGTTGACCAGACGAACCTTTTCCACGGGCGCGACGCGGGCGACGATTTCCTCGGCGAGAGCAACTTCGCCTTCGGTCGGCGCACCGAAGGAGAGACCTCCGAGGGCTGCTTCGCGAACTGCTTCGACGACTGCCGGGTGAGCGTGCCCGAGAATCATCGGACCCCAGGACGACACCAGGTCGACGTAGTTGTTTCCGTCGACGTCGGTGAGGGTGTAGCCGGATGCTTCGCGAATGAATCGCGGTGTTCCGCCGACCGAACCGAACGCGCGGACGGGCGAGTTGACGCCACCCGGAATCACGTTGCCGGCACGTTCGAAGAGCCGAGCGGAGTTCGTTGCATGCACGTCGGGATCACCGGAAGACACAGTCACGGCTTCCAGTGTCCCAGTTCTGTCGAATCTGACAACGACAGGGTGTAGGACTTCGGTGCTCGAGGCGAGTTTTCCGGTCGAACCGGGCCCCGCGTGAGACGATTCCGGGCATGAAGCGACTGTTGACGACGCTGATGGTCTCGGCTGCGATTCTTCTCACATCGTGTGGTTCGGACGCTTCGAACGACGACAAGGCGACAGTTTCGTCGCCGCCGAGTGCCACCGACTCGGCTCGAACCACCGCGGCGACGAGCACCGACCCCGCGTTTCTCGGCGGGTGTTCGGCGGTGTCCGTCTACGTTCAGCAGCGTGTTCAGAGCGGCGACACGTCGACCCAGACGGCGGGCGCCGACTTCCTGAAGATCGTCGAGAACGACCCTTCGTACCAGGCTATGTCCGAGAGCGAGAAGGAACTCTTCCGCCAAGGAATCGAAGCGGGTGCCGCGGGCTCCTGCTGAATGTGAGGTTGGGATCGAACCGGGTTGCCCGCGGTGCGCTACGCGCTATCGTCGGTTCCATGGCCACCACAGCGGACCACCTCAGGACAACACTCGACGGACGCTGGCGGGAGGTGCGTGAGCGCGTTCGCGGCGAATTGAACGACGAACGTTTTGCTCCGCACTACACACCCAACACCGCCATTGCGCGCTCCAAGGCTCTCGAACAGATGCGGGTCCTCGCCGATCTCGGGTACGCCGCAAACGGTTTCGCGGTCTCTCACGGCGGAACGGGCGACGCGGGTGGCGCCGTCACCAGCATCGAGATGCTCGCGATGTCCGACCTCTCACTGATGGTCAAGGCCGGCGTCCAGTGGGGTCTGTTCGGCGGCGCCATCGAAAACCTCGGCACCGAGCGTCACCACCAGGCGTACGTCAAGCCGCTGATCGATCTGGACCTGCTCGGTTGCTTTGCGATGACCGAGACCGGTCACGGCAGCGACGTCCAGGAACTCGAAACCACGGCGACCTACGACGTCGAGACGGGCGAGTTCGTCGTCAACTCCCCCACTCCGTCCTCTCGCAAGGACTACATCGGCGGCGCTGCCCAGCACGCCACCGTCGCAGCGGTGTTCGCACAGCTGATCACCGGAGGCGAAAGTCAGGGCGTCCACTGCTTTGTCGTGCCGATTCGTGACGACGCCGGCAACGACCTCCCCGGCGTCACGACGTCCGACTGCGGGCTCAAGGGTGGACTGCCCGGAGTCGACAACGGCCGCATCGTCTTCGACCAGGTCCGCATCCCGCGTGAGAATCTACTCAACCGTTACGCCGACGTCGCCGAGGACGGCACGTACAGCTCGGCGATCGAGAACCCGAACCGTCGTTTCTTCACGATGGTCGGCACACTGGTTCGTGGACGTGTCACCGTCGGTGGTTCCGCGGCAGCGGCCGCCCGCGTCGGATTGGCCATCGCCGGTCGATACGCCCTGCAGCGCAGGCAGTTCAGTGCTCCGAAGAGTGACGACGAAGTCCTGATCATGGACTACCTCGTCCACCAGAAGCGTCTGCTGCCGTTGATCGCCCGCTCGTACGCTCTGCAGTTCGCACAGAACGAACTCGTAGCCGCGATGCACGACATCCAGAGCAGCGACGACCCGGATCCGCAGGAGCAGCGCGAACTCGAAGGTCGCGCCGCCGGACTCAAGGCCGCCAACACCTGGCATGCCACTCGGGCCATCCAGGAGGCACGCGAAGCCTGCGGCGGCGCAGGCTATCTCGCCGAGAACCGCCTCACCGCACTCAAGGCGGACACCGACGTCTTCACCACGTTCGAGGGTGACAACCACGTTCTGACGCAGTTGGTCGCAAAAGAACTCCTCACCTCCTACGCCGACGAAGTCCGCGGCATGAGCCCGGTCGACTGGATGCGCTTCGCCGCTACGACGGTCTCCGACGTGGTCAAGAAACGCACGGCAGCGCAGCAGATCCTGCAGACGATCGTCGACACTCGCCAGGACAACGAAGAGGACGGCAGCCTCTTCAATCGCGGCACCCAGATGAAGATGTTCGAAGACCGCGAAGAGTACCTACTCGCCACTGCGGCAAGGCGATTGCAGGCAGCGCAGAAGCGCGAGGAGAACCCGTTCGACGCGTTCAACTTCGTGCAGGACCACGTGCTCAAAGCCGCTCAGGCGCACATCGAGCGCGTCATCCTGGAAGCATTCGTCGCCGGCATCGACTCGTGTGAGGACGAGACCGCAAAGGAACTCTTCGGCGAGGTGTGCGATCTCTACGCACTGTCCGTGATCGAAGAGGACAAGGCCTGGTTCATGGAGCACCGGCATCTGTCGGTGGAGCGTTCGAAGGCCGTGACGCGCGGAATCAACGAGCGTTGCCGCACCCTGCGCCCCCACGTCGAGACACTGATCGACGGGTTCGGCATTCCGGACATCCTGCTGGGGTCCGCGATGCTCGACGGACCGGGCACCGACGCGGTACGGCTGAAGTAAAGGGTTCGGGTGGGGTCGGCAATCGCCGGCCCCACCACACTCAGTGCGCTGCTGCCTTTTTCGACTGGCGAGAGGCGAGCAGTCCGGTCAGGCCGAGTGCCGCGACCAGCCAGATCCCCAGAACGAGCAGGTGCGGTCCGGCGCCGTTGCCACTGAAGTAGATGACGGAGCGGATGGGCTCCATGGCTGCCGATCCGAGCCAGAACGAATGGATGTGCTGCCAGAATCCCGGCAGGAACGACACCGGAATGGCACCACCCGAACTCGGGAAGTTGATGAAAACGAGCACCGTCAGCACCGCGAAGATCGCGGCTTGGCCGAGCAGTCGATTGAGCAGAATGCTCACCGCACCGACGGTGAACGTGTAAACCATCGAGATTCCCAGCAGTTGCAGGATCTGGCCGAATGACGCCCCGAAGGCGTGCATGAAGATGCTGGTGATGCCGAAGGCTATGAGCGGGGTGAGTATCGCCGCACCGGCCAGGATCGAATACTGCTCTCGCAACCGCATTCTCGGCGCAACCTGACTGAGCACCGTGATGGTCAGGTAGCCACCGAGGGTGCAGACGATCAGGAAGTAGAAGAGTCCGACAGTCGAGGAGTCGCGCGCCGTGACAGGCGCCGAGTCGATCACCGTGACCTGCTGCCCCGTCTGCTCCGCAACCGAATGCGCCAAGCTGCTCACCACGGAAACCGTCGAGGCGCCCGCGCCGGTGGCGATATGTGCGGTCACGGTGTCACCGATCTCGATGGCGCCGATCGCATCGCGGTTGTCGATCCGAGAGAGTGCGTCGGCGGCGTTGGCTGTGGCAACGATGTCGAACTTGTCACCCGACGAAGCCTGGATTCCGTCGATCAGCGGGGCCGTGACGGACGGCGACCCGACCACCACGATCGGTGCCTGATTCGGCGTCGGCGAATGGAAGGCGCTGACGTAGCACAAGCAGAACATGATGACGAAGAACAACGGAAATGCGAGTCCACTGCCCACCATCTTCCAATTGGTCGGCGGATCGACAACTTCTTCGCTGGGTGCTCGGACGTCGGTATCTGTCATATTCCACGCTCTCTTCACTAACCGCATCTAGCTGTCAACACCGTTGACAGACTCAACAGTCAACACCGTTGACACGTTATAGTCAACGCCGTTGACAACGCGGTCGGCGAGCGAGCACAGAGGTCGATGTCGTGACACCCACGAGGCACACGCCAGAGCAGGAGCACCCCTCGACATCCGAGGCGATTCGCGCGGCGGCGTTCCAACTGTTCGGCGAGCACGGGTTCGGCGGCACGTCAGTTCGCGCCATCGCCAAAGTTGCCGGAATCGATCCGGCCCTGGTCATCCGGCATTTCGGGTCCAAAGAAGCACTGTTCCTGGAAACCACGCCGGTTGCGGACTACTTCGAAGGCCAGTTCGACGGCCCACTCGACACCCTCGGTGAGCGAATCGCCGCCTTCGTCCTGGGCAAGGCCGACGCCCGGATGCTGTCGGTGTACACAGCGCTCATGCGAGCGTCGGACAGTCCACGCATCCGGGAGCGACTCCGAGACATGACCGGAGTATTCGCCACCAATCTCGCCGCTCGTCTAGACGGCGAAGACGCGTACACCCGCGCACTCCTGGTCTCCGCCCAGGTGTCCGGGCTGTTGAGCGTCCTCAGCGACGAAAGTATCCCCCAGTCCGCAGATCGCGACGAGTTGGCAAAACTCTACGGCCGGGCGATGCAGACGCTGATCGATCAGTACTGAGCGATGACCTCCTCGGCAAACCGCCGAATGGAGTCGAGTCGTCCCTGACGATCACCGGAGTCAACTCCGTAGTGATACCAGGGCAAAACTCTGATTTCCGTGACTCCGAGAGTCTCGAGTTCGCGATATCCGTCCAGATCACGAACATCCGTCGGCGAGACGTTGACGCCGAAAGGAACATCGGCACGACCGTACTCGACCCGCAATTCCGTGAGACGATCGATGGCGCAGGCTAATTCGGCTTTGGTCGTGTTCACCGACATCCAACCGTCAGCCAGCCTGGCTGCACGACGCAACCCCGGTTCGCTGTGCCCACCGATGTAGATCGGAACCGGAATCTCCGGAGCAGGACTGATCATCAGAGCGTCGAAATCGTAGTGCTTGCCGTGGTATTCGACCCATTCCGGCCCACGTCCCGCACACACCGCCTTGATGATCTCGATGGCTTCGTCGGTACGCGCGCCGCGGGTGCGCATCTCGGTACCGGTGAAGGTGAATTCCTCGGGAATCCAGGACAAACCGACGCCGAGAGCGACGCGGTTCCTCGACATCACGGCCATGGTCGCGACCTGCTTGGCAGTCAACAGCGGATCGCGCAGTGGAAGTTTGAACACGTTGGTGTAGAACTGAATTCGCGATGTGACGGCCGCCATCGCCGCCATGGCAATGAACGGATCAGGCATCGGCGTCTCGGGCGCCCACATCCGCTTCCCGTCAGCAGTGTACGGGTACGGCGCCGACACCTGCTCCGGATAGAACACGGAATCCGGCATCGCGATTCCGTCGAACCCCACCTCTTCGGCGACCTGCGCCAACTCGCACAGTTCCAGCGCGTCGATCATCGCACCCGCCAAGGACCACTTCATCGTTCCACCGTTTCGCCGTTGGGCGAGATCCAAGCGCCGCCCAAGAACATGATGTCGGTGATGTTGCGAACGACGCCGTGAACGTTGCCGTCCCATGCGGTCAACACCGACGCCGGCCCCCAGATCACGTAAGGCACAGTCGCGTTGGCGTACTCCTGCACCTTGCTGATCGCCTCACGGACAGCATTGTCCGTCGATGCCGTCTGCACAGCTGTGATCATCGCGTCCATCTCCGGGTCCGCGAAGCCGGACGGGTTGTTCTTCGAATCACTGGCCATACTGTTGTACAAATTGAGGTACGGCGCTTCTTCTCCGACCGGAGCGCCACCTCTGGTCATGTCGAAATCGTGGTCCTTGTATACCCGTCGAACCAGATCGGTCACATCGGTCGCGTAGTCGATGGTGACGTCGAAACCGATCGCGTTCAGCGACGCCTGAACCGTCAGTGCCGTCGCCTGTTGGCTCGGCTCCGAGGTGGTGAGGTAGCGGAGTTTCCCGTCGTACCCGTCGGACTTCGCTTGATCGAGCAGCGCCTTTGCCTTCACCTGATCGAACGGAATGCCTGCTGTGTTGTTGTACCAACGTGACGTCTGCGGGACCAGTTCGGAACTGGCGGTGCCCAATCCGTTGTTCGCCCGGGTATTGACCGCCGCCGGATCCACCCCGTAGGCGATCGCCTGACGGACGCGAACATCGGCCCCGGGCTTGCCCTCACGGTTGTTGATCGTGCCGATCCCGTTCTGTCCGGTCGGACTGAGGTAACCCGAGTATCCGTCGTCGAGAGCTTGTTCGATCACGGCCTCGTCGCGGAGGATGTACGTCATGTCGATCTGGCCGCTCTTCAACGATTCGTACTGAGACTGCGCACCCGACGTGGGAACAAACCGCACTGTGTCCAGTGGAGGTTTACCGCCCTGATAATCCGTGCGTGCGGCGAGTACCAGTTCTTCGTGCGGGGCGAACTTGGCCAAGGTGAACGGACCCGCCCCGATCGGTGTGAACGCTCTCTCCCCGGTTCCTGAAACCGACCCTGCCTCTCCCCCTGAACTTCGCGCAACGATCATTCCGGGCCCGAGCGACAACAGCGCCGGGAATTGACGCCAGGGCCGCTCGAGCACGAATTCGACTGTGGTGGCGTCGGGCGTCTCGATCCGATCCACGATGTTGAGCCAGGTCTGCGATACATCACCCTTGCCTGCCACGAATCGATCGATACTCCACTTCACCGCTTCCGCGTCGAGCGGACTTCCGTCGCTGAAGGTGAGGCCGTCAGCCAAAGTGACGGTGTACGAGGTGAAGTCGCTGTTGTTCGACAGTGTCTTCGCGAGTTGTGGCACGAAGCTCCCGTTTGTGGAGTCGCTGCGTACCAGCGTGTCGTAAATCGCGGCCATTTCGGTTCCGCCGGTCGAACCGGCGGCTTGCGTTCTCGTGGGGTCCAACGAGGAAGGGAACGAATAGGACCCGAAGGTGAGAACACCGCCGTAGATCCGCTCCCCCACATCTGGGGCGCCCACAAAACCAGCTGCGCCACTACTGCTCGGTGAAGCCGATCCCGAGTTGTCCCCACTGCTCGACGCGCAGCCGGCCAACATCAATGCACCGGCAAGCCCGAGCGCGACAAAGCGAGGGCCGAACCTAATCTTCCTGGTGTACATACGTTCCCAATCTCCGTCAGCGTGTCAGATCTTGACTACCTTCGACGTCGGGATCGGGTGCGAGTCCGCCTTGATCCAGCGCAGCGCCCATGTCCCCTCGGCATGCGAATCGGTGTCGATCCAGTTGCCATAACCCGGATCCTTCGCCGCCACGACGATTGTCATGGTGCCGTCGTCGTTGAGCTTCGCGGTGTGATTGTTGATGTAGATGTTCGTGCGGTTGTAGTCGAGGGACTCGACCCAGAAGTTCTGCAGCACGAAGTTGAAGTACTCGCAGTTCGGAACCTCGGTCTCGATGACCCACGCCTCGTCCTCGGCGAGCTTCCAGTAACCGTGGAAGTAGAAGATCGTCGGATCGCCGCCGGCATCCTGGAAGTAGTCCTGTCCCCAGTCGAAGATCTCGTTGGTGTGCGGCTGGAATTTGCGCGACCATTCCAGGAAGGTCTCCGCCATCCCCTTCACGATCCCGACGGACTTGGTGAGGCGCTCGCCGATCTCTTCCGGAGTCAACGGGACGAACTCCCCGTCCGGGTTCAGGCATTCGATGGTCAGATCACCGACAATCTCGTTGCGTCGATCCTGGTGAGTTTGCCGAACGGAGATGAGGTTGCTGTCGGGCGCCAAAGGCAGCCAAGCGCCCTCATCGGGCTTGTCGACGCTCGCGATGAACTCGAAACGGCCGTTCTCGTCGACCTCGAGGTCGTGGATATGCAGATCGCCGGTCTGCAGCATGGTGCCGTCGATGTGGTACCGATTTACGCGCGAGCCGAAGGTGATCAGCGGGACGGTGCCTCGGGTGCCGATGATCCGGTAGTTGTACTTACCGGAAATGTTGGCGCGCATGTAGACGTTGTCCGGGTTGTCGGCACCGATCTTCGTCATCATGTTCGGGTTCGGAGCCGACGAGAACTGCGGCCACCGCGGATCGGTGTACTCGACACAGTTGATCGTGCCGTACCGAAGCAACCGACTCAGGTAGCGGACGCCCTCGGCTTGAGTCAGCGGATCCTGAGGGACGATCTCGTCTTCCAGGACCTTTCCGACCTCGAGCAGATCTGCGCAGAACTTTTCCCAAACAGCATTCATGTGAATCTCCTTGTTTCGGTTGGGGCTTCGCCCTGTGCGCCTTTTTGGTAGTCGGCACTACCAAAAAGGCGCACAGGGCCGGAGGGCTTCAGGGTGTGGTGGCGAACTTCGCTTCGACGTCGGCAGCGCTCACGCCGAAATCCTCGAGCGAATAGCGATGCGACGGACGACGGTGCTCGGCAAGGCTGGCCTGATGCGACGCCTCCACCGCGGCGCGGGCGTCGTCTGTGAAGGGCAGGGCGAACTGTGCATAGATCTTCTCGACGGTGCCGACCGCATCGGCGATGAAGTCCTTGTAGTCGACGTCGATGAACTGATCGGGGTTGTAACGGCTACGGGCATTGTTGAAGTTCGCATTCCCTCGCGCCCACAACTCCAGTTGCGTGCGCCCGATGGCCGGACGATCGAAGGCCCTCGACATGTCGTGTCCGCCCTGCTCTACGAGGCTGAAGGTGGACGCCATCGATGTCAACGGGTCCCGGAAGGTCCGAACGAACAGTGCATCCGGATAGACCGACATGATCTCGTCGATCGCGAAGACATGGCTCGGGCTTTTGAGCACCCACCGTCTGTCCTGGTCGTGCAGCCCGATCAACTGCAGGTTCTTCTTGTGCCGCGCATATGTTTCGGTCCAGTCCTGCTCCGCCAGCCACCGGGTGTAACTCGGCACGTACGCCACCGTCTCGAACGCGGTCGAGAGCATCGTCTGCTGCAGCAGCCGCCAGCATTCCTCGACCTCCTCCGCCCCCATGAAATGAACCTTCATCAGGTCTGCCTCGTTACGCTGGCGAGCACGGTAGAAGGCGTCGGAGCGAACGTAATCTTCGTTCTCCGACCACGTGTCGCGCTCGGGGCGCGGCTGCGGCGTCTCGGCGAGCCACATCTCGGCGCCCTGATGCGCTGGGTCGGCACCGAGCAAGCGGTGCAGCGCGGTGCTGCCGGTGCGGGTCAACCCGACCACGAAGATCGGGCGTTCGATCGGAACATCTACGTGCTCTGGATATTTCGCGAATCCGGCCTCACTGGTCAGGCGACCCGCGAGCGCTCCGACGATCATCTTGCGAGCGATCACCTTGCCGTGAGGAGTGAGGTCGGCCTCGTTCTGGAACGACTCGAGGAGAACTCGAAGTCCTTCGAGATAGCCTTCGCTGCCGAAGTTTTCGTACCCGGCCGCCTCGCGCGCAGCCTGGTGCAGGTGATCGATGGAACCGATGCCGTCGTAATCCTGTGTCATGGCTAGTCCTTGTATGAGTTGATCAGTGGTGCGTGTGACCGCAGTTGACGTCGAGACATTGCCCTGTGATGGCCCTGGCTGAATCGGACAGGAGGAAGACGACAGCGTTTGCGATGTCATCTGGCTCCGGCAATCGGCGCAGATCGGCGCCCGCTGCGATCTCGTCGTAGATCACCTTGGGGTCGACTCCTGCCTCCGCCGCCTTCTTCTCGAACATGTTCTTGACCGAGTCCGCCCAGATATAGCCGGGAGCAACCGAATTGACTCGAACGCCCTTGGGACCGAGATCGATCGACAAACTGCGTGCCATTGCCAGGAGCCCGGATTTCATGATGCGGTAGGCCCCGAACCCGGGAAGCTGGTTGCGCAACACCATGGACGTGACCATCACGACGGACCCGTGCGACTCGATCAATGCCGGAGCAAATTCTCTGGTGACGTTCAACGCCGCGAGCAAGTTGATGTCGATGCCCGACTGGATGGACGCCACGTCGGCGTCCAGGAGCGGGACCTGCGCGGGTTGAACAAATGCGTTGTTCACCAAGCAATGCACCGCACCGAACTCAGCGACAGTTGTCTCCGCCAACGAAGCGATCGAATCGACGTCGGTGAGGTTCGTCGGGACGGCCAACGCGATTCCGCCGCGGTCTCGAATCTCCGTTGCCACCGATTCCAAGCGCTCGGGTGTGCGGGCAGCCAGAACAACCTTCGCTCCGGCCGCCGCGCTCTGCAGCGCAATCGAACGACCGAGCGCCGGGCCCACTCCCGAGACGACGACAACCTTGCCTGCCAGCAGGCCCTGATGGGTCAGCACAGCGCCTGCGGATCGAGAACAACACTCAGGGAGATGATCTTGCCGTTCTCGTCGAACTCGAACACATCGGTGGCAGCGAAGTCAGGGATACCGGCGCGCTGCACCCGAAGCTGCATGGCTGCGTACTTTCCCGTCACCGAAATCGGACCGAGCAGGCTGACTGTGAAATCGACCTGCGCGTTCGCGGTATCGAATTCGCGAATCTCGTCGATTCCGCGGTAGGTCTGGACCCCCAGCGGTTCGTGTTGAACTGCGTCGGGCGCAAACAGCGCAACCAGTCCGTCGACGTCGTGACTTCCGAGACACTTGACGTAATCTTCTACGGCAGAAACTATTTCAGCCCTGTCAGGCATGGATGCTCCTCGTGTTCAGGCGGATCAAGAAATGGTTCCGCGGGCGCGGAGATGGTCGACGATCGCGATCGCAGCGTCCTCGGTCGTCGTGACACTGGTGTCGATGTGAATGTCAGGGTTCTGCGGCGGTTCGTACGGCGAATCGATTCCGGTGAAGTTCACCAACTCGCCCCGTCGAGCCTTCTTGTACAGACCCTTGGGATCTCGCTCCTCTGCGACGGCAAGAGCGGTGTCGACGAAGATTTCGACGAACTGTCCGTCGCCGATCAATTCACGGGCGGCATGACGCTCGGCCTCGAACGGTGAAATGAAGGACGCGAGCACGATCAGACCGGCGTCCGCCATCAGTCGGGTGACCTCGGTGACGCGACGGATGTTCTCGACGCGGTCGGCTTCGGTGAATCCGAGGTCTCGATTCAGCCCGTGACGGACGTTGTCTCCGTCGAGGAGGTAGGTGTGCGCGCCGAGTGCGTGCAGTTGACGCTCGACATCGTTCGCGATGGTCGACTTTCCCGAACCGGAGAGACCGGTGAACCACAGAACTGCGGGTTGGTGTCCCTTGAGCCTGGTGTGCGCGGCCTCGTCGACGTCGACGGATTGCCAGTGAATGTTGTCCGATCGACGCAGCGAGTGCGTGATCATGCCCGCACCGACAGTGCCGTTGGTAAGGCGGTCGATGAGGATGAAGCTACCGGTGTCACGGTTACCGACGTACGGGTCGAACGGGACCGGTCGATCGAAACTGAGGTTGCACACACCGATTTCGTTGAGCGCGAGAGTAGTCGTTGCGGTCTTCTCGAGAGTGTTGACGTTGATCTTGTGTTTCGGTTTGGTGATGCGCGCAGTGACTGTGACGGTACCGATCTGGCACAGGAACGGCCGTTCGGGCAGCATGGGAGCCTCACCCATCCAGACGATGCAGGCCTCGAACTGATCGGCTACGGCCGGCGGATTGTCGCCGATGGACAGCACATCACCGCGACTGATGTCGATCTCGTCGGCGAGCGTGATGGTGACCGAGCGGCCCGCACCGGCAACGTCGAGGTCGCCACCCATGGTCACGATGCGCTCGACTGTGGACGTCTTTCCACTGGGGAGCACGCGGATGGGATCTCCGGGAGATACGGTGCCTGAAACGATCTGGCCGGAGAATCCGCGGAAGTCGAGGTCCGGCCGGTTGACCCACTGCACCGGCATCCGGAACGGAGCCGCGGCGGCAGCATCGTCGATGTCCACGCTTTCGAGATGCTCGATCAGGCTTGGTCCGGAATACCACGGGGTATTCGCACTGCGCTCGGTGAGATTGTCACCCATGTATGCCGACATCGGGATGGCGACGAACCCGTCCAGACCGATCTCGTGAGCGAACTCTGCGTAATCCGCGGTAATGGCATCGAAGACCTCTTGCGAGTAGTCGACGAGGTCGAGCTTGTTCACGGCAAGCACCACGTGCTTGATCCCCAGCAACGACACCAGATACGAGTGCCGGCGGGTCTGAGTCAGTATCCCCTTGCGGGAATCGACAAGGATCACAGCAAGATCGGCGGTCGACGCGCCCGTCACCATGTTTCGGGTGTACTGCTCGTGCCCCGGAGTATCGGCGACGACGAACTTGCGTCGCTCGGTCGTGAAGTAGCGATAGGCGACGTCGATCGTGATGCCCTGCTCACGTTCGGCAGCGAGACCGTCGACCAGGAGCGCGAAATCGAGCCCCTCCCCCTGGGTTCCGCTCTTGCGCGAATCGGCTTCGAGCGCCGTCAACTGGTCGTCGAAGACGAGTTTCGATTCGTAGAGCAGACGGCCGATCAAGGTGCTCTTGCCGTCGTCGACGCTGCCGCACGTGATGAATCGCAGCATGCTCTTGTTCGCATGACGTTCGAGGTACGCCTCGATGTCGTCAGCGATCAGATCCGAGGAAACAGTCATCAGAAGTACCCCTCTTGCTTCTTCTTCTCCATCGACGCGCTGGAGTCGTGGTCGATGACCCGTCCCTGGCGTTCGGAAGTGGTGGTGAGCAACATTTCCGAGATGATCTCGGTCAGGCTCGTTGCGGTCGATTCGACGGCTCCGGTCAGCGGGTAGCAGCCGAGGGTGCGGAAACGAACGCTCTTGAGTTCCGGGGTCTCTCCCGGCAGTAACGGCATCCGGTCGTCGTCGACCATGATCAGCGCACCGTCCCGCTCTACGACGGGCCGCTTGTCGGCAAAATACAGCGGAACGATCGGAATCTCTTCCTGGCGTATGTATTCCCACACATCCAGCTCGGTCCAGTTCGAGAGAGGGAAGACGCGCAGACTCTCGCCCGGCGCTTTGCGGACGTTGTACATCCGCCACAGTTCCGGTCGCTGCTGCTTGGGATCCCAACGGTGCGCAGCTGATCGGATCGAGAAGATGCGTTCCTTGGCGCGGGATTTTTCTTCGTCACGGCGGGCGCCGCCGAATGCAGCGTCGAACTTGTAGTGATCGAGGGCTTGTTTGAGGCCTTCGGTTTTCCACATGTCGGTATGGACAGCGCTGCCGTGAGTGAACGGGTTGATCCCCTGCTTCACGCAGTCCGGGTTGGTGTGGACGATCAGATCGAGATCGCCTGCAGCAGCGGTACTGTCACGAAGTTTGTACATTTCACGGAACTTCCACGTGGTATCGACGTGCAGAAGCGGAAACGGCAGCTTCGACGGATAGAAGGCCTTGCGCGCCAGATGCAGCATCACGGCGGAGTCCTTGCCCACCGAGTACAACATCACCGGGTTCTCGCTCTGGGCAACAGCTTCACGCATGATGTGAATGCTCTCGGCTTCGAGTCGTTCGAGGTGCGTCAGTGTCGCGGTCATCGGCCCAGTTCCTCCAGTGCTTTCGGGGCGAGTTCGGGTCGGCAGATCAGCAGATCCGGCAACCACGGGTTTTCCTGGTTGTAGCGCAGTTCGCTGCCATCGATACGCGAAACATGCAGTCCCGCAGCACGTGCGACAGCAACGGGCGCCGCCGAATCCCATTCGTACTGTCCGCCCGCATGTGCGTAGATGTCTGCCTCACCCGAGACGACCGCCATTGCTTTGGCTCCGGCGGATCCCATTTCGATCAACTCCGCGCCCATCGAGTCGGCCATGCGCATGACCGGTTCCGGACGACGCGTCCGCGATACGACGACTCGAACCGGCGTTGCGGCATCCCGTTCGGTCCGATCATCGCTGCTCGAATAGGTGACGCCAAGGGCAGGCATTGCGACCGCACCGGTTGTGAGGACACCGTTTTCGGTCAGCGCAACATGAACGGCCCAGTCCGATCGTCCGGCCTCGCCGTACTCACGGGTGCCGTCGAGAGGGTCGACGATCCACACCCGATCCGCAGCCAGCCTCGCGAGTTCGTCAGCCCCTTCCTCCGACAGCACTGCATCCGCAGGAAAGCGTCGGGCAAGTTCGGCGACGATGAATTCATGACTGAGCCGATCGGCCGCGTTCTTGAAAGTCGCGACATCACCGTCGTTTTCGCCGAGGGATTTCCGATGGTCGAGCAGAAGTTCTCCAGCCGCAGCGGCGATGTCGATCGCCGCGCGTTCATCGTTAGTGCGTGTCATAGGTACTCCACAACTGTGTAGACCTCCCGATCGATACGGGAAGAAAGGTCAGGCAGACCGCAGAGTGTCCAGCGCTTTGCACTGGCCTCGATGTGGTCTGCGCCATACCGTAACACCAGAATGAACGATGTTCATTCTATTTCGAACAATGTTCATTCTATGATCTGAGTCACATCGAATTCTGGGCGGCGTTCGACAACGAACAGTGTTCGATGTGAATTGAGGATGCCGACCACCGCGACTACGGTGATCAAATGAGCAGTACCAGCAGCAAGTCGATCTACGGCGACGCCGAAGTGCGTCGACGCCGAACTCTCGACGCGGCGATCTCGCTTCTGGACGAAGGAGGCTACTCCGCGCTCACGATCCGCGCTGTCGCCAAACGAGCCGGCACCAGTACTGGCCTGATCTACCAGTACTTCGTCGACAAGCAGGACATCTTCGCCGCCCTCCTCAGCGAAAGTCAGCTGGAAATGGCGGACTTCGTGAACACGCTCCCCCGCGAGCAGGGACTGAGCGCCTTACTCGAGTCCATGATTTCCGAGTTTGCTCGGCACTGGGCACGGGTGGGTCGACTCACCACCACTTGGCGCGACATCGAAGGCATGGCCGGGTCCGACCGAGAAAGCATGCGGGAACTTCACGCATCCGTAGCGGTCTACAACTCGGCATTGATTCGCGCGCTCACCGAATCTGCTGCAGCCGAAGGGAGCCGGTTGATCGACGACCCCGCGTTGATCCATCTCGTGCTCTCCGGACTCAAAGGCCTGTCGGACACCATCGTCATCAACATCGCCAAAGAAGTCACACCCGAGTACTTCGTGAGCTTCTCCGCCCGGGCGCTCGCGCGGTCCATCACGGAGTGACGGACCGACACCTTACGAACGAACGAGGCGAGCGATGGCCGCCTGAGCTTCCTTGATCTTGACGTCCGCTTCCGGACCACCCTGCTTGGCAGCTTCAACGACGCAACCCGCAAGGTGGGCGTCGAGAAGCTTCAGGGACACGGACTGCAACGCGCTCGTCGCGGCGGATACCTGGGTGAGCACGTCGATGCAGTACCGGTCGTCTGCGACCATGCGTGAAATTCCGGCTACCTGACCTTCGATACGACGAAGGCGCTTGAGCAGATCGTCCTGCTCGGGGCTGTAACTACTCATACCGCAACTATACCCCCTACCCGTATGAGGGCTACTGCGATGCGACGAAGCCCACCCGGACGCGGCGCACGACATCGATGGCCATCAGCCCCGCAACCAGAATCGACAACCCGGCGCCCGAGATCCAGAGACCGTCGTAGTGCGTGCTCTCGAACGGTGGAGCGCCCTCCAGTATCGGTCCGAAGTCGGACGTCGTCGTACCCGCTCGCCAGCACACGACCGCCAGAATCGTTGCGGCGACGATACCGAGTACACCGATCCACGTCTTCACGTCGACACGCGGGGATGGCTGTGGCTCAGTCATCGGCAGACCCGTCCGGTTCGACACCAACCACAACGACCTGACTCAACGCCTCGCGCAGTGCCTGATCGTCCTTTGCCCACGCCCGCACCAATCCCCCGGTGGTCAAACGTAAGCCGATACCGTGCCGACGCCTGGGCACTCCGGACAGCTCACCGAGCGCGCGTGCCGTTTCCCACGGTTCCATTTCGTCCTCGTAGGCAGCGTCGTCGGACTCCGGGAACACCTCGGCGATCTCGGTGATCGGCACCTCTTCGGTTCCCTGACGCAACGTGGTCGCGGTCAGAAGTACGCTCGCGTGCCGCCGTGCTGCGATCACCTGCACGTAGACCAATCCGGTGAGGATCACGGCGAACATCGCCAGACCGAACCAATGCACCACCGGGCCCGTGAACAGTTCGATGACCAAGGCGATCAGGCAGAAGATCGGACCGAACGCGATGGCCCACCACCGAGAACCCGGTTCGTAGTACAGAACGTCCGGGCCGATTTCCGGCGCGCGATCAGCCACGGGCAAACCAACTTCGGGTGGTGTCGCGGTAGATCGCGACGCAGGCACAGATCAGCATGACGGGAACAACCAGCGCGAGCACGGTACTGATCCCGGCGACGACCAGCGCGATCTGCAGCACCGCGAACACTCCGGACACGATCACCAGGATCCGTCGGCACAACGCCCGTCCGGCGCGAGTGGGACCGGCGAGGCCGCCGATCGCGAGGCCGGTCAACAGCAGAACCAGCCCGGACACCCGCACGAAGGTGACGTAGATGTCGATGTTTCCGGCCGAAACGCCTTGATCGGTGAACTGCTCACGCAACGAATACGAAGCGCTGGTGACATTGATCAGGCCGAAGAGTATGAGCAGGAACGCGCTGGCGATCCACAGCCAGAATGCTGCCTCGACAGCCGTCGGGCGCCTGACCTTCGTAGAGATACTCACGGGTTCAAGTGTGCGCTATCCGCTGACGATGCCCGGAATCATGAGCATCAGGAGTGTCACCAGAACAGAGGCTCCGAGGATCGCGAACAAGATCACTTCGGTGCGTGAACCACGTTGGCGCAGTGGCGCGTCGTGGGTGCTTTCCGTACGCAGGGCCTCCTGAGAACTCATCGCGTCCGACCTCTCCCCTACTACTTCAGTGACCCGTTTCACAGTACCCCGAGCTACCTACCGGTTCCCCGCCGGGGGGAAACGAAGAAAGTACGGATTGGACTCTTTTCGGTGCATCATCACGATCGCCCCGACAGCAGCAACTGCCTGCAGGATTTCCGCTCCGCCGAACAGCAGAGTGGCCGCGCCGCCGTCTCCGCCGAGCCCGAAGATCACCGGGATCGCGGAGACCAGCATGAAGACGCCACAGAACGTCAGCAACATTCGAGCCCAGTTCCTGCCGCGACTCATCGCGCGCACGAACAGAAGGAACACCGCGGTGACGATCACGACCAAAACCGCAGAGAACACGATGACCAGTGGGAACATGCCCTCCACGTCGGAACGCGTCAGACCGGCGTCGACAGCTGCCTGATTTCTGAGCATCTCGTCGACGAACATCGACTTCTGCCCGAGCAGCATCCAGATCATCGCGCCGCCCTGGACCAACCCCAGCGCCGTCACAGCCCACCACAACTGAATCGCAGTCACGACGTCCGTCGGCGGCTCGGGTTTCGGCGCAGGTCCCGGGTATCCGTTGTAACCGGGGCCGTATCCCGGGATCTGACCCGTCGGCATCGGTCCGAGTTCGCGGTACGGCTGATTCTCGAACGGCTGGTTCTCGTAGGGAGGTTCCCGGCGGGGCGGTTCCTGGCGCGACGGCGGCCACTGCTCGGTCATGACACCAGCGTATCGGTCGATACCGGCGCAGCCACCATGCGTGACTCCGTCACAGCCATCCGGCAACTTCCGACGCCCAGTACGTGAGGACCACGTCGGCACCGGCGCGGCGAATGCTGATGAGCGATTCGAGAATCGCCGCGTCCCGATCGATCCACCCGTTCTGCGCGGCCGCAGTGATCATCGAGTACTCCCCCGAGATCTGGTACGCAGCGACCGGAACCGGGGACCGGTCGGCGGTCTCACGCAGAATGTCCAGGTAGGACATTGCAGGCTTGACCATCACCATGTCGGCGCCCTCGGCGACGTCGAGGTCTACCTCGCGCATCGACTCGCGGCGATTGGCGCCGTCCTGCTGATACGTACGACGGTCGCCTTGCAGTGAGGATCCGACGGCTTCACGGAACGGCCCGTAGAACGCTGACGCATATTTCGCGGCATAGGCGAGCTGGCCGACATCGACATACCCCGAAGCATCGAGTGCACCACGGATCGCAGCCACCTGACCGTCCATCATGCCGCTGGGGCCGAGCAGGTGCGCACCCGATTCAGCTTGCGCGAGAGCCATTTCTACGTATCGGATCAAGGTCGCGTCGTTGTCGACAGCGCCGCCGGCAGTCAACACGCCGCAGTGGCCGTGATCGGTGAACTCGTCGAGGCAGGTATCGGCCATGATGACCGTCGAATCGCCGAGTTCGTCTGCCAGAGCGCGCAATCCGACGTTGAGGATGCCGTCGGGATCGGAGGCACCGGACCCCTGGGGATCCTTGTCCTCCGCCTTCGGGACACCGAACAGCATCAGGCCACCGACGCCGGCTTCCACCGCTTCCACCGCTGCGGACCGCAGCGAATCGAGGGTGTGCTGGAAAACGCCTGGCATGGAACTGATCTCACGCGGTGCGTCGATGCCGTCGGCGACGAACATCGGCAAAACGAGGTGCCGGGGTTCGAGCGAGGTCTCTGCCACGAGTCGCCGGAGCGCAGGAGTGCGCCGGAGCCGGCGAGGGCGATGAGTAGGAAACACGAGAAGTAGCCCTCCTTCGTCGGAACCTGTGAGCGGTTGAGGAGTCCACAGACTCCTCAACCCCTCACGGGTGCGCTAGCGCCTTCGAGACTTCTTGCGCGGGGGCGGCAAAGCACCTTCGGCGCGCAGACGAGCAGCATGCTCGGCGAGAGCCTCCACCAGCGGTCCCACCTGCGAGGTCTCGGGCTGCACGTCGACGCGCAGACCGAACTCGATAGCGGTTTCGGCCGTCTTCGGGCCGATGCACGCGACCAACGTGCGGGCGTGCGGCTTGCCGGCGATGCCGACGAGGTTGCGCACGGTCGAGGACGAGGTGAAGCAGACGGCGTCGAATCCACCGGTCTTGATCATCTCGCGGGTCTCGGCCGGCGGCGGCGCTGCCCGGACGGTGCGGTAGGCGGTGACGTCGTCGATCTCCCAACCGCGTTCGCGCAGGCCCTCTGCGAGGGTTTCGGTCGCAATGTCCGCCCGCGGCAACAGAACCCGGTTGACCGGATCGAAAACGTCGTCGTACGGGGCGAATTCGGCCAACAGGCCTTCGCTGGACTGCTCACCGGTCGGGATCAGCTCGGGGTTGATGCCGAACGAGCGCACCTTGGCTGCGGTTGCTTCACCGATGCAGGCGATCTTCACACCGGAGAAGGCGCGAGCGTCGAGGCCGAACTCTTCGAACTTCTCCCACACTGCGCGAACAGCATTGGTGGAAGTGAAGACGACCCACTGGTAGCGACCGTCGACGAGTCCCTTGACCGAACGCTCCATCTGAGCCGGGCTGCGAGGCGGCTCGACGGCGATGGTCGGAACCTCGATCGGGATCGCTCCGTGAGTGACCAGACGGTCGCTCATCTCGCCGGCCTGATCCTTGGTGCGCGGCACGAGGACGGTCCAGCCGTACAGAGCGCGCGATTCCCACCACGACATCTTGTTGCGCTGCGCGACAACCTTGCCGACGGTGACGATGAGCGAGCCCACCAGTTCGGATCCGGCTTCGTTGAGCGTCGCGAGAGTTGCCTCGACGGTTCGCTGCTGACGAGTGGTACCGCGGACGGTGATCGCAGCAGGCGTCTGCGGGGCCAAGCCGTTCTCGACCAGCGCGCTGGCGGTCTCGGCGAGATGTCCGGACGTCGCGTGCAGGACAAGCGGTCCCGGTGCAGCGGCCAGAGCAGCCCAGTCGACTTCACCGCGAACGTCGGCCTCGGTGTGACCCGAGCCGAGCGCCATGCCGGCGTAGCTCGGCACAGCCGAACCGGAAGGTAGACCCGGGAGAACCTCGAACTGAACCTGCGTGCGGGCGACTGCGGTGACCTCTGCGATCACGGAATCCGTGGTCAGCGGGTCGCCGGAGACCAGACGCACGACGTCGTGACCGTTCTTGGCCTCGTGCACCAATGTCTTTGCAACCTCGGCAGGCTCGCCGAGTGCCGGACGCACGTCCGCGATCAGCTCGCCGGTCTCCTCGTCGCGGCCCATGTCGATCCCGACGAGTGCGACGACGCCCTTGTCGACATCCGGATCGGTGAATGCCATTGCGGCGCCGGTGAGGACGTCACGTGCGCGAACGGTGAGCAGGGCGGGGTCGCCCGGTCCCGATCCCACGAACAGGATCCGTCCGGGAGTGTTCTTTCGGACTCGGGTCATCGGTGATTCTCCAGTGCGCTGTATCGAAATGGGAACTTGGTGCAAGTGCAAAGTGGGGCGTCAAACATCGGCTGCCTCGCCTGTAGTCACGTTCATCAACTCGCGGGCGCCGAGTTCGAGTAACTCGCGCGCTACCGCTCGGCCGAGTTCCTCGGCCTTGTCCGGCGCACCCACTGCGCCGGTACGGATGACGTCCGAACCGTCGATGGCGGCTGCGCAGCCGCGTACCGACAGTTCGTCGAAGATTCTGCCGTCGTCGTCGAGGGATTCGACGATCTCCGCGATCGCTCCCACCGGAGCGGTGCAGCCGGCTTCCAACTCGGCGAGCAGGGCGCGCTCGGCCGTAACTGCCGCCCGGGTACCCGCGTCGTCGTGCTCGGCGAGGATCGCCGCCAATTCCGCATTGGCAGAAAGGCATTCGACGGCCAGAGCACCCTGCGCCGGAGCGGGGAGCATCTGCACGGGCTCGATATTCTCGGTGATGAGATCGAGCAGACCGATACGAGACAGGCCGGCGCGAGCGAGGATCACGGCGTCGAGTTCACCGGATTCGACCTTGCCGAGACGGCGCTGCAGGTTGCCCCGCAACGGCACGATGTCGAGGCCGAGACCGAGTGCCTTCAGCTGCGAAACACGGCGCGGCGCCGAGGTTCCCACCTTGGAACCGGCCGGAAGCTCCCCGAGGACCAGACCGTCACGGGCGACGAGCGCGTCACGCGGATCTTCGCGTGGCGGAATCGCCGCGATGACGAAACGCGGGTCCTGCGCGGTCGGTAAGTCCTTGTAGGAATGCACCGCAACGTCGACGCGGTTGTCCAGCAAGGCTTCTCGAAGCTCTGCCGTGAACACTCCGACGCCGATCTTCTGGACGGGATCGGTGGACTGGTCGCCCTTGGTCTTGATGATGACCAACTCGGCGGGATGTCCGGCCGCAATGAGGGCATCGCGCACGGTACCGGCCTGCGTGGTCGCGAGAAGACTTCCGCGAGTGCCGATCCGCAGCGGGCTCCCCGATCGAGGGGTGGTGACGCTCATGCCTGCAGGTCCCTTCCAGTGCGGTCGCCGTCCACCAGATCGGTGGGTGTGGCCACGGCCGCGGGAGATCCGGGGCTGAGTTCGAAGAGTTCGCGCAGCGCTGCTGCGTAGGAGTCGCCGCCGGGGGCCGACGCGAGTTGCTTGACGCGCACGGTCGGGGCGTGGAGCAGCTTGTCCACGACGCGTCGCACGGTGCGTGCAACCTCGTCGCGCTGCGGATCGTCCAGGCCGGGCAGACGCGAATCGAGTCGCATCAGTTCGGCTTCGACGACGTCGGCGGCGCGCTGACGCAAAGCCGTCACGGTCGGAGTGACCTCGGCGAGGCGCTGTCCGGCAAGGTAGGTCGCAAGCTCGCCGGCGACGATGGTGCGTGCGGCATCTGCGTCGGAGGCGGCTGCGCCCGCCGCTGGATCACGCTGCAGCGTCTCCATGTCGAGAACGGTCACACCCGGCAGGCCGGCGACGGCGGGATCGATGTCGCGCGGCAGCCCGAGGTCGCAGATGACGAGGTGCTTGGTGTTGTCGCGATCGGGCTCGGCGAGTGCGCGGTGCACATCCGCCAGGGTGACCACTGCCCCGACCGCGCCGGTACAGGTGACCATGACATCTGCCTGCGCCATCGCGGCCGAAAGCTGATCGAAGGCAACACCGTCGGCGTCGACGCCGTTGGAGCGTGCCGTCTCTGCCAGGTGCTCGGCGCGTTCCTGTGTCCGGTTGACGACGACGATGCGTGCGATTCCGGCGCGGGTGAGATGCGCAACCGACAGACCGCCCATCGAGCCTGCACCGACAACCACGGCAGTGCGGCCGACCAGGCCGCCCTCACCGATGATGCCCGCTGCACGATCGAGAGCCACGGACACGACTGATGCTCCGGCGGAGTCGATTCCGGTTTCGGAATGCACTCGCTTGCCGACGCGCAGTGCCTGCTGAGCCAGTTCGTGGACTACGCGTCCGGCGGCCTGCTGCGCATCCGAAGATGCGTAGGCCGAACGGATCTGGCCGAGGATCTGCTGTTCGCCGATCACCATGGAATCGAGGCCGCTGGCCACCGCGAAGAGGTGCTCGACGGCTGCTTCGCTGTAGCGGACGTACGCGTGAGCGTGCAGCGCTGTCAGGTCGAGACCCGAATGGTCGGCCAGGATTTCACCGACCTCGGTGAGTGCACCGTGGAACGCGTCCACCACCGCGTAGACCTCCACCCGGTTACAGGTGGAGACGATCATCGCTTCGGAGATGTGCGAAGACGCCAGAAGCTTGTCGATCAGCTTCGGACGATCGGTGTCGGTGACAGCTACTCGCTCGAGCACCGGGACGGGCGCGGTTCGATGCGAGACCCCGACAAGCAGAACACTCACGGCGCGATCACTGATCCGTTTCTTGTCGAACCTGCTCCGACCGGAGCGGGTGAACTGGTGGATGGGACTGACGAAGCGGATGCGGCGTGAGCCACTCGTACTCGCGGCGCGCTGGATGCCTGATCGGCATTGCGCGCACTGTTGAAGGAGAGAACCTGCATCTCGACGGCTAGATCTACACGTCGCAGTTCCACGTGATCGGGAACGTCGAGGGCGATCGGCGAAAAACTCATGATGCAGCGCAGCCCGGCGCTGACGAACTGGTCGCACACGCCCTGAGCTGCCTCGTCCGGTGTGGAGATGACGCCGATGGTCGCATTCAGTTCACGGCAGGCGACGGTCAGTTCCTCGGTGCTGCGCACGACGAGATCCCCGACTCTGCTTCCGATTCGATCTGCGTCACTGTCGAAGAGTCCGACCATCTCGAAACCGCGGCGGCTGAATCCGCCGTAACCGACCAGTGCCTTGCCGAGGTTTCCGACTCCGACGAGAACGACCTTGTGCCCACGATCGAGTCCGAGTGCACGCTCGATGCGGATGCGGAGCCTGTTGACGTCGTACCCGACGCCGCGGACACCGTTGGGTCCGAGGAACGACAGATCCTTACGCAACTTCGCTGATCCGACACCTGACGCCTGCGCGAGTTCCTCGCTCGAGACGATGGAGGTACCCCGGTCGGACATCACTCCGAGGACCCGCAGGTATGCGGCCAAGCGCGTCACCGTAGCCTGGGGGATGACGCGATCCTGAGCGATCGGGTCGGTAACCGAGGCGCTGGCAGCGTCGGTGACGGAAGAGCCCGCAGCGCCGGTGACGCGCTGAGCCACAGGCTCATGCGTCTGGTGCGGTTCGGTCACGTCGCTGGCTCCTCGTCCGGTCGACACGACTGTCGACCTCCACGATGCTCCGGGGGAATGTTCACACCACGGTAACCGCTTGTGAACCCATGCACAAAGTTGCTCGAGACGGGTTCGATGTGCCGTTCACCTGCAAAGCGGCTCCGCGGACAACTTTGAGGGTTGCCTTACTTGCGTAAATCGTCACGAAGGCGCTCCTCGTCGACTTCCCAGTAACCGTGCTCGCGTCCGTCGAGAAGAATGACGGGCAATCTGTCTCCGTACTCCGCTCTCAGCTCTGGATCCGTCACGGCAGCTTCGTCCACGTCGATGCACGTCAATTCCAGCTCGAACTCGGAACAGACCCGTCGCAGGACCTCCGCCGCGCCGACGCAGGACGCGCATCCTGCGCGTGTCAACAGGGTCACTTCATGCGTAGCTGCAGTCATCGACGCATACCTTTCTTCTACGGGGACGCCATCTACTTGATCGGTCGAGTGTGCCTCCGGAGCCCCACTCGGTACCAAATCGGCGGAGAGGAACGTCACACACCACAGGGAAGGTCACCATCCAACCCATCGGGCCTCATCGCGGAGGATAGGCTGACTCGAAGAGTTCTCTGCTCGAGAATGCAACACGGGAGGTGCGGGTGCCTGCGCGATCACTACCGAACGGCTCCGGATTCGGATCAGGGCTTGCCGGGGTCATTCTCCCCGGGCGTCGCCACGTGAAGAATCCGCTGGGCCCGAGTGAGTCGGAAGTTCGAGCCAATCTCGCCGGCGAGGCGAGCGCTGACGCAGCTCTGGCATTGCACGAAGCTGCCAACCCCACAGAACCGGAAACCGGCGAAGAGCCCCCGGCCGTTCCGCGCGACCTCACGGCCGCCGCATTCTTCGACGTCGACAACACCATGGTGCAGGGTGCGTCGATCATCCACTTCGCCCGTGGTCTCGCTGCACGAAAGTATCTCAAGACCTCGGATCTGGTGGATTTCGCGTGGAAGCAGATCAAGTTCCGAGTCACCGGCCGAGAAAGTAGCGACGACGTCGCCGAAGGCCGCGAGAAAGCACTGTCCTTCGTGGCCGGTCGATCCACCGCCGAACTCGCCCGCCTCGGCGAGGAGATCTACGACGAGGTCATCGCCGACAAGATCTGGCCAGGCACGAGGGCGTTGGCCCAGATGCACCTCGACGCCGGACAACAGGTGTGGTTGGTGACGGCAACTCCGGTCGAACTGGCTCAGGTCATCGCCGAGAAACTGGGATTGACCGGCGCCTTGGGCACTGTCGCCGAGAGTGAGGACGGCGTCTTCACCGGCCGACTCGTCGGCGACATCCTGCACGGCATGGGCAAGGCGCACGCCGTACGGACGTTGGCGGTGCGTGAAGGACTCAATCTCAAGCGCTGTTCCGCCTACTCCGACAGCCACAACGACGTTCCGATGCTCTCGTTGGTGGGGACACCGGTGGCGATCAATCCCGACGCAGATCTTCGTGAACTCGCGAAGAACCGCGGGTGGGAAGTTCGCGATTTCCGCACCGGACGAAAGGCCGCCAAGATCGGCGTACCGACGGCGCTGGTGCTCGGAGCGGTCGGCGGGGCGCTCGCGGCAATTCTCGCCAGGCGCAAAGAACAGAACGTCTGAGCGGGTTCGGTCCGGATCGAGCAGCGATCCGGACCGAACTCAGCCGAGAAAGACGTTGCGACGCTTGGCCAACAGTCGATACAGCGTCTGCTGAATGGTTTCCCGGACGTGGTCCGTGACCTCGAACAGGACCATCGGATCGTCGGCGGCACCGCTCTCGAAGGTGTCGGTGACGATGGGCTTTCCGAACTCGATGTACCACTTCGACGGCAACGGAACCAGGCCGAGCGGCCCGAAGTGTGGAAACAGCGGTGTCACCGGGAAATACGGAAGACCGAGAACGCGTGCGAGTGTGGTGAGATCACCGATTTTGGGATAGATCTCCTCCGAACCCACGATCGAGCACGGAATGATCGGAACACCGGTTCGCATTGCGGCCGACACGAAGCCACCGCGCCCGAACCGCTGCAACTTGTACCGCTCACTGAACGGTTTCCCGATGCCCTTGAATCCTTCCGGGAACACGGCCGCGACTTCACCGTCGTTGAGCAGACGCTCGGCGTCGGGGTTGCAGGCCAACGTATGACCGGCTTTGCGCGCCAGTCCACCCACCACTGGCATCTCGAATGCCATGTCCGCAGCCAACATTCGCAGTGGACGATGCGCTGGATGGTGATCGTGCACGGCAACCGACGTCATCAGTCCGTCGATCGGGATCACACCGGCGTGGTTGGCGACCACAAGCGCTCCCCCGGTGAGGGGAATGTTCTCGATCCCACTAACCTCGACGCGAAACCACTTCTCGAACAACGGGCGCAACATCGGCATGACGACGTTGTCCGCGAAATGCGGGTCGAATCCGAACTCGTCGACCTCGTAGTCGCCCGACACCCGACGTCGGAAGAATTCTGCTGCCGAGGCGATCTGGTCGACGATCGCCGACCTGGCCGAATCGACGAACGTGCTCTCACCGCCGTGGTCGGCCGCCGAGGACACTCCGGACGGATGCCGACGTTCACTTTGTTCACGGATGTCACGCTCCGCACCGGTGACGGACTCACGCGAACGGGAAGTTGCCGACTTTCCGGTGTGAGTTGCGCTGGGCCGCAGGGGAATTACCTTCGCCACGTCAGTCACCCCTTCACCGCACTTCGTCCCGACAGCGGCATGTGCATCACGTCTGCACTTGTTGCCGCCGCGGCGGTGTCACCGCCGAGGATGGTGGTCAACGCATTCTCCGCCCGATCGATCCACTCGGACTTGATGATCCGGCGCGTCTGCATCGCACGCATGAAATCGTCGAGTGCTTGCATGGTGGTCCATCGCGGCTCGAACCCCAGCTCGCTGCGCATGCGAGTGGTGTCGAGTCCGCAGCCGAACCGGAAGTACTCGAGTTGCTCGTCGGTGTACAGCCTCATGGACGACCCCACCAACGCGCTCCCGACGCTGCGGAACAGAGCGAGCGGCATGGGAACTTCCACCCTGCCTGCCCGGCGGATCGCCTGCGACATCATGACCACTCCGTCGCCGGCGATGTTGTACGTACCCGAAGCGTGTCCGATGGTCGCCTTCTCCAGCGCCGCGAGGGCATCCTCGACGTGGAGCAATTGCAGGCGCGCGTTGCGCCCGACGATGGTGGGCACGAGTGGGGCGGTGACGTAGTGCCCGACGGTTGCAGTCAGCTGAGGTCCGATCAACGGCGCCAACCGCAGAATCCCGACCGAGATGTCCGGGCGCCGACGCCCCATTCCGCGGAGATATCCCTCGATCTCGAGGCTGTCGCGGGCATATCCGCCCGGCGGCCGGCGGCGTGCACTCATTTCTTCGGTGAACTGAGCGGGATCCTTGGCACTGCACCCGTAGACGACCGAAGCCGAGCGCAGGATCACCTTGCGAACCGTCGGCGCTTTCTGGCAGACCGCGAACAGTTGCATGGCGCCGATGACGTTCATGTCCTTCATCGCGGCGCGGCTGCCGGCTTTGGGGGCTTTCTGAAGCGTCGACGCGTGCACGACGGTGTCGACCTCGGCGTTTCGGATCACTTTGCCGATCAGCGGATTGCGGATGTCTGCTCGCACGAATTCCGCGCGGCCCATTCTGCGCATCATGTCCTTGCTCGGACTGACGGCGTCGACGGCGATGACACGCTCGATCGACGGATTCTGCGCAAGCCTGGTCACCAGGTAGCCGCCGAGAAATCTGCTCGCCCCGGTCACCAGTACGACGCGAGGCGTCGTGCCCCCTGAAGTGTTGTCACCTTCAACCACCAAGTACCCCCATATCCAGTAGAAACGCGCTCTGCCGAAGCGTCCCTCCCGCGATTTTCCCCCACTTTACGGGCAGAGGGGGTCCCGCGCTGACTACCCAAATTTCGGCCATTCAAGACAAACCGCCCAGCCAATGAGACGTGGCACACATCGCTTCCCCCCGAATATGCTGATGCCCGCCACCCCGGAAGGGATGGCGGGCATCAACAGGTACTGCTTATTTACCGAGTTTCCTGCGCTGTACTCGGGTACGACGAAGCAGCTTGCGGTGCTTCTTCTTCGACATGCGCTTGCGACGCTTCTTGATCACTGAACCCATAGCGGGTGTCCCTCACGTTCTTCTCTAGCGTTCCTGCGCACGCCGGTCACGTACGCCTGCGCCAAGCAATTGGCGCCTGGCCCTCGTTTTAACTAGCTCAGCGCCTTACGACACCAGCTTGCTGGTACGACAGTGACTCATCGTACCGGTGTGGAGTCACTCGGCATAAACCGAGCCTCCGGCACAGCAACCGCTGTGCCCGCGACTCGGCTCACGCCGAGGTCATCCTCTTCGAACCGGCTGGTCAGCCGGCATCGAAGTACGAGGTTTCGAGGTAATCGTGCACTGCCTTCGCATGTACACGGAACGAACGGCCCACTCGTACAGCGGGCAATTCGCCACTGTGTACCAACCGGTACACAGTCATTTTCGACACCCTCATCAAAGTTGCTACCTCAGCAACAGTGAGGAATTGCGTGCCGGCCACTGCCGGCTTTCCGTCGTGGGACGAACCCATGGACGGCTTGTTTGCAGACACCATTAATCCACATACCTCCAGCACGACTCGCGCCGCCGGCTTCCCCTCCGGCGGAACAGACACGTACGTACTAAGTCGAGCTTAGCTGTACTAGTGGGGTTAAAGCGACGGGTGTGGCTAAACGGACGACTAATCCGCAGCTGCACCCATTGCGGCCGAGCGCGACTTGGCGGCATCCAAGGCATCGAAGAACGCCGTCCGCAGGCCGCCCGCTTCGAGCTGACGCAGTGCCGCAGCCGTCGTTCCGCCCGGTGACGTCACCGCGGCGCGAAGATCCGTCGCGCTGTCGCCGGTGCGATCGAGCATCGCTGCGGAACCGACCATCGTCTGCACCACCAATTCGGTAGCGACTGGGCGCGTCAGGCCGAGACCGACTCCCGCGTCGATCATCGCTTCGGCGACCAGAAAGAAGTAGGCCGGGCCGGAACCGGAGACAGCCGTGACCGCGTCGATCTGCGATTCGGGAACCGTGACCACCTTGCCGACGCTGCCGAGGATGCCGCGTACGAGCTCGAGATGCTCGGCCTTGACGTGCCGTCCGGGCGAGAGCACGCTCACGCCCTCCCCGACCAACATGGGGGTGTTCGGCATGACGCGGATGACCGGGAACCCTGCGGGCAGACGCGTTTCGAAGAATCCCGTGGGGATTCCCGCCGCAAGGGAAACGATCAATTGTTCGAGGTCGCCGTCCAGATCGACCTTCGTCAACGCCGTGAGCGCTGACTCGACGTCGTTCGGCTTCACCGCGATGACGATGACGTCCGCACCCTCGGCGGCATCGGCGACCGTGCTGACGCGGATGGAGTATTCGGCGATCAATTCGTCTGCGCGAGGCTGATATTGCTCGGCGACGACCAGATCCTTGATGGCGTGGCCGGCCTGCAACAGCCCGGAGATCAGCGCCTCGCCGATCTTGCCGCCACCGATAATCGCAATTCTTGTCATGGCGAACAGCCTGCCACGACCGCAGCGATCGACCCTAGCGGGGCATCATCGCCAATTGACGACTCTGGACGACGACTGCGCCCGTCGAATCGAGAACAGCATGATCCTCTTCGAACCACGTGCTGCCCAGAACATCCGAGCTCGCCCGCACGCGAAGCCATCCCGGCGTCGGCAGTCGGCGCAGGTACGTCGTCAACTGCACGGTCGGCGCCCACCCGAACAGGCCGCGGTTCATCGTCACCGGCGCGCTGATGTCACCCGCCATGATCGCGAACAGCACAGCGGTGTCGAGGTCGTTTTCGTCCTCGGGTCGAGGACGGACCCACATCCTGACCTCGGCCTCGCCTTGGCTGCCGGTCAGGAAGTGCGCCGAGGTGGTGTCGATTCGCATGTCGCAACCCTGACCGACATGCACGACCTGCGCCATCGGGTGATCGCCGATGACTGCCACCGCACTCTCCGGCGGTTCCGGTGACATGTCGTCGATCGACGAGGCCGTGACGAAGGTGGGGTCGCCGTCATCGGGGAGTCCGAGCGTGACCGCCGCGCGAACAGCGCTGCGGCCCGCCTGGCTCAACTCGACGTCTAACAACGCGACCTGGCGTCCCTGCTTTCGGACGATCACCTCCAGTTCGACTTCACCCGGATCTGGGGCCGACAGATAGTTGGCGCTCACCGCGAGTGGCTGCATCTTCATAA
This sequence comes from Rhodococcus sp. WY5, assembly GCF_018588185.1. NCBI lineage: Bacteria > Bacillati > Actinomycetota > Actinomycetes > Mycobacteriales > Nocardiaceae > Rhodococcus > Rhodococcus sp. WY5. The sequence continues at coordinate 5,681,118 of NZ_JAAMPR010000001.1, forward strand.
GCGAGTCGTTCTCACCTGCGCCGTCTCGCAGACATTGACGCGCTGCAGCGGCGCACACAGCCATCATGGAGCCGCCGTGCACTTTCGGCCCGATGGTCCAGATCGAATCGATCGTTGCGGTGTATCGCCCGTCGCCGAGCGAGGTGAGGCGATTGAGATCTTGAAAGGGACTGGTGCTCATCGATTTTCCTGTTCGGTGCTTTCTCGGTGTTGCGGGAAATGTCGTGCGGCCAAGTCTTGGTGCGCCAGGCGTCGCAAAGCTGTCAGGACGGGTTCGTACATGGCGGTTCCGAGGACCGCATAGCGAATGCCGTCCTCGGTCGAACTGGTAGGCATCAGCTCGATTTCCACTTCGGCAATCCCTCGGATGTGGTCGCCGTAGGCGCGCAGGCGCTCGTCCGAGAGACTCAGTCCTGCATCCTCGAGGCCGATCAGTGCCCGCTCGAGGTGCGCGACCGCCACGTACCTCGGTTCGAAGACCTGACCGAGAAACTCCAGAACCTTGCGAGCTCTGGGGAACTCTGGATCCGGTTCAGGTTCGACGTACGGGGGTAGTTGCGCGATTGCGCGGCCGAAAGTCTCGAATTCGGATCGCTCGTCACTGTCCACCAGTTCGAGCACCGCGCGAATCCGTGGAATCGCGAGTCCCGCCCCGGCCAGGGCCCTGATCAACGCGAGTCGCCGGACGTGCTGTTCGCCGTACCTCGCTCCCGTTGCGCTGGTCGGCTCACCAGGCATCAGCAGACCTTCACGGAGGTAGTACTTGATAGTGGCCAGTGCAACGCCGGACTGTGCGGCCAGTTCGGAAACCTTCACCGCTCCTCCGTCCAACTCGCTCGACCCTTTACTGGATAGTGATGCTATCCAATGGTGGCCGAGCATCGGTAAGGAGGACACGCCTTGCGCTAGGGTTGAACCTTCTTTAGTCACACCACCAGAAATTTCCGAACGGAGCGAACAGGCGGAATGACGGATTTGCAGTCGGAGGCTCAGCCCGACGAACAGTGGCGCATCGTGGAACCACTGACGCTGACTCCCCTGCTCACCGCCGCACTCGAGGTGTTCCACGAACTCGGTTACCACGGAGCGTCGGTTCGTGACATCGCAAAACGTGCCGGTGTCACCGTGCCGACGCTGTATTACCACCACGGCAACAAACAGGGCATCCTCGTCGCGCTGATGGAACCGGGCATCGAGAACGTCACCGCACGCGCGAGCGCTGCGGTCGACGCTGCCGGACCGTCGCCGACGGCACAGTTCGGCAATCTCGTCGAGGCGTGTGTTCTGCACATGACCAGTCGCTCCGACATAGCCTTCCTCGATTCCGAACTGCGATACCTCGAGGACGCGGAACGAAAGAGCTACGCCGCCAAGCGAAAGAAGCTCGAGAACCTACTCGTCGACGTACTGACGGCAGGCGTCGAGAGCGGTGAGTTCACGGTCCCGGACATCACCGGAACGGGCCGTGCACTACTGGGAATGTGTCAGTCCGTCGTCCTCTGGTATCGACTCGACGGACCGCAGACTCCGCGCGAAGTCAGTGTTCTCTACCGCGAGATAGCCCTGAAAGCCGTCGGCGTCACTTCTTGAGCACTGAACTTCCCGGCATGTCCGATTAGCCCTTAACTGACGAACGTCACACCTGTCGGCTGACACCGAAACCGGGACGCGCCCACGGTCGCGGGTCCACACTTAGAAGCAGAGATGCGCGGGGTGGATCCGCAGACCGAGGGAGTTCTTGACGTATGGCCAACAGCAATCCATTTGTTCCTCCTAGCGCGGTCGACGTCGACCTTTCCGCGGTCGCCTGGGGGGCGAACCGCACGATGTCCGACTTCGAGACTGGAATGTGGCGGATGGAAGAGGCGCAGCCGCAACTGCGCTCACCGATCGTTGCGGTAGAGGTACTCGATCGTGCCCCGGACTGGGATCGACTTCTCGACGCAGTCGAGTGGGCATCGCACGTGGTTCCGCGTATTCGTATGCGAGCAGTGGAACCGGCAATGCAGCTGGGCAATCCGGTGTGGTCCGTCGATCCCGAGTTCGACATCGGCTACCACCTACGACGCGTCCGCTTACCTGCACCGGCGGACTTCGATCACGCACTGCGCATGTGTCGTCACCTTGCGACGGAACCTTTCGACAAGGCTCGACCGCCGTGGAGCGCGCTGCTCATCGAAGGTCTCGACGACGGTCGCGCCGTGTTCGTGGTCAAGACTCACCACTCCATCACCGACGGCATGGGCGGCATCCAGATGATGACGCTCCTGCACAGCAGACGCCCGGACCCCACTCCGAACAAGCCCGACCGCACACCGCCTGCTCCTGAGCATCTGTCGTCGGTGGGCGCCTTCGGCGAGGAGGTCGTCAGCGAGATCCGGCGTGCGCCCTCGCGTATCGCCAAGCTGGTCCGTGGTGCCACCAATGTTGCGACCACGGCGATCTCGAGTCCGATCACGACTGCTTCCGAGGTCCTCGGTTACGCCAATTCACTCCGCAAGATCGTCACTCCCCCAGCTCGTTCCGGTTCCCCTCTGCTCCACGATCGTGGTCTCGGACGATGGTTCGGAACTCTCGAGGTGGGTGTCCCCGAGCTCAAGGCCGGGGCGAAAGCTGCCGGTGGCTCACTCAACGATGCGTACGTCGCTGCCTTGCTCGGCGGCTTCCGTCGCTACCACGAAGCCTTCGGACAGTCCGTCGACAGCATTCCGATGGGTATGCCGATCAGCATGCGTACGGGCGCAGACGCCAACGGCGGCAACAGGTTTGCAGCCGTTCGCTTCAACGGCCCGGTCTCCGAAACCGATCCGGCCAAACGCATCAGGCAGGTGCGAGAGATCGTTCTGAGTCTGCGTGAGGAACCGGCGTTGGACGCTATCGACGTCGCCGCCCCGATCCTCGCCCGCCTGCCGAATTATCTACTCGCGAACTGGTATCTGTCACAGTCGACGGGTCTGGACCTGCAGGCCAGCAACGTCGCCGGCGTACCGGTACCGGTCTATCTCGCCGGAGCGAAGATCGAGCGGATGTTCCCGTTCGGCCCGGCGCCCGGTTGCGCGGCGATGGCGACACTGGTCTCCCACGTCGGGGTGTGCTGTATCGGAATCAATCTCGACACCGCTGCGATCACAAAACCCGCGCTGCTGATGCAGTGCTTGCAGGAGAGCCTGGACGAGATCGTCGCTCTCGGAGTCACAACGGAAGGTGCGTGAGTCATGAGCGAGAACACGACCAACCCGCGCGTGTACCTCACCGAAACCATGACAGAGGCCGAAGCCGGCGTGCTGCGAAAGTGGCTTGCCGACAAGGCAAGCTCATCCGAAACTCGGCCGGTCACCGTCAACATCACCGACAAGACCCTGGCAGAACTGGCGGCACGGACCGACGACCCGATGCTCGCACCGCTTCGCGTGGTGTGGATTCCGGACACCCATACCAAGCACAACGTCGCGGTGCGACTACGTGATGCGCTGGCACCACGCGATCCTCTCCACCCCGGACGCGGTGCACAACGCAGAACCCTGCGCACCGACCCCTCTCGGTGCCAGGTCATCGAAGGTGAACCCGCACCACTGAGCGATCTCGAGCGTCGCCTCGAAAAGAGCGGTGGCGGTTCGCTACCGGAGTTCATCCGACGGCAGGCCGCTCTGGCACTCGAACGCGCCGAATTGGGCCTACTGGGTGGCCAGTACAAGGTGTCACGGTTCGTCGTCGACGAGATCACCGACACCCGCCGATTCGCCACCGAGGTCATGGCTTTGGCCGACCGGTTGAACATCGCCGTCGCCGAAGTCGATCGCCGCGCACGTGAAGCTCTCGAAGAAATGGTTGCCACCCAGAGTCGCCAAGCCATCGCGGTGTGGGATCGCCTGGGCCGCTACTTCGCTCGCGCCTACAAGCTGGACGTGGACACGAGCCGCTTCGAGGAACTCCGTGAGCTGAACAAGGAACACTCACTGGTCTTCCTCCCCAGTCACCGTTCGTACCTCGATCCCCTCGTCCTGCGTCCGGCGTTGATCGCGAACGGCTTGCCGCTCAATCACGTCATGGGCGGCCTCAACATCAGTTTCTGGCCCATGGGCTCGATCCTCAAGCGCAGCGGCACCGTCTTCATTCGTCGAAGCATCGGCAACGACGAGGTCTACAAGTGGTCGATGCACGAGTACATGCGCTATCTGCTGACCAAGCGCTTCAATCTGGAGTGGTACATCGAAGGTGGACGCGGACGTACCGGGAAACTACGCCCGCCGCGCTTCGGTCTCCTGACCTACCTGACCAAGGCATTTCAGGTCAGCGGAGCGTCCGACGTGTACCTCGTCCCGGTTGCGCTGAGCTACGACCAACTCTACGAGGTCGGGGCCATGGCTGCCGAGGCGCTCGGCGCCGAGAAGACACCGGAAGGCCTGCGCTGGATGGTGGGTTACGTACGCGCCCAGGGAAAGCGCAACGGTGTCGCGCACGTGACCATCGGCCGGCCGCTCTCACTCGCGGACGCACTCAGCCAGGAAACCGATCAGCGCCTCGCCATTCAGAAGGCCGGCATCGAGGTGTGTCACCGCATCAACGAGGTCACCCCGGTGACCGTGTCTTCACTGGCGATGTTGGCGTTCCTCGGAATCGAAGACCGGGCGTTGACAGTTCGTGAACTCACCGCGATTCTCACGCCGCTGTTCGGCTACATCACCGCGCGAAATCTTCCGATCGCCGGCGACGTCGAACTGTCCGATCCGCGTGTCATCGAGAAGGCATTGCAGACACACGTCGATTCCGGGGTGCTCGAGCGCTTCGATCGGGGCGGCGAGCAGGTCTTCTACCTCGGCAAGGACCAGCATCTTGTCGCTGCCTTCTACCGCAACAACACGATTCACTTTCTTGTCGTGCGTGCCATCACCGAACTCGTACTTCAGGCAGCCGTCGAAGAGCGGTTCGAGGACCCCATCGGGGACGGGTGGGCAGAGGCCAAGCGCATCCGAGATTTGTTGAAATTCGAGTTCTTCTTCAGTGACCGGGACACGTTCGAGCAGGAGATGCGGACCGAGCTGACGCTGATCGACCCCGAGTGGGAAACCGTCATGGCCGACGACAAACGAACCGAGCACATGATCGAGACGGTTCGCCCGTACCTCGCGCACCGCGTGCTCCAACCGTTCCTCGAGGCGTACCAGGTTGTCGCCGATCAGCTTGTGCTCGCGCCGATTTCGACATCGTTCGACGAAAAGTCGTTCATCAGCAACTGCATCGACGTCGCACATCAGCGTCGACTGCGGCAGCAGATCGCCAGCAACGAATCCGTCTCCGGTGAGTTGTTCGCCACCGCACTGAATTTGGCGCGCAACCGTAACTTGATCGAAGTCGACGACGACGGAGTCCGGGCCAGGCGCCTGGCATTCGCTGCCGAGATCAAGGTTCAGGTCGAGCGCCTGCGTCACCTTCGCGCACTCGCGCATGCACGACTCGATCAGGTGGCGATGCCGGTACCGGACGCCGCCGCGGTAGTGACCATTCCAGAAGCAAACCGAGCGCCCGCCGCGAACGAGGAAGTAGGACTGTGACCGGACTCGAGCGTCTGCACTCCGCCATCGAAGCCGCCCCGCCCGGGCCCGGAACGATCGCCGCCTTCGACCTCGACGGCACCTTGATCAGCGGGTACTCGGCCAGCGTTGTGTACCGAGACCGCCTGCGACGCTTGGATATCAGCGTCGGCGAACTCTTGCGCACCACCGGTGCCGCGATCGACACCCAATTCCGCGGTGCTGACGTCGGAGCACTCATGGACATCGGCGTTCGAGCCTTGGGCGGCCGTACCGTCGAGGAACTGAACGACTGGGGCCGACGGCTGTTCAAGCAGGAAATCGCCGCGATGATCTACCCGGAAGCCCGCGGGCTACTGGCGGCACACCGGCGAGCCGGCCACACGATCGTGATGGCTACGTCGGCGACTCCGTTCCAGGCCAAGTACGTCGCCGAAGATCTCGACATCGAAGACGTGCTGTGCACCGAGCCCGAAGTCGTGGACGGCATGCTCACCGGCGAACTGTCTTCGCCCGCACTGTGGGGGCCGGCCAAGGCCAATGCCCTTGCAGGCTATGCCGAGAAGATGGGCGCCGATCTGAAGAACGCGTTTGCATACTCCAACGGTGTCGAAGACGTATTCATGCTCGAGGCCGTCGGGCGACCTGTCGCGTTGAATCCCGATCGTGGTCTGGCCAAGATCGCGTTGCGCAATCACTGGCCTTCGGTCAGCCTGCGTAAACCGCAACGAGGCGCAACACCGATCTCCACGATCCGAACGGCGACTGCCATGGGCGCGCTTGCTGCCACCGCCGCCCTCGGTGCGTCGGCAGGCATTGTCACCGGGAACCGTCAACTGGGTGCGAACCTGGTCGGCACGTACGGCCCCGACATCTCGCTCTCACTGCTGGGCATCGACGTCGAGATCGACGGCGAGCACAACGTGTGGGATCACCGCCCGGCGGTGTTCATGTTCAACCATCAGAGTTCCCTGGACATGTTGGTCCTGGGCACCGTGATCAAGCGTGACGTGACCGGCGTCGCGAAGAAGGAAGCGGCAAGCGATCCGCGGTTCATGCCCGTCGGTGCACTGCTCGACGTCGCCTACATCGACCGCACCGACACCACGAAGGCGAAGGCTGCACTGCAACCGGCAGTCGACAAGCTGAAGAATGGTGTCTCGATAGTCATAGCTCCGGAGGGCACCCGTTCTCCGACGCCACGTCTGGGCCCTTTCAAGAAGGGTGGATTCCACTTGGCGATCCAAGCCGGTGTGCCGATCGTGCCCGTGGTGATTCACAACGCGGGTGAACGGATGTGGCGCAATTCGCTTGTCGCCCATCCAGGCCCGGTCTATGTCTCGGTGCTCGATCCCATCTCGACCGAAGGCTGGGAGACCAAAGACCTCGACGCACACGTCGAGAAGGTGCGCGCGCAGTTCGAAGCTGCGCTACTTGCCGGCCACCGCTGAGCGTGCCAGGTGCTCGCGTGCAAACGCGAGCGCCTGCGCCAGCATCGACGACCGCTCCCGCCGGGTGCGCGCGTTCTGCGTGTTGATCTCGATGACTGCCTGGCCGCTGAATTCGCTCGCAGCCAATTGCTGACACAACTCCGCGCACGGCTGTGAGCCATGCCCCGGAATCAGGTGCTCGTCCATCGACGCCCCGCGACCGTCGGCCAGGTGCAGGTGCTCGAGCCCCTTGCCCATACGGGAGGCCAACTCCAGGGCATCCATGCCCGCCGTCGCGGTGTGCGACAGGTCGAGTGTGTAGTGAGCATGATCGGAATCGGTCGGGTCGTACGACGGACTGAACGCGGACAACGCTGCCCCTGGACCGCCACGTTTACGCAGACGCTCCGCGGACTTGTCCTTGCCGCCGAAGAAGCTGTCGGCGCGCATGGGGAACATGTTCTCCACCGCCACCACGACGCTGCTCTTCGATTCGAGTTCGACAACCTGTTCCGCGAAGCCTTCGGCGTACTTGCGCTGCCACCGGAACGGCGGGTGGACGACCACCGTCGTCGCTCCCAAGGTTTCGGCGGTGCGCACCGAACGCTCGAGCTTCTCGACCGGATCGGAACCCCACACGCGCTGCGAAATCAGCAGACACGGCGCATGCACGGCCTGCACCGGAATGGCGTACTTGCGAACGAGGGCGGCAACAGCACCGATGTCCTGACTCACGGATTCGGCCCACACCATCAGTTCGACACCGTCGTATCCGAGATCAGCGGCGTAGCGAAATGCTGCTTCCGTGTTCTCCGGATATACCGAAGCCGTCGACAAGCCGACGGCTATCGGCCGACGAACCATGCGCTGCGATCCCCCGATCATCGTCCGATCAACCCGAGGTCAACAAGAACGCCAGTGGACCGAGCGTCACGATCATGCCGACGACCACCGCGATCACGAAACTCGTGATGTCGTCCGTCTTCCGCAGAACCCGCACGACAGCAACCAGGCCGACGATCACGATCAGCGCGAGCACCAACGCCACCCACGGCAGCATGTCCCACAGCTTCTCGAAGCCCTTGAACATCGCGCCGCCGACGATCAGTGCAACAACCACCTGACCGGCAAGCACTGCCCATTCACGGATCGAGTTACGCTCGCCTGCCTCTTCCGCTGCCGGTTCGGCTTCGACATCGGACTCCGCGGCGGCACTGGTCTTTTTTGCACCGTCATCGACAGCCGGCGCCTTGACCAGATCGACCACGGCGGTGGATTCGGCCTCGCCGGCATCCGCGTCTGCGATCTTGTCGATCAGTTCGGTGCTCTCTTCCGGCGCGGCCGGAGCGGGAGCGGTCTGTGCAGGTGCCTTGGCGACGGGAGTGGGGACACGCGGCGGCAGGATCGGCGGACGCAACGACGGCGACTGCGTTGCGGCGCGCTCCTGACGCATCAGGTCGCCCGCCAGGGTCTGACCCGACAGCAGGGCTGGTTCCTGCGTTACCTGCGTCGGTGACGAGGAGTTGAGCGGTGCCCGGCTCACCCACTGCCCGGGCGAGGACTTCGAGGTCTGTCCCGGCGAAGGCGTGGAAGTCGGCTTCGGAGTGGTGACCGGCGGCGCAGCAACCGGCTTCGACTCGCCCTTGGGTGCCTGCGGCTCGTCATCGTCATCGTCGTCGTCGAACGAGACGGCGAAGGCTGCGGTGCGATCGGCGGGAACCTTCGGTGCCGGTTCGACTGACTTGGCGGTTTCCGCGACAGCCTCGGCCGGCGCTGAAGGTGCAGAGTTCTCCGGCGCAGCGGTTTCCGGCGCAGCGGCTTCAGGCTGGGCTGCTGGTTCGCCGGACTCGGGCTCGGCGGCCGCGCGCGATCCCGACTGGCGAACGATCGGGATCTCACCCGTCAGTTCGGCGACGGAGATGCCACCGGCTACGCCGCGCCTGCGTCGTCCACCTCGGGATTCGACGCTCTGACCGTTCCGCTTGAGCAGTTCCGCTACGGAAATCTGCTGACTGTCCTCGGTCATCAAGCACTCACCACCAATTCACCGCCCATTTCTGTGTCGAGCTTTCGCAGAATCAGACCCTCACGCAGTGCCCAGGGACAAATTTCCAGTTCGTCCACTCCGAGCGCCCGCATGGTTGCCTCTGCGATGAGCGCGCCGGCCACAATCTGCTGTGACCGATCCGAGCTCACTCCTTCCAATTCTGCACGGTCCGCCGCCGTCATCCTGGATATGAAGGCTATGAGTTGCCTGAGTCCGCTGGAAGTCAGGGTCCGTTTTGCCCGGGGGCCTGCGGCAGAAGGGGCCGCGCCGGTGAGCCGAGCCAACGATCGGAAGGTCTTCGAAGTCCCGACCGTGCGGTCCCAGTCGCCGGCGGCGCGCAGTTCCTTGGCTGGTCCGACCAACTCCGCGTCCAGCCAGTCGCGCAACACAGCGACCCGGCGCTTGCCCGGCGGATCGGCCTGTAGCCAGTCGCGCGTCAACCGTCCGGCACCGAGTTGCAGTGAGAAGGCGACGTCCGGATCCTCGTCACCACCTGCTGTGAGTTCGAGCGAGCCGCCGCCGATGTCCAGGTTCAGGATGCGTCCGGCGCTCCAGCCGTACCAGCGGCGCACGGCCAGAAAGGTCAAGCGGGCTTCGTCGACCCCGGACAGAACCTCGAGGTTGACTCCGGTCTCGGCGCGGACGCGGGCGAGTACGGCTTCGGAATTGTTGGCGTCACGGACCGCGGAAGTGGCAAAAGCCATCATTTCCTCGCACCCGGACGTCTTGGCGATACCGGCGAATTCGGAAACCGTCGACACCAACCGATCGGCTCCTGACGTGGTGATATCGCCGCGGTCGTCAGTGTTTTCTGCCAGCCTCAACGTGGACTTGGTCGAGCTCATAGGTGTTGGGTGGCCGCCCCGATGGGCGTCCACAACCAATAGATGGACGGTATTGCTTCCGACGTCGAGTACCCCTAGTCGCACATCGCCACGTTACTGGGTCTACGGTCGGCCCTTGTGACAGCAGGTAACCCAGACCGGTCCCACAAGATGACTCCGAGCCCCGAGGTCGATCTCGATTTCCCGCGCGAATGGGTCGAATTTGTCGATCCGGATAACTCCGAACACCTCATTTCCGCTGATATGACGTGGTTGCTCTCGCATTGGACCTGCGTGTTCGGCACGCCGGCGTGTCAGGGCATCATCGGAGACCGCCCGGACGACGGTTGCTGCTCGCACGGCGCTTTCCTCTCCGATCAGGAAGATCAGGACAAGCTCGATGCGTCAGTGAAAATGCTCACAGCCGAAGACTGGCAGTTCATGGAAAAGGGTCTCGGCAAGAAGGGCTACGTCGAAGAAGACGACCTCGAGGACGAGCCCGCGCTGCGCACCCGCCGCTACAAAGGAGCGTGCATCTTCCTCAACCGGCCGGGTTTTGCCGGAGGCGAGGGCTGCGCTCTGCATTCCATGGCGCTCAAGAAAGGCATCGAGCCGCTCGAGGTGAAACCGGACGTGTGCTGGCAGCTACCGATCCGCCGCACCCAGGACTGGGTCGACCGTCCGGACGGCGTCCAGATCCTCAAGACCACGATCACCGAGTACGACCGCCGCGGCTGGGGTGAGGGCGGCGACGACCTCGCCTGGTACTGCTCCGGCTCCCCCGACGCTCATGTCGGGGAGCGGCAGGTCTGGCAGTCCTACGGGCCCGAGTTGACGGAACTTCTCGGAAAGCGCGCGTACGACGAGCTGGCTCGCCTCTGCAGGCGTCGCGCGGGCCTCGGCCTCATCGCAGTCCATCCGGCGACCACGATCGCTCAGAACAAAGCTCAGGGCTGACTCCGCCTGAACAAAAAGAATTCAGCCGCTCACACGATCGTGTGAGCGGCTGAATTCTTCTCGACATTTCTTCTCGACATTTCTTCTCGACGAGGTTCGATCACGCTTCGAGCTTGTAACCCAATCCACGGACCGTGACCAGATGTTCCGGCTTGGCCGGATCCGATTCGATCTTCGAACGCAACCGCTTCACGTGTACGTCAAGGGTTTTGGTGTCACCGACGTAGTCGGCGCCCCAGACGCGGTCGATCAACTGTCCGCGGGTCAGCACCCGACCGGAGTTGCGGAGCAGGTACTCGAGGAGATCGAACTCCTTGAGCGGCAACGTCACCGGGTTACCCGCGACCTGCACGACGTGGCGCTCGACGTCCATCCGTACCGGTCCGGCCTCGAGCACCCCGTTGTCGGAGGCGAGGTCCGCCTCGTTCTCCACCCCGCGGCGCAGCACCGCACGGATGCGAGCGATCAGCTCACGCGCCGAATACGGTTTGGTCACATAGTCGTCCGCACCGAGTTCCAGTCCGACGACCTTGTCGATCTCACTGTCACGCGCCGTCACCATGATGACGGGGACGCCGGAGCGCGACCGCAGCGCCTTGCAGACGTCCGTGCCACTCATGCCGGGCAGCATGAGGTCGAGCAGGACGATGTCCGCTCCGGAGCGATCGAATTCCGCCAACGCCGACGGTCCGTCGTTGACGATGGTGGTCTCGAAGCCTTCCTTGCGGAGCAGGAACGCCAGCGGGTCCGCCAAGGACTCCTCGTCCTCCACGATCAGCACACTCGTCATCGTTTGGCCTCCATGCCGTTTTCTCTACTGCCTTGTTCTCGTCTGCCGATCCGCGTGGAACCGGCGGTTCCCGCGTCGTCAGAGTCGATGTCGTCGTCCGACTCCACGTGTGCCGGTATCTGCAACGTGAAGGTAGACCCTGTACCCGGTTTGCTCCACAGTTCGATGGAGCCGTTGTGATTGGCCGCGACGTGTTTGACGATCGCCAGCCCCAGACCGGTTCCACCGGTCTGCCGTGACCGCGCCTTGTCCACGCGGAAGAATCTCTCGAACACTCGCTCCTGGTCCGCTTTCGCGATGCCTTCTCCTCGGTCGGTGACTGCGATCGCGACATTGTCGCCGCGTACCGACCGACTGACGGAAACCGGAGACCCCTTGGGCGAGTATGCAATAGCGTTCTCGATGAGGTTGGACAATGCCGTGACGAGGAGAGTCTGATCCCCGAGTACTTCCAGCCCACTCGGATGGTCGGTGGTGACCGTGATCCCGGCGGCCTCGGCCGACAGATTCGACCTCGACAGTGCTTCGGACACCACGGTGTCGACGTCGACCACGTCGAGATCCGGCAGCTTCTCGGCACCTTGCAGACGCGAGAGTGCGATCAACTCGGTGACCATCTTGCCCAGACGAATCGACTCACCGAGCACCCGTTCGCCGAAGTGGCGCACCGATTCCGGGTCGTCAGCAGACTCGAGCAGCGCCTCCGCGAGCAGGCTCATCGCACCGACCGGCGTCTTGAGTTCGTGGCTGACGTTCGCGACGAAATCGCGTCGGGTCGCCTCCATGCGGACCTGCTCGGAATCGTCGTCGGCGAACAGGACCACGAAGTTGCGATCGTCCTTGCTGAGCAACCGGGCCGTGCCACGTACCGCGATCTTGTCGCGGCCCCGCTGAGCGGTCTGCGCCGTCAGATCGACCTCGACGGGTTGACCCGTCCGCAGAACTTCCTGAGCAGCCCGCCAAGCTCGCTCGTCGACCAGACGATTCTTGACGAGACCGAGTTCCTCGGCGCGAGGATTGAAGAGCACGACGTCGTGAAAACCGTCGACGACGGCGATACCGCTTTCCGAAGCCAACACGATGAGGTCGAGAACCTGGGACATCGTGAGCCCGGTCTGTTCGTCCGAGCGCTGACTCTGGCGCGACGACAGCCTGGGTACCAGCACCCCGCCGACGAGGTAGCCGACCAAGCCGGCGACCACGACCAGCAGCACTGCAATCACGACACTCACGGCGCAATCGTACGTTCGCGCGAAGAGTCGGTTACGGCGGGTTCGGACGTTCCCACCCGTGTAATCCGCCAGGTGGACGGCGTTGGTTCGTCGTTCATCTGCTGTTGGCCGAGGCCCCCCGAAATCACTGTTCGGGGGGCCTCGACGCACATCATCGGGTTGCTACTTTCCGCCCTGATTCGCCACCGCGGCGGCGCCGGCAGCTGCGGCCTCCGGATCCAGGTAGGTGCCGCCGGGATTGAGCGGCTTCAGGTTCTCGTCGAGGTCGTAACGCAGCGGGATTCCGGTCGGGATGTTCAGGCCCGCGATGTCCTCGTCCGAGATGCCGTCGAGGTGCTTGACCAACGCACGCAGCGAGTTGCCGTGCGCGGTGACCAGCACGTTCCGACCGGCGAGCAGCTCCTGGGAGATGGTGTCCTCCCAGTACGGGATCAGACGCTTGACGACGTCGAGCAGGCACTCGGTCAAGGGAACCTCGTCGAGGTTCGCGTACCGGGGATCGGTGTCCTGGCTGTACTCGCTGCCGGCTTCGATGGCGGGCGGCGGGGTGTCGTAGCTACGACGCCAGAGCATGAACTGCTCGTTTCCGTACTCTTCCTTGGTCTGCGCCTTGTTCTTGCCCTGCAGAGCGCCGTAGTGGCGCTCGTTGAGACGCCAGTCGCGCACTACCGGGATCCAGTGGCGATCGGCGGCATCGAGCGCGAGGTTGGCGGTGCTGATCGCGCGGCGCAGCAGAGACGTGTAGAGAACGTCGGGCAACAGGTTGTGCTCGGCGAGCAGTTCGCCGGCGCGCTTGCCCTCGGCCATGCCCTTGTCTGTCAGGTGTACGTCCACCCAGCCGGTGAACAGATTGAGTGCATTCCATTCGCTCTCGCCGTGGCGGAGCAGGACCAGGGTTCCGATACTCATGGCGTTCATCCTGGCACGAGTACCGGAACCCTTCTTGATCAACCCTGTCCGGAAATCAGCTCGGGGCTACTTCCGCAGTTCGCAGATCCTTGCGGAGGATCTTTCCGGCCGCGGATTTCGGCACGGTGCTGATGAACGAAACCTGGCGAACCTTCTTGTGCGGCGAGACGCGCTCGGCGACGAACGAGATCACGTCGTCTTCGGTCAACTCGGCGCCGTCCTGGAGCACGACGAATGCCTTCGGAACCTCTTCGCCCTCAGCGTCGAGCACACCGATCACTGCGGCGTCGGCGATCTGCGGATGGGTCAGCAGCAAGGCCTCGAGTTCCGCCGGGGGAACCTGGTAGCCCTTGTACTTGATCAGTTCCTTGAGGCGGTCGACGATCTTGACGACGCCGTCGCCGTCGACGGTCGCGATGTCACCGGTGTGCAGGTAACCGTCGTCGTCGAGGGTGTCCTTGGTGGCCTGGTCGTTGCCGAGGTAGCCGAGCATGATGTTCGGGCCCTTGCACCACAGTTCGCCGGGCTCGCTGACGCCGTCCGAGCCGAGAGCCGGGTACGCGACCTCTTCGCCCGTTCCGGGGTCGACGAGCTTGCATTCCATGTTGGCGATGGTCGGACCGCAGGTGTCGAGCGCGATGTCGTCGCGGTCGAACGGAATCGCGTGCGAGACCGGGCTCATCTCGGACATGCCGTAGCCCTGGCGGACGTGGCAGTTCAACCGGTCGGCGACGGCCTTGCCGAGCGCCGCGTCGAGCGGGGCCGCACCGGAGAAGATGGTGTGCACGCTCGAGAGGTCGTACTGATCGACGAGCGGATGCTTGGCCAGCGCGACGGCAACGGGCGGTGCGACGAAGATGTACGTCGACTTCTGCTCGGCGACGATCCGCAGGAACTCGACGAGATCGAACTTCGGCATCGTGATGAGGCTCGCGCGGCGATAGAGCGCAGCGTTGAGCAGGACAGTCATGCCGTAGATGTGGAAGAACGGCAGGACCGCGAGAATCTTGTCGTCGGTCTCGATGCCCATCCGCGGAATGATCTGGCAGACGTTGGCCACGAGGTTCCGATGGGTGAGCATGACCCCCTTGGGTCGGCCGGTGGTGCCCGAGGAGTACGGCAGCACCGCGAGTTGGGTGGCCGGATCGAAGGAGACCTCCGGCGCCGCTGCACCCTCGCCGAGCAGATCACGCAGCGAGAGGTGGCCTTCGGCCCCGTCGAGTACGAACACGTTCTCGGCCGGGATACCGACCAGGTCAGCAGCGGCCTTTGCCTGCGGCAGGAGCGGCGAGACGGTGAAGAGGAACTTGGCCTTGGAATCGGTGAGCTGCTTGGCGATGTCCTCGGCGGTGTAGAGCGCGTTGATCGTGGTCGCGACGCCACCGGCACGAAGGATGCCGTGGAAGACGGAACCGAAGGCCGGGACGTTGGGCGAATGCAGCCCGACCACGTCGCCGACGGCGAGTCCGCGCGCTGCAAGAGCGCCTGCAACGCCGTTGATCTGTGCGATCAGCGAAGCGTATGTGGTGACTGCGCCCGAACTGCCCTCGACGAAGGCCGTCTTGTCGAGGTCTGCGGGGTCGGTGTTTCCGAACAGGAAGTCGTAGACGCTGAGGTTGGGGATTTCAACGTCGGGGAACGGACTCTTGAAGCTCACTGTGCTCCTCGAAAAGTTGCGCGGCGGGGTGGTGTGACCAACTTACTGTGACTCACGGGAACAGTATTATTCCGTGACGACAGTCACAAGTAAAGGTCACTTTACGTGACACATCCGCGATGTGTCTCACCCCGCTCGATCAGCTCTGCGCGGGCTCCTCCTCGATGAGGTGCTTGAACGGTTCGAGATTCGCCAGCGACTCGCCTCGCGACACCCGCCACGCCCACTCACGCTTGATGGACGAGGAGAAGCCGAGTTCGAGGATGACGTTGAAATCGCCGTCGGCGGCTTCGAGAACCTGACCGAGCACTCGGTCGAGTTCATCGCCGGTCACGGCATGCTCCGCGATCTTGCCGACCAGGTAGATGTCCCCGACCTTGTCGAGTGTGTACGCCACCCCGTACAGACGGCGGTTGCGCTTGAGCAGGAACTTGTAGACGCCTTCGAAGTTCTCGTCCACCTTGCGGCACACGAAGGCCTCGACCCGCACACCGTGATTGCCAACGGTGAGCAGAGTCGACGTCTTGAGTTTGTGTTCACCGGGAAGTTCGACGATGAAATGCGCGTCGTCTTTTCTGGTGAAGTCGAGTTCACGCTCGGTGAGGGCCTGCTCGATGGTGTCCGAAATGCTGCTCATGTACGCACTCCCCCGGTCCGGCGCAGACGCCACAGACCCCGCGCACGGCGGGGCGAGAAGTCGCTGGGACCGGTTCCGTTGTTGTAGTTGACTGCGGCTTTGCGATAGCTCTCGAGCAAACCGTCCGCGGTGTGTTCCCACGAGAAATTTTCGGCGTGACGCGGTGCCTGCGCGGCGAGTTCGGTCAAACGCGTCGGTGCTGTCACCAAGGATTCGAGGGCGCCGGCCCAATCTTCGGTGCGGTGTCCTTGAACCAGCAGGCCGGTCTCACCGTTGCGCACGGCCACTCCCAGCCCGCCGACGTCGGCAGCGATCACCGGGGTTCCGCAGGCTTGAGCTTCGATCGCCACCAACCCGAAGGACTCCGAATAGCTCGGCACCGCAACCAGATCCGAGGCACGGTAGACATCGGCGAGACGCTCCGGTGCCTGCGGCGGCAAGAATGTCACCTGCGCGGTGATGCCGAGTGATCGTGCAAGTTCGATCAGCACGTCCGGCCGCGCGAGGCCAGTTCCGGACGGCCCGCCGACGACGAGGATGCGCAACGGCAACTCGGGGCGACGGCTGATCACTTCGGCGGCAGCACGCAGCAGAACGTCGGGTGCTTTCAGAGGTTGGATGCGGCCGACGAAAGTCACGACGATCTCGCCCGGGTCCAACCCCAACGACGCGCGGGCTGAATCGCGATCGCCCGGTCGGTAGCGGGTGAGATCGGCGCCGGGAGCCACGACGTCGATACGCGTGGGATCTGCGCCGTACAACTCGTGCAGCGCCTTGGCTTCGTCGGTGGTGTTGGCGACCAGGCGATCGGACTCGGCGACTACTTGCTGCTCGCCGATCTGACGTGCTGCCGGCTCCGGGGTGTCTCCCTCGGCAAGCGAAAGATTCTTCACCGCCGCGAGGGTGTGGGCGGTGTGTACGAGGGGCACGCCCCAGCGGTCGCGGGCCAGCCAGCCGACCTGACCGGACAACCAGTAGTGCGAGTGAATCAGGCTGTAGTACCCGGGCTCGTGGCGCGCTTCCTCCCGCAGAACTCCTGCGACGAAGGCACACAGTTGAGTCGGCAGATCCGCCTTGTCCAGCCCTTCGAAGGGACCAGCAGCAAGGTTCCGAACCCGCACTCCGGGAGCGGCGTCCACCACGGGTGCGTCGGCCGAGGACGTCGCGCGGGTGAATATCTCCACCTCGACGCCACGTTTGGCGAGCTGAATGGCGGATTGCAGAACGTAGACGTTCATCCCACCCGCGTCACCGGTGCCGGGTTGCGCCAATGGCGAGGTGTGGACCGAGAGAACGGCCACCCGGCGAGGGCGCGAAATGTGCATGGGCGTCACGACTCCATACTGCCCCCTCACCGGGCGCGAACTCTAACCGAGGCTCGAGATGAAGGTTCGCACTTCGGACACGAATCGTGTCGGATCCTCCACGAACGGGCCGTGATTGCAGCCTTCCCAGTACGACGCCTGGGACTTGGGAATCAGTTCCTCGGCGTGCTTACCTGCGCTCACGTCGACGACGGAGTCCTCGGTTCCGTGCAGAACGAGAACGGGGATATCCAGGTTGCGGAGCAAGTCGTCGTGACCGACAGCACGGTTGAACAGTGCTGCGCGCACCCGCGGACGCGTCGAGAGGCTGTACCCGAACAAGGCCTGCGACGCTGCACCCTTGCCCTCGGGTGGGCCGGTGAGAGCATTGCCGAAAGCGCCGAGTGCACGGATCGCCTCGCGCGGATCTTCGGACATCGCGCCGGGAACTGCGCTACGCATCGCCGAGCCGACCTTGCCACCTTTTTCGCCGCGCCCGATGCTGGTGATCGCCCCGACCAGAACCGCGCCCGCCACCGCGCCGGTGCCGTGCGCTGCCAGGTAATCGCAGATCACCAGACCGCCGTACGACCAGCCGAGCAGGATCGCGTTCTCGGTGACGCCTTCGGCCGCAAGAACAGCCGCGACGTCGCCGGCCCAGTTCGCGGAGTCGTCGTATCCGGATTCGGGCGCATCGGAGTAACCGTGGCCGCGCAGATCGACGGCGATCAGCCGATAGTCCGCGGCCAGGTCCGCGAGGACCTGCTCGCCCCAGCACTGCGAGGACTGAGCCCAGCCGTGCAGCAACACCAGCGGGGTCCCCGCCGAATTTCCGGTTACTCGATAGACGATGGACGTGCCGTCGACGCTGACGGCTTCACGAATAGACATGCCGTCACGATAGAGGCTGCGACTGCGGCGCCGACGGCGAGCATGTAGGCCGACGGGACGCCGTAGCGATCGATCAGCTGTCCGGCCAGCGCAGACCCGAGCGCCACGCCGACGCCGAGGCCGGTAACCGTCAGGGTCATTCCCTCGGTGAGCTTTTCCGGCGGGACGATCTGTTCGACCAGGGCTGTCGCGATGATGAGCGTCGGTGCGATGGTCGCGCCCGCCAGCACGTAGGCACCCGCAAGTGCGGCCACGTTTCCGACCAACAGAAGCGGGACGCTGAGAACGGCGACCGCCGAGGACGCGATCATCAACTGCCCGCGCAGCGATCGCGCCGGGTGCATCGACCCGAAGATCAGTCCCGCGATTCCCGAACCGCCGGCGAACAGCGCGAGGACCAGCGTCGCCGACCCCGGCGAATTCTGTTCCTTGGTGAACGCGATGGCGCCGACGTCGATGACGCCGAAGATCGTTCCGAGCATCACCATGATCACGATGACGATCCACATCACGTGGTTACCGAGAACCGATCGTCCGCGGCCGGGTCGACGCGGATGCACCTTCGGTTCGGTTCCGCGCTGTATGACCAGCAGCAGGGTTCCGGTGACCAGCAGGATCAACCCTGCCAGTGGTCCAGCCTCGGGGAAGAGCCCGATGCTCAGACCTACCGATATGACCGGGCCCGCCACGAAGCAGAGCTCGTCCACCACCGATTCGAAGGCGAAGGCGGTGCGCATCTGAGGTTTTCCGACGTAGATCGCGACCCATCGGGCGCGAATCATCGCGCCGATCGTCGGCGTGGCGCCGCCAGGCACAATCAGCACGAACAGCAGCCAGTCGGGAGCTTCCATCCGGACTGCGAGCAACAGAGCCCCGATCGCGGTGACGCTCACGGCTGCGGCAATCGGCAGGACCGCTCGCTGTCCGAAGCGGTCGACGGCACGCGAGACCGCGGGCGCGATGATCGCCGACGAGAGCGCAAAAACCGCGGCGAGCGCGCCGGCGAGCGCGTAGTCACCACGAAGTTGCGAGATCATCGTCACGATTCCGATGCCGATCATCGCCATCGGCAGCCTTGCGACAAATCCGGCGGCCGAGAAGGCGACCGATCCGGGGGCCGAGAATATCTCGCGGTAGGCGCTCAGCAGGCCTTTGTTGGTGGATTCGCTCATGTCAGCTTCTCGTGCACTGAACAAGGTTCACAGAGCCGAGGCCGACTCGACAAATCGTTTTCACTGTGCGCTCGGGTTGACCTGTCGGTAACTTGCCTTACGATTGCGCGAATGAGTGTCCTGGTGTGTTTCCACGCCCATCCCGATGACGAAGTTTTCACTACGGGCGGCGTGATGAGAATGGCCGCCGACGCAGGTCACCGCGTCGTAGTCGTCACCGCTACCGACGGTGCTCTCGGTGAATTCCCCGACGGACTGTTGGACGAATACGAGACGTTGGCTCAGCGCCGCAGCCGTGAGCTCGAGGCGTCCACCGACGCGTTGGGTGCCAGTCGCGTCGTGTCCCTGCACTACCCGGATTCGGGGATGGTGGGTACGCCCGAGAACGAGAATCCGGAAGCGTTCTGCAACGTCGACGTCGAGAAGGCCGCCGAGCGTCTGGCCGAGGTTCTTCGTGAAGAGAACGCCGATGTCCTGACCATCTACGACCCCAACGGCGGATACGGCCACCCGGATCACATCCAGGTCCACCACGTCGGCGTTCGTGCTGCAGAACTCGCGGGCACGCCGTTCGTCTACGAGGCGTCCACCAACCGCGATCACATGAAGATGCTGATGCAGGCCAACCCCGAGTGGACCGAGGAGGCGCAGCCGCCGGACATCGAATCGTTCGGGCTTCCGGCTGACCAACTCACCACCGCGGTCGATGTCAGTTCGGTGATCTCGTCCAAGCGCGCGGCCATGTACGCGCACGCAACGCAGGTCGGCGATTTCGGCCCGTTCCTCGAAATGCCGACGGAGCAGCTCGCCGCGGCATTCGGCACCGAGTGGTTCCGTCGTCGCAACGCGCCGGAAGGACTGTCGGAAACCGCCCTGCCCCTGTGAGTCACCGCCCTCGATAAACCGAAGTCCCGACGGAGGTTTCGGAGGCTCGTTAACATCGGTAGGCATGGACCTCGAACAACTTGTCGCGAGCATGCCTTTTGCAGTTCACACCGGAATTCAGTTGGACAGCGCGGCACCCGAACAGGTTGTCGGCCATCTGGATTGGGACAGCCACCGCACCACCGCCGGCAACGGAATGCACGGCGGCGCCTTGATGACGCTGGCAGACAGCGTCGGCGCCGTCTGTGCATTCCTCAATCTGCCGCCCGGCGCAAGTACGTCCACCACCAGTTCGTCGACCGTCTTCACTCGCGGCGTGCGCAAGGGCACGGTCACCGCCACCGCCCGGCCACTGCACGCGGGGCGCAGCACCGTCGCGGTGGTGACCGAGATCCGCGACGACGAGGGCCGCCTCGTCGCTCAGGTCACCGCATCACAGGCAGTACTGGGACCGTGAAGCTTCCCGCGTACCGCGCCTCGGGTGCCACCCTGCCGTACGGCAATCTGCTTGCCTCCCATGACGTTGCGATGGAGGGTTACTTCTGGCGATTCACGATGCCAGACAGCGGACGGGTGGTGATCGCGCTCGCCGGAATCAACAAGGCCGACGGCGGCAGTTGGTCGACGCTCGGCCTCGCGGCACACCCAGGCGGATTCCTCCGCACTGCTGAGCATCCGAATGGATCGGCCGATCCCCGTATCCTGGGGGCCTACGCCGACAACGCTTTCCGCGGCAATGCCGATCGACTCCAGGTCGATTTCGGCGACAGTCATCTCGACGTACGCATCAGCAATCAGCGATTCTGGCCGCACCGCCGCTTCGGGGGGTCGAGTTACTTCCAATCAGTTCCCGCACTCAATCAGTACTGGCATCCGTGGCTGCTCGGCGGCCGGGTCGAGGGAAGCGCCGTCATCGACGGACAGAGCTGGGATCTCACCGGAGCGCAGGTGTACGGCGAGAAGAACTGGGGAAAGGGAGGATTCCCGGAATCCTGGTGGTGGGGACAGGCACAGGGGTTCACCGATCCTCGAGCCTGCGTGGCGTTTGCCGGCGGACAGGTCAGCGCCGGACCTCTGCGCACCGAAGTCACCGCCGTCGTTGCCGCGCTACCGGACGGAACGGTGTTGCGGCTGGGTAATCCTCTGACGTCACAGGTGGAGACGACGGTGTCCGACGATCGCTGGACGCTTCGGGGTTACAGCCGGAAGTGGAGCGTCGACATCGACGGGACCGCACCCATCGCCGACGCACACATACTTCCTGTTCCGATACCTGCCGAGCGTCGAAACGTGCCAGGAGCGCTCGAGCATCTCGGTGGAACGATGTCGGTCATCGTCCGGCGACGCGGCACCATCGTCTGGAAGGACAGGTCGAGGTTGGCTGCTCTCGAGCACGGCGGATTGGATCGGGCGCAGGCCGAACTCACTCGGCGGGAACAGCTCTCGCAAGATCGATGAGAGCAGAGGCCGCCGGATTCTTGCCGCCCGACGAACGCCAGACCAATTCCAGCCGAGATCGTGCTTCCGGTTCGAGATCGATCCGATGCAACTCCCCCACTGTCGACTCCGGAAGCACGGCCATTCCCAGCCCCTGCGCTGCCAATGAAACGATGATGCCGAGGTTGCTTGCCTCGAGCGCAACCGTCGGCTTGGTGCCGGCTGCGGCGCACGCGAAGTCCAGACACGTTCTGATGCCGGTTCCCTCCGGCAGACAGATGACCGATTGCGTCGCGAGTTCGGCAAACGGCAGAGACGACACCTCGGCCAGCGGATGATCCGCCGCCACTCCGGCCACCAGTCGTTCGTCGGTGATCACCCTCGATTCGAGCCCTTCCGGCAGCTCTCCCGCCACCCCGATGACGGCTATGTCGAAGGTTCCGTCCGACACTCCGGCAAGCAGACTGCGCGAATCGTCCTCGGCCAGCGAGATGTCCAGGCCGGGGTGTCTGGTGTGCAACCGACTGAGCAGATCTGTGAGGTCGGCGGAAGCGCAGGCGGTAACCATCCCGACCGAAACGGAACCCCGGACCAGTCCGTTCAAGGCATCGACAGCGTCGCGGGTGCTCTGAACGGCAGCAAGTGCAGCGTAGGCGTGCGGGAGGACAGCTCGCCCGGCGTCGGTCAGACAAACGGTTCGACCACTACGATCGAGCAATTCCTGCCCCAACTCACGTTCGAGCCGTTTGACCTGGGCACTCACACCGGGTTGGGCTACGTGAAGCCGCTCGGCGGCGCGAGTGAAGTTGGCTTCCTCCACTACCGTGACAAAGTATTCGAGCTGCCGAAGTTCCATAACTGCTGATTCTAGCTGCGAGACAAACTAGATCTTGGACTTATCGCCTGTGCGGTAGAACGATGGAAGCATGACAACAACAGATGACGTTCAGAAGGCCGGAACCCCGGAAGACATCGCGAAGCTTTTTGTGCAGTTCGCCAACGCTGGTGACGCAGACGCCGTCGCCGCACTCTACGAGGAGGATGCGGTGATGGCCTTCCCGCCCGGATCACTCACCGTGGGCCGCCAAGCCATCCGCGAGGTGATCTCTCAGATGCTGGCAGCTGCACCGAGATTCACCGTCGAGGAAGCCCTACCAACGGTGATCAGCGACGACCTCGCCATGACCTCGACCAAACCTTCCGACGGAACCGGCGGACGCACACAGGTGGCGCGCCGCCAGCCCGACGGTTCGTGGTTGCGGGTGCTCGATCGACCAGAACTCTGACTGCCCTCTTCGCAGTCAGACGGCCGACGCACGCCGCATGGCCGCCGCCGGATCGGCGAACAGCGAGCTCAGTGACACGACCGTGGAAGCGTATTCCTGAACCCGATTGCCGAAACCGGTAATTCGAATGTCCTTACGCTCCAAGGAGGATGCCGTCGAGAAGGCCTCGGCGACATGGGGCACCCCGGCCGGATAGTCGGTGAATGCCTGACCACCCAGAATCACCCGATCCGGGTTGAACAGGTCACGCAGCATCGCCACTGTCCGGCCGAGGACGCGTGCTCGATCAACCAGAAGCTCGTGTGCCGGAATGGAACCCGACGACGCTGCCCGGTAGACGTCCGCGATCGTGACACGCTCGCTGCCCTGGATCACGGCGCCCGAAGACAAAGCCTGCGCGACTACGGCGCGGTCACTGATCGTCGCTTCAAGGCAACCCACGGCTCCGCAGGTGCACCGTGCGGACGAACCGGTGGGGAGGTGCGCGATCGAACCGGGTCCGCTGGACGGCGTGTGTACTCGCCCTTCGAAAGTGATTGCGATACCGGCAGTTTCACGAGCGTAGAAGTACAGGCCGGTAGTGCCCGGCGTCGGGGCTTCGGCACGGTCGGTGCTGAGCAGAAGTTCCGACGCGGCCATCGCCTCGACGTGGGCGGCTACCGATACAGGGAGATCCAAGCCGGCTCCGATGATGGACCCGACCTTGGCGCCCTTCCATCCCAGACGCGGGTGATCGACGACTCCGGTCGCTGAATCGACGCGACCGCCGATGGCCACGCCGACGGCGAGCGGACGACGCTTGTGCCACCGCGAGGCAAAGGATTTGGCCGAGCGCGCAATCGTGGCAAGCGCGACAGCAGAATTGGTGGCAGGCGTCGGAATCTCGACGGCGCCGAGCACCTTTCCTCGAATGTCGCTGGCAATGATGCTGGTGACGACGGCACCGATGTGGATGCCGACTGTCAGATAAGGCTCGTGGTTGACCTCGAACGGAACTCGCGGACGCCCGATTGCTCCGGATGCCGTCAGGTCCGCGCGTTCGCGCAGGATCCCGAGGTCCAGCAGGCTCGTGACCTGCCGGTTCACGGTGGCGATGCTCAGCCCTGATGCCTTTGCCGCAGTGTCACGTGAGAGCGGCCCACGGGATCGAGCAATGCGCAACACAGTCGCGGACGGACCGTCGGCGATGCGTAGTTCGGGCGCAACTATCTGGGTACGGGTCCGGGTTCCCGAGAGCGCGGTTCGCGATCGGATGTTCGGAATGGCGGAGATTGTGGGTGTCGACATGGCTGTCCCTTGCAGAAGGAGGAGAAGGCGCATATCTCTGTCGACCGAGAAATCAGCGTTTCCACTGGTCACACGAAGAAATAGACAGAAAAGGCGCAGAAATTAGCTGCAGAAAGAACGGCGGCGACAACACAGCTCTCGCGCCAGAGGCAGACGCGAACCAAGCGCAGCGGTCACATAGGTGACCCGCAAAGCGGCAGGCTGGTCGGTCGACATGGCTCCAAAAGTAGCAGCTTCACCGAGATTCACAAATCAGGTGCGGTAACGATCACACTGAACGCAACCCTGTCGGGGCGAAATCTCGCGTGTTTGGGTGGGCACACTCCCCACGAAAGGTGCACCATGTCTACAGCTTTCGCCAAGCCGACCCTCACGAATTCGGCATCAACGAACGGAGCGGCCGTTGACGCCGCTCGCGGCACTGTCACCACCCTCGGCGCGCATATCGGCGCCCGAATCGACGGAATCACTCTCGGCGGGCATCTCGACCCGGCGACGATTTCCCTCATCCGGCAAGCACTTCTCGAACACAAGGTGATCTTCTTTCGCGGGCAAGACCACCTCGACAACGATTCGCAGTACGAGTTCGCCCAGCTGCTGGGTACCCCGACCACTGCCCACCCCACCGTGAAGTCGCACGGCGCAAAAGTTCTGCCCATCGACTCGGACCTGGGCAAGGCCAACAGCTGGCACACCGACGTCACCTTCGTCGACCGCATCCCCAAGGCTTCGATCCTGCGCGCGGTGCAGCTACCCGAATACGGCGGTTCCACGACGTGGGCGTCGGGGGTAGCCGCCTACAACGGACTGCCGGATCCGCTCAAGGCGCTCGCGGAGAACCTCTGGGCTCGCCACACGAACGTCTACGACTATGCGGCAACCAGCGCCGAGCGGCTCACCGAAGATCGCACGGCCGCCTACCGCGAGGAGTTCCAGTCCACGTACTTCGAGACGGAACACCCGGTGGTGCGGGTCCACCCCGAAACCGGAGAACGCACGCTCGTCCTCGGACATTTTGTCAAGAACTTCGTCGGGTTGAGCACCGAACAGTCGAACGGTGTATTCAAGCTCTTGCAGGATCACGCCATCAAGCTCGAGTACACGACGCGGTGGAACTGGGAAGCGGGTGACGTCGCGATCTGGGACAACCGCGCCACCCAGCACTACGCGATCGCCGACTACGACGATCAGTACCGGCGTCTGGAGCGCATCACCCTTGCCGGCGACATCCCGGTCAACATCCACGGGGAACGAAGCCGCAGCATCGCCGGCGACGCTTCCGAATACTCGATCATCGAAGGCGCCTCGACTCTCCCATGACTTCACCGGATTCCGCCCCTCCTCCGCACGCCCGCGGATACGAAGGCTTCGAGGGTCGAATCGGCCGCACCGCAGCCGATTCGACCCCGTCGTGGCCCACCTCCACGACCCCGATTCCCGGATCACCCAACATCGTCGTGGTTCTGATCGACGACATGGGGTACAGCGACATCGGGCCGTTCGGCTCCGAGATCGAGACTCCCACCCTCGACCGCCTTGCCGCGCAGGGCATTCGGATGACCAACTACCACACGACGCCCCTCTGCTCGCCGTCGCGCGCAGCTCTTCTCACCGGCCTGAATCCGCACCGCGCCGGGTACGGTTTTGTCGCCAACGCCGATCCGGGCTACCCCGGACTGCGTCTGGAATTGGCCGACGACGTCCAGACACTCCCCGAAATCCTCCGCGGCGCGGGCTATGCGACCTATGCCGTCGGCAAGTGGCACCTCGTACGCGACGCCAACCTGGCCCCGGGACGAAGTCGTGACTCCTGGCCGACGCAGCGCGGTTTCGATCGCTACTACGGCTCACTCGAAGGCCTCAACTCCTTCTACTATCCCAATCAACTGATCTCCGACAATTCTGTGGTCGACGTGGACGAGTACCCCGAGGGGTACTACCTCACCGACGATCTGACCGACAAAGCGGTCGGGTACATCAAGGACCTCCGCGCCCACGATCAGGACAAGCCGTTCTTCCTCTACTTCGCACACGTCGCCATGCACGGACCGTTGCAGGCCAAGCCTGCCGACCAGGAAAAGTACCGCGGCCGCTACGACGAAGGGTGGGATCGAATCCGCGAGTCGCGGTTCGCCTCTCAGCTCGTGCAAGGCCTCTTTCCGGAAGGTACGCAACAAGCACCGCGAAACTCCGAACCCGGCTTCGACGTCCCCGAATGGGAATCACTCACGCCGGAAGTGCAGTCCAGGTTCGCCCGCTACATGGAGGTGTACGCGGCGATGGTCGACTCGATCGATCAGAGCGTCGGACGCATCGTCGACACCCTGGACGAACTCGGCGAGCTCGACAACACGATCATCGTCTTCACCTCCGACAACGGCGGCACCGCCGAGGGCGGTTCGGACGGGACCCGAAGCTACTTCGCACAGTTCGCGCATATTCAGGATCCGGACTGGGTGGGCGATGTCCCCCACGACGAATCCCTCATCGGCGGACCTGAATTGGGCGTCCACTATCCACGTGGATGGGGACAGACGTCCAACACCCCGTTCCGGTTCTACAAAGGGCAATCCTTTGCCGGCGGGATCCGTGTTCCTTTTCTCCTGTCCTGGCCCGCTGGATTGAAACCCGGAGCAGACGACAACGGGATTCGCGACCAGTTCGCGTACGTCACCGACCTGACCCCTACGCTGCTCGAACTGGCCGGAATCGACGCACCCAGTGTGCGAAACGGGCTCCCGGTGAAAGAGTTCGACGGGGTGTCTTCCGCGTCCGTTCTGCGTTCGTCTGCCGCTCCGAGCACTCACACCGAGCAGTACACCGAGATGACCGGCAACCGTGGCTACTACAAGGACGGCTGGAAACTGCTGGCTCTCACCCCGGCGGACATCGACAAACCGCACTGGCAGTTGTTCGACGTCCGCACCGACCCGACCGAGCTCGACGACCTGGCATCACGGTTTCCCGACAAGGTTCGCGAACTCGCCGAGGCCTGGGACCACTCGGCGTGGGCGAACACCGTGTTTCCTCTACTCGGCAATACCGTCGGCGCGGTTCGCCGTCCGGAGGAAGGAGCACTCTCACGCCCGGTGCGACTACTTGCCGGAACGCCCCCGCTGGAGCGCTACCGCTCATCCAAGCTGATCGGGTTCCGCGACTTCGACATCACGGTCGAACTCGACGGTTACCGCGAAAGTGACGCCGGTGTCCTTGTCGCCCATGGCGATCCGCAGGGTGGGTACCTTCTCTACGTCGAGGACGGGCACCTGCATCTCGGGTACAACGCGTTCGGTTCCTACTCCGTTGTCGACGCCGGACCGCTGGCGCTCGGCACCAAACGCATCGAGCTGTCGGTGACGGTGGTACCGCGGTTGCGTTGGGATCTCCACGTCAGCGTCGACGGCATTCACGCGGGCCGGCTGCTCGGGCAAGTACAACTGGTGGGAATGGCGCCGTGGACCGGTATCTCGGTCGGTGTCGACGCCAGGGGACCTGTGTCGTGGGAGGTACGACGACGCCATGGTCCCTTCCGGTACAGCGGCGCGCTGCGCGCCGTCACCTACACACCCGGCCGGATACAAGTACCGCGTCGTCACATCGAATCCATCGAACGGGAAGCAGAGTATGCCGCCGACTAGCCCTACGATTGCATCATGACCATTTCTTCCGATGCCCGCATCGCCGTAGTCACCGGAGCCAGCTCCGGAATCGGTGAGGCCACCGCCCGCACCCTGGCAGCTCAGGGATTCCACGTCGTGATCGGTGCTCGCCGCGTCGATCGTCTCGAGAAGATCGCCGAGGAAATCGGTGGTACCGCTCTCGAACTCGACGTCACCGACGAGGATTCCGTCGACGCGTTTGCGGCCGTGGTCCCACGTGTCGACGTGTTGGTCAACAACGCGGGTGGTGCAAAGGGTCTGGCAACAGTCCTGGACGCCGATCTGGACGACTGGCGGTGGATGTGGGAGACCAATGTTCTGGGCACGTTGCGTGTGACGAAGGCACTGCTGCCGAAGCTGATCGATTCGGGTGACGGTCTGGTCGTGACCATCACCTCGGTGGCCGCGCTGGAGGCATACGACAACGGCTCGGGCTACACCACCGCCAAGCACGCTCAAGCCGTCCTTCATCGGACATTGCGTGGTGAACTGTTGGGCAAGCCCGTTCGACTGACCGAAATCGCGCCGGGAGCCGTCGAGACGGAGTTCTCACTCGTCCGGTTCGAGGGCGATCAGGACAAGGCCGACAAGGTGTACGAGGGAATCACACCGTTGGTGGCGCAGGACATCGCCGAGATCATCGGTTTTGTCGCGTCGCGGCCGTCACATGTGAACCTCGATCAGATCATCGTCAAGCCGAGGGATCAGGCAAGCCCCGGTCGGTTCCACCGCACCACCAGCTAGTTCGAATCGTTCTGACTAACCAGTGCGAATCACCCGGTGCAGGACGAGGCCGAGATTGCGTGCAATCTCGGCCTCCGTCATTTCCGTGGAAGCGCTACGGGCACTTACGGTTTCATCAGCGGTGACGATGTACCGACCATCTCCGGCATAGTCGTACCAGTGGAACGTTATTCCGTCGTCTGTCGGTCTGCTGTCCACCGCTCCTCCCGGGTATGTGGTGACTTCACCGATCGAGGTCCGCTCTCGGCCGAAGAATCTGCTCACTTCCTCGCTCCCGCGCGCACCGGCAGCACTGCTCAGAAAGCTCGCTCTACCGGAAGTTTTCGGCCTTTCGATGCTCACACCACGCTCCGATCCAGCGGGGCAGGTCGGCAGGTGATCGACGAGCATCCGTGGAATTGCCGATGGGCGTACCACGGTGAAAACCACGTCGGAGCCACAGTCGACAGTCCTGCCGGGCAGTTGAGTCAGGAGCACCCCCAGGTCGCCGGCAACAACGCCGTGCAATCGCGTCACCGTACTCATGTTCTGCCCGTGAAAACCGGAAACCTCCACGCGAGCATCAGGATTCGCAAGAGCACCGAGTACGTGATGCAGCCGATCGTCGAGCAACCAAGCCAGGTGTGCTCCCGCTCGACGTCGCTCTTCTGTCAGCTCGTTCATGGTTTCGGCCGTCGGACGAAACCGCAGCGGGTACGGGAGTCGGTCACGTCCGACCGCTTCCCAGAGAATCTGGAATTCGAGGCCGGTGAACTGCCACTGCATGGTGGTCATTCGCCCAGCACCGCCGGGGAGACCATCGGTAGGTCGCCGACCAGGGCATTGCCGTTCTCGACGGTGACGAGGTAGCCGGGGGTGTCGTGAACGTTGTCTTCGTCTTGCCCTTGCCCTCGTCCCGGTGCCATGCCGCCGACGCCACCCATCGCGCCCCGACCGCTCTGCGCGCCCGTCGCCGAGGTACCGCCAGTTCCGTTGACGCCCCCACGCCCGCCACCGGCGAGGCCACCGGTGCCGCCAGGGCCGAGGGCTCCGACTCCGGTTCCGCCTGGCCCGAAGCCTCCGGTACCGATTCCACCAGCAGGACCACCACCCGAACCGCTACCTACCAGGCCTGACGGCGTTCCGGAACCAAGCTGAGCGCCATTCGGAGTTGCACCTGCCAGGCCACCTGGCGCTGCACCGGCCGGCAGTGGGCCGGCATGTGCCGCCGTGGTCCCGGCCGGGTCGGAATCGGTTCCGGATCGAACTGCATCGACGTTCGGATTCCCTTGGGCATCAACGCCGCTACGGTTGTCACCATTTCCGGAATCGGTGCCGGATGGATTCTGACCGGAACCGTCTCCGGCCGGGTTTGCACCGCCGGAGTTTCCACCGTCCGCTCCCCCACCGACTCCGCCACCCGATGTAGATGGCGTGCCGAGCCCGTTTCCTGGACCCGAAAAGTTCCCGCCGTCGGCACCACCACCACCGAATGCACCGCCACTTCCAGCCCCGCCACTTCCAGCCCCTCCACCGCCGGTGACCGGATTGAATGCGGCCGGGAGGATCGGCACCTGATCGTCCGCACGCTTCATGGACGGCAGATACACGTCCTTCATCACCTGGCGCGCTTGACGTTCGGCTTCTTCCGCTTCGTATTGGGCCTGCTTCCATGTAGCCCCGGGAACCATGCTGAGAAACCTCTCGACCGTCGAGGCGCCGTCGGGGGCCGGAATCGAGCGTTTGGCCTCGTCGAGTGCGATCTTCGCCTCCTCGATCTTGTTCGAGATCAGATCGACCCGCACCTTCAGCTCACCCGCATCAGCCGAGTAGGCCAGCACTGCTTCCAGCGCAGCCGAGCCGCCGCGCCCCTGCCAGCCTTCGGTGATCGCACCGTTCACGTCGTTCTGGAACTTCCCGATGCCGGCTTCGACCCGGCCTGCAATGGCCTTCCAAGCCTCACCGATCGCACTCAGGGTTGCCGGATTCATCTCGTTGACGTGGTCGAAGATTTCGGAGTGCGACATCGCATCGAACGGATCGTCGTCCACGATTGCGTGTTCGCTGTACTCGAGCGACGACGTCTGGGCGGTGAGGGCATCGCGCTCACCCCAGGCTCGTGCGCGCTCCACATCGGCGTCGACGGTCGCAGCAGCCATCTCGTCGTCGAACGCGCCGCGGTCGTCGGTTATGGATTGCACCAGAGCAGATGTAGCGATTGCGCTCGCGATGGGAGTGCCGACAACTGGCAATGCCGCCACGCCGGGAGGCACGGCCTGCGTCGCTTCGGAGATTCTTCCCAGCACGTCTTCCAGAAATGGAATGCCCACCGCTGTCCCCCTGAAGTCGAAAACCCCCGTCGGACTCCCCCGAGCCGACAGCACTTACCTGTACAGACGCAAGCAGAGCCCGGACGGTTCCCTCATCCACGGATTTACCGCAGTACAGAGTTACGGCAGTGCCGACATCGACTTCCAGGTCGGCAGATCGATTGCCCAGTCGTAGATGTCGCCGTCCGCAGGAGACAGGTCGATCGACGTGCCGGTCACCTCTACGGGGTCACCGTAGAGGGCGGTTCCGAAGTATTCCTGCGCGTCGGATGTCGACAGGTTGATGCAACCGTTCGTGACGTTCGACGAGCCCTGCACCCCGGTGGTCTCAGGATTGGCGTGGATGAATTCGCCGTTGTTGGAGATGCGCACGGCCCAACGCTCACGCACGTTCTCGTAGAACGGCGGATTGGACATCATGAAGTCTTCGTACTTCTCCGTCACCATGTGAATGCCGCTGCGCGTGACGTTGCGAGGTTCGTTTCCCTCGCCGTAGCTGACGGGAATGTCCATGATCGTCTGACCGTCGCGCACCACCTGCATGCGGTGGCTGGGCGCATTCGCCTTCACGATCTGGCTACGACCGATCGTGAAGTCGAGCGTGAGATCCTGGTCGCCGAAGGCGCCACCGCCGTAGTTCAAGCCGTAGAGCTTGGCGTCCAGATGGACAGTCGTGCCCGGCACCCAGTAATCGGCCGGACGCCAATGGGCCCGCGATCCGCCGTTGTCGTCGGCCAGCCAAGCCCACGATCCGGCGGTGGGCGGCACGGTGGTCACGACAAGCGCCTTCTCGACGGCCGCCTTGTCGACGACGGAGTTGTCGAACTGCAACGTGATCGGTGCCGCGATACCAACTTCTTGGCCGTCGGCGATGTTGAGGGTGGCGCCGGTGGTCGACTCCGGGGCAACCGTCGTAAAGCTCCCTTGGACTGGCACGGATTTACCGTCGGTCCCGGTTGCCGAGCCCGACCACGAATACGTGGTGCCGTAGCCGAGTGCCTCACTGACGGTGAACGATGTCTTGTCAGGCGACAATTGTCCTGCAACGGCTTTACCGGCCGCATTGCTGAGGCTGACGTCGGACAGCGTTCCCTGGGTCACCGCCACCGAGACGGGGGCGACCGGGCTGACATCTTTGGTGCCGGGCGCCGGCGTCGACACCACGGTCGCCACCGGTGCTGGCTCGGCGGCCGCCGCGCCGCCCTGTCCGTCCTTGCCACCGATCGTGCAGCCGACGACGGCCACCATCACAGCGAGCAATACAGCTACCAACGCAACAAGACGCGAACGACTTCTCCTACCACCCAGCTCATGCACTTCAACAGGCTACCTGCGGGCTCCGTCAGGAATCAGATGGTGCAGCCCACAGTTACCGGTTCCGGTTCCAGGTGGACACCGAACGCGGCTTCGACGCCGTCGCGCACTGTCCGCGCGAGCGAGACCACATCCGCGCTCGTTGCCGACCCTCTGTTGGTCAACGCCAAGGTGTGTTTCGTCGACAGCCTGGCCGGTGCATCTTCACCGGGATAACCCTTCGAGAATCCGGCCCGTTCGATCAACCATCCGGCCGAGAGCTTGGTTCCACCACTGCCCGGGAACTGCGGCACGGTGACGTCTCCGAGCTGTTCGGTTATTGCTCCGAGCACAGCGGGCAGCTTGTCGTCCGGCACCACGGGGTTGGTGAAGAAGGAACCCGCGCTCCAAGTGTCGTGGTCGTACGGATCGAGCACCATCGCCTTACCCGTCCGAAGACCCAGAACTGCCTCGCGGACCTGCGACGCAGGTAACCGCTCGCCTTCTTCGGCCCCGAGTGCGGTGAACAGTTCGCGGTACGCGAGCGGGGCACTCAGTCCGTCGGTCGACGCATCGAATTCGACGGCGAGAACCACTGCTGCATCGGAATGCTTGAGAACGCTCGACCGGTAACCCAAGTCGAGTTTCGACGGTTCGACCCACGACACTTCGCCATTGCGTCGGTCGAGCAGTTGAACTCGCCGGAGTCGCGAGCCCACCTCGACGCCGTACGCGCCGACGTTCTGCACCGGCGTCGCACCGGTCGAGCCCGGAATCCCGGACAGGCACTCGAGGCCACCCAGTTCCGCGGCGACCGATTGACCGACTACTTCGTCCCACACCGCGCCCGCTTCGGCGACGACGCGGTCCGTGTCGAGGCTCACGGTGGTGTTGGCCACACGAACGACAACTCCGTCGAATCCCGAGTCGGAGATCACGAGATTGGATCCGCCGGCGAGAATCAGCGTCGGGATCTGCTCGCGATCGAGCAGCGTCACGACGTCGATCAACGACTGCGTCGTCGGACATTCGGCGAGCAGCCGCGCCGGTCCCCCGATTCGGAGCGTCGTCAATCCCGACAAGTCAACGTTCTCGGACACGAAAGCGCCTGATTCCACGACGCGTCTGCCAATGGTTACGTCCCACACATCGATAAACGGTAGCCTCCACAATCGTGAGCCGTCGCATCGAGCATTCGTCGAAGTACACAGTCCCCGCCGAGAAGGTCCATGAGGCGGTGACCTCCGAGCAGTACTGGCGCGACCGAATCGTCGCTGTCGGTGGTCCCGGCGCAACGATCGAAGAGCTGACCGTTCGCGACGAGACCGTCGCGGTCACGATGTCGCAGATCATTGCCGCAGAGCATCTCCCCAGCATGGTGTCGAAAGTCGTCAACGGCGACATCGTCATCAAGCGCAGTGAAACGATGGCGCCTTTCAAGGACGGCAAGGCCACCGGCACCTTCTCCGCCCACGTCGACGGCGTTCCCGCCCGTGTCGAGGGCACGCAGGTGCTGACAGGTGACGAGAACTCCGCCACTCTCGAGATCGACGGTGAGGTCGAGGTCAAGATCCCGTTCCTCGGCGGAAAGATCGAAAGTGCGATTGTCGACGAGGTTGTCCGGCTCATCCAAGCCGAACAGGATTTCACCCGGGAGTGGATCACGAAGTAAAACCCTGCGGGCGGCGGCAGTTGTGGATACAGCCGATTTGGCTTGTCACAGCGTGTAACCGGTATTCTTTCCGATCATGGCTCGCCGCATCGACTACTCCGCCCGCTATCAGCACTCCCCCGAGCAGGTCTATGCGGCGCTGGCGGACCGCTCGTACTGGGAGGCCCGTGTCGAGGAGATGCGCAAGCATTCCGAGAACCATGTGGAACATTTCGAGGTCACCGATTCCGGAATCGATCTCGTGCTCCACCACATTCTTCCGCGCACGGATTTGCCTGACATCGCTCAGACAGTGATGAAGAAGGATCTTGTCATCACTCGTAAGGAGTCGTACGGCGCCTTCGGTGACACCGTGACCGGAACGTACGAAGCGTCCATCCCGGCCGGGCCGGGGAGTTTGTCCGGCACCATGGAGTTGTTCGCGACCGATACCGGGTCCACGCTGCGAACCACGTCCGAGGCCAAGGTCTTCATACCTTTCATCGGCGCGAAGTTGGAGCAACTGATGCTCATCAACCTCGTAGATCTGTTCCGCACCGAAGCCCAGGTCACCGCGACCTGGCTCGCCGCACGCTGAACCCGGCGTGAAGAAAGCTCCACCCCCGAAGATCGAGGGGGTCATCACCCGTGGCACGACGGGAATCAACAGACTGCGACGTAGTGACCGGTGGATCGTGCACAACCGCACTATCGCGCACGCCCTGAACAACGCGACCGATCCGTTGATCGTCGACCTCGGGTACGGGGCGAGGCCGGACACCACCTTCGAGATGGCAAGCCGCCTCACCGCTGTCCGGCGGGATCGACGCGTCATCGGGCTCGAGATCGACCCCGCCCGCGTGGTCGAGAGTCGTGACGGTGTCAGCTTCGCCCGTGGTGGATTCGAACTTGCCGGTCTCACACCCGTCTTCGTACGCGCCTTCAACGTGCTCCGGCAGTACCCGGAGGAGGCTGTGGACTCTGCGTGGTCACACATTCAGTCCGGTCTCGCACCGGGCGGGCTGCTACTCGACGGAACCTGCGACGAACTCGGGAGGCGTTGCGCCTGGGTGCTTCTCGACGCTGATCGTCCATTGACCCTGACACTGGCCTGGGACCCCTTCGACATCGAGCGTCCTTCCGACATCGCGGAACGTCTCCCGAAGGCTCTCATCCACCGCAACGTTCCCGGTGAGCCGATCCACGCGTTGCTCAGCGCGGCCGATCGAGCCTGGGCCACCGCCGCGCCGCACGCCTCGTTCGGACCTCGCCATCGTTGGGCCGCCGCATTGGAAATTCTTCGGGCACAAGGAATTCCCGTGCAACCCGCGCGGCGACGTCTTCGTGACTGCATCCTGACCGTGCCCTGGCACGTCGTAGCGCCGAATCCCTGAACTCACAGACGGGAAACGCCCCGCCGCGGAGGCGTTCTCCGCGGCGGGGCGTCCGTGTGCAGGCGTCGGGCTAGGACCCGAAGATGTTTTCCAGGCTTCCCAGTGAACCGGTCGAACTGCCGCCGTTGCCGGGATCGCCGCCGTCGGACGCTGCCGTTACCTTGACGGTGACTGCGGCCTGGGTCTCGGAACCGAGATAGCCGTCAGTTCCACTGAACACCGCGGTGATTCGGCGATCTCCGAGTTCAGTGAAGGTGTGCGAGAGCGTGGCCTTACCGTTCACCACCGCAACCGGTCCACCGATCGGGGTGGTTCCGTCCATGAACTGGACCGTTCCTGCGCTGAGCGTAGGTACCACTGCCGCAACAAGATCGACCTTCGCGCCCTTGACCGCTGACGCCGGAGCGCTCACGGTGATGGACGTTTCCTGATCCTCCGCGGCCGGAGCCGTGACCGAAACCGACTGAGCGGCCGAGGTAGAGGTGAGGGATCCTGTTGCACCCGAGTAGACGGCCGTGATGTCGTGCGTGCCGACGCTCGCGAACTCGTGCATGATCGACGCCTTGCCCTCGACGACCGGCACCGGCGAGCCGAGATTGCCCGAGCCGTCCTTGAACTGCACTGTGCCGCCCACCGGCGTCGGCGTGACAGTTACGGACAGACCAACTGCCGTACCGGTTTTTGCATCCGCCGGAACGGTCAAGACCGTCTGGGTCTGCTGGTCGGTGGGAGCCGGCGCCTTGACGTTCACGGTCTGGGCGTTCGATGTCGAACCCAAGTAGTTACCCGAACCCGAGAACACTGCGGTGATGCCGTACTCACCCGCCACGTTGAAGGTCGGCGTGGTTGTTGCCTTACCTGAGGCATCCACGGGAACCGGGGATCCCAGATCCCTGCCACCTTCCTTGAACTGCACGGTTCCGCCTGCAGCACCGGTCGAGACGGAGGCAGTGAACGACAAGGCCTCCCCTGTCGAACCTGTCGACGGGCCGACGAGGGTAGTCGTTGTGTTCTCCTCGACCACCACCGGAGCGACTGTCAGCGCATGTGGCGCCGATGTCGAAGTCTGGTAGACACCGGAACCGGAGTACACCGCCACGATCGAATGCGCTCCGACTACATAGGAATTCGTCAGCGAAGCCTTGCCGTTGGCATCGACGGGAACGGCGCCGCCGACGTCGGTTGCACCGTCCTTGAACTGCACCGTGCCACCCGCCGGAGTGGGCGACACCGTAGCCTCGACGGTCACGGACTCACCTGCAACTGCACTTGCGGGACCGGTGATCGCGGTTGCAGTGCTCTTGTCCGCTTCGGACACTACGACGTCGAAAGCTGACGACGTGGAGGTCGCCACCTTTGCATTACCGAGATACTTGGCCGTCACGCTGTGGGTTCGGACGTCAGCCGGTGTCCAGGCAAGCGTTGCAACACCATTGGCGAGCGCGCCCGCACCGACCTTGGTGGCACCGTCGAAGAACTCCACCGAATCACCGTCGGCACCACCGGTCACCGTCGCGCTCAGCGGAACAAGTTGTCCCAACTTCACGCCACTGGTCGGTGACAGCGTCGTCGTCGAAATGTTCTTCGACACCGTCACCGCCGGGCCCTTGTTCTGGAAATCGGAACTCGTCACTGACGCGTTGTAATGCACCGAAGTATCCAACGGCACCTCACGCGCACAATCCGCGCCCACCGTGTACTTGAACTCGAAAGTCTTCGAGTCGTTGTTGTACAGCGGCCACTCTGTCAGTGACCCCTTCACACGAACAAAATCAGCACCCTTGGACTCGACACTCCGCGTCGAACCATTCACCTTCGCTGAACCCTCGACGTACGTCAGACATGTCGGATGAACATCCTTGATCGCATACAGGTAATCCACGACGATGTTCTTCCGCTTGAACACAGTCTTCACGGTGATCGTCTCGCCCTCGGACGGAGTCACATTGCTGATCGTCCGCGTGTATTCGTAGTTGTTCGCATTCCACGTCAACGAACCCGGTGTCTCCGGCGCAGCTCCCGCAACCCCGACACCCGCAACCACCGCGAAACCCGCAGCAACAGCAAACACACTCAGACCTGCAACTGCACGACGTGCAGAACCTACAGACATAGATTTTCCTTCTCGAGAAGTGAGGGATATGGGTGATGCCCCACCACCTGAAGCGGGCGGGGCATCACCGGGTATCGATTGCTAGGAGCCGAAGATGTTGCCGAGGCTGCCGAGCGAACCGGTGCCGTTGCCTGGTTCTTCACCGTCGACGGGTGCGGCGATCTGGACGGAGACCTGATCGGACGATGCCGTCACCGTGCCGGCGCCCGAGTACTCCGCCGCGACAACTCGCTGCCCTTGAGTTGCGGGCTTCCACGAAAGGCTGGCCTTTCCGGATGAATCGACCGTGGCCGTGCCGATGACGGTCTCGCCGTCCTTGAAGGTGACTGTGCCACCCGCATTGGCGGGGCTGATTTGAGCGGAGATCGTCTGGGCAACGCCGACCTGGCCCGCTACTACGCTGAGATCTGTTGTGGAGCTTGTTGTTCCGGCGGGCTGTTCGGCGACTGTCACATTCGCGGTGGTACTCGACCCGGTGACACCGGATCGACCGGCGAATACGGCTTCCACCGTCTGTGCACCGGCGACCGTCGGAACCCAGGCATAGGTCGCTTCACCGTTGCCTGCCACCGGCACCGAAGCGAGCACCGTTCCGCCGACCTTGAACGTGACCGTTCCACCGGTGCCCGACGCGGACACAGTCGCTTTGAGATTGGTCGACTTGCCGACCTGCGCGCCCGAGATCGGCGCCAGAGTCGTGCTGGACTGAGCATCGGCCTGCGAAACGTTCACGATCAGCGCTGCCGAAGCGGAGCCGACGGCACGCGCCGTGTCGGCGAACTTCGCTGTGATCGAGTGGTCTCCACGGGTGGTCGGTGTCCAGGCAAGTGTTGCAACACCATTGGCGAGGGTACCCGCACCAATCTTGGTGGCGGCGTCGAAGAACTCCACCGAATCACCGTCGGCACCACCGGTCACCGTCGCGCTCAGCGTCACCGGTTGCCCCACCTGAGCGCCACCGACGGGCGCAAGTGCTGTCGTCGAGACGTTCTTCTGAATGTTGACCGAAGGACCACGACCATTTGTCGTGTCATTCACCCAAGCCGAACCGTCGAAATGCACTGTGCTTGCCAGATCGGTCCCGCGCTCACATCCTGCGCCGACCCGATACTGAAACTCGAACGACTTCGTATTGTTCTGATACAACGGCCAATCCGTGATGCTCGCGCTCACACGCACAGAATCAGCGCTCACCGGCGTTTCCGGGGAATAGGCCTTCCCGTTCACCCTCGCCGAGCCCTCGACATACGTCATGCACGACGGATGAAAATCCCGAACCGCGTAGAGGTAATTGACCACAAAGTCGGTCCGCTTGAACACTGTCGTAGAGGTGATCACATCACCTTCCGACGGCGTCGCGTTACTGATCGTTCGTGTGATCTTGTAACCACTCGAATTGAACTCCGCCGTCACCGGAGCCGCACCAGCAACCCCGACGCCCGCAACCACCGCGAAGCCCGCAGAAACAGCAAAAACACTCAACCCACCGACAACACGACGAACACCACTCACGGACATCCAGATCCCTCTCGACAACGGGGCAGACAGGCGTCCAGGACAAGCGTCCGTCTGCTTTCGATGCCGTGACGTTATCCCATTGACTGTAAAGTAACTACGCTTTTCGCAGATTTAGTTCATCGGCGACATCGCCGAACTGCAATAACAGTGGGCTGAACGTCCCGAACCGCACATCTGGATGCGTTCTTACCTGCGCTAAAGACAAAACAGTCGCCCGAAAATAGCGATTTACAAATCTCTGATATCGGCGTCATATTCGATTTCGGGCGTGATGCCAGAAGGTCGCAGGAGCCTCGAAGATCTCTCTCGGCTACAGGCTTGCGGCCAGAGCCAACTCGACCCGAACAGCAACGTCGACGCTCGCGTTCTCACACGAGAGATACAGCTCGTGCGCGTCCAGTCGACCTATCGCGACCGCATCGGCGACTACTTCGTTGAGCAGGACTTGAGAAATTCCACCGGAAGCGAGGTCGTGCACGGTACGCAAAGGCGTGGTGATGCGGATGGGCCCGATCTGTTCACACTCGTCGTCCGCGAGCGGCAGTCGGTGCAGCGCTACCTGACGGGTCGGCGCCGCGAGAGGGTGCGCAACGGAGAGGTGAATGAAGCGAGGTTGCAGGTGCCCGAGGCCATGCAGATCTGCGGCACTGTAGTGCGAGACGGTGGCGCTACCGGCGAACCACGTGCACCACTTCGCGAACTCGTCCAAGGCGGTATGTCTGACGCGTTCGAGGCGAAAAAGTCCGCGACACTCACATGTCCATGTTCCGGATTCCGTCATTTCTTCCATCAACGCCAGACCGAAACCCAGTTCGGATGCCTGGAGAGCCGTGACAAATCCGCACTGTCGCAGCGCCAGCAGCTCGAGTGATTCGTAGTCCGAAGCCATGACCACCTCCGGTGACCGTCGAAAACG
This sequence comes from Rhodococcus sp. WY5, assembly GCF_018588185.1. Taxonomy (NCBI): domain Bacteria; kingdom Bacillati; phylum Actinomycetota; class Actinomycetes; order Mycobacteriales; family Nocardiaceae; genus Rhodococcus; species Rhodococcus sp. WY5. The sequence goes on from NZ_JAAMPR010000001.1 coordinate 5,720,991, forward strand.
CCGTTTCGAACAGACTACGGGCGAGTGTGTCGCGCATCACAGGAATGAGGAAGTGCGTATTCACAGAGTTCGTTCAGACTCGTCGGGAAGAATCTGGCGAATGACTGTCGCAGCGAACAACCCTCGTCCGCGCAACCGAGTGCTCATCATCCTTCTCGTGGTGATCGCCGTACTCGTCGCGGCGCTCGTCGGTGGAGAACTGTACGTACGCAACCAGGTGAAGACCTGCATGGCCGATCAGTTCCAGAGCGAACTGGGATCCCAGGTCGACGTCGGGTTGAGCTGGAAGCCCGTACTCCTGCAGGCAGTCGACAAGAAGGTGCCGTACATCAGCATCGACAGTGACGACTCTTCGTTCGGCCCCGCAACGGGAATGCAGGTTCACGCGAAGGTGAACGACATCAACTTGCAGCCCTCGGCGGGCAACAGCGGCACCATCGGCAGCTCCAGCGCCGACGTCACCTGGTCTACCGCAGGCATTCTCGCCACCTTGCAGGAACAGACCTTCGGCGGGCTCGTCTCCGGCGTCACCGCCGACTCGAGCGCCGGAACACTCGCGTTCGACGTCGGTCCGGTCGGGCTCGCGAAGCTCACGGTCAAGCCCACCGTCACCAACGGTGTGGTCGACGTCCAGACCGTCGGCGCCGAGATTCTCGGATTGGGTCTGCCGACCGATCTGGTCGACGGCATCGTCCAGACACTCACCGACAGCCTGCAGACCTACCCGCTGGACATGAAGCCCACGAAGCTGACCGTCACCGACGACGCTATCCTGATCTCGTTGGAGGGCGGCGCTTACGCCATGCCCGTCGCCGACGCGAACAACCAGAACACCTCGGCGGTTCCGGACAGCTGCGGCCTGCTGACCTAGTCGGCCAGACCGTCCAATACTGCTCGACTTCCGGATAGTCCGAGGCGGGTGGCGCCGGCCGCGATCATGTCGAGCGCTGCCTGCGTCGTACGTATTCCGCCACTGGCCTTGACTCCCACGCCCGGGCCGACCGTCTGCGCCATCAGTGCGACGGCCTCGACCGTCGCTCCACCCGCGGGGTGGAAGCCGGTGGAGGTCTTGACGAAGTTCGCCCCGGCACGCACAGCTGCGCGGCAACATTCGACGATGGCCTCGTCGGACAGCGCTGCGGTTTCGAGGATCACTTTGAGGATCGCACTCTCCCCCATCGCCTCGCGGACGGTGAGAATATCGGCCAACACCGCGCTGTAGTCGCCGGCGACCGCCGCTCCTACGTCGATGACCATGTCGATCTCGGCTGCGCCTTGATCGACGGCCAGTCGCGCTTCAGCACCCTTGACCAGCGAATGATGCTTCCCCGACGGGAATCCGACGACGGCCGCCGTCACAAGTCCCTCGGCGCGAATCGGCAACATCGACGGCGAGACACAGACAGCCAGCACACCGAGGCTGCGTGCTTCGTCGATCAGGGCGGTCACATCGGCCGCGGTGGCTTCGGGTTTGAGGAGAGTGTGGTCCACCATCGCGGCAACCTGGGAACGAGTGAGTGCAGCTTCAGACATGTTGGAAAGCTTGGCACACCACCACGCGACCGTCGCTGCAGCCGCACCTGAGAGACTAGGCCGCATGACCGCTGCACCATCGATCGATGATCGTCGCTATGTTCTGTCCCTCGGCTGCCCCGACACCACGGGCATCGTCGCACGCATCTCGACCTTTCTCACCGACGTCGGTGGATGGATCGTGGAGGCCGCATACCACGCCGATGCCGACACCGGATGGTTCTTCACGCGTCAGGCGGTCCGTGCATCGTCGGTGAGCATGAGCATCGACGAGCTTCGTGAACGGTTCAAAGCTGTTGCGGCCGAGATCGGTCCGGAAACCGAGTGGACTCTTCACGACTCCGGCGCACCCAAGAAGATCGTGTTGCTCGTGAGCAAGGAAGGTCACTGCTTGCATGACCTCCTTGGCCGCGCCGCGGGTGGGGAACTCCCCGCAGAAATCAGCGCCGTCATCGGAAACCACGAAGATCTGCGCAGTGTCACCGAGCGCCACGGGATCGACTTCCACCATGTTCCGTTCGCCAAGGACCCGGCAGAACGGGGACCGTCCTTCGCGAAGGTCCGCGCCCTGGTCGACGCTCACAATCCCGACGCCGTGGTTCTTGCCCGATTCATGCAGGTGCTGCCCGAATCACTGTGCGAGCACTGGGCCGGGCGCGCGATCAACATCCACCACAGCTTCTTGCCGTCGTTCATCGGTGCCCGCCCCTATCACCAGGCGTTCGCCCGCGGCGTGAAGTTGATCGGCGCCACCTGCCACTACGTGACCGCCGAACTCGATGCCGGTCCGATCATCGAGCAGGACGTGATCCGTGTGGACCACGCCGACGATGTCGCCGACATGGTCCGTCAGGGTCGAGACATCGAAAAGCTCGTACTCTCCCGCGGACTGCGCTGGCACCTCGAGGATCGTGTGCTTGTCCACGGGCGCAAGACGGTCGTCTTCAGCTAGAGCTGCGTTGCGCTAGAGATTGCGCAGTCGCACGATTTCCTTGTCGAACTCGTCGATGTTCTCGATCGACGACATGTGACCGACGCCCGGCAACACGATTAATCGTTCGAGGTTGCCGGCGTCGTCGAGGACCTGCGCAAGCTTGCGCGCATGGACCGGCGGAGTGAGCCGGTCGAGCGAACCGACGAGCACGGTGGTCGGCACTTCGAGATTGTCGAGTCCCTCGTGAATGTCGAGGGTGCTCAGCGCTGCTCCCCAACCTCCACGGATGCGGGGCTTGCACTCACGAACGATGTTCTCGCAGAACTGAATCTCGGCCTTGGTCGCGTTCGGTGACATCGAGACGTACTGGATCGCCTTCGTCATGGCGCCCGAGGAGACGAACGGAACGGGCGAACTGAGGATGGCGCGGCCCACGGGGACCGGCACGCGAGGGAAACGATTGGGCAGTGGGATGACCGTGGTCTCGGCGATCAACCTTTCGCTCGCGGTGCTCGCGAGCATGACCGCCGACGCGTACTTCTTGACCTCGTCGGGGTGACGACCCGCCCAGGCGATGATGCTCATCCCGCCCATGCTGTGACCGACGATGACGGCCTTCTTGTCCTCACGAACGGTGGCCGCCAGCACTGCAGAGAGATCGTCGGCAAGGACGTCCGGGCCGAGCGGAAGATTGCCGACGGTGCTGCGGCCGTGACCGCGCTGATCGTAGGTGATGACCCGATATTCGCCGGCAAGCGCATTGACCTGCGGGTACCAGAATTCGGTGGAGCACGTCCAGCCGTGACTGAGAACGATCGGATCGCCGTCGACGGGACCGTAAGCCCGGACATTGATGATCGCACCGTCGTCGGTGGTCAGTTCGCTGATGTCAGCTTTGAGAGTCGGAGTCTTCAGGAGTGCATTGGGCTCGACGTCGCTCGACAGAGTCAACCCACGCGTGGATCGCCGATGACGGATCCCAGCGACGGCCGCGACGAGTGCTCCCACTCCGACGGCGCCTGCCAGTACTCGAAGCTCTGTGGTGCGCGAACGACTGGACATGCATTTACCCCTGACTGCTGCTGACGACAGACGGATGCAATCTATGTGTGACTGCCGTTAACCGACACTATCACTCGAACAACGCCCGTTGTCAGCGTTGGAGAGAAGAGTGGGGCAGCACACCATGAGCCGGGAACCACGGCTCGGAATGAGCGGGAGTGCGGCAAACTACCAGCGAGAACCGCCGTGCTGAATGTCGTCCACCCGCGGGCGAACGTCGACGAGATACACGCACACTGCAACGACCGCGATGATGCCCAGGAGCCCGACAGGGGACGTCGCCAAGAGAATCAATGCCGCGACGATCAGAATTCCCAGCCAGATCGGCTTGGTCAATTTGTTGACCGCGGTGAAAGCGTCAGGACGCTGCCTGACGGCATGAACGATCGCGTAGACAGCACCCACCAATGCGAGCACTTTGAGTGCGAGAAAGATCAGACCGACTAGCCCATCGACTTGAGTCACAACTACATCCTAAGTTCTCATCCGGTTCCCGACGAACACGAAGGCTCCCACACTCGGCTGAGCGCGGGAGCCTTCGTCAGGTGGAGCTGGGCAAATCAGGCCTTCTTGGCCGGAGCAGCCTTCTTGGCCGGAGCCGGTGCGGTGGCCTTGGCCGGAGCAGCCTTGGCGGGTGCAGCCTTGGCCGGAGCGGCCTTCTTCGCGGCGGTGGTCGCGCGCTCCTGGACGTCGGAAGCAGCAGCGGTCACGCGAGCGGCAGCTTCCTTGGAAGCCTCGTCAGCCTGGTCACCGAGGTCGAGGACCTTCAGTGCAGCCTCGTCGCCTGCGTCGGCGATCTTCTCACCGGCGTCAGAGATCTTCTCGCCGACCTCTTCTGCGGTGTCGGAGATGCGTCCGGCAGCGCGGCCGGCCAGCTTGGCAGCCTGCTCGCCCACGGCGCGCGTCTGACGAGCAACGGTTCCGAGTGCGTCTTCGGTCAGCTCGACGGCGTCGCCGAGTGCCGACTCTGCAGCAGCGATGCCTTCTTCGACTGCGGGCTGCTTGCGGATGCGCTCGACTGCGTCTTCGCCACGTTCTGCGAGGGAGTTGTACAGATCTCCGGCAACCTTGAGGTATGCCTCGGCGACCTTGCGGAGTTCCTCGGGTGAGAACTTCTCGCGCAGCTCGGCAAGCTCTTCGGGCAGCTCGGACGGCAGGCCGGCGAGACGCTCGCGCAGCGCATCGACGCTCTCGGCAACGTCACCCTGGACGGAAGCGAGCTTCTCGCGAGCACCGTCGACACGGCCGTTGACATCGCCCTGGGTGTTCTCGGCGCGCTCACGAACCTGAGCAACTACATCGGCCACGGCCTGGACAACCAGGTCGCCTGCGCCGACGGCGGCGTAGAGCGAGGTCTTGACGCTGTCGATGGCGTTCTTGTCAGTCATCTTGTTCTCCTAGTGAAGTCTCGGTGTCTGGAATTGCGGCCGATTCAGCGAAATCGGGCGCTGCGGCTGGTCTTGACGACTCGTTCTCGCGACAGAACGAGTCGTAGATTTCGAGCAGTACTTGCTTCTGCCGTTCGTTGATGGCCGTCTCGGCCAACACCGCGTCCCTGATGGGACTGTGCGGGCGTTGCTCGAGATATCCCGCTTGGACGTACAGCACTTCTGATGAGACTCGAAGGCCCTTGGCGATTTGCGCCAGTACGTCCGCCGACGGTTTGCGCAATCCGCGTTCGATCTGACTCAGATACGGATTGCTGACGCCGGCGAGTTGAGCGAGTTGGCGCATCGAAACTTGGGCGGCTTCCCGCTGTGCACGAATGAACCCCCCGATGTCGTGTGCCGCAGAGCTGACGACGCGAGCTGCCAAGTCGCTTGCTCCGGCTGCGGCACCGGATGATTCACGATCTCCGTCATCGGAGTTCGTCGACTTCGCTGGCATTGCGTCCTCCCTTTCCAGTGGACATTTCCCAGGATAGGAGAGGGTGCTAACTATTGCAAGCACTACTGCTAGCACTCGTGGTGGACGTCACATACCGGACAGCTCAGCCGAAGATGAGCGTCGAAATCGTGTAGATCAGCAGTCCGGCGATCGAGCCCACAACGGTGCCGTTGATACGGATGAACTGAAGATCTCGACCGACCTGCAACTCGATCTTCTGGCTCGCTTCGTCGGCGTCCCACCGCTCGACGGTGTCACTGATGACTCCAGTGATCTCGTCGGTGTAGTTCTCCGCGATGTACTTGGTGCCCTGCACCAGCCAGCCGTCGACCTTCTCACGCATGGACTCGTCGTCACGCAGCCTGACTCCGAAGCCGGCGACGTTCTCGGCGACCTTGGTCCGCAGGGTGCTGTTCGGATCGTCGACGGACTCCATGATGAGCCGCTTGGCAACCTGCCATGTCGACGACGCCAGACCCGTCACTTCCTCGCGACCCATGATCTCGGCCTTGATCCCCTCGGCCTTCTTGATGGTCTCCGGGTCGTTCTGCAGATCATCGGCGAAGTCGATCAGGAAGCGGTTGGCGGCGAGGCGTACCTCGTGTTCGGGGTTGGAACGGACCTTCCAGGTGAACTCGACTAGTTCCTTGTAGATCTTCTCCCCCAGCATGGCGTCGACGAACTTCGGCGACCACGCGGGCGAATCGCGAACGATCACACGATCGATCGTCTCCTGGCTGCCGAGAGCCCACTGATGTGCCCGCTCGGCAAGCAATTCGATGATCGGCAGTTGCTTGTTGTCCTTGAGAAGTTCACCGAGCACTCGGCCGATCGGCGGTCCCCACATGGGCTCGGCCAGACGCTTCACGATCGTGTTGTCGATGATCTGGGCGATGTCCTCGTCGCGAAGAACCTCGACCATGCCGCGCAAGACCGTCGACGTCTCGGCGGCGACGCGAGCGGCGTTGGCAGGTTCGGCCATCCACGTTCCGAGCCGCAGCGGAATCTGCGCCTGCTGCACCTTGGCCGACACAACCTCGGGAGCCAGGAAGTTTTGACCGACGAATGAGCTCAGGCTGGCTCCGAGCTGGTCTTTCTTACGCTTGATGATGGCAGTGTGCGGGATGGGAAGGCCCATCGGATGACGGAAGAGCGCGGTGACGGCAAACCAGTCGGCAAGCGCGCCGACCATGCCCGCCTCGGACGCGGCCCGGACGTACCCGACCCACTCTCCGGCGCCGCGGGATTCCTGCCACCGGCAGAAGATGTAGACCACCGTCGCGAAGCCCAGAAGGCCAGTAGCGAAGACCTTCATCTTGCGAAGGTCCCGACGCTTGGCGGCGTCGTCGAAGGCGGAGAGGCTCAGTTGCTGCACCCTCGCCATTGTGCCGAAAGGTGTGACGCGGCGTAGCGCGAGCGACACGAAGTCCGATTCTGCAGGACCTAATCCCCCGAACTGCGGATGTGAGTGCCCGAGATAAAGGCGCGGACATTAAGCTGGACCGGAAAGTAGACCGATCGGACGTGGCTCGCACCACAGATATGAGATGACTCGTGGCCAAGAATGCCGTGCAGGACAACGAGCAGGTAGACGGCCCAGTCGTTGCTGATGCGAAGCCCGAGAAATCCGACGGTCGTAAGCGTCGTTGGCGTGAGCACAAGATCGCTCGCCGCGAGGAACTCGTCGACGGCACCATCGCCGCCATCCGCGCGCGCGGCCGTGAGATCGGCATGGACGAGATCGCGTCCGAGATCGGTGTCTCCAAGACCGTGCTCTACCGATACTTCGCCGACAAGAGCGACCTCACCACCGCCACGATGATGCGGTACGTCGAGACCATCCTGTCGCCGCGTATCTACGAAGCGATCAGTGGCGATCTCGACGATTTCGAACTCACCCAGGCGAGCATCACCGCATACGTCGAGACGGTGGCATCCGACCCCGACATCTACCTCTACGTCATGGCCAACGGCGCCGGCGCCAACCGCGACGTCGTTGCCGATTCCGAGCGCATGATCGCCGAATTGCTCTCCACGGTGTTGGGCAATCGTCTTCGCGAGATGGAGATGGATTCCGGCGGTTCGCTGCCGTGGGCGTTCGGGATCGTGGGCGGAATTCAGCTCGCGACGCACTGGTGGATCTCCAACAAGTCGATGTCCGCGGAATCGCTGATCGACTACCTCACGATGATGACGTGGGGCGGCATCACCGGCATAGCTGCGGTCAACGGATCACCGGCCAAGTTCAAGTCGGTTCCGCATCCCCTCGTCAAGCCTGCCGAGGACTGACTCGCCCGAGACCGAACTTTCGAGCCGCCGGGCGCGATCCTGTGGCACTCTTTCGGCATGGCACAAGACTCGCTGTGGGAAACACCGGCCGCCAAGACCCTGCGGGCGGAGCCCGGGTTCGAACTCGATCAACTCGATCGCAACAGCACTCCGGGATTCACCGGAAACAAAGCTGACGGCGAACGTCTGCTCGAGGAACGCGGCGCGGTTCTGTCCGACCTGCAGGAGTTGCTGTACGCCAACGGCCGGTCCGGGGACAGTCGTTCAGTCCTGCTGGTTCTGCAAGGAATGGACACCGCAGGCAAGGGCGGCATGGTCCGACACGTGATCGGTCACGTGGATCCTTCGGGAGTTCAGCACGCGGCCTTCGGCGTCCCGACCGAAGAGGAAAAGCAACATCACTACCTTTGGCGGATCAAGAAGGAACTCCCCCGCGGCGGCTATCTCGGTGTGTTCGATCGCTCCCACTACGAGGACGTCCTGGTAGTGCGCGTCCACGATCTTGTCCCGGAGGATGTCTGGAGCAAGCGCTACGACGAGATCAACCAGTTCGAAAAGGAACTCGTCGACGCCGGAACCACCATCGTGAAAGTCGCGATGTTCGTCTCGCTCGACGAGCAGAAGAAGCGACTCGAAGAACGTCTCGACCGCCCGGACAAGTACTGGAAGTACAACCCCGGCGACGTGACCGAACGCGGTTTGTGGCCTGCATATCAACAGGCGTATCAGGCAATGCTCGACAAGACGTCGACCGAGCACGCGCCGTGGTACGTCGTGCCGTGTGATCGGAAGTGGTACAGCCGCATTGCGGTCACGGAGCTACTGATCGACGCTCTGGAAAAGCTCGATCTCGACTGGCCCCCTGCCGACTTCGACATCGAGGCGGAGAAGGCACGACTCGCACAGTCTTGATCAGAAGCAGGCCTGATCAGAACAGGTGTGGGGATTCGCGGTGCACTTTGTGGTCGTGACGCACAGTACTGGCGTACAGGGCTACCGCGAGGCCGATGCACGCGACGCCGGCGAGGCCGGCGATCAATGCCCAACCACCCTGGCCTGAACCTGCCGCCACCAGAAAACTGCCGAGGCAGACCACTGTGGCCAGCACCAGGAAATACGACGCCCACGCTGCAAAGAGATTGAGCTTCATCGTTCGCTCCTCCGGTCGGATCTCTTTCGTTTCGACCGTACGCCGGAGCATGACGGTCGACAAGACACTGCCGTCGCGAGGTTTCCCGACGTCTACGCCGGGTAGCCGAATTACATGGACATCGGAACTCTTTATCGCGGAATCGAATCCACTCGCGGACTGGACGGTCCGTCCACTGGCCTCAGGCGCAGAATCCTCGAGATCACGGAGCGATCCGACCGATCGCGCACTGTCGCCGCACTTCTGCGCGGCGCCGCCGTCGGGCATCCCATCCATCCTGCCCTCGTGACCATTCCCGCGGGCGCGTGGACGGCTTCGTTGGTCTTCGATGTTCTAGGCGATCCGCAGACTGCACGACGGCTGATCGGGCTCGGATTGGTTTCGACTCCGCCGGCTTTGCTGACGGGATGGCTGGACTGGTCCGAACGTGGCGACGTCGCACGCCGAGTGGGGCTGGTGCACGCGGCGTCGAATGCAGTGGGGATCTGGTCTTTTGCGGCGTCGTACAGGCTACGCGGAAAGGACTCACTCGCGCTGGCGCGAGTGCTGTCGGTGCTGGGGCTCACCGCGGTCGGTGTCGGTGGCGCGCTCGGTGGTCACATCGTTTTCAAGCTCATGGACGATCCGGCCGTCGAGGCTGCAGCGACTCCGGTTCTCGATCCCATCCTGGATGTAGTCAACTGAGCCGATCGGACCTCGATACTGTTCAGGCGTAAGCACTTCCGGAGTAGCTCCGCAGTTCTCGCGCGGTCTCGTCCGAATCCGCCAATGGTCTGTTCATGACCCAGTGTGGGCTGCGCGTACCCAGTGTCGCGGCAAAATCGGCGACGGCGTCCGGGGTCGGCACTGCGTGTTCGCCCAGATATCCGAGAACGATGAGGTCCTCCCCTGATCTGGTCTCCACGGCCAGGGCCCAACCGCACGTCTCCTCCCACAGCAAAGCCACCTCGCGCCCGGGGAAACGCGGCACAGTTCGGTCCAATGCGATGTAAGCCTCCAGAGGGTGCTCGCGCCTGCAACACCACTGCTCGATGCCGGCCCCCACACCGACCGCCACCCGTTGTACGTACCGCTCGAACCCGAGTCCGACGGTTGCGTCGACCAGCATTTGTTCTGTCATCGAACCTCACTCCTCGCCATCGTGTTTGGAATGTGCCCAGCGCTGACCGCGTCGAAACCCGGTTCAGATCACGGACTCCGGGTATCCCCAGACGAACCGATCAAGTGGAGAGGGGACCCGATGAAGTACTCGCCCGCTATGGCTCCCGGACGAATGCTGAAGATCTCCATGGTGTCGGTGAACGCCGATCCACTCGCACCGGTGGGCTGCTCGGCAGCCGGTGCACAGAACCTGCACGTCGACGAACTGTCTGCCGCCTTGGTTCGTGCCGGACACGACGTCACCGTCTTCACCAGGCGTGCCCACGTCGGTGGGCCGGACCGCGTTCGCGCCCGCGCCGGGTACTCCGTCGACTATCTCGAGGCCGGCCCGACGCAGGCTCTTCCGGATGCCGACATCCTCCCTCACCTGGGAACCTTTGCCAGCATTCTGCGCGCTCAGTGGAGTACCGACCGACCCGATGTGGTGCACTCGCACTTCTGGATGTCCGGTGTGGCAACGGAACTCGCGACCCGATCGCTCGGCATCCCCGTACTTCAGACATTCCATTCCCTGGGATCTGCGGCGCACCGCCACCTCGGAGCAGCCGACGACAGCCCCTCGGAGCGGACTCACCTGGAACCGTTGATCGCCAGGGGCGCAACCCATGTCATCGCGACCAGTTCGGACGAAATCTTCGATCTGGTCCGGCAGGGATCACCGCGATCACGGACCACGATGGTGCCCTCGGGCGTGGACACCGAAGCATTCACCCCGGAGGGACCCGCCGCGAAGAAAACCGCACCGCATCGATTGATCTGCGTCGGAAGACTGGTGGAGCAGAAGGGCTTCGATGTTGCCGTCGCCGCGCTGGCTTCGCTGCCGGATACGGAGTTGGTGGTGATCGGCGGGCCACCCGTCGCGCAACTGAGCACCGACGAAGTGGCGATCCGCTTGGTCAAGCTCGCCGAGCGCCTCGGCGTCGCAGATCGCGTCCAATTGTTGGGACGGGTTCCGCACCGCCAACTACCGAAACTGATGCGATCGGCCGACGCCCTCGTGTGCACCCCTCGATACGAACCGTTCGGAATCGCGGCACTGGAAGCAATGGCGTGCGGAGTTCCCGTAGTCGCGACTCCTGTTGGCGGACTGCGGGATACGGTGATCGACGGACTCACCGGGCGTCGGGTCCCGGTCAACAACCCGGTGGAAACCGCGCGCGCAGTCCGCCATCTTCTCGACGACGAGGACGAAGGCGCGGCGTTTGCACGGCAGAGCCGGGCCCGAGCGTGCGAATCGTATTCGTGGGATCACGTCGCCACCGAAGTGGTCCGCACCTACGGCCGCTGCGTCACAGCACCGCCGAGAGCCCGCCAACACAAGGGCACTCACCGAAGTGAAGTGCACTGACGCTGACGGGCTCTACGAAACTGAATTCACGAAGGTGATTTCACGAAGGTGATTTCACGAAGCTTGGACTGAAACTGCGTGATCAAGCGGGGAAACGTCGGGTCTCTTCGAGTCCGATTGCATGATCGAGCGACTCGTAGCAGGCAAACATCGACTCCTGACCAGCTGCTTTGAGCAACCTTTGCACCGGGCGGGCGCAGACGAGCGCGAGTGTGCCGCCCACGTCGCGTGATCGCGTCGACAGGACCGACAGTACGGACAAGCCGCACGTCCCCATGAATTCGAGTTCGGATAGATCGACGACCAGCGTCCGGTCCGCGGCCACGTGGTACGTCAAGAAGTCACGAAAAGCATTGGCGCTCATCAGATCGATCTCACCACGAACTTTGATCACAGCGGTGTGTGCACTGATGCGGTGCGCGTGAAACGATGCGGTCGCTGTCCCGGTCGCGGGAGGTCCGTAGTCTACCGATCCCTTCGCCGCGTTCGTAAAGCCTGAAATAGATGATCCTGGAACAACAGTCATGGTTCTCCCATCCCGCAACGGTTTACACTCTGCAAAAGAGAAGGGACCTCCGAAGGAGACGCACGATGAACGGGTCTCCAGAAATACGGATAAATCCCTCATCGGCTGTGTGCTCAACCTCGGTTTGAAACAGTACGCCAGCATGACGGACGTCACAAGTGCGTTGCGACCATTCGTTTCGGTGTTCCGAACAAAAATGTGGTTTGGTCTGCGGTTCCGCGAGGTAATCCGATGTTGCGATCGCCAACGGTCGTGAGCAGAATCGTGTCGTTTACCCCGGCACCACCATCGACCAAATTTCGTGTTCGGGGGTCACTGTGAAGGTCGGGATGGGTATCGTTCTCGGCACCAGACTTCACCGCGACCCCTGGTACGACGATCCGGAGAACTTATGGCACACCTCAGCGCACTCGAGCCCGATCAGGATCAGACTCAGCCAGTTGTGGAGTTGAGGATTCAAGCGACTCTCGATCAGCTGTCGATTTTGCGTGCACTGGCCGCCACCGTTGCCATTCAGGAAAACTTCGACCTCGACGCCATCGCCGACATCAAACTGGCCATGGACGAAATCTGTACGCATCTGATCGTTCGCGCTGCGCCTGATTCGGTTCTGGTGTGTCGGTTCGTCTTCACGCCGCCGCAATTGCACGTGTCCGTGTCCACGACGACCACGGAGTACGAGGACAGCAGTCAGCGTTCGTTCGGGTGGCACATCCTCACCGAACTCACCGATTCGATTTCGCTCGACCAGGAAGAGAACCTCGGCGGCGTCGGCTACATCACCACCATGAAGTTCACCAAGGCCCTCAGCGGGCGCCTGTGACCGCTTCCGCAGACGGCCCGTCACGCCCGCGTCGGCGGTCCACCGACGAATATCGGGACGTAATACCAGTTTTCGAGGAACTGCGGACCCTCGAGCCCCACAGCCCGGAGTACGAACGAGTGCGCACTGCACTCATCACCAGATGCCTACCGTTGGCCGAGCACATCGCCAGACGATTCGACGGTCGTGGCGAGGCACACGACGATCTGGTTCAGGTGGCGCGTCTCGGTCTGGTCAACGCCGTCGACCGTTTCGATTCCACGCGCGGATCCGATTTCGTCTCCTTCGCAGTTCCCACCGTGATGGGCGAGGTTCGACGACACTTCCGCGACACCGGTTGGGCATTGCGGGTTCCCCGCCGGATGAAGGAGTTGCACTTCCAACTCGGGCAGGCCATCAGCGAGCTGTCACAACAGCTCGGGCACGCGCCGACCGTCGACGAGTTGGCCGAGACGTTGGGGATCGAACGCGAAGAAGTTGCCCAGGCCTTGATCGCCGGCAACGCGTATCAGACGGTCTCGGTCGACGGTGCCGCGTCCAATCACACCGACGATCTCCCGCTCGTGGAAACACTCGGTGACTACGACGCAGCACTCGAGAACGTCGAGAATCACGAGGCGTTGCGTCCGCTTCTCGACAAGCTGCCCGAGCGAGAGCGGACGGTGTTGATGCTCAGATTCTTCGGAAATCTGACGCAGACACAGATCGCCGAGAAAGTAGGTGTGTCCCAGATGCACGTGTCGAGGTTGCTCGCGAAGACGCTGAGTAATCTTCGCGAGCAACTCGACTGAGCTCCGCGAACAATTCGACTGAGCAGGATCGAGCGGGTCAGATTGTTGCGGTGTCGATCACGAATCGGTATCGGACGTCGCTCTTGATCACGCGCTCGTAAGCGTCGTTGATGTCGCTCGCCGGGATCAGTTCGATTTCTGCGCCGATGCCGTGCTCGGCGCAGAAGTCGAGCATCTCCTGTGTCTGCGGGATACCTCCGACCATGGAGCCGGCGAGGCTACGACGGTTTGCGGCGAGCGAGAATGCTCGAACTTCGATCGGCTTCTCGGGCAGGCCGAGTTCGACGAGAGTGCCGTTGATGGCGAGCAAGGACATGTAGGCATCGATGTCGAGGTTGACCGAGACCGTGTTGAGGATCAGGTCGAACTCGCCACGAAGAGCCTTGAACGTCTCCCGGTCGTTGGTCGCGTAGTAGTGATCGGCACCGAGACGAAGGCCGTCTTCCTTCTTGCCGAGCGTCTGGCTCAGGACGGTGACTTCCGCGCCGAGCGCCTTGGCGATCTTCACACCGACGTGACCGAGGCCGCCGAACCCGATGATGGCGACCTTCTTGCCTGGGCCGGCATTCCAGTGCCGCAGCGGTGAGTACAAGGTGATGCCCGCGCACAGGAGCGGCGCTGCAACGTCGAGTTCGATGCCCTCCGGGATCGAGAGCACGAAGTGCTCGGTGACGACGATGTGCGTCGAGTAGCCACCCTGAGTGCGCTCGCCGTCGCGGCCGGTGGCGTTGTACGTACCCGTCACACCCTTGCGGCAGTACTGCTCTTCACCGGCGGTGCAGGCGTCGCACTCCCCGCACGAGTCGACGAAGCAGCCGACGCCCACTCGGTCGCCGACCTTGTGCTTGGTGACATCGGACCCCACGGCGGCGACGACGCCGGCGATTTCGTGTCCGGGGACGATCGGGTACTTCGCTCCGCCCCACTCGTTGCGAGCGGTGTGGATGTCGGAATGGCAGATGCCGGCAAATTTGATGTCGATGAGAATGTCCAGTGGACCGAGCTCGCGGCGTTCGACAGTGGTCTTCTCGAGGGGACCGTCAGCGGACGTCGCGGCATAAGCAGCAGCAGTAACCATGCACACATGCCTACCCGTGCATGGAGGGACCTGCAACTCGCAGGCCCCTCCATGACTTGTTCTTTACGTGACTTACCCGGCGTCGCGCTCGGCTTGCTCGGCCCGACGACGCAGGCGCCTCGCGGCCGCAACCATATTGCGCAGCGAAGGCTCGAGTTGCCACGGATGGCGGGTCTTGAGGCCGCCGTCCGGGTTTGCCCACAAGCGATCGAGAGAGATCGATTCGCTTGCCTCAGTGAGCAATTCGTCGAGTTCGTCGATGTCGGGAATCCGAGCCGAGCGAGATTCGTAGACACCGGGGCCGACGCCGTGCGTGAGCGCGCCTTCCTTGAGTGCTTCGAGAACCCACGTGATGGAGCGGGTCGCGACGATAGCCGTCACATCGGCGTCCAACCGTTCGATGGCGTCGACCACCGACGACCGAGCGGAGTACGTCAAATGTGTGTGGATCTGTGTTTCCGGCTTCGCTCCACCTGTTGCCAGACGGAACGCGTCGACGGCCCACTCCAGGTAGGCCTCCCGGCCGTCCTCACGCAGTGGCAGCAGTTCACGAATTGCCGGTTCGTCCACCTGGATGATGGCGATTCCGGCAGCTTCGAGATCCGCGATTTCGTCTCGAATGACAAGTGCCAGTTGCTCTGCCGTTTCGTAGAGCGGCTGATCCTGGCGAACGAACGAACGGGCGATCATGGTGACCGGACCCGTCAGCATGCCCTTGACCGGCTTGTCGGTCAGCGACTGCGCGTACGCGATCCACTCGACCGTCATCGGCTTCGGACGTGCGATGTCGCCGTAGAGAATCGGCGGACGAGTGCAACGAGATCCGTAGGCCTGAACCCAACCGTTGTGCGTGAAGGCATAGCCCTCGAGCAGTTCGGCGAAGTACTGGACCATGTCGTTGCGCTCGTGCTCGCCGTGCACGAAAACATCGAGACCGATGTCCTCTTGCAGACGGATTGTGCGCTCGATCTCTTCCTGGATGCGCTTGTAGTATTCGTCCCACTCCAAACGCCCCTGGCCGAGTTCGTAACGAGCCTGGCGAATCGCGTCGGTCTGCGGGAACGAACCCAGTGTCTGGGCCGGCACCAAGGGCAGATTCAACCGTTCCTGCTGAGCCTTACGACGCTCCTCGTACGGTGCACGCACACGATCTTCGGGCTTGATCGCGTTCACCCGAGCACGGACAGCGTGCTTGAGCTTGAAGTGCACCTTCGTCGGACGCTTACGCCACTTGTCCGAAGGACCTTCGGTGAGCGCCTTCGCCAGTGAGACGACTTCGCCGACCTTCTGCTTCGCAAAAGCCAGACGGTCTGCGACGTCTCCCGGAATGTCGTACTCGGAGAGCACGTCGTACGGCACGTGCAGCAGCGACGACGACGTGGAGACGACGAGGTCAGGCACAACATCTTTGAGTTCGTTCAGGTACGTCAAGGTGTTGAACCGGTCGACGCGCCAGACGTTGCGACCGTCGACGACGCCCGCGTAGATGCGCTTGCGCTTGATGTTCGGCACCGCGGCCAGTTCCTCGGCCGTGATCTTGCCGTGCACCAGGTCCAGACCGAAGGCTTCGATCTTGGTGGGCGCCAAGATGTTGAGGGCTTCGCCGAACTTGCCGTACGGACCCGTCACCAACAGGCGCGGGCGCAGCGGGGCCGTCGAAAGCTTCTCGTACGCACGTCCCAGAGCGGCTAGCTCCTCGGGGGTGCGGTCCTCGGTGACCGAAGGCTCGTCCAACTGAACACAGGTCGCACCGGCCTTGGCGAGCTGCTCGAAGAGCTTCTCGTACTCGGGCAGGAGCGCGTCCAACAGGTCGAGCGGGGTGAAGTTCGGATCGGACTTCTCGGTGGCAGGTCCGACCTTCGAAAGCAGAAGCAGCGAGACGGGCCCCATGATGACGGGGCGCAATTCGATGCCGCGCGCCTTCGCACGTTCGAACTCGTCGAGAAGTGCATCCGAGTTGAGCGAGAACACTGTGTTCGCGTCGATCTCGGGCTGACGGTAGTAGTAGTTCGTACCGAAGAAGCGCACCAGCTCGAGAGGCGGGAAGTCCGGGCGGCCGCGGGCCATCGTGAAGTAGAAATCGAGCGGCTCGAGGGCGCCCTCGAGCGGCTTGAACCGCTCCGGCACTGCGCCGAAGAGCAGCGCATTGTCGAGCACGTGATCGTAGAAGGAGAAGGTGTTGCCGGGAACCTGGCTCAATCCCGTCGCAGCCAATTCGCTCCAGGTCGATTCCTGGAGTTCCTTGGCGACCGCGAGAAGTGCGTCCTTGTCCGAAGTGCCGTGCCAGTAGGACTCGAGGGCGCGCTTGAGCTCACGGCGCGGCCCGATGCGCGGATACCCCAGGACGCTGGAGCCGAATGCTGCAGTGCTGCTGGACATGCGGTCGACCTTTCTAACCGAGGGGCGCGAGCGCCCTGTGCGCCTTTGTGGTAGCCGGAACTACCAGAAAGGCGCACAGGGGCGTTGGGCCTTAGCTTGCCTGCTTGGTGGAGCGACCGTTGTCGGCGTATTCGTAGAAGCCCGCGCCGGACTTCTTGCCGGTCAAGCCGGCTTCGACCATACGCAGGAGCAGCGGCGGAGCGGAGTACAGCGGCTCCTTGAACTCTTCGTACATGGAGTCGGCGATGGACTTGACGGTGTCGAGTCCGACCAGGTCCGTCAGAGCCAGCGGACCCATGGGGTGCGCGAGGCCGAGAACCGTTGCCTTGTCGATGTCTTCCTTGGTCGCGAAGCCCGACTCGACCATGCGGATCGCCGAGAGCAGGTACGGCACCAGGAGTGCGTTGACGACGAAGCCGGAGCGGTCGGCACTGCGGACGACCTGCTTGCCGAGGATGTCGCTGGCAAAAGCCTCGGCGCGCTGCGAGACGGAGGCACTGGTCTTGAGCGTCGTCACCAATTCGACGAGCGGCAGAACCGGAACCGGGTTGAAGAAGTGCATGCCGATGACTCGCTCGGGACGCTTGGTCGAGATGCCGAGCTTCATGATCGGGATCGACGACGTGTTGGACGCGAGAACCGCATCCGGGTCCGTCACGACCGCGTCGAGCTCGGCGAAGATTTCGCTCTTGATCTTCTCGTCTTCGACGACGGCCTCCACGACGAGCTGGCGGTCCGCGAAATCTCCCAGATCGGAGGTGAAACGCAGACGCCATGCGGCCTGCTCACGCTCACGTTCTGTGATCTTTCCGCTGCTCACGCCGCGGTCGAGCGAACGCAGGATGCGTGAACGCCCGGCTGCTGCAAGCTCGCGAGTCTGCTCGAAGACCAGAACATCGACATGTGCGCGGGCGCACACCTCGGCGATTCCGGCACCCATGATTCCGGCGCCGATAACGCCGACGCGCTGAATTTTTTCGCTGGTCACGTCAGCTCCTTGTTTGTCTCGTGGAGTTTGTCTGGTGAAGGTGTTGCAAAACAAGCACTTCGAACTGCGTCGACGCTGGTGGCCGACGCAATCGGAACTGCCTTGAAGACGAGAGAAAGTAGTGCGGTGATACAAGCAGGGGAGAGACCCGAAGCCGAGCCTCTCCCCCACCCGAAGTCAGTTCTTAGTGGAACTGTCCCTCTTCGGTGGAGCCCTTGAGAGCTGCCGTCGAGGTGTTGGGGTCAACGGTGGTGGCGATGGTGTCGAAGTAGCCGGCGCCAACCTCACGCTGGTGCTTGATGGCGGTGAAGCCACGCTCTTCGGCAGCCTTGAACTCGCGCTCCTGCAGGTCGACGAATGCCGTCATGCCTTCGCGGGCGTAGCCGTAGGCAAGGTCGAACATGCCGTAGTTGAGCGAGTGGAAGCCGGCCAGCGTGATGAACTGGAACTTGAAGCCCATTGCGCCGAGCTCCTTCTGGAACTTCGCGATGGTCGCGTCGTCCAGGTGCGCCTTCCAGTTGAAGGAAGGGGAGCAGTTGTAGGCCAGGAGCTGGTCCGGGAATTCGCTGCGAACGGACTCGGCGAACTTCTTTGCAACCTCGAGATCCGGCACGCCGGTCTCCATCCAGATGAGGTCTGCGTACGGTGCGTAAGCCTTGGCGCGAGCGATGCAGGGCTCGATGCCGTTCTTGACGCCGTAGAAGCCTTCAGCCGTGCGGGTTCCGTCGAGGAACGGGCGGTCACGCTCGTCTACGTCGGAGGTGATGAGGGTTGCGGCCTCAGCGTCGGTGCGGGCGATGATGACGGACGGAACGTCCGCGACGTCGGAAGCCAGGCGAGCCGAGGTCAGGGTGCGGATGTGCTGCTGCGTGGGGATGAGCACCTTGCCGCCGAGGTGGCCGCACTTCTTCTCCGAAGCGAGCTGATCCTCCCAGTGGACACCGGCAGCGCCGGCGCCGATCATGGCCTTCTGCAGCTCGTAAGCGTTGAGAGCGCCACCGAAGCCGGCTTCGGCGTCGGCAACGATCGGAGCGAGCCAGTTGCTGACGGAGGTGTCACCCTCGGTCTTGGCGATCTCGTCGGCGCGCAGCAGTGCGTTGTTGATGCGACGGACGACGGTCGGAACCGAGTTGGCCGGGTAGAGGCTCTGGTCCGGGTACGTGTGGCCCGAGAGGTTCGCATCGCCGGCAACCTGCCAACCGGAGAGGTAGATGGCCTTCAGGCCGGCGCGAACCTGCTGCACAGCCATGTTGCCGGTAAGTGCACCGAGGGAGTTGATGTAGTCCTCGTTGTTCACGAGATCCCACAGGATCTCGGATCCGCGACGAGCGAGGGTCTGCTCCTCGACGACGGTGCCCTGGAGCTTGACGACCTGATCGGCCGTGTAGTTACGAGTAACGCCCTTCCAGCGAGGGTTGGTGTCCCAATCCTGCTGGAGCTCAGCTGCGGTCTTCGGGGTGCCGGTGGTCGACATCAAGACTCCATCTCTTTGATCTGCTGGTCCGGCCTGTTGTGAGCAGTACGTGCGTACTACTTCACATACTTGCCAGGCCCTTCTTGTGTACTTACCGAGAATGGCACATCGAAAAAGTGCCGTCTACCTGTTGCTAATGCCAATCTTCGCTACCTTTTCAACACACTTTGCTAAGTCTGTGAAGATTCCTACGCGGCTGGTACTACCCAATCGGACAGGTTCCGTACTGGCGAGTAGGAAAGAAACCGCAGGCTGTGAACGAAATGCACTCAACTCCGCCGCTTGCGAATTCCGGCAGTTCGCACGCCACTCGGAACAGGCCTGTCCGCTACTTCGGAGCCAACTTCACTACCCGCGAGTGACCGCAATCACTCCTCGGCAACAGCCTTCGCTCGGGCGATTCCAGGGATCTACCCGTCAGAAAGCCACAGACAACCCATTCGCCGGCCATATGCTGTCGAACCATGACTTGTCGTTCGACGCCCCCGACCGGGCGATAAAGCGGTGCCGGACAACTATCAGCGGCCACCGAACAACCAGGCATGGTCGCAATCCGGTCCACAGCCGCCGCAGTTGGGCTACCGAGCCGCGCCGCAGTCGTATCCCCCGCCCCAGGGATTCCCGCCTGCACCGCCACGTGGAAATCCGCCGCCGCGTCGGCCCGGCTGGGTGATTCCGGTATCCGTAATCGGAGTCATCACTGTGTTGGCTCTCTTCGGCGGGCTTGCCTGGGTCCTCTGGCCGAAGGACGTCCCCAACTCGGCCGCCGGTGGCGCCGCCCACACCACCATCAGCGCCGCGAACACACCCGGCACCACGACAACCGCTCCCAGCACGACATCCCCGACGACCACACGCGCCGCGAACTTCCCGGCCGGTGCGTCCGCCTGCCCCGGCGGGCAGCCGGCCGGAAGTTACAAGGAGTCCGCGACAAGTGGGGGCAAAACTTCATGTGAGTTTGCCGAGGCGGTTCGGATCGCCTACGGGAACTCCGGTGCAACCGGTGCATCCAGCACCGTGTCCGCACGTAGTCCGGTGACCGGCAAGGAGTACACGATGGCATGCAAGGTGACCTCCGGCATCGTCACCTGTACCGGCGGAGACAACGCGGTTGTGTACTTGCGCTGACGGGCGCAATTGCGGCATCGGCAACCCGGTGCGTGTCGTTCCAGTGTCGCACTTACGGATCCTCCGATAGCGTGACCGCATGCCTCTGTACGAGTTTCGCTGTACCGGCTGCGGCCCGCTCGAGCGGTCGTTCGCGATGGCCGAAGTGCCCCAGTCGATTACTTGCCCCCAGTGCAGTCTCGAGTCCAAGCGGGTGGTCTCGTCTCCCCGGTTGAGTCACGCGTCGTCGGCCGCGATGGGTCTACTGGACAGCACTGCTCGATCGGCTCACGAGCCTGCCGTGGTCAGTGGGTCGCTACCCGGCCGCGGCCGGCAATCTGCGCCGACGACATCCAATCCGTTGCACCGCAAGCTACCTCGCCCCTGAGCGTCTTCACCGCGCGTCCTCGCCGTGAGTCCCGATCCGACACGAAAGTCCTGCCGCCACGAGTTTTCCGTTTCTTCGAGAATGAGGAGTGCATATGCCTGAACTGCTGTTTCCACTCGATTCCGCCAAGAAATTCACCGACCAGGCAATCGTCGGCCACAATCGGTGGCACCCGGACATCCCAGCGGCGGTGACGGTGAAACCCGGTGATGCGTTTCGTGTCCATTGCCGCGAATGGTTCGACGGCGCAATACACAACGACGACTCGGCCGACGACATTCTGAATGCACCACTGACCACGGTCCACACGCTGTCCGGCCCCTTTGCCGTCGAAGGCGCGAAGCCCGGCGACCTCTTGATCGTCGACATCTTGGATATCGGGCCTATCCCCCAAGAAGATTCGGGTCCGTTGGCCGGCCAAGGCTGGGGGTACACCGGCATCTTCCCTCGGAACAACGGCGGTGGCTTCCTCACCGAACAGTTCCCCGACGCGTACAAGGCCGTCTGGGATTTCTCCGGCCAAACGGCGACGTCGCGTCACATTCCGCACGTCTCGTTCACGGGCATCGTCCACCCGGGACTCATGGGCACGGCTCCGTCGGCAGCCTTGCTCGCCAAGTGGAATGCCCGCGAGGGCGCCCTCATTGCCACCGATCCCAATCGGGTTCCCCCGCTTGCACTTCCGCCCGAGCCCCGCGATGCAGTACTGGGAACCTTGACCGGTGACGAGTACACACGCGTGGCCGGCGAGGCGGCTCGTACCGCTCCCCCGCGTGAGAACGGCGGAAACCAGGACATCAAGAACCTCACCAAGGGCAGCCGAATCTTCTATCCGGTGTTCGTGGACGGTGCGAATCTGTCGGTCGGCGATCTTCACTTCTCCCAGGGCGACGGTGAGATCACTTTCTGCGGTGCCATCGAGATGGGCGGCTTCATCGATCTTCGTGTGGACATCATCAAGGGCGGAATGGATACCTACGGTGTTTCCGAGAACGCCATCTTCATGCCGGGCAACACGGATCCGCAGTATTCCGAGTGGCTTGCGTTCTCGGGCACTTCCGTCACGTTGGACGGCGAACAGAAGTACCTGGATTCACATCTGTCCTACCAGCGTGCGTGCCTGCATGCGATCGAGTATCTGACCAAGTTCGGGTACGCGCCAGAGCAGGCGTACCTGCTACTCGGTGCGGCGCCGATCGAGGGTCGCCTGTCGGGTGTCGTGGATATCCCCAACTCGTGTTCGACGGTCTATCTCCCGACTGCGATCTTCGACTTCCCCCTTGCACCCTCGTCGAGCGGGCCGTTCCAGATCGATCCCGGAATCGGCGCCCCTCGTTCGGAGAACAGGGTCTAGGCCTCCGGCCCCATGAGTGGTTAGGGAGTGCCGAGGCTCCTCAACCACTCACGGGGGCGGAGCCCCTGTGCGAAGACTGCGAACCCACCTTTGCGAAGCCGGACTGTCACTCGTATCCTGGGAAAATGTCGAAAACCTTTGTCGGTGTCCGGCTCCGCCAACTGCGGACCGAGCGCGGGTTGAGTCAGGCTTCGCTGGCCAAGACGCTCGAGATCTCGGCAAGCTATCTCAATCAGATCGAGCACGACGTCCGGCCACTCACCGTGCCGGTGCTCCTGCGAATCAGTGAAGTCTTCGGTGTCGACACCACCTTCTTCTCCCCGCAGGACGACACACGCCTGATCGCGGAAATGCGTGAAGTTGCCCTCGATCAGGAGATGGGTATCGACGCCGACGCCCACGAAATCGCGGAGATGGTCTCCACCCACCCGGGCCTGGCCAAGGCGATGGTGAACATGCATCGCCGCTTCCGCAACACGACGGCCCAGCTCGCCGCAGCCACGGAGGACCGTTTCTCGGACGGCAGCGGCAGCGGTTCGATCACCATGCCGCACGAGGAAGTGCGCGACTACTTCTATCAGCGACAGAACTACATCCACGATCTCGACACCGCAGCCGAAGAACTCACGGCCCGGATGCGCTTTCACCGTGGCGACGTCGCCGGCGAGATCGCCAGACGTCTCGAGTCCGTCCATGACGTGCAGATCGTTCGACGAGTCGACTTGGGCGAGAACATACTTCATCGTTACGACCCGGACACCAGGGTCCTGGAAATTTCCGCACGACTCTCCGGCGGGCAACAGGTCTTCAAGTTCGCGACAGAACTCGCATACCTCGAGCATGGCGACCTGCTCGACTCGTTGGTGGCCGAGGGCAACTTCACCAGCGAAGCGTCGGTCTCCCTGGCGAAGCTTGGTTTGGCCAACTATTTCGCCGCGGCCACCGTGCTGCCCTACAGCCAGTTTCACGAGGTTGCCGAGGACTTCCGGTACGACATCGAGCGCATGTCCGCCTTCTATTCCGCGAGCTACGAGACGATCTGCCACCGCCTCTCGACCCTGCAGCGCCCCAAACTTCGCGGGGTTCCTTTCATGTTCGTGCGTGTCGATCGTGCCGGAAACATGTCGAAGCGTCAGTCCGCCACCGGATTCCACTTCTCCACCAGCGGCGGTACGTGCCCGCTGTGGAACGTCTACGAGACGTTCTCATATCCGGGCAAGATCATGCCTCAGATCGCGCAGATGCCCGACGGTCGTCGATACCTCTGGGTTGCGCGCACGGTCGAACGTCGAGCGGCTCGATACGGACAGCCCGCAAAGATCTTCGCCATCGGATTGGGATGCGAGATTCGACACGCCCACCGACTCGTCTACAGCGACGGTCTGGATCTGGACGAGTCGAATCCGGGAACGCCGATCGGCTCGGGCTGCCGTGTCTGCGAACGCCTCAATTGTCCGCAGCGTGCCTTCCCTCCGCTGGGTAAAGACCTCGACATCAGCGAGCACCGGAGTTCGATTTCGCCGTACGTGATTCGCTGACCGCGCTAACGCACGTGGTCGCGTAGGAACGCGACTGTGCGATCGAACGCGACCATCCCGTCCACGGTGTCGAGGTCGAACTGATATTCGTGGTCGAGTGCAGGCTCGTGATCGTCCGGGTAGAACAGTGCATCGACCTCGACGCCCAGATCGGCGAGCCGTTCTGCCATGGGTTTCGACTGGCTGGCGGTCAGTGGGTCGACATTTCCGCCGGTGATGAACGTCGCTGGAAAGTCCGAGGTCACATGACCCAGTGTCGACATCTGACCCACTGCAGTCGACCCGTCGAAGTCCCTCGTTCCGAGGTACCCCCACAGCGATTGCTTGTCGACGCCCCAACCGAAGTACTTCCCCTGTGACAGCAGCGGTTTCAGATCGAAGACCCCACAGTCGAGGACAACTCCGCGTATCTGCTCGGGACGTAATGCCGGCTCCACACCCATTTCCGACGCGTAGTCAGGGCTGGTCATGACGGTCGCCAACTGACTGGACAACTGCGCGCCTGCCGAATCTCCCGCAAGAAAGAGATTGGTCGAATCGACATGCAACCTGTCCGCATTGCTCACGATGAATCGATACGCGTCGTTCAGCTGATTCACTGCGGTGGGGTAATACGCATCTGGTCCCAGTGAGTAGTCCACCGAAATCACAGTGAAGCCTTGATTTGCCAACAGTTTGTAGTAACCGTCGGCATCAGTTCTCGACCCTGATATCCAGCCACCGCCGTGCACCCAGACCACCGTGGGTAGCGCCGAAGTGGACTCCGACGGGTAGTACGCGTCCAGTTGTGCATCGTCGTCGCCGTCGCGGTACGACTGATCGAGAATCGAGACGATTCCTGACGGTGCATGCCTGTCGAGTTGTGCGTGAGTCGCTTCGGAGCCACCCGCTGACATCCACCGTACGACGAGAACTCCTGGCCACGGACTGACGAGTGCCGCGGTTACCCCGGACAGCAGAATGACGACGAATACCGCCGCGATTCCGACAATGCGCCTTCGCCGTCTGTCGGGGGAAGACGCGCGCACAACAACTCCTGGGGTCGGATCGGATTCACCCAGGCTAGACCAAAAGGACTAGTTGAGAATTCCCTGGCAACGCACCCGCGGAGCTTTGTCCAAAATGACCATTTTCTCAGTGGTTCACCACAATCCGACATTTAGCCGGTATGAGCCTCGAGAAACTGAACCGTGCGATCGAGCGCACTGAGACCGTCGGCATTGTCCAGATCGAACTGATACTCGTGCCCGAGCGCCGGAACGTGATCGGCCGGATAGAACAGTGTGTCGACCGCAACTCCCAACCCGGTCAATTTGTCAGCCATCGGTTTCGACTGAGAATCCGTCAACGGATCGGCGTTGCCGCCGCTGACGTAGGCAGGCGGAAATCGATCGGTGACGTAGTTCAAGGTCGACATCTGATCCGCTGCGTCGGTACTCATGAAGTCACGCACGCCGGTATACGCCCAGAGGGACCGATCAACTCCCCAACCGATGATGCCGGGTCCGCCGACCATGTTCCCGACGTCGTAGATTCCACAGTTCAGGATTACTCCACGTAACTGATCCGGCCGCAGCGACGGGACCACGCCCACACGGTTCGCATAGGCGGGATCAGTGATGAGAGTGGCGAGCTGACTCGAGAGTTGCGCTCCCGCAGAATCACCGGCCAGAACGACCGTCGTCGGATCAACATGCAGCCGTTCCGCATTCGCGACGACGTACGCGTGAGCGTCGTTGAGCTGCCGCACTGCCGTCGGATAGTGGTGCTCAGGTCCGAGTGAGTAGTCCAGGGACACAACTGTGTAGCCACGCGAGGCCAGCAACTCGTAGTACGGCGCGTAGTTGGACTTGCTTCCCGAGATCCAGGCACCGCCATGAGTCCAGATCACCGTAGGCAATGCGGTCGTCGTCGCTGCGGGAAAGTAGACATCCAGGTATGCGTCGTCGTCATCGGCGCGGTACTGCTGGTCCTTGATCGAGTCGACGCCTTCGGGCGCGTGCTTCTCGAGCGCCTCGGTGACTTTCACCGCATCACGATCGAAGACCCATCGCACGGTGAGTGCGCCAGGTCTCGGGCTCAGAACGAAGGCCAGAACCACGGCTCCGACCAGAACGAACACAATTGCCAGAGCCCACAGCAAGCGCCTGCGCCACCGATGCGGTGAAGGGTTCGTCATCGGGTTTCCTTCACTCTCGGCACAATGTCCGGATCAGCGTAACGCGAAGCCGGTACCGCCAAGTGCGATCAGCCGAGTTCAGCGATCCGCCTCTGCGCGAGTGCCTTGACTTCACCCTTGGCTACTTTGCCGCCTGCCGCCATCGGCAATTCGGCGACCGTCATCACGTACTCGGGTATGTACTCGCGGGTCACTCCTCGGCTCTGCAGCCAGGCGGTCAGATCCTCCGAACTCAGATCGTCATCGGCGGACACGACGACCGCACAGACCTTCTCACCGAACAGCGGATCGTCGACCCCGACCACGGCGACCAACTCCACCGAAGGGTGCGCGCGCACGTACTCCTCGACTTCGACCGCGGAGATGTTCTTGCCGCCACGAATGATGATGTCGGCTTTGCGCCCGACCACACGCACCCGTCCTGTCTCGTCGATCTCGACGATGTCGCCGAGAAGCATCCAACCGTCATCGGTGTACAACTCGTCGTTCGCATCGGTGTCCCCCCAATAGCCCTGACACATCAGCGGTCCGTTCACCCCAGGCTGACCGCGGCGGACGGAGCCGGTCATTTCCTTTGCCGCATCGTCGAATACACGAACTTGCATGCGATCGATGACGTGGCCGCACGTCTTCAGTCGGGTGTCGGAATCGTCCGAAACCGTCGTCACCGAGACGGCGCCGGTTTCGTTCGATCCGTAGAACTGCAGGACAGCCGCTCCGGTACGTTGTTCGAATGCCAGCGCCTCCGAATAGGGCACGGCTTCACCACCGGTGAACATGAAACGAAGTGACGAGAGATCGGCCGATTCCGCGGCCTCCGAACGCAACAGCATCTTGAATTGTGTACTCACACAATTCAAAGCAGTCACCCGTTCGCGCTCGATCAACTCGATCATCACCGAAACGTCGAAGCGTTCCATGACGACATTGCGAGCACCGAGTAGTGCCGGCAGGAAATGCGAAGTCCAGAGCCCGAATCCGAAAGGTGCTGGAACCGCGCCGAGGAACACCTCATCCGAACCGATCGCCGCCGCCTCGGCGGCAATCTCGGAGAAACCAACCCAACGATCCTCGGTTTGTGTGACCAGTTTGGGTAGGCCCGTTGTGCCGGAGGTCGAGTTCAGCATCGAAACGGCTGACGTGACAAAACACGGACTGGTTGCGGGGAACTGCTTTAGCTCGACCGGCAACGAGGTGAGTTCGCCGTTTGCGCTCACGCGTTCGAAACTCACGTCGGCGCGTTCGTCGGCGAAGACGACGTCCAGTCCGGGATGCTCTGCCCGCAGACTCGCCACGAGTTCGGCGGTATCGACGCCGCGCAGCGTGCGAGTGGTGACGAGTACGGAGGCTTCCGAGCGGGCGATCAGATGAGAGATCTCGCGAATGCCCGAGCGCGAACCGATTCCGACGGCGACGCGGCCGGTACGAAATGCTGCGCAGAGAGCCGCATGGAATACAGCGGTGTCGGGGAGCAACACGGCTACATGTCCGTATCCCTCACCAGCTAGATCCAGCGCCGACGCGATCGCATCGGCAGCCGCGTCGTACTGCTTCCACGACACCCTCGATTCCGGAGTGACAAAGGCGGTTTCGTCCGGGATGGTCTCAGACCAATGCCTGACCATTTCGCTGATGCTGACGCCGGCGAAGCGGTCCGGATTCGTGGCGAATTCACCGACGGTGAAGTCGAGTGTCTTCGTTTCAAGCATGATCGTCGATCATCTCCCGTCGGCGCTGAGGACGCCCATCGATTGTTTGTACGCGTTGTCCAGTGTCGCTTCGGAATCGCATTCGCGGACGAGTTCGCCGCGCTGCATGACATATCCGCGGTCGACAACCGATTTCAGTGCAGTAAGTGCCGGTTCCGTCACGATGACGGTCACACCCTCGGCGGCCAGACCCCCGACCAATGCTCGCAGCTCCGCGACGATTTTCGGTGCCAGTCCTGTCATCATCTCGTCGAGGAGCAACACCTTCGGGGTTTCCAGAAGGGCCCGCCCCAGAACCAACATCTGCTGCTCACCACCGCTGAGGACCCCGGCATAACTCTCCGAGCGTTCACGCAGGATCGGGAACCTCTCGAAAGCTGTTTCCACGGCTTCGGCTTTCAATCCCAGCAGGTCTGCGCCGACGCGTAGGTTCTCGCGAACGGACATTCGCATGAACAGTTGCCTGCCTTGGGGAACGTAGGCAAATCCGCTGCGGACACGATCCAGTGCCGATAATTTCTGGATCTCTCGACCATCGAATTTGATTGTCCCGGTGGCGGGAACCGAGCCGTAGATGGATCCCGCCAAGCTGGTCTTGCCCGCACCGTTCGGCCCGACGATCGCTGTCACTTCACCGGCGGGGGCGACAAGGGAGACTTCCCGGACGGCGACAGCGGATCCGTATCGAACTGTGACTCTGTCGAGTTCGAGCATGTCAGGCGCCTTCCTCGTATTCGGAACCGAAATAGACTTCTCGCATCGCGTCGCTGGCCAAGCACTCCTGCGGTGGTCCGTAGAACGCCACTGATCCGAAATTGAGCAGCACGATCTTGGTGGCGAGCGCCGCGATGAGATCGACGTTGTGATCGACCAGGACTACTCCCTTGCCCTGCGCGGCAATCGATCGCACGGCACCGGAGATGGCAGCGATGCCGTCGTGATCCGCACCGGCAAACGGTTCGTCCAACAGGAGGACTTCGGGTTCGGTCGCCATCGCCCGCGCCACCTCGACCAGACGCTGCGCGCCCAAACTGAGATCCCCGCAAGCACTCTCGACGTCGGTGACCGAGTATCGCGCAGCAATCTCCCGGGCCCGCTGTGCTGTCCGGTCCCAGTTCTCGAAAGGTCCTTTGATCGCCCACCACAGCGAGTGCAGCGGTGAGGTGATCTTGTGCCCGTACAGTCCCGGGATGATGTTGTCGACGGCGTCGAGTTCCGCCGCGAGCTGCGGATGTTGAAACGTGCGCGAGAGCCCTTGCCGTGCACGGCGCTCCGACGGCCCGGTCAAGGGAGCACCCGCGAGCGCGACGGTTCCGGAGTCTGCTTGCTGAGTGCCGAAGATGCAGTCCACCAGTGTGGTCTTGCCTGCCCCGTTCGGGCCGACCAGTCCGATCACCTCTCCCGGTCCGACGCTGAACGAGACATCGTCGACAGCGCGGACGCCTCCGTAGGACTTGTGGAGCCCGCTCACTTCGAGTAGCCGAGTCATCGATTGCCACGCTCCTTGTACAGACGGTTCATTCGACCCAGAACGTTCTGACTCCACCCGATCACCCCACCAGGCGCGACGATGAGGATCACCAGGACGGCTCCGGCAAGCAGGAGTTCGCCACTTCCCTGGTACCCGGGCATATTCAGCGTCACGATCACCACGATCAATGCACCGAGCGGAGCACCCCACGCCGAACCGCGACCGCCGATGATCGGCATGAAGATTGCGAGGAAAACAATACTGAGAGTGAAGGTTTCAGGAGTGACAGCCTGCACCGACACGGTGAACAGCGATCCGCCGGTCGACGCGATCGCAGCACCGATCGCCAGCGCCACGACGGTCAGGTGCGCAGGATTGACGCCGGAAGACCGTGCGACATTACGATTGTCGCGGGCAGCTTGCAACATCAGCCCCCACACCGATTTCCGGAGTCGATCCACAGCGACCGCGATCAGACACACGAACAAGATCGCGAACACGACCAACACATAGCGCGGTGGCTCCCAGCCGAACATCGTCACAGTCTCGACACCCGAGATCCCGGCCGACCCGCCGGTGAAACTCGGCCCGTCGATCAACCAGTGCTCGAAAGCGATACCGAACAACAAGGTCACCGCGGCAAGGTAGAAGCCGGAGAGTTTCTGTGTTGCCAAGCTGAGGAGTACTGCAACCGCTGCAGCGGCGAGGGCGCCGAGAATCCATCCCCACCACATCGACAACCCGGTCCGAACCGAGATCAGCGCAACGGCATACGCGCCGATCGCCGCATACGCGCTGTACGCCATCGACAGTGATCCCGCGAGCACGAATGGCACGTACATGCCGAGTGCGATCAGCGAATACGTCGCAGCGAGGAACACCAGATCCTGCCGGTACAGACTCGGCCCCATCCACAGCAGCACGGCAGCAACCACGACCACGGTGATCAGCGCTTCTCGTGACAGGGCGAGCATCCTCGTCCGGGAACGGCCGGATGTAGTGGGCGGATTTGACGTCAGCGAACGGGTAGAAAGCGAGGCCATCAGACGCGAACCTTCCTCGAGAGCAAGCCTTCCGGACGGAAAGCGAAGAACACCAGGGCAATCAACAGAATCGCGGTTTGCGCAGCACTCGCACCGAAGTAGTACGGGGCGAATACCTGGACGACGCCCAACACCATTCCGCCGATCAGCGGAGCCCAACTTCGGCCGGTACCACCGATGACGAGTGCGATGAATGCCGTCAGCGTCCATGACAGACCGCTCGTGAACTGAACACCGGCCTTGGGAGCGAACAGAAGTCCGGCGACGGCGGCGATCACACCCGCGAGGGTGAACGCGATGAGGCGTACCCGATCCACCGGCAAGCCCAGGACGCGGGCGGCATCCGGACTGTCGCCGACGGCGCGTAGCAGACGGCCCGAGGTGGACCGGTTCAGCCACAGTCCGATACCGACGAAGATCACGGCAGTTCCGACGACGAGTACAACGGTCGAACTGTCGACGGTGGCACCGAGCACCGATATCGGATCGAAGTCGAAGATCTTCTGTCCGGGAAGTGGTGTTCGGCCGAAGACCGTGCCGGCGAGCTGCTGGATCCCGAACAGTACTGCGGTCACCGCCACCAACGCCGGTAGTTCCCCACGACCCGAACGCTTCTGAACCTGTTTGACCACAAGCTTTTCCGTCAGGATCGACAGCGCCACCGCTACCGCGATCCCCAGCGGCATGGCAATCCAGAGAGCGAGCCCGTAATTGATCGCGACCCAACTCGACGCCATGGCCGCAGCCATCGCGTACGGGCCCATCGCAAAGTTGAAGAAATCGGCGCCGACCACCACGAGATACATTCCGAGGGCTATCAGCGAGAAGAAGGCACCGATCTCGATGGCTGCGAGCCACAGTTGTGCGTCTGTCATGTCAATGCTCCTCGGTTATCCGCACGGGGGCTGGTAGGAATCCCACGGACGGGCAGGCTTGTTGTCCTCACCGAATTCGACGAGTACCAGGCCGCAGAGGCTGTCCGGAGCCAGGTGATCCTGCGAGGAGAACGACAGTGTCAATCCGTCCTGGCCGAAGCTGGCGGGAAGTGCCGAAACCTGTTGAAGAGCATCACGAACGGCCGTCCGATCTCGGTGGTCGCCGGCAATTTCGATTGCCTCGGCCAACATCATGACGGCGTCGTACGCCTGTGCGTCGTAGGCGGTCAGTTGATAATCAGGCCCCTTCACCGCCTGCACCTTGCGACGCAGTTCGGCGGTTCTCGGGTTGTTCTCACTGAGCGAGCCCATGTACACCATGCCGCTCAACGCCTTCGGGTCCGCCAAAGCCCAAGATGCGGGCTGGTTTCCGATGGAAGCGAGTGAGAAGCGTTGCGTCTGCGGGGTGACCTTCGACAAGGTGTTGTGCGCGAGGATTTCGAAGTGCCCGCCGATACTGGCGACCAGAATCGCGTCCGGTTCGGTTTCCGCGAGACGTGAGACCTGTGCGGTGATGTCCGCGGCATCGACCGGCGCCTTTTCGACGCCCGTCACTCTCGCGCACTTCTCGAGCGCCGGCCGCAGGGTCTTGATGATTCCGTCGATGGACGCACTCGCGTCACCGAGAATTCCCAGGGACTTGTACCCCATCTTCTCGAAAGCCCCGCAGTACACCTGGGCGTACTGCTTCAACGAGTTCGGAATCATGAACGAGAAGTCGTTGTCGGGCGCCGAGGCAAAGGCGTCGCTGAGAACGACCGGAGCTATCGCAGGAATCTTCGACTGCTGGAGAATCGACTTGGCCTGCAGCACCGACCCGCTGCCCGTGGCGAGGATGACCGCACTGGACCCGTGATCGACCAACTTCCGAATGATCGACGGGGTTTTGGTGGGACTGCTCTCGTCGTTCTCGACAACCAATTCGACTTGCTTACCGTTGATTCCGCCCGCCTGGTTGATCAGGTCGACGGTCATCCGCACCGTCTTGCCGGCGATCGTGCTGTACGACGCACCGGGCCCGGTGGAGTCCTCGTCCAAACCGATGACGATGGTGTCTTCGGGAATGACACCGGCAGATGCGCACGCGCTCGCCCCGAGGACCACTGCCGCGCAGACGGCGATCGCCTTTCCGAGTCTCACATCGAACTCCCGTCCAAACTGTGCTTGGTAAATCAAACAAGCGCTTGATTTACGAGTGTGGACAGAAGTATGCACTGGGTCACACTGATAGTCAAAATCCGAACTACACGCGCAGGAACTGCGGTGTTACGGCTTCTGCAGCTGCCGGATCGACGAGCTGAGTTCGCGAATGACGGACTTCAATTCGTCGACATCAGAGCGGAGTTCGGCAAGGTCCGAGTCGGGAGATTCGGTCTGCGCTTCCTTCTTCGCCGTGCGCCGCGCAATGCGTGCCACCGGCTCGCCGTCGACGGAACGTGCGGCAAAGCCGTCCAGGAAAACCGAAATCAGATTGCGCTGCAGATCTTCGGCCAATTCGGAAAGCTGCGGGCGATACTGCGCGACGGTGGACCAGACGGATTCACGCAGGAGACGGTGAAACTGTTCGGGATCGATGTCTTCCCGAAACTCCGCGTCGGTAATTCCGCGAGCGATAGCCGATCGCCAGTAGCTGTGTGCCTTCTGAACCAGGATGGTGATGGGCGCGTCCGCCGGTTGCGACGAAAGTATGGCTTCTCCCTGATAGACCTCCGTGGCATACGGGTGATCCACCGCCGAGGCAAAAGACACCGACACCATCGTGGCCAGGCGATTTCGAGCCGAACCTTCCGGTTCGATCGAGTCTTCGTACCGGACGTTGAGATCTTCGAGGAACCGGACGACGATCTCGTTGGCTATCGCATCCTTGGAGTCGAAGTAGTGATAGAGGCTGCCGGAGAGGATCCCGACTTCGTCGGCGATGTCTCGCACCGTCGTCGCGGCGATTCCCCGCTCACTGAACAGCTTGGCCGCATGAGCGAGTATTTCGTCCCGTCGGGTCGAGCGCACGAGAAGATCCTTCCGACGTTCCGATCGTCAAGCGAGTGCTTGATCAATTTCTCGTCGATGCTAACACCGCACTCTCGCTGACCTGCGGTGTGAGGTCCTGGATACCCAATCGAAACACCGGACACACACTTGTCACCGACAGTCATTCCACCGCAACAACTTCCACCTACTCTGTGCACTCGACGAATACAGCGTTGTATACGCACTCCGGATACAGATCTGTCAGAGCCATTGTCTGCCAGAGCCATCGACACGAAAGGCCCGTACATGCGAACCTTCTCGAAGCGCACCCTTGCCGCGCCGGCCGCTCTCGCCGCGCTGGGCTTGGTTCTCACCGGCTGCGGAAGCAAGGCAACAGACACCGCATCGGGAGATTCGACGGCTACGTCGTGCGTCGACACCTCGGGGGACACGATCAAGGTCGGTTCCCTGAATTCACTCTCGGGCACCATGGCCATCAGTGAAGTGACGGTCCGCGACTCCATCTCGTTGGCGGTGCAGGAGATCAACGATTCCGGCGGTGTACTGGGTAAGAAGATCCAGATCGTGGCAGAGGACGGTGCGTCGGAGCCGACAGTGTTCGCCGAGAAGGCCGAGAAACTGATCAGCAGCGATTGCGTCGCAGCAGTTTTCGGTGGCTGGACCTCCTCGAGCCGCAAGGCCATGCTGCCCGTGTTCGAGGACAACAACTCTTTGCTCTACTACCCGGTCCAGTACGAGGGACTGGAAGATTCGAAGAACATCTTCTACACGGGCGCAACGACCAACCAGCAGATCATCCCGGCGCTGGATTACCTGAAGGAGAAGGGCGTCAAGTCGCTGTATCTGGTCGGCAGCGACTACGTGTTCCCGCAGACCGCCAACCGCATCATCAAGGCGTACGCGGCAGCGAACGGCATCGAGATCAAGGGCGAGGATTACACGCCTCTGGGTTCGACCGACTTCTCCACCATCGTGAACAAGGTCCGCACAGCCGACGCCGATGCCGTGTTCAACACACTCAACGGCGATTCCAACGTTGCGTTCTTCCGTGAATACTCGAATGTCGGCCTGAAACCCGCCGACATGCCCGTCGTCTCCGTCTCCATTGCGGAGGAAGAGGTCGGTGGTATCGGAGTCCAGAACGTCGAAGGCCAGCTGACGGCGTGGAACTACTACCAGACCATCGACTCCCCCGAGAACAAGAAGTTCGTCGCGGCGTACAAGGCGAAGTTCGGGCAGGACAAGCCCACGTCCGATCCGATGGAAGCGGCATATACCTCCGTCTACCTCTGGAAGAACACCGTCGAGAAGGCCAACTCGTTTGCGGTCAAGGATATTCAGGACAACGCCGACGGTGTGACCTTCCAGGCGCCCGAAGGACTCGTCACCATCGACGGCGACAACCACCACATCACCAAGACTGCCCGGATCGGCGAAATCCGTTCCGACGGACTGATCTACACGGTCTGGGATTCGGGACAGCCGATCGAGCCGGATCCGTACCTGAAGAACTACCCCTGGGCTGAGGGCCTCGGTAGCTGATCGACAAAAGGCGGAATTGACGGAATCGACGAGTAGAGAGGTGGAGCGTCTGTCATGGATGTTGTGATCGGGCAGTTGTTCACGGGTTTGAGTATCGGATCGATTCTCCTGTTGGCAGCGTTGGGGTTGTCTCTCACGTTCGGGCAGATGGGTGTCATCAACATGGCACACGGCGAGTTCATCATGGCCGGCTCGTACACCGCATACGTAGTGCAGCAGGTGATCTCGAATGCAACGGGATCGTTGATCATTTCTCTGCTCGTCGGTTTCGTCGTCGGCGGACTGATGGGTGTTGTGCTCGAAGTGGTCCTGGTATCGCGGATGTACCACCGACCCCTCGACACCCTGTTGGTGACATTCGGCGTCGGATTGATCCTTCAGCAGTTGGCGCGCGACATCTTCGGCGCGCCGGCAGTCAATGTTTCGGCGCCGAGCTGGCTTTCGGGCGGGGTCGATATTTTCGGCGCCGTGGTGCCGAAAACCCGCATCTTCATTCTGGTGTTGGCGATCGCAGCAGTGATCGCACTTTCGGTCGCACTGAAGCAGTCGTCGATGGGTAGACGCATCCGGGCCGTCGTCCAAAATCGCGATCTGGCCGAGACGAGCGGAATCTCCTCTCGTCGTACGGACATCACGACCTTCTTCCTCGGTTCCGGGCTCGCCGGCGTCGCGGGTGTCGCGTTGACGCTCATCGGTTCCACCAGCCCGACCATCGGCCAGTCCTATCTGATCGACGCCTTCCTGGTTGTTGTCGTCGGCGGTCTCGGTCAGATGAAGGGAGCCGTGATCGCAGCCTTCGCCCTCGGCATCTTGAACTCGTTCATCGAGTACTCGACGACAGCGTCGATCGCGAAGGTGATCGTGTTCGTCATCATCGTCGTCTTCCTTCAAGTTCGGCCGCAGGGCCTGTTCGCAGTCAAGACGAGGAGCCTCGTATGAGCATCCTGAACAATTCCCGAATTCGGGTGTGGGGCGGTTTTGCACTTGCCGCGATCGTGCTGTTCGCCGTCGCTCCGGCTGTGCTCTCGGACTTCAGGCTGTCACTGTTGGCAAAATTCCTGTGCTTCGCCATAGTCGCTGTCGGTATCGGTTTGGCTTGGGGCAGAGGCGGAATGCTCACGCTCGGCCAGGGCGTCTTCTTCGGAATCGGCGCATACGTGATGGCGATGCACCTCAAGATCGCCGATGCCGAACTCAAGGGCGACGCGGTCCCGGACTTCATGTCCATCGCCGGCAAGACCGAACTGCCGGGATACTGGCAACCGTTCGCCTCGCCATTCGTGGCGATCTTCGCCATCCTTTTCCTGCCGGCCGCTGTTGCCTTTCTCCTCGGACTCGGTGTGTTCAAGCGGAGAGTCAAGGGCGCGTACTTCGCGATCCTCTCGCAGGCACTCGCCGCGGCTTTCGCGATCCTCTTGATCGGCCAGCAGTCGATCGGTGGCAGCAACGGCCTCAACCGCTTTCGCACGTTCTTCGGTTTCAATCTCAACGATCCGGCGAACAAGCAGATGTTGTTCTTCATCGCCGCCGGAGTTCTTCTCGCATCGGTCGCTCTGATTCGCCAGCTGATGAACTCCCGATACGGCGAACTCCTCGTCGCCGTCCGTGATCAAGAGGAGCGAGTACGTTTCCTCGGATACGATCCGGCGAACATCAAACTGGTCGCCTACGTGACCGCGGCGTTCCTCGCCGGTATCGCCGGCGCGCTGTTCGTTCCGATCGTGGGCATCATCTCCCCCGCCGACGTCGGGATCGTCCCGTCCATCGCTTTCCTCATCGGGGTCGCGATCGGCGGCCGCGCAACGCTTCTCGGTCCGGTACTCGGTGCGATCGGCGTCGCGTGGGCGCAGTCGACATTCTCGGAGAAACTCCCTTCGGGATGGATCTACGCACAAGGGTTGATGTTCATCGTCGTGGTCGGGTTCTTCCCGGCAGGTGTGGCCGGATTGTTCGCCCTGATGCGCCACCGCAAGAAGCGTGAGACCCCGGCCGACCCGCCGGTCAAGGTCTCCCAACCCGAACCAGTGGAGGTGTCGTCATGACCAACACAACCGCCACCAGCGAACCCACACCGGCACTGGGTGGCAACGCCGGAATGTCGTCCGAGTACCTCGAAGTACGAAATCTTTCGGTCAGCTTCGACGGTTTCAAGGCCGTCGACGGCGTCGACTTGACCCTCATGCAGGGCGACCTGAGGTTTCTCATCGGCCCGAACGGGGCTGGAAAGACAACGTTGGTCGACGCCATCACCGGACTCGTTCCCGCGACGGGTTCCATCACGAAGTCCGGCGAGCAACTGCTCGGCAAGAAGGTTCACAAGATCGCCCGCCTCGGCGTCGGGCGAACCTTCCAGACGGCAAGCGTCTTCGAAGAGCTCTCGGTGCTGCAGAATCTCGACATCGCGGCCGGAGCCGGCCGATCACCGTGGAACCTGCTCAGAAAACGCAAAGGTGTGCTTCCCGAGATCGAAGAGGCGCTGGAGACAACCGGGTTGGAGCACCTCAGGGACACCGCCGCAGGCATTCTGGCGCACGGACAGAAGCAGTGGCTCGAAATCGGAATGTTGTTGGTACAGAACTGTTCCGTGCTCCTGCTCGACGAGCCCGTCGCAGGCATGAGCCTCGAGGAGCGCGAGGAGACCGGGAACCTTCTGCGGCGCATCGGCGGTGCGCGAACCGTCGTCGTAGTCGAGCACGACATGGACTTCATGCGATCCTTCGCCACGTCCGTCACAGTGCTCGCCGCTGGGAAAGTGCTTGCCGAAGGAACTGTGGCGGAGGTCCAAGCCGACCCCAAGGTGCAAGAGGTCTACCTCGGCACAGCCGCTGCCGGAACCGATCTCGGCGCCGACACCGAACCGACCCCGGAGGACTGAATCATGCTCGAGCTCGTCGACATCCGCGCCGGCTACGGACGCACCGAAGTGATCCACGGCGTATCCCTGCTGGTTCCCAGCGACGGAGTTGCGGCAGTCATGGGTCACAACGGTGCGGGTAAAACCACCTTGCTGCGCGCCGCCGTCGGTCTGATCAAACCTACACGGGGAAAGGTACTTCTGAACGGTGAGGACATCACCGGTCTACGGCCGAGCGCCCGCGTCGCTCGCGGACTTGCCTACGTACCCCAGGGTCAGCAGTCGTTCGGACAACTGACAACTGCCGAGAATCTTCGGGTGGTCGCCGACGGGCGCAAACGCGGAAAGGCACTCATCGCAGAGGCATTGGATCTGTTTCCCGCACTCACCACGCTCCTCGACCGTCGCGCGGGACTTCTCTCCGGTGGGCAGCGACAACAGCTTGCCATCGCTCGCGCCCTGATCACCGAGCCCAAGATCCTCATTCTGGACGAACCAACCGAGGGCATTCAGCCCAACGTGGTCGCCGAAATCGAAAGAACCGTCATGGAACTCACCGAGCGCGGCGATCTCGGTGTCCTCCTCGTAGAGCAGCACATCGGTTTCGCGCTCCAATCTGCGCAGCATTACAGCATTCTCGCGGCGGGACACGTGACCTCGACCGGTGAGGGCGGCACCACGTCCACCGAGGCGGTTCGTCGAGCGATGGCAATCTGACATGAGTGTGCGCCCGCCGCTGCGCGAGCAGGTCTATCGGTCGATCCGGAACGATCTGATGTCGGGTCAGATCGCGCCATCCGAACGACTCGGCGAAGAACGGTTGGCTCATCTCTACGGTGTCTCGCGAACACCGGTGCGCGAAGCGCTCGCGAAGTTGGAATCCGACGGGCTGGTCGAGCGCGACGAACATGGACTCTTTCCGTACCGACCGCACCTCGACGAGTTGGGTGGCCTCTACGAGCTGCGCATACTCCTCGAAGTGCACGGGCTTCGGCGGGTACTAGACGGTGAGGCCCCCGCTCATGATCGAGACGCGCTCGGTTCCGAACTCGACAAGTGGTACACATTTCTCAAACAGATGCCGGTACCGGACGCCGGCTTCGTGACGCTCGACGAGGAGTTCCACATCGCGCTCCTCGCCTCATCCGGAAACCACGCGTTGGTCGACGCCTTGCAGGCCGTCAACTCGAAGCTGCGCCCCGTGCGGATGTTCGACTACCTGACTCCCGACCGTATGAAGGCCACCGTGGAGGAACATATCTCCGTCGTCGAACTGGTGCTGGACGGCAAGATTCCGCAAGCACACGAGGCACTGGTGTCGCACATCGACATCTCTCGTGCGGTTGTCCTCGACCGCGCTCGGCAGGCCCTCTCGTTGGCCGCCATGGCCAACGCTGTGCGGAACTGATCGAGCGGGAGTCACCGCCCCTCCGAAAATCGCACTTGCTCAGCGTGGGAAGGCTCTCGGAAATAGGAATGGACTCACAGCGGTTGCACCTCACAACGACGCTTGCGTTCTATTCGCTGAGAAAGGCTCCACCTCCATGGCCGTACCACTTTCCATCCTCGATCTCGCCCACATCGGCGACAACGAAACCGCCAAAGACAGCTTCGACGCCAGCGTGACCTTGGCGCAGCGTGCCGAGGAGTGGGGTTACAAGCGAATCTGGTATGCCGAGCACCACAACATGGGTTCCATCGCGTCTTCGGCCACCAGCGTTCTGATCAGCCACGTCGCCGCGCACACCAGCAAAATCCGCCTCGGCGCCGGTGGAATCATGCTGCCCAACCACGCACCGCTGACGATCGCCGAGCAGTTCGGCACCCTCGAGACTCTGCACCCGGGTCGCATCGATCTCGGTCTCGGTCGCGCGCCCGGTAGTGATCAGAAGACCATGCAGGCTTTGCGACGCGACCCGAGTTCTTCGGACAGCTTCCCGCAGGACGTACTCGAGCTTCAGGGCTACCTCGGCGACACTTCGCGCGTCCCCGGAATCAATGCCGTTCCCGGTAAGGGCACTCACGTTCCGCTCTACATTCTCGGATCGTCACTGTTCGGAGCCAAGCTCGCCGCGATGCTCGGCCTGCCGTATGCATTTGCCTCGCACTTCGCCCCCAACGCCCTGCGCGACGCCGTCGCGATCTATCGACGCGAGTTCAAGCCGTCGGAGCAGTTGGCGGAGCCGTACGTCATCGCGGGCGTCAACGTCATCGCCGCCGACACCCATGAGCAGGCTCAGCAGGACTTCCTCGCGGCCAAGCGTTCGCGCGTCAGCCTTCTTCTCGGACGCGGACGCAAGTTCACGGACGACGAAGCGGACATGCTGCTCGACTCCCCCGCGGGTCAGCAGGTTCTGCAGATGACCAAGTACAGCGCCATCGGCACGCCCACGGAGGTCCGCGCCTACCTCGACGAGTTCACCGAGCATGCACAGGCCGACGAGCTGATCACGGTGTCGACCGGCACCACACGCGAGGCTTGGTTGCGCACGTTCGAACTCCTCGCCGACGTGAGCGATCTGGTACCCGCCTAAGCTGCCGGTATGGGCGATCCATCCCGTCGCGGGTTCATCTCGGTACTGGCAGTTCTACTTTCGACGGGTTGGGCCGCCAACCACTTTGCTTCGCTCATCCCGGTTCTCCGGGTGGACGAGGGTCTTTCGCATACCGTGCTCGACGGTGTTTTCGGTATCTACGCGCTCGGACTCCTACCCGGCCTGTTGACCGGTGGAGCACTGTCGGATCGCGTCGGCCGAGCTGTAGTCGTCCTGCCCGGAGCGCTCATAGCCTCGCTCGGAACCTTGATTCTTCTTCTCTGGCACGACGCGCCCGGGCTCATGGTCGGGCGCCTCGTTGTCGGTATCGGTGCCGGTCTGGCAATCGGCGCCGGCACCGCGTGGGCGGCTGACCTTCGCGGCAAGTCCGGAACCGTGATGGCGGGCGTAGTACTCACCTCGGGTTTTGCACTGGGACCACTATTTTCGGGTCTGTTGGCACAATTTGCCGCCTTCCCACTCGCTACGCCCTTTGTCGTCTCGGCCGTCTTCTCGGTGGGTTCGGTTACCGCGGCAGCTGTGTGGAGTCGTACACCTGCTCCCACCAAAGCTGCAATGTTCACACAGATTCCCGACCGCGCAGAGCGGTCGGGAACCGGTGTGAAGGTCGCACTGCTCTGGGCACTTCCGTTGGCGCCGTGGGTGTTCGCCAGCGCAACAGTCTCTTTCGTGACCATGACGGCCAGGCTCGGGGACCGCTACTCAGGTCCTCTCCTTCCGGGTTTCGCGGCGGCGCTGACTCTGGGTGCTGGAATCCTGGTTCAAACCGCTGCGCGCCATCGCAATTGGGGTCCTCAGGCCGGCACGGTCGGCGCCGCACTGGCGGCGCTCGGATACTGCCTGGTCGCCGTCGGCGGCGCGCACCCCGCGCTCGGGTTGTTCATCGTCTGCGCGCTCGTCCTCGGTACGGCCTACGGACTGTGTCTACGCGAGGGACTGCTCGACCTCGAGTCGCTGGCTCCCCCCGCCTCGCGGGGCGCCCTGACCGGGATCTTCTACGTCGGCACCTATCTCGGATTCGGACTGCCGGTGCTACTGGTTGTCATCGAACCCACGATGGGTCCGTCGCTGCCGTTGGTGATCCTCGCCGCTGTTGCCGCCGTCGTTGCCGTGGTCCGATTCCGTCGATTGCGGTCGACCCAGGCTTCCTCGTCACATCCGCGTCTCGAAGCCGCATCGGTCTGAACACCCGTTCGGACGGAGTTGGCGGTACTTGCAGTCGCAGCTACCCGGCGGTGTTAGCGTCGGAGGACCAGAAGGTCACTGCGTAGGGACACAGCAATGGGCAAGAGCGAGGCGGGCAAGGCCGAATCGGCCAAGAGTAGTGCGGACGACCTGACGGGTCGGCGCATCCTGATCACCGGCGCTGCCCGCAATATCGGTTCTTCGCTGGCCAGACGCCTGTACGACCGTGGTGCGTCCGTGGGACTGCTCGGCCTCGAGCCGGAACTTCTCGAGCAAGTCGCCACTTCCTGCGGCCGCGCGCCGTGGCAGTTGTGCGACGTCGCCGACCTCGAGCAGGTATCTCGCGGCGTCGACTACATCGCTGAGAAGCTGGGAGGCATCGACGTCGTCGTCGCCAATGCCGGTGTCGAGGCGAACTCGTCGATCCTCGGCGGCGACCCTGCGGACATGCGCCGCGCCGTCGAAGTCAATCTCATGGGCACGTACTACACCCTGCGCGCAGCCGGTCCGCACATCAGTCACGAAAACGGTTACGCCCTGGTGGTCGCCTCGGCTCACGGCGCCGCCAAGCATCCGTTTCGCGGACCGTTCGGTGCTTCGCGCGCCGGCGTCGAAGCCTTGGGTGACGCGTTGCGCTTGGAAATGAAACACCTCGGCACCAAGGTGGGCGTCGCGTACATCGGCGACATCGACACCGATACCACCGCACTGTCGTTCGACGGAGCACGCGGAACCCTCGCCAGCGCCGGCACCACGACCGTCGCTGACGCCGTCGACGCGTTCGAGCGCGGTATCGTCGGCCGGAAGTCGCGCGTACACGCGCCCCGCCGCAGCGCCGCGGTTCGCCACATCGCGCAACGAGCTATCGACCTCCGTCCCTCTCACATCCGTGGAGTCGCATGAACCCCCGCATCCCGCCCGGCCGATTCAAGGACCTCGGTCCGATCAACTGGGGAATCTGGCGTGTCCTGTCGAAGGCTGCCGGAGCACCCGATGCGCATCTGTTCAGCACCTTGGGGCGCACGGGTGGACTCTTCCGCGGTTGGCTGCACTACTCCGGCTCACTCATGCCCGGCGGCAAGATCTCTCGCCACGACACCGAACTGATCATCCTGCGGGTCGCGCACCTGCGGGACTGCGGTTACGAGATGGATCACCACATCAGGCTCGGCCGCAAAGCCGGAATCGACGCAGAAGAACTGGCCCGAATCATCGAGGGCCCTGGCGCTTCCGAGTTGAGTCCGCGTCACCGTGCGATCTTGACTGCGGTCGACGAGTTGGTCACCACCAAGGACGTCACCGACGACACGTGGGGAACGCTCTCGCAGCATCTCGACGATCGTCGGTTGATCGAATTCACCTTGTTGGTCACTCAGTACGACGGCCTGGCCACCACGATCGGAACCTTGCGGGTTCAGCGCGACTTCTCCTGAAGTTCCGCGGAGGCCGTAACTCAGCTCTAACGCGAAGACATCTGGACGAAACACCTGATCAATAGCGTATACAGGTATGTCGACAGGGATGAATACGGCGCCGGAGCCACTGCGTGAGGTGGTCTACCGGGAACTACGCACCGAACTGGTCAACGGGACTATCGGGTTCGATCAGCGCCTGACGGAACCGAAACTCTCCACGCGTTTCGGCATTTCTCGCACACCAGTACGGGAAGCGTTGACGATGCTGTGCGCCGATGGACTCCTGCGCCGGGAAGAGTACGGGTTCTCCGCCGTGCGCCCGAGTATCCCGCGGATCCGAGATCTGTATGAACTCCGAATCACTCTGGAACTACAAGGAATTACCCGGGCGATCGCAGATCCGACGATCCGGCACGACCGAACAATCCTCGACGACGAATTGGTGCGGTGGCGTGCCCTGGCTCTCGATCCGCCCGCTCAGGAACCGGGGTTCGTCGAACTGGACGAGGAATTCCACGTCGCCGTACTGAGGGCGTCGGGAAACAATGAACTGGTCGCGTCGCTGCTGTCGGTGAATTCCCGTATCCGGCACGTTCGGATGTACGACTTCATGGTCAACGGCCGCATCGACACCTCGATCGCGGAGCACATTCAAATCCTCGAAGAACTACGTGCCGGCAATCTGCCCGAGGCCCGCACGCTTTTGCACCAGCACATCGGCGAGTCTCTCGACGTCGTCCTCGACCGGGTGACCCGCGCGATCACCGCGCTCTCACTCGCCAACATCACGGACTGATCGGAGCAGTACACACCATGACCATCGCAGCAGAAGTTTTCACCCCGACAGCCCGGGTCGAGCAGGCATTCCAGCGGATCGAGGAAGTAGATCGCCCCGAAGTCTGGATCACGTTGCGCCGCAAGGAAGATGTGCTTGCCGATGCCGCTTCGGTCGAAGCCAGAATCGCCACGGGCGAGCATCTTCCTCTGGCTGGGCGTCTGGTCGCCGTCAAGGACAACGTCGACGTCGCCGGTCTGCCGACCACAGCGGCGTGCCCCGAATTCGCGTATTCGCCGGACGAAACCGCCAGTGCCGTTGCGCGGTTGATCGAGCACGGGGCTGTTGTTCTGGGGAAGACCAATCTGGACCAGTTCGCCACCGGACTGGTCGGAACGCGCAGTCCGTACGGAGCCGTTCGCTGCGCCTGGGACGAAGAGTTGATCTCGGGCGGTAGTAGCTCCGGATCCGCCGTCGCTGTCGCGCTGGGAATTGCAGACATCGGAATCGGCACCGACACTGCCGGTTCGGGCCGGGTGCCGGCAGCGTTCCACGGGATCTACGGACTCAAGCTCTCGCTCGGCGTCATCCCCGCCCACGGAGTAGTGCCCGCCTGCGTGGACTACGACGCTCTGACGGTATTTGCCGACGACCTCGAATCGGCAACCGCGGCAGCGGCAATCATGATCGGCCACGAACCTCGGGATCCCCGCAGCCGCGTCTGGCCTTCCGACGTTCGTCTCGCGGCGGCGCCGAATCCCCGCGTCGCCGTCCCCCGAATCGAGGATCTCGCTCAACTGAGCCCGTCGTATACAGCAGCATTTCAGGACACTGTGACAGCTCTGGTAGCCGGCGGCGCCGAGACCGAGACCGTCGACATATCCGGACTGCTCGACGCGGCCCGATTGCTCTACGACGGCGCCGTGGTGGCGCAGCGATACGCCGCTGCCGGCGAGTTCCTCGAAACTCGTCCTGCCGGAGCAGATCCCGCGGTGTCCGACATCGTGCTCGGTGC
Organism: Rhodococcus sp. WY5; assembly: GCF_018588185.1. Lineage (NCBI taxonomy): Bacteria > Bacillati > Actinomycetota > Actinomycetes > Mycobacteriales > Nocardiaceae > Rhodococcus > Rhodococcus sp. WY5. The sequence continues at coordinate 5,765,468 of NZ_JAAMPR010000001.1, forward strand.
GAAGCACCCCACCGGATACCAGCTAGTCGACGATCTCGATGCTCTCACCCGCGCCAAGGCTGCCGCCCGGGAACTCCTCGCCGGGTTCGACGCCCTACTGCTTCCCACCACCACCGAACACCCGACGATTGCCGCCGTGACCGAGGATCCGTTCGGAATCAACCGCCGGATGGGAACTTTCACCAACTTCTGCAACCTGCTCGACATGGCGGCCGTCGCGGCGCCCGGACACCGCACTGCCGAAGATCACCCGTTCGGCGTCATGTTCGTCGTACCCGCTTTCGACGACCAGATCGCCATCGACCTCGCTGCGCGACTCGGTGGTGTGCCTTCACCCACCCTCGTCGATACCGGAATCGACCTCGCAGTATTCGGCGCTCACCTGCGCGGGCAACCCCTCAACACACAGTTGGTCGACCTCGGCGCGCGGTACGTCGAAACCGTCATGACCTCGGATGCCTACCGGCTCTTCGCTCTCGACACGACGCCACCGAAGCCCGGCCTGGTACGCCGTGGCCCTGGACTCGGCGCACCGGTCGTCGGCGAGATCTTCCGAATCTCACCGGCCGGGCTGGGAACATTCCTCGCCGCCTTGCCTGCACCGATGGCGCTCACGAGCGTCGAGTTATCCGACGGCAGAACGACAGTCGGTTTCAGCTGCACTCATGACGCCGTAAACGGCGCAGCTGACATCACCGACTACGGCGGTTGGGCCGCGTACCTCTCTCGCTGACAGTCACGGCTTGCAGATTCGAGTGACGGCCTCGCGCACCACTTCACGGCGGCGCGCGATCTCGTCGGCGTCGACGTTCTGGTTGTCGGCCACACCGGGGGCCACCACCCAGCCGAACACGAGGCCGAACAGCATCGTGATCAGGTCCTGGGGGTCCCAGTGCTTCGAGATGAGGCCGTCTTCTTGAGCCTTGCGGATCGTGGCCATTCGCGGAACCCAGCTGGAATGTTCCTCGGCCAACTTCTTCATCCGTGGTGCCTCACCCTGCAATTGACCCCAGATCATCATCCGTTGAATCTGTGGTTTGCCGAGCATTGCGTCGAACAGTTCGACAGCATGCGCGGGCATGTCTTCACCGGTGAACTCGACGGATTCCATCGCCTGCTCGAAGTCGACGTCGAGCACCGCGTGGAACAACGCGACCTTGTCACCGAAATATGCGTAGAGGCGCTCCTTACTGGCGTTTCCGTTCTTCGCAATCCGATCGATGCGCGCACCGGCAAGCCCATAGGTGCCGAATTCTTCTTGCGCAGCGTCGAGGATTCGCTGTTTCGTCGCGGTCACGTCAGTGGGAGCCATAGTGATGATGGTAACCGAACGAACTATTTCGTTTGACTCACCCGAGAAGGCTGGAATACCTTTTTCCAATGACCACCACGTCCCACGTCGACGGCGGCACTCTGCCACCGATCCCGGCTGTCTCCGAGAATCCGAATCATCAACGTCGCTGGCTGGTGCTCTGCATCGTCGCGTTCGCTCAACTCATGGTGGTGCTCGACGGCACCATCGTCTCCATCGCCCTACCGGCAGCCCAGGAGGAACTGGGCATAAGCGACCTTGACCGCGCGTGGGTGGTCACGTCGTACGCCTTGGCGTTCGGTGCGCTGCTGCTCCTCGGCGGACGTATCGCCGACTACTGGGGCCGAAAGCGATCCTTCATCGTCGGCATGGCGGGCTTCGCGGTTGCCTCCGGCATCGGCGGCATCGCGCAGAGCGGTATCGAACTGTTCATCGCTCGCGCCGGCCAGGGCGTCTTCGCAGCATTGCTCGCGCCCGCTGCGCTGTCGATGCTCACCACCACCTTCATCGGAGAGAAGGAGCGCGCCAAGGCTTTTGCCGTCTACGGCGCGATCTCCGGCGGTGGCGCTGCTATCGGCCTTCTCCTCGGTGGAGTGCTGACGCAGTACGTCGACTGGCGCTGGTGCCTGCTCGTCAACATCCCGATCGCGCTGATCGCCATCGCTGCGGCCGTCCCGATCGTCAAGGAAACCAAAGCGCACGGCGACACGAGCTACGACCTTCCCGGCGCTGTCCTCATCGCCCTGGGGCTCGGCTCACTGGTCTACGGATTCACACGCGCCGAGCACGGCTGGGGTCAGGCGGACACTTTGCTGTTCATCGCACTGGGTCTGGTCTTCCTCGCGATCTTCGTGGTCGTCGAGAGCCGCAGCAAGAATCCGCTCCTACCGCTGAGCGTTCCGTGGCATCGCGATCGCGGCGCTGCTCTGATCGGCTCCATGCTGGTGGGCGCCGCCCTGCTCGGCGGCACGTTGTACCTGACGTTCTACCTGCAGATCGTGCTCGGATTCAGCCCGGTCATGGCCGGCGTCGGATCGCTGCCGATGGCGTTCTTCATCGTCTTGGCGTCGACCATCGCAGCGCAGTTGTCCACCAAGATCGGCCCCAAGCCGCTCATGGTCGCCGGCCCGCTGGTGGCAGCAGTAGGACTGCTCATGCTGACCCAGATCGAGGTACACAGCTCCTACTGGACGCACGTGTTCCCCGGCCTCGCGATCTTCGGCTTCGGACTGGGTCTGCTGATGGTGCCGATGCAGAACCTCGCACTGATCGGTGTCCCCGACCACGACGCCGGCGCTGCCAGTGCCCTGGTCAACGCCACCCTGCAGATCGGCGGCGCACTCGGAACCGCACTGTTCACCACGATCTACGCTTCGGCCAAGTCGGCCTTCACCGCCGACAACGCGGCGCCGATCCCGCCGGAAGGCATTCCTGTCGACATGTCGAATGCGACCATCCCGACCGGCGATCAATTGGCACTACTCCCCCAGCCGGTACAGGACTTCGTCGCCTCGATGACGGACTACTTCTTCGGCGCCGAGGTATCCGGATACTCAGCCGCATTCGGTTGGGCGGCAATCTTGTTGGCGATCATCGCACCGGTAGTGCTGGTTCTGGTCCGCGCCAAGAAGGGTGATCTGCCCGCCGAGGGTGCAGTCCACATGGGGTAACCCCTGTGCGCCTTTATTAACCGCCCGCGGTTAATAAAGGCGCACAGCAGGTCAGGCCTTCCTCAACACCTCAGCCACCGGAGTGCTGCTGCGGCCGATCAACTTCTGCAGGTCGCCAGACTCGGTGTCCAACGCCCCCTTGGCAATTGCAGCATCGGAATCGGCGAGGATCTGCGCAACCGGTGCAGGCAGTCCGACGCTCTCGAGAATGCCTTCGTATGCCTCCGCGTCCACGAACTGGTACGCGACGGGCTTGCCGGCGAATTCGCTGATCTTTGCGGCCAATTCGGCGTAGGTGAGCCTCTCGTCACCGCCCAACTCGTACACTGCGCCTTCGTGGCCATCGGTGGTCGCGACTACTGCTGCGGCGTCGGCGTAATCCGCACGCGCCGCAGCCGCGATCTTGCCTTCCGCTCCCGCACCGACCAGTGCGCCGCGTTCGATCACACCGGCCAGGTCGTTGGTGAAGTTCTCCCAGTACCAACCGTTGCGCAACAGCGCGAACGGAATACCGCTCCGAGTGAGCACGTCCTCGGTCGCCTTGTGCTCGGCAGCAAGCTTCATCGGCGTGTCCTGAGCATTCAATATGCTCGTGTAGGCGATGAATCCGACGCCGGCAGCCTTCGCCGCGTCGATGATGTTGGTGTGTTGCGCGAGCCGTGACCCCACTTCACTTCCCGAGATCAGCACCAGCTTGTCGACGCCCGCCAATGCGGTTTCCAACGCCGAGGCATCGGCGTAGTCCGCTTGGCGTACAACTACTCCGCGGGCGGCGAGGCTTTCCGCCTTCTGTGGATTGCGGACCACTGCGACGATGTCGGACGCGGCGGCTCCCCGCTCGATCAACGACTCGACTACCAGTTGTCCGAGGTTTCCGGTTGCGCCGGTGACTGCAATGCTCATGCGAACTCCCGATCCAGGTTGAAGCGTAAATGCGTTCTGCAACCATCATGCACTTATTTTTCGTAAGTGCAACACGGCGAGTTAGCGCTATCGGATCGTGCAGTAGTAGCCTGGGTTCATGACCAGCACCGACTCACCTTCACGTGCTGCCCAGACTCCTGATCCGAATGCCGACGTCGTGGACCCAACCCTCGAGGCTGACGTCTTCGCTCGCGGGTGCAACTCTCGGGCGGCATTGCAGAATGCAACCGGACGCTGGGGCGCACTCGCACTGGCAGCACTGAACGAGGGTCCGTACCGGTTCAGTGCCCTGCGCCGACGCGTCGACGGAGTCAGCGAGCGCATGCTCTCGCAGACCCTGCAAACACTCGAGCGGGATGGCCTCGTGCACCGTGAGGTACTCGAAACCATCCCGCCCAAAGTGGAATACAGCCTGACCGAACTCGGCGCCGACGTCGCCGCAAAGATCACGGCCCTGATCGAACTACTCGAATCGCAGGTGCCGAAAATCGTTGCGTCACAAGCGTCGTACGACGCCCGGAATCAGCTCAACTTGTCCGAGAGCTGAGCGATGAACTCGTCGAATGCGTAGGGAACGCTCAGCACCGTCGGAGCGGACGTAGCCATCGCGTAGTCCATTCCGACCAGACGAACCAGACGGCCGTTCGACACCGAGGTCATGTTCGCGAACGGACCGAAGGACATCAGCTTGTCCAGGTTGGTGCCGTCGGCGTCGACGAGAATGAAGACGTCGGCGTCGAGTGTGTCGATGGATTCCATGCCCACGGACACCGAACTGTCGCCGGAAGTGCACACTGCGTCGACACCGGGCGAGGTCTTCACCCCGAGCTGGCCGAGAAGACGGATCCGCGGGTCGGTGCCGCAGAAGACGATCAGGCCCTCGTCGGTGCGCATTGCATACGTTGCGGTTTTGCCCTGGAACTGTGGGTGATCAGCGGCCTGCTTCTCGAAGTACGCCCCGGTCTCGTCGATCAGCGTCTGAGCCTGCTCCGGCTGTCCGAGCGCTGCACCGATCATGCTCATCTGCTTGTCCCACGCCGTATCCCACGGCTGGTCGGGGAACGCGACGGTCGGCGCGATGTCACTGAGACGCTTGTACTCGCCCTCGTCGATGCCGGAGTACACGGCGAGGATCACGTCGGGATCGAGCCCGAGGATCTGCTCGAACGGGATATCGGGATTGGTCGTCATGAGAACAGGCTTGGCACCGTTCAGACGCGAAGCGTCCCAGGGCAGGATGTTGTTCTCGATGCCGGCGCCGGAGAAGCTCTCCATGGCGACCGGAACCTTGTTCAGTGCGATCACCGCATCCTGGCCACTCCATCCGATGGTCACGATGCGCATAGGCTCCGCGTCGATCGTCGTCGAACCGTAGGCGTGGTCGACGGTCACGGGGAACGCCCCCACCTCGGCGGCACCCGAAGCTTCGGCGTCCGATCCGGAGTCACCTGAGGTTCCACAGGCGGAGAGCGTCAGCGCGACGCAAGCCGCGAGCAGTACGGAACGAGTTTTCATGAGTGGTCCTTCGAAAGCCGAATGGTCGACTCGGGACGCTAATGCGTTGCGCGCCTACACCCCGACTCGAAGGCCTCAGATGGCGGTTTCGCAACACAACTCGACACAAAAGACGAAAAACCCCGTGAGCCTTTCCGGTAGTGCGAACTACCGAAAAGGCGCACGGGGCCGAAGGCCCTGCCGTCAGAAGTTGATCATGTGGCCGGCGAGGCCGTGGATCGCTTCCTGCAGTGCCTCACTGAGCGTGGGGTGGGTGTGGACGTTGCGTGCCAACTCGTTGACCGTGAGGTCCCACTTCTGGGCCAAGGTCAGCTCGGGCAGCAGTTCCGAAACGTCCGGTCCGATGAGGTGCCCGCCGAGCAGTTCGCCGTACTTCTTGTCGGCGATCAGCTTGACGAAACCGGTCGGGTCACCGAGACCGTGTGCCTTGCCGTTGGCAGCGAACGGGAAATTCGCGACCTTGACGTCGTAGCCCTCGGCCTTGGCCTGCTCCTCGGTCAAACCGAACGAGGCGACCTGCGGCTGGCAGAACGTCGCACGCGGCATCATCCGGTAGTCACCGAGTGTCTGCGTCTCCGCGCCGCCGATGGTCTCGGCAGCGACGACAGCCTGAGCTTCTGCGACGTGCGCGAGCTGCAGCTTGGCGGTGACGTCACCGATGGCGAAGATGTGCGGGACGTTGGTGCGCATGTAGTCGTCGATCGCGATGGCGCCGCGATCGGTCAACGCGACACCGGTGTTCTCGAGACCGAAGCCCTCCACGCGCGGTGCGAAGCCGACGGACTGCAGAACCTTGTCGACGACCACGGTCTCGATCTCGCCGGACTTGTTGTCCTTGATCGAGACGGTGACCTTGCTGCCGTCGTCGCTGATGGACTGCACAGCGGCACCGGTCTTGATGGTGACGCCGAGCTTCTTGTACTGCTTGGCGATTTCCTTCGAGACGTCGGCGTCCTCGTTGGGCAGTGCCCGATCGAGGAACTCGACGATCGTGACGTCGACGCCGTAGTTCTTGAGGACGTAACCGAACTCCATGCCGATCGCGCCGGCACCGACGATGAGGATCGAACCCGGAAGGTCACGGGTGAGGATCTGCTCTTCGTAGGTCACGACGTTCTCGCTCAGCGAGGTGCCGGGCAGCAGCTTGGTGTACGAACCGGTCGCGATGATGGCGTTGTCGAACGTGATCGTCTCGGTGCCACCCTTGCTCAGCTCCACGCTGATGGTGTTGGCGTCGACGAACGTGCCCTTGCCGTCGTACTCCGGGATCTTGTTCTTCTTCATCAAGAAGTGAATGCCCTTGACTCGCCCGTCCGCGACCTTGCGGCTGCGATCGAAAGCGGAGCCGAAATCGAAGGACACGTCTCCGGACATGCCGAACGTCTTCGCTTCTTTCGTGAAGATGTGCGCGAGTTCGGCGTTACGGAGAAGCGCCTTGGACGGAATGCAGCCGACATTCAGGCATACACCGCCCCAGTACTTCTGCTCGATGATGGCGGTGCTCAGGCCCAGTTGTGCCGCGCGGATAGCAGCGACGTACCCACCGGGGCCGGCTCCGAGGACAACGACGTCATAGTGTGAGGTCACGATTCACCAGGTTAGTCCTGCATCGTTTCGCTGTCCCCAGATGGTCGTATTACCCGTCGGTAGCCCACACTTCTCGGGCAACTCGGGCGAAATTTCCGCCGTACACGGCCTCGATCGACGGCTCGTCGAAGCCCCGCTCACGCAATACCTGATCAAGTGTCAGCACCTCCTCCGGAGGAGTCCACTGCAGTGGCCCCCACGCGGTGTACGCCTCGGAGAACGACGACGGGTTCTGCTCGATCTCTTCGCGGAAGTCGTCGGCGTCGAATGAGAAGTCGGAGCCGATCCCGACATGATCGATGCCGACGAGTCCCACAGCCTCTTCGATGTGGTCGGCCATCGCGGACAGCCGAGCCTGGTCGTCATCCGGTCCGTTGACGCCGAGGAATATGCCCACGCCGTTGATCCCGACGACGCCGCCGGTCTCCGCACACGCTCTGGCCTGATCGTCGGTGATGTTGCGCGGATGCTCCCACAACCTTCGGAGGTTCGAGTGGCTGTAGATCATTGCTCGCTGGGTGATAGCTGAGATGTCCAACCCCGTCTGTACAGAACAATGTGAGCCGTCGACCGTCATTCCGACGCGATTCATCTCGGCAACCAGGTCACGGCCGTATCCACTCAACCCCGTGTCCGCCAGGTCCAAGCAGCCGCAGCCGGCAGCGTTCATGTAGTTATACGTCGGCAACATCGAGCGGACTCCGAGGTCGTAGAAGTACGAGACGTTGGCCAGGTCTCCCTCCAGCGGATTCGAGTCCTCCAGGTCGAAGGCCAGGGCGATTCCGCCGGACTCCTGAATCTCGACGACGCCGTCGACGGTGAAGACAGGGGTGATCTCCGGGAACTCGACCCGCGCCTGCCACGCGAAACTCTTGGCGATTGCCGTCGAGTCCGCGCGAGTCTGCGGCGAGTAACCGACGTTCACCGAAACGTAACTCCCCGCTGGGCGCTGATATCGGAGAAGATCTTCGACAGACGCGTTCGACTGCAGAGGTAGGCAACAATGTTGTTCCCATAGTGGATATGTCCGGTTCACTCACTAATCCCGTCGATGATCAGGGAAATTCACCTGAAACTGGTCGTACGTTCAGCAAATCTCTGGTTCACTGGCGGATAACGCACCGATGCGGTAGAACTTACAAGACTCACACGCCCTGTACCTATCGACAGAGCATGTACCCAGCATGAATTCCCGTACGGGAACAGCAACAAAGGACCGTTCACTCCTGGGCGGATTCGAAGGAATTTTAGGTGGAGGTTTCTGAACGTATGCGTGCTCGCACTTTCAAGCGTGGCCGTCTGGTCGCCGCTGTAGCCGCAGTATCCGTGCTGCCGATGCTGATCAGCCCTGCAGTGTCGTCCGCAGGCGGAGATCCGTCGACCACCACGGCAACTGTTGCCAAGGCAAACACAACGGGTTCCAAGCTCTCGAGCCGCACGGACAACGGGCGCATCGCCACCATCAAGGTGTACTCACCTTCCATGGGACGCGACATTCCGCTCGAGGTCATCCTCCCGGCAGACGGCAGCGAACCCCGCCCGACCCTCTACCTGCTCAACGGTGCAGGCGGCGGCGAAGACCGGGCGACGTGGCAGCGTCAGACCGACGTCAACGAGTTCTTCGCTGACAAGAACGTCAACGTCGTCACCCCGCTCGAAGGTGCATTCAGCTACTACACCGACTGGGTGAACGACGACCCGTCCCTCGGCCGTCAGAAGTGGCAGACGTTCCTGACCCAGGAACTCCCGCCCGTCATCGACGCCGAGTTCAACACCAACGGCGTCCAGTCGATCTCCGCGATCTCGATGACCGCGACCTCGGTCCTCAACCTCGCCATCGCAGCTCCGGGCCTCTACAAGGGCGTCGGTGCATACAGCGGATGCGCCGAGACCAGCACACCGGTCGGCCAGTCCTCCATCGAACTGGTTGTGGGCATGCGCGGCGACGCTGACGTGACCAACATGTGGGGCCCCCTCGACGGCCAGGGCTGGATCGACAACGACCCCGTCGTCAACGCCGAGAAGCTCCGCGGCACCGAGCTCTTCATCTCCACCGGCTCCGGACTCCCCGGCCCGCACGACACCCTGAACAACGAGGCGATCAACGGACAGGTCGGCACACTCGCCAACCAGGTGATCGTCGGCGGCGTCATCGAGGCAGCAGTCAACTACTGCACCCACAACCTCGCCTACCGCCTCAACGATCTCAAGATCCCGGCCACCTTCGACTTCAAGCCGACCGGCACCCACTCGTGGGGCTACTGGGAAGACGATCTCCACAACTCCTGGCCGATGCTCGCTCGTTCGATGGGCATCTGACCGAAATCGTTCCGACTCGACCCCGCTCCCTGCACTTCCGGGAGCGGGGTCGAGTGCTTGTCTGGGCCGATTCGGGGGTTGATTCGGGGGTTAATTCCGGGGCCAATTCAATTGTCAGGCAATCGAATCGCGTCACTTTCTGCGCCCGCTCTGCTTTACTGACACATAACAAAAAGTGAACCTGTTCCAGTAAGGGCTCACAGGCACTTCGATCCGTTCCGGATCCGAAGACATTCAGGTGGAGGATCCGAACGTATGCGTGCTCGAATTTTCAAGCGTGGCAGTGTGATCGCAGCTCTCGCAGTGGCCACGGTGCTGCCGATGCTGATCAGTCCGGCGACAGCTTCTGCGGGCGGTGACACGTCCGGATCGCACGTCGTGAGCAACACCAAGACCGGCGACCGCAAGGTCACCATCTCGGTCTTCTCCCCGGCGATGGATCGCAACATCCCGCTCGAGGTCATCCTCCCCGCAGATGGCAGCGAACCCCGCCCGACGCTCTACCTGCTCAACGGTGCAGGCGGCGGCGAAGACTCGGCGACCTGGCAACGCAAGACCGACGTCATGAACTTCTTCCAGGACAAGAACGTCAACGTCGTCACTCCACTCGAAGGCGCGTTCAGCTATTACACCGACTGGGTGAACGACGATCCGGTTCTCGGTCGCCAGAAGTGGCAGACGTTCCTCACCAAGGAACTCCCGCCCGTCATCGACGCCGAGTTCAACACCAACAAGGTCCAGTCGATCTCCGCGATCTCCATGACCGCGACCTCGGTCCTCAACCTCGCCATCGCGGCTCCCGGCCTCTACAAGGGCGTCGGGGCGTACAGCGGATGCGCTGAGACCAGCACCCCCGTCGGTCAGAGTGCGATCGAACTTGTCACAGGTACCCGCGGCGGAGCTGACATCACCAACATGTGGGGCCCGCTCGACGGTCAGGGCTGGAAGGACAACGATCCGGTCCTCAACGCCGAGAAGCTCCGCGGCACCGAACTCTACGTCTCCACCGGCTCCGGACTCCCCGGCCCACACGACACTCTCGCCAATCCCGCGATCAACGGTCAGGTCGGTGCGCTCGCCAACCAGGCGATCGTCGGCGGCGTCATCGAGGCAGCGGTCAACTACTGCACCCACAACCTCGCCTACCGCCTGAGCGATCTGAAGATCCCGGCCACCTTCGACTTCAAGCCGACCGGCACCCACTCGTGGGGCTACTGGCAGGACGATCTCCACAACTCCTGGCCGATGCTCGCTCACTCCCTGGGCGTCTGACCCGATTCGTTCTCACTCGACCCCGCTCCAGTGTTTCGGGAGCGGGGTCGAGTGCTGTCGGGAGCGAGCAGTAAGAATGGACGTATGACTTCCGATCAGCAGCCCACCACCGGCGACGACCCCTACCTCTGGCTCGAAGACGTGACCGGTGAGTCTGCACTCGATTGGGTCCGTCAGCACAATGCCGTGACCGAGGAGCAGCTCACCGACAACGAGCGCTTCGATCGACTACAGAGCGACGTGCGCGAGATCCTCGATACCGACGCGCGAATCCCCTACGTCCGCCGTCGAGGTGAGTTCCTCTACAACTTCTGGCGCGACAGCACCCACGTTCGCGGATTGTGGCGACGCACGACGTTCGATCAGTACGTCACCGACGACCCGGAATGGGACGTCCTGGTCGACCTCGACGCCCTGGCCGAGGCCGAGGGCGAGAACTGGGTCTGGAAGGGCACGCAACTTCTACGGCCACACCGCAACCGTGCATTGATCAACCTCTCCCGCGGCGGGGCAGACGCGGCGGTCGTTCGCGAGTTCGACATCGACAAGCGCGAGTTCCTCGCTCCCGAGGGCGAGAATCCCGGCTTCTACCTTCCCGAGGCCAAGACCGACATCGACTGGATCGACATCGATACCGTCTACGTCGGAACGGATATCGGACCGGGGTCGCTCACCGATTCCGGATATCCCCGTCTGGCCCAGCGGTGGAAGCGCGGCACTCCCCTCTCCAGCGCCGAGACCGTCTACGCGGGCCAGGCCACGGACGTGGCCATCTCGGCTTCGCACGATCCGACGCCCGGGTTCGAACGGGACTTCGTCACTCGCTCGGTCGATTTCTACAACTCTCAGCATTTCGAAGTTCGCCCCGACGGTGAACTGGTGCTCGTGGACGTCCCCGAGGACGCCGGGATCTCGATTCACCACGAGTGGTTGTTGATCCGCACCAAGTCCGTGTGGGCCGTCGAGGACACCGAATATCCGACCGGCGCACTGCTTGCCATCCGTTACGACGATTTCCTTGCCGGCTCACGAGCACTGACATCGATCTTCGAACCCGACGCACATTCCTCGCTCGAGCACTACACCTGGACACGCGATCATCTGATTCTGGTGGTCCTGACCGACGTGCGCACGACGCTGCGAATCCTGACGCCGGGCGAAAACGGCTGGGAGGATCGACCTTTCGAAGGGCTTCCAGAACTGACCAGTATCGAAATTCTCGACACCGACCCTGATGTCAGCAACGAGTACTTCGTCAATTCGAGTGGATACACCTCCCCTGCAACTCTTTTGCACGGCGTGATCGGCGAAACCGAACCCACTGCCCTCAAGCAGGCTCCCGCGTTCTTCGACGCCGAGGGCATCACCACGGAGCAGTTCTTCGCCACCTCTGCCGACGGCACCCAAGTTCCGTACTTCGTGGTGCGCAGTCCGCGTAGCGAGCCCGGCCCTACCCTGCTCTACGGGTACGGCGGATTCGAGATCTCGCTGACACCGTCGTACAGCGGTTCTCTGGGCCGTGCCTGGCTGACGCAGGGCGGAACCTATGTGGTTGCGAACATTCGTGGTGGCGGCGAGTACGGACCCGGTTGGCACACACAGGTTCTCAAGGCCGGGCGCCACAAGGTGCACGAAGACTTCGCTGCCGTCGCGAGAGACCTCGTCGATCGCGGAATCACGACCCCGGATCTTCTGGCAGCTCAGGGCGGTAGCAACGGCGGCCTGCTGATGGGCATCATGCTGACCAAGTACCCCGAGCTCTTCGGCGCCATCGTCTGTCAGGTCCCGCTGCTGGACATGCGCCGATTCCATCTCCTGCTGGCCGGCGCTTCGTGGATGGCCGAATACGGTGACCCCGATGTCCCGGAGGAGTGGGCATTCATCTCGGAGTACTCGCCGTATCAGAACATCGACGCCGCCGCGTCGTACCCACCGATCCTGATCGCGACGTCCACCCGCGACGACCGCGTCCACCCCGCGCATGCCCGCAAGATGGCCGCACGGCTGGAAGAGCTGGGCAAGCCGGTGCTGTATTTCGAGAACATCGAGGGTGGCCACGGCGGCGCCGCGGACAATGCTCAGCTGGCCTTCAAGACTGCGCTGACCTACGAGTTCCTCTGGCAGAAACTCGCCTGATCTTTCAGCGGTCGCGCAACCACGCGACGACGCGCTCGCTCACAGCGGTGGGATTGCGTATCCAACCGTTGTGACCGAGTGGTTCGTCGATGTGCGTCATCGTCACTTGGGCCCCGGAGAGCTTGTCCACCAGGTTCTTTGCCGACCGGCGTGGAGCGAGATCGTCCCCTTCGATCGTGATCGACAGAACCGGCAAGGTCAGGCGAGCGATCCGCTCCTCGTAGTCGATATCCGCACCGACGGGTTCCATGCGACCGGTCCTGGCGAACCGGGCCCAATCGGTGATCAGTACTTTCGACTGTCGACCGAAGCCGCCGACGTTGACCCGGTCTCCAGGCCAGAAGCCGGCGATGTTGGCTGTCACCGACATCGCGGACGAACCCAGATAGAGTCCGGGCGCACGGATTCCGGGGAATCCGCGGTGATACGGCGATCCGGAGGCAACCAGGATCAGTCCGCCGAGCCGGCCCCGAATCCTCGACGCGTACATGACCCCGATCTGGCCGCCCATGCTGTGCCCCATCAGAAATGGTGTGCTGGCCGGAAACCGCTCACGCACCACCTCGAACGTCGCCGGACAATCGATCGAGACCAGTTCCTGATATCCGAAAACACTCGACGCGCTCGGGCGCGGTTTGCTGTCACCTTGGCCACGCAGTTCACCGATGGCCGCATTGAAGCCGGCTTCGACCAGGGCCTGCGCCACCGGATCGTAGAACCCGGCGGGAACTCCGAGCCCGGGCAACATCACCACCACGGGTGCGTCGTCGTTCGGTCCGGGAAACAGACGGATCGGGGTCACGGTGCCGTCGGGGAGTTGGATCGGTACGGTCTCCATTCAACTCACACTAACCACCCACGCCGCGGATGGGCAGAGCCCACGCGCCGACTATTCGAGGCTTCCCACGATCAGCGGATCCGGAGTACCCACGATCTCGTAATCCTTGTTGTCGTAATCGAACTGACTGAGCACGTGACGCATCGCGTTTATCCGTGCGCGTTTCTTGTCGTTGCTCTTGATGACGGTCCACGGAGCGGTGTCGGTATCGGTGAACCGGATCATCTCTTCCTTCGCCGCCGTGTACGCATCCCACTTGTCCAGAGAAGCGATGTCCATCGGCGAAAGCTTCCACTGCCGCACGGGATCGACCTGTCTGATCGCGAACCGCGTGCGCTGCTCCAGCGGGGAAACCGAGAACCAGAACTTGATCAAGCTGATGCCGTCGTCGACGAGCATCTGCTCGAACAACGGCACCTGGCGCAGAAATCGCTCATGCTCCTCGTCGGTGCAGAAACCCATGACCCGCTCGACCCCGGCCCGGTTGTACCAAGACCGATCGAACATCACCAGTTCCCCGGCAGCCGGAAGGTGCTGCACGTAGCGCTGGAAGTACCACTGCGTCGACTCGCGGGCCGACGGCTTCTCCAATGCGACGACCCGTGCGCCGCGAGGATTGAGGTGCTCCATGAATCGTTTGATCGTTCCGCCCTTGCCGGCAGCGTCGCGTCCTTCGAACACGATGGCGTGCCGTGCGCCGGTTTCCTTCGACCAGTTCTGCAGCTTGAGGAGTTCGATCTGCAGCAGACGCTTGGACATTTCGTACTCGTCCCGAGGCATCCGTGCGTCGTACGGGTAGCCCTCCCGCCAGGTGTCGACCTCGAAACCGTCCGGCGACGTCAGCAGCACCGGATCGTCGTCGTCATTGTCGTCGACGGTGAAGGCGGCGGTGTCGGCCAGATCGACGGCGGTCGAGAGATCCGCGAAGGCGCTGAGGAACGGTCGGCGTTCTGCTAAATCGGTCACCGCCGACAAGGTAGTCTCCCGCAGCAACCGTTCGGTGAAGCTGGGATGAACTACCGGGGTATGACACGACGGGCTCAAAAGATCAGGGTGCAGATGGGGGTCGTCCCCGATGGTGCCTGATGCGATCTCGCTTCAGAATTGAAGCATGACATTCGAAAGCAACACACCTCGCCCCTTCACCCGTTCCAACGACAAGAAAATGTTCGCCGGAGTGTGCGGCGGAATTGCAGATTACTTCGGCGCCGACGTCAATCTTGTCCGTCTACTCGCCGTTATCGCCGCTATTTGCACGGGCGGAACCGCGGCTTTGGTATATCTCGCCGCCTGGATGCTCATGCCGTTAGGTTGAGGATTCCGGCACCTGACATGGCGAGAATTACGCGCCGACAAAAGGTATTTCGGGGCCTACGCGCCAACACGAGCAGGCCCCGAAATCAACAATCTACTTGGCGGCCTTCAACTCTCCACCGCTGAGCGCAGCGAGGGCCTCGAGACCCTTGACGGCCAGGCCACTGACGCTGCCCAACCCCTGACCGATGATCGCACCGACTGAGCCGGCAGCGTCCATGACAGATCCTTCAAGCATGACGTTCTCCTTTAGATGTTCAGTGGTTCACTTGGGACGAGCAAATGACGCCGATCAGAAAACTCAGGGAACGACAGGCGGCGTAAAGCTGAGGGTGTCGAGAGATCCGAAGATTCCACCGGCGGTGTCAGCCAGTGAACCGAAGAGGTTTGCACCGACATTGTCCAATCCCAGCAGCATTGTCAGCAAAGCCTGCATCGGTGCACCGTCCCCATTCGGACCACCGAGAATATCCATCAACGAACCCATGTTCAGCTCCTCGCGTAGGTGATTCTTTTTACCGTCGGTGACGATTATCGAACCAGTCCGGCGGTAGACACTCGACGTGTCGACAGTCACATTAATCCGCGAGATAACGACTCGACACCACTACGGACAATTACCTTAATTAGGATGAATTCGACAGAAATTTCCCGAACACAAATCGTCGATTCACCACAAGTTCCGACGCAAGTTGCACTTTATCGTTCGACTACCTCACGATTTTGGTCAGAAACTGCCTGCAAAAGCGTCGTGAACCCCACCCGCAACAATTCGACGTAGTGCTCGATATCCGGCATCGTCTCTTGCGAGACGATGACATTGAGCGTCAGAGAACCTCCACGCGCGGCAATGAGGAAGTGGCGCAGAATATCTCCGTCGACCGGCGCCTGCCCGCCGAGAACTGCCACCGCCGGCGCACCTTCGAAAACATTGCCGTCGACCGATACCGGGACATTGCTGATCGTCGTGTTCTGAATGACCTTGTGCGAAGGGTCCAGCTTGTTGAGCCGACGCGAGAGACCGGTGAGTCTGAGCAGAGCCGCAGGCGAGGTTTCGATGCGTGTGCCGTAACGACGGACGGCTGGGTGCGAACTCCGCCCCTTTGCCATCAGCGCCGAATCCCTGATCAGTGTCAGCCGCTCGACCGGATCTTCGACGTCCGTGTGCAGATCGACCGTCAACAGCGCCAGTTGGTTGGCCGATTCCCATTCGGCTATCTGCCGCATCGATCGGGGAACCATCGCCGCCAACCCACTGGCCGACTTCTCGCCCTTTTCCGACAGGTATGCGTCGAGAGCACCGGCGACCACGGTCAGGAAGATGTCGTTGACCGTCACGTCCGGAACGGCCGCTCGGATCGCTTTGATGTCTGCGCCGTCCAGCGTCAGGAAATCGATCGTGATGTCTCCGCCCAGCACGCCGTTGAATCGGGTCGGTAGGCGGTCGGCCGAGTACGTAGGCAGCTCTCCGGCCTCTTCCGCCTCCCGAACCGTCTCGGCCGCAACCTTTGTCACGGACAGACCCCGGCCGAAACGGATCGCCTGGCCGGGCAAACCGACGACCGTGCGCCCGATCAAATCCAGCGACGAAAGCCCCGAACCGGCACGCTTCGTCTCCGGCTTCGGCGGACCGGAGAACAGAAGGTTGGTCAGATCGCGGATCGCCAGACCGTCACCAGCCCCGTGGTGGGTCTTGAGCATGATCAGCGTCAGATTGCCCGGCAGCTCGTCGATCCCGTGCACGCCGGTCATGACGTGCAACTCCCAGGGCGGCCGGGACAGGTCCATCGGCTCCCCGAGCGAGCGCCCGAGAAATTCACGAACCGGGGCCCACCCGGCAACAGGGGCACGATGGACGTGCACGTGATCATCGACGTCGAAATCGGCCGGGACCCAATAGGGATAGTCCAGATCCAGCGGAACTCGCTGGAGTCGACTCGTGAACAGTGGCCAGTACCCGAATCTTTCGGTGATCCACCGAACCGCGTCGTCGTGCGTCATCTCTGCGAGCGGATGGCCCGTCGTGTCGAAGAAGTAGGCGCAGACCATGTGGCTCAGATGTCCGCCGGACTCGTTGTAGACGAACTCCGCGTCTCGCGGTCCCATCTGAGATACCGCGGCTGGCAACGAGTTCCGAAAGATCATGCATGCCCCTCAATTCCGACGCTGAACGAATGTCCGAATTGTAGCGAGCTGACATGCAGATCCTCTGGGTTCTGCTCGGAATCGTTGGGTGTCACCAAATCCAGCAATCGGAGAAGGTGCCTGCGATTCCGATCGATCAGGAGGCAACCTCTTGGTTAGGTGAATCCGCAGTCTGCATCGCGGCTGCCGCTGCCAAGTCATCGAAACTTGCTCGCAGTAGTTCGATGTAATGGTGGAGATCGGGCATGGTCGCGGTATCCGCGATGACGTTGAGGGTCAGTCCCCCACCTGCTGCGGCGACCATGAAATGCCGTAGCCCATCCCCGTCGATGGGCGCTTGCACTGCAAGCACAGCCGCGCCCGGGGCGCCGGCAAGCGTCAACCCTTCGACCGAGAGTGGAATGTTACTCACCATCGTGTGCTGGTAACGCGGTCGATCGAGGCTGTGATCGTTCTGCTTGCGCGCATACGCCATCAATCTCATCAAAGGCGCGGGCGTGGTCTCGACTGCGGCCCCGGCACGCCTGACCGCGGGATGGGACGTGCGCGCCTTCTCCGACCGTGCCGAACTCGAAATGAGCGCCAACCTCTCCAATGGGGACTCGACCTGGGTGTGCATATCCACCAGCAGAGCCACCAACTGATTCGCCGACTCCCACGCTTCGACCTTACGCACCGAGCGAGGAACCATCGCGATCAAGGAATCGCTTGGCCTTTCATCCTTTTCCGTGAGGTAGCGCGTCAGAGCGCCTCCGACAACGGCGAGTAGAACGTCGTTGACAGTGGCACCGGGCACCGAATCCTTGATCTCACGGACCTGCTCCCCGGACATTGTCATCGGTTCGAGTGAGGCAGCTCCACTCACCTTGCCGTTGAATCGAATTGCAGGCCTCTCGTTGAGGCTCTCCACCCATTCTCCTGCCTTCTTCGCAGCGTCAGCATCTCTCTGAGCGCGTCGGTTGCCTGGTACCTGCCTTGCGAAGCGATATATTCGGCCGGGAAACCCCAGTAGCGACTTGGTGAATATCCTCGCTCGCACAAACGGCACAGACGGTTCGGACCCAGCCTGCTGCACCTTGCCCGAAAAGATAGCCTCGCCCAACGTCCTGATGGCGATACCGTCAGCTGCACTGTGGTGAGACTTGAGCACCACCGCCGTCAGTCGGCCCGGCAATTCTTCAAGTCCCTCCAAACCTACGAAGAAGTGCAGTTCCCACGGCGGACGGCGCAGGTCCATCTTCGTGGTCAACAACGCGCTCAACGGCTTTTGCAGCGCTGCCCATCCTGTGTCGTTGATCTTGTTGACGTACACGTGCTTTCGGACGTCGAAGTCAGGGTCTGTCACCCAGTAGGGATGGTCCAGTCCCAACGGAGTCCGTTGGACTCGTTGAGTGAACATGCGATCACATCCGAGGCGTGCGGTAACCCAGTCCACTGCCTGTTCTGCCGTGAATTCCGCGCTTGGGTGCAACGATGTCTCGAAGAAGTACACAGCGATCAGATGGTTCAGGTGACCAGCGCCCTCGTGATAGATGAATTCGGCATCGCGTGGGTTCAGCTGCGCCATCCTTGCGCCTGACGTGTTGGACGCGCCCATTGAACTCCTTGTATCGCGGCTGGTTGCCCGCACATTCGCCTGAGTGCAAAGCTTGTGACTATGAGGCCAGTGATTGCAAAACCGATGGTCCCCGAAGCCAGAGGGCTACGGGGACCAAAGTTTCAAGCAAGTGCAGGTTGTGCAGGTTCGCCTGACTGCTCCGCTACGATGCTGTCCTCGACAACCGAACAATATGATGCAGTCGCTGGAGTGATCACGGCTTTTGTGGAGGATCCTTGATGATCTTGCTTCCAGTGGAAGTGAGACCAAGCATGTTCGATACCCACGTGATCATTCCGGTTAAATAAGTTTGCAGCATGACCGATTCCGTTCTTTCTATGGCGTGGGGGAAGACGACAGCGCGTTCAAATACTTCACAAACGTGCCCACGAGATCGACCGATCCGAAATCGACGATCTTGGACAGGTAGTCCAGGAAGAGATCGAACATCTTTTCTCCTTCTCCTTTTACAGGCCGGCTACGGAGCCGAGGACCGATTGGACGCTGCCCGCCGCAGCCTCACCGAGCGCACCGCCCATGTTGAGGCTTCCGGTGATCGACACGAAGATTCCGTCAACGACCTTGACCAAGTAGAACAGTGGATCCACGAGGGATCCGACGTCAACGCTTGCGAGCGCACCTATCAAACTAGCTGTGTCCACCGTATTTCACACTCCTTGAGATTGATTTCGTTCACTGGCTAAAGCAATTCACTTCTCAGTCGACGTTCGGGAACCAGCCGAAGTCAACCGAGGCGATAAACGGGGTAAACAAAGCCATCCCGAGAATGTTTTTGATCAACCCCCCGGCCTCGCCCTCGAGAACGTCCGCAATCGATCCCAGATCCATCATTCGCTCCTGTCATCAAAAACATTGGAAGAAGAACTTGCAGGTGCCGTCAACTGAGGTCGATTGCCGAAACCAACGATCCGGTGACCCCGTCGATTCCCGGCATGAGCGAACCGGACCAGACGTTACCCAGCAGGTCGGTGAACAATGCCGCCGTTGTCTGCAGGAACATGACGATCATATTGAATCCCACGCTTTCGATTGGCCGCGAATACTCACGGAACATTTACATTGGAATGCTTGATGCAGCCCACAAAGAACCGGTCCGAGCAGCAATTAAAGAATCCCAGTCGAACGATGAAGCCGAGATCCTCCGGGGCTGGTGCCCACTTTCCGCGGCTGTGACTGACATCAAGGTAGTGCAATAGGATCCGGTTTGGGTGCTTTTTGCCCAAGAATTTCAGATGGATCTGAAACCTGTTCCATATTCGCAGGTCTAGCGTCCAAGACGCCTGAAAATCGAGCAAAATGGAATAGCAACCGGAATTTACGTCGTCCGAAAGGCTTAGTACTTGAGGGTATTCAGGACAGAATTATCCACCAAAAGAACTAGACGTATCCGCACTTCACAGGTTAGCGGAGGCGAACAATCGGGACGGAAAATATCAAACATCCTTCAACATTCGGATAGATGAAGCTTCTCGTTCCCCACCTTCTCGATACACCTGTTACGCCATGAGGTTGTCCACACACACGCGGCCATCCACAAAGTGGCTTCTGAATCCGCGTCGTCAGGCTCTTGCCGCCACAGTGCATACGTGGAAGTTGTCACAAGAAACCAGTTGCTCGAGCAGGGCACTTCGCGCAGTTCGATCTCCCGATCCACGCGGTCAGGGCGACTCCATCGAATCCTGCCGTCGGTGTACTCCACCGAAGAACCTGGATACTTCGAGCGTTGCGTCGCGGTCACACTGTGGAAGCCTGAGGCCGTCCTCAGCCATACCAGCGCAGCCTGGCTGTGGGATCTCCTGCCGGAGGAACCACTCTTCGTCGAGGCCACCGTGGCTCCCAGCGTCCGAGCAGCCAGTCCGCAGTGGGTACGGCTTCACCGACGAACAGGAGTCTCGTCGGATGAGTGGATGGGTTTACCGATCGTGCCGATCGAGCAGTGCTTCATCGACGTCGCGACCACGTTGCCACGGCCCGCACTCGAGGCCTTCTTCGACGCGGCGGTATCGACCCGAGTGCCGTGGAAGTCGATAGCCCAACTGTGTGATGCGAGCCGCGGCAGGCACGGGATCCCCGCCGTACGCGAACAACTCCGCACCTGTTGCCCGCTCACTCGTTCGGAACCGGAGCGAGCAGTCGCCCGTGCACTGACTGCGCGCAACGTTCACCTGGAGATCAACGCTCGGGTCGGACCCTACTTCGGCGATCTGGTCGACACGCGAGCCCGGGTGATCGTGGAGATCGACGGGCGCGAATTCCATACCGACCCCGCAACTTTCAACAACGATCGACGGCGTCAGAACGCACTCGTTCTCGACGGATGGATGGTGTTGCGTTACTCCGCCGCCACCGCGATGGCCCATCTCGACGCTGTGGCGGACGAAATCATCACAGTGGTCCGAAGACGCCGACACAACCGGGCGTAAGCGCGGGCGTAAACGCACACAGCATCGAGCGCGCAACGGGAAACCGCGATCGCGTCGCAGTAGTGGACAAAAATGCCCGCATTATCTCCAGACAAGCAAAAGCCCGGCCCACCAAACGGTGGGCCGGGCTCTAGGAGCTAGGTGGAGATGGACTCAGAAGTCCATGCCGCCCATGCCGCCGGTCGGATCGCCTGCAGGCGCTCCGGCCTTCTCGGGCTTGTCAGCGACAACGGCTTCGGTCGTCAGGAACAGAGCCGCGATGGACGCTGCGTTCTGCAGTGCCGAGCGGGTGACCTTGACCGGGTCGTTGATGCCTGCAGCGAGCAGGTCGCCGTACTCGTTGGTCGCAGCGTTGAGGCCGTGACCTGCGGGCAGGTTGGAGACCTTGTCCGCAACAACGCCGGGCTCGAGGCCTGCGTTGAATGCGATCTGCTTGAGCGGAGCGGACAGTGCAACGCGAACGATGTTCGCGCCGGTTGCCTCGTCACCTTCGAGCTTGAGGTCGTCCAGTGCGGGAGCTGCCTGGAGAAGTGCAACGCCACCACCGGCGACGATGCCCTCTTCGACGGCTGCCTTTGCGTTACGCACTGCATCTTCGATGCGGTGCTTGCGCTCCTTGAGCTCGACCTCGGTAGCAGCGCCGGCCTTGATGACTGCAACGCCGCCGGCCAGCTTGGCCAGACGTTCCTGCAGCTTCTCACGGTCGTAATCCGAGTCGCTGTTCTCGATCTCGGCGCGGATCTGGCTGACACGACCGGCGATTGCGTCGGCGTCGCCGGCACCCTCGACGATGGTGGTCTCGTCCTTGGTGATGACGACCTTGCGTGCCTGGCCGAGGAGCTCGAGGCCTGCGGTCTCCAAGGAGAGTCCGACCTCTTCGCTGATGACCTCGCCACCGGTGAGGATGGCGATGTCGGCGAGCTGAGCCTTACGACGGTCACCGAAGCCGGGAGCCTTGACGGCAACAGACTTGAAGGTGCCACGGATCTTGTTGACCACGAGGGTGGAGAGAGCTTCGCCCTCGACGTCCTCGGCGATGATCAGGAGCGGCTTGCCGGACTGGATGACCTTCTCCAGCAGGGGCAGCAGGTCCTTGACCGTGGAGATCTTGGAGCTGACGAGCAGGATGTACGCGTCTTCGAGGACGGCTTCCTGACGCTCTGCATCGGTGGCGAAGTACGCCGAGATGTAGCCCTTGTCGAAGCGCATGCCCTCGGTGAGCTCGAGCTGCAGGCCGAAGGTGTTGGACTCCTCGACCGTGATGACGCCTTCCTTGCCGACCTTGTCCATAGCCTCGGCGATGAGCTCACCGATGGACGGGTCGCCGGCGGAAATACCGGCGGTAGCAGCGATCTGCTCCTTGGTGTCGATCTCCTTGGCGGTCTCGAGCAGGCGAGCTGTGACAGCCTCGACAGCCTTCTCGATGCCGCGCTTGAGGCCGAGCGGGTTCGCGCCGGCTGCGACGTTGCGCAGGCCTTCACGGACCAGAGCCTGTGCGAGAACGGTAGCGGTGGTGGTGCCGTCGCCAGCGACGTCGTCAGTCTTCTTGGCGACCTCCTTGACGAGCTCGGCGCCGATCTTCTCGTACGGGTCGTCGAGTTCGATCTCCTTGGCGATGGAAACACCATCGTTGGTGATCGTGGGGGCGCCCCACTTCTTTTCGAGAACGACGTTGCGACCCTTGGGGCCCAACGTCACCTTGACAGCGTCGGCGAGGGCGTTGAGGCCTCGCTCGAGGCCACGACGTGCCTCTTCGTCGAACGCGATGATCTTTGCCATTGCGAAGTGATCCTCCGGATAGGGGGTGACACACAAGGTGACCGCTCGTCGGGTCACCTCATCGGCACAAGGCGACCGTTTGACCAGTCACCTCATTACACGGGCGACCGATTTGCCTGGTCACCCATCTACGCCTGTGGTCTAGTCAGTGCCCGCGACGGACGACCGGGGGTGTCTATGGTTCCCGGTCTCACTGCCTCGACCTGGCACTCACGGTTCGCGAGTGCCAACTGCATTTTTAGCACTCGAGCGTGCCGAGTGCAAGGTTGAGCCTCAGCCCGCGATGCAGAACTGTCCGTTACTCAAATTGACCGCAAACGAGAGCACTCCGACGCAGTCGACGCCGTTGGCATCGGCCGTAGCGCCCGCTCCGTAACCAGCGATGGCGAAGGTGACGTTGCCGTCAGCCGCCCCGGCCCGCGCGATACCGCCGCCGAGCGCAAATGCCTGCGCCTGACCGTTACCGCGAGAAGCCCCCAGCGCGGTTCCGAAGCCGTTTGCATATGAATTGGAGTAGCCGTTGTCGGCGGCGACGCTCACAGCGGTACCGCTCTCGGCAGCACCGGCCTGCGAACGGCCGGCTCCGACGGACTGCGCGCCGCAGCTCGCGGTCTCGGAGACCTGGATGTCATTGGCCGACGGCGGCGAGACACACGTGACGGGGGCTGCCGAAGCAGCTCCCGCACCGGTCAGCGCCAGCCCGGCGGCGAGCCCCATACCTACAGTCATCACAGCCCCTGTTCTCGCCAGGCGGCCCCCCAACCGACTACTGGAAATTCCGCTGACTCGAGAGGATGAGCGACGGAACCAGACTGACGAGATCAAGGGCATAGAAAACTCCTTCGTGGAACAAGTTCATTGGATTCGGGCGCGAGAGTACCCGCTCGAGTGAAGTCCGTCACCCCCGCCTGGTCAAGCCTCGAGGACGACCCCGAGAAGGGCCGGAAGATCCGCGACCGAATCGATGACATGATCAGGCTTCTGAACCGACAGATCGAGCACTGTTTGCCGAAACTTGCCTGTGCGCACCAGAACTCCGGTCAAGCCGACTCGTTGTGAGGAGAGGACGTCCCCGATCAGATCGTCGCCGACCATCACCGTCGCCTCAGGTTCGACATGCATCAGCTCCGTGGCTGTCAGGAACCCCGTGAGAGACGGTTTACCCACTGCGGCGATATTTACACCTGCCACTTCCTCGAAGCCCGGCAAGTACGTTCCGGTGTCGATCCGAAGGCCGTCTACGGTCTCCCACATCATCCCGCGGTGCATCGCGACGACGGGCACACCGGCGAGCAGAAGTTCGAGCACTCGGCTCAGCGCCTCGTGAGTGAACTCCGGGCCGGCACCGCCGAGAATCACGACCTCAGGATCGGCGTCGTCGAATTCGATTCCCTCGAGATCGGCAGACACGTCACCGTGATTGAGGACCCACGCCCGCGCGTCCGGATACGTCGCCCGCACGTACTCCCCCGTGAGCCTGGCGGCAGTAACTATCTGGCTCGCCTCGACCTCGATACCGGCGTCGCACAACCCCTGCGCGATGAGCGACGAACTGCGCGAGGTTGTGTTGGTCAGAAACCCACAGGCCAATCCCCGCCGCCGAACTTCGCGTACGGCTTCCCCTGCTCCCTCGATCGGCTGCCAGGACGTGAGCAGGACTCCGTCGATATCGAACAGAACACCTTCGATGTCGGCCATTGCACCAGCCTATATTCGCCATCGAGGTCCTGCCGAGGCGTCGGAACCCGAAATCCGTCGATCGCTCAGTAGGCTCCCACCCATGGACCTGCGCGACGACGACCTATTCTCCGTTGCCGGTTCTCTGGCCGAATTGCTCGGCGCTCCCGTCACGATCGAGGACGAGAACTCGACTGTCCTCGCGTACTCCGGCGGCGAGCAGGCCGTGGACGAAGCCCGCATCGGCACGATCCTCGGCCGGCAGGTACCCAGCCGATTCCGCCAATTACTCTCCGATGCAGGAGTATTCGATCGTCTCCACCGAGAGAGCGACCCAATCTACGTTGATCTCGAAGACCCTGCGATCACGCCGCGCCTGGTCATCGCAGTTCGCGAGAACGATCACCCCGTCGGCTCGATCTGGGTCGCACTCGCCGGAACACCGACGCCCACACAGGAATCGATACTTCGATCCGCGGTATCTGTCGTGGCCGAGAGAATCGCCTCGGAGCGTGACCGGGTCGACAGCACACGCCGTCGCCAATCCCAGCGCGTCCAAGCTCTGATCGGCGGTGGCGAACCCGCATTCCGCGCCGCAGACGACTTGCGGTTGGCAGGCCCGCTCACCGTCGTCGCCGTCGGAACCGTTGCGGGACCACTGCCGGCGGGGTTGGTCGCGTCCTTGAGCTTGTACCTCGACACTCTGGCCGTCGACGCCGTTGCCGCTCAACTGTCCGAGACCATCTACCTTGTCATCGCGACCGACGAGACCAACGCTCGCCGATTGTCCGCCGACTTCCTCACCCGCGCCCGTGGCCGCGAATTCCTGGCAGTGGCCGTCGGTCGGACAGTGAAGTCTGCAAGCGAATCACATCTTTCGCGCTCGGACACCGACCATGTTCTCGGAGCGCTTCGTCATGGCCGGTCCGGCGGAACCGTCGCGGGAATGAGGGACACGTTGGCCTCCGTTCTCGCCCTGCACGTCGCCGACATCATCGACGGACTCGGCGACTCCACACCACTCGGAAGCCTCGAACGTCACGACTCTCAGCACGGCAGCGATCTGGTCGCGACGGCAAAGGCCTTTCTCGAGCACGGCGGTGACGTGGCGAATTCTTCTGCCGCACTGCATGTTCACCCCAACACGCTCCGCAACCGCCTGCGTCGAGGCAAGGAGATGTGCGGCGTCGACCTGACCGACGCCGACACCCGCTTGATTCTGATGCTGCAGTTCAAACTCGCTCGCTGAGCAGGCGCGGCGGTGCGTTGTGCGAATCCACAACGAGGTAGCTCCGACGATGGCCGAACGGCCAGTCCTTTTGCCGCCCCCGCGATTCATGCTTGAGAGAAGAGCCGGATGTGACCGGCGTCTCGGTTCGAGCAGAGTCTGTAGAAGGAGTGCGTCATGGGAACTCGTCAGAGCCCCGATCGTGTGGTCGTGGTCGGTGCGGGCGTTGTCGGATTGTCGACGGCCTGGTTCTTGCAGGAACGTGGAGTCGAGGTCACCGTCGTCGATCGCGACGGCGTCGCAGCCGACGCGAGCTGGGGCAACGCCGGTTGGCTTGCCCCCGCATTGACGCTTCCGCTGCCCGAACCCGCAGTGCTCCAATACGGCTTGCGCGCGATGCTCAGCCCGTCGTCCCCGGTGTACGTGCCACTGACCACCGATCTGAAGCTGATTCGGTTCCTGGTCGGGTTCGCGCGCCACTGCACGCCGTCGAAGTGGCAGGAAGCGATGTCGGTCTACACCGAGGTCAACCGAACAGCCTTGGGCGCGTATGACGAACTCGCCGACGGTGGCGTCAAAGAGCTGACCCGCCTGGCCGATCCTTTCCTCGCCGCGTTTGCATCCGAGAAGGACCGACAGACTTTGGTGGACGAGTTCCATCACGTCGAGGCCGCGGGCGGCGAGGTCGACTTCGACCTCCTCGACTACGACGCGATTCATTCGCTCGAGCCTTCACTCGGCCAGGGTGTGAAAGCCGGTTTGCGCCTGCGCAATCAGCGTTTCATCGATCCCCCGTTGTTCGTGAACTCGTTGGCGGACGCGGTTCGTGAACGCGGTGGAGAAATCGTCAGCGGTTTCGACGTCACGCAGATCGACGATCGGGTCGGCGGAGTCACTGTTCGCAGTGCACACGGTGATTCACGCGACGGTGACTCCGTAGTCATCTCGAGCGGTGCCCGCTTGAACAAGCTCGCAGCACCGTTCGGTGTGCGCAAACTGGTGCAGGCCGGACGCGGATACAGCTTCAGCGTCAAGCCCGAGCACCTCCCCAAGAACCCTGTGTATTTCCCCACCCAGCGCGTCGCATGCACTCCGTTGCACGATCGCTTCCGAGTGGCCGGAATGATGGAATTCCGCAGCCCTGACGCGCCGCTGGATCCGCGCCGCGTGCAGGCGATCATCGATGCGGCCAAGCCGATGCTCAGCGGCATCGACTGGACTGCGCGGGAAGAGGAATGGGTGGGATCACGACCGTGCACTACCGACGGCTTGCCGTTGATCGGAGCCACGCGCTCGCCGCGCGTGCACGTCGCCGGTGGCCACGGGATGTGGGGAATCGCTCTGGGTCCGTTGACGGGAAAGATGGTGGCCGACTCGATGACCGGTGCTCAGACGCCGACCGTCATGAGTCACTTCGATCCGCTGCGCTGACAGCCGGTTTCACCCACTTGTAGTACGCGCCCGTCAGCAGAACCAGCCATCCGGCGCCGACGAGCAGCGCAACTCGGGTATCGGCGATGACGCCGAGCAACACGATGACAAAAGCCAGGAACACGATCGCGAAGATCTGACCGTACGGCCACAGCGGCACTGGAAACTTCAGTGCCGCTGTTTCGTCTGCACTCATCTGAGCGCGGGAACGGAACTGCGAGAGCAGGATCATGATCCAGACGAAAATGGTGGCGAAGGTCGCCAGCGAGGCGATGACGAGGAACACCTGGTCCGGGATCAGGTAGTTGAGCACTACTCCCACCAACAGGGCAACGGTCATGATGACAACGGTCATCCACGGAACACCGTTGGCGGAGACTCTCTTCATCACCTGCGGGGCCTGGCCGGCATGCGACATTCCGAACATCATGCGACCCGCACCGAAAACGTCGCTGTTGATGGCTGACAGGGCTGCGGTGATGACGACGATGTTGAGGATCGATGCGGCCGTTCCCAATCCGAGGTTCTCGAAGATCTGGACGAACGGGCTGTTGTCGGAGTTGATGGTCTGCCACGGAATGATCGCCATGATGACGGCGAGGGTGCAGATGTAGAAGAGAATGATGCGCACCGGGACCGTGTTGACGGCTTTCCTGATGGTCTGCGCCGGATCCTCGGCTTCGCCCGCGGTGATACCGATGATCTCGGTGCCACCGAACGCGAACATGACGATCGCGAAACACGCGACGAATCCGCCGAAGCCCGTCGCGAAGAACCCGCCGTCCGACCAGAGGTGGCTGATTCCGGCATCGGTGTCGTGAACGCCGAATCCGAACACGATGATCGCGATGCCGCCGGCGATCATCGCGATGATGGCGGTGATCTTCACGAGCGTGAACCAGAATTCCAGTTCGCCGAACACCTTGACGCTCAACAGGTTTATCGCGCCGATGAAGAAAACGACAGCCAGAACCCAGATCCATCTCGGTACGTCCGGGAACCAGAACTGCATGTACAGGCCGAAGGCGGTGACGTCGGCGAGGCACACGATCACCATCTCGAACGTGTACGTCCACCCGGTCATGAAACCGGCGAGTGGTCCGAGGTGCTTGTTCGCGTACTCGCTGAACGAACCGGAAACCGGGTTACGGACCGCCATCTCGCCGAGCGCTCGCAACACCAGGTAGACCGCGATACCGCCGATCAGGTAGGCCAGGAGCACCGACGGGCCGGCTCGTTTGATGGCCTCGGCGCTGCCGTAGAACAGTCCGGTTCCGATGGCTGATCCGAGGGCGATGAAGCGGATATGGCGCGCTGTCAGCCCTCGCTTGAGGCCATCCTGCGTCGCGGCGTCGCTGTTCACTTCTCGGTACTCCAGTCGGATGGATCGTCATACGTGCGCGAACCATTGTCCGCTACCACCGCGCGTGTTCCCGCACGACCCTGTTGGACGGCCGTACAGTGACCTGACACACATGGTCCATTGACGGATCGCTTACGATCGACAAAAGTGTTTGTAACTTTACGTAGCATCAACTCGACTGGAGAGACTGTGTCCAACACCCTCGAAGCAAGCATCGACATCGACGCATCACCGCAGGACGTGTGGGCAATCGTCGCCGACCTGCAGCGCATGGGCGAATGGAGCCCCCAGTGCAAGGTGATGAAGGTAATCGGCGGGACCGTCCGTGAGGGTGCCAAGACGATCAACGTCAACCGCAAGGGCCTGCTGGTCTGGCCGACGTCGTCGAAGGTCGTTCGCTTCGAGCCCAACAAGTCGGTGGCGTTCCGCATCGCGGAGAACCGCACGATCTGGTCCTACGAACTCGAGCCGACCGCTACCGGCACCAAGGTGACCGAGCGTCGCGAGGCTCCCACCGGAACGTCGAAGGTCTCGCAGTTCCTCGTCAAGACCGTCCTGGGCGGAAACGCCGACTTCGAGGTCGAGCTCGTCGAAGGCATGAATGCCACATTGAAGCGTGTGAAGAGCGAGGCCGAGGCGGCTGCACGCACCTCTGCTTGACCCTCGACCTGGTCGAGGCATCAGGATCCGTTCCATGGATCCCGTGATGACACAGATAGCGCAGGCACAAGAATTGGCGAGCTCCGGCGATCGAGCCGGCGCTCGCTCTGCGTTCGAGAAGGTGTGGGAAGAGATCAGCGCCGCCCCCGATGCGCTCCACATCGTCTCCCTCGCGCACTACATGGCCGACGTTCAAGACGATCCGGCTCAGGAGCTCTGCTGGGACCTGCGCGCCCTCGACGCTGCCGATTCGTTGACCGACGCGCGAGCCCAGGAACACCACGCATCGCTGCAGGTCGCCGGTTTCTATCCATCGCTGCACCTCAACCTGGCTGCCGACTACCGCAAACTCGGACGCGACGCCGAGGCCGTCGAGCATCTGACGAAGGCCGAGGCGTCGGTCGGCACACTCGCCGACGACGGTTACGGCCGGATGATCAGGGGCGCTATCGAGCGACTGCGGGCAGAATTGATCCGTGACCACTAGTTCCGCCCTCTTGACGATCGGCGAGATGTCCCGGGCGTCGGCGCTCCCGATCAGCGCGCTGCGGTTCTACGACAAGGAAGGCGTGCTCGTCCCGCATTCCGTCGATCCGCACACCGGTTACCGCTGGTACACCGACGATCAGCTCCGCGACGCCCGCATGATCGCCGGTATGCGGCGCGTCGGTGTTCCGATCCGCGACATGATGGCCGTCCTGACCGGACCGGAACCCCATTCGTGCCTCGACGCCCATCTGCGCAACCTCGAGGACGGTCTCGCCGACGCCCGGGCCGAACTGGGACGAATCCACCGCCTGATCGACGCGCTACCTATCTCCGGCGGCGTGGACATCGACTCGTGGGATCTACGACGCGCACTCGACGCCGTGCTGTTCGCCGTGAACGAGGAATCGGAGTTCCCGATACTTCGCGGCGTCCACCTCGACATTCACGACGGCGTCGCTGCGTTTGTCACCACTGATCAGTTCCGGCTCGCGGTCGCCGAGGTGAAAGTTCACTCCGCTCTGACGGTGTCCGCTGTCGTTCCCGTCACCTTCGCGCGATTGTTGCGCGACGTCGCCGGCGTCGTGACGCTGACTTTCTCCGCGCGCACGGTGACTGCGTCGTATCCGGGAGGTGAGGTGTCCAGCCCCCTGATCGAGGACGGAGAGTTCCCCGATCACCGAATCCTGCGCGAGCACCACAACGCCGTCGAACTGAGCGGCGACCACCTTGCCGCCCTGCTCAACGGCACCGAGGACAGTGCCGTCGTCAGCGTCGGCGAAGACGGTGGTGCCCGGGTGGATCCGGGCGGAACGGATCCCCGTGAGAAGTTCCGAGTACTGGTCGACCGGCAGCGACTGCGCGACGCCGCCGCAGCCCAACCGGGGCGGCAACTGGTGATCCGAGTAAGCGGTGCGACGCTCCCGCTGGCGATACGCACCGGCGACTGTGTCGGGTACTACTCGTACTTGATGCCACTACAGCCTGTAGGAGAGAAGGCGTTCACGTAATCTATGGATGCTCTACCACCCCGTACTGTCAGTGCGACCAGCAGAAGACCTACCGAGTAGTTAGAGGAGCCTGTGGCACGCCGACCCACACCCCCCGGAACCCCGCAACCCACCGGGATCGGACATATCGTCGATCTGGTTCGCCATGCGATTCCGCCACTTCATCCCGCCGGCCTGCCGTTCGTGCTGGCCCCGCTGGGAGTTGCGGCTCTGGGCCGCAACCGTAAGTGGGTGCGCCGAGCCGGTCTGACCACCGCCGCCGCATGCGCCACGTTCTTCCGTCACCCGCACCGGGTGCCGCCCAACCGCATCGGCGTCGTCGTCGCACCCGCCGACGGCGAGGTGGCGTTGGTCGACAACGCCGTTCCGCCCGCCGAGCTCAATCTCGGAAGCGAGCCGCGCCCGCGCGTCAGCATCTTCCTGTCGGTTCTCGACGTGCATGTCCAGCGCAGCCCTGTCGGTGGAACGGTCAAAGAGGTCGTTCACCAGGCAGGCAAGTTCCTCTCCGCAGATCTCGCCGACGCCAGCGAGGTCAACGAGCGCAACAGCATGCTGATCGAAACCGCCGATGGTCACGAGGTTGCGGTTGTCCAGATCGCGGGACTGCTCGCACGCCGCATCGTCTGCTACGCCGGTGTCGGTGACGTCCTGCCGATCGGCGACACGTACGGACTGATCCGTTTCGGCTCACGCGTCGACACCTATTTCCCCGCCGGAACCACACTCCTGGTCGAGCCGGGACAACGCACGATCGGTGCTGAAACAGTTATCGCGCAACTGCCGTGAAGACGCCGAAGATGAAGTCAGCCGTGAAGAAGCCGGGAGCAGCCCAACCCGGCGCGAAGATGCCCAAACGCACCCAGGCGGTGCGGTTGCTGCCGTCCGTCATCACCATCCTGGCGCTGTGCGCCGGGCTGTCCGCCGTCAAATTCGCTCTCGACGGACAACCCGGTACCTCGCTCGCGATGATCGGCGCAGCTGCCGTCCTCGATTCACTCGACGGCCGCATCGCGCGACTGCTCGACGCCACCAGCAAGATCGGCGCCGAACTCGACTCACTGGCCGACTCCATCTCCTTCGGCGTCGCCCCGGCCCTGGTCCTGTACGTGACCTTGCTGGACGGCACCAGCATCGGCTGGATCATCGCGTTGATCTACGCGGTCAGCATCGTGTTGCGACTCGCACGTTTCAACACCCTGCTCGACGACGACGACGTCCCCGCGTATGCACGTGAGTACTTCGTCGGCGTTCCGGCTCCGGCCGGCGCACTCATCGCCCTCACTCCCCTGGCCGCGACGGCTCAGTGGGGTGACGGCTGGTGGTCTTCGCACTTCGTCGTCATCGTGTGGACGCTCTTCTCGGCTGCACTGATCGTCAGCCGCATCCCGACGCTGGCGATGAAGTCGGTATCCGTGCCGCCGCACATGGCGGCCGGCCTGCTCGTCCTGGTGACGTTGGCTGCGGCCGCACTCATCACCTACCCGTACATCCTGCTGATCGTTCTCATCGCGATCTACCTGGTGCACATCCCGTTTGCCGTGCACTCGAAGCGGTGGGTGGCAGCACGTCCCGAAACCTGGGACATCAAGCCTTCCGAACGCCGCGCGATCCGACGCCAACCCAACGTCGGTGGCCGCCGCTCGGCCGCTCGTCTCGGATTGCGGCGACCCCGCTAGTCCACGACGTACTCTCGAGAGGTGACTTCGCCGGAACTCGCCCTCACCGTTCGACTCAACACCTCTGCCGCCGACCTACGCCGCGGGGTCGTGCGCTTGCACCCCGAAGCGTTGGCGGCGTTGGGCATCCGCGAATGGGATGCCATCGCACTCATGGGAGCCCGCGGCACCGCGACCGTCGCGGGCCGTGCGCCCACCGGAACCCCGGCAGGCACGATCCTTCTCGACGACGTCACCATGTCGAACGTCGGCCTGACCGAGAACTCATCCGTCGTGGTCGGTCCGGTGACGGTGTACGGAGCGCGATCCGTCTCCGTCACCGGCTCGTCCATGGCGACAAATTCGATCAGCTCGACGGTTCTGCGACAAGCCCTTCTGGGCAAGGTCGTCAGCGTCGGCGACACGGTCTCGCTCCTCCCCCGCGATCTCGGTCCGGGTACGAGCACTTCCGAAGCCACCCAAGCGCTTTCCCGTACCTTCGGCGTCGCGTGGACATCCGAACTGCTCACCGTCACGGCCGTCGAACCTGCCGGTGGTCCGGTCAGCGTCCAGCCGAATTCGGCAGTCAACTGGGGTTCCGGCTCGGCGGGCACACTGACACCGAGTGCGCTTGTTTCCAGTCCGGCCGCCGTCGCGATCGAGCCTGCACCGTCGGTTCCGCTGGATCACCTCGTCGGCGCGCAAGCGCAGGCAGCCAAGCTGACCGAGTGGCTCGGCCTGGCACTCGACGAACCAGAACTGCTCCGTACGCTCGGCGCCTCCCCGCACCTCGGCGTCCTCATCACGGGCCCCGCCGGCGTGGGCAAAGCCACGTTGGCCCGCTCGGTCCTGTCCTCGCGCAAACTGGTCGAACTCGACGGTCCGGGAGTCGGTGCCACCGAGGCGAATACCCGCCTGCAGCGAATCGTCGACGCCGTTGCTGCCGTGCGCGGCGGTGGTGTACTGCTGATCAGTGACATCGACGCTCTGCTTCCGGCCACCGCCGAACCGGTGTCCGCACTGATCCTCGAACAACTGCGCAGCGCCGTCGCAACCCCGGGCGTGGCATTCGTCGCGACCTCCGCCCATCCGGAGACCGTCGACGCGCGCCTTCGCGGCCAGGATCTCTGCGATCGAGAACTCGCACTTACCCTGCCGGACGGCGCAACCCGCAAGGCGTTGCTCGAACTCCTGCTCCGCCGCGTGCCCACCGGAACCCTCGAACTCGACGCCATCGCCTCGCGCGCACCGGGATTCGTGGTCGCCGACCTCGCGGCGCTCTGCCGTGAAGCTGCCTTGCGAGCGGCGACGCGGGCCTCCAAATCCGGTGATTCTCCGGAGATCACGCAGGAAGATCTTGTCGGTGCCCTCGAAGTGATTCGGCCACTGTCTCGTTCGAGTACCGAAGAACTGTCGATCGGCAGCGTCACCCTCGACGACGTCGGCGACATGGTCGAAACCAAACAGGCGCTCACCGAGGCGGTGTTGTGGCCGCTGCAGCACCCCGACTCCTTCGCGCGCCTCGGTGTCGACCCACCCCGCGGCGTGCTCCTCTACGGCCCTCCTGGCTGCGGCAAGACGTATCTCGTTCGTGCCCTTGCCAGCTCGGGGCACCTCAGCGTTCATGCCGTGAAAGGCGCAGAGCTGATGGACAAGTGGGTCGGCGCCTCCGAAAAGGCCGTAAGAGAGTTGTTCCAGCGCGCACGCGATTCGGCGCCGTCGTTGATCTTCCTCGACGAAATCGACGCCCTTGCCCCGCGTCGTGGTCAAAGTTCCGACTCCGGGGTGTCGGATCGCGTCGTAGCCGCGTTGCTGACCGAACTCGACGGCGTCGAACCGCTACGCGACGTCGTGGTGTTGGGCGCCACCAATCGACCGGATCTGATCGACCCGGCTCTCCTGCGCCCCGGCAGACTCGAACGTCTCGTATTCGTACCGCCGCCGGATGCGGAGGCTCGCAAAGCGATTCTGCGTGCTTCCGGCAAGTCGGTACCGCTCGCCGAAGATGTCGATTTGGACATTCTGGCCGTCGATCTCGAGGGATACTCGGCAGCAGACTGCTCGGCTCTCCTGCGTGAGGCTGCACTCGCCGCCATGCGTCGGAGCATGGACGCGGCCGACGTGACGGCCGCGGACGTGGCAACCGCCCGTGAGAAGGTACGTCCCTCACTCGATCCCGAGCAGGTGGCACACCTACAGGCGTACGCGGACAACCGATAAGGACTGACCATGGCTGCTGATCTGGTTCTGTACGGCGACATCGTGACCATGCACGAGGAAGCACCACGCGCCCAGGCGCTCGCCGTGACGGGCGGCCGGATCACAGCCGTCGGCGCGCGCACGGACGTCGAGGAACTGGTGGGGCCGGATACCCGCGTCGTCGACGTCGGAGGTGCCACTGTTCTGCCGGGGTTCATCGAGCCACACGGTCACCCTTTGGAAGAAGCCATCGTGCTCGGGCCTGACGTCGTCGACATCCGGCCTGTCACGATCGCCGAGGCGGACGCCGTAGTTGCTGCCGTCGTCGACACTGTTCGTTCGCGAGGTGCTGCCGGCGCTTCTCTGAACGGTTGGGACCCGTTGCTGCAGAAGGGCCTACCCGATCCGACCATCGACTGGCTGGACTCCGTAGCGCCGGAGTACCCCCTCGTGATCATGCACAACTCGGGACACGTCGCGTATTTCAACACGGCGGCAGCAGTGCAGGCCGGCATCACCCGCGATACCCCCGATCCGATCGGCGGATCGTACGGCCACGACGCGACGGGCGCACTCGACGGAGCCGCGTACGAAATGCCTGCGGTGTTCGCAGTCGCGGGCCACGCAGTCACCATCGGTGACGACTTCCCCGCACTGGTGGCGGCCGAATGCGCCCGGCTGAACGCCGCGGGAATCACCACCATCGCCGAATTGTCGTTCGACCCCAAGATGCGGCCCGCCCTGGCAGCGATAGCCGACGCCGGACTCCTCACCACCCGCCTGCGGCTCTACGAGATGTCCAACGACGCGCGCACTACCGAGGCGTCACCGGGCGACGGAAACGACCTGGTGCGCCAGATCGGCATCAAGGTCTGGTCCGACGGTTCACCGTGGGTCGGTAACATCGCCACCAGCTTCCCGTATCTCGATACCGAAGCCACCCGCGCGCTCGGGATCGCCTGCACGCACGGGCACGCCAACTACACCGGCGAACAGATCCACGACATCAGTTCCGCCTACTTCGCCAAAGGGTGGCAGATGGCGTGCCACGCCCACGGTGACGACGCGATCACCATGGTTCTCGATGCGTGGGAGCAACTTCTGAAGGAGCACCCCCGGCCCGATCACCGGTTGCGTCTCGAACACGTCGGCGCGATGCGTCCGGATCAGTTCGTCCGCGCGGCGGAACTGGGCGTCACGGTCAGCATCTTCATCGACCACCTGCACTACTGGGGTGACGTTCTGGTGGATGACCTGTTCGGCCCCGAATACGGATCCGTCTGGGCCGCAGCAGGATCTGCACTCGCGGCCGGGCAACGGTTCACCTTCCACAACGACGGTCCCGTCACCCCCGCCAATCCGCTACGGAATATGCAGGACGCCGTCACCAGACTTTCGCCCAGCGGCCGCGTCGTGGCACCCCAGGAACGGATCCCCGTGGACGCCGCCGTGCGCGCCCATACGGTCAACGCCGCTTGGCAGCTGTTCAGCGAAGATCACATCGGGTCCATCTTTCCCGGCGCCTACGCGGATTTGGTTGTGCTGTCGGCAAATCCCCTCGACGTCGAGCCGGCCGAGCTGGCCGACATCACGGTGCTCGCCACCGTCCTGGAGGGCCGGACGGTGTACGGGGACCTGAGCGCGATCGACTGATCGGTCGCCGCGGACAAGACTGTTGCCCTCCCTGCTCGAGTTCCGAGGATCGTTGCGAGAACGGAAACGACGCTGGGTGGTCTCAGAGTTCGGTGTGGACGTCGTCAACGACCTGGGCAATCGCATGTTTCGCCCAGGCCGTGATCTGCTCGTTCGTGTCGCGGTAGTACGGCAAGGCAACCAATGCAATCGACAGAGCCCATGCGCGGCCACGCGTCCAAGTGCCCTCGTCCACGTCAACATGAAGCCGGAATGTATGCCGAGTGCTCGGCGTCAGCAGAGTCCATGCAATGAGGCAGTCGATTGCCGGGTCTCCGAGAGCGAGTCCACCCCAATCGATCACGGCCGAAAGGCTGCGGTCGCTCACCAGGATGTTTCCCGGGTGCAGATCCGAGTGCATCCACACCGCTGGGCCTGCGTAGTCGATGACGTGGCGCGCCTTTTCCCACGCCGCCTCCGTCAGCGCTCCGTTCAGCAGGTCGCCACACGCTGCAATACTCGCTCGAGTCGGTGAATCTCGTCGCTCAATCGGATCGGCCCGGTAGGAATGCAGCGATCCCTGTGGGCGCAATCCGAGTGTGTCGATCCGACGTAGACTGTTCACGAAGTCTGCGAGTTGGATGGCCAGGTGGTCATCGACCATGCCGGGCACAGGGTTTCGCCCTGGCACCCACGGGTGCACCGACCATTGCCACGGGTATCCGAAGGCCGCCTCACCCACACCTACCGGAACGGGCACGGGGACCGGCAGGTGTGGAGCCAGATGCGGCACCAACTGTTGCTCCTTTGTGATTCCCTCTGCCGCACCTGGGGTGCGGGGCATACGGATTACGAGTGAATCGCCTACTCGGATCATGACGTTGTCGGTGCCGATCGACTCGACCAAGCGCAACGGCAGATTGGCCCACTGTGGCATCTGACTCGAGAGCAATCGCCGCACCAACGCAACATCGATGTCTGGTTCATCCATGTGCAACTTCCGAATCTGCATGACATGAGCAGCATCACCGACCGCGACACATCCAGACCTCCTTCGCCGTGACTGCCGCAGATCGAATGAACATCCGAAAAGTCCCAAAAATCGGAATTGTCGAAAATTATTGCATAGGAACAGTTTTCGAGATACAAGTCTTGTGTTCGAAACTTTGTTCGATTAGACTTTTAGCATGGACAGTCGGGAAGCGTGGCAGCTGGATGGCGAGGGCCTCAAGGGTGAGGTTCTATGTCTGGTGCGCGCCCGACACGAGTTGCAGTCGCGGATGGTGTTGCTGATCGTGGAGATGTTTTCCCGGGACGTTCTCGGCGGGAAGGGTTTTCGGGCGATCGCGCAGTGGTTGCATGGTTCGACGAATCTGGAGATCGGTGAGTGCAGTCTGCTGGTCGGGTTGGCGCGGTTGTTGATGCTCGAACCTGTTGTCGCGGATGCGTTTCATCGCGGTGACGTGGATGCGTTGAAAGCCCGTCAGGTGGCGTCGTTTTGTCAGCATCCGCCGAAGAACATGACCCTGGCGGATGTGGACAAGGCTCGCGGGATTTTGTTGTCGTTGGCGTCGAAGAACATTGCGGATTGCGATGCGGTGCGGGCGGCGATTCGGCGGATCGAGAAGCAGTACGGCAAGCGTGAGGACGGCGTTCCGGTCGGTGAGGATTCGGAGCGTAACGAGTTCTACGCCTCGAAAGGCTTGTACGGGCGGGTCACTGTGAAGGGTGATTTGGATGCGATCAACGGGGCGCGTCTGATCACGTTGTTGTCGAGCCTGTCTGCGCCGATACCGGAGAAGGACGGTGTCAAGGACACCCGTACGCCGGCATTACGACGGGCGGACGGGTTTTGCGAGTTGTTGCGGCGGTATGAGCGGGCGGGGTTGGGTCCGATCGAGGGCGGAGTGAAACCGCACATCACGGTGACCGCGTCGGCAAAAGATATGACGGACCTTAAAGTTCTGAAAGACCTCCTGCCGTCCACTGAGGAGTTGGGGTTCGCGTGGACGGATTGGGTGGGCCCGATCAGCATCGATACTGCCCGGATGTTGGCCTGCGATTGCACGGTCACGCGGATTTTGTTGGATGAGAATGGTGTTCCGCTCGACTGCGGCAAAGAAGCAAGGACCGCGACGGTGCCGCAGCGGCGGGCGTTGGCGGTTCGTGATGGTGGGTGTGCGTTTCCGGGGTGCGGAACGCCGTCGGGGTGGTGCGATGCTCATCATATTGTTCACTGGAACGATGGTGGCCCAACAGATCTCGACAATCTGATCTTGTTGTGCGGTCATCATCATCGGACGATGCACCACACCGAATGGCGGGTGGAGATCGGGCCGGATCGGAAAACAGTGTTCTATCCACCGATGTCGATCGATCCGTATCAGCAGCCGATCGGCGGGAACAGCCCACCGACAGCAGCCTGAAGTGAAACAACTCGAGACGCGAGCACCGGGGCACGATCATGCCCCGGTGCTCATGCTGCGTTCCGTCATCTTCGCGGAGACGTACGGCCTACCAGCGGTTCCGAACCTCCTCGGCAAATCCGAGGAGATCTCGAACCACCACGGAGGTACCGTCGTCGAGGATTACTGTGCCGGAGAACTTTCCGAACACCTGATGCTGAATCGAACGCAGCACCCCGACGTCGAAAGTCGCGGCACGGTCGATGATCGGCTCGAAAGTCATCTCGAAGCGACCATCGTTGCTCGAGAAGTTCCACGGAGCGCCGTCGTACGTTCCCTGCGGGATGCCGAAGTCGATCCTGTCCAGTTTGTGTGCCCGGCCGCCGACAAACACGATGTTCTCGCTGGCCGCCGTAGTGTCGCCGAAGCCGTAACCGATGTTGAATCCGAACCGCTCGCCGTTCACCAGTCCGGATGCAGAACCCCAGTACCAGGTGTTGTCGTAAGTCCAGACTCCCCTGCCCCAATCGAGAACGCCGAACGAGTCTTCCGAGCGAAATGTGAAGTCGTCGCTCCCGATTCGCACGGTCCCGGCAGCGGGCAGGCAGTTGATCTTCTGGTTGTAGTAAAACGAACGGGACGCCTTCGGAAACGGTGTGGCGATCACCATCCGGTCATCGGCAGGACTCGCCAGGAACAAGTCGGCATGAAGACCTCGTCCACCGTCGAAAGCCGGGTAGTCGACAATCAGGTGGCGCCCACCGTCCACATGGCGAAACTCGAAGCGAGCTTTACCTTTCGACACCACCACATCACCGTCGTCGGCGCTTTCGGGCAGACCGAGCCTTCCCATCGGGAACGGCAGCATCACGTTTTCGGTGATCTCGTGTGGTGTTCGGAAATCGAGCCAGGAGACCCCGAGCAAGCCCATGTACCCGTTGTCGGCGACGGTCAGCGCGATGCCGTAATCCGCAGTGAGAACGCAGTAGTAGTCCCACTCCTTGATCCGGAACTTGGGAGCGGTGATCGCAGAGCGTCGATACTTGCGAATCTCCGATGGGGCCCAACCCGTCTCGACCAAATGTCCGCCATCGTCGAGAAGCGGGCCGGGCGACATCAGTGTCTGCATTCTTACTTCCAGCGTCCCAAGATCTCGTTCGCACGGTTGGCCAATGCCATCTGGAAGAACGGACCGAAGCTCACACGTGCCACTCCGAGCGGACCGAAACTTGCCGGATCGTCCTGGTCCGGGATTCCGATCGCATTGATCGGAAGTGGAAGTTCGGACGTCAGGCGGCGCTGGGTCGCGTCGTCATGGCGCCCGACGGGGTAGAGAACGTCGGCGCCGGCGTCGGCCGCCAGCTTGAGGCGTGCGATGGCGCGATCGACGCGATCGGCCTCGTCACCGACCTGCTTCACGAACAGGTCGGTGCGCGCGTTGACGACAACGTGAACTCCGGCTGCGTCGGCGGCCTGACGAAGCCCACCCACGAAGTCGGCGTGCTCCTGCGCCTCACGCAAGCGTCCGCCTTCACTGTGAACGGTGTCCTCGATGTTGAGTCCGACAGCGCCGGCATCGATCAACCCGTCGATGAGAACTGCCGGCTCGAGCCCGTAACCACCCTCGATGTCCACCGAGATCGGGGCGTCGACCGCACCGGTGATCTGCTTGATCCGGTGCAGAAGTTCGTCGAAGGTGATGCCCTCGTTGTCCGGCTTGCCGATGGAATCGGAAACCGGATGACTGCCTACCGTCAGGGCTGCAAAACCGGCAGCCACCGCAAGATTCGCCGACCACGCGTCCCATACCGTCGGGAGAATGACCGGATTACCTGGCTGGTGCAACGCCAATAGAGCAGTTGCCTTGTCGTTGATCGAAGTCATGCGGTGGCTCCTCGAGATCGTGGGGTGTACCTCTCACCTACCGACTCTAGTGAGCGACCGGGCAGCCTGTGCTCTTGTAATCGACCTGGAACTCCTTGATGCCGTTGATCCAACCCGAGCGCAGACGGCGCGGATCACCGATCTTGGTGATGTCCGGGACGTTGTCGGCGATCGCGTTGAACATCAAGTCGATCTCCATACGAGCGAGGTTGGCACCGATGCAGAAGTGCGCGCCCGTTCCGCCGAAGCCCAAGTGCGGATTGGGGTTACGAGTGATGTCGAACGTCATCGGGTTCTCGAAGACGTCCTCGTCGAAGTTCGCGGAGCTGTACAGCATCACCACGCGCTGCCCCTTCTTGATCGACACTCCTGCCAATTCCGTGTCCGCGAGCGCGGTGCGCTGGAAGGCGGTGACGGGTGTCGCCCAACGGACGATCTCGTCGGCCGTCGTCTTGGGACGTTCCTTCTTGTACAGCTCCCACTGCTCGGGGTTGTCCAGGAACGCGATCATTCCGTGCGTGATGGCGTTGCGAGTGGTCTCGTTCCCTGCGACCGCCAGGATGAGCACGAAGAACCCGAACTCCTCCGGGCTCAAGGAGTCGCCGTCGATGTCGGCCTGGACCAGAGTGGTGACGATGTCGTCTGCCGGGCAGGTACGACGTGCGTCTGCCATTTGGTACGCGTATCCGAGGACCTCGGTGGACGCGACTGCCGGATCACCCTGGTATTCCGGGTCGTCGTAGCCCATCATCTCGTTGGACCACTTGAACAGCTTGTCCCGATCGTCCTGCGGTACACCGATCAGATCCGCGATCGCTTGGAGCGGCAGCTCGCTGGCAACCTGCTTCACGAAGTCGCCCGGGCCTTCGCTCACAGCGGTGTCGACGATGCTCCGTGCACGACGATCCAATTCGTCGCGCATGCCGTTGATCGCGCGAGGCGTGAACAGCTTCGAAATCAGCTTGCGGAGCTTGGTGTGCTCCGGTGCATCCTTGTTGAGCAGAAGATGACGGAGCATCTCGACGGCCTCACGTGGCATGTCGTCGGCGAAACGCGCGATCGCGGTGTTCTCCCAGCTCGAGAACACATCGCTGCGCTGGCTGACCTCTTTGACGTCAGCGTGACGCGAGACCACCCAGTAGCCCTCGTCCTGGAATCCACCGACCGTCGGCGGCTGCTCACACCACCACACGGGTGCGTTGCGACGCAGTTCGGCGAATTCCTCGAAAGGGATCCGCTCCCCGAGGACAGCAGGATCGGTGACGTCGAATCCGGCCGGCAGGTCAGGCGTGCGTGTTGTGTCCGAGATGGTCATGGCGTCCTCTGATCGGTCGAATGTGCGCTACACCACAGAGTAGCTTTCACTAACGGACTGTCAAGTGAAAGACGGAGAGTCTCGTACAACTGACCCGTGAGAGCCCCCGCGGCATTAGGATCCTGGTAATGACAGATACCTCCGGCAGACTGACGCTGCGAGAGAAGCAGAAGCAGCGAACCCGCGCAGACCTCGTGGATGCCGCCGGCGCGCTCTTCACCGAACGCGGATACGCGGCTGTCACCGTCGAGGACATCGCCGGCCGGGTCGGTTGCAGCCGAGCCACCTTCTACCTGCACTTTCCCGGAAAGATCGACATCCTCAAGGCGCTCGGCTCGAACACCGTCGTATCCAGCACCCTCGCCATATTCCAGGATCTCGACCACGTACTCGATTCCGGTTCGCGCGAAGAATTCGCCGGCTGGATCAACCGCGCTCTCGACTGGTGCCGCGATCACCACCACATGATGCGGGCGTGGGACGAGGCCATGGTCCTCGAACCCGAGTTCCGCACACTGGCCCGCGAAGGCATCTCTGCACTGCCCAACGCGATGCCGTCGTACCTCGCCCGTTGGCCGCAGAATCGACACGACGAGGCGAAACTCCGGGTCGAACTCCTGCTGACACAGGTCGAGCGCTTCTTCATTCGCTGGGCGGAACAGGGCGCGATCACCGCGGGTGCGGACGTCGCAGCAGACGTTCTCACCGACATCTGGTTTCCGGCACTCACGCCGCCCACGACCGATGTCGCGGCGC
Source organism: Rhodococcus sp. WY5 (assembly GCF_018588185.1). NCBI lineage: Bacteria > Bacillati > Actinomycetota > Actinomycetes > Mycobacteriales > Nocardiaceae > Rhodococcus > Rhodococcus sp. WY5. The sequence continues at coordinate 5,808,021 of NZ_JAAMPR010000001.1, forward strand.
CGCGATAGGTTGGCCCGATGCCACTCGATCTTCGAGCGATCCTCACCACCGTCGCTGCGCTCCTGTCCGGGATACTCGCTGCGCTGGCCCTGACCAATCCGGTTCTCCGTGACTGGGCCATCGTGGCCTCTCCGTCGGAAGTAGATCGCTGGATCAGCAGTGGACCCACCGCTGTCGGGCTCGGCGCCGTGGTTGCCGTGCTTGCCTGCGCACTCTCACAGCGTCGCGGCTCCCGTCGGGCAGCCTGGATCGCGATCACCGTCGGGGTCGCCGTCATCGCGATCATTCGGGCAGTCGTGCCCGAGGTTGCGTCACTGGACCTGCTGATCGCCGTGATCATCGTCAAAAGTGTTGCAGCCGGTGCGATTCTGGGTTGTGTGGTTGCCGTCAGTTGGGATCGCACCGCCACGAAGAACGCCACCCTCCTCGGCGTGCTTGCCGCCTTCCTCACGGTTCGCACGTTCGCCGGCGGGACGGGCCGGATGAGTACGTCTTCGGTAGGTGAGCCGTCGTGGTGGCTGATCGGCGCCACGGCCGCAGCAGCAATCGCCTGTGCAGTGACCGCGCAATCCGGCTTCCGAATCCGCAAGCCCGACGCGGGCGAAATCCGCATCGCGCTCGTGGTGATCGCCGCGCTGGCGATCGGGCATCGAGTGCTCGGCGCCGTGATCGATCGCCAGCAGTACGCGTCCGAGGCAACTGCCTGGATCGTCATGGTCTTGGCAGCGGGCGCTGCGCTCGCGTTGACATGGATCGCCGCCTACCGTCTCGGCGACACCTCCGGTGCTGGTGGCAAGTTCCTCTGGGCCGCAACCGCTCTGGCCGCTGCGTCGGCTCCGCTGTTCGTCGACATCGCGAAGGGTTCCGGCCACTGGGGAGACCTGAAGTCCCCCTGGGTACTGGTGCTTTTCGCAGCCCTGCCGGTCGCCGTCGGATTGCGACTGCACAAGCAGGTGCCAAACCTCGTTCCCATCGCCGTTCTCGTTGCGGTACCGCTGTCAGAACTACTGCCCTTCGACTCCGCGCACGGTGTCTGGTCAATCGCACTGAAGATCGCCTCGCTGGGTCTCGCCGCCGGATTGCTGTTCGGTGCCCTGGCTCCCGGCAGCCTGGTCGACGCCACACTCGGACTCGCCATTCCCTTTGCCGCGATGACCTTCTCGTCGATCGCCATCCTCACCGATCAGCTCACCGCGCCGCCAGAGTTGACAGCGGCAGACATTCAGCGATTGATGGAACATCCCATCCCGGCGCACGTCAGCGCCGACGGAGGATTATTCGGACGCGGCATAGGCATCACCATCGACTACGTCACCCCTCAGACCGTCGGCGCTGCAATCCTCTTCGCCTTGATCATCGGCTTCTGCGGTGCAGCGATCCTCCGACGGTCCCATCCACCCGTCGACACCACGGAATCTCGGATCGAACCGGAGCCAGTCGACTGACACACCGTCACCGGACTGAGACCTGCTATTGCGGTGCAACTGGTACCGGATTGACTATTTTGGAGCAGTGCCCATCGCCCGCAGGACGCTGCTCGTCGCGCTGAGTGGCGTGACGGCATTCGTCGTCACCGTCGTCGCCTTGGCACCGTTCGTGAACAGCCAGTCGACGTCGATTTCGACGGGCGACAGGTTCTGGTCGATCTCGACGATCGGCGCCGGCGTCTTGGCTGTGATCGCGGTCGGGACAGCCGCGATGATGGCCCGCTGCCGGTTGCGGACCGCGGCCATGACGGTCTTCGGTGGACTCCTACTCGAACTGCCCGGGCTCTACGATCACAACTTCGAGGCACTCTCACCCGTGGGTGCGGGAGTCGCTGTCGGCGCGGTCACGGTTGCTGCCGCTCCCCGGGTCCGAGCCGCTTCCGTCGCGGGAACGATTGTTGCCGTGCATGTCTCGGATTCACTCCTCGACGAAGACGCTATTCCTCGGCGGTACGCGGACTACATCGCCGACAACACCAACCAGTTTCAACCACCAGTGTTGGGGGCAACACTGCTCGCGCTCGCTTTGGCCGCCGCCTGCGTCGCCGCGTTCTGGTTCCACGACTTCGACAAGGACCACCCCAAGGAACGGATGGCCGTTCGACCGGTGACTATCGCGGCGGTGCTCACCCTCTTCGGGGTCGCTGCGAATTGGTGGTTCGAGATCACCACCGTCACGGCGGCGGTGCCTCTACTACTCGTCGCGCTGGTGATCACGGTGATCTGCGCGCGGGTGCTGGGCGACGGCAGTCGAATCCTGCTGATGTGTACCGCTGCCGTCGCAACTCTGGCGGCCGTCTCGGCGAACCGTCCCGCAACCGAAGCTATGGAATGGTCGAAAACCCCCGCCTCGACCGCCGTCGTGATCGGACTCGTCATCGTCGCCGCGGCAGCGATCGGAGCGATCGCTCCCTCGCGGGTCGTCGGCTACGGATTGCTCCTGACGGTCACGGTCGCCGGGATCGTCAGCTACGCCACGTCGCCGTCGCCGAAGATCGGTGACGTTCTCACGATCAGCGATCTTCTTGTCGCCTTCACCGCTGCGGTCGTCACGTACGCGATCGCCAGCGCGATGTACCGAGAGCCACCGCGGACCGGAGCGTCACGAGCCCTCGTCGGACTCGGTGTCATCTTCGGCCCGACGGCGCTGGCCCTGCTCGTCTATCCGCAGTTCGACTACGGATGGACGGCGTACACGCCGCTCGACGAGAACAAGCCCTTCAACGGCATCACGACGGTCGGCCCGTTCGAAATCTCGACCGACATTCTGATACTCGACGCCGTGGCGTTGATCATCGTGGCCGTCTGCGCCTACGTGAGTCTCCGATTGGGGCGGATCAATCGATCCGTTCCTCCGCCGATCAGTCGATCAGATCCATCGACGCCAGGCGATGGAACACTTTGAGTGATCCGGGCGCCACCTCGTCCATCGCTGCGTACTCGGCGAGCGTGAAGTAGCGGAACTCGGCGATCTCGCTGGTCGGGTGCGGGTCTCCGGCCATCTCCGCCAGATAGCAACTCATGTGCAGGCCCGTGTCCGCGGAATGTCCGAAAGCGTGAGCCTCGAAGACGTCGAGGAACGTGACCGTCCCGTCGACCAGATCGACGTCGAGTTCCTCCCGAATTTCGCGGTGCAACGCCTGCTCGGGCGTCTCACCCGGGTCGATCTTTCCGCCGGCCATGTAGAACGCGGTCTTGCCCACGGAGCGGGTCTGGATCAGCTTGCGGTCACGAATGTGTGCAAGGGCAGCGGTACGGATGATCGTGGTGGGTGTCGACGAATTCACGTCGTCCAACCTACGTGTATCAGCGAGTGCCGATGATGTCCGAATCGACTCGCTGCACATCGAAACTGCCACGCCCGGTAATATGTACGCAAAGACAACCTCTCCGACAAGGTGAATTGTCTCGTTAATCCGATAGGTTCGATTTTGTTCGGACACCCCGCCGCCCGCTGACAACACGACGGAGTGCCTTTTGCTCGCTATCTTGCTTGCCCATGCCGTTGCCGCCCTCTTGGCTCCGCTTGTGGTGCGCAGGTTAGGGCGAAACGGCTTCTTCCCCCTCGCGATAGTCCCCCTCGCCGGCCTCGGCTGGGTCATCGACAAATGGGGCACCGTCGAGACGCTGCACATCACCTGGGTTCCAGGGCTGTCGATGGACATCGACTTCAGGTTCGACGCGCTTTCGGCCATCATGGCCGTGCTCGTCCTGGGTGTCGGCACGCTCATCCTGGTCTACTGCGCCCGCTATTTCACCGACGACGAACCTCGACTCGGTATCTTCGCCGCCGAGATGGTCGCCTTCGCGGGTGCCATGTTCGGGCTAGTGACCAGCGACAACATGCTGCTTCTCTACGTGTTCTGGGAACTGACGACGGTCCTGTCGTTCCTGCTCGTGGGTCACTACGCCGAACGCGCCACCAGCCGCCGCGCCGCGACCCAGGCACTGCTGGTCACCACCGCGGGTGGTCTGGCGATGTTGGTCGGCATGATCATCCTCGGCCAGGTCGGCGGCAGCTACAACCTGTCCGAACTGGTCGCGAACCCGCCGACGGGGTGGCTCCCGTCCGTCGCGATCGTCCTGATCCTGGTCGGTGCGCTCTCCAAATCGGCAATCGTGCCCCTGCACTTCTGGCTTCCCGGTGCAATGGCCGCGCCAACCCCTGTCAGCGGTTATCTTCACGCTGCTGCAATGGTCAAGGCCGGTATCTACCTCGTCGCGCGCCTGGCTCCCGGGTACGCCGATTCGCCGCCGTGGCGCATCACCATCATCAGTTTGGGTCTGCTGTCGATGATCCTCGCCGGTTGGCGAGCCATGCGCGCGTACGACCTCAAACTCGTCCTCGCCTTCGGAACGGTCAGCCAACTCGGCTTCATGATGGTCCTGGTCGGCATCGGCACGCGTGACGCCGCCCTGGCCGGCATGACGATGGTCGTGGCGCACGCGATGTTCAAGGCCGCACTCTTCATGGTCGTTGGCATCATCGATCACACGACCGGTACCCGTGACCTGCGCAAACTTGCTCACCTGGGTAAAGCGGCACCCGCTCTCGCGATCATCGCGAGCCTCGCTGCCGCCAGCATGGCCGGTCTGCCACCGCTACTCGGATTCGTCGGCAAGGAAGCCGCACTCGAATCGGTGCTCGAAACGAACGCGCTCGGCCACTGGTCGTCCATCGCCGTCGTCACGGTGATCGTGTTGGGCTCGATCCTCACCGTCGGCTACAGCGTCCGCTTCATCTGGGGCGCCTTCGGACGTAAGACCCTGAGCAAGCCCAGCCCAGCCGTGAGCAAGATGCACAAGCCGGGTTGGCTGTTCCTGTTCGCGCCCGGCCTGCTCGCTGTTCTCGGTCTGGCCGCCGGCATTCTCTCGCCCCAGCTCGAGAAGCTGCTGACGCCGTACTCCACCACACTGGCCCCCGGACCTCACGCCGACTACCACCTCGCGCTGTGGCACGGATTCAACACTCCGCTGCTGCTCACCTGCATCGTCATCGCCGGCGGCATCGCGCTCTACATCGCGCAGCGTCAGATCAGCCGACTGCACTTCGAGCACCCGCCGCTCGGCAACGCCGACCGTATCTACGACGCGACCCTGCGCGGCATGGACACCATCTCGATGCGCCTGACCGGTGCCACTCAGCGTGGTTCGCTCCCCCGCACACAGTCGACGATTCTCGCGACGCTGGTCGTTGTGCCGCTGTTCCTGCTGATCATCGACACCGATGGCGGCGGAGTCGACCTTCGGATGTGGGATTCACCCATCCAGTTCACTATCGCGCTGATGATGATCTCGGCCGCCATCGCCGCGACGCTGATGCGCAACCGACTCGCCAGCGTCATCCTCGTCGGACTCACCGGCTACGGCTGCGGCGTGTTGTTCGCGCTGCACGGCGCACCCGACCTCGCGCTGACCCAGTTCCTCGTCGAGACACTGACACTGGTGATCTTCGTGCTCGTGCTCCGGAAGTTCCCCGCCGAAGTCGACGAGAGCAAGGCGATCGGCTTCAAGTGGCCGCGTGCCGCACTCGCCATCGCCGTCGGTATCACCGTCACCACCATCGCGGCCTTCGCGACCAATGCCCGAAACACTCGTCCGATCTACGAGCTGCTTCCCGACGCTGCCTACGACCTGGGCAACGGCAAGAACGTCGTCAACGTCCTACTCGTCGACATCCGCGCATGGGACACCCTCGGTGAGATCTCGGTGCTGCTGGTAGCTGCGACAGGCGTCGCCAGCCTCGTCTTCCGCAACCGCCGGTTCGGTATCGCGCCGCGCGTCGCGGACGCCCCCTCCGTCATCGTCGACAAGGCAGCTGCCAACTCGGACACGACGTGGTTGCGCGGCGGAGACCTCATCGATCCTCGACACCGTTCGCTGGTTCTCGAGGTCACCACGAGGTTGATCTTCCCGACCATCATGGTGTTGTCGATCTACTTCTTCTTCTCCGGTCACAATGCCCCCGGTGGCGGTTTCGCCGGAGGCCTGACGGCGGGCCTGGCGCTGGTACTTCGGTACCTCGCCGGCGGACGCTACGAACTCGGTGAAGCCGTACCCATCGACGCGGGCAAGATTCTCGGCCTCGGTTTGGCGCTGGCCGCGGGCACCGCCCTGGTGTCGCTGTTCCTCGGCGCCCCGGCGCTCTCGTCCGCCGTCTTCGAGTTCACACTCCCGCTCATCGGCCACGTCAAACTGGTCACCGCACTGTTCTTCGACCTGGGCGTCTACCTCATCGTGGTCGGCCTGGTCCTGGACGTACTCCGAAGTCTCGGCGCCCGCCTCGACGCAGAAATCGAGGTGAAAGCACCATGAGCGCAAACATCGGAATGCTGATCCTGATCGGCGTCCTCACGTCGGCCGGTGTCTACCTGCTGATCGAACGAAGCATCACTCGGATGCTGCTCGGTCTACTTCTATTCGGCAACGCCATCAACCTCTTGATCCTGACCGTCGGTGGATCGGACGGGAATCCGCCCATCGTCGGCCGAGATTCGGTCCACGAGGAAATAGCGGATCCGCTCGCCCAGGGCATGATCCTGACGGCGATCGTGATCACGATGGGTATCGCCGGCTTCGTTCTGGCACTGGCGTACCGGTCTTACAAGATCAACACCGCCGACGCCGTCGAGGACGATCCCGAGGACACCAAGGTTCTCAAGCGTCGCCTGCCTGCCGACGCTCCCGACCACGACCGCTCCGACGACCCGGTCACCGGTGCCCCGAGCATCGGCGGCGACGCATTCGACAAGGACGGCAACCCTATTCCCCTCGAACAACTGGTCAACCTCGAGGACATCGAATGCTACGACGACCTCCACGACGGCGACTTCGAGGACGAACCGGTACCCGACTGGGCCACCGACCTTGCTCGTAAGAAGGAATCCGAGAAGCGGCGCAAAGACGCTCGCCAGACCAAGATCGAGGGAGGTGGAGGCGCATGACCATCTCGGACAACCTGATGGGAGCCCTTGCGCCCCTGCCCGTTCTGATCCCGATGCTGGCCGCAGCTGCGACGCTGGTCGTCGGCCGACGTCCTCGTTTCCAGCGCGTGATCACACTGATCGCGCTCGTCGGAGTCGTCGCGGTGTCGGGCTTGCTGCTCTACCTCGCCGACCGCGACGGTACGACGGCCGTTCAGGTCGGCGGCTGGGACTCCCCCATCGGCATCACACTCGTGGTCGACCGTCTCTCGGCGATGATGCTCGTGGTCTCGTCGGTGGTGTTGCTCGCCGTCATGATCTACGCGATCGGTCAGGGTATTCGCGACGGCAGCGAGGCCCAGCCGGTCTCGATCTTCCTGCCGACCTATCTCGCATTGACCGCCGGTATCTCCAACGCGTTCCTCGCCGGTGACCTCTTCAACCTCTACGTCGGATTCGAGGTTCTGCTCGCTGCGAGTTTCGTGCTCCTGACGCTCGGTGCCAGCGCCGACCGCGTCCGGGCCGGTGTCTCGTACGTGATGGTCTCGATGGTGTCCTCGCTGATCTTCCTGGCGGGCATCGCCTTCGCCTACGCGGCGACCGGCACCCTCAACATGGCCGACATGGCCCTGCGCTTCGACAACATTCCGCCGGGCACACGAACCGCCATCTTCGCTGTCCTTCTCGTGGCGTTCGGCATCAAGGCCGCGGTCTTCCCGCTGTCCGCGTGGCTACCGGACTCGTATCCGACCGCGCCCGCACCGATCACCGCCGTCTTCGCCGGGTTGCTCACCAAGGTCGGTGTGTACGCGATCATCCGCGCACACTCACTGCTGTTCCCGCAAGGGGAACTCGACAACGTACTGATGGTGTGCGGTCTGCTCACGATGGTGGTCGGCATCATGGGTGCCATCGCGCAGAGCGACATCAAACGTCTGCTCTCGTTCACACTGGTCAGCCATATCGGTTACATGATCTTCGGTATCGCACTGTCCACGACGTCCGGGCTGTCCGGCGCGATCTACTACGTCGCCCACCACATCATCGTGCAGACGACGCTCTTCCTCGTCGTGGGTCTGATCGAACGACAAGCCGGGTCGTCGTCGCTGCGCCGTCTCGGCGGTCTGGCGGCGGCCAGCCCGATCCTCGCGATCGTCTTCCTGATCCCGGCGCTGAATCTCGGTGGTATCCCGCCGTTCTCGGGCTTCATCGGCAAGGTCGCGCTCCTTCAGGCCGGTGCGGCCGACGCCAGCGCGTTGGCTTGGATCCTCGTTGCCGGCGGCACGATCACCAGCTTGCTGACGCTCTACGCCGTCGCCCGCGTGTGGACCAAGGCTTTCTGGCGAGCCCGGGCCGACGCGCCCGAAGGTGACCTCGCCGACGTCAGCCCGTCAGCGTTGATCGACGAGTCCGAAGAGGACATCGCGTTCGTCGACCGCGAGGATGTCGGCAAGATTCCGCTCTTCATGCTGATTCCGACGGTCGGGCTCGTCATCGTCGGTCTGGCACTGACGGTGTTCGCGGGCCGGATCATCGACATCAGCGACAGAGCGGCGAAGGACCTGCAGGACCGGTCCATCTACATCGACGCGGTTCTCGGCAACCACCGGCCTGTGCCGGTCGACGAAGCTCCCGTCGCTGCAGACGACCCTGCTGTAGCTCCCAGTACCGATGTCCCGAATACCGAGGCCCCGAACACCGACGTCCCGAATACCGAGGAGGCTCCGCGATGAAACGCGAACAGGTACTCCGCGTCGGGATCCTGCTGTGGCTGATGGTCGTATGGATCCTGTTGTGGGGCAACATCAGTTTCGGCAACATCTTCGGCGGACTCGCCGTCGGCCTGATCATCATGGTCCTGCTTCCCCTCCCCCGCGTACCGGTCGAGGGTCGGGTACATCTGCTGTCGATTCTGCGTCTGTTGTGGATGATCGTGTACTACGCGATCCAGTCGAGTATCCAGGTCGCGTGGCTGGCGATCCGTCCGTCGCCGCCGCCGGTCACCGGAGTTCTGCGGTACCAACTCGGGATCAAGTCCGACCTGGTTCTCACGCTGTGCATCGACGTTCTCAACCTGATCCCCGGCACGATGGTTCTCGAGATCGACCAGAACCGACGCATCGTCTACGTCCACGTGCTCGACGTCGGCTCGCAGAAAGCCGTCAGCGCGTTCTACCGCTCGGTGGAGGACCTCGAGCGGTTGTTCATCGCGTCGTTCGAACGTGATTCGGACTGGCAACCCAGCCCATGGCACCAGCGCGACTACGAATTCGATGCACCCCGGCAGGAGGACCAACCATGAACGGGTTCATCACCACGATCTTGATCATTTCCGGAGTGATTCTGCTGATCGCCGCCGTACTGACCACGTTCCGATTGCTCGACGGTCCGAGCTCACTCGACCGCCTCGTCGCCCTGGACACGATCATCGCGGTCTCGATGTGTGGACTCGCGGTCTGGGCCGCGTACAGCAAAGACACGACCATCGTTCCCGCGATCGTCGCGCTGGCGCTGGTCGGCTTCATCGGTTCCGTGTCCGTCGCGCGCTTCCGGGTGAGTGACCAGTGATCGGCAACATCCTCGACACGATCGGGGCCATCTCCATCTTCCTCGGCGCGCTGCTCGCGCTGACCGCCGCGGTGGGAATCGTTCGCTTCCCCGACACTCTGCGTCGTATGCACGCGGCCACGAAACCTCAGGTGGTCGGACTGATCTTGGTCCTGATGGGCGCCGTGTTCCTGCTTCGTGGGAGCGTCGACATCTGGATGTTGGTCCTGGTGGGCATCTTCACGCTGCTGACGGCGCCCGTGATCGCGCACAGCGTCGGCCGAGTCGCCTACCGCGAACAGCGCGAAGAGGACGACCTCATGAAGATCAACGAGCTGGAAGACCCGGACTCTCTCCTGTAGCGGCATCCCACTCGCCGTCGCGCTCGCCCCACACCGCAAGAGCAGTGCCGGGGCGGGCGAAGAAGGTGGCGAAGTACGCCACCGACATGAGAACCAGGACAGCCATCAGCAGCGGCCCGAAGATCGCCGGGTACTCGGCCATCTGCACCGCAGCGAACCGGTACGAGAGCAACAATCCCGCCAGGAGTGCCGAGCCACCGATCAACAGACGCACTCGGAACCACCCCCAGCCGCGCTCCGGATCCCGTAGCGCCGCATCGAGAGTCAAGCACAGGACGGCACCGGCAATGAGGTCGACGCCGTAGTGGAATCCGAAGCCGAGCGTCGCGGTCAGCGTCGCAACTAGCCAGAACGATCCCAGGCTGCGAATCCACCACGGTCCGCTGCGCGAGTGGATGAACAGCGCGACTGCCCACGCGGTGTGCAGGCTCGGCATGCAGTTTCGCGGTGCGGCGTCGTCGAACGGCAGCGACGACGGTGATGCGAAGTCGAAGTTGGGCACGATGTTCGGCCAGTAGTCACCGATCTGGAATCCGAACCCACGTGGACCGAAGGCGAACACCGGGCCGACCACCGGGAACAGGACGTAGAAGATCGGGCCGATCAGCCCGATGAGCAGGAACGTGCGCAGCAGGTGATGCGACGGCCATCCCTTACGTACTTGATAGAGAGCAACCACGATCACCGCGACCGGCAGTTCGACGTAGATCCAGTCGAGGGCTGCTGCACCGACGGGGCCCATGGCGTCGACGATCTGGCCCATCACCCACGACGGATTCCCGAGAGCCTGGTCGGCGAGGAACACGTACTCGTCCCACACGTCGGTGCCGACGAGAATGGTGATCTCCAGCCACGTCTCGGCAACCTTGGCCGCGATGATGAGCAACGCGCCGAGAGCGACGCCGTGCAGAACGCTGAGTCGACGCTCGCCGGACAACTTCCACACCGCGTACACCGCGATGGCCGTCAGCACCCAGGTGCCGCCGGTGCCCATCGTCAGCGGTCCACCCGAGAACCAGCGGATCGCGCCGACGACCACGTCGATCACGACGGCCGCGGATACCGCGTAGATGCGTTCTTTGTTGTTCAGTCCAACCAGCGCGAGAGCGAGGCCCACCCAAGGCATGGTCGCGGAGCGGGGAACGAGGAAGTAGTCACCGAACAGGCTTTCCACCGGACCGAGATAGCCCTTGTACGACGCGAACGCCTGCACACCCAGGACCAGCACGGTCAATGCTGCTGTGCCGATCAGAAGGAGTCGGTGAGAACTCGACCACGAACGGTCCGACTGTCCGGGTGCGCCCCCTCGTTGGGACCAACTGTCTATCAACACCGGACAATAGTAAACGGCGTGTGAACTGAATATGGACACCCACTGGACAAACGGTTGGTATGCCCGGATTTCCAGTCCGCGAAACAGCCCTTCGCACTGTGAACCTGCTAGGTGCCCAACTCTGCGACCAAGGCGTCGACGACCGCAACCAGATCGCCGCCCGTCGCTTCCGCGACACGACGTTGCCGCTGGTAGGACGCGCCGCGACGGGGAATGTCCGCCACCGACGCCAACTCGTCCGCGCAGCCGAGCGAGACCGCGATCGGCGCCAAGTCGTCGAGTAGGCGATCCAGATCGTCGGTGACGAGGCACTCGTTTGCGTCGGAGTCGAGGATGATCTCGGCGTCCAGTCCGTACCTCGCTGCGCGCCACTTGTTTTCCTTGACGTGCCACGGCTGCATGTTCGGCAGAGTCTCACCGGCGCTCAGTCTGCGGTCCAGATCGACGATGAGGCAGTGGACCAGAGCAACGAGGGCACCCAGTTCGGCGCGCGTCGAGACGCCGTCGAACACCCGGACCTCGATGGTTCCCCACTTCGGCGCAGGACGGATGTCCCAGTGCATGCCACCGATCTTGGTGATCACACCGGTCTTCATCTGGTCGTCGATGAACGACTCGTATTCGGCCCAGTTCTCGAACTGGTACGGAAGGCCCGCGGTGGGGAGCTGCTGGAACATCAACGCTCGATTGGACGCATACCCCGTGTCGACACCCGCCCACATCGGCGAGGATGCCGACAGCGCCAGCAAATGCGGATAGCGCTGCAGCAGTGCGTTGATGATGGGGAAAACGCGATCCGCGGACGAGACACCGACGTGGACGTGCACGCCCCAGATCAGCATCTGCCGACCCCACCACTGCGTGCGTTCGATGAGCTCGTCGTAGTCGGGCGTCCGGGTGACCAACTGCGTCGACCATTGCGCGAACGGGTGCGTGCCCGCGCTGATGAGGTCGACGCCGAGCGGATTCGCGGCGCGACGCAGCAGATCCAGTGACCTGTCGAGATCACTCATCGCCTCGCCGACCGTCGAATGAATACCCGTGACGAGTTCGACGGTATTTCGCAGTAGTTCCTTGGTGATGTGCGGGGTTTCGGAGCCGGCAAGCTCTTCGACCGCCGAAAACACCTCGGCTGCTGTGTTGGAGAGATCTCTGGTCTTGCGATCGACCAGCGCGATCTCCCACTCCACGCCCAGCGTCGGGCGCGGCGAACCTGGAAATGGAACTACCACGCAGAGAATCCAATCACAGTGTCGGTAAAAACACCGTGCTGGCTACTGCGTGGTAGTCGCCGGAAGTGATGCAAAACTCAGGTGAGTTTGTCAGCTCTTGGTGATGACACCGCAAGCAACGCGTCCGCCTGCGTCACCGGTGTCGAGGGTCTGCTGATCCGGTGCCGGCGCGTAACGCGTCGGGATGTTGCCGAAGTTGTCCGCACCGGCGTGGATCATGACGGATGTTCCACCGTTTGCGACCAGTTCGTCGACGGTGAACGCGTCGGTTGTGGTGACCAGCGTGGCGGTGCCGTCTTCGAGGACCTGAACCGAAGTGAGGTCACCACTCGCCGGGTGGCCCGTGTGACCCTCGGCCTGGAAGTGTCCGCCTGCCGAGAGGAAGTTACCCGGCTCTCCGCCGCTGGGAGCTACGGAATTGGTCTCGCACTTGGCGACCTGGTGAACGTGGAATCCGTGGAAGCCGGGGGTCAGGCCCTTGGCGTCGAGGGTGACCTTGACGTCGCTACCTTCCTGCGCGAACGTGACCGTTCCGACCTTGGCGCCGTCGGTGCCGTTCAGCGTTGCGGTGACAGTCTCGGCAGAAGCGCCGGCGTGAGCCGTCTCGGAACCGTGGCCGCCCGCGCTTTCGTGCGCGCTGGGATCGGCTGCACCGGTCCACACCGGAGGAGTCGTGCCGGGGACGCTGCTGGGCTCTTCGCTGTTACTGCAAGCGGTCAAGCCGAAAGCGGCAATCGCGACTACAGGGGCAACGACGCGCCAGGACATACGCCGGGTGCTGCTGGGGGCCATCGAACCGCTCCTTTGAGGTGGCGAGAAAGTGCTTCTGATCATAACGGCGCGTGTAGTAGCTGGAACCGACGGGTCAGTTCCACCTTCACGACCGGTCAGTTGGAGGTCACGATCACGATCACGCCAGGTGACGCGTTCGCGATGCCGGCGAATCGAGGTTCTGCGGTGACTCCGAGTTCAGCTGCGATCTTCTGCGCCGCTGCCTTCTCCGCCGCGGACGATCCGTAGTACACCGTCGTCGTACTGACGGTGCCCTCGCTGTAGTTACCCGTCTCCTCGACGTTCCAACCTGCAGCCGTCAATTCCTCGGCAGTGCCTGCTGCCAGACCCGAGACGGTGCTGTTGTTGAGAACTCGAACGCTGATATTCGACGTGTCGACGCCGCTCGCGGAGCTGGAAGTCGTGGTCGTCGCAGTTCCCGAGGGACGCGACGTAGTGGTGGTATCGCCCGAAGCGGGTTGCGTCGTCGCTGCCGGCTTGGAAGTGGCAGATGCCGGTGCGGTGGCGCTCGTCGTGGCAGACGCCGAGGATTCGGTCTGCTCTGCTGCGGTGTTCTCGTCGCCCGATCCACCGTCGCTCGATCCACCCAGTGAGGCTGCTCCGAGACCGATGAACACGATCGCCAACGCGATCAACACCATGGCGATTGCGCGAAGCGGAGGTCCGGACGGCTGCTCTTTCGGGGTACTCACGATGTCGACCTTATCGCCAGTGTGTGGACAGCCCGATCATATGTACGCGTGATTCAGGTGACCTCGAAGCCGAGGCGGCGGGCGGCCCTGGCCTTCTGACGGCTGGCACGCAGACGACGCAGGCGCTTGACCAGCATGGGATCAGCCGCCAAGGATTCGGGGCGATCGACCAAGGCGTTGAGAACCTGGTAGTAGCGGGTTGCCGACATGTCGAACAACTCCTTGATGGCTTCTTCCTTCGCACCGGCGTACTTCCACCACTGGCGCTCGAAGGAGAGGATGTCGTGCTCCCGGCGGGTGAGGCCGTCTTCGCCCACCTCGTGCATGCCTGCTGTATCTACTACCGAATCGTCGGCGCCAGTGCCTTCGGACTGGTTCCGACTACGCGCGGTTGCGCCGTCCATGTCACTCCTCGACTGCTGTGCTCGGCGTCAGCGAGACTCGTATGCCCGGTGTTCTTTTTCCGACCGAATTCTCGCGGCCGTGAGTTTCCCGGTCCCCTGGCCCGAAGGTAACTCACAATTTCCCCGCGGCCCACGTTCCGACCGAGCAACGAATTACATCGCTGTTCTTCAGCAACCATTGAACCATGATCGAGTGTGCGGGCCGTGATAACTACGCGGGCGCGCCGCACTATCCTTGTCCGCATGGCTATCCTCCCCATCCGAATCGTCGGCGACCCGGTACTGCACAAGGCGACAGAGCCGGTCACTCAGTCCCCGGCCGAGATCGCCGAACTGATCGCAGACATGTACGAGACGATGGACGCTGCCAACGGCGTCGGTCTGGCGGCCAATCAGGTCGGTGTTCCACTGCGAGTCTTCGTCTACGACTGCCCCGGCGACGACCGCAGCAGCGAGCGTCGACGCGGCGTCGTCGTGAACCCGGTACTCGAGACGTCCGAAATCCCCCAGACGATGCCCGACCCGGACGAAGACTTCGAGGGTTGCCTGTCCGTTCCGGGCGAGCAGTTCCCGACGGGTCGCGCCGATTGGGCGAAGGTCACCGGCACCGACGCCGACGGCAACCCGATCGAGGTCGAGGGCACCGGATTCTTCGCACGGATGCTCCAGCACGAGACCGGGCATCTCGACGGTTTCCTCTACACGGACGTACTCATCGGCCGCAACGCGCGTGCTGCCAAGAAGATCATCAAGCGTTCCGGTTGGGGCAAGCCCGGTCTGACCTGGACGCCGGGGACCGTCGACGATCCGTTCGGTCACGACGACGACGATTACGAAGACTGAGAATTCTGCTCTGAACGGCAACATTTCGATCGGTAGCCGGGTGGTTTTGCGATACAAGCTCCCACCCGGCTATTCGCATCCCATGACCGACGTCATCGGCATCCTCGAGGGCGCCGATCCCATCGCCGTCCGCGCCGGCGACGGTCGGCTGGTCCAGGTCTCCGCCGATCAGGTGATCGCGCTCAAGAGTCTCTCGGCCCGCCCGATTCGCATCGGCGAGATTCGAAACCTCGAAACGGCTGCTGCGGCGGCGTGGCCGGGTGTCGAGCAGGCGTGGATCGACGGTTGGTTGCTGCGCGCCGGTCACGGTGTCACCGGCCGCGCCAATTCGGCTTTGCCGCTCGGTGGTGCGGGGGCGGTTGCCGGCTTCGACGCGAGCACCATCGAGCGGATACGCCAGTGGTTCGGTGACCGCGGACTGCCGACCCTGCTGCTCCTCCCCGATCGACTCGGCACCGCTCCGGACGGGTGGAGCAGCGAGAAGGAAACCATCGTGATGGCCGCCGATCTGGGCAATGTCACGCTGCCGCTCGGTCCTCCGGTCACCTCGTTCGCCGACCGCCCCGACCACAACTGGCTGTCGATGTACGACGCCCACGGCGATCCGGCGTACGTCGAGGCGGTCCTCACGGCTGTCGTGGGCACTGCAACTTTCGGCGCGATCGGAAACACCGACACGACGCTTGCCATCGGGCGCGCTGCGCTCACCGAGGCACCCGACCACAAACGCTGGGTAGGACTGACCGGCATTCACGTCGCCCCTGAACACCGTCGTCACGGAATCGGGTCGCTGATCTGCGGAGATCTACTCTCCTGGGGTCGTGAGAACGGTGCGACGCACGCGTACCTCCAGGTTTCGGCGGACAACTTCGCGGCGATCGCGCTCTACGAGCAGCTCGGATTCGTCGAACACCACCGCTACCGATACGCCACCGATCCTGTCGGCGGCTGACGCTAGGCTTGCCCTCGTGCGCATCGCTACCTGGAACGTCAACTCCGTCCGTGCCCGTACCGACAGGATCATCGACTGGCTCGGTCGATCCGACGTCGACGTCCTGGCAATGCAGGAAACCAAGTGCAAGGACGAGCAGTTTCCGTACGAACGCTTCAAGGAAATCGGCTACGAGGTCGCCCACGTCGGGTTGAGCCAGTGGAACGGTGTCGCCATCGCTTCCCGCGTCGGCTTGGACGACGTGCAGATCGGATTCGAGGATCAGCCCGGATTCGACAAGGATCCCGAGGCAGACCCGGTCCGCGAGGCACGTGCGATCGGTGCCACCTGCGGCGGTGTGCGGGTGTGGAGCCTGTACGTCCCCAACGGCCGTGAGCTGGAAGACCCGCATTACGCCTACAAGCTGGATTGGCTGGCCAAGCTGCGCGACGACGCGGAGGGCTGGCTCAAGCAGGATCCCGACGCGCAGATCGCCCTGGTCGGCGATTGGAACGTCGCTCCCACGGACGACGACGTGTGGGATCCCGCTTTCTTCGAGGGCAAGACCCACACGTCGGAGCCGGAACGAGCTGCGTTCACCGCCTTCACCGAGTCCGGGTTCGCGGACGTAGTTCGCCCGTACACACCCGGTCCCGGCGTGTACACGTACTGGGATTACACGCAGCTTCGCTTCCCGAAGAAGCAGGGTATGCGAATCGACTTCATCCTCGGCTCACCGGCATTCGCAGCTCGTGTCGAGGCGGCCGAGATCGATCGAAACGAGCGAAAAGGCAAGGGCGCCAGCGATCACGCTCCGGTGATCGTGAATCTCGGGTGATCGTGAATCTCGGAGCCTGATCGTCTGTTTGCACCCTCGGGCTTCTAGTCCTCGACGAGCAGTTCCAGATACTCGGGATGCTCGCCGAGGTACCGCTGAACATAGGTACACACGGGCCGTACCGACCAATCACGTTCACGGGCGCAGTCCATTGCGAACTGCACGAGTAAGGCTGCCAGTCCCTGCCCGCCGTACTCCTCTTTGACGACGGTATGCATGTACGCAACCACGTCGCCCGCTTCGGCTCCGCTCCCCGAAATCTCGTCTTCGTCGCGGTATCCGAGGATGCCGACCAACTCGTCGTCGGAGAGCAGTTCGAATCGTTCGTGCGACGGATTGTCCACGAGCGTGACTTCCGGTGAGGTTCCGGTTTTCGAATTTTCGATGTCGTTCATTGCGGCGACCTCCACGGCACGATGTGCACCTGCGCGATCGGCGACAGCTGCGTTCGCACGCTCTCCATAACTGTGATCCATGCCACTCATAGAATCAGCTACCGACGACGCTGTCCCGGGTTCGACCAATTTTTGCACCGGGAACGACCGGATCGCAATCGCAGTTCGCGCCGTCGTTCCCGCGAGAGGTGGGACCGAGCTGCCGTTTCCCCAGGTCCGATCGGTAGGCTCGTCGTCGTGAAGCTGCTGCCCCTGACCCCCGCCGGACAGACCCCGATTCGGGCATTGACCATCGCCGGAACCGACTCCGGTGGCGGAGCCGGCATTCAAGCCGATTCCCGCACGATGGCGATGTGCGGAGTGCACGCCTGCGTGGCCGTCGCCGCAGTAACGGTCCAGAATTCGGTGGGAGTCAGCGGATTCCACGAGATTCCGCCGGAGATCGTCGCCGACCAGGTGCGCGTCGTGGTCTCGGACATCGGCGTCGGTGCGGCGAAGACGGGAATGCTCGCGTCGACGACGATCATCGAAGCGGTGGCCGCGGTTGCCGCCGAGGTTGGGATCGGCCGCGACCGTCCGATTCCGCTCGTGGTCGACCCGGTGTGCGCGTCGATGCACGGCGATCCGCTGTTGCACGAAGAAGCTCTCGACGCGGTCCGCAACACCTTGATTCCGGCAGCCACGGTGGTCACTCCGAACCTCGACGAGGTTCGGTTGATCACCGGTATCGAGGTCGTCGACGACAAGAGCGCCCGCCAAGCGGCAGAAGCGCTGCATGCGCTCGGCGCTCAATGGTCCATCGTCAAGGGTGGCCACCTTCGTACTTCGGAGTTGTCCACCGACCTGTTGTTCGACGGCGACCGTTTCCTCGAATTCAGCAGTGCCCGGATCGACACCGGCAACGATCACGGCGGCGGAGACACGCTGGCTGCTGCGATCACTTGCGCTCTCGCACACGGCTATTCCGTTCCGGAAGCGGTGGCGTTCGGCAAAGAGTGGGTGACCAAGTGTCTCGAGGCGTCGTACGACCTCGGCGCGGGACATGGTCCGGTGTCCCCGCTCTGGCGGCTCCAGGTTTAGTGCGCTAGTTCCGGCGCACGCGCCAGATTCCCAGGTCGACGGGAACTCCGTTGGGCGTGGTCGCGAAAAACCCTCGCCGCCATGGCCGGATCGTGAGATCGAGATCCTCCAGGGTGCCGGCTTCGAGTTCCTCGAGAGTTGTCGCCGACATCATGACGTTGCCGTCGCCGCCCAAGCCCATCATCCGGGCGGCGATGGTCACGTCGACGCCGAGCCAGTCGTCACCGATCTGACGCGGGGTACCCGTGTGTAGGCCGACGCGCATGCGTGGGGTGTATCCGTCGAGATCGACTTCCGCGAGCGCGTCCTGCGCGGTGAACACCGCCTTCAAAGCCGCATCCGGGCGAATGAACACTGCCATCAGACCGTCGCCCATCCGTTTGACGACGTGTCCGCCGTTGTCGGTGATCGGAGTTTCCACGGCCTGCGCCACCGCACGCAGAAGGGTCAGCGTCGCGCCGTCACCGGCTGCGAGCGACCAGGTGGAGAAGCCCACCAGATCGGTGAAGACGATGGTCAGTTCTTGATCGCCACGTCCGCGGCCCATCTTTTCCAGCGCTGCCTGCCACACCTGCAGTGCTCCGAGGCTCACTTCGCGAGTGGCTGCCGGCTTCTGATCGAGCAATCTGTCAGCGACGCGCGCCACGGCGCGGGCACCGCCGGGGCCGGCGAGCGAGAGCGGATCCCCAAACCCTGGATCACCGGGTAGTGCCCGCCTGAGGCGTCGTAGCGCGTCGATGAGCTGCTGCCGACGGTTAAGTTCTGCCGCAGAATTCAAGACGACGTCGACGACGCCTCGAACCGAGGAGGAAGAAGCACCTGCCGTGTCGGTGTTCTCCGGGGACAGATCAGCCATAACTCAAGCGTAACTCAGAGTTACAGACAGTGTGCTGCCGCCGTTCTCGCACAGTGGCCTCCTGGTCGCTCGCACAGTCGATCATTCGGTCAGTCGATCATTCGGTTCTGGCCTGTGTCCGGGCATCGCCGACGGGAACTCCGTTCGGTCCGCTCAAATCCTGGGCATACGTCGCAACTCCGAAGGCTACTGCAGAAGCGTTGGCAGCGAGCGCTTCGCGATCGATGTTTGCGAGGTTGTCCTGGGCACTGTGGTAGTTCGGGTCGAAAGTCTCCTCCGCCTCTCCGCCCCACTTCTCGGCCTGTGCCGGCGTCTTGCGCTCGTCCGCGCCGCTGAACACGCCACCCGCCGGGATCCCGATCTCGATGAACGGGCCGTAGTCGGAGCGCCCGTCGAAGTCCGTTCCGTCCGCCGCAATCCCTCGCCCGGCGAGAAAATCGACGAAGGTGCGCTCGATGCCCGCCGACCCCTCGGGCCCGGGCCCCTCCCCGACGGCATCCGAGTTGTCGCCGTCGTAAGCCAGGTATCCGGCGTTGGGCGAACCGAGCATGTCGAAATTCAGGTACAGGGCGATGTCGGCCCGTTCCTGATCGCTCAGACCCTCGACGTAGCGGGTGGAGCCGACCAATCCCACTTCTTCCGCTCCCCAGAAAGCGAAACGCACGGCATTTTCGATGCTCGGTGAGCTTCCCATCTGCAGCGCGGTTTCCAGCACGGCTGCGGTGCCGCTTCCGTTGTCGTTGATTCCGGGACCTTCCGGCACACTGTCCAGGTGGGCGCCCACGACAACCACGTTGTCGGTCGCGCCGGTCTTGGTCTGTGCAATCACGTTGCGCGACTTCGTCGTTTCCGTCGACGTGTCGAGAATCAGCGTGAGGTCTCCGGGCGCTGCGGCAAGAGCCTCGCCCGACGCCTTGCTCACCCCGCCGGTCGGAATGCGGGCGTCTTCGGGTTCACCCAAGGTAGCCCCGCCCAGCATTGCGTCCTCGTTGTTGGCAACCAGCAACGCGGCCGCGCCGCGATCAGCGGCGATCTTCTGCTTGTCGCCGAACGGGCACACTCCACGGGTGACCAGCACGATGGCACCGTTCACGTCGCGGCCGTCGTAGTCGGTGGCCTCGCAACCGGGGGTCTCGTCGGCGGGAATCGCCACCAGACGCGCCGTGATTCCGGTCGGTCCCGTGGAGGTGGAATATGTCAGCGCCCGCACCGGAACATCGGAGCCGTCAGCGGCTTTCAGGGATTCGGTGCCGGGATCGAAGGAGCTGAAGTCGAATTCCGGGGTGCTGACCTCGAAACCCTTGTCTTCGAGCAGGTTTGCCACGTAGTCGACACTGGCATCATAGCCGGGGGTACCGGCCGATCGATTGCCCTCGTTGTTGGCGGCGATCTTCTCGAGTTGCTCCAGATGCCCGGTCACGGCGTCGACGGTGACGGTCTCGGAGAATGCAACCGGGTCTGTCGGGACGGCCGCTTCACTTCCCGACGAGCATCCACTCACCACGAGTGCTCCAGCCATTGCGACCACAACCACACCGAAGAGTCTCATCTTCGGAGGATATCGGCCGAAGCACAGGAAAGGGACCCAGTACGAATGGTTTTTCGTACTGGGTCCCTACTCTGCTGTCACTCCTGGTTCTCGGTAGGTCTCCCGACAACACCTACCGAGGGAGCGACAAGATCAGGCGTCGCGACGATTCACGATGACGATACTTGCTCCGAAAATCACCAGAACGAAGGCCGCGAAGTAGATCAGGCTGCCCCAGGGTCCCCAGTGGAAGTCGACGCCACCGCTGCTCGCACTGAGGAAGTGGTTTGCATTCGCGAACGGCAGGAACGGGGTGATCTTCTCGCCGAAGCTGCCGAACAGTCCGAACAGGCTCTCGATGAGCAGCGGCCAGAGCAGGAGCAACGCAATTGCGCCGGCCGACTGGCGAATGATCGATCCGACGCCGACAGCGAGAATCACGCACAGGAAGGCGTAGATCGGGATGCCGTAGATCGCGCGCCAGTCACTGCCGCTCGACAGGGTCAATCCGGCACTCGCCTCGGTACCGGCGATGGCCTTGGCCATGGCGTACGCGCCGAAGGCGAGAACAAATGTCAGTACAGCACCGAAAGCACCGATGAGGCCGGCTTTGGCGATCAGAACCGAGGCACGGTTCGGAACGGCCTGGAAGGTGGTGCGGATGGTCCCGAAGCGGTACTCACTGGTGACCGCGAGGGCCGCCATGATCATGAGAACCATGATTCCGAAACCCGAGATGCCGGCCGTGGCAACGGCGGTGTCGAGGTCCGGTGCTCCCTGGACGTCGGAGGACGTCAGAGCCGACTTGGCAACCGCGCCCATGATGGCCGCGAAGCCGAGCGCGAGCACGACGATGATGACCGAGCACCACAGCGGCGACTTGGTCGTGGTGATCTTGATACGTTCAGCACTGAGAACAGCCATTACAGTGCACCTCCCATAGCCTGCTGCGTGTTTGCCTGCTGTGTATTTGCGTGGTGTGCACCGACACCCGGATCGATACCGGATGCGTGGTACTGGACATCGTCCCCGGTCAACTTCATGAACGCATCCTCGAGCGACCCCTGCTGAGAAGCCAACTCGTACAACACGATCCCCTGCGAACCAGCCAAACCACCGATCACATCGGTGGTCGAATCCACGACCACCAATGCCGGGGCAACACCGGAACCGTCTTCACGCACCGTCAGCCCCTGCGAGAGCAACACACTGCGCAACGCATCGAGCTGAGGGCTACGCACCCGCACCGTCGACTCCGACGAACGATCCACGAACTCCGCCACCGTCGAATCCGAAATCAACCGACCCCGACCGATCACCACCAACTGCTCCGCCGTGAGCGCCATCTCCGACAGAAGGTGACTCGACACCAACACCGTGCGGCCCTCAGCCGCCAACCGCTGCATGAACTTACGAATCCAGACGATGCCCTCCGGATCGAGACCGTTGACCGGCTCGTCGAACAACAACACCTTCGGATCCCCCAACAACGCACCCGCCAACCCCAGACGCTGCGACATACCGAGCGAGAACCCGCCGGCCTTCTTACCCGCCACCTCGGACAACCCGACCAACCCGAGCACCTCGTCGACGCGGGACTTCGGGATCCCGTTCGAAGCAGCCATCCACTGCAGATGCGCCCGCGCACTGCGATTGGGGTGCACCCACTTCGCATCCAGCAACGCACCCACCGTCCGCAACGGCGTCTTGAGCTCGCGGTACGGCTTGCCCTCGATCAACGCCGCACCCGACGTCGGCTGATCCAGACCCAGGATCATCCGCATCGTCGTCGACTTACCGGCACCGTTCGGGCCCAGGAAGCCCGTCACGATGCCCGGCTTGACCGTGAACGACAAATCGTCCACCGCTTTCGTCGGTCCGTAAACCTTGGTCAATCCCCTCAGTTCAATCATGAGGAGAACTTTGCCCTACCGGCAATGACCAGCACATCGGCCACAGGTCTAGTTCCGAGTGGTACTCAGGTAGGACACGAAGCCGGACAATCCGGGCATAACCCTGAGAAAACACCCGGAAATGGTCCGTCAGGACGATGCTTGGGCCCAGAACCGCTTGGGAATCCGGCCGGCGTGACGCGCTTCGAAACCTGCTACCACTGCGTGCCGCATCGCCGACGCCATCAACGCGGGATTCTTGGCCCGCGTCACCGCTGTCGCAAGCAGGACGGCGTCGCAGCCCAACTCCATGGCAAGGGTGGCGTCGCTGGCCGTTCCGATTCCGGCGTCGAGGATGACGGGCACACCGGCGCGCTCGACGATCATCTCGATGTTGTGCGGATTCGCGATACCCAGCCCTGTCCCGATGGGTGAACCGAGCGGCATGACTGCCGCGCAGCCGACCTCTTCGAGGCGAAGAGCCAGCACCGGATCGTCCGTCGTGTACGGCAGGACGGTGAATCCGCCGTCCACCAATTGTTCTGCGGCGGAGACGAGTTCGATTGCGTCGGGCAGCAGAGTCCGCTCGTCGGCGATGACTTCGAGTTTGACCCAGTTCGTCTCGAGCGCTTCGCGTGCCAACTGCGCCGTCAGGACCGCTTCGGCGGCGCCCCGACACCCGGCGGTGTTCGGCAACGGTTCGATTCCGAGGCGACGAAGCAGGTCCAGAACGCCGGTGCCGCCGGCCGCGTCGACTCGCCGCATCGCGACGGTGGTCAGTTCGGTACCGGAGGCGACAAGCGCTTCCTCGAGGACCGCAAGGTTGGCGGCGCCGCCTGTCCCCGTGATGAGCCGGGAACCGAAACTGCGGCCCGCGATAGTGAGAAGGTCCTGCTCAGCCACCCTGCACCGCCGTGAGGATCTCGATTTCCCAACCACGTCCGACGGATTCGTCCCAACGCCCGCGAGGAAAGAGCGCACCGTCGACGGCCACGGCGATGCCTTTGCTCGGCAACTCGAGGTGCGTCAGAAGTTCGGTCACCGTGACTGCTCGATCGAACTCGAGATCTTCGCCGTTGACGGTGATCCCGATCGGGACCTGCTCACTCATGAATTTTCCTTAGCTACTGCGAACCGCTCGGGTTCGGTTCCTTTTACCTCGACCAAAGATGTGCCGTTCAGCAACGCGACCGTCGCATCGGCGGTGACGGGCGTCAGCAGGACCCCGTTGCGGCCGTGCCCGGTGGAGACGACAACACGATCGGACACGCGCCCGATCAACGGCAGGTTGTCCGGCGTCATGGGACGCAGACCTGCCGCGCACTCGTACAGTTCGTATTCGCCGATCGCCGGCATCAGTGCCTCGGCGTCGTTGATCAGGTCCCGTACTCCGGCCATCGTGACCTGTGTGTCCTCACCAGACTCGTATTGTGTTGCGCCGACGACGATTCCGTCACCGCGCGGGACGAGGTAGGCGGGCCGCCCGTGGACGCTTCCGCGGATGGTGCGGCTGGGCGCCGGGGTGACTCCAGGCCTACTGCGCAAGCGAAGGATTTCGCCCTTGACCGGGCGTACCGGTAGCCCGGGCCACAGCTTGGGTGACGCGATACCGGCGGTGAGCACTATCTGATCGGTATCGAGTTCGGCGAGGTCGTCGACGGCCCGCGCGATCAATTCGACGCCGGATTCCGCACAGGCCTTCTGCAACGCCGCCAGCAGAAGTCTGTTGTCGACGGCGGACTCACCAACAGCCATCAACCCCGACCGGATGCCCCGGCCCAGCATCGGTTCGAGTTCACGGATGCGCGCGCGACCGAGAACTTCGAGTTCGTGCCCCTGCGAGCTCACCCACTCGGCGATGGTCTGCAGGTCCTGCGCGTCGGCAGCGTCGAGTGCAACCGTCAGCGAGCTGTCCGCGGTGAAGACCGATTGCCCGAATTTTCCGAGCTCCTCACCGAACGTCGGCCACCGTTCCAGGGACGCTGCACCGATTGTCAACGCGGTTTCTTCACCCGGCCAGCCTTCGGAAAGCGGGGCAAGCATTCCGCCCGCCACCCACGAAGCACCTGATCCAATGGACGGGTCGTACAACCGAACGGCCCACCCGTCGCGGGCTGCTCGCCACGCGATAGCGAGACCGATGACACCGCCGCCGACAACCGACACCGTACGAGCGTGTGTACTCACGAAACTCCACCTCCACTTCCTGCGCCGGCATGATCCGGGTCAGGTCTGACGGTCGGGATCTGGTCGCGATCCCCTCTCAGCCCTACGAACCTCGCAGTCACGACAAAAAGTGACGACGACGTTTCAGGACTCCCGTGTCGAACCTTGCTCCCTAGAGGCTACCGTTTGCTCCGTGCACCCCACACATCCCAGTAACGACATCGACCGGCGCGAGCGCCTGGCAGCAGCACGGCTGTACCTGTGCACCGACGCGCGCCGCGAGAAAGGCGACCTCGCGCAGTTCGCCGAGGCAGCATTGTCCGGCGGAGTCGACATCATCCAATTGCGTGACAAAGGCTCTGCCGGTGAGCGCGAGTTCGGCCCGCTCGAGGCCAAGGACGAACTGGTGGCGCTGGGCATTCTCGCGACCGCAGCGCGACGCCACGGCGCATTGTTGGCCGTCAACGATCGCGCGGATCTCGCGATGGCTTCCGGCGCCGACATCCTCCACCTCGGCCAGAACGACATTCCCGTCCCCTACGCGCGAACCGTTGTCGGTGAAGACGTAGTCATCGGCCGTTCGACGAGCAGTCGCGCGCAGGCGAGTCTGGCCGCCATCGAAGAGGGCGTCGACTACTTCTGTACCGGGCCGGTCTGGGCGACACCGACCAAACCGAATCGAAGTGCGTCCGGTTTGGAACTGGTTCGATCGACCGCCGACGCCGCACCGCCGCGGCCCTGGTTCGCGATCGGCGGCATCGACGAAGAACGTCTGCCAGAGCTGCTCGATGCCGGCGCCACGCGCATCGTCGTCGTGCGTGCAATCACGCAAGCATCGGATCCCCAGGCGGCCGCGCAACGCCTCGCCGCAGCCGTCGCTGGGCGCTGAAAGCCGGTAACTGGCGTTCGTCAAATGTTTGCCGGGCGATTTCCGCACAGTTACGGGTCAGCACGCCTGACTCGAATTGTGAACGGAAGTTGTCCGATCAGACAACAAACTCCCAGTTCCTAGGTGCGATTGAATGTCCGAAAAGTCGGATTAAGTGATCTTGCTCACAGTTGCTTCGATTGCGTGTCACATCCCATTCGGTTTGTTGTAGTTTACCTCCAGTTACTAACTGAACCTAGGAGCACTAAATGGGATCCCTCGACACCGGCTCGCTCAGCACCGAATCGCTCGAAGACCTGAACCTCGGCAAGATCAGCGAGCTGCTCAAGCTCGGTATCACCGCGGTCAGCTTCATCACGGCGCTGAACTCGCTCAGCTGAGCCTCGTTTCGGTCGACGACCGAAACACCGAAGGGCCGGACTCCCGCGGAGTCCGGCCCTTCTGCTGTATATGCCCTGTTAAGACTGCGTACTCGACGCCTCGGACAGGTTCTGGTCACTGCCTGACTGCTCACTGCCTTGGTGGGAACTGCCTTGGTGGGAACTACCCGACAACCATCCGAATCCGCCGTCCTCGAGCACGACGGTGTGCGGATCGCCGTCCACGGCCACAACAGGCTCGGTCCGGAGGTCGGGCCATGAGGAACCGAAGCCCGGATGCAGCGGCAGTGAGTCGACGTCGGCTTCGCGTACCCACCGCAACTCGGTGCTCTCACCATTGGCAACCGTCGACAGTGGATGCGCCGCGTCAGCCACGACGGTGGTGTAAGTCCACCCGCTCTCGGCGCGCATCGTCACTACTTCCCCGCGGACACGGACGGCGTCCTCGGCGATACCTGCTTCTTCGTGTGCTTCCCGGACGGCAGCGTGCGTCGTGCTCTCGTGTGAGTCCCGCGCACCGCCGGGCAGTGCCCACGTTCCGCCCTGATGGCTCCACGCCGCACGATGCTGCAGCAAGACCATGGGTGATCCGTCCGAATCGGGGGCACGCAGAAGCAGTCCTGCGGCTCCGTGTTTACCCCAATGCCGAGTACCGTCCGATCCGATGGACCAACCGTCACCGTCACCACGCATCGACTACCTCGCTCCGCCTGCTCTCGCCGTTGTCCCACACTAACCGTTTCAAACTGCTCCAGGTGTAGGTGATGCTTATATGCTCGCGAAGATGCCCTGAATCATTTCTCGGCGGCATCATTTCTCGGTAGCCCGCCTACAGCGAAGTGAGGTGCTCGATGGTCGACCGTGTCGTCCCGTCCATCGAACCCCGGTCGCTGCCGCCCTCCGAGGCCACATCAGTGTCGGCGGAGGACGAGCAGGCACTTCTGCGGCGCGAACTGCAGGCCTTCATGTCCTCGACGCCTGGCCGGTTGACCGTCGTCGGACTGATCCTGATCGCGATCACTTTGATCGCCGGACTCCTCGCCACCGCAGCGATCGAGAACCGCCAGGCGAACCTCGACCTCCTCCTCGTCGAAACCGAGCCTCTCGCCAACTCGGCCCAGAATCTCTACAGTGCGTTGTCCTTGGCAGACGCCGCCGCGGCCACCGCCTTCATCTCCGGCGGCCTCGAACCCGCCGAAGTCCGCGACCGATACACGCAGTCGATCGGTGAGGCCTCTGCGGAGATCGTCCAGGCGTCGGCCGGTCTCGACTCGACCGATCTTGCCGGTCACAGCGCGTTGACCACCATCTCGACCGACCTCTCCGTCTACACCGGGCTGGTCGAAACTGCACGGGCGAACAATCGCGTCGGAAACCCGGTCGGGGCAGCATATTTGAGCGAGGCCTCGCAGTTGATGCAGACCTCGCTGCTGCCGATGGCCCAGCAACTGCACGCCTCGCAGGAGACGCTGGTCTCCCAAGTACAGCGCGATTTCGAGACTCCACCGTGGTGGCCGATCGTGGCGTTCGTCTTCGTGCTGTGCGCGCTGGTGGCGACACAGATGTACTTCTCCCGCAAGAGTCGCCGACGCTTCAATCTCGGGTTGATCCTTGCCTCGCTCGCGGTCGCTGCAGCTCTGCTGTGGCTGCTCACGGTCGGACTGGTCTCCGCACTGGCCACCGGGCGCGCGCTCGACGCCGGGGCCGAGCCACTGCACGAACTGACCGAGGCACGAATCATGGCGCAGCAAGCACGCACCGTGGAAACCCTCACGCTGGCGAGGCGGGATTCGACCGCCGAGGACAACGTGACGTTCACCCGCAAGGTCGATGCTCTGCGGGACATCCTCGAGGGCCTGCAAAGCGACGAACGCGCCCGAGTGAACAGCGAAGTGCTGACCGCCGCACTCGACTCGCGCCAGCAGTGGGTGGCTGCGCACACGCGCATGTACGACCGTCTCGGAAACGGCGACTTCACGTCCGCCGCAGCCATCACCATCGGCGCCGGAGAACAGGATTCGGCCGCGGAGTACGGAAAGCTCGATCACGAACTCTGGCAGGGAATCGTGGATTCGCGCACGAATCTTCGGTCCGACGTCTCGTACGCCTCCCGGGTGTTGGCTGCCTCTGCACCGGGCATGTCTGTATTGGCAGTTCTCGGAGTTGCCGGAATCTTCATCGGATTCTGGCCTCGACTGCGGGAGTATCAGTGACGGGAGTACCGGTGATGCGGAGGAAGAGCCCGGCCGTATGTGTCGCGGTTCTGGCAGCGGCCATGCTGGTGCTCGCCGGTTGCGGTGCGGATCGAGCCGAAGACTTGGACAACGCAGGCGCCACGTCGTACACGGAACCGCCGCTGCCGGCCGAGGCCACCATCGCTCCCAGCCCGACACCGACGACTACCGCGTCGTGCACCAACCTCACCGCGAGCCTGCGGCCCACCCCCGCAGACGCATCTCCGCAGCCACCCACGCCGAGCCTCGACGCCATCCGCGCCCGCGGGCGGCTGATCGTGGGCCTGGACACCGGTTCCAACCTCATGAGCTTTCGCGATCCGGCCACCGGGCGCCTCGAGGGTTTCGACGTGGACATCGCCCGCGAAATCGCCCGAGATCTGCTCGGTGACCCGGAGAAGATCGAGTACCGAATCCTGACGTCGGACGATCGGATCGCCGCACTCCAGGAATCGATGGTCGACGTGGTCGTCAAGACCATGACCATCACGTGCGAGCGGCGCGAGAAGGTCGACTTCTCGACGCAGTACTTCTCCGCTGAACAACGAATTCAGGTCTTGCAGGGGTCA
This sequence comes from Rhodococcus sp. WY5, assembly GCF_018588185.1. NCBI lineage: Bacteria > Bacillati > Actinomycetota > Actinomycetes > Mycobacteriales > Nocardiaceae > Rhodococcus > Rhodococcus sp. WY5. Next base: position 5,836,894 of record NZ_JAAMPR010000001.1, read on the forward strand.
TCCGTCCGCGGCATCGACGACCTCGCAGGCAAGCGGGTCTGCGCTGCCCGGGGAACGACCTCGGCCACTCGAATCCAGCAACTCCAACCCGAAGCCACCGTCGTCACCGTCCCGATGTGGTCCGACTGCCTCGTCGTCCTCCAGCAGGGGCAGGTGGACGCGATCAGCACCGACGACACGATCCTCGCGGGCCTCGCCTCGCAAGACCCGTATCTGATGATGGTCGGTGGCTCACTGGGCGTCGAACCGTACGGAATCGGAGTGAACAAGGACAACCCCGACTTGGTCCGATTCGTCAACGGAACACTGGATCGGATCCGGAGCGACGGGACCTGGAACCGTATCTACGACCGCTGGCTCAGCGTCCTCGGTCCTTCGCCCGGTCCCCCGCCGGCCGTCTACCGGGATTGAGGCTGACATGACCGAAGAAACCGGCCCCGAGCCCGACGCCACGCAGGCTTCCATGCGTCCCGAACCCGAAGCCACCGGCGCCTACGAGCGGCCCGAGCCCGAAGCCACGGGCGCCTACGAGCGTCTCGAACCGACCTCGGCCCAGATACGAGGAACCACGCCGTCCGCGTCCTCCTCCCCGACCGGCCGCTCCACTCGATCCCGCCGCAGCCGGTCGGGGCGAAAGCTGCGCCTCGGCGGCGGCCTGGTCGAGGTTCCCCCCGTCCCTCAGATCGACCCCGCATCTGCGGTGATGAGTGACCCGACCGTCCCCGAGCGGAAACGGTTCTGTTGGAAATGCAACGAACCAGTCGGTCGTAAGAGCGCAAGCACCAAGGCAACTCAGCACGGCACCTGCCCCAAGTGCGGTTCCACTTTCGACTTCCGCCCACTCCTCGAAGAGGGCGAATTGGTGTCCGGTCAATACGAGGTTCAAGGGCCCATCGCGCACGGCGGCCTGGGATGGATCTACCTCGCGATCGATCGCAATGTCAGCGACAGGTGGGTAGTTCTCAAGGGGCTCTTGCATTTCGGTGATTCCGAAGCGCAAGCCGTTGCGGTGGCCGAGCGTCAGTTCCTCGCCGAGGTCGCCAACCCCAGCATCGTCAAGATCTTCAACTTCGTCGAGCATCCACGCCCGGACGGCACACCCATGGGGTACATCGTCATGGAGTACGTGGGTGGGCGATCATTGCGAGAGGTGCTGGCCGAATTCCCGGACGGCAAGCACATGCCGATCGAGCAGGCAATCGGCTACGTACTGGAAATCCTTCCGGCGCTGAGCTATCTGCATTCCACCGGCCTGGCGTACAACGACCTCAAGCCCGAGAACGTGATGGTCACCGAGGATCAGTTGAAGCTGATCGACCTCGGCGCCGTGTCCGGAATCGAAGACTACGGATACCTGTACGGTACCGCCGGCTATCAAGCACCCGAGATCATCGAGACCGGTCCGACCATCGCCTCCGACATCTTCACCGTCGGAAGAACACTCGCGGTTCTCACCCTCGACATGCCCTCGAAGCACGGACGGTACCTCGACGGCCTTCCCGAACCCGAGGACGAGCCACTACTGCGCGACCACGAGTTCTTCCACCGTCTACTGCTACGCGCCACCGACCCGGATCCGAAGAAGCGATTTCAGTCCGCCGAGGAAATCGCGGGACAACTCACCGGCGTTCTGCGAGAAATCCTCGCCGAGCAGACCGGGCAGGAAAATCCCGGACTCTCGCTCGTGTTCAGCAGGCAGCGAACGTCTTTCGGCACCGATGAATTGGTCGGGCAAACGGATGTGTACGTGGACGGTGTCAGCCACGACGCCGCTCTCGATCCGCGCGAAGTTGCGCACGCACTTCCCATTCCGTTGGTCGACCCCACCGATCCCAGCGCGCCGTTGCTGGCGGCAGCGGTGCACAGCGAACCGTCGCAGACCCTCGATGCGTTGAAACACGCCCGCGAGAACGGAATCGACCGAACATCGGGCACACCGGCGGCCGCCGTCTCGGGCGAAGTTCGACTGGCCGAGGCCAAAGCTCATCTCGATCTCGGTGATCCGGAAACCGCACTGACAGTTCTGGGCGAACTCCAGCAGAACATCGGGGACCACTGGAAGATCGAGTGGTATCGAGGACTTGCGGCGTTACAACTGGACCGATTCGAGCCCGCTTTCAGTCACTTCGAGACAGTTCTCACCGCACTGCCCGGCGAGGCTGCCCCCAAGCTGGCGTTGGCAGCGACGGCAGAACTGATTCTCCAGCACTGGGAGAGCGACGACCCGGACCAATGGTGCCGCTTCTCCGAGAAGTACTACCGCACCGTCTGGCGGACCGAACGAAACTACGTGAGCGCAGCATTCGGGCTCGCCCGACAACTCGCCGATCAAGGCAACAAGAAGGCAGCCATCGCCGCCCTCGACGAAGTACCCACGTCTTCCCGGCACTACAACGTCGCACGGATGTCCAGCGCTCTGACGATGCTGTCCGGCGTTCCGATCGCCGAACTCGACGAATCGACTCTGCGGGAAGCCGCCCGTCGTGTTCGGGCGCTACCTGCTGAAGAGAGCCGAAGCCTGCAGATGCGAACCCTGGTGTTGGGCACGGCACTCGATTGGATTCGCTACGGCAATCGCTCGCACACCGAACTCGAACCCATCCTCGACCTGCCCTTCACCGAGCAAGGTCTGCGCACCGGAGCCGAAGCCTGCCTTCGCGCCCTCGCTCGCGCCACGACCTCCCGCACGCACCGCTACGCCCTCGTGGACCGGGCGAATGCGGTGCGTCCGCGCAGCAATTTCTGACGGACGCCCCGAGGTTTACAGTGCTGCAGAAACCTACAGTGCGGCCACCAAAGCCTTCGCCGCGCGGGCGATCGCCAACTCCTCGTTGGTGGGGACCACCAGCACCTCGACGGCCGACGAGGATGCGGAGATACGACGCTCGTCGCGACTCTTCGCCTCGTTGAGAGCCGGATCGACCTCGATACCGAGACGGGAAAGCCCGGCCAGGCTGTCGCGTCGCACGTCGATGTTGTTCTCCCCGACGCCACCGGTGAAGGTGATGACGTCGACGCCACCGAGTTGAACGATGAAGGCGCCGATGTACTTACGGAGCATGTGCACGTAAACGTCGTACGCAAGTTGTGCGTCTTGGTCGCCGCCCTCGATCAGTGCGAGCAGGGCACGGAAATCGTTGACTCCCGACAGTCCCTTCAAACCGGAGCGCCGGTTGAGGAGGTCGTCGATCTCGTCGACCTTCATTCCCGAGTTGCGGTTGAGGTGCAAGATGATGCCTGGATCGATGTCGCCGCTGCGGGTGCCCATGACAAGACCCTCGAGCGGGGTGAGGCCCATCGTGGTGTCGATGGCCTTGCCGCCCTTGATTGCCGAGGCCGAAGCGCCGTTTCCGAGGTGCAGGACTATCTGATTCAGCTCGGCCGGATCCTTGCCGAGGAACTCCGCGACCCGTCCAGACACGTATTCGTGTGAGGTCCCGTGGAAGCCGTACCGGCGAATCTGGTTGGCCTTGGCCACATCCCGATCGATCGCATAGGTGGACGCCGCCGCGGGCAGTGTGTGAAAGAAGGCGGTGTCGAACACTGCGACGTGCGGAACGTCTGGCAGTTCTTCGCGCGCCACCTCGATACCGATCACGTTGGCCGGATTGTGCAGCGGCGCAAGGTTCGACAAATCCGCGATGGCTTTCACGACGCCGTCGTCGATGAGAGTCGGCGAATAGAAGATGTCACCACCGTGCACGACTCGGTGACCGACTGCGATGATTCCGGCCTCACTCAGCGGCCGCCCGACCTCGGCGACGATGTCGAGCACCATCTTCAGACCTGCGCGGTGATCGGCGATCGGAAGGCTCCGGTCTTCGACTCCGGTGCGGTGGTTGTAGACGATGTGGCCGTCGGGCTCACCGATGCGCTCGATGAGTCCGTGTGCCACCGATTCCGCCGTATCCGGATGCACGAGTTGAAATTTGATGGATGACGAGCCGGAATTGATGACCAGTACGGTGCCGTCGCTCACGCTTGCGCTCCCTGTGCCTGTATTGCCGTGATAGCCACGGTGTTGACGATGTCCTGGACCAACGCTCCACGCGAGAGGTCGTTGACCGGCTTGTTCAGTCCCTGCAGAACCGGCCCGACGGCGATAGCACCGGCGCTACGCTGCACTGCCTTGTACGTGTTGTTGCCGGTGTTCAGGTCCGGGAACACGAACACCGTTGCTTTGCCCGCCACCAGAGAATCCGGCATCTTCTTGTCGGCGACACTCTGCTCGACGGCGGCGTCGTACTGAATGGGTCCTTCCACCAACAGATCCGGTCGACGCTCGCGCACCAAAGCGGTCGCGGTGCGAACCTTGTCGACGTCGGCTCCGCTGCCCGAATCCCCGGTGGAGTACGAGAGCATCGCGATGCGCGGATCGATCCCGAACTGCGACGCCGTCTGTGCGGACGAGATCGCGATGTCCGCCAACTGCTCCGACGTCGGGTCCGGAACCACGGCGCAGTCACCGTAGGAGAGAACGCGGTCGGCCAGGCACATCAGGAAGATGCTCGAGACCGTCGAGACACCGGGGGCGGTCTTGATGATCTCGAACGAGGGTCGAATCGTGTGAGCGGTGGTGTGGGCGGCACCGGAGACCATGCCGTCGGCAATTCCCAAGTGCACCATCATCGTTCCGAAGTACGAGATGTCGGCGATCACCTCGCGGGCCCGCTCGATGGTCATGCCCTTGTGAGCACGCAGCGCGGTGTATTCCTGTGCGAAGCGCTCGGTGTACTCGGACTGCGCGGGTGCGAGTACCTGCGCGCCGCTGATGTCGACGCCGAGTTCCGCTGCGCGTCGACGCACACTGGGTTCGTCACCGAGGATCGTCAGGTCGGCAACCTGGCGCTGCAGCAGCCGGCCGGCCGCGCGCAGGATCCGGTCGTCGTCACCCTCAGGCAGGACGATGTGCTTGCGATCGCGTCGAGCACGATCGATCAGCTTGTACTCGAACATCTGTGGGGTCACGACGGACGGGATCGGCAGTGCCAGTCGGTCCATCAGGACGTCGGCGTCGACGCGCTGTTCCATCAAGCTCAACGCGGTGTCGACCTTGCGCTGCGAACCGACTGCCACGCGTCCGCGGGTTTGGGCTGCGGCGCTTGCGGTGTCGAAGGTACCGAGGGTTGTCGTCAGGATCGGAAGACGCTGTTTGAGGCCGGCCATCAACGCCGCGATGGCCGGGTGCGGCGTGATCCCGCCATTCATGATGATGCCCGCGAGCGACGGAAATCCCTCCGCCTCATGCGCATTGAGCAACGCGAGCAGTACGTCCGAGCGATCGCCCGGTGCGATGACGACCATGCCCTCGACCAGACGCTCGAGGATGTGCTCGGCGGTCATGCCGCCCACCATCACCTTGAGCGCTTCGCGGTGCAGCAGTTCCGGGTCACCCGAATACAACTCGCCGCCGGTGGCCTCCATCAACTCGGCCATCGTGGGTGAGACGAGCAACGGAATCTCCGGCAGGCTCCACGTCGGAACACCGATGTCGGACAGCGCTGCGGTGACCTCGTCGAGCTTGTCGGGATCGCAACGATTGGCGACGACCGCGAGCAGATGAGCGTGGTTGGCGGCCAACTCGGCGGCGCATAGATGCGCGAGCTGGGCGACCTCCTCGACACTGCGCCGAGCGCCGCGTACCGCCAGCAGAACCGGCGCGCCGAGGTTCACGGCGATGCGGGCGTTGAAGCTCAGCTCGCTCGGGCTTGCTACGTCGGTGTAGTCACTTCCGATGATGACGACGGCGTCGCACTGCTCGGCCACGGTGTGGTACTTCGCGACGATGTCGGCCAGCGCGGCTTCAGGATCGGCGTGAACCTGCTCGTAGGTGACGCCGAGTGCGTCGGCGTAGGAGAGATCGGCGGTGGTGTGCTCGAGCAGCAGTTCGAGGATGTAGTCGGTTTCCTCGGTAGAGCGGGCGATCGGGCGGAAGACACCGACCCGGGCGACGGTCGCGCACAGCATCTGTAGCACGCCAAGCGCGATGGTGGATTTTCCGGTATCACCTTCAGGAGAGGCGACGTAGACACTCGACACGGCAGCGGGCGCTTCTGGCATGCCCAACAGCCTAGTGTGGGCCGCCGCCCACCTTGCCACTGATCGTGGTCACGCTCACGCTCGTGCCGACAACCGGCGGCTACGAGAAAGACGAACGGTGCCTGCCACACGTCGAGTGGCAGACACCGTTCAGTTGATCTCGAGGATCAGCCCAGAGCACGCAAGCGAGGCGCGAGGTCACGCTCGAACAGTTCGAGGAACCGGCGCTGATCATGGCCCGGTGCGTGGAACACCAGGTGATTGAGACCGGCATCGACGTAGGCCTTGACCTGCTCGACGGCGTCGTCCGGATCGGAAGCGACGATCCAGCGCTTGGCCACCTGCTCGATGGGCAGAGCGTCGGCAGCGGCTTCCATTTCGATCGGATCCTCGATGCTGTGCTTCTGCTCCGGCGTCAGGGACAGCGGAGCCCAGAAGCGGGTGTTCTCGAGTGCAGCCTCCGGATCGGTGTCGTAGCTGATCTTGATCTCGATCATCTTGTCGATGTCGGCGACGTCGCGCTCGGCCTTGGCTGCGCCCTCGGTAACGGCTGGAAGCAGCTTCTCGGTGTAGAGCTCCATGCCCTTTCCGGAGGTGCAGATGAAGCCGTCACCGGCACGTCCCGCGTACCGGGCGACAACGGGTCCGCCGGCCGCGATGTACACGGGAATGCCACCCTCGGGAACGTCGTAGATCGACGCGCCACGAGTGGTGAAGTACTCGCCTTCGAAGTCGACACGATCGCCCAGCCACAGCTCACGCATCAACCGCACGGACTCACGCAGCCGCGCGAAGCGTTCCTTGAACTCGGGCCACTCGCCCTGGAAGCCGGTGGCGATCTCGTTGAGAGCCTCACCGCTGCCGACGCCGAGCATGATGCGTCCCGGGTAGAGACATCCCATCGTCGCGAACGCCTGAGCGATGACTGCCGGGTTGTAGCGGAACGTCGGCGTCATCACGGACGTGCCGATCTGCACGCGTTCGGTGCGCTCACCGACGGCGGTCATCCAGGCGAGCGAGAACGGTGCGTGGCCACCGTTGTGGCGCCACGGCTGGAAATGATCGCTCACCGCAACGGAATCCATGCCGTGCTGCTCTGCCAGAACTGCCAGCTCTACCAGTTCGCGAGGGCCGAATTGCTCAGCCGATGCCTTGTATCCGAGCTTGAGTTCCTGCGCCACCGTGCACTCCCTTGTCGTCTGTTTCGTTTACTTCTCTGACATGCTTCACGTTCTTTGCAGACTATCCAGACACCGCTGGGACTTCTCTGCGTATCTCAGCGAGCGAGGCTGGTGACCACCGTTGCCACGCCGGCTGCGACGGCAACCCCGGCCAGTGCCAGTGCAAACAGCCACAATGCGTGCGGTTCCGGCATCGCCGCTCCGTCCTCGAGCGCCTTCTTCACCTGTAGCCAGCGTCGCATACCTACCAGTGCGGCTGCCGCCGCGAGTGCGATCAGGGTCAGACCGAGAGTCGTGCGAACCCACCCGGTACTCCATTCCGGTACCAATTGGACGACGGCGATGCCTCCGGCCAGCAGGGCGAGTGAGCTACGCATCCAGGCGAGGAAGGTGCGCTCGCTGGCAAGGGTGAAGCGCTCGTCCGGGCGGTTCGGTTCACTCATGCGTGCTCACCTCCGTGCGGTGCCACCAGATCCGGGTCCTGACGCCAGTCGTAGACGACCTCGGTGCGCAGAACGATGTCCTGCAACGAACGTCGTCGTCGATCGACCGCCGACCACAGCAAGCCGAAGGCGAAGAGCACGCAGAGCACCGCACGGATGAAGGCCAACGGCCAGCGCACGAGGCGATGCCCGGACGTGATCACCCGCAGCCCCATCACGAGGGACCCGACGGTCCGACCGGTGGTCGCCCAGCAGGCAGTCAGATACGCCACCGAGACACCGAGAAATGCCGTCGTGGACAGGAAGATTCCCGGTTCCGAGAAAGTGAAACTCTGTGGCGAGAAGAGCAGTCGGACGAAGGCGAAGCCCACGTACACGGAACCCATCAGGAGCAGGACGACGCCCAGGTCGATCAGTCCGGCGAGTCCACGGGTGACGATGCCGGCTGGGCCGGAACTCTCCTGGGCCACTAGCGTTCGCCTGCGTTCGTCTTCGGATCGGTCTCTGTCGACGGTTTTTCTGGTGACGGTTTATCTGATGACGGTGCGTTGTCGCGGCCGAAGAGTCGCCCGACGAAGCCGGCGACAGCGTCGTCCGCCTGCATGCCCTGCACTCGAGCTCCGTGCACGGCTTCCGTGGAGAGTGAACCGGTCGATTCACGAATCATCTGGGGCAGGTCGACGCCCTCGATGACCTGGTCGGCGATCTTGACGAGGTCGATGCGGTTGACCTGGCGTTCGAGGTCGACCGTGTCGACTATCCCGTCGAGATCGAGGCGATCGATCACCGCTTTGACGTCGAGGCGGCTTGCGATCTCGTCCACGTCGACCCGGTCGATGATCGGTTCGAGCGAGACCCGTTCGGCAATCTTGTCCACGTCGATGTTCTCGGCGATCTTGTCGATGTCCACGTGGTCGACGACGATCTTGGTGATGTCGACTTCGGACAGAGCAGCGTCGACGACAGCTTTGATCACCGTCCGCAAGGTCGAGTCGGCGAACTCCACGGTCGAGTGCATCGCTTCCGTGCCGCGAGTGGTGACCTGGGTGATCGCGCCGTCGAGTGCGTCACCGACGACAGGGATCCGCTGCACGGAATCAAGTGCGAGACCAGCGGTTCTGCGCGCCGCACCAGCCGTGATCGCGGCCAGCCCGAAGGCCAGCCGAATCACGTCGGATTCGGGGTGGTGCGACTGCGATCCCACGCAATTGTCTCCATCTTCTTATACGACTGTTACCCGGACATTCGTCACTCCTCTTCGCATTGTGCCACTGTTGGAAGGCACAAATACGCTGTCCGGCTTGCGCCTGGGGGGAAATATGAAGACACGTCGTTTCACGGTTCGGCTGACGATGGCGGTGGCCATGGCCGCCGGCTTTCTCGGCCTCAGCGCGCCGACCGCGAGTGCGGATTCCGTGGTCAGTCGCATCGACGTCTACTCCCCCTCGATGGACCGCTGGATCGCCAACGACGTGATTTCGCCGGCCGGAGGAGGCCCGGCCCCGACCTTCTATCTGTTGACCGGTGTCGGCGGCGGCGAGGACGGGATCTCGTGGTTCAACAACACCGGAGTTCGTGACTTCTTCGACGACAAACACGTCAACGTGGTCATGCCGGTCGGCGGCAAGTTCAGCATGTACACCGACTGGAACGCCGACGATCCGGTGCTGGGCCGTAACAAGTGGCAGACGTACCTCACCAAGGAACTACCGGCGGCGGTCAACGCTCGGTACAACACGACCGGTGTCAACGCACTCGGCGGTGTGTCGATGGCAGGCGGACCGGTTCTGGACCTCGCGATCCAGTCGCCGGGCACCTACCGCGCAGTCGGCTCGTACAGCGGCTGTCCGCGCGCCGGCGACCCGCTCGGCCAGGCAGCGGTGCGCTCGATGGTCGAGATACTCGGCGGCGGCAACGCGGCCAACATGTGGGGGCCGTGGGGTAGCCCGCAGTGGGCGGCGCACGACCCGTTGATCAACGCCGAGAAACTGCGTGGCACAGCGCTGTTCATCTCGACCGGCAACGGCCTCCCCGGCCCGGTGGACGGAATCAACTCGCTGGCTATGGCCGCCGGCGTCGTTCCCGGCGCGGTCCTCGAAGGCATCACCAACATGTGCACCGCTGCCCTGCAGGGGCGATTCGGTCAGCTCGGCATTCCCGCGACGTTCAGCTTCCGACCCGAAGGCACCCACACCTGGGGGCTCTTCGAAGCCGACATGCGCGCGTCGTGGCCGATGATCGCGGGCGCTATCGGGGCGTGAGCCTCACGGCCCTCCTTACAAGCCATGGCGTCAGGTGAGACTGCGCGCCCAGTCCCGCATCCCGGCGGGGCCAGTGCCGGTGGCGTATTCAGCGAACAGATTTCGCGCTTCGTCACGGCGGATGCCGCCGAGGACTTCACGCGGCTTACGGAAAAACGGAAGTTCCACAGGCGGCGCCCACAGCTGCACGAGTTCCGCCGCACCGTCGTTCGGGGATTCGAGAGCGAACCACACCCGGGTCACACCGAGCGTGATCGCGGCACCCATACACATGAGACATGGTTCGAGATTGACCGCCAATGTCAATTCACCGGACGCTCGAGTGAATCCGAGAGCCTCGTCGGCCTGCAAGAGCGCTTGAAGGTCCGCATGGACTACCCGTCGACCGAGTGCCCGTTCTTGCGTATACGCCCGCCCGAGCACACGGTCGTCGTCGAACACGACTGCGCCGATCGGCATCTCCCCGAGCTCCATGCCCTCACGCGCTACGTCAAGAGCAACCGCAAGGGCATCTCGAGGTGAAAACATCACTCGACACTAATGGACCAAGGCAAACTCACGCTGCCAGTAGTGCGGGCAGTCCCCATTCCTTGGCAAGCAGCTCGTACGAGCGCAGACGATCCTCGTGCCGATGGGTCACCCCGGTGATCACCAATTCGTCCGCTCCGGTGAGCTTCTGCAAACTGTCGAGCCTGTCGGCGACGGTAGACGGTGAACCGACGAACTGCGTGATCAGCCGATCCTCCACCACTGCTTCGTCGGCGTCGGAAAGTGGGAGCGCTGTCGCGGGATCGGGGTACGGGATGGCGCCGTGCCCGCTGCGAATGCTGTGCGTCCAGTGCGCGAAGGTCGACGCCAACTCCCTCGCCGTCGCATCGTCTTCCGCAGCAACAACATCCGCGGAGACGACGACATACGGCTCCGACAGAACTGCCGACGGTCGGAATGCTGCACGGTATGCCTCGACGGCATCGAGCGTACTCGAGGGCGCCACATGGTAATTCGCACCGAACGGCAATCCGAGTCGTCCGGCGAGCTCGGCACTGGGGCCCGCACTGCTTCCGAACACCCACAGTTCGACGTCGGCATTCTCGCCGGGACTGGCGTGCAATTCGATGCCGTCGCGGGTTCTGTAGGTACCGTTCAGGAGCGAGCGTATGTCGTCGACCTGCTGCTCGAAATCGGGCGCCTGCGCGCCCGGAAACGCCAATGCCTCGAACGACGCCTGCAACCGCGGTGACGTGAGAAGACCGGTTGGATCGAAGGGTGCCGGGATCACGACGCCGTCGCGTACGACGTTCTCTCGCTTCGATTCTGCCGGCGCAGGCGTTCCGGCAGCGACGGCGCGAAGTGCCTCCACCCGACGCTGTCCGCTGCGCCCGATGCCGAGATCGATACGACCCGGATACAACGCTTCGACGGTACCGAAGGCCTCGACCACCTGAGCCGCCGTGTTGTTGCCCAGCAGCACGGCGGCCGAGCCGACGCGAATGGTGTTGGTGGCGGCCGCGATCAGCCCGACAAGCACTGCTGGCGACGAAGAGGCAACACCGACGAAGTGGTGTTCGGCGACCCAGTAACGCTTGTATCCCCACGCTTCGGCAGAACGAGCGAGGTCCAGCGAGTTCCGCAAAGCCTGGCGGGCCGTTCCGCCCTCACTGATCGGCGAGAGGTCGAGTACGGACAGCGGCGCGCTCACCTCGGTCCGCTTTCGGAGCGGGTGTCCGGTGTCTTCTCGCCGGCTTCCACCGCGAACGCCAGGCGGTTCTCGGCGGGGGCCACCGGGCACGTCGCGTAATCGGTGAACGCGCAGGGCAGGTTCGACGCCCGATTGAAATCGAGGACTACCGCGCCACCGGGTTCAGGTGCGCTCACGTGCAGCGAGCGTGCGGCCGGGTAGGTGGACACACCACTGGTCGCGTCGGTGAACAGGATGTGAAAGCCGTTGTCCTTGCCCGCGAACGCAATCAGCGTATGCGTTGCACCGTCGTGTTCGAAGCTGATGGTTCCTCGGGCGTCGTGATGATGCTCGAGGCGCTCGACGACCGCGCCCGTCGTCACCGTGCGAGCCTCCTCGAAAGCTGTGAAGACACCCTCGATGCGCCACTGCGGGTCAGGCTCGAAGGTCGGGATACCACTGAACTGCGCCAATGCCGGGGCCGACGAATCGTGGATCCGCAGAGCCACCTCGCCGGTGCGGCGGATGACCTCGACCAACCGCGCGCCCTGCTTGACGATCAGTCCCGGCGCCCCCTCGATCGGATTCAGAGTGGCCGAACCGTCCACTGCGACGCCGTCGATCGACAAGTCGTCTGCGGGCGTCGCGGTGACGACAACGGCATTCGCGTCGGCGCGCCATGCACCGGGCAGGTCCGCGAAGGTGGAATCGGTGTCCACCAGCCAATGCAACGCAGTCAGGCTCAGCCAGCCGAGGGGTTCGCCGAAGGTGGCGTCGCGCGAGGCGTGCCAGGCATTCCAATCGCCGGTGAAGGTACTGGTGGAAGTGTCGGTAACGGTCATGATGCGCGGACTCCTTCAGCCTGCTCGTGCGGGTGGCGCAGCCCGAGATGGCTGCGCAGGGTGGTTCCTGAGTACTCGGTCCGGAAACTGCCGCGGTCCTGAAGTTCCGGTACGACGGTGTCGATGAACTCGTCGAGGCCCGCGGGGGTGATGTGGGGAACGAGGATGAATCCGTCGCTCGCGTCGCCCTGGACGTAGGTGTCGATCTCGGCAGCCACCTCCGCTGCACTACCCACGAACTGTTGGCGGGCAGTCACTTCGATGATGAGTTCACGGATGCTGAGGTTTTCGGCCTCGGCCTTGGCACGCCACTGATCTGCGACCGCTCGCGGATCCTTGACGTGGCGGACGCGTCCGCGGGTGATGTTGACGTCGTCCGACGGATCTTCCTTCGGCAACGGGCCGTCGGCGTCGTACTGGGAAAGATCTCTGCCCCACACCTGTTCGAGAAAAGCGATGGCAGTCTGGGGCCCGACCTGCTGCCGCCGGATGTGATACGCCTTCTCCTGTGCGTCCGCGGCGTTGTCACCGAGGACGAAGGTGGCGGCGGGGAGAATCTTGAGGTCTGCGTGCGTGCGTCCGTACTTGGCCAAGCGTCCCTTCACGTCGGCGTAGAACGCCTTGCCTGCTTCGAGCGTTCCGTGCCCGGTGAAGATGGCATCGGCCTTGGCCGCGCCGAACTCGCGTCCTTCGTCGGAGTCACCGGCCTGCAACAGAACTGGGTGCCCCTGCGGACTCCGTGGAACTTCGAAGCGTCCGGCGATGTCGAACTGCTTACCGGAGTGCTGGAACTGGCCGACCTGCTGGTCGGTGGCGAAAACACCGCGCTCACGGTCGACGATCGGACGGTCGACGCTCCAGCTGTCCCACAGCGTCCGTACTGCGTCGACCAACTCGTTGGCGCGTGCATACCGCTCGGAATGCTCCAGATAGCCACCGCGGCGGAAGTTCTCGCCGGTGAAGGCGTCCGAGGAGGTGACCAGGTTCCAGGCGGCGCGGCCGTCGGAGAGATGATCGAGCGTCGAGAACTGCTTGGCCAACTCGTACGGCTCGTTGAATGTGGTGTTGATCGTCCCGGCCAGGCCGAGATGCGTTGTCACACCGGCAACCGCGTTGAGAATACTGAACGTATCCGGGCGACCGACCACGTCGAGGTCGTGAATCTTGCCCTGATGCTCGCGCAGGCGCAAACCCTCTGCGAGGAAGAAGAAGTCGAACAATCCGCGTTCGGCACTGCGTGCGAGATGCTCGAACGAGCTGAACTCGATCTGACTCTTGGACGCCGGATCGGTCCACACCGTGGTGTTGTTCACGCCGGGGAAGTGAGCGCCCAGGTGAACTTGCTTGCGAATCCTGTTCTGTGTCATCGGTGTTCCTGTTCTCTACTCGCGCTACGCGAACTGATTGACGGGCAACTGGAAGCCCAACCGCTCGCGCAGCGTCGGGGCGGTACTCGGTCGCGGATTGAGAGTTGGCACCACGTCCGCCGCGATCTTCTCCACTGCGGCAGCCAAAGCCAAGGGACGCAGGACAACACCGTTGACCCCGGCCAGCCCACCGATCTCGCGAAGGAGGACAGTCAGGCCGGCGCTGTCACCGCGATAGAACAGCGAGTGCGGGGCGTACGGCGCTCCCGCCCATTCCTCGAGTTCCGCCAGAGCGTCGTCGGCGGCTCCGCGATCAGCGCCGAGAAGCACGTCGACGTCGAGGAGAACCCTGACGCTGCGCCCGAGGGCAGCGGCACTCGCGTGGACCAACTTGGCCGTGGCGTTGGCCTCGCCGAGGTCGGTTGCCGAGATCCGAATCAGATCTCCGCGCGCAACAGCGAGTTCGCGTGCCTCCGGCCTGCTCGCGTCGACGGCGATCAGCGGCTGCCCCTGCGGGGAGCGCGGCGTGATGGACGGCCCCTTGACGGAAAAGTTCTTTCCCTCGAAGTCGATGTAGTGCAGCTTGTCTCGATCGATGAATCGTCCGCTCGCAGCGTCCCGTATCTCGGCGTCGTCCTCCCAGCTGTCCCACAGCCGACTGACCACCTCGACAGCCTCGGACGCTTCCTCCCACGCGGACTCGGGGCCCTGCACTGCCTTTCGGCCGAACAACGACGCCTGCTCAGCGGTGTCGGACACCGCGACCTGCCAGCCGGCCCGCCCCGCTGACGAGTAGTCGATACTCGCGACGGCCTTGGAGATGTGGAACGGCTCGGTGTGCGTGACTGTCGCAGTGGGGATCAGGCCGATACGCGAGGTCACAGCACTCAGCCGCGCCGCAGTTGCAACCGCCTCCAATCTGCCCCGCACTGCGTGCTGGCCCTCGGATTGCAGTCCGAACGAGTCAGGGAGGAACGCCAGATCCACCCCACCCCGATCCGCGGTGGCCACCAGGTCCACCCAGTACGACGGTGTGAACAGATCTTCGGCGCGTGAGTCCTCGCGTCGCCAGGAGTACGGATGAGCTCCGGTGCCCTCGAATTCGAGACCGACCAGGAATGCTCCGGAACTACGCTCGGACATGTTCGGCCTTTCGTGTCGAATGATCCCGCCCGGGGATCGCGTCGAGAAGTGTGCGTGTGTACTCGTTTCGGGGATTGTCGAAAATCTCGGTGGTAGTACCGATTTCGAGCAATCGCCCGGCCTGCATGACGCCGACGACGTCGCTGATCTGGCGAACAACCGCAAGATCGTGGGAGATGAAGAGATAGGTCAGGCCCAGTTCGCGCTGCAACTCGTCGAGTAGCGCCAGAATCTGCGCTTGCACCGAGACGTCGAGAGCGGACACAGGTTCGTCGAGAACGAGCAGGTCCGGCTTCAAAGCGAGCGCACGAGCGATCGCCACCCGTTGACGCTGGCCGCCCGAGAGTTCGGCCGGTTTGCGGCTCAGGAACTGCTCGGGAAGTGCAACCTGATCGAGCAACTCTGCTGCACGACTCTGCTGCTGGCTGCGTCCACCAACCTTGAAGGCCCGCAGCGGCTCCGCAACGATGTCCTGGACGGACAATTTCGGGTCGAGTGATGCATAGGGGTTCTGATACACGAGCTGGATCCTTCGGCGCAGCTCACGCAGGTCGCTGCCCTTGACCTTCGTGATGTCCTGGCCGTCGAAGGTGATGGTGCCGGCATCCGCCTGCTCCAATCGCACGACAATGCGTGCGGTGGTCGACTTGCCGGAGCCCGACTCCCCCACCAGCGACACCGTCTGACCCCTCGGAACAGTCAGCGACACTTCGTTCACCGCGGTGATCGAACTCCCGCGTCCGACGTTGAAGTGCTTGGTGATTCCCGTCAGGGTCAGCAGCGGGCTGGTGTCCTGGCGGACCGGGCGAACGACTGGTCCCGAGGACAGGCTCGGCGCAGAGCTCAGAAGTTTCTTCGTGTACTCGTCTCGCGGGTTGTCCAGAATATCCGCGGTGCGGCCGGATTCGACGATCCTGCCGCCCTGCATCACCAGGATCCGGTCCGCGCGGTCTGCGGCCACACCCAGGTCGTGCGTGATCAGGAGCACGGCGGCACCGGATTCGGCAATCCGCTCGTCGAGATGGTCGAGAATGCGCCGTTGAACCGTGACGTCCAGAGCACTGGTCGGCTCGTCGGCGATTACGAGGGCCGGGTTCGCGACAAGCGCGATACCGATCAGAACGCGTTGCCGCATACCGCCGGAGAGCTCGTGCGGGTACTGGCGTGCTCGGATTTCCGGCCGGTCGATACCCGCGCGCTCGAGCACCTCGACGGCGTCCAACCGGGCTTTGCGACGGTCTGCGAGGCCGTGGATCCGGAGGACTTCTGCAACCTGGTCGCCGATCCTCGTCACCGGGTTGAGCGAGGTCGTCGGATCCTGCGGCACCAAACCGATACGCGCGCCGCGGATTCGCTGCCACGCACGGTCGGAATACGAGTCGATCTGTTCACCCTCGAACTCGACGGTCCCGCCGGTGACGTGGCCACTGCCGGCGAGCAGACCCAATATCGCGTGGGCCGTGGTCGACTTACCGGAACCCGATTCCCCTACCACCGCAACTACTTCGCCCCGACCGACGGTGAAGCTCACGCCGGATACCGCGGGCTCGGCGCCGTAGGCGATCTGTAAGTCGGTGACGGAAAGCAACTGTTCCTCGGTCGTGCTCATCGCCGGTTGTTCCTTTCGATCTCGTGGCCGATACGGTGTGCCGAGATGACCACGGCGACAATCGCGAGACCGGGAAGTGTGGTCATCCACCAGGCATTGGCGAGGAAATTACGTCCCTCGGATACCAGCGATCCCCATTCCGGGGTAGGCGGAACGGCGCCGAATCCCAAGAAGCTCAGAGCCGACACCGCCAGTACTGCCTGCCCGAACTCGACAGCGGACAGCGCGACCACCGGCGCGTAGGAGTTGGGAAGCACGTGCCGACGCAGGACACCGAGCCACTGCACACCCGAACTGAACGCGGCCTCGACGTACTGAGCTCCGCGCACCCGCATCACTTCGGCACGCATCACTCGCGCGAAATTGGCGACCATACTGACGCCGACAGCAATGGCGACGTTGATGGTGCCGAAGCCGAGTGCGGTCACCAGTGCCAACGAGAGCAGCAGCGCCGGAATGGACAGCAGCACGTCGACGATGCGCATCAGCACGGCGTCGACGACGCCACCGACAAAGCCCGCGAGCAAACCGATTATCGATCCCGCCACCAATGCGATTCCGACCGCCACCAAGGTTGCGGTCAGGGACAGCGCGGCGCCGTGCACGAACCGTGTGTACAGGTCACGACCGAGATTGTCGGTTCCGAACCAGTGAGCCAGGCTCGGGCCCTGCAGTTTGTCCGCCGGGACACCGGACAACGGATCGCCGCTGGCAAAGAATCCGGGTGCGACGGCAAAGCCGATGGCAAGCAACACGATCAACACCGGAATCACCAAGCCGGGCTTTCGGATCCAGCCGATGGCCGTGGACTTTCGGCGCGAAACAACAGGTGCCTTCGCCTCGACGGTCGGATCGAGGAGTAGGGGTTCGATCAATGTGTCAGACATGAGCCGGCTCCAGATCGGTCGAGCTTTCGGTATTCGACTTTTCGGTGTGACTCTTCTTCGTCTGGATGATCCGTGGATCTATCAAGGGGTAGAAGAGGTCGACCGCGAGGTTGACGAGCACGAACACGAGAGAGGCGAACACAACGACTCCCTGCACCACCGGGATGTCCTGCGCCATCACCGACGTCTGTGTCAGACGGCCGACGCCCGCGCGGGAGAACACCGTTTCCACAACCACCGAGCCCGCCAGCAGCGTGCCGACCAGCACACCGGCAATGGTGAATGCCGGAATGCTCGCCAGTCGCAACGCGTGACGGGTCTGCACGCGCCAACGGCTTGCGCCCTTGGCGTACGCAGTCTCCACGTGCGGCGAACGTAGCGTCGACTGCAGGCTGGTCGTGAGCACCTGCGCGATCACCGCGCCGGTCGGGATCGCCAAGGTGATCGCCGGAAGAATCACCGTTGCGAATCCCTTGTCTCCGAAAGCGGGGAAGATGTGCAGACGGAACGAGAACAGCTGCAGAAGAATCAGGCCAACCCAGAAGGTAGGCACCGCCACACCCAGCGGCGGCAGCGAGAACAACAGATTCGCGAGCCACCGCTTGCGGGTGTAGGTAGCGAAGAACGCGATCGCCACTCCGAACAACACGGCCAGAACCAAAGCGGTGGTTGCCAAGACCAGAGTGCTCGGCAGCGCCGAGAAGATGGCATCCGTCACCGACTGACCGGTGGAGATGGACGTACCGAAATCGCCGCGAAGAGCATTCGTCAGCGACGTCCAGTACTGCACCCACACCGACTGGTCCAAGCCGTACCGTGCCCGAAGCTGATCGAGCGCAGCCTGATCCACTGCAACACCCTGACCGGACGAGTCGGCAGCCATGCTGACGGGATCACTCGGCAGGAGGAACAGAATCACGAACGAGATGGTGAAGGCGGCCCACAGAACCACTGCGGCCTGGCCCAGTCGGGTGAGTACGTATCGAGTCATGATTACTTACCCGACAACCATGCGTCGTAGAACTGCAGGCGCGAGGAGGCTTCGAAGTTCAGGTCCTGCACACTCGATCCGGCGCCGATGGCCTGCGAGAGCTCGATGGTGGGGATGGAGAGTCCACGGTCGAGGATCAATTCCTGTGCGGTGGATACCAGTTCGCCGCGTTGGCCGTTGTCCGTGGCTGCAAGCTGGTCTGTGAGTACCTTGTCGAGCTCCGGATCTGCGCCGCGACGGTTCAGGTTGCGGCCTTCGGTGCTGAACGATGCCCGCAAGATGTCGGCGTCCGCGCGAGTGCTGTTGTAATACAGCGAATCGTAATCACCCGATACTCCCTTCTCGGTCCATTCACCGTTCGAGACCAAGTTGAGCTGCAGGTCGACGCCGACCTTCTTGAGCTGCTGCTGCACGAGCTCGAGGATGGCCTGGTTACCCGAGAACACCGGACTGAAGGTGACGCTGAAAGTGAGCTTTTGCCCGTCCTTCTCGCGGATACCGTCGCTGCCGGTCTTCCAACCAGCCGCGTCGAGGAGTTTCGCCGACTTGTCGGCGTCGTACGTCACGACACTGGATTCGTCGCTGTAGAGCGGAGTGGTGTGAGCCAGCGGGCTCGTGGCCGGGAAGAACGACGGATCCAGAACGGTGTCGACGAGTTCTTGGCGGTTGATCGCGGGAATGATGGCCTGACGAACAGCCTGATCAGCGAGAACGCCGCGACTGACGTTGGGCTGGAAGAAGAAGCTCACACCCGGGTTCGGCCTTGTGAGGATTCGTCCACCCGCGCCCTCGATTTGCGGCGCATCCTGCGGAAGCGCATCGCTGACCGCATCGAGCTGGCCGGAGGCCACGCTGCCCGCCCGCACACCGGATTCGGGAACCACCGTGAAGTCGACGCCATCGAGGTACGCCTCGCCCTGATGCGCGACCGCATCCGAGGCCCAGTTGTATCCCGCACGCTTGGCGATCTTGACGCTCTTGTCCTGCTGCCAGTCGGTGTACACGAACGGTCCGGAGGCGATCACCGCTGCACCGGGGCAGCGCTGCTCGGATGCCAGCGCGGTGGTGGAATCGGCGAGGATTCCGAGCTGTGGCGTCGAAGTTGCTTGCAGGAACTGAACATTGGGTCCGGAGAAATTGATCTTCGCCGTGTGAGCATCTACGACGTCGGTACCGGTGTACGAGGACAGGTAACTCTTCGCCAACGACGCGTTCGGTCCCAGGTTCTTGACCGAGTCGAAGGTCTTCTTCACCGAATCCGCCGTCACCGGTGTGCCGTCACTGAAGGTGGCGTCGTCGCGAAGGACGAACGTGAAGCTAGCGGCGTCGGGGCTGATCTCCCAACTCTTGGCGAGCCACGGGGTGATCTCTCCGGTGTCGGGATTTTGATCGGTAAGCGAATCCACCACTGTCCGAGTGACATACACGGTCTGGTTACTGCCGGCCTGGGCCGGATCGGCGCACGTCGGCGCCTGCGACAGACCGTAGCGAAGGGTTCCGCCGGACTGGGCGGGGCCTGCGTCAGCAGCACTGTCACTCCCGCTGCTGCAGCCGGCGAGGACGGTGCCGAGAACCGAGACAGCACCGATACCGGCGATTACGGTCGCGCGTTTGCGGGCACCGAATGAGGGCGAAGACACCAAGAACTCCTAAAGAGGCATGCCGAAGAGCGCACCCGTCGCCTGAGACGAAAAAGGCGATCGAACACGAATCACTTGTGAGAGAAGAGAAAACAGACTTGTCGACGACTCGCCTGAGTGTGAATGACTGACCGAGAGGTCAGTTGGTACAGAAAGATCCCGCGGTGCGGCACAGGTCTACGTGACGACGCGACCAGGCGGTATCGAAACCGCCTTCGACTGCCTTCATTTCGTGTTCCTCCATCGGTCCTGGCGGTAGCACCCGCACCCGATCACTCGGGGGGTTGCTGCGACTTCAATGAGCCAGGTCTCTCGGTCGCTCTGGATGGTCGTTCGCAAGTGTACGAGGTCAAACCCGGGTGTTGTCAACCCGGTCGGTAGGAATTGCTGCTCGAGTCACATTTTCGAGGACCCGAAGTTGTTTCTCGAACGGGTGGATGCCCACCTCTTCGGGCGAGAGTGAAGCGTCGTAAAGCGGTGTGTATCCACTGGACAGATACAGCGCGACGGCCTCGGGTTGCCGAGGGCCCGTCGTGAGAAACACCCGGTTGTATCCACGAAGTTCGATCTCTCGTTCCAACTCGCGAACGACGGCCTTGCCGAGGCCGCGCTTCCGATGGTCGACCGATGTCCAGATTCTCTTCAGTTCGGCAGTGGTGGAATCGAATTGACGAAACGCACCGCCGGCGATCGGCAGACCGTCGTGGGTGAGCACCAGAAGCGCACCCTGCGGGTAGGCAAATTCTTCTGCCGGATACGTCGTGAGATCCTCGAGCATCGCTTCGCGAGTCCCGCCGTAACGCGAACTGTATTCGAGTGCCAACTCCGCGATCAGTGGAGCTGCCAAGGGATCGTCCTGCGATACCGAATAGACCTCTACCGCTCCGACACCCTCGAGCTGTCGAGTTCCGAGCTCCAGTGCCACAACACTTTCCTCCATGAATCTGGTCAACGCTCCCCCAGCCTGAAAACTTCCGGAGCGAGGGTGGTTCCGTCGACGAGGTCCGCCACAAGTTCTCCCAAGGCCGGACCGAACTTGAACCCATGCCCCGAGAACCCCGCCGCCACTGTGACGGCGCCGACTCGGTCGATGACGAAGTTACTGTCCGGCGTGCTCGTATACAGGCACGTGATCGACTCGACACGGGTGGAATCGACGCCGGGCAACCACGACTCGGCGTACTGGGCCAATCGCCGCTCTCCGTCGACATCAGGGGTGTAGTCACGGGTCTGCGGAGTCACCACCGGCCCGGTCGCGTGTTCGCCGATCTTGATCCCGTCCTCGGAACCGAGCCCGTAGATCCCCGCGGTCTCCAATTCTGCGCCGGTGTGGTGGACGAAACTCGGCCACTCGACTCCGGGATCGAGCGGTGCAAAGTGGGCCGGTTGTTCCTGTGTCGTGCGCAGCGTCGGCAATACGATCTCGGAGCCGAGACCGCTGTCTGCGATCAGATCTGCAGTCCACGCACCGGCCGCGATCACGACCTGACGAGCTGCGAGCGTTCCACTGTCCGTCACCACGTCCACGCCGTAGGACGCTCGCGCGAGTGCCAACACCCGAACATCGTGACGGACCTCGGCACCGGCGAACACCGCTCCCGCCTTCAGAGCGGTCACGGCGCGGTCCGCGTGCAACCGGCCTGCGTCGGGATGATGGAGCACCGTGGTGTCGAATCGCAGCCCCGGCCAACGGGCGGACGCCTCGGCAGGAGTGAGGATCTCACCCTTGATGCCCGCCTCGCGAAGTATCTTCGCCTTGGACTGCACTGCCTGCGGCAGGCCGTGATCGACGGCGCCGGTGAGTTCCAGGAACCCGATGTCCGTCGTGGTCTCCAACTCCCGCCACAGCGGCAGCGCGCCGGCCGCCAAACCGGTGTACAGGTGATTGTCGTAGGCCTGCCGGTAGATACGCGAAGTACCGTGCGACGCACCGTGCTTGTGACTCGGCCCGAACTGTTCCAACTGAATGACGCTACGTCCGCGTGCCGCGAGCCGCCATGCGGCGGAGGACCCGACGAGTCCTCCGCCGATGACGATCACATCGAAAATCTCACTCATGGACGAGAGCTCACTTGGTCTTCGGAAGGCCGGGCGGGTTGATCAGGGACGTGTCGACGGCTTCGCTGGTGATGTTCCAGCGCTCGAGGATCTGCTGGTACGTGCCGTTCTCGATCGTGTGGTTGATCGCGTCGTTGATCGCCTTGATCAGGCCGTTGTCCTTCTTCACCAGCACCGCGATCTGCCCCTGCAGGGTGTCGCCGGCCCCGGAGAACTCACCGACAACCTCGGTCTCCCCCGACTGCTTGGCGTGGAACTGCGACGACGGGTTCGGGCCGAAGTAGGCGTCGATCCGGCCGGACTGCAGCGGGAGGTAGTAGTCGGTGGTGTTCTGGTAGTAGGAGATGTCGGTAGGCGCCAGGCCGGCCGCGACGTTCTGCTCACTCCACTTGACCAGCAGCGCTTCCTGATTGGTGCCCGAGGAGACGGCGATCTTCTTGCCCGCGACGTCCTTGGGTTCCTTGATGGAGATTCCGGCACCCTTCTTGGCTTCGAAGGCGAGGGTGTCGAGACGGTAGGTCGCGAAGTCGTACTTCTCCTTACGCTCCTCTGTGACAGTCACATTGGAGAGGAAGGCGTCGGCCTCACCGGAGTCGATCCGGACGAAGTTCTGTGCCCAATCTGCTGTCTGCAGGTCGACCTTCAAGCCGAGAACGTCACCGATCAGATAGGCGAAGTCGGTCTCGGAACCGATGAGGGTGGTGTCGTCGTCGGCGTAGAAACGGAGCGGCGGAGCGGAACCGGCACTACCGGTGACGCGCAGCGTGCCACGATCGCGGATGTCCTGAGGTAGCTCGGCGGCGATGGAATCCACCTTGTCGGTGCTGATGCGGTTCTGATCGGCCGTGAGGTTGTAACCCGCAGCAGCGGTGACCTGGGCGCCGTCGGACTCGGCGTCCGCGCTGCTGCATGCAGCGCTGAGCAATCCGACGGTGGCAAGCGCCGAGATCAGAAAAGTCGCGCGACGGGATGTGGAGAACATCAATTTTTCCTTCCGGGAAAGAGTCTGGGTCGCGTCAGAGGACGCGGGAGAGAAAGGCTTTGGTCCGTTCGTGGACCGGATTGTCGATCACCTGCGAAGGCGGGCCCTGTTCGACGATGACGCCGCCGTCCATGAAGACCGCAGTGTCCGCCACTTCCCGAGCAAATCCGACCTCGTGTGTGACGATCACCAAGGTGGCGCCGTCACGGGCCAGCTGAGCCAGGACTTCGAGAACCTCGCCCACCAGTTCCGGGTCGAGCGCCGACGTCGGCTCGTCGAAGAGAATGACCGCCGGCCGCAGTGCCAGCGCTCGCGCTATCGCGACGCGCTGTTGCTGGCCACCGGAGAGTTGGCGCGGATACTCGTCCGCCTTGTCCCCCACTCCCACTCGCTCGAGCAGCGCGCGGGCCTCGCGGTACACCTCGTCACGATCACGCTTCTGGGCCGAGAGCGGCGCTTCCACCACGTTTTCCAATGCGGTCAGGTGCGGAAACAGGTTGAAGTTCTGGAACACGAATCCGATGTGCGAACGCTGTTTCAGGATCTCGCGGTCACGCAGTTCGTGGAGTCGATTTCCCTTGCGCCGGTATCCGATCAGCTCTCCGTCGATCCGTACGGTTCCGCGGTCGACTTTTTCGAGGTGATTGAGGGTTCGCAGCAAGGTGGACTTACCGGAACCCGACGGACCGAGAATGACGGTCACTTCGCCCTTGCGAACCAGGAGATCAACGCCGGCAAGTACTTCCAGCGTGCCGAAGGACTTGTGAATTCCGCGCGCTTCGACGGCGTACACCGTCTCTTCGGCCAGTTCTGCGGTCATCGGGTAGCACCTCTCGGAATATCGAGACGCGCATCGCGAATCTCTTCGAACTTCTTGCGCGCCTTCTGTACCGGAGTCAACGGAAGAGCACGAGCGGATCCTCGTGCATAGTGGCGCTCCACGTAGTACTGACCGATCGAGAGCAATGTCGTGAGGATGATGTACCAGATCGTGGCGACCATCAGCAGGGGCACGACTCGTCCGTTGCGGCCGAAGATGACCTGCACCTGGTAGAACAGTTCGGCGATTGCCATGGTGGAGACGATCGACGTTCCCTTGAAGAGTCCGATGACCTCGTTGGCGGCGTTGGGGAGGATCGCCCGCATTGCCTGCGGGAGAACGATCTTGAAGAACTGGCGACTGCGCGGAATGCCGAGCGAGTGAGCAGCTTCGATCTGACCGTGATCCACCGAGATGATTCCGGAGCGAATGATCTCGGCCGAGTATGCAGCCTGGTGCAGCGCCAAACCGATGACTGCTGCGGTGAATCCGCCGATCACACCGCTGACCTGGAAGGTGAAGAACTCGGGCCCGAAAGGTATTCCGAGAGAAAGTGTCTGGTACAGGTAAGTGATGTTGAACCAGAAGAGCAGCTGCACGATGAGTGGAATCGAGCGGAAGGCCCAGATGTAGGTCCAGGCGATCACCTGCAGGACCGGATTCTTCGACAACCGACCGAGCGCCAGGAAGACACCGAGACCGAAACCGAGGATCGTCCCCCACAAGGTCAGTTTGATCGTCATCCACAACGCGGCGAGCACTGATTTCGCGGTGAAGTACTGCGCGAACGTCGGCCAGTCCCAGCCGGGGTTGACGACGAGCCCGTGGATGAACTGAGCAAGCAGGACCAGCACGACCGCACTGATCACCCAGCGCAGCGGGTGCCAGGTGCGAGCGACGACAAGCTCCGAGTCGGGAAGTTGCGACTCGGACACCGACTTTTCGGGGCGGACATCGGTGGGCGCGCTCACGGCGCGCTACCTGACGGAGTGGACATCACGAATAGACCTTTCGGGGAAATGGGAACGCAGCTGTGTCCTCGAGTTGGTGAGCTCGAGATGCGAAGACGACGAGAGTTCGGTCAGCGACAGTGACACGAAGCGGTGCGGCACAGATCGATGTGACGTCGCTTGTGCGCAGCGTGCGAAGTGGTACCCATGTGATGCCTTCCATCGGTCCTGGCGGTAGCACCCGCTCCCGATCACTCGGGGGGTTGCTGCGACGTCGACGAGCCAGGTCTCTCGGTCGCTCTGGATGGTGAGCAAAGACTAGACGCGAAATGTCGAGTCGTCAAATGTTGTATTTCCCTGCACTGCAAGGGAAATGAAGGGTCCACGATGTTGAAATCGCATTGATTCCAACGGTGTCCGCAGCCGCGTTCGGCGTGTTGAATGGAGCGTTCGAATGAAGACCGGGACCGCCGTCCGGACTGACTTTTCCTCTGCCGTACCGTCTGCGGAGTGAGTGGACTCGACGCTTTCTTCATCTTGTTGGCCGGTATCGGCGCGGGCGCGATCAACGCCGTGGTCGGCAGTGGAACGCTGATCACGTTCCCGACGCTGGTCGCCTTCGGCATGCCGCCCGTGACCGCAACCATGTCCAACGCGGTCGGGCTCGTCGCCGGCGGAGTTTCGGGTACCTGGGGCTACCGACGTGAGCTGTCCGGACAGTGGGATCGACTGAAGTGGCAGATTCCGGCGTCACTCGCCGGGGCACTACTCGGTTCGTGGTTGCTCATGCATCTACCCGAGAAACTGTTCGAGACCATCGTTCCGGTGCTGCTGGTCCTCGCTCTCGCGCTCGTCCTCCTCCAACCACGCATCCAGGCGTGGGCCAAGAAGCGTTCCACCGAAGAAACGACGCTGTCCACCAAGAGGCTGATGCTCCTGACCGCCGGCACTTTTGCAGTCGGCATCTACGGCGGGTACTTCACTGCCGCGCAGGGCATCCTTCTCATCGGTGTGATGGGTGCCATCCTCCCGGAAACCCTCCAGCGCATGAATGGCGCGAAGAACCTGCTGTCGCTGCTCGTCAACATCGTTGCAGCAGGGATGTACATCACTCTGGCATTCGATCAGATCAATTGGGCAGCAGCCGGTTTGATCGCCGTCGGCTCACTCGGTGGTGGCGTTCTCGGTGCCCGCTACGGACGGCGCCTGTCCCCCACTGCATTGCGATACACGATTGTCGTCGTCGGCCTGATCGGACTGTGGCGCCTTCTCGCTTGACCGCCCACATCGGGCGCCACCCGCACATACTGGAGTAATGACCAGTACAGAAGATCAGACCGGTTGGACCTACCTCATGGACATGGACGGGGTTCTCGTCCACGAGGAGCACTTGATACCTGGAGCGGACACGTTCTTGGCAGAGCTGGCGTCGAACGACATCCCGTACATGGTGCTCACCAACAACTCCATCCGCACCCCGCGTGACCTGCGAGCACGCCTGCTCAATTCGGGACTCGACATCCCGGAGAAGTCGATCTGGACGTCAGCGCTCGCAACCGCGACGTTCCTGGCCAACCAGCGGCCGGGCGGCAGCGCCTACGTGGTCGGCGAATCGGGCCTGACCACTGCCCTGCACGACATCGGTTACGTCCTGACGGACAGCGACCCCGACTACGTCGTCCTCGGCGAGACGCGAACGTACTCCTTCGAGGCAATCACCACCGCCATTCGCCTGGTCGAGCGTGGATCGCGGTTCATCGCCACCAACCCGGACGCCACTGGACCGTCGCGAGACGGCTCGCTGCCGGCCACCGGCTCTGTCGCGGCACTCATCACCAAGGCAACCGGACGCGATCCCTACTACGTCGGCAAGCCCAACGCCTTGATGATGCGCTCAGCCCTGCGGTCCATCGGCGCTCATTCCGCCAATACGTTGATGATCGGCGACCGCATGGACACCGACATCGTCTGTGGCCTCGAAGCCGGACTGCAGACGATTCTGGTGATGACCGGGATCTCGACCCGCGCGTCGGTAGAGCTCTATCCCTACCGCCCGACCATCGTCCTCGAGTCGGTCGCCGATCTTGTGGGAACAACAACCGATCCATTCCGTAGCAACACAAACAATTGATTCAAATTGCAAAACAAAACCGAAACTCGGTAATTAACTGGTAAAAAACAGCAGATTTGCCAAGTTCCGACTCGTCCGCTTTGTCCAACTGAACAAACCAACGGTTTTATTCGCACCAAACTTACAAACGAGTAGTTAGACGCAGGTCAAAGATCATTTCGACACCGAGTGACAGTTGGACTCCAGTCGTAAAATTGATTTTTCGAAAAGTGGTAACGAATCGTTTGCCGTGTCTGATACTCATGTCTGAATGGCCCCATTTCGGGTCCCAGACATGAAATGAGATTTTCATGAAGAAGCAGACCAAGGGTGCGATCGCTGCTGCGGCGGCCGGTGCCCTCCTCCTCGGCGGTGCCGGCTCGCTCGCAGTCTGGAGCGATTCGGCCGACGTCAGTGGCGGCGGGCCCGTCACGTCCGGCGCCCTCGACCTGAGCTCTTGCGCACCGGTCGGCGGGGGTTGGAACTCCCTCAACCCGACGAAGACCGCGATCACCAACATTTCGGCCTACCGCATCGTCACGACCGAAAGCATCGAATACACCTGCGACGTCACTGTGACCGCAGTGGGCGATCGTCTCGCGGCTGTTCTGACCGCTGATACGGCCGGAATCGTTCCGGGTGCGAACAGCGCCGAGCTTGCCGCTGCTGTCGTGCCCGTGACGACAATCAAGGACACTGGTGGCAACCCGATTTCGCAGATCACCAAAGCCCAGAACGGAACGATCGTCCACGTCGGAGTCCGGCTGAACTTCAACGAGGTGGCCAATCAGGTCGCGCAGAACCAGTCGCTGAACTTGTCGGCGATGAAGTTGGTCGTCACTCAGACAGCACTGACACCGGCCCCGTAATTTCATGAGGAAAAAGGTCTGGGGAGCGATCGCAGTCGCGGTGGCTGCTGTAGCGGTGTTTGCATCGTCACAGCAGTCGCTCGCGCTGTGGTCCGATTCGGCGAGCGCGAATGGCGGTACGGCGACAGCCGCCAGCGTCAACCTCACGGTTGGTACAACTGCCGGAACCAGTGCGGCGTACACCCTGGCGAACTTGACGACGGCCGCGACGCCCGTTGTCCCGGGAAACACGGTGCAAGCACCGCTCACCGTCAAGAATTCGGGGACTGATCCTCTGCAATGGCGAATGCAGTCGACGACCGCACTTACGGGATTCACGTTGACCACGTACGGAGTCGCCAACGAAGGCGCCTGCCCGACCGGCGTGAACACGGCAGCTCCTGCCGTTCCATCCCTGATGTCAGCACCGATGACCGCGTCGCTGCAGCACCCGGTTTCACCGGCGTACATGCCGGATCCGCTCGTGCCTGGCGGCACCTACGTCTTGTGTCTGCGGCTCGCGGTGGACTCTGGTGCGGTCTCCGGTCAAACGAACAAGGCCACCTTCACGTTCCAGGCAGGTCCGGTATGACAAAACACTCGACCAAACGCGGTGAACGTACCGGCCCTCTGTGGTGGGTCACCTCGATTGTCAGCTGGACACTGCTGCTGGCAATTTCGGCAGTCATCGTCGCAACGATTGTCGTTCCCTTCTTTGCCGGAGCACAGCGCTTCACGATTCTGACCGGTTCGATGCGCCCGACGTACAACCCTGGATCACTGGTAGTGGTCAAACCTGTCGATCCGTCCGAACTGGGGATCGGTACACCTATTACGTACCAGCTGGAATCGGGTCAGCCGACCGTCGTCACGCACCGGATCATCGCCACAAGTGAAAACCAGAAGGGTGAAAGAACTTTCATCACCCAGGGCGATGCGAACGGTGAGCCTGACGAGAAGGAAGTGCGGCCGGTGCAGATCCGGGGAAAGGTCTGGTACAGCCTGCCTTATCTCGGTTACGTGAACACCTGGCTGACGGGAGAGCAGCGCACCGTGATCGTGGTGATCGTAGTGACCGCTCTACTGCTGTACGCGTCGTACATGATGATCAGCGGCATCCGTGACGGCCGGAAGGAGCGAGCTCGAGCCCGATTGGCTCCTGACCCTGCAACTTTCGCGCCCGCAGACTCCGCCCAGATCGAGAAAGGCCAGCACGATGCCCTCGCGCCCTGACCGTCCGGCCCATCGGATTCGTCACCTGTTGACCAGCACGCGTTTTCGCGCGCTGCTCGCGCTGGGGATGGTGCTTGGTGTCGGCGGAGTGACCACGCTCGCGGCCTGGACGTCTTCCGCCACGGCAACCTCGGGCAACATCACGACGGGTTCTATCAATCTGCAGTTGAACAGCACCGCCCAGCCCACCCTGACCAAGTCCCTGAATTTCAGTGAGCTTGGCAAGTCCGGAATGATTCCCGGTGATTCGAACACCGCTCTGATCAAGGTCAACAACCTGGGCACAGCGGCAACTGTCCCACTGAAGTACACGATCACGTCTACGAGTGATGGTGCGTTGACGACTTCTCTACGAATGACGGTTTCCTCCAACGGAACTGTTGCCAACAAGTGCACTGACGGCGCCAACGTTGTGTCCTCGCTCGCGCTGACACTCACCGCGAATCAAGCCATCGGTAGCCCCGACCGCCCACTGGCGGTCGGGGCTACCGAGAATTTATGTGTCTCGGTGCAGCTTCCGACAACACCGACACCGCCGACGAACAGCACGTCGAACATCGTCCTGACCTTCACGGCAAAGGTGTGATGGCAATGGCTCGACACACGAAAAAACATGCAAAGGCCTCGATGCCGAACCGGGTACGGGAAGTCCTACTCAGTCTGGGAGCCCTCGCAGGCTTGGTATCCATCATCATTTTCATCGCCGGTCTGGCTTTCGGTATCACCCCGCTGATCTTTCGGAGTGGATCGATGTCACCCACGATCGATACCGGTGCTCTCGCATTCGCGCGCACCGTGCCTGCTTCGGAAGTGCTGGTCGGTGACATCGTCAGCGTCTCCGACAGCCAAGGCACGCGCATCACCCATCGTGTGGAATCAATAGATCAGCAGGGCAACAACCTTGCCGTCGCACAACTGCGTGGTGATGCAAATCCGATCGCCGATCCCGATCCCTACGTCATCACCGAAGCCGATCGCGTCTTCTTCAGCATCAACCGCCTCGGATACGTGGCAGTCTGGCTGTCCGGACCGAGTGGGCTTGTGCTTGGTGCGATTGCCGTCGGCGGGCTCCTGTACATCGCGTTCCGTCGACGTGAGGCTTCCGACGCGGAGGAACCTCAGCGGGATCGTCAGGACATACGCGGCGACTCCCATGCCCTCAAGGCCATCGTCGCCTTGGCTACGGTCGGTCTCACGGTGGTCGGTGTGTCCCAGATCGGTGGTACCAAGGCGGGGTACACCGACACAGCCGCGGCAACAAGCATTCAGTTCGGCACTGCTGCAACCTTTCCCACGTCGCCAAGCACAGCCAGTTGCGCGGTGAATTTTGCGCTCGTTGTTCCGGTCGCAGTAACGATCACTTGGCCCGCGACTGTCGGAAGCTCATACCGCCTCATCGCTCGCGACGCCAGCGGAAACCTTTTGGGGTCGAACGACTACACCGCAACGTCTACTACAGGCTCCATGAGATACGGCTCGGGCGGTACAACAGTCGCGTTCCCGCTCATAGTCGGCACCTACAACATCGAAATCCATGGACTGAGCGGCACGTCGGTCACGCCGTCGTACTCCGGCTACCAATTCAGCATTCTCGTCGGCCTGCTCTACTCGTGTGGCGGTCCGATCAGCGGGACATCTGCTCTCAGTCGATCGGCAGCGCCGGCACTGGCGGCAGACGCTCCGAGCACTCCTACTACGGCCGTCACTTCCACGACCGCCTCATCCACCACGCCCACCACGACATTGGCGCCGGCTGTGACAACCACCAGCACAACTGCACCGTCGACAACCACCAGCACAACTGCACCGTCGACAACCACCTCGTCACCGGCTACAACTACGGCGCCCCAGACGACGACCGCTACAACGACAACGGTGCCACCAACTACGACCACCCCGAGCGAGGTTCCCGTCGACGCCCCGGCGACCACGACCGGTCTCAGCGCCCAGAAGCTCTCGACTGCCAGCGGAACGGTTGTGTCCGTGTCGAATTCATCGGGCGCTGAGGTATATCGAGGTCCCGTTGACAGCGACGCTGTCCTGCATTGGCTCACCGGTACCGATCAGCTATACGTAATCACCCCTTCCGGAGTCACCGTCATCGACACGTCAACGGGAGTCTGGGCCGAATCTCCTACCCCGAGCGAACTTCCGGACGAAATCAAGGCACTGGTGCCGTGATGAAGAAGACGACGAAGGCTGCAATGGCAGTCGCCGCGGCCGGAGCTGTATTGCTCGGCGGCTCGGGTACATTGGCGAAGTGGACCGACAGTGCGACCCTGACAAGCGCCGCTGTCCAGTCCGGGACCCTGGATCTGGGAGCATGCGTGACCACGAACGGCGGGGGCTGGTATTCGCAGGTCTACGTCAACGCGCCCACCAATCCGAATCCACTCGTATATATCCCGGACATCACTACCTACCGGCTCAAGCCCGGATTCAACTACACGTATTTCTGCGATTCGAAGGTGATGGCCACCGGCCCACGTCTGAAAGCGAACGTGACAGTCGACAAGACCAAGTTGAGCGGCGGGCTCGCAGCCGCCAACATCGACCTTCGCACGTACGTCACGGATCAGAGCAACAATCTGCTGTACGACAGCACAGCACCGACGCCGAACCTCATCGCGGTCACGTCGGCCCTGAACAACACCAATCTGACGGCGCAGGTGTTGTTCACGATCTACCCCACCGACACGACAAGCTCAGGTCTCACACTGAATACGACGGCGTTGACGATCGACGTCAAACAACTGGGTCTCACGCCCGCACCGTAGAACGCCTTGCCGTCGGAAGTTCGAGGCAAGGCGCTCCAGCGATTCAGCCGAGTGCTCGCTTCAGATCAGCCAACAGATCAGCCGTGTCTTCGAGCCCGACGGACAGACGGACAACGCCGTCTGTAAGACCCACTGCTGCACGGCCTTCCGGCCCCATGGCCCGGTGCGTTGTCGTGGCGGGGTGAGTGATCAACGACTTGGAATCTCCCAAGTTGTTGGAGATGTCGATGACGCGCAGGCCGTTGAGAACCTCGAACGCCCGCTTCTTGCCCTCTCCGTCAGGCGCATCGAGCTCGAACGTGACAACCGTTCCGCCACCGCTCATCTGAGACTTCGCGAGCTCGTGCTGCGGATGCGACGTCAGGTACGGATACTTGACCCACTTGACGCCGGAGTGTCCTTCGAGGAATTCGGCGATCTCGAGTGCCGAAGCCACGGAGTGCCGAATACGAACCGGCATCGTCTCCAGGCCCTTGAGCAGAGTCCACGCATTGAACGGGCTGAGCGCAGGACCGGTGTGCCGCATCAGTTCTCGAACGGGACCGCTGATGTATTCCTCGGTACCGAGAATCGCGCCACCAAGCACGCGCCCCTGACCGTCGATGTGCTTGGTGCCGGAGTACACCACGACGTCGGCCCCCAGATCGAGGCTGCGCTGCAGAAGCGGCGTCGCGAAGACGTTGTCCAGCACTACCTTTGCACCGGCTGCATGAGCAAGCTCCGACACCCGTCGAACGTCGACGAGAGATTGCATCGGGTTGGACGGCGTCTCGAAGAACACTGCCGTGGTAGGCACGGACAGCGCCTCTTCCCACTGCGCGTTGTCCTCACCGTCGACGAAGACGACCTCGACTCCCCAGCGCGGAAGAATCTCGTTGCACACCACGAAGCAGGATCCGAAGAGACTGCGCGCAGCCACCAATCGGTCGCCGTTGGCCAACAGTGCGCCCAACGCCGTGAAGACTGCCGACATTCCGCTGGCAGTCGCAAAGCAGGCTTCTGCACCTTCGATGAGACGCAGACGCTCTTCGAACATCTTGACGGTCGGGTTGCCGTAGCGGGAGTAGACAAAATGATCCACCTCGCCGGTGAAGGCTTGTTCGGCGGCTTCTGCACTCTCGTAGACGAATCCGGAGTTGAGGAACAGCGCTTCGGAAGTCTCCTCGAACCCGGTACGCATCAGTCCGCCGCGAACACCGAGGGTGCCGAGACCGACGTCGTCCGGCAGCGCTCGTTGAAATGCGCCACCCTGGGGAATTCCGCTCACTGCTGCCTCCATGGCAAGCCGATGGCCCGCCAACCTACAAGTCCGCGATGTCCGTCGGCACCCAATGCGCCTTCGAACCCGTCGAGCACGTTGTACGACGGGCCGATGCCCGCCGCAGTCGCAGCTTCCGCCGCACCGATGGAACGTTGTCCGGATCGACACAGGAAAATCACCGGACGCTCCGACCCGGAGGAATCAGCAGTGATGCCGGCTTCCTTCAACTGGTCGACGAAGTTGTCATTGCGCGCGCCGGTCGGGTGGCTCACCCATTCGATCAGTGCAGCCTGCTTGCCGAGGGAGGACACATCGGGGACACCGACGTACTTCCACTCCGCATCGGTCCGCACGTCGACCAGCACGGCGTCGGGGTTTTCGCGGAGCAGCTCCCAGGCTTGCTCCGGCGTCAGATCGCCTGCGTAACTCACGTAGTCCATGTTTTCACAAGACTGCCGTGAGCGCCTGAGCGGGCCGTCAGTTGCAGACGACCCAACGGTTGCCGTCACGGGTCAGGGCCCAGGTCGAGACTCGCTCGCCCGCTCCGCCACCGGTGATCGTCACGTCGGCCCGGGCGCGATCGCCGTTGACCGCGACCCCGTCCACACCCTTCAGCTCGACCGTCCCGTCGACGCCGGCCATCGGACCAGTGCTCGAATTGAAGCTCGCGCAGGTCAGGGTCTTGACCGTCTCCGCGTCATTCCGATTCTCGGCATCGACGTAGTCGGTGACGGAGCGGCTCACGCGGTCCGACTCGGTGACGTTCTCCTCGGCCGGCGAGATCCACGATGCGACGAAGATTCCACCCAGGATCAAGGCGACGATGGCGACAGCCAAGAGGAACGGCCCCGCAGACGCCTTCTTGCCATCGATGTTGTCGGATTCGCGCAGCTCGTCACTCATAACGCCAATAGTCCCCCACAACTTGAAATTGTGGCCCGTCAAGGATCAGGCCCCTACCCCGGATACCCGAGACAACAGGAGAATGGGAGGAAAGAATAGGTTTACCCACAACCGATCGAGTGAGAGTGTGGATCCGTTCGGCCGCAACCGAGGCACTGTGCTTAGGTTCGGCTAAATTGGATACTTGTCGATATGTTGTCCGAACTTCGAAGAAGGTAGCTGTCCTCACGATGACTGACTCCAACCGCCCACTCCGGGTCGCGATCGTCGGCGCCGGCCCCGCCGGCATCTACGCCGCCGACGCCCTCATGAAATCCGACACCGCAGTTTCCGGCCGCGGCGTCAGCATCGACCTCTTCGAGCGCATGCCCGCGCCCTTCGGCCTGATTCGTTACGGCGTCGCGCCTGATCATCCGCGCATCAAGGGCATCATCACCGCCCTGCACAAGGTGCTCGACAAGCCTCAGGTACGCCTGCTCGGCAACATCGACTACGGCACCGACATCACCCTCGACGACCTGCAGTCGTTCTACGACGCGGTCATCTTCTCCACCGGCGCCAACGCCGACCGTGCGCTCGGCATCCCGGGTATCGAACTCGACGGCAGCTACGGCGCGGCCGACTTCGTCTCCTGGTACGACGGCCACCCCGACGTACCGCGTACGTGGCCGCTCGAAGCCGAGAAGGTCGCCGTCCTCGGCGTCGGCAACGTTGCGCTCGACATCGCCCGCGTTCTCGCCAAGACCGGCGACGAACTGCTGCCGACCGAGATCCCCGCCAACGTCTACGAGGGCCTCAAGAACAACAAGGCCGTCGAGGTTCACGTCTTCGGACGCCGCGGCCCGGCCCAGGCCAAGTTCACCCCTCTCGAACTGCGCGAACTCGACCACTCGCCGACCATCGAGGTCATCGTCGACCCCGAGGACATCGACTACGACGAGGGTTCCGAGCAGGCTCGCCGCAACTCCAAGCAGGTCGACATGGTTGCGAATACGCTGCAGGACTGGGCAATTCGCGACGTCGGAGCCCGTCCTCACAAGCTGTTCCTGCACTTCTTCGAATCTCCCACGGAGATCCTCGGTGAAGACGGCAAGGTCGTCGGCCTGCGCACCGAGCGCACTCAGCTCGACGGCACCGGCAACGTCAAGGGCACCGGCACGTACAAGGACTGGGATGTCCAGGCCGTGTACCGCGCCGTCGGTTACCTCTCGCAGAACATCACGCAGTTGCCGTTCGACGACCAGGCCGGCACCGTCCCCAACGACGCCGGACGCGTCGTCGCCGACGACAACGCCGAGGGCGCAGCCCGGTTCATGCCGGCCACCTACGTCACCGGCTGGATCAAGCGCGGCCCCGTCGGCCTCATCGGCCACACCAAGGGCGACGCCAACGAAACCGTCGCGAATCTTCTCGAGGATTCCGTCGACTTCGCGGGCGCCGCGAACCCCGACGAGAACGCAGTCATCGAGTTCCTCGAAGGCAAGCAGGTTCCGTACACGACCTGGCAGGGCTGGTACCGCCTCGACGCGCACGAGCGCAGCCTGGGCGAGCCCGAGGGCCGTGAGCGCATCAAGGTCGTCGAGCGTCACGACATGCTGAAGGCATCCGAGCCCGACCGCGCGAACTGAGTGCGCGGAAGTAACTGAACAGAAGCCCTCCACCGGCCCGACGCGACCCAGGTCACATCGGGCCGGTGGTGTGTGCAGGGACCCAGGGCAACAGGGCAAAATAGACCCCGTGTTTGACGCCCATGTGCATATCATCGACCCGCGCTTCCCGCTGGTCGAGAATCACGGGTACCTGCCTGAGCCCTTCACCGTGGCCGATTACCGGGCCCGGATTGCCTCGCTGAAGGGCCTCAGCGTTGACGGCGGCGCGGTAGTGACCGCGTCGTACCAGGGCAATGACCAGGAATACCTGAAAGCTGCCTTGTCCGAACTCGGTGAAGGCTGGGTGGGCGTCACTGCTTTGCCACTCGATGCGACGGACGAAGACATCGTTGCGCTGGACGCGCTGGGAGTGCGCGCCGTCCGGTTCAACCTGCGCCGAGGCGCCACCGACCTGCGTCTACTCGCCGATCTCGCCAACCGCGCATTCGATCTGGTCGGCTGGCACGCCGAGTTCTACGTCGATGCCACGCTGTTGCTGTCGTTGGAACCGGTCTTCGCCAAATTGCCCGCGGTGAGCATCGACCATTTGGGAATGTCCACCCGCGGACTGCCGTATCTCCTCAACCTCGTCGACCGCGGAGTGCGCGTCAAAGCCACCGGGTTCGGCCGCACCACCATCTCCGACGTCAGCGATGTGCTGCGCCAGATCCACGCGGTCAATCCCGCTGCGCTGATGTTCGGCACCGATCTACCCGGTACACGGGCACGTCGAGCGTTCGAGGTCCACGACCT
Source organism: Rhodococcus sp. WY5 (assembly GCF_018588185.1). Classification (NCBI taxonomy): domain Bacteria; kingdom Bacillati; phylum Actinomycetota; class Actinomycetes; order Mycobacteriales; family Nocardiaceae; genus Rhodococcus; species Rhodococcus sp. WY5. Next base: position 5,873,319 of record NZ_JAAMPR010000001.1, read on the forward strand.
GGACGTGATCGCCGACGCTGTCGGCGACGACCTGCCCGCGGTCATGTGCGACAACGCCCGCTCCTGGTACCGCTGCGCTCAGGTGAACGCAACGGCTCCCAGCCACAGCCCCGCCGCGATCAGCGCTCCGAACAGTTCCACCAGCATGGACAATCCGACTGCCTTCACCGCGTGAAGCGTCGACGACCAAGCGATGTCGTAACGGCGCAGCCGCGCTAGTTCCGCGAAATACGTTCCAACGATGAATCCGAGGAACAACCCCACGACCGGAATCACGAAGAACCCGATGATGCCGACGACGCCGCCGACCACCACCGACAGGTTGGGCACTCCCCCGGACTTCATCCGCTTTCCCGGCCACGTGTACTTCACGATCCCGGTGACCACCAGTGCCAGCGCGGACAGCGCGAACACCGTCCACGCCGTGGCACCACCGGTCATGATCGCCCACACCAGAATTGCACCGAAAACGAGAAGCGTCCCCGGGAGAATCGGAACGACGACACCGATCAGACCGACCAGGATGACCAGCCCGACGAGGACCTCGGCCGCTGGACTCATCCGACGGGACGCACCTTCGACGCAGCCTCGCGAGCACGGTCGCGTGCAGTAGGCACATCGGCGGCCGTCGACACTGCAACACCCATGCGACGACGCGTGAAGCTCTCCGGCTTGCCGAAGAGCCGCAGGTCCGTCTCGGGAACCGCGAGCGCCTCGGCGACGCCGTCGAATCCGATCCCCTTTGCCTCCACTCCGCCGTAGATCACTGCCGATGCTCCCGGAGACGTGAGCGTCGTGTCGACCGGCAAGCCCAGGATCGCGCGGGCATGCAGTTCGAACTCCGAAAGTCGCTGCGTCCGCAGAGTCACCAATCCGGTGTCGTGCGGCCGTGGGCTCACTTCGGAGAAGAAGACGTCGTCGCCTTTCACGAATAGCTCGACGCCGAAGATGCCTCGCCCGCCCAGAGCCGTGGTCACCTTCTCGGCGACGTCTCGGGCCGAGGCGAGGGCAACCGCGGACATCTGCTGCGGCTGCCACGATTCGATGTAGTCTCCGGCCTCCTGCAGGTGCCCGATCGGTTCGCAGAACGACGTCTCGACCTGACCGCTCTCACCGACGGCTCGAACTGTCAATTGCGTTATCTCGTAATCGAAATCGACAAAGCCTTCGACGATCACCCGGCCGTGATTCACACGACCTCCGGCCATCGCGTAATCCCATGCGGCGTCGAGATCTTCGGCGGATCGAACCGTCGACTGTCCCTTCCCCGACGAGGACATGACTGGCTTGATGACGCACGGGAAACCGATTCGGTCTGTCGCTGCCTGCACTTCGGCAAGCGAGTCCGCGAAAGCGTACGGCGAAGTGGGCAGGCCCAACTCCTCGGCCGCGAGCCGACGGATTCCCTCACGGTTCATCGTGAGCTGGGTGGCTCGGGCGGTCGGAATGACCACCGCACCCCCGCGTTCTTCGACGAGTGCAAGCGCATCCGTCGCGATGGCCTCGATCTCGGGAACCACGAAGTGAGGCTTTTCCAACTCGATGACGGCAAGCAGTGCTTCCGGATCGGTCATGTCGACGGTATGAGCACGATGAGCCACCTGGTGCCCAGGGGCATCGGGATACCGATCCACCGCAATCACTTCGACGCCCAGACGCTGCAGCGCGATGACAACTTCCTTACCCAACTCGCCTGATCCCAACATCATCACGCGGATGGAGTTCTCGGTCAGTGGGGTTCCGAATCGGAGCGGAAGCGTCGGCAGGGGCGAAGGCGTCGAATCAAGCTGCATGGGTGCGACTATATGCCAATCCCGATGCAGGTCAGCGCGGTTATCGGCCGTCCACCACACCTTCGCGGCCAAATCCTCGCCGGATCGTTCGGGGTAGCGCAGGTTTGCGATAGGTGCGGGTGGCAGTGTCCGGCTCGGAATTCCGTTGCGGCACGGTGTCGTTGCCGACGCGGTGCACTTTCACGAGGTTGCGCCCAGCACGCTTGGCGTCGTACAGAGCCTCGTCTGCGACGCTCATGAGGGTCGACAGCGCCGGCGTCGCATGATCGACCCACGCGACGCCGACGCTGACGGTGCTCGTCACATCTGATTCGGCCGAGTACTCGACTTGCGCGCCGCGGACCGCCTCGGCGACATCGATTGCTCGCGCGTAGCTGCAGTCCGGAAGCAGAACGGCGAACTCCTCGCCGCCGAGCCTTCCGATCAGATCGCCGTCCGACAATCGGTCAGCGGCCCGCTCGGCGAAGTTCGCGAGAACGCTGTCACCGGTCATATGTCCATGCGTGTCGTTGATGCTCTTGAAGTGGTCCAGGTCGAGCATCAGAAGGCCGACCGGAGATTGTGTGCGAGCCGCGTCGGCAAGTTCCGCTTCCGCGTGGCCGAGGAACGCACCGCGCGAGAGGACCCCGGTCAGATGGTCGAATTCGACGGCAAGGAAGAGCTCACGCTCGGCAGCACGGCGTTCCTCGGTCGCACAGGCAACCGCTATCGGCCCCAACGCGATCAGGGTGACCGCTATGGACGTGATGACGTCCTCGTTCCACGTCGAGGCGGCTTGATCTCCGATGTCGAGTCGACCGCTACCCGCCATCATGAGTGACCACACCGACCAGACCACTGAAACGAAGGCAGTGCTCGGAACCGAGATGCGAGTGGCACACCAGAGGAGAGCCGGAATCGGAAGGACCAGCGCAATCGGCCCTTCGATACTGAGGGCGATCGGCACGCAGGCTGCAGTGGCGAGTAGCGGAACGCTCATAGCGGCGACAGTTCTGGCGGTCAGTTTCCTGCGGAACTCGGCAAGGCTCGACGGGATGGAGAGAGTGAGAATGAGAGGAAGGACCAGCAGGTACGCCATGACCTCGGTGGCACCCCAGTGAAAAAACGTGTCGGCAAAGGACTGACCGCGTAAGAGCCGGTCCAAGGCGCCGGCCGTGGCCGCGGTACCAGTCGCCGCGACGAACGAGACGAAGACCATCCATACCAGCGACTGCGAATCGACCAATCGGAACGGTGTGCGCTTCAAGTAGTACAGAACGAGAACACCGAGCGTCACTCCGGCGAGGTTGGCCCCGTTCAACTGCACCGCAAGCGAGAGCGAGTTGCCCGTAATCAGGTCAGCGCAGACGTATCCGACAGCCGCAGCGATCCACGTCCGCCATTCGATCAGGACCGGCCATCTGACCATCATTCCCAGCAGAATGGCGTTGGCGCACCAGAATGTCGCGAGCAAACCTGGTGGGCGCGTGAGGATGCCGATCAACGAAGCCGCAAGTACAACGGCCAGCACTAGGAGAAGGCGCAGAAAGCGACTCGTCCCTACCATGCGTCACCTCGCGGTCGGCTACCTCTGAATTCGGGAGCACCGGACGTCGCGGTGACCGTATGCCGATGTCGTCGAACCATCGTACGCAGGTGCTGCCACTCACAGTTCTGTGTTCACATGCCAAAACGGCAACTACGAACATCTCCGCAAACGCGGATGCCCTCCGGCCACGACAGTGGACAGAGGGCACCTGCATCCAATCCGATCGGCAGAGCCGAATGGACCTGCCGGAAGGGATGACTACTCGGCAGATCCGCTGGACAGACCCGAGAGTGAACCGGTGGACGAGCCCTCGCCCTCGCCGGACAGCGATTCGGTGGGAACGGACTTGAGGAAAGCTCCGAGCGCGGTGAGCAGGGGTCCGAGGGTGCTGAGTGATCCGAACATAGGAGGTTCTCCTGTATGTGAGGTGATGTGATGTTCCAGCGCCATTCCGGCCGCAGGCGGTGGCCGATATGGTTCGGGAACTTCTGCCGCACGGATGGCTGAACCGCCCCCCGAACAACATCCCGAGCTGTGATGTAGCGCACTGACTTGGCGCTGCCTGCATTTATAGACCGGCTTTCCACACTTGTCTAGCTACCTAATAGCTATCAATGCGGACTTTCGGTCACACCTTTACGGATAATTGCAGTTCAAAGCGCAAATTCACCCTCTAGAATGTCCCGTAATGTGATTTAGCTCACAGTGAAAAGCCGAAAAGTGTGACCCGCAGACAACTGCGAGCCACACTTTCGGACAAACTGGACTTACTTATCGGCCGCCGATCCCATCCCAGGGGTGAGAGAGCCACCACCGAGTGCCGTGAACAGGTCCTTGAGCACCGGAATGAACGTCTTGACGACGCCGCTGAAGTCTTCGAATGAACCCATGTCGGGCCTCCTTTTGTCGGAATGCAGTTGAGATGAAGTGAGGACCGAGAACTACTCGGCGGCCGAACCGGCCGAACCCGAGCCGTCTGCCGATCCCGCGTTCAACTTGGTCACGAATGCAAGAACGCTCTTGAGGAAGGCGTCGAGATTCTGAATCGAGGTCATGCGACTACTCCTGTGTTGTTTCGGAAGATTTCTCGAGGTCGAACGTCAGGAGTTCGAGCTCGCGGTGTCCAGCCCCTGAAGGGTTTTGAGCATGTTGACCAGGGGAAGAAGCTGGAGAATGCCCCAGCCCATACCGTTGGCCTTGAGAAGGTTTCCGAAGGATCCCATATGCGACTCCTTGCATGAATATCTATGACACGGCGCACGTTTTGTTCGCTCCACGTCTTTGTAGCCAAGCTAAATACGTACGTCCAGTTTGTTTCTGTCCAAGCGAAAACGTGACATATTGGATGAATATGTAAACCTGCAGTTCAGGTGCTGTGACCTGAATCCAATATCGATTTCAAGTGTGTTCGAGATCACAGTCAATTGGGACAAAAGGATGCAATCGTCAGAGTCGGTGCCAACCTCGACCGCGATCTGTCATACCGTGTGCGTGTGATCAATCGCGAACGAGCGGCAACCGAGGCAACTCACCGGGAACCGTCGTGCTAGCAAAACTCCTCAAGACGTACCTGCCGCCGTACCGCTGGTTGCTTGCCGGGGTCCTCGCACTGCAACTCTTCGGGGCCATCGCGTCGTTGGTCCTCCCCACGCTCAACGCGCGGATCATCGACGACGGCGTCGCCCGAGGCGACACCGGATTCATCATGTCCACCGGCGGGATCATGCTCCTGGTCTCGCTTGCGTCGATCATCGCGTCGGTCGCATCGACCTATCTGGCTGCAAAATCGTCGATGGGCTTCGGCCACGACGTTCGAGGCGCCTTTTACAAGGCAGTCGGCAGTTTCTCGGATCGCGAATTCAACAGTTTCGGTGCGCCGACGCTGATCACACGCAACACCAACGACGTCCTGCAGATCCAGGCCCTGGTCATGCTGACGTCCTCGATGCTCGTCAGCGCCCCACTCATGTGTATCGGCGGCATCATCATGGCTCTGCGCGAGAACCTGCAGATGTCCTGGCTCCTGACGATTTCGGTACCACTGCTCGGCATCACCGTCTCGGTCGTGGTGGCCAAGCTGATCCCACATTTCCGGACGATGCAGACGCGGATCGACAACATCAATCGATCACTGCGCGAACAGCTCACCGGTATGCGTGTCATTCGCGCCTTCGTTCGCGAACCCGACGAGACGATCCGCTTCGACAAGGCCAACAAGGAACTGACCGACACCTCGCTCCTCATCGGCCGGTACCAGGCGGTTCTGCTGCCCACCGTCATGTTGATCGCCAACCTGTCGAGCGTGGCGGTCCTGTGGTTCGGCGCGCATCTGGTCGACACCGGGGACATGCAGATCGGACAGATCAGCGCCTTCCTCGCCTACGTCATGCAGATCCTGATGTCGGTGGTCATGGCGACCATGTTGGCCGTCGTGATCCCCCGCGCGGCCGTGTGCGCCGACCGCATCACCGAGGTACTCGACACCGAGCCGACCGTGCCCGCACCGGCCCAGCCCCTTCGCCCGACCAGCCCATACGGCGTTGTCGAGTTCGGTGGAGCCGGATTCACGTATCCGGGAGCAGAAACGCCGGTCCTGTCGAATGTCTCGATGCGATGCATGCCAGGAACGGTCACCGCGATCGTGGGCAGTACCGGTAGTGGCAAATCGACCCTCGTCTCACTCATCCCCCGACTCTTCGACGTCACCGCCGGCGCCGTCCTGGTCGACGGCTTGGACGTCCGCGGCTGGGATCAGGACGAACTCTTCGCCAACTTCGGATACGTGCCCCAGAAGGCCTACCTGTTCGCCGGCACGATCGCGAGCAATATCCGCTACGGAAACCCGACCGCCACCGACGACGACATCTGGGCAGCCCTCACCATCGCCCAGGCAGACGACTTCGTCCGGGAGCTGTCCGACGGTCTCGAGTCACCGATCGCCCAGGGCGGCGGCAATCTCTCGGGCGGACAAAAACAACGTCTCGCCATCGCCAGAGCGGTGGTCCGCAGACCCCGGATCTTCGTCTTCGACGATTCGTTCTCCGCTCTCGACATGCATACGGACGCCGCGGTCCGACGCGAACTCCGGACGGTTTCGACTCATTCGACGGTCATCATCGTGGCTCAGCGCGTCGCGTCGATCATCGATGCCGACCAGATCATGGTCCTCGAAGACGGTGCGCCGGTCGGCCTCGGCGACCATCAGTTCCTTCTGGCCAACTGTCCGACGTACCAAGAGATCGTGGCTTCCCAGATTCCCGCGGAGATGAGCGCATGACCAGCCCGCAGGACCCGACATGGGGCGGCCCCAACAGCCAGTACTTCGACGATGCCCCGACGGTGGTGTTCGCCAAGATCCCGAGCGAACCTGAATCCGCGGACGGCGATGCGAAGTCGAGTAACCCCGAGACCCCCGACAAAGAGCCGAAGCCCGCGCTGACCGCGACGGACACCAAACCTCGCCACTTCAAGGCGACGATGAAGCGGCTTCTCTCGCTTCTGCAGCCGCACAAGTTTGCAGTCTTCTGTGTCGTCGTTGCGACGATCGCCAGCATCGCGCTGTCGGTCGCAGTGCCGAAAATCCTCGGTCACGCGACAGACCTCATCTTCGCCGGGTTCATCGGCAAGAGCCTGCCCGCAGGACTCACCCGCGAGCAGGCCGCAGACGCCATCCGGGCATCAGGGAATTCGACGTTCGCCGATCTTGTCGCCAACTCGACCGACGTCGTTCCCGGTGTGGGTCTGAACTTCGACGCCATCGGCAAGGTTGTCATGCTCGCGATCGGCGTGTACTTGCTCTCGTCGCTGCTTGCCTGGTTGGAAGCATTCCTCCTCAACATCATCGTCCAGAAGACCATCTACAACCTGCGTGCCTCGGTGGAGGCGAAGCTTCACCGTCTCCCCCTTCCGTATTTCGACAAGACACCGCGCGGCGAGATCCTCAGCCGCGTCACCAACGACATCGACAACATCTCGTCGACGCTGTCGTCGACGTTGACCTCGCTCCTGACGTCGGTGCTCACCGTCCTCGGCGTCCTGACGATGATGTTCGTCATCTCTCCGATGCTCGCCCTGATCGCACTGATCGCGGTGCCGGTATCGGTGCTCCTCGTTGCCAGGGTCGCCAAGCGAGCACAGGTGTTGTACAAGGCTCAGTGGACCGAGACGGGCAAGATCAACGCGCAGATCGAGGAGAACTACAGCGGTCGCGACCTGGTACGCGTGTACGGGCATCAGGCCGAAGCCGAGCGTGAATTCGCCGAGCAGAACAAGAAGCTCCTCGACGCGTCCTTCGGCGCACAGTTCCTCTCCAGCCTGATCATGCCGGTCATGAACTTCGTCGGAAACATCACCTACGTGCTGCTCGCTGTGGTCGGCGCTCTCAAGGTCGCCAGCGGCAACATGTCACTCGGTGACGTTCAGGCCTTCATCGTCTATTCGCGCCAGTTCAGCCAGCCACTGACGCAGATCGCGTCCATGTCGACCAGCCTGCAGTCCGGAGCCGCGTCGGCGGAGCGGGTCTTCGAGCTTCTCGACGAACCCGAGCAGTCGCCCGACATCGACGTGCCGCTTCTCCCCGAGCCCGCCGGACGTCATCGCAACGTCGGTCACATCGAGTTCGAGAACGTCTCGTTCCGGTACGAGCCGGACAAGCCGTTGATCGAGAACGTGTACCTCACGGCTCGGCCCGGGCAGATGGTCGCCATCGTCGGGCCCACCGGTGCCGGCAAGACCACCTTGGTCAACCTGCTCATGCGCTTCTACGAAGTCGACTCCGGCCGAATCACTCTCGACGACGTCGACATCTCGCAGATGCGCCGATCCGACTTGCGCAAGCACGTCGGCATGGTTCTGCAGGACACCTGGCTCTTCGGCGGCACGATCCGCGACAACATCGCATACGGCCGACTCGACGCCAGCGAATACGAGATTCACGAAGCCGCACGCGCTGCCTTCGTCGACCGCTTCATCCACACCCTCCCGGACGGGTACGACACCGTGCTGGACGAGGAGGCGTCGAACATCAGCTCCGGCGAGAAGCAGCTCATCACGATCGCTCGTGCATTCCTGTCGGAGCCGTCGCTGCTGATTCTCGACGAGGCGACGAGCTCGGTCGACACACGTACGGAACAGCTTGTGCAGCAAGCAATGTCCGCGTTGCGCGTCGGGCGGACCAGCTTCATCATCGCGCACCGGCTTTCCACCATCCGTAACGCCGATCTGATCGTCGTGATGGAGTCGGGCAAGATCGTCGAGCAGGGCACACACGACGAACTCATCGCAGCGGCGGGCGCGTACTTCCGTCTCTACAACGCTCAGTTCGAGGGTGCCGCCGTCTAGTGATCGGCGCCTCCCTCGGTGGACACAGTGCCCCGGAGCACACCTGATCGATTCGACACGTTACCGTCGGGTCAGAAGTGTTGTCACCGTCTGAATTGGGAGTGCGTGTGTCTGCAGAAGCTGTGGAGAAGAAGGGCCCGCTCGCGGGCATTCGGATCGTGGAATTCGCTGGATTGGGACCGGGCCCGCACGCCGCGACACTGTTGGCGGACATGGGCGCCGACATCGTCATCGTGCAGCGCGCAGGGCAGATTCCGCAGGACTCGAACGCAACCGACCAGATCAAGCGCGGCCGCCGCATCGTCGAGGCCAACCTGAAGGACCCGGCCGACGTCGCGAAAGTGCTCGATCTCCTGGGCCGCGCCGACGTCCTCATCGAGGGTTTCCGCCCCGGCGTCATGGAACGCATGGGACTCGGACCCGACGTGGTCTCGGAGCGCAATCCGCGCCTCGTCTACGCCCGTATGACGGGCTGGGGACAGGAAGGACCGCTCGCCAACGCCGCCGGTCACGACATCAATTACATCTCACTGACCGGTGTCCTCAACGCCATCGGACGCAAGGGTGAACGTCCCGTCCCGCCGCTCAACATGGTCGGCGATTTCGGCGGCGGTTCCATGTTCCTGATCTTCGGCATTCTGTCGGCTCTCGTCGAGCGCTCGACGTCCGGTAAGGGCCAGGTCGTCGACGCGGCAATGGTCGACGGAACCCTCGCGCTCTCCCACATGATGTGGGCATTCCGCGGTCGCGGCGTCTGGTCCGACGAGCGCGGCGTCAATCTCCTCGACACCGGCGCTCCGTTCTACGACACCTACGAGACCTCCGACGGCAAGTACATGGCCGTCGGATCCATCGAACCCCAGTTCTACGCATTGCTGCTCGAGGGCCTCGAACTCGATCCCGCGACGCTCCCTCACCAGATGGACACGTCCAAGTGGGACGACATGAAGAAGCTCTTCACCGAAAAGTTCCTGTCCAAGACTCGCGACGAGTGGGCCAAGATCTTCCTCGGCACCGACGCCTGCGTCTCCCCTGTCCTGACTTTCGCCGAGGCTCCGTCCAACGAACACATCGCGGCTCGCGGTTCGCTCATCGAACTGGACGGCGTCACCCAGCATGCTCCCGCACCGCGCTTCTCGCGCACGCCCACCACGACGCCTGCTGCGCCAGCGCGTGAGGCGACGGATATCGATACGGTCTGGACCTAGGGCCTTCGGCCCCTGTGCGCCTTTTTGGTAGTTACTGCAACCAAAAAGGCGCACGGGGCGTCAGCCCAACCTGTAGAACCTGAACATCTCGTGCTCGATCGGCAGCACGTCCACCCGCTCGAAACCTGCCGCCTTGGCATAGCTTTCGAGTGTCGAGTGCCTCATCACCGTCCCGGTGGCAATGCTTCCCGGATGCGAAAGACTGTCCGGTAAGCAGCAGGTCAGCGAAAATCCGTACAGCAATTGCTCGATCGGACCCGCCTCGGGATCGAACTCATCCGCCGTTCGTTCGTCCATCACGATCACCGGAGCGCCCGGCTGGGCAATCGCCCGAGCCGTGGACAGAAAACCCACCGGATCCGGAACGTCGTGAAGGCACTCGAAAGCGAAGACGGCGTCGTAGGTCCCGGCATCGGCTCGCCCGGCCTCAGGAGCCTGTCCGGCGACGTCGACCAACGAGAAATGCACGCGGTCGTCCACCCCCCGATCATGAGCGTTACGACGGGCAGCGTTCACCGACGCCGCGTCGACGTCGAAGCCGTGCACTTCGATCTTCGGGTATCCGAGGGCGAGCGCGATCGACGACCAGCCCTCCCCCATCCCGAGATCAGCGACCTGCCCGCCGTCCGTAAGTGTGGCGTGCAGGTCGGTGACTACCGGCAGAAACTGCTGACAGAGCTGCTGGAGATACATCGGCCGGTTCAGCAGTGCCTGACCCTCGCGAGCATCGGGGCCCATCGATTCCCACGTGACTCCCCCGCCGTGACGATAAGCGTCGAGTAGACGTGGCATCGACGACGTCGTCGCGACGAACAGCCTCGCCAACGGCGCCAGGAAAAGAAGGTTCTCGTCGTCGACCAGAACATCGGCGTGGGCCTGCGGCAGGCTGTACCGGCGATCGGCATCCGAATTGACGTCCACATAACCGGCGACGGCCTGCTGCTCGAGCCACTCCCGCGCATATCTTTCGACGGTCCCTGTCCGGTCCGCCAGCTCCGTCGACGTGAGCGGGCCGTGATCGCTCAGCGCGCGGTACCAGCCCAACCGGTCGCCCAGATACACGGCCTGCAGTTCCGATGCCCCGAGCGTGGCCGCGAACAATCGTTCTGCGAGCGCTTCCGCCGCACTGGTTCCCGCTGCGCCTGTACCGTCTACCGCCGTCATGCCCTACCTCCTGGTTTCACACCACTTTCAGGGTGTGTACCCAGTTCTCAGACGACGACCATTCGTTGGTCTGCCGTGTCGCGATCCGTCGCGAGAGTGTCGTACGCAGCGGCGATGGACGCAACGCCGCGAATGAGGTCCTCGGGAGAACGTGCGTACGGCACGCGGATGAATCGTTCGAACGCACCTTCTACGCCGAAACGGGGGCCGGCGGCAAGGAGTACGCCGAAGTTGGGTGCCACCGCCGCCAACGCCGTCGAGACGGGCGCGGACATTCGCATCCAGACCGACATTCCGCCGGAACCGATGGTGGGACGCCAGTCCGGCAGATGCTCGGCCACCGCACCGAGGAGTACCGCACGCTGTTCTCGCAGAACTTCGCGACGCTGTTCGAGCAACGAGCGGTCGTCGGCGAGCAAGTAGGCGGCTGCCAACTGATCCATGACGGGAGTACCGAGGTCGACCGCGGCACGCGCCCCCACCAACTGGGTGATGAGCGCGGCATCGGCGCGAATCCAACCGACACGTAGCCCGCCCCACAGCGACTTCGCCGTCGAACCGAGCGTCACCACTTCGGTTTTCGCTGCGCCTCGCCCATGTGAGGCGACCGGCGCCGGCGGTGGTGCGTCGAGCCACAGATCCACCATCGTCTCGTCGACGACCAGAGTCATTCGCGTTTCGTGCGCAATCTTCGCAAGCTCGGCGCGGCCGGAAGAGTCCATGCAGAGACCGGTCGGGTTGTGAAAGTCGGGGATCAGGTATGCCATTCTGGCAGCGGTTTGCCTTGCTGCACTACGAATCCCGTCGAGATCCCAGGCTCCGGCCGCCGCGAACTCCGGTCGGACCGGAACCGGTACGGGCCGAGCGCCGTTTCGCCGAATCGCTTCCAGCGCATTGGGGTACGTCGGATGATCGACCAGCACTCGCTCGCCGGGTGAGGTGAGCACCGACAGCAACAATCGAAGCGCGTGCTGCGCACCCGAGGTCACCATGATCTGTTCGGCGGTGGTGGGAAGACCCCGCGCCGTGTAGCGCTGCGCGATCACTTCACGCAAGTCGGCGATCCCGACCGGTTCCATCCCGTGCGTGGGAAGGAAGTTCGGAAGTTCCTGCAGCGCAGACGCATACGCCAGTTCGACCTGAGCGGCGGGAGCTGCCATCGCCGCGTAACTGAGGTCGACGACGGGTCCACTCGGCCCGGGTTGATGGGAGCGGAACATCAACCCGTTCGGCCGCGCGCCGGCAGGCAATGCCACGGTGCTTCGCGAACCCTGCCTGCTGATCAGGTACCCCTCGTCTCGCAGCACCGAGTACGACGACGTGATCGTGGTTCGACTGAGTTCGAGTACCGCCGCAAGTTCACGCTCACTCGGCAGTGCGACTCCCAGCGGAACGCGACCGTCGTGCACGAGCAGGCGGATACCGTCGGCAAGCGCACGGTACGCGGGCCTGCGTCCGGACTCTTCCTGCCAGGATCCCAGATCGCGCGCAAGCGAACGGGCACCGAGAACTCGAGTCATCATGCAGTCCAGTATCGACAACTTGGCTATGTAACTCAATACCAGTCGAGTTGATCATATGTCCATGACTACCTTCGCAACCCTGATCGGCATCGGACTCTTCGTGGCACTCGTCTACTTCTTCGCGCCCGCCGAAGGTGAAGGTACATACATTCGTTTGGAGCAGTTTCGCCTGGCAGCACCCCTCGGCGGCATCTTCCACGACAAGACTTCAGACCGCGAGAACGACGCTGTCAGACCCCCGTGCGATTGTGATCAGGGGGAAGAATTCACTGATCTCAGTCCAGTTGCGTAAAACTGGACTCTTTTCGCACTCAGAAAGTCTCCAGAGAGGGTTCCCATGCCGGCTTCCAAAAAGATTCTCTACGTCGATCTCGACAACACCTTGGTCAACTTCCAGTCGGGCATCGATCGCCTGACCCACGGCGTCCGAGAGAAGTACAAGAACGACCTCGACGAAGCGCCGCACATCTTCTCTCGCATGGATCCTCTCGACGGCGCTATCGACGCCTACCACCAACTGGCACAGCAGTTCGACACCTACATCCTCTCGACAGCGCCGTGGAAGAACGCCACAGCCTGGCACGACAAGGTTCTGTGGGTACAAGAGCACCTCGGAATGGAGGAAGGCAGCGTCGCATACAAACGTCTGATCCTCTCGCACCACAAACACCTCAATCGTGGCGACTACCTCGTCGACGACCGCGGAGCAAACGGAGCAGATCGATTCGAGGGCGAGTGGATCAAGTTCGGCAGCACCAAGTTTCCCGACTGGAAGACCGTCACCGCGCACTTGTCGAAGCTGGCTTGAAACACGAAATCCCCGCTCATGCTTGCATGAGCGGGGATTTCGAGGGAACGAACTAGCGGACGATCTCGCGCCGGACGATCGTCTCGTCGCGGCCGGGGCCGACACCGATGCAGGAGATGAACGCACCCGAAAGCTCTTCGAGACGAAGCACGTAGTTCTGCGCATTCTGCGGCAGTTCCTCGAAGGTGCGAGCCTCCGAGATGTCTTCCCACCAGCCGGGCATCTCTTCGTAGATGGGCTTGGCGTGGTGAATGTCGCTCTGTGACATCGGCATTTCGTCGTGGCGGACACCGTCCACCTCGTACGCGACACAGATCGGCACGGTGTCGAGGCTGCTCAGCACGTCCAGCTTGGTGAGGAAGTAGTCGGTGATGCCGTTGACGCGCGTCGCGTAGCGCGCGATGACAGCGTCGAACCATCCCGTACGACGAGCGCGTCCGGTGGTGACACCGACCTCGCCGCCCTGCTTCGCCAGGTATGCGCCGTGATCGTCGAACAGCTCCGTCGGGAACGGACCAGAACCGACACGCGTCGTGTACGCCTTCAGGATGCCGAGCACTGTGGTGATCTTGGTGGGACCGATTCCCGAACCGACCGCCGCACCACCCGAAGTGGGGTTGGACGAGGTCACGTACGGGTACGTGCCGTGGTCGACGTCCAGCAGAGTGCCCTGCGAACCTTCGAGCAGAACGGTCTCGCCGCGCTCGAGGGCGAGGTTGAGCTCCAGGCGCGTGTCCGAGATGCGGTGCTTGAAACCCTCGGCCTGCGTCAGTACCTCTTCGACGACCTGCTGCGGGTCGAGTGCCTTGCGGTTGTAGATCTTGACCAGCACCTGGTTCTTGAATTCGAGTGCTGCTTCGACCTTCTGGGTCAGGATCTTCTCGTCAAGGACGTCCGCGGCACGGACACCGACACGGGCGATCTTGTCCTGGTAGCACGGGCCGATACCGCGGCCGGTCGTGCCGATCTTCTTCGCTCCCAGGAAGCGTTCGGTGACCTTGTCGATGGCCACGTGGTACGGCATGATCAGGTGCGCATCAGCAGAAAGCAGCAGGCGGGACGTGTCCACGCCGCGCTCTTCCAGGCCTGCCAATTCGGTCAACAACACACCCGGGTCGACGACGACACCGTTACCGATGACGTTGTTGACGGCGGGGGTGAGGATTCCGGACGGGATGAGGTGCAGTGCGAACTTGTCACCGTTCGGCAGAACCACGGTGTGTCCGGCGTTGTTACCGCCCTGGTATCGCACGACCCACTGAAGCTGCTCGCCCAGTAGATCTGTAGCTTTGCCCTTACCTTCGTCGCCCCACTGGGCGCCGATCAGGACGATTGCCGGCATGACGTTGTCTCCTACGGTCGACGTGCAGCAGTTGTCCCGCCGCATTGGTACTGCCTGGCTTCCGCGCACATGATGCAGCGCCGAACTGTTGCAGTGACCGAAGGAGCAGTCTAGCCCAGAGCACCAGACCAGACCTGACGGTCCAGAATTTGGCCGGTGACCATCACGATTGCGAGTCGACACAGAGACTCGCACTAAGATCGTCGGCAGTGATTCGGACGGCCATTTCGGGGAAGGGTGGCGAGGTCCCACTACCCGAGAAGAAGTCTTGATCGAGCTAGGAGTGGCTTTGACCCCTGTGGTGCTCAAATGTGGCGATTCGCCGGTTCCACTCCCCCTGGGTGAACTCACGTCGTTCACCGTCCCTGAACTTCCGGAGAAGCAAGACTTCGACGAGGCCCTGTCCCAACTGCAGGTCGTCACGGAACCTCGCTTGATCGTCGTGGGTAACGACGGCGCGTTTGCCGCGGCATTGACGCGGTTGATGCGATTGGAGCGACTCAACGTCGAACTCGCCTACGTCACCGAGAACAGGTCCGACGCAACCGACGCGTACAAACTCGCGACCGGTGCACGAGCTGCGCGCACGGCCTTGAAAGGCACAGTCCACACCGTGCCGCTCATTCGCGACGACGCTGGAATCGCGCTGGTAGGTGCAGCAACTGTCACGGGTCCGGCGGATGCAGACGAACTGATCGGCGAGGCCTACGTCGACGACAACAAGCTGTTCTCCGGTACAGTCCCCGGCATCCGGATAGTGCCGAGCCCCAAGCTCCCCGGGATCAAGGCATCAGTCGACCGCAAGAGCCGCTGGAGCGGGCGACGCTGGCTGGAAGGCCGAGCCATTCAACTGGGCTCGCCGGCAGCGCGACTGGTTCGCGACGGGGTGGCCAACCCACGCGATCTGAAGCGTTCGACCTTCTACCGGCACGACAAGACTTGGTTGTTGGTCAGGTGAGAACCGGAGCAGCACGGTCGGCGGTTCGGCCGAGCCCTGTCTTCCTCGGCGTCGTTGCGATCACTGTCATCGCCGGAATCGTCGCTTGGAACTCGACGTGGGGTTCCATCGCGGGCCGCGCGGGTGTTTTTGTCCTCGTGGTTGCCGGCTGGGTGGTCACGCTCTGCTTGCACGAATTCGCGCATGCCTATCTGGCGTGGCGTCATGGAGACACCGACGTCGAGGCTCGTGGCTACCTGACGCTCAACCCGCTCAAGTACAGCCATCCGATGCTCTCGATCGGTCTGCCGGTGCTGTTCATCGCATTGGGCGGCATCGGGCTTCCCGGCGGCGCCGTGTACCTGCGCACCGGGATGTTCCCGCCCAAGGTGCAGGCCCGAATATCGCTCGCCGGTCCGTTCACGAATGCCGTCGCCGCCGTGATCCTCCTCGTCGTCATACGTACGTACGGCTCATCGGCCGAGCATCTGACGTTCTGGGCCGGCCTCAGTTTCCTGGCTTTCTTGCAGGTCATGGCAACAGTTTTGAACCTGCTCCCAGTCCCGGGTCTGGACGGTTACAACGCGCTGGAGCCCTACCTCGCACCCAATACACGGCACCAACTCGACCAGTTCAAGCCGTACGGACTGCTCCTGCTGGTTGCGCTCCTGTTCGTCCCACAGATCAATGTCGTCTTCTTCGACGCGATCTACTGGATCTTCGAATTGAGCGGCGTGTCCGACTACTACGCCATGCTCGGTAACGCCCTCATGCGTTTTTGGACGTGATCGAGTGCGCTGGAGGAGACTCGTGAGAGTCTGACATTTCAGACATTCATTCTTCTTCAGGGGAGCATCGATGATTGCGACGTCATTTCAGTCCGGCGGAGTGGAGTACACCCTCACGCGGGCCGAGATTCGACACGTGGAGGCACTGATCGACTTGCTCGCCGACGACCCGATCGGCAGCACCCGGGAGACGACCAACCCCGAAGCCCGAACGATCTACGAGGACGCGTTCAAGCGAATCGACGAGGATCCGGCTCAACTTCTCGTCACCGTTCTGGTCGGCGACGCGGTAATCGGCACAATGCAATTGACCTTCATTCCGGGTATGAGCCGGATGGGTGCCACGCGACTGCAGATCGAAGCTGTTCGCGTCCACGAGGACTACCGAAGTAAAGGCATCGGCAGTTCGATGATCCGCTGGGCCTGCGAAGAAGGTGCCCGGCGCGGTGCGTTTCTGGCGCAGCTCACCTCGGATCAAACTCGCAAGGAAGCTCACGACTTCTACGAGCGACTCGGATTTGTGGCCTCCCATGTCGGGTTCAAGAAGTCACTGAGCTGACGCCCTGCCACAAAACTCCCAAACGCGGGGACTCCCAAACGCGAGCTCGAGCACCGGGGCGTAGAGGTGCCCCGGTGCTCGCGTCTCGAGTTGTTTCACTTCAGGCGGCTGTTGGTGGGCTGTTCCCGCCGATCGGCTGCTGATACGGATCGATCGACATCGGTGGATAGAACACTGTTTTCCGATCCGGCCCGATCTCCACCCGCCACTCCGTGTGGTGCATCGTCCGATGATGATGACCGCACAACAAGATCAGATTGTCGAGATCTGTTGGGCCGCCATCGTTCCAGTGAACAATATGGTGAGCATCGCACCACCCCGACGGCGTCCCGCACCCTGGAAACGCACACCCGCCATCCCGAACCGCCAACGCCCGCCGCTGCGGAACCGTCGCGGTCCTTGCTTCCTTACCGCAGTCGAGCGGAACACCATTCTCGTCCAGGAGGATCCGCGTCACGGTGCAGTCGCACGCCAACATCCGGGCGGTATCGATACTGATCGGACCCACCCAATCCGCCCACGCGAAACCCAGTTCCTGAGTCGACGGCAGTAGATCCTTCAATGCTTTGAGGTCGGTCATGTCTTTTGCACTGGCGGTGACTGTGATGTGCGGTTTCACTCCGCCCTCGATCGGACCCAGCCCCGCCCGCTCGTACCGGCGCAGTAATTCGCAGAACCCGTCCGCGCGCCGCAGCGCCGGCGTACGCGTGTCCTTGACGCCGTCTTTCTCCGGCGTCGGCGCAGACAGGCTCGACAGCAACGTGATCAACCGGGCCCCGTTGATCGCATCCAGGTCGCCCTTCACGGTCACCCGCCCGTACAAACCTTTCGACGCGTAGAACTCGTTACGCTCCGAATCCTCACCCACCGGAACGCCGTCCTCACGGTTTCCGTACTGCTTCTCGATCCGCCGAATCGCCGCCCGCACCGCATCACAATCCGCAATGTTCTTCGACGCCAAACCCAACAGGATCCCGCGAGCCTTGTCCACATCCGCCAGGGTCATGTTCTTGGGTGGATGCTGACAAAACGACGCCACCTGACGGGCTTTCAACGCATCCACGTCACCACGATGAAACGCATCGCCGACAACCGGTTCGAGCATCAACAACCGCGCCAACCCGACCAGCAGACTGCACTCACCGATCTCCAGATTCGTCGAACCATGCAACCACTGCGCGATCACCCGAAAACCCTTCCCGCCAAGAACCTCCCGGGAAAACATCTCCACGATCAGCAACACCATCCGCGACTGCAACTCGTGTCGGGCGCGCACCAGATCCAGAACCTCACCCTTGAGGTCCTCGCTATCCAGTTGCCATGCTTCCCGACTGTCCATGCTCAAAGTTTAATCGAACATACTTTCGATAACCAGAGACAAACCGGACAACTTCAAGAAGACCTACACTCGAGAGCTGTTGAGATGCATCGCTATTCGCGCAACCGCCGACGCGATTCGTTGACAGAGACTCGCAACTCCCCCAAAGGCACTTCACGACCCGACTCACTGCGCACCTCGACGCGAACGCGCTCACCAGTAGCGTCGTCGGCCACCTCCAACGGTCCACCTTTTCCGCCGTGCAGATACTTGTCGCCCCACTGCATCAGCGCGAGAACCGCCGGCAGCAGGTCACGGCCCTTCTCGGTGAGCACGTACTCGTGCCGCGTCCGCTTTCCAGGCTCCTTGTACGGCACACGCTCGAACAGTCCCGCCTCAGTGAGTTCTTTCAGCCTCGCCGACGCAACCGCCTCGGTGATGCCGACTCGCGACGCGAAGTCGTCGAAACGCGTTGTGCCGTAATAGGCCTCTCGCAGAATGAGTATCGCGGATCGAGTGCCGACCACTTCCATGGCCCGCCCGATCGAACAGTGCGTGGCCCGCCAGGCGTCGCGATCTTCGAGCACTCCGGTCAGTCGTACAGCGTCCATGCAATTCACCATACCCCCTGGCTTGCCATAACCATAGCCAGAGTCTAGATTGCTGACTATGGAACTTCATAGCCAGCCGGTGCGGACCGGACCCCTGCTCGCGATACTGTCGGGGGCGCCGTTTGTCGCCAGCCTCGATCTTTTTGTGGTCAACGTGGCCTTCGGCGACATCGCCAAGAGCTACCCGGGTCACTCGCTCGGCGAGTTCAGTTGGATCCTCAACAGCTACGCGATCGTCTACGCCGCACTGTTGATACCCCTCGGACGCTGGGCGGACAGGATCGGGCACAAGCGCGCCTTCATCGCCGGCCTCGCGCTGTTCACCCTCGCCAGCGCCGCCTGTGCCTTCAGCCCGTCCTTGTGGGCACTGGTGGCCTTCCGTATCGTCCAGGCAGTCGGTGCCGCTGCGCTCACCCCGGCCAGCCTCGGGCTTCTGATCAATGCGCTTCCCGCCGCGAAACGTCAATCCGGCGTTCGCATCTGGGCAGCCGCCGGCGCTGCAGCAGCTGCATTCGGCCCTGTCGTGGGCGGCATCCTCGTAGAGGCCTCGTGGCGCTGGGTCTTCCTGATCAATGTTCCAGTGGGCATCGTGTTGCTCTACTTCGCAGTCCGACTCGTACCGGATACAACACACAAGGACCCCGATGCCGGTATCGACTTCGTCGGCGCTGCCCTCCTCACCGTCGGAATCGGCTCTCTCGCCCTGGCACTCGTCCAGGGTCCGGACTGGGGATGGACCGACAATCGCGTTCTGATTGCCTTCGCCGTGGCCGCCGTGACACTACTCTCGTTCTGGTGGAGCAACTCTCGTCACCGGACTCCGTTGATTGCTCCGGATCTTCTGAAGATCCGCTCGTTTGCCTGGTCCAACGTCACCGCCATCCTGTTCAGCGCAGCATTCGCCGCGGGTCTTCTCTCGAACATCCTGTGGCTCCAGGAAGCCTGGGGATACTCCGCTCTGCGAACCGGTTTCGCCGTCTCACCGGGTCCGCTTCTCGTTCCGCTGTTCGCCATCGCCGGCGGATCGCTGACGCGGAGGTACTCGGCGGGACGCGTCGCCGCACTCGGCAGCCTTCTGTGGGCAGTCGGAACCGTACTCGTTCTCGTCTCGGTTGATACGACGCCCAACTACGCGACCGGACTCCTACCAGGCTGGATCATCGCCGGGATCGGTGTCGGCCTTGCCCTGCCGACCATCCTGTCGCAGGCCACGGCGGATCTGGCACCTGCCAGATCGGCCACCGGTAGCGCAATCGTCAGCATGAGCCGACAGATCGGAACCGTTCTCGGCGTGAGCGTTCTGATCGCGGTTCTCGGCTCTGCTGTCGACTACGACACCTTCCGCCAGGCCTGGTGGGTGATCTTTGGCGTCGCGCTTGTGTCTGCCCTGGCATCACTGGGAATGACGCCTGCGACCACACCCACCCCGGTTGTCCCTGCTGAATCCGCCATCCCTGAAAGGAATTTGTCATGAGAGACGCAGTTATCGTCGAAGCCGTTCGCACTCCGATCGGCAAGGGAAAGGCGAACGGCGCCCTGCACGGCATCAACGCCGTCGACCTCCTCGCCCACAGCCTCAAGGCGGTAGTCGAACGCACTGGAATCGATGCAGCATTGATCGACGACGTCATCGGTGGAGCGGTAAGCCAAGTCGGTGAACAGAGCCAGAATGTCACTCGCACTGCCCTTCTCGCCGCAGGCTACCCTGAGTCGGTACCGGGAACCACCGTCGACCGACAGTGTGGAAGTAGCCAACAAGCAGTTCATTTTGCCGCTCAGGGCGTTATTGCCGGTGCGTACGACATCGTTGTCGCTGCCGGAGTCGAGTCGATGAGCCGAGTCCCTATGGGCTCGAGCAGCATCGGGCGCGAATCACTCGGCATGGGTTTCGAAGAGCGCTATCCGGACGGTCTGGTACCGCAGGGCATCAGCGCCGAATTGATTGCCGCCAAGTGGGGACTGAGCCGCACCCAACTCGACGAGTTCTCGGCGTCGAGTCATCGGAAAGCCGCGCTGGCAACCGAGAGTGGGTACTTCACCAAGGAACTCGCCACGCTCCCGCAGCTGTCGGTCGACGAGGCCATCCGCCCCGGCACCACGGTCGAGACCCTGGCCGGCCTACGGACCGCCTTCGAATCCGACTACTACGCAAAGCGATTCCCACAGATCGACTGGTCCATCACCGCGGGCAACAGCAGCCCGCTTTCCGACGGCAGTTCGGCGGTGATGATCACGACCAGTGAGATCGCCGCGACACTCGGCCTCACCCCGAAGGCACGGTTGCACAGCTTCGCCGTCGCCGGCGACGATCCGCTCTACATGCTCACCGCGGTCATCCCGGCTACGCAGAAGGTCCTGGCCCGTGCGGGATTGACGGTCTCGGACATCGATCTGTTCGAGGTCAACGAGGCCTTTGCCCCCGTCGTCCTCTCGTGGGCAGCGGACACCGGCGTCGACCTGTCCAAGGTGAACGTCCACGGCGGCGCCATCGCGCTCGGCCACCCGCTAGGTGGCAGCGGAACGCGGATCATGACCACCCTGGTCAACGCGATGGAGCAGCGCGGCGCGCGCTACGGACTCCAAACCATGTGTGAGGCAGGTGGGCTGGCCAACGCAACCATCCTGGAGCGCTTGGGCTGAGCGGTCACCGCTGGACGGCATTCCGACATCAGTGACCGAGTGCCGTCCATTCGGGATCCGGCTTGCGCGCAACGACCCGAAACACGATTCCGCCCCGGCCGCTGCGCTGCACCTCGTCGATCAGGAAACCGGCGTTTTCGAGGTATTCAACCGGTTCACGGGTGAGATGATCGGCACCGAACCGAACAAAAAGCGGTTCGACGACCTTCATCAACGTACGAGCAACAACGTTCTTGCTCGGTCCGTGCTCGGCGAGGACGAATCGACCACCGGGTACCAGGACTCGAAATGCTTCGTTCGCAACTCGGTCCGGATCGGGGATCGTGCAAAAGGCGTAGGTCGAGACCAACGTGTCCACGCACTCGTCGGGAACATCGAGTGCTTGCACGTCTCCGAGTCGTAGGTCGACTTCGGTCTTCACTCCTTCGGAGACCTTGAGCCTGGCCTGATCGAGCATCGCAGTCGAGATGTCCACGCCGATGACGTAATCGACGTCGTCTCCGTAGAGAGGCAGGTTCAGTCCGGTACCCACGGCGATCTCGACCACGCGGCCATGCGCCTGGTCCACGGCCCATTTCCGGGCGTCACCGAGCACAAAGCGTTCGAAGCGCCCGATCTGTCGGTCGTAGTGCGCCGCCATTGCGTCGAAAGTCTTGGCGACCTGTGCAGTGTCTGGTTCACGCATAGTGCCCCGTTTCGATCGATCTTCTGTGCAGTCTTACACGCGAGCACCGGGTCGGGAAGACCTTTCGTGACGAAGGGCAACCGACCTCGCGAGGTCGTCCCTGACGGATGCCCCCGGTATCGTTCCAGGTGACCTGACCTCACCTACGACGATCATGGATAGAGACCTCGTGCGATCAAGTAACTGCGTCACCGGTTCGGTCCGGCCACCTTTTTCCACTGATTCCACTGGAGGTCTGTGATGGCCGGCGGACTCTT
Organism: Rhodococcus sp. WY5; assembly: GCF_018588185.1. Taxonomy (NCBI): domain Bacteria; kingdom Bacillati; phylum Actinomycetota; class Actinomycetes; order Mycobacteriales; family Nocardiaceae; genus Rhodococcus; species Rhodococcus sp. WY5. Next base: position 5,895,820 of record NZ_JAAMPR010000001.1, read on the forward strand.
CGCCCTGCTCGACGACGTCGCAGCCCTGGCTCGCATGGCTGCCGCCTCGATCGACGACGTTGCCGCCGCAACCGGTAAGGCGACCGCCAAAGCGGCCGGCGTGGTCATCGACGACGCAGCCGTCACGCCGCAGTACGTCCGTGGGCTCGCAGCCGAACGCGAGTTGCCCATCATCAAGCGCATCGCCATCGGATCGCTGCGCAACAAGCTGCTGATCATCCTTCCGATCGCTCTGCTGCTGAGTCAGTTCCTCCCCTGGCTGCTGACGCCACTGTTGATGGTCGGCGGCTGTTACCTCAGCTACGAAGCGGTTCACAAGATCTGGGGTGCAATCTTCGGCCACGGTGACCACCACGAGGCCGCTGACGAGCATCCTCGCGACGAAGAAGCAGTGGTTTCGGGCGCCGTCCGCACCGACCTGATCCTGTCCGCCGAGATCATGGTGATCGCACTCAACACCATCGCAGGCGAAGGCTTCTGGAGCCGATTGGTGATCCTTGCCGTCGTTGCGGTCGTCATCACCGTGGTCGTCTACGGCGTCGTCGGACTGATCGTGAAGATGGACGACATCGGATTGAAGATCGCCGAGACGTCTTCGGGCTTCACCCACAAGGTCGGCCGTGGTCTGGTTCGCGGCATGCCTCACGTGATGTCGGTGCTCTCGGTGGTGGGCACCGCCGCGATGCTGTGGGTCGGTGGCCACATCCTGTTGGTCGGCATCGACGAACTGGGCTTCCACCCGCTGTACGACGCCGTTCATCACGGCGAAGAAGCAGTCAGTGACATCGCCGGAGTCGGCGGGGTACTGGCGTGGATCGTCAACACCCTTGCGTCGGCGGCACTGGGTCTGGTGGTCGGCGCCATCGTCGTCGCAGCTCAACTGGGTATCACCCGCCTGCTCGCAAAGCGTTCTGCAACGGCCTAGTCACTGCGAGTTGTGGCGGAGCACCATCTGCTCCGCCACGGCGCGCAGTCCTTCACGCAACGACCGTGGCTCGAGCGCTTCGACGTCCGCTCCCAGACCGATCAACTGCGAGAGCGCGACAGCTTCGCTCTCGAGTTTCAGCTCCGCACTCACCCATCCGTCGTTGTCCTCTGGCCCCACTTCGACGGCAGCGGCAAGCTCGCCCACCACATCGGGGAGCCGGCGCCTGCCCTCTGGTGACAACCGCACGCGACACTCGAAGCGAAGCAGCGAACGGTCGAACTCGGCCATCGACGCCGCCCACCACGACGGCAGGTCGAAATCCGCCGGGCGGGCGAACGAATCATCCTCTACGACGGCGTTTTTGATGCGGCCGACCCGGAACGAGAGCGTACGTCCGTTCAAACCTGCCACGAGATACCAAATTCCGGCTTTGATGACCAGACCCAGCGGATCGACCGTCCGCTCGCGATCGCGATAGACGAAGCGCAGTCGACGCGAGTCCAGCACAGCGGATGTGACGATCGGAAGCGCAGAGATGTCGTCGACGCCGCCGAACCAACCCGGAACGTCCACGAGAATGCGGTCCTGCCACAGTCGTGCACTCTCGCGCAGGGGACCGGGCAGGGAGCGGAGCAGTTTGGCCCCCGCCGAACCGACGGCGTCGGATCGCCCGAGATCTGCAGCGATGGACGGCACGCCCAACAGCATGAGTGCGGACGTCTCGTCGTCGGTCATACCGGACAGCTTGGATTGCCAACCGTCGAGCAGACGGATGCCACCACCGGGGCCGCTCTCGGTCCAGATCGGCACGCCGGCAGCCGACAACGAGGCCACGTCGCGGTAGATCGTCCGCACCGAAACGCCGAACTCTTCGGCCAACTGATCGGCGATAACGCCGCGACTCCCCTGCAAACGCAGCATGAGTTGGAGCAACCGCGCGGATCTCATGGACCGAACATTACCGAGAATTACTGACAGAAGTTGTCAGGAATAGGGGTGCACAATGACCGTCATGGTCACCTGGAAGCAGTTCTCCGAAGAAGTACCCGCTCTTGCCGACGCGGTCCAAGCACGATTCAAAGCCCACAAGCATCACGTCCTCGCAACGCTGCGCAAGGACGGTTCACCACGGGTCAGCGGCACCGAAGTCGAAATCCTCGACGGGCGTCTGGTGCTCGGTTCGATGTTCGGCGCACTCAAGGCGAAGGACCTCATCCGTGACGGGCGCTACGCCCTCCACAGCAATCCCGGCGAGCACACCATGGAGGGCGGTGACGCGAAGATCGCCGGAATCGCACGCGAGGTGACCGGCGACGAGTTCGAAGCCGTGCTCGCAAGCTACACCTACGAGGTTCCGAAGCCTCTGCACCTCTTTGTCCTCGACATCGACGAGGTGGTGCACACGACTGTCGACGACGAACACATGTATGTCGACCTCTGGAAGCCGGGCAAAGATATCACCCGCTTCACCAAGTGACGTTCTTCTCGCAGTGCTCTCCGTTGGCACACGATTCCACCTGGACGGTGGCGTGGGAAAGACCGTGACTCTCGAGGACGGTGCGCGCGGATTCCAGAACATTCGACGAATTCGCGTCACTGGTCAGGTGGACCGTGGCGACATCCATGCCGGTGGTGAGAGTCCAGACATGTAGGTCGTGGACACCCATCACGCTCGGCAGCGCGGCCAGGTCGGCCTCGACTGCCTCGACGTCGACGTCGGCCGGCGAAGCCTGCGTCAGAATGCGCAGCGATGCTGCGGCCAGTTTGATCGCGCGCGGCACCACCCAGAGCGAGATGAGAACACCGACGACGACGTCTGCCCACGTCCAGTTGAACAGCAGGACAAGGCCACCGGCGATCAGAACGCCGACGCTACCGACGGCGTCGGCAAGCACTTCGAGGTAGGCGCCACGCACGGCCAGGCTGTCCTTGGAATCGCCGCGCAGCATCAGCATCACGACGATGTTCGCGGCCAGGCCGGCGGCCGCCGTGATGATCAGGGCGCCGCCCGGGATCTCGGGTTCGTTACCGATGCGGCCGATTGCCTCGTAGAAGACCCAGGCGGCGACAGCCAGCAGCATCACCGCATTGGCCATGGCGGTCAGCACTTCGGCGCGGTGCCAACCGAAGGTCCTGGCCGCGGTGGTGCTGCCCCTCTTCGCGAGCAGCAGCGCCGTCAGTCCCATGGCCATACCCACCACGTCTGTGAGCATGTGACCGGCGTCGGCAAGCAGAGCCAACGAGTTGATCAGGATACCGACCGTGGCCTCGAGTACGAGGAACGCAACGAGGATCGCAAGCGCGATCGCCATTTTTCTGATGCGTTGCGGTGACGGTCCTACGCCGACCGAATCTGCTGCCGAGTGGCCATGTGAATGACCGTGCCCTGCTCCCATTTGTCCTGTTCCCTCCCAAGTCCTTCTCAGAGCATATGCATACATTCGCATACATACAATGAGTTGCTCAGTGAGCGGGAAACGGCAGAGGTCAGTGATCCGGCTCGTAGGCGGGATGAGGCACGGTGGGCGGCAGAGTGGCGATCGACGAGATTCGCTTCATGCCCGCGACCTGCAACAGGTCGACGACCAGCGATCGAATCTGGGCGAACACCACCGTCGAGGACAGGCCCGCGTTCTCGACTATCGCCGGTTTCAGTTCCTTCGCCACCGAGCGCAGGACGCGCGCTGCTTCGGCCTGATCAGGCTGCTCCCCCGGCTCCGCCAGGATCATGTCCTCGAGAACTTCGACGGCTTTCGACAAGCGCTCGACCTGAGCCACCAGACGCGGATCGAGGATCTCGTCGTCCCTGACCAACGTCAACGAACGACGCGCGAGCACTCGAATGTTGCGCATCGCGTTGTCGATGGGATCGGCTGTCGCCATGAGCCTTTCGAGGCGAGGCCGACTGTTCCAGTACAGCGGGGAGATTCGGCTGATCTCGCGCCCGCCGAGAAGGTTACTGCGCAACCCGTCGATGGCACCCTGAGTTGCGCGCGCCTTCTGCAGTGCCTTCACGATCGGGTCCGGGTCATTCGCGACGAGGCCGTCTGCCACCAATTGCAGTACCTCGGAAGCGGTTCCGAGGATCGATGCGGCATCCTTGCGCGCGCGTCGTACCGGGTGGGTGGGGATGATCGCGACCACCGCGATACCCACCAGGCCACCGACAAGGGCATCGATCATGCGATCGGGACCGCCGCTGCCGCCCGGCGGGATCAGCGTCGCCACCAGCACAGCCGAGTTTCCCGCCTGCATGGAGAAGATCGGCCCGCTGTTGAGAAGCACCGCGACGGACATCGCCAGCACGACAACCAAACTGATCTGCCACGGTCCGCTCCCGATACCGGAGATGATCAGATCACCGATTCCGATACCGACCGTGACTCCCGCAACCAACTCGAACGAGCGTCGTAGTCGTGCACCCAACGACAGACCGAGCGAGACCACAGCGGCAATCGGCGCGAAGAACGGCGCGTGGTGCCCGATCACCGTGGTGGCAACCCACCACGCCAATCCGGCCGCCAAGGCACATTGAATGATCGGTAGCGCCGACGTCTGAAGCCGACGCACCGATTTGCGAGCCCGGTCCTTGATGCCGGCCCGGCTCGGACGGAAACTGCTAACCGAGGCCAAGCGCTTCGGCGGCGTTGGGATCGCAGTCTTCGAGCAGATCGAGGCAACGCGCGTACTCGTCGGCTTCACCGATCGTCTTCGCGGCCTTGGCCAGGACTGCGACGCAACGCAGGAAACCACGGTTCGGTTCATGGCTGTAGGGCACGGGACCGAAACCCTTCCAACCGTTGCGACGCAGTTGGTCGAGTCCGCGGTGGTATCCGGTACGCGCGTAGGCGTAGGCCGTGATGGTTTCGCCCTTGTCCAGGGCAGCCTCGGCCAGGTAGGCCCACGCAATGGAGGCAGTGGGGTGGTCGGCCGCTACCTGGGCCGGTTCAGCGTGGTTGAGCAGTGCCGATTCCGCGTCGTCGTCGCCGGGAAGCAGAGTGGGCTTGGGTCCGAGCAGGTCACCGAATTGGGTCATGCGCTCATTGTGCCCGCTACGCCTTTCTGCCACAGGACCGCCTCGCCGACGGTCGGAGTTATGCCCGGTACATACCGGTCGTTACCCTGACATGGTCATTGCTGCATAACACCGAAGGGTTACCCGTGCCGGACTCGAAAGACGACAACTCGAAAAAGAGCGCAGCACCGAAGGGTGCGCCCGAGAAGTCGGCCCCGACCGAACCTGCGACTGTGGCGATCCAGAAGACAGACAAGGCCTCGAAAGCGGACGGCGACGCCAAAGCTGCCAGCGCACCAACCGTCGCGATCCCCAAGGCAACTCAGGCACCCACAGCAGCACCGACACCCCAGCCCAAGCCGGAGCCCGCCACCGTCGCGATTCCGAAAGCCGCGCAGCCGACACCACCACCCCGGCAGGCTCCGACCCCACCACCACCGCAGCGCGCTGCGCCTCAACCGCAGCAGCGCGCCGCGCCTCAACGTGTGGGTGTCGCAGCGACCCCACCGCCGGCTCAGCCGATGCCGACTCGCATCGAGCCCGCCGCGCCGGAGAAGACCAAGCGCAGCGGCAAGGGCTGGTACATCGCGGCAGCAGCGGCCGGCGTCGCCGTCCTCGCGGCGATCGGCGTCGCCGTATTCGTCTCGTCCAACAGCGGTAGCGGTGAAAGCTCACCCGAAGCTCAGGTCCAGACCGCCATCTCGACGTATGTCGACGCTCTACAGACCGGCGATCTGGCAACGCTGCGAACGTCGACCTGTGGGGCGTTGGGCGAGTACTACCGCACCATTCCCGACGCAGCGTTCGCTCAGGTCCACGACAATGCCGTCGCGCAGAAGACGATCCCGCAGGTCGGAGCCGTCGACGCGGTGCGCATCACCGACGACACCGCGATCGCTCAGGTCCAGGCAAGTTTGCCGAGCACGGGCGAGCAGTCGTGGCGCACGTTCGACCTCGAGCGCCAGGACGGCACGTGGAAGGTCTGCGATCCCAGCAAGTAGGTACCTGAACAGAAATGCGCGCCGGCGAGAATTTCGCCGGCGCGCATTTTGTTCTGTGAAGCGCAGTTGTGAAACCGATCAGCCTGCCGACACCGAGCGTCCGGCCGACTTCAGGTCGTTGCACGCCTCGACGACGCGAGCCGTCATGCCGGCTTCGGCCTTCTTGAGGTAGCTGCGCGGGTCGTATGCCTTCTTGTTTCCGACCTCGCCGTCGACCTTGAGGACGCCGTCGTAGTTGGTGAAGAAGTGTCCGGCGATCGGACGGGAGAACGCGTACTGGGTGTCGGTGTCGACGTTCATCTTGACGACGCCGAAGTTCAGCGAGTCCTCGATCTCCGACTTCAACGATCCCGATCCACCGTGGAAGACGAAGTCGAAGGGCTGCGAACCGGAAGCCAGACCGAGCTTGGCAGCGGCGACCTTCTGGCCCTCTTCGAGAACCTCGGGCTTGAGCTTGACGTTGCCCGGCTTGTAGACGCCGTGGACGTTGCCGAAGGTGGCGGCAAGGAGGTACTTGCCCTGTTCGCCGATGCCCAGAGCATCGACCGTCTTCTCGAAGTCTTCGCTCGAGGTGTAGAGCTTGTCGTTGATCTCGGCTTCGACGCCGTCTTCTTCGCCGCCGACGACACCGATCTCGACCTCGAGGATGATGCGTGCAGCCTTCGAGAGGGCGAGCAGTTCCTTGGCGATGGCCAGGTTCTCGTCGATCGGGATAGCCGAGCCGTCCCACATGTGCGACTGGAAGAGCGGGTTACGACCGGCGTCGACGCGCTCCTGCGAGATCGCGAGCAGCGGACGCACGTAGGTGTCCAGCTTGTCCTTTGGGCAGTGATCGGTGTGCAGCGCGATGGTGACGTCGTACTTTGCCGCGATCACGTGTGCGAACTCGGCGAGCGCAACAGCGCCGGTGACCATGTCCTTGACGCCCAAACCGGAACCGAACTCGGCGCCGCCCGTCGAGAACTGGATGATGCCGTCACTGCCGGCGTCCGCGAAGCCCTTGATGGCTGCGTTGATGGATTCGGAGCCGACACAGTTGATGGCGGGGAAGGCAAAGGAATGCTCCTTGGCCCGACCAAGCATCTCGGCATAGACCTCGGGAGTTGCGATAGGCACGGCGGGAGTCCTCCATATACGTGTCGTTCGGAGCGCTCGGCGATGTGAAAGCGCTTCGTGTGGTCCTAGCAGTATGGCAAGTCCGACTCGTCACGTCTCTTTGCGGTCTCGGCCCGCCGCCACCGACGCGATGACCTGCGGTGGTGGGAAACACTCAGATTCGGCCGGTACTCTGGCCACCGTGAATGTGCAGGCAGCAACTGAATCCGTGACGAACCTGGCCTTGCTGCCCGGCTTCCTCGATCCCGTGAACCTCTTGAATTCCTTCGGAACGTGGGTTCTGGTGGGATTGCTTCTGGTGGTCTTCATCGAATCAGGCCTGCTGTTTCCGCTCTTGCCCGGCGATTCGCTCCTCTTCACCGCAGGGCTGATCGCGGCGTCCAAGTCCACCGAGATCGAACCGTTCGCGCCACTGTGGGTGCTCCTGGTGACGATTCCGATCGCCGCGATTCTGGGTGACCAAGTCGGGTTCTACATCGGCGCCAAGGGCGGAACTGCCCTGTTCAAGACGGACGACGCGCGGTTCTTCAAGAAGAAGTACATCGACGAGTCACACGCCTTCTTCGAAAAGCACGGCCCGATCACCATTATCCTGGCTCGGTTCGTGCCGATCGTGCGTACTTTTGCTCCGGTTGTCGCCGGCGCTTCGAAGATGAAGTACTCACTGTTCCTGACCTACAACATCGTCGGCGGCATCCTGTGGGGTGCCGGCGTGACTTTGCTCGGCTACCTCCTGGGGCAGATCGAATTCATCCGCGACAATGTCGACTACATCTTCATCTTGATCGTCCTGGTGTCGGTTCTGCCGATCGTCTTCGAAATCGGGAAGCGAATTCTGGCGTCGAGACGTGGTGAAACGGCGAATACTTCCACTACGGACAATTCGACGGTGACAGTCCCCGAAGACCCCACCCCCTGATTGCAGAACGAGGCGAAGAACTGACGACGATGACGCTCGCATCCGGCAGTTTCTCCCCGCTCGAGACTGCCGGGCCTCTGTTGGTCTGGATCATCGTCGTCACGTTCGTCTTCATCGAGTGCGCGATCATCCTCGGGTTGTTTCTCCCCGGTGATTCGCTTCTGATCACAGCCGGAATCGTTCTCGCCGGCCACGAATCCGGCGCGGGCCACGTGTGGGCGTTGTCTGTCGGTGCGATGATCGCGGCCATTGCCGGCAACCAGGTCGGGTACGTCATCGGCCACCGGACCGGCAATCACATCAAAGCCCGTAAGGGCGGCAAGTACTTCACCGAGAAGAACCTGCACCGCGTGAACATCCTGTTGGAAAAACACGGGTTCTGGGCGGTCCTGATTGCTCGCTGGGTTCCGTGGGTGCGCACCCTGTGCCCGATGGTCGCGGGCGCAGCCAAGATGAACCACACGCGCTACACCATCGCGAGCACCATCGGCGCGATCATCTGGGCGCCCGTGCTCCTGCTACTCGGTTTCTACGGTGGCTCGTTCCTCGATCGCGTGCCGTGGTTGCTGCCCGCCGTGCTGATCGTGATGATGGTCAGCTTGGTCATCGGTACTGCGCTGGGAATCTGGCAGTACCGCAAGGAGATGGCCCGACCGGCCGAAGACGTCGAGGTCGAAGAAGTCCTCGACTAGAAGCTGACTGCTCAGTGCAGGTGGCTCTGGTCCCACGCCGGCAGCGGGTCTTCGTAGCGAGTCCATGCCCGCGGTCCTTCGCGTAGTTCGTCATCGGTCAGCAGAGCCGGATCGAGGATTCGTGACGGCGCCGCCGGGTCCAGTTTCACTCCGATGAACACGATCTCCTGCCCTGGCACCTCCGCCGCCGACGCCCACAGTTGAGCCGGTTCGATGACGAGGTTGGGACCTGCCTGCGACCAGATCGCGGCGAACTCGGGCCGACTGGCGATCCAGCAGAATCCCTTGCTCCGCAGGAGTCCGGCGAACTGACCGAGCGCGGCCTCGAGTCGCGCCGGATGAAAGGGTCGCGAGGCGCGGTATGTGACGCTGCGTATTCCGTATTCCTCGGTTTCCGGGGTGTGCCCACCGGCCAGTTCCTCGTCCCAACCGGGTACCTGCGCAGCAAGTTCCGGGTTGTAGAGACCGGTTTCGAGGACACGGTCGAGGGTGACTTTGCCGTGATCTGTTCGAATCAGTTGAGCGGTGGGGTTGAGCCTACGAAGCGTCGCCTCGACGGTTCCTGCCGCCCGCGGGCTCACCAGGTCGGTTTTGTTCAGCAAGATGACGTCGGCGAACTCCACCTGATCGACCAGGAGATCGGAGATGCTGCGTCCGTCCCCCTCCCCTGCTTCGAGGTTGCGCTCGTCCAGTCGTTCGCCTTTTGCCAGCTCGCCGAGGAAGGTCGACGCGTCCACCACGGTCACCATGGTGTCGAGCTTCGCGAGCGAGCCGAGGCTGAATCCGTCCTCGAATTCCCAGTCGAAGGTGGCCGCCACCGGCATCGGTTCGGAGATGCCGGTGGACTCGATCACCAACTGATCGAACCGTCCTTCTCGCGCGAGAGCGCCGACGGCGTCGATCAGATCCTCACGCAGCGTGCAGCAGATGCATCCGTTGGTCAGCTCGACCAACTTCTCTTCCGTGCGGTCGAGATGACCCTGGCCCGCGACGAGGGCCGCGTCGATGTTGATCTCGCTCATGTCGTTGACGATGACGGCGACCCTCCGGCCATCGCGATTGGCGAGAATGTGGTTGAGGAGTGTGGTCTTGCCTGCGCCCAGAAATCCGGACAGCACGGTTACCGGTAGCTGCTTCATTCCTTAATGGTAACCATTGTCATTATCGACAACAGTGGGCGGGCCTACTGCACTGCAGAGGCACTACCCGAGAACTGGCTCTCGGGCCTCGGCAAACCGAAATGATCACGAAGGGTCGTACCCGAGTATTCGGTCCGGAACAGACCGCGATCCTGCAGGATCGGGACCACACGCTCGGTGAAGATTTCGAGTCCACCCGGGTAGTACGGCGGCATGACGTTGAATCCGTCAGCAGCACCGCTGGTGAACCATTCCTCGATCGTGTCAGCCACCTGCTCGGCGGTTCCGGCAAACACCCGGTGCCCGCGCGCACCCGCCAATCGATGAAGGAGGCCACGAACCGTCGGACGCTCGCGCTCGACGATGCCGGCGATCACCTGCAATCTGCTTTGCTTGTTGTCGGTGACATCCCCTGCAGCCGCGAACAATTCGACAGGAACCGGTGCATCCAGTTCCAGATTCCGAACATCGGCCCCGGTGAGTGCACCGAGTTGCGCGAGGCCGTACTCCGGCGAAGTCAACTCGTTGAATTCTCGCTCGAGCGCCTTGGCCTGCTCCTCGGTGTCACCGATGAACGGGCTGATTCCGGGCAGGATCTTGACGTGGTCGGGGTTACGCCCGAACTGCGCAGCCCTCGACTTGATGTCGGTGTAGAACGCCTGCGCATCGGAAAGTCTCTGGTGCGCTGTGAAAATCGCCTCCGCGTACTGACCGGCAAACGCGCGACCGTCGTTGGACGCCCCGGCCTGCACCAGCACCGGGTATCCCTGCGGCGTTCGCGGTGCGTTGAACGGTCCCCGCACCCGAAGATGCCGGCCGACGTAGTTGATCTCGTGAATCTTGTTTCTGTCCGCGTAGATTCCGTTCTCCCGGTCCAGACTGATCGCGTCGTCCTCCCAGCTGTCCCACAACCGCACCACCGCGTCGACGAATTCCCTTGCACGCGAATACCGGTCCCCGTGATCCGGGTGCTTGGCCAGCCCGAAGTTGGCTGCCGCCAGATCCGTACCCGTGGTGACGATGTTCCACCCCGCGCGTCCGTTCGAGATGTGGTCGAGCGAGGCGAACAGCCGAGCCAGGTTGTACGGCTCGTAGTACGTGGTCGACGCCGTCGCGATCAATCCGATTCGCTCGGTCGCCACTGCAATGGCCGTCAACAAGGTGATCGGCTCCAATGTTCCTGCGGGACCGTGCTCGACGTCGCTGCGCAACGCGGGACCGTCGGCGAAGAAGATTCCGTCGAACTTCGCCGCCTCAGCAGTGCGAGCGATCTCCTGGAAATACGTGACGTCGAACAGACGTTCCGGGGTTGTCCACGGATGACGCCACGCCGCTTCGTGATGACCGGCGGGGTGGATGAACGCGTTGAGGCTCAGTTGGCGCGGAGAATCAGACATGCCTGAATGCTGGCAACTGCCGCCGCAGTCCGACAGGGTTAGGGTTCGCGTGATTCCAACTCAGGGTGGGCAGGTCGGTATCGTCACATGGGTGAGCCGCGTAGTTGTAGCCGGGTTCGTACCGTCCGGAGCGACAGCAACTGTTCTTCATCAGTGGTGTGAGGTGTTCGCCGAAGGCCAACGTCACCTGTCCGGGACTGCGCCGACAGCGACTGCGCTGATGGAAATGATCGAGGCCGAGGACAATTCGGCCGATGTACGGCGTTGGATTGCACGCGACGCCGGCACCGACGAGGTCCTCGGCATCGCCCAGGCACGACGCAACTCGGCCGAAGCCGATCTCGCAGAGTTTCGGATGTACGTGACACCCCACGCGCAGCGACGAGGGGTGGGACGAGCGCTTGCCGAACTCGTCGAGACCGACATCGCCGGGTTCGGCGTGCGAAGAATCAGAGTGACGGCGCTCGTCGGAAGCGCAGCCGAGCATTTCCTGCGATCGTTCGACGGTCACCGCGTGTTGCTTCGGTTGGCCAACCAGGTTCAGCACCTCAGTGGTCCCACCGCACACAGCGCTCGCCCCGGCTATCGAATCGTCAGTTGGCGCAACCGAACCCCGGACGAGCTGATCCACTCCTTCTCGGAGGCTTTGAATCGACTCCTCGACGCGCCGGGCGCCGAACTGCAGATACCCGAACGTAATTGGGGAGCCGACGAGGTCAGATCGTGGGAACAGAAGATGACGGACGGCTCTCAAGCCCTCCTGGTGTGCTGCGCGGTCGACGACAGCGTCGGCGAAGTAGCCGCAGCGACAGTGGTGACGGTGGACGAACATGACAGCACCCACGCATCGCAGCACGACACCGTGGTACTTCCCCAGCACCGCGGGCACGGTCTCGCTCAGTGGGTCAAGGAGCAACAAGCGTCTGTATTGGCAGCTGAATTTCCCTCCCTTCGAAAGATTTACACAACGGTGAACGCGGAGAATCACCCGATGCTGACCGTCAATCGGAGCCTGGGATACCAGACCGTCGCGGAGCGGATCCTGGTGGAAATCAGGAGAGCCGAGAGTGCGCCGCACAAGCCTCGGTGACGATCTTCCTCCACAGGAGCGGGTGAGACTGCCAGAAGTTGTGCGCGACACCGTCGACGACCTCGAAACTACCGTTAGGCACGAGCTCGGCCAGTTGCTGCAACGGCCACGACGGGCGAATGTCGTCGGCCGCCGCGAGAAATGTCATGGGCACTGGTGAGTCGGCCAACTGCCGAAACAGCTGTGGTTCATGGATCCATTCGATGAACGATTCTTGAAGCGATTGCCAGACAACAGGTTCCCAAGGTATCTGCGGGTCCGGCTCGATTCCCGCTTCGTACTGCTTCGACCATGTCCGGTCCTTGTGGAGGCCGTGCCCCGCGATGCCGACGACGCCGGACACCGATTCCGGACAGTCGAGTGCGTACCGCACCGCCAAGTCGGATCCCCACGAGTGCCCCAGCACGACCCAGCTGTCGATCTCGAACGTGCGGCGGACGAGTTCGAGGTCCGCAACGGCCTGCGCCATCGTATGAGCGCCGCCACCGGACCGGCCGACTCCGCGTGGCTCAGGGCACCACGCGCGCATTCCTTCCGGAACCAGCTCGTCGTGAGCAAGATAGTGAACGCATCCCGGGCCGCCAGAGAGAACCAGAACGTCCGCCCCTGCCCCACCGACATCGACGTGAAGACGTACGCCGTCCGTGTCGACCACGTGCCGGGATTCCATGAGGAAAAAGCCTAACGCTTACGCGGGTATCCAGCCGCCGAGACGACAAATGCCGCCTCCATGAGCATCCACCCACCTACCTGCACCGAGAGGTCTCGCTCGGGCACGCTCGACGCGCGCACGGTTCCGGCGGCGAAGGTGGCGATGTCGCCGGACAGACTCGGCAACTGAGCATCCTTGGTCCAGTCGTGCCCGAACAGCGGCAGACCTTCGATCTGCAGTCTGTTGTTCCAGGCCGCTTCCGCGGAGGACAGAACGATCTGCGCTGCGAGTTCGCGCGCTCGCAGGTCCTCGTGAGTCTCCCAGGACAGGTTCACCACCACGAACGCGAGGTAGCGAGCCAGGATTGCGTTGAACAGCCCGCCGTCGCCTCCGCCACCGCCCGTGATAACTCCGTACTCGGTCATGCCGTCGTACACGGCGTCGACGAGTTTGTGGACTCGCTCGCGGTGACGCGGCTCGCCCAATCGCGTCGACAACTCGGTTTCCAACCCCAGCGTGACGCCCTGACAGTACGAATAGATCCCGCGCTCGAGGGTGCCGTCGCGGCGGATACCGTCGAAGATCAGTCCGGAGTCCGGATCCCGCAGTGTCTCGTGGATCCAGTCGGCCGTTGCCTGCGCACGCCAGAGTTTTCCGGTGCGCGCCAGCATGATTCCGGCGGGTCCGTTTGCCGGTGTGTTGTAGAAATCGGAGCCTTTGCACCACGGAATACCGCCGCCGTCGGCCGGGGACCACGAATCGAAGAGTTGCGATTCGAGCGCCTGAACCGCGGTTCGGTGATCGACCGAGAACATGCGTTGCGCACGTTCGAGCGAGAGGCCCAGCCACGCCATGTCGTCGTAGTAGTTGTTGGTCCACGCCGAGACGTTGCGGACCCGCACACTGCGGGCAACCTTCGCGACCCGGCGACGACGCTTGGGGGTCGGGTCACGTTCGAGTGCGTCGATCGCAGTATCGAGCAGGTGCGCTTGCCACCAGTAGTGCCACGGCTTGAACATCCGCTCGCGTCGAACAGCAGGCCAGGCAACCACGCCGAGTGCTGTCCGGGGCATTCCCCACAGGCGCCGAAGGTGACGACTGACTATCGCGCCCTCAGCCGCATCGGCCCGCTCTGCCCACACTTCCTGCATAACTACCTATCCTGTCTGGTCGAGGCGCTACACGCTAGCCGGAATTCGCGAGCGAGATCAGCGGGAATCGGCGAGATCGGCATGCTCACGTACCCACGCGTGCATCGCGATGCCGGCCGCGACACCGGCGTTGATGCTGCGAGTCGAACCGAATTGTGCGATCGAGACCGTCATGGACGCAACCTCTTTCGCATGATCGGTCACTCCGGGGCCTTCTTGACCGAACAGCAGGATGCACTCCCGCGGCAGGCTTGCCGTTTCCAGCGGCACCGACCCCGGGGTGTTGTCGACGGCCACGATCGTGAGTGAATTCTCACGGGCGTACTCGACGAGTTCGCCGATGTCTGCGTGGTGAACGATGTGTTGGTATCGATCGGTCACCATGGCGCCCCGCCGATTCCAGCGCCGACGCCCCACGATGTGGACCGCGGCCGCGGCAAACGCGTTGGCCGTGCGGACCACCGTGCCGATGTTGGCGTCGTGCGCGAAGTTCTCGATGGCGACATGCATCGTGTGACGGCGCGAGTCGATATCCGCGACTATCGCTTCCCGCGTCCAGTACCGATACTCGTCCAAGACGTTTCGACGATCACCCTCGGCCAGAAGTACCGGGTCGTAGCGCTCGTCGGTCGGCGGTTCCGTGTCGTGCTCCTCGGCCCAGGGTCCGACGCCGTTGGGATTCTCGCCCCACTCGGTGGGTCCCGGTTCACCGGCTCCGCCGGACACGTCGTCGGCTGCGACTTCGGACATCAGAACACCTCGTTGGAATCTGCAGCCACGGTGAAGCCGTGCGTGGTCTGATCGTTGACACACGAGACGTCTGTCGCGGTGGTCGTACAGGTGAAACCCAGTTTGCTCAGCGGTTGACCGGCCGCCAACACCGGATCGGCGTCGGGGCCGCCAGAGGTGTACACCTCTCCGCCCGAACACATGAAAGCACCCTCACCCTCGTCGGTGACGCGAATACCGTTGCCCCAGTTGACCATGCAGCTCTCCGGCCGCGGCGGAACGGGAGTGGTCGTTCCCTCGCACCCGGCTTCGATTCTGGTGGGCAACTTGATGATGCCGCACTGGAAGTTTCCGTCGGGAGTGGTGAAGTAGTACGACTCGTTGCGCTCGAACTGCACGTCCGTGAGTGTCGTCGTCGGTGGCAGCGTCGTGGTCGGTGGTTCGGTGGTCGTGGGGACGACGGGCGCGACGGTGGTGGTTGTCGTCGGCACTGCGGTAGTGGTGGACGAACTGGGCTGCGCCGCTACGGTCGGCGCTGAATCCGCCTCCCCGCTGCACCCTGCGAGCACGAGCGCCGACCCGACGCCCAACAAGACGAACCCCACCCGAACACGAACCACCCGACTACCTCCACACACGTCATCTTGGCCCAGCAACAGCCGACAGTGCACTCTATCGTGTGGTCGACTAAGTGCTGGTGACGCGCTTGTTCATCAGCCGTGAGAGCCACGCGGGCGAGAAGCGCGACGCGCTGAGGAAGAGCTTCGCCTGAGTTCCGACCGGGTAGTGAACCTTGTGCATCCGTCCGGCGCCGCGTGTGGCCGCCCACAGTTCCTGCGCGACGTCGGTTGCAGTCAGCTTGATACCCAACGATCTGGTGGCTCCGGTGTCCATTCCAGTGACCATCGCGGTCTGGACGAACAACGGCCAGAGCGCGAGAACACGGATGTCGTGCTGTGCCCATTCCAGATCGAGCGCCTCGGTCAGGCCGCGGATCGCGAACTTGGTTGCACCGTACGTCGCCAGTTCGGGCTGGCCGTAGATCGCCGAAGCGGAGCACAGATTGACCACCTGAGCGCCGACGGTATCGCGGAGGTACGGGAAAGCCGTGTGCGTGCCGTTGAGGGTGCCGGTGATGTTGATGTCGACCATCCGGCGATGCGCCGCAAGAGAAATATCCTCGAACCGTCCCGACGAGAGCACGCCCGCATTGTTGATCAGGATGTCCAGACGCCCGGACTCCCCGGCAAAATCGGCCAGACACTGCGCCCATCCCGCCGGATCGGTGACATCCAGGACACCCGTCACGACACTGCCGCCGAAACCGTCGATCTCGGCCTTCAAGGAGGCAAGGCCGGCGTCGTCGATGTCGAACGCGCCGACGCGGTATCCGTTGCGCGCGAACAACAGCGACGTCTCCCGCCCGATTCCAGCCGCAGCACCGGTGATGAAGACGTTCGGTTCGCTCATCCGGTCAGGCTATCCTGGATGTGGAGGAAATCTGATGAATCACCGTCGCGTCGTACACACCGTGTGTTTCATCGCGGTGGGGTATCTGATCGTGCTCGCCGTGTGGCTCGGATGGCTGGTCGAGCACACCCCACCTGGCACGCTGCCCTATCAGATCGGCGGGCTGCTCGCCGCTTTCGGCTCGGTTCTCGGATTCGGAATGGCATGGGCCAACCGCCCGACCCGCGCCGAGCGCAAACTCGAAAAGCACGGCCTCGAAGGGTGGGCACGAATCGACACCGTCACACCCCTGCGCCGAACCGTCGACGGCGAATTGGCCAAGCTCGCACTCCACCTCACGGTTCCAGGTTCCGATTCGTACTCGGGCCGGATCGAGTACGAGATCCGACCCGAGTACAAAGACAAGATCACTCCCGGATCCACGGTCACCGTCATGGTGGATCCGAAGAACCGAGACCGAATCATGCTGTGCCCGTGAAAGACTAGACGCTCTTCTTGCGCCCCAGCGCCAACATGCCCTCCACCAGCATCAGCTGCGCTCCCGCGTACGACGCCAGGATCACACCCTCGGCAGCAGCGCGGCCGGCGGTCCCGCGGATGAACAGACGACGCACCACGATCAGTCCGTCGGATGCGGTGAAGAGCACTCCGCCCAATCCGAGCCAGGAGCGTCGATCCTTGTTCGGGACGACCACGTCGAGCACGGCCTTGGACTGCGGTGCCAGAGCGGGGTCCGCCGACAACGTCGAGGTGGTTCCCAACATCAATCCGTATCCGGTGAGCGGCGTCGACACGCTCGGGGCCTTGGCACGGAGCAGTCCGGACGCCGTCGACCAACCGCTGATGCGGGGCCGCAGGGCAGCGCGGGTCGGCCGAGCGCCGCGCCGCAGCAGGAGCGCCGAGTAACTGGCCTGCATCACCGCGAACGAGGACGCGCCCTTGATCAGACGAGCATCGTTGTCCGGGTTGATCATGAACACGTCGCCGACAGTTGCAGCGGCGAGACCGGCCAGAAGCAGTGCGGTATCGGCAGTTTCCGTCTCCGAGCGCTTGCGCAGCACTCGGGCGGCCAGAGCGGGTGCGATCAACGGCTTCGCGATCTGCTGAACCCGCTCGTTACCGACTACTGCCCCGAACACTGTCGCTGCCGTCGCCGCCGCAAAAACTGCGTGCTCGATGCCCCACTTGCCCGCCATCACAATCCTCCTGTTGGTTACACGTCCAACAGCGACCGTACTGGGTCACTCAGGCGGCATCGCCGGATTTGACGTCCGCGCCGTAGACATCGACGTATTCCTGCCCCGACTGGTCACAGAGCACTGCCATCAATTCGTCCGTCGCCGCACGCACGACGGCCTGGTAGCCACGAAGTTCGCGGTACCGAGAGAAGTCGATCGGCTCCCCTACCGTGATCCGGACCTTGCTGAAGCGCCACATCCGCGTACCCGGCGGGTTGACTGCGTCGCCGCCGTGTACGACGACGGGAATGACCGGCGCCCCGGTTTCCAAGGCAACTCGAATCGCTCCGGTCTTTCCCTTGTACAGGCAACCGTCAGGTGATCGTGTTCCCTCGGGGTAGATCCCCCAGACACCACCCTTGTCGAGAATCCCGATGGCCGTGTCCAACGCCGCACGGGAGGCGTCGGCGCCGCTACGGTCGATCGGCACCTGACCGGCCCCACCGAAGAACCAGCGCTGCATCGCGCCCTTCACACCGGTCCCGGTGAAATATTCACTCTTCGCGACGAAGGTGATGCGTCGGCGCACCATGAGAACCAGGAAGAACGAGTCGACGACTGCCCGATGGTTGCCGGCGAGAATCACCGGCCCTTTCTTGGGGATGTGGTGCTGACCCTCGATCGTCGGCCGCCCGAACAGCCAGAGGACCGGGCCGATCAGGACGTATTTGAACAGCCAATAGAGCACAGGGCATCACCTTTTTCCGTCTAGTAGACAGTGTCTACGACGAGAATAGTAGACACTGTCTTCCATGACTGTCAGCAGCCTTCGCGAAACACTCGTCGCCACCGGCGTCGAGATTCTCGATGCCGACGGCGCCACAGAACTGACGCTACGGGAGATAGCGCGTCGGGCGGGCGTGTCGCACGGCGCCCCGCGGAGATACTTTCCGACCCACAACAGCCTGCTAGCCGCAATTGCCTCACACGGCCTGCGCGATCTCGCCGACAGACTCGATCCCGTCCTCGCCGGCAAACAACCCGCTCGTAGCCGATTGATCTCGGCAGCAATCGAATACGTGTCATTCGCCCAGGAGCGACCGGCGATGTTCGAGTTGATGTTTCGCCACGACCTCCTCGAGGGCGCAGGCAGCAACCTCCGAGAGTCTTCTCTCCCACTCTTCGCCGCCCTGCAATCCCTGACCGAAGAGGCCGACGCCTCCGATCCCACCACATCTGCGTTGAACATCTGGACCGGAACCCACGGCATCGCAGTGCTGGCGGCAAATCGAAGCCTCACACTCGTCGCACCCGACCTCGATGTGCCGTCGCTGGTAGCCACCGCCGTGACGGACCACCTGCCGAACACTCGTTGATTTACATAGTTAACCTATGCAATAATATTCTTCGTGACAGACGAAGAACAGCAACTGCACGAACTACTCGTCGACCTCGTGAGCAATACGCACCGCTTCGCGAAGCTGGCAGGCTCCTTCGCGTCCGATCAGTACCCACGCGCCTGGCTGCGCGCACTCTCGTTACTCGAGGAATACGGCGAAATGCGGATCAGCGACTTCGCTCGACTCGACAGAAGCTCGCAGCCCTCTGCCACTGCACTACTGCGCAAACTCGGCGAGAACGGTTACGTCGAACGCCACGCCGACCCCGAGGACGCCCGGGCAGTTCGAGTGGCCATGACGGACAAGGGCCGAAAGATCTTGAACGACGGTCGAAACGAGATCGCCGACGCTCTAGTCCCCCACTTCGTCGAACTCGGGCCCGAGCAGATCAAGAAACTGGCCGACGGATTGGCCGAATTGCGTTCCATCATCAAGACTTCCGATCCCAGCTGAAACACCCACCACTGAAAAAGGAGGTGGCCGTGAGCAACACGACCGCGACATCAACGCACCAGAACGAGGCTCCGCCGAGCCTCCTGAAACAACCGAAAGCGGTGTGGGCGGTAGCCTTTGCCAGCGTCATCGCCTTCATGGGCATCGGATTGGTCGATCCGATCCTCAAACCGATCGGCGAACAACTCGACGCCACACCGTCGCAGGTTTCGCTGCTGTTCACCAGCTACATGCTCGTCACCGGCGTGGCCATGCTCATCACCGGTGTGGTGTCCAGCCGCATCGGCGCCAAGAAAACACTTCTTGCAGGCCTTGCCATCATCATCGTGTTCGCTTCTCTGGCAGGCGCTTCCAGCACCATCGGCCAGATCGTCGGATTCCGTGCGGGCTGGGGACTCGGCAATGCACTGTTCATCGCAACGGCGCTCGCGGCAATCGTCGGCGCGGCCAGCGGCGGCGTGGCACGGGCGATCATCCTGTACGAGGCTGCACTGGGCATCGGTATCGCAGTCGGACCGCTGGTCGGCGGAGTTCTCGGTGACATCAGCTGGCGCGCACCGTTCTTCGGCGTCGCAGCCCTGATGGCGGTCGCCTTCATTCTCATCGTGGTGATGCTTCCGAGCGCACCCAAGCCCGAACACCACACGTCCATCGCTGCGCCCTTCCAGGCGTTGCGGCACCGCGGGCTACTCACCGTTGCCATCACCGCGCTGCTCTACAACTACGGATTCTTCACGCTGCTCGCGTACACGCCGTTCCCCCTCGACATGGGGGCGTACCCGATCGGATTCATCTTCTTCGGTTGGGGCCTGATGCTGGCGATCTCGTCGGTTTTCCTCGCCCCTCGCCTGCAACGACGCTTCGGCACCCTGCCGATGATGATGCTGGCACTGACCCTGTTCGCACTCGACCTGGGCATGATGGCGCTGTTCACCGAGAACAAGATCGTCTTGATCGTCGGTGTCGTCCTCGCCGGTTTGTTCCTCGGCGTGAACAACACACTCATCACCGAAACCGTCATGATCTCAGCTCCCGTGGAGCGGTCGACCGCCTCGGCTGCTTACAGCTTCGTTCGATTCGTCGGCGGCGCCGCTGCTCCGTGGGTAGCCGGCAAGCTCGGCGAATCCAACGTCCACATGCCGTTCTGGGTCGGCGCGGTGCTCACCCTCGCCGCCGTATTCGTCCTGTCGAGCGGACGTAAGGTTCTCGCTCACGTCGACGACCACGATCCCGCGCCGCACAGCGTCGACGAAGCACTCGCCGTCACCGTAGGCGACTGACCCCTGTGAGTGGTTGAGGAGTGCAGGGACTCCTTAACCACTCACGGGGCGTCAGCTCAGGTTCAGATCTTCCAGGCCCAGCAGCGAGCGGTACTCGACGCCCTCGGCACCGATCACCGCATCCGCACCCGTCGCGCGATCGACGACCGTAGCGACTCCGACCACGGTGGCCCCTGCCTCGCGCAGGGCCTTCACTGCTGTCAACGGCGAATTGCCCGTCGTGGTCGTGTCCTCGACAACCAGGACACGCTTGCCGACGATGTCCGGGCCCTCGATCTGGCGCTGCATCCCGTGGGCCTTCGCGGCCTTGCGGACGACAAACGCATCGATCGGTCGGCCGGGAGCGTGCATCACTGCCATAGCGACCGGATCGGCGCCCATCGTCAAACCGCCGACGGCGTCGAAATCCCAGTCCGCGACCAGTTCACGCAGCAGCGAGCCGATCAGCGGCGCTGCCTTGTGGTGAAGTGTCGCGCGGCGAAGGTCGACGTAGTAATCGGCTTCCTTGCCCGAGGACAACGTCACCTTTCCGTGTACAACAGCCAATTCGCGCACCAGCGCAGCCAAATCCTCACGATCGCTCATGAGTGCTCAGCCTACCGACCACTGCCTTGTGTTCGGCTTCTGCCTCTGGGCTACGTCCGGCTTCCGCCTCTGGGCTACGTCCGCCCGCGGCCACGTCCGACGATGTTGGTCAGCCGGCGAACCAGCCCCTTGGGAACGAGACGCCCGGCCGTCGTGAGGACCTTGTACTGGAATCCCGGAATACTGATGACCTTGTCGTCACCGAGATCCTTCATCGACGCCGCAACCACCTGGTCGACGCTCAGCCACATCGGCTTGGGGATCGTGGACATCTCGATGCCCGCGCGCTCGTGGAACTCGGTGCGAATGAAGCCCGGGCACAGCGCCTGCACGCGCACTCCCGTCCCGGCCAACCCGCCGGACAGCCCTTCGGTGAACGAGATGACATAGGCCTTGCTTGCCGAATACGTCGAACCCCGCCCGGACAGCAGGCCCGCGACGCTCGCCACGTTGACAATCGTTCCGTGCGCCGACGCGATCATGCTGGGCAGCGCCGCACGGGTCAGCCGCATCACGGCGGTGACGTTGACGTCGAGTTGAGACTGAAGAAGCGCCGGATCGGCGGTCCAGAACTCGCCGGAGGTACCGAATCCGGCGTTGTTCACCAACACCTCGACGCCCTTCTCCAAACGAAGCGCGACCGTGTCGCGTCCGGCCTCCGATGCGAGATCGGCAACCAGAATCTCCGACTCGGTGCCGAACATCGTCTTCAACTCGGACGCGAGGTCGTGCAATCTGACCTCGTCACGTGCGACGAGAACCAGGTCGTATCCGAGGGAGGCGTATTTCTTGGCGAAACCGGCGCCGAGACCAGAGGTGGGTCCGGTCACCAGGGCAACGGGACGCACAGGGCGATCCGAGTGGGAAGTCGACATACCGGCCACGCTAGTGGTTATCGCGCCTGGACGGGAACCTTAAAGGTCAGTCGACCGGGCGAATTGTGCCCGAGCGCTGCGACGCCGGGCGCTGAGCCGGCTTGTCAGCCGCCTCGGGCTTGCGCAGCGATTGATCCGGACGTGGCGCAGATTCCCGCGGTGCGGGCTCACGCGGGGCAAATTCACGCGGCGGAGCGTCACGGGGCGGCTGTTCTTGACGCGAACGGGGCTGTTCTACCGGATCCGGAGTTGGGCGAGACTTCTCGGCGCCCGGCCGCGGGCGGCTCGGATCGTGATCGACCTCGAGTTCGTTGGGATCGGTGACGGGAGGCAGGACATGCAGAATGCCGGACAGGCGCGCAACCGACTCGATTGCCGCGTCCCAGTCCCGGCCGTTACTGGTCACCGGAAGCGAACCGAGCGTCCACTGCCCTTCGCTCCACAGCATGCTGATCGACGGCGGAACCGATTCGGTGAACGCCACCATGCGCTGATCACAGACACGACGTGCGATCTCGAGATCGGTCGCGAAGACGACTCGTGAACCGATCGCACCCAACAGGTTCAGGTCGCCGTCCTTGGGCGGAGCCGTCGACTTCAACCGAAGATCGATGTCGACGTCCGACCCGATCTCGCGGCGAACGGCCACGATGGTTGCGGTCTCTTCCAGGTCGAACAGCACGAACTGTTCTCCGCGACGGCGGCCGCGGACGACGTCGGTAGCAGTGAGGTAGTCCTGCTTGGCCATGACCGCGCGGTGCCATTCGCCTGCCAGCTGATCGTCAGTGGCCGTGTACGTGTAACCCTGCGCCTTGGCCCAGATCTGACGCACTCGCCCGGATTGATCTCGCCTCGTCCTGTCGACGTACAGAAGCGCACCCGCGCCTGCGAGTGCAATTGCTGCCAGTCCGAACCACATTCCAGTCATCACCCTCCAGGGTAGCGACTCGCGGCCTCAACCTCCCGGCGACACCCTGGTGGACTCGCCCGATGTGTCGTGAACGACTCAGTTGCCGAACTTCGGCAGCGACGTACTCAGAATCGTGTTGGCGGTCATCGTGCCGTTCTCCACCGGCGTTCCGTCCACGACGATGTTGTCTCCCGGTTGCAGATCGGCGATGGTGGCGCGGTTGAGCGCGATGAGCGTGGTGTCCGCGGTGGTCAGAATCGTCACCTGCGAACCCCCGATCGAATCGATGACCAACGTGCCGCCGTCGTTCGACTTCACGGTGCCGACGGCTCCCCCGGCGTCACCGATGACTTCGCCGAGCCCGCCTGGAAGCTGGCTGAGCGGAGAATCCGTCGTCGGAGTCGGCGCCGTGGTGCTGGCCTTCGGCGGTGTCGTGGTCGGCGCCTGCGTCGTGGTGGTCGGGGGAACGAAAGCGGTCTGGGTGCCCTTGTCGTTCGAGCCGAACGCCGAGAACGCGATGATCGCGATCACGGCGACCAGGATCCCGACCACACCGGCGGCCACCCACGTCGCGAGCTTGCGCTTCTTACCGCCGCCCGACGATCCATCGTCGATGAACGGCTGTTCCGGCGGAACTCCACCGCCACCACCGGCAACCGGATACTGCTGTGTATTTCCGTACTGCTGCGTGTTCCCGTACTGATCCGGGTTCCCGTACTGCTGAGCGGTGTACGGCGGATAGGCCTGCGTCGCACCAGGCGGCGGCGCCTGCGGATCGAACTGCGGGTTGTAGGCAGGGAACGCCTGAGTGGGATTCGGCTGCTGCCCCTGCTGCCCCAAGTACTCCGTGTTCTGATCCGGTCCGCCGTAGGGATACTGCTGTGCCCCCGGATACTGCTGTGCCCCCGGATACTGCTGTGCCCCCGGCTGCTGACCGAAATACTCCGTCGGCTGGTTCGGATTCTGGCCGGACACCGTCCCGTACTGCTCCGTCGGCTGGTCGGGCGTACGCCCCCACACCTCGGTCGCCTCGGGATCCTCACGGCGCGGCCCACCCGAGTTACGCGGATCGTTCTGATCGGTCATGCCTGGCTCACCTTCGGTTGGGACGAAAGAGCGTCGGAGTCGTTCGGAGAGGCGCGGGTGCACTCGTCCCCGGTTCGAGCATCCAGCCATCCAGGGTAGAACAAAATGCGAATGCCCCGCCGATCCAAGTGGATCGACGGGGCATTCCGCTTACCGAATCAGGAGAGAACCAACTGATCCGCGTCCTCGCTGACACCGACGTGCACGGTGTCGCCGTCCTGGACCTTGCCGGCCAGGAGCAGCTTGGCGAGCTGGTCGCCGATCGACTGCTGAACGAGTCGACGCAATGGCCGAGCGCCGTACAGCGGGTCGTAGCCGCGCACTGCGAGCCACATCCGAGCCGCACCGTTCACCTCGAGGGTGAGACGACGCGCAGCCAGACGCTTCTGCAACTGCTCGAGCTGGATGTCCACGATGTGCTCCAACTGCTCCTCGGAGAGCGAGTCGAAGATGACCACGTCGTCGAGACGGTTGATGAACTCCGGCTTGAACGCGTGGCGTACCGCATCCATGACCTGCTCCCGCGTGCCACCGGATCCCAGGTTGGAGGTCAGGATCAAGATGGTGTTGCGGAAGTCCACCGTGCGGCCTTGACCGTCGGTCAGTCGGCCTTCGTCGAGCACTGCGAGCAAGACGTCGAACACGTCGGGGTGTGCCTTCTCGACCTCGTCGAAGAGGACCACCGAGTACGGGCGTCGTCGAACTGCTTCGGTGAGCTGGCCACCGGCTTCGTAGCCGACGTATCCCGGAGGAGCACCGACGAGTCGGGCCACCGAGTGCTTCTCACCGTATTCGCTCATGTCGATGCGGATCATCGCGCGCTCGTCGTCGAAGAGGAAGTCCGCCAAGGCTTTGGCGAGCTCCGTCTTACCGACGCCGGTCGGGCCGAGGAACAGGAAGGAACCGGTGGGCCGATTGGGGTCGGCGACACCTGCTCGGGCGCGGCGAACCGCATCCGAGACGGCGACGACGGCGTCGGTCTGGCCGACGACGCGCTTGCCGAGTTCGGACTCCATGCGGAGCAGCTTCTCGGTTTCGCCTTCCATCATCCGGCCGGCGGGGATTCCGGTCCAGGCTGCGACCACGTCTGCGACGTCGTCGGGCCCGACCTCTTCCTTGAGCATCACGTCACCGTCGGAGGCAGCTCCGGAAGCGGCTGCTGCCTCTTCCAGTTCCTTCTCGAGCGCCGGGATACGGCCGTAGCGCAACTCGGCTGCCTTGCCCAGATCGCCGTCACGCTCAGCGCGTTCGGACTCTCCTCGCAGGGTTTCGAGCTGTTCCTTCAGCACGCGCACCGAGTCGATGGCCTGCTTTTCGTTCTGCCAGCGGGTGCTGAGCTGATTGAGCTTTTCGCGGTCGTCCGCGAGTTCCTGACGTAGCTTCTCGAGCCGAGCCTTGGACGCGTCGTCGGTTTCCTTCTCGAGTGCCACTTCTTCGATTTCGAGTCGGCGAACCATGCGTTCCACCTCGTCGATCTCGACGGGACGCGAGTCGATCTCCATACGAAGTCGCGATGCGGCTTCGTCCACGAGGTCGATGGCCTTGTCCGGCAGGAACCGCGACGTGATGTAGCGGTCCGACAGCGCGGCAGCCGCCACCAACGCGGAGTCGGTGATGCGCACGCCGTGGTGCACCTCGTAGCGCTCCTTGAGGCCGCGCAGGATACCGATGGTGTCCTCGACAGAGGGCTCACCGACGAGCACCTGCTGGAAACGACGCTCGAGTGCTGCGTCCTTCTCGATGTACTTGCGGTACTCCTCGAGTGTGGTCGCACCGACCAGCCGCAGCTCACCACGGGCGAGCATCGGCTTGATCATGTTGCCTGCGTCCATCGCGGATTCACCGGTGGCTCCGGCGCCGACGATGGTGTGCAACTCGTCGATGAAGGTGATGACCTGTCCGGCACTGTTCTTGATGTCGTCGAGGACAGCCTTGAGGCGTTCTTCGAATTCACCGCGGAACTTGGCACCGGCGACCATGGACCCGAGATCCAGGGACACGACGGTCTTGCCTCGCAGCGATTCCGGGACGTCACCCGCGACGATGCGTTGGGCAAGGCCCTCCACGATCGCGGTCTTGCCGACGCCGGGCTCACCGATGAGTACCGGGTTGTTCTTGGTACGACGCGAGAGCACCTGCACGACACGGCGAATCTCGGTGTCGCGACCGATCACCGGGTCGAGCTTGCCGCTTCGTGCGGCTTCGGTGAGGTCGGTGGAGTACTTTTCCAGCGCTTGGTAGGTGCCCTCGGGCTCCGGGCTGGTGACGCGAGCGCTACCGCGGACGGTGGTGAAGGCTTCACGCAATGCGTCCTGGGTGGCGCCGTGCCGTACGAGCAACTGTGCGACGTCGGAGTCCCCGCCGGCCAGTCCGTAGAGGACGTGCTCGGTGGAGACGTATTCGTCGTCCATCTCGGTGGCGAGGTGCTGAGCAGCAGTGAGTGCCGCGAGTGCCTCACGCCCGAGTTGCGGGGTGGAGCTTGCGCCGGTTGTCTTGGGCAGGCGATCGACGATTGCCTGTGCTTCACGGTGTACGACCGTGGGGTCGACGCCTACAGCTTTGAGTAGTGGGGCAGCGATGCCGTCGGTCTGGTCGAGCAATGCGACCAGCAGATGGGCAGGCCGGATATCGGGATTACCCGCCGACGACGCCGACTGCAGTGCAGCCGTCATCGCAGCCTGGGTCTTGGTTGTTGGTGTGAACGAGTCCACTTGTCACCTTTCTGGCGAAGTCCAACGGGAAGAGCCGCGACCGGTTGGTATTGCGACTGTGTCAATATGCTCAACGCGGACAAACTTGAGTCTATTCCGCTCAAGTTTGTTTTCGCCAGGCCGAGTTGGTTTCGTAGGTCACATTTTCAGCCGTACTAGAATTGTGGCGAGAGTTGCAGCTGGTGCGAAAGGGGGATGGATTGGATCCGACAGTGATCGCCCGTCTGCAATCCAGCCTCGATTCTCTGACCGACGACGAAGAGAGCCGTGCGCACTTCTCGGCAGTGTTCTACACCGGCCTCTTTGCGGAACATCCTCTGTACCGCTCATTGTTCCCGGCCGGGATGGAATCGCAGGGCCACCGTTTCTTCAGAGCCATCGAGTTCGTCGTGAAGAATCTGCCCCAGCATCGCCGAATCCGGAAGTTCCTCACCCAACTCGGCCGCGACCACCGTCGCTACGGCGTCGAGCGTGAGCACTACGAGGCCGCCGGCGTCGCTCTGAAGCGTGCGGTTCGGTCGATGTACGGCACGAGCGCGCACAGCCGCTACAAGTGGACGCCGGATCTGGACGAGGCCTGGTCTCAGTTCACCGACCTCGTCGTCGGCACGATGGCCGACGGCGCCGAATCCGATACGACCCCGGCGCTCTGGGGCGCAACCGTGGTCAGCCACGAACGAGTCCTCGACGATCTGGCGATTGTGCGCCTCGAAGCCGACCCACCCATTCCGTACGGGGCGGGGCAATACGTAGGTGTTCAGATTCCCCAGCGCCCGAAAATGTGGAGGTATTACTCACCGGCGATTCCGACCAACCCTTTCGGTCAGCTCGAGTTCCACATCCGCAAGGTGTCGGGAGGATGGGTCAGCCCAGCGATCGTCAGCGAAACCAACGTCGGTGACCGCTGGGTCATGTCCACTCCCCTCGGCGGTCTCGAGGTCGACTTCACCAGCGACCGTGACGTTCTCATGATCGGGTCCGGCACCGGTATCGCTCCACTGCGGGCACAGGTGATGGAAATGTCTCAACGCGCGCACAACCCGCGCGTGCACCTGTTCGTCGGCGGCCGCTATCCGTGCGATCTCTACGACCTCGAAACCCTCTGGCACATCTCGCTCAGCAACCCGTGGTTGACCGTCGTGCCGGTTTCCGAAGAACCCGAAAACCCTTGGTGGCACAACGGACCGGTGCTCGAACCACCGTTCGGAATGCACAGCCGGCTGATCGGACCGATCGGAAAAGTGGTCGCGCAGTTCGGTTCGTGGGCCGACCGTCAGGTGCAGATCTCGGGGTCACCGTCGATGATCAAGACAACCGTCTACGCCTTGCGTGCCGGCGGAACTCCGCTCGACCAGATCCGGCACGACCCGCTCTACTGACTACAGGAGAACTTTCATGGCCCAGCGAACCTGGTCGAGCACAGTCGTCGAACATCACCGTCTTCGTGAGGATCTGGCGGTTGTTCGTCTTGTCGGCGACGTCGTCCCGTTCCGACCGGGCCAGTACGTCGACGTCAGCGTCCCGCAGAATTCGCGGTTGCTCCGTCGACTCTCCCCCGCACTGCCTCCCTCACACGACGGGAAGTTGGAGTTTCACGTCAAGACGGTTCCCGGTGGTTGGGTCAGCGGTTCGATAGTCAAGGACACCCAGCCTGGTGACGTCTGGCAGATCCTCGACCCGCGCGGCAACCTGTCCGTCGACGAGAACGGCCCCACCGTCATCATGGTCGCGGGCGGAACCGGTTTGGCCCCACTCCGGTCGATCATTCTCGATCTGGCTCAGACCCCGAACCCGCCGCAGGTGTACCTCTTCTTCGGTGGCCGAACGCTTCGTGATCTCTACGCTGCGGACATGCTGTGGCTGCTCGCCGACCAGTTTCCGTGGTTGCAGCCCATTCCTGTCGTCGAAGATCTCTCCGACGGCGGCCCGCCCGACGGATGGTTCGACCGGTTGAACGTCGACATCGGATTCGGCGACGATCATCTCATCGAAGGCACGCTCGCCGACGTCGTCGCGTCGTACGGTGCGTTCACCGAACATCAGGTCCTGGTG
Organism: Rhodococcus sp. WY5; assembly: GCF_018588185.1. Taxonomy (NCBI): domain Bacteria; kingdom Bacillati; phylum Actinomycetota; class Actinomycetes; order Mycobacteriales; family Nocardiaceae; genus Rhodococcus; species Rhodococcus sp. WY5. Next base: position 5,924,649 of record NZ_JAAMPR010000001.1, read on the forward strand.
TGCGGATCGGCGGCCATGGTTCGGTCGACGCGTGATCGATTGATCGAGGCCGGAACGCCGGCCGAGGTCATTCAGTTCGATCCGTACTGACGGTCAGTACGTCGGGTCGTTGCGAACGGTATCGACGTCGATGCCCACTGCGCGAAGCCTGAATTTGGTGCTGTTGACCATGGATTCGCTGCCGACGACCTGAATGTCGTAGCCCGCCCAGTCCCCGAACGAGGTCACGACCTTACCGACCTTGCCGACGATGCGCCGCTTCATGCCGATCGGCGGCAGTGGCTCCGCTTCGGTGTGCCACCACGGATTCTCGTCTTCTTCGGAGACCGGGATGATCGTGAGCCACGGGTACTTCTCTGCCAGCTTCCACAGATGTGGAAGGTCGTAGAGATCGCACGGATGCTGTCCGGAGTAGAACAGTTGGACCTTGCGGGTGTTGCCGCGTCGGATCAGTTCGAGGATCTGAGCGCGAAGAGGCGCGACACCTGTTCCCGACGCGATCATCAAAAGGTCCTTGGAGTTCTCCGGAATCCCCAAGGCGCCGATGGGCGAACCGACCACCCAGGTGTCACCGACAGCGGTCTGGTTCACCATGACCGGGCTGACCCACCCGCCGGTGACCTGGCGGATGTGGAACTCGAGGATTCCGGTCCCGTCGTACGGCGTGGCCGGAGAGAGGTAGCGCCACATCCGTGGCCTCGCGGCGACCTGCACGCTGACGTACTGACCGGCGCGGTACTCCATCGTCTGGTCGAGTTGCAGCCGCACGACGGCGACGCCCTTGATGACCGGGCGGCATTCGATGACCGTGGCACTCCACGCGGGCGGACCGTCTTCCGCGTTGGCGGCGTCCATCATCGCTGCCGAGATGATCGCGAGCGCGTTGCGCCACGCGCTGTCGACCTCGTCTGTCCACATTTCGGCGCCACCGAAAGTCTCGAGTGCTTCGATCAGGGCATTGCCGACTGCCGTGTAGTGCTCGTCGGTGACGCCGTACTTGCGGTGATCGCGGCCGAGCTGCGCGAGGTACTCGAGTATCGCGTCGGACTCGTCGAGGCGTTCGACGACGTGAGCGATAGCGCTGACAAGCCGGTCACGCTGCACATCCATCGCTGCCGGAAAGAACTCCCGGGTTTCGGGCGATCGAGCGAACAGGATCGAATAGAAGGTACGGGCGAGCCGTTCCGGACCATCTTCTACCGCAGCGACGGATTTGAAGCTCGACCGGACCAGAGAGATTGCTTGCGAATCCACGCTCATCCTCGTCCCGACTAGACGCGGCAAGACCCGCCGCGGAATTTCGTCTGCAGCTTATGTCACAAATGTCTGACTCGTAAATCATTCTGGACAAGTGTCACAATGCGACCCCATTTCGCGGTGTGACCGTCCCTTTCTTATTCTTGCGTGCAAGATAAACAAGAGCTTCGACACTCTCGATCGCCGAGCTAACGTTCAGCGAAATCTCAACCAGCCAAACAGGAGTCGTGCCGTGGATTTTGTTCGACAGGACGAATTGCCCACCGATAGCGGGCTTACGTCCCAGATCGCCTCCACTACCCCGACGCTGACCGAGCTTCAACGTCGGGAACTCGAGTGCGTCGAATTTTTCGACTCTCCGGAACTGGGCCACCTCCCGACGTCTCGGCGGCGTGAGGCCTTGCGTGAACTCCATCGGACCGGCACCTACACGCACACAGCGGAGGAATTGCTCGTCGGCGCCAAACTCGCGTGGCGAAACCACGCCAGGTGCGTCGGTCGCGCGCATTGGCGGACCCTCAAACTCATCGACGCGCGCGATGCCGTCACGGCTTCCGCTCTCGCCGAAGCATGCTGGGAGCACCTGCGACTGTCGACCAACGGCGGCGCTCTGCAGTCGGTCGTGACGGTCGGACCACTCCCCCGCGAGGACGGTCAGGAGTACCGAATCCTCAGCCCGCAACTGATCCGCTACGCCGGCTACCGGCAGCCTGACGGCACCATTCTGGGCGACCCGTGGCACGTCGATCTGACTGCTCAGGTCACCGCGATGGGGTGGAAGGGCGCCGGTACGCCGTTCGACGTTCTCCCCGTACTGATTTCGGTCCCCGACGAACCCCTGCAGTACTTCGACGTCCCGACCGACCTGGTTCTCGAGGTCGAGATCGAGCATCCCGAATACAGCTGGTTCGCTGATCTGGGGCTTAAATGGCATGCCGTCCCTGCGGTCTCGGACATGAACCTCGACATCGGCGGAATCGTTTATCCCTGCACGCCGTTCAGTGGTTGGTACGTCAGCACCGAGGTAGGCGCACGCAACTTCAGCGACACCGATCGCTACAACATGTTGCCCACCATCGGAGCGATGATGGAGCTCGACATGAGCCACGACCGCACGCTCTGGAAGGACCGCGCACTGGTCGAACTGAACCGTGCAGTTATCCACAGCTACCGCAAGGCCGGCGTCATCATGGTCGACCATCACACTGTCGCAAAGCAATTCATCGATCACATCGCGCGTGAGGACAAGGCCGGGCGCAAGTGCCCGACCGACTGGTCATGGGTGAACCCGCCCATGTCCAGCTCGCTCACGCCGACGTTCCACCGCCTGTACGACGAGCCCGATCTCGACATCCGGCCCAATTTCGTGACAAAAAAGAAGAAGGGCACCGACCAAGGCCGGTGCCCCTTCCACAACTGATCGCGCTCAGAAGGGGATCTGCCCCAATCCGACGCCGACCACGAGCATCGTGATCGAGATCAGGCCCGCTCGCCACAGAACCTTCTTGTGGTGATCCGCCAGAGAAACACCGGCGAGTGTGACCAGTAGCAGGATCGCCGGGACCAGCGGGCTCTGCATGTGCACGGCCTGCCCGGTGATCGAGGCGCGCGCCATCTCCACCGGCTCGATGCCGTACTGCGCTGCAGTCTCGGACAGCACCGGCAGCACACCGAAGTAGAACGCGTCGTTGGTCATGAAGAACGTGAGCGGGATACTCAGGACGCCCGTGATGACGGCGAGGTGCGGGCCCATCGCGTCGGGGATGACCTGAAGCAGCCACTCTGCCATCGCCTCGACCATGCCGGTTCCCTGGAAAACGCCGGTCAGCACCGCTGCTGCCAGCACCATCGCGACCACCGAGACGATGCTCGACGAATGGCGTGCGATTGCTTCACCCTGATCCTTGACCGCCGGGAAGTTCACCGCGAGGGCGATCGACGACGCGATCATGAACAGCACCGGGATGGGCAGGATGTCCATCACGAGTACGACGAGAAGGATCGTCGTCAGCGCAGCGTTGAACCAGAGCAATTTCGGCCGCAAGGTGTCCCGCTTGGGGTCGAGGCCGTCGATGAATCGTCCGGTGTCGCCGCCGTCGTCCTCGGAGTCGTTCGAGCCGCCGGTGCCGGCGCTACCGGTGCTGGAACTTCCACCGTTTCCGACCTTTTCAAGGATGCGCTCAGAAGTCAGGACCAAAGTCCCGATCCTGCGGCGCTCCATGATCCCGAGGTGAATCGCGAATCCGAGCACCATGATCAGGCCGACGATCAACGACGGCACCATCGGCACGAACACGTCGGAGGGCGAGAGTCCCAGCGCGCTCGCGGCCCGGACGGTCGGGCCGCCCCACGGAATGATGTTCATCGTCGCGTTGGACAGGCCGGCGATCACCGTCAGAACGACGGGACTGACACCGAGTTTGAGGTAGAGCGGAAGCAGCGCCGAGGTCACGATGATGAAGGTCGTCGAACCGTCTCCGTCCAGCGAGACCACCATCGCGAGCACTGCGGTTCCGACCACGAGCCTCATCGGATCGTCACGCACCATCCGCAGGATGAGCTTGACCAGCGGATCGAAGAGTCCGACGTCGATCATGATTCCGAAGAAGATGATCGCGAAGAACAACAGCGCCGCAGTGGGTGCGAGCGACTTGATGCCGTCGGTGATCATGTCGCCGATTCCGAGGCCGGCCCCGGCAAGTAGTCCGAAGGCCACCGGAACCAGAGTCAGTCCCACCACCGGGGTCGCGCGTTTGGTGAGGATCAGGAACATGAACACCGCAACCATGAGAAAGCCGAGTGTGACGAGCATGATGAACTCCTTTAGTGCTGAATTGCCGAGAAAAACGGCACGGCAAATCGAGCCGGTGACCTTCGTGGAGGTGAAACGAAACTTCGGTAGTGCTCAGTTGATGCCGGGCGGATCGAGTGTTGCGTCGACGAACCGGGATTGATCGGTGAGGAATGCGGAGAACTCGGGTTCGGTGAGAACTGCACTGTTCCAACCGTTTCGGCGAGACAGCTCGTTCCAGCGCGGGCTTGCCGCCAGATCCCGCACCAAATTCTGCAAGTGCTGACGCTGATCGTCCGTCAGGCCCGGCGGCGCCATGAGCCCGCGCCAATTGGTGAACGTGACGTCGACGCCAGACTCCGCCATCGTGGGCGCATCCACCGCCGGGGTACGGGCCGGCGAACTGACCGCAAGGACCCGAACCGTGCCTGCCGCAATCTGATCGAGGTATTCACCGATACCGGTGGCGGCTACGTCGACCTGCCTCGTGAGCAGTGCGGGAAGCAGTTCGCCGCCGCCGTCGTAGATGCGGTACGGGGAGCGCGACGGATCGACGCCGACCGCCCGTGCGAACAGAAGGCGGAACAACCCGTCCGGTCCACCTTCACTCGAACCACCGCCGATCGAGATCGACGACGGATCCGCCACCCAGGCCTGCGTCAGATCGGCGAGAGTTTTGTACGGTGAATCTGCTGGAACCAGTAGCGCTTCCGGTTCTTCGACGAGTCTCGCAATCGGTGTCACGTCGGCAAGTGTGTGCTCGGACGGCAGTATCTCGAGCGAACCGAGAACTCCGAGCCCCATGACCATGAGTAGGTCGGGATTCCCGCTTTCGAGAGCCAACCGGTTGAGTCCGACGATGCCGCCCGATCCGGGCAGCACAACGACGTCGGCGTCGACGGTCCCTTCGTCGGCCAGTGCTTGCACCATGGTCCGGGCGGTCAGGTCGTAACCACCACCGGCCACCGAGGGCACCAGTACGCGCAGTTCTTCGGAACTCTCACCCGCTCGGCCACCGGCGACGAAGGACTCGACCGGAGTGCATCCGGTCGAGAGCACGAGACTCATCGCGCAGGCACCGAGCAGGGCGATATGCCTGCTCAGCCGCTTCGATGTGCTCATGGCTTCGTCCTTGTCTGCCGGTACCGATGTGTGAACAGGTTTCATACTGACGCACTTTGTGACTGGGGTCACCATTGGGAAAGCAAATTGATTTGTGCTCATTGTGCTCACGAACGGCCGCTTTCCCGGCATCGAACTGAAGGCTAGGGTCTGGCTGGTGTCCTCAGGAAACGAGCAGGCGGAGCGAGAGAGCAAGTCGTCTCTGTTTGCCCGGCTGTTTCGCCGCCGGCACACTCTGGCGACACAACTTCTCGAACTGCAACTTCTGATCGTCGTTGCAGTTCTCGTGTGCGTCACCGCCCTCTCCCTCGCACAGTCGTCCGCGAGTTTCCAACGCGAGGAGGGACGTCGCGCACTCTCGGCAGCGGAATCGCTCGCAGCCAATCCGGCAGTACGCGAGCTACTCCCCCAGGCGCAGACCCGTCTCCGCTCCGGACTACAAGGTTCGGTCGACTCGGTACGCGCCATCTCGGGCGTCACCTACGTCTCGCTTGCCGACGCCGACGGCAGTGTCGTCATTTCGACGCGTCCCGGTGATGTCGGCATCGACGCACGTCAGACAGAGGATCGGTCGTGGACGGGTTTGGTCGACACGCCCTCCGGCAAGGCCGTGGAGGCGCACGTTCCGATTCTCGGCAGCGAAGGAGCGATTACCGGAACCGCGATCGTCGGCATCGAGTACCCCTCGATCTGGACGCGACTGCTGCAATCTGCACCGAACCTCCTGGTATACCTCGCGGTGGCCTCGCTTCTCGGGGGCGTCGGTTCGATCCTGTTGGCCCGCAGGGTCAAACGGCAGACTCTCGGCATGGAGGCCGGCGAGATCCTGGACCTGGTTCGCCAACGTGAGGCGATGCTGCGTGGCCTCAAGGAAGGTGTCATCGCATTCGACGCGCAGGGAAAGGTGGTGCTGATGAGCGACAGTGCCCACCAACTCCTCGACATCCCACGCGGCAGTGCCGGCAGATCGGTGCGGGACCTCGGTCTCGACGACCGCCTCCAGAGTGTACTGACCTCCGGCACAACCGAATCCGATCAGTTGGTTCTTGTCGGCGATCGCCTGCTCGTCCTCAACACCGTCTTGATCGAATCGAAAGGCCGCACCATCGGGTCGGTCACCACTTTCCGCGACCGCACCGAATTGCGCTCCGTGGAAGAAGAACTCGACGTGACCAAAACCAGCACCGACGCACTACGCGCCCACATCCACGAGTTCGACAATCAACTGCACACCATCTCCGGCCTCATCCAGCTCGGCGAATACGACGAGGTGGTCGGCTACGTCGAGGGTCTGACCATGGAGCGCGCGCAGGTCAGCGCGACCGTGACCGAGAAGATCGCCGACGTCGGCACCGCCGCACTCGTGATCGCCAAGATAGGTGCTGCTGCACAGGGGTTGGTCACGGTCGAGCTGGCGGCGGACACGCATCTGGAACCGGTGGACCGCAGACTCGGACGAGATCTCGTGACAGTGGTCGGAAATCTCGTCGACAATGCCGTCGACGCCGTCGGTGAGATGCCGGAAGCCGCGCGCCGCAAGGTTCGGTTGTCGATTCGGGGCCGTGGCACCGCGGTCGAAGTGCGGGTCGAGGACGCCGGCCCCGGTATCGCGCCGGAGAATCGCGACAGGGTGTTCGGCCAGGGTTGGAGCACCAAGGGACAATCGAGTGACGGACACGGTTTCGGTTTGGCGCTGGTGCGCCTGACGTGTCGTCGGCGGGGCGGCGACGTCACCGTGAGCACTCGTTCGGCAGAGGACATCGAGTGGACTGTCTTCAGCGCAGTCCTACACGACGGAGAGGGCGCATGATCCGGGTACTGGTGGTCGACGACGACTTCATGGTGGCGAAGGTGCACAGCGGATTCGTCTCGCGGATAGACGGTTTCGAAGTGTGCGGCGTTGCCCATTCGGCCGAGACCGCACTGGCCGCAGTCGGTGAGTTGCAACCCGACCTGGTTCTTCTCGACGTCCACCTGCCCGGCACCACCGGACTCGATCTGATCGCCCCGTTTCGCGAGCTGGCACCGGAGCTGGATGTTCTTGTCATCACTAGTGAGCGCGAGGCCGGCTCGGTCAAGAAAGCGCTGCGCAGCGGCGTCGTGCATTACCTGATGAAGCCCTTCACGTTCGAGGTTCTCCGTGAGCGTCTCGAGCGGTACCGATCGACATATGCGAATCTCGACAGCTCCGGCGAAGCAGAACAGACAGCAGTGGACGAGGCCTTCGGTGTGGCAGGTGGCGCGCCCGGGGCGTCGTCCCACAAAGGTTTGCCCAAAGGACTCAGTCCTGAGACCCTTCAGCTGGTCGAGGCAGCACTACGAGACGAAACCGAACCCGCCTCGGCCACAGATATTTCCGAGAGGGTCGGCATCTCACGCGCGAGCGCGAGGCGCTACCTCGAATACCTCTACGAAACCGGGCGGTCCACCACTTCGCTGAAATACGGAGTGGTGGGCCGCCCGGAACGTCGTTACGTCTGGAAACGCTGACCCTTCGCTACCCGACGCTGGTTCCTAGACCGCGCGGGCGCTGGTCTCCCAGTACCGCGCACGCAGCGCCTTCTTGTCCAGCTTGCCCAGCGGTGTCAGCGGAAGGGAATCCACGAAGTCGATGCTCTTGGGAGCGTGAACCGAACCCTTGGCCGCCTTCACCTTGTCGACCAGTTCCTCGGTGTCGACGGTCAGTCCGGCACGAAGTACGACACAGGCCTTGACGGCTTCGCCCCACTTGTCGTCCGGCACACCGACTACCGCCACCGACGCGACGGACGGATGCGCCGAGATCACGTCTTCGATTTCGCGGGGGAACACGTTGAAACCACCGGTCACGATCATGTCCTTCTTGCGATCGACGATGGACATGAACCCGTCCTTGTCCTTGCGCGCGATGTCGCCGGTGTGCAGCCAACCACCCCGGAACGCCTCAGCGGTTTCGGCCGGCTTCTTCCAGTAGCCCTTCATGATCAGCGGGCCACGGACGCAGATCTCACCGAGTTCTCCCTGCGGCACCTCGTTGAGGTCGTCGTCGAGCAACCGGACGTCGAGCCACGGCACCGGACGCCCACACGTGGCGAGGCGGGCCGGATCGTCGGCGAGGTGTTCTTCCTTGCGCAGCACCGAGATAGTCATGCCGCACTCGGTCTGACCGTAGAACTGGAAGAAGATCTGACCGAACTTCTTGATGCCCTCCTGCAGTCTGGCGGGAGACATCGCGGACGCTCCGTAAAACAGCGTCTGCAAACTCGAGACGTCCCGCTTGGGCAGATCGGGGTGGTCCATGAGCATGTAGATCATGGTGGGCACCAACATGGTTGCCGTGATCTTGTGCTTCTCGATCGCTTCGAGCACAGCACCTGGCTCGAAGGCAGGCAGGACGATCAACGCACCGCCGCGCAGCAAGGTCGGGATGAAGAACGCTGCACCTGCGTGTGAGAGTGGCGTGCAGATGAGGAAGCGGTTGTCCTCGGGCCACTGCCACTCCGACATCTGGATCTGATTGAGCGCAGCACCCGAACGGAAGGATCCGACAACACCTTTGGGCTTGCCGGTCGTTCCACCGGTGTAAACCATGCTGCTGGCGTCTTCGGCGTCGACGTGCGCTGCCTTCAGCGGCGCGGGCTCGAACGTGGCAGCCAGCGCGAGGATGTCGATTCCCACCTCGGACGGCCCCATCGAGAGCACGTTGGTCAACGAGGGTGACGACGCCTTCAACTCGGCGGCACGCTCTTCGAAGGCATTGGGATCGAAGATCAGCGTCTCGATCTCGGCGTCGTCGACGATGTACTTGTGGTCGTCGAGCGATCCCATCGGGTTCAAGGCGCTCGCCCGGCAGCCGGTGATCATGGTCGCGCCCATACTGATCAGAACCTCGGGGCGATTCTTCGACAGCATCGCGGTGCTGGTGCCCTGAGTGATTCCCAAAGACGCGAGCGCCTGGGCGAAGCAGCTGATCTGATCGCGCATCTGACCGCCGGTGAGGATCACGTCGCCGAGGTACAGCGCGGGCTTGTCGTGATTGCGTTCCAGAGCGGTGATGAGCAGGTCCGGACCGTATACCGGTCGGTGCAGGTCAGCGAACTCGTCTGTCATCTGGTCTTCCTTCTGCTCGGCGCGTGCAGTCATCGAGATGTGCTCCCGGTCACGGATACGATATCCAGAATTGCACAAAACTGGAACAGGTTCCACCTCTTCGATCGAATCCGAGAATGCTCCCGATCAGCGGGAAGCCCGTCGTCACCCGCGAGAGCGGTGGTTAGCGTCGATGTACCCACCGAGACGACAGCGTCTCGGTCGCGTCCAACGGAGAGTGTCATGACTACCAACCTCGGTACCGCCCACTTCACGGCAACTGCTCCGCGTACTGCCACCACGCTCCTCTCCGATTTCGACTCGTTGTACGGCACCGTGCGCTCGGCACCCGACGGGGCCGTCGTCGAGCAGGACGTCGTGTTCTTCGGGCGCCCCGATCCCGGCGCACTGCTCACCGGATCCGTGAGGGCGCTGAGTTCGGCACTCGAGCGGATCACCGAATACCACGACCAGACCGGGCATCTGGTGGCCGAGGTCTTCGTCCGGGAAGCCCCGACAGCGGGCACCGGAACCGATTCCGTTGCCGCCCTTGCTGATTTCGCTGCTCGTCGTTACGGCTCGGCGTCACTACGACGCTTCCGCGGACGTTGCACCGCGACTTCCACGGGAACAGATCTGCACTGCTCCGTGACAGTGCTCGCGACGTACGAGAAGGACCACGAGAGCGTGGCCGACGTAGCTCTGGTCGCCACCGATCCCGCTGGGGTGGTCACTGCCCGGGCCTGGGCGACTTACGCGATCGACGATGTGGCGACACTCGCGAGCTGAATCTCTGCAGGTCACCGAGTAGGCGTTCCATCCAGCGGGAACTGCCGTATCTCCAGCGGACGCTTCGTCGTTGTATGAGACGGATCACATCACTGGAGCGTCGCAAGACGCGGCTCGGAGGAAGACATGGCACTCGGAACCGGCCCACTCACCACTACGGACACCCCGACGCAGACGGGCGCCGGCGAGGAAATTCGAGAAATCGAAGCGGCAGCGCCTCCCGCACGGTTCGCACGTGGATGGCACTGCCTCGGACTGAGCAATACCTATCGCGACGGTCAGCCCCACCAGATCGAGGCATTCGGCACCAGCCTTGTCGTCTTCGCCGACAGCAAGGGCGACATCAAGATTCTCGACGCATACTGCCGCCACATGGGTGGCAACCTTGCTCACGGAACCGTCAAGGGCGATTCGATCGCCTGCCCGTTCCACGACTGGCGTTGGGGCGGTAACGGAAAATGTACGGCGATCCCCTACGCACGACGCGTTCCGCCGCTGGCCAAGACGCGGGCATGGATCACTCTCGAGAAGAACGGTCAGCTGTTCGTCTGGCACGATCCCCAGGGAAATCCCCCGCCCGCCGAGGTCACGATCCCCGACATCGAGGGCTTCGGAAGCGATGAGTGGAGCGACTGGAGCTGGAACACGCTCACCATCGAAGGCTCTCATTGCCGCGAGATCGTCGACAACGTCGTGGACATGGCCCACTTCTTCTACGTTCACTACTCGTTCCCCAAGTACTTCAAGAACATCTTCGAAGGTCATGTCGCGAGCCAGTACATGGAATCGGTGGGACGTGAGGACGTCATCAGCGGCACCAACTACGGCGATCCCAACGCTGTGCTCCGTTCGGATGCTTCATATTTCGGACCGTCGTACATGATCGACTGGATCAAGAGCGAAGCCAACGGGCAGATCATCGAGACCGTCCTGATCAACTGCCACTACCCGATCTCGAACAATGCGTTCGTCCTGCAGTACGGCGCGATGGTCAAGAAGCTACCCGGTATGGACGACGAGTCCACTGCCGCGATGGCCGCGCAGTTCACCGAGGGCGTCGAGATGGGATTCCTTCAGGACGTGGAGATCTGGAAGAACAAAGCTCCGATCGACAACCCACTGCTCTCCGAGGAGGACGGCCCGGTTTACCAGTTGCGTCGCTGGTACAACCAGTTCTACACCGACGTCGAGAATGTCACGGAAGACATGACGAAGCGCTTCGAATTCGAGATCGACACCACCCGCGCAGTGGAGAGCTGGAAGCGGGAAGTCGCCGAAAACGTTGCCGCACGCGACGCCCAGGCACTTGAGACAACCTCCTGATCCGCAGTCGAAAACACTGCTGAGACAACCAGACTGGATGCAAGGAACAACATGACGTACGAAGTGCTCGAACAGATCAACGCGATGGCCGACGACATCTTCGCCGAAGGCATCGAGGCCGAGCGGATCGGCCGGGTGGCCGACGACACCGCCAAGAAGATGAAGGCAATCGGTTCCATCCGCATGCTGCAGCCCAAGGAGCATGGCGGCATGGAGGCGCATCCGCGCGAATTCGCCGAAACCGTCATGCGGATGGCTTCACTGAACCCGTCGGCCGGCTGGGTCCACGGGATCGTCGGAGTTCACCCGTGGCAACTCGCGTTCGCGGATCCCAAGGTGCAGCAGGAGATCTGGGGATCCGATCCCGACACCTGGATGGCATCGCCGTACATGCCCGGCGGAATGTGTATCCCCACCGACGGCGGCTACAAGTTCTCCGGTCGCTGGCAGTTCTCCTCCGGTACCGACCATTGCGACTGGGCATTCCTCGGCGCGATGGCGTGTGACAAGGACGGCAACATGGAGATGCCGCCGCGCATGCTCCATGTGATCATTCCGCGCACCGACTACGAGATCATTGAAGACTCGTGGGATGTCATGGGACTTCGCGGCACCGGCTCCAAGGATCTCGTAGTCAAGGATGCGTATGTCCCCGATTACCGCGTCATGGACTGCGACGAGGTCATCGACGGCACGGCAGTGCGCAAGTACGGGCGCACCGAGACGCTGTACCTCATGCCGTGGTCGAACATTTTCCCCCTCGGAATCACCGCCGCCACGATTGGCATCTGCGAGGGAATGCTCTTCCACGCCAACGAGTACCAAGCCGATCGCATCAACGCGCAGGGCACGGCGATCAAGGACGACCCGTACACCTTGTTCGCCATCGGTCAGGCAACCGCCGACATCCGGGCTGCGCGCGACACCCTGCTTGCCAACGTCGACCGCATGTGGGATCGAGTGGACGCTGGCAAGGAAGTGACCTTCGAGCAGCGCGCGGAGGGACGTCAGACTCAGGTACAGGCCGCCTGGCGCGCCGTCAACGCAATCGATCAGGTCTACCCACGCTGCGGTGGCAACGCATTGCGGATGGACAAGCCGCTTCAGCGATTCTGGCGCGATGCTCATGCTGGACAGCATCACGCAATTCACGTGCCGAGCACCGTTTTCCACGCCGCATCACTGAGCCGTCTCGGCGCAGACCCGCAGGGTCCGCTGCGGGCGATGATCTGATCAGACTTCGACACAAGAAATCGACAGGAAAAAGACACGATGACACGCACCGACATCAAGGGACTTGGCTACGTCAAGATCTCGACCAACGACATGGCACGTTGGCGCACTTTCGCTTTCGACGTTCTCGGCTTCGCCAAGGGCAGTGGGCCGGACGAGAACGCGCTCTACCTACGACTCGACGAGCGTGCTGCTCGCATCGTCGTCGTCGAGGGTGAGCGCGACGAGATCGTCAACATCGGTTGGGAGGTCGCCGACCACGCCGCACTGCGCCGCGTTCAAGAAGCACTCGAGAAGAACGGCACCGAGGTCGAGCAGCTTTCGCTCGCCGAAGCAGATGCTCGACGGGTCGAAGAGGTCATCGCCTTCACCGATCCCGGCGGAGCAGCCATCGAGGTCTTCCACGGAGCGATCCTCGACCACAGCCCCGTGGTGACGCCCTTCGGCGCTCGATTCGTCACCGGCTCACAGGGTCTCGGCCACGTCGTACTCCCCGTCATGGACAGTGCTGCGAGCTTCGACTTCTACACCGAGGTGCTCGGCTTCTACCCGCGCGGCGCCTTCCGCCTGCCGGCCCCGCCTGAATTCGGGCCGCTGCGAATCCGTTTCATGGGCGTCAACGAGCGTCACCACAGCTTGGCCCTGTGCCCGGCACCGCACGGCGGCGCACCCGGCCTGATTCACATCATGGTCGAGGTGGACACCCTCGACGCCGTCGGCCAGGCACTCGACCGCGTGATGAAGGACGGATTCTCCGTGTCGTCGACCCTGGGTCGTCACACCAACGACAAGATGATCTCCTTCTACGTCCGCGCACCCGGCGGCTGGGACATCGAGTTCGGCACCGAGGGCGCGAGGGTGGATCAGGACTCGTACTCCTCCGAGGAGATCACCGCTGACAGCTACTGGGGCCACGACTGGTCCGGAAGCGAACCACTGGCAGCTATGTAGTACCGCCGGTGGCGATCAATACCTGCCGGTGGCGATGTAATACCTGCCAGTAGTTAAACGACGAGGGGGTTTGCGCGAGCATTCGCGCAAACCCCCTCGTCGTTTCCACCGCGACGCGCCCGAAAACAGACCGGTGATCCACTTCACAAATCCGTAACTCTATGACACTATTTCTAATTGAAATAGCCAGTTCACTGGTTGTGGAGCTCTAAGAGAAGTGAGGTACACGATGACACTGCAGGCTGTGGATGCTTTAGGCGCCGATTCGGCCCCGACAGCAATTCTCGATCGCGTCTCGCTGGTTCTCGACGCCTTCGACGGTCCCGGCAGGTTGACGCTCGCTCAAGTCGTTCGGAGCACAGGCCTTCCCCGCTCGTCTGCCCACCGCATGCTCGAACGTCTCGTCTCGATGCGTTGGCTGCGTCGCGACGGCCGTGACTACGAACTCGGTATGCGCCTCGTCGAACTGGGATCGCTCGCGGTTCATCAGGACCGCCTCCACGCTGCAGCCATGCCGCTTCTCCACGAGCTCTACCGAGTCACCGGATTCGTGGTTCACCTCGGCATCCTCGACGGGCCCGATGTGGTCTACATGGAGAAGATCGGCGGACGCCTCGCCGCCGCAGTGCCGACGCGTGTCGGTGGTCGACGCCGCGCCGAGACCACTGCGATCGGTCAGGCACTGCTCGCGTTCGGTTCGCCGAAGTCCCCGGGCTACGCACTGCCCCACCTCGCCAGAATCCGCGAGTCCGGGGTGGCCTTCGAATCCGGAAACGGCCTACCGGGATTCAGCTGTCTTGCGGCACCGATCGGCCCCATCGGCCGCGCCGTCGCCGCGGTATCCATCTGCGCGCCGTCGAAGGCCCTCCGCCTCGACCACGTCAGCGCAGCGCCGGTCCGTATGGCGGCCGCTGCAATTTGGCGAGGCATCGACGGCGGATCGCTGAGCGTCACTCCGACTTTGCAACGTCGTCATCTGCTGCGCAACATGCCGACCGCAGCCGGGGCTTGACTCAGATACTCGAACCGTTGCCGGTGAGCCCGGCTTGCTCGAGCGCCAACACGTACTCCTCGACGTTCTTCCATTTGCCAGGCGTCGAGGGCAACGGTGATCCCAGTCGGTCGTGCTCGGCGACGTTCGCGAACTCGGCGGTCGCACGATCGATGTCGTCGAGCAGTTCGCGAGCAAGTTCGATCTCGGCTCGGAAGTACCGTTCCGACCATCGCAACGTCATGACCGGGAACGACCAGGCCGGCTCGTTCTCGGCATGATCTGCGTGGAGTTTCGCGCGTCGAATCTGCTCTTCGACATTGGCGATGTGGGCTTCCACCAGCGCCTTCAGTCGCTCGGGCTCGTTGAGGTGTCCCATCCACAGACGCAACATCACACCGTGCTTGAGCACCGGAACTTCCACCGGTGCCTCCCGTGACCACGTCCGGACGGCGTCGGTTCCTGACTGAGTAATGGAGTAAAGGCGCTTGCCTCGCACCCCTGGTTCGGAGACGACCCGGGACTCCACGAACCCGATGCTTTCGAGCTTCTTCAGTTCTGCGTACACCTGGCTGATGGACGGGCTCCAATAGAAGAAGCCGACACTCCAGTCAGCCCACTTCTTCAAATCGTTTCCGGTCAGCTCCTCCCCGAACGTCAGCATCCCGAGCACTGCCCAGCTGGTAGCGGGAAGTCCTCGGGACACGTCATCAGGTTCGGACATGCCCGAAGTCTAACAATCACTGGTCATTTGCTGGTTTCGTAGAATCCGAACGGACCGCTGAGCGGGATCAAATTTGCTCGAAACCCCTCCACCTGCCACTCGGTCGGTCCTGACCCGTGCCGAGAAGCCATTGCTGCCATTGAGTGGGACTGCCGCTGGATTACGGCCGCGGCGCCACACATCGTTGCTTCTGAAGCTGTTTGCAGAGTTTTGAACAAAAGATTTGAACAAGGAGACGACATGACCGTGGAAAACGCCGAGCCGCCAGTTCTGGACGGACGCACACTTCGCAACGTGATGAGCAATTTCTGCACCGGCGTCACCGTCATCACCGCTCACGACGGAAATTCACCCCTCGGTTTCACCTGCCAGTCCCTGGTCTCGGTATCGCTTGATCCCCCGTTGCTCTCGTTCTGCCCGGCGAAGACGTCGACAAGTTGGCCGAAGCTTCGCGAAACGGGAACTCTCTGCATCAATGTTCTCGCCCACGATCAGCAGGACATGTGTTCGGCGTTCGCTCGCGGCGGGACGGACAAGTTCCTCGGCGTCGAGTGGGATGCCGCCGGCAACGGTGCTCCGGCGCTGAGCGGCGCGCTCGCCCGCATCGAAGCAACGGTCGAGCAGGAGCACGACGCCGGTGATCACACCATCGTCGTCGCACGCATCACCGATCTGAACGTGCTACGCCACGACGGTCCGCTTCTGTTCTACCGCGGCGGGTTCGGACGCTTCGACGCCTGAGTGCTCAGGCTGTCCCGCTGCGTGGGAGATGCCGGCGCCGAATCGAGCCCGCACCGATAGCGTCCGAAGTAGTTGTCAGACCCTGAACTTCTCGACTGATCGGACTAACTCGATGACCACTCTCGAACCAGACACCACGGCCGCGATCACGGCGACGGTTACCACCTACCTCGACGCCGTGGCTCGCGGATCGTCAGCGGACATCGCCGCCCTCTACGCCGAGAACGCGACGCTCGAAGACCCGGTCGGCAGCGAACCCCGCGTCGGCAAGGCCGCGATCACCGAGTTCTACGGCGCTCTCGAGGGCGGTTCGCAAGAGACGGAACTGCTTACCTTGCGGGTGAGCGGATCCAGCGCGGCCTTCCACTTCCGCGTCGTCACACCGGTGGGCGATCAGGTCTACGAGGTCGAACCGATCGACGTCATGACTTTCGACGAGGACGCCAAGATCACGAGCATGCGCGCCTTCTGGTCACCGGCCGATCTGATTGCACGCTGATGCGTCAGGTCAGTTGCCGCAACTGCGGAAACCGTGTCCTCGTCGAGAAGTACAGCGAAGCGCACACCAGCGTCCAATGGCTCGAAGAGTCGCAGGAAGTGTGCCCGGAGTTGGGTCGCGCGAACAGCCGTGCCAACGCTCAGCGGACGTGTGGCGCTCTGCGCCAGACGATCAACGACCTTGCCGACGCCGGTGAGCTGGAGATGAGCCTGCGCAGCTACCCGGTGCCGGGCAAGCTGTCCTGAACGCTTCCGCGTAGCATTTCGGCGAACATGCGCGCCGATTCCAAGTCGTCGGCGTTCGGCCGCCCCTTCCGGATACCGCCGAAAGGCTTGAACGGGAGATAGGTATCCCACGCACGGGACGAGAAGGCTGCGACCACATCGAAGCCCTTCTGTTCGAGCAACTGAACCAGTGGACGCGAGAAGCGATGAATCCCCTTGTCAGGAAAACCACTGGTGGCGAAGACAAAAGCCTTGGATCGCCGTTCTTCGGGGAGTGCCTCGACGAACGAGCGTAAATCTGCGTGGTACGAGCGTAGGTAGATGCCGGAGCCGAACCCCACCAGGTCGTAGTCGGCGAGCTGCGCGGCGTCGATGTCACCGGGCTCGACCACGCGAGCATCGAGAACTTCTCCGATGACGTCGGCGATCAGCTTCGTATTGCCATGGGAGACAGAGGTACACACGATGATTGCTTTCATCGGCTGAGTTCTCTCATTTTGGACATACGCATCCCTCCGCCTGGTTTGTCACTGACAGTTCCAGGATAGAGGTCCGGGCGAAGCTACGGACAATGGTGGTGATGGGGAATGATGCCGGTATGTCAGCACGATTGAAGGGGCGAAGACGTGCGGTGAACGCGCTGCTCGTCGACGTCGAACGATGGGCCGCTGAGCACGATGACGTCAAAGCTGTGGCGCTGGTCGGGTCCTACGCGCGCGGCGCGGAGCGTATGGCGAGTGATCTTGATCTGATGATCCTGGCCGACGACGCGAACGCGCTCGCAAATGAAGACTGGTTCGACCGGCTCCGCCCCGACGCGCGATTCATCAGAGCCGCCAACTGGGGGCCAGTCCGAGAACGACGCTTCCGCCTACGGTCCGGTCTTCTCGTCGAACTGAATTTCGCGAGCGAGAGCTGGGCCGACCTTCCGCTCGACGCGGGCACTCGACGCGTCCTCGAAGACGGCCACCGAATCCTGTACGACACCGGGCCTCTTCGCGTCGCTACGAGCGCGGGAAGAACTGCTCGATGAGCACCAAGACGGTCTTCGAGACCTTGGCCGCCGAAATAAACGCGCTGCGCGGCTCTCCCGTCGTCGCGATCGACGGCGTCGACGGGAGCGGCAAGACGACATTCACGAAAAGTCTTGCAGCACAGCTGAATGAACGCCCCGCCATTGTGATTCACGTCGACGACTTCCTCAATCCGCCGGAGATTCGCCATCGCAGAGGTCGGCTGTCACCGGAAGGCTTCTGGCTCGACAGCTACGACTACGACGCCCTCGAGCGTCATGTTCTCGCCCCTCTGAGACCGGGAGGTAACCGCGAGTACCGACCACGACGGGACAGCGACGCGTACTTGCATGCAGCCGACGGAGCCGTGGTCCTCGTCGAGGGACTCTTTCTGCATCGGGACGAATTTGCTTCCCGATGGGACTATTCGATCTTTCTCGACGTGCCCTTCGAGATCACCGCCGAGAGAATGAACCTTCGCGAAGGAACGAACGCGGATCCGGAACACCCGTCGATGAACCGTTATGTCGGCGGCCAACGTCTGTACTTCGCGGCTGCAGAGCCCTGGACCCGCGCGGACAGTGTCATCGACAATTCAGACCCGAAACTGCCTCGAATCACGACACATGCCGCCCACTGGAGTTGGCAGTCCGCATCGCCGGCCCCGCGTTTCATCGGTGCGCTGTGGATGTGAATTGGAAGGTTGCGGCATCCACGATCTCAGCGGGCGTGATGTCGATTTCGCCGTTGAGCCAGGCCGTCACCAATTCGGCCAGGCCGCCCACGAACAGTAATCCGTTGATCTCACCCTGATGGGGAGGCCAAGCTCGATCGCCGTACAAGAGCGCAGCCTCGTCGGCCACCATCTGCGCGAACCCACGCAGCGCTCCCCGCCGGTGAGTGCGCAGCGGCTCGTAAGCCACCGACTCGACCATCGCGACACGCCCTTTCCGAGGATCGTCCGTCAGGATGTTGACGAACGAAGCAATGGCGCTCCGCACGCGCTCCTCCCGTGTCCCCTCGGTCGTTCGGAGTGCAGCCATTCCGGCCACGCGCACCTCGTCGACGATTCCGTCGAAAACCTGCTGGAGGAGCTCGTCCCTGCTGGTGAAACTCTCGTAGAAATATCGCTCTGTCAGCTTGGCATGCGCACAGATGGCGGTCATGGTGGCACCCTGCCTGCCCGCGGCCGCAAACACGTCCAGTCCTGCTGCGAGCAAGCTTTCACGCCGAAGCGCGGCCCGCTGCTCACCACTCAGACCGGCATATCGACGGGGCGTGGGAGAAGCCATGAGTCGATCTTGACAGACGACGCGACTGTGACGCAGACTACCCCCATCTGACAGGCACCACTGTCAGATGAAAACGGAAGGCAGGTACGTGATGTCGAAAATCCTGGCCGCTCCACCCATCCGGTCGCAGTTGCGTCCCATCTCAGGCAACTCGGGACTACCCGGAATAGGGCAAACTTTCGAATACATCCGCGACCCTCTCGCTCTGATGCAAAAACGCTGGGATCGTTACGGCGAAGTCTCGTGGTTCTCGATGGCCGGTAGACGATGGGTCGCAGCCCTCGGGCCCGACGCATGCCAAGAAGTTCTCCAGAACAAAGACCGCGCTTTTGTCAACAGCGACGGGTGGTCAGTGCTCATCGGTCCCTTCTTTCACGGGGGTCTGATGCTTCTCGACTCCGAAGAGCACCTACGACAACGACGCATCATGCAACAAGCCTTCACGAGATCGCGTCTCGAAAAGACCGTGGACGTGCTGAATCCCGCGATCGCCTCCGCGCTCGACGCCTGGACTCCGTCCGATGGCTTCCGCGCCTACACCGCTCTCAAAGCTCTCACACTCAACCTCGCGACCGACATCTTCATGGGCGGCGCGGAAGGGACCACTGAAAGCGAAATCGACTCTGTGAAAAAAGCTTTCGTCGATTGCGTGCAAGCTGCAACCTCGGTGATCCGTTATCGAGTTCCCGGCACCAGATGGAAGCGCGGCCTCGACGGGCGCCGAACCCTCGAAAACTTCTTCCGCCGCTACCTACCTGCGCGCCGTTCACGCGAAACCGACGACCTGTTTTCCGTTCTCTGTCACATCGAATCAGACACCGGACAGCGCTTCAGCGACGGCGAGGTGATCGATCACATGATCTTCCTGCTGATGGCCGCACATGACACCTCCACCATCACCATCTCGACAATGATGCAATATCTCGGCCAGAATCCTCAGTGGCAGAACAGATGTCGGGCGGAATCACTCGCACTGAGTACGTCGACGCCGAGCTATGCCGAACTCGACCAACTCGCCGGCTTGGACCTGGTGATGAAAGAATGCCTCCGACTCGTCGCTCCCGTGCCGGTCATGGCTCGCCGAGCGGTGTGTGACACCCAGATACAGGACCACTTCGTACCCGCTGGGACCTACGTGTCAGTGGTGCCACATTTCACTCACCACATGCCGCAGTACTGGCCCGACCCCGAACATTTCGATCCCGAACGTTTCGCGGACCACCGACGTGAAGACAAGGTGCACCGGTATGCCTGGGAACCGTTCGGTGGAGGCGTGCACAAATGCCTCGGCATGCACTTCGCCGGCGTCGAAATCAAAACGATCATGCACCACCTGCTCACACGCTTCGATTGGCAGGTCGCGCCCGGCTACACCGCCCCTCTCAACTACATGTCCTTGCCGTTCCCCTCCGACGGACAGCCGATCGATCTGAAACCACTCACGACTTCTCATGACCGGTAGCGACCGAACCGACGTCAGGATCAACTCGCACATGACTACCGGCACAGACGCTTTCGAAATCCAGAGGAAAACATGAGCACTCGGCCTGCCCGAAACCGGCATGCACGCGCTGCTCCGAAACCAGAGGTCGTCGCAGCGGCGGAGTTCCTACTCGCAGAATCCGACGCCCATGTCTTCCGTCGCCGCTATCTCGAACTGCTCACCCACACCACAGCACCGGATGGCGCAACCGTCACGGACTACACGGTCGCCGAAAGGTATCTACTCAACTCTGCAGCAAAGAGACGTGCTGCGCGGCGCCCGGCCAATCCTTAGCCACGATCGCCGGTCGGGCAGCGCTCGCGGCGAACGTCGAGAACCTCGGCACCGGTTTCACGAATTCGTCGTGGGGTAACGACGAAGAATAGAGTGCGCTGCCTGGGTGACGGCGGTGCGATCGTAGGTTTGCACGAAGTCGAAGGTCCGCTCGAGATCTGGACCGTTGTCATGAAGATCTCGCGCCGACAGCATCGCCGCATGGTGCGGTCCCAGAGTGACGACCGTCCACTCGTTGACGAGATCATCACCCGGGTCGAGCGGCGCGTGTTGAACTTTACCGTCGAGCATCACGGACAGTCCGACACCGTACACACCGGCAAACCCTACGGTATCGGCGAGGTGACGCCACCGTGCTGTTGTGGATGCGGTGAAATGCTCGGCTTGTTGAAAGGTGCCCAGAACAAGCATCGAGGAACCCGATGTGGCGGCTTGCGCTTCGAGGGACTTGCTCAGTTGGATCAACAGACGCTTGGTACCGCGCCGGATCCGGCTGTGAGCAGACACGATCGAGTAGGGAGTGCCCACCTCGGGGATGGGATCACTCCACACCGGACTGTCGGGCATCGCGACGACCGGTTCGGACAACAGTGAACTCGGATCGTCGACTGCGGGATACAACTCACCCGTTCCGTATGTGGCTCCGATGGTGATTGCGGCAAGACGGGACGATTCCGAGTCGACACCCTCGGCAAGGATAATCGCGTTCGATCGCTCGACGTAGGCGCCGAGCGCGTGCACCGTCGTTCCCACTTCGAAATATGCTGCCTTGGAAAGCAATTCAGCGGAAGTGATAATGATGTCGGGTTCGACCAAAGACAGAAGTGTCGCCGAGTGCCTGTCGATGCCGACACCGTCGAGTGCAATCAGACGCCCGCCCGCGCGGGCTTCTCTGATCACTGCCAGAGAGTTGTGGGGATCGGTAAGCACCGATGCGCTGTCAACCGTGATGACGATCCGTTGCAGATTTCTCGTCGCTCCTTCGATACCAGGAGCGTTCAGAGCTGCTCGGGAAGCCGAGTCGACTGCCACCAGCAACGGCAGACGATCCGCGACGGTGCATGCGAGTGCAGTACGGGACATGGCCAGTTTGTGACTGTCGAATTCCGAGCGTTGCTGCATCAATTGCGAGGCGCGACGAAGGGCATGCGCCGAACACAGAGAGGAATTGTCAGGCCCACGCAATTGCAACTCGGCGCCTGCAAGTGCGTGGTCGTCGAGGCGGCGTATCGGTGCGAACTGCATGCTTACTTCCAGACCAATCACATCGGAGAACTGGGTGATCGGAGAATTCGACGATGTCGAACCGTTGCTGGTGTCATACGCCATGGTGTGGCTCTTCACTACGAGTCGGGACCACCAAGCGTTCATGCGGCCGGACGCGTCGATGGCAGCGCCGGCTGCTCGACACCGAACGAGACTACCGCAAATCTCGGCGCAACCCGGTGACGACAACCTGACCCCGCGCCGCAAAGTGCACATCGACACGCAGATCAGACCAGAAACCAAGTCAACGCGTATCGAGCACTGCTCACTTCACATCGTTCGTGGGAGTTGTTTCCGGCTCAAGCACCGAGAGCATCAGCGGTCGACGTGGCATCGCCCGCAATGAGTTCGGAGGCGCCGAGAGCCTGAAAGATCATGGAGACCGCTCGCGTCGGGGCAAACAAGCGAATGCGGTTGTTGCCACGCCCCGCAGCATCGACAACGGCATTCGCCACTCCGGACGACATGAAGGTCACGCCGGAGAGATCGACGTGAATATCGGTGCCGACCAGGAGAAGTCGGTCGAGCGCGTGCACCAATTCCACCCGCTGACCCATGTCCAATTCTCCGGCAAGTCTCAGTACCGCATACGAAGGGGTGTAGCTTTCCACGTCGATACTGTACCGATGCCCTTCTCGGCCGGCGCTGTCGAAGAGATCGAGAACATTTGCAGCTGAAGAACGTTCGTTGATCGTAGTCATGAAAGCCTCTTGTCTGGACTCGGCGTGCCCCACCGCCCGAATCAGCGATGAATCACTGTGCGTCGGATAACCAACCGTGTCGGTCACTGCGTTCCAGACGAACTCTGCCACCGGCAGGTTTCGCCGACACAACCACATCTATAACGCTAGGGTCTCGAAAACGTCACAGCGCGATATCGCACTTTTGGCGCCACCCCCGACGCACTGAACCGCTACCTCGCCTGGCCCCCGACGTGCCTGCGGGGCGACGTCTCTGCGGCGTCGACCACTGGCTTTCTCGCTCATCGGGAAGGTGGGTTCGCCGCACCACCATTCCGCAATACCTTCTGTGACATGGATAACATTGTCGACGTACTCGTCATCGGATCGGGAGCTGCCGGATCGGCCGCAGCGCTCCAAGCGCACGCCGACGGCGCATCGGTCGTGATTCTGGAAAAGAGCGGACCTGATTCCGCGGGCGGCAACACTCGACTGTCCGGCAGTGGATGGTTCGTCAACCAGGACCCCGCTGCCGCCCGAACCTTCCTGCGTTCGTTGAACGGGGAGTTCCCCGTTGCCGAGGACGTCATCGATGCCTGGGCCGAGAACACTCACGGACTGTCCGACTGGATCCGCAGTCTGGGTGCAACTGTAGCGATGACCGGCGATTTCCATTCCGCGGCAGAGTTCGCCGAACTTGACGGAAGTTCTTGTTACGCAGGGATGGACACCGTCGAAGGGAAGATGGGCAATGAACTTCTCTACCGGTTCCTCGTCTCCGCTCTCGCTGAACGCGGCGTCACAACACTATTCGACACCGAAGCCACCGGACTGCTGACGGATGAATCCGGAGCGGTGACCGGAGTCGAGATCCGTTCGGGTGAAAAGACTTCGCAGATCCAGGCACGCCGGGGCGTCATCCTTGCCACCGGAGGATTCGAAGCAAATCCGACGATGGTGCGCGACTACTTGCGTCTGGAGAATCCAAAGATCTGGGGCTCACCATCGGCAACCGGCGACGGTCACCGCATGGCACAGGCCGTGGGCGCCGATCTGTGGCACATGAACAACATGATGACCATTACGGGAATTCCCGGCGACCTCGAAAATCCGACTGGATTCTTCCTCGCACTGTGGAACGCGCACAACTATGTGTTCCTCAGCCGGGAAGGTAGACGCTTCACCGACGAGTCAGCCGAAATGCGGCATGGTCATGTGTTCAGAGAGGGTTCTTACCAACACTTTCCGGTGCAACCGATGAACGTCGTCTTCGACGAGACGATGAGGTTGGCCGGACAGCTGAGCCCCGGCCGCGACGCACTGCCCGTCGGCCACAGGGTTCTCGACGAAGGGTACGAGTGGAGCTCGGACAATCAAGCCGAGATCGACAAGGGATGGATCCTAAAGGCGGACACGCTCGCCGAACTCGCCGAGAAACTCGGACTGGACCCAACAGTCGTGGAAACGAGCGTGCGACGCTACAACGAGGCGTGCGCGGACGGCATCGACCATTCGTTCGGCCGCAATCCCGAAACTTTGGCCCCGGTGGCTACCGCTCCGTTCTACGCCGTCTCCGGGTCGCCACTGCTGGGATGGAGTAGCGGTGGGCCGCGCCGCGACGGTCATTCCCGCGTACTCGATACTGCCCGCAATCCAATTCCTGGCCTCTACGCCGCGGGCGCGGTCAGTTCCACCTACAGCGCGGCGAAGGACGGCGGATTCCACATTGCCGACGCCTTCGCATTCGGCCGTGTCGCCGGGGCCCATGCCGCCGCGCGTAAAGCTTGATATCGCCGGCCTTTCGACTGACTAGCCACGCACGATTACGTGGCTGGTCAGTGGTGATCGATCGTCACGCAGATGAATCCTCTGCGCCGGATGAAACCGGGATTCGTACCGGGACGCTATCGTGGCAGCGTACGACATGCTCGCCGAGAGAATCCGAATCATCCGCGCCGAAGGTCTTCTGCCGATTCACGCCCGAGCAGCCTTGACCTCGTCGAAGAACGCGATGACGGCTGCCTCGTTCTCCGGCGGAACAGTCAGCGATGCCCGTGGACCCGCTACCGCGATCGAGTCGTCGGCGAGCCTGTTCCCGATGGTGAGTTTCAGTCCCGACTTCGACGGTTTCGCCTTCACCGCAATGTGTTCGACATGCCAACGAGCCACTTCGCTCGTGCTCGCGGCGGTGCGGTCGAAGACCTCCACCGTGCGGTGGTCGAGGACCATCACGATGTTGGTCCCGACGGTGACTTCCAGATAGCGCCGTTCCGCCACGGTGTACGCCTTTCGGTTAGGTGAAACCGACGCTACACACCGTGGCGGAACTCAGCGTGTCAAAACCTCAGCTGTTCAAGATTTCAGCTGTTCAAGATTTCAGCTGTTCGAAACCTCAGCGGGACGAACTTCCTGCATCCACCGGCAGGGCGACCGACGTGATGTAGCGAGCCTCGTCGGAAGACAGGAACAGAGCAGCGTTCGCTACGTCCACCGGTTCGATCCACGGAATGGCGAGCATGTTCATCGTCATCGCTGCGGCAGCAAATTCTTCGCGCGTCGGGTTCTCGAGATCGGGGCGGAACTTGCCGCGCACCAACGGGTTTTGAATCATGAGGGTGTCGACGTTGGTGGGATGGACCGTATTGACGCGTACGTTGTGCGGAGCCAGTTCCTTTGCCAGCGAACGCATCAGACCAACGACTCCATGCTTGGCTGCGGTGTAGTGCGCGACTCCGACCAGCCCCCGAAGTCCGGCGATGGAGCTTGTGAGTGTCATCGATCCCCCGCCCCGCGCGATCAAGTGCGGAGCCGCGACGGTCGTGGTGTGCCACACGCCGGTCAGATTGACGTCCACCATGGTCTGCCACATCGTTTCCGACATGGTCAGGGCCCCATCGGAGGACGTGATACCAGCTGTAGCGCAGACGATGTCGAGACCACCGAGCGTTCCGACGGCCGAGTCCACGGCACTGCGTAGTGCCTCGAGATCCCGAACGTCCACTACCGCAGATTCGACCTTTCGCCCCAGCGCCCGGATCTGCGCCACTGTCTCATCGAGATCGGCCTCCGTCGCGGGCGGCGTGACTGTGGTTTCCACCGAGGTGCACACGTCGACCGCGATGATGTCCGCGCCCTCTTCGGCAAAACGCACGGCCTGAGCCCGCCCGATTCCTCGTGCCGCACCCGTGATCAGCGCGATCTTGCCTTCCAATCGAGAAGTCATCAATTCACACTTTCTGGGTCAGGCCGGCGTCGACAACCAACTGACAGCCGGTCATGTAGCGGGACTCCGCGGATGCGAGGAACAGGACCGCATTACTGACGTCCACCGGATCGACCCAGGGAACGGGCAGCAAGTTGCGAGCGCTGAGCACTGCAGCAGCGTCTGCTTCGGTGGGATTCTCGATGTCCGGGCACAGGTTCGCGAACACTCGCTCGTTGATGATCATCGGGGTACGTACCGAACCCGGATGCACGGAGTTGACGCGGATACTCTGCGCCCCCAACTCGTTGGCCAGCGTTCTGGCCAGGCCCACCACGGCATGCTTGGCTGCGCTGTAATGACTTGCTCCGGCAATACCTTTGATTCCCGCTGTCGAGCTGACCAGAACGACGGATCCACCGTCGCCGAAGTGCGGAACGCAGGCCTTGACGGTGTGCCACGCCCCGGTCAGATTGACGTCCAGCGAGCGGTTCCACACTGCAGGATCGATGGTCCACGACGGTCCCGGCGTGTCGTAGACGCCTGCATTCGCGACCACGACGTCCAACCCGCCGAGTTCGGTAACGCACTCGGCCACGACGGCGGCCAGACCGTCGAAGTCCCGAATATCCGCCACACCGGTGACCGCGACACCGCCTCGATCACGCACTGCCTGAGCGGTTTCCGCCAACCCCGATTGCGCCTGTTCGACATCCAACGCGATCACGGACGCGCCTTCCTCGGCGAGCCGCTCACAGTGTGAGCGTCCCATTCCGCCGGCCGCACCCGTCACGAGTACCCGCTTGCCCTCCAGCCGGCTCATGCGTGCACCGCGCTGTTCAGCTCGAAGCCTCGGTATCCCGCTGCTGCCACGTCTGCACAGATGTCGGAGTAGACACCGAAGCCTCCGATGAAGGGCATGAATATCCTCGGCTTTCCCGGGATGTTGGCTCCCATGTACCAGGAGTTCGCGGATGGGAACAATGTTGCCGACGCCCGGCGTGAGCACTCCTCGAGCCAGTTGTCCACGGCTTCGGCACTCGGCTCGATGGTGTCGATCCCCGCCGAATCGAGGTGGTTGATCGCGTCGGCGATCCAGTCGACGTGCTGTTCGGCAGCGAGAATCATGTTGGACAGCACACTCGGGCTGCCCGGCCCGGTGACGATGAACAGGTTCGGGAAGCCGTGAACTCCCAAACCAAGATAGGTTCTCGGACCCGCATGCCAGTTCTCTCGCAAGGTCTCGCCGTTGCGGCCACGGATCTCGATGCGATCGAGTGCCCCGGTCATCGCATCGAAACCGGTGGCGAACACCAATGCGTCGAGTTCGTAGTGCGAGTCGGTCGTCTTGATCCCGGCCTCGTCGATTGCCTCGATCGGTGCGCTCTTGAGATCGACCAGGCTCACGTTGTCACGGTTGTAGCTCTGGTAGTAGTCGGTGTCCGTCACGATCCGCTTGGTCCCGATGGGGTGGTCGTTCGGGATCAGCAGGTCGGCGATGGCCTGATCTTCGACCACCGATCTGATCTTGGCCTCGGCAAATGCGGCCGCCGTCGCGTTGGCGTCGATGTTGCTGGTCTGGTCTGCGAAGGTTTTGGCGAACAGAACACCGCCGAGCTTCCACCGCTCCTCGTAGGCCGCGTTCCTCTCGGCCTCGGACACCTCGAGCGCGCTGCGAGGATCCGAAACGAACGGAGATCCACCGCCACTGCGCTTGGACAGCGCTCGACGCTCGGCGTAGTCGGCCTTGATCTCTGCGCGTCGTTTGTCATCGAGAGGCGTGTTTCCCGCCGGCACACTGTAATTCGCGGACCGCTGGAACACGAAGAGGTGATCGGCCTGCTCGGCGATCAACGGAACGGACTGGATGCCCGACGATCCGGTGCCGATCACTCCCACTCGCTTGCCGGTGAAATCGACGCCCTCGTGCGGCCAGAAGCCGGTGTGGAAGACCTCACCGCCGAAAGTCTCGCGACCTGCAATGTTCGGAACGTTCGCGGTCGAGAGGCTGCCCGTGGCGCACACCACGAACCGCGAGGTGACGTCATGACCACCGTCGGTGTGCACTCGCCACGTCGACGAGTCCTCGTCGAACTGTGCGCTCAGGACACGGGTATCGAAAGTGAACCCACTGCGTAGGTCGAAGCGATCGGCGACGTGATCGAGGTAGGACAGGATCTCCGGCTGCGCGGCGTACTTCTCGCTCCAGTCCCAATCCTGTTGCAACTCTTCGGAGAACGAGTAGGAGTAGTCGAAACTCTCGACATCGCAGCGTGCGCCCGGGTAGCGGTTGAAGTACCACGTGCCGCCCACTCCGGAGCCCGCCTCGAAGCCGTGGACACGCAGCCCCTGCTCGCGAAGTCGGTGCATGGCGTACATGCCGGCGACGCCGGCGCCGATGACTACGACGTCGAGTGGTGCGGTGGAGAAGTCAGGATCGGTCATGGTGGCCACGCTACGAGTGGGTTGAATGGTAGAGGAACAGGTTCTCCCGCTGGGTGGGCGAAGCCTCCACCCCATGACGCTGGGTGGGCGAAGCCTCCACCCCATGACGCTGGGTGGGCGAAGCCTCCACCCCATGACGCTGGGTGGGCGAAGCCTCCACCCCATGACGCTGGGTGGGCGAAGCCTCCACCCCATGACACTGGGTGGGCGGAGAGCGCTGTGTCCACCGATCGGGGGACAGCGATGTCGTCCAGCACTCGGACCCGTAGGTGGACAGACCCGAAGGGATTTCGGGGCCATAGTTGTCTCATCACAGAAACACACGGTCACCAAGACCGACAAATCGAGGAGAACATGATGAGCACCAACACAATTCGACCTGAAGCACTTTCCTTCTCCGGCCTCAGCATGGCAGCTCTGGTTGCCCGCTCCGCCGGTGCGAACACGGTGAAGTCGATGACCGACACATCCGTCACGACGGCGATGATCAGCAATTCGGGTCGCGGGGCCCTGTATCTGGTCGACGCATCCAACCCGAACGGCGACTGGGTCGTCCCGCCGGCGGACTACATCCTCCCCAACATGAACGTGAACGTTGTGGCCACGAGCAAGAACCAGAACGACTTCCCCATCGTGCTCACGTACCGCTCCGACGACGGTGGAGTGTTTGTCTTCAGTGCTACCAACTCGAAGACCAGGGCGGATGCCGGAGGTACGTACGCCCCCGACAGCCACGACGTCACGGTGACGATGACCTCGGGTTACCCGGCCATGAACGTCACGTACGTGCTTCGGTGACGCTTGCTCACTCCAACAATCCCTGCCGCATCGCAGCGGCGACGGCGGCGCCTCGATCGTTGACTCCGAGTTTCTCGTAGAGGCGCTGCACGTGAGTTTTGACGGTGGAGGGCGCAAGAAAGAGTTGTGAGGCGATGACCGGGATGCTGGCGCCCTGCGCGATCAATCCGAGAACCTCACGTTCGCGGGCGCTGAGCGTCGGACCGGACGGTTCACTACGACGCCGAACCTCTCCTACCAATCCGGCGGCGATACTGGGCGGCAACACATCTCGTCCCGCAGCACAGTCGAGCACGGCACTCACGATCTCGGCGCGAGTGGATTCCTTCGGCAGGAATCCGGCAGCACCGGCTTGCAGGGCCTGGTACACGACAGACGATTCGTCGTGAGCGCTGAGCAGAAGCACACGCGTCGGAAGCTCGTCTCGAACGACTGCGGCGGCGACCTGAGTTCCATCCAGGTGCGGCATCCGGAAGTCGAGCAGCGCGACCTGCGGGCGTAGTTCGCGGATCATTGCGAGCGCTGCTGCGCCGTCGTCGGCCTCGCCCAGGACGTCGATGCCGTCACTGCCGGTCAGAGCCCGAACCACGCCCTCACGGAACAGTGGGTGATCGTCGCCGACCACCACGGAAACCTTGCCGGCCAGCGGCTTCGTGCCTTCGCGCATTGCTCACTTTCTCACGCCCGTACCAGCAATGCGAGCACTTACGCCTCCCCCGATCGGGGGACAAGAGATTCAACCCCGCCACGGCCCCGTCGGCGGACATACTGCAGCACTCATTCGCGACAAGATTGATTCATCGCCGAGAACGGCAACCACACACCATCCCAGGAGCAGACATCATGCGTACCAACACCACTCGCTTCGTAGCAGTCACCGCAATCGCCCTCGCTGTCGGCGGAACCGCACTGGGAACCGCAGCGATCGCCAACGCCGGCACCATGCCCACCGACGGCCCGACGGTTGCCATGACCATCACCAACAACACCGACAACCCGATGCTGCTGGACAGCGCGTCCAACCCCTACGGACAGTGGATCAACGGCCCCCGCTCCTACCTGGCCCCGCACACCACCGAGATCGTCACCGCCTACAGCAGCGATCCCCGCGGTATCGGTGTCGACGTCACCTACAACGTCGCCGACGGCGTCCAGACGGTCATGGCTGCCAACAACTACGTCGGCAACCCCACCCTCGACGGGACTCGCATCATCGGCGACCCGACGCACGTCATCCTCACCGACTACATGGCCACCGGCTACCCCACGATGAACGCCTCCTACGACGTCTTCACGCAGAACTGAACCAAGCGTTGATGCAACCACGAACTTGATCCGCTACGGCCCACGACCCGGTATCCGCATGGATGTCGGGACGTGGTGTGCGCTGACCAGCTCAGACGCGTTCGACCAACACGCAGCGGGCGCCACTGAAGATCGTGGGCATGCACTTGTTGCAGTGGATGCACAGTGATTGGGTATCGGATTCGGCCGCGATCCGATTGATCAGATCCGGTTCTCTGAGCAGCGCCCGTGCCATGGCGACGAACTCGAACCCTTCCGCCATTGCGGTATCCATGCCCGCTTTGTCCGTGACACCCCCGAGCAGCACGAGCGGCAACTTCACCGCAGCACGAATCTGCCGAGCCTCTTCCAGCATGAACAACGGCTTGTACGGATAGGTATGCAACATGCTCTTCCCCACCAACTGCACACCGAGTCGAACAGGTTGCGGCATCGCCGCGGCGAACTCGCGGATCGGCGCATCGCCCTTGAACAGGTACATCGGGTTGAGCAGTGAACTGCCCATCGTCAACTCGAGCGCGTCGACGCTTCCGGATGCTTCGAGCCACTGCGCCACCTGGATTGCTTCGTCCACCCAGAATCCGCCTGGCACACCGTCGTCCATGTTCAGCTTGGCCAAGATCGCGACCTTGTCACCGACGGCATCGCGCACACTGCGTGCAGTTTCGAGTACGACGCGAGCCCGGTTCTCCAGCGATCCGCCGTAGGAGTCCTTACGACGGTTGAGTTTCGGGCTCAGGAACGAGCTCGCGAAATAGTTGTGACCGAAGTGGATCTCGACGGCGTCGAATCCTGCCTCGACGGCAAGTCGCGCAGCGCTCCCGTGCGCGGCCGCAATTCTGATGATGTCCGCTGTCGTGGCAGTGCGAATCATCCTCATGCTCAACGGATTGAACGAACTCGACGGTGCCAGCGCGGGCAGTCCGGTCGACTTCTGATTCGCCACGGGACCGGCATGGCCGAGCTGCGCCGACGCAGCAGCACCTTCGGCGTGAATGGCATCGGTGAGCCGCCGAAGCCCGGGGAGGGCATCGGGCCGCATCCAGAGCTGGCCGTATTCGGTGCGCCCTTCCGGTGCGACGGCGCAATACGCGACGGTGGACATCCCGACTCCGCCGGCGGCTGGGCGACGATGGAACTCGATCAGCTCGTCGGTGACCAGGGCGTCGGGAGTTTTGCCTTCGAATGTCGCGGACTTGATGATTCGATTTCGAAGGGTCACCGGGCCGAGCTTCGCCGGGGCGAGCACGTCGGGAGCAGTGGTCATCGAGTTTGCCTCTCGCGGGAGTTGTTTGCAGGACGGTAGATCGATGGCCCCGAGCCGGCTAGGGCCCGTGCCACGGAGCGGGAAACGGCTTCAGCCCGGCCGAGGTGGCCGGGCTGAAGCCGTCATTGCCGTTCAGACGCGTCCGAAATACGCATCCTTGAGCACTGCCAGGTCGTCGATGTCCTTGGCGTCGGCGTCGAGAACCACCTTGCCGATGTCGAGGACCGTCACATGATCGGCGACGCTCATCGCGGCCTCGACTGCCTGCTCGACCAGTAGAACAGCCAGGCCGGTTTCCTTGAGTTGTTGGACGCGGTCCATCACCTCACCGACGATCACGGGAGCGAGACCGCCCGAAGGTTCGTCGAGAAGGAGCAACCTAGGCTGCGCCATCAGCGCTGCGCCGATCGCGAGCATCTGCTGCTGACCGCCCGACATGGAACCGGCGGGAAGCGAACGCTTCTCCCCCAGGATCGGGAACATCTCGTACATCGATTCGACGGATTCCATAAGCTCGCCGCGCTTTGCCTTGCGGGTGTACCCGCCCAGCAGGAGGTTCTGCTCGACGGTCTGCTTGTGGAAGACCCGCTTGCCCTCCTGCACGTACGCCATCCCCTGTCGTACCCGTTTGTGCGCGGGGACTCCGGTGATGTCGGCGCCGTCCATCTCGACGGTTCCGGAGGCCACCTTGTTGAGGCCGGACAGGGCACGGAGCGTGCTCGTCTTGCCTGCGCCGTTGCGTCCGAGCAGGGCGGTCACCTGACCGGGATAGACGTCGAACGAGACATCCCAGACGACGCGCAGATCGCCGTACCCGGTCTGCAAGTTTCGGACCTTCAGAATCGGTTCCATCACTTCACCTCACTGGTCTGATGGTCTACCGCGCCGATTTCTTCGAGAAGTGCTTCTTCGTCACCGGACTTGACTCCGAGGTACTCGCTCAAGACGCGTGGGTGATGTTCGATGGTTGCCGCATCGCCGGTGGCGATCACCTGCCCTTGCGCCAGCACGACTATCTCGTCGGCCAGCGAGAGGACGAGGCGGAAGTTGTGCTCCACCAACACCACTGTCGCCCCGGCATCTCGCAGTACCCGGGTCAGATCTGCCAGGCGTTCGAGTTCGTCCTCGTCGAGTCCGGATGCCACCTCGTCGAAGAGGACGACCCTCGGTTCGGCGATGACGGCGCGAGCAACCTCGAGCATGCGACGCATCCCCAGGGGCAGCGACGTCGCGATCTCGTTGCGCAAGTGCGACATCCCCACGAGTTCGAGGACACGCTCGGCCTCGACGATGTCGGCCTTCGCGATCCTGCGGAAGCTGGGCAGGCGAAGCACAGCCGACGCCATCGACGCTCGGTGCACCGAATAACGTCCGGATGCAACAGCTTCCAGAACCGTGATGTTTTCCGGAATCGTCGGAGTTTGGAACGTGCGCGCCACACCCACGCGCGCCACCTTGTGCGGCGACGACTGCGAGACCACCGTGTCACCGATCGTGATCACGCCCGCATCTGCGGTGTAGAAGCCGCAGATCATGTTGAGCATGGTCGTCTTACCCGAACCGTTGGGCCCGATCAACGCGGTGACCTTACCGGCCTCTGCGGTCAGGGTTGCCGCATTGAGCGCCTGGTTGCCACCGAACGCTTTGGACACTCCGTCGACCACCAACCGTGCTCCGTTGATCGGCGCCAGTTCCGGTGTCCCACCGCTGTTTTCCTTTGCAGTGACTACGCCCAGGCCGGCCTTGCGATCGAGTTTCGAGACGATCGCTCGCCCGACCTTGGTCAAACCCCCGGAGAGAAGCACACCGCCGATGATCAGGAAGCCGCCGTAGAAGATCAGCGAATACTCCTGGAACGCCGTCGACTGGTTGGGACCGAGCTGCATGATCGCGGCACCGACCACGGCGCCGTACACACTTGCCGCACCGCCGAGGATCGACGCCGCCAGAACTGCTGTGGCAAAGGTGAACCCGAAGGCTTCCGGCGAGATGAACAGGTCGGTGTTGGCGAACAGCGCACCCGCCAGACCGGCGGGGAACGCACCGATGGCATAACCGAGCAGCTTCATCCGGAACACCGATACACCCTGCGACGACGCCAGAACCGGCGACTGCTTGAGCGTGCGGAACGCGATGCCGTGCCGCGAGACCACCAGGTTACGCATCACCGCGAACCAGAGCACGGTCACGACGACGACCACCATGTAGTACTGCTGGGTGTCGAGTTCGGAACCGAAGAACGTCGGCGGCTCCATACCGGTGAGGCCGTTTCGGCCGCCGGTCTTGCCACCGAAGATCGCCAGTACGTCCGGTACCAGCAGAACCAGGAAGAACGACGTCATCGCCAGGGACCAGTTGCCCAGGCGCAGACCGGGAACACCGGTCAGGATTCCGACCGCCAGTGCCACTGCTCCGGAGGCAGCAAGCTGAAGCAGAATGTCGGTGTGACCTGCCTGGGACATCAGACCCGCGGTGTAGGCACCGGCCGCGTACATCGCTGCCTGGCCGAGTGCCAGTTCACCGGCAAAGCCGAGGCTCAAGTTCAGGCCACTGACCACAAGTGCCAGGATGCAGGCCAATTGAATCTGACGTGATGTCGACAGGTCGAGTCCCATCACGGGCAGCAGCAGGATCACCACGGCCAGGACGAGTGGGATGATCCAGCTCGGTAGGGAACGGAAAGTCCGCCACGCACTTACCATCTCACACCACCCGTTCTCGGACATTGCCGAACAGTCCAGCCGGTTTGACCATCAAGATGACGATCAGCACCGTGAAGACGGCGATATTGCTGTACTGACTTCCCGCCCACAGGGCGGTGAACGATTCCACCAGGCCGACGGTCAGACCGCCGATCAAAGCGCCAGGCAGAGAGCCGAACCCGCCGATCGCCAACGCCACGAATCCCTTGAGGGCCAACGCTGCACCCAACGTCGCAACTGCAAACGTCTTGGGGCCGACGAAGAGTCCGAGGACACCGGCCAAGGCACCCGAGAAGGCAAACGCTCCCAGTGCCAACCGTCGTACGTTGACTCCTCGCAGCATCGCCGCTTCACGATCCTCGGAGATGCCGATCAGAGCCAGACCCGTCATCGTTTTCTTCGAGACGTAACTCAACCCGACGACCAGTGCGATCGCCGCAACCAGCAGAGCGATCTCGACCGGGTAGGTACGGCCGCCGAGCAGGGTGATCGGTTCGTTCGATCCGAAGAACGGAACCGTGAGAGGTTCACTACCCCAGATCAATTGAGTGGCGCCGTTGAGCAGAGTTGCGACACCCAACGTCGTGACCAACTGGTTCTGGTGATCGGCCACCGGTCTGATCGCGACGATCTCCTCGACCGAGGCGAGGAGCATCACGGTCACGGTAGCCATGACGGCCACCACGAGAACGGGAAGTTTCAGGGTCACCAGACCCGTGTAGGCGACAAAGGTGCCCACCATCATCAGCTGAGCTTGAGCGAAGTTGAAAGTGTTGGAGGAAACGAAAACGATGTTGTACCCGATGGCAACCAGCACGTAAACCGCGCCGAGCGCCAACCCGGACCACAGAATGGTCATGACGCAGCCGGGTTTCCGAACTGACCGTTGAGGATCTTCGTCGGGCTGATGAACTTCAGCTCGCTGGTGTCCGGGTTCGGGCCGTGGTTGTCGGAGCTGAAGTTGTAGCGCGAGAGGAATGCGGTCTTGGCATTCTCCTGGACCTCAGTGGTTTCCAGTGCTTCGGCGAGCTTCTTCGGATCGGTCGAACTGCCGACCTTCTCCGCTGCCGCCGCGACGAGGGGGAATGCGTCGTAGTTGTCTGCGAGGATCAGCGTCGACGGGATGGAGCCCAGCGAAGCCATCGTGTCCACCATCGTGTTGACGAGTGCGTTGTTCGGATCGAACACCGTGCTGCTGAACACCTGCGTCACCAGGTTCTTCACCTGCGGGGTGCCGAGCACGCCGGCGGGCGGATCATTGGCGATGAGGTTGGTGGCAGACACCGAGGTGTTTCCGACCAGCGGCACGTCCCAGCCGAGTCGCTCGAGGCTCTGCAACACGTATCCGAGAGGAGCGCCGTACGCATCCAAGGCGATTGCCGCGGCACCCGAATTCTTGAGCGACTGCAACTGCGCCGTCATGTCCAAAGCGGCGGCGTCGTACTCCTCGTTACCGGCGGCCTTCAGACCTGCGGATTGCAAAGCACTGGTCATTTCTTCGCCGAACAGCTCACCGTAAGCGGTACTGCCGTGCAAGACTCCGACGCTGCTGTAACCCTTGGACTTCGCGTACTCGGAAATTCCGCGAGCGGTATCGGTCGCACCCGGAGCCAGATCGAAGTTGAGCGGGAACTTCGAGGGGTCCGTCGAATCGGGCGAGGGAGCCATGCTCATCGAGAGAATGTTGTTCTGCTTGAGGATCGGCAGAACCGCAGCCGCGATCGACGACGGACCCGAGTTCAGGTAGAGGTCAGGCTTGTTCCCCGAATTGATGGCTTCGCGCAGCTTGGTGACGGCGATGGTTGCGTCACCCGCGTCGTCCACCGTAGTGAGCTCGATCTGACGGCCACCGATCCCCCCGGCTTCGTTCTGGACCTGAACGCCCGCCTTGGTGGCGAGCAGCGAGGTCTGCGAATTAGCCGCGAGGACTCCCTGTGCACTGATCCCGCCGGTCAGCAGCACACGGTAGGGCGAGTCCGCACCTCCGTCGGACTCCGAAGAACCACTGCACCCTGCGAGAGCCAGAGCCGTCACGGCAACTGCCGCAACAAGAATGGGCCGACGATTCATGTCTGCACTCCTAGAACACATGTATGCACCGAACGTCAGGCGAATACCTGACGAAAGAATGATCGGCCGGTGGACGTGCCTGATTTCGAGCACCAGCCAACCAAGCACCCGCTTGATGATCTAGCAAGCAGTTGCTTGGGATGGAGCATAGAATGTGATCTGGATAACGTCAAACGCTGAAAAGTGGAGTCATGGAAGCGGACGCTATGCACATTGAGGCGGCGTCGACAGATCTCTTCCCGCTGGGTGGAAACGCCGAAACGGCTCCACGCCCTGGCGGATTCGACGAAATGAATCCGACAGGGCGTGGAGCCGTTTGTGTAAAGGTCCGACTATCGCTGGTTGCGGGGCTTCCAGACCACCAACGCGTTGTTGCGCGGAATCGGCACGAGATCCCGGCGATAGCCCGCATGGACTTTCGCGATCTCCTCGGCCAATTCGCGGACGCGATGCTGCAGAGCCTCGACCTGGTTGGTCAGTTCGATGATTCGTTTGATTCCGGCAAGGTTGACTCCCTCGTCCTGCGAAAGCCGTTGTACTTCACGAAGAAGCGCAACATCGCGCGGAGAGTAGCGTCGTCCGCCACCGGTGGTTCGATGCGGGGTGACCAACCCGAGTCGGTCGTAGTTACGCAAAGTCTGCGCGTGCATTCCGGCCAACTCGGCTGCCACCGAGATCACGAAGATCTGAGCGTCAGGATCGACCGTCGCATCCCATTGATTCTGCGGTCGCTCTGTCATCATGCACCGGCCCACCCGGCCCGTGGATCGAACCCGCTCGCCTTCTCGGCTTCGAGATAGGTTTTCAGCGCTTCGATCGCCGGGTCGTCCAACTTCTGCGGAACGGATACCTTGACCGTGACCAGAAGGTCACCGGCACCGTCCGGCCGCTTGGGGATACCGCGTCCGCGAACTCGCAGAATGCGTCCGTCCACCGTTCCAGCCGGAACCTTCACTCCGACACGGCCTTCCAAAGTCGGCACGGACAGTGTCGTTCCCAGCACCAGCTCGCCGTAGCTCACCGGAACCGTCAGTGTCAGGTCGTCGCCGTTGCGTCCGAAGACACTGTCCGGCTTGACGCGGATGTTGACGAACAGGTCGCCGGCCGGAGCGCCGCGGAGTCCCGCTTCGCCCTTGCCCTTGAGTCTGATCTTCTGACCGTCGCTCACACCGGCAGGCACGCGAACCGTGATGGTCCGTGTGCGATTGGTGACTCCGCTACCGTGGCAGTCTTCACACGGCGAGTCGATGATCGAGCCGGTTCCCCGGCAATCGTCACACGGCTCACTGAATCCGAAGGCGCCCTGGTTCCGGCTGACCACGCCGGTTCCGTTGCAATGTGGGCACACTCGCGGGCTGGTGCCTGGCTTTGCGCCGCTGCCGTGACACGTGGTGCACGACGTAGGGCTGGTCAGACGAAGAGGGACGGTGACACCGAGCGCTGCTTCACGAAAGGCGAGCGTCGTCTCGGTCTCGAGATCCTTGCCTCGACGCGGGCGGTTGGGCGCAGCTGTTCGCTGGCCCGCTCCCCCGCGGTTGAACAATCCGCCGAAGATGTCTCCGAGACCCGAGTCCTGCCCACCGGCCCCGCCGCCGAACAGGTCGTTGATGTCGAAACCACCAGCGCCGGGGTTGAATCCGCCGCCGCCCTGCGCGCGGGGGCCGAAGCCGCCGCTGGCAAAGAGGCGCCGAGCCTCGTCGTACTCCTTGCGCTTGTCCGGGTCAGACAGAACGGCATGAGCTTCACTGACGGACTTGAAACGCTCTTCGGCCTTCGCATCGTCAGGGTTGGCGTCGGGATGAAGATCCCGAGCCAGCTTGCGATACGCCTTCTTGATTTCGTCGGCCGTCGCGGTGGACGAGACGCCCAGCTCCTTGTAGAAGTCCTTCTCGATCCACTCCCGTTGACTCACTGGGCGTCTCCTCCTCTCACTCTTACTTCGCTTCTTGTTCTGAACCGTCTGCAGGCTTGTCGCCTACCCGGTCCGTCACGGCCACCATTGCGGTCCGAAGGACCCGGTCGCCGAGCTTGTATCCCTTGCGCATGACCGTCCCGAGTACGGGGTCGTGGCCTTCGCCTTCATGTTGCACCGCTTCGTGGAGTGCGGGATCGAAATCGTCACCCTCGCTGCCGAAGTCGGTCAAACCCAGACCCGTCAGGGTCGTGTTGAGTTTGTCTGCGAGTGCACGCAGTGGACCCGATTCGAGGTCACCGTGTGCCCGAGCGCGATCCAGGTCGTCGAGAATTCCGATGAGCTCGGTGATGACCGAAGCCCGCGCGGTTTCCTTGATGACCTGCTTGTCACGCTCGACGCGACGACGGTAGTTGGTGAACTCCGCCTGAAGTCGCTGCAGATCCGCAGTCCGTTCGGCGAGCTGATCGGTGGCGGATGCTTCCTCCACGATCGACTCTGCTTCCTGAACTACCCCTGTGTCTTCCGAGTCGAGCGGCGGCAGGGATTCCCCCGCCGCCTCTCCCTGTGCACCGGTCTCGGGGTCGACCGGGTTGTTCTCGGGGTTGTCCGAGGTCACTTCTTGTCCGAGTCGGTGGGCTCGTCGACAACCTCGGCGTCGACGACGTCGTCGTCATTGCCTGCGCCGTCGGTGTTTCCGGCCTCGTTTGCAGCGGAAGCCTCGTAGATGGCCTGGCCCAGAGCCTGCGACTCGGTGCCCAGCTTCTCCACTGCGGTCTTCACTGCAGCGATGTCGGTGCCTGCCAGGGCGTCGTTGACGTCCTTGACCGCTGCCTCGACCTTGGTCAGGATCTCCTCGGAGACCTTGCCCGCGTTCTCACCTTCACGCTGCTCCTTGACGAACTTCTCCGTCTGGTGGACCAGCGACTCGGCCTGGTTGCGAACCTCTGCCTCTTCGCGACGGGCCTTGTCTTCCTCGGCGTGAGCCTCGGCGTCCTTGACCATGCGCTCGATCTCTTCCTTGGACAGACCGGAGCCGTCCTGGATCTTGATCGTGTTTTCCTTGCCGGTGCCCTTGTCCTTCGCCGTCACGTGCACGATGCCGTTGGCGTCGATGTCGAAGGTGACCTCGATCTGCGGAACGCCACGCGGGGCGGGCGGCAGATCGGTGAGCTCGAAGGAGCCGAGCAGCTTGTTGTGCGAAGCGATTTCGCGCTCACCCTGGAAGACCTGGATCTGCACCGAAGGCTGGTTGTCGTCAGCGGTGGTGAAGGTCTCGGAACGCTTCGTGGGGATCGTGGTGTTGCGCTCGATGAGCTTGGTCATCACGCCACCCTTGGTTTCGATGCCGAGGGAAAGCGGCGTGACGTCGAGGAGCAGAACGTCCTTGACCTCACCCTTGAGCACACCGGCCTGGAGTGCGGCGCCGACGGCGACGACCTCGTCCGGGTTGACGCCCTTGTTGGGCTCACGGCCACCGGTCAGTTCACGAACCAGATCGGAGACGGCCGGCATACGGGTGGAGCCACCGACGAGCACGACATGGTCGATGTCCTTGACGGCGATTCCACTGTCCTTGATCACTGCCTGGAACGGCGCACGAGTGCGATCGAGCAGGTCCGAGGTGATCTTCTGGAACTCGCTGCGGGTGAGCTGCTCGTCCAGGAAGAGCGGGTTCTTGTCCGCGTCGACCGTGATGTACGGGAGGTTGATGGAGGTGCTCTGCGAGCTGGAGAGCTCGATCTTCGCCTTCTCCGCAGCCTCACGCAGACGCTGCAGGGCCATCTTGTCCTTGGTCAGATCGATGCCGTTCTGAGCCTTGAACTTGTCGACCAGCCAAGCGACGACGCGCTCGTCCCAGTCGTCGCCACCGAGGTGGTTGTCACCGGAGGTTGCGCGAACCTCGACGACACCGTCGCCGATTTCGAGCAGGGAGACGTCGAAGGTGCCGCCACCGAGGTCGAAGACCAGAATGGTCTGCTCGGTGTCACCCTTGTCGAGTCCGTATGCCAGTGCAGCCGCGGTGGGCTCGTTGACGATACGAAGGACGTTGAGGCCGGCGATCTGGCCGGCTTCCTTGGTTGCCTGACGCTGTGCGTCCTCGAAGTACGCGGGGACGGTGATGACGGCGTCGGTGATGTCTTCGCCGAGGTAAGCCTCCGCGTCACGCTTGAGCTTCATGAGCGTGCGGGCGCTGATTTCCTGCGGCGTGTACTTCTTGCCGTCGATTTCCACGTTCCAGTCAGTGCCGATGTGGCGCTTGACGGAGCGGAGGGTGCGGTCGACGTTCGTGACTGCCTGGTTCTTCGCGGGCTGACCGACGAGAACCTCGCCGTTCTTGGCAAATGCGACCACCGAGGGGGTGGTACGTGAGCCTTCGGCGTTGGCGACCACTACGGGCTCGCCGCCCTCCAGCACTGCAACTACCGAGTTGGTCGTACCGAGATCGATACCGACTGCACGAGCCATAGTGTTCCTACCTTTCGTTCTGCGGTTCTCTGCCCGAGTGGTTGATCTCGAACATGACCGCGAGTTTTTCGCTTGGTGAGCGTCCTCCGCTCAAGTTTGCCTCCGACCGTGGCCGAGAGTCAACTTGAAGTTGAGCCGAGGGCGCTCAAGCTTGTCGAAATGGTCAACTACAGCCCACGTAGATTTGTTCCCGCCTTCCCCGAAAAGCCGGAAAAGTGCGCCACATCACTTCCGTATCTCTCCGAATGGCTACGATCGGCCGGTGACCGATCCCGACAATTCTCCCGCGCGACCTCCTCGCCCGTCACCTCCACGCCCGGCACCCGAGCGACCCGACGTCTCGGTTCGGCCGCTCCGACCTGCAGCGAGCGACGAGACACCCAAAGCCGTGACATTGTCCACCTCTGCCTGGATCGGCTCGTTCGTCGTCCTGGCCGGAATCGCCGGAGTGGTAGTCACCAGCCTCGACGACGTCCGGTCGGCTCTCGAAGAATCGACTGCGCGCGACAATCCCGGATACTCGTCCACCGACATCTCCGATGCCGTGACCGTCGTACTCGCCGGCAGCGGCGGCGGCGCTCTCGTCCTGGTCCTGCTCGCACTTTTGAGCCTTCAACTCCTCCGCGCACGCAAGAACGCCGGGCGGGTGATGACGGCGATCGTGGGAGTCCTGAGCATCGCGGCCGGACTCGGCTTCATGTCTCTGGTCGACGGCGCAGCAGACATCGGCGCCGGAGTTCTGAGATGGGGTCCGATTCTCTACTGCGCCCTGGTCGCGGTGGCGGCGATCGCTCCGTTCGCTCCCGGTGTCAGCACCTGGCTGCGGGGACGCCGATGAAGGTTCACGTACAACTGGACTCCGCGCCGGGCGCGGGCGCTGCTCGTAGCCGTGAACTCGCGGAGACCGGCGCCGGTGGCCTGTTCACGTTCGAGGGACCACACGACGTGTTCTTCCCGCTCGTCGAAGCAGCATCGGCCGTCGACCTCGACCTGATGACCAACGTCGCCATCGCATTCCCCCGCAGTCCCATGCATCTGGCGCATTCGGCCAACGACCTGCAGTTGCTCAGTCGCGGCCACTTTCGACTTGGCCTCGGATCGCAGATCAAACCGCACATCGAAAAACGCTACAGCGCAACGTGGTCGCGTCCGGCGGCCCGCATGAAGGAGACTGTCGCAGCGGTCAAGGCGATCTTCACTGCGTGGGAGAACACCTCGACGCTGAACTTCCGCGGCGAGTTCTTCACCCACACGTTGATGCCTCCGACGTTCGATCCAGGCCCCAACCCCTATGGGCCGCCGCCCATCCTGATGGGTGCGCTCGGACCGGTGATGACCAGGACAGCTGCCGAGGTGGCCGACGGACTACTGGTCATGCCGTTCCACACGCAACGTCATTTCCTCGAACGAACACTTCCGGCCGTCGGTGCCGGTCTTCGCGAATCCGGCCGCACCCGAGACGAATTCACGATCATCCCGCAGGTCATCGTCGGCGTCGGCCGCGGCGACGATCAACTTGCCGCGGCCGCCAGAGGCGTCCGAGCCCTGCTCTCGTTCTACGGTTCGACGCCCGCATACCGTCCGGTGCTCGACGTCGAAGGGTGGGGCGAGGTCCAACCGGAACTCAATGCCCTGTCGAAGCGAGGTGGCTACACCGAGATGGCGTCGCTGATCACCGATCCGATGCTGACCACACTCGCCGTCGTCGGCACTCCCGAAGAGTGCGCCACCGAGATTCGGCGGCGGTTCGGCGAACATGCCGACGAAGTGTGCTGCTATTTCCCCGGTTACGACGTAGAACCGTCAGACGTGGCGTCGATGATCTCGTCTCTCACCTGAACCCGGTCGAACTTCTTGATCAGGCCCCCAAGGTACGGGCCAGCTCGGTCAACGACTCCCGGGCAGCACGCAGGCTCGCGTCACCCTGCTCGATCAGAGGTGCCATCGCCGGAATACGTTGCGCCAAAGTCAGTTCCGCGGTGATGACGGAGACATCCATTCCCATCGACACCCCGAGCACCTGAACGAGTGGCGGGACGGTGTGATCGTTGGCCTCGTTTCCCGAGCCCGGCGCATAGGTGTTTCCGCGGCTGGAGACGATCACCACCGGCTTACCTGCCAGAGGCTGAGTACGCGTGTCGAAAGGCACCGTAGTCCCCAGGACGTGTACGTAGTCGATCCACGCCTTCAACGTGGACGGGATCGACCAGTTGTACATCGGCGCACCGATCACGACGACGTCTGCAGCGGTAAGTTGCTCGATGACCCGAGCCTGGAGTGCTTCCGCGGCGGGATCCGGAATCTCGCCCTCGACTCGCAAGCGTGGTGCATAGTGCAGGGCCGCGTCCGCGAGGTGCGGCAAGGGATCCCGGTGCAGGTCCAACGTCACCGTCGTGTGATCCGGACTGTTCTTCGACCACTGCTGAGCGAACAGTGCGGTCAGATCACGTGAGGTCGAGTGGTGGAGTTCGGCGGACGAATCGATGTGAAGTAGCTGTGGCATCCCTCATCACTACCAGAGCGCGCTCAACTCTTCTCCGCGGCTAGATCGGATTCCGCTGCGTACTGCGCCAGCAGGACTCGTTCGCGCTCGCGACGCGGATAGAAGAACGTCACCACCGCGGCACCGGCACACACGATGATGATCGCCGCGATGTAGGCGTTTGTATCCCCGTCCAGGAAGGCGTTTTTGGCGGCGGTCATGATTTGGTCCGCGTATTGCGGGTAGCGTTCCGCGAGAACTTCGGCGCTGGAGAAGGATTTGGTGAGCGCGGCCTGAGTTTCGGGAGTCACTTCGGATGCGTTCGGCGAGGACGAGATCGCATTTCCCAACGATTTTG
This sequence comes from Rhodococcus sp. WY5, assembly GCF_018588185.1. NCBI lineage: Bacteria > Bacillati > Actinomycetota > Actinomycetes > Mycobacteriales > Nocardiaceae > Rhodococcus > Rhodococcus sp. WY5. The sequence goes on from NZ_JAAMPR010000001.1 coordinate 5,968,400, forward strand.
CGTACCCGGCCGTGAGTATTCCGCCGAGAATCGACTGCATGATGGCGCCGCCCAGGTCGCGTTGCAGGTCCGAGGTTCCCGACGCCATACCAGCGCGGTGCACGGGAACGGATCCGGTCAGCGAACGCGATGCCGGTGCGCCGGCCAGACCGACGCCGATGCCGACAAGCGCATAGGCCAGCGCGACCTGCCAATACTGTGTGCTTTCGTTCCACAGGAACAGCGCGACGAACAAACCGAGAACCACGAACAGGTAGCCGGCGAGCAGCGTGACGCGGGCGCCGTACCTTTCGATCATGGTCGCCGAGCGCGGCGCGACGATCACCATCGCCAGCGCAGCCGGAATGATCGCCGCACCGGCTGCCAGCGTCGAGTACCCGAGGACGTTCTGCAGGAACTGCTGGCCGATGAACATCGCGCCCATGAGCGAACCGAACACGACCAACCCACCCACCGCCGCGACCCAGAAGGTCGGGCGCGCAGCTACGTGAAGATCGAACAGCGGATTGGCCGCGCGTCGCTGTTGCAGGAAGAACCCGATACCCGCGACAACTGCTATCGCCCCGAGCACCAGAGCCAACGTGCCCGAACCCTTCACCGGCGCAAAGTTGATGGACAACACCAGCGCCCCGATGAAGACGATCGACACTATGCCGCCGAGGTGATCGACTCGCTCGGTCGTCTCGTTGACGTGAGCGGGAACCAACACCAGGGAACAGATCAGTGCCACAAGGGCCAAGGGAAGGGTGACAAAGAAGACCGAACCCCAGTGAAACTGCTCGAGCAGCGCCCCCGAGACGATCGGACCGAGTGCTGAAATCGCGCCACCGATTGCCGACCACATGGCAATCGCCTTGGTTCGTGCCGGTCCGGCCCACAACGCCGTGATGATTGCCAGCGTGGTCGGGAACGCCAGACCTGCCGAGACGCCTCCGACTATCCGAGCGAGGAACAGCACTTCGAAGTTCCCGGCGAATCCCGCCACGATCGACGCCGGAATGGACAGCGCCATGCCGGTGACCAGCAACATCTTGCGGCCGTATCGGTCTCCCAAGGCCCCCAGGTAGAGCACCGTTCCGGCCAGGCCCAGCGAGTAGCCGACCGCGATCAGGTTCAGTTGCGTCTGACTGGCGTCGAAAGCCCGCCCGATATCGGGCAAAGCGACATTCGCGACCGAGAGATTGAGGTTCGCGACCGCAGCGACCAGGATGAGCGTCCCCAGGACGAGGGTGGCTCGATCCGGTGAAGCGGACTTGATGTCACTCGCCATGCGCGTGCTCCCATCGAGGTGGGACCCGAACCTGGTAGTTATGTCCGGATCATCCCGAACTCAAGATAGAACCCTCGTCCGGCGCTCGCATAGTGAACGGGTCCCTATTCGGGCACAATTTCAGCCAGGACGCCCTCGGCGCTGCGGGCGGCGACCAGGCAGGCGCGCGAGGTGAACCTGTCGAAGAGCGGATGTCTGGACAACTCGCGCCATCTGCGGACAGCCGCCGTGGCCCGCGCACGCTGCACCTCCGGCGATTCTTCCGGTTCGCAGCCCAACCGGTCACTTGCCCGGATTCCGTAGCCGCCGATCAGTCTTTGCAGTTGTGCCAGGTCGTCGGGTGGCAGATCCGTGTGTACCGAACGAAGACGCCCGAGCAGGCGAAGTTCGTGAAAGCCGTGAACATCGGCAAGCAACCGTTGCGCCTCCGCCGCGATCTGATCGCCTTCCTCGCTCGGATCGGCTTCGAGGATTCTTCCCAGCGTCACCAGCGCCGTGTGCGATTTGAGCTGATCTGCCCGCTGCCCGAATTGAACGTCGATCACCTGACGCAGTTCGTCCAGGCCGCTGCGCTCCAACAATTCGGCCGCCAGGGACGGTGAATCAGTGGCCCCCAACTTGATCGACGTCACGGCGAGGCGAATTCCGAAGAGCCCGAACCGATCGGCCAATTGCGCCCGCATGGCCGCATCGACCGGCAGCGGACTGTCCTGCCTGGCAAAGCGATCCGCGGAGAGGAGCGCAAGGCTCAGATCCTCGGCCGGAACCTGCGCGAGCGCCGAGAAGGCCGCGAACTCGCTCTGCCTCATCGTCCGAGCAGCGAGCGCGAGCAGACCTGCCACCGGAACCACCGACTGGCACAGGCCGGTTCGCTCCAACTCCTCGGCAAATCGCGCCGCGACGTCCTTCGCCGAAGACAACGCGTCGAGCCTGCCTGCGCCGACCTCATCGGCACGCGAGAGAACTCCGATCACTCCGAGTGGCCCGGATTCTCCGCCCACGTGATCCGCGATCTTCCCGAGGAACTGCATGTCACTGGCATTGAGAGCCCGCAGGAGGTAGACCACTGCATCCGCGCCTGGTGCCTCACCGTCGGGAACGAGCATGTCCCAGGTGCGGGCCGAGACCTCGGTCGAGAGCGACGAAGTGCCCGGTGTGTCGATGATCGTCGTACGAGCCAATGCCGAAGACGGCCAGTCGACGTCGATGCGGTCCACCGAGTCTGCGGTGTACTCGCCCAGATCGAACGTGAGCCTTCCGTCGCGGCGCGTCACCGGCACGTTGAACTCGGCACCGTTCTCGGCCGTCGCGGTCACCTGCGGCGTCGTCCCGTTCCGATACCAGGTGACGACGCGTGTGCATTCCGTCGCGTCGGTAGGCGCTATATCCTGTCCGACAAGCGAATTGAGCAGCGTCGACTTACCCGCTTTGAGGGAGCCGGCGAGCGCCACCCGGAGTGGCTCGTCGAGCCTGGCCGCACATTCTTCCAACTGGGCGCGCGTCTGCGGCTGATCGGCGTAGGCACGTCTGGCGTGGTCGATCAGGGCGTGTGCCGACTCCACTGCGGTCACGGTGGTCGTGGCATTCATGCGTTGGTCACCTTTGCCGAGGCAGGAGCGGGAGTTTCGCCGTTCAGCGTTCCGGCAACGGCGTCGAGCTCCGCGACGACGCGCATGTCGGTCTCCAGACGCTTGATCCGAGCGGCATGTTCACTCGACTCCAACTGCGCGGCTTCCTGAGTGGCGCGGAGGGATTCGTTGATCGAGCGCAACGCCTGCTCGGCGATGTCGGTGAAGTGATCACGCAACAGCCGCTGCACCAGGCGTAGGCGATCCTTCGACTCCTTGCCCACCTGGAAGCTGACGTCGTCGGCAAACCGTCGGATAGCCGCTTTCGCCTCAGCGCGACGCTTGAGCACCTGAGCCTGCTTGTCTTCACGATAAGCCTTGGTGCCCAGCAGAACCCCGGCGCCGATGGAGATCGGGTTGACCAGAGCCATGCCCATCATCGTGGTGATCAAGCCGAACATGAGCACGCCGCCGTACGAGCCGCGCATGCCGACCAGGACTTTCTGAGTGATGCCGATTCGGCCGGATTCGAGGTCCGCCAATGCACCGACCGGTTCCAGGAAACCGTCGGTGTCGGCGACGTCGAGATGCGGGAGCGCGACGTCACCGGTCTCCGCAAAGTGCTGCGCCACAACTTCTGCCAGCCACTGTGCGCGATCATGCGCCCACACGAAGTTGTCACCGATCGCGGTGGCGATCTCCTGTTCGAGCCACTCCCCCACGACGTCCCAGTCCTTACCGGGATCGCCTTCGTCGACCGTCTCCTCGGCCTGGCGGGTCACCCGGCGCAACCGGTCCCGGAGGTCGTGATCGATGTCGGCGGCGAGGTCTGCGATGCCGTCACCGAGGCTCTGCTGCCACAGTGAGGTCTTCTTGTGCAGTTCCTCGGCCGCTGCCCGGGCACGCTGCAGTCCCGCGACCGCTGCCTGAGCGGTCGACGGATCCTTCAGCGCCGCAAGCTCACTGCCCATCTCCAACGTCAGATGCGCTGCCGCAGAACGCACATCCATCGCAACTGCGCGTCGAGTATTCGATTCGGCACGCGCAACGACGTTGTCCCGCAAGAACTGATAGAGGTCCAAGAATCCGGATTCCGCTTCGAGTTCCTTGTCCCCCAGCCTCAGCGCGTGCGAGCGCAGTACCGAGGAGATCGGAATGAGCGGCAGATCCAACCCGGCACGCTGGAGATGTCCGCGATCGGCGTCGAGGATCTGCCGCCAGTGCGGGTACAGATCGGTCTTGCTGATCAGCCCGGCTACCGCAGGACACAGATTGACGACCTGGCGGATGAATCCCAGCTCCGGTTCGGTGAACTCCTGGCTGGAGTCCGACAGAACCAACACTGCATCGGCCGCAGTGATCAATCCCAATGTTCCTGCAGCATGAGGATTTCCATGACCGCCGACACCAGGGGTGTCGATCAGAACCAAACCGTCGGCCAACAGCGGACTGGGAACACCCACTTCCACACGCAGAACCTCACGCCCTTCGGCGCGAGGCGTGGCCGGGGTGATCCCCATCAGTTCCTCGAGCGGGAGGGGCACCCGAATGGGCGCCGCACCCGGATCGGCGAGAATCAGTTCGGCGACCGCGGTCTCCGCGTACTGAACTACCGTCGCCACGGCCGTGGTCTCGTCGTCACCGACCGAGCACACGTCGATGCCTAGCAGAGAATTGACGAACTGGCTCTTGCCCTGCTTGAGGGGTCCGACCACCACGATGCGAATACGCGGGTCGTTGACTCTCACCTGAGCGTTCTCGAGTCGGCGCACCAGATCCGTGCGCCCGAAATCCTTCGCCACGACGGCTGTTCGTTCGAGCAACGACGCCGTCGACGACGCGACGCGCGCCTTCCGGCTGCTTACCTGACTCGCTGAATCACTCATGAGCTACGTTGACCCGCAATTCTTCCCGACTCGAATATCCGGCCCTGCGAACGCATAGCGCACGCAGGGCCGGATTTGTTACATCAGGTCATTTTGACCGATTTCAGTTCCTGCGTCAGCAGATCAGGGATGCAGGTGATCGACAACCGCAACCGGGTCGATGTGATCGACCGGCGCTGCAACCGAATCCTCGGCGAAGAGCGAGTGTTCGGTATCGGCGCTCAGACCCGAAGTGGAACCCGAACCGAAAGCATCGGTCGCATCGATCGACGACCACGGGTTCAGCGCACCGGTCAACGAACTCGTCAGGTCGGACACTCCGCTCACTGCTCCACCGAGGGATCCGCCCAGGTCAGCGACTCCACCGCCGCCAACGGTACCGCCGCCGTCGACTGTGCCACCGGCAGCTGCGGCTGCGTCGGCTCCGATCGAACCGGTCACGTCGGTGACTGCTCCGACAGCCCCGCCGAGCGATCCACCGAGATCGGTGACGCCGTTCAGTGCGCCGCCGAGCGACCCACCCAAACCAGCCGCAGCGTTCGTGGCCGCGTCGAGACCTGCTGTTGCGTCGAGACCTGCTGTTGCGTCCAGCGCGCCGCCCACAGTTGCTCCGAGGTCGCCGGTCACACCGCCGAGGTTCAGGCCTTCTGCCGCGATGCTTCCGAGGTCGACGGAAGGCAGTTCAGCGGAGATCGGGCCGAGGTTCACAGCGCCGAGGTCGACGGAGGGCAAGTCGGCACCGATCGAACCGGTGTCGATTCCGCCGAGGTTCAGTGCCGTGTCCAGCGCTCCACCGAGTGCACCTTCGGCACCGAGAACGCTGTCGAGAGAGCCCCCCAGCCCGAGGCCCGCGCCCAGCGCACCGTCCAGCGCGCCGGTCAGGTCCGTGCCCACGGAACCGACAGCACCCAAGCCGCCTGCACCTGCGAGGGCGGTGTCGAGAGCCGCAGCGACACCGGCTGCCAAGCCTGCTTCACCGCCCAGACCGAGTGCACCACCGAGGTCGATTCCGGTAAGTCCGCCTGCGCCCAGCGCTGCGTCGAGAGCGCCGCCGAGACCGCCCGCGAGCCCGGCATCGACGCCGAGTGCCGAACCGAGAACACCCTCGAGGGCCGTCGACAGATTCGCGCCTCCGGCCAGAGCTGCCGCGAGGTCTGCGCCGAGACCGCCTTCGAGGTCGAGTGCTCCCCCGAGCAGTCCACCGAGTGCGCCACCCAGGTCGGCTCCGACCGTTCCCCCGGCACCGAGGGCGCCGGAGAGTGCCGCGCTGAGCTGCGCGCCGAGGTCTGCTCCGCCGCCGAGTACGGCGTCGAGGTCGAGTCCGCCGCCGAGACCCAGTGCTGCGTCGAGTGCGCCGCCCAATGCAGTTTCCAGACCGCCGCCGACGCCGAGTGCTCCGCCGAGGGCGCCACTCAGGGCAGCACCGAGATCGAGGCCGCCCGCGATATCGGTGAGAACGCTGACATCCGTGATCGCGCCGAGGACGCCGCCGAGCGATGCACCCAGATCGGCGCCGATCGTGCCGCCGGCTCCCAGGACGCCCGAGAGCGCGCCGGACAATGCCGTGCTGAGGTCGCCTGTCAGAGCGCCGGCAAGATCCAGGCCGCCGCCGAGTGCAAGAGCGGATTCCAGTGCGCCGGTCAGGCTCGTGCCCAGTTCGCCGCCGATGTCAAGGAGACCGCTGAGGTCTGCTGCGCCGCCGAGGAGTCCACCGAGAGCCAGGCCGAGATCGGCTCCGAGGTCACCACCGATGGCGAATACGGGTGCGAGAGCTCCGCTGAGCCCTGCCGTCAGGTCGAGTCCGCCGACTGCGCCGATCGCGGCGTCGAGGGCTGCTCCCAGCTCCGCAGTCAGGCCGCCGGTCACACCGAGGGCGCCGCCCAGAGCCGCGCTGAGCTGTGCGCCCAGATCGAGAGCTCCTTCGAGATCGAGTGCGCCGCCCAAACCGAGACCGGCTTCGATCACAGCGCCGAAGGCTGCGCCGAGTTCGGCACTGATCTCGCCACCGATGGCAAGCGCAGCGCTGAGGGCTGCTGCGAAGTCGCCGACCAGGTCGAACTGGCCGCCGAGGGCGCCTCCGACTCCGATTCCTGCACCGGCGCCGAGACCCAGGCTGCCGCCGAGGCCACCACCGAGACCACCGGTGAGTCCACCACCGAGACCACCGCCGAGTCCGAGACCGCCGCCGATTGCACCGGCAGCGGACGCACCGGCGTTGACGATCGCGGACAGGTCGGCGCCACCACCGGCAAAGAGTCCGGACTCGGCGACCAGCGGAGCGACCGCGACGATGTCGGCGGGGCTGACGTCGCACAGACCGGCAGCATCGAGTGCCGCGGTCGGGTTGGCGCAGTAGTTGGCAGCTGCCTCGTCGTCACGAAGTAGCCCGAGGATGAATTCGAGTACGGCGTTCGTTGCCATGGCGGGTTCTCCTGAAGTTCGTTGACCGGGTTGTTGCCGGTGGGTAGTTGCCGGTGGTCCGGAAACTGGTGCGCTGCCAGAGGTAGCGAGTGGAATCAACGCTAAGAACTTTTGCGAGTGGGGCCAACGGGGAGCACCCCCCTCTTCTCCAGGGACAGGTGGGGAAGCCCCCCATTGGGCTACGCCCGGTCGGAATAGGGGATTTGCCCCGATTAGGGGATCGGTCCCCTACTTCGTCGCGACGCCTCCGATCCGGTAACGATCTAGGTCCTGAAACCGACATCGCAGACAACCGCGACAGTCCTTCTGTCGCCCACGACCAGGGGAGTTCGTTCATGGCGGCAGGGCTCGGCATCAGCATCGGTTCGGCCACTCTCGTAGCTGTCACCGACGGCTCGACCGGTGAAACGCAACAGGTCCGCTTACCCAGTGCGCTGCAATTGGACGACGGATCCGTCATCACCGGATTTGTCGAGCGCGTCGGAGACCCGATTCCGATACTTGCCGCCGACGGTACCGAGTACCGCGGCGAGGCTCTCGCGGCGACAGCGGTCGGCGCACTGGTAGACCAGGCAGGCGGTAACGAAGGGCCAACTGTCGTCCTGGCTCACCCGGTGGGGTGGAACCGCCACACGGCACGCACCATGGAGTCCGCTCTGGACGACGTCGGAATTCACGGGGCGACTCTCGTCGCCGAACCCGCAGCCGTCATGGCGTGGCTCGCCGCTTCCGGAACTGTCGTCAGCGACGGTCTGACCGTCGTCTACGACCTCGGTGCTCGCTCGCTCGACGTCACGATGATGTCCACGACCGACGGACGAAGCGAGATCTTCGGTAAGCCGCTGCGCAGCGAGGACATCGGCGGCGACGAATTCGATCACCTCGTCACCGTTCACCTGCTCGATGCGGTTTCCGACCAGTTCGCAACCCTTGATCCCTTTGCACCCGAGACGATTGCAGCGCTGGAAACTCTGCGCGAGCATGCCCGCGCAGCCAAGGAGGAACTTTCCACCGAGACGGAAACCGTTGCCCGCGTGGCGCTTCCCGGTGCCGTCAGCGACGTTCGACTCGTTCGTTCCGAACTCGAAGATCTGATCCGGCCCGCCCTCACCGAATCGGTGGCATTGGTTCGCGAAAGCCTGCGATCTGCCGGCGTCGAGTCCAGTGACGTCAATCAGGTTGTCCTGGCCGGCGGAAGCTCGTCCATTCCCCTTGTCGCCGAACTACTGTCCGCGGAGCTTCGTGTCCCGGTGATCGCCGACGCCGATCCAGCGTCGTGCGCGGCGTCCGGCGCCGCGGCCCTCGCACTCGACGCCAGAGACTCGCAAGTACCGGCCGCCGCCACTGCAGTGATTCCCGCCGAGCCGTCTCGCAAGCCCGCACCAGTTCCCGCCTTCTCCACTCCGTTGCTTGCCGAGCCGACCGAAGAAGAGAACACGGCGACTCGACGCTCGTCGAGGGTCGGCGTCGTTGCTGCAGTGGTGGGAGCATTCATCGTGCTCGCCGCAGGCGGGCTCGGAATCGGAACTGCCATGGACAAGATCAACGTTCCGTCCAGTTCGGCGAACACCACCAGCGAGTCCACCTCCTCGACCGCTTCGACCACCGCGGGCTCTACTCCCGGCAGCACCACGGCAGCGGAAGCGGCAGGCACCGGATCCACGACTGCGAACAACGGCACTCAAAGCAATCAGCCCGGTTCTCCTGCTGCCGCAGGCGGCTCGACGACGGCGCCGGGGGCAGTTCCGGTTGCCGGCGCACCGGCGGGATCCTCGCCCGCACCGGGCGAGACCGCTCCGTCGGCGCCTGCACCTGCCGCACCCGGCGCCCCGGCGCCCGCACCTGCTCCCGCCCCGGCACCAGCACCCGCGCCTGGAGCCGGCGTCGGGACCGGTGTCGGTGACGCTGCGACCGGCATCGGAAACGGAGTCGGCGGTCTGGTCGACGGTGTCGGCAACGGAGTCGGCGGCGTGGTCGGAGGTCTCGGTAACGTCGTCGGTGGTGTCGGAAACGTGGTCGGTGGTGTCGTCGGCGGCGTCACCGCACCGATCCGCTGACCGGCGGTCTTTCGATGAACCGTGACAACGGCACCGAATCGTCGTTCATCGCAGGACTTTTGCGCGACGTCGACCTGACTGCATCGCCACTGCGCCTATTCGTCACCGGGACCGATGCCAGCGCTCGGCCCCAAGTGACGAGGGTTGTACGGAAGCGAATCGAATCGGGTGACAAGCCCGTGGTCACCGCAGTCACGCATGACGTCCCCGCCGACGCGATTGTGGTGATCGCGGACGCGCAAGCTCTGACCTCCGATGAAATCCGTGCCCTGAAAGAGCTTGTCCAACGTGACGACCTCGGAGTTGTCGTAGCCTCCGATCGGATCGATCCACCACTCGCACCGATCTACTCGAACATCTCGAGTTTCGGCACCGTGTTGCATCTGAACCCGTTGAACCGAAACGATATTCGGAAGATCGCGGCCGAGCGAAGAGTCCCGCTCGACGACCGCGCCGTGGTGGCGCTCGAGCATCTGTCCGGTGGTTCCTTCGGGGCGATCGAAGCGTACTTCGCCGCCGCCTCGGCAGGCCGCCTGGAAATGCCGAACGCCATACGCACACACATCCTCCACCAGGTCACCGCTCTGCATCCGATCGAGCGCGAGATCCTCGAAGTTTCACTCGCCGTCCCGGACATCGACGCCTTCGAGCTCGATCTGGGACAGGAGAAGTTCAGCCTCACAGCTGCATTCGACCGGGCACTGGCGACCGGACTGTTCGGTTCGCGATCACCACTCGTCGCGAGCGTGCTCGCCGAGTCGACGAGCACCGGGCGTATCCGCAGCGAGCTGATCAGAATCGTCGCATCACGCGCACACACGAGAACCCTCGATATCGACACAGCACGAAGACTTTTCGACTCCGGAATCCGCCACCGCGATCTCACGGGTGTACTACGAGACGCCGTCGAGGCGAGCACGCCGGCGGTCGCGGCAGATCTCTTTCGCCGCGTGAATTCGATCGAGCCTCTCGGCGTGGCCGACACGCTGCTGTACGCCCAGGTCTCGGCTCGCAGTGGTGACCTCGACACTGCCTGCCGTCTGGCCGATTCCGTCATCGCCGCACCCGATCTCGACGACGCGAGATTGGCTGCGGCGGTGCGAATCCGCGCAGCTTCGTCCGCAGCATGCGGCCAACTCGGCGCCGCTGCAGATCTCTACACCTGGCTGGGGCCAGGGCGCACCGGAAACGAATCCCCCTTCGCCGCAATCACTTTCCTCGGCATCGGCAAGGTCGATGACGCGAACGCGGCGCTCACCGGACACACCGGATCACCGTCGAGCTCGACGGTCGGCGCTACCACACTGGCCAACGGACTGATGCAATCGGTCACCGGGAGCGCACCGAGTGCGCTCAACACGATGTCGCGCGCACTCTCGCTCCCCGGCGGAGCCGACACATCTGAATTCCAGCCTGATTCCGCCCCGGCGCTGGTAGCTCTCGCACTCCTGCACAACGGCGCCCATGAACGGGCCGCCGCTGTCGTCACGTCCGCGATCGCCGCCGACGACGCAAGCAGCCACACGTGGGCGCGACTTCACCTTCTCGGCGCCTGGATCGCGATGGTCCGCGGGCAGGACACGATTCTCGAAGACCTACCGCAGGAGGTAGTCCGCGGCCCCCTCCGTGAGCGTGACGCACTGTTTCTGCATGCTCTGATCGTGGGTCTCGCTCGGCGTTCCGGCGATCTCGCCCAGCTGCGTCGAGCTTGGTCGGGCGCGGCAGGCACCCTCTCGTCCTGCAGCGTTGATCTGTTCAATCTGCTTCCCATCGGCGAACTGTGGCTTGCGGCAGTACGGCTCGAGGAGACCGAGCAGGTCGAGCATCTCGTCGACGACGCGCGCTCACTCCTCCGCGCGCTCGGCGAGCCGCCGCTGTGGTCGTCGCCGCTGCATTGGTACGGCGTCCAGGCGTCGATCCTCTCGCAGTCGCCGGCCGATCTCCTCCCACACGCCCATACACTCGCCGAATCAGCCAAAACTCACACTTACGCAGCCGGTTTGGCGATCGCCGGACGCCAGTGGCTCCTACTGATGCAAGGCAACGTCGACGCAGACGGTGTCGAAGCCGCCGCACGAACGCTCAGTCGGATCGGACTCCCGTGGGACGCCGCTCGCCTCGCCGGCGAAGCAGCGCTGCGCACCCCGGACACCAAATCGGCCACGGCACTGCTCCACGTTGCGCGCTCGCTACGCACAACGTCGACGGCCGAGACAAGTGCAACCGATACCGCCACAAGTGCGGCGCCACCGTCGGTGTTGACCGAGCGCGAACAAGAAGTTGCCGAACTCGTCGTCGTCGGACTGACGTATCGGGAAATCGGCGAACGCCTCTACATCTCCGCTAAAACCGTCGAGCACCATGTCGCACGCATCAAGCGGCGCGTCGGGGCGCAGTCTCGTTCGGAACTGCTCACCATCCTTCGCAGCATGACACCGCCGAACAAGTAGTTAGCTGCATATTGTCCAGAGGGTTGCGTATATCCGTTTAAGTGATAGTTTTCACAGGAATCAGGACATGCCTGCCGAGCAAAGTTCGGTAACTGTGAAACGGGGATCGCTATGAAGTGGGGAGTCGGACTCGCCGTCGGCAACAAACGAAGCATTGCTGCGATCGCGAGACCTGACTCGGAGCTGGTGACCCTCGAACGCGAATCGGTTCTGCACCACGCCCCCGACGGCACCGTGCAGCTAGGCGGAACCGCGGCGGGGTCCACCGGGTTGCGCGGGTTCCTCGACAGGGTCGGCACCGACGATACCGACAACTTCTCCGAGCACATGACGCGAGGGGAGGAACTGGTAGCGACAGCAATGTATTGCCTGGTCAAGGAAGTCCGAACACTCACCGATCAGAACCTGAACATCTCTGCGGTGATCCCCGCAGGTTGGTCGAGCGATTCCGTCGACGTACTGCGCGGCGCACTCGACAGCATGAATCTCGACGGCGTCGAACTGATTTCAGAAGATGAAGCCTCTGCGGCTTGGCTCGCGGATCCTGACGCCGACGACCGTGCTGCTCGCGGAGCCGCAGCGTTGGCCGCACCCTTCTCGATCACCTCTACCTGTCCCGAACCCCAGCCAACCGATTTTGCCGAGCCAGAGGACACCCCCGAAGAGTTTCCGCCGTTCGTTCTGATCGAACCGGAGCCGGAATCCGGCGTGGAGGCACCGGTCACGAAAGAACCGAGCATCGACGGTTGGCTGAATCGCCAGTGGCGGTCGGAGCGCCGACCGATCATCGCCGCAGCAGCCGCCGCAGTCTTTCTGACGGTGTCGGGTTGCGCGGCAGCGGTCATCATCGGACACACTCCGACCATTTCAGCACCCAGGATTCTCGACGCACAATCTTCCCTGTCCCCCGGGACGGACACAGCTGCCACCCCGACGAGTTCATCCGGGACAGGCACGCAATCAGCGACCTCACCCCCACCGGAAGTACCCGCTCTCGGCGCGCAGCCGACGGCGCAGTCGTGGGCATCCGAAGCGGAATCGACCTCATCCGAATCCCAGCCCATTCCGGTGAGTCCGGGCACCGGTACAGAGAAATCCACTACGGCGAACGTCCCCGCGCAACAGGGATCGCCGATCACCATCCAGATCGATCCCCTTCGGATCGAGAACCTGCCGCCGGTCGTCGGACCGCTGGATCCGGTCGATCCGGATACCCCGGACACTCCCGCCGTGACCGCCCCCACTGATACACAGACAACGCCGACGCAGCCGTCCAACCCGACCGACACAACCGATCCGGTGGTTCCGAATCCCGACATGCCCGTCATGCCATTGGCCCCGAGACCCGGAATGCCAAGTTAGACAGAATAACTCGACTTGCCGACAACAGGCACATATTCCTCGTCGAAACTTTTCCCCTATGGTGGGTGCGGTACCTACCGGCTCGGTGCCGGGGACTTGAAGGGATTTCATGCGTAACTCGTTGGCGATCCGCACCGCTGTGGTCGGCGCCTCGGCACTACTGCTCGCAGCTCCATTCACCACGACGGCATCGGCAGAGCCCGCCTCCGACACGCATGTCGAACAGCTCGGGGCAGATCAGCTTCCGGCTGAGCTGATCGAGGCGATCACGCGCGATCTGAAGATCTCCCCACAGGAGTATCTGGACCGCGCTGCCAAAGCTCAGGAACTCGGTGCATACGCCCAGGAATTCAAGTCCGAGCGCCCTGGCGACTACGCCGGCTCGTGGATGGGACTCGACGGTCAACCCGTCGTAGCCGTCACCACCACCGAAGCTGCACGCATCGCGGCCGACGACGGTTACCGCACGCACGTCGCCCCCGTCTCCGCCGACACCCTCGAGAAGACGCTGGCCGACGTCAACGGATGGATTGCCGGGCTGCCCAAGGAAATCTCACGCGCAGTCAATTCGGCGACTATCGACGTCCTGAACAACCAGGTCGTCATCGACGTCGCGAACAGCCCCGTCGGGCAGGCGCTCAATCTTCCGACCCTGCTCGAGAACACCAAGATCGTTCTCAGCCCGGACGGTGGCGGATCGGTTGATCCCGGAGCACTCGGCGGCGACACCTACATCACGTCGACAGGCCCCATTCGCGAGACACCGACCGAGAACATCTCGGTCTGCTCGTTCGGGTTCAACGCCGTCGACGATCAGAACAATGCTCTCAATATCAGTGCCGGACACTGCAATCCGGCCGAGGGTTCGAAGTCGCCCGTCTACCTGCCGAATCACGCGAACGTCGACGACAGTCAGTTGATCGGAGCATTCTCACAGTCTTCCGTCGGCAACAACGCCGGCGATCTCGATTACTCGGTCATCAAGTTCGACCAGTCCGGCATCGACGCGGGCCTCGACCGTGCTGCCGTCCGCGGTGCCAACGGGACCACCCTCGCGATCACGGGAACAGCACGTCCCGTGATCGGCGCTCCCATCTGCAAGTCCGGCCAGACGTCGTCCTTCACCTGTGGTGTCGTGGCAGCCGATCGCGTCGAAACTCAACTGGTCATGGCGGACGGTGATTCACGAACCGTTCGCGGATTCGCCGGTACCGCGTGCACCCTCGCCGGGGACAGCGGCGGCGCCATCGTCTCCGGAACCTTGGCTCTGGGCATCACCAGCGGCTCCAACAGCAGCGGAGCACCCAGTTGCAACGAAGCGAACCTGGTACTGGCGACCTCCGGTGGAACCTCGAATCTGGGTATTCCGGTCGGAGACATCCTCGACGCGGCAGATCGCGCTTCCGGTGGCGGTGTCGGTGCCGGAATCCGCGTCCGCACTGCAGGTTGACCAACCACTGATTCACGCACTGTGCCCGCCGATCCGTTTCGCGATCGGCGGGCACAGTGCTGTTGTCGGTCGGGGTCAGCGCTGTCTGCTCATGTAACGGGTGGGAATAGCGCGTTCGAACCCATATAGTCATGGTCGACTGTGATCGGCTCACCACAAGTCCGTGAGCCGTATCCGTGTGCTCCCAGGGGGGTGGTACGCGGTCAACGAAGTGGAAAGGCCCACATGCGAAGCTCCATCGCACGTCGCGCCGCAGTGTTCGGTTCGGCCGCGCTGCTGCTCCTCGGACCGATTACCGCGGTCGCGAACGCAGAACCGAACGAATCCGGGGTATCCGATCAGGCAGCCCATCTGCCCGTCGAACTCGCCGAAGCCCTACAGCACGACTTGGCGCTGACGCCCGACCAGTTCGTCTCGCGTTCCGAACTCGCGCAGAAGCTCGCGGAGTTCGCCGCCATCGCGCGCGTCCAGTTTCCCGACTCTTTTGCCGGAGTGTGGCTCGACGACCTCGGCAAGGGCATCGTCGCTCTCGCTGACGGTCGCGACAAGGATGCTGCCCGCGAGGCCGCCGAGAAGGCCGGTTTCGAGGTCAAGGACGTCGCGCAGAGCGAGCAGGCTCTGCAAGGTCAACTCTCGGCACTCAACACCTGGCTCGATTCGCAGCCTGCCGAGGTCGCAGACCTCGTGCGTGGCATCGCCGTCGACGTCGTCGGCAACGGAGTCGCCCTCACGGCCGATCCTGCCGCCGGCATCGAATTGCCTGAATTCCTGAAGCGGACCGTCGTCCATACCGCTGCTCCGCTACTGGTTCCCCCGATCGTCGCGGACCTCATCCCCGCAACCGGATCCGCAACCGGCGACGCTGCACTGGGCGGAGACGCCTTCGGCGCAACCTCCGGTAACACAGGACTGCGTTGTTCATTCGGCTTCAACGGCACCGACGGTTCAGGACGCACAGTCAACATCAGCGCCGGTCACTGCGATCCCAACCGTGCCGCTGCCGGCACCTCGAACTCCAGCCAGGTCTTCCCGATGGTGAACAACCAGACCGGGCCCCGCGTCGGGTACTTCGCCAAGAGCAGCTTCGACGGGCGCGACTACTCGATCATCAACATCGACGACAACGCGAAGTACCGCTTCGAGAACAACAGCGTGCGGGTCCCGTTCAACCGCTCGGTCAACATCACCGGTACCGCCGATCCTGTCGTGGGCGCCCCGGTCTGCAAGGCAGGATCGACCACAGGCTTCAGCTGCGGCGTCGTCACCGGCGTCAACCGCGTCGCAAAGGTTTTGGATCACACCCTCGACAACGGCTTCACCACCAACATCTGCGTCCTGCAGGGTGACAGCGGTGGCCCCATCGTCTCCGGAACGTTGGCAGTGGGCATCACGAGTGCGTCCAACGTCGCCACCTCTCCCCTGTGCGAGATCGCTCAGGCAGAGACACTGTTCGGGCAAGATGCCCCGACCCAGTACGCGACGCCGATCAACGACATCCTCGCCGCCAACCCAGGCCTGAAGGTTCGCGACTACTGATCACACGCATTCCTCGAGACAGCAAAACGGGCGCCACACCTTCTGAAGGTGTGGCGCCCGTTTCGGCATTCGTGACGTTCTACTGGAAGAGAGTTGTTCCAGCCGGAGCGTTCAGAACCTTGATCAGGTCCAAGCCCGCGACGACGGCGGTTCCGCCACCGGCGAGGATGGTACCGGCGACTCCACCGATACCGGCCCCTGTGACCATGCCGGGCAGGCAGCCGACGACCAGGCCGGGCAGACCCACGATGCAACCGATGACCGCCCCGACGATCGTGCCGGTGAGGCTACCGATCTGCGTGGCAAGCCCGAGCTGTGACTGGAACTTCTCGATTGCCTTCTGATCCTCGTCAGGCGAAGCAACCGGGGTGAACTCGGCAGCGACCGGCTTCGGCTTGGAGCTGGCCGGGTCCAGGTTCGGCTTGAGGGTGAGGGTCTTGCCGTCCTCACTGACGGTCTCGTCGAACGGGAACTGAACGTCGCCGAGGTTGAACGCGAGCGGAAGGCTCACGAGAGTTGCGCCCTGGCTGTTCTGCAAGTCGACGTGAGTTCCGTCGCCCGAGACCCGGAATGCTCCGGCGTCGATGGTGGTGACAACGGCCTGGTCGACGACCTCGGCGGTGTACGAAACGTCGGGTGACGTCTCCGGAGCTGCGTAAGAAGTACCTGCAGCGATGCCCGTAGCGGCAATGGTCATCGCTGCGACGGCCGCAGCTTTTCGAATGAACATTTTTGATCCTCCCCGGGATCGGGCGGGCGTCAGTCGATGACTCACACCACCCGTTTCCCCTGTGCGTGACGGGCGTAACGATAACAGCCGGTCGGTTGTTCTCACCTGCTCGGAACCCGACTTAGGGCTGCCTGACAGATGGACACCTGACGGGCACCGCCTAACGTGACGACCAGACATGTCTGCGTCTGGCCCAGCCCGTCCGACGCAGAAGATCGATCTCTCCAGGCCACGAGCGGTTACCAGCCGGTACCTACAGGCTGGTAATGCTAGTTACTGGCGGGTAACATAACGCAGGTTAGTATCAGTGGGCTGTCCCGAGGTGGCCGACGCGTCGCCCTGAAACGAAAGGCCGCGACATGAATGCCCTGACGATTACGTTGGGCACGATTGGTGCTCTGCTGAGCTTGGTGTGTTGGTACATCTTCCTCTCAGGCGCGCTGAGGATGTTCAACACCGTGCGCATCGGCCAGTCGGCACCCGATCGATGGCGCCCGTTCTTCCCTCGCTTCAAGCAGATGATCATCGAGTTCATCGCGCACACGCGCATGAACAAGTTCCGCAGCGTCGGCTGGGCCCACTGGCTCGTCATGGTCGGCTTCCTCGGTGGGTTCCTGCTGTGGTTCGAGGCCTACGGCCAGACGTTCAACCCCGAATTCCACTGGCCCATCTTCGGTAACACGTGGGCGTGGCACCTGTGGGACGAGATCCTCGGCCTGGGCACCGTCATCGGTATCACCACGCTGATCGTGATCCGTCAGCTCAACCACCCGCGTCTGCCCGCGCGCCTGTCCCGTTTCGGCGGCTCCAACTTCAAGGCTGCCTACGTCATCGAAGGCATCGTCCTGCTCGAGGGCCTGGGCATGATCATGGTCAAGGCCGGCAAGATCGCGACCTACGGTCACGCCAACCCGTGGACCGACTTCTTCACCATGCAGGTCGCGAAACTGCTTCCCGCCAGCCCCGTCATGATCTCGGTGTTCGCATTCGTGAAGCTGATGACCGGCATGATCTGGCTCGCGATCGTGGGCCGCAACATCACCTGGGGCGTCGCGTGGCACCGCTTCTCGGCGTTCTTCAACATCTACTTCAAGCGTGAAGACGACGGCACCGTCGCCCTCGGCGCGGCAAAGCCCATGATGTCCAAGGGCAAAGTCCTGACGATGGAGAACGTCGACCCCGACACCGACACTCTCGGCGCCGGAAACATCGAAGACTTCTCCTGGAAGGGCTGGCTCGACTTCACCACCTGCACCGAGTGCGGTCGTTGCCAGTCCCAGTGCCCCGCGTGGAACACCGGAAAGCCGCTCTCTCCCAAGCTGCTCATCATGTCGCTGCGTGACCACGGCTACGCCAAGGCCCCGTACCTGCTCGCTGGTGGACGCAAGGACATGGGCGGCGACGAGATCGGTCTCGTCGACAGCGAAGGCAATGTCAAGGAAGGCGCCCTCGCAGCCATCCCCGAGGCGGCACGCCTCGAGGCCGACCGCAAGCTCGTCGGTGAAACCGTCGAAGGCGAGATGGCCCCGGTCATCGACGCCGAAACCTTGTGGAGCTGCACCAACTGCGGCGCCTGCGTCGAACAGTGCCCCGTCGACATCGAACACGTCGACCACATCATCGACATGCGTCGCTACCAGGTCCTGATCGAATCGGAGTTCCCCTCCGAGCTCGCCGGCCTGTTCAAGAACCTCGAGAACAAGGGCAACCCCTGGGGTCAGAACTCCAAGGACCGTCTCAACTGGATCAACGAGATGGACTTCGAGATCCCTGTCTTCGGCAAGGACGCCGACAGCTTCGAGGACTACGAGTACCTCTTCTGGGTCGGCTGCGCCGGCGCCTACGAAGACCGTGCCAAGAAGACCACCAAGGCTGTCGCCGAACTCCTCGCCACCGCGGGAGTGAAGTTCATGGTCCTCGGCGCCGACGAAACCTGCACCGGCGACTCCGCACGTCGTGCCGGCAACGAGTTCTTGTTCCAGCAGCTCGCGATGCAGAACATCGAGATGCTCAATTCGGTCTTCGACGGTATCGAGCAGAAGAAGCGCAAGATCGTCGTCACCTGTGCGCACTGCTTCAACGCCCTCGGCAACGAGTACCCGGAGGTGGGCGGCGACTACGAGGTCGTGCACCACACTCAGCTGCTCAACCGTCTGGTGCGCCAGAAGAAGCTGATCCCGGTTGCGTCCGTGAGCGAAGACGTCACCTACCACGACCCGTGCTTCCTCGGACGCCACAACAAGGTTTACGACGCTCCCCGTGAACTCATGGAAGCCTCAGGCTCCAAGCTCGTCGAAATGCCGCGTCACGGCGAACGTTCCATGTGCTGTGGTGCCGGTGGTGCTCGCATGTGGATGGAAGAGAACATCGGCAAGCGCATCAACGTCGACCGCGTCGACGAAGCGCTCTCCACCAACCCCAAGAAGATCGCCACGGGTTGCCCGTTCTGCCGCGTCATGCTCACCGACGGCGTCACTGCCCGCCAGGAGCAAGGCCAGGGCGAAGGCGTCGAGGTCGTCGACGTCGCGCAGCTGATGCTGAACTCCGTCACTCGTCTCGATCCCGCCCAGCTCGGCGAGAACATCAAGGTGATCCCACGCGAGAAGGCACCGGTCGCTGCTGAGGCAAAGGCTGAGACCGTCGAGCAGGATCGGGTCGCCGAAGTCGAGGAAGCCGCCGCGACTCCGGAAGCCAAGGCTGCACCGGCAGGCAAGGGTCTGGCCATGAAGGGCCTCGCCAAAGCACCAGGTGCAAAAGCTCCCGGCGCCAAGGCACCCGGCAAGGGGCTCGGAATGGCCGGCGGGGCCAAGGCTCCCGGCGCCAAGAAGGCGGCTCCCGCCGCAAGCGCGGAAGCTCCCGCTGACGAAGCTGCTGCACCGGCAGCACCTGTCGCAAAGCCCAAGGGTCTCGGCTTGGCAGGCGGGGCCAAGGCACCCGGCGGCAAGGGACTGCAGATGAAGGGCGCCGCCAAGGCACCCGGAGCAAAGGCCGCTGCCGCACCGGCAGCGGAAGCTCCGGCTGCTGAGGCTGCTGCACCCGAAGCTGCTGCACCCGTCGCCAAGCCGAAGGGTCTGGGCCTGGCGTCCGGCGCCAAGGCACCCGGCGGCAAGGGACTGCAGATGAAGGGTGGGGCCAAGGCTCCTGGTGCAAAGGCTGCTCCTGCTTCTGAAGCACCTGCTGCTGCTCCGGCAGAGGCTCTGGCAGAGGCTCCGGCTGCACCGGCAGAGGCTCCGGCCGCCCAGGCGGAAGCCCCGAAGGCTCCGCCTGCCGCCAAGGCCGGCGGACTCGGATTCAAATCGGGCGCAAAGGCTCCCGGTGCCCGGAAGGCAGCTCCCGCTGCGGCCCCGGCGCCGGCTGCTGAGGCCCCGGCTCCCGAGGCCGAACCTGTGAAGGCAGAACCCGCCGCCGAACCTGTGAAGGCAGAACCCGCCGCTGAAGCGCCTGCTGAGGCGTCCGCACCCGCGGAAGCTCCGGCGCCTGCTGCCGCGCCGCCCGCCCCCAAGGCAGGCGGACTCGGATTCAAGGCCGGCGCGAAGGCTCCTGGCCGCAAGAAGTAAGCGCACCACACGCGAATGCCCTCACCGTCACGGTGAGGGCATTCGTGTTTGTGCGGGAGCCTTTGCCGACCGAGCACCCTTTCCCTCGACCCGACACACCGTCCAGCACACGGAAACCGGTGCTCGCCCTGTGCAAGTGGTGCTCACTCCCCCGCCAACTCGAGGCCGGCGTGTCAATCGGCGACAAGCATCACCGCACCGCGCGCACGCCCGACGCCCCTTTCCTGCTGCCGGCCGATGACGTATCGTCCCGGAGCGATGCCGGTCGCGCCGTGCTCCGGGTGGATGAGGTACGCGGTCACTCGGGTGTCGAGCATGCCGAGTGCAAGGCCCCGAGCATCTTTCACCGGCGTCGACCACGTGCACTCCCCTTCGTCTGCAACCAGACTGTGGGGGTTCCCTCCCGCCGCACTTCGCAGCAGTTCCACGCCGGAGAGCGGCACTCTCACAGAGCGTGTCCATGGCAGGGGCGCCACGATATTTGCGAGCAGCGAAAACGGGATCACGATGAGATCGCCTTGCGCCTGGAGTCCGTCGATCACAGGAATGGACACTTCCTGGTCCAGGTAGTCGAAGACATCGAGGCCGGTGAGGGTGGTGAGAGCGGACAAGGTCATGTTCGAGTTCATAAGTATCACCCAGGGTTTGAGGATTGAGGGTTCGAGGATTGAGGGTTCGAGATTCAGGTTCGACGAACGAGACGGGAATAGTCGGTACCGGTGATGCCATAAGTCCATCCGGCGGCATCCAACGCGGAGGTAAACCATCCGGGTACGTGAAGGCCGTATCGACGCCGATGCCCGTCGCGTTCGAGAGAACCGTTGACCGCGAGGAGAATCCGTCCACTTCGACCCCAGCCCTCCGGCGACGCGTAGAGCTGCAGCAGGCAACCGGCGTTACCGGGATCGTCGGTTTGGTCGACCAGTGTCAGGCCGGCCAGCTCGATGTAGGAATCCCACCCGATCCGCTCGATTGCACATCGACGGATCTCTACATTGCGCTCGTGTGCGATGCGTTCGGCGGTGGGATCGAGCACCACCCAGTCGGGAACGATCGCTCCGTGTAGAACGAACGCCTTTGTACCGTCGACGAATTCGATTGCGGGGGAATCAGAATGATGCAAGCGTCGTGCCCCCTGCGCGCTGCCCGGTATCGGTTCGGCATGTAAGGCGGTGGGTCGTTCCGCCATGATGCACGCGTCGTCGAACGCCCACCACCACCCGGTCGAGTCAGCCAGTGCGGTCTGCACGTCGAGGAGTTCACGGTCTTCCGAGCGGAAGGTCGCAAGACCGAATCGATGGCATGTGTCGTAGTACGCGATTCGATGTGCGTCCTGCTGCCCGTACCAGGTCACTTCCCCGGCCACCGGGGTCAACATCGTTCGTATCGCAGCTGCGACGCCGTCGAACAGCGTGGTGTGCAACGATTCCCAAATGGACGCCCTGATCAGGCGCTCCCCCTGCCGGCGTTCCATCTGCCAGTCAGTTCTCCGACATTCGATTCGCGCGTCCATGCGTCGGCGCGAAGCCGCAAACATGCTCGCGATATACCCGGAAGCGCAGTCGAGGCCGGTGCCGTCCAATGACATCTTGGTCGACAGTCCTTCGGTGACGATCAGGTCCGAACCAGCAGACGGCGACGGGACCCAGACGAACTCCGGTTTCGGGAGCCCGGAGCGTCGATACAGTTGCGCGACAGAGGCTTCTGCGGTGTTTCGATCAGCAGGACGAGTACACAATCCGCGTTCGAGCCACACGTCGCGGATCTTTTCCAGGGCCAGACTGTCTTCATCGAAGAGATTGAAGTTCTCGGGCAATGTCGCTCGATGTGATGCCGACGAGCGAATCGGTGCGGCGCTCACGCGACGGTGGCGGAGTCCGCCTTTCCTGTAGTCATAGTTGAACAGCCTGGCACGCGAACGCTCCGGACGCAAGGGTTTCCTAGAGCGCGACACCGGGAACCTGCCACCGTTTCCCCATACCGAACACCCCCTCCAGCGACGCGAAACCGGTTCGAACTGTGGACAAGTGGTGTTCACTCACGGCTATCCACACCCCCGGGGTCACGGCTTCCTTTCCAGCGCCGGGCGCAGCAAGATCGATCGACATGGGGGAACAGACACATATCATCCGCAGGCCGGACCAACTGTCGATCGGTCGCACCGATGCCGAGATCCGACAGGCCTGCGCTAGTGGAACCTGGGCCAGAATCCATCGTGGTGCGTACGTGGACAGCGGCCACCTGTCCCGCCTCGACGCATACGGACGACATCGATTGCGGGCAGAGGCCGTGGCCTGCGCCGCTTCACCCGGTGCCACTGTCAGCCACGTCTCGGCTGCGGTTCTGCACGGTTTCGAACTCTGGAACACTCCGCTCGACGTCGTTCACCTGTCCCGGAACCGGCGAGGTGGTGGCCGAAAGTCCGCTCGACGTCATGTGCACTCGACATGGCTGGCGGACAACGAGATCACCGAAGTCGATGGGCTGCGCGTCACGACTCCGGCACGAACTGTTGCGGATCTCGCGAGGACACTCACTTTCGAACAGGCTCTCGTCGTGGGCAATTCAGCGTTGCACCGTTCAAGGTTGACCAAGGACGCGGTTGCAGCCTCGCTGGCACTCAGCCCGAACCATCCGCGCCATCGACATGCGCTCCACGCGCTCACCGCGATGGACTCCCGTATCGAAAGCGTCGGTGAATCACGGAGCCTCGCATTGTTCCTGCACGAACACCTGCCGCTCCCCGAACCCCAGGTCGACATCCACGACGCTCGAGGGTTTGCCGGCCGCGTCGACTTCCTGTGGCGTGAGCAGCGCACCATCGGAGAGTTCGACGGCCGCATCAAGTACGGCCGACTGGTGCCCGCCGGTCGCAGCCCCGAGGACGCGCTCTGGAACGAGAAGCTCCGCGAAGACCGACTCCGTGACGCAGGGTGGGAGGTCGCGAGGTGGACGTGGGCCGACCTGTCGACCCCGTCACTGGTGGCAAGCCGGATCCTGGCGGCCTTCGCGCGCAGCCACGGGGCCGTCAGCTACTGATCGCAGGCTTCCACAGCTCGAGCGTCGGAATGCCGGGTGGAGTGAATCCGAGCACCTGCCCGTAGAAGGACAGCTCGGCGTTGCGTGAGCTGATGATGGTCGACTGCTTGCGGAATCCGTGAGATTCACCCTCGTAGGCCAGGTACGCGTGCGGAATGCCCTTGGCCACCAGAGCATCCCGGAATCGCTCCGCCTGCGAGGGTGGCACGATCGGATCGTCGAGACCCTGGAGAAGCAACACCGGGCAGTTCAACCCGTCGACGTTGTTGAGTGGAGCACGTTCCGCGTACAGGTCGGCAGATTCCGGCAGCGGGCCGATCAAACCGTCGACGTAACGCGATTCGAAATCGTGAGTTTCCTGCACGAACAGGTCCAGTTCAGCCACGCCGAAATAGGAAGCACCACAAGCGAACACGTCGGACGTCGTCAGTGCGGCCAGAACGGTCCAACCACCGGCGGATCCGCCTTCGATGGCAAGGCGGGCCGGATCGGCAAGCCCCTGCTCGGCCAACCCGTTGACGGCGGTGACGACGTCCTGCACGTCGACGACACCCCACTGACCACGCAATCGATTACGGTACTCACGTCCGTAACCGGTCGACCCGCCGTAGTTCACGTCGACGACGCCGATTCCGCGGCTGGTGAAGAAGGCGTAGACGAGGTTGAGGGCCGGTGCGACGTGCGCCGTCGGCCCACCGTGAACAAACGCGACATACGGCGGCAGTTCATCGTCGGGCCCTTTGTATCGCGGACTGCGCGGCGGATAAGCAACGGCGTGAACTTCTCGCCCGTGTCCGTGAGCCACGACGGCTCGCGCTTCCGGAAGATAGGCAGACTCGGGCAATTCTTCGACCGACGAACGGATTTCGGTGAGTTCGCCGGTACCGAGGTCCAGTTCACGTAGCGCGCCCGCCAGTTTCGCGCCTCCCGAGATGAGCAGTAACCGATCTCCGCGAACCTGCATGAGGCCGATGCTGGTGACACCCGGGATCGTGATGTCGCGCAGTTCCCCCGACGCCGGGTCGAGTACCGCCAGCGTGTCGGTTCCGACGGTGCGTGCGGTGAGCAGGTGCCCGTTGCCGAGTTCGACGAACCAGCGCCCACCGAAGCGCCACTGCGGGCCACCGAAATCCGCGTTCACCGGGCAAATCGGGCTGATCTTGCCGCCGACGCGATAGATGTTCCACCAGCCGCTGCGATCGCTGATTGCGTAGAGTTCGTCGTCGGTGATCCACTCCGGCTGCAGGACGGACTCTTCAAGTCCGCCGATCAGCACGGAATACGCCTGAGCGACGCCGTCGACGAGTGGAGCTACCCGCAGTTCGGTACCGTCCCAGGGCATTTGCGGATGGTTCCATGCGATCCAGGCGATCTTGGTTCCACTCGGCGAAAGCCTCGGTGACGAGAGGAAGTCCGAGCCGCCGACGATCGAGCGGATGTTGCCGGAACCGTCCAGCGGAATCGCGCAGATATCGCGAGTGATCGCCCCGTCCTCCGCGTGCGCTTCCCGAACCGCCCACACCTCGCCGTTCACGATCTGCAGGTCTGCGTATCGCCACGCGGCCGGCGACGCCGGTTCGGGCGTCAACGCCCGTGGAGTGACTCCTTCGAGGATGTACACCCGTTGATCGGAGAATTCACTGAAGACCAGTTTTCCGGACTCGGTGACCGTCCAGGCGCCACCGCCGTACTCGTGAACCCTGGTACGCGCGTTCCACGGCGCGGGGAGGATGTCGACGGGTTGGTTGTCGAGACCAGATCGACGGATCGAGGTCCGACCACCCTCGGTCGGACGAAGTTCAGCCCACCAAATCTCGTCACCGACGTATCGTCCACCCTCGACAGGGTGCCCACCTGCAGCCAGATCAGCTGCTCCGATCGGAGAAGTCCACGATCCGTACGGGGCTGCAATCTGCTCGCTGGGGGTCATCGCTCGACAATAGCCAACGGGGCGTGCGACACGGTCCCCGACAATGCACTTGCACAGTGGTGGAATCATGTAACTCGTGAGCACACCAGAACCCGTCCGCCACCGTCAGCCGCAGCGCGAGCTGGAGCAGTCGTCGAAGCTCCAGAACGTCCTGTACGAAATCCGTGGACCGGTACACGCGCATGCCGCCCGGTTGGAGGCGGAAGGACACCGGATCCTCAAGCTCAACATCGGCAACCCGGCACCGTTCGGATTCGACGCCCCCGATGTGATCATGCGGGACATGATCGCCGCCCTGCCCTATGCACAGGGCTATTCGGAGTCGAAGGGCATTCTGTCGGCGCGGCGCGCAATCGTGACGCGTTACGAGCTGGTTCCCGGCTTCCCCGAGCTCGACGTCGACGACATCTACCTCGGCAACGGTGTTTCCGAACTGATCACGATGACCATGCAGGCCCTCCTCAACAACGGCGACGAGGTTCTGATCCCAGCACCGGACTACCCCCTGTGGACTGCGATGACGAGCTTGTCCGGAGGCACGCCCGTCCACTATCTCTGCGACGAGGCCAACGACTGGAATCCCGATATCGCCGATATCGAATCCAAGATCACCGACAAGACCAAGGCTCTCCTCGTCATCAACCCGAACAACCCCACGGGTGCGGTGTACTCGATGGAGGTTCTGCAGCAGTTGGTCGATCTGGCACGCAAGCATCAGCTTCTGCTGCTCGCCGACGAGATCTACGACAAGATCCTCTACGACGACGCCAAGCACATCTCGCTGGCAACACTTGCCCCTGATCTGCTGTGCCTGACGTTCAACGGCCTCTCGAAGGCCTACCGCGTCGCCGGCTACCGCTCCGGCTGGGTGGCGATCACGGGCCCGAAGGATCACGCGGCCGGCTTCCTCGAGGGACTCGATCTCTTGGCGTCGACCCGTCTGTGCCCCAACGTCCCCGGACAGCACGCCATTCAGGTCGCCCTCGGCGGTCACCAGAGCATCGAAGACCTGATCCTGCCCGGCGGCCGCCTGCTCGAGCAGCGCGACGTCGCTTGGGAGCGATTGAACATGATTCCGGGCGTTTCGTGTGTGAAGCCTCGCGGCGCGCTCTACGCGTTCCCTCGTCTGGATCCGAACGTCTACGAGATCCACGACGACGAGAAATTGGTTCAGGACCTGCTTCTCCAGGAGAAGATCCTGATGGTTCAAGGCACCGGGTTCAATTGGCCGAATCACGATCACCTTCGGATCGTCACCCTTCCGTGGGCCCGAGATCTCGCCGTGGCCATCGAGCGATTCGGCAACTTCCTCACCAGTTACAAACAGTAGATTCTCACGCTGAATCCGGCTGAAATCGAGTAAACAATTCGTTGTACAAATGCCCCGTAAACGTAAAACTGCGGGGCATTTGTGCGACCTTGGTCACATTTTTCGCAAACCATGCGGTTTGATTGACTCTTTAACTATTTAGTGACCTGCCCCGATGTGAAAACGGTCCAACCGGTACGTGATTCGTTGTGAAATTGGTAGTTGGACAACGCGCCAAATCGGTTTGAAATTGGGTACATTAGTTAGCAGCACTTCGGTGCCGCGAGCACCTGGTATCCCTCCCCCCCCTGTGGATACCAGGTTGGTGGCGGGGACAACCCCCCCTGTTCCCCGCCACCCAGCTCGACCAATCCCAGTTTCACAACCCCTCATCGGTAGCACCGGTTTTCGCCGACTCTGCCTTGCGGCGACACTGCCTTTCACCGACACTGCCGTCAGAAGCTGACCATTCGCTTCGGAGCCGATAACATTGCACCGGTGCAAATCCCCAGTCCGACACTCAGTTTCCGATGAGTCACGGCCATGGCCACGGTGGCCCCATTCAGATCGGCCCCACCGCATCACGCGTCGTCATCGGGTTGCTCGTCGTCATCGGCATGGTCGTCGTCGCGGCAGCTGTCGCACTGTGGCCGGACAAGAACACCATTCCCGTCCCACTCCCCTTCCAGAATGCCGACGGCAGCTCGGTGGAAACCGAGGCGGGCACCGTCACGATGCAGGATCTCGGCGACTGCGGAAGTTCCTCCGCCGGAAGGGTATTCGTCGGTGCCCCGCAACCGCCGCCTACCTCCGCCTACCAGTGCCAGCGAAGTATCGTCGATATCGAATCCGGGCCGAATGCCGGAACGAAGACATTGCTCGAGGTCATTCCGGGCGCCGGTCAGCCGGACCTTCGCGTGGGTGACCACATTCGGCTGGTGCGTCAGACCGACCCGAACGGAAACACGCAGTACTCCTTCGAAGACTATTCGCGTGGGCTCCCGCTGGCGTTGATCGTCATCGCGTTCGCCGTCGTCATCATCGCAGTCGCACGGTGGAGAGGGCTGCGCGCACTCGTCGGCCTGGTGATCGCCTTCGGCGTAGTCGTCGGGTTTCTCCTACCCGCTCTGCTCGACGGCAAGCCTGCGATACCGGTTGCGCTGGTCGCCGGGGCGGTGATCTTGTACGCGGTTCTCTATCTGGCGCACGGGGTCTCACTCAAGACCAGTTCTGCTTTGCTCGGCACCCTTGCCGCCATGGTGCTCGCCGCGGTTCTCTCCTACCTCTGCATTGAACTGACACACCTCACCGGTTTGTCTGAAGAGCAGAACACCAATGTTCAGACCTATATCGAGCACATAGACATTACCGGCCTGCTGCTGGCGGGCTTCATCATCGGCTCGCTCGGCGTTCTCAACGACGTCACCATCACCCAGGCATCCTCGGCATTCGAGTTGGCCGAACTCGACAAGCATGCGTCCCGTCGAAAAGTCTTCGGCGGTGCGATGCGGGTCGGACGTGATCACATCGCCAGCACGGTCTACACCTTGGTTCTCGCGTACGCGGGTGGGGCGCTGCCACTGCTACTGCTCTTCAGCGTCAGCGGGCGCCCTCTTCAGGACGTCCTGGTCGGTGACGCCGTCGCAATCGAGATCGTAAGGTCCGCTGTCGGCGGAATAGCCCTGGCGCTTTCGGTTCCACTCACCACTGCCATCGCCGTGATTCTCGCCCGTCCGCCCGGTAGCGCGGTCAAGGCCGGCCCCACGTCAGGTGGCCGACACTCCAAGCGTTGACACCAGCTGTTCAGCGAAGCAGACGGGAAAGTATGCTCCCACGACGCTTGAACCTGACGCAGTCACAGAGGGCGCAGTCGGTTCCCGCACGATGATGGCTGTGTGCCACCTCTGCATGACCGCATGCACATACTTCGCCCTCGCCATTAGCCACGGCGCCATCGTACTGGACTGCACAAACCCGACCAGTCGGTCGCATCAGGCAAATCGCTCGCACATGGAGTTTCACAATTTATTCGCGCTATCACCCGCCTTGAAGTGCAACGATTCTCAATAGAGCAATTTTGACCGACCCGTCGACATGCACAAGTTAACTACTGGCAAGTAGCATCGGAAGATCGACTTCCGAAAGTGGACATGACGCACTCATCACCGGTCACAACCGTGGCATCACCAGAAACGCCAGCTACAGACAAGCGCAAGTTCGAGTACGACTCGATCGCCGTGCTGATCTCGGGCGCCGTCACGGCAGTACTCGGGCTGGTGTTCTGGGCAGTCACAGCTCGGATGTATCCGGTCGACGTTGTCGGCCGGGCATCTGCGGTGATCAATTCGGCGGTGGTACTGTCCACTCTGTCTACGTTGAGCCTCGGATCGATGTACGAGCGATTCCTACCTTTGGCAGGAAGCCGTGCCGGCGCACTGGTGGCGCGCGGATATCTCCTCGTAGCGCTCCTCGCGACAATCCTCGCCACCGCACTGTTGATGTTCGGTCCACGTGAAAAACTGTTCTCCTCGGGGTGGGCCATGCTCTCGTATGTAGGGCTCGTCGTTACCCTCGCGCTGTTCGCCCTCGAAGACCAGACCACCAACGGTCTTCGAGTTGCGAGGTGGTCAGCCGCGAAGAACATCGTTCATGCCATCGCCAAACTAGCTCTTGTCGCGTCACTGGCATTCACAGCGCATGAACTTGCTGTCGTCGGAGCCTGGGGTGGGTCGGCGGCGATCGCGGCCCTGGTCCTCGGTGTTGCGATACGTCGGAAACTGCGCACGCGAGGTGAGTCCGCGGCCCAACCGGCACTTCCCCCTGCACGTGAACTGTGGTCGTACTTCGGCCACTCGTACGGCCTCATGACGCTCGGTTCCCTTGCCCCGCTTGCAGTGCCGCTCGTTGTCATTTCACTTCTCGGCGCGGAGGAGAATGCATACTTCGCGATAACCTGGGCATTGGTGAGCGCCCTGTTCGTACTCTTCTACATGCTCATGGGCCCATTCGTCTCAGAGGCGAGCGCCTTTCCGACGCAGATACAGTCACTGACCCGTCGATTCATCGCACTACTGTCCGGACTCGCCGTTCTCGGTGCAATCTTTCTCGCACTCGTGGCACCGGTTGCGCTGGGATCCGTCGGCGATCACTATCGGACAGAAGGCACGACCCTACTTCGCTTGTCTGCGATCATCATTCCGATATCCGCACTCGTCGTTCTACACAACGCACTCGCCAGGGTGTACCAAAGAATGGGCTCGGCTGTTGTTGCGCAAGTACTCAACACCATCGTGGTCATCGCCGGATCAATTGTCCTGACACCTCACGTCGGCATAGCCGGTGTCGGCTGGTCCTACCTCGCGGCCGAAATTCTCTCCGCAGCAATTGTTTCGGTTCCACTGGCCGGAATGTTGCGACGCGCCGCACGTACTCCGACTCAAATCGAATCCAACGAATCGACGGTCGATCACCAGCCGGGGGCATAGACGCTCACCCAATCGATTTCGACGTTCGAGACCGCAGGCGTACCCGCAGATGGACAGGACCCCACTCCCCACGCCACTTTCCGCGCGCAGGCCCCGGACTCGGTTTGCAGTCCGAGCCACATCGGCGTCGCCGGAACCTTGGTTGCAGATTCGAACGTAGTCCACACGCGACCGTTGAGAGTGCCGCGAACAATTCCTGGCCCCCACTCCACTCCCACCGTATTCCAGTTGCTGAAGTCGCCTGTGATGTCTGCTTGCCCCTGACCGAATCCATCTGTCGGTGTATTCCAGTGTACGAACGCCGACATCGACTTCCGGTTTCCGTCAACAGTTTCCGCAATGTCGATCTCGGGGGGCCATATTTCATTCTTCGGCCACAACAGAAGATGGAAGCTGATCTCGTCGGACTTGTCTGCTCTAAATCTCATTTCCCATTTGCCATACTGCTGCGCGCGGGTGAAGTTGGAAACCCCACCCGTGAGCCATCGACCATCTACTTGTTGCGCACGAAGCTGCAACTTGCCACCGTCGAGGCGAACCATCGACGGATCCCACCAGCTCGCCGAATTGCCACCTGGTGCACCATAGTAAGGACCCCAGTCCCCGCCCAGCGAACACCGGTCGAAGTTGTCGATGAAGATCTGGCGCCACTTCGGCCAGGTCGAAATATTCCCGA
Source organism: Rhodococcus sp. WY5 (assembly GCF_018588185.1). Taxonomy (NCBI): domain Bacteria; kingdom Bacillati; phylum Actinomycetota; class Actinomycetes; order Mycobacteriales; family Nocardiaceae; genus Rhodococcus; species Rhodococcus sp. WY5. The sequence goes on from NZ_JAAMPR010000001.1 coordinate 5,999,126, forward strand.
CCGGAGCAGGTTTGGTACCGGAGCTCGCTACCGAAGAACACAGCGGAGCTGCGCTCACAGTTGCCTGCGGCACTATTCCCACAAGAACAGACAGAAGAAGAAGATTGAGCCAACCGAAGAACCGCTTCGAAACACGCTGCCGTGGATTTACCATCATGCCACCGTCTAGTCGCAGTGAATGTTCATCTGCTACCAGAGCATAACGCACCAATTGGGACTAAAGGTATAAATTTTCAGCGACAATTAATCCACAGCTACTACCGACGTGGAGTCAGTTCGATCAGTTCGAGATCAGTACTTCCCGCAGACTCGACAGCTGCCAGAGCCGCGAAATCGGGCGAGTAGACGCTGACCCAATCGATATCGATGTCAGCGATTGCCGGCGACCCCGAAACCGGGCAATCCCCCGTTCCCCACTCCCTCTGCTTGTCACATGCCCCGGCTTGCGCCTGAATCCCCAACCACATGGAAGTCGATGGAACAAAAGATGATTCGAATTCAGCCCACTCACTATCGTCGACAAGGTATCGAACAATTCCCGGGCCCCACTCCACACCGACGGTATGCCATTCGTCGAATCGACCAGTTGTGTCCGCTTGTGCGAAGTGATGCTCACCTTCGTCGGACCAATGAATGAAAGATGACATCGACTCACGTCGACCCGACACACTTTCCGCGATGTCGATCTCTGGCGGCCATACCTCGTCTCGCGGCCACAGCAACACATGATAGCTGATCTCGTCCGATACCCCCGCCCGCAGACGAACCATCCATTTCCCATAAGTTTGCGACACTGCACTGTTAGAAACACCGCCAGTGACCCACTGGTCGCCATCCTGCTGCGCACGCAGGCGCAAAACCCCCTCGGTGACACTGACTTGCTCAGGCTCCCAACAACTGTGAGGATCACCCCCAGGTTGGCCGCTGTACGCCCCCCACATTTCTCCCAGCTCGCAGCGATCGAAGTTGTCCACGAATACTTGCGTCCACCCGCGCAGATCCCCTGTCGGCGCATTCGTGGTGCCTGGCGCGCTCGGTCCTTCTTCACATGCGTCGGTTGGCACGTCACCCGTGACCGAACACCCCACTGACAAGCACAAAGCGACAACTCCACCGAGGGCCGTTATTTTGTTGAACAACAATGTGTTTCACTCCTGACTCGAGATCAGCGCGATCTGGTCGAATCGTAAGAACACCACGGCGACTGCACACAGGACCAGGACGACCCCGAGAACGGTAAGAGCTCTCGCAGCCTTCCCACGGCCGATGGTGCCGAGGTCCGGCACCTGCCGTTCCCGCGTCACCGTAATCAGAGTGAGCACAACGAACAACAATCCGAAGATGCATGCTCCCAACAGATTTGTCATCGCTGTTCCAGGTCGATCTCGGGGGCACCAGCGCGACGCAGCACGGTGACATCGGCATTCTCGACGACGATCTCGAAATTGCCGGACGCGAGCATATCGGCGATGGCATCGTCGAACATTCCCGCAGGGTATCCGTATTGAAGGGATATCTGGGAGGAAGCCTGCTGCGCAACGAATACGTAGTCCGGATCTCGATCAGCGACACATGTATCGAAGTTGTCCAGGCAATCGATCGAATCAACTTGAGAAACCGTCACTCCGGTGAGAATTCGCGGGGAGACCAGTTGCGCGGACGGTCCCCACGCCATGATCGTGGCACCGTCCGGTGCTGACGCGAGGAGTGCATCACCAATCCGGATCTGATAAGGCGACGAGTGCTCGAATGAGGTGTTCAACCCTCGAGTAGCGGTGAGAATGACGGAGAGAACGAGAATCGACAGCGACGCCATGACAACACGCGGTATACGCCCGCCACGCCGTCGTCTCGAATTCATCAGAACGTTCCGAAGCGCAGCGGCACTACGCACAATTGTCACGGCGCCAAGTGGAGCCAGGATCGGAGCTGCCATGACAAAACACCGAATGACCACTTCGCCGCCGTAACTCTGTACTGCCACCAATCCGAAGGGAACCACACACAGCACTCCCGACATCAACCACGTCTTTCGTCCACGTGTCAGAACCCAGCCGAGGAACCCGAGCAATCCCATGAAACCTGTAGCTGCGAGCCGCAGATATTGCATTGCTTGGTAGGTCGGCCCGGAGCCGATGCGTTTGCTGACACCGCCTTGCACCGCGCCGCTCACCTGCCCGACATCCGACAGCAACGCCTGAAGGTGGCCTTTCCAGTAGTCGACTGCGCCGTAGCTGAACCAGACGAGAAAGAGCGCGCCGGCGGCCACCCACAACAACCGATAGCGAGTCGATCCCGTCAGCGTGAACATCAACAGTGCACCGACCATCACCATCGGCGTCAACTGGTGTGTCACAACCATCGCCGCCAGAATCACAACCAGAATCGCCTCTACGGCGAGGGTCTGCGCCGAACTCTGTCCAGGCACACGCCCCGGAGTGCGACGAGATGCGCCGACAGTTCTCGCCACCAACCCTCCCTCGACCACGGGGAGTGGAGCACGACGCAGTTGCCACAAGAGCACTGCAATCACGCTGGTGTAGAACATCATTGCGGTTGGTTGTGGCGCAAAGTAGTCCTGTTGGTACCAGTTGAAAAGCAAATAGACAAACACGCCCAGCCATGCCACACGTCGACTCCGTGATATCGACAACCCGATCGAGTAGATCGGCAACGCGATCATCGCGTTGAAGAACACGGGTGCCCAGATGAAAATGGCGGTGAAATCGGTAATCCCGTAGGCGGTACTCATTTGGGCGCTCCCGGAGAAGAATCCAGCCCAACTGAAGCGCGCGTCGGAGGGTGGTGGAAGTTCTCCGAAATGGACGAGTATCTCGATGAGACCACGATGTACGTAAGCTGTGGGGATTGATGTCACCCCGTCTGCAAGGCTTACCAGCAAAGTCGTGAATGTGATCAAAGTCAGTGCTGCGACAGTCAGCACTACTGCGTCGAGTCTGCGCGAAGTCAGTGCGATCCCGGCTACGAGTGAGACCAGGAAAAGCGCAACGTAGTACGCCCACCCGATTTCTGGAATGATTCCTGCGGCGCCTGCGGCAGCGGTGTCCAGAGTTCGAACTGCCACCGCGAAGAAGAGCACTGCAACCGTGATCGTCACACCGGCGAGCATTCGCCGACGCCCTACCCGCGGCGGTCCGATCTCTCGATAGGGCATAACCTTCCACGCCACCGCACAGGAGAGGAGGGACAGCCCGCACAGCACTGTCTGAATCAAGGTCGGATGAAATGCGCCGATAACGAACTGAGACTGCGCAACAATGATGTTGACCGAGAGTGAGAGGCTTATCCCCACTGCCGTCGTGATCACTGGATCCGGAATGCGAACCATGAGTGCAATAGGCACACCAGGAACCAGAACCGTCGTCGCGACCCCGATCAACACGCGCAGTGAGAATGGAACTCCCTCCCCTCCATCGCGGCGAACAAGCAACGCGAGAATCAGCGCGGTACAGGTCAATACAGCGATTGCGATGAGGACGACATGATCGAGTCCCAGTTGTGCGGTGCGAGTGGTTCCGCCGTCATCGAGGTCACCTCGATGACGACCTCGCTTCGTTTCCGCGTCCCCCTTAGTCGACGCCTGTCCGACGATCATCGGGACAACTGATCCGCCTGCGCCCGCCTACGACGCAGGCGTAGCTTGCTGGAAGCGTACAGATAGGGGCCGGCCAGATACCCGGCCAGTTCCACTCGCTTGAGATCGCCGGGCATCGTTGTACTTCTGTCACCGAAACGCGCAGTGTCGGGAACGAGAAGCATGCGCACACCTCGGGGCACGACCTTCAACAAACCCAGAGCAGTCCGGTCGCCGCCCGAAATGATCTTGACCAAAACCGCGGACATTCCCGTTCCGTAGCCGTACATCTGGTCCCGCAACTCCGCGACACTCGCGCGGTGATGGTGTCCTACTGTTGCCTCGGGGGCGTAAACCAGCGTCGCTCCAGCAAGAACTACCCGCCGAAACAGGTCGAGGTCTTCGCCTCCGAGCGTCGGTGTTCCGGGTCCGAGTGCCTCGTCGAACCCGCCGAGACGTCGGATGCTTTCGGTGCGGAAGGCCATGTTGTTGCCGCTACCGAGTTCGCCTGCCGTGTAGGGGAAAAGCGGTGAAGTCCCCCGCTGACCCAATCCGATCGAAGCAATTTTCGGCGTCTCCATCGCCCACAAGGTCGTGGTATCGCCCTTGTCGAATATGCCCACTTCCTCGAACCACCGTTGTTCGGCGGTGTCGATGCCAATTCCCACAACGCGACCGGTCACCGCAGCAACCTCGTGGGAGGCGTCGAGCACGAAGACGTCCAAAATCTTCTCGATCCACAATGGGTCGGGCTCCGCGTCGTCGTCGGTGAAGGCCACGATTCGCCCGTTCGCGTGGTGAAGTCCGAGATTACGCGCGGCAGAAGCACCTTTGACTGGTTGTCTCAGTATCACGCAACGCTCGTCGTCCATCGCCGACAGGACCTGGTCCACGCGATCGGTATCAGGTTTGTTGTCGACCACCAGAATTTGCAGATTGTGGTGGCTCTGACCCAACAGAGCGTCCAGTGTCCGAGCGAGCGAATCACGGCCGACGGTGGCCACGACCACAGACACCAGTTCATCGGCGTTTATGTCGTCGCAGTCGTCAACCAGGTGCTCTCCACCGAATACGGTTCTCGCCGAAAGGAACCCGAGCAAGGTGGCAAGGAACCCGAAAATCAGAGCTGCCGCGCGGGCTGGCGCGAAGCGATCGCCTCGAATCGAATCCTTGGCTGCGGTGAAGATTCCACTGCTCAAGACACCGACGACGTACGCCCGTTCGTTGGACAACCCGTCCGCGCTCCCCACCGCTTGGGTGAGAATTCGCTTGGACCGACCTTCGTAGAAACAACGTCGACGAAAATAGCGAAACTGCTGGCGGTCGGCAGGAACAAAATGATCGACTGCGAAATCACAGACTCGCAGTATCTTGGCAGTGCGATCCCGCTGGCGGATCTTGATTCCCATCAGCGTCTCCTCACAACCGACCGGCAACGTGCCGACCCGCCCGAGTTCGCTCGAGAACCCGCCGATGGACTCGAGCGCGGTGCGCCGAACCGCCATACATGCGCCGATCGGATTGCGAATCTGTTCTCCGTCTGGTGGGAGGCCGCGGTAGTCGCAGCCGACGACCCAGCCGTATTCCTCCGGAAACCACCGAGCCTTAGACCCCTCGTACCGTGCGTGCACTGCCCCTCCGACTGCCGCAATCGTGGGATCTGCACTCATCGTTGCTCGGATCGCGTCGATCCCGCCAGTTCGGAGGATCGCATCGTCGTCGAGAAATGCCACCAGATGACCGTTGCCTGCACTGATTCCGCAGTTTCTCGCGCCGGACAAGCCCTGCTCGGCAGTGTTGGGCACCACCCGGACCCCCGTTGGTACGTGTGCACGAACATGAGCAAGCATGGACTCGTTGTGATCGATGACAACAACGACCTCGTCGCCTGGGCCGTTTGCCTGGACAGTGGCGGCATCAACCGCAGCGAGCAGCATCTCGAGCCGACTCATGCTGTACGCGCAGATCACCACGGATACCGAACATGTTGTCTTGTCGAGGAATTCGACCTTCGAAACCGGCGACGAAGACATGATCACCCCTGCCCGTTCGAATCGAACCTCGATATTCGCCTCCGCCGTCCTGCGTCACGGAGCAGAGCTCTGTACGTCGTGGCGAACGAATCTGCTCGTCGCTCGATGGACAGGTCGTCTCTGGACCGGCCCAACGCCTCGGCGGCGATTCGGGTGCATAGTGCGGGATCGCTGAGAAGCCGTTGTGCGGCAACGGTCAAAGAATCGACGTCCCCTGTCCGGAAGACCACGCCGGTGCTGTTGTCGTGAACGAAGTCGCGCAATCCTCCACTGTCACTGGCTATCACCGGGACTCCGGAGGCTTGAGCTTCCAACGCGATCAGCCCGAAAGGCTCGTCGCGAGACGGGCACGCGAGGACGTCGACGGCACGCAGAATCGACGGAATGTCATTTCTGGGCGACAGGAACCGATGGGCGCCCGGCATCGATGCCCGCGCCAAGGTGTGCAACGCGTCGACAAATGCAGCGTCATTCTTGGCCGGTGCGCCGACAACAGCCAGATGTACGTCAACTCCCGATCGACGCAACGACCCCAGTGCCTCGATCAACTCGCCGATGCCCTTCTCTCTGTCCAACCTCCCCACCACCGCCACGAGCAATGCTCGGGGATCTGCTGACAGCTCGGCGCGAATCGATGGATCGGCCACTCCCGGACTAAATCGAACAGAGTCGACACCTTGATGGACGACCCGGGTCTTCCTCCGTGCCAGCGGGCCCAACTGCTCGAATACAGCCTCGCTCACGGCGACTGCTGCGTTTGCGGTGGACACCGCACTACTCATCACCAGCCGCCCACCACCTGGGGGCACGATGTCGTGCAACTCGAGCAACGACGGCCTTCCTGCTAGTCGCGCGGCGAGCACGACGTCCACGTGAGTCATCAAGTCGTTCGAATGGACGACATCGAAGGAACGAACCTTCCCGATCAAAGCCTTGACCGCGCGCATACTTTTCGGGACTTGCGAGAAAAAGTCATACTTGGAGTTGAAGCCTTCCCCGCTTGTCGGACGCAATCCAACTCGTTTGGGAATTTCCAGCGGAACATATTCAAGGTTCGATTCTGTCCACCAGCGCCGGGTCGGGGTATCTCCGGACGGGCCTGCCAGCGACAATTGAATACCTTCCGAGGCAAGAACGAGAGCTAGATTTCGGAAGCTGTGATCGGTTCCGCCGACATTCTCCGAAAGCGTCACTCCAAGCACTTTGATAACCTCGCTACGCGTCACTGAATTAGCATACCAAGAAAGAATCACGCGCCATGAGGACACAATTTCCGAAATGTCGCATATCTCCCCACTTTCTACTATTAGAAAGGCCTCACCGTGCGAAATGAGATTCAGCCCACGCGCTACAAAGTTACCGATCTCGACGTTGCCATGGTTGAAAACTGGACATTAGTCGCAATGGGGCCAATCGACCATGGAGGTGTGGAAGGAGTTCGCGCTGCGCTCCGCACGATCGCGTCCGCGGGCCCACACGCGCGAGTCGGACTGATCCCGAGCAGTCGAACTCGGAATTGGGTGTTCGAACCGGACTCACTGCAGCGCGGCGTGCACGAAATCCCTGCTGTTCACACACAAGACCTACCTGCCACCCTCGCCGCTGCGGTCCGCCTGGCCGACGTGTCGCTGCCTATTGCGGTGACGGTCTGCGGCCGATACCTGATCGTGCGACTTGCACACGGAGTGGGAGACGGCCAGACCACAGTCAATCTCACGCGCGCGCTCGCTGACCCTGCGACGCGTACCGGCAAAGTCCCACAATGGTGCACTGCGCTACAACCGACACGATTCCCTCTGACGGCTGCCTCCTGGAATCTTTATGCGTCGAGCCCCGGCAAGCTTCTCCGCAGCGTGACCGCAGGGAGACCGAAAGAGGTTTCTTCACAACCAATTACAGCGAAGTGGCAACCTTCCCATCACGTCGGATTCGCAACATCGTCACCCACTGCGCTTGGCGATCTCGCGGCTTGGAGGAAAGCAAACGCCGTTCCCGCGTCGTTGTCGTCGATCTTCTTCGCCTCCATAGTGCGCGCACTTCGAGAGGAAGGTATCAAGGTGGACAACACCGTAAAGGTCCTGTTCGACGCCAGGCGGTACCTCCCCGAGAACCACCGGACGCTCTCCAACTTCGCGGCAGGCCTGGACTTGTCATTCGACGATGCGGGCTCACCTGCATCCGTCGGGGACGGTATCTCCGCCGCGGCCGATTCGGGTCGACCGCTGCTCAATCTCGCCGCCACTTCAGTAAAGTCCCGACTCGGTCGCATTACGCGCAGGCCGGTGGGAGACGCTGTGACGAGCGCTCCGGCACACCCTCGTGCGCGCATCGCTTACAGCGATATGTCAGGCGCTCCGCAGTTCAAGAATTTTCCATTGACCGGCACCCCGAAAGAATCTGTCTATATCGCGACCTTGTTACCTGAAAGTCCCGAACATATCGTGATTGCAGTCGGACGACTGGGAACCTTGAACAATGTCTCATTTTCGTTTCACGACAATGTATTCGACGCCGAAAGAATCGGATCCGCATTCGAGAATGCATGCAAAAATCCACTGAAGTTCTTCAGAGAAGGAATCGCTGAATGATCCACTCGGACTACAACGAAGAATTCGTCACAAACAAAGGAAACGGCAAATCCTCGCACATTATCGAGCTGTTCGCCAGATACGCGTGGATTTCGACACTCCTGTTTTTTGTGTGTGAATTCTTGACCGCGTGGAGCTGGCGAGGAAACTACTCGCGCCGCAATCAATTCGTAAGCGAACTAGGTGTTCGTGTCTGCGACAGTCGTGCGGGCGTGTGCAGTTGGTACTGGTTGATGAACATTTCTTTCGTGACCACTGCACTGGGAATATCTGTCGGCACACTATTGTGGTGGAAGTCGCGAGTCGTATCGCCTACAGAAGGCTCCTTTCTACTCGTGTCGGCAAGCGGTTTGATCCTGATCGCCGTGTCGTCCCTCGACCGCGGATCGATCCTCCATGGAATCGGTGCAAACATGTATTTCGTCTTGGCCAACACCGCCGTGATCATGATCGCGACCTCGTCCCGGACGCTCCGCAGACCGTCCCCAGCAAAATGGGTCGCCCTCGCAGCCGGAGTACTCGGACTGAGCGCCTACTTCATCCACACAGTCGGCGGTCTCGGCATGCTCGGGATGGGCACGATCCAAAGGTTCACGGTGTACCCCTCACTGATCGGCCTGATCGCGCTGGCGACGGTCCTGGGCTCCGAACCGGCAACCAGACGCGAACAGGAACCGATTTAATGTGCGCTCCAACCTGCTTCAGCTGACGATCGACTCAGGCAACGTCAATTTTTGCGGGTCGAGAGGGATGGAACGACGCGAGGTGGCGCCCCTGCGCGCGCTGCGTCGGCGGCGCCACTCCATCCCGATGATACGCAGCACGCGCATTCCGTCAGAGAAGGCATTGAGGTTGCTGACACCGTGAATTCGATCGGCCTCGAAGCTTCCGACTTCCGCAATTCCCAATCCGGCGGCAGCTACACGAACATTGATCAACGTCTCGATCTCGAATCCGTCACCCCACTGAGCTGCAGCAATGCCTGTATCCGGGAGCTGCATGACGTCGAGTGCATTGCGCCAGAACGCGTTGTACCCATAGCAAAGGTCTGTGAAATGCGTACGAAAGAGGATATTCACCAGGGAATTCAGGCCGTAGTTGCCTAGCCGCCGCAACTTTGTGATGTCCGAACTTCCACCCCCTGCGATAAATCGCGAACCCTTGGCGAAGTCGGCCCCATCCACGAGTGCCTGCACGAAGAGCGGAATCTCGCCGGGGTTGGTGGACCCGTCGGCATCGATCATGACAATTATGTCGCCGGTCGCCGCCTCGAACCCGCACGCCAGGGCGTTTCCTTTTCCTTTGCGCGTTTGTGTGATCACCGTGGCGTCGGGCCACAACATCGTGGCGACCTCGACGGTGTCGTCAACCGAATTTCCATCGACGAACACGATCTCGTCGATTCCCTTCGGCATCTGAGCAGCCACGTGAGGCAGATTCTTCGCCTCGTTCATCGCCGGCACGATCACCGTGACACGGGGGCGCATCGTCGCCGAACGCATACGCTCGTCTGCCGCAGGGGCGTCGTTGTCCATGATGTGCTTCCTTCGGTCGTGTGCCTCACAGTGATGCTCAATCGATACAGATTCATCGAATCGCTACCAATCAGCAAATCGAAACCTACACGAATCTGCGCCGAATGCACGGGATAGTCGTCCGTCTGAGCGCAAACCATGACCTCGTTTGTATAAGCCAAATCGTCGCAAGATACTGTTCGCAAGGCGAATAATTACAGCTCAAAGGGGGAATTGCCTGAATTTTTGGGCGAAAAGAGACCAACAACCCGGTTATTGGAACACGAAAGCAAAGAAATTCGGCACCTAAGTAAAGTAGCTAGAAATTTGCTCATCCAGCCTTCGGGAACCCTGTGAAGTCGATCACCGGACCTGCTTTGCGAAGGCCGCGCCGCCCGTCAGGAACAGCCCAACCGGCCCCAGAGTCCACGAATCGGCGACTCAGGGACCAGGAATCAACTGCTCAGAGTCCGGGAATCGGTGGGAGAACCGGCAACAGAATCGGCGGAAGCCCCGGGATGTAGATCGCCGGCGGTGGCGGCGCGGGCGCGGGCGGCACGTAAGTGTCCTGCACGACTGGCGGAGCCTCGACGACCGGAGGGGCTTCCTCCGTCGTCGTCGGGGGCGGGGTCGTTGTGGTCGTAGGCGGCGGGGTAGTCGTGGTCGTCGGTGCCGTCGTGGTCACCTCGGTTGCCACGGGTCCGGCGTCCTCGGAATCGAAGACCTTTCCTCCGTAGCCCAATCCCAGCCCCACGATCACGATCGCCGCGATCACACCGGCGCCGAGGCCCGCGAACCGTAGCGGGTTTCTCGGCTCTTTGGATGTCGATTCAACGGGTTGTGTCCCGGCGAGCCAGGACGGGTGTGCGGTTCCTGCCCCGGGTCCCTCGCCTTCGTACATCGCCGAGTACGCCTGGGCGTCAACCATCACGGCCTCGGTGTCTGCGTCACGTTCTGTGCCGAATCCGTCCGTGGCCTGGTCGCTGTCGGCGACCACGAGATCTGCGGCCGGATCGAATCGTTGCTCGTGTCGGTTCGGTCGCGGCTGAGGCAGTTCCGCCGCGTAAGGGCTCGGCACCTGTTCCTGCGGAACGGACTTCGTACCGGAAGCGGCTTCGGACAAGGCATTCGGCCGCTCCGATTCCGCGAGCGTTGCCACCCCTCCGTGGCTGAACGCCTGAACCGGAACGGGTACCTCCGCCGGGGTGTGGATCGGATACGGCGCAAAGATCGGCGCTACAGCCGGAACCTGAACCGGGGCAGATACCGCGCGCGCCGATGGCGTCATCGACGACTCCGCGATCAGCGCAGCACCTTGCGCAGTCACGAGTTCCGGCTGCTCGGGCGCGATGAGGGGGCACTCCAGCCACGCGGCGAGGGTCGCCCGCACGATCGGAATGCGTGCACCGCCACCGATCAGGAGAATCGCGTCGGGGTTACGGCCGGACGTTGCGATGACCTCTCGTATCTCGCGTGCGAAGGCCTCCACCGACGTGACGACCAACGAATCGAAAACTTCCCGCGACAGCAGGAGAAGCCCGCCGGGGCCGGGCAGGCACACCGCACTTCGTGAGGACAGCTGTTCCTTCGCGAGTCGGCATCGCGCCTGCAGTTCGGCATCGCCGCCCGGGTCGGCCGGCGTAGCTATACGGCGACGCACGGTCTGATCCGAGTAGACGAGCTCGTCGAAGTGATCTCCACTGACCCGCGTCGACCGGGCGGTGACGACGGTAGACCGCATCTGCCTGTCCACAATGCTGATCGTCGATCCAGAACTACCGATGTCGACGACGACGACTGTGCTCTGGTCGGTCAACGCACCGGACTCCTCGAGCATTCGAAGCGTCGCGACTACTTCGGGAACCAGCTCGAAGTTGTCGATGCCCTTCTGTTCGAACGCTGTTTGGAGTGCTCCGGCCTGCGCTTGATCCCGGTAAGCGACGACCGTATTGCTGCCGAGGTCGGCATTCTCGGTCAAGGCCACGCCGGTTGCCTCCGCTGCGACTTCCTCGGGAATCTCGCGGCCTCGATCGACCGCTCTGGATCGGAACACCGGACCACTGTGGTCGGGCGTCCCCGGGCGCGCCAAACGCACAGCGCTGGCTCCCACCGTCACACCCAAAACCAAGTTCATGATCCACCTTCGTCGACCGTCGACGGGTTCCGTCACCAGACCCCGTCATTCCCCGGCCGGAAGTCTACCCACTGGGCATGGTCTGCGAGGTTCGCGCATCTCACCTAAGGCCTTCTCGCAGCTATTTTCTCGCTACCTGGACGTTCGACCTACCGCCCCAATCCGCGATAGTTCCAACCGGCGGCGCGCCACAGGTCCGGATCGAGGCAATTTCTGGCGTCAACGATCACCCGCCGCCGAACGAGTGGTTCCAAATCGGCGGGCATCAATGAGGCGAACTCGTCCCATTCAGTGGCGATCAAGACCACATCAGCATTCCTGCAAGCTTCTGACGTGGAGGTTGCGTAGTGAAGGGTGGGAAACAGTCGGCGAGAATTATCCATTGCCTTCGGATCGAAAACGGTGACCGCCGCCCCGTGCAACTGCATCATTCCTGCAACGTTGAGCGCAGGCGAATCGCGTACATCGTCGGATTCGGGCTTGAACGCGGCTCCCAGCACCGACACGTTAGCTCCCAGCAAACTGCCATCGCAGGCTGCCGTCACCAGTTCCACAGCTTTTGTCCGTCGTCGCATGTTGATGCTGTCGACCTCGCGGAGGAAGTACAGCGCCTGGTCGACACCCAACTCCCCGGCGCGTGCCATGAACGCCCGAATGTCCTTCGGCAGGCAACCACCGCCGAACCCCAAGCCCGCATTGAGGAATCGTCTACCGATCCGAGCGTCGTACCCGAGAGCGTCGGCCAACATCGTGACGTCGGCGCCGGTCGCCTCGCACACCTCCGCAATCGCATTGATGAAGGACACCTTGGTCGCGAGAAACGCATTCGCAGATCCTTTGACCAACTCGGACGTCGCCAGATCGGTCACGAGGAAGGGCACCCCCGCGTCCAGTATCTCGGCATACACCTCGCGAAGAACGCCTTCGGCGTTTCCCGGCCGGTCACGATCGATCCCCAGAACCAACCGGTCAGGGCTCAAGGTGTCCGCGATCGCGTGTCCTTCACGCAGGAACTCCGGATTCCAGGCCACCTCTACCGAGCCACCCGCCGGCGCAGTCGCTCGGAGCCGCTCGCCGAGAGCCGCTGCCGTGCCTACCGGCACCGTCGACTTCCCGACTATCAGCGAAGGCTTTCGCAACAACGGCGCCAACATGTCGATCACCGAATGAACATGACTCAGATCTGCGGCGTACTCCCCCTTCTTCTGAGGCGTCCCCACACCGACGAAATGGATGTCCGCAAAATCCGCGGCATCGGAGTAGGAAGTCGTGAACTGCAGCCGACCCGACGCCAGATTCTTCTCCAGCATGTCGGTCAGACCCGGCTCGAAGAACGGGACCTCCCCACGAGACAACTTGTCGACCTTGGACTGGTCGATGTCGACTCCCAGCACGTCGTGGCCAAGTTCGGCCATACACACTGCGTGGGTCGCCCCCAGGTATCCCGTTCCGAACACGGTCATCTTCATGTGTTGTTGGTATGCGTCCGAACTTTCCGAAACGCGTACGCCAGGTGGGCGCGAAACCAACATCGGGCGTACGACGAGTGCGTCGCGTGTGCAACCTATGCTTCTGCCATGCACGTTCTCTTCGTTTGTACGGGAAACATCTGCCGATCACCCACGGGCGAACGCCTTGCACGTGCTTATGCCGCCGAAGCCGGGGTCACCGGATTCACCGCCTCGAGTGCCGGAACCCGGGCGATGGTCGGACACCCGATCGAGCCAACTGCTGCGAGGGTTCTCGCGGGGCTCGGCGGCGACCCCACGGAGTTTCAAGCCCGACGCATGACAACAGCGCTGGCCTCGGACGCCGACCTCATTCTCACGATGACCGAAAGTCAGCGAGACAAGGTCCTGGCGATGGCTCCGGCGCGGCTCAAGCGCACGTTCACACTTCGAGAAGCCGCACGGTTGGGCTCGCTCGCAGATGCAGGAACTGTCGAGGACCTCGCCGCCGCCAGACCCCGATTTCGTGCCACCGAACCCGAGGACGTCATGGATCCGATGGGTAAGGAAGAGAACGTGTTTCACGAGATCGGACTTGAGATCGCCGATCTCCTCGGCCCGCTGCTCAGCCGACTTCGCTTCGGTGAGCGTTGAGCGCGGGCACCGCGGTCAACTGCGGTAGCGACTTGTCCGACTCATAGTAGTAGCTGTACTCGTACGCATTGCGTCCGCGAGACGGCGTCATCGTGATGACAGTGCCCAGGACGTGCGCACCCACACTCTGTAGGTTTCCGACCGCGCGCGCCAGTTGATCGCACTTCGTGGAGCCGTGTCGGGCGATCACCAGGGCACCGTCCGACATCGCGGCCAGGACCGCGGCATCCGTGACGGGTAGCAACGGCGAGGCGTCGATGATGACGTAGTCGTATCGCGCCCGCAGTTCCTCGAGAACATGTTTGGCCGTGTCCGTGCCGAGTAGTTCGCTCGGGTTCGGCGGGATCGGTCCGGAGGCGAGCACTGTCAGCCCGTCGAACTCGGTCGGCTGAAGCACATCGTCCAGCGTCGCTTGACCGGAGAGCACCGAACTGACGCCGACACTTCCGAGCAATCCCAAATACTTCGATACTCGCGGCTTCCGGAGGTCGCCTTCCATCAGGCACACTGATTTGCCGGCCTCCGCCAAGACGAGAGCGATGTTCACGGCCGTGGTCGTCTTACCTTCGGAGGGAAGCGAACTCGTGACGACGATGACACGCGGTGGATGGTCCACCTCGAGGAACTGAAGGTTGGTGCGCAACTCACGGAAGGCTTCGGCACTCACGGAACTTCCGTCACTGAAAGCGATCGCGTGATTGACTTCGACGTCCTTGTCGAACGGGATCGTGCCCACCATCGCCGAACCCGCAATCTCTTCTACAGTTCGACGATCTTTCACCGTGTTGTCGAGTCGATCACGAATCAACGCAAGCGCGATCCCCACAACCAGTCCCGCCACTGCGCCGAGCGCGAGGTTGCGCGAAGTCTTGGGTGACACCGGAACAGTCGGCTGTTGAGCCTGCTGTTCGACGACCACACGTGCAGGCGGTGTTCCGCCGTTCTCGGGTGTCTCCAGTTCCTTTGCCAATGCCACGAATTCGGATGAGAGAGTGTTCGCGATCTCGCGTGCGAGTTCCGGTGACGCGTCCTTGACTGCGAGGTCGATCAACACAGTGTCGGGCGCCGACGTCGCAGTGACCTTGGAGGCCAACTCGTCAGCCGACATCCCGCCGACCACCCTCGGTCCCAGTTCGTCGATCGTCCGCTGTGCGAGTGTTCGGCCGGTCAGGAGTTTTGTATAGGACAGAACTCGCTGCTGTGAAAGTTGACTGCCCTGCAGTGCCTCGTTGACCGAGGTACCCGCCGACGTCGAAACGAACAGCCTCGTCGAGGCCTGGTAAACGGGCGTCGAAAGAAGAGAAGCGCCAAGGGCTCCGAGGATTCCGAGCACGGTTACAGCAGCGACGATTCGCCATCTGGCTTGCAATATCTTCAGGTAGTCGACAATTTCCATCTTGATGTCTCCTTCGGCTCACGCATGTCCACTGCGGGTCTGAGCGGTCTTTGCCGGTCGGACCGCGAGGGCGAACCGGGCTTTATCAATTTCGATATAGATCAGCTGCGACGGACGAGACGTCCTGTGCTCACGGGCGTCCCAGTCCGCGGTAGTTCCAACCTGCGCCTCGCCAGTCGTCGGGGGAAAGGCAATTGCGCCCGTCGACGATCACTTTGTTGCGAACCACCGAATCGAGATCGGACGGCTGCAACTTCAAGAATTCGAGCCACTCGGTCAATACCAGGACGACGTCGGCACCTTCGCAGGCCTCCAATGCATTTGCCGAGTAGGTCAGCGTCGGGAACAGCGCGCGCGAATTGTCCATGGCCTTTGGGTCGTACACGTTCACTGCAGCACCTTGGAGCTGAATCTGACCCGCGACGTTGAGCGCCGGCGAATCACGAACGTCGTCCGAGTCCGGTTTGAACGCGGCACCCAGAACTGCGACTCTCGCACCGAGAAGCGATCCGCATGCCTCCCGCGCCAGTTCGACCATGCGTGTACGTCTGCGCATATTGATGTTGTCGACTTCGCGCAGGAACGTCAGTGCTTGGTCGGCACCGAGTTCACCGGCGCGAGCCATGAAGGCGCGGATGTCCTTCGGCAAACACCCTCCGCCGAAACCAATTCCCGCGTTGAGGAATCGACGTCCGATCCGAACGTCGTGCCCGATCGCGTCGGCGAGCACTGTGACGTCGGCGCCCGCGGCCTCGCACACTTCGGAGATGGCGTTGATGAACGAGATCTTGGTGGCCAGGAAAGCGTTCGCTGACGCTTTCACCAACTCCGCCGTCGCAAGGTCCGTGACGAGAAACGGAATCTCCTCATCGAGGAGCTCTGCATAAACTTCGCGCGCAACAGATTCCGCTCGACCGCGGACATTTCGATCGACTCCGAGCACAAGTCGGTCCGGGTGCAACGTGTCCTGGACGGCAAATCCTTCACGGAGAAACTCGGGATTCCACGCGACTTCGACGCCGTCACCGATCGGTGCCAGTTCCCGCGCGCGTTTGCCGAGCCGTTCCGCGGTGCCCACCGGTACTGTGGACTTGCCGAAGATGACCGAGGGCTTGGTGAGCAGCGGCGCCAAAGTCTCGATCACGGCATCCACGTAGACCATGTCCGCGGCGAACTCACCCTTCTTCTGCGGCGTACCGACCCCGAGGAAGAACACGACCGCAAATTCAGCGGCTTCCTCGTACGACGACGTGAACTTCAGTCGCCCTCGATCGATGTTGTTTCGTAGGACCTCGCCCAACCCTGGCTCGTAGAACGGAACTTCACCTGCTGCCAGTTTCTCCAGCTTTGCCGCATCGACATCCACTCCGAGGACCTCGTGACCGAGTTCGGCCATACAGGCCGCGTGTGTCGCGCCCAGGTATCCCGTGCCGAATACTGCTATGCGAGTGCTCATGTTGCTCGATCTGCTTTCTCGAGAGTGTGCGAAGTGTGTTGATGGGAAAAGTGATTCAGGTGCGTACGGCACCGATGTTGTCGCGGTACCACGAGATCGTCGACGCGATTCCTTCGCGCAATCCGATTGTCGGCCGCCATCCGAGTTCACGAATCATGCTCACGTCCAGCAGTTTCTGCATCGTTCCGTCAAGCTTCGAGGTGTCCCACTGCGTCTCGCCGGTGTATCCGACCTCGTCGGCGACCATCGAAGCGATCTCGCGAATTGTGTGGTCTTCGCCGGTTCCGACGTTGACATGCGATGCACCGTCGTAGTTGTCGAGCAGATGCAGACACGCCGACGCCAAGTCGTCGACATGCAGGAATTCACGTCGCGGATTGCCACTCCCCCAGTTGACAACCGACTGGACTGCCGACGACTGCGCCTCGTCGTAACGCCGAACGAGGGCGGGAAGTACGTGCGATCCGCGCGGAGAAAAATTGTCTCCCGGGCCGTACAGGTTGGTGGGCATAGCTGAGATCCAGGGGCGACCATGCTGCCGCCTGGCAGCTTGAACATGGAGTATTCCCGCGATCTTTGCTATTGCATAGGCGTCGTTGGTCGGCTCGAGATGCCCGGTGAGCAGGTATTCCTCCTTGATCGGTTGCGGTGCCAATTTCGGGTAGATGCACGATGATCCGAGGAACAGGAGACGCTCGACGCCGTGTGCGAGGGCAGCGTCGAGCACGTTCACCTGGATGCGCAGATTCTCCGACAGGAAGTCGACGAGGAAAGTGCTGTTCGCCGCAATCCCCCCAACTTTTGCTGCTGCGAGGATCACGTTGGTCGGCTTTTCGCGGGCGAAGAAATCGAAAGCAGCTTCCCGGTCACGTAGATCGAGTTCGGCCGACGTCTTTCCGAGCAACCTGGTGAAGCCCGCAGATTCCAGGTGTCGCCACACCGAAGAGCCGACCAGACCTCGGTGGCCGGCCACGTAGAACGGTGCGCCTCGATCGAGTGGTCGCGCTGCGAATGAATCACTCATCGCGTCGCCGACCAGTCGGGAAGTGCCGGAGTGTCGATCCACGGTCGCCCTTCGTGTTCGAGCGCTTCGATGTCTGCCTCGACCATGATCCGGGCCAGTTCGGGTGTGTGCACGCCGGCCTTCCAACCGAGTTTGCGCTCGGCATGACTCGGATCCCCGATCAGTGCGTCCACCTCGGTCGGCCGAAGATACCGTTCGTCGAATCGAACGTGGTTTTCCCAGTTCAGACCTGCATGTTCGAACGCGACGGTCAGGAAGTCGCGCACCGAGTAGTTGCCACCGGTGGCGAGCACAAAATCCTCAGGCTCGTCGACCTGCAGCATGCGCCACATTCCCTCCACGTACTCCGGCGCATATCCCCAGTCGCGAATCGCATCGAGATTGCCCATGTACAGATGATCCTCGATACCTGCCTGGATGCGTGCGACCGCGCGCGTGATCTTCCGCGTCACGAATGTCTCACCACGCCTAGGGGATTCGTGATTGAACAGAATTCCGTTCACAGCGAAGATCCCGTATGCCTCACGATAGTTCTTGGTGATCCAGTACGAGTACACCTTCGCCGCACCGTAGGGCGAACGTGGGTAGAACGGTGTCTCCTCGTTCTGCGGTGGCGGTGTGGCACCGAACATCTCGGAACTCGACGCCTGGTAGAACCGGCAGTCGAGTCCGGCCATCCGAACCGCTTCGAGTAGTCGGATCGACCCGACGCCAGTGGTGTTCCCGGTGTGTTCGGGTTCGTCGAAGCTGACCCTGACGTGAGACTGCGCAGCGAGGTTGTACACCTCGTCCGGCTTGATCTGCGCGAGTAGTGTCACCAGGCGCGCTCCGTCACTGAGGTCACCGTAGTGAAGAAAAAGTCGAGCATCCGCATCGTGCGGGTCAACGTAGATGTGGTTTATCCTCGAAGTGTTGAACGTCGAGGATCGACGGATCAGTCCGTGAACCTCGTAGCCTTTGGAGAGCAGCAACTCGGCAAGGTAAGAGCCGTCCTGCCCCGTGATTCCGGTAATCAGTGCGCGTTTCATCCTGCGTTCCTTCCGTTGCGGGACAGCCCGCCTGATAGTTGCGAAACCACGGTTGTGGTCCGTAGTCCTCCGAATCGCTCGGCAGTCTTGATCTCGCTCATGCGCGTCCCCCCAAACGGCCGAAGACTTTTCGTATGTCACGTGATGCCAGCCGTATGAATGTCGAGTTACCGAACAGGTAGCGCCGCCACAGACGTTTGGGTTCGGATACAAGTCGATACAACCACTCGAAACCCGAGTTCTGGACGAAAGATGGTGCCTCCGAAACAGTTCCGGCCAAGAAGTCGAAGGCCGCGCCGACACCGACGGCCACGTAGTCGGTTCGATCCGCTATCGCCTTCGTGACAAAGTCCTGCTTCGGCGCACCCAGACCGACCCACACGATGTCCGGTGACGTCGGATCGATCTTCGTGATGATGTCGTCGACGAACTCCTTGCTGAACGCGGCAAACGGCGGGGCATATGTGCCGGCCACCTTGATTCCCGGGTACAACTCCTCGACTCGATCCGTCAAGAGATTCAACGTCTCTTCTGTCGTGCCGACAAAATGGTGACGAAGGCTGTAGCGGCGTCCCTTGTCCAGGGTGGCCTCGAAGAACGACGGACCCCGGACTGGTCGAACACCGACGTGATCGGCGGTGCCGCCGATCAGGCGCATCACCCAGCTGACCGGGGTTCCGTCTGCGAAGTTCACACCCGGACCCTTCAAAACCGCGGAGTAGTCGCGATCACTGTGCGCCGCCGACACGCAGTAGGAATTCGACAACCTCACGGAGACTCCGGTTCCTGCTCCCTCTCGTCTGTCGTTGACTACCCAATCGGTAGCTCTCTCGAGATTGGTCGCGGCAAACGGAATGCCACCCACCTCGATGACCTCGAACGGACTGCTCATCTGTCTCACCACTTTTCCGAGTTCGTATGTCGACGTTCATTGCACTGGCCGTAGCTGCGCGACAAGACCGATGTCAACCGGGACCGAGTCCAATCACGCTGCGGTTCAAAGAGAGAAAGCTCGGTCTCGACAATCGATCGAGCGATACGAGAGGAGAGAGTCGACGCCGGAGCAACCTGGATCGTCACGGCGTTCCTACCTGCCAGTGTCGGCACACCGCCGAGATCCAAACAGACCACCGGCAGGCCCACCGCAGCCGCTTCGGCCGCCACCCAGCCGCCCGAATCGTGCATGCTCGGGAAGAGCAGAGCGGAGGAGGCCCCCATCTCGCTTACCACTTCCGATCTGTCGCGCCATCCGCGAAGCGTGACCTGACCGCGCCGATACGGAAGCGACTTCTCGATCCGCCCGCGGGCGGGTCCCTCCCCGACAAAGGTCATGGACCAATCGGTGCCCAGCTGCTCGAGCGCATCCAGAATCAGGTCGATTCCTTTGTATTGCAACAGTCTTCCTACGAACAAGAGTCTTCGTTTCGGTCTGGGTACCGCTTGCTTCTCGATTCCGTCGTAGTCCAGAACACAATTGGGTTGGACGACGACATTGCGTGCCCGCGGTGCGCCTCGTCCGCTGTCGGAGTTCATCGCGATGAAAGTGTCGACTCGTCCGGACATGAAGATGTGTGTCAGTGACCGAACGGCTTTCGTGGAGCAGGTCCGAACTGCCGTGGTTGCCAGGTACCGCATACCGATGCGCCTGGCGAGCGGCATCGGCGGGTAGGTGTTGCCCCCGGCAGGCCCCCATACCAGTCGTACTCCGCCGGCTCCACCGAACAGCACCGGTGGGGGCAACCAGTCGGAGGCGAACGTTGCATGATGCAGGACGTCGAAGTTTGCCGCTTCACGCCGAACGAACAGTGAGGTGTGCCAGAGCCATCGGAGGTATCGACCGTACGATCCGGCTTCTTCCGCGGGCAAAGTCGCTATTCGCACGACACGAACTTCGCAACCGAGCTGTTCACACTCTGATTCCAATGCGGGAGCCTCACCGGAGCGAGTCACCACCGTGATCGACTCACACAGTTCGGAAGCTGCCGAGAGAAGCGCCCAACCCGCACCGGATTCACTCCCCTGATTCGGATCGCAGGCGTATGCCGTCATCAACAACCGTGTCATCGCGCTACCACCAGCCTCTGTGCGCGCGGCGTCCGAGAATCGCTGCGGCTGAATCGCTCTGAGAACCAACCGATGTTGCGTGCACCGTTGTCGAGAACCACGCGCTTGATCCGTGGACTGATCAAGGCAACGGGGATCAACGTCGCCGACGCGAGGACGAGCAGAGCGCGTTTGGCACTCTGAGCCGCCAACAGTGGCAGCTCGAGCTGTCCCTGACAGACCGCGAGGATTCGTCCGTTGTTGACATACCGGGCGAAGAGCCAGGAATCCCGACGCCGATCCTCGCCTACGGGTTCGTACGCAAGCGCCTCGTCGCACCACAACAACCGGACACCGCCGGCGCTCATCCTGAGCGTGAACTCGGTGTCCTCGCCGCCAGGTAGATCCCAGTCGTCACTGAAGTTCAAGCCGTTCAAAGCCTTCAGGTCCAACAACAGATTTCCAGCGCCTGCAGACGCAACCGGGGTGCCGGTCGAATGGCGAACGCGAGTGTGCAATGGAAGTTCCGAGGCAGGCAGACCCACCGGAATCACAGGACCGGCCACAGCACCTGCGTCGAAATCTGCTGCGCAGGTGAGGAGATTCGACAGCCAGTCGACATCGACGTACTCGTCGTCGTCGACGAAGACGATGTAACGACGATCTCGTGCACGGGCGAGATCGACGAACGCACGTCGCGCCGGAGATACCCCGCCGAATCCGAGATGCAGTCGTTCGATCCCGTCGGCAACATACGTCGGCGTGGTGGATTCCGGATCGTTGTCGCCTACTACGACCTGGGCGGAGGCACCGGAAGCCTGGATCGATGCCCGGACGCTGTCGATGCAGACAGCCAGTTCCGATTCACGACGGAAGGTCAGAATCGCCACTACGACGCCGCTGGGATTCTTCATGAGAGGTCAACTTTCGGTCGGGCGTCACGGTTCATCGAAACCAGAAGTGCGACGCTCGCGCTGACGCACGCCGACGCGGCCAATGCTCCTGCGACGGGTACGGCGCTGTCGGTCAGTCCCGCCCCGAGAACGATCAGAAACTGCAGAGGTAACAGCAAGGCGCGAAATCTGTTGAGGTTTCCCGTCTTGTCCACGACGCGGATCGACGTGCCGACTCCCAGCAGAATCCCGTTGAACGCCACCGCCAACCCGCACAGCAGAATGACCGGTATCAAGTTCGGAAAGTGCGACCCGACCAGATGATCCATCAATCGCACTCCCGAGAATCGAATCTCGAGCGTGAGACAGATCAGCGAAACGCAGATGATCGAAACCCAGAAGATCTGCAAGCCCACTCGGCGGCCGAGTGTCATGCACTCGCTCGGGCTCATCGCTTCGACACCACTGCCGAACTTACGCATCAGAATTGGCGAGATGCCCGCGAACATCAAGGACAGCGGACCGAGCAGTGTCTGGGCAGTTCTGATCTCACCGATCATCGAGATCGACGCCACCACAGTGAGTATCAAGAACATCGCCTGCTGCGCAGCTGATCCCATCAATATCTCGATCGCAAACGGCACGGATCTATATCGGTGAGTGCGCGAGTACCTGATCGACGGTACCGGCGGTACCAGACGCATGGATGCGTGACCGAGAGCGAGCGCGACGAAGACACCGACCGTATAGGTCACGAGTGCAAGTGTCAGATTCTCGACCAGGAAAGCTGCAATAAGGACGAACGAGAGTGTCACGATCTGTATCGACACAGAGATCCAACTCGCACCGTCGTGCATCAGCATCGTGCGTATCACGTCCAACACCACGAAACCAGCTGCAGCCAAGGCGTATACCGTGAGATTCATCGAGTCCGAGCCGGCGATCACGAACAGTGCCCACACCGATGTCACCGATACCGCCGCAAGCACGATCGTGGGCGCCAACGCCGGTCCACGCTCGTCAGACCCCGCCCCTCGCGACAGCCAGACGTCGACGCCGATCGCTCTCCCCAGTGCCAGTGCCAACAGACCCGCCGATTGAATCACGGCAACCTGGCCGACTTCGATCGGACCACCGAGTCGTGCCACCGAGGTGAGAACGACAAAAGTGAGGACGCTCGAAAGCCCTTGATCGGCCATGAATGTCACATGCCGAGTGCGATCTTTCACGATCTCACCTCGTCGATGAGCTCACGCATCGACGTCGCCGCTTTGCGCGATGTGAAGCGATTCGAGTAGTGACGATAAGCGGATCTGCGTATCGCCGATCGATCGTCCGCTCCGAAGATTCGATCGAGGGCCTCGCGTATCGACGACTCTTCCAAGGTATGGAGAGGCGTTCCGCCCGGTCCGACGATGTCCGCGAGTGCACCGTTGGTTGCGTAGATGACCGGGGTGCCAACCGACATCGATTCGATCGCAACGCGTCCGAACGGTTCTGCCCATTGAGACGGCACCACGGACGCCGCACTGTCGCGAAGTATCTCGATCACATCTTCGTGCGAAGTGAATCCGGCCAGCGTGACGTTGTCGAGAGCTGCGCTTATGCTGGAGATCTCGCCGTACTGCGGTCCGTCACCGAGAACTGTGAGCGAGGGACTTCCAGCGCCCTGCGGCCAGTTGCGCACCAAATCCAGGACGCCCTTCTCCGGTGTCAGTCGGCTGACGCACACAACCGAATCAGTGCTCCGAAACTCGGGTTCATTTTCTTCGAATCCGAAGTTCGGACGAACCACGACGCGGCCAGAACTGATCAGTCGTCCTTCGACCAGACGTGCTGTCATCGCGCTCGTTGCGACGAACCTGTGCTGCTTCCACCCAAAGACGCTCAGCTTGACCGCCGTAGCGCTCAGGTAGCAGACAAGGCTCTGCAGTCGGCTGTTTCCGTAGCATCCGTTGCGGACACAACTCGTGAAGTATTTGGTGGAACCGCATTCGGTGCACGTGCCATCTGCGCGCAACTTGGCTGACGGTGTGGCGAGGCGATAGTTCCGAACCGCCTGCAACGTAGGAATTGCGGCGGCTCTTGAGGCCACGAGCAACGAAGCCGAGAACGCCGGCCAGAGATTGTTCACGTAGATGACGTCGGGGCGCTCCGAACGGATGATGCGCAACGCATCGACGAGTACGCGAGGACTGAACACTGCGGTGACTGCCGCCCACGGTCCCCGGGAGATCTTGGAATTCTCGGTGGTGCACTGAACCGTCTCGTATCCGATCGATTTCAGGAGCTTGGATTCGTTGGCGAAGCTCTGCTCCTCACCACCCGGATTCCGATAGATCGCATGGAACATCAAGGCTTTCGGCGGCGTGAATCCACCGGCGGACGTCGGGTGCACTTCAGGCTTCGAACGCGCTACATCGAACGACTTGTACATCTCAGTGACCTCCTCTTCGCTCCGGAGCGAACCTGTACGCGTCGTTCTTGTCGGCACGAACCCCACGGATCGACAACTCGGCGTTGCCCGCATTGTGGGAGCGGTGGGTCGAGGGTCCGTACGGCGCCAGGAAGACCCATGCGATCAGCCACATGGCGCCGAAGAAGAGCGTCGACTCCGTCAAGTCCATCGAGAAGACGAGAGCCATGATCGCGACGACGGCGATGTACTCCGTTCTGCTGCGGGCTCGCCCGAGCGCCGTGCTCAGAAGCAGGTAATAGCCGGCCAACAGCAGCAGGAATCCGATCCAACCGATCTGCAGCCGAATGTCGAGCATTCCGTTGTGTGCGCTGGTCGCCGGAAAGGACAGCTTTGACCGAATCATCTGCCCCACTGCACTGTCCGGCGCCCACACCGAGCCGAAGCCCCATCCGAGCAGAGGCCGCTGTTCGGCGTAGTAGTCGGATACCGTCCAGAGATGTAACCGGCCGGTCAGCGTGACATCTCGCGAGAGTAGCGCCGCGACATCGGGTCCGAGCACCTTCATCGCGCCGGACACCCCGAGGTACAGGCCGATGATCACAGTCGAGGCGAGGTGAGCGTTCGGTGTCCGTCTAAAGCACCTCAGAGCAAGCATCGTCGCCAGCGCAATCCCTGCAGCGACGAGACCGGTCTGGCTCCGGGCCTCGAACAACACGATGCCGGCGACAGCAAGCGCCGCCACCCACGGAATACGCTTGACGTCGGGAAGCATGAGCATGACACCGACAAGTACAACTTCGATGGCAGCCATTCGTCCCAAAGTGTTTTTGTGCGTGAAGATTCCGCGATAAGCAACGGCGCGGGTGTCCACGTCGATGCCAGTCGAAGGATCGAGGAACACGACCATCAGCGACAGCACGAGAAGTACCAGCAAGGTGAGGGCAACAGTCCGCACTCGCACCGCGAAGGTCAACTCACGGGCGACGATGATTCCCGTGATCGCCAGGCACACGACGACGATGCCGGCGACGGCGGAGTTCCGGGGCAGTGTCGACCAGTACCAGCTGGTTGCCGGGACGCCGGCCGAGATCATAAGCGTGAAGACAGGCCACGTCGTATTGCGTGAGTATCGCCGGTCGAGGAAGTAGACCAACGCAAGTGTCGCCGAAAGAACGGCCGAACCGTGTACGAGCAACGATCCGAGCGCTGTCCTCTGCGTGTACGCCTGAAAGGCTCCGCTCGCGCCGATGACCGCGATCACCAATGCCGTTCGCAAGATCAGCGGATTGTTCGGCGCCTCATTTTCGCAAGGCGCCGGTACCGCCTTCTTGTCAGTAGGCGCCATCACTTCCCACCACCGCCTTGAGCGTCTTCGCGACGATCATGACGTCACCCATCATCGACCAGTTGTCGACGTAGGAAAGGTCCAGGCGGACAGTGTCTTCCCACGAAAGATCAGAACGTCCACTGACCTGCCACAGGCCGGTGACACCGGGCTTGACCAGTAGCCGACGACTGACCGCGTCGTCGTACATCTCGACCTCGCGCCGAAGCGGTGGCCGCGGTCCTACAACACTCATCTCTCGCCGGAGGACATTGACGAACTGGGGCAACTCGTCGATCGAGTATCGGCGCATGAATCGACCTACCGTCGTCACACGCGGATCGTCTCGCATCTTGAAAAGCACTCCGGCGCCTTCGTTCTCCTTCATCAGTGCCGTGACCTGTGAATCCGCATTCTGGACCATCGAGCGGAACTTGAGCATGGGGAACGGCTGACCGTCCAACCCCATCCGCTCCGACTTGTACAGAACCGGACCCTTGCTCGTGAGCTTGACGGCGATCGCAGCCGCCAGAAGCACCGGACTGATCACGGCCAGCACGAGCGCCGCGAAAGCAACGTCGAAGGTCGTCTTCGAGAACTTCTGTGCGCCGTGATAGCGCGGACGCTCGACATGAATCAGCGGAAATCCTGCGACCGGGCGCATCGAGAGCCTCGGCCCGGACACATCCAGAATCCCCGGTGCGACAACAAGGTCCACATGATCGCGCTCGAGATCCCAGGCCAGCTTGCGCAGCCCTTCCGGTCCGAGTCGCTCCGACGCCGTCACCGCCACCGTGTCGGCACCGACCTGTTCGAGTGCGTTCGTGACACTGTGCTCGTCTCCGAGCACCGGAATGTCCCGACCGTTCACTGTGACAACTTCGCCCACGTCTCCTCCGTAGCCGGGTACGCAGACTCCGACAACTCGGTATCCATGGGCATCGTCGCGCTCGAGGTTGCGTGCAAGATCGACAACCGCCCCTCGCACACCGACCACAAGTACGGCAGTTCGAAATTCACCTCGGGCTCGCTCACGAGCAATCACCCGTCGCCAGATCCAACGACTCGCGATCAAGGCGGTCAATCCCATCGGAAACGCCACGGCAAGGTACAGGCGCGCGATCTCCAGGTGAAGGAGAAGGCTGGCGATCGCAATCAGTCCGAACAGGCGGAGCGTTCCGACAGCGATCAATCGGTACTCTTCAGGGCCGCTTCCGATCACGCGAGGAGATCTGGTCCGAAATACCCTCAGTACGGCAAACCAGCCGATAATCAGGGCGAAAGACAGTGCGGTGTAGCTGAAATGGCCGAATGCTTCACCGTCGACGACATCCGCGTCGCTACCGAATCGCCACCATTGAGCCAGAAACACAACTGCCGCAACGATGATCGTGTCGGTGATCGCCAGACGACGAAGATACGCAGATTGCCATTTCCTGCGTGCGGAAACTCCACCGGCCCTCTCCGGCGTTACTCGTCGGTGTTGTTGTGGCCGCTCTTTCGTGGGCGCGGCCATCTCGAGAACCGTCATGTGTTCAGAAACCTTTCCCCATGCACAGAATTCGGCCTGAAGATGTTCACCGGCCGAGGTCCATCGGACCGCCTTGCCGATTCCCGAAACTTCGACAGCGAAGCAACTGCTCCGCATTGCTGCGTTCAGTGCGTATGGTCGCATTACGTGCGCCTTGCAGTTAACCCGGCGACTATTGTCAGGCCTCGGCCCAACTGTCGATTATTGCGGCATTGCCGCAGCTCACACCCCATGATTGAAGCAGAGTCCACTAACAACCCAAACACAGGACGATCGGCGATTTCTCCTCGCCCGCTGACGTCGCCGGCCTCGATATTGCCAGGACTCACATCTTGGCAACTCTTCGGCTAGCTGGTCAGTACCAGTGAGGAGTTTGCCACATTCCGGACAGCGTGGCAATAGCGCTTTCCGAAGTTCTTCCCGACGCCAGCATTGACGTCAGTTATTCACCCTCCGACAAGAAGGAGTGAACATTGCCCACCATTACCATTGCGTACCTATAGTTTTCATTGCCTAGCCCATTCGGGCTCCGCGTTTGGACGGAAACCGGCACACAGTTGGTAATCGCTCCGCAAATCGAGCCATCGCGGGTCCGGCGGCGCTGCAATTCTGAACAATCGTCCGAGCTTCGCCGATGAGAGCGTCATGCGACAGTTGAAGACGAACTATTCAGCAAATTGGGCCAGACCCACCATAGGTTGATGCAAGTCGAAAATGATTGCAGTACAGAACTATTCGCAAATTGGGCCGAGCGCCGGCCCGAAACTGCAGTGCGCGGAGCCTGCTGCCGCATGTTACTGGCCCGATGATCATCGGCACTAATGGGAAGGAGAGCACGTCGACTGACGTTCGTAAACTGCTGAATCCCAATCGATCCAGCTCACCCAGACCGAATCAGACGTTGACAGGCCGGGTACTCACCGCATCCATTGGCAGGTTCCGAAACATCGAATCGGTTGGATGTAACGCGGCTCGGCGCGATTCCGCCGAGACCAGCGGATGCGCCGTGACGAGAACGGGCCCCCGAGCATTGCTCGGGGGCCCGTCAGCGCGGACGCGGGTACTACAAAGGTCAGTACTTGACCCATTCAGTTGACTGTCGACGGTGCCCGCACTTCGTTGAGTGCCCTGCCACCGACTGAACTTCCCACAGCCACATCAGCCACATCAGCCACGACAGGATCGGAGTCGTAGTAGTACTTGTACTCGTAAACGCCGCGACCGTTCAGCGGAGTCATCGTGATGACAGCGCCGAGAATCGTCGCACCTACGCTGTGGAGGTTGCCCACCGCCCTGCTCAACTGTTCCCTCTTCGTTGAACCATGACGAGCAATAACGAGAGCGCCGTCAGCCAGAGCAGACAGAACTGCAGCATCCGTAACCGGAAGCAGCGGCGAGGCGTCGATGATGACGTAGTCGAACCTTCGTCGCAGATCGGCAAAGACTGCATGAGCAGTGTCGGTCCCCAGCAATTCGCTCGGGTTCGGAGGAATCGGGCCCGAGGCAAGAACCGTCAGGTCCGCATTGTTCGTCACTTGAAGCACATCGTCCAGGTCTGCTTGCCCGGCCAGGACCGAACTCAGGCCGACACTTCCGATCAGTCCGAGGTACTTCGAAACACGCGGCTTGCGAAGGTCGCCTTCAACGAGACATACCTTCTTGCCCGCCTCGGCCAGCACGAGTGCAATGTTGACGGCGGTCGTAGTCTTGCCCTCCGAGGGAAGAGAACTCGTGACGACGATGACGCTCGGGGGGCGATCCACGGCCAAGAACTGCAGATTGGTTCGCAGTTCACGGTATGCCTCGGCGCTGGCGGAGTTGCCCTCGTGGAAGTTGATCGCCTGATGAACTTCACGTTCCTTGTCGAACGGAATGGTTCCCACCATCGCAGCACCAACGATGTCTTCGACTGTCTTGCGTTCTTTGACAGTGTTGTCCAAGCGGTCACGCAACACAGCCAGACCGATCCCCAGCAGTAGACCGATCACTGCTCCGAGAGCGACGTTCCTCGTGGTTTTCGGAGATACAGGTTCTACCGGGGTTTGGGCTCGCTGCTCGACAACTACGCGCGCAGGCGCAGTGCCGCCGTTAACGGGCGTGCTCAAATCCTTGACCATGAAGACAAATTCGTCCGAGAGCGCATTGGCGATATCGCGGGCCAGCTCAGGCGACGTATCTTGCACGCTCAGGTCGAGAAGTACCGTATCCGGTGCCGATGTGGCCGTCACCTTCGATGAAAGCTCCGCGGCAGAAAGGCCACCGAGGCGATCTGGCCCCACCGCATCGATTGTTCGCTGGGCGAGCGTCTCCCCGGTGAGGAGTCTCGCGTACGAAGTGACCAACTGTTGCGAGAGCTGATTGCCTTGGAATGCCTCGTTCACAGTCGTTCCGGTCGAAGTAGACACGAACAGGCGAGTAGACGCCTTGTACACCGGCGTGGCAATCAACGAGGCACCTAATGCACCCAAGATCACGACCACAGTAACGACAGCGACGATCTTCCACCGTGCCTGCAAAGTCTTCAGGTAGTCCCGTACATCCATCGTCGAATCTCCTTCGGCTCGAATACGTATCGCGCATCCGAGCAGTAATCACCGGCCGTCGGTCGAGCCACTACCCCCGCTCTTGTCTGAACAGGACAGCCATCCGTATTGACGTTCTTCCACGTATCGCGGCAACAAGCTGGCGGAGTAAAGACACAACGATCCCATTGAACGGAAGACAATGCAGGGTGAGAACAACTCACTCCTCGCCCTCACCGGCCCGGTCTGTCAGGTCTTGAACTGCGGCTGATCCCGTGAATCCAAGGGAGCGAACACCACGAAGGGCTGAACTGAACATTACTGTCTCATCACACTTTTCACCACTCCAACCACCGTATACACCCCGCGACTTCGCATCTCGTCGCACCGATGAACGACGTAGGCCACTCATCACGCGCTACGCTTGGGACCTAAGTCCGACAACGAATATCAACGATGAATCCACAACATCCGAGAGGAACGTCCGAGACATGACGCTTATCTCATCCGATCAGTGCGTCGAATCGACAATCGGCGAGTGAATCGTCGACCACCGCGGCGCGGTGGGTTGCTAACGGTGGACTCGCCGGTAGTTGCCGTTCGACACCACACGAATGCCGATGCGTTACCGGATATCCGATCGGAATCTCCGGTGACGACTGGACAATCAACCAACAGACCTTGGTCCCGACTTTCCAAACAGAGTTGAGGTTCGAGCCGATTGAACTGAGCCCTAGGGTCGTCCGAGCCCTCGGTAGGTCCACCCAGCATCTCGCCAGATTGCCGGTTCGAGACAATTCCGCCCGTCGATGACAACCTTCTTTCGAACAATGTCGTCGAGATCCGAAGGCAGCAACTTCCGAAACTCCGCCCATTCCGTCAAGATCAGGACGACATCTGCACCCGCGCAAGCTTCCTCCGTGTTCGCCGAATAGGTCAACGTCGGAAACAACGATCGAGAATTTCCCATCGCCTTCGGGTCGTACACGCTGACAGCCGCGCCTTGAAGTTGAATCTGGCCGGCGACATTCAAGGCCGGTGAGTCTCGAACATCGTCGGAGTCCGGCTTGAAAGCAGCTCCCAGCACAGCTACTCGGGCTCCCAACAACGATCCACATGCCTCGCGCGCCAACTCGACCATCCGTGTCCGGCGACGCATGTTGATGTTGTCTACCTCGCGCAAGAATGTGAGAGCTTGATCTGCACCCAATTCGCCTGCACGCGCCATGAATGCGCGAATGTCCTTGGGTAGGCAACCGCCGCCGAAACCGATTCCGGCGTTGAGAAATTTTCGACCGATTCTCTCGTCGTGCCCGATCGCGTCCGCCAGTATCGTCACGTCAGCACCCGATGCTTCACATACTTCCGAGATCGCATTGATGAACGAGATCTTGGTTGCCAGAAATGCATTGGCTGACGCTTTCACCAACTCCGACGTTGCAAGATCCGTGACGACAAATGGCGTACCCTCGTCAAGGATCTTCCCGTAGACCTCGCGAGCGACAGATTCGGCACGCCCCGGGCGCTTGCGGTCCACGCCCAGTACCAACCTGTCCGGGTGCAGGGTGTCCTTGACTGCAAACCCTTCTCGGAGAAATTCCGGGTTCCAAGCGACCTCGACGTCCTGGCCGGCCGGTGACAATTCTCGTGCTCGGACACCAAGCCTTTCCGCGGTGCCGACCGGCACCGTGGATTTTCCGAAGATCACGGCAGGCCGCGTCAGCAGCGGTGCGAGACTGTCGACGACGGAATCGACGAAACGCATGTCCGCTGCGAATTCCCCCTTCTTCTGGGGAGTACCCACACCGAGAAAATGAATGTCCGCAAATTCCGCGGCCTCTTCGTACGACGATGTGAATCGGAGACGACCTGCCGCGATATTGCGCCGCAGTACCTCCTCGAGGCCGGGTTCGTAGAAGGGAACTTCGCCGGCTTCGAGCATGGCAAGCTTGCTCGGGTCGACGTCGACGCCAAGGACTTCGTGGCCCAACTCGGCCATGCACGCCGCATGGGTCGCCCCGAGATAACCGGTACCGAATACGGTCATCCGGCGCGAAATCGATTCAGTCGGGCGGAGCTCAGTCATTGAAAACCTTTCGGTCGAAGTTCATGTGGACGAGGTCGTCGGGGCGTCCACTCCCGTGTGGCCGAGTACTCCGTTTTCGGAGGTCGTTGAACGGCACTGTCAACCGACCACCTTTCTGCACGTGTCCACCAGCGCATTCAAGTCCGAACGCACCGACTTGGTAGTCAGGGCAACAACTCCCACGAAGACGACGCAGACCATTCCCGCAAGTGCGAGCGCTACGAAATTCGGAACCTGTTGAAAAAGGATTAGAGAAAGTGAAGCAACGCCGAACATCGCAGCGAATAGCACCATCGGCCGCACAGCGCTTCGGACCAAGGGCCCCGTCCCGATTCCGATCCGTGGAATGGCGACAAACGAGTAGATCAACCAGACTGCAACAAAGCCGACGCTGCTCCCGATCGCCGTGCCCAAGCTTCCGAATATCGCACCGACACAGACTGCAACGATCATCAATCCACGTCCCAAAAGGCTATACCGAAGGTGCATATCGACTCGGCCAGTGGAAAGGAACACCCAGTAGTAGATGTATGACAAAGCTTGAAATGCACCACCTACGGCGAGGATCCGGAAGATCGGCGCCGCAGCATCCCAACCACTTCCGAGCACGAGATCCATCAACGGGTTCGCCACGGCTGCCGCGTAGGCAAACGCACCGAGCATGACGTAACACAGTACGGTCTGAGCTCGGACCAGATACGCCATATAGAGAGCAGGATCGGTAATTCGCGAAAGCACCGGCAACGCAACACGTGTCATCGGCGTGGCCAATTGCGCGATCGGTATCTTGAAGAGCTGATATGCCCGATCGTAAACACCGACTTCAGTACTGCCGTGAAGCTTTCCGAGTGCCACGGAATCTGCGTTCGCACTCGAGTAGGTGACCAGTTGCGTCAGCATGGTGTTGGTGCCGAACGACAGCAGGGACCGCATGTCTGCACGACGTGTCGGGAGATTCGGAATCCATCGAAGAAGCATCGCCGAACTGCCCAGGAGTACCGCAGAGACGATGATTTGCTGAGCAACGAGTGACCAAACTCCGTAGTGCAACAGGGCAAGCGGAATCGTTACGGCCAACGCGATCCCCTGTGCGGCAATTTCGGTCACCGTCAGTTTCACGAATTTCAAATTCCGGGTCAGATCCGCTCGCAACTGTACGGTGAGCCCGTTCAGCACGAAGATCACCGACACCGCCCTGACAATGTCAGAAAGCCCGTCGACGTCGTAGAACCGGTCGAACAATGGCGCTGCGGCGAAGACCAGGACCGTCAACAGCAATCCGATTGCCGTGTTGATCCAGAAGAGATTCGAACGCTGATTCTCCGATATCTCCGACGCTTGTACGGAGGCAAGAGAAAGCCCGAAATCGCCGATCACCGTTGCAGCTCCGACCACCGCCATGACCATCGCCATCTTGCCGAAGTCGTCCGGGCTCAGAACCCTCGCAAGTACGGCGATTGAGGTGAACTGAATGAGGAACTTGACCCATTGTCCCCCCAACGTGATTGCGGAGCCGCGCGCAGCAGTTGTACCCAATCCCACTGCGTGCGCCTACTTTCCGAAGAGATCGTGGGGAAACGCTTCGCGAAGCGGTCCGTCATTCCACCCCAGGCCAGGCGCGCCACCCATTGAAATAGCAGCCTTCACAGTTGGTGCGGTGGACAATTCGCGGCCGGTACCGAGGTAATAGTCCGCATACTTGAATTCCGCTTCCGAACCTGAGGGAATCAAACGCGCTGGAATGCCCAGCGCTTCGGCAACGATCACGGCATGAAGCGAACTGCCGACGACGAGTCGACTGCTCGCAATAGTTCGGAGGCAAGTCTGCAAATCCTCGGTTGGGTCGAGAACCGACGGCGTGTCGAACCACCGCGGCAGGTCGTTCAGATTCGGAACGACAACGACGTCGCGCGAAGGGTTCTTCGTGAGTTCGACAAGTTCAGGAAAGACGGAAGGAACGAGCAATCCCGGGTCGCCGTACGTGGGCGGAGTGTGAATTCCGCGTATTTCCAGGAACTCACGCGAAAGCGGTCCACGAACTGCCCGGACGTCGAGCGCATCGAAGCGATACTCGTCAGGAGTTATCTTGCCGTTGACCCCCGTTCCCCAGATGCAGTCTCCAGTTCTCGCCATGTGCATGATGGAACCGACCGCCAGCAGCCGCTGGTCGCGCTTGCTGCGCGCTCGTCTGGCACTCTGCTTCGACATCCATGCGACCACGACCGGACCCAGAAGGTCGCCGAAGTTGTTGATTCGTCTCCCGATCCGCAACTTTCGCGAAATACCTGGGATCACGACTTGGTTCCTGGGATTCCAGTTGACAACCTCGACATCAGACATTCGCGACCCTAGTCGAGGGAACATGAGGAATCGTCTCGTCGAGCACCGTGCGGACAGCAAGCGTCCACTCCCTCGTCGCGCGGATGTCATGATTGCGAGCGGTTTCTGCAACGACAGCGCGGTCCGCCTCGCTTGCGCGGACTGCACAATCAGCGAGCATCTTCGTGTCTCCGGTATCGGCGAGGCTGTCGGTGGAAAGCATTTCGAGGAGAACGTCCGATGTGAAGGCGGCCACGGGCAATCCCACTGTGAGTGCCATCAAGATGGTTCCGGATGCAGTGACATCCCGGTACGGCGCCACCAACACAGATGAGGACTCCATGTATCGGCGTACGTCCACATCCGACATATGTGTAGACGGTTCGGCCAGAATATCGATGTTCTCGGATCGACGGAGAAGGTCGTTCTCCCCAGATGTCAGCCTTCCGATTGCACACTGCAGCCTGATGTTCAGATGCGCCAGATCCTCCGCCAGCTTAGGCAACACGTCGAATCCCTTGTCTGCGCGAGCACTCCCGAGATAGAGGGCTGCCGACGAACTATCTCGAGGAAGGCGCATCGCTCCTTCCGTAGACTCCGACCACGCTAGGTAGGCGGGGTGCGCGGCGACCAGGACGTTCGGATACTCTCCGACTCCCGCAAGGAGCGAAGAGTCGTGAACCAACAAGCCGCTCGCGCCCGAACGAATGGAACGGATGATCGGGTGATCGTCCGCATCGTCCCGACTCTTAACGGGATTGTGCACAACTACGAGCGTCCGGCATCCCGAAAGCTGAAGTCCACGAATGATTCGTCGTTCCAATTCGGAATTCATCCAGCAGACCACGACGAGTGGCCGTCGAACGATTGTGTAGACGACAAATGTCGCAAGCCCCGCCAGGTACTGCACCAGCACCCAGATGTTGCGAGAGCCTGCTGCAGGCGGAGGGAGCAGACCGACGGATCTGACCCGATCGTGAGTGATCCCCTGACCGCGCCGGCCGAAGCGAAGCACCGACTCATGCGTATCCGCAATCACTCGGGCGACTTCCACCCCGTAGGGATTGAAGGGGTTGGGATCCCACACCACGATTTGCCTACTCACGACGCCACCCGCTGACGAAGTCGCTTCCCGAACTCGACCGCACCGTAGAGCGAGACGATCAGTGCCGCTGGATGAACACGGGCCTTCGAAAGCCCGGATGCTGCGTACACGATTCCCCGTCCGTCTCCGGCAGCCAGTGCAGATCTCAGTATTTGAGTGGCGATGAAGTCGCCCCTCGCCGTCTTCCCCAACGACGACGCGTGCTTGTCGTAGAACGGGACGCTTCGCCTCCAATTCCGCACAGTCGAAATTGAACTCTTGCTGGCCTGCTGGACGTGAACGAGAGGCTCGTCTACATACGACACCTTCTCGCCTACTTCTTCTTCGAGACGAACCACGAGGTCCCAATCCTGATGCTTGGAGAGTGATTCGTCCCAGGCGACGTGCTGGGCGAGTCGACGAGTCAGCATGATCGAACTCGACTGCACGTATCCGTGCCCGTGCCGCAACCCAGGCCGCAAGACTAGGTAGTCGCCCATCGACGAGCCCTCACCGTACCGAGTGATCGGAAGAGTACGCACTGTGTTTCCTGAGTGGAAGTAGGTTGCGGTGTAGGAGAACTCGGTTGATTGTCGAGTCATACTGGCGAGCTGCTGCTCGATCTTGGTTGCTTCCCACCAGTCGTCGTCGTCGAGAAACGCGACGAAGCGTCCGGACGCCGCTGCGACTCCCATGTTTCTTCCCACTGCTGCACCGCGACCGCCCCCTGTGGTCAGCACGATGTCCGCTCCGGTTGCAGTGCCACCCTCGTCCATGGCGGTATCCAGCACGACGATGATTTCGATATCGCGGTGCGTCTGGTGCCGAACACTCTCGATCGTGCGAACCAGTTCACTCCGCCCCAGCGACGGAATTACGACGGTGACCAGTTGATCGTTTACTCCATCGGTCACAGAATTCCTCGTCTCTCGAACTGAAACTCGACAGTCACACGCATCAGCTTGAAAGGCTCCACCAGATACCTCGACGCAAGCCTCTTCGGGTCCGAAGCCAGCCTCCACAGCCATTCGATACCCAACTTGCCTGTCCACCGAGGAGCCAGGCGCTGCTGTCCGGACAGTTGATCTATGGCCCCGCCTACAGTTGCAAAAACCGCGGCGGGCAATGCATCCCAGTGATCGAGCAAGAACTCTTCTTGGATCGGCATACCCAATCCGATCAATACGAGATCTGGTCGAAATGTGCGCAGGGACTCGAAGCCTTCGGAAATCAGCGCTTCCTTGCCCGCGTATCCGCTCCACCCTCGAACTTCGCCATGCTCGGCCATTCTTGAAATCGCATCCACAGCAGATGAATTGGAACTCGGGCTGGCACCGATAACCGCGATACGAATCCCATCGTCGATGTCACCGACCAGCGGAATCCAGTCCGTCGAACCACAGCGTTGCGACACGCTTAGCGACGGTTGTTGTCTCCGAAATCTGCGAATTGCCAAAGCCACCAGTATCGGCATTCCGTCGATCAGAGTCAGATCCGAACTGGAATAGAGACTGCGAAACTTTTCATTCGTGAGGTGGAGGTACGTGCTGTGCAGATTATGGTTCAGCAAGACCTTCTTTTCACCCTGATTGTTCCTGATCCATTCGATGACATCATCGGGCGCACAGGGTTTCACGCGTATTCCCCACAGATCGATGGTATCCATTCAACTAACCCGCCCATAGTTATTCTTGCCCGACATAGTCAAAGAATCCTGCGTACTCAGAACAACGGCGACGACCATCCAGAACATCATCGCCACCGACCCGCTACTGAAATGCGAATGAAAGGAAGAAATGACGAGAATCCCGACGAGGGCGATCCCGATTGTGCGAAAACTGGTGACGCCCGGTAGGTCCGAGGTCGTCCATACCTTGCTGACGGCGTAGACGAGAAGTGCCACCTCCAGCACGGCCAACACGACACCACTGGCAACAGCCGTTCTCATCCACTCGGATTCAGGAGACGGCCATCGCAACGTCGAAGGTGCCGTCCCTGCGGAAATGCGGTTGTAGACATTCGCCCCGTGCCCGAACAGCGGACTGTCCAGGACGGCCGGGACAGTCTCGTTGTTCCATATCCCGACGCGGTATCTGATGGTCTCTGGAATCCAGCGAGGGAGACCATCTTTGGACGGGCTGCTCAGTTGCGAGGTCAGTCGATCGCCAACTTGCTCGTCGAACAGCAAGAATGCCGCGCCCCCGATACTGACCAGAGAGAGAAGGCCGATGAAACGAATCTTGACCTGCACTGCCGTGTAGAGCATCGTCACGATCGCGACCAAGATCGGCGCAAACGTGAATGTCGACACTTGAGCGACGAAGAGGATGCCAATGCCGAGAACCAAAGGCTTGGGGATCAGCTGCGAACCCGATTTCTCTACAATCAGATAACAGCCGATGGCGATCGCGATGGCTAGGTATCCACCCAGTGCCGTCCAGTGGCCAAGGGTGCTCGTGGCGCGCAATGGCCATCCGAGATCAAGCCTGCCCTGCAATCCTGGTGCAATGGTGAATCTCACCAGAAGTTCGCTGACCTGACGGCCGCCAAGCATCTGGGCGATTCCCAGCACTGCAACCGGAATCGCTGCAATGAACACGCCCTGGAGCACACGGAGACCGTCATTTGCGCTCGTCACGACCAGTCGGCACGCGAAGTACACAGCAAGCACACCGACCAGGTTCAGAATCGTCGACAGCGAAAAGGCGGCGTCCGAATAGGTTACGTCGAAATACTCGACCAACGCGATGGCCGTCACGTACAGCAGGAGGAATGCATCCAACGCCCGCAAGCGAAACCGAACCATGCTTCCCCGCGGCGATGCCAGGCATGCAATGACCAGAGCCAGTGCTGCGACTGGCAGTGATGCATTAACCGTCGAGGGCAGGCCAGGCAGAGAAACTCCGGTAAGAGCCGCGGCAGCACCGGCAACGATGCCTACCCAGGAGGCGCTCGACATCTTCCGGCTGTGATCATTCGTCGATTCGCTCGGAGCGCGAAGCGCCGACGCGCCAGTCATTTCGTCGTTGCGGGCATCGGTAAGCGGGAAACTAGTAGGCGCCGTCACTGGCCAACACCGCTTTCAACGTTTTGCCGACGATCAATACATCACCCATCAGCGACCAGTTGTCGACGTACGAAAGGTCCAGTCGTACAGTCTCTTCCCAAGAAAGGTCCGATCGTCCACTGACCTGCCACAATCCTGTAATCCCCGGCTTGACAAGAAGTCGGCGACTGACAGTTCCGTCGTAGGCCTCGACCTCGCGGCGAAGCGGAGGCCTGGGGCCGACCACGCTCATCTCGCGCCGAAGAACATTGACGAACTGGGGCAGCTCGTCAATCGAGTAACGGCGCAAGAAGCGCCCGACCGGTGTAACGCGAGGGTCGTCGCGCATCTTGAAGAGCACACCGGCGCCGTCGTTCTGGGCCATCAACGACTCCACCTGTGAGTCTGCGTTCTGGACCATCGAACGGAACTTGAGCATCGGGAATGGTTTGCCGTCCAGTCCCATTCGCTCCGCTCGATACAACACCGGGCCCGGGCTCGAGAGCTTGACCGCCAGAGCCGCGGCCAGGAGAACAGGTGCAATTGCTGCCAGTAACAATGACGCGAAAATTACGTCGAACGAAGATTTCGCAAAGCGTTGCGCACCATGATATTTCGGGCGCTCGACGCGTATCAAAGGCTGACCGGCCACCGGCCGCATCGACAGGCGCGGCCCCGACACGTCGACGATACTTGGCGCAACGACCAGATCTACGTCCCGCGATTCCAGATCCCAGGCAAGCGCACGGATTCCATCCGAGCCGAGATGTTCGGTTGCCGTCACGGCAACGGTGTCTGCGCCGACCAGTTCCAGCGCTTCGACCACCGATGTCTCACCACCGAGGAGCGGTATGTCACGCCCGTCGACTGCGATGGACTCGTCCGCGCGCCGAAGGAACCCCGGCACACACACTCCGACCACGCGGAAACCGTCTGCGCTACCCCGCTCGAAGTTTCGTGCAAGTTCAGCGCCGGCATCCTTGCTGCCCACCACCAGTACCGATGTGAGGCACTCCCCGCGAGTACGCCTTCGCACGATCACCCCACGCCAGAGCCAACGGCTCACCAGTAGCGCGAGAAGGCCGACAGGGAACGCGAATGCGAGGTAGAGCCGGGCGATATCGAGACGAAGCAGAAGGCTTACTATCGCAATGACGCCGAACAATCTCATCGCGGACACCAGGATTCGCCGATACTCCTCAGGACCGCTTCCGATCACACTCGCAGATCTGGTCCTGAATATCTGCAACGTCGCCAGCCACGCGATCACCACGCCGATCGACAAACCGGTGTAGCTGAACTGCCCGAGCTCACGAGCGTCGACGGCGGTCGGCGCGGCGCCGAATCGAAGCCACTGCGCAGCCGAAACCGCCGCTACGACAATCAGCGAATCCGTCACTGCCAGAGCACGTATGTATCGATGCTGCCACGCAGCACGCGAGGAAAACTCCGCACGGGAGTCCGGCACGATGCGCGGACGCCGATACCCGAGCGACGGCGCCATGGACATGTCCAATGCCGACATCTGACCAACCTTCCCGTTTGCGAGCCGCCAGGCCCCGACCGTTCTTCGGAATTTCCCGTTTGCACCCGAACGCTTCAGGCACAGCTAAAGATGGAGAAGAGCAAATGTTCCGCTTAGGTATCGGCAACATTGCAACTCGATAATCCGGAGGCATTGCACGTGCCGCGTGAGTACTATGAGAACATCTCCAAGGCCGGAGTTCAATTCGAATAATATTGCAGGTCAAGACTCTAACCGGCAATTTTTCTTCCCAGCACACACCCAAAGAATGTTGGACGATCGTTCACGTTCAATCGCCGCAATGTCACGGTGCCATTTACGCTGTAGTTACCATTTAGTAGCTATAGTTCAGCTATTGAGTAAATCCGCGGAAACGTCGAGGGCTTAGGTCCCGACGACTGCAATAGCTCACAAAGCGGACATTGCCTCTCACTGCTGACCACAGTTCTTTCGCATGGGTAACTGGACCCGAATCCACGCAACCGAGAACCGTCCCTGCACGCCGGGGACCTATGTCCCCGTAGGTCGAATCCGCCGGACCTGATTGAACTTTCTGCAATTCGCAAGTGAATTGCCCTTCGATATGGAGTAATTCGGCAGACCCGAAATCCCGCCATGCCATCCGGCCAACCCAGACCCGCACTGGGTACCGAAAAAAAAGATTTCAAAATTCCCACTATGTGAGATGTGAGCATGTGAGACGTTCCGGCCGGACTGCTCGGGGACTGGCGCTTCGACGTGGCGAGGGCGATATGTCTCGATCAAGTAATGTCTGCATATGGCGCCGGACCGATGGCGATGGTCGGCAGTCCCCAGCGGTGCGCAGCCTCGAATCGCACGCAGATGTCGGGTAGTAAGCGAATGGAACTGGAAATGTTGAAGATTCGTGAGATCCGCTCCGAGTCCGGGATCATTCCTCGACTCGCAGTGCGGTGGTTGATGATCGCGCTCGCCACGATCTTTGCATTTTGGCCCACCTGGACCAAGCTTTGGCAGAGCACGGCCAGCGGAACTGCCATCGGCTACGTCTTCGCTCTACCGCTCTTGTGCCTGGTTGCAGCCGTCGGAACAGACTTGAGGCGCGGCCCGGAGCTTCCGATTCACGATCGTGAGACCGACAAGATAGTCGGCTGCATCGGTCTCTTCGTCGCGTTGGGACTTCAAGCGCTCCTGCTACCGCGTTTCGCCGAGACCTACGAACTGATGCATATCGACGTCATCGCAGCCTGGGTATTCGTCTGGAGCGCAGCGGTTCTGATGTTCGGCCTCCGTCCGGTCAATCGGTACTGGGCAATCTGGGTGGTCCCGATCATCTTGGCGCCGCTGCATTACCGCGCCATCGCGACCGAAATGGGCGGGACTCGTTTCGACTACAGCGTCCTCATGGTGCTTGTCGCGTCTGCCGCGACCACGATCGCCGTCAGTAGAACGTGGAGGCGAGGGGCGATCGCCTTCGTCGCCGCAACGGTGCTCGGTGTGGTGATTCTCTACTTCACGATTCAGAAGTATCCCACTGCTCCGCTTTTCGCCGTGCAGTTGTTTCCGGCACTCGGAACCGCAATCGTCGTCGGCGGCGCCTTCTATCTGTACGAACGCCGGGGTAAGTCGCTCAAACCGTTCGACCGACCACTCCGAAAGCCTTCGACAGCCACAAGCAACTGGACCATCCTCGCGGTGTTTGCCGCCGCAGTGCTGATGTTCTTCACGCCGCTGCCATCGACAAGTTTGACCGTCAACGTCGGTCCGCCCCCGGCTACTGCGGATCCTCGACTTGTCGTTCCGCTGGGCTGGCATCAGATTGGAGCATCCGAATACGACTGGCCCCGTCGCTACTTCGGCAGCACCGCCGAACTGAGTCGTCAGACCATTCGGGCCGACACTCCGAATCCCGCTTGGGACTCACAGATGCGGCCTCGCACGGTACAGATTGACGTCGTCCAGGTCCGTCGACCCTCCACGCTCGCCGTGTATCCCAGCAAGACCACCTACGACCTGGAGAACGCGAGAGTCA
Source organism: Rhodococcus sp. WY5 (assembly GCF_018588185.1). Lineage (NCBI taxonomy): Bacteria > Bacillati > Actinomycetota > Actinomycetes > Mycobacteriales > Nocardiaceae > Rhodococcus > Rhodococcus sp. WY5. The sequence goes on from NZ_JAAMPR010000001.1 coordinate 6,040,799, forward strand.
GCCCGACGGTCACGCTGGAGCTGCCGCACGGGATCGTCGCCGAGATGTACACGATCGTCGACGACGCTCTCCTTCTCACATGGAGCAATCTCAATTTCGTCTGGACGCGGGGCGACGGAGCCGCGCAACGAGTCAGCCTGATCAGCGTCGACAATCACGAACCCGACGCCTACTTCCCCGAACCGAAGCCGTCGATGGCGTCCAACGGTAGCAATACCCTCGCCGTTCTACTGCGTGGTGAAACCTCGACCGAAGACACCGAATCCGAGTACAAGGACCTGGACATGCTCGAAGCACTCGCTCGACTACTCGTGGAGGCTCAGACGTGGTGAACGAAAACCGAAGCCAGTCCAACAGTGTCGTGGTCAGCGGTGACCCGGATACAGCGGAGTACCGCGAGGCCGCCCTGCACGATGCAGTGAACGGTCTACGCGAGCGCCATCCGATCTCATCCGCCTCCGTGGCCTTCTATCCGTGGCAGCGAAATACGTTGTTGGCAGGCTTTGCGCTGGTCGTCGTCAGCCTCGTGTTCTTCCTCGTCCCGACTCTCATCGCGCTGACATTGATCTGCACCATTGGATACATCTGGGCGATGGTCGACCGTCTGATCTTGTTCACGAGGGGTCTCGATGCGTCCTCGATCATGACGATCAGTGACGAAGAGGCACTTGCTCTTTCATACGACGACCTTCCCACCTATACCATTCTGGTCCCCGCATACAACGAGCCTGAAGTCGTCGGCGACCTCATCGCAGCCATGCGAGCGATCGAGTATCCGGCAGACAAGATGCAAGTCCTTCTCCTACTGGAGGAAGACGACGCCGTCACTATCGAAGCTGCACTTGCCGCCGGTGTGGACGAGGTCGTCAGCATTCTGAAGGTGCCCGCGGCCGATCCACGAACCAAACCGAAAGCATGCAACTACGGTCTGCATTTCTCGACGGGCGAGATCGTGACGATCTACGACGCCGAGGATTCCCCCGACCCACTCCAATTACGTCGAGTAGTCGCAACTTTCGCGAAACTTCCCGAGAACACTGCTTGTGTTCAGGCCAAACTTGCATTCCACAACGGAACTCAGAACCTGTTGACCGCGTGGTTCACCGCCGATTACGCGCTGTGGTTCAGCTTCATCCTTCCTGGATTGATGCGGAGCAATTCACCGATTCCTCTCGGCGGCACTTCGAATCACCTACGCCGTAGCGTCCTCGACGAGATCGGGGCGTGGGATCCTTTCAATGTCACGGAGGATGCGGACCTCGGCGTGCGGATTGCAGAGAGCGGATATCGCACCGCGGTCTTGAATTCCACCACGCTCGAAGAAGCCAACAGTGACACGATCAACTGGATCAGACAGCGCTCGCGTTGGTACAAGGGCTATTTGCAGACGTGGCTCGTCCACATGCGCCAACCCGTCAAATTATGGCGAGGATTGGGTCCGATCGGCTTTCTCCGATTCACGATTCTCATGGCCGGCACACCTTTGGTCGCCACTTTGAACATGGTGTTCTGGCTCATCAGTCTGGACTGGATTCTCGGACAACCTGAAGTGATCCACCAGGTCTTCCCCAACTATGTCTATTTCCCCGCGTTGATCTCTCTGGCATTCGGTAATGCCGCTGTTCTCTACATGAACCTCGTGGCGTGCCGAGAAACGCGAAACGCGATGCTCCTCCTCGCCTGTCTGACTGCTCCGTTGTATTGGGTGCTGATGAGCATCGCGGCGATCAAGGGGACCTACCAATTGATTCGCAACCCGTCCTACTGGGAAAAAACCTTCCACGGTCTGAACACGTGACAACGCAACCCTCACGTTCTACACAGGTGTGAGTTATGTCTACTGATCCGCCTCACCCACAATTTCACCCGATTTCGGGTTTCACCGGAAAACGCACAGCTAGATGGTTGCAGTAAACACACAATCCAGTCACAAAACTTAACTACCGGTACGCGAGAACTGCGGTGATTGGTTGCCGAATGATCACAGATCAGCCGTCGAGCGCCTTACGTGTCGAGACGGCGCTGGCTTACCGCGCAGCACTCAGGCACTATGACCGGTATGAGCGGTTTTTCGGAATGGGTGAAGCATCAACTGGAACTTCGCCAAGAAACTGACGTAGCCGATGCTGCGCGTGCGCTGGGAATACGCCCCTCCGAGCTCGGTCGGTGGCTGTCCGCGAAACGCCCTCCCACGCAGGACACGATCAGAACTGCTTGCCGCGTCTTCGACGTCCACGTCCAGGAAATTCTTGTCGCGGCGGGCTACATGACACCTGACGAGTCGGGTCTGGACGACAAGCCGATTTCGCTGTCGTCGCTCAGCACGCAAGATCTCCTCGATGAGCTGGCGAGACGCTCCGCGTCGCATAGCCTTGCAAGTCAGTAGGTCAGCTGCGGATCCGGCTGATCCAATCGTTCCTTGAGCCAGACTCGCAACTCCGGTCCGTACTCGGTGCGACTGAGCGCATGGTCGAGAGATGCTCGCAGAAAGCCTCCCGGGTTACCAAGATCGTGGCGGGTTCCGTGATGGACGACGACGTGAACCGGATGCCCCTCCGCGATCAACAGCGCTATCGCATCCGTCAGTTGTAGTTCGCCACCCTGCCCGGGTGAGATTCGTCTGAGCGCGTCGAACACGGCGCGATCGAGAAGGTATCGTCCGGCCGCGGCGAGAGTGGACGGAGCATCCTCAGGAGCCGGCTTCTCAACCATGCCGATGACGGCAAGCACATCGGGATCGCTGCCCTCCACAGGTGTTTGGACGTCGAATACTCCGTAGGCCCCAACACGATCGGGCGCGACGTCGAACGCGCACAGCACAGAACCACCACGCTCGGCACGTACCTTCGCCATCGCGTCGAGAATGCCGCAGGGGTGGACCAGATCGTCGGGAAGCAGCACCGCGAACGAGTCCTCGTCCGCATCCAGCACCGATTCGACCAGACCGACAGCGTGTCCCAATCCCAGCGGAGACTCTTGCACAACCGGCTCCACCGAGATCAGGCCCGGAGCCCGACGCACACGTTCGAGTAGATGGTGCTTCCCGCTGGCGGCGAGCTTGCCCTCGAGCACCAGGTCCTCGACGAAATGCCCGACGACCGATGCCTTGCCCGGCGCAGTGACAATTACCAGACGTTCCGCGCCTGCTTGCGCCGCTTCGCTTGCGACCAGCTCGATCCCGGGTGTATCGACCACGGGGAGCAACTCTTTCGGAACCGTCTTGGTGGCCGGGAGGAAACGAGTCCCCATCCCGGCAGCCGGCACCACAGCAGTCTTGAAAGGCCGTTCAGCGCACCCAGTCATCGTTCACCTCTCCGCTCACACGATGCTCCACACACTTACCGTTACGCGCATGCAGCGGTCGTCCCCTCATTTCGACGACCGAAAGCTCACATCGCATGTACAGCCTGCGCACAAGGTCTACCGGGCGGCCGATGCCGCCGCAAGTTGACTCGAACTCGGAATTCGTTGCGCGCGAGAGCTACACACCACCCCTCGATGTCACTTCCACGAGGGGCACGCCGCACTCCGCGCACTACCCGTTACCGCGGCGAACGGTTGTGATCGTATTTCGACGTTGACCACGGCGGGACGTAGCAACTGGCCAAAGAGACAGGTACGACACAACTTCCGAACTCAGCACCTCAACCGGACCGTCCCCAGCCGACCCGGACGAAGGTCCTGGAAGCGTCGCATCGATGGTCCCGTGCGACTTCACCCGTCTTCAAGTTCGGTTATCCACAGGTGAATGCCACTGAATACCATTGAATACGAACGAAATACGGTCATCACGCCACAACACCAGATTCAGGTTGTTATCAAATCGTGACCATACTCCCACTGGATGGAACTCCCAGTGGACTACTAGCAGTGTCCTAACTTGCCAGTGAAGCAATCACGTCGAAGAGTGGATCGTCAGGCCCGATATCCATTGTGCATTCGTTCGGCCGTGGATCCGGCACGAATGCCCACAGGAGAGCTCCGGCCGTACCGGCCACCTTCTGCCCCGTCAGCTTCGTCTCGATATTCGTGGCTCTGGTCGCCAGTGATTCACAACTGCCTGCCAATTCGCCTGTCTCGGCGACCAACAACGGCTTACCGACGTTCGCGGCCTGTTCGATGCGACGCGCCAGTCCGTTCCACTGGTCGCCCGGAAGCGGAACCCCGTCTGCTCCGTAGTCGTGATACTGCAGAACGTCGACGAAGTCGGACTCGCTCACGTACTGGTAGTCGTCACCCGCAGTGCCGCACTGACCGCCCCCGACGTATCCGGCCGTGATCAGGGTGTTCGGATCGATCGCCCGAAGTTCGGCGCCTGCCGTGTCGAAGAACTCCCGCAACACCTGCGCGGAATCAGACGGGCACGTTCTTGTCCACCAATTGCAGGCGGCATCGGTACACAGGCTCGGTTCCGGCTCCCCCACCAATTCCCACGCCGCGACGGAAGGCTCGTTCTTCCAACGGTCGACGGCGGTGTGCATCCAGTCCTGGAAGCTCATGGTGGCTCGACCTGGGATCAGGTTCGCGACCTTCCACTCGTCGGTGTACCAGTCCCTGGATTTGAACAGCCCGTCATCACACCCGCTGTCCTGGGGTGAGAGCACCGGAATCGTGAACTGATTGTGTCGCGCCGCAGCGTCGAACACCGCGTCCATCGGGCCGAAATCCATCTCCCCGGACACCTTGTTCACCGCGAGCGCCTGGAACGCGTTGAAACGCGTGACGGAGTTCGGTGGCAGAGAACCGAAGTAGGCATCGAGATCGACCATGGCGCCACAGCCGAAGTTCACCGACCAATCAGTGGCCAGTTGATAAGCATTCAGCCCGGTAGGCCACCATGGCTGTCCGTCGAGCGTCAGTCCGCTCGACGACGCTCCCACCCGAACTGTCTTGGGCGAATCGGCAACCACCGGCGTCGTGAACATTCCTGTCACCACCGCGACGGTTGCAAAGCTGACTACAGCGGCAGCGATACGGCGACGCACTGTGCCAGGCACACGCGGACGCACTTCTTCAGAAGACATCTACAACCATCCACGTCATACGGACAATCCTCCCACACGAATTGCCTCATCGACCCGTTTGCCGTTCACCGGTGACGCGATACAAACGCCAGGCCGAAGGGTCCATGCCGCCGTCGTTGGGAACCTCGAGTACCAGCGCTCCCACACCGCCGGCCCCGGTGTCGTACATCGTCGGATAGCGCCGATTGACCGCGTCCGACACACCGCGACCGGTGTTCGGCACCGACAGGATGTATTCGACGTGATGTTCGGCGGGGTTGTTCAGTACGCGCACGAAGTCCGCATCGGAAGGCACGACGAATTGCCGAGGGTTGTTCGACGACGCCACGACGGCATAGCTCTGCACGGTGTCGAGCAGAACCGACCCCTCCGGCAGAGCCAAGTCGTCCAGGTACCTGGCGATGCGACGCTCGGCCGCAAACGTGCGCAGATTCGTCTGCTCCTCCAGGTTCTGCCGGCCCGGAATGATCGCACTGGCAATGGAATGCTCGAGCACTGCGATCCGCGCATTACCCATCGCGACAAACGTGACCAGCGTCGACCCGACCAGCAAGCACAGAGAGATCACAAGGGGCAGAGAGGGCCCCGACTGCTCGGGGTACGTCGATACCGAGCGTGACGCAGCAGCCCCCGGTCGACGCGTGACGACCGGCGCTCCGCGAGGTGCGATCAGGACGACCAACACGAAACACAGCGGAATGATCGAAATGTAGAAGCGCAGAAGGGGAAACGTCGATCCCATCACGTAGAGCAAGGTTTGGGCACCGAGGATGGCGCCGAACAACACAAGAGGCACGACCACTTCGGTGTCGCGCCGCCGAAGTGCGTAGATGATTGCAAGGACCGCGAGCACCGGGAGCGCCGGGCCGAGTACGGCCATTTCGGTAATCGAGAACGCGAGACGGGCGATCGGTGATTCGGTTCCGGCACCAGCCTGCTCCAGGATGGAACTGTTCCCGTAGACCGACGAGAACTGTTGGAACGCTTGACCTGTGATGAGCCAACTGGCAAACGACCACAAGGCGAAGGCAAGGAATCCCGGCATCAGCACTACGGCACCGTCGAGGGCTGCTGCCCAGAGCCGCAAGCCGGGCCCCGCGCCCTCGCCGCGCTCCTCCGCAGTCGGACGGAAACGAAGCCAACTCACCACGGTCACCAGCACCACCGCGACGAACAGCGGGGCCAATGCGTCGTATCTGGTGAGGTACGCCAGAGCGAAAGCGAGGCCGGCACCGATGAGGTCGTGTACGTCGTCGCTTCGCATCCACCGAATCAATCGACGTGTCGCCCACAGAACGAAGAAGAGGAACGGAGCTTCGCTCATTCCGCTCGCCGCGTACATGACGATCATCGGGTTGACAGCGAACAGCACGGTCAGGACGACGGTGACCCATCGCGCACACCCACGGTCGCGGCTGATCCCACGTACCTGAATCACAGCACCAGCCATGAAGGCCGCGGACATCACGACCGCAGTGATGTTCCACCGCAGCAGATCCGGCCACCAATGACCCATCAGGCCCATCGGAATCTGGACTGCCGCCGTCAACGGGGTGAACACGAACCCGATCGCCGCGAAGTGCGGATCACGGCTGAGCAGCATCGCCGACACCGCGGCGACGCGGCTGAGCGAATCGGTGAAGATGAACCCGATACCCGCGTTCATCCACACGCCCAACGCGGTGTAGATCGCGAAGAGCGCGACGAACATCCGCCATGGCTTGCGGCCCGGTAGATCGTGGACCGCGACGGACAGGGCCGGGCGATCGGTGACGGTCACTGTCCGCGACGCCGAGCCACGAGCACACCACCGACGGCAACAGCGATCAGAACCACGGTCCCGAATCCGATCCAGCCGATCGTGACCGCGCTCAGTCCGGTCTCCTCTTCGGCCGAGGTCGCGGTGCCCAACGGGGCGACGTTGACTCCGACATCGAAGGGCTCACTTCCCCGAGGCGCGACCAGGAGATCGCCGGTCAGTTCTGCGAACCGGTCCTTCCCACCTTCCAACCAGTTGAGCAGACCGTCGGCATCGGCCGCATCACCCTCAGAGGTCAGCGCCACCACTTCGTTGTGCGAACCCGAAACCACCTGCAAGGCACCGTATTGTCCACCGAATTCCAGACCCTGCAAGCGCAGGAGCCCTTGATCTGCTGTGTCCATGGGTAGAGCCACCGGAGTGGGAAGCTTCCCGTCCGCCGCAATCAACAACGCCGGCAGCGAACTGGTCGCCGCGTCGCCGAACGGGAGCACACGCGGTTGCAGCGGCAGATAGCTCAACCGCTGCATCGCGACAACGAGGCGCTGCGCGCGAACGAGATCTGCGAAATCACCGTGACTCAAACCGACATCGAGTGTGGGCAGCATCGACTGCGGTAATGCCTGGAATCCTCCAGGCGTCGGCGGGAATCCGGTAGTGGACGTGATGGTGCTTGCCGGATCGACAGTGAGCGAAGACGGGCTACTGGTGCCGCATTGGAAGTCGCCGGTCACATCCATCGAGACTTCGAAGGTCAGGTCGCGACGCAGGAGTTCGTTCGGAACATCGACGCCGATGTCGAAGCGCCCTGTCTCGTTCACCGTCTGCGAAGCAAGCCGTGAGTCCCCCAGCGAAATCGACAGTTCTCCGTTGCGTGAATTCGGCAGCGGTACATAGGAACCGATCATTCGGATCGACACGTCCTTCATCGGACGCCCCAGTTGCGACTGGCTGAACGGGACGTCGACCTCGATGTGATTGAGACCGGAAGCCGTCAACGTTCCGAGCTTCAGCTCACCGACGGTGATGGCGTCCTGGGAAATCTGGGCAACTGTGTTGTCCGGTGACGCGAGCGCCCTGCTCGCCGCCCAGTAGCCGTCGAAGTTCGCCGCCAACAGACTGACCTGAGGAACGAGGGTCTTGTCGTCCCCTGAAATTCGCAGCACTGGTGCACCATTCGGAGCAGCCGCGAGATCGATGCCGGCGTCCCCACTGTTGCCGAGTACTACAGCTCTCTCGAACAGTCCCGGCTCAGCGGACGGCAGACTCTGGCCGTTCGGCAGTTGTTCCACCACCACGGCGTCAGGCTGACTTCCGTACTTGTTGACAATCGCTGCACTCAGCTGCAGAGCCGCACTCTGCTGTGACCGTGACGAACCATCCGTGACGTAGATGGTTGCCTTCCTCAAAATCGGCGGAAAGAAGGTTGCAACAGTCGTGGGCTGCTGCTCGGCACCGTCGTAGGCGACAAAGGCATCCCGGAGCGCAAGGGGCTGGTATCTCGTTCGGTCGTAGCAGCGGTCGTCGACGGGAACGAGGTGAGCGATCATCGACACGGTCACGCTCCGGTCGACCACTTCGAGACCTTGCAACGGAACCGAAATCGGTAGGCCGGTTCCGGCCTGCCCGGCGTCGAAGTCGACGCGGCTCACCAATCTGCCGTCCGCAGTCACTTCGAGCCAACCCCTACTGAAGTCGGTCGGGGCGGTCAGGATTCCGGTCACGGCTGTTGCGGTGAGTCCGTCCGGCACCGGCACGGTCACCAAGACGGGTGCATCATCGGAGGAGAACACGATGTCTGTTCCTCGTCCGAGTTCGGTGAAGGAGATCGGAGTTGTGGCTGCGGCGGCCACCGAAGTATCTGCGTCGTCCTCGAAATCCTGGGCGGAGGCGACACTGCCGAGCGGAAGCAACAAAGTGACCGCGACAGCCACCGGCATTGCCAGCGCGCGCGTCAGCCAGGTTCGAGAGTGGCCCATCAGCGTGTCTCCTCGACATTTCTTGTTTCCGCGCAATCACCAAACACAAATCACGAGTAGCAATCTCGCCAGTTCGCGACGGTCGCAGGTCCGATCGCACCGTTACGGACGAACAAACCATAACGACCAATTTATGCGTTTGGCTAATTATCCCGGCGGGCGAGACTTTTGTTACGGCATGTCACATGATTAGCAATCACCACCACTGGGAAGTCGAAAGACGCCACTGAAAAGCCCGTCAATACGCCTGAACGTCCGTCCAGTCCGGGCGCTTCACGGGCGGAGAATTCTCAGATAAAGGAAGCTGTGACGATCAATTCGATCATCCCCGCCGGCAAGAGTGCGATCGGGAAGCTGGTCGGTGGGCCGTTCCACTTCGCATCATCGCTGCGCATGGCCAGGGTTTTTCACCCTCACGGGATCGAACTGAAGGGAACATTGAAGCCGGCCACCCCATGGTGGCCGGTATCGGAGTCGTCGACGATTACCGTCACCGCTCGAATGTCGAAAGCCCTCGGAACACCCGGAGACCTACCCGACGTACTCGGCCTGGCGCTTCGGTTGCACGATGTCGGCGCAGATGAAAACCCGTGGGACATTCTTCTCGCAACATCAGGACTTTCTACCTTCTCGAAAATGTTTCCAGCTCCGGCTTTCTCGTGGAACGGCGCGAGATACAGCACACTGGTTCCTTACTCACGCGCGGGCGGTGCCGCGGCGTGGCTGATCGTGACACCGCGCGGTGTCCATCCGGCCGGCACTTCTTTGTCTGCATTGAAAGCTGCGGTCGATCATTCCCCGCTGCACTTCTCCGTGTACCTCGCGAGGATTCAACTTCAGTTGATACCGATCGGACATCTCTGCCTCGACGAAGTCGAGGACCACCCGGATTGCCTCCAGCCGTCCTTCGATCCGATTCTGAACACACCGGCCCACATGCGCATGCTTCCGGAGTGGCTCGCAGAAACGCGCAAGTTCGCGTATCGCGGTAGCCGCAACGGCCGGGGAGGCACACAAAAGCGCGGTTGACCGGACGTGCCGATCAACCGCGCTGAAGCTCACTCAGCTTGTGAACTTGTCCTTGATATCCGAGACCTTGTCACTGACAGTGTCTCCGGCCTTCTTGACCTTCGCCTCGCCCTGATCGGCAACACCCTCGGCAGCCAGATCATCGTTGCCCGTGGCGTTTCCGAACTTTTCCTTCGCCTCGCCGATGAGATCCTCAGCGCGGTGCTTTGCCTTGTCGATGAAGTCAGACATGTATTTCTCCTTCTTGGATTCGGTCGTGCGTTCAGCCGTGGAATTCGGTCGTGGATTCAGTCGAACTGGAACTGCGTGGACAAATGCGTGTCAACGTTTTCCGGTGACTGCCTTGACCAGGAACAGCAAGATGACAGCGCCGAGGAGGCAAGTGAGGAAGCTGAAGATCCAGCCCGCGCCCTCGACATCGACCCCGAAGACTCGAAGCAGGAAACCACCGATCAGACCGCCGATCACACCGACAACGATGTTGAGGAAGATCCCCTGCTGCGCATCGGTTTTCATGATCTTACTGCCGATCCAACCCGCCAGTCCACCGATGATGATCCAGGCGATGATACCGAGAGGAAGCATTTGAACTCCTTAGAGTAAAGAGGGGCGGCGCAATGAGAGACTGCCGGTGAAGGGAGAGTTCCGAGCGATCGGCCCGCGCAACTAGACCGTGATCGCGGGTTGTGTTTGCACACAACCGGACTCTCCGCCGCACGACGCGGGGGATCGTGCACTCAGTAGCAGCCACATTGTCTGCTTACCTTTCTATCAGGTGTTCACGACAGAACCAAAATGACTGGCGATTCACCACATACGAGAAACGACACTCACCGACGCGCACATGATCAGCGTCACTACGATCGCGATCGCCATCGAGGTCACGGTCGCAAGGAGCAACGTGACACACAGTGCCACAGCAACATCCATGACTCTGTGCACGATCGGGAGGTCTACCAATACCCGGTCACCGGGAGGCTCAAACCTCGATTGATCAGAGAGTTCTCGGCTCATCGCGTTTCGCGCTTTCCACGGCGATGTGAGTTCTGGTCGCGACGGATGGATCACCGACCATCGACTCGACTTGATCCACCGTATCGGTGACGCGAGAAATCAACTCGGACAACGTTTCCGATCCGGATACGACGCTACGTCTCAATGTCACTCGCAAATCGATCGTGCGAACTCCACGATCGAGCAACGCTTTTCCTCGGACACGCGACACTTCGTCGAAGTCCTCCAGTGATGCGGTCGCTCCTTCCGCCACTGCACCCAGATCCGCGGTGATGGAATTGTGCGAGTTCGACCCAGGGACCGTGACCTCCTTCACCCGACGCAGCGGCACATGCGCGATCAACCACCGCAACGCGAGGAGGACTAGCAGTACTCCCCCAGCTCCGACAGCCCATGGCCACCACGAGTGATCGACAAGATCTTCAGCCCACGGGATCTCGATACGCGCCGGGAAATCCTTGATCACGTCGCGATTCCACAGGATCGCTGCAACTCCCAGCGCTATCGCAAGCATCCCTACGACGCATGTCGCCATACGATCCATCGCCGTCGCCGTCCGAGTCATGACAGCGATCCCGTCTGGATACGAACCTTGATTCGCGGCGATGGTGACAGCGACCCGGCCAAGTCCCCCAGCACCGCACGGATTTCCGATTCAGCGGTGGCGGCTCCATCGGGCGTGACCGAGGCCTTCACTTCCAGCTTGCGCCGGGTCGCGTGTGACGAAGCGGATCGAACCTGGGCCAGTGACTCGACGCGAACAGACGCTATCGCCGCTACATCGGCGGGATCGATCCACGTATTCGCGACTCCGACCAAGGCATTGGCAGTCTTTCGTCGCGGTTTGAGTCCGAGGATGACGAACCACAGGCCGAGAACGACGGCTGCGATCCCCGCCGGCAACATCCAACCCTGGTACGCGAGCCCGTCCACATATGCGGCAGCACTTGGTATCCACTGCGACCCGGTGATCACGCCGGTATCCACCAGCGCGTCGCGGACGCCGACCACGCCGAGCGCAAGTAGCGCCGCGGCGATGAGGAATCCCGTGACGGCCGATCCGGGCACCGCAAGGGGAACAGGAGCAGCAGCCCTCGAGGCAGTGGGTGGTGCGACCTTGTCGGCGGTCATCGCACTTTCCTTCCCGCGTCACGCTTGGTCGATGCCGGGAGAACGCTCACGATCGCCACGTCCACGCCGTCTACGTCCAGGCCCGATACAGACTGCAACTGGGTTGTCACGTTCTCTCGCACCGCGGTACCGATGACCGACAAGGATCCGGGCCACTCGATCGCGATGTCCACCTTGGCCCGTACCCGCTTGCCGGATACCAGCACTCGCGCCCTCGGCAATTCGCGCCCGGTCAGTTTGTCCATGCCGGCGGCGTGATGGCGCACCCCCGGGGTTCCGCGCGTCGCCTCGAGAACCAACTTCTGCGCGACTCTGTCTCGAATCGTCAGCGTTCCGCGATCGCCCGGCTCGGCAAGCACAGACGACTCCGGTCGAGCTGTCTCAGCCACGTCCGCGACCCTTCAGCATCACACCGAGATCGAACTCGCCGTCACGCTGACCACCGACGAGGTATCCGATCACACCGAGAACCAGAGCGATGAGGAATCCGGTGAAACCGCCTGCAGCAGCTGCGACTCCGAGAAGTAGTCCTGCCAGTAGGCCGACAGTCGAGGTGGTCATGTGAATCCTCCGTTGTGAATGATGTTCGTTGGTGCGAGTCAGATCTCGGTGTAGGTTTTGGCACCCGGAAACCGAGCGCGCAAACGCGTGTACTGGGTCCGAGCGGGTTTCGCTATCTGCCGCATCGTGCCGCGCAGTGTCCTGCGCACACCCACACCGATCGGGGACGCGAAGTCCCGGTCGACGCGTTCGAGTGCTCGATTGAGCGCGTCGGCAGATCCGCCCACGTCGGGGTGGTAGTTCCTGATCGCCTCTCGGCGTGCGGATCGTCGATCAGGAACTGAACCCCGAGAGTGCTCAGGCATCGTGCGCACGACCGACTACGTCTTCCACTGTCACGTTCACGGGGCCTGTAACGAGTCCTGAAACCGCTTGGCGGATACGTAAAGCCGTGTCTCGAACGGCGGCGTCGGCGAAGATGCACACATGGATGTCTGTCGACGACTCCGTCACCCGCACGCCGACGACGCGGCGACCGGGGAGGTACGTGCCAACCTCGCCGAACATTCCGGCATGAAGCGAGGCGACCCCAGGTATCCCCGTCACAGCCGCCGCGATGGTGTCGGCGATTTCGGAACTCACTGCACCCGTGCAGTCTTGGGCTCGCCGGTTTCGTCGTCACTGCCCTCGTCGAGGTGAACGTCGTGAACCGTGATGTTCACCTCGGTCACTTCGAGACCCGTCATCCGTTCGAGCGCCGCAATGACGTTGCGGCGAATGCCGGTGGCCAGATCGGCGAGCGATACGCCGTACTCGGCCACGATGTCGATGTCGACCGCTGCCTGCTTTTCGCCGACCTCGACCGATACTCCCTGGGAGTGGTTGACACTCGCGCCGGGGATCCGCTCGCGCAGTGCCCCGACAACCCGCGACGCTCCGCCGCCGACGTCGTACACGCCGCTCACCTCTCGCGTAGCGATGCCGGCAATCTTCGAGACAACGGTGTCGGCGATCGACGTCTTTCCTTGCGAACTCACGAGAGCCGAGTCGTTCGATGATGCAACATCCTTCGTAGATGCTGTCGCAACCTGCGTGCTGACCATTGTCATCTCCTCCTGTTGATCGATCTACCTGTGTAGTCGTCACTCGAAGGCAAAACCGAATGCCCCAGTCAGGTGACGTGCATCACTGACACTTGTTAGTTACTGTCCGTAACATTCAACGCCCCGGCCGGGCGAACAATCTTCGAACGCAGCCGAGTTTTCCGCATTTCCGCGAGAGGAGCGACTGTGGCGTTACCGCACACACAGGGGCTCACCGAAGCACCTGACGGCTTGGACACCGCAACGGTGAACGCTGCGATACTCGGCGACCGAGAAGCATTCGAGTCACTGGTGCACTACTACGGACCTGCACTTCACCGCTATGCGCGTCGAATGCTCGCAGATGAAGGCGACATTCTCGAGGTAGTCCAGGACACCTTCGTGGCCGCGTGGCGCCGACTCGATTCATTTCGTGGCGAATCGTCGATGCGAACATGGCTTTTCGCGATCTGTTCCCGAAAGATCGTGGACAGCTATCGAATCAAGAGAGCGCAACCGATCGACGACAGATTGCTCGATCCTCTCGTGCCGTCTCCCGAGGCCGGCCCGTTCGACACGACCTCGAACTCCGCATTCCTCGAGGCACTGGAAGAAGCGTTGGGTGAACTGCCTTATCGCCAGCGTGCGGCATGGACGCTGCGAGAGGTGGAGATGCTCACGTTCGTTCAAATCGGCAAGATTCTAAGACTCACCCCGGATGCGGTGCGCGGGCATCACCATCGTGCACGGGCTAACCTGAGTGAACGAATGACGAGGTGGCGATGACTGAATCACGAACCGACGCATTGATGGCGCACGCATCCGACGCCCTGCGGAACGCTCCCGAGCCAGGCTGGGATCGAATCAGCGACAAGGTGATCCGGGCGCTACGGTCGACCTCGGCGTCCGGTTGGCCGCTCGACGCACACGCGTCGGAAGGTCCACGTCTAGGCACGGTGTCGGTGAGCGACCACGTACTCCGCACCCACTTGGCCGCCGAGATACGTTCTCGGCACCACTGCTCGCCGAGCAGCATCGAGTTCTTCGTCGACGGCCACGAAATACGTTCACTACGTATCGAACTGGCAGCGCCATACGGAGTGGATCTGGCCGAACTGTCGGACCGGGTTCGGTTCACCGTCGTGGACGTCGTTCACCTGATCCTCGGCGACACGGACCCACCGGTCTCTGCAGAGAGCATCCACGTCGCCGTAGTCGACATCGTCGATGATCTACCTGCCGAAGGGAACACCAAAAGCCACTCCGAACACTAGGTGTTTGTTCGGCAAGTGTTTGGGAACCCGGCACTCATGACCACTCCCCCACCACCGGATCCGGGCCCCGCCCCCGACCCGGGGCCGCCGACACCACCTGCGCCGACACCACCCGATCCGATGAATCCGCCGCCCGTGCCACCGACTCCGACGCCACCGAACCCGTACCCTCCGGATCCGATCCCGCAGATCTGACGTCGGCTGCCCCGAACTTCGGAGTTCAACCGCCGAGTTCGGCGATCATCTCGCTCAACGATTCTGCGGCGATACGTAGTTCACCTTCGTCGGGGTTGTCGGGTGAGGACGGTAGACGTTCGGCCAACTGCTCGCGAGTGACAAGCGAGATACCCTCGAGACCGAACCCTTCTTCATCGGGGACGTAGATCTCGATCTCGCCCCCGACCGCTACCAATTCCGAATGGGGGCCACTGCCCAGCAGTGCACGCAGGTGGTCGGTCGTCACGGTCATATGGTTCACGTGAAATCTCCTGCTTCGGTGACAGCTGACTTTGCCGGTATGGACTCGACGTGACGTACTGGCTCGACGTGACGCACTACCCCCTACTGAGTACCCCTCGCGGGTGAGCAGGAAACGACAAGTACATGAACAACGACTTCCCGAAGGAAACGCACACCATGAGTGAACAGAATTCCACCGATCGCACGGATCAAACGGAAGAGCCGCAGACCACCGGCACCGACCACGGTCCGGGAACCGGCTCCGACACCGCACCCAAGGACGTTCAGACCGATCCGTCGGGCGAGCGTACGTGGGCCGACGAGGGCGGAGCCTCGAGCACCGGCCCGGCGACTGACACCGACTGATCCCGGAAGGTCTCAACCATCGGGACCAAGGTCCCGTGGGCCGACGCTCACGGGACCTTGAAATCCGTACGGATCTAACGCTTTTCACCTGGGTTTTCGCGATGCGGTAAGGTAGGCACTCAGCACGGTTGAGTACCCAGCCGTTGAAGACGAGCACGGTTCGTGCGTTGCTTCCCGTGCCGTTTCCCGGTTTCGAACGAAACCGTTTCGAACCAGACCGTTCGAACGAACCGTTTCGAGCAATCCGTCAGGAGTTTCGATGAACGAGTTTTCGAGAACTACAGATGAGCGTACGGACAGTCCCCCCACCTTCACGACGACCTGTGCCGAAAACATTCAGTCGCTCGTGGTCAGCGGCGAGATCGACGTCCGGTCCCGAGCTGATTTCGCTGCCTGCGTCGACGACCTGATCGGTGAGCGACACCCGTTCGTACTCGACTGCTCGGACGTCCAGTTCATCTCCGTCGGAGGTCTTTCCATCATCGAGACTCTGTCGGCCAAGGCACGGAGGCTCGGCGTGCCGTGGACGCTCGTCGCAGCGCACCCTGTCAGGCGTCCGCTGTCTCTTCTGAAGATGGACACCGACATCGTGTACACCGACTCGACAGCCGATGCAGTCGCGTACCTGTCCTCGACCTCCGTCCTGGACGAGACCCTGGCGGAGCCGATGTCGGCGTGAGTACCGATCTCGAAAAGCTCTCCGAATTCGTCGTCGTCGCAAACCGACTGCCGGTCGATCTCGAAACCGACGAAGACGGAAGCAAGAACTGGAAGCGAAGTCCGGGTGGGCTCGTCACTGCGCTCGAACCCATCCTGCGACAGCGGGATGGCGCCTGGGTCGGCTGGCCGGGGGTCGCGGACGAGAAGGTCGATCCGATAGTGGTTGACGGCCTTCGTCTGTTTCCCGTCGAGCTGACCTCTCAGGACCTCGCCGAATACTACGAGGGGTTCTCCAACGACACGTTGTGGCCGCTCTACCACGACGTCCTGGTGGCTCCGACGTTCGAGCGGTCGTGGTGGCACACCTACGTCGCGGTCAACCAGCGGTTCGCCGAGGAAACCGCGCGTTGCGCCGCGGACGGAGCGACTGTCTGGGTGCAGGACTATCAGTTGCAACTTGTGCCGGCGATGCTGCGCGAGCTGCGGCCAGATCTGACGATCGGGTTCTTTCTTCATATCCCGTTCCCTCCGGTCGAGCTCTTCATGCAGCTTCCGTGGCGCAAGGAGATCGTCAGGGGAATGCTGGGCGCCGATCTGATCGGCTTCCACTTACCTGGTGGCGCAAACAATTTCCTGTTCTTGGCCCGCAAACTTCTCGGCCTCAAGACGACGACCGCGGGCGTCGGTGTTCGAAGTGCGCTCGGGCATGTGGATTTCGATTCTCGCGTCGTCAAGGTGGGCGCCTTTCCCATCTCCGTCGATTCTGCCGAACTCGAGCGCCAGTCGAAAAGCGATTCGGTCCTGCGTCGCGCGCGCGAATTGAAGGAAGAGCTGGGAAATCCCGAGAAAATCTTGCTGGGAGTCGACCGGCTGGACTACACCAAGGGTATCGACCTGCGGCTTCAAGCCTTGAAGGAACTCCTCGACGAGGATCGTCTGGATCCGGAGAAGTACACGATGGTGCAGCTCGCGACGCCCAGTCGTGAACGCGTGCAGCACTATATCGACCTGCGTAGCGTCATCGAAGAGCAGGTGGGCCGCATCAACGGTGACCACAGTCAGATCGGCCGCCCCGTCGTTCACTACCTGTATCAGCCGGTCGACCGTGAAGAACTGATCGCACTGTTCGTCGCTGCCGACGTCATGCTCGTGACGCCGATGCGCGACGGGATGAATCTGGTAGCCAAGGAGTACGTGGCCTGTCGTGGCGACCTCGGAGGTGCTCTCGTTCTCAGCGAGTTCACCGGTGCCGCAATGGAATTACGACAGTCATACCTGGTCAACCCGCACGATTTGGACGGCGTGAAGAATACGATCCTGACCGCGGTTCATCAGGATCCGAAGGAAGGCCGTCGCCGTATGGCTGCGCTGCATCGACAGGTCATGACACACGATGTGCATCAGTGGGCCGAGTCGTTCCTGACTGCGCTTGCCCCACCCGGACCGCTTCCGGACGATCAGTTCGTCACGGAGCGTGAGTCGAACTTTGCGCGCAACAACTGACCCTCACGGGCTTGCGTCAGTGCGCTCGGAGACTCGAGCTAGGATTGGTTTCAGTTCATCGTCAAGCAGCGGCTGCGAACTGATCTCCTCGACATAGCCGTGCAATGCTGCATCGGCCCAGAAAGACAGGCCGACCATGCCCCTCACGATGAAGTACTCCGAAACCTACAACGACGCTCTCATTGCGCTCGCTGCCGCTACTCATCGGCCGGCCAACGTGGTGAACCTGTTCGGCGAGTACGCCATTCGTGTTGACCTCGAATACAACCGGTTCCTTCTGGCGACCAATACCGCGGCTGGACTCTCCGATCGACCCGACAACGGAGAATCATGGATGGTGCGGTTCTTCCAATCCGAGAACACCGACACTCCGGATCGCCTCCTCGCGGAGGCGTCGCATCAATGGTTGGTCGATGCGTTGGACGCCGCGCTCGAACAGATCGCAGCGGCAGGGAACAAAATCTCCGCCGACGCGGACTTCGGCGACCCTACCCGCACCGAAACTCCATCCTGAACGGCATCGTCTCGAGCAGCACCACTAGTCCCCCTCGGCGGTCAACTGGCTGATTCGAGCCGCTAAGACTGCATTCTCGGCCTCGAGGGACAGAATCAGACGAATACCGACGAGATTGACTCCGTCGTCGATCAGCGCGGTGATTCGTCCGAGCGTATCCAGGTCGGCCTCGCTGTACCGGCGCGTACCGCCATCGGTGCGGGTTGGTGTGAGCAAGCCCCTTCGCTCGTAAAGGCGCAGCGTCTGAGGTCCTACCCCGGACAGTTCAGACATCACTGAGATCCCGTACACGCCGCGCAGCGCCCGGGTCTGGGATTCCGACGTCACTGGAACCTCCTAGTTCGGTGTGGGCTGTCTCAATCGGCGTCACCCGACCTTAGCACCATCACGCAGTGAATCTGACGCCCAGGACATAGATTTAAGCGTGTCCAGGACCACTGACAACAAGAATCGTCCAGCAGAAAAGGCGTGAAATGGCAGATCAAAGCCGATTTCGGCAAGATTGCACAATGCGCTTTCCTTCGCCCGCGAATCGAAGTAGCCTTGCCAATTATCTACATCGGCTGATATAGATTTTGTAGCACCTGAAAGCGCCATAACTGGAGCTCGAAGGCGCAGAACACCCAGACGTCGGAGCCGGTGGTTCAGCCGACTCCCTCACGGCACACTCTTCACCGGGAGCAAGATGACGACGATCGACATCCCGCCCACACAGGGCGAGAGCACCACCGGCATCGGAATCACTGTCGCAAGTGCGACTTTGACAACCGAAGAGGTCAAGCGCCGAATCGCGATGATGTACGGCGACCCGGTGACAGAGGAGCCAGTAGCACTCGCGCACTGAACCTGACCGACACGCGATCCGATTGACGATGGCGCGAGACCGCCCCACTGGAGGGCGATCCCCATCAAGACGAGAGGAAAACATATGTCCGAGTTCACCGTACCGGGACTGAGCAGCGCAGACGGTTCGTCCGTCGCCGATATTCTGCAGGAACGCCTCAGCGCCTACAACGATCTTCACCTCACGCTCAAGCACGTTCACTGGAACGTCGTGGGCCCCAACTTCATCGGCGTGCACGAGATGATCGACCCTCAGGTGGAGTTGGTTCGCGGCTACGCCGACGATGTGGCCGAACGTATCGCGGCACTGGGTAACTCACCCAAGGGCACCGCGGGAGCAATCGAGCGCGATCGAACGTGGGACGACTACTCCGTCGGCCGCGACGACGCTCGTGCGCACCTCGCTGCGCTCGACCTCGTCTACACCGGGATCATCACCGACAGTCGCACCGCAATCGACAGCGTCGGCAAGATCGATCCGATCACCGAGGACATGTTGATCGGCCAGACGGCGCAGTTGGAAAAGTTCCAGTGGTTCGTTCGTGCTCACCTCGAGAACTCGGGTGGCAGCCTCGTACACGAAGGCGCGTCCACCGAGCAGGATGCCGCAAATGAGGCGCGTCAGAACTGACGCACCGTCCGCGGTTTCGGCCGATCGGGGGTCGGCCGAAATCGCACTCCCCACAACAGGAAAGGGCAAGAGCATGTCTGCGGACTCGCGCGGCACGTCGACACAAACACGTCGCGAGTATCAGATGTTCGTGTTGCAGCAGCGTTTGTTGTTCGGATCGATCGTGGCAGGCACCGCCCTTGGAGTTCTCGCGATCACCTACTTCTGAAATATCATCTGAAATATCAGGGGCCGCAACCGTCGAAGACAGGACAGAAACGACACAATCATGAGTTCGAGCACTCTCCGCTCGATCGTTCGTAGCGATCGATTTGCGGCAAGCAGTTCTTCTCTTCTGCTCGTGGACAGCGATTTTCGTATCCAGGGCGCAAACGACGAATACCTTGCCGTATCCGGTCGCAGCCTCGATCAATTGCACCGAGTGGAAGTGTTCGAAGCCTTCCCCGACAATCCCGACGACTCGTTTGCCGATGGAATCTTCTCGTTGACAGCGTCATTCGAGCGCACGATGCGGTCCCGAACTCGGGACGCACTGCCGACTCAGCGTTACGACGTGCGCGACGAGCGCGGGAGCGGGATGTTTGTCACCCGCTATTGGAATACGGTGAATTCCGCCGTCACCGATGATGACGGCAGGGTCATCGGTGTGCTTCATCGTGTATACGAGGTTCAACGACCGCTGGCTCAGCAGTCCAGTTCGGCGTCAGACGTCCTCACCCGCCTTCGCGCGGAAAATGACGAACTGAGAAGAGCTTTGGATTCTCGGCCCTTGATCGAGCAGGCCAAGGGATTACTGATGGCCGAGCGTGAGTGCTCGGCCGACCAAGCCTTCGACTTTCTGGTCCAGATGTCGCAGGAATGGAACGTCAAGGTGCGCGACATCGCCGGTGGTCTTGTCGCCGCAGCAGAACGACGTGCCGTGGATCGAAAGAATTCCTGACGACCGGGATTCAAAAGTTGTACGGCTGGGTAATGACCGACCAGAGGTACCCCCGAAATCTTCCCCCTCGAGGGAGGAGCCTCGAAGGTCCCGCCGGTTCAGGCCGGCGGGACCGAGCTTTGCCTTAACACCCGACCTGGATCCGCGATCCGAGTCGAGTTCGTCACGCAGCGAAGGGAACGTCCATGTTCATGCGCTCCTACACATCTCCCAGGCCCCTTGCCGACGAGTGGGATTGGCAACTGTCCGGCACCTGCCGCGACACCGACCCCGCTCTGTTCTACGACGACACGAACGAGCGCGGCTCCAGGCGAGCGAAGCGCGAGAGTTCGGCGAAGCTGGTGTGCGCCAGATGCCCTGTCGTGCAGAGATGCCTGGTGCACGCCATCCAGACCGGGGAACCCCACGGAATCTGGGGCGGCATGACGGCGACCGAGCGAGAATCGTTGCGCAAAGCTCGAACTGAACCACTGATCAGTGCCGCGACGAGCTCACGAGAGTAGACAGGAACCTCAGGGCCTGGCCTCGTGGTGCCGCAAACCGTGCGTGCGGCGTCGCTCCTTCATCTCGGCTTCGAAGAGGTGCGGCACTCCGCCTGCCAGCTTGTCGCGCACCACTTTCTCGCATTCACGAAAAAACGACCAGTAGTTCTCGTCGAACTCTTCGACCAACTGGAAAGTCCAGCGCCCCTCGACCACGTTCCGGCCCATCAACTCGCCCTCGACCTGGTCGG
Organism: Rhodococcus sp. WY5; assembly: GCF_018588185.1. Taxonomy (NCBI): domain Bacteria; kingdom Bacillati; phylum Actinomycetota; class Actinomycetes; order Mycobacteriales; family Nocardiaceae; genus Rhodococcus; species Rhodococcus sp. WY5. Next base: position 6,062,241 of record NZ_JAAMPR010000001.1, read on the forward strand.
CCAGGTCGTCGTTGCCGCTGGATCGCAGTAGCTCGACGACCTCGTCGAGCATCAGATCGGCATGCCCTATCAGCTGATGGAAGTCGTACAGAGCACCGCGTGCCCGTTCCACCGTTTCAAGGGCGTTCGACAGCACTCCTGCCGCCTTCACCTCGTCATCAGTTACACCTTCCGGTCGTTTGTGTACGGGGATCTGTCTGTCCGAATGGGTGTCCATGAAGCGGCTGTACCCGAACGACGCGAAAATGAAAGATGAGGATTCGGTACGTCCGCACCACAGGTGATGTGTCTCACAATTCATCCTCTAGTTCGGGTAAAGAGGGTTAGTTCGCCGGGCGAAGGGTAATCCAAGGCCATGAATACTTCCGGGGTAGAGATGGCTGGCACGCACGGCCGGTACCGGTCCTTGCCTCGGTCCGCCGGAATTACGCCACATCTACCTACAGGAAGCCCCTTGATCCCTCTGTCGAGTCCGACCGAAACCGAACTAACTCACGACTCCATCGCCTCGCTCCGCGTCCGCGCGTCGTACTCTCAACTTCCCACTCTGCGCGGAATCACCCGAACGGTTGCCAACAACACCGGACTCGATGTCGACGGAACAGCCGACCTTGCTCTGGCGATGGACGAAGTCGCGAGCATCCTCATCGGCCACGCGATACCGTCCAGCGACTTGACCTGCCGATTCGACACCGTCGGCCGCACACTTCGGACTGTCGTGTCCGTGATCGCGCACTCCGAGATACCCGACAAGTCGCACAGCTTCGGATGGTTCGTTCTCGAAGCGCTGGTCGATTCCGTCCGCTTGGAACAGTCGGAAATCGACGCGGACGGTCACATCACCCTGACGATGACGCTTGAAAAGGGCTTGCCCCAGGAGCGTGCGTGACCGCTGTCCCACCGGACAAGAAGGACCAGTACGAAACAGCTGTCGAACTGTTCGTCTCGATGGCCTCGCTTCCGCCGAATGATCCCAGCCGAGAAAAAATAACCACCTCGATCATCGAACTGTGCCTACCCCTGGCCACACACGTCGCTCGCCGATACCAGGGGCGTGGCCAGCCTTTCGAGGACTTGGAGCAAGTTGCTCGCGTCGGGCTCATACAGGCCGTGCAGCGATTCGACGTCGACAAAGGATCGGATTTCCTCTCGTTCGCCGTCCCGACCGTCATGGGTGAGGTTCGCAAGCATTTTCGCGATCACGGCTGGTCCGTGCGAGTGCCTCGTAGCCTTCAGGAACGGCACCTTGCCCTCAACCGGGCGCTCACGACTTTGTCCCAGACGCTCGGCCGTGCACCGACAGTCGCGGAACTCGCCAAGGAACTCGACATCGAACCGGACGAGGTCGAACAAGGTTTGACCGCCGGTAATTCGTACCGAACCACACCGCTCGACACCGCGTCCGCCGGCGACGGGAGTGGTCTGACTCTGATAGACACTTTGGGACAGTACGACGAAGCGATCAGTCGGATCGACAATCACGAAACCCTGCGGCCCGCGCTCCTGGCACTACCGGAGCGCGAGCGCACGATCGTCGTTCTCAGATTCTTCGGCCATCTCACCCAATCCCAGATTGCCGAAAAGGTCGGCATCTCTCAGATGCATGTATCCAGAATCCTCACTCAGTCACTGAAGCAGCTACGCACCGAGATGGGTGAAATCTTCTGAAGGTACGTCTCGAGGATCAGATGTATTCCTGTGCAAGACGTTCCAGCTCGTCTCGATCGATGAGACCGGGCTGGCCGATGTCGAGGGCCTCGAGATACTTGTTGGCGAGGCGGTAATCGTGCCCCCACCGGCCGTGCTCGCCGTCCTGCTCGGTGCGCTGCACACTGGAACCGGGCGGAACCTCGTCCCGCAAACCGTTGGTCTCCGCGCCGATCAGTGTGTCGAGCTTGGTCGAGATGGCCGTGAGTGCATCGCGGTCGTTCATCTGATTCCCTTCGTCCGGTGACGCTGATCTTCCACCATACCGAAGCGTCGAGCCAAAAACATTGCACCGCTTAATATTTGACCTCTCACCTGGACCGATTCACGCCCTCGAGCTACACTGAACGGTACCGAGGTTGAGAATACAGCCGGGGTTGAAGCCACTGGCGCTCGGTTCGCATCAAGGCTCTGGATCAGGTGAGCATTTCCTGCGCACATCTGTACTGTTCATTTCCATTGAGCTCTAAAGCTTTCCACGCCTGGACGCATTAACTTTCCGCGCCGCCAGATCGGTCGTCAGCCTTTCGATGAAAGCACACAGACCGGATCTGCCATGAATCTGAATGAACTCGACCACACACCGATCGATTCCATCGATCCCTCAACACAATTGGGGCCGATCGTGGAAACGCATGGTTTCGCGGCCTGGCGGATAGCGCCCTCGACAGTCCTGATCCAGGTCGAGGTCGACCTCGACAAACTCTCCGCCCCAGCACTACGAGAACTTCTCAACTCGTACGCTGCGGAGTGGTCTCGCGTCATTCTGGACTTGTCCAACTCACTGTTCGTCGGTGCGGTCTGCCTCGAACTGTTCGCCGAGCTGAACTCCCGTTCGCGAGCCAACGACTTCCAGTGGGCCGCGATCGGGTCACACCCGCTTCGACGCTTGCTTCGCGCGGCGCGGGCGGAAGAGGAATTCCCGGTCACCAACTCTGTCGAGGGAGCAATGCGCGCGCTCGACGAAGCAGAGAAGTCACTCGAAGCCTCCTGACGCGACGGCTGCACCGGCGTCGAGCGCCGGGCGCTCGCAGCGACTAAGGTTCGTCGGGCTGTCCGACGAGCTGAGAGAGACCGAGAATGACAATCGCCAAGCGCCTCGATGCCTTGCAACAGAAGCATCCGGCCCTGGGGTTCCCGATAGCGGTCCTCTACAAGTTCCTCGACGATCAAGGTGTTTATCTAGCCGCGCTGATCGCTTACTACGGCTTCGTCTCGCTCTTTCCTCTTCTTCTGTTGCTCTCGACCATTCTCGGCTTCGTGCTGTCGGGCAACCCTGAGCTTCAGCAACAGATCTTGGACTCCGCGCTGCATCAGTTTCCGGTGATCGGTGACGACCTGGGCAATGCGCAACAGATCGGCGGCGGTGTCACGGGTCTGGTGATCGGAATCGTCGGTGGTCTCTACGGTGGCCTCGGTGTCGCTCTGGCTTGCCAGAACGCGATGAACACGGTGTGGTCGGTGCCCCGAAACATGCGACCGGATCCCATCCGCGGGCGTCTCCAAGGGCTACTACTCCTCGGCACGATCGGTCTCGCGATCTTGGGGACCACCGCTGTCTCCAACATCGGCGGTGCGCTTCATCTGGGCGGTTCGTTCAGCTTCCTACTGACCCTTGCGGTAGTCGTCTTGAATGCGGGCATCTTCATCGTCGCTTTCCGGCTCACCTGCGCCCGCCCGCTCTCGGTAGCCGATGTGGCACCTGGAGCGATCGCCGCTGCTGTTCTCTGGCAAGCACTTCAGTCCTTCGGTGCCCTCTATGTGACCTCTGTGGTGCGGGGTGCCTCCACCACCAATGGCGTCTTTGCCATCGTTCTGGGTTTGTTGGCCTTCTTGTTCCTCGCTGCAGCCTCGATCGTCATGTGTGCGGAAATCAACGTCGTGCGAGTCGACAAACTCCATCCGCGGGCGTTGTTGGCTCCGTTCACCGACAACACCGAACTCATCGAAGGCGATCGGCGCACCTTCGCCGATCAAGCAAAAGCACAACGCGCGGTTCCCCACGAGAACATCCATGTGACGTTCGACGGGCACACCAAACCCGACGATTCGGACTGATCTCGACCCCGATCGAGTTGGGTATTTGGTCCCCTCCTCGGTATCGGGGTGGCATTCTGCGCCGCGAATCCAGATTTAACACAGGTGTTGTCATTTCGCGCTGCATCGAAGGGACGAATACATCACAGCAGGTAAACGCGCATAGTTGAACAATCACCTGCTTCCGACGTGGTCCCGGAACGGGACAAAGCCGTCAAATACTGCAACTCGCCATGCATGTAATTGGAGACAGAAAAAGAAGAGCATGGCAGGATCAGGTGTGAGACCGGACTCTCGATGGGAGGGCTCGGCTCGATGGATCCAGGAGAATTTGGTTATGGCTCAGGGCAGTGTCAAGTGGTTCAACGGTGAAAAGGGCTTCGGATTCATCGAGCAGGAAGGTGGCGGACCGGATGTGTTCGTTCACTACTCGGAGATCCAGGGCAGCGGCTACAAGTCCCTCGACGAGGGCCAGAAGGTCGAGTTCGAGATCGGACAGGGCCAGAAGGGCCCCCAGGCTCAGAACGTTCGCGCCATCTGAGTTCGATCCCAGTCTGACTTCAGACTGAAAAGGCTGGACGCTGCACCGCATGGTGCCGGCATCCAGCCTTTTCTTGGTTTCCGGGTCGTCTTGGTTCACGGGTCGGGCTTGTTCCGAATATTGGCACCGGTTACGTCGCTCGCGCCCGCTTCTTCTTGTGGGAGCTGTCGCAGAACGGCGCGATGCCGGTCCGCCCACATCGACACAATGCAACCGTAGAGCGCTTGTTCTCTATCGGGGTTCCGTCGTCACGGAGCAACTCGAAGTCACCACGCACCAGCAGCGGGCCGTCCGTGCAGGCGGTTATGGTGGTGTTGTTACCGGGAACACTCGGTGTTTCGGCAGATGACGATTCGGGAAACGCGGTCATATGTCCTCTTCAGTTCTCGATTCGGCCACTGGTGTGCCCACTTCCATGCCTGTTCCACAGGCCCGCGGCCCACTGAGCGCCACTCTCGTTTCCATTCTGCGCTCCTCGGCCGATCCGAGGGAGATTACGGCTGCCGCTGACGCGTACGAGGATGCACAGTCCACCGACCTCACCTACGACATTCTTCGTGACGACGACGCTCAGCTGACCCTGACGCTCCTCTACGAGCTTCATTTGCAGGGAATCGAGAACGTCTCGGACAAATGGGAGTGGAATCCGGACCTGCTCGCGGTGCGGTCTCGGCTCGAAGAGCGTTTCGAGTCCGCCATCGCGCAACTCGTGGGGACAGTGGAGTCGTCTGGCGACGTCGTGGCCGACCTCTGGTCGATGACCGCCCCCAGTGCAGGCCCAGGTCTTGCGTCCTTCATGGCGAAGGATGCAACGATCGATCAGTTCTCGGAGGTGCTGATTCACCGTTCGCTCAATCAGCTCCGCGAGGCGGATGTGCACACCCTCGGAATTTCGCGTCTCTCCGGTGCCGTCAAGGCCGCCCTCGTCGAAGTGCAGAGCGACGAGTACGGAGGCGGTCGCGCAGAGCGAATGCATTCGCGTCTTTTTGCCGACACCATGCGGGCTGTAGGTCTTTCGGACCGCTACGGCCACTACATCGATTCTGTTCCCGCGGTAACGTTGGCGTCGTTGAATGCTCTCTCGCTCTTCGGTTTTCATCGCCGCCATCTCGGAACGATGGTCGGGCACCTGTGCGCTGTCGAGACCACGTCTGCGCTGCCGAGCAAACGATACAGCGCAGGACTGCGCCGACTCGGATTCGGTTCGGGCGCGACACTGTTCTACGACGAGCACGTGGAAGCGGATTCCGTTCACGAACAGATCGCCGTTCGTGACCTTGCCGGCGGTCTCGCTTCTTCGCAGCCGCACCGGACTGATGACATCTTGTTCGGCGCCGCAGCGTGCCTGGCGTTCGACGATCTTCTCGGCGATCACCTCACATCGAGTTGGGAGAAGGGCAAGACTTCGTTGCGCGAATGATCACGAGTTGTTCGATTTCCTGACCGGTGGTGATCAACCCTCGTGCCTCGAGCATGGTGCGCCTCTCGCGCATCACGGGTCCGAAGGGAACGTACTTCCGCGCTGAAATCTCTACGGCCATACCGTGTTCTTCGAGTATCGCCTCGGTCTTGTCGACCCCACACAGCACCGATTGCAGGAGAAGCAGTGTGCCGCCCGGGACGAGCACCTCGTGAACGGTGGCTGCGATCCTGTCGATGAGGGCGCGTCCGTCCTTGCCTGCGTCCCAAGCACGTTCGATTCCAGCGGTAGGGAGATCATCTGCAAGAGCAGGGACGTACGGCGGGTTGGAGATCACCAGATCGAAGAGTTCGCCGTGCACCGCCTCGGTGAGGTCGCCACGACGGGAGTCGATCGAGGTTCCGTTGAGGATCCCGTTGAGACGAGCATTGGCACACGCTCGGCGAGATATGTCGACCGCGACGACGTGGCCTGCGCCTGCCGCTGATGCCGCGACAGCGAGGGCGCCGGTCCCCGTGCACAGATCCAGCACCCGACTGCGAGCGGTGAGGCGCTCGAACAGCAGCGCATCCGCCAGTAACGACGTGTCGTGTTGCGGTGGATACACACCAGGTAAACGCAGGATCATCATCGGCTCCTCTTTTTCAGGCGACATCGCACATCGCTGCGTGCGGCTACCCAGGAACCTCGGATTTCATGCAACATCGAAGCAAAGACCGCCTGGAACGGTTACATCGCCGCAATTTGCGGAGTAGACCTGAATCATGACAGGCAATGCGGACACCCCACAGGGAGCCGCGGCGTTTGCTTCCGCAGCAGATTCGCTCGACACCCTCGCCGAAGCGATTGCCGGACTCCGGTCCACTCTGAACACGGACGCGCATCTCGACTCCATGCTCCAACGTCTGGCCGAGACGGCGGTCAAAGCGCTGCCGGATGCCGATGCTGTCAGCGTGACAGTGCTGTCCGCCGATGGCCCACGAACTGCTGCATCTACCGCGGACTACCTTTCCGCGATAGACGATGCCCAGCATTCCGCCGATCGTGGTCCGTGCGTTGACGCCGCGCGCACCATGTCGTCGGTTCGGTCGAAGGTGGGTGATCACGACGACAAATGGCCGGAATTCACCGCCGAGGCCCGGAAACAAGGTGTCCGGTCCTACTTGTCCGTGCCGCTCACCATGGGCGAAGGAAGCACCGAACTTCTCGGCGCGTTCAACGTCTACGGATTCGCCTCGACAGAGTTCAAGCCCTTCGACGAAGAGTTGATGAAATTGTTCACCGCCGGTGCGGGCGCGGCGATCGCAGATTCACGACGCTGGCGTCAGGCACACGAGCACATCGAACAGTTGCACTGCGCCATGGAATCTCGTGCCGAGATCGAACAAGCCAAGGGCGTGCTGATCGCCATCCACGGCATCGACGCCGACGAAGCATTCAGCCGGCTCGTTCAGCAATCGCAGCACACCAACGTGAAACTGCACGAGGTGGCCCGGATGCTCGTCGATTCGGTGCGCCACCGCCGGTTCTGAAGATTCTTCGGTGCGAAACCCCGTTTTGCACCCAAAACCCCGTCTTGTACCCCGCCGGCACATCTCTCAAACGTATCCAGAGATGTTTCACCGAAACAGTTTTCGACCTGCACGGCTGCTGGCGGTCGCGCGGCGGCCCCCGTCCGAAATGTGGTTATCTGTTGAGAACCGGGACGAAAGAAGACCCGACCGTACCAGGGTGAGGAAAGGATCGTCACTGTGCCAATCGACCAGGTTCTTGTCGTAGTTCCCGCCCACAACGAAGCCGAAGACCTCCCCAATTGCCTTCGTGCACTCGCAACAGCGGCGTCTGCTTGCGTTGTCCCCGTCCGAGTGGTTGCCGTCCTCGACAACTGTTCGGACGGAACCGCGGGGGTCATCCCCGACGGGGTGGAAGTACTCCGCGTCGAGCATCAGAACGTCGGCCGTTCGCGAGCGACGGGTTTCTCTGCGTTCGGCTCGGATTTGGGGGCCTCAGCGTGGTTCGCCACGACCGATGCCGATTCGGTGGTCGGCCCCACCTGGATTGCGCGCCAATTGGAGTATGCGCGTACTGCGGACGTCGTCGCGGGCACCGTTCGCATCGCGGACTGGGAAGGCCATCCGCACTCCGTTCGCGAACGGTACGAACGTATGTACCACGCACATCCCTATGGTCGACACGGTCACGTCCACGGTGCCAACCTCGGTGTCCGCGCCGATATGTACTGGGACGTCGGAGGATTCTGCGATCTCGAAGAAGACGAGGATGTCGATCTCGTCCGGCGGTTGAGCGAGGCCGGTGCCTGTATCGCGTGGGCAGAGGACATTGCGGTCACCACGTCTGCGCGTCTCGACGGCCGAACTCCGGGCGGCTTTGCCGGACATATCCGTAACCTGGGTGGTACGACCGCCGATAACGAAGAAGCGGAGTTGGCACGATGAAACGACTACACACACTCCTGGACGCAGGTGGACTGTACTTGCCGCTGCCCGGCGGCGGCGCGACGGCCGCACGGTGGACCTCCCTGGCAGAGCTCACACGGGAGAATGTGGTTCTCGGCCGGATGGCTGAGGCTCACACCGATGCCGTCGCGATACTCACCGAACTCGATGGACCGGATCCCGAACCCGGGCAGCTGTGGGGAGTGTGGGCGGCCGAGCCACCCCAACCTGTGGTGAATGCGTCTGAGCACGTGGGGATCTGGACGCTCACCGGTCGCAAGTTGTGGTGTTCCGGCGCCAACACCTGCACGCATGCACTGATCACCGCCTTGGTCGACGGTGTCCCCTCCCTCTTCGCGGTCGAGCTCGGACTACCTGGGGTGCATCCCGTTCCCGATTCGTGGAAGGCCGTCGGTATGGCCGAAAGCGACTCCAGCGCGGTCGACTTCGACATGGTTCCGGCCATACCGGTCGGGACGGCAGGCGACTATCTGAGCCGCCCGGGGTTCTGGCACGGCGCGATCGGCGTGGCTGCATGCTGGTACGGCGGCGCCTGCGGCGTCGCTGATCCGTTGTACGACAAGGCTGCAAGCAGCGAAGACCCCTACGTACTCGCACACCTCGGTGCGGTCGATGCAGCGCTCGCCGCAGCGCGCAACGCGCTCGCAGTCGCGGCGGCCGAGATCGATGCGGATCCCTTCGACGAAAATGCCGAGGCCATGCAGCGGGCACTCCGTGTGCGCGCAATTGTCGAGCGCGCCGCTACCGAGACCCTGGATCGGGTGGGACGCGCTCTCGGCGCCGCACCGCTCTGCATGGACGCCGCGCACGCCGCACGGGTAGCCGATCTCACCGTCTACTTGCGGCAGAGTCACGCCGAGAAGGATCTCGCCGAGCTGGGCCGGATTGCAGCCAAGGGGAAACGGCCGTGGTGAACTCGAAACTGTTCGCGCAGAAGCCTGTCGACGACGGCGGTACTCCCGAATCGACATGGCGGGAGTGGGGAAGAAGTTTTCCGGAACTGGATCTCACCGGATGCTCACGATTGATCATCGTCGCTCCCCATCCCGACGACGAAATACTCGGTCTGGGCGGAACCGCTCTTCTGGCAATACTTTCCGGCATCAGTGTTCAGGTCGTATCTGTCACCGACGGCGGAGCTTCGCATCCCGATTCACCGACCGTGACTCAGCCCGAGATGGAACGCCGTCGACGGTCCGAGTCGGATCGGGCAGCGCGTGTCCTCGGAATTCCCACACCGGTTCGATTGAGCATCCCGGACGGAAAGATCGGCGAGAACCGACAGGAGTTGACCGACCGCCTCAGCTCGATTCTCGGTGATTCCTCGGCGGATACCTGGTGCGCCTCCACGTGGCGCGGGGACGGCCACCCGGACCACGAAGCCACCGGAGACGCGGCGGCGAGGGCGTGCGCGGACACTGGATCGCGCTTGATCGAGTATCCCATCTGGGCGTGGCATTGGGCCGCGCCGGATCATGCGGCAGTCCCATGGGAAAGAGCACGAAAGGTGACCTTGCCCTCCGACGTTCAGGCTGCGAAATCTGCTGCCACCAATGAGTTCACTTCACAGATCGCTCCGCTTTCCGATCATCCCGCGGATGCACCCATCCTCCCCCGCCACGCGATGGAACGACTACTGAGGCCGTACGAGACGGTGTTCGTATGAGCGATCGTGAACTCCCCGCGGATTACTTCGCCAAGATGTATGCCGCACAGTCCGACCCATGGGATTTCGAATCCCGCTGGTACGAGCAGCGGAAGTACGCACTCAGTGTCGCTATGCTCCCGAAACCTCGATACCGTCGCGCATTCGAACCGGGGTGCTCGATCGGGGTTCTCACCGAGAAGTTGTCCGAGCGCTGCGACAGCGTTCTCGCCACCGACATCGTCCCGACCGCACTCGAGAGCGCTCGAGCGAGGCTTACCGGACATGACTCCGAATTTCGGCTCTGGGCGTTGGGTGACGACTGGTCCGACGAAACCTTCGACCTCGTCGTCATCAGCGAAGTCGGCTACTACCTGACCTTCGAAAAGCTCATCGAGGCAATGCTGCAGGTCGTCGAGCATCTCGAGCCTGGCGGAACGCTGCTGTGCGCCCATTGGCGTCACGTCGTACCGGAGTACCCGCAAAACGGTGACGCCGTTCATTCGGCTGTGCGCCAGACGCCGGGGTTGGCGCAGTTCGCGTCGTACCAGGACGAGGACGTGCTGATCGATGTCTTCGTGAAGGGTCCGCCGTCACCACCGTCGGTAGCTCGTTCCGAAGGTCTGATCTAGTAGACCTGTGCGCGGTTGAGGAGTGTGGGGACTCCTCAACCGCGCACGGGGGTCAGTCTCGCTGCTCCAACGCGAGGTCCGTATCCGACTGCAGTTCACCGACTTCGGACTTCAGGATCCGCATCGACCTGCCGAGGCCCCGGGCCGCGTCGGGCAGCTTCTTCGAACCGAACAGCACCACGAGCACTACTGCGACGATCGCCCAGTGAGTCGGGCTGAGCGCGCCCATCAGGCGGGTTCCTTGCCGTCGGGGTACACCGCATCGACCTCTACCTCGACGAGCCAACCGGCAACGGGCAGTCCGGCAACCTCGAGGGCGAATCGGGTGGGCCGGGCGCTGTTTCGCTCGATCGGAGCGATCGGCTCGGCCGTGCCCATCGGCACCAACTCGGTGTCACCCGTGTCGAGATTGGTGTTGGCGAAGAACTGCCGGTACGCGCGATTCCATCCTGTGTAGTCGGCCTTGTCCGATCCCGGCGCGTTGTCGAGGAAGACGCGCATCGTCACGACGTCTTCGAGACTCAATCCCTGAGCTTCGAGGTTGTCGCGGATCTTCTTGAGTACATTGATGCCCTGCGCCTCGGTGACGGTGACACCGGTCGGCAGAACACCGCCGGAGAACTGACCGTCGATGTACGACTCCGGCGAACCTTCCGGCGCCGCCTTGTTTCCTGCCGACGGACCGATGCCGCTGGTCTTGTAGATTGCGGTGTCGCCGCCGATCGCGACGCCCTGAGCGATCATCGGGTTTGCCTGCCCCGCTTCGAGAATCGATTTCGAGACGAACGAACTCGATGTGGTCTCGGCGTCCGCCTCGTCAGACGAGCAGGCAGTGGCGAAGCCCAGTAGCGTGGTGGCGGCGAATGCCGCTGCAAGGACCTTGGTGCTGCGAGATTTCATGATTAGACCTCCAGAAAAAGTGATGGGAAACGAAGCACGTCAGGCAGTTTGCGCAACACGCTGATGCAGGTGGGTCACGACGTCCTGCGCGGACGTGAAGGCCCCGTGCTGCCAGGCGATGGCGTTGGAGAGGTGATCGCCGGCGAAGTAGATCCGGTCGACGGGTTCGAGCAGCTTGGTGTACTCGGGAGTTGCCATGCCGCCGTGGGAATCTCCCGCGCCGGCCCATGATGCCCAGGCGGATTCCGAATACTTGGTGCGACGCCAGCTTCCGGAGAAGGACGACGAGATGTCGCGAGTGTATTTGTCGCCGTGGATTTCTGCGCCTTCGGCGATGGCCTTTGCCAGCCGCTGACGGTGGGTGAGCGATTCGAAAGCCTGTTGACGCTTACCCGAGCTGTAGTACGCGACGACGACGCCGCGGTCGGAATTGTAGTGATCGTAGGGGAACATGATCTGGGAGATGTCGCGGTCGGTGTTGGACGCGCCACCGTAGATGCGGTCCTCGGTCTCCCACCACCGACGCGAGTATTCGATACCGAGCTTGCCCGACGACGACGGCTTGGCTGCATCCAACGCGAGCAGGATGTCGGAGGGCAGATTGTTGTTCAGCCGCTTGATCAAGTGCGGCGGGATCGTGCAGATTGCGTAGTCGGCGGTGATCGACTTGGATTTGCCGTCGACGACGTAGTCGACGGTGACGCCTTCCGGCACGTTCTTCATGCCGCTGACCTCGGCGCCGAACTCGATGTTGTCCATCCCGATCGCGTCCTGGAACTTGTAGTAGATCCGGTCCATGCCACCGACGGGGGTCATCATCGTCATGGCCTGGTCGTAACCGAACTCGAAGGAGAATGCACGCCCGATGCCGCCCTGGATGACATCGCTCATCCCGAATGGTTCGATCTCGGTTCCGAAGTTGAGGCCGGCGCCCGGCTCCGCGGAGTGCCCTCGACGCGAGGATCCGACATAGCGGCCGTCGCTGGAGAGATCGCCGAAGTCGGTGAGGAAGGACGAGAGTGCTTCTTTGTCTTCCTTGCTCAAGACCTGGTCGAGAGCGCCCTGATTGGTGGCCTTCTGCAGCAGCTCGGACATGTATCCGTAGGTGTCGGCTTTGGCTGCTCGGTAGGTGATCGACTGATTCGCCAGCGGCTTGTTGCCGGTGTAGTTGACGAAGGTGTTCGCATTCTGGTTTCCGAACATCTGCAGTTCGACGCCCAGTTCGCGGCAGTAGTCGATGGTGTTGTGATTTTGCGGAATACGCGTCGCACCGAGGTTGTAGAAGTGCCCCTCGGAGAACGAACAGGTCTGTGTCTCACCGTTCAGGTCGGTTTCTTCGGTGCCGTTGCGGATCGACCACACCCGACCACCCGGGCGGTTGCGTGCTTCGAGGACGGTGACCTTGTATCCGGCCTTCTGCAGTTCGTAGGCAGAGCACAGCCCGGACGGTCCGCCGCCGAGGATCACGACGGAGTGATTTCCCTTGACCTTTCCGATCAGGTCACCCGCAGCAGGTGCCTGAAATCGCCTCGGCGTCGACGCCACTGCCGGCGCCAGGCCGATGGACGACATAGCACCGAGTGCCAGGCCGGCGCCGCCGGTGATTCCCAGGCTGCGCATGAAAGATCTACGTGTGTATGGCATTCGAGCTCCCCAGTGTGCTCCCGGTGACCCGGGTGGTTGGTGTTGAACACAGACTTCAGGAGCGTTGGGTCCGGAACTTGACGCGCAGGAAACAGTCGGTGGGGACCGAGTGAGAAACGTGCGAGCGTTCGCATCTTGCTCTCTCACCCGAGTGCGATCAGCGGAAGCATGCCCGCAATATCGGCGTTACAGAACCGGACTAGCGTGACGCGACATGTCCGCTCTCACCGAAGCCATCGCGCGGTCCTTCACCACGCGCGAGAAGCAGCCCCCGGCGCGATCACCGCTGCGGGCGTTGGGCCGTCGGCAACTCTCGGGCGCCGAAGTGCTGGCCCAGTCGGTGGCAACCACTGCCCCTGCTGTGTCGATGGTCGTTCTGCCCGTCACCATGCTGACACACGGCCGGTTGTTGAGCGGGATGATCACCATCATCGCGGCCACCGTGCTGGTGACGCTCATAGCCTTCTGCGTTTCGCAGTTCACTCGCCGAATGGCTGCGTCGGGCGGATTGCACAGCTTCGTCTTTCGTGGCCTGGGCACCCGGGCAGCATTGACCACCGGCATCGCCATGCTGGTCAAGTACGTCGGCAGCGCGGTGATGACGCTCTATCACGGCGGACAGGCCGCAATCGCATTGCTCGGCTTCGCGGGTGTGCACGTGGACAAGACTTTTCACGTCATCGCGCTCTATCTGGGGATAGCCTTGCTGATTCTCGGCGCTCTCGTGCGAAGTGTCAGATTTGCCGCGCTCGCGATCCTCGTCGTCGAAAGCTGTTCACTTCTGTTCATCGTCGGGCTCATGATCCTGGGCGGTTCCGGAAGTCAACAAGCACAGATCGTTCCACCCACCTCCGGCCACGGGTTGTTACTCACCGCCCTGGCTGCCGTGTTCGCTCTCGCCGGATTCGAGAGCGCGGCCTTCTTCGGCCCCGAGGCCCGTCGTCCGCTGGTAACCGTCACCCGCACAGTCCTTCTCACTCCGATCATCTGTGGATCGCTCTTCATCTTCGCGGGCTGGGCCGCTTGGTCCGGGCGCAGTGACACCCTCGTCAACGCCTATCTCCACGGAACGGCGACGGGCGTGAGCCCCGGTGTCGTGATCGCGCTCAACGTCGGTCTGGGGTGCTCGTGGCTGGCGTCCTCGATGGCGTCGTCCAATGCTGCGTCACGCCTGGTCTATTCGTTCGGTGTCGAGCGCCTACTCCCCCGCCGGTTCGCCTCGGTTCACAGTGCCTTCCGTACGCCCTACTTCGCATTGACTACCGTGGTCTGCACCGTCCTGCTGGGCGGCGGAACCTTTGCCGTTCTCGGGCGCGGAGAAATCTTCGACGACGTTCGACTGACTGTTCGCGGCGCCGTCATCGTGGCCTATGCACTGACGGCTATCGCATCCGTTGTCTTCCTGACACGGATCGGCGAGCACACTCCCGGCGTTCTCGCGGCCGCGTCGTGTGGCAGTGGTGCCGGAGCGATAGTCCTCGGTTACCTGGTTTATGCCAACACGATCGACCACGCGTACGTTGCACCGATCGCCGTGCTCGTGATCCTGACTTCGGGCACACTCTGGCAGTTCTACCTGCGACGCCGAAGCCCCGCAAGTCTGCTGCACGTCGGCGCTTTCGACAGTCCCGAAACCGAGGACGTACTACCAGGAGCTGGGGTGTTCGCCACCGACGCAGCCGGAAACATCGTGCTGGTGGGCGAGCCGACTGCCGGCGCCCGCTGATGGTGGGCCGACCACGCGACCTCGGTGGGCACGAACCCCGAGCGGTTCAGCGCGCCCTTGCCCTCCTCGAGTCGGCGGCCAGGCTCGGATCGGGAGCCACCGCCAAGGACATTGCCGCCCTGGCCGACATCCCACCTGCCACTGCGTATCGGTTACTCAACATCCTTGTCGCCGACGGTTACCTGGTTCGGATCGCCGACCTCTCCGGCTTCGCACTAGGCCGACGCACCCGTGAATTAGCCGGGGCTGCCGCCGAACCCACACCCATCGACAATTCGGTGCTCCTCGAAGAACTCCGCGAACAGCTACGGTTCGGCGTCTACCTCGCGTCGTTTGCAGAAAACAGAATTCGGCTCGTCGATCGCGATCCCGACCACGAACTCAGTGGTGAACGGACACTGGTCACAGCCGTTCACGCGTCGGCTATCGGGAAGCTGCTCCTCGCCAACCGACCCGAATTGGCCGAGGCCCCACTGCGAAAGGTCACCGCACACACCATCACCGACGGCGACGCGTTGGAACTCGAGCTCTCGCGGATCCGGCGCGGTGAGGCCGCCCGTGAGGTCGACGAGATTCGTGTCGGGCGCTCCGCCGTCGCCGTCCCGATCCACGACGCGGAAAGGTGTGTCGTCGGTGCCTTGGCTGCGATAGGTCCGACCGGCAGACTTTCCGTCGACGACGCAGACCTGGTGGCACTGCTGCGGGAGTACGCGGAACGCATCGTTGCACCGACGATGTCGAAGGCAAGCTGAAAGTCAGAGGCCGAACACACGTTTGGCAAAGCCGAGATGCTCGTCGGCCCAGCCGATGACGCCGAGCGTGGAATCGAGATTCTGCGGCGGAGTGCGCACCAAGGTGTCGCGTCGGACGAGTCGGTCGAAATCGACCTGAGCGCGGTCGAACTGGACCCCGGCCGTGACCATGATGTTCGCCAGTTCTTGCGCCATCACCCCGTACGCGACTGTCGTGGGATGAACGCCGTCGAGCGAGAAGAGGCCGCCCGAAGCGCGGCCGCCGCGACCGTCGGCGGAGAGGAACAGCGAGTCCGGCACGGGTTGCAAGTCGGTCAGCGCCTTGGGAAGGGGGTACGGCGTCCACCATGACGGCCGCGCATTGACGTCGGTGACGTAGCGCCGTGAGGCCACGCGCTCGAGCAACCCGGCAATATCGCAGAGGTACCAGTCCTTCCCCACCCGACGGGCATTCGCGACGGCTTGCTCGATTCCGTCGTTGTACATGTCGATTGCGGTGTCGACGGCCCACGCCTGCGCGCCGGTGATGTGCTGATCGCGTTGTGGGTCGAAGTCGGTGTCGCGCACCCACGGTCGTGCGTAGTACGGGAAGTAGCGGGATCCGATTTCGATCTTCCCCCCGAGCCCGTGGGCGATCGGTGCGATGGTCACGTGTGGGACGGTGCAGAGGATGACGTGCTGCGCGTTGATCTTCCGGATCGCGGCGAGCACCTCGGCATACTCCGACGCGAAGTGCTCAGGCCGCCACACCGTGTAGTCGCGCTTGCCGACCGGATCACGGAAGTTGTTGCCGCTCCACTCGACTCGGAGTTCGGTGACGGTGCGGAGCGCGTTGTTGGCACCGAGGAAGACGATCAGAGTTTCGATGCCTTCCTTGCCCAACTCCGCTGCTGCGTCGAACGCGGTCATACGCTTCTCGGCGTCGGAGCCTCGCGGCAGAACTCGCAGTGCGGCGCGCTCGCCGTTGTTCTCGACGATCTGGCTGATCAAATCGTCGTGCGGTTGGTGAAGAGCATCCTCGCAGCCCTGCGCCGTCTTGGTCAGAGCGTCACGAAGATCCCACCCGTACACCGAGAGGTTGTGGTTGATTATCGAGAATGTCGGCGCTTCGCTGCCCGGTCCGCGTTCCCAATAGTCCTCTACCTGATCCATGAACGCGCGCGCAGCAAAGAGTGCGAGCGGCACCTCCCAGAGGTCGAGCCGTGGGCCGAAGCGCTCCTCGAGGGTGCGGAGCAACAGTTCGATGTTGAGCGGAAGCCCGCCCGGGCCGCCGTAACGGGGAAAGCGGAACTGGTCGAGCCGGCCCAGCTGGTGAGCAATGATCGCCGGGTACGACAGATCGGTATTGAAGATCGCCCCGCTCTGGAATCCCTGCGACAGCGAATCGCCGATGACCACCAACCGGTGGGGAGCATCTCCCCCTGGCGGAACTACCGGAATCCCCACTGTGGGATCGAACTGCGGAACCCTTGGTCCGCCGGCGGCCGCGGCCACGACGTCGTCGGGAGTATCGGATGGAAGTTCCATGCCCACTCACCTCCGGAAAAGTCGAGCTGGTCAGCTGATCAGTGGTGGCTTACGCCGATCGGCATTGTCCTGCTCCGATTGCTTCTCGATCGACCTGACAACCTCGTCGGCCCACTGTTGATTTCGCCCGTCGAATTCCGCGCGGTCCCGACGCGCGATACCCCGCCCCACCAGGATGGCAATCGGAATGGAACACACGACCCATACGAGTAGTACGCCTCCGACAATCCACCACATAACCAGTAATTGTGCCCGATTCGACGACTGTTGTGCTCCAGGTCGAAACATCTGTCCGAATCGTGGCGGTCAATCCAGGTGAGCGCGCAGGTCAGAAACGATCTGCGCCGACGGTTTCGCGGGCTTTGCGAACCTGATTCCAACCACGAGCGGCGATGCCGAAGGCAACAAGCGACATCAGATCCGAGACCGTCAGACCGTGTTCTCTGTTCAACGACCACAAGACCTGACCTTCCAGCGGTCCATTGAAGAACAGCCACGCCACCCCTGCACAGACGGTCACAACAACACTGGCTTTGGACGGCTTCATCAAACACACGGTGCTGGTCACGAACAACAAGTTCATGAAAACCAGACCGTAGAAAATTCCGATCATGCGACTCCCCCCGAAGTTCGTTCGTTCAGCCGCGGTTGAAGTTCAGGTACGCCTTCGACGGTGTCGGGCCGCGCTGGCCCTGGTATTTGGATCCGGCCTCGGAGCTTCCGTAGGGGAACTCTGCAGCGCTCGAGAGCTTGAGCAGGCAGAGCTGTCCGATCTTCATTCCCGGCCAGAGCGTGATCGGCAGGTTTGCGACGTTGGACAGCTCCAGTGTGATGTGGCCGCTGAAACCCGGGTCGATGAAGCCGGCGGTGGAGTGCGTCAAAAGGCCCAGGCGCCCGAGGCTCGACTTACCTTCGAGACGGCCGGCGAGGTCGTTCGGCAGTGAGCACACTTCGAGAGTCGAACCGAGAACGAACTCGCCGGGATGAAGCACAAACGGCTCGCCCTCTGCCGGTTCGACCAGGCTGGTCAACTCGTCCTGGCGAAGTGCCGGGTCGATGTGCGTGTACCGCGTGTTGTTGAAAACCCGAAACAGACCGTCCAGGCGCACGTCGACGCTCGACGGTTGCACCATGGAGTCGTCGAAAGGGTCGATACCCAGACGTCCAACGGAGATTTCGGCACGGATGTCACGATCGGAGAGCAGCACAGGTAGAGGCTACCGGTTCTGCGGGCAGTGCCGGCCCATCGCCGGGGCGATCACACTGTGGTTACCGAACACGATGCGCGGGTTCTGGACTCCCACTGGAGAGCCCAGCCCCACCTATCTCAAGTTCTCCATCCCGAAAGGTGTTCCTGCGCACAAATTTTGGGCAAATCATTTACCGAAGGCGCCGACTTCGACACGCCTGTGTTGATCAATGGCGGCCGGGGACACCGCCGCTTGAAAGCTCGTCTGATAATGTTCGGAAAGCACGTTGATCGGCGGTGAAAACACGTCCGGTCGGCTGCGACGCCGATGTAGTTCAATGGTAGAACATCAGCTTCCCAAGCTGAATACGCGGGTTCGATTCCCGTCATCGGCTCCACAGATTCTCCGCAGTTCAGAGCCCTTTTGGGGCAGTCGAACTTCGCTTGTTTGGGACCCAATCCTGTGACAGGTACACGGCAGGTACACAACCCCCTCCATTCAGTGATCAGTCAATGTGAATCCAACGAAAATGGGGGTGCTAGAGGACCGCGTCTCGGAATTCTGCAGTTCATCGATGCAGTCCGACTGGTCGTCCCCCGGCCTGAATCGGTGTCCATTGCGCGCACTGTCAGGAGAGTGCTGTCGACCTCGAAGCCGATGGTCGCCGGTACCTCGGTTCGTTTGCCGTCCATCAGTGATTCGAGCGCGACTACCAACCGATGGGGTTGGAAACTGTCTCCGCTCGGACTCCGCGCGCTTATCAGTTGAAGTTTTTGAAACCGATCTGCCGTAGCGCACCCGGACACCGGGGACCACAACTCACGCAAGAATGCAGATCTTCTCACAATCACAACTGTGAAAATACCCAAGTCCGTCAAAAATCACCTTCGAAAAGAATCAAGTACGTATTCTTCCTAAGTATCGGACGCCCTAACCGTAAGTGCCAATGTAAGACCATCGCTCTGCACGGATCCGGAGAGCCGGATAAAGCTCGAAGAAATACCCCAGTTTCGAGGAATGTCACATTAGCGTCGTGCTACCTTCCCGACGATCTTTAGAAACCGGCAGATTGGCCCCAATTCGATAGAAGGCCGTAGGTGTCCAGAGTCGAAACCTTATTCCCCGCAAGCATCGCAGCGCCTTCCCTGGTTATGACGTTCGGAGCTACGGCTTCTCACGCAACTCCCAAACCGGGCAACTTTGGCGCAGGTGCTTCTGGTGGACCTTGGTTGGTGGACTACAACTCCTCGAATCGCCTCGGATATATCAGGACAGTCACCTCATTCGGTCCAGGCTCGCCCGCTTACATTGCAGGTCCCAATTTCGATAGCAGGACATCTGCCCTGTATGCAGTGGCGAATCTTGCCGGGCCCTAGACGGAGCGAGGAGGTGAATTCAAATGGATAACGTCCTCTTTGCTATCGTCAACATGATCGTGGCGATGGCGAACGGTTCCACGATCCCCTTCTCATTAGAAGGCGCAGGGCCACTAACCGCTCCCGACTTGTAGAGAAGATCGGCCGACCGCATGTGGATGACATTTTCAGCTCTGCCTGAAACCTGCATATCAGAAGATGCGTGGATCGTGCGGTGGTCACAAACATAAGCTCCCCTTCCTGGCCAGGAAGGGGAGCTTATGTTTGACAGGTCTCAAATAGTCGGTCGAGGCCGCCCCGAATAGGATCAGCAACCGAATGTCACAGCGCCGACTGGTTTGATCACGCGAGTGTGCACCGTGAGCAGAATTCACACAGAGGTCGATTAATGTGCATCTGCTGAATCAGCCTCCTCAGCTCCGTTTGATCGAATACGTCTGCTGGCTCGACCCTTGCCACGGTGAGGCAAGCTACCGATCTCGGACGCGGGCGGGCGCTGTCTCTTGATGTTGATGTTGACCACGATGGACCTGTACCTAGTTGGCACTGACCAATTTAGGTCGTCGAACAGGTAGCCGGTGGAAGCGCTTCGGTCTTCGGCCTCATCACGAGCGGCCGCTATGTGGTGAGAATCGGTCGGTCTCCTCTTGAAATGTAGTCGGCGAATCGTTCAATTCCTGCTTGTGAGAAGCTTCCTCGACCTGCGCGTCTAAGTGCGGCTTCGACGAATGGGAGCGGTTTCCTGCGGTATGTGCGGTAGATGCTGTCTAGTACTGGTTGCAGTGCCCGGCGTGCGAGGTCTGCTGTTTCCGGGTCTGAACCCCCGAATTTCACTGTCACATTCGGCATAGATACCCCTGCTGGTCGAGTGTCCGATTCCCTGGCCGGAAGCGTACGTATCGGGATTGCAAATCAGTACAGAAACACCAAAACGGGGCGCTAAGTCCCTACTTGCGGTGGATACGACTCCGTCTTTGGGTTGACGAAAAGGGGCCCGACCGCCGCGTGCGGTCCGGCTTCCGTTCTACGACTACGGGTTACGCCCCGAAGCCGAGGCCGCGGGTTTCGTCTGTTCACGTTGGGTGGCGAATTGCCGATGCTGACGGGTGTTTCGGTCAACGCGTACGTGAACTCTCCATCGACAACGTCCATGCAGAATGACCCCCGCGACATAGTTGCCGTCTTCGATGAGGTGGCCGAATTCATTGAGGCAATAACTACCGGCCACCCGAAGGTGCCCCGTCCCGTGGTCAACCACCTAGATCGGCGGTTCCACGGTTCCGCAGAAGCTCAATGCCTGTGCGCAACGCCCCGGGATCTGGAAGTCGTAGCTGGTCTGCATCCAAGCTGTTCCATCAGCCTCTGCGATGAATGCCCCGATGGGTAGCGCTCGGAGACCCACGTCATCGGTGCCAGATTCCGCGATCTCATTGCCAACATGCTCCACGACGTTCTATGGTTCATTACATGAGTAATGAACCAGTGAACACCGGGCGTCGATCATCGTGATCGACGACGGACGACCACTGTTCCAGCAGATCGCCGAGCAGATCGAAGGCTCGATCATCGACGGCTCCCTGCCGGAAGACGGGCAGGTGCCCTCAACCAACGAACTGGCCGCGTTCCACCGAATCAATCCGGCGACGGCAGCCAAGGGCCTCAATCAGCTCGTAGGCGAGGGGATCCTCTACAAGAAACGGGGAATCGGAATGTTCGTCACGGTCGGTGCCCGCGACGCACTCAGGTTCAGACGCCGAGAAGCGTTCGCGCGCCAGTACATCGAGCCGCTGTTCGCAGAGGCCGACCGGCTCCAGATTTCCCTCGACGAACTCAAATCCATGCTGGACGACAGGAAGGCGGACCGATGAACGCGAGCACGACAACGACCAAGTCGCACGTCAGGCGTTTCGACGAGACCGAACTCGTCGCCTCGATGCGTTCGGTGGACAGACAGTACGGGGATGTCGACGCGCTCGCGGACGTCTCGTTCGAGATCAGCCGCAACAAGATCTACGGCCTACTCGGCCGTAACGGCGCAGGCAAGACGACGATCATGCAGATACTGACCGGGCAGGACCTGCACACCAGCGGCGACGTCGAAGTTTTCGGGGCCGCCCCTTTCGAGAATGCCGACGTCCTGGCGAACGTGTGCTTCGTCAAGGAAAGCCAGACGTACCCCGAAGACCTCAAGGTCAAGCACGTACTCGTCGCCGCCGGCCATCTACTCCCGAATTGGGACCACGCGTTCGCCGAGACACTGCTTGACGATTTCCAACTTCCCCTGTGCCGCAAGGTGAAGAAGCTCTCGCGCGGCATGCGGTCAGCGTTGGGAGTGATCATCGGACTTGCCTCCTGTGCACCGCTCACGCTTTTCGACGAGCCGTATCTCGGTCTCGATGCCGTTGCACGCCAACTGTTCTACGATCGCCTGCTTGCGGACTACGCCGAACATCCTCGCACTGTGGTGCTTTCGACTCACCTGATCGACGAGGTAGCCAATCTACTCGAGCACGTGATTGTCGTCGACGGCGGCCGGATTGTCGTCGACGCAGACGCGGATGCACTGCGTAGCCGCGCCGTGGTGGTATCCGGTCCCATTGATGCGGTGGATGCCGTTGCTGCGTCCGGCAGGGTCCTGCGCCGGGAGACACTGGGCGCCCACAGCCGAATCATGTTGCAGGCCGATGTGACAGAGACCGAGCGAAACCGACTGCGGGAGGCAGGAGTCCAAGTGGAACCGGCATCTTTGCAGGAACTTGTCATCGCGACTTCGACGCAGCGCAAGGAGATCACCGTATGAGTATCGCAACGACAGAGCCACGGACGGTCCCGAAGACGCCCGCTCGGTCCAGGATCGGTGCCGTCCTACAACTGCACACGGTCGCGTGGCCGTTGCTGATCGCCTGGCCGGTGGGCATCCTGTTGATCTCGTTCCTGATCAGCTTCACTATCTACGCGATCGTCGGGAATGAGGAGGGTGAGGGATTCACCGGCAGTGTGTTCTCGGTCTACGGTTTCGTGCTGGCGTTCTACCTCCAGTCGATGACGCAGACGTTCCCATTCGCGCTCGGACTGAGCGTGACTCGCCGCGAGTTCTTCACTGCCACCACGGTTATGGCGCTGGCACAGTCCGCAGTCTTCGCAATCGCGCTGCAACTGCTGTCCGTGCTGGAGTCCGCCACCAACGGCTGGGGTGTGCACATGCGCATGTTCGGCATCGCACGCTATTTCACCGACAACACCGCCGTACAGTTGCTCGCACTGTTCGCGACGCTGCTGCTGACCAGTTCGATCGCAATGCTGGCAGGTGCTATCTACCAGCGGTGGAGGATCACCGGTCTACTCGCCTCCCTCACCGGGCTTTTCGGCTTGCTCGGCTTGTCAGCGATCGCGATCACCTGGGCTGGGTGGTGGCCGGCGATCGGTTCGTGGTTTGTCGATACTCCCCGAGTGGTACCGATGGCACTACTCCCTCTGGCCCTTGCCATCGCGTGCATCGCCGGAGCCTGGGCGACGTTGCGTCGAGCAACGCCGTGACCGCGCAATCATGTGCGACGCCACATGTCGCGTCGTCTCGAAGTGCTCGTCGGATCAAACCCGTCTAGACAGCTCGTCCCCCTCCCTGAGTCAGGAAAGGGGGACGAACGTCGCAACAGGGTGCTATCTCGTCCCCGATTTGGTCCGCTCTACTGCCGAGCCACCCGCTCGACAAAACTCGAAGCCCGCAGCACCAGTTCATCTTTCCGGTTCTGGCGCGCAGCGGCGGCATCGTAGCCGGCATACGGGAGCGGGGGGTCGTTACGAACATTGGACGAGCACTGGAAGTCTCGGCAGATCAGTGTTCCGACCGTGCTGCCACGTCGACCGGCGGGCCCGGCCAACTTGGCGCCGTAGAAGACGACCTCGTTGGGGAGTCGCGTGTCGCGGCACCAGGAGCACTGGGCGCGCGATCGCGGAGTGGCCTCGGCTTGAACGAGCAAGACTCCGATGGTCTCCCCGTCGAGTGTCGGGACGATCGCGTAGGCGCGTCGGCCCATTTTCGGATCTCGCCAGCCCAGGTAGTCGAGAGCGTCGAAGTCGATGGTGCCGAAGCCGTCCGGCAGGGTGAGATCGGACTTCTCCTTACGACTCGCGTTGACGAGGCTGGAACGAATAGATGTATCGGTCAAAATGATCATGGGTGTATACCAATCGTGGCTCGGTGAAGGTGGGTACAGCTCATGGCCCGATCAGCACCAAGTGCTGTCGGGTCCGAAATGCGCTATCTGTCGCCGGCGAAGACGACGCCGACAACCCCCTCACGCCCATGGGGCGTCACCGTGTACGTATCCACACCGCGATGGTAGCTACAGGCCTGCGTTACAGGCCACTCGATTTATCAGTCACGCCATACCGCCGTGAACTCGTACCAAGGTCCGCCGAGGTGAGTTGCGGAGAAATCATCGAACCCCGATGGTGGGCCGCTGGGCGAGTACACCCACCCACTCGAGGTGATGAACATGCTGTCGTTGTCGATGAAGTAGACCTCATCCGGCCGCACGACATGGGCACTACTGATATCGAACTGGCCGATCTCGAGCTCTTCCACGGTCGATTCAGGCTGCTCCAAAAGACCAATCGCGATGGTCTCGAACTCTCCGCTCTTGTCGAGGAAAGTTGCCGGCGGCATCAACAACACCAGAGCTACTGCAGCGATGACGGCGATCGGGGAGGACAGAATCCACCACGACCACCGCCGGTCCTGGCCAAGGACATAGAGGGTGCGGATCGCCCACACCAGACCGACCACGATCAAGATGAGCAGAGCCGCGGCGCTGACGAGGAAGGGATCCAACCATCTGTACTCCCCGAACGGCGAAGGCCACCAACCGTAATGCCGGCAGACCAACGCAATGAGCGGAACAACGGTGAATGCCAAAAGAATCGGCCCCGGTGGCTTGGATGACTCCGGAGGGTCAGCTACCAACCATTCACCCAGCGACTTCGGCCTTCTCATCACCCCACCGTATCTGCAGGTCGTGGCAAACTCAGTTACACGGCTAATACCTTTGCAGTACAAGCACTCTCGTTCCACTCACAACAACCAACGCAGCGATCGGCACTCTCGCCGCAACCGACACAGATGGACAAACCTCACAATTCGCAGATTCAACGTGCCGATCATGCGACAATCGGACGGTGAACGAGACCGCGAGTGGAGTTTCGCACCCGCACCGACCGCGACTGCTGAGCGTCGGCGTCCTACTCTCCGCCGCCCTCCTGTGGTCCACTCCCCTCGCCGCTGCCGCGCCCACCGAACCTGGGCCGGCCAGTTGCATATCATTCGGAACCGCCCAACTGCCACCAGGTGCGCCCTCCGGTGGAGGTCGAGTCGGGTTGGCAAACCTGCCGACATTCACCGGTTCAACCGCCCCCAGCTCGGTCCAGATCCGCACGCCAACTACGCAATTCAATCGTTTCTGGGACTTCGCGCTAGTCGACCACGACTTACTCGCTCGGCCGCGAGAGACAGGCGCATCAACGGCTCAACCGTGGCGTTTCGTGCCGATGCCCGAGTGCCTGCGTGGACGACTGGTCGGGATATCACTGGACGACGACGAACTCGTCGCGGTCGACGACAACGGCTGGATCTACACGATGGACAACGCATCCCAGGATCCGCTGGTGTGGAATTGGACCTCGGCATGGGGCGCACCGCTGTGGAGCGGTCCCGGCCGACAACTCCCCGGAGACCACCCGAACGGGTGGGCACTGAGCGTCTCGTCGCCTTGGGACAACCAAACTTTCACCGACGTCGCAGGACGGATTCACTTCGTCGGACTCGCCAAGATGACGATGATCCCCACGTTGACCGGGGACGGCAGCCGAATAACCTACGCGGACCCGTGGCTGCCCAACGACGACAGCTACGAGATCGGCGGCCCGCTCGGCGGGCGATTCCAGGCGGACTCGCTGTCGGCGGCCGGATCAACCACTTTCGTGATGAACAAGTACGGCGACATGTACACCCGCACATTTGATTTCGATTCTTCGGGATCGGACTCGATCTTCTTCCGCTACAGCTGGGAAGATCAGTCGGACAAGCCGTCGGCACCCAACCTCGTGGCCGAAACACTGGACCGCAGCACCGCCGCGATCCAACTTCCGGCCCCCGACTGGGTGCACCAGCCCAAAATTCCCGGTGAAGTTACATCCGCGATCAGTGTGCACTCACTCGGTCCCGGCCCGAACCGGCGGGAATTGCGTGTCGAGGGTCTCCGCGGCGCCGAATCCGGCTTCTGGCACAAGGATCTCGTCGGCGGCGACTGGGAGTTCACACCGACCGGCGCGTCTCTCCTCGGCGCACTGGTCGAAAACGCGCCGACAGACCGGTCGACGGATACCCTGTCCCCCGCTGCCCCCTGGCACTTGTCCACGACCCTGCCCGCCCGCGACGGTGCCATCGACGGTCAGACTCTGATCGACATCGGGTTTCCGTACTCTGTGGTGGATCCGCGTCTGCTCGACGCGATCGGCCAGCACGCACAACCGTCCGGATACCGACTGGACGTGGACCATTTCGACCCGGTCGCCACCACGCGGACCGCGACCGTGACTGCACCGGATGGCACGGTTCTTCCGGTCGTCCTGCACACCGCCGACGGACTACGGATGACTCCCCGCGCATCCGGCCTCGATGCCGATCCGCGCCACCTCGTCGGGGCAATCGAGATCCCGTCGGACGCGTACGCGGATCGGGCATCGAACCCCGCTCTGGACGCGTTCGTGCAGGACTGGATGCATGGAAACCCCATTGCCGCGATCACGCTCAGCGCCACCGACCACGACTTGGTGATCCGCTAGCCGAAACCAGCGCCGTCCACCGTGTCGCCTCGATTAGGCTCAGCAGATGGTCGACACCACACCCGACGTGCCGATATCACCCGTCGACGCTGCGAGCTTCCAGCTCGGTGTGCACGTCCAGCCCTACCTGGTCACTATTGCCGGACTGCTCGCTCCTGGTGGCTTCGTCGATCGAGACGGTCGACCTGATCTAGTGCGACTTCACCGCACTCTCGCCGCTCACATCGCGCAGGAGCCGTTACTGCGGCAGCGACCGATCATACGGAACGGGTCATGGTGGTGGACGGAAAACGACATCGACTTCGACCTCCATCTCTCGCTTGACGAACGCGGGCCTACAGAACCCGACTTCGAATCCGTCTGTGGTCGACTCGTGATGCAACCCCTCGACACCACCCGACCGTTGTGGCACATCGCCTTTGTTCCTGCAGCTCGACCGGGTCTGTGCGGCATCGTCATCCGAGTGCATCATGCGGTTCTCGACGGCGCCAGAGCCAGCGACCTTTTCGAGCGCTTGTTCGCTCCACCTGATTCGAAAAGTACCGACCCGGGCGCTCCCGTGCCGAACATCCCTCCGAAGGCCGCCGGTTCCCTCGACCTCCTCCGATTTCGAATCGGTACTTTCCTGCACCGGCCAATCCGATCACGGGTGTTGCTGGGCGCCTTTGGTCCCACGAGATCGATCTCGTCCGTCAACGTCCGCACCTCTCTGATCGAGCATGCCGCGCAGCAAGCGGGAGGCACTTTGAACGATGCCTATCTCGTTGCGGTGGGCGGCGGACTGCGATTCATCCTCCAAGAATGCGGCGAGCCCATCCCCAAGTCGATTGCGGTATCGGTACCCGTCGCAGTCACAGCGATCGGTAGCGCACGCAATGCCGTCGGGTTCATGATCATCGACCTTCCACTTCGTGAAACCGACCCACAACGCACAGTCGCGATCGTCGCGAAGCAAACCGCTGCGGCCAAACCTTCCGCACGCGCTGCGGGAACAACCTTTCGGTCACCGCGTATCGCCGGCGTTTTCGACAAGCTCGCAAAGCGGCAGCACATGATCGGTGCAGTCGTGTCCAACGTCCATGGACCGCGCGGCCCGCTCACGCTCGACGGGGCAGCGCTAGTCGAACTCTGGCCTCTGGGCCCGTTGGCGGGCAATGTCCGCGTCGGCTTCACCGCAGCGTCCTACAACGACACATTCTGGATCGGAATCCAGGCCGATGCCGAGCATCTCCCACCTGCAAGCAAGATCGCCCGAGCCGTCGAACGGACTCTCGACGAAATAGCCGGCACTGCACACTGACTGGATCTACTGCCACTATCCGATGCACCTCGCCGCTTGGGCAACGGATACTGTCGAGACGTCTCGACAACATCTCCACTGATTCGAGCCTGCAAGCCGGTGTCGTCACGACACGATCGTCACGAGGAAGGCGAAAGATGTTCACACCTGCAGAATTCGGCAAGGTCTCGGTACTGGTTCCTGAGAACGGTGGTGCCGTCCCCTACGGGAACACCGTGGTAGTGCACGGATCTGAAAGCACGCTCGTCATCGACCCTTCGCTCTCCCTCGACCGCGACCCCGTCGGCGCAGACCTCGTATTCGTCAGCCACGGGCACGAGGACCACATCGCCGGACTACGCCATTTCGACACCCCGGCCTATGCGCACCATCTCGACGCACCCGCAGTCGCATCCCTCGACACGATGCTCACCAATTACGGCCTTCCTCCGAACGAACGAGTCGAGGTCCAGCAGTCGATCGCTACGCAATACGGCATACCCCCGACCCACGAGAACGTGTCGGGGATCGCGGGCGGCCACGTCTTCGACCTCGGCGACCGCACTGCGACAGTCATTCATTTGCCAGGGCACACCCGCGGACACTGCGGGGTCCTCGTCGAACCCGACGGCTTCTTCTACGTCGCCGACATCGACCTCACCTCCTTCGGCCCGATGTACGGCGACCTGGGTAGCAGCGTCAACGACTTCCTCGACTCCATCGACCACGTCGCAACGATCGACGCACGCTGGTACGGAACATTCCATCAGAAGGGCGTGGTCGAGGGCAGCGACGAGTTCCGTCGCCGGTTGTCCGCATACCGCGACAAATTACTGAGCCGCGAAGACCGTCTCATCCAATTCCTCGGCGAACCAAAACTCTTGGAAGACATAGTCGCTCATCGACTCGTCTACCGCCCCCACGTATCGGCCCCGTACGTCGACGCCGTCGAACGACGGACAGCTCAGCTACACCTCGAACGACTCATCGCATCCGGTGCCGTCACAGTCGACGAAGACAAGGTGTTTCGCCGGACCCTCTGACATCCCTGGCGAACTGATCGCGCCATTTCGGATACTTCCGAAAATCGGACCGAAGTTCACCGAAAAAATCTGGCACTCGAGGTTGCAGAGTGCCAGTTTGGCTGGTTATCATGTTCTCGCACAGTAAGTTCGGTCGCCGTCGAGGTGACGGTGACCTTTCTTAGACGATACGGGAGGTGTGTTGCTGTGCTTCGTTTCGATCCTTTCACCGACATCGACGCGATCACCAAGTCCCTGCTTGCCACCGGAACCGGCAGCAGCCGAAGTCCACGCTTCATGCCGATGGACCTCTACAAGATCGATGACCACTACGTCCTTCACGCCGATCTTCCCGGCGTCGACCCAGGATCAGTGGACGTACAGGTAGACGGCTCGACCCTCACCCTGACCGCGCACCGCAGCGCCATTTCCGAAGAGGGAGTGACGTGGCTGGCCGGTGAGCGTTTCACAGGAACATACAGAAGGCAGCTGTCCATCAGTGAGGACATCGATTCCGAACGGATCGTCGCCTCATACGACAACGGCGTGTTGACCGTGACCTTACCGATCGCAGAGAAGGCGAAACCGCGGCGGATCGAAATCTCGTCGGGGCCGCCGTCCCGCACCGCAAACTCCGAGGTGAAAACCCAAGGACAGATCGAAGCCTGACCTGAACGGCTTGGCACGAAATCGACTGTACGAGAGCCTTTCATCCAGGAGGTCCACTATGCCCGCGCCAATCATGCCCCCCGCCGCAGCTCTGGCTGAACCGGTCGTCTGGAACGAAGACCCGCAGCGGCAAGGCTGGTGGAAGCGCATCCTCGCGGCCACCCCGCCCGAGAACCCCACCAACGAAGAATTTCAACCCTGACAAAACCAGACCGTGTTCGCCGAATACGGTCACCCACAAATGAATTGATGCCTTCCGTCCGTCCACCGAGGCGGACGGAAGACATTTACAGGCGCTCTACACACGTTCAGCTCGATGAAGCATTCCGGCCGAACCGAAGAGCCATCACCTGCAGCAGGTCAGGAACCGCCCGAAATGGGCGAAGCAGGACGAAACACTCACACAACAAGGACGAAGCTCGCCGCCACCTGCCAACCGTGACTCGTACGGTTGAAATGTAGACGTCAGTGACTGCGCTGACGCTTACCGACCTCGTCGGTCCCCTGAATTGTGTGGCCGTCGAGGTCGTCTCATGTCGATACCCAAACTGAAAGTGGTCAGCCCTCAACCCTCGTCGGAGGAGATGCCGTCGCCAGACCCTCCAGAAGGATTGCCAGACCGCGCTCGAGTTCGTCCTGCCCGTCGTAGTGAGCCATGATCGTAGCCATCGACCGCAGTCTCGGAAACTCGGCAAGCGCAAGCCGATGCAGACCGAGCCGCAAGAGATCGTCCGTCTCCTCGGGATTTTCGACTATTTCCTGAAGCTCGTTGAGAATGTGCCCGTTGAGGAAGCCGAACACTGCTCGGTAGATGTGTAATGCGTCTTCAGGAGTGAAACCGGCCCGTATCAGCAGTTCGAGAATCGCTTCGACGTAGCGCAACGTCCCGGGAGGACGCAATCCGAGCGGGGTGGACAGCGGCCGAGTGACCAGCAAAGGAACCACGTTGGGGTGCGCGAGCGCGAGGCGGCGATACCCGTACGCAACTGCGTGCAGCTGCCCCCTCCAGTCGCGATCGGACGGGTCGACGACCAGTTGTTCGAGCACGGTCTCGACGACCCCGTCCAGCAGGGCCGCCTTGTTGGCCGCGTACCTGTAGAGAGTCATCGGATTTCTGTCGAGCGCTTTGCCCAGTCGGCGCATGGAGAGGCCGTCGGCACCTTCCTCGTTGATGATCGCCAACGCCGTCGAGAGTACGAGCGCCCTGGTGAGGGGCTCCTCGCGGTCCGCGGCGGGAATCAAACCCTTAGTGCGATCTGGCGAGTGTCCGGTCATCCACAAAACATACATCGTATGCCTACGCGTTGACAGAACAGTACGGCTGGTTTACTGTTCGGATACGCCCTATGCATACAACGTATACACACAACGTATACCCGGAATGTCCGGATTTACGTGGGCGCTCATCGATACGTCCCGGCGCCGGAGTCGGCGCGGACGTACGGACTCACTTTCGTCGCATGAGTCCCTTCTTCAAAGGATCGAAGATGAACAGAACATGACAGCACCCACCGCAACACGACGCTCGCGGTTCTTTCAATTCTCGGGTATTGCAACGATTTCCGTTTTCTCCGTCGGCATTCTCGTCTTGCCGGCCGGCACTGCCGGCGCGGAAGCGACTGCTGTCGGACTCGGCACCGCTGAGCCCTTTGCAGTCCTTGCCGGAGCAGGAATCACCAACACCGGACCGACAACCCTCGGCGGCGATATCGGCACGTATCCGACTCCAACCATCACCGGTGTATCGGACCTGACGATTACCGGCACCAATCATGGTGGCGACGCGGTATCGCAGGGAGCGAAACCCGACGTGTTGACTGCCTACAACACTCTTGCCGGTCAGGGACCCACACAACCGACGGGAGCCGACTTGACCGGTCGGACACTGGTTTCGGGTGTCTACAACTCCGGTTCGTCGATCGCACTGTCGGGAACCGTCACCCTCGACGCGCAAGGTGACCCCGATGCAGTCTTCGTCTTCCAAGCGGGATCAACGCTGATCACATCGTCGTCCAGCACCGTTGCACTGATCAACGGAACGCAGGCGTGCAATGTTTTCTGGCAGGTTGGAAGTTCCGCCACCCTCGGCACCAACTCCGTCTTCCGAGGAAACCTCTTGGCGCTGAAAGACATTACTGCCACAACCGAGGCAACCGTCGAGGGTCGACTGTTGGCGATCAATGGCGCGGTCACTCTCGATACGAACACCGTTACGATCCCGACCTGTGCGCCTCCTGTCACGACCACGACTCCGACCACTACGACGACTACAGTCCCGCCTGACACCGCGACGACTACCACCACGACGGTGGTCCCGCCGGAGGTGACTACAACCACGACGGTCGTCCCGCCGGAGGTGACTACAACCACGACGGTCGTCCCGCCGGAGGTGACTACAACCACGACTGGTACACCGGTGGAAGCGACGACCACCACACCAGGGCCGAACGGCACGACTACAACCACTGTGGACGTACCGCCGATCATCACGACCAGCCGAAACATTCCGTCCATACCCGAGATTCCCGGTCTCCCACCACTGCCGGGAATACCTCCCACCGTTCCGGGGACGGTAACCGTCCCGTCTCGGGTGCCGACGACGTCAGCTTCTCGAACGGGTACCCCGACCACTCAACCGGTAGGCCCGGGATCCCCGAATGTTCGAGCCCCTCAGGTGCAGCAGGTACCACGAGGGTCGGTCGACACCGGTGACGGAAGCACACAATCCCAACGCGGCGGACAGTCCAGTGGAGGGTGGATCGCCCTGCTCGTCGGCTTCTTCAGCGTCGTGGCTATGTCGGCCCTCGTCATCCGTCGGACAAGTCGATAGATGAAAGACGAAAACTCCGTGATGGCTCCGCGAACTCGCCGAGCCATCACGGCTCTCGCCCTTACTGTTTCAGTACTCGTAACGGTGGTCGGATGCGCCGGTGGACAATCCGACAGCGGAAATTCACAACCACACTCGTCGCCTCGACAAGACACCACATCCGCGCCACGCGCCACTGACTCTGCACTGCCCGAAAGGGCGCCGGTAACTGCTGAACACCGCCCCGCGCGCCTCGAAATCCCGTCCATCGGCGTCGACACCGACATCATCGATCTCGGACTCGATACCGATGGAGCACTCGAGGTCCCACCGGATGGGAAGGACGCAGGGTGGTACACCGGCGCTCCCGCACCCGGTGAGGTCGGACCGGCAATCATCGCCGGCCACGTCGACTGGCAAGGCACCGACGGGGTCTTCTTCGATCTGCGGAATCTCGAAACAGGAGCCGACATCATCGTCACCCGCGAAGACGGAAGTCGCGCAGTGTTCACCGCTACCAGTGTCGAACACTTCCCCAAAGAGGACTTTCCCACCGACGTCGTATACGGCGACATCGACCACCCCGGACTCCGGATCATCACGTGCGGTGGATCCTTCGACGAAACCGCACGCAGTTACAACGACAACATCATCGCATTCGCAGACCTGGCCTAACCGCCTGAGACGCCGCAGCACACCACTTCGAAAGTCCGCACGAACCGTTGGAGAGCAATGACCGTATTCCACTTTCCCGTGCTCGAGAAGTTTCGATGACAGACACCGACGACATTCGAGCGAGCGCCGAAGCAGGTGTCGACGCTCCTGCATGGCGGGATCGGAAGCGTTACTGGTGGCCGTTGGGATTGCTGATCCCGCTGAGTCCCTTCCTGTCCTGGCTGCTGGTCGAATATTTGCACCTCGGCCTGTTCTGGGCGACCGGTGCCTGGATCCTGATTCTCGTCATCCCGATCGTCGACGTCGCAGTCGGCGCAGATGGCCGCAGCCCACCGGACAACGTGATCGCGGCATTGCAGGACGACCGCTACTACCGATGGTGTACCTACCTGTTCGTGCCACTTCAATACGCTGGCCTCGTCTTCGCCGCATGGTGTTGGGCGCACGCCCCGATGGCAACCGGAGAGAAGATCGCACTGGCGATGACCGTCGGCGTCGTTGCGGGCGTCGGTATCAATGCCGCACACGAACTAGGCCACAAGAGCAGCCGCCTCGAGCGGCGGTTGGCGAAAATTGTGCTCGCTCAATCGTTCTACGGGCACTTCTACATCGAGCACAATCACGGTCACCACGTCAACGTTGCGACGCCGCGCGATCCCGCCAGTGCTCGTTTCGGGGAATCGTTCTGGATATTCCTGCCCCGCAGCGTATTCGGAGGTCTGAAATCGGGCTGGCGGATCGAATCAGCACGCCTGCGCCGGCAGGGTTCACCCGCACTGTCGCCTCGAAACAACATCGTGCAGGCATGGTCGCTGAGCGCCGCACTGTTCGGGACGTTGATCACCTTATTCGGGTGGCAGATACTGCCCTGGCTGCTCCTGCAAGCCTTGGCCGGGATCACGTTCCTCGAGGCCGCAAACTACCTCGAACACTACGGATTGCTCCGTGCGCGAAGACAAGACGGCAGCTTTGTCAAAGCCCGGCCCGAAGACAGTTGGAACAGTGATCATCTCTTGTCCAATTTGTTCCTGTACCAATTACAACGACACAGTGACCATCACGCGAATCCGCGTCTGCGCTACCAATCTCTGCGCAGCGCTCCAACCGCTCCGCAACTCCCTGCCGGATACGCGGTGATGATCGTCTGCGCTGCCGTACCACCACTGTGGCGGCGGATGATGGATCACCGTGTCCTCGGCTACTACAACGGCAACGTCGAGCTCATTCACACCAAGGCGACGATATGAATGACAATGCCCGAGACGACGACCACAGCGACGGGCACTACACGGCCACCGGGCCGACCAAACACGCCAGAGCTGCGTACCAGCCGGCGCGCACCCGGCTCAGACGAGCCGCACCGAGCCTGGACGTCGTCGCTGCCGCGGAGTACCTGTTGACCCAGCCCGACGCATACCTCTATCGCCGCCGATACCTCGACCTGATCACTCAAACCCCCGGGCCCGACGGAACATCGATCACCGACTACGCCGCAGCTGAACGCTACCTACTTGTCACCGCTACCGCGCACCGCAGAACTCATAGTGAGGTTCGTCCATTGCCGGCACCCGGCGATTTTCTGTGAAGTGGTCACCGCAGTGTTTGATGCCAGAGAGTGACAACAGCCTGACGAATTCGGGAGCGCAGCATTTGTCATTTGCCATCACAGCTTTGATTCGCGCTCGCCAATGTCATCGAGGATCAAGAACTCGATCTTCGCTCGCTCCCCGTCCGCATCGAAGTCGTTGTCGCGGTCTGAGACACGCGTGATCAGTTCCGTCAGTGCCGCATGGATCGTCGTGTACAGAAATGCACGCGGGTCGGGCACCCCCATCACGTCGTCAGTGTTCATCTGTACCTGCGCCGTAGCGGTACGCCTGCCCAGAAATACACGCGGAAGCCGGATCCCGGTCGGATCGGTCACCACGGAGATGTCGCCACCAACGACAACAAACAGATCGAAGTCGTACTGCATCGCGATGCCCCTCAGCCGGTGTCTGAGCCGAGTCAACTCCTCGATGAAGTCAAGCGGCACCGACGGTCCACCGAAGACTGTCCTGAACGTGACCCCGCGAGTCATCGATCTGCCCCCTTTACGAATCATCCATTTCAGGATCGAGGGCCATACCCTCTGTGTCCCCCACGCCAAGTGCTCGGGCATATCGACCGGCATACCGCTCCAGTGCGACTGCTGAATCGGCCTCACCTTCCCATTGATCCGGAATCGCGGTGCCGTCACACGTTGTTCGCGACACTTGCGCCTCGGAGAACTCGACAGCGGTCCGGATGAAGGAACACCGCACAAAACTCGTGGCCGCCGAGAATCGTGCGCCGCCGAAAGTGCACTCCACGAATGAGGTATCGGCGAACTGCGCACCAGTCAGGTCTGTGTCGTCGAATGCGCATCGTTCGAACACAGTATTGGGCACGGAGCGGAGCCCGCGTGCTTTGGCTCCAGTGAAATCGCAATCGACGACCCTCGGTCCGAGCGCCAGACGAGAGAGCGTCGCACCCCGGAAACTGCACCGTTCGAATCGGCGATTGAAACGGGGCTGTCCGGTCAGTGCCACGAAATCGAAACGGCAGTCGAATAATTCGGATTCGAAGACGGAGATCGGACCCCGAGCGAAACTCAGATCAATCCGTTCCAACGTGAGATACCGGATGTCCAATCCAGCGCTACCCGCTGTCAGGCCACGCACATCGATCAGCCCGTCATCGGTCTCCGCCCATGGGGAGACGAGAGTGTGGGGCGGCTTGACGATCCGCGACTGATCGAGCAGCTGCGCCCGTAAATTATCGACGCCCTCATCTGACCAACGTCGACGTAGGGAGGTGATCGCGGACCGGTTCACGGGCTCAATAGTATCGGCAAGATCCCCAGCGATTGGCCGTGGCTGCCCTAGAAGCGAACCACCACACATCAGTACTTCGGTAGGAATCACTTCTCGGAGCGCGCAAAACAGCCGGACCGTGAAATGCACGGCCCGGCTGCAGCGCTCACGCGCACGAAGTGGAACTCGGAGTCAACTGGGGTACTGAAACCGGTCGTGTACGAGCCGTTGACTCATCTCCGGATCAGTATCGAATTATCAACTCTCACAAGTTGATCACGTCGCCC
Organism: Rhodococcus sp. WY5; assembly: GCF_018588185.1. NCBI lineage: Bacteria > Bacillati > Actinomycetota > Actinomycetes > Mycobacteriales > Nocardiaceae > Rhodococcus > Rhodococcus sp. WY5. The sequence goes on from NZ_JAAMPR010000001.1 coordinate 6,098,233, forward strand.
ACAAGGATCTGATCGGGATTGACGATCTGCGGATTCATGTCCCACACCTGCTGCCAGGTGAGACCTCGTTCTGTCGCGAGGTCGAACAATGTATCACCGGCTGCAACGACTACCTCTGAGCCGGGCGCTGGAGCCTCCGACTCCGGAATGCTTTCTAGCGGTACAGATTCGGATGCCTCAGAGTAGACAACGGGAGCAGGCGCCGGTTCCGGTGCAAATTCGGGTGCTACGTCCTGTGCCGGCGCGGGCGCGGGAACAATACTTGACCCGGTATCGCACGCCCCGATCGAACTCAGGAAGGACATGGGATCGACGGCGCCTCCACTGTGAATGCGGAGATGCAGATGTGGGCCGGTGGAGCTACCGGTGTTACCCGTTGCCCCGATCTCGTCGCCTACCTCAACGTGTTGCCCCACACCGACCCATGTTTCGGAGAGGTGGCCCATCTGAATCTGCTCGCCACTGTCCGCTTCCAACTGGATGTACGTTCCATATCCACCCGGATCATTGGGTCCGGCAACAGAAATCGTGCCCGATGTGGGCGCGTGGAGCGCGGTGCCGACGTTGACAGCGAAGTCGACTCCGTCATGTCCCGCGTGGTAACCCTGCGAAAGTGATCCGCTTACCGGCCACTCCCAATTGCAACTCGCCGACCAGCCCTGCGCACCGGCGGTACCTGCATTGGCTACTGCTCCGGCCCCCACAAGGGCGCCCAGTCCCGCAGTTACGGCGATGAATCGTTTTGTGCTGGAAGGCTTGTGTTTTCTGTGCTTACTCATGTTTTCCTTGACTGATGTGCTCGGAGCAGGTGCAGGCTCTACCCGCAGACAGCACTCAATACGTGCTGAGCTACTTGGTGTATCGCACCAAGACTCCGTTGGAGTGAAATGTTCGGATCGCGCCATGGAGAGAGGTACGGTGACCGCTCTCGAACGCGAGCGCGCGCATAGACCCGCAGGTCTGCATCTCCTGGTGACAGCACAGGAGATACGGGTTCTACATCGAGGCAGTGCCTGAATCGATCGTTGATCGAGGACTACGAATGCCGGAACAAACCGAAGGCTTCTCATTCGAAGATCGACAGGGTGGGTGTCTACCCGGATGGTCGGAAAGGGGGTGGAACATGGAGATCCTTGCGTTGCGGATGAGGAATCACCTCATACGCTGTCGCTTCACGACGCTCCACACCACGGTTGAATTACCTGGGTACATACCTGTTTTTGCGCATTCGACCCGACCGGTCGATATCAGGCGCGCCTTCGGTAGATGGCATCTGGTCGCACAATCGCCAGTGCCCCATGTCACTTCTGGAGACGATACCGCGTCTTGGTCACCCGGCGCGTCAGCGTTACCGAGATGGGACATACAGGCGGCATTGCTCCTACAAGCCGAACGGGAGACCAGTGCACGTTCCCGGCATCGGAAACGCGTGCTGATCTCCCGTTCGGCGATCTGTTGCCTAGTGGATCTACTGCTGAGTCGAAGCTACTTTCTCGGCTGCGTGGTGAGCGGCAATGTATCCGTAAACCAGCCCCTGGCCGATCGTTGCACCGGCGCCCGGGTAGGTGTGACCGAATGCGTTGGCCGCAGTATTGCCGATCGCGTACAGGCCGTCGATCACGCTGCCGTCCTCACGAAGCACGCGTGCATGCTCGTCTGCCTGCACACCGCCGCAGGTGCCGAGGTCGCTGAGCGTCATCTTCACTGCGTAGAGGGCACTCGTGTCGAGCTTCCTCAGGTTCGGGTTCGGGGACACTGTCGGGTCGCCGTAGTACCGATCGTATGCACTTCCGCCGCGACCAAATTCCGCATCGCTACCGGCAGCAGCGGCCTCGTTGAACTTCTCGAAGGACTCGGCAAAAGCCTCCTCGGGAAGACCGACCTTGCGGGCAAGTTCGACCGGACTGCTCGCCTTGTGCGCGATGCCGGAGTCGAAGAATGCCTGCGGAAGCGGCTGACGAGGGAAGATACCGCCTGCGAACACGTAGCTGTTGCGGTACTCCTGGTCGAAAACAAACCACATCGACTCGGCCGGATCTCCGGCCTTTTCCCGTTCGAGCACGCGCTGGCCGAACGACATGTAGTCCGTCGCCTCGTTCACGAATCGACGACCGGTCTGGTCGACGATGAACGAGCCTGGCAGCGCACGCTCTGCGAGCATCACCATCGGCGGGCGGCCCTTGATGCTTGCCACCGCGGGGAACCACCACGACTGATCCATCGATCCGATACCTGCGCCGAGCTCTTGTGCTGCCTCGATCGCTTCGCCGGTGTTGCCCTCTGCGCCCAGGCTCTCGTGCTCACCGAGGCTCTCCGACTGGTACTTGTGGCGCCACTCCATGTTGTGGTCGAACCCGCCGGCTGCCAGAACGACACCACGCCGAGCGGTCACCGTCACTTCACGTCCGTCTTGCACCACAACTGCACCCGTTACGCGGCCATCTTCGGTGATGAGTCGAACCAACGACGTTTCCGTCCACACCGGGATACCGGCCTGGACCACACCTGCGAACAGGCCGGCGGCGAGCGCCTGACCGCCTGCGATGTATTCACGCTTGAGTACGTACTTGCCGTAAACGCCCTGCGCCAGGCGGCGGATGATGCGAGGGAAAGCCTTGCTCGGCTTCTTCACCATCAGGTTCATCCACTTGTAGTCCGCACCTGTCACCGGCATCGGCAGTCCGGCTTCCATCAAACCGGGCCGCAGGCGACCGCGTTCCGCGCCGAGTACCGACGCGTCGAACGGCAGGCACTCGCAGGTACGTCCGGCGGCGCTACCTCCCGGCAGTTCGGGGTGGTAATCGGAGTATTCCTTGGCCCAGAAGAACTTCATGGGCGTCGTGCGGTAAAGCATGTCGACGGTGGCGGCACCGTTGTCGACGAATGCCTCCCCACGTTGGGCAGGGGCAGTATCACCGACCACCGAACGCACGTATGTCTTCGCGCGCTCAACGGTGTCGCCCGCACCGGCTTTCGCCAAGATCGGGTTGGCAGGCATCCAGAAAGCTCCACCGGACCGCGCCGTCGAACCGCCAACGTACTGCGTCTTCTCCACGATCAGCGTGGACAAGCCGAGCTCGTTCGCGGTGAGGGCGGCAGCCATGCCGGTACCGGACCCGATCACCAGTAGATCGACAACGATGTCCTTGGCTTGTGTCGCGGGGGGTGCCTGATTCTTCGCCATTGAACAAATCCCTTCACGTGGTTATCGACGTAGAACGCTAAGGCAGTCGCGGCGCAGAAGGTTCCGGATGCCCAGTCAGCGGGACATTGCGAGTGGATTGGCGAAGAACGGCTCCTGCCACGGTTCGGGCGTTGTGCCCGCCCCAGCAGAATCGCGGCTTGCCTTCTTCGATGTCTACGCTGCTCACGTGAGGACAAATCCCAGCTTCGGCATCGTCGACGAAACGCTCGGCACCCTTGCACGCGGCATGCTTCCCCGCCTACGCCACGTCTTCGAGCAGCACCAGGCTCTTCACCGTCTGGCCGTCGAAGCGATTGTCAACGTCTGACAGACTCGTGCGGTTTGCATTTCATGGACGGGTACTGGCCGGCAGTTCGCTTCAACGGCGACGATGGCGTGATCGAGGTGACTGTCGAATCCTGACCGCGATCCTCGTCTCGGGCTGTCGGCTGATGTTCCTCGGCACTGATGAAGAATAATCATCTACATGAAATGGAACACCCCTACAGAGACCGGCTGGTTCGTCAACCTCGCCGAAGGTGGTTCGGCCGTATCGATATTCGATCCGTCGGGGAACGTTCAAGGCGAACTGATTCCCGCATCCGACGACGGATCGGAGAGCGTTGCCAGCGGGCGGAAGAGGAAATCGTCAACAGCCGAGCAGGATCGATCCAGGCTCACATTCCGCAAAGGCCGACCTGCATCACTTCGATTGTCCGACGGAACGATCGGGACCCTGATCGACCAGAAGCCCAAGGCCATGCGCCGCAAGAACAAGCTGTGCGAAGTCGATATCGCGGGCAGAACATACCTCTTCGTTCATTCATCGGGCCGAAAGGCAACAGCCCGGCGTAACGGAATCGCATTGGCACACATGGAACGTGGCCGATGGTCCGCTAGAAGCACCGTCGCCAGAAGAACCCTCACGGCAACGGACGCCCTTGACGAATGTGTCCTGACACTGTTTCAGAAGGTAGTGACACCTGGACGTACCGGCGCCTTCGATCAGGTACTGACCGACCTCAGCAACATATGACGTACGCCATTCGGTGGATCTCAACCGCACTCGAGATACTGACTTTCAACTCTCAGGTCCACGGACATGCCTTGGACACAATGAGTTTCACATCGCGGAGCGGAAGGCTGAAACCAGATCATGGTCAATGTCGACGCTTTGAACACGCTCGCCCAGCGATTGTCGCCAGGTGCGATGATCACAGATCCAGATCTACTCCAGTCCTATCGGCAGGACTGGAGTTTCGATCCCGCAGCCGGAACACCGGTTGCCGTAGTACGTGCTTCGACGACGGCAGAGGCGGTTCGACGGACGGCATCTGAGGCCGCCACATGTAGCGAATAGCGACGAGTACCTGAATTCTCCTGTGCAACCGGATATGGTGAGGCTGTCGTCTTCAATGCGGCGATGCAAGAAGGGAAGCTACGACCAAAACGTTACGTCGGGGAAGACAAGCAAATCACCTGGACATGGCTGGAGGCCTCCGTGATGAATCTCGTTCGCCGACTGAGCGTCTGCACATCCGTCGTGATCGCTTCTACTCTGACGTCGGTAGCGCTCGCATCCGCCGCGGTGACCATTCCATTCCAGATCAACCCTGCGCCGTACGGCAACCCGAACGGCAGCTTCGACGCGCCGGCCGTCCGCTGCGTAGCTGTCGTCGGTGAACAACCCGGCACGGTGACGATCACCGGAGGCAAGGAAGGCCGGTGGGGATGCCTGCTCTCGTCCGAAGTGCGCTGGCTGAACCTTTCGACCGGGGCCTCCGGCTCCGCTCGGCTCTCGGACGGTCTCAACGGAGTCCCAGCAGAGGCGATCGTGCAGACCGGGACCGGTCAAGTCGCTGTTGCCGTGCTGTCCGTGGCCGGATCCATCATCACCCCAGGTGTCACATCGTTCTACGTGCCGTAGCACCAGACTCCGCATCACCGGCACCGTGGGACCTAAGGTCCTGTTTACCGACCCGTCATCCCGGTTAGCCTGAAAAGACGCTACCGAGAGGACACTCATGACCTCGTCAGTGCACGAAACGATCGCCGTGGATCTGGATTTGATCGACCTGTACAAGGACCTCCACAGCCATCCGGAACTGGGGTTTCACGAGCAACGAACATCCAGTCTGGTGGAAAGACATTTAACAGCACTTGGATTCGACACCACCACCGGTGTCGGGACTACCGGAGTCGTCGGAGTCCTGAAGAACGGAGCGGGCCCCACAGCGCTGCTGCGTGCGGATATGGACGCCCTCCCGGTTCGGGAAGAAACCGGATTGGACTACGCCAGTACCGTGACAACGACCGACGATCAGGGGAAGACCGTCTCGGTCAGCCACGCGTGCGGCCATGACCTGCATACGACCTGCTTACTCGGTGCGGCCCGGATCCTCTCTCAGGATACGACGACCTGGTCTGGCACTCTTGTCCTCGTCTTCCAACCGGCTGAGGAACTTGGCGCGGGTGCGCAAGCCATGGTCGACGACGGACTGTTCGAGCGATTCCCGAGGCCCGACATCGTTCTCGGACAACATGTATCGCCGCTACCGGCAGGCACGATCGCCGGGCACGCCGGCCCCTCGTATGCGGGATCGGACTCACTTCGTGTGAGACTGGTCGGAAAGGGCGCCCACGGATCTATGCCGGAGAACTCGGTCGATCCCGTGGTCATGGCAGCCGAAACCGTGTTGCGTTTGCAAACTGTCATCTCACGCGAGGTCCCGAGTACTGCCACAGCTGTCCTCACCGTCGGCTCCATCCATGCTGGAGATGCCGCCAACGTCATTCCCGGCGAAGCAGAACTGCAACTCAACATCCGCAGCTACGACGCAGGTGTGCGTCAGCGCATCCTGGACAGCGTCGACCGCATCGTCCGGGGCGAAGCGGCCACCGCCGGTGCACCCACCTCACCGACCATCACAGAGACGGAGCACTTTCCGATCGTCGTCAATGATCCGGCAGCGCTGGACAAGACACTCGATGCGTTTGCCGAATGGTTGGGGACGAACAAGATTCTCGATCCCGGTGCGGGAGCAGGTAGTGAAGATGTCGGCATTCTCGCGACCAGTGCCGGTGCGCCACTGTCGTACTGGCTGTTGGGCGGTACCGACCCTTCACTGTTCACGACAGGTGACATGACTGATCCGGCCTTGCGAACCGTGCCGTCGAACCACTCTCCGCACTACGCTCCCGTGATCGAGCCGACCCTGACCATCGGTGTGAACGCCTTGGTCGTCGCGGCCAGGACGTGGCTCCCAACTCCCTAGAGTGTTGCGGGTCCGCAATCGATCGATCGTCCATGCGATCAAGGCTGCAAACGCGTAGGCGCCGCCGAGAATACTTGCAGCGCCCCACCCTGCCGCGTCGAAAACCATAGTGGTGGAAACCGCCCCAGCCGCGCTGCCCAACGAATAGAACACCATGTAACTACCGATGATCTGCCCCGACGATTCCGGTGTGTTCGCGACGATCAGATTCTGGCTCGTGACATGAACAGCCTGTACGGCGAAGTCCAACGCAACAACACCGACTACGAGTAACACCAGCGAGTGCGTCGCCTGCGCGTTGAATACCCACGACAGCAAGAGAACGACCAAAGACGCCCCGGTGACGCGTTGCGCTTTGCCTTGATCGGCCCACCGACCGGCACCGACCGCGCCCAATGCTCCAACCAATCCTGCGATTCCGAAGAGCCCGATCTGTGTGGTCGACAACCGCCATGGTTCCTCACTCAACGGCAGGGCCATTCCGCTCCACAAAGCACCAAAGGACGCGAAAAGGAACAAGGCGATCAGGGCCCGGGTGCGAAACAGTCGGTTCGTAAGCGTCAACGTCACGACAGACCCCATTGCACGCACGTACGAACGCCTATCGTGTTGCAAACGAGGATCTTTCGGCAGCATCGTCAGCGCGACGGCCGCGACCAGTACCGAAATGAAAGTGGATCCCGCGTAGACCGCCCGCCAGCCTGCCAGATCCGCAACTGCGCCGGCGACAGTCCGAGCGAGGATGATGCCGACGACAACGCCGCTGGTGATGACACCGATGTTTGCGCCCCGCTCGTCCGGGTCACTGATTGCCGCAGCATAGGCAACTATGACTTGAACAACTACCGAGAACGTGCCTGCGACCGCCATCCCGATCAACAGCTGCAGATTCGTGGTGGCCAGAGCAACAAGCATCGTTCCCGTTGCAGCAGCGACGATCTGGATTGCGATCAATTTCTTTCGATTCACGAGATCGCTCAATGGCACCAACACGATCAACCCCACCACATAACCGAGTTGGGCGAGTGCGACTACGAAACCGAGGCCGGCCGGAGGAATGGAAAGATCCGAGCCTATTTGCCCGAGGAGCGGCTGTGCGTAGTAGATGTTGGCTACCGAGACCCCGCAGAGCACTGCGAGCAACAGGCGAAGTCCGCGAGACATTTTCAACTTGCCCCGCGAGTTCTCGACAGCATGACGTACAGGCACTTCCACCTCAACTTGGTTGCGTTTTGATACCATTTGGAGGTTACGTCAATACAGTTTCAAAACGCAACCAATGAGGAACTCGATGCCGGATCGCGCACAATGGACAGACCCGCACTGCCCGACGGCCCGAGCGGCCGACATCATCGGCGACAGATGGTCGCTGCTGATCGTGCGTGACGCCTTCGACGGGTCATCGAGATTCAGTCAGTTTCAACGAAACCTGGGCATCGCAAAGAACATTCTCACGGACAGGCTCAAAGTCCTTGTCGAGCAGGGAATCTTCGAAGTCCAACCGAACGCGCAAGGTACCCGCAACGAGTACATCCTGACCGAACGCGGTATGGATCTGTTCATCGTGATCATTAGCCTGCGACAGTGGGGAGAGCGCCACGCCTTCGATGACGGTGAGCCACACTCGATCTTGATCGACGACACCACGGGCGATCCGGTTCCCAGGCTTCGACTGATCAACACACGGAATATCGACCTGGACCCTACAAGTACACATGTGGAGAAGGTCGAGGAAGGTTGACCCGCAACTCGCCAGATTGACAGATGGGCGCACATGATTCGAAGTACGCGCATACTCCGACCATGACTGTCGATCTCGAGTTCTCCTGGCCGCAGTTTCTCTGGATTGCATTCATCTTCGTCGGCGTGCCCGCAACTATCGGCGCGAGCATCATCTGGACAATCTGGCGTTCGGAACGAACTGGCCTGGAGCACTCCACGACCGCCCTCGGCGGCGGGCACACGGGATCGGGCTCACTCGGACTGTGGAGCACCGGCCTGTTGGCCTTTGCACTGGGCTTTCTGTCTTGCGTGGGCTGGCTCAGCTGGTCAGCCGACTACAAAGGCGGATTCCGCGGCCCCGGCCTGCCTGCCCCGACACAGTTCCCCACCTGGCAGGTCGTCGCCTGTGGACTGACAGTGATTCTGGCGTGTTTCGGTTCCGCCCATTGCTCGCGATGGATGAAGGCCGGCGGTATGACGGCCGCTGCCGGCACTGCTGCAGGATTCACCACCGCATTCAGCATCGACGCCAGTGCCGATGTCACCGGACAGGCAGGCGTGGGCGTCGCACTGTCCACAATCGGATGGGGCCTCACCCTTACCGCACTGATGCTTCTGCGCAGCAAGCGGTCGCAACGAGGGTGAATCTGTCACTCAGTGCGGTTCACCCGCGGCGCGTTCAGTGGCGCGGGCAGTGTCGTCGAGGTGACAGTCGAATCTTGGCGTATGAATTGACGTGATGCCCAGGCGGATCAGTATCGCGAGTAGTGCTGAATTTCCTCACGATCGGCAGCGCAGATGCACTTTCGATCGAGACCGCGGTCGGCAGTCACTGCGCAGAAGCGAACCCCGAGCGGATCGTGGGATTCCATACTGTGCTGACACGCCGGGCAGATCGACGGTGTTTTCTGATCCTCGTCAGTCGACTCGGATTGCCCTCGTGCATTCGACACATCGGACGGGTTCGACGCCATACAGGCGCTCCAGTTCTCGGCCGTTCGACCACAGACCGGGTTGGCGTCGAGGACGACATGGCTTGACCGCGCATATTCGAATGACCCTCGACGTACCCCACGCTACTCGCTTCGGCACACCGGTTTGTACCAATTTCTGCCCACGCGACAATCCCGGTCGAGCAGGATAGAACTACTGCACGCACCATTTCCGTGCAGGATTCGAATTCGTGCAGCATTCGTCGTGAAAGGGCTTCTCGTGAACACTTTCCAACGTGTATCCGCCGCCGTGAACGTAGTGGTCCAACCACTGATCGGCGCTCCGACCGTAGGCAAACTACTGGGCCGTTCCATGACCGTCATCACCTACGTCGGACGCAAGTCCGGTCGCACCTTCAGCGCGCCCGTGTCCTACAAACGAAAAGGCGACCATGTGACGATCGGCGTTGCCATGCCGGACAAGAAGAGTTGGTGGCGCAATTTCTACCCGGAACAAGGTCCGATCGTTCTCCAACTGGACGGTATCGATCGCCCCGGCGAGGCACTCGCACACCGAAAAGGCAAGGGTGTCTACGTCTCCGTCGAACTCGCTCCCGTCGACTGAGCGGATCGAACAGCCACCGGTGCAATCACATTCAGCTCACACCCACCGCCTCACGAGATCTGGGTGATTCAGATCTCGTGACGGTCGGGACCTTTGACTCTGTGCAATCGAGACTCGGTCTCGCACCCTTCGACGCGGGTTTTTTGTCGACCATCGGTCGGACAACCCGATCCTGTCGGGACATTACCGTCCGGTAACATCGACGGCAGGCGTGAGCTGGAAGAGGTGACCACCGTGACGATCGGCATCTATCTGGTCGACGACCACGAGATCGTCCGTCGTGGATTGGCAGACCTGTTGAATCAGGTATCGGGATTCAACGTTGTTGGCGAGGCGTCGTGTGTTCGCGAAGCCTCGGCCGGAATACCCGAATGCCGACCCGACGTGGTTGTCATGGACGTCAGACTTCCCGACGGTAACGGTGTGGAACTGTGCCGAGAACTGGCGTCGACCTACCCGAGCGCCGCCACTTTGATGCTCACGTCGTACTCCGACGACGACGCACTGCTCGACGCCCTGATCGCCGGCGCACGAGGATTCGTCCTCAAGAACATCCGCGGCCACGACCTGGTGTCGGCGATCCGCACGGTTGCTACCGGCAAGTCGCTGTTGAACACCCAGGCGGTGATCGGTTTGGTCCGGCGCATCCGGTCCGAACAGGAGTCGGGTACTGCGGCAGCCCTGTTGACCGATCAGGAGCTCTTGATATTCGAGTTGATCGGCAAGGGACTGAGCAATCGAGAGATCAGCTCGCACGCAGAACTCTCGGAGAAAACAGTCAAGAACTACGTCTCACGCATCCTCGAGAAACTGGGTCTCGAACGTCGAACGCAGGCCGCAGTTCTGGCGACAAAGCTTCGTGCGGGCACTTCGCACCCGGATCCTTCGGGCCAGGCGACCACTCACCTGCTGACGCCATCCGGCTCGCCCTTCTCCGCCACCACGGGCACGCACCATGCCAGGTAGCCGCGACGCGCTCATGCTCAGCCTTTTCGGCGACATCGCCGGAAGCGCAGAGCTGACTGCTCTCAACCCGACTGCAATTCCCAAACTGCTCAGTGCCGTGTTGACCGTCGGGTCCACACTCCAGCTCGACGAAACCCTGCAACAGATAGTCGACGTCGCGCGACATCTCCTCGAAGCGGACTACGGCGCGCTCGGCGTGAAATCCCCCGACGGACGCTTGTCCCGATTCATCCACTCCGGTTTGACTCAAGGGCAGGTTGCCAAGATCGGGCATCTTCCCGAAGGACACGGCCTGCTGGGCCTGGTCGTTCGAGAACCGTGCCCGGTTCGAACCGACCGAATCTCCTCACATCCGTCCTCGGCAGGGTTTCCGACCAATCACCCGCCGATGGACACGTTTCTCGGTGTTCCGATCTTCGTCAGGGGCGAGGTGTTCGGCAGCATCTACCTCGCGGACAGCTCAGAACGGACTGCATTCGACGACCGCGACGAGGCTGTACTCCAGATTCTGGCAAATGCTGCGAGCATCGCCATCGACAATGCGCGTCTATTCGAGGAATCCCGGACGCGAGAAGCCTGGCTCAAGGCCGTCGCCGCCGTCAATGCACGTCTGCTCAGCGGCGGATCCCGCGACGAGACGCTGGCGGAACTGGTTCGGACGACGCGGCACCTCACGGATGGAAATCTTGTGTGCGTCGTTCGCTACGACCTCGGCAGAGAGCCGGTAGTCCACGTCGCCGATGCTGCTGATTCCCAGCCTGTCCCCGCGACCGGATCAGCCGTCGATCTGTCCGGGACCGTGATCGACGACGCTGCGCGGAGCCGGCGGCCGATCTCTGCACCACATGGCAGTTCCGTTCCGGCGCTGAACGTTTCCGGCGACGAATCAGTGGTCGCACTCCCCCTCTCCGGGACCTCGTTCGGCGGCGGTGTTCTCTTCGCGTCACGCCGCAGCAACCGCCCGTGGGGAGTGGACGAGATCGAGCAACTGACGGCGATGGCAGACATCGCTTCTGTCACTGTCGAATTCGCAGAACAGCAACGGAAAGAAAGACTGGTCGACGTCCTCGAAGATCGCGACCGAATCGCGCGGGATCTCCATGACCACGTCATCCAACAGCTGTTCGCCACCGGGTTGAGTTTGCAGGGGGTGCTGCAACGTCCAGGCGACGAGGACACCGTTCGAACCGTATTGGACACCTCTGTCGATCAACTCGATCGAACAGTCCGTGAAATCCGCACCGCAGTCTTCGACCTCCATACGAGCGAGATGTCTACTCCCACAAGCCTGCGGCGGCGACTACTCGATGCCGTCAACGGTCTGTCCGGCCACTCGTCGATCACTCCCAGCGTCACTTTCGAGGGAACCATCGACAGTTCCGTCCCGTCTCGACTTGCCCCGCATGCCGAAGCCGTTGTGCGCGAGGGCTTGAGCAACGCTCTGCGGCATGCACATGCCGATGCCATCGACGTCACCATCCGGGCCACCGAGGAGCTTGTCATCAGCATCGTCGACGACGGTGTGGGAATCGACCAGGCAACCAGAATCCACGGTCTCGACAACCTGGCGACCCGCGCTCGTCAGTGCGGAGGCTCGAGCAACATCACCAGCGAGAACGGTGTCACCGAACTGGTGTGGCGTGTTCCGCTGAGCCCCAGGCGAAGTCCGTTGCCGATCCAGCATCGTTGAGCGTCAGAGCGGATCCAGTTGGGCCTTGAGCAGGCAGAACTCGTTACCTTCCGGATCGGCCAGGACATGCCATTGTTCGTGCCCTGTCTGGCCGATGTCGGCCGGCCGCGCACCAAGACTCAGCAGGCGTTCCAGTTCGGCCTCCTGATCGCGATCGGTGGCGTTGACGTCGATATGCAGGCGGGGCTTGCCCTTCTCCGGTTCGTCTCTGCGACTGAGGATGATCGTCGGCTGCGGACCGCCGAACCCTTCGCGTGGGCCGATCTCCAACGAACCGTCGTCCATTCGATCGAGCACGACGAAGTCCAGGACCTCGCACCAGAACCGGCCCAGCACCTCGGGTTCCCGGCAACCGAGCACCAGTTCACTGATACGACATGCCATGACCATCTCGCTTTCTTTCGGCTCGTGAAGACAACTCTCTCGACCGTACCGGACCACGTGATCTACGCCATGCCTCTGTTCCGATCCTAGGGACCTTTTCCCCTCGTCCGAGTTCCCGGTCGCCACGATCATTGCGTTATGTTCCAAAGTCCCAGGCATTCTCGGTCTTTCGTCACGTCGATGTGCGTAGGCGGCCATCGTGGTTGATCTCGCGCCCCGGCCGGTCGGTGAGGTCGATTCCCCCGCCGATGCAATTCCCCGAACCGCTCCGAAGGGTTCGAAACTGGTCGAGATCCTCAGGACCACCGATCACAAGATGATCGGTCTGATGTACATCGTGACATCGTTTGCCTTCTTCTTGATCGGCGGACTGATGGCACTACTCATGCGCATGGAATTGACCGTTCCGGGAATGCAATTCCTGTCCAACGAGCAGTACAACCAGTTGTTCACCATGCACGGCACGATCATGCTCCTGCTGTACGCGACCCCGGTGTTCTTCGGATTCGCCAACTACCTCATGCCACTGCAGATCGGGTCGCCGGACGTGTGTTTCCCGCGACTCAACGCCTTCAGCTACTGGCTCTATCTCTTCGGCGGCCTGATCGCGTCCGCCGGATTCGTAACACCTGGTGGTGCGGCAGATTTCGGCTGGACCGCCTACGTACCGCTCACCAGCGAACTCCACTCCCCCGGCATGGGCGCCGACCTGTGGATCATCGGTCTCGCTCTCGGCGGGGTCGGCACCATCCTCGGCGCAGTCAACATCGTTTCGACGATCGTCTGCCTGCGCGCCCCGGGTATGACGATGTTCCGCATGCCGATCTTCACGTGGAATGCGCTGGTCGCCAGCATGCTGATCCTCCTCGTTTTTCCGCTGCTCGCTGCTGCCTTGATCGGACTGTGGGTGGACCGGCACCTGGGAGCGCACCTGTTCGACCCCGCCACCGGTGGAGTCATGTTGTGGCAGCACCTGTTCTGGTTCTTCGGCCATCCCGAGGTCTACATTCTGGCGCTGCCGTTCTTCGGCATAGTCTCGGAGATCTTCCCCGTCTTCAGCCGCAAGCCGATCTTCGGATACACCGGATTGGTCTACGCAACATTGGGAATTGCTGCACTGTCGATCGCTGTGTGGGCGCACCACATGTACGCAACCGGCGCCGTTCTTCTCCCCTACTTCTCGTTCATGACCTTCCTGATCGCAGTTCCCACCGGAGTCAAGTTCTTCAACTGGATCGGCACCATGTGGAAGGGGCAGTTGACTTTCGAATCGCCCATGCTGTTCTCCGTCGGCTTCCTGGTCACATTCCTGTTCGGCGGACTCTCCGGCGTCATCCTTGCCAGCCCGCCCTTGGACTTTCATGTCACCGACTCGTACTTTGTTGTCGCGCATTTCCATTACGTCCTCTTCGGAACAATCGCGTTCGCGACATACGCCGGAATCTACTTCTGGTTCCCGAAAATGACCGGCCGGATGTTGGACGAGAAGCTCGCCAAGATCCATTTCTGGTTGACCCTGATCGGCTTTCACGCAACATTTCTCGTCCAGCATTGGCTCGGCGCCCAGGGCATGCCTCGGCGGTACGCGGACTACCTGCCGTCGGACAATTTCACTCTTCTCAACACGATCTCGACCATCGGCGCGTTTGTGCTCGGAGCCTCGACGATTCCGTTCATCTGGAACGTTTTCAAGAGCTACCGGTACGGCCGAATTGTGACCGTCGACGATCCTTGGGGCTTCGGAAACTCGCTCGAATGGGCGACGTCCTGCCCACCACCGCGACACAACTTCACCGAACTCCCCCGAATCCGCAGTGAGCGGCCGGCATTCGAACTGCACTACCCCCACATGGTCGAAAGAATGCGCGACGAGGCGCATGTCGGACTGCTTGGTCACAAGACGGTTTCCGACGTGAGAACTGAGGTGAAACAACATGAATGACGGCACGAAGTACCGAGCCTGGGCAGAAAGGCAGCACCACGAACGCCGAGCGAAACCCGGCCATCTCCTCGCCCCGTTGCTCGTGCTCATGTTCGCTGTCACGACGCTCGTGTGGTTGCCCCTGACGACTGCCGCGTGCTCGATAATCGTCGCAGGATTGCTGTTCGGCACTGTCCTGCAAGCTAGTTCGCGTTCAACAGACACAGCTCGAGGAGTTCACGATGAAGCCCGAACTATCGACTGATCTCATCACCTCGGAGTGGTCCGCGGACGGAGCGGTGGTCGTGTGCATCGACGAATCCCCGCTGCGCCCCGACGTGATCACGTGGGCGGCTGAGTTCGCACATCGCCACGGTCTCTGGATGCGAATCGTTTTCGTAGCTCCGAGCGCCGATCTGAACACCTCGGCATCGCCGACCGGCCTGTTCATGGAGGCCATTCAG
The DNA here is from genome assembly GCF_018588185.1 of Rhodococcus sp. WY5. NCBI lineage: Bacteria > Bacillati > Actinomycetota > Actinomycetes > Mycobacteriales > Nocardiaceae > Rhodococcus > Rhodococcus sp. WY5. Next base: position 6,113,396 of record NZ_JAAMPR010000001.1, read on the forward strand.
ATCGCCGAGTCGGTGTCGCCAGATCTTCGGATCCGGACCGATCTGATCTCCGGGGAGAACACCGCAATCCTCACCGCGTTGACGTCCGAGGCCGCCTTGATCGTCGCAACACAGGACGATCCCGCCGCACCTGGTCCGACATGTTCGTTCGCAAGAGTCGGAACACCGCGTGAAAGCAGCGCTGCGGCAGCCTTGCCGGTTGTCGTCGGTTTGGACGGAAGCGCCTACAGCGAAAGCGCTCTGGCCATCGCGTTCAAGGAAGCAGAGGCAGCGAACACCGAACTGGTCGTCGTGCACGCAGCGCCGCCAGAGGCCGAGCTGCGTCGAGACTTCGCATCCGGGCACTCGCCCCAGCACTCGACGCCGCTGACGTGGCAACTGTCGGGTTGGGCCACGCTCTACCCTGGCGTCGCGATCCGTCAGATCGAGTTCGACGGCCCCTCGGTTGCCATTCTTGAACAACTCTCCACCGAGGCACGGCTTCTCGTCGTGGGCCGGCGCGGACGAGGTTCGTTCGACGACACCGCTCTCGGCACCACGAGCAGTGCGATGATTCGAAAAGCACACTGCCCGGTCATCGTTGCCAGCGAAGCCTGAATCAGATCCTCACCCGGTCAGAAGCCGTAACTGTGGATGGGTGCGAGCTGACCGGAGTGATGGGCTTCGATTACGAAACGCTCGTGGTCGACCAACTTCTCCGGGAGTTCGTCAACCGGCCACCACCGCAGATCTGCAGATTTTAACGGCTCCATCCGGCGTGGTTCACCCGACCACGTGCGGCATTCGTAGAAGAAGTCCACTCGATGATCCACCGGTTCGCTCCCGTCCGCGTGGCGGCGATGCAACACGGTCAGCGGCTTCAGTTCCGAGGAAAGCAACTCGACACCAAGTTCTTCCGCAGCCTCCCGAACGGCAGCGTCGATCGCCGACTCCCCCAGTTCGACGTGGCCCGCAGCAGCGTGAGCCCAGTATCCGTCCATGAATCCCGTGCCCTCGCGCAATTGCAGCAGCACCTCGCGCCGTTGTACCGGGTTGCTTCGACAGAACATCACGTACACCGCTGGTACCAGCGCAAATTGATCGGCCACACGACCACGCTATCGTGCGCGTGAAATGACGGCGCCCCGCGAGAACAAGCTCGCGGGGCGTCGTCGACGATCTGCCGGATCAGTTCACGTCGAACCGGTCGAGGTCCATCACCTTGGTCCAGGCTGCGGCGAAGTCCTCGGCGAACTTCTGCTTGGCGTCTGCGCTGGCGTACACCTCGGCGAGTGCACGCAGTTGCGAATTCGATCCGAAAACGAGATCGACCGCAGTTGCCGTGTACTTCGGATCGCCCGTCACGCGATCAACGCCGTCGTATACGTTTTCGTCCGTCTTCGACGGCTTCCACTCGGTACCCATGTCGAGAAGGTTGACGAAGAAATCGTTGGTCAACGTCTCGGGACGATCGGTGAACACGCCGTGACGGGTATTGCCGAAGTTCGCGTTCAGCGCGCGAAGTCCGCCGACCAGCACTGTCACCTCGGGCGGGGTCAGCGACAGCATGTACGCGCGGTCGACCAACAGAATCTCTGCCGGAATCTTCTCGCCTCCCTTGAGGTAGTTCCGGAATCCGTCGGCCCGGGGTTCGAGTACCTCGAACGAGTCGACGTCTGTCTGCTCCTGCGTTGCATCCGTTCGGCCCGGCGTGAACGAGACCGTGATGTCCTGTCCGGCGTTCTTCGCAGCCTGTTCGACGGCCGCTGTACCGCCCAGAACGATCAGGTCGGCGAGAGAAACCTTTGCTCCACCAGCCTGGTTGAAGTCCTGCTGAACACGCTCGAGAGTCTGAAGCACCGCGGAGAGAGCTGCAGGCTCGTTGACTTCCCAATTCTTCTGCGGCTCCAGTCGGATTCGCGCACCGTTGGCGCCGCCGCGCATGTCCGTGCTGCGGAAGCTCGCGGCAGACGCCCACGCCGTCGATACCAACTGCGAAATGGACAGCCCGGAGTCGAGAAGTCGACTCTTGAGGATCGCGATGTCTGCGTCCCCGATCAGTTGATCATCGGCCGAGGGAACCGGGTCCTGCCACAGCTGCGGCTCGGGAACCCAAGGTCCCAGGTAGCGCGTGACCGGTCCCATGTCACGGTGAAGGAGCTTGTACCAAGCCTTGGCGAACTCTTCGGCGAATTCTTCCGGATGATCGAGCCAGCGCCGGGTGATCTTCTCGTACGTCGGATCCAGGCGTAGGGACAGGTCGGTCGTCAGCATCGTCGGGGTGCGTCCGGCCGACGAATCGAACGGATCCGGGATGGTGCCCGCCCCCGCGCCGTCCTTCGGAATCCACTGCCACGCACCCGCCGGACTCTTGGTCAGCTCCCAGTCGTAGCCGTACAGAATCTCCAAGAAGGTGTTGTCCCACTTCGTCGGAGTGGGAGTCCACACGACTTCGAGACCACTGGTGATCGCGTCCTTACCCACACCCGTGCCGAAGGCACTCTTCCAGCCCAGTCCCTGCTGCTCGATGGGAGCACCTTCCGGCTCCGGTCCGACGAGGTCGGCCGGTCCGGCTCCGTGCGTCTTGCCGAAGGTGTGACCGCCGGCGATCAGCGCAGCTGTCTCCACGTCGTTCATCGCCATGCGGGCGAACGTTTCTCGGATGTCGCGGGCGGCCGCTACCGGATCCGGTTGCCCGTTGGGTCCTTCGGGATTGACGTAGATCAGGCCCATCTGCACGGCTCCGAGCGGTCCGGACAGCTCACGGTCTCCGCTGTAACGCTCGTCGCCGAGCCAGGTGTCCTCGGGACCCCAGTAGATCTCCTCGGGCTCCCAGATGTCTTCTCGGCCGAATCCGAAGCCGAAGGTCTTGAACCCCATCGACTCCAGGGCACAGTTGCCCGCGAACACCAGCAGGTCGGCCCAGGAAACCTGCTTTCCGTACTTCTGCTTCACGGGCCAAAGCAGGCGCCGGGCCTTGTCGAGGCTGGCGTTGTCCGGCCAACTGTTGAGCGGGGCGAAACGCTGAGCACCTTGGCCGCCACCGCCGCGGCCGTCTGCAATGCGATAGGTGCCGGCAGCATGCCAGCTCATACGCACGAAGAGTCCGCCGTAGTGCCCGTAGTCGGCCGGCCACCAATCCTGCGACGCCGTCATCAACGCGATGACGTCGCGCTTTAGCGCCTCGACATCGAGCTTGGCGAATTCCTGGGCGTAATCGAAGTCGGCACCCATCGGATTCGACTTCGACGAATGTGAATGCAAGACAGAGAGATCCGGCTGATTCGGCCACCAGTCGCTGTTTGTTCTCGGACGATTCCCGGTAGGCGTCGGAGACGGGATTGCGGGGTTTTCACTTTCGCTGGTGCTCTCGGTGTTTCCGTCGTGAGCAACCGGGCAACTATCGGACACGATAATCCCTCCATGAGCGAGTAGAACGGACTTCGATCACGTTTGTGATCGCAAACTCTGAGTTGTCGAGCAGTCGGGACACAGGCCCCAGTAAATGACCTCGGCTTCGTCGAGAACGAAACCGTTGTGCGCCGACGGCGTCAAACACGGTGCCTCTCCGACTGCGCAGTCGACATCTGAAACGACCCCACAGGACCGGCAGACGACGTGATGATGGTTGTCGCCGACGCGTGACTCGTACAGCGCCACCGATCCGGACGGTTGGATCCGCCTGATCAGCCCGGCGTCGGTGAGAGCGTGCAACACGTCGTAGACCGCCTGCCGCGACACCCCAGGCAGAACAGCCCGCACAGCATCGAAGACAGTCTCGGTGGCTGCGTGTGGGCGTGCATGCACAACCTCGAGCACCGTGACTCTGGGACGAGTCACGCGAAGCTCAGCGTTACGCAGTTGGGCTGCATAATCCGGCGTCGAAGGCACCTTTCCACTATTGCGCAATCTTCTGGACTGAACCCAGACTTTCGCGAAAATCATCGCTGACAGGGCCCTCCCGCCCGATTCGTCCGTGCTGGAAGTGAGCCGGATTCCTCGCTCTTTCTGGCGTCCCCACACCGCCTTCAGGTTTGTTGCGCGTCGACGCGTCCTGCTGTGTGGTTCCACAAACTCCGACAATCTCCCCTTCGTCCAACTACCGTGAAAGGGAGAATCCGCCGAGGTCAGGAGTGCTCGTGCCCAAACTGGAGATCAAGAGGAAGTCAGAACTCTCACGGCAGGAAGTCGCCGACCGACTCATCGCCCTCGGCCAAGCCCTCGCCAGTGGATCGGAAGTGGAGCTGGGGTCGGGTGGGGACTCGATCGAAATCAGTGTTCCGGAACAGGTTCGGTGGGAACTCGAGATCGAAGTCGACGGCAACGAAGTCGAGATAGAAATCGAGATTCACTGGCGCGACGACCCTCAGGAAGAATCGGAAGAGAAGTCTCCGCCTCGCACCAAAGCAGTTCGTCGCAGCCGACCACGCAAGAGCACTTCCACATAGGCCGACTCGAATACGGTTGTTCGGCACTTACGGAGACGCCGACACCTCGAGAGACACGACGCGCAGCAGTGCTCGGAGGTCACTTTCGATCCGTCGAAACAGTTGATACACAACGATGAATCCGGCGATCCCGCCCAAACACAGCGCACGGACTGTTGCGTTGAGTTCCTCACCGGCACCCGAACCGACAAAACTGAGCCCCGCGATTCCCACCAGGGGAACCGACGCCGCGACTGCGAGGTAACGCGTGCTGCTCCGACCCAGTGAGCGAATATCGCGTCCGTCGTCGCTTCGTAACTCGCCGTGCGACAACAAGATCGGATACAGACATCGAACCGAGTAATACGTCAGGATGAAGAACGGATACGCGACTGCGACGGCGCCGCACACCGCCAGCGACGACATCAGGTGCACGTAGGCTCGCTGCGGAATTCCGCCGGCGGCAATCTGCAATGCGACCGGATATGCGATACCGGCCAGAACCCACAGCCCGAATGCGATCACCACCGCGCGATGTCCGACATTCAGCGTCGCGGTACGCGCTTTGTTCAAGACCTCCGCGCTGTACGTCTGACCGTTGCGCAGTCCGTGAGGCACGGTGAGTGCAAGCCGACACCAATACAGGATCGCTGCGGCACCGAGAGAGAACGCAGCCACCCCGATGACCAGATGAACCTGCTCGAGATGCTGCTGAGCCTGCGGCGAGAGACCCGAGATGATCAGCATCTTGTTGTAGTAGTAGTTGTAGCCCGCCGCAAGAAGATTCGGATTTCCGATCGCGGCAAGCACTATCGGCAGCGCCCACTTCCACAACGTCGAACGTGGACTCCCTTCCGGTGGGTCCACCAGATTGCGAGCAGACCGGTCCAGACACAGTGCGAACTGACGAGCCAACTTTCGGCCGCCAGACCACCTTCCGTCTCTCTCCGGCGAGAGAGACTTGACCAGAACTCGGCGCAGCGCCGGCGGACAGTCGTCCGGTAGCCGTGCCTCGGCTGCGGGATCCACCCCGCGCCGGCGGGCCTCGAGCGCCTTCTTGGGCGACGGTGGGCTCTCCCCCGTACCGTCGTCCGTGAAAGGCCTACTCCCGGTGAGGAGTTCCCACAACATCACGCCCAGTGCATAGATGTCGCTACGGGTGTCGAGTGTGCCAGGCGCCCCCACCGCACAGGCCTCCAATTGCTCCGGAGACATGTAGGCAAGCGAGCCTCCGACAAAACATGCAGTGTCCTCGGTCGAGACCTCCTCACTCGAGCTGACGTTGAAGTCGGCGAGCTTGGGGATGCCTTCGACGCTGAGCAGGACATTCGCCGGCTTGATGTCCCGATGTAATACGCCGTGCTCACGCGCATACTCGAGGGCATCGGCCAGTCGCATCCCCATCCAGGCCACGGTCTCCGGCCACGACATCGCAGCGATCTCGCTCCTCAGGCTCGTCTCGCTGGGCTTCATCTCTCCCTTCTTCGCCAGGGTCTTGTCGATGGCGTCGAGAAGTAGTTGTCCGGACCGCTGCGCCTGCGGTGTCACGCGGACAAGTTTGACCACGTCGAGCAGGGTCCCACCCGGCACGTATTCCATGAACAGGACTCGCAGTGCGCGTTCCTCGAGCAACCGTTGATCGAAGACCCGGACGATGTTGGGATGGTCGAGCTGGGCGAGAGTCTGCGGCTCGACTCCGACGTTGCGCGAGATTTTCAACGCAACCCACCGCTGCATCGAGAGTTGCCGAGCGAGGAACACTCGGGCGAATGCGCCGTGCCCGAGTTCCAACACCAGCTCGAAATCGTCCAGGTGCTGCCCGATTTCGAACTCGTCGAAACCCGAGAGTCCCAACATCATCACGTCTTCGCGACCGGCCATCGAATCACGGTCGAACATCTGCTCGAAACTCTCTGCCTGCAAGGGAAACTCGCTGAGGTACTCGGCTGCTGCGACGTCCTCCCCACCCTGCTTCCGCAGCCGGAACTCCTCGTACAGGAGCTCGGCCGGTAATGGTTCTTCGAGTAATTCGGGATACTCGGCACAGTAATCCGTGAGCCGTTTCGGGCAATCATTTTTCAGCCAGCGGTACTCCATGTCGATTCCGACCAATTCGATCAGCGCCGCCCGACGAATCTTGGCTGGATCAGGCAGATAGTCGCTCAGGTCGGACGGGGTTCGTCCCTCCTCCCAATCCGCCACAAGGCGGCCGAGGCCGTCTGCACCGTTCTGGCCGTCACGCATCACCGGCAGCGTTGAGGGGCGCAACTCGGTGACGGTGCCCCGTTCGGTCAGGGGCCCGCTCGCGATTGTCGCGTCACTGGCCTGCGCACCACGTTCATTCATGACACTTCTGTTCCGCACCTCGATCACAATGAATCGGAGTGACTCACTTCAGCGTAACCCCGGTGGTACTCCAGACCCCAGCGAATCTATTCGGCGTGAACTGCCGACTCCGTGCCGATGCGAACGAGTTCGTCGCGCTCTTTGATTTTGATCCGATCACGCCCATGCTTCACACCGAGGGCACGTTCGGCGGCATCGATGCGAAGCCATCCGTCCCAATCGACGGGCACCACTCTGCCGGCCCTGAGGACCTCCGCGATACGGCCATGGCCGGCTCGACGCTCGTATGCCGAATCCATCTGTCGCAGCAAGGTTTCGACGGTTTGGCGTGCATCAGGCCGAGCCGCACCGATCAGCCCGGCGGCACCTCGCTTCATCCAGCCCGTCACGAACAAACCTGCGATCGGCGAGCCGCTCTCGTCGACCGCTGCGCCGCCCTGGTGCGCAACATTGCCGCGTCCGTGATCGAAAGGCACCCCGGCAAGTGGCGTCCCGAGAAATCCGATTGCCCGGTACACAGCTTGAACCGGATAGTCGGTACAGATACCCGAAGCGGTGACGTGACCGTATCCGTCCGGGACTGTCCGCTCGACGCGGAGTGCCTCGACTTTCCCGTTGCCGAGAATCTGCGCCGGCTGTCGGTAGAAGTGCAGGTGAACTCGACGCTGGGCAGTTCGGTCGGCAGGCGCAGTGTCCGCGAAACCACGGAGTGTCTCGACTGCCAGTCGGGTGTGCACCAACTGTTTGGTCATCCGCTCGACATGCCGGTCCGGTACGACATCGACAGAATCGACGACAACATCTACGCCGGGTAGTTCACCGAGAGCGCGCAACTCGTTCGGGGAGAAGCGAGCGTCGGCTGGTCCGCGCCGGACAAAGATGTGTACTTCGCGAACTCGACTGCCGGCGATCCCTTCCCGAACTTGGTCGGAGACGTCCGTGGCCTGCAGCGATTGCGCCTCGGCGAGGAGCATACGGGTGACGTCGAGTGCGACGTTGCCACCTCCGATCACTGCGACCGATTCCGCGTTCAGCGGCCACTGCGGCGAGCTGTCCGGGTGATCGTTGTACCAACCGACAAACTCGGCGCCACCGAAAGAACCTGGAAGCTCGACGCCGAGAATGTCGAGAGGTGCATCCCGCGGCGCACCGGTTGCAATGATCACGGCATCGTAGGACGAACGTAGGTCATCGACGGAAAGGTCCTTTCCGATCTCCACGTTGCAGAACAGCCGGAACTCACTGGCGACCAGCGTGGTGTGCAGAGAATGGGCGAACTTTTCGGACTCGGGGTGCCCTGGTGCGAGACCGTAGCGCACCAGTCCGTACGGCGTCGGTAGACGCTCGAACACGTCTGTCTTGGTGCCGGGCGCAAGTTCGGCGAGAGCGCCGGCGGCGTGGATTCCCGCCGGCCCCGCTCCGACGATCGCGACACTGAGCGGTGGTGAGAAGAATCGGGGCGCCGCAGGCGGGGATACCGCTGGACCTCTGGCGTTGATCATCCCCCGAGGCTAGGACCTCAACTGCGCTGGAGATCAAGTCCGCTTTCAGCAGCCCGCTTTTCAGTAACCTTGCTCTGCAGGCTTGTGCTCGGTTGTGTAGCGGTAGAAGTCCGCTAGTTGGAGTTCGCCGGCAGCTGCCTCGTCGACTATGACGGTCACGTGTGGATGCAGCTGCAGCACCGACGCCGGGCAGAATGCCGAGACCGGACCTTCGACCGCGGCCCGGACGGCGGGCGCTTTGCGGGCGCCGTCCGCGATCAGGACGAGATGCCTTGCATCACTGATGGTTCCGAGCCCTTGCGTGATCACATGATGCGGTACGTCGGCTGGGTCTGCAAAGAACCGTGCATTGTCGGCGCGGGTCCTCTCGGTCAAGGTCTTCACTCGGGTGCGCGATGCAAGCGAGGAGGAGGGCTCGTTGAAACCGATGTGTCCGTTCAGGCCGATGCCGAGGATCTGCACGTCGATGGGACCGTTTTCGGCGATGGCAGCGTCGTAACGCCGGGCAGCGTCACTGGGATCCGCGGCCCCGCCGTCGGGGCTGAACACTCGCGCATTGTCGATGTCGAGGTGATCCACGAGTTCCGTGCGGATGGTGTGCGCGTAGGACTGCGGCTGATCGGACGTGAGACCTACATACTCGTCGAGAAGATACGCGCTCATCGCCGCGAACGACACTCCCGATTCTCGATGCCTCTTGATCAGCTCTCGATACGTGTGCAGCGGTGACGATCCGGTCGCGAGGCCGAGCGTCCGCGCTCCGTTTTCGATTGCGCCGCACACGATATCGGCAGCGATTCGCCCGCCGTCCTCAGGACTGGGAACTATGACGATTTCCATTCAGACTTCCTCACTGCTCTTGCCGGCTCCGACGATGGCCTCACGTACCGAACCCGAAGCGCGGTCCAACAGTTCGGTTGCTTCGGCGAAGTCGCATTCGGCCAACAACATGACGACCGCTGCCTTCACATGACCATCGGCATCGTCGATGGTCTCCGCAGCGATCTCGGTATCGACTCCGGTGGCTGCCGCGACGATCCGGTTCGCACGATCGACAAGCTTGGCATTGGTCGGCCGAAGATCGACCATCAGATTGTGGAATGCCTTCCCGGAGCGAACCATACTCGCCGTGGAGAGCATGTTGCACACCATCTTCTGCGCAGTTCCGGCCTTGAGCCTCGTCGATCCGGTGAGGATCTCGGGGCCGGTCTCCACTTCGATGGCCACGCCGGCGTGAGAACTCATTGCCGCGTTCCGGTTGCACGAGACTGCCACTGTTGCAGCGCCGAGTTCGCGGGCGTGATCGAGTCCCCCGATGACGTAGGGGGTACGACCGCTGGCAGCCAGACCCACCACGACGTCGTTGGCGTTCAACGAGATTGCGTCGAGATCGACCCCAGCCGCTCGCGGATCGTCCTCTGCCCCCTCGACGGCGTTCAGAAACGCTCCAGGGCCACCGGCGATGATGCCGATCACCTCGCCCGGATCGGTCCCGAACGTCGGAGGGCATTCCACCGCGTCGAGAACTCCCAGACGCCCACTTGTCCCCGCTCCCAGGTAGATCAGTCGACCACCTTGTGCTCGGGCCGCGACGATCAAGTCGACTGCGGCTTCGATGGCGGGTAGTACCGCTGCCACCGCGCCGGCCACGATTGCGTCCTGTTGATTCATCACCGTCAGCAGACCCGACACCGACATGACATCGAGATCGCGGGTCAGAGGGTTGGGTCTCTCGGTGGAGAGCATTTCCAATTGCATTGTGGCGAGTCCTCCTCGATCGATATTCATTACGACGACTCCTCGTCAGTATTCACAGCGACGACTCCTCGTCAGTACTCACAGCGACGACTCCTCGTCAGTGCCGCTTCGAAGCAATGGCATCATGGCTTCGTTGCAGAGCAGAGAGTGCGCTGGGCAGCGAGTGCGCCACCATCGCAAAAATTGTGTCGACTACCAACAGCTGACCGGTGCGGCTTGCCATCGCAGCCGATCGGAAACCGAATTCTCTACCGGCAGTGAGCAGAACGTGATGTGACTGCACGGCGAGCGTCGATCGTGCCCCTCCGGTGATCGCAGCCGTCGACGCCCCGGTTCGACGGGCAAGGGCAAGTGGTTCCACGACATCCGAAGTCTCACCCGAATGTGAGATCCCCACTGCGATGTCGTCCGGTCCGAGCAAGCTGGCGCTGACCATGGCCGCGTCTCGGTCGAGATGAACCCGGCAGTTGACGTCGATGCGAGAGAGCTTCAACGTGAGGTCTTGCGCGACGATGCCAGAGGCGCCGATGCCGTAGACCTCGACGCGGCGGGCGGATCGAATCCGGGACACAACTTCTTCGAGCGCAGCAGGATCTGTCAATTGCGCCGTGCCCTTGAGTTGTTCGGATTCGAACTCGGCGAGCTTGGCCATCACCTCACCGGCCGAGTCGGCAGCAACGATGTCCACACCGAGCGGGATCGTGTTCTCTGTACCGGACCCGCTGATCGCCGCCAGCGCGAGACGAAGCTGTGGATAACCCTCGAAACCGAGTCGTTTGGCTGTGCGGACCACTGTCGCCGTGCTTGTCGACGCTCGTTCGGCGAGGTCGTTGACCGTCAGGGTGGAGGCCAGACTGGGGTCGGCTTCGATGATTTCGGCAATCCGCAGCTCGGCAGGCGAGAGGCTGCTCAGTGATGCACGAATACGAGCAAGCAGGTCGACGGACGCCGGAGCACTCCGGTCCAAAGTCATAACGCCTCGATTCGCATCGTTTTCGGAGCTGACGGCACCGATGTGATTCTAGGCAGCCCACGGCTTCCTGGCGTCAGAGATCCGAGCACACTGGCGTGACGCGCACCGGTGCACGAAGCGATGCTGCCGGGCAATCCGTGTGCGGTGAGATAGCCGAGAACCGCGAAAGCCAATGCTTCCTTGATATCGGAGGTGACGCCGAGCTCGTCCGAAGAGACAAGCGCGATGTCGCCCAGTTCGTCACGGAGCATCGCCATCAACGTCGGGTTCTTGGTGCCACCGCCTGACACCACCACTTCGGTAGCCGCCAGCGCTTTGACGGAATCGGCGACGGTCCGGGCGGTCAGTGCAGTCAGTGTCGCGACGATGTCGGCCAGAGACAAGGATTCGTAGCCCCGCAGTGCGGCGAGTAGGTAGTCCCGATGGAACAATTCCTTGCCTGTGCTCTTGGGAGCGGGCTGCGCGTAATACGGTTCGCTCAGTAGTTGTGCGAGCAGATCGACGTTCGGTGTGCCGGCTGCGCCCAGAGCACCTCCGAGATCGAACCACTGCTCCCCGGCAGTGAATTCGCCTACCGCAGCGTCGATCAACGCATTTGCGGGGCCGGTGTCGAAGGCAATCGGTACTGCGGCACCATCTGCCGTCGATGTCGGAGCGCCTCCCGGAGCAGTGACGTTCGCGATGCCACCGAGATTGAGCGCGACGGAACCCGAAGTTCTTCCGTTGAGCCACAATACGTCGAACGCACTGACCAGTGGTGCACCCTGACCACCCGTCGCCACGTCGCGAGAGCGCAGGTCCGACACGACCGTGCATCCGGTCTTCTCGGCTATCCAGGCCGGCTGCCCGAGCTGAAGAGTGCCCTTTACTTGCGCTCCTTCGACCCAGTGGAACATCGTCTGACCATGTGAGGAGATCAATTCCGCACTGCCACCGCACAGTTCCTCGTTCGCCCGCGCAGCCACGGCCGCAAATGCCTGTCCGATCTCGGTGTCGAGTTGGCAGATCTGACCGACAGTGGTGGACGCCGGCGGTACCGCAGCCGCCACCGCAGCCCGCAACTCACCGGAATACGGTTCGCTGACCATGCCCAGTGGGGTGAGCACAAGAGTGTCCCCGTCGATCCGGATGTCTGCTGCGGCAGCATCGATAGCGTCGTACGAAGTACCGGACATCAGACCGATGACTCTCATGAAATATCCCTTACTCGCATCGTTTCGGCATTCGGAAGAACTGCGGTCAGTCGACGAGTGCCCGCTTGTGGGCATTCCCTCGCAAGGTACTCAAGGCGATCGCGCTGACGGCGCACGTTGCCATCACGAAGTAGGCCGGAATATCGAGATTGGAAGTTTCCTTGATCAGCCACGTGATGATCAAACCGGCGCAGCCCGAAAAGACCGCGTTGGACAGGGAGTATGCGAGTCCCAATCCGGTGTACCGAACCGAGGTGGGGAACATCTCGGAGAGCATGGCGGGTCCGGGTCCGGCAACAAGTCCCACTGCGGCGCCGGCGGCAAACACTGCAAATCCCTTGGCTGTCAAAGACGTCTGCTCGTTCTGCAGGACGTTGAGCAGCGGCAGAGCCAAGACCAGAATTATCACGGTGCCGGTGAGCATGACCGCGCGTCGTCCGATGCGATCGCTGAGTCCACCCGCGATCGGAATGGTCACCGCGAAGCCCGCATTGGCAAGCACGGAAGCAACAAGTGCCTGATGGAACGTCGCGTTGAGCGAACTCTGAAGATAAGTCGGCATCACGACGAGGAACGTGTAACCGGCAGCAGACCACCCCATCAACCGCCCGATTCCGAGCAGAATCGCCCTGGCCGTCTCTCCGACAGTCGGCTGCACTACCGGCGCCGGCGCATCAGCTGTCGGTTCGGACTGGACTGATCGAGCACGCTCGAACGACGGCGTTTCTTCGAGCCGGAGCCTGAGCCACAGGGCAACCAGCCCCATCGGCAGTGCAAGGAGGAACGGGATACGCCAGCCCCAGTCACCGAGCTGTGACGGGTCGAGGACAGTGGCGAGGAGTGCTGCGATACCCGCACCGGCGAGCAGTCCGAGTGCGACGGTGAACGACTGCCACGAGCCGTACAGCCCACGTCGTCCGGGCGGAGCGAACTCGGTCATCACCGACACCGCACCGCCGAACTCACCACCGGCCGACAATCCCTGCAGAATTCGAAGGACCGTCAAGAGAAGCGGTGCCAGAATTCCGACGCTCTCGTAGGTGGGGAGCACACCGATCAGGGTCGTCGCAGCCGACATCAGCAGAAGAACGATCACCAGGGTGGGACGTCGGCCGATGCGGTCACCGAGTCGACCGAACAGCGCGGCCCCCACTGGGCGGAAGAAAAACGCCAACGCAAACGACGCATACGTCTTGATCAGGCTTTCGAGGTCGCCGGAACCGTCGGCGCTGAAGAAGTTCGACGCGATGATTGTCGCGAAGAACCCGTACACACCGAACTCGTACCACTCGATGAAATTTCCGACGGAGCCGGCGACGAGCGCCCTGCGCCGTTTGAGCTGCGCACCATCATTCCGTGTCTGCACTGTGATGCCCATGCCGTCCTCCGTTGACGAAACCCGAATATGCAACAAAGTTTCATCTGAATGGAGTAGAAATGTCAAGAAGTTTCACGATTGGATTTTTACTACGCCCCGAAGCCTTATGCTCCCGCGAACGTGAATGCCTCCGCCCGTTCGAACTGGTCAGTGGAGTCACCGGAATAGACGGTGCTCTCGTTCGGTCCGAGTCCGAGCTTTCGGACGGGTGTCCCTTCCGCGAGATCCATCGACGCCACGTCCACCCAGAAGGTATTGGGCGTCATTGCCGACTCGAAGAAATAGAGCGTGCGTTTGTGATCGACGACCGTACGCCAACGGGTCGATGAAATGTTGGGCTCGTCGGGAGTCGAAATACCGAGGGGCACCGACACATTCCGAATAACGCTGAAGGTGGATGCCAACGCCGCCCGCGGATCGTCCGTCTGCGGTATCGCATCCACATAGAACGATGCCCGCGCGAATCTGTCAGCGGCACGGTTGGTTCCGGGCAGCATGACGGTTCCGTTGATCTGCTTCCAGTACTCGTTGACGGCGAGTTGCTGATCGAAGATCGGCGAATTGGTCATCACCTGGTACTCACGGCTGTGATGAATCGTCGGGCGTCCACCGACGTACTCGATGATCGCGCTGTCTCCCCCGGCGTCCGAGAGCGACATGTGCAGCGTTGCGAGGCGGTCTTCGCCGGGAACGGCAGCGGTCACTACCGTGAACGGTTCCGACGCGAGCACTTCGACCGCTTCCTGAACTGTCGCAAAGCGATCCAGGACGTATTGCGCCCACGCCGCGATCGACAATCCCGGGGTCGAACCGTCATACGTCGGGTACTCGGACTCGACCAACCACAAGAGATTGGCAGACAGTCCAGCCTCGTTGACCCCGTCGGTCGTGCACATGTCGTAGGCCGTCGCGACAACACTTCCGTATTTCGACGTCCACTGTATCGAGTTCGGACCTGCGCAGCCCCCTCTGGTCATGCCGCGCGGGAAAGCCCAGAGGTTTGTTCCGAGATCGACCTTCCAATCCATCGATCGAGCAGTCATCACAGTGTCGTTGGGCCCCAAGTAGACCAAGCGTGTACACATCGAAAACTATCCCTTCGTTACGGCGTGACGATATTGAAACTGGGATCGAAGGTATCGAGCAACCCTCCCAGCGTCTCGAGCGCTGATTCGTCTCCGTCGAGCGAAATCTTCCCGGCCTTGGCCAGTTCGGCGGCCGCGCCCGGTTGCAGAAGCGCTCCCACGAGTGCCGCTTTCGGGCCCGAGACCGTCAGTTGTGTGTTCGGTGACGCGCCCTTACGTGCATTGAGGACGCCGCGCTTGACCCACGCAGTCCATGCCTCGTCGCCGCGATCGGTGAACACGAAATCGATCCGCAGTTCCGCGTCGGTGGCCTTGTCGCCGATGAGATGTATTGCAACGAAGTCGAAGAGGATGTCGATGGGCATCGCGAGGACACTGTCCTGGCTCGCGGTGACATAGGGGGCGGGCTGGGCGCCTTCACGGAGCTCCAGGGCGGCCGAGAGATAGATCCCACGCCACTGCGGCCCCTCGGCTTGATAACCCATCTGCTCGTAGACGTCGGCTTGCAGATTCCTCGCTTCGGTGTTCTCCGGTTGCGCGAACACCAACTTGTGCAGGATCTCTGCCGCCCATCGGTAGTCCGCGGCGTCGAATGCCCGCTTACCCTCGTCCAGGATCTTCTGCGCGCCAAGGAGATCGACGAACCTCTTCGCCGATTCGACCGGCGGATGAGGATGAAGCGACACCGGATCGCCGTCCCACATTCCCAGTTCCTTGGTGTACACGGCGCGAACGTCGTGGTGCAGAGTGCCGTGATATCCGCGGTTGTACCACTTGCGCCCGAGTTCGTCCGGTAGTTCGATCACCTCGGCAGCTTCGAGCGGCGTGTACCCCTTGTTCGCGAGACGGAGTGCCTGGTCGTGAATGTACTTGTAAGTGTCCCTTTGCGATTCGATGAACGGCACCAGGTTCTCGTTACCCCACACCGGCCACGTGTGCGGTCCGTAGTGAACAGCCGCGTCGTCTCCCCACCGTTCGAGAGTCTCGTCCAGATACCGCGCGAAGTTCCGAGCGTCGCGAGTGCGCGCACCTCTTAAGGTCTGGATGTTGTGGAGCGAATGATTGGCGTTCTCCGCACAGGTCAGCGCGGCGAGTTCGGGGATCCAGATGTGCATTTCCTCCGGGGCCTCGGTATCCGGCGCGTAGAGGAACTCGAATTCCAGACCGGCTATCTCACGCTTCGTTCCGGTCTCCGTGATGCTGTCAGTGGGGGAAATATACGAGACAAGTGGACCTTTCGTGCTGATCGTGCCGATGCCGCAGGTAACCATCCCTTTGGCATCGAGATCGAGCAATCCACCGAAGGCGTAGAAGGACCGTCTCGCCATGGCATTTCCGGCGACGACGTTTTCCCCGATCGCGAACTTGTCGAACGACGCGATCGTGCCCGGTGCGATGATCGGAACTCGCCCGGACGTCACGTCGTCCAGATCGACGATCCCTTTGACTCCGCCGTAGTGGTCGATGTGGGTGTGCGTGTAGATGATCGCCGAAACTGGCTTATCGCTGACGTGCTCACGAATCATCTTCATACCCTGGCGCGCCGATTCGACCCCCGCCATACAGTCGATGACGATCAGTCCCTCGCCACCTTCGACAACCGTCAAATTTGCCAGGTCGTTGTTCCGTACCTGGTAAAGGCGATCCGTCACCTGATACAGACCACCTCGGCGCATCAGTTGTCCTTGACGCCACAGGCTCGGATTGACTGTCTCCGGCGCGGCAACATCGTCACCGAGGTATGCCATCGCATCGGGATCGAAGACCGTATGCCCGTCATCGGCGACAACCTTGCCCGGCAACGGAGCGATCAATCCTCGATCCGCGTCGGCAAAATCCTGCCGGTCGTCCATGGCATACCGTGCGACTGCCTCGCGATTCGCCGTGACTGTGGCCGGTGTTGCGTCCTTAGGTGTCTGGCACATGGCACTCCCCGCTCGGATACGACGATCTGATACCCCATCATCTGTATCGGTTGGGCACGCGCTTGGAATCACCCGCGCAGGGTGAAGCTCCCACGAACACGCGAGGTGATCAGCCGGGGAGTTCCTCGGAATTCCGAGATGCGAGTGCAATCACCAGGACCGCGATCCCACATCCGGCAACCAGGATCCATCCCGACCTCGATGCCTGCGCGACATCCACCGATGCACTGCCGCCGATGATGCCACCGGCCAGCGCAACACCGAGAGCAGCACCGAATTGGCGTGCACTGGAGGTTATTCCACCAGCAAGCCCCGCCTGCGATCTCGGCAACCCGTTGACGGCGGTGTTGGTGATCGGGGCATTCGAGAATCCGAATCCGATACCGAGGAACAGGTAAGCGGCCAAGAGCATCGGAATCGCCGTGTTGTTGTCGAGCGAGACCAGGCACAGCCCGCCGAGTGTCGTGAAGCTACCAGCAATGAGTAGCGGCCGCCGCGGGCCGAAGCGTCCGACGAGTATTCCGGACAACGGCGCGCAGACCGTTGCCGCAACAGCCATCGGAAGGGTGATCGCGCCGGCCAGTGCCGGACTCATTCCGCGGGAGTGCTGCAAGTAGAACGTGCCGAGCAGTAGCGTCACGTTCAACGCCACGAACACCACGACAGCGCCGACCACAGCCGACGAGAACGTTCTGCGGCGAAAGAGTGCCAGATCCATCAGTGGCTCGCGCTTGCGTGATTCGACGCGGATGAATGCGGCCAACGCTGCAGCAACAAAGACGTACCCTGCCGTAGCCGCGGCAGAGAACCATCCGATTCGCGGACCCTCGATCAGAAGGGCGACCGCCCCGCCGACAAGAATCACCAGTAGCAACTGACCGGGAAGATCGAGTCGTCGCGACTGCTGCGCTCGGGACTCCGGTACAAACACAGCAGTCAGGGCGAGCACGGCCAAGATCACGGGCGCGTTGATCCAGAAAACCGATCGCCAGCCGAAACTTTCGATGAGCACGCCGCCGACGATCGGACCTGCCGCCATACTCAGACCGAAGACCGCGGCCCACACCCCGATTGCCTTGGCCCGCTCCTTCGGGTCGGTCATCACGTTGACGACGATCGCCAAGGCAACCGGACTGAGCATCGACCCGCCGACGCCTTGGACGATCCGCGCCGCGATCAACATCTCGACGGACGGAGCGAGCGCGCAGGCAATCGACGCCACCCCGAAAACCACCAGACCGATCTGAAAGACTCGTCTCCTGCCGAAACGATCGGCCACTGCTCCGGACGAGATCAGCAAGCTCGCCAGGACGAGTGTGTATGCGTTGACGACCCATTCCAGACCACGGGTTCCGACGCGAAATCCCTCACCGATCGTCGGCAGGGCCACGTTGACGATGGTGGTGTCCAACCCGACGACGAACAGGCTCGTGCAGCAGATCGCCAGGATGCCCCATCGCCGCCGTGCATCAAGTCCGATCACTTGCGGTTCGATCCCGCTCGAAGGTTTCATGGTCGGACTCCATCTCTCGAAGTGCTCTGCCGTACTCGACTGTCGAAAGGATCGTTGCTCTCCAGCGTCCGAAGTCGGTAAGAATTTTGCGGAAACTGCAAAGATGGACGGCATGGATGCTGAATTCGAGCAGTTGATCACCGATATCGGACCGAGACTGCGCACGCTCCGACGCGATCGCGGATTGACCCTCGAGGGCCTGTCCGAAGCCACCGGCATCTCTGTCAGCGCACTCTCACGCCTCGAATCGGGGAAGCGTCGTCCCACCCTCGATCTGCTGTTGCCGCTTGCCCGAGCGCACCGGGTCGCGCTGGACCAACTCGTCGGCGCCCCCGCTACGGGCGATCCTCGGGTCCATCTCACCCCGAGCCGACGCAAGAACGGCAGTGCCGTCGTTCCGTTGACGCGCTATCCCGGCCGCGTGCAGGTCTTCAAGCAGGTGATCGGTCCGCGTCCACCGAAGCTGGTCACCCACGCCGGCTACGAATGGCTCTACGTCCTCGCCGGGGATCTGCGTCTCATCCTGGGGGCGAACGAGGTTCTCTTACACCCCGGGGAAGTCGCGGAGTTCGACACTGCCGAGCCCCACTGGTTCGGGCCTGCCGATGAACAGGTGGTGGAAATCTTGCATCTTTTCGGCCCGCAAGGCGAGAAGGCACATGTGCGCACGAAGGCAAAAACTACTACTGCACAAGACCTGGTTCCCGAAAGTTAGTTCACTGCATGCGTTTTCAATCGGTTCGACAGTGTGTGAGCGTGCTCGAGGAGCAGCGTTCCCAACTCGGCATGACGCGCGGGCCGGAAGCGTGTTTCCACTCCGGTCAGGCTCAGCGCCCAGGCCGGGCGACCGTTGCGATCGAACACCGCGGCACCCATCCCCCAGCTTCCCTCGACGATGAGGGCTGGATTGACCGCGTACCCGGTGACACGCGTCGACTCGATTCGCTCACGGATCGATGTCTCACTGTGGATCTCACCCCATTCCGAATCCAGATTCACCCGGGCGAAATAGTCGTCGACGTCCCGCGTCGGTAAATGGCTCAAGATGGCAAGCCCCGCCGACGCGACCCCCAACGGGAACCGCTTCCCCTCGTGCAGCACGTGAGATCGCAGTGGAAAACTACCTTCCTGACTCAGGATGCAGACGGTCTCGTCACCTCGGCGTGCCGACAGGAAGGCGCTCTCCCCCGTGACCCGGGCAAGTTCGTCGACGACGTCGCGAGCCCGGTCGGTGATGTCGTACCGATTTCCGGCCGCCGCCCCCAGGAGGTACAACTCCGGGCCGAGAGACCATCGACCGGTTCGTGCGTCACGGTCGACCAGTCCTTCGGCAGCCAGGGACGTGAGCAGTCGGTGCGCAGTGGGCCGAGCGAGGCCGGTGACCTTGCCCAATTCCGTGGTGGAAGTGCCCGTTGGTTCGGACGCGCCGAGGGCTCGCAGAAGTGCAGCCACCCGCGCGACCATGGCCGGCGATTGCCCGTGAGTTGGCATGCAGCCATCCTAGCGTCCATTCAATGAACGAAATTCCTTCAGACGATCAGTAGTCGATCAGTCCTCGGTTGATGTTCGAGATTCCTTGAACCTGTGAACTGGAGATAGTTCACTGGATATCGAAGTGAGTGAGTGTCTACTCAATGAACGCTTGGCAGGGAGAGAACATGACAGCAAAGGTGTACGAGTCCGCAGCGGAGGCGGTCGCCGACATCGTCGACGGCGCAACGCTGGCCGTCGGCGGATTCGGCTTGTGCGGCATCCCCGACGTGTTGATCGACGCGATCGCAGCTACGAGTGCAACCGACCTCGAGGTGTTCTCCAACAACTGCGGCGTCGACGATCACGGTCTCGGAATCTTGCTGAGCGCCGGCCGTATCCGACGAGTGACCGCGTCGTACGTCGGCGAGAACAAGGAGTTCGCCCGGCAGTACCTGGCCGGCGAACTCGAAGTGGAACTGACGCCGCAGGGAACGCTCGCCGAGCGTCTGCGCGCCGGCGGAACCGGAATCCCCGCATTCTTCACACCGGCCGGAGTGGGTAGCCCCATCTCCGACGGCGGAATGCCATGGCGCTACGACGCCGACGGCTCGATCGCTATTGCATCGCCTCCGAAGGAGACTCGCGTCTTCGGAACCAAGCGTTACGTGATGGAAGAGGCGATCAACGCCGACTACGCACTCGTGCACGCCGTTCTCGGTGACACCGACGGCAACCTCGTGTTCGACAAGACCGCGATGAACTTCAACCCTCTCGCTGCCATGGCCGGTCGCATCACCATCGCGCAGGTGGAACGCCTCGTCGAACCCGGTGAAATCGATCCGGCGTCAGTGCATCTACCTGGGGTCTTCGTCCAGCGCGTAGTCCACACCGGACCTCAGAACAAGCGAATCGAAAAGCGAACCGTCAGCGCTTCGGAAGGAACCACACGATGACCGCACCAGTGACAGTGACGGGTTGGACGCGCCAGCAGATGGCAGCGCGGGCGGCCGCAGAGATGATCGACGGCGAGTACGTCAACCTCGGAATCGGCCTTCCCACACTGATTCCCGGATACCTGGGCTCGGACGTTCGTGTGGTCCTGCACTCGGAGAACGGAATTCTCGGCACCGGACCGTATCCCACCGAGGACAACGTCGATCCTGACCTCATCAACGCCGGCAAAGAGACCGTAACCGTCAATCCCGGTGCAGCATATTTTGATTCGGCCCTCTCGTTCGGGATGATCCGAGGCGGCCACATCGACACCGCAGTCCTCGGCGGTATGCAGGTGTCGAAGACGGGCGACCTCGCCAACTGGATGGTCCCCGGGAAGATGGTCAAGGGCATGGGCGGCGCGATGGACCTGGTCCACGGAGCCCGACGCGTCATCGTCGTCATGGAGCACAACGACCGCGACGGCAACCCCAAGATCGTTGACGCCTGCACCCTGCCGCTCACCGGCCAGGGCGTGGTGAATCGGATCATCACCAACCTCGCCGTCATCGACGTGAGCGAAGAAGGTCCACTCGTCCTGCGTGAACTCGCCCCCGATGTCAGCGTCGAAGACGTAGTCGCCGCAACCGGCACCGAACTGAAAGTTGAACTGGCATGACCGACACGACCACTGTGATTGTTGCGGGAGCTCGTACCCCGATGGGTCGACTCCTCGGATCGTTGAAAGACCTCTCCGGGTCCGACCTCGGCGGCATCGCCATCAAAGGCGCCCTCGACAAGTCCGGAGTCGCACCCGAACAGGTCGACTACGTCATCATGGGACAGGTCCTCACCGCCGGCGCCGGCCAGATGCCCGCCCGCCAAGCCGCCGTCGCCGCCGGCATCCCCATGAACGTCCCCGCCCTGAGCATCAACAAAGTGTGCCTCTCCGGCATCGACGCCATCGCCCTCGCCGACCAACTCATCCGCGCCGGCGAATTCGACATCGTCGTCGCCGGCGGGCAGGAATCGATGTCCCGCGCACCCCACATGCTCGAAAAAAGCCGCGAAGGCTTCAAATACGGCGACGTCACCCTCCGCGACCACATGGCCTACGACGGCCTCCACGACATCTTCACCGACCAGGCCATGGGCCTGCTCACCGAACAGGTCAACCAACAAGAAACCGCCCACATCACCCGCGCCGAGCAGGACGCCTTCGCCGCCGCCTCACACCAGAACGCGGCCCGCGCCTGGAAAGACGGCCTCTTCGACAACGAAGTCGTCCCCGTCTCCATCCCCCAACGCAAGGGCGAGCCCATCGTCTTCGCCCAGGACGAAGGCATCCGCGCCGACACCACCACCGAATCCCTCGGCAAACTGCGTCCCGCGTTCAGCAAGGACGGCACCATCACCGCCGGCTCCGCCTCCCCGATCTCCGACGGCGCCGCCGCCGTGATCGTGATGAGCAAAACCAAAGCCGAAGAACTCGGCCTGACCTGGATCGCGGAAATCGGCGCCCACGGCGTCGTCGCCGGACCCGACTCCACCCTCCAGTCCCAACCCGCCCGGGCCATCGCCAAAGCCTGCGCGAAGGAAGGCATCGACCCCACCGACCTCGACCTCGTCGAAATCAACGAAGCATTCGCCGCCGTCGGGATCGCCTCCACCCGCGAACTCGGCCTCGACCCCGCCAAGGTCAACGTCAACGGCGGCGCCATCGCCGTCGGCCACCCCCTCGGCATGTCCGGCGCCCGCATCGCCCTGCACCTCGCCCTCGAACTGCAACGCCGCGGCGGCGGCATCGGCGCAGCCGCACTCTGCGGCGGCGGCGGACAAGGCGACGCACTCATCGTCCGCGTCCCCAAGGCCTGATTACTTCCTGCTGACCAGACAGGTCGCCGAGCCCTCATCATGCTCGGCGACCTGTCTGTTTCGTGCCGGAGGTTATTGGTGATCGAGCGTCGTCGAGCGGTTACGCAGCAACGTCTCGATCTCCGATCGCCGGTACCTCCGATGCCCGCCAAGCGTTCTCAGAGTGCCGACTTTGCCCTCCCTCGCCCATCTGGACACCGTGGTCCTGTCGACGTGGAACAGTGCTGCAACCTGTTTGGTCGTCAGCCACTCGTCGACAGGTGCTGTGTGCTCTTCTTCTCGGCTCATTGGCAGTCATTCGTAGCTGCCGACTGAAGGGATGGGTCCGACGATGAATTGGCAACCCCTGGCGTGCTGTGAAAGACTCGCTGCAAAACTTTACTATTCCTTGGGGAAATAATGTCGAAGTCGGTAACTCTGATCCGTTCCACGTCACTCTCTTCGGTGGCTGAATATGCCTATGCAGCAACGGCTCCCGCCGATGCACGGCTGATCTTCCTGGCCGGATCCTGCCCGTTGAACGAGGACGGCTCCACTGCCGCCATCGGTGACTACGCAGGACAGGCAGCCAAGGCCGTCGACAACCTGAGAACTGCTCTCTCGGACGCGGGCGCGTCCATCACCGACGTGATCAACACCCGCGTCCTGGTGGCGTCGAGCAATCAAGCCGACCTGGTTGCGGCGTGGGAGGTAGTCCGCGACGCGTTCGGTGATCACGACGCCCCGAGCACTCTGATGGGTGTGACCGTTCTCGGTTACGACGATCAACTGGTCGAGATCGAGGCAATCGCGGCCGTCGTCGACTGAACTCGAACCGAACCGGGCGTCCCTACCGAGGATCTTCATGAGCAAGGGCCTGGTAGCCCTTTGCCCCCGCACGATCCACTGCGGCTCGCACAACAGCGAAGATGGCTCCCTGCAGGGCTGCGGCGATCAGGACTTCCTTGCTCGACCTGCTCAAGTCTTTGGGCTCGGGCGCATTCTTGTCGTCACCGATGCGCTTCCACACCTGCTGGAAGACAGCGCCGGCCAAGATGCCGCCCAGGACGCTGGTCGCCAGTGAGAGTGGCTTGTACATCGCTTTCGATACTGCGCTCATTGCGCGGATCCTCCGTGGTTCGATACGTACCGCCTGAGCGGGCTGACCGACTCTCACTACCCGGCAGGCGAGGTGTCGAAACATTGCACCGGCAAGGCACGAAGACGACTGTCGCACGTTGTGTTCCACGGGTTTGCCACTTCTCGAGCCGGGTAGGATCGTCTTAGCGAAAGAAGGTTGTGTAAGTCATGGAAAACTACAGAATCGAACTACCGGACGGTACAACGGTGATGGAAGATTTCGTCTCGGATCGCGCCGCAATCGCATACGCGGTCGATCTGAATCACGGTTGTAGCGAGAAAGTCTCGGTATTCCGTATCACCGCCGAGGGAGAAACCATCCCGACTCGGATGTGCCCCAAGCCGAATCCTGGTTCTCGGCGTCGCGCGCGAAGCGTCCGATAGAAGCCGGTCAAGAAGCGTCGAGGCGCGGAAAGAGCGTCTCCCTTGCAAGCAGCAGCAAGGCCGCAGCGACCGGAATCGCCAGCAATGCACCGACAATACCGAGCAACGCTCCACCCAACAGAACCGCGACAACGGTCACCAGTGCCGGGACCGCCACCGTCTTCCCGATGATCTTCGGAACGAGCAGGTAGTCCTCGAGCAGACGTAACGCAATGAAGAACGCAACTGTCGCCAATGCCGTTGGGACAGAGACTGTCAGGGAGACCAGGGCGACGACAACCCCTGCGATCGTGGAACCGACTATCGGGATCAGATCGAGCAGAGCGACCAGCAGCGCCAGGATCAACGGATACGGCACGTCGAAGATCAACAACCACGCGAAGGTGCACACTGCGGTGATCACGGAGATCAGAACATTGCCGAGGACGTACCCACCCACACTTGCCAGTATCTGATCACCGATGGCGATTGCTCGTGGCCGCCGCGAATGTGGCACCAGCCGATACAGATTCGTGCGGATTCGTGGATAGTCGATCAAGAAGTACGTCGTCAGTACCGCAACGATTCCAGCGTCGGCGACTGCGCTGAACACCGCGCGCCCCGCTCCGAGCAAACCCGTCGCGAGCGCAGACCCCGAACCGTCCAGTTGGGTGGTGAGGTGCTCCTCGAGGTGATACTTCTCGTCGAGGTCGCTGATGATCGGATACCGGTCACGAATGTGTGTCAGAAGTTCGGGAGCGTGCGATGCGAACTGACGTCCCTGCTCGACCAGCGGAGTGATCGCAGCAACGAGAAACAGCGCGAGCATCACCGCAATTCCGAGGAGTACCACGGTGACCGCGATCCAGCGCCGGAAATGTCTCCGCTCAAGCCAGACGATCATCGGTTCGATGCCCACCGCGAGAAACAGCGCGACCACGATCAGGATCAGCATGCCTCGCGCCGCCAGGAGCACTTCGATCACCGCGTACGTCACGGCAACACCGGCCGCCGCGCTCAGACCGATGAAGAACGGTGAACGACGATCGAACCTCGGCCCCGGTTCGCCCAGCGGCCGGACGGGAGTCGCCAATGCTGCGGCTTCACGTTCGGCTTCCGCCATCGGATCTGCCGCTTTGACTTCACTGTCGGAGTCCGGTGAGGTGTCCGCGGAACTGGGATCCATTCAAGCCACCTCACGATCCGCGCGACTTCCCGGCACGGGAGTGAGTACCCGTGCCGTGGCCGGATCAACCTCGAGGCTTCTCCGCTCCGCTTCGGGTCAGCGCGAGACCGGTTCCTACCACTCCGATGATCGACACAGCGATGGCGATGCTGGGCCAACCGTCGCTCTGCCAGTAGACGTCGTCGAGAGTGATCAGTAACGCAGCCTCGTCGACGATGAGCCCGAGTGCGATGCCCAACGCGATGCCCATCCATGTTCTTGCGCGAGGGCTTCGGTCTACGAGTCCGAAGATCGCCACCCCGGCCAACAGCAGAATTCCCCATAAATAGTGATGCAGATGAGTGCCACCGGCGCTGATGTCGCCGACGTCTCTGGTGTCGATCTGGATCAACCACGTCACCAGACGTGCTCCGCCGAACGTCAACGTGAAGGCCACCCACGCCAACACCAAACCGCGGCGCGATTCGTCAACCTGATTCCATCTGCGAGGGAATCTGAATCGCTCGGCAGATTTCTCTTCGTCATGGTCTCGAGAAAGCATCCTCCATGTTTACCCGATACCGCTCAGATCGATAATTTGGGGTAGAGAGACCGAAAACCAGTTGGAGCACAAAAAGCGGTACCCGATCTCCGAAGAGATCGGGTACCGCCTTCTCAGCTACTCGCGCAGTATTGATCAATACCAGACTTTTCGTCCGCCCACTGCGCGCCCGGTAGCACCGAGGATGGACAAAACTGCACCTACGACGACCAAGATGATGCCGACGGTGGTCAGAATGCTCAACCCCGTGAAAAAGCCGATCAACGCCAGAATAATGCCGAGAACAATCATGTGAGAACCTCATCCGGTATGCGTATCAAAATGATCTACTCAACTGACGCTACTACAGAAACTTCACAATCGATAAATCCGATAAATACATTCATAAATGCGAAACTTGTATTACTACCCCATAGCGCCTCCGTTAAAACATCAGCCTTTCTCTTATCTCTACCTCACAGTTCCACGTCCTCGATCTTCGCCTCGACCGTCGGCGTGATGTGGCTCAACACGCAGCGCCAACGACCGTCTCGCCGCGCGAACACGTCGGTGGTCCACTCGTCGGCGTCGTATTGTCTGCCGCCGTAGTGCGCGGTATTGACGATCCGCGTGGTGAACAGTGCGACGTCACCGAAGAAACGCACGCGAGCGCTCCCGACGCGGTCCATCGCCGAATGAGTCAGGTCGCCCGAGGCCACGAAACCCAGGAACTCCGCTTTGGTCGACACTCCGGATTCCGAGACGATCACCCAGTCGTCTGCCATGAAATCGCCGATCCGTTCGGCGTCGTTCGAGCACATCGCGACGTTCCACTCGTCTGCGACAGCGACCAATGCCGCACTCTCCTGATCCGACATGTCTTCTCCCTCTACCGTCGTCACCCTCGGCGGGTGATGCCCCGACGGCAGGGTTCCCGCAGGGTGGACTTCGAACCGACGTGCACGACGAGAGGGCAGAGATGACAGACACCAGTCGCACCGAGCTTGCAGCTCAGGGGTATATCTACGGATTCCCCCTCGTTTTCAATCTCGACCAGGTCCATCGGTATGTTCACAACGGTGTCGGAGCGAACCCCGCCGCACCTTTCAACACCTTCAGCCACGCCCGCACACTGGCCGGGCCGGCAGACACTTTCGTCACGATCAACAACGACACCGTGTACTCCATGGCGCAGATCGACCTCTCTGTCGGCCCCGTTGCGCTGCACGTCCCCGATACCGATGGCCGTTACTACGTCCTCCAGTTCGTGGACGCCTGGACAAACAATTTCGCTTACGTCGGGCATCGGGCCACCGGCACGAAGAGCGGAGACTTCCTTCTCGTCCCACCCACCTGGACGGGAACCCCGGCGGACCAGACCACGGTGATCAGATTTCCCACGAACATTGCGTCGATCGTGGGCCGCTGGGCATGCGGTAGCGACGACGACCTCCCTGCGGTGCACGCCTTGCAGGACGCCACCACGCTGACCGTCGTCGACTCCACCGGAAACTCGGCGGGTCTCCCAGTGCCCGAACCCGGGGTAAGCCAGGACCTCCTGTTCCTCGAGAAACTCCGCATCTGGTCACAGGCGTTTCCGCCGGCCCCACGCGATCGAGAACTCCAGGATTCCTTCTCCCCGATCGGAATCGACGAGCCCGGGGCCTCTCCCTATAGCTCACACTCTGCCGCTTCACTCTCTGCCGACGAGGCAGCCGCGTTGGCTGACGGATTGACGATCGGTGAGAAGAACCTGCTCGAGGCCCTCACGAAAGGCTCCAGCCCCGAAGTCAACGGATGGAAGCTCACATTCCACGCCTTCGACTACAACCTCGACTACTTCGAGGTCGGCACAATCGACGATTCACAATTCAAGATCGCCGATCCCAAGTTGCGCATCGTCGAACGCGCCGCGGCTGCCAAGGGCGGGCTGTGGGGCAACCACCCTTACGAAGCGGCGTACATCATGACCTACGTCGACGATCAGGGCGAGCAGTTGAACGGAACCCACACCTACACAATAAGACTCGACCCCACTCCGCCGGTGAGCGCCTTCTGGTCGCTGACGATGTACTCGGTGCCGGACTTCTTCCTCGTGGCGAACCCCGTCGACCGATACTCGATCGGCGACCGCACTCCAGGAATCGTCCACGACGCCGACGGTGCGTTGACGATCACGATCAGCCACGAGGAGCCGAAAGACCCCACGGCGAAGGCAAACTGGCTGCCCGCACCGCGCGGGGATTTCCGACCGGTACTGAGAATGTACGAACCTTCGCCCGCCGTGCTCGATCAGTCCTACGTCGTCCCCGCCATCACTCGCTCGCGAGAATGACGGCTCGCGTCTGACGGCCTGCCTGTGCGGGCCGTCAGACGGACGCAGAATCAGGCGTGCGTGCCGCCGTCGATCCGGATCTCCGTGCCAGTGATGAAGGCACCATCGTCGGATGCCAACATCGCGATAACTCCCGCAACACTTTCCGGCCCGGCCATGGGGGCACCACCGGACTCCAGATCAGTGCTCAGAATCGGTGACAACTTGCCGAAGAGCGACCAGTCGGTGTCTTCCGGCAAGTACGACGCCGTAGTGTCGGTGATCCCGCTCTTCACACTGCCCGGAGCCACCGCGACGGCACGCAGACCCTGCTTGCCGTATTCGAGAGCCAGTGCGTGAGTGAAGGACTGGATTCCTCCCTTACTTGCGGCATACGCGGCCATGTACGGGTGCGCGAAGGCCGCGGAGGTGGAACTGAAATTCACCACGACTGCGTTGCCGGTGGCAAGGAGAGCCGGCAGTGCCTGGCGGGTAACGAGGAAAGTGCCCGTCAAATTCACGGAGAGCACCTGATTCCACAGGTCCAGCGAGGTCTCGTGGGTGTGCCCACCACGCAGTATCCCGGCGGCGTTGACCAGTACGTCCAATCCCCCGAGAGACGAAATCGCCTGACCCACAACCCTGATGACGGAACCCTCGTCACCGATATCGACGACGAGGGTGTCGAGGCGATCCTCCGTCGAAGCATGTTCTGCCGATTTCCGGGTGTTCGCCAAACCCTGCTCGGAGATGTCGGCAGCGACCACGCGGCCACCTTCGGCGAGCAACCGCAGCGCGGTGGCCTGCCCGATTCCAGATCCTGCGCCGGTGACGAGAATACGACGACCTTCGAAACGATTCATTGCTGTGTACCTTTCACGAAAACGAGTTGGCTGGCATTCCAGGCTCGGTGGCGCCGACACTCACAACTCACCCGCGAGAAATCTCAGGTACGGGAAATGCGCAGCACTGCAACAGGTGTGGCACTGCAAAATCCCGGCGAGGCAATGCTCGCCGAAGTGGCGAATGTCAGACGGATCCGGCCGGTGCGGCCAAGGCTCTTTCGATCCAGACAAGACCGGACGGGCGGCGGTCGATCGCCTTACGCCCACGTCGGAAAGTCGCTACGCCGAATCGGGCCGCGCGCAGTGCACGGCCGGAAGCGAGAGAACAGCGGCGTATGGACATCACAGGCACGGTAGCAGCGCCGGCACCACTCGCTCAACCGCGTCGTTTCGAGACCCGAATCATTCAGGTAATCAGATGTCACTTCTGGACAACTCGCTCGACTTAGGCAGCGCTAACCTGGCGGCATCCCGAAAACCCGATCCAGGAGCACAGTCGATGACACATGCAGACGCCTCGCGCACAACAACTCCCCCGATGACTGTCCTACGGACCGCTGACCACAATCGCGGACTCAACGACGTTCTCGCGATCGTCGAAGCGATGGAGCGACCGAGCGATCACCTGCTGCGGATCACGGCTCGTTTGACGGAGTCGACCGACGATCCGACCTGGTCACGCCCGAATGTGACCGTACGCATGAATCTCGGGCCGGCCTTCGACGACGCTTCGCGCGTGTACACGGTGCGTTCCTACGATTCAGCGAGCGGATCGATCGTCGTCGATGTGGTCCTGCACGGACAGACCAGTCCGATGATGAGGTGGGCAGCAGCGTTGGCCGTCGGTGACACCTTCGGCCTCACCGGTCCGCGGCCACACTTCTTGATCCCTGATGTTCCTGGTCGACGTATCGCACTTTTTCTGGACGGCACCGCAATACCCGCATTGCACTCAATCATCGAGCAGTTACCTACCGACGTCGTCGGAATCGGCTGGGTCACAACAGATGACGAGGTCGCCTTCGCCGAACTGCCCGCCCTCCCCGGCCTGGAGCTTCACCGCGTGAGCGCAGATCCGGCCGAGCCCGACGGCCCACTGGCGGTACGAGCACGCGAGCTCGCCAATCCCGCGAGCTACGTCGTGTGGGGCGCCGGTGAACGCAACGAGATGCACGCAATCCGGAAGCACTTTCGATCGACCGTCGGACTCGACAAAAACGACGTCGCGATATTCGGATATTGGAAGGAGGGCGTCAGCAACACCGAAATCGACCTCCGTCGACGCGAGAACTACGAGCGCATCCTCGCCGACGGCGGAACCCTCACCGACATCGACGACCTGGCCATCGAGATCTGATTGCCTCACACCAGCCGACCTGACCGGCGGTGCACTGCGGTGATAAGTTCCTCTGTGCCAGCGGACCTCCACACAGGGGGTTAGGGAATCCGGTGTGAATCCGGAACTGACGCGCAGCGGTGAGGGTGACCGCCCGGGCTTACGCCACTGGATGAGAATCTGGGAAGGCGCTCGGGTGGGGCGATCTCGAGTCCGAATACCGGCTGGCAGCAGGGGTCAACAGGCGCCTGTTCACACGGTAACGGGCTCCGCGAACGAGCCCCTGCGAGAACGAGATTCCATGCGTCTGTCCAGACTTCGCCTACCCGCCGCCGCCGTCGCTGCCCTGTTGAGCGCGTCGTTGGTTGCCTGCTCCTCCGACGACAGTGCTGCCCGACAATCCAACTCTTCCGAACAATCGCGCGTGACAGTCCAGAACTGTGGCCGAGACGTCACGGTGGAGCGACCGATCGAACGGGCAATCGCGGTAAATCAACCTGCAGCAGAGATGCTGTTCGCGCTGGGAGTGCAGGACCGGATGGCCGGGTACGCCATGAGCGATGACGATGTCCTCCCAGAACTGCGCGAGGCGCGTGGTCAGGTCCAGGCGTTCGACACCGAGTTCCCGTCATTCGAAAGTGTCCTCGAACGCGAACCGGACATGGTTTACACGACGTTCAACTACACGTTCACCTCGGAGGGCATCGCCGACCGGATCAAGTTCACCGACCTCGGTGTCGCGACATATCAGTCACCCAGCGAGTGCACCGGTCAGGATGCCGAGCAGAGCAAGGCCCTCACGCTCGACGACTTGTACGACGAAATCGACGACGTGGCAACACTGTTCGATGCCAAGGACAAAGGTGTCGAGCTCACCGAGAGTTTGAAGGATCGCGCGGCCACCGCCACGGCGGCACTGGGAGCTGAGAACGTGACGCTGGCGTGGTGGTACGCAGCCACGAAGACTCCGTACTTCGCCGGGTGCTGCGGTGCACCGGGAATCATGACCGACGCGGTGGGTGCGAAGAACGCCTTCGACGACAACAAGCAGTATTGGCCCGAAATCGGTTGGGAGAGTGTGCTCGATCGAGACCCGACCGTGCTGGTGCTCGCAGATCTCGACCGCGGTGGAGACGGCGACAGTGCCGCAGACAAGATCGCGTTCCTCGAATCGGACCCGGTCGCCAGCAAGCTCACCGCAGTGAAGAACAAGCGTTACATCATCCTCGAAGGAACGACGATGGATCCCTCGATCCGCAATGTCGGTGGCATCGAACAGCTCTCCGACGGGCTGCGCCAGTTGGGTGTGGTCTAGATGTCCGCGCAGATCAGTGAACTGGTGCGTCGGTGGGACGACCAGCAGGCGGCATACATCGCCGACCGTGAGAAGCGCTTCGACGTGATTCTCGACGTTCTCGAATTGCAGCACGCGCACACCCCGTTCACGGTTGTCGACCTGGCCTGCGGGCCGGGTTCACTGAGCGCCCGAATTCTCGAGAAGTTCGAGCATGCGAGCGTTGTGGGGATCGACTACGACCCGATGCTGCTGGAGCTCGCCCACCAGTCGTCGACGCGTTTCGGTGACCGACTGCAGCTGATCGACGCAGATCTGGCGGGAGCCGATTGGCCGAATTCGGTGGCTGCGCCGGTTCAGGCGATAGTGTCGACAACCGCGCTGCACTGGTTGCAACCGCAGCAGCTCGTCGAGGTGTACCGGCAGTGCCGCGAACTGCTGAGTCCGGACGGAGTCCTGCTCAACGGTGATCACTTTCGTTTCGACAGCCGCTTCCCTGTCATCGGGCGATGGGCGAAGGCTCACGACGAGCAGACGCAACGCTCCGCCTTTGCTGCCGGTGCTCCCGAGTGGGAGAGCTGGTGGGAGGAGTTGCGGGCAACTCCCGGCATCGGACCAATGACCGACGAGCGAGAGCGCAGATTCGCCGGACGTGACGCCACTGCGCCCACGGCCGTCGACTTCCAGTTGGCGGCGCTCGCGCAAGCAGGTTTTCGGGAGTCGGGGACGGTCTGGCAGCTGTTCGACGACTACGTGGTCTACGGCGTGAGATGACGACAAGAGTTCGGCTGCGTGACAACCCGACGACCGTCACCCTGCTGTGGATGATCGGTGTTGTCACGCTGGCCGGATCGGCTGCCGTGGCAATCACGTTGGGGCCGGCCGGTCTGTCGGTCGGTGAGGTGGCTTCGATCGTCGTCGGCCATCTCGGCGGTACCGCGGCGGACGTCACCCCTATCCGTGACGGCATCGTCTGGGACCTCCGTCTGCCGCGTACCCTGCTCGCCGCGCTCTGCGGTGCCGGTCTCGGGTTGTGCGGTGCGATCATGCAGTCGCTGCTTCGCAATCCGCTGGCCGATCCGTTTGTCCTCGGTATCTCGTCCGGCGCCTCGACCGGTGCCGTACTGATCGTGATCCTCGGAGTCGGGTCGGGAGTGATCGGCTTGTCGAGCGGCGCCTTCATCGGCGCGGTGATCTCCTTCGCCCTTGTGTTGCTGCTCGCCCATGCGGCCGGCGGCACGCCGGATCGGGTGATCCTGGCCGGTGTCGCCGCGACCCAACTGTTCTCCGCGCTCACCTCGTTCATCGTCATCACCTCGGCCGATCCCGAGCAGACCCGCGGCGTGATGTTCTGGCTCCTGGGCTCACTCGGCGGCGCCGACTGGCTCGACGTCGCACTCTGCGCTGCGGTGGTCGCAGTCGGCCTCGTGGTCTGTCTGACTCACTCCCGCGCACTCGACGCCTTTGCCTTCGGCGAGGACGCGGCGTCGTCGCTGGGGGTGAACGTGTGGCGGGTGCGTGTGACCCTGTTGTTGGCAACAGCCTTGATGACCGCGGTGATCGTGAGCGTCGCAGGCGCCATCGGCTTCGTGGGCCTGGTCCTCCCGCACGCGGCGCGGGCTCTCGTCGGTTCGAACCACCGCCGACTCCTGCCTGCGTCCGCACTGATCGGCTCCATCTTCCTTGTCTGGGTCGACGCAGTAGCACGCACAGCCATTGCGCCGCAGGAACTCCCGGCCGGTGTGGTGACCGCGCTGGTCGGTGTGCCTGCGTTTGCCGTCATCCTCTGGAGACGGAAGGCCAGGCCATGACACTCGAAGCTGCCGGCGTCAGTTGGCGGGTCGGCGGGGCGCTCATAGTCGACGACCTCGACGTCTCGCCTACAACCGGAAGTACGGTGGGGCTTCTCGGCCCCAACGGTTCGGGGAAATCGACGCTGCTGAAACTGCTTGCCGGGCACAATCGTCCGACGTCCGGTGTCGTGACCCTGGACCGAACCCCGTTGTCCGACTGGAAACGCCGCGACGTCGCGCGTCGGATCGCGACCGTTGATCAGCACAGCAACACCGAGATCGATCTGACGGTCGCGGAGGTAGTCGAACTCGGACGCACACCGCACCGCGGACTGTGGGGTGGGCAGTCGGATTCCGATCGCGACGCCGTTCGGGCAGCGATCGAACACACCGACCTCGCCGGCATGCTGGACCGGTCGTGGCACACCCTGTCCGGCGGGGAGCGCCAACGCGTCCAGATCGCGCGCGCCCTCGCTCAGGAACCTCACGAGTTGCTACTCGACGAGCCGACCAATCACCTGGACATCAACCATCAACTCGAATTGCTCGCGCTCGTGCGACGCCTCCCCACCACCACGATCATGGCATTGCACGATCTGAATCTGGCCGCCATGTTCTGCGATTCGATAGTGATGCTGAACCGGGGATCCATCGTTGCCCACGGAAGCCCGACCGAGGTCCTCACCGCTGACCTGATAGCCGAGGTCTACCAGGTCGACGCCGAGGTTCGCCTGGACGGTCCCGGCGGAGTACCTACCGTGCGATACCTTCCGCCTTGCCACATGTAACCGTTCCGAGTGCCAATATGGATACGTGACCCTCGATGATGTCGCCAACGAACTGTACGGGCTCGACCCCGGCGAGTTCGTCGAGGCGCGTACACATCATGTGAAGGCCGCCCGGGAGGACAACGACCGCACATTGGCCGCGGAAATCGGCAAACTTCGGAAGCCGACCACCGTGGGGTGGTTGGTCAATCTCATCTCGCGCGATGCACCAGAGGATCTGGATGCACTTCTCGCGCTTGGCGAATCGCTACGCGACGCTCAACGCCATCTCTCGGGCCCGGACTTGCGACGGCTGACGACACAGAGGCAGGAGGTGGTGCGGAGTCTCGCCCACAAATCCGGTGAGATCGCGGCTTCACGGGGAAAAAGCGTCGGCGAGGATGCTTTACGTGATGTCGCGCAGACCCTCAATGCCGCTCTGGCCGATGAGGAGACTGCCGCGCAGGTTCGACTCGGACGGGTCGTGACCGCGGCGAGTTACAGCGGTTTCGGACCCGCCGGGCTCGCCGTGGTGAATGAGAAATCACCGCAGCACGCCGCGATTGAAGAGCCGACGACTCCGAAGTCGAAAACTCCGGAACCGAAGGCCGAACAAGCCAGAGCAAAAGCAGAATTGAAGGAAGCCACGGCGCAGGCCGACGAGATCCGCCGCCGGGTGAAGTCCGAGACCGCCGAACTCCAGGAAGCCAGAACGACGCTCTCCGACGTCGAACGGCGCGTTGAAGAACTGCGCACCGAACTCGAGCACGCTGAGCAGCAACGGCAGTTCGCACGGAACGCCGAGAAGACCAGTGACGCTGCGGTTCGAGAATCCGAGAAGGAACTCCGTGTTGCTGAGCGTCGCGTCGACAAAGCAGAACAAAACCTCGCCGCAATCAATTCGTAGACATCCTGTTCATTAATCGATAGTCTGCCAATTATCGATCAGGTTGATCATCCTGGGATCCAGCAGTTACGAACAATGCCGTGCCGATGAGGGTTTGGCGTTATCGGCTACTGCCTCGACAGTCTTCGGAGTGTGAACATGGACAGCGACAACACGTCGGAATGGAGTTTCTTACACGGCAAGCGCGTTCTCGACCTCTCTCGCCTTCTGCCCGGCCCGTTTGCGACGACGCTGCTCGCAGATCTGGGCGCCGACGTGGTCAAGGTCGAGAACCCGAAGCGACCTGATCCCACGCGGGCAGCTGGTGAACGGATGGCTTCGTTGAACAGGAACAAGCGATCGATCGCGCTCGATCTCCGTCTCGAATCCGATCGCGAGACGTTCCTTCGACTAGTCGAGACTGCAGATGCAGTGGTCGAGGGGTTCCGGCCACAGGTACTGGCAGGCATGGGACTCGGCTACGACGTACTTCGAAAAGCCAACCCACGCATCGTATTATGTTCGATCACCGGTTACGGGCAGTCCGGACCCTATGCCGACAAGCCGGGGCACGAATTGAACTTCCTCGGCCTTTCCGGCTTTTTCGCAGTTCCCGGGTGCACCGACGGAGTCGTCACCCGCCCTGGTATCCGGGCCGGTGATCTGGTGGGTTCGATGTACGCAGCACTGTCCATCTCGGTTGCTCTCGCCAGCGTGGACAAGCACGGACGCGGACAACACATAGACATTTCCCTCGCCGAGGCTGCAACCGCCTGGTGCGCGCCTTTCGCGCTCATGATCCGCGATATCGAGAACCCTACCGATTCACCGACCGTCCAGGGAGACAACGACATTTTCGAGACGTCCGACGGTTGCTTGCTTTCACTTGCCACTTTCGAAGACAAGTTCTGGATCGAGTTCCGAACAGCATTCAGCGCTGAGTTTCCGGCACTGAACACACTGCGCTACGACGATCGATGGACCCGAACACAGCACAAGGCAGAGTTGCGGGAACTCCTGGTCACCACCTTCGGTACGCACACATACGGGTGGTGGGAAAAATCGTTGACTGCGATCAATGCCCCGTGGGCGCCGGTGTTCACCGACGCCGGACAACTGATGAGCGATCCCCATGTCGTCGCTCGAAACCTGTTCAGCGAGGTCGCGACCGAAAACGGAGAAAGCTGGCCCCAGATGAGATTCCCGGCGCAATTCAGCTTGGGACTGAACAGTTTTCGACTTCCGACTCCGTACGTGGGCGAGCACACCGAGTCGGTTCTCGACGAAGCCGCCGCGGCAACGGCGAGACGTGACAGCGGCTATTCGGATTTCAATTCGCCGTCGAAACCCGAAGACCAGTAACGTCCCCGCAACGAAAGTTCGAGCAGCATCTCGGTGACTTCTTCCGGCGTCAGCGGTGGCGGGTCGGACTCGAGCCACCACTGCATGACCGCGATCTGTTCACCCACCCATGCCCGCGAGAGTACTTCGATGTCGATTCGCGGAGTAACCCCGAGCGCTTCTGCCCGTGCGGAAAATATCCGCACAGCGGCGACGCTGCGGTCTTCGACGAACTTTCGCAGCGCCTTGCCATCCCCCTCACCACGCAGGATCACACGGTAGACGTCACGTTCCTCAGCGGCATGCCTGAACATCTCGAGCACAGGCTTGCCGGTGAATCCGATCGAAGAGGCGGGAATGAGTGGACCGAGCCGCTCTTGCAGGTCATCGGCCAGATCGGACACGACTTGACCGAGCAAATCGTCTTTGTCGGTGTAGTGACTGTAGAACGTCGCCCGACCCAAATCTGCACGGTCCGTGATGTCTTCGACGGTGATCCCGGCATATCCCCGTTCCAGAACGAGCGAGACCAAGGCATCCCGCAGCAATCGTCGGGTACGCCGGACACGTCTGTCTTCTGGAGGCATTGGGTTCCCTTCCTTCGCACTGTTGTACGAAGCATAGTTCAACATTGACAGGACGATCGAATATAGACAGACTGTCCATTAACATTCGTGATGTCGATTTTCTCTGGAGATGTCCATGAACCTCGGTACTTATCTCGCCCGAAGCGCCAGCTACTACCCCGATCTCGAAGCCCTTGTCTGCGGCGAAGGCCGGTGGACCTACAGCGAGCTCGATACGGCCGCAAACCGTCTCGCGTCCGCTCTCGCAGTGACCGGGACACGGCCCGGACACATGATCGGAACCTTTGCCGGAAACTGCGGGGAACTCGTAGTGACCGAAATGGCCTTGTACAAGGGAGGATTCGTCAGGGTGCCGATCAACGCACGACTGGGCGCCGACGAACTCGGGCATATCCTCGCCGACGCCGATGTGCGTGTCCTCTTCGTCGACCCCGCCCATGCCGAGATGGCGCTGAAGGTCGTCGCCGACGCAGGGCTGAACTGCAGGGTGATCGACTACAGCACTTCGACTCCCGGCGCGGACAGTTATCACGAACTGACGACAAGGGGCAGCGAAGACAACGTCGAGGTGGACGTCGACATTGACGCC
This sequence comes from Rhodococcus sp. WY5, assembly GCF_018588185.1. Lineage (NCBI taxonomy): Bacteria > Bacillati > Actinomycetota > Actinomycetes > Mycobacteriales > Nocardiaceae > Rhodococcus > Rhodococcus sp. WY5. Next base: position 6,150,696 of record NZ_JAAMPR010000001.1, read on the forward strand.
CCGGCTGTCCTCAACTACACATCCGGGTCCACCGGCAAGCTCAAGGCTGCGGTCCAGAGTCACGGCAACCGCTTGGCGAACATGCGCAAGCGACTGATGAGCCCCGAAGGCGCGCCGACTGTTGGTGATCGCTACCTCGCCCCCGGCCCGATCACACACGCTTCCGGCATGGTGATGCTCGGAATGTTCGCCAGGGGCGCCGCAGTGGTGATCCTGCCGGCATGGGACACGAGGACGTTCCTGCAGACCATCGAACGTGAGCGGATCACCACCACCATGGTGGTCCCGACGATGCTCAACTTGCTGATGGACCATCCGTCGGTTACCGAAGTCGACCTGAGCTCTCTGCGCTGCATCGGCGTAGGCGCAGCGCCGGTTTCTCCACAACGGTTGCGCGACGCGGTAAAGGTGTTCGGTCCCATCGTCATTCAGGGATACGGGCTCGGCGAAACGACCAGCGTCGTCACTGTCTTGACCGCTGAAGACGTGGTGCGCGGTATCGAATCCGACCCTGAGCTTCTTCTCTCGTGCGGCCGGCCGGCATACGACACCGATGTTCGCGTGGTCGACGACAACGGCGTACAGGTCCCGGCCGGCACGATCGGCGAGATCGTAGCCAGTGGTCCGGACTGTGTCCGCGAATACTTCCACGAACCCGAGCTGTCGGCTGAGACGTTCAGGAACGGCTGGGTCCACACGGGCGATGTCGGCTATTTCCGCGAAGACGGCTACCTGTTCATCGTCGACCGCAAGAAGGACATGATCATCTCGGGCGGATTCAACATCTACTGCAGCGAGGTGGAGGCCGCTTTGTACGAACATCCCGCCGTTTCCGAAGTCTGCGTAGTGGGAGTTCCCGATCCGAAGTGGGGCGAAGCAGTCAAGGCTGTTGTCGTGACCAGAGATGGAACTGACACCACCGCAATGGAATTGATCGCGCACTGCTCGACGCGTCTGGCAAGCATGAAGAAGCCACGTTCGGTCGACTTCGCAGATTCGTTGCCTGTCAACCGAAACGGCAAGATCGATCGCCGCGCGATTCGCGCGACCTACTGGACCACCGCTGACCGTCACGTCAACTGACAGGAAATAGACATGTCATTCGCTCTCACCCCTACCTACGAAGACAATCCAAGACTTCAATCGCTCGTCGAGCGTCTACGCGACTATCTCGACGGCGAACTAGCCGAGTACGAAGCCGAATTGGGTCTCACTCAAGAATCCCACTACATCCGTGAGACACTCGAGCCAGTGTGGAGACGCAGCCGCGAACTCGGCTTCTACGGAATACACCTCCCCACTGAACTCGGCGGCCAGAACCTCACCTATACCGAACTCGCCGCACTCAAAGAAGAGGTCGGTGCATCGCCGCGGGTCCTCGCGACGTCCGTGCTCGGAGACATGGGTGGCCCACTCCGCGCGGGATCGATCTTTCAATACGCCACCGAGCACCAGTTGGAAAAGTACTTGATTCCGGTGCTGCGAGGAGAGAAGGCGTGCTGCTTTTCTCTCACCGAGAACGACGCAGGTTCCGATGTTCGCGGCATGCTCACCACAGCTACCCCGGACGGTGCCGGATGGCGCCTGAACGGCCACAAGGTGTTCTCGTCCGCGGGCCCCTTCGCCGACTTTTCGGTCCTGATCGCAAAGATGGCATCCGACGGCGACGGACCGGATTCGTACTCGGCCTTCCTGGTCGACTTGGATTCTCCTGGCTGCACAGTGGCGGACGGTGACGTCCCGATGTCCGGTCAGCACATCGAAGCGGACATCATCCTCGACGGCTGCTACGTGGGGCCGGAACAGCTTCTCGGAAATGTGGGCGAAGGCTTGAGAATCGGACTCGGTCGAGTCACAGTCAACCGGTTGTTGCACTGCCCCACCGTCCTCGGCGGAGCCCGCCGAGCACTGGAATTGTCGTTGGAGTACAGCAAGACTCGCCAGGTGCAGGGCGCTCCTCTTGCGATGTTGCAGTCCATCCAACACAAACTCGCCGACATGGCGACCGACTACTACGCTGCGCGCTCGATGACCTACGACGCACTCGCCACACTCGATGCCGGTGGGAGTCCGCGTACCGAAGCATTTATGTGCAAGCTGTTCGTTGCCGAGAAGGCCTTCACCATCGCCGACCACGCAGTTCAGATTCACGGAAAAGCCGGGGTCATCCGTGGTTCGGAGGTCGAATCACTGTTCCAGCGGTTGAGGATGTTCCGAATCCTGACCGGCTCCTCCGAGATTCAGAAGAACGGAATCGCGCGTCAATTACTCACCACCTGAAGATCATTCAAGGACAGTCGTATCCAATTTCGCGCCCGCCGGGTCGTCATACGCTCGACGTGACGGCCTGGCGGGCACTCGACATTTCGGAGGCAATCACCGTGATCGATCACGAACCGGACTACAGATTCAGTCTTGCGAACGAACGAACATTTCTGGCTTGGATACGAACTGCGTTGGGGTTGTTGGCAGGCGGCGTCGCAGTCGGTCAGTTCTACGTATCCGAAAACGACAACAATATGTACAAAATGCTCGGAGTCGTGTGCACCGTCGTGGCGTCGGCTGTAGCGCTCGGCGCGCTCAGACACTGGAAGGCCGTCCAAACCGCGATGAGGCGTGATCTTCCCTTACCCACGTCACCGATGATCGCGCTTCTCGTCGGTGGGGTGTGTGTCGTTGCGGGTCTCGGCGTAGGGATGACCGTGTTGTGACGAAAAACGAGCCGCCCGGACTGCAACCCGAGCGAACCGTGCTCGCCTGGCGACGAACTGCCCTCTCCTCTGTGACTGTGTCAGTGATCACCGGTCGCGAAATCGCTTTGCATCCGTCCGTTCTACGAATCGCAGTGTTCGCCACGCTCATCATTACGACTGCCGGAGTCATCGTGGGCACGACAATCCGTCATCGTCGACTCAGTCTGGACGACAAGGATTCTCGAGAAATACCGTTCATTGTCATGGCGACTTTGGCCGTAGGCGTCACGGTTGCGGGACTCGGCACCTGCACTGTCATCCAACTTTGAACAAAGAGATAGACAGTATGTCTATTTATGTATATTGTCTCCATTAATGCTCACTGTGACTCAGTGCACAGTCGACCGCCGAGCGCTGCCCACCGCGCCCAAGCAATCATCGGCATTTTTCGAGAGGGAACAATGACCACAGAACTTGCGGCACCTACTCAGTTTCCACGCAGTCGGCGAGGTAAGAACCTCGCACTCCTGACCGGCTCCACGGCAATGGACAACGCCGAAAGCAGCGTGACGTCCGTGCTCTTCCCGCTCATGCGCGAGGCCATGGGATTGTCATCGGCGGCGCTCGGCACGATCGTTGCAGTGGCCAAGGCCGTCGGGGTCTTCACGGCAATCCCCTGGGCGTTCCTTGCCCGACGATATTCTCGTAAGTCGGTACTTGCCATCTGTTCAGGGTTCTGGGGTGTCTGGGTAATCCTGGCCGGATTGTCCGGCAGTTTCACTCAGTTTCTCGTCCTCTATGCGATCGGCGCCGCAGGTTTCGCCGGCGCCGGCTCGATTGCATTGTCCATCCTCGGAGATCTGTACGAGGACGCCCGGAGGGGCCGCGCAACGGGATTGGTATACGGCGGCGTCGCCGTCATCACCGGCGCGACCGCCCCGATATTCGGGCTTTTGTCTCGCTTCGAAGATGGATGGCGCTACGGATACATCATCACCGGTGCAATCTGCATCGCCATCGGTGTGCTTATCATGCTTTTCCTCGACGATCCTGAATCCGCCGATGCGCGCGCACAGACGACCACCGACGATCTCGGCTCCAAAGCAAGATTCTGGCGCGAAGGGATACGAGAGCTACTCGCTATCAAGACATTCCGATACTTACTCGTACAACGCGCATTCTCGGGCCAGAACGTCATCATGAGCTTCAGCATCGTATTTCTCGTCGAGGAGCACGGATTCACGACCGCAACTGCTTCGATCATCGCACCGCCCTTCGCAATCGGGTACCTGCTCGGCACGTTCGTCGGCGGACGAGTCAACGACGCCGTACACGTCAAACGACCCCGAAACGGTCGCATCATCATGCTTCAGGCCAGCCAACTCGGATTCGCGGCCGCAGCACTGATCGCTACGCAGATTTCCTGGAACAGCATCGGCGTCTACGCGGTCTTGTTCGGGATCGTCGGCGTCCTTCAAGGTCAGGTCCCAGTGGTCAATCGGCCGATTATCATGGCCGTAGTTCGTCCGGAACTGCGAGCCCTGGCCTTTGCCGTCTCCGTCTCGACAGTCGAAGCGCTGGCCTACGCCGGATACGCTGTCTTGGTCGGAACCCTCGGCGACAGAATCGGATTGCAAGGCGCGCTCTTCATCGTCACCGTAGTGCTGACCACCGTCAACGGGGTCGCTTCAGGCGCACTGTATCGCCCCTACGCCCGCGACAGTGCGGCCCTACTCTCCGGGCCATCCGCCAACCCCCTACATGAACAGAATGCGCTTCGGCACTAGGCAATTCAGTTCATCAACTACGAACGCGGCAATCAACACTCCAACTCGGCAATCAAGACGGAAGTAGACCTCAGATGGCACGAAACATCGCAACGGATGACATCCCCTGGGCGCGCGGATTCACCGACCCGGCCGACGTGCGCCAACAAGCCACAACCATACGAGAGATGGTTGCGACTCGCCGTGTGTGGCGCGGCGACGGACCCAAATGGACCCTCCCGACCGACTACACGGATCTGTCCGGTGTCACATTGAACCTTCCGGATCAGCCGAAGCAGACGGTGTCCGAGTTCCTCGCGGGTGCGCACAGTGACGGTATCGCAGTGCTACATCGGGGACGCATCGTGTACGAGAGTTACTTGCACGGTTGCGAACCGCACGAACCGCACCTCAATGCATCGATGGCGAAATCCTACGTCGGTTTGATGGCTGCACTGGTCGAAGCACAAGGATTGTTCGACCGCGACGATCGGGCGTCGAAATTCATTCCCGAGTTGGCAGGAACTGCGTTCGGAGACAATCGGATTCAGGACCTTCTTCACATGGGCACTGATGTAACGTACGGCGGTCGGCCGTTCCATCGCACCATCGAAGCCAGCCGTTTCTGGGCCGTAGTCGCCCCGAAGCTGCGCCCCATGAATTACCGCGGCCCGGAGACCATTCTCGAGCACCTCGCCACGGCACGCACTGCGGGCCCGACCGGCGTCGAATTCCGCTACGAGAACGGCAATGTCGAGACTGTCGGAGAAATACTGCGCCGCGTGACCGGAACTTCACTCGCCGAACTACTCAGTGAGCTGGTCTGGTCAAGAATCGGAGCCGAAGAAGATGCGTTCTACATAGTCGACTCCGCTGGAACGGAAATGGCGGCGGGCGGATTCAGTGCGACCCTTCGAGACGTGGCCAGAGTGGGTGAGATGATTCGTTGTGACGGTGCCGTCGAGGATCGTCAGGTGATCCCACCGCACATCGCGCGATCGATGACCGCGGGAGTGCCCGCAGGCTATCCTTCGGAGGTCAGAAGCCCGCGTGCCCCTGTCGATTCCCCCGCGACGATGAGCTACCACGACTACTGGTGGATCCTCAATGATCCGTTCGGATCGTTCATGGCAAGCGGAATCCATGGCCAGAGGCTCTTGATCTCACGCGACCTGGAGTTTGTGGTCGCGCATTTCGGAGCCCACATCCTTTCGCCTGCAATCGACACCCCGAACTTCGTACCCGCGTTCCTTCAGATCGGCACTCACTTGGTATCGAACGCTCGCGGAGCGGTCCCCGTCAGCTGAGGTTTCCTCACGCATTCAACCTGCGGCGGCTTCGAGCTCACTCAAGGATTCCTCGAGATGGCCGAGGAGCCGCTGCAAGTGCGGAACATTGCGGCGGCAGCCGACGAGCCCGAACTGCATGGTGTCCGCGTAGCCGATGACGGTGATGTTCATCGCCTGCCCGTCCAACGGAATCGATGCCGGGTAACAGCTCTCGAGCTTCGCGCCATTCCAATAGCGCGTCGTTGTCGGGCCGGGGACGTTGGAAATCACCAGATTGAAGACTGGACGCCCAGTGATCAGTCGGGATGAACCAGGGATCAGCGGCAGCCCGAGACCCGCGACGTTCAATGCACTGAGCGCCGTGATCTGCAGGGGCGTCAGGCCCGACATCAGAGACTTGGCGCTACTCATCGAGTCGTGAACTCTCTGAAGTCGGGCCGCCGGATCTGCCAATTCGGTTGCCAGATCACACAACACCGCACCTACGGCATTGCCGGAAGCCTCACCCTCTTCACCTTTGCGAAGGGATACCGGCACCATCGCGATCAACGGTTTGTCCGGCAACTCATCCAGTTCGATGAGGTATCGCCGTAGCGCACCCGCGCACATTGCCAACACCGCATCGTTGAGCGTCACGTCTGCAACGCAGCTGACCTTGCGCAGGCGCTCGATCGGCCACGACTGCGCGGCGACACGCCTCGCTCCGGTGATCGGGACGTTGAAGATAGATTTCGGGGCAGCAAACGGCAACGGTGCGACGTGGTCCTTCACTGCCGAGGCAGCGGCGTTCACTATCGCAGGCCGACCCCGACCACATCTTGCACAGTCTCGATCACGGAGCCCACCCGCCTCTGCAGGTCCAGCCCGCGACCGGCACGAACCCGCCCCGAAGAAGGTCGCTGCGCCCACGGAGGCATCGATTCTCGATCGAGCGGGTCCGACGAGAGGCTGCGGTACCACGCCTGAACAGCAGACACACCATCCATGAGCGCGTGGTGCGTCTTCATGTACACGGCAACTCGGCCGTCGGCGAGACCTTCGATCACGTACGCCTCCCACAGCGGCCGATGCCGATCGAGCAGCGTGCCGTGGAGCATGGAGGTCAGCTCGAGCAACTCGCGGACTCGCCCCGGCTTGGGCAGCGCGAGCAACCGGACGTGATATTCGAGATCGACGTCCTCGTCCTCCGTCCAACGCACCGGCGCGAAGTTCGACAAGAACTGCACCGGCTTGCGACGGAAGAGGGGCCGAATCGAGTCGACGTCGGTCAGCGAACGGTAGAGCGACCTGGCGAATTCGCCGTCGTCCCCTTCCGGCGGAACGAAAAGCGACAGGCCACCGACGTGCATGGGATGCTCCCGTGACTCCATCAGAAGGAACATCGAGTCGAGCGGCAGCATCAGCGTCATGGCGATCCGTTCTCTCGGGCAGCTGCCCGGAGTACCGATCAGCCGCTGTTCGACAAAGTTACTCGCCCTGACTTCCCTCATTGGCGACTCCGACAAAACATTGCCCCCTCGATTTCGACAGGAGTCCGATATTCCCGTCGACGAACGCCTTTTCGGGTCGAAGCACCTCACAGCGATTCGTGGGTGAATGACGAGACACAGAGCACTGCAACAAATTTCAATCCTCACAGCCACAAGTAGTAGCGGAGGCGATCGCAGTAATACTTTTGTCGGAATTGTTTCAAATTGTCTGTACATCCAAGTCACACGTGACTACCGTCACTCATCATCACAATCCCGACTGGTCGGTTGTACCCAAAGGAGAAATACATGTCCCGACGTTCGACGTCGCGTGGGCTTTTCGGCGCACTCGCCACCGCAACTGTGTTCGCCACCGCCGCTGCGGTGGGAAGCTTGTCAGCAAGCATTGCAGGAGCCGCCCCGGCAGCGGAGATCCCCTTCGGCGGTTGGGATTCATGTCCGATCGACAATCCCGAGACCAGCACCTGTATGGACGTCACGGTCACCGGCGGAAACATGAAGATCGGCAAGCTTTCCGTCAGCATTCCCGCCGGGGCGATGCGCATCGCAGGCGGAGTTGCATACCGGGAGAATCCAGAGGCTGAATTCGGATTCGACCAAGTATTCATCCCGCCGAACGACAACAGTCGGGGGATCTACGCCAAACCCATCGACATCCCCGGGGGCGCACTCGGAATCGACCTGCCATTCAACAATCTCTTCGGACTGAACAAGGCTTCGGCCACCGTAGAGTCGACGTCTGCACTCCCCACCGTGGATGCATTTCAGCTTGGTGTGAAGCTACCCGTCAAATTGAAGATCGCGAACCCTCTCCTCGGCGGCAAATGCTACCTGGGCTCGGACAACAACCCCGTCCAACTCAACTTGGATGTGACCGAATACGGTGTCCTCGAAGAGGTTCCAGGTTTCCCGGATACTGCCGTCGTTCGAAACACCGGGCACACCGGACAGCCCTTCGCGGTCCCGACAGCTTCCGGGTGTGGCCCGTTCGGCGTTCTGAATCCAATCGTCAACTGGCGCGCCGGGCTTCCCTCGTCCACCACGTCCAACTCCCTCGCCACGACGAGTGACGTCTACAACATCGGTGCCGACAGCCTCAGGCCCCAGCCGGCCGGCTCACCCGAACCCGCTGCCGTCGTTGCCGAACGTAGTGCCAACTAGCAATCCAACCCACTGCCACAGAACCGTCATCGACGACAGATTGCCACCTCGAAACGGAGTTCACTTGTCCATGCGCACAATACGATTCAGAGCCGCGCTCGCTGTCGTCGCAGCGGGAGTCCTCACTCTCGGGGCGGTGTCAACCGCGACGGCGGCCCCGCTGCCCAATGCGCCGTTCGGGGGCTGGGGAAAATGCCCGATAGCCAATCCGGAGACAAGCACCTGTGTCGACGTCGTCGTCAAAGGCGGCGAAATGAACATCAACGGGCTCAAAGTACCGATTCCTTCCGGCTCGTTGAATATCGCCGGCGGTGTCGCCTATCGCGAGAACCCCGACGCAGAATTCGGGTTCGACCAGATCTTCATTCCTCCCACTGACGGCACCAAAGGCGTCTATTCCAGCCCCATCGAGGTACCAGGAGGAATCTTCGGGCTCGGTATACCGTTCCCCGGCGGCTTGACCACCATCAAGGCAACAGTCGAACCGGTCGCGTTGCCAACAGTCGACGCATTCCAACTCGGTGTCACACTTCCGGCAAGATTGAAGATCTCCAACCCCTTGCTGGGCGGCAACTGCTATCTGGGTTCTGCGAGCAACCCGATCATGTTCAAACTCGGAGTGTCCGAGAATGGTGTCCTGGAAGAAGTTCCAGGATTTCCGGATACCGCCGCCGTCAGAAACGTGACGCACGCCGACCAGACGTTCGCGGTACCGGGCGCATCTGGATGTGGACTGTTCGGCGCATTGAATTGGGCAGTCAATCTTCGCGCCAACGTTCCGTCTTCGAGTGGTCACAACTCGTTGACCACCACAAGCGATGTGTTCAACATCGGCGCCGACAGCCTGCGGACGCAGTAGAGCAAGCACCGGCGACTCACGAAGTATCACCGACAACAAGGAGATATCGATGTCCCATGCAGTTCGCCGCACCACCATCGTCACAGCTGCCGCCGCAGCCGCGATTGCAGTCGCAGCCGGCACCGCTCTGGCTTCGACCGTCGTCACTCCAGCGGGTCAAACCGTGACTGCTTCGAGCAGCAATCTCAGTATCAAGACAGGAACGATCACACTTACCTGCTCCAGTACGACGGGCTCCGGGACCATCCCATCCGCGCCGGGTAATTCCAACACCGGCACCGGCGGAGTCAACGTCAATATCGGCACCCCCAGCCTGACCGGGTGCAAGGCTAACGGCCTACCCGCTGTGGTCACCACCTCCGGCTCGTGGCTATTGAACGTCTCGGCAGACACCGGATCGGCTCAGGGATCCCTGGTCATTCCTGCAGGAGGCGCAGTCGTGACGATGCCCGGATCCACGTGCACAGTCACCGTCGGGGCCAGCACTATCGGACCGCTGCCATTCGATATTCCCAACCAGCGCGTCGTGGCCAGCAACACCGGCACTGTGAACTACACGCGTACCGGCACCGGGCCCGTCTGCCCCGCCGCAGCCACTGGCACGGCAACCATGTCCGGCACACTGCAGTTCGCGTCGGCCTCGCCGATCAACGTGACGCCGTAACGATCGACAGCTAGACAATAGGCTCGTTGGGGGATCGACGCTTCCGTCGCTCCCCCAACGAACGTCCTGAGGACCGGGTCCGCACACGATCGCCTTCGGTTACGCCACGAAGCGGACCGGCGCGTTATCCATCTCCTGCTTCGGTGGCGTCGAGTAACGCGCCAAGGGCGCGGTGGAGCTCGGCGAGTTCCCGCCCTCCGGTTTTCGTCAGCACTTCCGTATTCTTTGCATCCAATTGGCGGACAATGTCTTTAGCGAGCTCTATGACTCGTTTGCCCTCGTCACTGAGATCGAGGCGAACGGCTCGCGCATCGCGACTATCGCGTTCACTGACAACAAACCCGCTCTTCTCCAACGCTCGCACGAGCTTGGATATGTAGATTCGCTGCAATCCTGTGTGCACTGAGAGTTCTCGCTGACTCGGCCTCTCCCCCGCACTCACCAGACCATGCAGAGACGCGAGCACTGAATACTGGGCGTGAGTCAACCCCAGGTGCGCGATCGCTCGGTCAACCCCCGCCCGCCAGCGCAAGCCAAGGTGCCACACCAGCGACCCTGTCGTCCATGTTTCTCGATCTTGCATACAAATAGAATACATGGCTACTATCTCAATTAGAGTATATGGAAACTATTTGAGGAGTCGCAATGCCCACAATTCCCGTGCTCGACTCGACCATGGCCTACCGCTCGCGCGGTGAAGGACCACCCTTCGTACTCATCCACGGAAACCCCACATCCTCGCACTTGTGGCGAAACATCCTGCCGCAGATAGGAAATCTGGGCCGTGCACTTGCCCCTGACCTCATCGGAATGGGGCGGTCAGGCAAACCGCCAATCAACTATGGCTTCCTCGACACCGCCCGCTACCTCGACGCCTGGTTCGACCAGATGGAACTCGACGACGTCGTACTCGTCGGACACGACTGGGGCGGGGCGCTTGCACTGGACTGGGCTGCCCGCCACCCCGATCGCGTCCGAGGTGTGGCCTTCTTCGAAACGATCCTTCGTCCGATGACCTGGGACGAACACTTCCCGGGAGAGGCACGGGCACGGGTGGAAGCTCTGAGGGACTCCGACACAGGAGAGACGAAGGTACTCGACGAGAACTTCTTTCTCGAAATAGCGCTTCACAGAACGGTTCTCGGTGAAATGACCGAAACCGATGCCGAGGCCTATCGCTCCCCTTATCCGTCACGAGAGAGTCGCCGACCCCTTCTCGAGTGGCCACGATCCTTCCCCATCGAAGGAACTCCCGGTGACGTGAATGCACGTGTGGCGGCGTACAGCGATTGGCTCGCAGAAAGCACCGACGTACCCAAACTTCTTCTCACCTTCAGCGGCCCCGCAGAACTTCTCATGATCGGACCTGACGAAGTCACGTGGAGCCGATCGAATATCGCAAATCTCGAGGTGGAACAGTGCGGTCCCGCAGGACATCTCGCCCCCGAGGATCAGCCTGCGGCCATCGCGGCGGCGATCACCGAATGGACACAGCGGCAACACTGTTTCAACCGCGAGTGACGTGGGACCGTCGCCAAGTACTCTGAGGGCCGGTTTCCCCGACCCATGCGGTAGCGATCCAGACGATGCTCCGAAATATGGGACCGACACCACCTCCGCCGGATTTGTCCGATATAACTAACTGGCGAGTACGCCGGTTGGGACGAGGTCGAGAACGAGGGGGCGTGTGTGGTGAACGAGGACGGGTTGGGGCGAACGTCAGGATCGGGGGCTCCACACCGGGTGGGCGGCTTTCTCTATCACCGCAACGGCGATCGGTGGGAGTGGTCGGACGAAGTTGCACGGATTCACGGATACGAACCCGACCAAGTAGCTCCGACGACAGAATTGATGCTCTCGCACAAGCATCCCGACGACCGAAGACACGTTGCTCAAACACTGCACGCCATCCGCACTTCAGGCGGACCGTTCAGCAGCCGCCACCGCATCATCGACACTGCAGGGGACACTCACTCGGTAATCGTCGTCGGCGACAGCGTCGTGGACGAGTCGGGTGCCGTGGTCGGCAGCTCAGGCTTCTACATCGACGTCACCGAAACCCTCGACAGTACGGTGAAAGCGTCTGTCGACGTGCTGGTCAACGAAATCACCGCTTCTCGCGGAGTAATCGAGCAAGCCAAAGGCATGCTCATGGTGATCTACGGCATTTCGGCCGATCGCGCCTTCGACATCCTCGTGTGGCGTTCTCAAGAGACCAACGTGAAACTCCGGGATGTTGCCGAACAGTTGATAGTTCGAACGCTTGACGACTTCCGGGTCCCGACACTACTGCGGACCCGATTCGATCACGTGCTGTTACAGGGTTGAATGACAACAGGGTTGAGGGATCTGCTTAAGGCGGTTCCCGTGGCTGGCTGCTCAACCTCGAGGAACCTCGCCCGCATTGATTCCGGGACGGTCCGATGCGGCCTATCCCCGTTGTTACCCAACGCGGAGTAAAAGGAAACTACTCGTCGTCAGACTTCTCGTCGGAGGTCTCCTCGACCAGTTCAGGCGCCTGTTCTCGCGTTGCCATTCCCCCGTCGCCGCCCTTGTCCACGGGTCCTGGGTGCCCGCCCTTGGGCGACTGGTCGTTGTCGTCTTTGTCGGTCATGCGATCGTCCTCATCATCTCGTCGTCTCGGTCCTGGAGCCGGCGCAAAGAGACCGGGACCCAGCTCCATCTCAATCTAACGCGCTCAGGACTTCTCGCAACCCTCACCGATTTTGTTTGCATTTCAGTGCTTTCGGGCAGGTGACTGCGAACAGCATTTCCACGATGAGAGGTCGATCCCAGTGCGCGCAGTGACTTGGCAAGGCAAACGGAAAGTAAGCGTCGATACGGTTCCGGACCCGAAGATCGTCGAACCCACCGACGCAATCATCAAGGTCACCACGACGAATATCTGCGGATCCGATCTGCACCTGTACGAGACTCTGGGTGCGTTCATGAATGCCGGCGACATTCTCGGCCATGAACCGATGGGAATCGTCGAAGAAGTCGGTTCGGAAGTCACGAATCTCGAGATAGGTGACCGCGTCGTGATTCCGTTCCAGATCTCGTGTGGCAACTGTTTCATGTGCGATTCGAGCCTCTACACACAGTGCGAGACGACGCAGGTCCGCGATCAGGGAACGGGCGCAGCATTGTTCGGCTTCTCCGAGCTCTACGGCTCGGTGCCCGGCGGGCAGGCTGAGTACCTCCGAGTACCGCAAGCACATTTCACACACATCAAAGTTCCCGAAGGTCCCGCGGATTCGCGATTCGTCTACCTCTCCGACGTGCTCCCCACCGCTTGGCAGTCGGTCGAATACGCCGACATTCCGCCGGGTGGGTCCGTGACAATCCTCGGCCTCGGACCGATCGGTGACATGGCGGCTCGTATCGCCCACCACAAGGGGTTTCGAGTAATCGGTGTGGACCGTGTACCCGAACGCCTTGCGCGCCTTGCCGAACGCGGTATCGAGACCCTCAACCTGGACGACTACGGCAGCAAGATCGGCGATGCCATCAGAGACGCGACAAACGGCCGCGGAACCGATTCGGTGATCGACGCTGTCGGTATGGAAGCGCACGGGTCTCCGATCGGAAAGCTCGCGCAGCAGTTCGTCGGACTCCTTCCCGATGCTCTTGCCGCGCCTGCGATGCGTAACGCAGGAATCGATCGCCTTGGCGCTGTCTATTCGGCCATCGACATCGTTCGGCGCGGCGGAACCATTTCTTTGATCGGTGTCTACGGCGGAATGGTCGATCCGCTGCCGCTGATGACCATGTTCGACAAGCAGATTCAGCTCAGGATGGGCCAGGCGAACGTCAAGAAGTGGGTAGAGGACATCATGCCCCTGCTCACTGACGACGACCCACTCGGCGTCGACACCTTTTCCACCCATCAGCTGCCGCTCGATGAGGCGCCACACGCCTACGAGATCTTCCAGAAGAAGCAGGAAGGCGCGGTCAAGATCCAACTGAAACCGCACCTGTAGTTCAACGCCGATCAGTTCGACGGTTCATCCGCCACGTCCGCATCTTGTTCGCGAAACCACCGATCGTCATACTCACACCTCACACACGCTCGACAGAAAGAACCTGAAACCGAAATGGCTCGCGAACTTACCGTCTCCGACAGCATCGTCGTCAGCTCCGACGCGCTTTCCCTCTACGAGGTCATCAGCGATCCCACTCGTATGGGTGCCTGGAGTCCCGAAAACATAGGCGCAACCTTGCGGGGAGACCGCGAAAGCGCTTTCCTGGGCATGGAGTTCGACGGGCACAACAAGCGTGGGCGCGCGCAGTGGACCACGCGATGCACAGTCACCGCTGCCGAGGCCGGGAAGCTCTTCGAATTCCGTGTTCACAAGATCGGCCTCGGTACTCCCCGGATCCCCGCCTCTATCGCAACCTGGCAGTACCGATTCTCGCCGGTGCCCGACGGAACCCGAGTTACCGAAACGTGGACCGACGACAGGCGCGGCTGGCCGGACTTCGCCGCCGACATGTTCGACAAGATTGCCACCGGAGGAAAAACCTTCGCCGACTTTCAGCGCGGCAACATCCGCAAGACGCTCCTGAACCTCAAGAACGCAGTTGAGCAGGAGGTTTCCGGAATCGAAGGTAACGTCGGCTGACCGGCCGACACCATTTGTGGCAGTTTCTGCCACTTTTGGTACAGTGCGGATATGGCAACAGCCCGCCGCACTGCACTACTTCTCCGCGTCTCGCAGAGTTGTGCTGCCGCTTTCGTCGAACGCGGCGACACTTCGACGACCATCGCGGAGCTCGCCGAGCGGGCAGAAATCTCCGAGCGAACGTTCTACCGTTGCTTCGCCACCAAAGAGGAGAGCATCTGGCCGATGCTCGACGAGGGAAACCGCAGTCTGGCCACGGCACTCAGCGCGCAAGCCCGCGAATTCGGGCTCGCAGCGGCTGTGAAGAATGCCTTTATCGCATCGGTCGGCGAGTCATTCGAGCCGATGACCCGATCACTGATGCCCATCATCTTCGGTGATGCGGCACTCCGGAGAGTTTGGGAATCAGCAACTTTCGAGACGATGGAACTGATTCGCCCAGAAGTCGCACGCCTGATCGACCGTCCGGAAACCTCGCTCGACACCACAGCGGCTTCGGGCCAGGCAACACTTGCGGTAGTCGCCGCACTGCGTGAGATGGCAGACCTCCGGACGCCCGCACCCGAGGCCATCACCCGCGCGCTCGGGGCGTTCTCGAAGCCATATCTAGCAACACCAACAGGTAAGGAACAATCATGACTCAGGATCTCTCCGGAAAAGTCGTTCTCGTCACTGGCGGCGCACGCGGCCTGGGCGAGGCGTTTGCCCGCGGCATCGTCGCGGGCAACGGCCGCGTCGTCATCGGCGACCTACTCGACGACGACGGTCGAGCAGTGGCCGAATCTCTCGGCGACGCAGCGCGTTACGTTCACCTCGACGTCACCGATCCAGCGTCTTGGAAGTCCGCCGCCGAGTACGCGGTATCCGAGTTCGGCGCGATCAACGGTTTGGTCAACAACGCCGGAATCTCGGCGTCCGGCCAGACAGTCGCCGAGGAACCACTCGAGACGTTCCAGCGCATCATCCAGATCAACCTGGTGTCCGTGCACACCGGTATCCACACGGTGGTGCCGTTCATGAAGGCAGCCGGCGGCGGATCCATCGTGAACATCTCCTCGGCCGCCGGCCTGATGGGCATGGCTCTGACCAGCGGTTACGGCGCAGCCAAGTGGGGCGTGCGTGGGCTGAGCAAGATCGCCGCCGTCGAACTCGGCCGCGACAAGATCCGGGTCAACTCGGTTCACCCCGGCATGGTCCTGACGCCCATGACTGCACCGACGGGCATCAGCCTCGAAGAGGGCGCATTCCCCAACAATCCGTATCGCCGTGTCGGTCGCCCGGAGGAGTTGGTCGGCGCGGTCACCTACCTGCTTTCCGACGATGCCTCGTACACAACGGGTTCCGAGATCGCCGTCGACGGCGGTTGGACTGCCGGCCCGTCGATCGAATACATCGCCGGCCAGTAACAGCCTTGCAGACTCACGTATGCAGAATTTGCGCGATGCCAAGTTGGAGGTCGCGCAAATTCACGGCCGGACCGAGGGTGTGGTGAGGAGGAGGGCCGGTAACAGCAATCAATGCCTCCTTCGCCGCACGCACGGCTGATGTCGGCTGGCGAACAATCTCCTCTACCAAATCCCGAACAGTCGACGCGAGGAGCTCGCCGTACACACACCGATTCGCCAAACCTGTTGTTACCGCGTCCGGTCCCTTCACCAGCCGTCCGGTGTAGTGCAGTTCAGCGGCCACAGCCGGTCCCACAACACGGACAAGGCGCGCCGCGAATGCCGGACTGGGTCGAATCCCGAGACGCGCAATAGGCATTCCGATTCTGGCGGAAGTCGCCACGACTCGAATATCGCACGCGAGTGCCAACTGACACCCTGCTCCAGCTGCTACGCCGGAAATCTGTGCGATGACAGGAACGGGACAAATTTCGATAGCGCGGAAGGCTGCCTCCATTTGCGCGAACGACTCCTCCACGTCCTCGGCACAGGCACCAACCCACTCGGTGACATCGGACCCGGCGCAGAAGGTATCGCCGACGCCGCGAAGGACGACAACACCGAGCGATGCGTGGGTCGAGACGCCAATGATCTGATGCGCGAGATCTTTCCAAGCATCACCGTTCAAAGCGTTTCGACGACGGCCTGTGCCGATCGTCACCGTCGCGATTGGGCCGTCGAACGTCACATCGACCATGCCGGAGTCGCGCCGGCTCGGCCTCATAGCAGAAACCATCGATGTCTGTCTCATCGGCGTGCTTCGCTGAGCCAACCGGTGATAACAGCGTTGTCTGCACCGAGAAGCGGTGGAGCCGAGTGACAGTTCTTCGTGACCTCCATGCCGTCCACAGAGAAGAACCGGAGTGGGGGTCCAGGAAGCGTTATCCGACCTAGGCTTTCGTGTTCGACTTCGACCATCAACCCCTGCGAACGAGTCTGTTCCCAGCGGTACACCTCGTCGATTCCACGAACACGTCCCGCCGGAATACCCGTACGGTCCAGCTCGAGCAGCAGCTCGTCCGTGCCATACTTCGAAAAAATGCTTTCGATAAGCTGGCGGACCGCCTTACTGTTTCGAACTCGTTCGGAGTTGTCTTCCATCCCGGGGGCATCTGGGGCCAACCCGAAGCCCGAGCAGAACCGCTTCCAAAGTCCTTCACTACCAACCGCAATCTGAACTACGCCGTCAGCTGTCGGAAAGAGCCCGTAGGGGCAGATCGACGGATGGTGATTCCCTTGTGCCTTACCAGTTTCACCAGCGACGGTAAATCGAGTTCCTTGGAAGGCGTGGATACCTACTATGCCGGCCAGCAAAGAGGTTCGTACCGTCTGCCCAACGCCGGTTCGCGCTCGCTCCTGCAGTGCCGCGAGTACACCGAATGCGCCGTACATCCCTGCCAGTAGGTCGGCTATCGGAGTTCCGACCTTTTGGAAGTCGTTGGGACCCGAACCTGTCAGCGACATCAGACCCGCCTCCCCTTGTGCGATTTGGTCGTACCCCGCACGTCCGCCTTCCGGTCCGTCGTGACCGAATCCGCTGATGGACAGCACGACGAGCCGCGGATTCAGCTCCGAAAGTCGTTCGGCGGTAAGCCCCAAACGATCGAGGACGCCGGTCCGAAAATTCTCCATCAGAACGTCGGCGCGTGAGACAAGGGATTCCAGTAGTGCAAGACCCTCTTCAGATTTCAGATCGAGTACGACTGACTTCTTGTTTCGATTCGTGGACAAGAAGTATGTCGATTCTCGCTGTGCACCTGCAGGTTCCATGAAAGGTGGCCCCCAGCCGCGCGTATCGTCGCCGGTACCGGGTGTCTCGATCTTGATGACCGTCGCCCCCAGGTCGCCGAACATCATTGAAGCGTGAGGTCCCGCGAGTGCGCGCGTGAGGTCTGCAACGACTATGCCTGCCAAGGGCCCTCTTCGAACATCGGATCCGGATTGTTCCGAAGATGATTCGACCGAATCGATGTCGTCGGTCACTGAGTTGAACATGTAACTTCCTGTCGATAGTCGATGTGGCGGTCGCGCTGTCAGGCAAGCGTCCGAGCAGGTTCCGGCACACGCAACCTGTGTAGAAAACCTGCTGCCAGCTCGGTTGCCTGGTGCGTTCCAGCAACGCCGTAGACGTGAAAATCCGGTCTGACCAGAACGACATCTGCGTCCTGATCGTCGAGCCAGCGCGTGTAGGTGAGGTCGACGTCGTCGACAACGGTCACGCCCGCCGATTCGGCACCTCCGAGCGCTACGAGGTCGATCCCCAACGTCGCCAAAGCTGTTCGCGTCGCCTCCGGAACTTCTCGCAGCGCGGCCGATGTGCGTGAAATCAAAGCCCCTGGCCCATCGAACGCATCGTCGAACTTGGCAACTTCGCCATCTCCGACTCGAACCTGACCTTGTAAAGCCAGACTGCCACCGGCAGTCCCGACATGTATCCCTGGGCCGAGCCCTGGTCGTGGCGGAGCAGGAGGCTTCATTCCCGCAGTCCAGTTCGCCACCATGCGGGCATCACGTTCAGCAGCTTGCTGCGGGTCGGACATGCAGATGACTTGACCTAGTTCGGTCGAGAACTGCACAAAAGCTTGTGCGTGCCTTAGTCGTTCTGTTCCATATGTATCGAGCAGGTGGTCGTCCGCTGCCGAACGCAACACCGCATCGAGCTTCCACGACAAATTCATCACGTCACGGACACCAGCACCCAGGCCTTGTCCGGCGAACGGCGGCATAAGATGCGCGGAATCGCCGGCGAGCAACACGCGTCCTTGTCGCCATCGCGTCGCCCAGCAAGCCTGAAACGTGTACACGGAATGCCGTTCAAGGATTGCATTGTCAGGGGTCAGCCCATACGGCTCGAGCAGTTCCCATGCCGTGTCTTCGCGCTGAAGGGATTCTCGACTCTCTTCCGGCAGTCGCATGAACTCCCAGCGACGGCGGCCCGGACCACCGGGAACCATCGTGGAAGGGCGTCGGTAGTCGCAATTCTGCGCGGCAACGTTCGGAAAACTGGTTCCGCCCGAAGGTTTGACGTCCACAACCAACCAATCGTAGAAGTACCCCTCGTCGTGCCAGTCGATTTCGGCCCATTGACGAACGCGACTGTTCGCCCCGTCTGCACCGACAATCCACTGCGCATCGACGGCGACACACCTACCGCTGTCCACGGATTGGACGACTACTGTTGCCAGTGCCGAATTCTGCGTCAATGCCACCGCTTCCCACCCCCTCATCACCCGAATATTGGACAACCCGGCGACAATGGCGTCCAAGGCCTCTTCCAATGCGGGCTGACTGAAGAAATAGGTGTTGTACCAACCGGATTCACCTTTACCACTCCAGTCGACCTCCACCAGTGTCCGCCCGTCACCGTTTCGCCACACATACATGTCGTCATAAGGTTCGGTTATCTCGGGAATGGTGTCCGGCGCCAGCCCGACCGACTGCAGGATTCGCGCGAAATCGGCGCAATGGGTTACTGCTCGCGGCAGAGGGTATCCGACTTCATTTCGATCCACGACGACGACATCGTGGCCCTTCCGAGCGAGTTTGACGGCGAGAAGCTTCCCCACCGGCCCGAAACCGACGATCATCACGTCAGCAGCTATCCTCGTTGCTTCGGCGTTGACACTCTGCACAGCGAATTCCGTTCTGGTGAAATAGCTTTGATGTTGAGAACAAGGATCGGTTCGTTAATTCCTTTTGTCACGGATCAGGTCCCGGAAATCGGGACGAGCCAAAATTCTCGGTGCCGCCTGAAACGGCTGCACGACCCTGGCGGGCACCGAGACAACTGCCGTCACCACGGTGCTCGCGGCGGAGATACGTCCCGGTTTTCGGCTACGTAGAGCGACGGCAGGAAACGAGACAAAAATGTGAACTCGTCGTACGCGTGCTGCAGGAGTCCTTGAGCGAACTCCACAGTTGCTTGTGCCGCAATCTGTTCCGCGGTTTGCCCGAGTGTCTCGAGATCGTGTCCGATGAAGAAGTGACTTCGCAGGGCCATCCCCCACTCGGTATCGCGAGCGATGTGCAGCAGCCTGCCGCCGAGCACGCGCCCGTCCGGGAGACGAGGTGGATTGTGGGTGACCCCCAATCGTCCGACAACCACTCCGGACACAGCGCCGGATTCTCTTGCTCTGGAATAGGCGTCTTCGTCGAAGAACTCGGACGGATCCCGAAATTGGATGACCAGATCATCGGCCGGCTGCCCCGAGAAGTATTCGGTGACGACGTGCTCGCTGCCGATATGAGTGTCGTCCGAGAGATTACCCTGCCAACTGCTGTACGTGTGGTCAATGGGATGCCACCAGATGTATTTCTGTGTGTCGCAACGCCAGCGGACCCACCATTCGAGCATCTCGCCGGTGCAACCGTGCATATCCGTACGGACTGCGACGTGCAGCCCTCCAGATGGCAGTCGCTCGTATCCCATCTCCAATTGCAGAGGCTTCGGATCTAGTAGAGCGGTGACTTCTGACAGGTCCATTGATTCAGCTCCTCGGATCGAGTTTTTCCAACGAGCTGAAGGTATGAGCCAGATGTGCTGCGCGTCACCCCATTTGTCCCGGTTTCCGGGACTAAACGGTTACGCCCGAGAAGTCGACATCGGACGATGGCACGCATCACATCGACCGCCCGAATCGGGCTCACTGTCTGGAGAGACAACACATGCATCTCAATGCACCCGCGCGAACCGATGAACGTGGGGAGACTCGATCCCACCCCGCAGTCATCGGGTTGTGCATGGTTATCACCGTGATCGAGGGATTCAACCTGATCGTCTACGGATCTGTTATTCCGTTGCTGTTGGAAGACTCGTACCTGCGCATAACCGATCAACAAGCAGGGCTGGTCGGCGGGCTCGTCTATATCGGAGCCATCGCCGGATCAGTACTGGCCCCTCTCGCTGCCGAGCGCTCCGGTCGAAAGTGGGTTCTCATTGTTGCCATCGCACTGTTCGCTTTCGGAGCCGTGATCACCGGAGCGTCGATCAGCATCGTCATGCTCGCAGTGGGTCGATTTGTCACTGGATTCGGCGTGGGCGGCGCGCTCACCACCGCGATGACAGTCGCTCGCAACAGTGCGGCATCGTCACGGGCGTCGTTGGTCGTCACGATCACAATGGCAGGTATCCCACTCGGCGGCGTCGTCGCGTCACTGCTCGCGATTCCAGTGCTTCCTGCGATCGGATGGCGCCCGATGTTCTTCATCGGTGCATGTACGGCTCTGGTGATCCTCGCCGCCGTCGTGATAATCGACATCCCGACCGACACTCCCCAGGAGGTGGCGGGGCGTTTATGGTCTGGTCGGCAAAAGATTGCCGCACTGTTCACCGGCCGCGGGTCCACAATCGCACTGGTTGTCGCGGTATGCGCAATCTCCAACATGGTTGCGTGGCAGGGACTCAACGTGTGGGCAGCGCAGTCGATTATTGACTTGGGGTACACGCTGAACACTGCTCTTGTGATCACCTTTACTCTGACCGGTGCCGCAGTAATCGGTTCCTTTGCCAGTGCGTGGGCGGCCGACCGCCGCGGGGCCTCAGTTGTAGCGGTAGCCACCAGCGCGTGCACGCTCGTCGGACTTCTCGGAATGGTCTATCTGCCGACATCGTTGACGGGGACCATGATTTGTGTGGCACTGATGGGCATCGGCGGCCATTCCACGATGAATCTGGTGCACACGACCACAGCCGATGTCTACCCGTTGCCTGCACGAGCAACTGCCCTTGGTTGGTCGAACGGGACATCATTCGTCGGGGCGTTCTTAGGCCCGGTAATCGGCGGTACCTCCATTGCGTCGGGTGGAGCCGTCGGATTGTTCAGTACGTTCGCGGGTGCCGCGGCAGTGTGCTTGGTCGCGGTCTGTGCACTCTGTTTTGCAGATAGGCGCATCAGACGGTAGGGATACCACTGATCACGAATCAGTTCCCGACCTCCCAGTAGGAGCCGGGAACTGATTCGCGCGATCTGCAAAAGTCATGGGAGCACACAGAAGAAGCTCTCAGGCAGTCGCATTCAGAATTGCGCTCGCGACAAACCCAGATCCACCTGACTGTTCACCACTTTGAGACCTTCGACCGCGAGTTCCTTCTTCGCTTTGAACCGCCCGGACGGAATGACGATGGCGATCGCTTGAAGCGCGCCAGTCGGTCCGATCATTGCAGTAGCCACGGCGCAGATCCCTACGTCGTGCTCCTCGATGTCGACGGAGACGTGGGAGCGACGCACCTCCGCCAGTTCCGCCAGCAGCGCCGCCCGTTCGGTGATCGTCTTATCCGTAAATCGCGGTAGAACCGGTGACAACAACGCAACTGCCTGCTCCTCCGGCAACTGAGCAAGCATGGCCTTCCCTATACAACTCGCATGCAGCGAAAAGCTCTTGCCGACCTTGGTGACGCCTCTGAGCCTTTCCGGTGAGGCAATCTGATCGACGACGACAACCTCGCGACCACTGAAGATCGCCAACTCCACGTTCTCGTTGACGGTACGAGCCAACGTCGCCAGCTGAGATCGATTGGCCGAGAGTAGCCGTAGGTGAGCATTCATCCCGAACTTGAGTAAGCCGGGGCCCAAGATGTATCCGGATCTGTCCGGAACTCGGACCACGTACAACTCACGTTCGAGAGCTTGAATAACTCGGTGCACCGTCGAACGTGGAAGTCCGGTGCGGGTTGCGAGGTCTGTCAGCGTCATCGGCCAGCGACTCTCGGCGATCGAATCCAGAATCACCGTGGCCCTGCCTATGTTCGCCACGACTAACTCCTCGTCCAGGTCCTGGTTACCGCAAGTTCGATGATGCTCCAGTCTCGTTCGTCGACAACCATCGTGTATTCACCGAGGGTGTGCACCGAGGGATCGGGTTCGAACACCCACCGAGTGTAGTGCGCGTGAGCTTTCCACACTCGGGGGCCAGACCCGGCGAGCACCACGAGGTTGCTGACGTCATGGCGATGTGCGACAGGTGATTTCCACAATTCTGCGAAGAACTTCTCCGCATCGTCCGGATGATCGAAACCCGTCCCGGGGAAGCTAACCCGGGCAGAAGCCAGGAGCCCCACAGCACCGTCGACGTCTTTGCGGTCCGCAAAGTCGACGTACGTGTGAAGTAGGTTCGAAATCCAGTGTCTGGCCGAGACGACTCCCTGGAGCTGACTGCAGGTCACGATTCCGTCTGCTCTTGCCACTGTCGAACGTAGGAACGTCCGTAATCGTTGCCATGCGGAGTGCGCATCACCGTGTGAATATGGAAGGGCTGAGGAGTGTCGTAGTCGAGGAAGACACCGCAGTGGTGATCCAGTTCAGCTATCAAGACCGGGGATTGGATGCGGTAGTAGAAGACGTCTCCAGGGCGGTGCCCGCCGATCCAGCAGAACCATGTCCGGTCCAGGTGCTCTTCGATCTCGCGCAGACGAGCAGTCCGAGGTCCCGCGGGCAACAATGCCACGAACTGTTCGGCGATCGCGAGCACTAGTTGTCTGGCACGCGTGTCCATCTGATCGACGGGAATGCCTTCGAAGGGAATCACTCGGTTGTCCTGAAACGCTCCGGCGAGGTGCCGCTCATCCCCGGGGTGTACTCGCCCGGGAGGCATGGCCGGATCGTTCATCAGCCCGTATACAGTGGCCTCACGCCGCTGGTCGTCAGTGAGTGCGGCCATCAGTTCTATACCGAGTTCGATTCGACCAGTGAATGATTCGATGCCGGCGTGGGGACCATCGTCTATCTCGTTGGGTTCCGCGCCGAGAAAGACCGGACTCACAACCATCCGCCCGCCGATGATCAGACAGTTGACCGCGCAGTGGTGACCGTACAATTGCCATCCCCACGGCGAGACGACACTCGGTTCACCGTACAGAGCGACGTTGTAACTGAATTCGTTGAGTATCGTCTCCAATCCGACAACCTCGCCGAGAAAACCATTGATCAACATCATGTTTCGGACGATTCGGAAACCTTCGGGGCTCAGCGAGGCCTCGACCAATCGCAAAGCCAACTGTCGAACACGTTGCGATTGGAACTCGAGTCGTACTCCGGTGTCGAACTGCATGAACTCGGGGTTCGCCCACGTCTGCCACTCGACAGCATCGATCGGATAACTGATCCTGGAGCGATCGGCGTCACTCAACTCCGCAAGTAGATCTCTCGCAGCATCCACCATTTCATCCACCGGAGCCTCTTCACCGTGCGTGACGGCTGTCAAAGGGTAAAGCCCGTCCGTGATCGTGCCGTTTTCGGTGACTCCTCGAAATTCGTTGAGATATAGCGGCTTCCATCCCTCAACGAGATCACCGGTAAAGGTCCCAGGCCGCCTTGACACATCGCGATAGGCGTAGGGATCCAAACCTCGAACACTCGATAGTCGGCGATGGTCGTGAGGAAACAGATGTGAGCGGAACTCACCGGACATGAATCGTCCTTTCAGACTGGAGTGTTGTGCCGTACGACGGCCGCACGTACTGCAGCCACATCGCCGGCGGAGATTGCGTCGACAAGTTCGACGTGGATGTGAAACCTCTCGGTGCGGTAGCCCGCTGCGTCACGCTCGTTGTCGAACTCGGTGGCCGTGCCGTGCAGCGGGCCCAGAGTGCCGATATAGACCGATCGCGCAAGGTCATTGGGAACGATCGTCGCGATTCGCTCGTGCAAGGCCCAGTTCGCTCGGAGGAAGGTGTCCCAGTCGGGGGCGGATTCCATCCGCTTCAGGTGTGCCCCCAAGTCGGCGATGTCGGCCCGGCTTCGATGCCGAGCCGCAGCAGTGTCGATCAAGATTTCGAGGTGATCACGCAACTCGATGGCATCCGCGACGACCGAGGCCCCCTCGCTGACACTCAGCAACGTATGGCGCAAGCGAACCGCCGGGCTTTTCTCTGCGACAAATAAGCCGCCACCTCGCCCCTGGCGGATCTCCAGCACTCCCCGATCACGAAGCAGTCGAACCGCTTCGCTGACAGTCGAATATGCAAATCCGGTCTCGCCGCGAAGCGATTCCAGCGTGCCGATTGGCGCACCGGGCTCCAGGTTCTGCTCCCGAATCCGGCTGTCGATCGCCGCCGCCAACTGCTCGGCTCGGGTCCCCCTCCCCACCGCTTTGGACAGCACAGAAATCGGGTCACTCGGCGCAACAGAAATCCGGGGCATGCGTCCGCCTTGTCCATCTGGGGTGTCGTGAGGCATAGTCCTATGAAACCATAAACCTCCGAAGGTTTATAGGTTTAATTCGAACCTGAAAGGCAACTGATGAAAATCGTTGGGATTCAGCAACCCGATCGTGGAGTTCAGGTGGCTCGACTGTCCGAGGACGGCTCCCACGTGAGTGTCGTGTGCACTCTCGAAGAGTTCTGGTCGGATCCCGCCGGCAAGCTCGCGACGACTCCGACCGGGCCACACCTGCCGGTAGCCGACATCGAGTTCGTTCCACCGGTCCTGCCGGGCGCGAGGGTGGTCTGCATCGGACTGAACTATCTTGCCCACGTCGCAGAGGGGAGCTACCGCGCAGATCCTCTACCCGCCTATCCGACTCTGTTCGCCCGGTGGCCCAACTCCCTCACTGTCGGCGACACCGATGTCCCCGTTCCAGCCAACGAGCAGGGTCTCGACTGGGAAGGAGAGGTGGTCGCCTGGGTTGGGCAAAAGCTTGCCGACGCCACTCCCGACCAGGCCCTTGCAGCTGTCGTCGGATACTCGACGTTCAACGATCTCACCTGCAGGCGAGCACAGAAACTCACCTCGCAGTGGATACTCGGAAAGAACGGTGACCGATCCGGCCCACTAGGACCGATGGTTCCTGCGAGCGAAGTCGGCGACCTGCGCGACGGCCTGCGAATACAAACCCGCGTCAACGGCGAAATCGTTCAGGACGCCCGCACCGACGAAATGGTCTATACAGTCGGCGACACCCTCTCTCACATCTCTCAGACCTTCACACTGCACCCCGGCGATCTCCTCGCTACGGGCACACCGTCGGGAGTCGGCTACGCACGCTCACCCCAATGGCTACTACAACCAGGCGATCAGGTCGAGGTCGAGGTCGAAAAGCTTGGTATTCTTCGAAATACATTGGTATCCAGGGATACTCGATTCGAAGGCTGAGCAAGAACGAGGCACCATGTCACGAGAGCCATCAGTCCGAGATGGGCGATCCCCCAGATCGCCCTCGACAGACGCCAGAGTGCCAACCTTCGCCGACCTCACGGGTGACTGTCAATACTTTTCTGATTGCATTCGGAGAAGACAACTTTCGCAGTCGCCGCAGCGCCCGATGCAGGTCGAGTGACACCTCGTCTGTCGTACGGGCAAGCGACGTTGCGGTCGCCTTTGTATCGAGCCCGACGATCAGCCGCAACACCAGGACATCGCGTTCGACAATCGGGAGCGTTGTCGGAGGCGGGAGCGATCCACCGCTGAACCCGTCGGATGCCGCCCGAGCAATCGCGATGCTTGTACTCGCGTACAGCACGCGTAGAAAAGGCTGATACGTCTCCGATCCGTCGCACACTGCCGTGAGAACGGCGACGCACGCGGCATCCGCGGCGGAATCGGAAACGGCCTGATCAAGCTCGGCGCGGCACCGCAGCACAACCATCGGACGAAACGCCGCATACAAACTGGCCATGGACTCACGGCTACCGCTCCGCGCCGCGGCGGCCAATACATCCAGCGAGCCTTCCTGCAACATGGGCTCACATCTCTCTTTCTCGACGGGACATTCGTTGTGCGGTCCGAGAGATCAACTGGAACCGAACGGTCCCACGAAGTGGTTCCGGCGGATGGTCATGCCACGATCAATCCCCTGCCCGAAGGATTCTCGAGGCTCTCTCTCAGCCCTGAGGCACACCCCAGTGAAGTCCTGCATCCTTGCCGCTCACTGGCACTGACCTGGCAAATTCCTGGCAGGATGCTGATTCAAACCGAACGCCTTGCACTGCAGAATTTTTCGATCCGGTCAGCGTGTATTTGCTGCTCCAAGTCCGACCGTTCCGTTCCAGGCGACGAGGGGTCACACGGGCGTAGGGTCGAGAGAGTTCGGCTCAGTCGTCAAGAGCGGAAGGACACCCAGACAATGCGGAGCGATGGAGATACGTGGGACATCGTCAGTAGCGTCGGACTTACCGCGCTGGCAGTGGCAACGTTCCGAGCACTGGAGAGCACCCGTCCGGACGCGATCATCGAAGACAAGTTCGCATCGTGGTTCGTAGAAGCTGCAGCCGAGCCGCATTTCACAGCTCTTCTGAAAGATCCCACGCTCCTCGAGGACACCCCCTTCGGCGGTTTCATGGGGTTGCGAACCAGGTTCTTCGACGAATTCTTCTCGTCGTCAACCGAATCCGGAGTAAGGCAGGCGGTAATCGTTGCAGCAGGGTTGGATTCGCGTGCGTACCGGCTGGATTGGAGCTCAGGATCGACGGTATTCGAAGTGGATCAGCCAAAGGTGCTGGAGTTCAAAGCCGAAGTGCTCGCGGCGCACGACGCCCAGCCGAAGACCGATAGACGCACTGTGCCTACTGATCTGCGAAACGACTGGCCGGCCGCACTCGAGGAGGCTGGTTTCGACCCGAACGAACCCACGGCCTGGTCGGCGGAAGGCCTGCTCGCCTATCTCCCCGGCCCGGCCCACGACGCCCTGTTCGAGCGGATCGACGAACTCTCGGCCACCGGTAGTCGCCTGGCGGTGAACGACTTTCCGGCCGGAACCGACCCGAGCAAGCTTGCGGCCATCAGATCCAAGTACTTCGCCAAGGACCCGTTCGGAGACCTGGACATTTCGCAACTGTTCTACAGCGACAAGCGATCCGATCCGGGCCAGTGGTTGGCTGAACACAATTGGACTGTCCGACGCTTCAGCTCGGTCGAGTTGGCAGAACTGTACGATCGCCGGATCCCCGAACTCCCCGAAGAAATCGCAGCGCTGTCAACGCAACCCTCCTTTTTGGCCGCGACCAAGAACTAGCTCTCTCAGTCATCACGAAAGTTCTTCGAGTGCAGCCTTTCTCCCATTTGTCCAGCTGCAAGGTGCGTGTCACCACTACAAGTGGTTGACGGTACTCCAGGATGAAGCGATTCAGTACCTCAGGCTGAGTATGTCTACACCTCAGACGGACGCGCGCCGAAGAAGATGCTGATGAAATAAGTCCATGAAACTCGAACACCCACGCAGGAAAGGCCGCCCGCTCGCGCTGGTAGCACTTGCCTCCGCAGCGGTATTCGCCCTCGCCGCATGTACTTCCGGGACTGATTCCGCACAACCCACTGAAAACAACACAAAGACCTCCCCCACCGCGGCACCCGCTACGGTCACGATCCCTGACAGCTCCGTCGGCAAGCAGATCACCTGGCTTCTCAGTGCGTTCAACACGAGCACGCCGTTGACCCAGGAAGAAATCGCCGAACACTTCGGGCCCATTGCACCCGTAGTCCTGACACCTCCGGACTTCGACTCCATCCGAGCCGGACAGCCTTGGACAACAGTGAAGTACAAGGGAGGCGACTCCGACGGCACAGTTTCCATCACCAGCACCTCCGGCGGTGCGTTCGACGTCAACGTCGTCGTCGACGGCAACGTGCTGATCCTCGGGATGGCGATCACACCGACCAAGGACGTTCATGTGCCGGCGGCATCTTGGCAAGAACTCGAGGCAGCTGTCAAAGCGCTTCCCGCGCCGACCAATCTGACCGTCACCGAGGTCACCGAAGGAAAGAACGCCGAAGTCTTCAGTGTCGGCGACACCTCACCACAGCCCACAGGGTCAACGATCAAGCTGTACGTTCTCGGCGCGGTCGCGACGGCCGTCCAGAACGGGACACTCTCCTGGGATCAGAAGCTCACCATCACCGACGACCTCGAATCGATGCCCGGCGGGACCATGCAGGACCTGCCATCGGGAACTGAAGTCACGGTCCGAGATACCGCCGGCAAGATGATCTCGATCAGCGACAACACCGCCACCGACATGCTGATCGCTGCTGTCGGGCGCGAGCAGGTAGAAGCCGAGTTCGCCCCGATGGGCATGGCAAATCCTTCGCTCAACATCCCGCTCAAGCCGACCCGCGCACTGTTCCAACTCGGCTGGGGTGACCAAGGCGCACAACGTATCGCTTGGCGCGACGGAACTCCGGACGAGCGTCGAGCGATACTCGCGGCACTACCTGGCGGCCTGGTGGACATCCCGGCGTCAGCATTCACCACCCCCGCATGGCCTTTCGACATCGATTGGTTCGCCTCGCCCGCCGACCTGCGTGCCGCGTTGGTCACGTTGCAAGAGAAGGCGAAGACCGAGAGCGGCGCACCGGTTCGAGACATTCTCGCCGAGGATCCGGCGCTCAGTGACGAGTCCGCGAAATGGTTCACTTACGGCGGATTCAAGGGCGGCAGTTCCATCGGGGTCCTCGCGGGTGCCTATTACGTGGAACACGACGATCGTGCCTGGGTTGTCACCATGCAAACTCATGGTGACGACGCTGCACTGGTTGCCGACCCGGCACTGTACTTCGATCCGGTCGACGACGCGATGCTCTTGATCCAGACGGATGCAACCAGTTAGTGCCCAGTGGCGGGCCGAAACCACGCACGCCGATTCATTGCCTTCGCCGATGAAGGCGCCGGATACAGAGAAGCCGCTGCACATCCAGTGTCATCCGGATGCACAGCGGCTTCGCTAAGTCTTAGCCCGTGGGGGGCTCGGTCTCGTCCGACGAGAATCCGTCGAAGAATGCGATGACCTTCTGAAGAAGTGCCGCGATGTCGAAATCTTCCAAGCTACCCATTGCGTTCGTCCTTTCGTTTAACACTGAGGATGAAACGTGCATCTTGCAATTTCCAATGTAAAGCATGAAAAGCATTATTTCTCGACCGAGCGACACTTCGGTTGCAAATACGTCACTCAGCAAGATATGGGCAAATCACCGGAAATAACAGCTCCCACCCGCAATATTTCGGCCTTCCGCAACCCGCTTATTTCCCCAATTCGCAAGTGGGTAAATCTTGAGAAAAATTTCCCGGCGCGTCGATCACGAAAGATATTCCTGGTGAAACTCTCAATCCAAGAACACAAAGACAGAGGAAGCTCCGACACAGCTGACACGCAGTTTTGCCCGCCTTCAAGAGTCGTCATCCACGCACATAGTGGACACTCGTCTGCGATAACGAACCGGTAGCAACACAATCCCAGGCACTTTCTCCCATCTTCTGACTTTTACTCATGACCACTGAAGATTTGCGCTGGTGAAACGCAATACCAGTTCGAAAGTTCCACAACTTCTCCGGATGCTGTGCACGCGATTAACTGATCAAATATCTGTTGACTCACCGAACCCACACACTCCGCCAGAACGTCACATCCGAATGCTGGACGTTAGTTTAGATGGGTTCGTATTCTCGGAATCTGCTCGATAACGGCGGCCCCACGGATAAAACCGAGACTGCACCACCTCAGGCCGCCAGGTCATGATCCGCGACTCGGCGAAGGGTGTGCGGACAAGTCCACACGAGGGTGAAATAGGGGGTGAGACATGCCTTGGGGTCTCGTTTTACCGAGTCCGACACAGTACGTTTTCCCAGGCACGCCAGTCCCCAGATTCATACGGTGTGCAAGGACTCGTTGACGCTTCCGAGATGTTGGCAAGGCCGACCACAGGCCCCGTTCTCCCGACGAGAACGGGGCTTCCTCGGGTCGGTTTCCGCCTTCGACCGACCGGGTAGACGCGAGCATGGGCGCCACCTGCTCGACCGAATCCACCGCTGGCCGCCACGAATCGACGACCCCGACCGTCGGCGTCGAAGAAGAATTCATCCTCGTCGACCCGACCTCCTGGTTGCCGTCCACCGACAATGCTGCGGTTGCGGAAACCGCGTCGACACTGGGTTTGGATCTTCAGCTCGAGTTGTCCCGCTGCCAAGTCGAGACCAACTCTCCCGTGTGCTGTGGCATCGACGAACTCCGAACCCACTTGACCGACATGCGTCGGCTCGCGGCAAAAGCTGCAGAGTTGAACGGCTGCAGGCTGTTGGCCGTCGGCGCACCGCTTTCGGGGCCTTCGCGTTTCGAGATCAGCGACTCGCCTCGTTACCGCCGGATGGGCGAACGCTTCGGCGCCCTCGCTGCCGAACAAAGCATCTGCGGTTGCCACATACATGTGGGCGTCGCTGATCAAGTACAGGCCGTGCAGGTCTGCAATCACGTGCGCATCTGGTTGCCCGCCTTGTTGGCACTGAGCGCCAATTCCCGTGTCCACCAAGGAGTCGACACCGACTTCGCGAGTTGGCGGGCGATCCAATGGTCCAGGTGGCCCGTCGCCGGGCCGCCGCCGTACTTCGAGACCACCGGGGACTTCGACACCGCGGTTGCGAAGATGGTGGATTGCGGCGTGATGCTCGACAAGCGGATGGCCTACTGGGATATCCGACCTTCCTGCCACCTACCGACCGTCGAGATCCGAGTCTGCGACGTTCAGCCGACAGCAGAGGATGCAGCGCTACTTGCAACCCTTGGACGAGCTCTGGTGGCAACTGCGTTACGCGCGATAGACCGGGGCATCGAGGCTCCGAACATTTCCCTCGAGAGCCTCCGCCTCGCAACCTGGGTGTCCGCGAAGGAAGGCGTCCTGGGAGCGTCGATCGATCCGATTACCTCACAAAGAATTTCAGCCACGGAACTGTTGCACCGGCTCCTGATCCATGTCCGTGACTCCCTCGACGAGGGAGGCGAGTACGCGAGCGTGGAGTCGGCGCTGCAGCTCAAGTCAGTCACAGGCAACGGCAGCGACTGGCAACAGCGAACGCTGCGCCAGGTCTGCCTTCGGGAACTGATTGCGCGTGCCGTTCAGCGCACCGTACCGACCGCGCCGACTGGCACGGATACGCACGACGAGCCGACAACGGATCAGTAGTAATGCCGCCGACCACCGATGGCGTGCCCGGCCGCGCCCAGCGCGTACAGGATGATTCCGATCACCAGCAAGACGACACCAATCGTCCACAGGATCGGAATGTTCACCACGAAACCGATTATCAGCAGGATCACGCCGAGGATGATCATCACAAGCTCCTTCAGTGCGTTCACTCGGGCGGATACGCCCGCCTCGAGCCGCATACACCGTGGATACCCGTCGGCAGAGCGTTTCATACCCACTCTGACCGGGTATTTCGCTGGGCACCATAATATTTGAAGAATCGAGCCCGCCATGATGAGAATTGTGACTCTGATCGTTCTGATCTGGCTGATAGTCGGGGCCGTCGCGGCCGGCCAACGCGGCTACTACAGCAGTTCGCCGACCAACTGCGCCGGCGTCGGGACCATCGCGCTCACGGTCATCGCGGGTCCGCTGAACTACTTCGGCGTGAACCCCAAAGTCACCGATTGCACGCTCCCCCAGCCCACCGAGTGAGCTGCCGGAAGTCCACGCTAAACCGACTAGTCGTTACCCTGGAGGTGAGTCGACACACATCGAAGTGAGGGGCCACCATGACCACTGCACCAGATCGCACCCGAATCGAGTTCCCGGACATCAGCTCGCGTGCGTGGGAACACCCAGCCGATCGGGCTGCATTGGTGACGCTCCGGACGCTTCGGGGGTTCGACACTGTTCTGCGGACGCTGTCCGGACTGCTCCAAGAACGTCAGCACCGCCTCATGTACCTCGCCACGTCGGTGCGAGTCGACGAACGCCAGTTCAGCGACCTGAACGACCTGCGCCGTGACTGCGTCGAGATCCTGCAGGCCGACGAGACACCCGAGCTGTTCGTACTCCAGACCCCGATGGTCAACGCCTTCACCATCGGCATGGACAAGCCGTTCATGGTGGTCACTACCGGCCTATTGGACGTGATGAACTACGAGGAACAGCGGTTCATCATCGGCCACGAACTTGGCCACGCGCTGTCCGGTCATGCTGTGTATCGGACCATCCTGATGCATTTGATGCGACTGGCCGGAACCATCGGATGGCTGCCCGTCGGCGGATGGGCATTGCGCGCGATCATCGCCGCCCTCATGGAATGGCAGCGCAAGTCAGAACTGTCCGGTGATCGTGCCGGACTGTTGTGCGGGCAGGACGTACACACCGCGATTCGCGTCCAGATGAAATTGGCGGGCGGATCCCGAGTCAGTGAAATCGACATCGACGCGTTTCTTGCCCAGGCCGCCGAGTACGACGCCAGCGGCGACCTCCGCGACGGTGTACTCAAGCTCCTCAACATCGAACTGCTCTCTCACCCGTTCTCGGTGCTTCGCGCCGCCGAGCTCAAGAAGTGGGTGGACAGCGGAGACTACGCCGCGATTCTGCGCGGAAACTACCCCCGTCGCGGCGATGACGACGGAGCGAAGATCAGCGACGAGTTCAAGAATGCAGCCAAGACCTACAAGCAGAACTTCGACGAGTCGGAGGACCCTTTGATCCGCATGGTGCGCGACATCGGTAGCGGATTGGGCGGTGCGGTGGGCGCCGTGGGGAATGGCGTCGGCGATGTAGCGTCGGACATCAAGGAACGATTCACCCACTGGCGCAAGAGTTCCGACAGGTCGAAGGGCACTGACGACGCCGAGTAAGCAGAATCGGGACCTGCCGCCGAAGGCAGTCGGCGGC
The DNA here is from genome assembly GCF_018588185.1 of Rhodococcus sp. WY5. Taxonomy (NCBI): domain Bacteria; kingdom Bacillati; phylum Actinomycetota; class Actinomycetes; order Mycobacteriales; family Nocardiaceae; genus Rhodococcus; species Rhodococcus sp. WY5. Next base: position 6,184,264 of record NZ_JAAMPR010000001.1, read on the forward strand.
AGGTCCCGGGCTCTTGGCGTGAAGGTGATGCAGGCTTCCCTCTGCACCACCCTCACGTTCACAGACAGTACCAGCAGTCGAACAAACGTGCGAACTGAAAGCGGTCGTGTCGAATCACCGGTTGTCGGGTACGCGGCATAGGACCACTACAGAAGGGAGCCGACATGCATGCTGGGCGACTGAAGAAGGTCGGTTCGAGTGACGGCCCGTTTGCCTCCGTGTACTTCGAAGACGTCCGTAACCGGGAAGATGCGCGCGAGCGCTTCGAACTCGAATGGCGCTCGATGCGCAATCAACTCACGAAACAGGGAGCATCGGAATCGCTGATCGCACGACTGGACGAGGTGAAGGACAACCATCACGGCATCTCAGGTCGCGCCGGACGCGCGATCGTCGCCACTTCCGAGGCAGTGCTGATCGACGATATTCTGCTCGAACCTGCCGGCTCCACTATCGCGACCTTGGGCGAACTGCCCTACCTGATTCCACTGATCGCACACGGATACGACACCGAACCGTTCCTCATCGCCAAGGTCGACCACACTGGCGCGGACCTGTGCGTGCGCGATGCTCGCGGGCGTGACGTGTACGGCGAAACGGTAGACGGAGACGGCTTCCCGGTCCACAAGGCACACGTGGGCGGTCAGGAGCGATACACCGACAGCCAAAGCCTCGTGGAGGAGAATATCCGGAAGAACCTGACTCAGGCTGTGGAGCGCGCGGCGGCGCTCGCCCGTGAACACAAGGTCGCGCTGGTAGTTGTCATCGGAGAAGTACAATCCCGCAAAGCTTTTGCACAGCTTTTGCCGTCGACGCTACGGGTGGTGGACGTCGAAAAGGGTTCGCGTTCAGTCGGTTCGACACCCGCCGAGGTGTCCAAGTCGATTCGTGAACTGATCGACACGCAGCGACTGCGCAGAATGGATGTGGAAACCGAACGCTACGTCGCCGAGCAGGGCCGGGACTCCGGCCTCTCCATCGACGGGACCGCACGCGTCCTCGACGCCCTCGAACAGGGCAAGGTCGAGACGCTGCTGCTCACCGATCCTGACGACAAGGAAGTCACCAGTGGAGAGTTGATCGGGCCCGCCGATCGCGTACTCCCCTACATCGCAATCGGGACCGGCACCGAGTTGGTACAGATCGACGAACGCCTCGTTCTCGCCGACGGATACGGCGCGATACTTCGACACCCTTGAACGCCGGAGCCTGCTGATCAGATTCGGTGGCGAGCACGTTCTATCGAGAAGCGTGCTTGCCCACCGAGTCCGGGAACCCATCGGCAATTGCTGCGACGAGTTCCAGATATGCCCGTGCCGTGCGCTTGTTCAACAACTTCAAGTCGATCGGACCGCCTTCGCCCAGGTGATCGTCGTAGGGCAACGTCTTGACCGCTCGCACTCCACGCTGAGCGAAAACGTCCTCGAGTTGATCGAGGTCGAGCGAAGACGAACCCGGCCGCGTCGAATTGATCGCCACGACCGACCTGCTCACCAGATCTGCGTATCCGTGCTTGGTCAGCCAACTGAGCGTTGCTGCAGCACTACGGGCACCATCCTGAGCTGTCGGGCTGACGACAACCAAAGCATCTGCTTCGTCGAGAATTCCGTACATGGCCGAGTGCATGATTCCGGTGCCACAGTCGGTGATGACGATGTTGTAGTGCACCTCGAGAATTCGGAGAGTATCGAGGTAGTCCTGCTCGTTGAACGACTCCGAAGTTTCCGGATCTGCCTCACTCGCAAGGATTTCGAGTCGGCTGTCGCCTTGCGAGGTGTAGTAACGAACATCGCTGTACGTACGAATGTCACCGTCGGCCAACAGATCACGAACGGTCAGGTGATGTTCACGTCGTTCGCGATCAGCCAGGGTCCCCAGGTCGGGATTGGCGTCGATGGCTACGATTCGATCCCCACGGATCGATGCGAACGTCGAACCGACAGTTTTGGCCGCCGTGGTTTTCCCCACTCCACCCTTGAGTGAGATGAAAGCAATCTTGTACACGCCGCGCACCGTTCGGTTGGCACGGCGCACGAGAGCCTGGTGTTCGAGTTCGGCAGCCGACTGCCCAGTGTTGATCCGGCCCCCGGTGAGTTTGAACAACACACTGCCCAAACCGCGTTCGGGTGGACGCTTCGCCCGCTTGATGATGTCCAGGTCGTCGACGGAGGTCATAGGCCTGGGCGTCGAGGTCCGGAAATCGGTCGGCTCTTCACGACGTTGCTGGCGCATCCGCTGACTGGGCAACGGTTTTGCTGCAGGCTCGTCGAATTGTGGTGTGAAGGTGACGGTTCGAATCGACGTTGCATAGCCGTCGTCGGACGCGTCGAAATGGCCGTCGCCCTGAGTCGTTCCGGAGTTGTTCCCCAGGACTCCGTTATTCGAACCGTTGTTATCGCTGCGCACCGTTTTCCTAGGTCGAGTTCGGAATCATTTCGGACATAGCCTCTCGGACGCTATCACTCTGGCGGGCTTGCCGTTCTCTGCTCAATACCGTCGTGGCACAACAGACCGTTACACCCGCACTTCGATGACTTTGGTCCCCAAGCTTGTGCCGATCTCAGCAAATACGAACGTCGTAACGATATGCGGCACAGATATCTTCATCTGCCGCTAGAAACAGCCTTCCGCAATGTCAGGGCAAATCCCTTGGTAACAAACGAGAAAAGGGAGGGCGATCGCCTCGGCGATCACCCTCCCTTCATGGACAAGTGTTCAGCTGCTGCAGAATTCCGAACTACCGAGACTTCCGAAAATCGTCGACAGATCCACACTTCCGAACGAACTGCCCGTATCGCAGCCGTCGGCAGTGAGCGCGAAGTCGACACCGGTGACGTCATTCGTGCTCAGATTCACCGGAATTACTGCTGGATCGGCACCGCATCCGCTGCCGGGAACCACTTCTACGGAATAGCCGTCCTTGGCCGGCTTGTACTGAAAGAAGTAGTCACCGGAATCATCCGTCGTTGTCGTCGCGATTTGCGTGCCGGCATCGAGGAGATTCAACGTCACGTCAGACGCCCCGACCCCGTCAGCACCCGGACACCCAGTGACAGTTCCGACGATGCTGAACACCTTCACCAACTCGAAGTCGATCCCGGTCGCGTCGGACGTCGTCAGATCTACCGCCGTCCTGTCGGGTACGGATCCGCATCCAGCCGGCGAGTATGGACTGACCGTGTAATTGCCCGGAGGAACGTTCGTGATCGTGTATGCGCCACCCACCCCGACAGTGGCCGAGGATATCTGCGTCGAGCCATCCCATACGACCATCCATATCCCGACCGGATCGCCAGTATCGCTACACGAGTTGACAAGGGTGCCCGACACGGAGCGTGTGACCGGGTCCGCCGAGGCCACCGAAGACAGGAAGAGACCGAACGCACCCATCAGGGCGAATATCGCAAAGAATCGACGCCTCATGAAACTCTCCTATGTGTTTGCCCTGCCGTCGACCCGTTGCCGGCGACCAGAGCCAAGTCTGGCACCGGAAAATGACCGTCACGTTTGTTTCACCCGGTCCTCGGCAAAGTTTGGCGAATCGGACAAATCCCCCACCTAACGCGTTCGTCGGTCGGCCACCGAAACGATCTCGACCGATCACCTACTAAGCCCGGTAGTAGGCGCCTGTATCCTTTCGCGTATGACGCCGGGTCCGAAAGATGTCGCGCAGCTGCGCGGCGCTTTCGTGGGCGGCACCTCCGGCGCGGTTTCCGTCGCAGCCCACGCGCTCGGTGGTGGCGGCATGGCCCCGTCCGAAAGCGCTGTCGTGTTGCTGATCCTCGCCTGCGCGAGCGTCGGCGCGGTGGTCACGTCCATCGACACCCGTCGCTCCCCCGCGCTCTTGCTCGCCCTCATGCTCGCTGCGGGTCAGGCCATCGGTCACGCGACGTTGACCATCGCTTCGGATCATCAACACGGCCTGCTCCTGTCCCTTCCGATGCTCGCGGCACACATCGCTGCCGTCGGAGTGTGCGCAGTGCTGATCCGCGGCGCAGAACGCGGATACGTCGTGGCCGCATCGACGGTAGCGGCAATCGTCGCCGTTCTATTGCGCCCGTGGGCAGCTGAACCGTCACCGTTCGCTGCACGTACTCGATACCGCGCCAAAGTTGTTCTACGTCAACTTCTCACCTCAGGCCTGGGCACTCGCGGCCCACCGGCATTCGTGTAACTCACCTCCCCTTTCCTTTCACGCACGTGATTACGTGCGCCACTTTGCTGTGCGCCTTTATTAACCGCCCGCGGTTAACAAAGGCGCACGGCGGGATCGAGTACACGCATGTCCGCACCCGAATTGGAGCGCGCACAGACGCGCGCGTCCAACGACAGTTCTCCCCCGAAGAAGCAGGTTGGCGGGGCCAGACCACTGATCCTGCGTCTGCACTTCTACGCCGGCGTCCTGATCGGACCGTTCATCCTCATCGCCGCATTGAGCGGCGGCCTCTACGCGATGGCACCCACCATCGAGAAGTTCGTTTACAGCGACTACCTCCAGACCGACACCACCGGACAGATCGCGTCACTGAACGACCAGATCCGTTCCGCTCAGCAGTACCGTCCCGACTTGACGGTCTCGGCAGTACGTCCGTCCCCTGCTGCCGGCGAAACCACCCGAGTCCTGTTCACCGATCCGTCACTGGGCGAATCGGAGAGGCTCGCCGTCTTCGTCGATCCGGTGCTCGCACAGCCGGTCGGCGAGCTGGCGGTCTACGGAAGCAGTGGTTCGCTGCCGCTGCGAACCTGGATCTCCCAACTGCATCGCCACCTTCATCTCGGCGAACCCGGCCGCCTCTACAGCGAATTGGCCGCGTCGTGGATGTGGGTGGTCGCACTCGGCGGTGTCTACCTCTGGTTCCGTCGTTACCGCACCGCCCGGAACGCTCGACTGCTCACGATCGACCGAGCATCCACCGGACGAAGCCGGACCCTGAACTGGCACGGGGTCGTCGGCATCTGGATAGCAGTTGCATTGGTCTTCCTCTCGGCGACCGGCCTCACGTGGTCGACCTACGCCGGAGAGAACGTCAGCAATCTGAGAACCGCGTTGAGTTGGACGACGCCCTCAGTTGTGAAAACTCTCGGCGACGCTCCCCCTCCGGCGACAGGCGGGCACGAGGGTCACGACATGGCCCCCGCCGCCACCGGCACGCTGACGGACACCAACGTCGGACGCGTCGACACCGTCCTCGGTATCGCCAGGTACAACGGGATCACCGGTCCTGTCGAAGTATCGATACCCGCGAACGCCGAGACGGCGTTCACCGTCGCCCAGACACGTCAGCCCTGGGTGTACAGCAACAACACCATCGCAATCGACGGAGCGACGCAAAAGGTCACCGACGAGTTGTGGTTCTCGGATTGGCCACTCGCAGCCAAACTTTCGGCCTGGGGAATCCAACTCCACATGGGCCTGCTGTTCGGTCTTGCCAACCAGATCGCACTCGCCGCACTGGCACTCGCACTGGTCAGCGTGGTCATTCGGGGCTACATCATGTGGTGGCGCCGACGCCCCACTCGTGGCTCCGACTGGGCAGTCGGCCGGGTTCCTGCCCGCGGCGGAATCCGCAACCTCTCCCCGGTCGGCCTCGTTGCTCTCGTCGCGATCACGGCGTTGGTCGGCTGGTTCGTTCCGCTACTCGGCATCAGCCTTCTCGCATTCCTGCTGATCGACCTGTGCATTGCGGCGTTCAAACGCCGTGCCACCACCTGACGCTTCACGAATTACGGAGACACACATGACTGTTCGCACAAAGATATTCGCAGCTGTTGCACTGTCCGCAGCTCTCGCCCTGACCGGCTGTTCTTCCAACTCCGACAAGGAAACCGAAGCTGCACAATCCATCACAGTTCAGGATCAATGGGTCAAGGCCGCGCCGGAAGGAATGAGCGCGGCGTTCGCCGAACTCGTCAACTCCAGTGACAAGGACGTACGCGTGGTCTCGGCCACCAGCCCCGCGTCGTCTCGACTCGAACTGCACGAAGTCGTGACCGGCGACGGCGGAACGATGACGATGCGTCCCAAGGACGGCGGTTTCCTGGTCCCTGCCAACGGGTCCGCCTCCCTCACCCCGGGCGGTGACCACCTCATGTTCATGGACCTGTCCGCGCCGCTGCTCCCAGGCGCAGAAACCGACCTCACCTTGATCTACGACGACGGTTCCAGCACCACGTTCACAGCCCAGATTCGCGACTTCTCCGGTAATCAGGAGAACTACGACCCGAATCACGGTGGCTGAGAACACGAACCCGCCCAGCCGAGCACTCAGCCGGCGGCGCCTTCTCGGAGGAGGCGCCGCCGCGCTCGGCGTCGCGGGAATAACTTGGGGCGCAACCACAGTGGTGGAGCGCAGCGAACACGAGCAGCAAGCAGGCAAGCTGGTGGAACCGTTCTACGGCGTCCACCAAGCTGGGATCGCCACCACTCCGCAAGCGCACGGCACGTTCATCGGGTTCGACCTATTGCCTGGAGCCGATCGAGCTGTGGTCGTCGGGATCATGAAGATGTGGTCCGAGGATGCGTCACGGCTGACCGCCGGTAACCCGGCGTTGGCGGATACCGAACGGGAACTGGCCGTGGATCCGGCCCGCTTGACGGTGACCGTCGGCTACGGTCCTGGCCTGTTCACCAAGCTGGGATTGCAAGCACGTCAACCGGACTGGTTCGAGCCGTTGCCGAGCTACGAGATCGACCGACTTGACGACCGATGGGGCGGGTCGGACCTGTTGCTGCAGATTTGTGGCGACGATCCGGTGACCATTGCTCATGCTGTGCGAGTTCTGACCAAGAACGTCCGATCACTGACGACAATCCGGTGGACACAAAAGGGATTCCGCAACGCTCGCGGCACCACGCCCGAGGGAACCACGATGCGCAATCTCATGGGCCAAGTGGACGGGACGGTCAATCCTGCTCCGGGAACAGTGGATTTCGATTCACTGATCTGGCACGACGGCGCCGGTCAACCGTGGCTGGCGGGCGGAACCTCGTTGGTACTGCGACGCATTCGCATGGAAATGGATACCTGGGACGAACTCGACCGTTCGGGGCGCGAACTCACGATGGGGCGCACGTTGTCCAATGGCGCTCCGCTCAACGGAACCAACGAATTCGACGAAGCGGATTTCACACTCACGGACAAGTTCGGGATTCCGGTGATCCCGCCAGGATCACACATCGCGCGAGCCCACCAGACGCATGAGAAGGAGCAGTTCTTCCGTCGGGCATACAACTACGACGACGCACCCGAGAGCGGGCAGACCTCGAATTCGGGATTGATCTTCGCAGCATTCCAACGGGACATCGCCGAGCAATATCTACCGGTCCAACAGCGATTGAGTGACTTCGACGCACTCAACGAGTGGACGACGCCGATCGGTTCTGCGGTGTATCTCATTCCGCCGGGATGCACCGAGAACGACTATCTGGGAAGCGGATTGCTCGGCTGACAACCCCGGGCAACGATATTGTGGGGGCTGGATCCGAACGGATCCCGCCCCCACAATTCCTTCTACCTGAAGTTGTTGCGTTACTTGGACTTACGAGGTCCCGGCATGACCGCACCTGGACGGGCGGTAGTCAACCTCGTGACCCAACCACTGACGGGCCACTTCTTCAGTCCGACGTTGTGTGGGGTGACCTCGGTTCCGACGTACTTGGCAGCAAGCTCGTCGTCGACGGTTCCGTTGAACCGCCACAGTTGGCTTCCGTCGGCATTGCGGGTGGACACCTCCCATGACTGAGCACGGAAGGCACCACGAATGATGCTGTCGGCAAACACCAGAACGGGAATTCCGATCTCGGCACGAACAGCCGCACCGGCAGACCACTCGGCGCGCGCGAGTTCGTAGATCTCTTCCGGCGTTGCTCCCGGACGGGCGGAGGCCGGTACGTGGAGGACGATGCTCGGCGTCGGGAGTTCCGGCGCGGGATCAGCCGAGTAGCGCAATGCGAGTTCCTCGACGCGGGTCGCTCGGGCGTCCTTGTCCGAGGTATCGCCTGCGAGATTGGTCAGACCCTCTCCCGCGTCGGTGATCCGCAAGGCTTCCACGATGCCGCGGACGACCTCGTCGGTAGTGGCGGCCGAATCCGTGGCGGCAGAGACCGAGCGGAGGAGTACGAAGTGCTCCACCGCCGAACCTGCGTCGTAGATCTCGCGGATCCGAGCGATCTTGGCTGCCGTCACAGCACCATTCGACTCGGCCGGAGCGTCCGCTCCTTCGAGGTTCGCGAGTTCACCGAGCGCTTCGAATACCGGCGCGAATACTTGATTTCCCGTGCCGTGCCCGACATGGAACACCTGGTCGTTACGCGGGTCACGCAAAGCAAAGACATACTGCCCCAGCCTCTTCCCGACCTTCTCGGAGAACGGCTGCGGAGCGGGCTTCCTGACGACGACCTCGGTGGACAGAGTGCGCATCACGGCCAGACGTAGTGCGTCTGGCACGCTGGTGGAACCGGCAGCACCGGAAAAGATTGCCGCCGAAGCAGCGCTGATCGAGGTGAACGTGCGGCCGACTTGCTTCTCGAGAGAGGCAGAGACCGTACCGACCGCAGTCAGTTTTGCATCGAGGGTGCCGTCACCCTCGACAAGGAACTCCTTGATCAACGGAGCAACGAGCAAGGTGGAGCCGATAGCGCGAGGAACTGTCCAGACAATAGCCATGCCACGAGCCTAGGCGATCACCTCGAGGCGCGAGGCGAACGCGACTCAGCCCGCCGCTGCCGGCCCGGCCAGTCCCTGCACAAGTAGGTTCCAGGCCGAGTGCGCGACTTCTTTTCGCGAGCTCTCGGCAGTCCGTTCCATGATCGCGGCGAACATCGCGATCGCCAGAATCACGTCCTCAGCAGTCACGGACTCGCGTATCTTCCCAGCTCGACGCGCCTCCTCGAGGCGTCCTTCGAGGAGATCGGTCAGGCGGGTGCCTGCCGAATTCAGTCGTGAGTCGCCGAAGGAGACGGGCTTGATGACCTCCACGAACACGATGGAGGTGGTGATCTGGTCTACCAACAATCGAAAAAGATCGTCGAGAGTCGAATCCGGATCGGCAGCCATATCTTGCAGCTCGACGATGTTCTCGTCGAACACCGCGAGTGCGAGGCTTTCGCGAGTGGGAAAGTGCCGGTAGAGGCTGCCCTGACCGACGCCGGCCGTGCGGGCGATCAGGCTGAGCGGAGCAGCAAAACCCTGAGTGGCGAACACCTCACGAGCTGCTGAGACGAGTGCCGCACGATTGCGCGCCGCATCTCTCGGCCCTCTGTTGAGAGATCCGCTATTGACGCGGCCAGACGATGTCACGCACACTACGATACCAACCGGACAGCATTGTCCGGTTGGTTGCGGCCCGACACCGGTTCACACCCCGACCCGATCGTCGTGAGCGCTCGAACACGCGCCTGCCCTCCGTGCTGCCTGTCCGTGAGATACGTCTGCCCGTGAGATACGAAAGGCAATCCCGCACCGGGAGTTGGACTCGATGAAATCGTTCACGACCATCAGAACCAGATCTGCCATCGCACTCGTCGCCTTGATCACCGTCCTTCCCGTGTGCGTCGCGTCGGCTGAGCCCGCCACTGCCCCGGGCTCGATCCACGAGAACCCGGGTGTCGCTTCCACCGCCGCAAGCCGCGCCGAATGCGGCCCGGGATCGATGCCCGAGACCGGGTTGCAGGGTGATGTTCCGGCCGAGGACCGAAACAGCGGACGCAGCCGAGACGGCTACAGCTGCAACATGTCTCAGATCGGCGGCTACTCGGGTCGCGGCGGCGGGATCACGTCCACCAACTTCGAACACTGCTCGTACGTCGGCAGTTTCTTCCCCGGGAACCTCCTGGGCCCCGCCCAGGGCGTCCAAGTTCTCGACGTATCGGATCCTGCCAATCCTGCTCTCACCGCCACGCTGACCGAACCCGCGATGCTGGCCGGAACGTGGGAGAGCCTCAAGGTCAACACCGCGCGAAAGCTGCTGGTGGGCACGGGCGTTCCGCTCTTGACCGGCGTCGGCCTGATGTCGGTCTACGACATCTCCGATTGCGCGCACCCGAAACTACTCAACCCCGGACCAGGAACCGATCTGGGGATGCTGCTGCCCATCACCAATCACGAGGGAGGATTTTCACCGGACGGGAACACCTACTGGTCTTCCGGCACCGCTCCCGGCGTGGTGAGCGCCGTCGATCTCACCGATCCCGCCAACCCACGCGTCGTCTGGCAGGACCTCATCGGGTTGTCGACGCACGGCTTCGGAATCAGTCCCGACGGAAATCGCATGTACTTGTCGAACAATCTCGGCGGAATACATGTCCTCGACATCAGTGAGGTTCAGCGCCGCGTCCCGAATCCTCGGGTGCGCCAACTGTCCCAGCTCTCGTGGACCGACGGGTGGGCCACCCAACACAGCATTCCGGTCACCTACGACGGTTCGCCGTACCTGTTCACCGTCGACGAAGGTGGTTCCGGCGGAGTCAAATTGATCGACGTCTCCGATGACGACGAACCGTCGGTCGTCAATTCAGTGAAGCTCGAAATCAATCTGCCGGAGAATCAAGACGCTGCGCTGGCGTCTGCTGCCGGCGGATCGCTGTTCGCGTACGAATCTCACTACTGTTCGGCAGATCGCCCGGTCGACCCGACGGCGCTGGCATGTGGATGGATCTCGAGCGGGATTCGGGTCTTCGATGTTCGAGATCCCTTCGACGTCCACGAAATTGCGTACTTCAACCCACCTGCTCGGACCGGCGGCAATCTCGAACTCGCCAACTCGCCACACGCTCTCGCGTCGCTCATCGGGGTACCCGTTCTCAGCACCCCGGCAATCGCGCAGTCGATCGCGCAGGGCCAGTTCGACCCCGGCCAAGCACTGAGTTCGCGGTCGGGCATGGTCGCTCTCGGCGACATCTCGACCGATTGGTGCTTCTCCCCGCCCGAATGGCGCGGGACCACGTTGTGGGCGACGTGCGCCGACAACGGCTTTGTTGCCATGCAACTCGAAAACGGTGTCTACACACCACCGGCTGACCAGAAGACGACCGTGGGATCATGACGGCACCGCGAGCGGTCAAAGCCGTCGCACTCGTGGCTGCAGCACTGATGCTGCTCGTACTCGGCGCAGCACTGCGTCCGCTGTTCGCACCCGAGAACCACACGCAGAGAGCTGTTCTGAGCGAAACCGAAATCGGATTCGTGCACGACATGGCGGCCCACCATCAACAGGCCCTCTTCATTCTCGCGCGTCTGAGTCCCGATGTGGACCCGGCGGTGACGAGACTGGCCCAGCAGATCGACGATGTTCAACGAACGGAAATCGGTGTCATGCTCGGTTGGCTGAGGTTGGCCGGTGTCCCGCCGAACAGTAGAACGCCGATGGCGTGGATGGAGGCGTCGCCGAGCGGCGCGGGTGACTCTCGTCATCACCCGGCAACGCTGGACACCGAGACCGACTCCATGCCTGGTATGGCTACGACCGAAGAACTCGAGAAACTGAGCAGCGCTCGCGGGCTCGACGCCGAGGTCCTTTTCCTTCAACTGATGGAACGCCACCACCGTGGCGGGATCGCCATGGCGCAGGCCGCCGATGCCCTGCTCGAGAGCGGGCCGGTGAAACAGTCCGCCCGCGACATGATCAACACCCAGAGTCAGGAATCCGGGCTGATGACGCTGATGCTCGAACAACGTGGGGCACAACCACTGCACTGACCCGCATGTGCAGTGACTACCATAGGTGTCGACCTGCGAACTACAGAAGGAATCGACACTTCATCATGACCCTGCTCGTTCGCGGAATCGATTGGTCGAACCCGACAGCACCGCGGATCCGATGCGTCGACGACACCACTTCCGCTACGACCTTCTTCACTCACGACTCGGTGCTGCGATTCTCCGTCGACGAGACGAAGGGCCGCCGCTGCCTCGGCTGGCGAGATCTCACCGCCGAAGGTCCAGGACACTCGCCGTGCGACCGCGGGGCGACGGTCACCGCAGGACGCCAATGCGACCGATGCCGAAATCGTGAGGGGTTCACCACGGTTCATCAGGCACACGTCAGCGGCGCGCACATTCATCCGAATGTGCGTACCTACCTCGCACAACCACAATGGCTCTACGTCGACGTATTCGCCGGCGGCCAGATGAAGGTGGGGACGGCTTCCGAGTTCCGCAAGCATCCGCGAGTCGCCGAACAAGGGGCAGTCTGCGCATTGTTCGTAGCGCGGTCGACGGACGGTTACAGCATTCGCGCCCTCGAAGCCCGAGTTTCGGAGCACTTCCACTTGAGCCAGGCAATACGTACGTCTCGGAAAATCGAAGCGTTGACAGGGCCCTTGGATCGAGAGAAACTACGAAAGTCGTTGCACCACTTCGTATCGTCGATCAAAGACGAGCTGAATGACATCGGATCGGACATCGACGGAATCGAGATCCTGGAGGCTCCCGAAGAATGGACGGCGCCGGCGTGCGCTGACATGGTCTTCGATGCGGCACCGTTGATCGCGTACCCGCACACTTTCGAGTCCGGCGAACATTCCTTGTATTTGGAGGGCCTTGCCGGTTCGATCGCCTCGCTGCGGATCGACCCCGACTCTGAATCGCCACGCTTTGTCGCGGACGTGTCCGGACTGGTCGGTCGAACCATCACCGTCGGCGAGTTCGAGTCCCCTGGCGTGGCGATTCAGGAATCGTTGTTCTGAAAGTAGGTCAGCAACTTCCCGCAGTCGCTGCGGCGAATCCGCGAGTGACCTCGGCCTGCTCGTCGGCAGACAGGCTCGACCATTCGGGATAAGCCTGGATGGAGGTCAGCATGTCGTTTGCCAATGATTCACGCGTCATGCCCATTTCCTCTCCGGACTCGTCGATGGCCGGCTGGTAGGCGTCGAGGTACCGGAGAACGTCGGAGCACGCCTGCGCGTAGGTCCGTGGCAGTGCCGAACTCACATTCGGGTCGGACGGGACCTCAGCCGGAGCACTCGAGTCGACCGAAGGGGTCTCGGTAGGTATTTCCGACGACGTCGCCGGAGCCTCGGATGACGTCGTCGACGTCGCCGTGGTGGTCGCCGAAGCAGAGGAAGTGAGTGTTCCGACCTCGGTCGGCTTGTCTCCGTCAGAACCGCAGGCAACCAGCGCCACCAGCGAGCAGGCACCGATGAACCCGGTGATCGTTTTCTTCATCCCTCAAGGATGCCAGAGGGCCACTGGCATTCGAACGGACCGGCATCGCCCGTCAGCGCCAATTGCCCGAGCATCCTGCCGAATCCGAGCGCCTCGCCCTCCCGACTGCGGGATTGGACTATATGCCCCGTTCGCGAACCCATGCTACGGTGACTTAACTGCAAAATAACTACGGGTGGGATTGTCCGGTCTGCCGCGTTCATCCGGAACGCTCCGATCGGAAATAGTTCGTCTATAAGGGGCTGGAACGAGTGGGACTTTTTCGTCGACGAGGTTCCCGCGAGGAAGACGACGATCGCGGGCAAAACCTCGATCGCAGCGACCCCGGGTACGCCGCCTGGTTCGCGAACGTCGCCGACGCGGGTGGTCAGCCGATTCCGTACAAGCGACCGCTGACCGCACCGGTGTATCCGCAACTCCAGCCGCCGGCCCCGGACTACGAGACGGATACGAGACGGCCACTCAACGCACCCGCCGGAGACAGCTGGCTACCCGCAGACCGCATCGACGAATTCGAGTCGTCGAATGGCCGCCCATCTGCACCGAACGGAACGAGCCCACAAATCTCACAAACTGAAAAGTTGCCGCCCGACCCACTCCCGACGCCGCAACCAACGATTCCACCTCGAAATGTACCGATGACTTCACCACCGAAGCATCACCTGGAGTCGCCCCGCGCGACTCGGCCCTACCAAGGAGAAGCAATGAGCAACATCGACAAGATCCTCGGCGAACTGATGCGCATCGACGGTGCCAGCGGTGCAGCCGTCGTCGACGCCGACAGCGGAATGGTTCTCGGCATGAGCGGCAACCCGTCATTCAGCCTCGAGTACGCCGGCGCCGGCAACTCCGAGGTTGTGCGAGCAAAGCTCCGCACGATGAGTAACTTGGGGATTACCGACACCCTGGAAGACATCCTGATCACCCTGAGCAACCAGTACCACCTCATTCGCGTCCTCGAGACGCCCGGACTGTCGACGCTGTTCGTGTACCTCGTTTTGGACCGTGCGCGTGCGAACCTGGCGCTGGCCCGCCACAAGCTGGGCGAACAGACCCCCAAGATCGAGATCTGACGCTTCCACTCCCTTCCCGACAATGCCCGGTCCTCGCCAACGGCGAGGGCCGGGCATTGTTCGTTCCGAACACTCGATTGGTGAACCTCGCGCCGGCGCCGATACTGGGACCGTGACTATCGCGGATGCTCCTTGCGTGTGGTTGACCACCCTCCGAAGCGACGGCTCGCCGCACACGACTCCGGTCTGGTTCTTACTGCATCAGAACACATTCTGGATACCGAGCGCTGAGCAGAATCGTAAGGTTCGGAACCTGCTGGACGATCCTCGGGTCTCGTTGGCAGTCGACGGATCCGCTGGCGACCCATGGGTCGCACAGGGCCTCGCGACAATTCATCACGATGTCGGCGAATTCGTCGACCTCCTGAGACTTTTCGGCGAGAAGTACGACGGCTGGGATGCCGCAGACGAAACTCGTGACGGTCCGCGGGTCCTCGTCTCGGTCCCGGTGACTCGATGGTTTCTTCGACCAGACTGACAGACAGTGCCGGTTAGGCCCGAATTGTCGTGAATGACATACTTGTAGTTCATCTCTCGCAGAAATGGACTCTCACACATGGCACGCACGGCACATCACAGGCGCGGCATCACCGGCGTCACCATCGGCATTGCTGCCGTGATCGTGCTGGGAGGTTGCGCCAATTCCAACGCCGACGCGCCCGAAACATCTTCTCTCGGTTCGGGAATCGGATCCGGTGTCACCACGACGGTCGTGACCGAAGCCTCGGCTCCTTCGTCCGCCGCAATTGAACTGCTGGCACAGATCCCCGTCAAGGGACGCGCACCCAAGACCGGATACGACCGCGCGCTGTTCGGTACCGCCTGGACCGACGACGTCACCGTCGAATTCGGCCACAACGGCTGCGATACGCGTATTATCTGCACGCATTTTTGACATATCTCAAAACCTCGCTGGTAGGGGTTCCATTGTTCGATGTCGACGGTGTGAGTTATGTGAGTGACGATGGTCAGTTCGTGTGGCAGTCGGCTGATTCGACCGCACAGATAGGGACGATGGCATGTTCAAACACGCATGTGGCCGGTTGATTGGTTTCGGAGGATGTGTGGCACGACTGGTCTGATGTCGGGATTTCCCGACAATCATCCTCATGAGTTTTGTTGATAAGAGTGTAGATCCTCTGCACTGCATATGATTTAGGAGTTTCACGTTGCATAGTCGTTTGGTGCGTTCCCGTTCCCTACTGGTTGCCGTCACTGCTTTTGTTGGATTGTCGATGTCCGGTTGCAGTACGACGTTGGCGGATGTGGTCCCAGCAGGATCGTTGTCTGTGGAGAGCCCTGTCGGTCAGCACGATGTTGATGTGGCTTCCTCCGTCGCGCTGTTGGAGACGCTTCCGGTGAAGGGGCGTGCTCCGAAAACTGGTTACAGCAGAGATCAATTCGGTCAAGCCTGGTCTGATGATGTCGATGTGGAGTTCGGGCATGACGGGTGCGATACGCGCAATAATCTGTTGGCTTCGCGGCTGACTGATGTGGTCTTCAAAGAAGGAAAGAAGCTATGTGTTGTTCTCTCTGGCACGTTGGCTGATCCTTACACTGGAAAGACCATCAATTTTGTTCGGGGACAGGACACTTCGACTGCGGTTCAGATTGACCATGTGGTCGCGTTGAGCGATTCGTGGCAGAAGGGTGCGCAACAATTGAGTCTTCAGGAGCGCACGAATCTGGCGAACGATCCCCGAAATCTGATCCCGGTGGATGGGCCGACGAACGCGAAGAAGTCTGATTCCGATGCCGCATCCTGGCTTCCCCCGAACAAATCCTACCGATGCACCTACGTCTCGAAGCAGATCACGGTGAAGTCGATCTACCGCCTGTGGGTGACTCAAGCAGAGAAGGACGCGATGTCTGCCGTGTTGTCCGCGTGTTGATTCACAGTTCTGAGTGGGCGCGATGCCCACTGAGGTATTCATGTCCGGATAGCGTCGATTCGTCGTGCTGGAGAAACGCTTTGAACCATCCTTTTGAGTGAGGCGCGGGCGGCGGTGAGCTCGTCCTGGAGTTCTTCGGTTCGTGTTGTCATGGTGTCGGCGCGTCTGCGTTCGGAGTCGAGGTCCGAGCGCAGCTCGGCTGCGATCTGTTCGAGCTCGTGGATACGGGCGAGCAGTGTGTCGTGTGGCAGGTGTTCGAGTTGGTTGCCGAGTAGGAGTTGCACTTTGGTCTCGAGCTTGGTGCGGTCCGTTCGTAACGCCCGAACTTCCTCACGCGCCATCAACAGTTCGGCGTGAAGACTGTCCGCCGTGGCGGACGTGCGTCCGGCGCTGCTTCTGGTGGCGGTGTGGGAGTGCTCTTCGGTGGCGCGTTCGACGGCGGTTCGAATTGCTGCGGTGTTGTAGATGAACCATGGAGAAACGCCTGCGCGGCGAGCTATTTCGCTGATGTTGATGCGTTCGCCAGCGGACGAGAGGTCGGCGATGACTGTCAGCGTTCTGCGTTGTTTGTCAGCGCTGTCACGTCGACGGGAGGCGATGAGCCGTTGGGTTCGTATGTCACGGTCATCGGCAGTCATCGTTGTTCGTCCTCGTTCGTGTGTGTGGTTACGGACTCGAGCGGGATGAAGGCAGCTGCGGTCCGCGCTTTCCGCAGTTCGCGGGAGGCATCGTCGATGACCGCACGCTGGTCTGCGGGCAGGTCAGCAAGCATTGCGTCCATCGACGAGATGACGTCCGTGAACGCGTGAATTTGGGCGTCGAAATTGGTGATCACCCACGACGCGGAGTCGGTGGCGATTGCAGTTTCTTTGTCTGTGCGCAGCTCTGCGAGATGCTGCTCGATTGCGGGCCGGTAGGACGGGTCCGGTCGGTAGAAGGAGCATCCTGCGCACTGGAATCGGATCGGGCAGTGTTGGCCGCCGGCTTTGATGTTCGAGGGTTCGGTGCAGTTTCCGAAGGGTACTGCCACCGACTGTCGCTCGTACTCCGTTACCGACGTGAATCCCGCCGGTCGTCCGTGTCTGTCGATCGCGAACTTCGAAATCTCCTCGGTGGCTTGGCGTTTACGTTTGAGTGTGACGGAGAAATATCCCATGGTCGTGTCGACGCTGCGATGATCCATCAATTCACGCAGGACGTCCACCGGCGTCCCGTTGTCAGCGTGCCGCTGAGCGTAGGAGTGCCGCAATCCATAAGGAGTGATCATTGATCTGTCGTAAAGAGCTGGGTTTCCGTCATCGTCGAGTCTTTCGTCGACAAGTTCCGGGATTGCATCGATCCAGATGGCGAAGGCCCGGGACCCGAACTGCGCACCGCTCAAGTGCCCGCGGCGAATGTTGTTGCGGGTTCCTGGCGTGGGAAAGAGCCAGTCGCACAGTGTGTCCGGAACGGACAGCGATTGAAGGTGGTCGAGCCATTGGTCGATCACGGTTGCCGTTGCAGTGCTGATCGGCAATCTACGCCCCATTCTGCGACGTTTACGGTTGTCGTAGACGAGTGTGGGCTTGCCGTCGACCCAGTCCAGGCATGAGCGTTTGAGCCCGACGATTTCACTCGGGCGTCGACCGGTGTCCCGGATGATCTGGTAGACCGTCTGATACATCATGGCGTAGTCGTCAGGGTTCCAGCCCGGCGCGGAGTACGTGGAGTGCCTACCCAGCAGCTCGAGGTGTTGATCGAGTTGTGCGATGACATGTTCGGGGATCGTGCGTCCGAAGTCGTCCTCGCTGGTCTCGACCTGGGCAATTGTGTGCGAACGCAGATCGAGTGCGAAGGAGCCGGGGATGTCATCCATTGCGCCCGTGCGGCGTGAGAACTCGAGAAGTCGGCGCCACCACCCGAGCAATGATCTTCGATGGGTGAAGGAATGGGGCTTGCCCTCTCGATCGGCGCTGGTGCGGAAACCCTCGACGACAGCGCTCATGTCACCGTGGTCGAGTAGTTCGGGGTGATCGCCGTTCGTGCGCAGCGAGAGTTGCCGTGAAGCGATTTCGGCGGCATGAACGGTATGCCGCAGTGTCGTCACGGGTGGGCGTACCTCGCGGCCGAATTGTTTGGTGATCTCTCGAAGCCATCGCTGTCTGATCTCTCGGAAGTCCACAACGCCACCGGCCGCACTGTATCGCCGGTCCGGAGCAGCTTGCAGGCCCACGACGGCAGGTTTCCACACGTCGGCCATGGTGGGATCAGTACCGGAGTACACGACGTGCGCCCGCTGCAGATGGGTGACCAACGACCGGAACACACCACCGGCTGCGGCTCCGAGTGCCTTCTCGAACTGGCGATTTCCGGCGACATCGAGCAGTGAGCGACAATCCGGTGGGAGGTGGGAAACTATGCTGCGGATCCGCATCGGAACCAAGATGATCTGATCACGGTCACGCTGCTGCACTCCGTAAATAATCTCCGCCGCAACAGTGCCGTTCACCTCACTGAGTTCGAAATCGACTTTCGAAAAGGCTTTTTCGTCTCTTCGTGGAACCGAATCGGGGTCGAATGTCCGGTCGAAGAATGAAGGTGAGGTCCCGTTGAGCTTGCGGTGGCGTTCGCACCGCCTGCAACGGCGGTCGAAGATTTCCACGACCGTCATGCATTGGTCGACTCGGCACAGATAGACCGCTGTCATTTCGTTGTCGACGTCTCCGGTGAATACCTGTCGGCGTGAATCCCATTCCGCGACTCGCCATTGCGGGTCGATTCGTTCGATCAACCACGCTTTCCAGGTCTGTTCGTTTCCAGTCGAGAGGGCTCTCGACTGGACGGGTAGAGCGGTGATGCTCATATGCCCACTCTTTCCACTGCCGCCCTCAGGTCCTCCGCGTCGGGGTGTTGATAGATCGCGGTCGATGCTCGGCTCACATGACCGAGCAACGACTGAACCACGTCGATACCGGTGCCGTTGCGCGTCCAGATTGTGGCTGCCGTATGCCGGAACATGTGGGGCCGCAATCGGAAACCGGCACGGTTGCCGATCCTTTCCACAATCTGTTTTGCGTTCGAATACGACATCGGCGAACCGGCGTGATGCCCGAGAAGGTTGACGAACACGAAGTCCGAGGTCATTGCGGTGGGCACGCTGTCTCGTTCGAGAAGGTACTCGCGATACTGAGTGACCACCTCGTCGCTGACCGGTACGACTCGGGATTGTCCTTTAGCGCGGGCACCGTTCGAATTGCCTTCACGCCGAACAACATGAACATGAGGTCCACGTTCCTGGCATCCCAGATGAACCGAGGTCGGAAGGAAATGCAGGTCGCTACGGCGCGAACCCAATGCCTCTCCGATTCGGAGTCCGGAACGAACCAGCAACAGCACCAGAAAACGGTCTCGTTCGGTGTTCGCGGAGTTCAGAGCATGCGAAAACTGTTCTTCAGTAATAATTTCCGGAGGCTTTACGACTTCCGGCGCTTTGAGGGTTCTGGCACGAATCAGCCGATGCTGACCGGATTCACCTTCGTGGAAATCGCGGGGTGCGTAGGCCAGATACTTGGGCTGGGACAGCCCAGAAACAACATCTGCGGAGACCAATCCACGCATTCCGCAGAACCTGAGGAATTCGACGACAGCAGTCATCACTGCGTTGACCGATCTGCCGGAGCGCAGCCGGTGGTGGACGGTTGGGGTGTGTTCGACGGCGAATTTGAAACGAGTGAGTTCACCTACACGAATCTCGTGCCAATCCAGTCCGCGACCGGCAGTCCAGTTCAAGAACCAACAGACCCGAGGAACGTATGCGCGGATTGTTTGAGGTGACCTTCCGGCGCCTTGCATGAACAGCACCCACTCGGAAGCCTCCGCGACCGGGCGCATGGATTCTTCGTCCACGATCACCCAACCCGACTGCCCCGTCGTCAGTGAAATGACCTTCTCTACAGCACACGACATCGCCACTCCTATGGCTGTCCCACCTGTGACATAGACGCTATTGGATAACCACGAGGGACAGGCCCACCGACACGCCGTGCCTACCGTGCCTTTCTCCTGATACGGCGCTAGAGATAACTCGCAACGACATCCTGCGGCGTGACCTCACCGACCTGACATTCAAGGACGGCTCCAAAAGCTGCTCGGTCCAAACCGGTACGCTCCGTGACCCGTACACGAACAAGACCATCGCGTTCGCCCGCGGCCAGGACACGTCTTCTGCAGTCCAGATCGATCACGTGTTATCAGCAGCTTTGTCAAGGAGTCTTCCTCTTTCTGCTGGTCATTATGTCGATGTCATGCCGCTGATGGCTGTGGTGGCAGTGCGATGGGCCAGAGCGTGAGCGGCGTCGCGGCGGTGGCTGCGGCGTTCGTTGTCGCTGTTTCTGGTTGCTCGGCCCTTCCTGCTGATGGCGGGACGGTATTCGCCGCTCCGGTGTCGGAGACCGCTGCGCCTGGTGCGCAGGTTGAAGAGGCACTGTCCGCGTTGGAGCAGCTTGCGGTGAAGGGTCGTGCGCCGAAGACGGGGTATGCGCGCAGCGAGTTCGGTGCCGCGTGGACTGATACGAACACCGCTATGTGGGGCGGGAACTCGCTGAGCACTCGCGAGGACATACTCTCCCGTGACCTTATGGACGTCACGTGCAAGGGCCGCTCAGGTGTGGCCGCGCCGCCGTGCGTGGTGCAGTCGGGAGTCCTTCACGATCCGTATACCGGGACCACGGTGAATTTCGTTCGCGGGGAGACGACTTCGCCACTCGTCCCGATCGAGCATGTAGTCGCCCTTGGTGATTCGTGGCAGAAGGGCGCGCAGCAGTTGTCTGCCGCCGAACGTGTCGACCTGGCGAATGATCCGCTCAATCTCATCGCCACTACGCAGGCTCCGAACTCGGCGAAGAGTGACTCCGATGCCGCCTCGTGGCTTCCTCCGAACAAGGCGTTCCGATGTGCTTATGTGGCTCGTCAGGTCGCGGTCAAACTCCGGTATCGGTTGTGGGTGACCAAGGCGGAGAAAGACGCGATTGCCGCTGTCCTGTCGACGTGTCCCGGCCTGGCGCTTCCCTCCAATGCCGAGGCGGCGGGTCGTGTTTCGTGGACGAGCAGCGAAACCGATTACCCTCAGGGCGCTAGCGGGAGTCGGCGAGTCGTCGCCGCAGCGCGAGGTTCTCGCCGTGGGCGACCGCGAGCGCCTTGCGCAGCTCGCCGAGCTCTTCGGCGTGCCGGCGTTTGAGTTCCTTGAGCTGCGAGGACAGTGCTCTGACCGCGGACGATGCGGACTGCCGTTCGCGTTCGGACATCTGTTCCGGAGTTGTTCGGTGGTGCGGGCGCCTGGTGCGGAGGTCGTTGATCTTTGTGCGCAGGTCGGGCTGGTTGTAGAGGAAGTCGGTGGAGACCGTGGCGCGGCGAGCGACGGCCGCGAAGGTGACCGGCTCGCCTGCATTGCTGAGTGCCAGCAGAGCCGCTTCCGCGCGCGCTCTGGTCTCGGTGTGGCGTTGTCGCGCTGCGGCGGTGAGGTGTTCGGGCACGGGCTTGTTCTCCTTGCTCTAGGTGGTGGTTCCGGGGCCGCGAACGGCCTTGTCGGCGGCGGAAACATCGTTGATCGAGAGCAGGATCCGGTTGAGCGAGTCGACCTCGATCCGGCGGCCTTGCAGCCAGATGTTCGTCTCGTCCATCGGGGCGCCGTACTTCGCGGTGAACACTGCTTGCCGGTGTTCGATCAGGGTTTCCGTGTCGGTGAGCTGGGTCCGCAACTGCGGGGCGTGAGTGGAGTCGGTGACGAACTTCGAGCAGGACAGGCAGGCGTTTCCCTTATCGCACAATTGTTTCGGTGGGAGCGTGCACCAACCGTTGGGCAGAATGCGGTCAGCTCGCTTGTCGAGCTGGATCAGATCGTAGAGGTCGGAGCTGTCGATCGAGGCGGTGCGGCCGTCGCGGGTGACTTTCTTGTATCGGAGGAATTCCTCCTCCATGGTCTGCGCAGAGGTCACGGCGTAGTGCAAGGTCATGTCCGGGGAGACATGACCGAAGTAGCGCATCACGACGTGAAGCGGCACTCCAGCGTTGATCAGGTTGGTCGCGGCGGTGTGCCGGAAGCGGTGTGTCTTGGAGACCGCGACCTGACGGCCGACGGAGTCTCTGATGTTGAGCAGTCTGGTGAGCCTGCTGAACCGCAGATGCATTGTCGGAAGCGGGTAAGGCTTGTCGCCCAGTCGGTTTCGGCTCGCGCAGAGGAACAGGTATTTCGGCGTTACGTCAGAGTTTCCGAAGTGCGCCATCATGTCTCGGGCGTGCTTTTGCTGGGCTCGGATGATCGTGACGATCTCCTCGTCCACGGGGATCGTGGGTGCGACGTTCGATTCGATCTTCGTCTGTTGATACCGCATCCGGGCGACGAAGCCCGCGCTGTCAGGATCACCGTATGTGCGATTGTGCAGGATCGGTTCGAGCGGGTCGAAGTCCATCATCAGCACCTCGTTGGCGCGACGTCCGGTGCGCAGCAGAAGCATCAGGATGTGGAAGGCTTGCAGGTCGCCGAGCCCGCCCTCCTTCACAGGCTGTGCGAGCAGGCCGCTGCCCTCGGCGATCTGCTGCATGACATCCTCTTCGAGGACCATGTCGTGTGCCTTGACGTTGGCCAAGCGGGGCTTGTCCTCGGGGCGGAACAGCACGCAGTGCTCGGGTCGCAGAGTGGCCCAGGCGCTGATGCCGAGTTCGGTGGCGGCTTCATCCCGGTGGTCATACATGAACTGGTAGAACTGCTCGATCGCGGTCATGATCTGGCGGCGTGGGTTCGTCGCCAGCGCCTTGCCCGCGCGTACCCCGGACTCGATGCGGTGTGCGAGGAGCATGTCGCAGAAGCCGCGGATGAAGTCCCGCAGGCGGTGTGGGTCCGTTGTCAGGCACGGGCCCTGATCGGCGGTGGTGTCGATGTAGCGTTGCAGCCATTTCAGGGCGTCCAGGCGCGATTTGACCGTGCTCCACGAGTACCGCTCCGTGGTCAGGCCCGCCGAAAGCCAGTACTTCGCTCCTTCACGCAACCACAGGCTGGTCAGGTTGGTGAAGTGCATTGTCGTGCGACCTTGCGGTTCGTGGTCGCGTTGGGGCACCCTCGGGTCGAGGCTGGGATTCCAGACGTTCAGCTCCCACCACGGGCCGCGGTGATAGGCGTACCCGAGCACGGCGGCCATGTGCCCGAGGCGGTAGGTGCCGCCTTTGAACGCAGATTCGCCGATCTTCGCACCGCGCATCTGTGCTTTCCGTGCGGATCGCACCCACTCGTCAGGCGAACGGTGCAGCAGCGATTGCGCCGACCGGCACTCGTCGTCGTGATTCATCGCGGCGCGCAGCAGGATGAAGGCGGCATTCGTCTCGATGACGCGGACGAAGTGACCCAGCTCGATGCGCCGGTGGATGATCCAGGCGATCTCCCAGGTCATCGGCTCCGGCAAACCGCGGAAGTTCAGGTAGCAGGAGGTCCAGCTCCCGCCGACGTTGACTTCGCGGATCGCCGGTCGGTAGTGCGCCGGCATCGTCTTCTTGTCGAAGTGATCGCTGCGGCATTCTTCGGGCAGAGAGTCCCAGAGCCTGCGGGCGATGGTGAGGTCGAACATGTCCGCTAGTGCCAACCCCGGGTCGATCTGGTGCAGTCTCTTGGGGCTGCGCGACCATGACGTGATGGCGGGATCGGTTGCTGGGCTAGACATTCGGGTACTCCCATCCGGCGACGTATTCGCGCCAATTCGCTACCGAGGCCAGCTCGGCGTCCTCGGTGACGTGGCCGTAGATGTTCATCGTGGTCTGCACGCTCGCGTGTCCGAGGCGGCGGCTGACGGTGTGGACGGGACTCCCCGCCAGCAACAGCGCGGTGGCGTGGGTGTGCCGAAACCAGTGCGGTGTCATCAGGTTCGGGAGGGCGGTGTCGTGATGCTTCATCGAGCGCAGGTGCGCATAGACCGACTCGGTACGCAGGGGCGCGAACAGCGGGTTCCGCATCACGTTGCAGAAGATGTAGCTGCTGTCCCAATCATCGAGGGCGACATCGGCGCCTCGGTCGCACAGCCACCACACGTAGTCGGCGTAGAGCCGGTCGAGCCGCGACCCGATGTGGACCTCGCGTTCCCCGGACTTGGCGGACAGGCCGTACGGGTGTGGCCTGCTCACGATCGCGACCCGGGCGCTCTTGCCGCCGATCCCGGTGTTCCAGTCGCGGTGCTCCAACGAGAGGGCTTCGCCGATCCGCATGCCCGATTCCGCCAGGACTGCCCACAGGAACCGATATCGCAGGTCACCTCTCCACTCCTCGAGTGTTGGGTCGTAGGTGGCCTCGGCGCCTTGGAGGGCGTCGATCGTGGTCGGCGCCAGAACCGGGATGGCCTTGCGGGCGGCGCGGATTCGGATGGCGGCGCGCTTCTGTGGCGCTCGCCTGGCCACGTGCTCGAGGAACGAGAGGTAGCGGCCGGATCGGACGTGGGCTTGCTTCCACAGGAACGGCGCAGCGTCTGTTCCGCTGTCGGCTTGGTAGCGGTAGAAACTCATCACTGCGCGCATGCGGAGATTCACCGTGCTGTCGCTGAGCGTCGGTCGGGGGCGGAGTTCGCGGATCGGCGAGTCCTGCTCGCCGTAGCGCAGGGCCGAGATGAAGTCGCCGAAGTCGTGCAGCTTCACCGCATCCCACGACGTGCCGGTCACTTCCAGGAACGACCACCACTGGGCCAGGCTCTGTGCGTAGGCGCGGGTGGTGTTCGGCCGGAAGTCGATTTGCCGCCCGTACTCGAGGTAGGCCTCGACCGGCTCAACGAGACCGAACGATCTGTCGATCACCGTCCAGGTCGTTGTACCGTCGTTGAGAGTGACACGTTGCGCTGTAGCCATCAGCCCGCTCCCGTTCGTCTGAAGTCGAAGCTACGCCCGGCGCTGCCTAATTCGAGGCACCCGAACGGCGCGTGTCTGCGGTGTCATCGGCGTACTTCGCTACCTGCAGATAACACCGTCGCCCACATGTCCCGAATCTGTGGAAGGAAGCTCAGGATGATGTCAACGGCACTAACTACTAGCTACGGATTACATGTAGTCGCACTCTCGGACGCCTGGCAGAAGGGCGCACAACAGCTCGATACACAGACGCGAACCAATCTGGCCAACGACCCTCGAAACCTGCGCGCTGTCGACGGGCCCACGAACCAGAAGAAGTCGGATTCCGACGCGGCGACCTGGCTGCCACCCAACAAGGCCTACCGCTGCCAGTACGTGACTGCTCAAGTGGAAGTCAAAGCGGCATACGGTTTGTGGGTCACCCAAGCCGAACACGACACCATCGCAGACATTCTCGCGACCTGCTGAACTCTTGCGGTGATCAGCGGCCCTTGATCAGATACCGCACAATCGCCATTCCGAGCGCGAGGCCCACTACGGTGGCGAGCGCTGCAACCAGACCGTGACCGGTCAGTGCGACGAACACACCGGTGATGACTGCGACGACGGCAATGATCCCCGCGTCCACTCTGCTTTGACCACGTTCAGGCATGGCACTCTCTCGTGCTGTCAGGTCCGTCCGCTCCCCTCGTAGCGGACGGACCCAGCGGCAATCTGTCGAAATGCGCGAACTCCGGTGGCCTCACCGGGCTGACTTTGCGGGCGGTCCTGCGAGGCCGGCACGTCCCCCGGAGCCAACTCACATCGGTTCACGAAGTCCGTACCTTCGCAGAATATACCGATTGGTAGGTAATTACCGAGGGCTAAAGTCCCTGGTCATGGACTCATGCGACGAGTGGTCGGAAACTCGAGACGAACGAGCACATCCGCGAGGCGAGCGTTAGCCGAGATAGCAGAGGTCCGTGGCCACGGCCAGAGGCCCATCTGGAATCAGAGCGGCGACGTCTATGACCCGAAAAGTGATCCGAGATCCAACGATCCGACTGACGACACTCGCTTCCAATCAGAGCAATATGCGGTGGTGAAGCGAGAATCCGTCAAGAGAATCGTGACTGTCGCCGGTTCGAGGGTGCTTTCGAACTCGAGTACATTCAATTCACCATCGCCGTCGACTTTTGCTCGGCCGTATATGCACGGCATGTCAGCTGATACGGGCCCAGACGTCGTGTAGGTTCCCGGCAACACCTCCCACGGCACGTCGAACAGCCCGTGACCGGGAATCGTTCCCGGCGCTGCTGAGGCCGACGTCCCGATCATTGCCACACCGACAGCTACTGCTGCAGCGGACGCGAGCAAACTAACCTTGCGCATTTTCCCTACCTTGTTCATACCTGAACCGCAGCGGCGAGTTCGAAGGCTTGTTGATGTAAGAACCCGCGGTTCGCGCAGTTCTTCAACTCACGGTAGTAAAAGGGCACGAGTTTTGGTGAGCTACCTTTTTGTGGTTCTGGCCCGATTTCCGTGACGGAGACTCCCATTGAGAAGATCAGAGAACGCCGGCGTTGCGGCTCTCGGCATGATTCGAACCTGTCATTCCAGTATTCGATCACACACCCGCATTCGAGCCGAAACGTCGACGCTCCCCTGCCGTTTGGGTGACTCAGCCTCCGAGTGAGCCCGTCGGCAGCTTCGAGAAGATGTCCCCGAGGCTTCCGGTTCCACCAGGAGTTTCCGGTTCCGTCGGATCCACCGGCTCGACGACGATGACACCAGGCACGGTGACGGTCACGGTCTTGTCCGCAGATTCCGAAGAACTGAACTTCTTGGTACCCAAGAACTTTGCGGTGATGCGATGCTCGCCCTGGTCGCGGAACCGCCAGACCAGTTCTGCATGGCCATTGGAATCGACTGTGGCGCTGCCGATCTTCGTATCGCCGTCGAAGAACTCGACCGTTCCCTCACCCGGGTTCGGGTCGATACTCGCCGCAATCTTGACGTCTTCGCCCGTCAGTGCCTCCAGTACGACAGCGACCATCGTCTCGGTCTGGTTGGTCGTGAAGACCTCGGTAGTCGAGAGGGCGCTGCGTCCCTCGCCCGCAGCAACACAATACCCAGCGGCATTGACCCACCGGGACTCACCGAAACTCATGCTCGTGTCTTTGATCTTGATACTCGGGCTCGTCGCCCCGGCGCGCAGGTGCGTCGTCGCGTTTCCCTCGTCGGACCGAGCTTCGAGTTTCAATTCGACTGCCGGTAAACGAAAGTCCGTGTTGGCCTTGACTTGCAGCCCTTCCTTGGGCTTGTTGTCGTTCGCGCTCGGACCGTCGTTGACTGTCTTGTTGCCGGTACCGGTAATTCGCAGGTACTCACCCGCCGGGTTCGCGTTTCCGTCTGCGCCCACCCGGAGCAGCACCGCAGTCTCGCCGGTCAAGTTGGACGACGAATCACCGACGAGGGAGTACGAAACCAGGGTTGCCCCTTGCGGTAGTGCGATGTCGTACTTGATACGACCGGTGTCCGAATCCGAACTACGCATGGTGCCTGGATGCAATTTCACTGTGAACTGTTCGCCGGGACGCACGGACGTGGGCGCCGTTACCTCCATGTTGTCGGAGAACGACGAATCCCAATCGGTGGCGCCGTCGACCCGGCACTTGTGTTCGAAGGAAACTGTCCGCGTCACGGTATCGGAAGCCGCTGCCACCGGCGCGGACACAGCGAGGAGTCCGGCCGCGAGTGCTGGTACGACAGCGCAAACTGCCAGAGTGCGGGGGTTCATGTGTTGCCTTTCAGAAGAACTCGGCCATTGAAAGTTCAGTGAGGTAGGACCGTGATCACTTGCCACCGAGCGAACCCGTTGGCAGCTGCGGCAGAACGGACTCGAGGCTGCCGAGACCGCCCGGAGTGCCCGGATCGGTCGGGTCGGGATCGACCGGACCTGTGGTGTCACCGGTCACCGTGAGTACGTGTGCCGCCGACGTGTACTTCGCCTCGTCTCCGGTAGCGGTGAATACTGCAGTCACGGACTTGGTACCCGCCTTACCGAAGGTGAGATCCAGGCGCGCAATACCGCGAACCACCGGCCGCGGGTCACCGACGGGTTTGCCGTCGACCATGAACTGTACTGTTCCCGTTGTGTTTTCCGGATCGACGTGAGAAGCAAAAGACACCTTGGTACCGGTCGCGGCGGTAGCCGGTCCTTCGAGCTTAGTCACGATGTCCGCGCCTGGCTCAGGATCAACGGGCCCCAGGTCCCCGTCGATCTTCGTGGATGCCAGGGCGCCGGCACCGGCATTGAGGGGGCCGGTCTCAGCGTCGCGCGGCGAGCAGGATGTGGGCGCCCAGATGGTTCCCGCGAGCCAGTGACTGACCTGAGGGAGGAAGGTCAAAAATGACTCGGGCCCGCCGAAAGTACCTGCAGCACCCGAAGTCCGGACATTGGTTTCGACTGCGCCGGACGGCCCGGCCTTTACGGTGATTCTGATCTTCGGAAAGACGATGTTGGTCTCGACTCCGGACTGAGCATTGATCGCAAGCCCGCCGTGCGCACCCGACGACGATGACGGACTGTTGCCGATCGCTTCGTTTGCGCCGGACAACCGGAGTATCGGACCGTCCGCTGCGGGAGTGCCGTCTTCGTTGACACGAATCACCGAAGCAGGTTTCCCGGCAATAACATTGCCCGGATCGGTGACCGTCGCCGAAACGAACTCCGCGTTGGTCGGAATCGGCAGATCAATCTTCAGACGCGAGATCTTCTTGACGCTTGCGCCGCTCACATCGTTCGGGATCTGGACGCTACCCGGATCCACGTCGATGTCGAAGACCTGACCTGGCGCGACTACCGTCGGAGCCGAAACCCGCACCGTAGCAGGCTTTCCGTCTGACGACCGGAGAACGCACTCGGAACTGCGCGGCACGTGACCTGGAACATTGTTGACGTGGTTTCTGCAACGGGCGCCGCGGTCGCCGGA
Source organism: Rhodococcus sp. WY5 (assembly GCF_018588185.1). Classification (NCBI taxonomy): domain Bacteria; kingdom Bacillati; phylum Actinomycetota; class Actinomycetes; order Mycobacteriales; family Nocardiaceae; genus Rhodococcus; species Rhodococcus sp. WY5. The sequence goes on from NZ_JAAMPR010000001.1 coordinate 6,213,222, forward strand.
ATCACGGCCGCAGCGGTTCCACCGGCAAGGAGGCCGGTAAGGAGCGCAGCACTCAGTAGGCGTTTTGACATGATGTCCTCTCGGAACAACCTGATTGACGTTTGCCGCCGAACTGTAACGGAGCCAGCGTCCGAGTTGACCCGTTTTCAATAAACAAAACCCACACAGTAGGTAAATACTTGGTAAGAGTTGCCGGTCGTCACATCTGACCGCCGCCGCAGACCTTTCCCCTCTCGATCAATCTCCCGATTCGAGATTCACTGCGGGGAAACACAATTCGACAGAAGTTCGCACCGTAGCGAGATCTCCGGTCATACTCTACCCTTACAGGAGGGTAGAGTATGAGAACCTCGTCAGGACGGAATCTCATGGCAGTAACCATCGCTTCATCCACCAACGACAATTCGGTTCGGGCCGCGCTCCGGTCACCTCACCGTCTCAAAACGGAGGTTTTGGCCGGACTGGTCGTGGCGTTGGCACTGATTCCCGAGGCGATCTCGTTCTCGATCATCGCCGGCGTCGATCCGCGGGTAGGACTGTTCGCGTCGTTCACGATGGCAGTGACCATCGCCGTCGTCGGCGGACGACCCGCAATGATCTCCGCAGCTACCGGCGCCGTCGCACTGGTCGTCGCTCCACTGACGCGCGAGTACGGAATCGACTACCTGATTGCGACAGTCCTTCTGGCCGGCCTTCTCCAGATCGTGCTGAGCCTCCTGGGCGTCGCAAGGTTGATGCGCTTCATTCCGCGCAGCGTCATGGTGGGATTCGTCAACGCACTCGCCATCTTGATCTTCATCGCCCAACTCCCCCACCTGATCGATGTTCCGTGGCTCGTCTACCCACTCCTTGCAGTCGCACTTCTGCTACTCGTATTCCTGCCGAAACTGACGAACGCCGTCCCGGCTCCACTGGTGGCAATCGTTCTACTGACCACCGCCACAGTCATTTTCGCGTTCAACGTCCCCAATGTCGGCGACGAGGGCGAGCTTCCGTCGAGCCTGCCGACGCTACTGATCCCCGATGTCCCCCTGGACATGCACACACTGTCGATCATTGCGCCGTACGCATTGGCCATGGCGCTCGTCGGACTCCTCGAATCGTTGATGACGGCCAAGCTCGTCGACGACGTCACGGATACGCACTCGAACAAGACCCGAGAAGGGTGGGGCCAAGGCGTCGCGAACATCGTCACCGGCTTCTTCGGGGGCATGGGAGGGTGCGCGATGATCGGCCAGACCATGATCAACGTCAAGGTCTCCGGCGCTCGCACTCGAATCTCGACTTTCCTGGCGGGCGTGTTCTTGCTGATACTCGTGGTCGGCCTCGGCGATGTCGTGGCGTTGATTCCCATGGCCGCATTGGTGGCCGTCATGATCATGGTCTCGGTCGGCACTTTCGATTGGCACAGCATCAATCCGAAGACCCTGCGCCGCATGCCGATCGGCGAGACAGTGGTCATGTTGGTCACCGTGGCAGTCACCGTCGCGACCCACAATCTTGCCTACGGCGTGATCGTCGGAGTGATCACCGCGATGGTCATCTTCGCTCGCCGCGTCGCGCATCTCACCGAAGTGATCGACGTCGCGCATCCGGACGAGGACACCCGTGTCTATGCGGTTCGAGGCGAACTGTTCTTCGCATCCAGCAACGATCTGATCTACCAATTCGACTACGCCGGCGACCCGAAGAACATTGTCATCGATCTGTCCGAGTCTCATGTCTGGGACGCGTCGACCGTCGCGACACTGGACGCCATCACCACCAAGTACGCGGCCAGAGGCAAGAATGTCGAGATCGTGGGGCTCGACGACGCATCGGCCGAGCGCCACCTGCGCCTGTCCGGTCGGCTGGGTGACGGTCACTGAGAGTATGGAGGCCCAGCGCGAGGAAAGTGGGAGTGATGTCTGAGCCGGAACATGCGGGCCAAGGGCCGAACATGCAGATCGGACAGGTTGCCGAACGCACCGAACTGTCGATCAAGACGATTCGTCATTACGACGAGGTCGGTCTGGTTACTCCGTCCGAGCGGAGCGCCGGAGGATTCCGCCTCTATACCGAGGCCGATGTCCAACGGCTACTGGTAATCCGACGAATGAAGCCGCTCGGATTCAGTCTCGAAGAAATGAAACAACTTCTCGATTCTCTGGCAGTGCTCGGCGACGAAGCTTCGGACGCGCCAACGCGCACCGCTGCAACCGAATTCGTCACCGACTGCCACACCCGGGCGGAAGAAAGCTGCACACACTTACGTAAGCAACTCGCCTACGCCGAAGAGCTGACGGGTTTGCTCGCCGACCACAGTCTCAACGGTGAACGGCATTCGTGATCTGCAAGCTGAACTAAGCTGAGTTGATGGCCCGATACTTCGACGTTCACCCGGAAAACCCGCAGCCGCGCGCGATCAGCCAGATCGTCGAAATGCTGCGCAACGACGCGGTCATCGCCTACCCCACCGACTCCTGCTACGCCCTGGGCGCCCGAATGGACAATCACTCGGGCACCGATCGGATCCGCGAGATCCGTCATCTGCGTTCGGACCATCACTTCACGCTGGTCTGTGCCGATTTCGCGCAGCTCGGGCACTTCGTCCACGTCACCAACTCTGCGTTCCGCGCGGTGAAAGCGGCTACGCCTGGGCAGTACACGTTCATCCTTCCCGCCACGAAGGAAGTTCCGCGTCGGCTGGCACACGCCAAGAAGAAGACCGTCGGAGTGCGTATCCCCAGCCACCCGGTAGTGCGGGCACTCTTGCAAGAGTTGGGTGAACCCATCCTCTCCAGCACCCTTCTCCTGCCCGGCGCCGAGGAACCGATGACGGACGGCTGGCAGATCAAGGAAGAACTCGACCACCAACTCGACGCCGTCATAGACTCGGGTGACTGCGGAACCGAACCCACCACAGTCGTCGACTATTCGTCCGGTGTTCCCGAAATCGTGCGGGTCGGCGCGGGAGATCCTTCTCGTTTCGAGTAGGCCCCGACGTCAGCTCCGCATTTTCCGAGAGCGGAAGGCCGCCGGAGAGGCCCCGAACCGTTCTTTGAAAAGTCGCGAGAAGTGGCTTGCGTCGGAGAAACACCATCTGGTGGCGATCGAGGTGATCGAGCTGTTCGTGCGACGCAATTCCTCGCGTGCCCTGGCCAACCGCCGCGCCCGTACCGTCCCGTTGAACGTCTCACCAGATCGGCCGAAAACTCGCTGGACCGTCCGGGCCGAGACCGCGTGGGCGGCGGCAACAGAGGTCAACGACAACGACGGATCACTCAGGTGCCCGTCGATCCAGGCATCGATCGACAAGCGCAGCGCGGCGGAACCGACAGCGTCCTCAGTTCCGATGGTCTGGCTCACTGCCCCGTCGAACAGTTCGAGGGTGGCATTTCTGGCCGCTGATATCGCGGATTCAGGAAGTTCGGCCAACGAATCGGCCAGCATCGACAGATAGGAAACCAACAAACGTACCGACGGTGAGTCCCGTTCCAGCGCGCCGCCGAAAGCCGGCCACGCTCGACCGGAGACTTCCGCCAGGGCCGAGCGCGGAATCAGCAGATTTATCGAACGAATCGACTCCAGAACCTCGAACTCGGCCTGATTGCGCGTATCCCACAGAACTACGTCACCAGCGCCCACGAGAGTCGTCTCACCTGCTCGTGTCAGCGCTTCGCGTCCTGACTGGATTGCGATCAGCACCACCCAGTCTTCTGTGGCGTCGGATACCTGAGTTGCGGTTCGCTTTCCTGTGCACGGATCGCAGCTGAGGTCGACGAGACCGAAGTCGTCCAGCGAGCGTCGCTTGACCGATGCGGTGAATCCCTCCCGGAGATCCGATCGGGATACCTGCACATCAAGGGGAATGAACTGCTCCCGCAGACGAGATTCCCACCATTGGCCTCCCATACCGATAGGAATGCCGTCGGCAGTCTTCTCTCCAGACCGGATGGTGACCATAACTAAGATTATCGCAAATTCACTTCATGGATGGGTGAAACGGCGCGAAAACACCAAACCGTGGCGCGCAGATACATGACCGAGGCCCCCGACGGGAGACAGCATGTGTCCAGGAGCAGACGAGATGACACTGCACCGCGAAGCACGCTCGAAGGGAATGTCGATGAAGGCGAAGGCAGCCGTGCTGTGGGATCACAACACACCGTGGAGTGTCGAGGAGATCGAGCTCGCAGATCCGAAAGAACGTGAAGTCCTGATCAAAGTGGTTGCCAGCGGCATGTGCCACTCCGACGATCATGCTGTGACCGGTGATCTGGCAGTCCCGCTCCCCGTGATCGGTGGCCACGAAGGTGCGGGCATAGTGGAGAAAGTCGGCCCCGGCGTACGAGACGTCGAGGTGGGCGATCACGTCGTCCTCTCGTTCATTCCCTCGTGTGGACGCTGCCGCTGGTGCGCAGTCGGACAGAGCAACCTCTGCGACCTCGGCGCCATTCTGATGGCCGGCGCGCAGGTCGACGGAACGTACCGCGCGGCAGCACGCGGGAAGGACGTCGGAACCTTCTCGCTTCTGGGCACTTTCGGCAATTACACGGTTGTACCGGAAGCGTCGGTCGTGAAGATCAACAAATGGATTCCCCTCGAGAAGGCCTGCCTCGTCGGTTGCGGAGTCACCACCGGTTGGGGATCTGCCGTCAACACCGGAGAGGTCTCGCCAGGCGACTCCGTGGTCGTCGTCGGAATCGGCGGGATCGGTGGAAGTGCCCTCCAAGGAGCGAAAATCGCAGGCGCGAGGCACATCGTGGCAGTCGACATCTCGCCGGACAAGAAAGCCATGGCCGAGACTCTCGGAGCAACACATTTTGCTTCGTCGATCGACGAAGCCATGACGCTGGTCAACGAATTGACCTGGGGCGTCATGGCTGACGTCGCGATCCTGACCGTCGGAGTAGCGAGCGGCGACATGATCCAGCCGATGGTCGGACTGATCCGCAAGGGTGGCCGCGTGGTTTTGACGGCAGTCTCACCGATGGGCGCCACCGACACACAGTTGCACCTCGCCGAAATGACCCTGTTCCAAAAACAGCTCCGCGGAAGCCTGTTCGGCGAATGTAACCCTCGCGCCGACATCCCCCGACTACTGAACCTCTACGAAGTCGGACTGCTGAAGCTCGACGAAATGGTCACCACCGAGTACCGCCTCGAAGACATCAACCAGGGCTACGACGACATGAAGTCGGGAAAGATCATGCGCGGAGTCATCATTCACGAACACTGATCACCGATCAGTCGCACCAGTCACGGCGTGACTGGTGCGACTGTCACGGCGTGACGATATCGAACCACAGATCGAAGTCCTCCAGCAGCGAGATGAACGTCTCCAGTTCGGACTGATCTCCCACAGCTTTTGCCGTTCCGGCCTTGATGGATTCGGTGAGCGAGGTCGTTCCCAGATACACCTCGTTGAACACGGCACGGGTCAAGGTCAGAGTCAGGGCGGCCGAAGCATCTGCCTTGTCCATGTCGTAGTTCAGCACGCCGTTGCGCACTGTGACCAGGACGTTGTCCGCGGTATCCGACAACACGAATCGCAACGACAGGTCTACATCGGCTGCTTTGGGACCGTCGAGGCGAACTGCCCAGAAGTCCAGCATCTGCTCGAGCGGCATCACTGCGACCACGGCCGGGCCAGTGGGGTTGTTGGACGGCATCGGCGCCAGCGGATGCCGCAATTCCATCGCTCCGACCAGGTAGAAGTTGCGCCACGTACCGTTCTCGGCTTGGTAGCCGAGTTGTTCGTACGTGTTCGCCAACAACTCTCGCGCTTTCTGATTGCTCGGATCGGCGAACACCAGATGGTTCACCAGCTCGGCCGCCCAGCGGTAGTCGCCGTCGTCGAACGCCTGCTTGCCCTTGGTCAAAAGTGCGTCCGGTCCGCCGACGGCTTCGACGTAGCGCTTGCCGTTCTCCACCGGCGGATGGGGATTGAGGTGAGCGGGAACGCCGTCGAACCAACCGAGATAGAAGGTGTAGATCGCTTTGACGTTGTGACTGAGCGAGCCGTAGTACCCACGGTTGTACCACTGCTTTCCGATCGCGTCGGGTACCTCGATCTGGTCGGCAATCTCTACCGGTGTCAGTCCCTTGTTGGCAAGGCGCAACGTCTGATCGTGCAGATACTTGTACAGATCTGCCTGATCCGACATCAGATTCAAGATCTTGTCGTTGCCCCACGTGGGCCAATGATGCTGCGCAAAGATGATTTCGACGTCGGGGAACAGTTCCATTGCCAGACGCACGTAGTGCGACCACGCTTTGGCGCCGCGAGTCTTGGCGCCGCGCAACGTGTATAGATTGTGCATCGTGTGCGTGACGTCCTCAGCTGACCCGAGAGCCTTGAAATCTGGTAAATAGAAGAGCATTTCGGACGGCGCTTCGGTTCCCGGCGCGAGCATGAACGTCACGCGCACACCGTCGATGACCTCTTCGTGCACCGGTTCGGTGATGACGTCGGTAGGCACGGCGAACGTCGAAGTGCCGTGAGAAGTGGACAGGCCGAGACCACCGGATACCTGCCCTTGTGGCCCCGGACGCAGGAACGATCCGTACATGTACATTCCGCGACGTGTCATCGCCGTGCCGGCAAGTACGTTCTCGGAAATCCCTTCCTCCGTGAAACTGTCTGGTGCGTAGACCTTTACGGCACCGGACTCGATCTCTTCGTCGGTGACAAATCCTTTGACACCGCCGAAGTGATCGCCGTGGGAGTGCGTGAAGATGATTGCCTTGACCGGAACCTTCGGGCGGTGCTGGTAGTACAACTCCAGCGCGAGAGCGGCTGTTTCCGCGGACATCAGAGTGTCACCGATGATCAACCCGGTGTCGCCCTCGATGATCGTCGTGTTCGACAAGTCCTGGCCGATCACCTGGTACAGACGATCAGCCAGCTTGAACAGTCCACCGCCCTTTCCCATTAAAGTGGCTTGGCGCCACAGACTCGGGTTGACGGTATCCGGTGCATCGCCGTCGGCGAACCCGTAGGCGTCGTACGAGAAGATGAACTGCCCTTTGTCACCTTTGACCAGTCCGCCATCGATGAGCGGTGCCACGAGACCTCGAGAAATCAGTTCGAAGTCGAAGGTGTCGTCGAAAGGAAGGTCACGGAGAACCTGGGCATTTGCCAGGCGGTCGCTTCGGTGGCGGGCTTGGGGTCGAGTTCGAACGGTGTAGACATCTTCTCTTACGCTCCTCGGGAACTCGCGATGACCTGTGTCGGGATATCGGTTCATCCTCGATCCCCACGCAGCCCTCGCACATCACCCGGAAGGGATGATCAGGTGGCCCGTCCAGCAATCAACAGCGCAACGACGAACTCACGCACCAACGTCCGCTCGTCGTTCTCGTCCGCCCCCGGCACCATGAGCAGCGAGAGAATCACTCGCACGATCCAGCGCGCCCGCGACGCTGTGCCTGCTCCGAGTTCACCCAGCATCGCGACACCAAGTCCGTTGATGACGTCGGATGAATTGGCAAGTTCACCGGCAAGACTCGCATCACCCGGGGTGAACCATGCAGCCAACGTCGGAGTGCTACGCACCGCGGACACTGCAGTGAGTATGGCCGTCTCCAGACGCTCACTCGGATCGTCGATGGTCGCTACCGATTCCGCGATCGCAGTTCCCAGCCTGCGAGCTTCGCGGTGAACGAACGCAATGTGAAGAGCCTGCCGATTCTCGAAGTACCGATACAAGGTGGCCCGGGAACATCCTGCAGCAGAGGCTATCTCCGCCATACCGACCGCGTTGACGCCTTTCGCGACGAACAATTGTGCCGCGCTGTCGAGGATCTTCTCGGCTGCCGCCAAGGCGCGCCCCTCGCCGAGCCAGTCGTTGCTCATGGCCGAGTCACCGACATCGGAGCCGAGAGCGGACGGCGCACGTAGTTGCCCGGCGCGTATTGCATCGCGTCGATGTCGACATGGAAGTCGGGAATCCGGGAAAGCAACTCTTCCAAAGCAACTCGCGCCTGCATTCGAGCTGCCGACGCGCCCAGACAATGGTGGGCGCCATGACTGAAGGTGAGAATCTTCTGCGGTCGACGCAAGACGTCCAACTCCGCCGCGTCGGGTCCGTACTTCTCGGGATCACGATTGGCCGCACCGTACATCAGCAGAACCTTACGTCCTGCCGGAATCACTTTGCCACCCAAGGCCACATCTCGCGTCGTGGTGCGTGCCAGTCCTTGGACCGGCGAGGTGAGTCGAAGCAACTCGTCGACCGCGTCGGTGATCAATGCGGGATCGTCCAGCAGGATCTGACGCTGATCGAGGCGTTCGGTCAGCATCGCCACCGAACCACCCAGCATTCCTGTCGTGGTGTCGTTTCCACCGGCCACCATGGTGAAGGCGAAGCCCAGAATCGACAGCAGGCCGGACATGTCGCCGTCTTCACCGAGTCCAGCGGCGAGTAGGTGCGAAATCGTGTCGTCACCCGGTTCGACCTTGCGGCGTTCGATCAGCGAAGCGAAGTACATCATCAGCTCACCGGTGGCGGCCTGCGCCGTCGTCGCTGCCGCGGCCACACCACCTGCCGAATTGGCAGCGACAATGGCTTCGGTCCAGCCGTCGAACTGGTCACGGTCCGATTCCGGCACACCCAGATAGTGTGCGACAACCATCGACGGCAACGGTTTGAAGAGCTCGACGACGATATCGCCGCTGCCACGCGCTTTCAGCGCCTCGATACGTTCGACGACAAATTCGCGAACCATCGGCTCGACCGCCGATACCTGACGCGGAGTGAAACCCTTCGACACCATGCGCCGGAACTCCGACTGCACTGGCGGATCCTGCATCACGAACGGCGGATTGTCCTGCATCCCAATCTGTTCGAGTTCACCGTAGACAGTGGTCAATCCCTTTGCCGACGAATACGTCTCGTAGTCGCGAGCGGCGTTGTAGACGTCTTCGTGACGGGTGAGCACCCAGTAGTCGTCCTGCGGCGCAGCGTCCGGCACAACGTTGTGCACCGGGTCGTTCTCGCGCAATGCGTCGTACATGGCCCAGGGCGAACGCCAGGACTCCCCGGTGGAAGGTACAAACCGTGGCGAATGTGACACAGAAGTTGTCATGACTCGACTATGAGACAAATAGCCGAATGTGTCAACGTTCTACGATCAACCGTTCCTACGAGCAGCATTGAGTAACTCGCATCCACGCAGAGCACTATCGTGTGTCGGGTGATCACGGATCCGAAGAATCATCCGAACAGCTCTGCCTCCGGGCGCCGCGCCGTGGTTGCGGTCCTGCTCCCCCGCGAACATCTCCCCTTCATCAGGGACTGGTGCCTGCACCACATCGAGCAAGGCTGGGAGGTTGTTCTCTACGACAACACCGGTTCCGTCGGGTCCACCCGCAAGACAAGCGCATTCAGTCTCAACCGTTGGCACGGCCGCAGCGAGGACAAGAGAGGCAACTCTTACGGCGCCTTCACTCGATCGATGTCGGACAGTGAAGTTCAGGTCGCATTCCGCAAAGAACTGCACGACCTTCCGGTGACGATCGTCGACTGGCAACCGCGCGACGCGGACGGTCGGATCGTGCACGGACAGGTAGAGGCGTACGTCGATTACGTGAGCCGGTACCGCGACACCGTCGCATGGGCAGCATTCATCGACGCCGACGAGTACCTCCAACACGCACCAGGATTGGACTGGGAGGTTCTACTTGCCGGCGTTACTCAAGCGGGTTCGCACCGCGTCGTTCTCGATGCTCTGGTCTACGAATCCAGGTGGACGCGCGACGGGCAATTGCGAGACGTCGAGGAATTGAAATGCCTTGGGCTACAGAGCCATGGTTGCAAGAACATACTGGAGCTGTCGGAGATTTTGCGAGCAGACGTCCACTGGGGATGGAAGACAAGCGAACCGGACAGCCTGGTGCGGCCCGACCGATCCCTCTTCTACTTCCACCATTACCGCGGTTCGGAGGCGGCACTCGACTTCACTCCGCTGCCGAACTTCGGACCCCAAGCCCACGAAGAAGGTGCGGATGTTCCGGCGGCAATTGACGTATCACAGAATTGAATGTGCCTGCAAGACACAGGTATTCATCTGCAGACAAACCTCCGGCCCGCATCCACGAAGGCAATACCTTCAGAATGCGGGCCGGGGGCCGTAAATCCGGTTCAGCGAAGCAATCAAGCCTTCGGCTGCGAGCTTCCTGCGCCACCAATTGCGCCGAGAAGACCTGCAACTGCGCCGATGCCGACGAGAACGCCGCCCAGGCCTGCAATGATCTTCTGGAAGTCGCCGAGAGTTGCGAGGTCCGTCTTGCTGCTGCCAGTGGTGAATGCCATGTCTAGCTCCTCATCATGGAATGTGTACGCGGTCCGCGCGCCCGGTATGTAACGGCGCTCACAATATACGTAAGACGACCGAAATTTGAAGCGGTGCCGCTGAGTGGGACGTAACTCACATCTCATCCAGCGGGAACCCACGAGTAACAATGCGCGATTCGGACAACGCTTCGGGAACCGTTGAATGACGAGCAGGAGAACAGCAGTGGGCAAGTTGGATGGAAAAGTGGCCCTGATCACTGGCGCAGGGCAAGGCGTCGGCCAGGGAGTTGCGTTTGCGCTCGCCAAGGAGGGCGCTTCCGTCGCGGTCGCGGGCCGCACTGAGTCGAAACTCGTCGTCACATGTAACGAGATCGCCGAACGCGGAGGCCGTGCCGAACCGGTGCTCATGGATATCGCCGACGCGGATTCCATCACCGGAGCCGTGGCGCGAACGGTGGAACTGTTCGGCGGCGTCGACATTCTGATCAACAACGCCAGCCTCAACCCGCTCGGCAACGTCCTCGACCTCACTCCGGAGCGCCTTGCCGACGGATTGACGTCCGGCCCCGTCGCGACTCTGCGAACCATGCAAGCCTGTTACCCGTTCATGAAGGAGCGCGGCGGCGGGGCAATCATCAACATGGTCAGCTCCGTGGCCGTCCGCTGGGACGCTGCCGGCTACGGCGGCTACGCGGCCGTGAAGGAATCCGTCCGAGCCCTCAGTCGCGCGGCAGCATGCGAATGGGGCGTCGACGGGATCCGGGTCAACGCGGTTGCTCCCCACGCGTCGTCGCCGGGGCTGCAGCGGTGGGCAGATGCACGCCCGGAGGAGGCTGCCGCCTTTGTTGCCGGGATTCCGCTACGGAGGATCGGCGACTGCGAAACGGACATCGGAACCGCGGTGGCTTTCCTGGTCGGCCCGGATGCCGCGTATCTGACTGGAGCAACAATTCCGCTCGACGGTGGTCAGTCACGCTGGGGCTGAGAGCTGGCGTCGTCGAAGGCAAGCACCGCCGACTTGGCTTCGGCGATCGGGCGGCGGAAAACGAAACCGACCAGAACGGATGCCAAAACCAAGGCGGCCAGAACAATGAGCCCGACCATCCACCACATGGTTTTCAGTATGCCCGAACCGACCTCCGCCGGACGCGCGCCACGGCCGCCGGAAAGCGGCGACAGCCTCGAAAAGTGCTGAACACCAGTCAAATTCCGTTTTGCCCGTTTCCTGAGCTTCTTGAGAAGCCGTGATCGATGACACATATTCGGATCCCGAACCGGAACGAGTGCGTGACTACGACGACACCTCGGTGCATCCTGGCAGGTATGGAATCCGCTGTTTCGGCCCAACTCACCGACGGAAGCACCCTCACACACCCGTGGGGCGGGACAAGCAACATCACCGATCTCGGCGGTGACGTTCACTGGATCGACTTCGGCGGTCCCAGCGGAGCGCCGCCCATCGTGCTCGTTCACGGTCTGGGCGGCTCGCACCTGAACTGGGTGCGGGTCGCACCGGCGCTGGCGGCGCGCACGCGCGTGTACGCACTTGACCTCGCCGGATTCGGACTCACCTCTGCCCGTGGGCGACACACCGGCGTCGACGCCAACGCAGTACTTCTGAATCGCTTTCTCGACACAGTGGTGGGTGAGCCCGCCGTCCTGTTCGGCAATTCCATGGGCGGAATGGTCTCGGCAATGTCGACCCATGCCAGTCCCGAATCAGTCGCCGGCCTGGTCCTGGTGGATCCGGCGCTCCCCCTGCCCGTCCAACTTCCCGATCTGACCGTCGCCGCCCAATTCGCGCTCTACTCGATGCCGTACGTCGGTGAGCAGGTTCTCGGCTTCGGACGCCGAAAGATGTCAGACCGGCAGTTGGCCGCTCAGATGACCAGATTGTGTTTTGCCGATCCGACGCGAGCCGACCCCGCGGTCCTCGACGCGGGCGCTGCCTTGACGGCGATTCGCCGCAACGAACCTACCCAGGATGCCGAATTCCTTCAGGCAGCACGGTCACTGCTGATGACCCTCGCCCGTCCTGCCTCCTATCGAAAGACATTGCGAGAGATCACGACTCCGACGCTCCTGATGCACGGCGATCGCGATCGGCTTGTCCCGGTCGAGGCCGCACGGGCAGCCGCTGCTGCACATCCACACTGGACCACCATCATTCTCGGCGACACCGGCCACACCCCACAATTGGAGATTCCGGACGAGTTCACCCGTCATGCGCTCGCGTGGCTCGATCGCACGGGGCTGATCAGGAGCTGACACGTACCAACACTCCCCGGTGGAACGCCCTTGCCGATCGAGCAAGTGCCCCATCAACTTCGGAGTATCAAGAACGATTCGGCGGTCGTCTACGTTGGCAGGTCCGGCCCACCGGGGAACGCGAAACGGACACATACCCCAAAGCTCTCGAACCCTGGGAATGTGTCGGGGTACGCGCGTAGCGTGAGATTCAGGCCTTCCTCGGCCAAGCATTTCCGCGTCCCCTGCTTGTGTATCCGTTTCGGTTAAGGAGAGTTTTCAGATGCCCGCACGCACAGCGCTCGACGGAACACCCTGTTGGATCGACCTCACCAGCTCCGACACCGAGGTTGCCAAATCCTTCTACACCAACGTGTTCGGCTGGCAGGCTGACACAAACGACGACCCGCAGTACGGCGGCTACGCGATCTTCAGCAAAGACGGGCAGCCCATCGCCGGGCTCGGACCCCAGCAGGAGGGAAACCCCTACGGCAACGTGTGGACCACCTACATCTCCTCGACTGATGCGGCAGCGTCGGCGTCCAAGGCCCAAGCCGCGGGCGGAACGATCATGATGCCGTCGATGCAGGTCGGTCCTCAGGGCAGCATGGCGATCGTGGGCGATCCGGCCGGTGCCGTCGTCGGCATCTGGCAGGCAGATCAGCATCACGGCTTCGGTTTGGTCGGCGAGGCCGGAGCGCCGGTCTGGCACGAGACCTTGTCCAAGAACTACGCCGCGGTCCTGCCGTTCTACACCGACGTGTTCGGCTGGACTTACGAGTCGATCGGTGACAGCGACGAGTTCAGGTACTCACAGGCCAAGCAGGGTGACACCGTCGTCGCCGGTTTGATGGATGCCAGCTCGTTCCTCCCGGCAGAGGCGCCGTCGTTCTGGCAGGTGTACTTCGGGGCGGACGACACCGATGCGGCCGTCGCCAAGGTCGTCGAATTCGGCGGCAGCGTCTTGCGCGATCCCGAGGACACGCCCTTCGGTCGTCTCGCGTCGGTGGCCGATCCACTAGGTGCCAAGTTCCAGATCTCCACGATCATGGAATGAATCTCCGCGCGGAGGCCGCACCGGTCCGCGGTCTCTGCGCGCTGATCATCTGGAAAGTCCGGATTTGACCGCACAGATTTGAACACTCGCCCAGAAGGTATGCAGTTTTCTGCGTCCAACGCCTAATCTCATGGGATGCCCGCCCCCGCCCCTCTCCTCGATGTGTACTCGCAGCCGACTCTGTCGACGCTTGCGCCGTCGGTACTCGCTTCTCTCGGAGTGAGCGGCGAAGCGAACCGTCTCGATCTACAGCCCAGCAAGAAGACCGTAATTCTACTGGTAGACGGGATGGGCGCGAACTTGCTCGCCCGCAACGCCGAACACGCACCATTCCTGAATTCACTCGTCGGAACGCCCATCCGGGCAGGCTTCCCCACGACGACGGCCACCAGCATCGTCTCACTGGGGACCGGTCTGCCTTCGGGAGCGCACGGCATCACCGGCTACCAGTCCTACGTCGAAGAAGCCGATTCGGTGTTCAACTGGCTGGGTTGGCACAGCGCGGGCAAGAAGGAATCTCAGACCGACTCCATCGTCCCGGAGACCCTGCAGCCGCAGGCCACGACGTTCGATCGCGCCGCCGCAGCCGGCATCACCGTTACAACCGTCGTACCGTCGAAGTTCGACGGCAGCGGCCTCACCCGTGCCGGGATGCGCGGTGCCCAGTTCGCCGGAATCCAGGCATACGGAGACCTCCTCGCTCGCACCGTGGCGGCGTCGAAATCTGCCGACCGCACGTTCACGTACTGCTACATCAGCGAGATCGATGCACTCGGCCACGTCTACGGACCCGAGTCCGAGCCGTGGATCTTCCAACTGATGCTGGTCGATCGACTGGTCGAGCAACTCGCCGCGGCTCTCGGCCCGGACGTGAGATTGCTGGTGACGGCAGACCACGGAATGGTCGACGTGTCGGACGAGAACAAGATCGACTTCGACAACACTCCGATTCTGTCCAAAGATGTACTCGCTCTTGCCGGTGAACCTAGATGTCGTCACATCCACACCCGAGAAGGCGCTGCACAAGATGTTGCGGACCGCTGGCGCGCCGAACTGGGTGACCGCATGTGGATCGGGACGAGGTCCGAGGGCATAGTCGCAGGATTGTTCGGGCCTGCAGTGCATTCCGAGTATCACGGCCGGATCGGTGACGTCATCGCCATTGCGTCCGGGGACGTGGCCGTCGTACGTCGATCTGTCGAATCGGGACTGTCCGGCCTCCGTGGACAGCACGGCGCCCTCACTCCGGACGAACTGCTGGTACCGCTCTTGTCCTCAGGACAGCAGTAGGGTTCGCGCCCGGCGAATCTCGGGAACACCGACGACCTTGCATGCGCCCAACAGGACGACGGCACCGACGGCCGCACCCGCCGACAATGAAATAACAGCAGCAAGCCTGGGCTCGGGAACTCGGTTCTGAACCGCCACCACCAAAGCGAGCGCACAACCACCTGCCAGAATTGCCGCCGCCGAAATCCTTCCGACGGTGGCCTGCACGCGACGGAATCCCAACAGCCCGTATCGCTTTCGAAGAAGGATGTGGCCGAGCACCGCTCCACACACGTAGGAGAACGAGCCGGCGGCACAGACGGCCAGGACCAGCCTTTCGTCACTCGCCGACAGTGACGCAAGAAGGACGAGCGCAGTCTTGGCGACCACCATCACCAGGGCGATCACCGCGGGAGTTCGGGTGTTGTTGTCGGCGTAGAACACTCGCAGCTGAAGCATGACCATCGCAAAGGGCACCAGCCCGAATGCACTGACCGCAACGGCCGTCCCGATCAACCGGGCACTGCTGCCGTCGACCCGGCCGAAGAAGATCAAGGTGGTCAACGAGGGACCGAACACCATGAGCGCCACAGTCACCGGGATCAGCGCCACCACAGAATACCGGGCTCCCCGGCCGAGATCGGATACGACGCCGACGTCGTCACCCGCAGCAACCGACCTGGCGATCCGCGGCATCAGCACCGTCAACAACGACACACCGAGAATGCCGTACGCCACTTGAAACAGCAGATCCGCGTGCGTGTACATCGAGTAGACGTGACGGGAGAGAGTGACCTTCATCGTCACCCACACACCGATCTGGCCGGCAACGACGTACACAAGTACCCAGCCGAGCAACGGCACCCCGACGCGCACCGGGCGCCAGGTGTGCGGTACGACCCGCACGCGAAGGCGCCACCGAAACCCGTTGCGGTGCAGCGCTCGAGCAACGACGGCGGTTTGCGCCACGATCCCGAGCAAAGTGCCGACACCGATCACCAGAACCTGCGCGGTGGTCATCGACTCGGGAGTCAGAGCCACCGGCCCCGGGATACACAGGAAGACCGCGACCGTCACCAGAAGGACGACGTTGTTGATCACCGGCGCCCAGGCCGGCGCGCCGAACACCGATCGAACGCTGAGCACAGCCGTCATCATCGCCGTGACGCCGTAGAAGAAGATCTCCGGAAGAAGCAAGTACGCGAAGAGCGTCGTGAGCTCTCGTTGAGCCGGATCATCGATCACGGCCGAGACCAGAGGCGGCGCGCACACCACGGCCACTACCGTCACGAGCGCAAGAGCCAGCGCTCCGACGGTGAGAACGCGCTGCGTCTGCTCTCGTTCGAGCGTCCGCCCACGGCTCCGTTGCCGCGTCAGATACGGAAGCAGGACGCTGGCGAGAATCCCGCCGAGGAGGAGCTGATAGACCATGTTCGGGAAGCTGTTGGCCGCGTTGTACGCATCACTGACCAGGGCGATGCCCAGGACCGCGGCAAGGGCAAGGGTGCGGACGAAGCCGCTGATGCGACTGACCGTGCTGGCGAGCGCCACTTGCCCGCCCATCTTTGCCAAGCTGCCGCCCGTCACACCATTACGTTCGGACTCCCGTTCGGACTCCCCCACGTTCTCGACCATCTCGCCAGAGTGCCACATCGCAGACGTTCGACGATCCGGACGGAAACGGAAGGGCGCCCCGAACCGTGGGTTCGAGGCGCCCTTCCGTAAGGAACAATCAGGCGGATTCTGCTCCAGCCAACGGCGGCATGACGACAACCTGACCGGCGAAGGACAGACCCGCACCGAAGGCGAGAAGCAATGCCTTGTCGCCCGGCTTGCACTGGCCGTCGCGCAGCATCTGCTCCATGGCGAGCGGGATCGAGGCCGCGGACGTGTTGCCCGTCTCGGCGATGTCGTTGGAGACGGGGAAGCCCTCGGGCAGCTTCATGCTGCGAGCGATGACCTCGTTGATGCGCTGGTTTGCCTGGTGCGGCACAAAAGCGTCGATGTCCTCGATACCCAGCCCCGACTTCTCCAGGGTGCGGGTGGCGACCTTGCCCATCTCGAAGGCAGCCCAGCGGAACACCGCGGTACCGGCCATCTTGATCCACGGACGAGGTCCGGTCGGGTTCTTGGTGTAGTCGAGCCAGCTCGGCTCCTGAACGATGGCGTCGGACTGGCTGCCGTCCGAACCCCACTCGACCGGGCCGATTCCGACGGTGTCGCTCGGGCCGACGACAACTGCGCCTGCGCCGTCACCGAAGATGAAGCGCACGCTGCGATCGGTGGGCTCGGTGGCCTCGCTCATCAACTCGACGCCGACGACGAGTACGTGATCAACCGTGCCACCGCGAACGAGGTCGCTGGCCACTGCAAGAGCGGTACAGAAACCGGCGCAACCTGCCGCGACGTCGAATGCAGCCGGACCCTTGATGCCGAGTTCGTGGGCGACGATGGACGCAGCCTGGGGAGTCTGCAGGTCCCACGTCGACGTCGCGATGATCACGGCACCGATCTGCTCGGGTGCAATGCCGCTGACGTCCAGTGCTTTACGGGCCGCGCTGATCGACATCGCGAGGATGCCTTCACCTTCGCCGGAGAACCGGCGCGACTTGATACCCGATCGCGTCTGGATCCACTCGTCGGTGGAATCGATCAGCTCACAGATCTCGTCGTTGGTCACGACTCGCTCTGGGCGGTGAACGCCGAGCCCGAGAAGGACGGACTGCCGACCTCCGGCCACACTGGCAATCGGCTTACCCATTGATCGATCTCCTCGTTGGTTTCTGGTGATGACGCGCATTCGACATCACACGTTACGTACAGGACATAAGCCCCTGCCTCTCAGGTCACCGTTCGATCACGGCAACAACATGAGGCTGGCTCACATTACGCTTCGGTCAGGTATGTAGTCCAGATCCACGATCAGGCGCGCAAATGAGCTAGAACTGCCAAAACACGACGATGCCCGCTTTCGGAAGCCGACAGGCCGAGTTTTGCGAAGATATTTCCTATGTGCTTGCTCACAGCGGTGTCGCTGACGACCAGTTTCCTGGCGATTTCCTGATTTCCCAACCCCTCCGCCATCAGTCCGAGAACTTCGGACTCGCGTGGAGTCAGCGATCTGATCGGATCGTCGGCGCGTCGACGGCTCATCAGTTGGGATACGACCTCGGGATCCATCACGGTTCCACCGTCGACGACCCGGTTCAATGCGTCGACGAACTCGGCTACCTTCCCGACTCGTTCCTTGAGCAGGTACCCGACCCCGCCGGCGCCTCCTGCCAACAATTCACCGGCGTAGCGATCCTCGACGTAAGCGGAAAGGACCAGGACGGGAAAGCCCGGGCGAAGCTTGCGCACCTCGATCGCCGCTCGAAGTCCCTCGTTGGTGAAAGTAGGAGGCATCCGGACGTCGAGCACCGCGGCGTCGGGGGCGGTCTCCTCGAACACCGTGAGGAACTGTGCGGCGTCGGAGACGGCAGACACCTCGAAGCCCTCGCCGCGAAGCAGCAGTGCCAGCCCCTCTCGCAGGAGAGCGTCGTCCTCGGCAATCAGAATCCGCACGGTAGTTCCACCCTCATCGTTGTCGGTCCACCCTCCGGGCTCTCCAATACTGCGGTTCCTTCGAAAGCCTCGACCCGGCGTCGAATACCCGCCACGCCGCCGCCCGGGCGTTCGTTCGCGCCGCCGTGACCGTCGTCGATCACGTCGATGAGCATCGTCTCACCCGACGAGTCGTCCGACGTCTCCGTCCGCGCCGTGACGGTGACCCTGCGCGCTCCGCTGTGTTTTGCGACGTTGGTCAAGGCCTCGGCGACGACGAAGTACGCAGCAGCCTCGACGGCAGCCGGGGCGCGGCGGAGCTCGTCGATCGCGAGTACGCAGGGCACGGCGGAGCGCCCGGCGAGCGCCGAGATCGCGCCCTCCAGCCCCAACTCGTCGAGGATCGGCGGGTAGATGTCGTGCACCAACGTCCGGAGTTCGCTCAACGCCTCGGTGGCCGCATCTTGGGCCCGATGCAGTTGTGGCAGAGCCTGGTCCGGATTGTTCTGCAACGACCGCTCGGCCATCCCCAACATCATCACCACCGCGACCAGACGGTTCTGCGCGCCGTCGTGCAGATCCCGCTCGATGCGCTTGAGTTCGGCCGAATGCGCGTCGAGCGCCGCAGCGCGGCTGGCCGTCAGGGCGGTGACGCGCTTCGAGAGGTCCGAACGCGTATCCGGCGCAAGCAAAGTCGTGGTCGACCAGCTGATCCATTTCGCCATCGCGGGGATCAACCACCACGCGATCAGGAGGTACAGGATGCCGATCAACGGCATTCCGGCAGCGCCCAACCACGACGTCACGGGGTACGGATTGTTGACGGGTTCACCGGCGGGCATCTGCTGCCAGTACAGCGGGACGGCAATCGAATTG
Source organism: Rhodococcus sp. WY5 (assembly GCF_018588185.1). Classification (NCBI taxonomy): domain Bacteria; kingdom Bacillati; phylum Actinomycetota; class Actinomycetes; order Mycobacteriales; family Nocardiaceae; genus Rhodococcus; species Rhodococcus sp. WY5. The sequence goes on from NZ_JAAMPR010000001.1 coordinate 6,232,494, forward strand.
AGTGCACCGAGTGGCAGAGCAATGGTCAGCATCGCCGCGACGAAAGCCCCCAGACCGTGAATCGACAACCAGGCCGCGTCGCGCCTCGTCGACTGATCGGTGAGGAACCGGCGCCAATCCCCGAAGGTCGGATTGCCGGGCATCGGTGGGTATCGCTGCAGAACAGGGCGTCCGGTGTACGCAGCCGTTCGCCCTCGAGCCAGGCCGGCCCACCACCGGAGCACTCGCACGTACGACGGCAACAGCAACCAGCCGACGATCAGAATCGAGAGCGACAACAGAATGAGACCGACCATCAGCAAGAACAGGGAGACCACAGCTGCCGCGCCCTCGACGAGCACGTACACCGCAGCCCTGGTTCTCTTCTTCACTGCCCCAGCATGCCGCACCTGACGCCGCGATCCACTACAGCTGGGTACACCATTGATTCGGGACCCTGCTGGATGTCGACGAATGCCGAATCTCCATAGCGTTCTTCCCATGAAGAATCGACACTCGGTCCTCGCCCCGCCGGCCTCTGGTGCCACGGCCGCCCGAACATCCGCCGTGCGACTCGAAGGGGTCAGCAAGGTCTACGGCAACGGCCGCGGCGCCGTGACCGCCCTCGACAACGTCAGCCTCACTCTGCCGCGCAGCACCTTCACCGCCGTGATGGGCCCATCCGGCTCGGGTAAGAGCACTTTCCTGCACTGCGCCGCAGGGCTCGACCGCCCGAGCAGCGGATCGGTGTGGCTGGGCGACACCGAAATTTCACAGCTGAAGCCGAAGGCCCGCAGCATCTTCCGTCGCGACCACATCGGTTTCGTCTTCCAGGCCTACAACCTGCTCGGCGCTCTCGACGTCGAGCAGAACGTCACGCTCCCCCTACTCCTCGCCGGGCGACGAGCCGACAAGCAGTACCTGACCTTCGTCCTCGAATCCGTCGGACTCGGATCACACCGAAAGCGCAAACCCTCCGAACTGTCCGGCGGTCAGCAGCAACGCGTCGCCATCGCACGCGCCCTCGTCACCCACCCCGACGCACTCTTTGCCGACGAACCGACCGGCGCCCTCGACTCCCGCAGCGCCAAGCAGGTTCTGGAGTTGTTGCGCCGGACGGCTGCCGAGTTCGACCAGACCATCGTCATGGTCACGCACGACCCGGTGGCCGCGTCGTACGCCGATCGTGTGCTGTTCCTCGCCGACGGGAAACTTGTCGGGCACATCGACCGCCCGACCCCGCAGCAGATCGCCGAGCGCATGACACACCTCGGGGACTGGTGATGATGAAAGCGCACACCTTTGCGCACCTGAAAGCGCATCGCTCCGGTTTCGTCGCCGTGTTCGTCTCCGTATTCTGCGCAGCGCTCCTCACCTGCGGTCTGGGTGTGCTGCTGGAATCGGGAGTGCGAGGCGGTGTCTCACCACATCTCTACGCCGGTGCCGACGCCGTCGTGAGTGCACCACAGGCGCTCGAGGTCAAGGAAGACGCCGATCAGCCCTTTGCCGAGCGAGTTCTCCTCGACGGCGATACGGTCCGCAAGCTCGACACACTCGATGTCACGGTGGTTCCCGACATCTCCGTGCCGGTCAGCACGGCCGAGGGCGTCGTACTCGATGTACATCCTTGGAACACAGCACAATTGGCGCCGTACTCGCTCACCGAGGGGCGCGCTCCGCAGAGCCGCGACGAGGTGGTCTCGACCACGGGCGCCGCGCTCGGCGAGCGAATCACGCTGGCTCACGGCGCGGTAACGGACGAGTACACCGTCGTCGGCACAGCTGATTCGGCTTCGGTGCCGTCACCCGACCGTCCGGCACTCGTCTTCCTCGACGACGCAGAGGCCGAACGGTTGTGGCCGCACCAGAACGCTGTCACCGCAGTCGGATTGATCGCTCCCGAAGGCGTGGATGCTGCCGCTCTCGCCCGCGATGCACTCGCCGGAACCGGTGCGGAGGTCTCGACCGGCACTGCACGCGGAGGCATCGAATTCCTCGACGCCGGTGCTGCGCGGACGCAGTTGATCGTGCTCTGCGCGTCGTTTGCCGGTCTCGCGTTGATGGTCAGTATGTTCGTCGTTTCCAGCACGCTGTCGCTCTCGATCAACGCCAGGCGCCGAGAGTTCGCTCTGTTGCGGGCAATCGGGGCCACCACGCGGCAAGTGCACGTCATGATCGGACGTGAAGTGCTGCTCGTTGCTGCTGCGGCGGCAGCTCTCGGCGCGGTGCCCGGATACCTGCTCGCCCGAGTACTGGGCGCGCAGTTCGCCGACGCCGGGGTCATGCCCACCGATTTCGCGCTGGCCTACAGCCCGCTTCCGGCGATCGCAGCTTTCCTGATCTGCGTACTCACTGCCCGCGCGGCAGCGGCGATCGCGGCACGACGACCGGCGAAGCTCGACCCCGTCGAAGCGCTTCGCGAATCCGAAAGCGGCCCGGCGAAACTGAGCCGCGGACGCATCGTCACCGGGCTGATCTTCGGCGCCGCCGGCCTCAGCGCCTGCGTCCTCCCTGCTTTCCTGCCCGGCAGCGTGGCGGCCGCTGGAGCCGGTTCGAGCGCACTGTTGTTGATCTTCTCGGTCGCGCTGCTCGGCCCCTTGTTGGTGCGCGGCATCATCAAGGTGATCGGCGGTCCGCTGCGCCGCAGTGGGTCGGCGTCCAAAGTTCTCGCTGCCGCCAACGCCGAATCCAATTCGAGACGGCTCTCGTCGGCGGTTGTTCCGTTGGCTCTCGCAATCGCACTGGGCTCGGTGCAGTTCTTCAGCCAGAGCACCGTCGCCGCCGAGGCGACCAACCAGTCGATCAAGGGCGTCACCGCCGACCTGATCGTCGGCGCACCAGCCGGTATCGCTCCCTCGCTCCTCGAGTCGATCGCATCGGTGCCCGGAGTGAGTGCGGCAAACCCGGTGGTCCGCAGTCAAGTCCTCCCGGTACCCAGCGGAGAGGAAGGCGGCTCAGCCGACAGCGCGATCGCGGCCCAGGGCATCGACGCCGCCAGCGCCGACGCGACCCTCGATCTCGCGGTGACCGAGGGCGACCTCAGCGCTCTGACCGGCGATACCGTTGCCGTGAGCGAAGACGGCGCCTTCACACTCGGAGCCAAGGTAGGCCAGCGCGTCGACCTCTATCTGGGTGACGGAACACTGGTACATCCCATGGTCGTCGCAAAATATGGTCGCGGCCTCGGATTCGGGGACGTGACCATGCCGATCGAGACTTTGCGTCAGCACTCCACCGACGCTCTGATCGACACCGTTCTGGTTGCTGCCGAACCCGGACGGTCGGCCGAAGTCCAGCAGTCGTTGCGCTCGTTCCCCTCGATCGCCGCGATGAACCAGGACCAGTTCGGGGCCGCAGGCGAAGATCAGCGTCGCATGCAGTCGTGGGTCAGCATCCTCGCCGTCCTCGTCCTGCTCGGCTATCTCGCAGTCGCAGTCGTGAACACCCTGGTCGCCGCCACTGCCGAGCGTTCCCGCGAGTTCGCGCTCCTTCAACTGGTGGGCTCGCGGACGAGGCAGGTCCGAGCAATGATGCGCATCGAGTCGTTGATGGTGGTGGGAATCGCCGTCGTGGTCGGATCACTGATCGCCCTGCCGCCTCTGATGGGCATTGCCGTAGCGGTGTCCGGGCAGCCGATCCCGGCGATTTCACCGGCGATCTACGGTTCCATCGTCGCGGTGACCGCTGTTCTGGGATTTGTCTCCATCGCGATCCCGACGCGCGCCGCTCTACGCAAGAACCCGATGGACGGAGTGCGTAACCACTGAGTGGCACTACCGTCGTCATCTATGGATGCGGCGGCCTGGGACAAGAAGTACGAAGAAACCGAGCTCGTCTGGGGCGCTCCTCCCAACGAACTGCTGGTGGAATACGCGACGGCCCTCCCCCACGGCCAGGCACTGGACCTGGCGTGCGGCGAGGGCCGTAACGCGTTGTGGCTCGCGACCCGCGGTTGGGAGGTCACCGGCATCGACTACTCGGCCGTCGCGATCGAGAAAGCCCGCACGATCGCGGCCCGCTCACCCCGATCGGTTCTCGACCGGCTCGACTACCGATGCGGCGACGTCACCGTCGCGGATTACGCCTCGAGGAACGAGCAGGGATACGACTTGGCCCTGCTTCTTTACCTTCATCTGCCCGCACCACAACGCACCCTGGTTGTGAACCGTGCCATAAATTCTCTGAAACCTGACGGAATCCTCATGATTTTGGGTCACGACCGAAGCAACATCGACTACGGCGTCGGCGGGCCACAAGATCCCGAAATCCTTTACACACCAGAAGAATTGATGCAGGAGTTCCGCGGAAAGCTCGAGTTCGAGATCGCCGGAAATCCCCACAGGCACACCGAAACGGGAATCGCGGTCGACGCGCTTGTCATCGGACGCAAATCCGGTGTTGGCAATGCAAAGAACGGCTAGTAACATGTATTAAGTTACCGACGAGTAATAAACTTCGGGCGGTACTAGGAGTGCTGGACCGCACCACCTCACTGGGAGAAGCAGAAGACATGGGCCATTACAAGAGCAACGTTCGGGACCTGGAGTTCAACCTCTTCGAGGTTCTCGGACTGGAGAAGCCACTGAGCGAAGGCGCTTGGGGCGACCTGGATGCCGACACTGTCCGCAACATGCTGGCAGAGGTCGCACGCCTGGCCGAGGGACCGCTTGGCGAATCTTTCGCCGATGCGGACCGCAACCCCCCTGTCTTCGATCCCGAGACGCACACCGTTGCACTTCCGGAATCCTTCAAGAAGTCGTTCAAGGCTCTGTGGGACGCCGAGTGGTACCGCATGGGATTGAGCGAAGAGGTCGGCGGCGTGCCGGTTCCCCGCTCCGTCGTGTGGGCCATCGGTGAGCTGATCCTGGGCGCACAGCCTGCAGCGCACATGTACCAGGCCGGACCCGCCTTCGCGGACGTGCTGTTCAACAACGGCACCGAAGAGCAGAAGAAGTGGGCAGCCACCATCGTCGAACGCGGATGGGGCGCCACGATGGTCCTCACCGAGCCCGACGCCGGCTCCGACGTCGGTGCCGGACGCACCAAGGCGATCAAGCAGGACGACGGCTCCTGGCACATCGAGGGCGTCAAGCGCTTCATCACCTCGGCCGACTCGGACGACCTGTTCGAGAACATCTTCCACCTCGTTCTCGCTCGCCCCGAAGGCGCCGGACCGGGCACCAAGGGCCTGAGCCTGTTCTTCGTCCCGAAGACGCACTTCAACTTCGAGACCGAAGAGTTCGGCGAGCGTAACGGTGTCTTCGTCACCAACGTCGAGCACAAGATGGGCCTGAAGGTCTCCGCCACGTGTGAGGTCACCTTCGGCGGACACGGCATCCCCGCACAGGGCTGGCTGGTCGGCGAGGTCCACAACGGCATCGCCCAGATGTTCGACGTCATCGAGCACGCTCGAATGATGGTCGGCACCAAGGCAATCGCCACCCTCTCCACCGGTTACCTCAACGCTCTCGATTACGCCAAGCAGCGTGTGCAGGGCGCAGACCTGACCCAGATGACCAACAAGGCAGCACCGCGCGTGACCATCACGCACCACCCCGACGTGCGTCGTAGCCTGGCAATGCAGAAGGCATACGCCGAGGGCCTGCGCGCGGTGTACCTCTACACCGCAGCACACCAGGACGAGGTTGTCGCCCAGCTCGTCTCGGGCGCAGACAAGGACACCGCGTTCCGCGTCAACGACCTGCTGCTCCCGATCGTCAAGGGCGTCGGCTCCGAGCGTGCGTACCAGTACCTGACGGACAGCCTGCAGACCCTCGGTGGCTCCGGCTTCCTGCAGGACTACCCGATCGAGCAGTACATCCGCGACTCCAAGATCGACTCGCTGTACGAAGGCACGACGGCCATCCAGGCTCAGGACTTCTTCTTCCGCAAGATCGCTCGTGACCGCGGCGTCGCGCTCGCTCACGTTGCGGGACAGATCAAGACCTTCATCGACAGCGAAGCCGGCAACGGTCGTCTGAAGGCGGAGCGCGCACTGCTCGCCACCGCACTCGAAGACGTCCAGGCCATGGCTGCCACGCTCACCGGCTTCCTCATGGGAGCTCAGGAGCAGCCCACCGAGCTGTACAAGGTCGGCCTCGGCTCCGTCCGCTTCCTGATGTCCGTCGGCGACCTGCTCATCGGCTGGCAGCTGCTCCGCCAGTCCGAGATTGCTCTCGCAGCACTCGACAACGGCGCTTCCGACAAGGACAAGGGCTTCTACGAGGGCAAGGTCGCCATCGCTTCCTTCTTCGCCAAGAACGTCCTGCCCGAGCTCACCGCTTCACGCGAGATCATCGCGAACACCGAGAACGACATCATGGAGATCGACGAAGCAGCATTCTGATTCGTTCCTGATTCATGAAAAGTGCCGGTCCCGAGAACGTTTCGGGGCCGGCATTTTCGGTTGTCGGCACTCGGTGGTGACTGGTGTCATCTGCGCTCGATGGTCGGGCAACTGATCTGCGCGGACAGTACCGACGTCGTCGGTTGCTCGCCCGGTCGTGCCGCCGTACCCGCCAGGGAAAGCGCCACGCGCCTGCGGTCCGGAGAACTGACTATTTCGACGGACTTGTCGTCGCCACCGCCGAAGGACACGAACTGTCCGCTCTGATCCGAGAACTTCATGATCGCGGACCCGTGCTGACCTGGTTCGGGTTTCTCGTTCACGTAGACCTGCAACTGGAAATCACGTCCCGGATATTCGCCGCCGCCGTCGTACTCGTAGAAGGAACTCGTGTGCACCTCGTAGGCCCACTGACGGTGACCGGCGGGCAGCGAATCCGCCCAGTTGTGCTCGAAACACGTGACGGATCCAGGCAGCGAGACATTGGCTGCGCCGCTCCACCCACCGGACAGGGTGATGGCTCCGTATGGCGCTGCTTCGGACTCGTGCCGATCGGAGGGCAAGGGCGGCACCGTCAAGGGTCCGACATTGCGACCGGTGAACTCGAAAAGCCTTTCGCTCGACACGAACGGGGGCGACTCGCGCTCACCGGCACAGGAGACAACCGACAGGGTGGCCATGACCAGCACCGCGCACATCCCGCGTCTACGAACCGGCACCTCGACTCCCCCGTTCCGTTTCCAACAGAATACATACCGTTCGGTCTCCAAGTTGCCGGACGTGTCCGACACATCCCATTCATGGGACAGCTCGCCCGCTACCGATGTGATTGGGTGAGCACGAACGTCCACTGAACCAGCACTCGGTTCTTTCGAAGGCCGAGTAGATCAACAGACAGGTGATCATCGTGGTCGCACCAGAGCACGCACAACCCGATTACGCCCCTGACCTGGCATTGACCGCCACGGACTTGGCGCTCGACGGCCCATGGGGGCCGGTGTTCGGACCCGTCAATCTCGAGATTCGTGCGGGCGGTGTGACCATCCTCGAAGGCTCGGCCGGTTCAGGACGTACGTCCTTACTTCTGACACTCAGCGGGCGAATGAAAGCCAGTTCCGGATCACTGTCCGTCTTCGGTCGAACGCGTCCCCGAGAGATCTTCGAGATCGCCGGGATCGCCGGGTTCGAGGACATCGACGAGCTTGCCGAGTCCGTCACCGTCCGCGATCTGATCACCGAACAAATTCGCTGGGATGCTCCCTGGTACAAACTCGTCGGACGCGCCGGAGACCGCGAACTCGAAGCGGTGTGCGCTCCCGTCTTCGGCGATCATCCGTTGCCTGCGCTCGGCCGATACGTCAGCGATCTCGGGGAACTCGAGGCGACCCTGCTGCGTATCGCCGTCGCGAACACGAAGAAGCCGGCCTTGCTGGTCGTCGACGATCTCGAACAGGTGCGGCGTGACTCCGAGCGCGCATATCTCGTCGAGCGACTGGTCGAGATGGGGAGCTACCAGACCATCATCGCGTCGACCGTCAACCCGCTGCCCGACGGATCACCCATCGATGCCGTCACCCTGCTCCAAGAAGTCACCAATCCCGACCAAGAAGGGGCGAGGTAACCGCGATGCTCGCTGGAATGTCTCTCGGAACCGAACTCAAGCGGTTCTCCCGCGGCGCGATGCCCAGGATCGCACTCGTCACCATCATCTTGATGCCACTGCTGTACGGCGCGATGTACCTGTGGGCCTTCTGGAATCCGTTCGGTGAGGTCAACAAGGTCCCCGTCGCGCTGGTCAACACAGACCGCGGTGCGATGGTGCAGGGTCAGGAACTCAACGCGGGCGACGAGGTAAGCCAAGCGCTGCTCGATTCCGGTGAGCTCGATCTCCACCTGGTCTCACAGCAGGAAGCCGCTCAGGGAGTCTCGGACGGCACGTACTACTTCTCTCTCACCTTGCCTGAGAATTTCAGCGAGGCCGTGGCCTCCCCGACGACCAAGGACCCCCACAAAGCTCAGTTGCAGTTCACCTTCAACGACGTCAACAACTACCTCGGCACCATCATCGGCCAAAACGCCGCCCAGCAGGTCCTCAGTCAAGTCAGCGACAAGATCGGCGCGCAGTCCGTCGAGACGGTCCTGGTCGGATTGACCGACGCGGGTGCAGGTTTGAAGCAGGCCGCCGACGGAGCACTCCAGCTCTCGGCCGGAGTGAACACTGCCAACGCCGGAGCCGGCGAATTGGCGTCGGGCTCGAAAACGCTGGCCGACAACATGGTTACCGCACGTGACGGCGCAGCCACTCTTGCCGGCGGTACAGCGCAACTCTCGACCGGTATCAATACCGCCACGGACGGTGTCCTCGCACTGACCGACGGTTTGGGGCAGCTCGATCTCGGGGCCGTCCAACTGGGCGACGGCGCAAGCCAACTCAGTGGTGGCGTCACCCAGGTCGTCGACCAGCTGAGCGTACTCGGGAACACACAAGCAGACGTCGCACAGCTGGTCGGTCAGGCAGTGGCCAGCCTTCGACTGAACCCGGATCCCGTCAGCCAACAGATCGCCAACGCCCTCGCGCCTGCCCAGGACATGCTGCGCACTCAGGGCTTCGGCGAAGCGACCATGGGTCAACTGGGCGAACTCAAGAGCGGCGCACAACAACTCGCTTACCAACTCGACGATCCCTCGAGCACCTTCCGCGCCGGGCTCAGCGCCGCGGCCAACGGCGGCGGTGAACTCCGCAACGGCCTGGTACAGCTGCGTGACGGCGGTCAGCAAGTCAACGACGGCGCTCAAACCCTCAGCAGTGGACTGGTTCAACTCACCGACGGCAGCGTCCAACTCTCCGACGGTGCAGCCAAACTCGCCGACGGAACCGAGCAACTCCGTGCCGGGTCTGCCGAACTCGCAACCAAACTCACCGAGGGCGCCGGCCAGGTTCCCAGTTGGACCGATCAGCAGCGAACAGCAACCGCTCAAACCCTCTCCAGTCCGGTCGAGCTGCAGGAGACCTACGAGAACCGGGCAAGCACCTTCGGTACCGGTTTTGCTCCGTTCTTCCTGCCCCTCGCACTGTTCGTGGGCGGCATCATCACCTGGATGCTGCTCAAGCCGCTCCAGAACCGGCCTATCGCAAACGGACTCGGCGCGCTGCGAGTGGTCCTCGCCTCGTACTGGCCGGCCTTGCTCATCGGCATCTGCCAGGTGATCGTGATGTACCTGGTCGTGCACTTCGCCGTTGGCCTGCACCCCACGCACGCCCTCGGCACCGTCGGATTCCTGATGCTCATCACTGCCACGTATATGGCGTTGATCCAGGCGTTCAACGCCATCTTCGGAGTCTCCGTCGGACGCGTGATCACCCTGGCGTTCCTGATGCTGCAACTGGTTTCGGCCGGCGGCATCTATCCCGTGGAAACCACCGCGAAACCGTTCCAGATCATCCACCCGTTCGACCCCATGACCTACGCGGTGAACGGGCTTCGACAACTCACCGTCGGCGGCATCGACTCGAGGCTGTGGGTCTCGATCGCCGTCCTCGGCGGCCTTCTCGTCGCCTCACTCGGGGCCAGTTCACTTGCTGCACGCCGAAATCGGCAATGGACCATGGACAGGCTGCATCCGCCGATCGAAGTCTAGGTCAGGGTCTCCGGCCAAGGCTCCACGGTCAGCGCAGGCCATTCCCTGCGCCACCGTGCTGCCTTGGCCTCGTAAACCTCTCGCGGCGCCAGCACCGGGAGGGGCGGACGATCATGTTTTGAAGCTGCCTCGCACGTGATGCAGACCCTGCCAGGAACCTTTACGACAGGGTCTGCATTCGGCTATCTCAGATATCGTCGGAGCTGCCGATCAGCTCACGTCGAATATTCTATTTCGCGCTCATCGATCGAGGCTTGCCCACCCGCCGCCTTCCATTGATGCGGTCCACAACCCGACCAACGTCAGCCCGTAAAACGCTAGCGTGTTCTTGACACTTCCGGTCCAGAAATCAGACGACATGAGTTCACCCTTCTTTACGAGAGTCCGACAAGGAATTGTTGAAGCGGAAACCTAAGGGCGTAGAACGTCATGGTTGCAAGTTCAGCCAGGTCCGTGCTCATTGCGTTGAGCGACATCTAGTTTCTCCTCAGATTGAACAGGGTCACCGGGGGTAACCGAATGACAGTTGGAGCGGGATATCCATCAGATATGTAAATAACATCGGAAGCATCTGTTCTACGGTCTGCCCCAGCGACGCGGTACCTTGCTGCACGGATCCCATCAGCCCTCTCCTCCACTCGCGGACATGTCGAGCGAGATGGCGTTCAATCCATCAAGCCCGTCGCCTAACGATGTTGCAAAGGACGGGATAAATGCCCGCAGGAGGGCCATGAACTGACCTAACATTTGTTACTCCGTTTCCAGTAGGTAATTGCTCTGACTGTGGCGCGGGGCCAGGTCGGTTTATCCGGCACAACAGTGGTTGCCAAGCGAGGTTTTGGGGAAGCCCGCAACTCCTCGTGGTGCCGACAACTGTACCCAAAATTTGCAAATTAGGAACTCGTTCTAGGAATTTTTCTTGCCATAGATGGAATTCATTTAGTTAGCACTAAAGTCCTAGTACTATAGTTCGGTTCATTAAATCTTTAGGACTAGAAATTTTGCACCGAAAGCGAGATGGAACCGCTTGCAGGATCAGAAAGCCACCCGAATCACGGATTCAGGTCGCGCAGCCAACTTCCCGATCACGGCTTCACGAACACTATTCGGTGGCACAAGAATTGATTGCGAGCCAACCTTACGGCGATTGCCCATAAGCCATGACTTCGAGACGATACCGATGCCGTCCAATCCGTGCCGGACGACCGAATTACATCGAGCAGGCTGCGAGACAAAGCCGCAGAGACAGGCCTGCATTCGTCACAGCCGAAGCAGCATTCGCCATCTCCCTGGCGACACCCGCGCCCATTGTCACAATTGCCGAAACACACACCCGAACTCGCAACACGGCGTCATACGGCGAACGGGTTGGAGCACGGAGACCCGCACTCCAACCCGTCCAGGTTCTTACGATCAACCTTGCAGCCGATCGACTTACTGGTAGTAGAAGTTCACCTTCGAGGCCCTATCCGAAAAGATGAACGCATTGCCATGGAGGAGGAACTCCCCTGCATCGATGACGGCGTCCGCCCCGCCGCCCGACCACTGCCCTGTGCGAGTTGTTGTGCCGTCCAACACGGTCGGAGTGTCGGTGGACATCCTGACCTCACCACCGCTCGTCACGGTGCTAGCCATCGCCGAGTCACCCTGCATGCACCATCCACCCGCGGCATTCGTTGTGGCGGTGAAGGTCGTGATCGGAGTCGTGCTGGAGGATGAGCTGTATAGCTTGCCAGTGACCTGGGCGCCCACTACCGCTTTGGCACCAGAAGGCACGCCCGCCACGTGGGCGTCCGGGCCGACGTAGAAATTGCCACATACCTGATACGCAGAGGATGCGGAAAGAGTTACGGCGGAGCCAGCAGCGCCGACGGTGGCAGCGGATGCAATACCGGTTCCGGCGAGCACCATCGCACCGGCTGCGGTACCGAGCAGGACACCTCTGACGGAATTCTTGGCAGTCAACTTCACGAGTTCTTCCTTCGGTTGAATTGATAGACCCCAGGCGTTCAATTCATAGGCGAGAGCGCGGAGTCCTTAACGCTCCAACCCGATCTGTTCTGACCATCTCTTATCACCAACCGACCTGCTATCTTCGGGGCTATCGCCAACTTCGCATTTATGGCCCTGCTCGCAGGGCTACAGCTTTCCCTAAAAGGGAATGCCCTGGTGAGAGCTCGCATTGAACAGGACCCGAAGCTCTGGTGACGTGAGTCACTGTACTCACATTTTGTCCATCCGGGAACAGGTTCTAGAAATTTTTCTTCCAACCTCGATATTTTTCTCAATGAAATTTCGAGCATCGAATGCAAAGCGTTTAAACCGACAATCCAAATAGTCGAGAAGTTTGAAAAGCCTCGACAGTCGTCGAGCAGAAAATATTCCGATATATCGCACGTTGCACGAAAAGTCACATAGACAAACCACACTTTCACCGTAGAATGTTCATTTGTTAGTGATGATTGCTATTCACATTGGAGAAACCTTATTAGCACTAAAGAATTAGACGTAAAGTATTAGAAACAATCCACCAAATATCGGAAGAGATTTTCACCATGAGGGGACCCAGACAATCATGGATGAACGTCGCAGCACACTGAAAGTTCGTGAAATTAGCGCAGACGATTCCGAAAGGCGCAAGGTCTTGCGGGGGTTCAACTACCAGAACTACAGCTGGATGCGTTGAATCCGGCCGGTTGTCTCCATGCACGGACGGACGAGACAGCAGGGTCGACACGGATCGGCCACAGTTCGTGGCCGTGGCGGACGCACTGCGACCAGGGAAGACACGCCTCTCACGCCGAAATCGGCAATGGACCATGGACAGGCTGCATCCGCCGATCGAAGTCTAGGTCAGGGTCTCCGGCCAAGGCTCCACGGTCAGCGCAGGCCATTCCCTGCGCCACCGTGCTGCCTTGGCCTCGTAAACCTCTCTCGGCGCCAGTACCGGATTGGGGCGGACGATCATGTCGAAAAGGTCGTCGTATCCATGCGGGGCATACACGTCGACGGTGCCGTCTGATCCCTTGGTGATCCCGAAACAGCAAGTTGTGGAAGCGAAGTGGTCGACAGCGTCGCGGCAACTGGTGAACGGAACGCCGGGAATCCCGAAATGCTGCTCGTACCACAGGTGCACGCGGGCTTCGTTGCGTACTTCGACATCGGCATCCACATCGGCGAACAGTTCTGCCGCCGAACGAATCACACGGTCCTCCGCGTCGTAGCTCAGATCGCCGGCGTCGAAATAGAAGAGGTCGTAGTCCTTGATCCCGGCGCCGAGGTCACGGCCGTCGATGTGATTCCAGACGGTTTGGAAGAGCCCACCCGCCGTCAGGTACCACTCCGGCAATCCCAGCTTCGGCGCACGATCCACGATCGTTGCGACCACCGGATTGGCCAGGGCGATCTCGAGAAATCGTTCACGCATGCTCTTCGGCCTCTCATATGACAAGCAAACTTGACATCTAGTGACAAGTATTCTTTACTTTTTGCATGACTGGAAAGGCTGGCGACAACAACGTGCGGGAGCACCGACGCCTCGCCGGCCTCACCCAGGCGCAACTGGCCACGGCAGGTCAGGTGAGCAGACAGAGCATCGTCTCCGTCGAACGCGGCGACTATGCACCGAGTGTCTACCTGGCACTTCGCCTGGCCCTGGCGCTGGGGACCACCGTCGAAGCGCTCTTCCCCTTACCCGAATCGGAACTCACCACAGAAATTCCAGAGGAGACGGCATGAGCACCATGATGAAGGCAATGCGGTTCGTCGGAGATCTGGACGACGACTTCTACAAGGACGAGCGTCAGCGCGACGTCTGGAACGAAGCCTCGGCGGTGGGACTCCAGAGTGTCTTCTGGGCAATATTCGTCAGCTCGGCGATTCTGCCCTGGGTCGCCGGCCGAACAGGGGCGTGGATCTCGCTCGCCCTGCTGATCGTTGCGTTGTTCGGCTCGTTGATCACGATCATCTATGCGAAGCGCCGCGATGTGGACGTGTACCTGCTGTCCACCTACGGCCGCCCTCGCGTGGTGATCAGCATCGCGCTCTACCTCGTGGCCGCTGTCGGAATCATGGCCCGTCTCGAATTCGATTCGTACGAAGAATCGTCAACCTGGGTCGGCGCGCTGGTAGGCGCCATCATCGGCGGTGGCATCGCAATCGCAGTCGTCAAACTTCACCAGCAGCGCGCCAAGCGACGCGACGCGGCCGAAGAACTTCTCTGACTTCCGGAAAGTCTGCCCAGCACAACGGAATCCATAGAGTTGGTAAAATCGTGCCAGGTCAACCGATCGCGAGTAACGTCGAAACGGTGAGCACTCGCCTCGGATACCAGATGCCCAACTTCAGCTACGGCGGTCCGGTCAAGGACCTCTTCCCCACCGTCATAGCGCAGGCCCGCGAAGCCGAAGCCGCAGGCTTCGACACTGCATTCGTGATGGATCACTTCTACCAACTCCCCGGAATCGGAGCGCCGGACGCCCCGATGCTCGAGGCCTACTCGGCGCTCTCCGCGCTGGCGACGGCCACCGAGACCATCCAGTTGTCTGCACTGGTCACGGGAAACACCTACCGCAATCCGCCCATGCTCGCCAAGACCGTCACCACCCTCGACGTGGTGAGCGGCGGTCGGGCCATCCTGGGCATCGGCGCCGGTTGGTTCGAACTCGAACACAATTCGTTCGGATACGAGTTCGGAACGTTCACCGAGCGCTTCCAGAAACTCGACGAAGCACTGCAGATCATCGCGCCGATGCTCCGCGGTGATCGCCCCACCTTCGACGGCAAGTGGTACCACGTCAAGGACGCCATCAACGAGCCTCGCGTCCGCGACGACCTGCCGATCCTGCTCGGCGGTGGCGGTGAGAAAAAGACGTTCGGCCTCGCCGCTCGCTTCGCGGATCACCTCAACATCATCTGCGACCCGTCGGAACTGCCGCGCAAGATGGAAGCACTTGCGGCACGCTGCGACGAAGCCGGTCGCGATCCCGCAACCCTCGAGACCAGCTTCCTCACGTTCATGATGATCGACGAGGACGGCGACAAGGCTCGCGCCCATCAGCGAACGTTTCTCGCGGAGCGTGGCCTCGACATCACCACGGCGCCGGAAGACGTGGTCGCCAAGGCCACCGAACGCCATTTCGTCGGCAGCCCGGACGACGTCGCCGAGCAGGTTCAGACGCGCATCCTCGACCAGGGCATCGACGGCGTCGTGATCAACCTGATCACGAACGGCGAAGAGCCAGGCATCGTCGACCTCGCGGGCCGCACCCTCGCCCCACTCGTCGGCAAGTAGTTCCCTACTCGCACTTCACGATCGGCACCGGGTCGTACTTGACGGTCCGGGTGTTCGAGGAAATCTCGGCGCCACTCGCGTGGTCGGTGATCACGCGAGTGTCGCTGACCGTGAACCCGGGCGCACCGCTCGAAGCCACACAGCCAGGCCCCTCCGGCAAGGTCACGGTGTTCGGCGACGTCGGCGACGTCCGCGGGCCGGTCGTCGACGTGACATCGACAGTTTTGGTTCCCCAGATCCGAACGGTGATGTTCGACGACGTCGCAATCGTCTCGATCATCACGCCGGTCTTCGCCGGATTACGGAACTGCAGGTCGATCGCACCATCGAAGATGGTCGCCTCACGAGCCTCGGGGTACCGCGAGATGTAGTAACTGTGCTCGGTGTGCGCGACGTCCTCCATACCTGCGAAATACGTCGCGTTGTAGAGCGTCGTCGCGAGCTGGCTGATACCGCCGCCGACAGCCTTGTCCGGGCGACCGTTGTTGATGATCCCCGACTCGATGTATCCCTGCGCCGCACCGCGCGGGCCCGTGTACTCGTTGAGCGAGAACGTGTCACCGGGCTTGATCACGGCCCCGTCGATCTCCGACGCGGCCAGGCCGATGTTCACACCAGACGCGTATTCGAAACCACCGGTAGTGAATTCGCCGATCACCTCATTGATGCCGAGGGCCTCCGCGGCTTCGGTGGTCAACGCCGGCGGGACCGGTCCGTAAACGGCGGGCGTTGCCCGAGAAGCCGTGCTGCCCAACAGAACCGGAAGTTCCTTGACCGTGTCCGGCCAGTTGATCAGATCACCGACGACACCGGGCACAACCGACGGTTTGCCACCGGCGAAGGTGAACGACGCGTCCTTGGGTTGTACTTCCGTCGACGCCAACTGCGGAGTCAGAATCTTGATCGCAGCATCCGTGTTGTACTGCGGAGTCAGCCCACCCGAGCCGTCGGGTGTGAAGGTCAGAAACTCGCCGATCTGATCGACGCCGAGTGTCGCGACCTTGCCGTCACGGCCGTTGACCACGACGTCACCCGAGACAGCTGGAATAGCGATCTCCTGCAGCGCACGATCGACACCGGCCTGAGTGACCGTCACCGGAACCTCGTCGACCGGAAGATCGACGACGCCACCATCGGACCATTCAGCGGCGAAGGTCGAACCCGCCTGCTGCGTTTCGAGCGCCTGACCGGCAGCGGGCGAAACACCAGTCGCCTTCCCGTTCTCGAACACGACTGCACCTTCGACGGGCGCACGATCGCTGTTCGCCGCGAGCTGCGCCATCGACGCATCCAA
Source organism: Rhodococcus sp. WY5 (assembly GCF_018588185.1). Lineage (NCBI taxonomy): Bacteria > Bacillati > Actinomycetota > Actinomycetes > Mycobacteriales > Nocardiaceae > Rhodococcus > Rhodococcus sp. WY5. The sequence continues at coordinate 6,249,045 of NZ_JAAMPR010000001.1, forward strand.
CGCACCCTGGTCGATTGCCGACACCACGGGCACCTCGCGGGAGCCGAAGAACGACGTGATGCGGGTGATCGGGTTGATGGGCTGAGCGTTCACGCCCGACAGCGTCGCCGACCAGTCGACGTCCACACCCGCAGACGCGGGAACGATCTCGGAGTCGACGCCGCCTGCATGTACCGCTACCGGTTCGACGAGCCTCGGGCCGAGTTGGGCGCGCAGCGTGGCTTCCGCGTCGGCGGGCGTGAGATCACCGATGTCCACCCCGGCAACCTGAGTGCCGCGTGGTGTCTTCCCGGACGAGGTGAAGATGTCCACTCCGTAGGCAATCGCTGCGACGGCAAAGATGGCGCCGACTGCTATCGCCGGTTTGACCCACTTGCGGGAAGACTGCGAAGCGGGCGCCACCGGTTGTTGCGGCGCCGGGGGTGCAACTACCTCTGGTTCTCGGACAACAGGCTCGTACTGCTGCTGGATGGGTTCGAGTTGCTGGGTGTCGTACTGCTGCACGAACTCGGGACGCGGCGGCTTCGGGGGAACCACCACTGCCGGGGGCTCGAACTGCTCTGTCTGCTCGTCGATGGCTTCTGTCGCCGGAGCCGAGTCGACCAATTCCGTCGGCGGTGCGTCCTCCGCTGGGACGACAGGGATGACGGTGGTGACCTCGTTTGCCGATTCGTCGACTGTCGCTTCCGTGGAATCGCTTGCTTCTTCGTCGACAGGCCTTGGTGCTTCGGCTGGTTCAGGTTCTACTGATTCAGCCTCGACAACGGCCTCGGTGTCCTCAGGGGCCTCGGGTTCCTCGACCGACTGGGGTTCCTCGACCGACTGCGTTTCCTCGACCGACTCGGTCTCTTCGACCGCCTGAGGTTCCTCGACCGACTCGAGTTCCTGTTCCGGGAGGGACGAGTCCTCGCTGTTCGTCTTCTCGACGGACGGACCCTCTTCGTCACTCACCTGTTGGCTCCTCGCTGCATCAACCGTCGCTGCGGCGCTCACCGACAACTCAGTACAGGATATCCGGACATACGAGAGCCCCGCGCTGCTGCCAGGTCGGGGGTCAGGCAGCAACACGGGGCTGTCATGAATATCGGTAGCTATTCTGCAGCGTTACACGCCTGCGCGAAAAAGTTTGCAAAGAGTTCGGGGATCCGGCCACCCCTCGTGGCCGGATCCCCGATTACGCATCCCCTCGCGACGATCACTGCAGGTGAGCGCAGTTTTCAGTCGCATGGGGAGATTGTGGAGCGGTTACCGCTCGATGATCGCCGTGACACCCTGGCCACCGGCCGCACAGATCGAGATCAGGCCGCGGCCCGAACCCTTCTCCGCGAGCATCTTTGCGAGGGAAGCCACAATACGTCCGCCGGTTGCCGCGAACGGGTGACCTGCAGCCAAGGACGATCCGTTGACATTGAGCTTGCTTCGGTCGATCGATCCCAATGCGCCGTCGAGGCCGAGACGTTCCTTGCAGTACTCGTCCGACTCGAAGGCCTGCAGGGTTGCCAGAACCACCGAAGCGAAGGCTTCGTGGATCTCGTAGTAATCGAAGTCCTGCAAGGTCAGACCGTTGCGGGCCAGCAAACGCGGGATCGCGTACGTGGGAGCCATGAGCAACCCGTCTTTGCCGTGGACGTAGTCGACGGCAGCGGTTTCGGAATCGACGAGGTGCGCCAGAACCGGAAGATTGCGTTCGGCTGCCCACTCGTCGGTGGAGAGGAGCACTGCAGAAGCGCCGTCGGTGAGCGGCGTCGAGTTGCCTGCCGTCATCGTCGCGTCGCCGAGCTTGGTACCGAAGACGGGCTTGAGCGTCGACAGCTTCTCGACGGTCGAACCGGGACGGAGGTTGTCGTCGCGGGTCAGGCCGAGGAACGGGGTGACGAGGTCGTCGAAGAAGCCGCGGTCGTAGGCAGCTGCCATGTTCTTGTGGCTGGCAGCGGCAAGTTCGTCCTGGTCCTCGCGCTTGATGCCGAATTCCTTGGCGGTGATCGCAGCGTGGTCACCCATCGACTTGCCGGTGCGAGGCTCGCCGTTGCGCGGAATCTCCAGGCCGAGCATGCCCGCACGGACGTTGCCGAGCAGCTTGATGCGGTCGCCCGTGGACTTCGCGCGATTGAGGGAGAGCAGGAACTCGCGCGCCTGATCGTTGACGCCGATCGGGGCGTCGGACGTGGTGTCCGTGCCGCCGCCGATGCCGGAATCGATGCGGCCGGCCGAAATGGCGTCGCCGACGGCGATGATCGACTGCAGTCCCGTGCCACACGCCTGCTGAAGGTCGTACGCCGACGTGTACGGGCTCAGCGCGCTGCCGAGAACGGACTCGCGAATGAGATTGAAATCACGGCTGTGCTTGAGCACCGCACCGCCGACGACCATGCCGAGCTTCTCGCCCTGCAGATTGAATCGGCTCACCAGACCGTCGAGCGTCGCAGTGAACATGTCCTGGTTGGACGCCTGTGCGTACGCCTTGTCCGAGCGTGCGAAGGGAATGCGATTTCCGCCGACGATCGCAACCGGACGGCGCTGACCTGCAGAATTTGCAGCGGCTGCGGCCGGTGCAGTGCGCGGTGCGGCGGGCTTTGCATTTGAACGGGCTTTGCTTGTCACTTGCGTCTCCAAGGATGGTGCGATTAGCTGTTGAAGACTATTCTTACTCAGTAGTAAGTTACTTGTCTATCGCCGCATTCTTTCGATTGCCCGGTGAGAGACAACCCGAAACACAACAGAAGGTAGGACCGTGGCAGCCAGCAAGGGAGCTCCCGACCTCTATTCACAGTTCCTCTCGTCCGCCCCCGGCGCATTCATCGCGTCGAAGGCCGGCCTGCCCAGGCCCGAGAACCTGCGTCGATACAAAGCAGGAGAACCCGCACTCGCCGGACCTGTCCTCATCGGCGGCAAGGGTCGACTCGCAGAACCACTTCGCGTACTGCTCTCCGACTACCCGGCGGCTCAGGCACACGACAGCAGCTTCGGTGGACTCGTGTTCGACGCCACCGGAATCACTCAGGTCAGCGAGCTCGAGCAGCTGTTCGAGTTCTTCCAGCCCGTGATCCGCAACCTCGCACCGTCGGCTCGCGTCGTCGTTCTCGGCACGACGCCGGAAGAAACGTCGAGCGTCGACGAGCATGTCGCGCAGCGCGCTCTGGAAGGCTTCACCCGCAGCGTCGGCAAGGAGATCAAGCGCGGCTCCACCGCTCAGCTGGTCTACGTCTCCCCCAAGGCATCCACCGGACTCTCCGGCGTGGAATCGACTCTGCGCTTTCTCCTTTCGGCAAAGTCCGCCTTCGTCGACGGCCAGGTCATCGTCGTCGGCGCTGAAGATTCCGTCGCGCCCGCAAGCTGGGACAAGCCGCTCGAAGGCAAGGTTGCCGTCGTCACCGGCGCAGCCCGCGGTATCGGCGCCACCATCGCCGAGGTCCTGGCCCGCGACGGCGCGCACGTCGTCTGCGCTGACATCCCGGCCGCCGGCGAAGCGCTGTCCGAGACCGCGAACAAGGTCGGCGGCACGTCCCTCGCCCTCGACGTCACGGCAGCCGACGCAGCCGAGGTCCTCGCAGCTCACCTCCTCGAGCGTCACGGTGGAGCGGACATCATCGTCCACAACGCCGGCATCACCCGCGACAAGACCCTCGCCAACATGGACGAGGGCCGCTGGAACATGGTCATGAACGTCAATCTTCTTGCACCGCAGAAGATCACCGAGCACCTCGTCGAGAAGGGCGCTCTCAAGGAAGGCGGCCGCGTCGTCGACGTCTCCTCCATCGCCGGCATCGCGGGCAACCGCGGGCAGACCAACTACGGCACCTCCAAGGCCGGCGTCATCGGCCTCGTACACGCCGAAGCTCCCGTCCTGGCGAAGAAGAACATCACCATCAACGCCGTCGCACCGGGCTTCATCGAGACCGCCATGACCGCAGCCATCCCCTTCGCCACCCGCGAAGCCGGCCGCCGCATGAGCTCGCTCCTGCAGGGCGGCGAGACCGTCGACGTCGCCGAGACCGTCGCATACTTCGCCAGCCCGGCCTCCAATGCCGTTACGGGACAGGTCGTTCGCGTCTGCGGCCAGAGCCTCCTGGGCGCATGATGGCAACAAAGACCGTCGCGCTCACCGAGCAGCCGAAGACCCTCGACATCTACTCCCGCGCGGTACTGGGATTGTTGCCGTGGAACAAGTCCAACTCGCGCTCGGTGCCACAGCAGACCTTCACCCTCACCGGACTGAAGGTCGACACCGACAATCTGGCGGCGTACTGCCGCGTGACCGGACTGCGGTTCGGCGACACTCTGCCGATCACGTACCCCTTCACCTTGGCCTTCCCGACCGTGATGAAGCTGATGGTGTCGAAGGACTTCCCCTTCGCCGCCGTCGGCTCCGTTCACGCCGAGAACGTCATCGAATCACTGCGGCCCATCTCCGTCAGCGAACCGCTTGACCTCTCGGTGCATGCCGAGAACCTGCGTGAGCACCGCAAAGGCTTGCTGATCGACGTGGTCACCGAAATTCGGGTGGGACGGGAACTGGTCTGGCGACAGACCTCGAGCTTCCTGAACCAGCAGAAGACCTCCCTGTCCGGCCAGCCCGGTCCGGAGCCCAAGGCCGACGAGGTCCCGCCGATGCCGATGAGCACCATCCGCGTCGACCAGACCACGATCAGCAAGTACGCCGCTGTCTCCGGCGACCGCAATCCGATTCACGTCTCGTCTCTGGGCGCGAAGGCTTTCGGTTTCCCGAAGACCATTGCTCACGGAATGTGGAGTGCCGCGGCAGTTCTGCGGACCGTCGAGGGGTCCGTCGCGGACAAGGTCACCTACAGCGTGCGTTTCGGGAAGCCGATTCTGCTACCGGCGACGCTGAATGCCTACGCTGATCGCACCGACGACGGCTGGGATCTGTCACTGCGCCACCCGAAGAAGGGTTACCCGCACGTCACTGCGACGCTGCGCTGACCTGAGTTTTGTCGGGTTCCCACCCGCCCCAATTGAGCGAACGTACCTTTCGGCGCCTTGGATGCGCTGAAAGGTACGTTCGCTCAGATTGGTTTGAGAGCTATTCGGACTTCTTCTTGCCCGACAGACCGCGCCACGCGAGGGATTCGAGTAGATCCGCTGCGGCATCCACTTCGATTTCCCCACCCGCGACCCGGTCGGCTACCGCCTCACCGGCGCCGACGAGCGCGATGGCGATGATCCCGTAATCATGCGCGGCATCAGGATCCTTGGTGCTGGACTCGAGCAGATGCGCGGTCAACTCGATCAACCGATCGCGGCTGGACTGCACGGTTCCCGCAAAAGCCTGCTGCCCGACGGCCTGACGGTAGAGCACCATCCACGACTTGCGGTTTGCGCCCACGAACCCGAGGAAGCCCTCGAGAGCGGCGCGCAATTGTTCACGCGGAGTCAGGTTCGGCGCGCCGGCCGGGGCGAGGGCCTCGAGGAAGCGGAGCCCTTCACGATGAATGCACGCCGCGAACAACTCTTCCTTCGAGCCGTAGTACAGGTACAGCATCGGCTTCGAGATCTCGGCTTTGGCTGCGATGGTGTCCATCGAAGTTTCGTGAAACCCCCTGTCGGAGAACACGTCCACAGCCGCGTCGAGCATCTGCTGCTCACGCACTGCGCGTGGCAGTCGCTTGGTACCGCCGGCCATGCTTCCTCCAACCACAGGGTAAATGTCGATCTTACTCTACGGTAAGATTGCGCGTCGAATCCTGACTTCGACTCAGCAGGTCACGGCACCTTTGGCAGCGGCAACTGTGACCACAGCCTGATCGACCCGCGTCTGCGGAAGCTCACCCGACGCGACGGCCTGCTCGAGATGATCGAGAACCCGCGGAACGTCGTCGGTGGTCAGCCACAATGCCTGATCGACTCCAGCCACCAGCGCAGCCTGAACCGCGTCGGCAATATCGTATCGGTCGGTGATCGCCTGCATTCCGCTGAGGTCGTCGGTGAATACCGGGCCGGTGAACGGCGCTGCGCCGTAACCCACTCCGTCGCGAAGCAACGCAACGGCTGCGGGGCTGATGCTGGCAGGGGTACCGGGCTCGGTCAGACCGGGAACCTCGAGGTGACCCATCATGACGCCGACTCCCGTTCCCGACAGCTCACGGAAGGGAATCAGGTCCGACGCGATCAGATCCTGCAGCGGCGGCGTGGTCACCTCACCGCGGTGCGAGTCACCCGACGCGCTGCCGTGCCCCGGAAAGTGCTTGATCACCGGGAAGATTCCGGCGTCGCGCATCCCCTGCGCGTACGCACCGGCGTAGGCAACCACGGTCTGGGGGTCGTCGGAGTACGAGCGGTCCCCGATCACGGAGTCGTCGGGTTGGCTGCTGACGTCGACGTCGGGGGCGTAGTTGACGGTGATCCCGAGATCCTTCAAACCGCGTCCACGCTCGAGTGCCATCTGGTACGTCTGTTCCACTGTCATGGTCTGCGCCGTTTCCCTGGCCGACGGATCGGGCCCGAGGATGTCCGCGACGCGCGAAACCCGTCCACCTTCTTCGTCGATCGTCACCATCAACGGCAACTTCGACGCCGAAGCAACCTGCGGCACTTCGCGATTGGTGAGCATCGACTGATCGGTCCAACTTCCGACGAAGATACCGCCGATCTCCTCGTTCTGCACTATCGACAACGCGTCGTCGGTCCCGGTGACGCCGACGTTGAGCAGCTGGGCAAGTTTCTGACGCAAGGACAGCGAGGCTAGAAGGTCGCTACCGCACGATGCGGCGACGGGTGCGGAGCTCGATGCCGCAGACGTCGACGTGATCTCGGTGCTGGTGCTGGTCGGGGCGCTCGAAACCGGATCGGCGGTCCCGTTTTCGCCCGAGCATCCCGCAACCAACCCTCCGCACAATGCAATGGTCGTTGCAGCCTTCAGAAACTTGATCCGCATACCTCGACCGTAACGGACCCGGTACCCATACACTCCCTCACGGGCACATCGGGACGGTAGCCTGGAAGAGAACCGATTCCCCCGCTGACGAGGAGGTCGTGATGCCACAAGGTCTGATGCTCATCGCGTACGACGGTTCCGACAACGCCAAGCGTGCAGTCGACTATGCGGGGCGTTTCCTCTCCGCCAATCGTGCTGTTCTCGTCACTGCCTGGGAGCCCATGGTTCGCCAGGCCGCTCGCATGTCCGGCCTGTCCGGGGTGATGCAACCGGAGTGGGTTCCCGACGACGACGTCGAGGACATCGCCTACACCGACGCCAAAGTCACCCTCGCCGAGGGCGTCGCACTGGCCGAGGCCGCAGGCCTGACCGTCGAAGGCAGAAGCGCCGAGTGCCGATCCGCGATCTGGTCTGCAATCTGCGAAACCGCAGACGAATTGGACGTCGACATCATCGTGACCGGCACCCGTGGCACCACGGGTTTGCGGTCGCTACTGCAGAGCAGCGTCGCGGATCATGTTCTGCGTCACAGTCATCGGCCGGTGTTGATCGTCCCTCCGGGGAAGTGACCTTCGCGCATTCCTGATCCGTGGCCGACTAGTGTCGAAAGCACCATGGACGGTTTTGTTCTCTCGCGCCCCGATCACAGCGTGGTCACCCGCGGCGTACGACGCAGCTTCGACAGCTCCGACGCGGCCACCAACGCTCTGTCGGCAGGTACGACAAAGCTGATCGTCGGAGCGCTCCCCTTCGACCCCGCTGCCGCAACGGCGTTGTACGAACCCGCCGAGGCGACGATCGCGTCGCGGCCGTGGCAACCGCGCGATCCCCAGGCCCTGCCCACGACCCGGGTTGACCGGGAGATCCCGTCGTCGTCGGAGCATCTTCGTCGAGTGGAAAAGTTGATCGGACGCCTCCGCAGTGGAGAGATCGACAAGGTTGTCGCGGCTCGCACTGTGGAACTTCGCACGCAGACCCCGATCTCCCCAACCGCGCTCGCCGCACGCATGGCGGCGCTCAATCCCGTCGCCAACACCTTTGCCGTCGACCTCTCTGCTGCGGGAGCCGAATTCGCGGGCCACAGCCTGGTCGGCGCGACGCCCGAAGTATTGGTCAGTCGACGCGGGCGCGTCGTGACGTGTCGCCCGTTGGCCGGGACCACCAAGCGATCCGCCGACGCCGATCAAGACCGCGAGGCAGGCGAAAGCCTTCTGCATTCGACGAAGAATCTGGCCGAGCACGCCTTCGTGACGTCGTGGATCCGCCAGGTCCTGCAACCGATGTGCAGTGATCTGTCGGTGCCGGCAACTCCCGAACTGACCAATACTCACGAGGTCTGGCACTTGGCCAGCCCGATCCGCGGCACACTGCGAAACGACACCACTGCGCTCGACCTCGCCATCGCGCTGCATCCGACGCCCGCGCTGTGCGGAACACCCACCGACGCGGCACTGAAGGTCATCCGCGAGACCGAGGAGCCTCGGCGTTTCTACGGCGGCGCCGTGGGATGGTGCGACGAGGCCGGTGACGGCGATTGGGTGGTTGCCATCCGCTGCGCCGAGATCAGTGCCGACGGCCGCAACGCCTGGGCCAGCGCGGGTGGTGGAATCGTCGCCGAATCGGATCCGCAGGACGAACTCGACGAGACATCTACGAAACTGCGCACTCTGTTGACCGCGCTTGGCGCCGAAACCCTCGACTGACCAGCACGTCACGAGGGTAATCGTCCGGATTCTCGAGTGCGGGTGATACCTTGACCCGAGCAGTTCGTACGGGCCGGTAAGTCCGTCCGACCGCGAACGACCGACTAACGACCAATTGGGAGATCCGCGATGACGAAGTTCCTTGTCCCCGGTGTGGCCAGCGCTGTCATCGGTGCCGTTCTGGGTGCCGGCGTCATCTTCGGTGTCACGGCCGCCGCGTCGGACAACACTCGTCCCGAGATCGACCGCAGCGGAAACGCAGATTCTTCCGTGCTGAACCAGGTTGAGTACGGCAGCCGCTGAGAGCGCAGGCCTCGCGAGTTCCCGTTCTTCCGCCGACGCAGCGGTGTCTTCGGTAGACACCGCCCCGTCGGCAGAGCCCCTGTCGAAGCGGTGGCTGTTCGGCGCCTCCGTCGTAGCGTTTCTTCTCACTTTTCTGCAATCGCCGGGTCTGATCACCGCTGACACCAAGTACGACCTGACGCAGAATCCGTTCGGTTTTCTCGAACGCGCCTCGCATCAGTGGAGTAGTCAGGCCCCGCTCGGCCAGGTTCAGAACCAGGCCTACGGATATTTCTTTCCGCACGGGCCGTTCTTCGCGCTCGGCGAGTTGGCGAACGTTCCGCCGTGGGTCACCCAGCGCATCTGGTGGGCGCTGCTTCTGATCGCGGGTTTCTGGGGCATCATCCGCGTTGGCGAGGCTCTCGGAATCGGCAGCCGTAGTTCGCGCGTCATCGCAGCGGTTGCCTTTGTTCTTTCTCCCCGCGTGCTGACCACTCTCGGTTCGATTTCCTCGGAAACCCTGCCGATGATGTTGGCGCCGTGGGTGTTGTTGCCGGTGGTTTTGGCCTTCGGCCCTGTGCGTGGAAAAGGAGTCCCTGGACTCCCTAACCGCTCACGGGGGTTGAGGCGGTTGGCCGCACAATCCGCGCTTGCCGTCGCACTCATGGGTTCGATCAACGCCGTCGCCACCGCCGCGGCCTGCCTGGTCGCGATCATCTGGTGGCTCTCGCACAAACCCAACCGAACATGGCTGACGTTCACCGCCTGGTGGGCCCTGTTCGTCGCTCTCGGCACCCTCTGGTGGATCGTGCCGCTCCTGCTGCTCGGCAAGATCAGCCCACCGTTTCTCGACTACATCGAGTCCGCCGGTGTCACCACTCAGTGGGCATCGCTCGCCGAGATACTTCGCGGCACGGACAGTTGGACCCCGTTCGTCTCCCCCGAACGCATTGCCGGCGCCGTCCTGGTCACCCAACCCGCAGCAGTCGTCGCCACCGGCCTGGTTGCCGCCGCCGGCCTCGCCGGGCTCTGCATGCGGTCCATGCCTGCTCGCGGCCGGCTGACGCTCATCCTGTTCGTCGGTATCACCGGCCTGGCCGCGGGTTACGTGGGTGAACTCAGCTCGCCGGTGTCGGAGTCGGTGCGCCTGTTCCTCGACTCGGCAGGCGCGCCGCTGCGCAACGTCCACAAGCTCGAGCCGTTGGTCCGTCTGCCGCTGGTGCTCGGACTCGCACACCTGCTGGCCAAAGTGCCGCTGCCGGGATCAGTTCCACTCGCCCGATGGCGGCGTGCGTTCGCCCATCCCGAGCGCGAACCGATGGTCGCACTGACCAGCCTGATCCTCGTTGCCCTCACCCTCTCGACCGCCTTGGCCTGGACGGGAAAGCTCGCTCCCCGCGGTGCGTATCCGGACGTCCCCTCGTACTGGAACGAAGCAGCGCAGTGGCTCGAGGACAACACCTCCCCCGGATCGGAAGCCGAACGTGCCCTGGTCGTCCCGGGAGCGCCCTTCGGCAGCCAAGTCTGGGGTCTGACGCGCGACGAACCGCTTCAGGCGTTGGCGAGTACGCCGTGGGCAGTACGTGACTCGGTCCCCCTGACCCCTCCCGGCGCCATCCGAGCGCTCGATTCGGTGCAACGTCTCATCGCCGACGGACGTCCGTCGGACGGCCTCGCACAGACCTTGCTGGGGCAGGGCATCCACTACCTGGTGATGCGCAACGACCTCGACGGCGAAACGTCGCGCTCGGCCAGACCGATACTCGTGCACCAGGCGGTCGAAGGCTCGCCGGGGATCAAGCGAGTCGCCCACTTCGGTGAAGACGACAGCCCCGAACCGATCGAAGGGCTGGTCGCGGACAGCGATCTGCGGCCCGGTTACCCAGCCATCGAGATCTTCGAGGTCACCCCGCCCGACGGCACCACGGCGGTCAGCGGCCCGTACTCCGTCGACCTGAACCAGGTTCCGCGTGTACAAGGTGGGCCGGAATCGTCTGTGCGACTTCACGAAAGCGGGCTGGTTCCGGGGACCGGGCCGATGATTCTTGCCGCCGACGCCGAAGCTGCGGGACTGCCCGTCGATTCGGTCACCGTCACCGACACACCGCGCGATCGAGAAACCGATTTCGGTCAGGTCGACAACCACAGTTCCGCCCTGCGCACCCCCGACGACGCTCGTCGTACCTACAATCTGGTGCCCGACTACCCGGTTGCGAACACGCCTCTCGTGGAAGGCCGTTGGAGCGGAGCTTCGATCACCGTCTCCAGCGCCGCCTCGGATGCCACCCAGCTGGGCGGCACTTCACCGTCGAGCAGTCCGGCATCGACGGTCGACGGCGATCCCGCCACCGGCTGGTTCAGCAACGGCATCGAACGAGCCCTGGGCCAGTGGTTGCAGATCGACTTCGACACACCGATTTCCAGTGGGTTGCTTCATCTGACAACCAGTGCCGCGGCAATCGGTGCTCCCGTCAAATGGCTCGAGGTCTCGACACCGAACGGCAGCACGGCGGTGAAGGTGGAGCGTCCCGGTGAGCCCATCACCGTCTCGATTCCGGGTGGCAACACTCCGTGGGTACGCGTCACAGCGACTCACACCGAAAACGGATCGCCTGGAACACAGTTCGGCATCAGCGAACTCTCCGTCGAAGACTTCTCCGATCGCAGCGCGCCGAAGACCGTACCGATCCGTTTCGACACGGTCCTGCCGAGTACGCCGACGGGCGCATCTGTGAACGCGTGGAACCTGAGCCAGGAGTTCCCCGGCCGCAACGCCTGCGCCGACTCGACCGACCGCGTGCGGTGCAGCAATGCATTCATGGCGATACCGGAAGAGCCGAGCCGCTTCCAGCGCACGCTCACGGTGCCCGAAAACACAGTCGTTGCACCGACACTGACCGTCCGAGCGCGTCAGGGCAACGCCCTCGAAGATCTGCTTTCCGTCCCAGGCCGAATCACGGCTTCGGGTTCGAGCGACATCGGCGACACACGCGGATCTGCCTTCGCTGCCACCGACGGCGACGCACGCACCACGTGGTCGGCGCCGCAGAGCACCACCGAACCGGGCGGCCCGAAACCGACGCTGACTCTCAATCTTCCCGAGCCCACCCTGGTCACCGGCCTGGACATCACGCGGGGACTTGGCACTCTGCCGTCGCTGCCGACCAGTGTCGCGGTGAATCTCGGCAACGGGCCGCAGGTGCGAGAGCTGCCCGAGCCCTCGGACGACACGCCTCAAACCAGTCGAGTTACCCTCTCCCCCTTCGTCACCGACAAGATCGTCCTGAGCATCACCGATTGGGAACCGGTCCTCGATCAGACGGCGCTCGGCTTCGCCCAGGCGCAGCCCACCGGCCTCGCCGAGGTCGGCGTCGTCGGTGCCGACGGAACCCCGATCGCCGGTTCCGGAGTGCAGGGCTCGGACTCATTCGACAACCGCACCGTCACCGTCACCTGTGGCGACGGACCGACCATTTCGGTTGCCGGACAGCAGTTCCCCACCTCGATCACGGCGACGGCAACGCAACTCCGGACCGGCGCACCCGTCGAGGCACGTGTGTGCGATCTGGACGCGTCGGCGACTTTGCCGGCGGGACAGCCTGAAGTGGTCGTCGAACCAGGCCCCGCACTCTCGGTCGACAATCTCGACCTGACTGCGGTCGGTCCTTCAGCCGCGCAGCGGAATACACCGCTCGAATCGACCGCGTGGACGGCGAATCACCGCGAACTCACCGTCACGAACTCGTCCGCCGATCAGCTGATCGTCAATCCCGAGAGCACCAGCATCGGTTGGATCGCCACGGCGCCGGACGGTTCCGAGCTGACGCCGGTGGTCGTGAACGGTTGGCAGCAGGGCTGGATCGTGCCGGCAGGCACCGCGGGAACCGTCACCATCGACTTCCCCAGCGACCGTTGGTACCGCCTCGGCATATTCGGCGGGCTCGTGTTGCTGATCCCGCTGCTGTTCGCGGCACTTGTCCCTACGCGCCGAGAGCCCAAGTCCCTCACACCACCCCGTCCGTGGCGCAGCGTCGCGGCAGGATGGGTGGGCGTGCTCGCGGCGGCCACCGTCATCGGCGGCGGAGTGGGAGCGGCGATCGCAGTTGTGTGCTCGATCCTCGGACTTGCCGCGCTGCGAATCTTCGGCCCCGCTCGGACCGCACGCATTCTGGTCGGCACTGCCGGCGTAGCCGCGATGATCGGCATCACGCTGCTCTCGACCGGACCGTGGCGGGCACCGGGCGGCTATGTGGGCGATTCGTTCGCGATTCAGTTCTCGATGTTGGTGGCCTTGGTCGTGACCGGGTTGGCCGCGTTGCCCTTTGCCGGTTCACCGATATGGCGGCGCTTCTCCCAGCGCGTGACCGCGACGCGCGCCGGTTCCTCCACCAAGGCGTAACTGGCCGAGGCCACAGCGACGCTCAGGACGACCGTCAGCGCCAGGACGTAGAAGAAGTTGCCCGAGAACGGAACTATGCCGAACACGGGGAACACAGCGTTCAGTACGGCCAGGTGCCAGATGAACAGGCCGTAGGACCAGCGTCCGATTGCCAGCGCCAGCGGGCTCGCCAGGAATCGATGCTGCGATTGATCGCGCAGAACCAGTGGAGCGATCAACGAGAAGCTGATGATCGCACCGAGTGCAATCTTGATCGCGTACTGCCACGGCTCAGGCCGCACCAGACCTTCGGGCCCGGCCAGATCAGTGCACGAGAGAACGAAGGCGATAAAGGCAATGAGGGTCAGGAGTACCCGACGGTGCGCGAGGCGATGCACCCACGTCGACGGGCCCACGGCCAGCTCGGCCAGCACCATGCCGGCGCCGAACCACGGCAGGTAGCCCGGCAGCCAGTTGTCGTGGTGAATGGCGTCCGGAGTCGGGATCGGAATGAAAGCCCACGTCAGCGCCAACACTGACACCCCGAGCAGAAGCGGTAGCCGGAACCGGGCCGAGTTTCCGCGTAGTCGCACCATCAGATACGCGAACAGCGGCAGTAGTACATAGAACGCAACCTCGACCGACAGGCTCCACATCTGCGTGAGGCCCTCGGTGAGTGTCAACGGCACGAACACCTGCGCCAACCCGAGATTCGCCAGCCATACCTGGTAGCCCCCGCCGGCTCCGGGCAGGAACAGCAGGATCAGCACCACCGCCACCCAGTACGCCGGCAGGATTCGCGTTGCACGGGAGATCCAATATCGGACCGTCGGCTGCGGTTGCCCGATTCCGCGGGCCTTTGCCGCGTGGGGGCGCCACAGGAGAAATCCGGACAAGGCAAAGAACACCGCTACGGCGAGATCGAGTCGACCGAACGCGCGCCCGAACGCGCCGGACTGCGCTTCACCGGTTTGGAACGCGACATGGGTGACGAGGACACCGAGCGCCGCCAATCCACGCATACCGTCCAAAGCCGGAACGAAGCCCCGAGCCTGTGGCGGGACCGTCTGAGGGGAATTCGTGGAACTGATCATCACGGATAAGTGTGCACCCCAGGCCGATTGAGGGAAACCACCAGGGACTCACAATAAAATGCCTGGCCAATTCATGCCCTCATGCGACAAACCGGGCCGGTGGACTGTTAGTGTTCTGCCACACATGGTGTCCATCGGGGGCCCCATGCGATCTGCGCAGCTCATATTGTGCCGGTTGGGGAACCTCGAAAGACTTAACGGGTTAGGAGTCACAGCATGGCGGAACGCTCAGGGCCGAGCCGGATACTTCCTTGCATTCTGGTGGGCCTCGGTGCCTTCCTTTTGGCCATCGCCATCCTCATTCCTACCTACACGGTAGGCAAGCTGGAGAAGACGCCACTCGACCTCGAGGTGACCACCGTCGCCACAGGCACCGGTAGCGTCCTCAACTCGGCGGCCCTCCTCGCCGGTAAGGCGCAGGTCGACAACAACGTGCCGATCGTCGCTCAGCGCTACGTCACCACGCAGGACCCGTCCGACGCCGACATCATCACCGTCGAAGCCGGCCAGACCGTCCGTCGTACCGACAAGCAGGGCGACACCGGACTGCTGACCGCAACCCTGGACCGCGTCACGCTCGATCGCGTCAGCTCGATGCCGACCAACGATCCGGTCGGAACCGTCCAGACGTCCAGCGACCAGCCCGCCGAAGAAGTTTCCCGCGACGGTCTGCAGTACAAGTTCCCGTTCAACACGGAACAGAAGAGCTACCCCTACTTCGACCTGAACGCTCGCGCCACGAAGGACATCGACTTCGTCGAGGAGACCGAGATCAACGGTCTGAAGGTGTACCACTTCCAGCAGACGATCGATCCCGTCGACCTGTCGAAGGTCGTCAACTCCCCCACCAACAAGCTGAGCCTGCCCGCCGACACCTGGGGCGTTCCCGGTGGCGCTACTCCGATCACGATGACGCGTTGGTACACCAACGTCCGTGACCTGTGGGTCGAGCCCAAGACCGGCGTCGTCGTCAAGGGCCAGGAGCAGTTGCACCAGTACTACGGACGCAACAAGGACTCGGTCGACGTCGAGGTTCTCAAGGTCACGCTGCCCTTCGACGAAGCAACCATCGAGTACCAGGTCCAGCAGGCACGTGACGGCATGGACAAGCTCTCGCTGTTCGGCCGCACAGTCCCGATCGTGGCAGGTGTGCTCGGCGTCATCGCGCTGATCGCCGGTATCTTCCTCGGCATTCGCGGCGGCAAGGGCGGAACTCCGGCCCGCGGTGCACACGGCGGAACGAACCAGAATCCCAGCGGCCAGGGCTCGCCCGAGCCGGCTCCGGGTGAGCACGACTGGACCTCGGACGACACTCAGGTGATTCCGCGTCCGGATCTGCGCAAGGACTGATTCAGACAGTAAGCAGAGCGCCCCTTCCACACGGAAGGGGCGCTCTGCTGCGTTTCGGGGCTTTGTTGCCGGATCGGCGTACGGATTGGCGCAACGGGTCGTTCCCTCCGCGTGGTTGCGGGCTTAGCGTTTTCTGGAAGTCCAGACCACCCCGAACACGAGGAGCCACATGCCCGCATCAACAGTTCTGGGTTCGCACATCTGTGTCAGCGATCTGACGCGACGGAGATTTGTTGTCGGCACGGCTGCATTCTCCGGGCTGTTCGCCGCCGGTTGCGCGAGGTCCGCCGATACCGAGGGCGATTCGGCCGGGATGCGCACGGTCACGACCTCGCTCGGAACCTACGACATTCCGGTGACACCGAAACGCGTCGTCGCCATCGACTCCAGACTCGACCTCGAACCAGCCGTTGCGATGGGCCTGCCGGTCATCGCGTACAGCTTCGACGCCGCCGAGCCGTGGGTTCCGGCCGATCCCACGGCACAGGTGTTCGAGGCACCGGTCAACGTCGAGGCAATTCTCGCGCTGGAACCGGACCTGATCATCTGCACCGACATCGGTGAGGCCTCCGACATGTGGCCGCTACAGCAGTTGAGCCAGACAGCGCCTGTGCTTCCGATGGACTTCACGCGTCCGTGGCGCGAGAACATCGATCAGCTGGCGAGTTGGCTGAATCGCACCGAGAACCCCGACGTCCGTCAGGTCATCGGAGCGTACGAGGACAAGGCAGCCGGATTGAAGGAACGTCACGCCCCGAGCTTGGCGAGCAAGCAGATCGTGCTGCTGAACTACGTGAATCAGAAGGTCAACGGCGTCAACCGCAAGGGCATCTCCACGCAGGTGGCCGAAGACCTCGGCGTCCAGCTCCAGTGGCCGGTCGAGGGACAGAAGGAGATCTCTACCGAAAACCTGGTGACTTCCCTCGACTCGGCCGACGGAATGATCGTCACCACCGCGCCCGGCGTGGATCCCGTCACCGACGACCGCGCGATGTGGAACCGTATCCGCGCAGTACAAGGCGACAACGTCGTCTACACGGGTGGGAACATCAACTACGGATCCGTCTACACCGCGATGCGTACGCTCGACTACTTCGACGATTTGTTCACGCGTCTGGAGAACTGACGTCGCTGTGAGGTGCCGGCCGGGCGCGGTCGGCACTTCGCACTGCGGCGACGGACACCGCCAAGGCCGTCGTCGACGCAACCACCACGGCGACGCCGATCAACTCTCCCGGCGTCTTCGCCCACACCAGCATGACCGTCGCCTCCACAACCAGTCCTGCCCACGCCAGAAGGGCCACTCGCGTGCGTTCTGACGCGATTGCGGACAGCAAAGCACCCTGGAGTACCGCCAGCGCTGCACCGTGCAGGGCGAAGGCCCACAGCATCGGAGCCACGGCGGCGTACGCGTCGCCCACGAGCATCGGCACCAGCGGGCCGGCAACCGCCGCCCCCAGAACCAACACGGCGCCGATACCGACGAGCACCGCCAACGCCGAGCGAACCGCTTGCGCCGAGTGCGCCGGATTCGCCATCTTCGGGTACAGCACGACGCCCACTGCCTGTGGCAGCCAGAACGCCACCTTCGTCGCGACGGCGCCGAGTGCGTAGACACCGGCGTCGTACTCACTGAGGACGACGCGGACGATCAGCAGGTCCAGCGAAGACAACGCGATCAGCGCGAGCTGAACCTGAGACGCCGCGAGCACGGAGACGACGCCGATACGCACCGGCCGGTCCTCGCTCACCGTGACGGTTCGGTCGACCACTCGAACTATCGCCACCAGCAACGCAGTTCCGGCCGCGCCCGCGACCAATGCCGCGCCTGCTCCGCCGCCGAAAGCCAGAACGATCACTGCCGGAAGGACTTTCATCACCCCGGCCCCGGCCAGTACGGCGCTGAGAGTGCCGAATCGACCGTGTCCTTGCAACAACCCCTGCTCCGTGGCCAGCAGAACCAACATGGGCGCAGTCACCAATGCCGAGAACGACGCCACGATTCCGGTGTCGAGCAGCCACGCCATCGCCGGAGTGAGCGCCACCGCGAGGACGGCGACGATCGCGGTGCATCGATACCCCAACGACCGCAACGCATCTGTGCTCTTGCCACGCACCGCCTCGCGGGCGACCACCGTCTGCAACGCCAAAGCCGGAACCGCAAGTACCAACTGGGCGGCAAGCAGACTCGCGAACTCTCCGTAGCCGACCGGACCCAACCATCGGCTGGCCAACCATGCCAACAGGTACGACGCGACATTGGCCGTCATCGATCCCACCAAAACCATGCCGACCCCGGCCGCGGCGGCGCGATCGAGTGGTTGGCGAGGCATGGCAGTAATGATGCACCACGTATCGTGCGCGTCATGACAGTGCAAGCCGGATACCGCCGTTACCTGCCTGCGGCGTACAGCCTGGCGCTGGCACTGTTGATCCTCGGACCGCTGCTCGGCCCCGGCTACCTCCTGCTGCGCGACGCCGTCAGCACGCCGCGCTCGTACCTGACCGACTCCGCCCTCGGACTCACCGACGCCGCGGCCCGCGCCGTTCCCCAGGATGCGCTGATCGCAGCGTTGAGCACCGTGATCGACGGCGGACTGGTGGTCAAGTTCACCCTGCTCGTGGCGCTCTGGCTCGCCGGTTGGGGTGCGGCGCGCATGGTCGCCGTCCTACTGCCGACGGCCGGTGTCGGTCCACAACTCGTCGCGTCGACGGTGATGCTCTGGAACCCCTACGTGGCCGAGCGCCTGTTGCAAGGACATTGGAGCCTGCTGACCGGATATGCCGCACTGCCGTGGATCGTGTGTGCCGGAATCGGAGTTCGCCGAGCCACGCCCGGGTCCTGGTGGGCGTTGGCCGCGTCACTGGCATTCGCGGGCCTGACACCTACCGGCGCTCTGCTCGCTCTGACGGCCGCGCTGGTGGTGGTAGCCACCCCCGGAGGCCGAACCTCGGCCATGCGGCGTGTCTGCGGCACTATCGGACTGTTCCTCGTCGCCGCCTCGTCGTGGTTGGTCGCCACCTTCGTATCCGGAGCAGCAGGCGACGGTTCCGATCCGGCGGGAGTCGCCGCCTTTGCCGCCCGAGCAGAACCGGGACTCGCGACGCTGGGCAGCCTCGCCGGTCTCGGCGGTATCTGGAACTCGGCAGCGGTACCGTCCACGCGCACAACACTCTTCGCATTGGTGGGAACGGTTCTTCTGCTCGTCGTCGTGTTCGCCGGTATGCCCGCTCTGTGGCGCCGACGCCGGAATCCTGTTGTCAGTGGACTCGGACTACTGGCCCTGTTCGCGGTGCTGGGTCCGACCATGGGCGCTACCCCGTGGGGTCTCGACGCCGGCCGATGGTCGGTCGAGGTGTTCACCGGCGCCGGTCTACTGCGTGACGCGCAGAAGTGGGTCGCGCTGGCCGTCCCGTTCTACGCACTTGCTGCGGCCGCCGCGGTGATGTGGGCAGGCAATCGGTTCTCCCTCCCCCGCCCGGCATTCTCGGTTGCCGCCGTCGTGGTGACGATCGTGGCACTGCCGGATCTGGTGTGGGGTGTCGGCGGCGCGTTGAAGCCCGTGCACTACCCCGGTTCCTGGACCGTGGTGGCCGAGCAACTGCGAGACGAAACCGGTGACGTTGCAGTGCTTCCCGCCGGAATGTTCCGCGCGTTCCCCTACAGCGGTGATGCGCCGGTACTCGACCCCGCACCACGCTTCCTGCCCCTCGACGTTCTGCAGACCGGCCAACTGGTGGTTGCCGGTGGTGCTGTCGGCGGCGAGGGGACTCGGGCAACCCAGGTCGAGGACCTACTGCTGGCCGGCGGAAGTCCTACGCAGTTGGCCGATCTCGGAGTCGGATGGCTACTGATCGAGCGCGGGACACCAGGTCAACTCGGCAACTCGGCAACCACGCTCGACGGCTTGGAACAGGTCTTCGCCGACAACGATCTCGCGCTATTCCGAGTACCGGGAGACATTGCCACGCAGGAAGCCTCGACCAGTGCCCGAACTGCCGTCGTAGTTGCGCATCTCGCGTGGGTACTGATGGGTGCGATCGCGCTGATCTCAGTCGGACTGAACCAGAACCGAATTCGACTCGCGCGGCGCGGCCAGTCCTGAGACCCACCGACCGTCCTTGTGCGCGGTCAGCACCTCGAGCACTCCGGTGCCGGTCTGCTCCCAGGAGAACTCACCGGACCACACCCGAGCTTTCTCACCGAGCACCATGCGAAGTTCGTGGTCGCGGAGCAGAGTGCCGGCAGCCTGCGTCAGATCGGCGATGTCGCCGTCACCGGCATTCTCGCCCCCGACCAGAAGGCCCGTCACTCCGTCGACGATCGAGTCGGTCAGACCCTTCGAACTGCGGTAACCGATCGTCGGAACACCGTGCTGCGCAGCCTCGATGACCGCCAGGCCCCACCCTTCCTTCCGCGAAGGCATGAGGTGGATCCACGATTGCGCCAGCAGTTCGTGTTTGCGAGCCTCGTCGACGTGGCCGTAGAACGAGACGGCGTCACCGATCCCCAACTCAGCGGCGCGATCGCGCAGGTTCTGCTCCCACCAACCACCACCGATGACGTCGAGATGGATGTCCGGAAGCGTCGGCCGCAGGGCTGCGACCGCTTCGAGTGCGTCCTCGATCTGCTTGTGCGGCACCAGCCGTGAGAGAACCGAGATGGTGGGACGCTCGGCCCTGGTGATCGATCCGCCCGCGTCGACGCCGACGGGGAGCCGATCGGCACCGTTACGCACCACGGCAATTCGTTCGCGCTCGACACCGAGGTCCACCAATTCTTCCGCTGAGGGAAGCGACACCGTCAGATACTGACTACGTCGATGGGTGCGCGGTGACAATCGCGATTCGACCCACCAGCCGATCCGGCCGACGAGCTTGCCTGCCACCGGCCACTGTTCGCGATGGCAGTGGTGGACCAGAAGCGTGACCGGTGCACCCGCCACGGTCTTCGAGAAGAAGGGGATGCCGTTCTGGGTGTCGATCACCGCGTCGGGGCGGATGCCCTTGAGCGATCCGAAACCCAGACGTCCGGAAGCAATGGCGGCCAGAGCGCGGGGGTACACGCTGAAACGTCCACCGGCCCGGCTGATCGTGATGCCGTCTCGAACCTCCGACGCGGGCGCCCCGGGATACGACGCCGTCCGCAGCGTCACCTTGATACCGCGCTCGGCCAATTGGGATCCGACCTGCTCGAGGTAACGCTCGCTTCCACCGCCCTGGGGATGCCCGGTATCGCGCCAGCAGAGCAACAGAACCTCGCGCACGTGCGTTACTCCCTGAGTTGGTCGGTGGCCACCCCGGTTCGGGCGATCCTGCGGGATGCCCCGCCTGACCGGCCGGTAACCCTGCCGAACACCCTAACTGTTCGAGCGTCCGTATTGCCGCGCTCCTGACGGTGTTCGTGGACCGGGCGACCCAGTGGCTAAAGTTGCTACCCGTGACCAAGCCCGCAGTGACCCGCATTTTCGGCCGACGGGCAACCCTGAAACGCTCGTTCGGCCTGCTCAGCGACTTCCGCCACGAGCAGTCCGCGCCCGACATCTTCTACGGCGCGCTTGCGCGCGACTCCGTCGAATTGATCTCGGACCTGCACGAAGGTCACACCGGACGATCCCTCGACGGTCTCACTGTCCTCGACGTCGGCGGCGGTCCGGGCTATTTCGCGGAGGTCTTTCAAGCCGCAGGTGCCCGCTACATTCCCGTCGAACCCGATCCGTCGGAGATGCATGCTGCGGGTCTGACCGTGGGCGGCGCGGTGCGTGGATCCGGTTTGGCACTGCCGTTCCTGGACTCGTCCGTGGACATCTGCTTCTCCTCCAACGTGGCCGAACACGTCAGCGAGCCCTGGCTGATGGCCGAGGAAATGCTGCGCGTGACCAAGCCCGGCGGCTTGATGGTTCTCTCGTACACCCTGTGGTGGGGTCCGTTCGGCGGCCACGAAACCGGACCGTGGCACGCGCTGGGGGGCGAGTACGCAGCCAAGCGGTACCTACGCAAGACCGGACGCGAACCGAAGAACAGATTCGGGGTCTCGTTGTTCAAAGTCGGCGCCACGGACGGCTTACGCTGGGCCCGTGGAACCAGCCAGGGCACATTGCTCGCCGCGATCCCGCGCTACCACCCGTCGTGGGCGTGGTGGATGGTCCGAGTCCCCGGTCTGCGGGAGTTCCTGGTGAGCAACCTCGTCGTGGTTCTCGAAAAGCGATAGCGACATGCGCCTCGCAGTCGACATCGGTGGTACCAAGATGGCTGCCGGGGTCGTGTCCGAGGACGGCCGCGTTCCCGTGTTCGACAGCGTTCCGACGCCGCAGACCGACCCGTGGGGATCCTGTGCGGCGCTGCTCGAACGAGTCGCAGACGGCCGAGAGGTCGACGGTGTCGGCATCGCGTGCGCCGGGCCGGTGGACACCGTCGCCGGCGTCGTCGCTCCCATCAACATCACCGAGTGGGCACAGGGATTCGAGCTCGTAGCGGGCGTCCGCAGCGTCTTTCCCGATGCCGGAACCGCCCTCGCAATGGACGGAGCCGCAGCGGCATTGGCGGAGTTCCACCACGGCGCCGGACGCGGAACCCCGAACCTCCTGAGCCTGGTCGTCTCGACGGGAATCGGCGGCGGAATCGTTCTCGGCGGTGAGATTGCTCGGGGTCGCACGGGGAACGCCGGTCACATCGGCCACATCGTCGTTCCAGGATCTGCCGAACCGTGCAGCTGCGGGGGCGTCGGCTGCCTCGAGACGGTGGCAAGTGGACCGTCCGCGGTGCGATGGGCTCGTAGCCAGGGCTGGTCGGGGAACACCGGCCGTGAACTAGCCGAGGGTGCACGCAGCGGCGACGCGATCGCCGTGGACGCGCTTCACCGTGCAGGCACGGCGCTCGGTGGTGCCATCGCCTCGGCGGCTGCCCTCCTGGACGTGGACCTCGCGGTGATCGGCGGCGGTTTCGCCCAGTCGGGTACACCGCTGTGGGAACCGATGCTCGACGCGGCTGCCCGACATGCCCGTTTGTCGTTCGTCGCCGGGCTCCGGATCGTTCCCGCCGAGCTGGGTGGCGCCGGAACTCTGACCGGTGCGGGCTTGCTCGCGCTCACCGCCGTTATCTGACACGCGTTCTTCCCCGATAAATCCGCAGGGAGTCCCACTAAACGGGTGCCACCTGTTCCCAATTTCTGTAACGTGTTTTAGTGTTCTGACTCACACCGTTACGGGCATTGCACGTGACGCCTACGGGAAGGAGGTGACCGTGAGCCCAGACGCTTCCTCATCTGACGTTGCCTCGACTGCTTCTTCGACCGATGAAACCGAGCATCACGCCCAGGTCGCCCGACCAAGCGATTCCCTCCGCGACACCGAAGACCTCCGTGAGCGCCTGGAACGGTGGATGGCCGGCAAGGTGCCGAGCGGATCCACTGTGACCGTCGCCGACGTCACCTTGCCCGCAGCCAACGGCATGTCCAGCGAAACCATCCTCTTCGACGCCACCTGGGACGGCGAACATCATCCCTTGGTCGCTCGGGTGGCGCCGACGGAATCGACCATGCCGGTCTTTCCTGCCTACGACCTCGAATCCCAGTTCCGCACCATGGCTCAGGTGCGCGAGCACTCGGCAGTGCCCGTACCCGCGGTGTACTGGTCGGAATCCGACCCGGACGCGTTGGGTGCGCCGTTCTTCGTGATGGAACGCATCTCCGGCGACGTGCCACCGGACGTCATGCCGTACAACTTCGGATCGTGGGTCACCGAAGCGTCTCCCGAGCAGCGAAAGACCCTGCAGCGCAGCTCGGTCGACGTCCTGGCTCAGTTGCATGCCATCGACAAACCTGGTGAGCGTTTCGACTTCCTCCGACTCCCGAATTCGGGAACGACTGCACGAGAAGCATTCACGGCGCACATCGCCGAGCAGCGCGCGTACTACGAGTGGGTGGTCTCCGACGGGATCAGATCACCGCTCATCGAACGTGCCCTCGACTGGATCGAGGAGAACAATCCCGCGGACGATTCGCCGGCAGTGCTCTGTTGGGGCGACTCGCGCATCGGCAACGTCATGTACCAGGACTTCGCGCCGGTAGCCGTACTGGACTGGGAAATGGCAACTCTCGGCCCGCGGGAGATGGATCTGGGCTGGATGGCATTCCTGCACAGGTTCTTCGAGGACATCGCCGGACTGGCGAACCTACCCGGTCTTCCCGACTTCCTTCGACTGCCGGATCTCGCGCAGACCTACGCCGAGATCACCGGCCACACCCCACACGATCTGGAGTTCTACGTTACCTATGCCGCACTGCGTCAGGCGGTCATCATGTGGCGAATCCAGGCTCGCGCCATAGCTTTCGGCCAGTCACAGCGACCCGAAGACCCCGACGACATGATCATGCACCGCGCTTCGCTCGCCGCGATGCTCGACGGTACCTACTGGGAGAGGTTGGCCTGACATGCTCTCACCGATGGACGACTATCCCGTTCACCAGATCGCCGAACCGATCCGTCACGTAGCCACCTCGGATCGAAACTTCTACGACCGCTACTACTTCAACTGCTACCCCACCGAATCCCCCGACGTGTTCCTCATCGTCGGACTCGGCCAGTACCCCAACCTCGGCGTCATGGACGCCTTCGCGGTACTGCGCCGCGGTGACGACCACATCGTTGCTCGTATGTCGAAGGCTCTGGGCGCCGACCGCACCGACACCACCGTCGGACCTTTGCGCATCGAAGTGCTGGAAGGACTGCAGAAGCTCCGCGTCGTCCTCGAACCAGGCAGCGAATACGATCTCTCCTTCGACATCACCTTCGACGCCACCATCCCGGCGGCGCTCGAGCCCAAGCACTTTCGCCGTCAACTCGAACGAGTCACGTTCGACACCTCACGCTTCCTGCAGACCGGAACCTGGACCGGATCGCTCACCGTCGACGGGGAGGACTTCGCGATCGACCCGAAGACGTGGCGAGGTAACCGCGACCGCTCGTGGGGTGTGCGTCCGGTCGGTGAAGCCGAACCGCAAGGCAGACGCGCCGTCGACGGAATCCAGAACTTCTTCTGGATCTACGCGGTCATGCAGTTCGACGAGTTCACGATCTCGGTGATCATGCAGGAAGACGAGCAGGGCAGGCGCATCGTCGAAGAAGCCATGCGAGTGTGGCCGGACGAAGCCAGGGACAACGAATGGCTCGGCCGGCCCGAACACGAGCTGACGTTCTGCCCCGACACCCGCGACGTCACCGGAGCGACCATCACCTTCCACCGGCCAGGCGGTGAAGTCCTCACCGTCGCCTGCGAACTGCTGCTGGCCAACTACATCGGAATCGGCACCGGCTACGGGCTCGAACAGGACTGGCGTCACGGAATGTGGCAGGGCGAACTCGTCGTACAAGGGCTCCGCCACAAGGTCCACGAGATCGAACCGTTCCAACGCATGTTCTCCCCCGTCGACAACCTCGCGTCCTTCACGCTCACCGAAGGCACGAACACCAACACCGGCACCGGTCTTTTCGAGGTAGCCGCCATCGGACCGCACGAGAAATACGGATTCACCAGTTTCACCGACACCGCACAGGCAGACGACGCGTATGCCCTCGCGGCGACCGACAACACCGAGGAATGAATTGATGACTGACTACGACAAGCTCTACATCGGTGGAGCATGGGTGGCCCCGGCCACCGACCAGGTACTCGAAGTGTTCTCTCCCGCAACGGAGGAGCGCGTCGGCAGCTGTCCCATCGCAGCACCGGCAGACATCGACGCGGCCGTGTCCGCAGCCCGCGCGGCGTTCGAGGGACCGTGGTCACGCACCACCCCCGCCGAGCGCGGCGCGATCCTCGCCAAGGCCGCCAAGCTGATCGAAGAGCGCAGCGCGGAGATCAACCAGCTCATCTCCAACGAGATGGGCCAGCCGCCCGCCATGGTCGGCATGATGCAGCAGACCCCGTCGATGGCGACGCTGGGCTACTACGCCGAGCTGGCCGACAAGTTCGCGTGGGAAGAGAAGCGCACCGGCGCTTTCGGGCAGACCAAGGTGACCCGTGAGCCCGTCGGCGTCGTCGCCGCCGTGCTGGCCTGGAACGTCCCGCTGTTCCTGGCGATCAACAAGCTGGCCCCCGCACTGCTCGCCGGCTGCACCGTACTGCTCAAGCCCGCACCCGAATCCCCTCTCTCCGTCCACGTGATCGCCGAGATCTTCACCGAGGCAGGCGTTCCCGAAGGCGTCATCTCCGTGCTCCCCGGCGGAGCCGAGACCGGCGAATACCTGGTCTCTCATGCGGGCATCGACAAGATCACGTTCACCGGATCCAGTGCCGTCGGCCGCAAGATCGGTGCCATCGCCGCACAGAACCTCAAGCGCTGCTCCCTCGAACTGGGTGGCAAGTCCGCCGCGATCATCCTCGAGGACGCCGACATCGCCGCCGGAATGCCGATGCTCGTCATGTCCGGCCTGATGAACACCGGTCAGGCCTGTGTCGCTCAGACCCGAATCCTCGCTCCCCGTTCGCGTTACGACGAGGTCATCGAGGGAATGAAGACCGCCGCAGGCTTCATGACCGTCGGCGATCCGTCCGATCCCGCAGCACAACTCGGCCCGCTGATCTCCGAGAAGCAGCGCGAGCGCGTCGAGGGCTATATCGCCAAGGGTAAGGAAGAAGGCGCGCGCGTCGTACTCGGTGGTGGACGCCCCGCCGGCCTGGACAAGGGCTGGTACGTCGAGCCGACCATCTTCGCCGACGTGGACAACTCGATGACCATCGCACGCGAGGAGATCTTCGGACCCGTTCTCTCGGTGATTCCGTACGACTCCGAGGACGAGGCCATCAAGATCGCCAACGATTCGGATTACGGCCTCGCCGGATCGGTGTGGACCACCGACATCGATCACGGACTCGAAGTTGCTGCGCAGATCCGCACGGGTACCTACGCGATCAACTGGTACGCCTTCGATCCCGGATCGCCGTTCGGTGGTTACAAGAACTCCGGTATCGGGCGCGAGAACGGACCTGAGGGCCTCGAAGCCTTCTGCGAGACCAAGTCCGTACTCATGCCGCCCGGCTACGTGGGCTGACCCACCCGGGAGTTGGCACCCTTTGCTGACAGTTGGCACCCGTTCCGACCTGCCGGAACGGGTGCCAGCCCCATGAAATGGGTGCCAACTCCCAGCGAATCCACAGATCCACCCGGTACCGTCGAAAACGAATCAGTCATCTCACAAAGGACATTCATATGCTCACCAACGCCATCAACGCTTTCCTCGCACTCTGGGGCAGCGCCTCCGTCGGCAGCAGTGGATACCAGATCCCGCCGGGAACCCTTCCCTTCGGTTCCTGAGACAGGACAACAGAACCCGCTGAGCGCACTTCGCGCTCAGCGGGTTCTCTGTTTCGCCGACCTGTATCTACCGGTCCAGAACGTGATCCTCCAATTGATTCTCCTGACCTGCGACCAATGCTTCAGCGTCACCGGCGTCCACGTGCCCGAACCAGGTACCGCCGGGGTTCGCGATCACCAACGGCCCCAGGTTGCACGGGCTCAGACAACCGGTTCCGGTCACCTTCGACGAGGTACCTTTGGCCGCCGCGCTCATCGCCCGGTGCAACGGTCCTGCTCCGTACGCCATACAGCGAGGGCCCTTGCACACCAACAGATGCCTATCGTGCTGCTCGATCACGGACCACGCCGGACTGCGATACAACGCCGGACTCGCGGTGATCGGCTTTCCGGCCGCGCCGAGTTCGTCGATCACCTGCCCGGCCACCGCACCTTCGAGCGTTTCCGTTTCATGGAGCGTCACTTCCAGTTCGGCGTCGATCCGGGTTTCGCGCCAGTTCGCAACCGCCTTGCTTGTCCACGTGAGCAGGTACCGATCCCTCGGCACCGCAACTGGAATCAACACGACCTTGTCGACGTCATCGACATGGGCTCGATCGAGTTCCTCGTGAAGGCTCGGCGAGGAGACATCGAGGTACGCAACGCGAACGTCGGCGTCGGTGCCCGCCTGAACAGCGTCGAACATCCGTCGCGCGGCCGACTCGTCGAGGCCGCTGACGGTCGGCCGT
>NZ_JAAMPR010000002.1:0-311441 GCF_018588185.1 Rhodococcus sp. WY5
CGTCCCTCACGTTCGCTGGGCGACTACTGAATCTGATCCGCGATGCGGACGATCTCGCCCCGCTTGTGCCTACCTCCCACGCGGGATCGGTCCCAAATGGGCTTCGGTCGGATCAGGAGGTCGTTCGTCAACTCGTGGGTGCACTGCGCAGTCCTACAACGCTGCCCGAGCTGGGTCCGGCGGTGGTTCCCCTCGCGAGATTGGCCCGCTGCCTAGCCGAAAATTCAGCAAAGTCTTATTCGGATGCAGCACTGGCGGCCGACCTACTTCTAGGATTGGAAATCCGTGATCCTCTCGCCCATAGCAAGCCCGGCGCGACCGACCGTGCCGACGCGGTCGCTGCCCTTCTCGATGGTTGCCGTTCTGATCCCGAACGGATGGAACAGCTGGCAGGGGCAGCCGCACGGCAGCTCGAGAATGTGGCCGGCATCAGTGAATCCGTCCGGAACGCAATCGCCCGGCTGCTAGCCGACAAGAATGCACTGCGCCAGTGGGGTGGAACGGTACTGACTGGGCTGGCAGAAGCTATCGTCCCTATCACCAGGCACAACCCTGATCTTGCCCGGCATGTCGCCGCTACGATTCTGGCCTACGACGAGGGCCGCGAGGGGCAGGTTCCGCTCGTGCGTAGTGCGCTGATGCCTTTGAATGAGTCACGCCGCCAGCAGGCCGAACACAGTATCTATGTGCTCGGGGAGAAGCTCGGCGAGCTCTGTAACGTCGATCTGTTGATCGCGGCGGAGATCTTCTGCGATCTCGCCGAGGATGCGGATGCAATTCCCGCGATGGCCGAATGGCCGGTATCGGTGGCGGACGCTGACGGCTGGTTACAGGACGGCCCCGATCTATCACTGACCGTAGACGAAATCGGTGAAACCGCAGCGCAGGCCCTTTCAGTCGCGCTTGCCGGCACCGAACCCTCGGATGCTGCACCTGTAGTCGCCGTGTTGGTCAAACAACTGCACAATGCGGCAGCATGGGCTGCTCTCATGAAGCCCGCCGACCACACTTTGAGCGCTCTAGACCTCAGTCGCGTGCTTCTGCCGGCTCTGGAATCCGGTGCACTGCTGGCGCATCCTGGTACGCATGGGGCGGCCGCCGCACTCCTCGACGCTGTTGCCGCGAGCGAACCGACCCTCGCAGGTCAACTCGAGCACGCTGTTCTCAACGCACATGCACTCGCGGACGCCAACCACGTGCACCCGCGAGTCAAAGACGCGCTGATCGTTTGCCTGAACCCTGAGTCGATCACATCGCCCGTGCTGAAGGCGCGACTCGAAGTCCTCGCCACGGACGCGCCACCAATGATTCTGTCGCCCCACCCGACCGCTATGGCGACCGCTCGGGAATGGTCGCCATTCGATGCGATGTCGGTGCAAGGCATTCAGTTGGACAAGGAAGCCGAAACTGCCCTGCGAGCATTGGACGAGGAAGTCACACGAGTCAGCGTAGGAGCAGATCCTAAGCCTCAGAACGAATTCCGGCTTCCCGAACTCTTCGAGACCGCCGACCCGATCTTCGCGGCATGCGAGCAACTACCGCAGGCTCTCGAAAAGCTGCTAGTCGAGGCCGCCGCGCTCTTGGCTCGTGACGAACGCGTCAATCCTGGCACACCACTCGGGAACCGCGTCTTGGCCGTGCTCACAACAGCCCAAAACAGCCATCATGTCGGGACCCTAATCGGATCAAATAGGAGCCCAGGCATACGCGACAGGGCAGTCGGTGGCCTCACCGCCTTGTTCGCCCGACAAGAATGGCGCGACAGCGACAGTGGATCACCGATTGCCGCGTCGGTGACCGCGGCCCTTGGAGACAAGAGCCCCCTCGTCCGTATGCACGCGGCACACCTTGCCGTCGAGCTGAATGCCGACGCGGATCAATCAAAGACAGCTGCAGCAGTGGGCGAACTCGTTCTCGCTGAAGAAGATCCAACGGTGCGAATTGTACTACTCGAGCAGCTGACGCAGGTGATTGTCGGAGCCGAGACGACTGTAGATGCAATTCTCGAACGAATCCCTGGTGACGCGTTGTCCGAGCCGCTCAAGAATCTGGGGCGCAGCATCATGAAGTTGTACACATACCTAGCCATCGTCCCGCGCACCCCATACGCATCTCGAACCGTTGAACAATGGTGCAATGACGCACCCACACACGGAGGCGAAGTCAAAGCATTTGCACAATGCGCACGAGACTATCTCGGTCCCAACGGAGGCGAGGGGCGAGCGGAGGCCTACCGGCTACTCACTGCAGCGGCAAGGTCATCTCATGCTCGATGGACCCGCGACCCTGAAGAGCACCACGTCGCCACACTCTCCGAACGGCAACGAACCGAACTCAAAGGCGTTTTGGACACCTCCCATGAGATCGCCCGACAGATCTACTTCACCAGCGGCGGTGCATACGACTACAAGCAGAAACAGGGCCCCCCACCAGGCACCCGGCACACCGTCTTCGCTGAACTTGCCTATCCCCTGTTGGCCATATGTGCGAGCTTGCGTATCCCCCAATGCATCCATTCGGCCGTTCAGACAATGATCTTCCTCGCACCGCTCGATGAGGCCCGCGCACTCCACGCCGTAGCTGACGCAGTCCCCGCGCACGGCCCTTACGCCGGCGACTCTTTAGCCGGGGACGACGTCATCCCTTACATGGAACGACTACTCGCAGAGAACCAACAGCTCGTCCTTCACGATACCGCCGGCGTCACAGCCTTCCGCCAACTTCTCACTACCTTCGCCAGCGCAGGAAATACTAAGGCACTGACGCTGGCCTACACCTTCGCCGATGTATTTCGATAGCTTGGTAGACCCCGAAGACCGATCCTGCCGAGGCATTCCATCGCAGCGCCGATATCTGTCGCCGGTACCGCGAGTTAACTTCGGTGCTATCGGAGCGCGAGCAATGTTCCGATCGCTCACCAGGTGTACCGAACTACGAATGACCCGAATCCGAGATCGGTTTCTAGACTTCAGGTTCCGGTGCAACCGAGTTCCCATTTGCTGACCTTACGAACTCCACGAGCTGATCTACTCGTTCTTTCAGGTCGAACCTTCCGAGATGATCGACGATGAGCATTGACGACACGGTTCGCGCTATCGCAATCTTGTCGAACTGCGCCTTACCCTTCACGCTGGGCAAAGGGTTCGTCCACTGCCCCACAGACGTGTATGTGGCACCGGGGTGTTCTTTCGCCACCGCAGCTTTCAAAATCTCCGGTTCGACGTAGTTCTCGACCGTGTAGCAGTCGGTCACCCAGGCGAACCCCGGGGCGGCATCGTCCGTTTCGAACTCGTTCTGGATCCGCTGTTTCGTCGCGTTGATCGATGCGGCGGCGGTCGTCTTGTCGGAATCGATGACAACGGCGCTCGCTCGGTTCAGGCGTCGTAGGCCGATGAAATCGTCGAGTGCTTCCTCACTCGAGCTGAGGTGTGACAGCAGTTTGCCGCCGTAGAACATGATCGAGTAATCGATCCCTTCGGCCAGTTCGGGGGCGATCAGTTCTATCCAACGTCGCAGGTAAATCCGGTCCGACGGTCCCTCGACCCAGATCACGCAATTCGCCTGAAGCAAATCCGACGGCCGGTAGCCCAGGTCGTTGCAAATCTGAACAAGTTGGTGTGGACGACGAGCCAGTCGCGAGACGGTTCCACCAGTTGTAAGACGAAGGTGGTAGGCAGTCGCCCGACTGTCGTCGAGCAAATGCGATGAGTGCGTGGCAATTACGTACTGATTACTGGTCTCGTCAGTAAGGTAGCGAACGAGTTTCTTCTGCAGAATCGGATGCAGGTTTGTCTCGGGTTCCTCGACGCACACCAACGACTCCGTGGTGATCGTTGCCGCCACAGCAAGCATGATGACCTGTTCTACTCCACTGCCGAGGCTTGCCAGCGGAAGAACTCGCTGTGGTGTCCCCACCTGAATAGTCGAAAGATCATGCGGGATGCTCAATTGGGCATCGCCATCACCCAGCACGGTCTGGACGAACCGATTAATGGCCTCCCACTTCGGCTTTGACATATTCCACTGATCGTGCGGCGGGTTCTGCAACGCAGCAAGCTCACGGATAATGCCCTGTCCAGCAATCCAGTCATGTTCCCTTTCATCCTCCACACGGCGAGAACCGGTAATCGTTACCACTTTGGGAATCGATCGGAATCCACCGATCGAAAGCATCAATCGTGTCATGACGTCCGCGGCGTTCACAGTGCCACCACCCAACACATCCAAGACTCGATTGAAGTGTCGCTCCTGCCAAAGCGGCCACCGATTCATCGCCGCCTCCACCCTGGCGAGCGTCGGACTGAAATTCTCTTCGTTCAAGGTAAATCTCGACCAATAGACGGCGTCCTCGTCGGCGAGCAGTGCCATGAGGCCTTCTTGGAAGGCCTCGAGTGTGCTCAAGCAGAGACTTCCAGGGACCTCGGTACTTGTTCGCGGGTCCTGGCGATCACCGAACGAACCAAGCGAGACGGCCACACCCACCTCCAGCGGAAGCACGCCCTCAAAACCACGTGGATGATCGAGTGAGCCAAGTACTGGTGTGTTCGGCGGACGTACTGCACCGCTATTCTCGATGGCCAACTGCGGAATCACCTCCCGCAGAAATCGCAGAACATTAGATTTTCCGCTGTTGTTAATTCCCGCGAGTACTGTGACCTTCGTCGGGAACCGGAACTCCTGCCAGGACGCGATTGACCGGTATCCCGAAAAACCGACTCCGGTCAAGAGGGGTGAGTAGTTACTCATGGGGGCCACATGAACTCCGATAATCTCTGAGCTCGATACCGAGCAATTCGCCATCCTAGCAACAGGTCCGAACTCAGCCCGGCAAGAGCAGTCGACTGGCGGGCAGGTTTCAGCGAAGCGAAATGCAGTTCATGCAGACCAAGTTTCAGCAATGACATCGAGAGCATCGTATCGAGCGACCAACATGGCGTTGCCGACACGATAAAGTCCCCCCGGATGGTGGAACCTCTCCTCAGACAAGCCCGCTGTAACTGATCCTGCGACACCAGCTTTAGGCGATCCATTGAATCTGGTAGAGCTTCCTCGGCCGGACGGCATCACTCCAGATGCAGATGTGGAAAAATTGTCTGTGCGATCGCGTCCGTTTCTTCTAACGGCTGTTCAGCGACTACTCCCCAGTCGGTCCCACCTTCGGGGAGAGTCCCAGCCACGTGGAAGTGAACGTGTGCGATCGTCTGGTGAGCCGCGGTTCCGTTGTTCTGCCACACCGCGATACCGGGGCGCTCGTACGCGTCGTTAATCGCTTGAGCCGCGGCGCGCACGCCAGCCGCAACCGCTGCGATCTCACCGTCCGAGAGATTTAGGATCGTTTCCCGATGTTCCACAGGAACGACTAAAAGGTGTGGCATGCCCCGCTGTTCACGTGTCACCAGCACAGCGATCGCATTGGTGCGAGCGACCACCGTGAAAGGGCGTCGCCCCGAGAGATAGTCGCAGAATGCGCACTTGTCGTTTTTGGGCACATCGAGGGCTGTTGTGTCAGTCATGAGGGCTTGAGTGATGTCAGAAAAGCTTGCAGTTCAAGCCGATCCAGGCGCTCGTAGTCCTGTGGTCGAAGAACCAGGCGTAGCTCGTCACAGACCTTGTTGTTTCTCGATGCGAACATGAACGACAAGATCGTGAATCGGATCGAGTCTTGGGTCGGAACGATATTGGACATGCGTGACATGCCGCCACCGATCACAGGCATGCAGACCGTGTGTCCGTTCCCGTGCTTCGAGATTGAGTTCCACAGTGCGTTGAGGCTGACCCATAACCCGTCAGTGGTTCCCTGCGCATTGTTGTGCTCATCCATCATGGTGTAAGCGACGAAGAAAAGTTTTCTGGGGGGACGTTCGATAACAGCGACAGTTCCCAACGGGTAGCGAACAGTCTTTCCTACTTTGGTGACGGTATCGCGCGACGCGGTAGAGCTGAGTGCAGTGTCGAGATCGGCGTCCAACCTGGCCACATCATTGCCGTATAGGCGTTCCAAGGCGATGCCTTGAAGGCTGGTCCGCGCGATTATGTTTGGAATCGCCGTATCGAAGGTGTCGCATGTGCCAATCACCAGGTGCCCTTCTTCATCGAAGAGGTCACCTTTGACGATTCGGATCCGGGTTCTGGGGGATTCGTAGGTTTCCTCGATGGGGCGCGGCCATGATCGCCACATTGAAAGTGGGATTCCGATGAGTGCCACACCGAGGACAGCGTGTCCCCACCACCCGTGCTTAGCGAGTTTGAAAGTCCAGTCGAGTAATTGTCCGAGAACTGCGATGATGCCAGCCCACGCGAAGAACCATGTGGCTGCCGAGAGCAGGAACCGTTTGCTGAACAGGTCGCTGCGGAGAGCGGAGCTCACAGCCCCAGGCCTGCGTAGACCTGGCTGTTGTACTGGTGGGAACCCGCCTTGTCTGTAGTCGCGTATTGGACGGCGTAGTTCTTGAGCGCAAGGTCGATGATTCTCGGTTGAAACGACACTGACAGCGTGTAGTAGTCGTCAACTAGCAACGGCTGAGGAATCACTGACTCGTTGACGATTCGACCACCGTCGAGGTTCGCAATGACGATCGGGAGATTGAACTCCATCGCCACCTTGATCTCATGGGCGAGGAACGACTTACCGTCGCTTCCCTTCCGCCGCCCCGTTGCACTGCCAAGCAGAACGACATGCTTGGCGTTCTTCATACGCTCCCGCAGATTCCTCTTGATCGTCTCCGGCTTACTCTCATCACGAGAGATGAAAAGCGTGTGGGCGTTGTAGAAGTCAAAATCGATCTTGTCGTTTTCTCGCCAGGCCTCCATCAGCCTGTAGTAATGGATATCCTCGCTGGCGAAGGCAACATACGTCTTATTTCTGTAGCTCATGGGTAGTCCGGATTCTCAATCGTTGCCCGGTATCTGCCCGAGCAGGTTGTGGACATCATGCCCTAAGCTCCACCGCTGACTGAAACGACCACACCCCTGAATCGGTTGGCTTGGGAACTGCTCGGAGCCGTGCCTTAACGTTCCGCCGTCAGTCACGGCCATCTACAGCGGGTCGTTCAGTTGGCAAGCTCGCGGTACAGCTTTGCCTTGATATCCCCAGTATCTTGGTGATGGTCGCGATGGACTCCGCTGATTCACACCTCCGGCGGGCAAAACCGATCTGTTTGGCGTCGAGCGCTCGGGGGCAGCCAGTCTGCCTCCCGCGGCTTTCACGGCCTCTCGTGCGACTGCACAGCACCTTCATGGATCGGCTCCCACTTCAAGCTCTGCGAGGGAACTGACCATGCCGGCGCGAACTGCCCGAGTGGTCGAGAGAAGCGCACCAGCGCGCCACACGAGGCGCCCGATCGCGTCGGGCGCCCACATTTCGGTCGTTGCTTCACCCTGCAGATGCTACGAGAGTCGGTCCCGTCCACATGCCCAGAGGGCGCCGCGTCTGTGTTCCGCACCTACGGACCGAGCAACCACAACATTCGTCGCAATCGGTAGCGAATTGAACATCACCACAAGCAAACCTCCGCCCTACCGAAAGAACACAACTCGACGTCACCCACTCTGACTCGCACTGATCACGAGAATCTTCAGGACCATCGAATCAGTTGCTGGGTAAAGGTTTTGCATGCTCGATTGCGTTCGTCCGCTAGCTCGATGTCGGGTCTGGCCGAGAACGGATCAGGCGTTGTGATTGTTTTCGGACCACACCGGTGTAACGGTGGCCGAGTGCCTCGACATCCGTCGGTCCGCGTGGCGCAGGTCCTCGAGAGCCCCGACAACCACGTACGTGCCCTCGTTCTCGTAATACACGTCCACCCGTGCCCCCGGTTTCGCGGCACACTCCTCGGCGCCAGAGAAGCGCGTCGCGTCATGCCGAGCGGCAAATGCCACACTGCAACCTCACACGTCAAATGCTGACGATCTTCCGCTCCGTTCTTTGCGCTTGGATTGCCGATCGAGACTGAAAAATATCTCGACACCCAATGGAAAAGACGGCGGCGGTCGATGCGGACCATCAGACCCGAGCACTACTCGCACATTAGGCCGGCCGCCCAATATCGATCCCGGAATCTGGCTTCACCAGACACATCGACGAAGGCCACACACCAACGCTGGACATATGCAGGCCCGGCGCAATCGCGAACTCAACACCGCCACAATTGCGGAAGCTCCTCGCACGAGGATGCCGAAAAACCGCGACCACGCGCAGAACGACGCCCGAAAAACACAGCATTGCAGAACACATACCCCCTATGACGGTGCGAACTGATGCGCGTCGCAATCCCCGCCGCCGCGAATCCGAACATGCGCCAAACGCCAGGCCCGGCGAGGAGGAGAAGGCTCAACGGCCTTCTCGACGTGTCGGCTCGGCCAGTTGCGAGTCACCGCTAAACAGAACCTCTGAGACAAAAGTTCGCCGACCAGAATCAGCCCGCAGGTCATCGCAAAGGGATACTCCTCACATTCCGCCCATATCGACGTGATTGAATTTTCTCGATATTGCTTCGCGATTGCTGAATCCAGGAGAATTCGTGGCCACCTTCTTGATACTTGTGGGATTGATCGCGCTCGTCATCGGTGTGATCGCGCTCCTGCGCGGCCACATCGGCTGGGCTCGGATCCCGAACAGGCGAACTGCCGTTATCGTCAGCCTTGTCGCGTTCGGCGTTATGCTCGCCGGCGGCGCGCTCACACCAGCCCCGGCCACCTCGGTGTCGGACCGAAACCTCACCACCTCGACATCGACTTCCCCTCCGCCGACCAGCACCTCCACCACTACCGTCCGAGAAACGACGACGACAACCACGGTGGCGCCAACCAGCACGACCACGACACCACCTCCGTCGCCGCCGGCGACGACGTCACTCACCCCGGCACCGATACCGTCGACCGAAGTCGCGATCGCGCCCTTCGTGCCACCTGCACCTGCACCTGCACCTGCACCTGCACCTGCGTACACCGCACCAGCTGCGCCGTCGAGAGGCACAAGCGGCGGTGGCACTTCCGGGGGCGGCTGGGACGACTGCGTCGGCGGTTACATCAACACCGCAGGCAACTGCATCCCCTCCCCACAACAAGCACCTCAAGCGCCTGCGGGCGCGACCGCGAAATGCAACGACGGCACTTACAGCTTCAGTCAAAGCCGACGCGGCACCTGCTCCCGACACGGGGGCGTCGCCAGTTGGCTCTGACGCCGGTCGACAAGTATCGACGACCCGAGGAAAGAATGGTCGAAATGCGCTTGGTTACAACATGACTGTCAGACTTACACGGGGCGAGAACACGACGCTCCCGCACCGGACGGTCAGCATCACGACCACCGGAGTCACACCGGGGACGGTCGATCTGTTGGTGTTCCAGCTCGGAATGAACGAAAAGGTTCGCTCCGACGACGATCTGATCTTCTTCAACGCTCCCATCTCGAAGGAAGGTGCGGTGACGCTGAGCGGTGATCGCGTGGAGCTCGACCTCGACCGGGTGCCCTCCGACGTGCTTTTCATGCGTGTGGCAGTCGCCCTGGACGAATCGGCGGGCGGGACCCTCGCCGCGATCAAAGGTCTCGGAGCCGCGCTCACCGATCTGTCGGGAACGCATATCGTTGCCGCCGCATCGGGTTTGAGTACCGAACGCGCTGCAATTCTGTTGGAAATCTATCGCCGGGGCGTTGCATGGAAGGCGCGTAATATCTCCGCCGGTTGGGAAGCCGGATTGGTTGCTCTCGTCACCGAGCACGGAGTCACTGTCGACGAGGAACCTTCCGGCACTATCTCTGTGCCCTCTGTGCCGGCGAAAACGACGAACGCAGCGCCTACGAGTCCTTGCTCGTCGCCTCCCGAGTCGACGGTCCTCATCGTGTATCCGGTCAAGAAGGAGTTCGTCGTTCACCGTGGCGGCACCGAATCCCATTACGCCGTCCCGGCGGGCTTTGAGCTACTTCACCTCGATCTCGAGCAGATGTTCCAGGTCGCGTTGACCAACACCGGCATCGATCCTGAGAACACGTGGTGGGAACTCGGATTCGACTCAGCCGACGAAATCGATGAGTACACCGCCCGCCGCACGACATTCACCGCCCGCCCCGGTCACACCCGACCGCCCTACGGCGTCCGGGTGGTATTCGAAGAAGACGGCATGACAACCGAACGCGGCTATCGCCCCGACCTGGATCGGCCGGAATGGCGAGGCGGCGCCGGCACCGGCCCCTGCGAGTTGAAAGAGTTGATCTTCCATATCGGGTTGACAGTCACGAACGCAGTCAAGGACGGATACCAGTTCGACGGGCCGTGGATGTTCCGCATCATCGACGACCCCGAAGACGGGAAGTGTCTCGAAAGTTTCTGCGCAGCAACGTGGATCAAACCGAAGCGGTGGCATGTCGCACCGAAATGATCGAACACACCACGTAGGTCGCGCTCTCTAGCCCCCCATTCGATCAGCGCTTCGATAGGTGCTGCGCCAAGCATCACGAACGGGCCGAATGTCCCCACAGAACCCGATCCGGCCGACAGCAAGACAGGACTCCGAATGCTCGATTACACGACCATCGATTTCGAGACTGCGAACTCGTACCGAGGCTCGCCGTGCGCGGTCGGTCTGGTTCGCGTCCGCGACGGAATTGCGGTCGAGGAACGTCACTGGCTGATACGACCGCCGAAGCGGGTCGACCATTTCGACAACTTCAACATCGCACTGCACTGCATCACTCCAGAAATGGTGGCCACCGCGCCGCGATGGAAAGACGTCTTACCGGCCATCGTCGACTTCATCGCGGGCGACGTCGTAGTTGCGCACAACGCCGGGTTCGATATCGGTGTCATTCGCTATGCGTGCGCCGTCGACAGCATCGAGTGGCCGGAGATGCGGTTTCTGTGCACGATGGTGCTATCACGACGTGCCCTGTCGCTACCGACTTACCGTCTGCCGTACGTCCTCGAAGCGCTCGGAGGGGTACTCGTGGACCACCATGACGCGCTCGCAGACGCCCGCGCTGTTGTTAACACCAACGATCGCCGGGGCTGCAATGACGGTAACGGCATCTTGTACGGCCCCACCTCGGCGATGTGGGTTCCATTGGAGAACCAGCCATCGATGTCACCGACCTGCGCACCGGAAAATGTCGGATCACTAGGCGTTCGATGATCTTTTTGATAAGCATGACAATTGCGATCGCAGGAAGCCTCACCAGATCAGTCTCAGACCTTAGACGTCAAAGTGGAATCACGAAATCGCCAGTCCGTGTGATGATTACGCACAACCGCGATTCTCCCACTACCTTTCGAATACTGCTCAACCACCGTCAGGAGGATCGATGCACCGCAAGAACACCGATGACGAAGAAGACAAGGTCATCGGACCTACGAACGAAGCAGATACCGAGCAAGACGCCCTAACAGAATCAAGTGACTCTCACCCAAAAAACAGCCATGGGATCAAACTGCTCACCGTGGGGTTAACACTGGTCCTTCTCTACGTTGTTGTAATCGCCGTCGTACTACACGAGTTCATCCCCGTCCCCGCGGGTGTGAGCATCGCTCTTGCTGCGACAGCCGCCGCGATCACCCTCCTCGTAGGTATGTATCGAGATATCCTGTCTGCAACCCCCTGGCCACGACAGATTCCCGTCACCCTAGGAATTGTTCTCGCCGTGTTATCGATAGTCACAGTTGTAGGCCTTGTACCGCTCGCAGATCAAGAGACCTCGACCAGTACGCAACATGCAAGCTCACCAATAACTTCCAGTTCACAAGACCCGTACATATCGCAGGTCGGACAACCGGTGCCGACGCCGCTCGTCGAACCGTCGATCCCTGTGACCCCAAACCATCCATGCCCAGCTCCTGGCACTACCGAACGCCGTGAACCGGACGTTGAAATATGTGTCGTCTACTGGTGCATGGCCCCGATAAAAACTGCCAGCGGAGACGGATCAATAACTACGAGCCAAGTGAAGGTACGCCCCAAAATCGAGAACAACTCAACGCAACCACTGGATCTATCTATCTCGACACCGTCGGCGATGCGACTGTTGGTCAGCTTCGAAGGCGAATACCGATGGGACCCACCATCACTCACTGCCAACGCCGGTGATCGCGTAGTGCGAGTGATCTGGGAGGGTAAGACGTTTTGGGCTGTCCCCCCCAATGTTCCCCACGACGCCTCAGTCATCTATCTTCCAGACGGATCCGCCACGTACGACGGATTTGTTACATCGTGGAATGCAAACTACATAGAACCTGGAGGCGCAATGAGTAAGCCGCTGAGGCTGGGAGTAGACGGGCGGGCTGTTCAAGAAGGAAACCTAGTCTTTCAAGTTCCGTCGGACTTGGGAGTAACGATAGTAGGACTGGCCGTTATTTCACGCGGGGCACAACCCCAAGTTCTTGCAGTGTCTAAGTCGTACACATGGCCCGAGCAATCGAACCTAAACGACTTTTAGATGCTCGAGTGTCCTGTGCCTGAAATCCGTTCCCTGACGTCCTTCTCGAGTACCGCAACGAAGGTGCACACTCCACGGTGAGGCAGTTGGTCATTGAGTACCCGAGCACCCGCTAGACATGATTGATCCAGGACGTCCCGGTGGGTACAAACGGCTTCACCATCCGGGTGCGTGAGTTAAGAGCAATCTGCCGATGGCGATCGTCACCCCAGAGATACCCGACGCTGGCTGTATCGGAGAACTCGCACAGGCTGTGGGCTTGCTTCATCATGCAACTGTGATCGGCCTGTCACCCGACATTTCCCTCCTGTCACCCCCTCTCTGTCACGATCAGATGAGACACTTGCAGTGAACGAAGTGCTATCACCGAGGGCATGACTGGAGCGCCACCCATGAGCAGTCCGAACCCCATATCGACGCCCGAAAACTCGGTGGACCCGGCCCCGAAACCAACCCGCCGCACCTTCACCGCCGAATACCGCAACAAAATCCTCGACGAATACAACCAAGCACCGTACGGCGAGAAATCTGCAGTTCTCCGCCGTGAGGGTCTCTACCAGTCGCAACTGCGCGAATGGAGCGGGACACGGGGCAGCAAACGACCTGCCAAAGTTAAGAGTGAAAACATCAAGGGACGCAACAACACTGACGCTGCAGATCGAAAAGAGATCGACCGCCTCACCCGAGCGAATGCCCGCCTTGCCAAGCAATTGACGCAGACGGAGGCCGCGCTAGAGATTATGGGAAAACTTCATACGCTCTTGGAGTCCATCTCCGAGAGCACGGACACGCCGCCGCTGCCGAAGACGCCCTGACCAGTGCGTTCGACGAATTGATGGCGGCGTCGATCCCCACCCGCACCGCCTGCGCGCTGATCCGGCGCTCCCGCGCCACGCACTACCGACATCAGCAGCCCCCGATTCTCGGCCCCAGAAAGCCTCGCACAATCCCGGACAATGGTCAGGCGCTCACCGCCGCCGAACGGGCTCACGTGCTTACGGTCATCAACTCCGACAAGTATTCTGACCTGGCGATTTGTCAGATCTACGCCCGTGAACTCGACGACGGGAACTACTGGTGCTCGACCTCGTCGATGTATCGCATCGCTTCCGAAGCAGGACAAAATCGTGAGCGACGCCGGCTCGCAACGCATCCGGCGAAGGTCAAACCGGAACTGCTCGCCGACGGGCCGTCACAGGTGTGGACCTGGGATATCACCAAGCTCCGCGGACCGACGAAGGGCGTCTGGTTTCACCTGTACGTGTTGATCGATATCTACTCCCGATACAACCCGTCCTGGATCGTCTCGAAGCACGAAAGTGCCCAATTGGCAGAACAATTCATCGCTGAGGCAATTGAACGCAACGGCACCACTCCGCACACCGTCCACGCTGATCGAGGCGTGTCGATGACGTCGGGCTTGGTGTCGGAACTGCTCACCAACCTCGGCATCGTCCGGTCGCATTCACGGCCTCGGATCTCGAACGATAATCCATTTTCGGAGGCCCAGTTCAAGACCTTAAAGTACCTACATGACTTCCCGAAATCGTTTGCATCCCTTACTGATGCGCGAGAGTTCCTGGAAGGATTCTTCAACGAATACAATCACATTCATCATCACTCTGGAATTGGCTGGCATACGCCGGCGTCGGTGCATTTCGGCACGGCGAGTGCCATCGACGAGGCCCGTCAGATCACGTTGACTGCTGCATTCCATGCGAATCCCGCACGGTTCTCGAATCGCCCGGCGCCACCGAAGATCCCGAAGGTCATCTACATCAACGAACCTGCGCTTGAATTCCAAAACACCTGATCGTCAGTGTCTCAGTTGACTTGATTTATACCGACCCGGCATTTCCCTGGTGACGAACTAACCTGTCGTTAACCCTGGATAACCTCCTCAGATGACTAACAATCGCCGCCGCACAGCACGGTCTCTGACCACAGGTGACATCGTGATCCTGACCATCGTCATCGGAGTCTTCCTCGGCGCAAGCATTTTGGGCGGTGCCGTCCTGTGGAACGAACTCAACCCGAGCAAATGGACCGCCGCGGGCTGGGCGGCAGTAGGGGCGTGGGTGGCCGGATTCGCTACCTTCTTAGCTGCAAGTGTGGCTCTGTTGGAGAGCCATCGGGCACGAAAGTCTGCCGAAAGCGCTCTCCAACAGGAGTACTGGAGGGTGGACATCGGCACTTCACTTCGCGTGCTGGACACGCTCCGTAGCCTTGTCCGCTATATGGACCACGATCTAAATGGGGTGATCGTTGGTTATAGAGGCGAATGGGATTCTGCGCAGGAGGCGGAATACGGCGGGCCAGACGAGACCTCCCCCTTTTGGGCCTACCACTGGGGCAAGCTCAATTCGGTCCATACAGCAGTTCAGGACTATCGAGCAGAGATCGAGACAGCGGGGCTCTCAATCCGTACCCCCGGCCTGCGCGAAGCTCTGAATACCGCGTTGAGTACGACTGGAGTAATCGAGAAACAACTAAATAAGTGGCTGAGCGACATTGCGATCGAGGATCAAATCAACACAGTCCTGGGCGAAGTTGACGAGATCACAAAGAACCAGGACCTTGATGACATCGACAAATCTCCTGAACGCGTGCTCTCGATCTGCGCACGCCACGCCCAGCGCACAATGCTGGATGCCGCGAAGTTTTCCGAGGTCGTCAATCCGTGGCGCACGTAGTTTGGACTGGGCGACGCGACGATAACCTCGTGACTGGCTTCGACTAAATGAACGGGACCGCTCCACCCACCTGATCCTGGCAGCGCACCACATGACTCAAAGTCCAAGATCACGACGGTTCACCGTCGGCAACAGTGCCGACCGAGTCGGCTGCATATCGCTACCGTACGCCAGCACGATCATGCATTCTAAATGTGGAATTCAGTGCACTGCAAAGCTAACGACGGAGAACTGTGATCGTCAAGGACCGCGACATCAATGGAATTGCCAGAAGAAAGCGGCATCCATGTCGAGTCTGCCCCTCAATCTTGCGCCATCTATTGTCTGGCGAAGGTGTGCGGCAACGTAGCGGCGACGACTGGTGAAGGAAAGATCCGCCGTATCAACCTGACTGCGACTCTCCGGTCGGCCTGACCGCTCGCTTAGCAACAGGCTTCGGAGCACGCCAGTCAACGCCGCTGCCTCGCCAGTAACGGTCGCAGTCCGCTTCGATCTCAGATTTCAGCTCTTCCAGTTGGGCATAGCTAGCTTGCTCGGCCCTGGTCAGACCCGATCCCTTCATCTGTTTCTTGAAGGCGTCGATCTTCTTGAATCGCACCGGCGAGTCCGGAGACTTTGATGTACCCCGAGTTTTCCGGAGTTCGTTTGTTTTACTTCAGGCATTGATGCACCCGAGAGAGGTCCACGATGCCCCGACGTTATCCGCCCGAGTTCCGCCGAAAAGTCCTCGATTTGTTGAAGTCAGGACGCACGGTCGCCGAGGTCGCCGCAGGTCTCGATGTCACCGAACAAACCATCTACAACTGGCGTAACCAGGAGCTCATCGATACCGGCCAGAAGCCGGGGCTGAGCTCGATCGAGAGCGCCGAACTCGCCGCCGCCCGTCGTCGTATCGCCGAGCTGGAGACCGAGCTTGCCATAGCCAAACGCTCCACGGAACTGCTGAAGTCGGTGGTGCTCCCAAAAGGCGGTTCGAAGCGATCGAAGTGATGGCCAAGGAAGGACTACCAGTACAGACCTCATGTCGCGTTCTGGAGGTGTCGGAGTCCGGCTTCTACGAGTGGCGCAATCGCCCACCCTCTGAACGCTCACTGCGACATGCCTGGCTGACCCAACTGATCACGGAGGTTCACACCGCCTCGCAATGGCACCTACGGTGCGCGGCGCATCCACGCCGAACTCACCCTTGGCCACGGCATTGCCGTGGGACACGGCTGCATCGAAATGTTGATGAGAGCTGCTGGTGTGAAAGGACTTCCGGGAAACAAACGTGCACGTTCCAAGCATCAAACCCCGACCGCGAGCGATCTCGTCGACCGTAAATTCACCCGCGACGAGCCGAACAAGCTGTGGGTCACAGATATCACGGAACATCCCACCCGTGAAGGCAAAATATATTGCGCTGTTGTCCTGGATACGTTTTCGAGGCGAGTCGTCGGGTGGTCTATCGACAGCTCGCAGACTGCGACATTGGTGACAAACGCTCTGGGAATGGCCATTTCGAATCGAGGCCCAACGCCCGGTAGTTTGATTCATTCCGACAGTGAGACTGTTTGTGCCGGTGTTTTCGGATTTCCTGACCGTTAACGCATGGAGACGAGAGAATGCTGGTGCCGGGAGTTCCCAGTGTTCCTGACCCGCACTCCGATCGACGATCGTATGTCTTTCCTTGGATTTGTCGGTTCCTGGGAACCCCCGGTGAGGCGCTACGCCTCACCGTCGGGGTGACCTGAGGAGAGCCTGCACCACCAGGTGCTCATCACTGTCTTGTCCGCCGGTTCGGTCGATGCGCGGCGCCGCCTTGCTCATCGGTCAACGGAGAGGAAAGCGACATGACAAGGATGCCTGACAAAGCCGATCTCGATCAAGACCGGGAAGTGTTCGCCGGAGTCGATACCCACAAAGAACTGCACGTCGCCGCGGTGATCGATACCGACGACAACGTCCTCGGAACTCGCAGTTTTCCGACCACCCGAAACGGGTATCGAACCATGCTGACCTGGATCGGCGAGTACGGCAATCTGATCCGGATCGGTATTGAGGGCACTGGCTCCTAC
This sequence comes from Rhodococcus sp. WY5, assembly GCF_018588185.1. Lineage (NCBI taxonomy): Bacteria > Bacillati > Actinomycetota > Actinomycetes > Mycobacteriales > Nocardiaceae > Rhodococcus > Rhodococcus sp. WY5. Next base: position 17,175 of record NZ_JAAMPR010000002.1, read on the forward strand.
GGAGCTGGGCTGACCCGCCACCTCGCGAAAGCCGGCGTGACGGTACTCGAGGTGGACCGCCCCGATCGCTCGGACCGCCGCCGTAAGGGCAAAAACGACGACCTCGATGCCATTAACGCAGCGCGTGCAGCCAAAACCAACCGGCGCACCACCACCCCGAAATCGAAAGACGGTGCCGTCGAGTCACTTCGTGTGTTGAGGGTGACCCGAGCCCATTCGGTACGAGAGCGGCGCAGTGCGCTGCAACTATTGCGGATGACGATCATCTCCGCTCCCGACGAGCTGCGCGAGCAGGTCCGCGATCTGACGCGGATGCAGCTGATACGCCTCCTCGCCGCGTGGCGGCCGGATGTCTCGAACGCTACCGATCCTGTGACCGCCTACCGGGTTTCGCTGAAATCCCTGGCTCGCCGCTATCTCGAATTGACCGACGAGATCGCCGATCTCGACGAACTGATCAACCCGATCGTGAAAGCCCTCGCACCTCAACTACTCGAGCGCGTCGGAATCGGTATCGAAGTCGCCGGACAAATGCTTGTCACCGCCGGCGACAATTCCGATCGAATGAAATCCGAAGCCGCGTTCGCGATGCTATGCGGTGTCGCGCCGCTACCCGCATCTTCTGGCATGACCCAACGCCACCGCCTCAATCGCGGCGGTGACCGCCAAGCCAACCGAGCCTTGCATCTGGCCGTCATCGGCCGCATTCGACTCGACCCGAAAACCCAGGCCTACGTAGAGAAGAAAACCAGCGAAGGCCACTCGAAACTGGAAACCATTCGGTGCCTGAAACGCTACCTGGCTCGCGAGGTCTACTACCTCCTCAACCCTGGACCGCAGACCATCACCCCGAACACCCGACACCATCGAAAAGCAGCTTGACTCTCAGGAGAGCATCCATGGAGTGCAGTTCACATCGTGGGCATTCACCCGCCGGGCACACGACTCAGGACTGGTCCCGTCGATGGGATCGATCGGTGATTGCTATGACAACGCCGTGATCGAATCTTTCTGGGGCAGAATGCAAACCGAACTCTTGAACCGGAAACGATGGAAAACGAGGATCGAATTGGCCAACGCCATGTTCGAGTATCTCGAGATCTTCCACAACCGGCAACGCCGGCACAGTGCCCTCGGGATGCTGACACCGATCGAGTTCGAGAACGTACACTTCACACGTCAACCCGTAGCCTGAAGTCAAATATGACGACTCCACGAAACTCGGGGAACATCACTTCATTCTTTGGGAAAGATGGAGTCATGTCGTCAGCAACGAACAAGAGGTACCCGCCCGAACTGCGTGAGCGTGCGGTGCGGATGGTCGCCGAGGTCCAACATGAGTACCTGTCGGAGTGGGCCGCGGTCGAATCCGTGGCCGACAAACTCGGTATCGGAAAGCGCAGACACTGCTCAACTGGATCCGGAGAGCGCAAACCGACGCCGGCGAACGACCCGGCGTGACGAGCGAAATGGCAGCGGAAATGCGCAAACTTCGAGCCGAAAACCGGGAACTCAAGCGTGCCAACGAGATCCTGAAGTCGGCATCGGTTTTCTTCGCAACGGAGCTCGACCGCAACAACAAGTGATCATCGACTACATCAACCGATACAAAAGCGAGTACGGCGTCGAGCCAATCTGCAGGGTGCTCAGCGAGCACGGCTGCTCAATTGCGCCGTCCACCTACTACGAAGCCCGCAACCGTCCTGCATCTCGGCGGTCCGTGCGCGACGAAGAACTCGAAGCCGAGGTCAGCCGTGTGCACGCCGAGCACTCCTCGGTCTACGGCGCACGCAAGGTGTGGCTCGAGATGCGTCGAGAGGGCGTCGACGTGGCGCGATGCACGGTCGAACGGTTGATGGGTGTCCTCGGGCTCGAAGGCGCACGTCGAGGCAAGAAAAAACGGACCACCATCGCCGATCCGCAAGGCGGTCGTGCGGAAGATCTAGTGCAGCGAAAGTTCAACCCGGTTGCGCCAAACATGTTGTGGGTAGCTGACTTTACATACGTTTCGACGTGGTCGGGTTGGGTGTACGTCTCGTTCGTCATCGATGCGTACTCACGCAGAATCCTCGGATGGCGCACCGCGACGACGATGACGACACCGTTGGTGCTCGATGCGATCGAGCACGCAATCTGGACCCGACGCCGAGAAGGGATTACCGACTTGTCCGGGCTCATTCACCACAACGAGGTTGTCAGGATCCGCAACTCCGCGCATGCGCGCAGGAGCACTTCGACCAACCCTGCCACCGCATCGATCGCCTGCTCGCAATTGTCGAGAACCAGTAGCAACGTCCGAGTGGCCAGGAACTCCACCAAAATATCCTGCAGCGGCTGTGATGACTGGTCACGTACGCCGAGGGCTGCAGCCACCGCGCCGATCACCAGCGATTCGTCGTGCAACTCGCCCAGCTCGACCAACCACACACCGTCGACGAAGTCCTTCTGGACATTCGATGCGACACGCAACGCGAGACGTGTCTTGCCGACACCACCGATTCCCGTCAACGTCACCAGACGCGACACCGATAACAGATTCTTCACTTCCGCCAACTCGGTGCGTCGACCGACGAAGCTGGTCAGCTCCAGCGGCAGATGTTTGTCGGCCCTCCGAACCACCGGCGATGCGGGTGGACGCCATCCAGTCGGCTGCGGCCGCGGATCTCGCGGGTCGGCCCCATGCTCGGCGCGTAGCGCCATGCTGTCGGCCACCAATCCGTGGCGGACCTGCAACTCCCGTAGTTCGTCGCCCAGCACCGACGTGGAAGGACGGTCGAGCGGATCGCGGGACATTGCCTTCTCTATGACGCCACACACGTCGTCAGGGAAGCCGTGCTCGCGCATGTCCGGCAGCGGTTGTGCGGTGATCCGCAGGAACTGAGCAACAACCTGCTCGCCGCTGCGGCGCTCGAAAGCCGCGTGACCGGTGAGCGCGCTGAACAGCGTGGCCCCGAGCCCGTACACGTCGGACGCCGGACTGGGCGGTTCACCGCCGAGCACCTCCGGAACTAGAAACTTGCCTGCAACGGTCGGGGCGACGTGGGTTCGCTACAACTCAGGTCTTCTATCACGCCTTCGGAGAAAGACATGCCTGACCGCGGCGATGCGTGTCAGCGCGAAGCGGCGGCATATCGTTTCAACTTCCGAGGGCGGATCCGGCTGGTACTTTGTGGGTACTCAGGTCGGGACAGGCTTAGGATGCAGTGTAGCCACCGTCAACGGCAAGGATATGACCGGTGACCATAGAGGATGCCTCCGTTGCGAGAAAGATGGCGGGGCCGACGATTTCGCGTGGAAGACCGCGGCGACCGATCGGTGTGCGTCCGTCAACCCATGAGTTCGTTGTTGTGTCGTTGGTATCGGCTCTGCGAGTCAACTCGGTCTCGAAGATCGACGGCGCGATTGCATTGACTCGAACGCCACGTGCGATCCATTCGATTGCCAAGCTGCGGGTCATCTGGGCAACCGCGCCTTTGCTCTGCAAATACGCTGACGAGTGTGGGTAGCCGACAGAGGAAGCGATTGACGCGAGGTTGATGATACTTCCGCTGTTTCGGGCGAGCATGTGCCGGCCGAATACTTGACACGCGAGAAATGACCCCTTCACATTCACATTCATGATGCGATCCCATTCGTCCTCGGGAAAGTTCTCGGCGGGGTGTCTGGATGCAATTCCTGCGGTATTGCAGAGTATGTCGACCTTCCCATGTGCCCGTACGACGTTGTCGAGCAGGGATTCCAAACTTGAGCGGTCCGTGGTGTCTACAGCGTCTGCGATTGCTCGTGGCCCGAGTTCAGCTGCGAGTTCGTTGGCGCGTTGTGAGTTGTGATCGGCGATGACAACGACAGCGCCGGCTTGGTGGTAGCCGCGGGTGATTGCACTACCCAGTCCACCTGCGCCGCCGATGACCACTGCAACTTGGTCGATCATGGTGAAGATTTCGTGAGCGTAGTTTGCGGGGACACCCAGATCGTCGATGTGTTGTGTCGAATCGGATACTGAATCAGTTGGTCGGGTGAGTCCGGACATGCGGGGTCCTTTCGGTAGACGCCTACACCGGTGCTTGTTTCTCTAGCGCAGGTCTACCCAGAGTGGTTGCTCGACTTCAACATTCGTCGAGGGCTCAATAGTGACGAGGCCATGCGGTTTCGAGACTCCCTCAGCAAGTCTCGGAAAGTCGTGAAGTACATACGGTAGCTAGGGCCTCGACTGCATTCCCCCAGCGTTCACTCATGATGGTTTTTTCGACGACCATTTGTCGACTACGAAATCCAGGGAACGGGACACGGGCATCTCGGCGGGGCTCGCCTGGCTGCGCCCGAATCTAGGAGCTGCACGGGCATGGGCTTTACCGGCATTCTCTTCCACGACGATGTTGCGGCCTACGATATGCGTATGCTCACTGACCTCGTCCAAGCGCAACACCGGTGTCACGCATGCATCCGTTCCGCCGAAGACATCGCACCAGTGGTCACGCGACCTGGAAGCAATTTTGTCCGCGAACAGGGCGGTCAGTGCGGGCCAATTCTCGTGATCCGATCGGTCGAGCGCTGATTCGTTGTCAACTCCCAGACCGGTGAGAAACAAGGAGTAGAACTTGTCCTCGAGCGCGCCTACCGCAATGAATCGGTCGTCAGCGCACTTGTACGTTCGGTAGTAGGGCGCTCCGCCATCGAGAAAATTGCTCTCTCGTCTGTCTACCCATTCCCCGAAACGTCGCTGTGACCATAGTATTTGCGTCAGGATGGCCGTACCGTCGACGATCGCGGCATCGACGACTTGGCCACGACCGGACCTTTGTCGTTCGACCAACGCTGCCAGCGTTCCCGACAGTGCGAACATCGACCCTCCGCCGTAGTCCCCTACGAAATTAACGGGGTTGATGGGAGCGTCCGCGGTGCCGATCGCATGCAGGGCTCCGGTAATCGAGATGTAGTTGATGTCGTGGCCTGCCAGTTGCGACCATGGACCTTCTTGGCCCCAACCGGTGATTCGGGTGTACACCAGACTCGGATTGCGAGCCATGCACACGTCGGGACCGAGCCCGAGACGTTCAGTCACGCCGGGCCGGAATCCTTCGAGAACGACATCCGCGTGATCGATCAACTTGAGTATTCGATCGCGATCGTCTGCTTGTTTGAGATCGGCTGTAACGATTGCTCGCCCCCGCAGAATACAGTCCTCCGCATCGCGTTCTCGTTGCGCCTGCGACTGGGGCCTGTCTACTCGTACCACGTCAGCACCCATGTCCGCCAACATCATTGCCGTGTGCGGACCTGGGCCGATACCTGCCAACTCCACTACGCGAATGCCGTCCAGCGCCCCGCTCACGCTGGACTCCCAGTTGCTGCTGCCCCTTGATGGATCGGCATCGCAGTCACCCTCACTCTTCTCGATGGACGATTCCCGGCTTAGGGAATCGCTCTGTCGCTCGTTCGGCCGTTTGCGCGACTTATTAATCAAACGGTCGTACGATTCTATCTGAAAGAACTTCAGAACCCCATCGGATCGCGCGCCACTCCCAGCCTGCCGCGCACCGACGAGACGTAGGGAGCACGTATGACCAACCGAAGGGCCAGGCCACGCGAGGAGGCCGCAATGCTCGACTTCGCTACAAGATGGTCTCGGCACGGAGGGGGATCGAGCGAAGACATATTCGTGACGTTCGGCCTGACTCCTCGCCAGTACTTTCTTCGCTTGAGGACGCTGCTCGCCCACCCTTCGGCAGATATCGCCCCACCGGAGCGTGCGGCGATGGTAGCGGAATGTCAGCAGCGTCTCGCTGCCGAAGAGTATCCGTACCTGCAGGTCCGCGGTGCGCCGCGAGACCAAGCAATGGTCCGAGGCTTGACGGGTACGCCGTCGCGACCTGGCGCTCGCACCAACCGCGTGCACCGAGTGGAGTCCTCAGGCACTCCCCAAAGAAATTCTGATGTGATTTAATCAAACGGTCGATCGTTTTATGAGCTAGATAACACAACGAGATGGGTACCGATGATCAAGTCGTCAACGCCGAGAGCGGTGAGTATCGCTGCTGCGCTTGTCGTGTCAGCAGGTCTGCTGAGCGCGTGCGGAACTTCCAGTGATTCCACCGACGGCGCAATCGTCGTCGCCGCAACGGGTCCCGAAACCGGTGCGAACGCGGCGATCAAGGTGCTGCTCGATGGCGCCGCCGCCAGATTTGACGAAATCAACGCACAGGGTGGTATCGGCGGGCATCAGATCAAGTTCGTCCGAAAGGATGATCAGTACAACCCCGCGCAGACGCCGCAGCAAATACGTCAACTGGTCGAAGACGATGGCGCCGTCCTCGTGTGTGGTTTGGTCGGCACCGGGCCCTACGCCTCGGTGAAGGACTACCTGAGTTCGAAGGGCGTCGTCGGAATCCCGGCCAGCGGATCGGCCAGCGTTCTCAACGAGCACACCTTCGAAATCCTGTCGTCGTACAACCCGTTAGGTGCACGATTGGTGAACTACGCGCTGGACACACTGAATGCTCCGAAGATCGCCGTCGCATACTCGGCGGACGACGTCGGCCAGCCGTTCCTCGCTGGTACACAAAGCGCAGCCGACAGACGGGGCGTGAACTTCGCCGCAACCGTGCAATTCGATGCCAGTGCAACCGACTTCTCTTCCCAGGCAGCGCTACTCAAGCAGTCCGGCGCCGATATGGTTCTGGTGAACCATGTTCCCACTGTGGTATCGAGGTTGCAGAATGCGGCCAAGAAGATCGGTTACGAGCCGCTGTGGGGAAGCACTTTCGCGGCGGCACAACCTGAAATCATCGCCCTTGCGCCTGATGCAGCGTCGAAGACGTACTTCGCGACGCCGTTCCTGTTGCCGGATGCACCCGAGGCCGATTCCTTCCGGTCCGCGATGGCTAAGTTCTCGCCTGGTACCGAACTGGACGGCGTTTTCCCGATCGAGGGCTACACGGTCGCCGACGGGTGCATTGCCGTGCTGGAGAAGGCTGTGGAAATCGCGGGCGGAGACGCTCCCAATGCACAGGACGTGCTCTCCGCTACCAAGGATCTGACCATCGATTCGGACTACATCAAAGACTTGTCCTGGACAGACGCCGATCACTCAGGCCAGAAGCAGTCACAGATCGTCAGTGTCAAGGATTCGAAATTCGTGACGGTAGATCAATTCTCGTCCGCTCCCTAATCAATTGTCGACGCCAGGCCGGCGTTCGGGCCACCACGTCGACGATCCGAAAACCGTTGCACGCATAGAGATAGTGGAGTTCACGCGTGGAAATCTTACAACTAGCGATCTTCGGTGGGCTGACCATCGGAGTGGTCTACGCCCTCGCGGGCGCAAGCATGGTCGTGGTCTATCGAACATCCGGGTACGTCAGCTTCGCCCAGGGTGATATTGCTGCAGTGGCGCTCTTCGTCGCGTTGTGGACGAGCGACCAAGGCGCGTCGTACCCCGTCGTTGCGCTCGTCACGGTGGGGGTCGGGGCCGTGCTCGGAGGTCTGATCGGCGGATTGATCGTCGTACCGATCGAAAGGTTCGGAGCGATCCACGCCGTACTCGCGACCATCGCCGTCGGGCTGATAATCCAAGGAATTGCCAATGTCGTCGTGGGGGCTCAACCGCGCGCATTTCCATCACCCGGCGAAAACACCATCGCCACCGTCGGTGCCGTGAATATCACTCAGGCAGACATCATTTCGTTGACCGCCAGTGCCGCGATCTTCATCGGGCTCGGAATTTTGTTCACCCGAACTCGCATCGGCGTGGCGATGCGGGCGATCAGCGACTCCTCCGAGGCCGCGAATGTCATGGGTATCCGATCAGGACAGCTACGCCGGTTGAGCTGGGTCATCGGCGGGGCACTGGCAGGCGTCGCAGGACTCTTCGTCGCTCCGACCTTCGCGTTGACCCCGTACAGCGTCAATGCATTCCTGATCTTCGCGTTCTGCGCGATCGTTCTCGGTGGTTTCGAAAGTGTGATCGGCGCGTTGGTGGCAGGAATCGCGGTCGGAATCGTCAGCAATTTGGTTGCGACGTATCTGGATCCGAATTTGGTGAGTATCAGTGTGTACGCACTGCTGTTGGTGGTCCTGCTCGTGCGACCGCACGGAATCTTCGGACGCCGACCGATCGAGAGAGTGTGAGATGAGCGAAAGTGTGAAGGAAAAGACTGTGCCGACGCGAACACGGGCAGTTGCAGAAATTTGTCAATCCTCGATCCAGTCCGGCCGCGGACGCGGCTTCGTCCGTTGGCGACTTCTACTGATCGTGGTATTGCCGGTGGTGACACTGATCGTCGGTCTGTCCTCGACGTCCTCGACGCGTCTCGCTCTCGCCATCGCCACCGTGTACGCCATTGCGGTGCTGTCCAACGGTGTGGTGTTGGGCGGGCTGAACGAAATCAACCTCGGCGCGGGCGGGTGGATGGCGGTGGGCGCCTACGCGATGGCGATCTTCCTCGAGCACTCGATCCCGCTGCTGGTGAGCGTCGTCCTTGCTGTGGCAACTACGACGCTCATCGGGTTCGTCGTGGCCATTCCGACCGTTCGACTACGCGGAATATTCACTGCTCTGTCGACTTTCGTACTCGCTTACTCGGTACCGCAATGCATCGTCTTTCTCGAGAGCATCACCGGCGGATCTCACGGCAAATCGGTACCGTTCGGTCTTACCCTTTTCGGGGCCGAGATCGGAGGCTCGTCGCCGGGCACACTCGTCCTGGTCACAGTGTCGTTCGTCGTCGTCGGGCTGGCCACTTTCGCACTTCTCGAATCACGATGGGGAAAGACCGTCATCTGGGTTGCCGAGGCGGAACCAGCGGCTGCAGTCTTCGGTGTCCGCACCACGGCGGTGAAGGTCGCCGTGTGGACCTGGAGCGCGGCACTCTGCGGTCTGGCGGGTGCTCTGTTCGCACTGACCGTCGGATTCCTCAGCCCGGACCAATTCCAAGCCGCACTCGGTATCAACCTCTTCGTCGGCGCTGTCATCGGTGGTTCACGCAGCATCTGGGCGGCACTCGTCGGAGGTCTTCTCATCGGGTTTCTCCCCACGCAGCTCCAGGACTACATGCCATCGTCTGCTACCGGAATTCTGTTCGGTGGGATTCTGCTCGTCGCCATCCTCGCGGGCGCAGGAGGACTTGCTCGTCCGATCGAAAAGCTGCTCGCAAATCTGCAGACATCGCTACGGAGGACACCACGATGAGCACCGATACCGAAATCGTCCTGTCGGCTCGCGGAGTCACAATGCAATTCGGCGGCGTCACAGCTCTTTCCGATGTCGAACTCGAACTGCCGAAGAACACCACAACCGGACTCATCGGTCCGAACGGTTCAGGAAAGTCCACGCTGCTGAATGTGTTGACCGGCATCTATCGGCAAAAATCGGGCGATGTGGTCTTCGAGAACACCACCATCAACTCGCTCTCGCCCCGCGCACGCGGAAACGTCGGCATCAAGCGGAGCTTTCAGCACCCGCAGCTCGCCGAATCGTTGACCATCCGCGAAAACATCGAGTCCGGACTGAGATTCGTCACTTCCACGGAGGTCTCGGTCGACGCCGCAATCCGCACCTTCGGATGTGACGAGTATGCCGATCGATTGCCAGCCCAGACCCCGTACGGATTCTTGAAACTCGCGGAAATTGCGCGAGCTGTGGTAGCGGGCCCGAAGGTTCTTCTGCTCGACGAGCCGGCCGCCGGCCTCAACCAAGACGAGCGAGTCGAGCTCATCACCGCTCTCACACGGTTCAGGTCCCAGCATCCGACCGCCATCTGCCTGATCGAACACGACGTCGATCTGGTGCGGTCGCTGTGTCCACGGCTCGTCGTACTCGAGTCGGGCAAAATGCTCATGGCCGGGCCGACCGATGACGTACTCAGCTCGGCAGCGGTCCGTTCGGCGTACCTCGGGGAGAGCGCAGTAACGGAGGAATTGGCATGACTGCATTGACCGTAAACATGATTCGTGGTGGATATGCCGCCGCCGACGTCATCCACGAACTTTCCTTCGACCTCGCGGTCGGAGATGCAATCGGGGTGATCGGTCGAAACGGTTCGGGGAAGACGTGCCTGGCAAATCTGTTGATCGGCACGCTGCGTTCTCGCGGCGGCAGCATCGAACTCGATGGGCGCGCGATCACGAACATGACTGTGCACCAGCGCATTCGCGCAGGAATCAGCATCGTTCCCGAGGGGCGCATGGTATTTCCCCAACTGACGGTCAGGGAAAACCTCACCGCCGCCGCATACGGAGCAGGGCTCAAGGTCGGGAATCGCGAACTGCAGGAACTCGAATCGAGGTTCGAAGTCCTTGCCACCAAGAGACACGACAGAGCCGGTGCGATGAGTGGTGGCGAACAGCAGATCCTTGCCATCGCACGCGCGATGATCCAGAAACCACGGGTCATCATTCTCGACGAGCCGAGTCTCGGGTTGGCGCCGGTGATGGTCAAAGCGGTCTCCGCGGCATTGTCCGAGATCCGCAAAGACGGTCCTGCACTGATCCTGATGGAGCAGAACCGATCCCTTGTCGCCGATCTGTGCTCGGTCGTCCACGTGATGAGCAGCGGCACAATCGCTCTCACCGCGTCACCGGCGGAACTTCTCGACGACGCCGTCGGAGACTTGTATCTCGGAGCTTGAAATACCGAAAACGAAAGAAGGATCGTTCATGAGTCCCGTACAGCCCAGGCTCGCAGTGGTGACAGGCGCTGGAAGCGGAATCGGCGCAGCTACTGCGCTCATACTCGCCGAGCGCGGTGAGGCCGACGCTGTCATGGCCGTCGATGTCGACGCCGACGGCCTCTCCGCGCTGCGTGATCGAATCGGGTCGGTTATCCCCTGCATCAGCGTGACTGCAGACATCAGTTCCGTCGACGGCGTCGAACGCGTCACCGACGCGGTACGACGAGAGTTCGGCTGGGCGTCGATGCTGCACAACAATGCAGGAATCATCGGTCAAGTCGGACCGCTGCTCGGCACAGAAGCAGAGAGCTTCGACGCGATCATGCGCGTGAACGCGCGGGGATGTTTCCTGGTACTCCAATCACTGGCACGCCTTGCCGTCGCATCGAGCGAACCGATGTCGATCGTCAACACCTCGTCGGCCTCCGCGCTCAAGGCCGCTCCCGGACTCGCTGCCTACGCGATGAGCAAGGCTGCCATCGTCGGGTTGACCAGAACGGCAGCACACGAACTCGCACCCCACCGAATTCGCGTTAACGCCATCGCTCCCGGCCGAACCGACACTCCACTCGTGGGACCGCTCGAAAGCGCGGTTGCATCGAGAGAGGACGCCGTCTCGGACCGGCCGATCTCCCGAGCTGCGACGCCGAAAGAAGTTGCCGAGCTTGCCGTCTGGCTGCTCAGCGAACGCGCCAGCTTCGTGACGGGGTCCATTTATCCCATCGACGGGGGGCTCACCGCCTAGAGATCGCGACCATCAGGGTGATGCCGGCAGTAGGACAATCAGAAAGGAAGAAATGACCAAGATCGACTCCGAGAACACGATCTCACTTGTCACGGGCGGAGGTGGAGGCCTCGGCGGCACGATCGCGCACACGTTGGCCGCGAGCGGCGACCATGTGTGCGTCGTCGACGTCAACCCGGACTCGGCCGAACGAGTTGCCGGAGAGATTCGCAGCGCAGGGTACTCGGCTTCTGCTCACATCTGCGACATCACGAACCGCGCCGAGGTGGAGGCGCTGGCTGCGTCGGTCCAGGCCGAAATCGGCGTCGTGGATTCGCTGATCAATCTTGCCGGCGTCTCACGCAACGCCTCGTTGCTCAAGATCGACGACTCCGATTTCGACCTGGTGCTGGCCACGCATCTGAAATCCACGCTCAACACCATGAGGGCATTCGTACCGGGCATGAAAGAGCAGCGATACGGCCGGATTGTGAATACCAGTTCCATCGCGGCAGGTGGGTCGCCCGCCGGCGGCTCGTACGGAGCGGCAAAGGGGGCCATCGAAGGACTTTCACGCTCTGCTGCCCTCGAACTCGCCCGCCACGGCATCACGGTGAACTGTATTGCACCAGGTCTGATCGATGCCGGTATGGCGTTGAAAACGCCCGATTCCTTCCGTGAGCCCTTGGTCGCCCGTATTCCTATGGGGAGATTCGGTGCAGCGTCAGAAATTGCTGCATGCGTTCGGTTTCTCGCCTCGGCAGACTGCAGCTACGTCACGGGTCAGACATTGCTCGCCTGCGGCGGATTGTCTCTGGCAGTTCTGTCATGACATTGGGTCACACCGTGGCGAACGACACATAGATTTCAATTTATTCAAGCGCTAGTTAGAATAAGGCGGAAGGTCGACGTCGACCTCCTCACCACTAATGGAAAGGAACAGTGATGGTTGACATTTCGGCAGCGTCGTCCTTGCTGACAGAAGAAGAACGCACCTTCCAGACAGTTGTACGGCAGTTCATGGAGCGCGAAGTTCGCCCACACGTCGAAGAAATGGAGCGTGAGGGTCGAGCCAGTGACGAAATACTGAAAAAGATGGGCTCGGCCGGAATTCTGGGGGCCTTCGCTCCCGAGGCCTACGGCGGGGGCGGCGGAAACCTGATGACGAGAACCATCGTGGCCGAGGAAACCGCGCGCATCAACGCCGGCCTCGACATTTCACTCATGGTCAACATCAGCCTCGTAGCTCGTCATCTGATCGAGCGCGGAACCGAGGAACAGAAGCAGCGATACCTGGTTCCGTTGCTCGCGGGTGACACCTGGGCCTCGATCTGCATCACCGAGACCCACGGCGGCTCGAATGCATTGAGCCCCAAGACCAGGGCCGTACGCGACGGTGACGACTGGATCATCACCGGTTCCAAGATGTTCATCACGAACTCCCCCATCGCCGGCTTCTTCCTTGTGTTCGCGCGTACGAGCGGTGAGGACCGGCGCGCAGCCGGAGGAACTCTCTTCATCGTGGATGCGGACACCCCCGGTCTGTCGGCCGGAAAGCCCTTCGACAAATTGAGTATGCGTAGTTCACCTACTGCCGAAGTGGCGTTCGACGGTGTACGCGTGTCGGCTGATCATGTTCTGGGAGAGGTCGATCGAGGCTTCTACTACATGCTCGAAGGTCTCGACCTCGAGCGTGTCTTCGAGGGGGCTTCCAATGTCGGCAGCCTGCAGGCATGTCTCGATCTCGCCGTCGAGTATTCAGGCGAACGTGAGGTTTTCGGCAAGAAACTCGAAAGCTATCAGCTCACCCAGGACAAGATCGCTCGCATGGCGATGGGATTGGAAATGTCCAAAGTGATGTTGTATCAGTTGATCCGTGCACTCGATGCCGGCGAGACCGTCACGCGCGCAGCTTCGGTCCTCAAGTTGTACAGCAGCCAGGCTGCGATGGAAGCCGCAAGCGACACCGTCCAGATTCTGGGCGGCTACGGCCTGATGGAGGAGTATCCGGCCGCTCGTTTGTTCCGAGATGCAAAGCACCATGAGATCGGCGCCGGCACAAGCGAAATCCAGAAGATCATTATCGCCCGAGAGACCTACAAGAGCTACGGTCACTAGTCCGGCAGGGTACCGGCTCCCCTTGTCCGAGGACCTTGGCGCGCCGGTACGTGCACAGTGACATGGTTTCGGCCCCCTCGCAGTTTGCAAGGGGGCCGAAACCATGTCTAGATCAGAGAAGTTCGAAGATCGTCGCGTTCGCCATGCCGCCACCCTCACACATCGTCTGCAGGCCGTACCGGATCTTGTGCCGACGCATGTGGTGAATCAGCGTTGTGGCCAACCTCGCGCCCGAGGCGCCCATGGGGTGTCCGAGCGCGATGGCTCCGCCCAGCGGGTTGGTCAGTGACCGATCCGCCCCCGTCTCGGCGAACCATGCGCCCAGGACCGAGGCAAAGGCCTCGTTAACCTCGAACGCCCCGATGTCGGCAAGGGTCAAACCCGCGCGTTCGAGTACTTTTGCTGTGGCTTCGATCGGGCCGTTGAGCATCAGAACCGGGTCGACGCCGACCGTCGCGAACGAATGCATGCGGGCCAGCGGTGTCAGGCCGAGATTCGACGCCGTCTCACTGGAGGTGATGAGCAGTGCGGCCGCACCGTCCGAAATCTGTGACGCGTTGCCCGCCGTGACGACTCCGTCGGGCTTGAACGGTGTCGAGAGGCTGGCAAGGGTGTCGACAGTGGTTCCGGGCCTGATGCCCTGATCGCGATCGACCCCACCCACCGGTACGATCTCGTCGTCGAACAGTCCGTCGCGCTGAGCTGCGTCCGCCCGTTCGTGCGAGATCGACGCCAGTTCGTCGAGCTCACTGCGGCTCAACTTCCAGCGATCCGCGATCATCTCTGCGCTGATCCCCTGCGGTACAAGGGTTCCGCTGTAACGGTCGTTGACCGAGCCGTAGGCATCCGCATTCTGCATCGCCGAGAACATGGGAACACGGGACATGGACTCGACGCCTCCGGCAACGACGACGTCGCAGTGCCCGGCAGTGACCATCGCCGCGGCGATCTGTGCGGCCTGCTGCGACGATCCGCACTGACGATCGATCGTCATGCCAGGCACCGACTCCGGTAGTGCTGCGGCTAACGCCGCGTTGCGGCCGACATTCAGCGATTGTTCACCGGATTGCGTCACGCACCCCCAGGCGACGTCGTCGATCAATGTCGGATCGACACCGGTCCGGGCTACCAAGGCTGCGATGGCAATTGCTGACAGGTCGACCGGATGAACCGACGACAGATCGCCTTTGATGGGCTTGCCCACACCGATGGGAGTTCTGACGGCACCGACGACTACGGCGTCACTCTGCGTGGCGGTCATGCGCTTTCGCCCCGCGCCCACATCGCACGAGAGGTGCAACTTTCACTGACGGCCACGTGCCGAACCCTCATGATTTCTCCTTATTCTACCGGTTGCTTGATTTATTGTAGGTCTACCATAGCCATACGAGCGCCTGCGATATGCCGAAATCTCAGACATGCGCAACGGTGCGGACTACCGAATCCCACCACCTTCGCGAGACCGCACTCAGGCTTCCCCACCACCTGATTCGATTACTGGGGAGGGTTCACCGACCCGGGTGTAGACAAAGAATCAAGCGATCGATAGATTAAGTATTCCAGTCATCGGAGGTACACAGTGCGCATCATCTCGGACGAATTGTTCGACAACGACATTCCCATCGACACCGACGTCGCGTTGATCGACGACAACGGTCAACTGACGTTCGCCGAACTTCGTGATCGAGTGACGTCTCTCGCCGCCACCCTGCAGGACAAGGGCGTCACCAAAGGTGATCGCGTGGCGGTCATCTGTCCCAACCGCAACGAGTACGTCATCGCCTATTATGCGATCACTCTGATCGGTGCGATCTACGTCCCGCTCAATTGGCGGCTGCTTGCAGCCGAACACGTAACATTGATGAACAACGCGGAACCGACTGTCCTGCTTGCAGATTCCAGCTTCATCGAGAGCATCGAACTGGCCGCGACGGACGTCCCCAGCCTCGAGGGCCGCATCGCGGTGATCGGCGGAACCGTCGGTGAGTACGACACTTTCGACTCGTGGTCACACACCGGCGCCCAACCCACCTCGGTCGATGTCACTCCCGAAGACCCTGCCACGATCGTGTACACGAGCGGGACCACGGCCGCCCCCAAGGGAGTGCTACTCACCCACGACAACATCGTCTTCGATCGACGCTCGGTTGCCAAGTACTCCGCCCCCAGACGAGGCGACGTCTCCCTGCACGTCAGCCCCCTGTATCACCAGACATCGGTACACACCTTCGTCCACCTCGCGGCCGGCGCAACCGTTCGTCTCATATCCAAGTTCGACCCCCTGACCTTCTTCGAAGCGGTTGCGGAACTCCACGCCACGTACACGTTTCTCGCACCGACCATGCTCTACAAGCTGCTCGACGATCCTCGGATCGGCCAGTACGACCTCAGCACTCTCCGGCGTATCGGATACGGTGCTGCTCCCATCACCGGTGCTCGGTTGAAGGAAGCACTCGAGGTCTTCGGCCCGATCCTCGTGCATGCCTACGGCCTGTCGGAAGCGACGTCGCACGTCTCGTATCTCTCCGCCGAGGATCACCTCGTCGCTGAAGGATCGATCGGCCGTGGGGTCGAAGACATCGATGTCAAGGTCATCGACATCGCGACGGGCGAACCGGTCGAGCCGGGTTCGAACCAAGTCGGTGAAATTCTGGTTCGTGGCCGCACCACCATGAAGGGGTACTGGAACGAGACCGAACTGACATCGGAGACGATTGTCGACGACTGGCTGTATTCCGGCGACATGGCGACCGTCGATTCACGCGGTTACCTGTACGTCGTCGATCGTAAGAAGGATCTCGTCATCAGCGGTGGGGTGAACATCTACCCGCGCGATATCGAGAACGTGCTCGCCAAACATCCGAAGGTCGCCGAAGTTGCCGTGATCGGAATACCCGACGACTACTGGGGTGAAGCACTCATGGCCGTACTCGTCCATCGCCCGGGCACCACGCTCACCGCTGCGGAGATCGAGGAATATTGCCGCAGCCATCTGGGTGGATACCAAGTGCCCAAACATATTCGCTTCCAAGAGGATCTTCCACGCAACCTTTCCGGGAAGATCCTCAAACGCGAACTGCGAGATTCCGTCGTCGACAGCACATCACGCTAGGAGACATTCATGAGCTACCGATACATTCGCGTCGAGCACGTGGACAGAACCGCGGTGATCACCGTGAACAATCCGCCTGTCAACGCACTACACCCGGACGTTTCCGACGAGATCCGCGACGCGGCAGAAAACGTCGAAGCAGATCACGACGTTCGTTCGATGATTCTGACCGGAGAAGGCAGATGCTTCATCGCCGGCGGTGACATCAAGCTCTTCACCTCGCTCGATCGCGAGGGCGCCGCGGCCATGGCGCTGAGAACCCAACGCATGCAACACACTTTGTTCGATCTACGAGTTCCGGTCATTGCCGCTCTCAACGGCCACGCCCTCGGCGGCGGTTGCGAAGTCATGTTCGCCTGCGACATCACCATTGCCGATCCGAGCGCGACCATCGGGCTGACCGAGGTCAAGCTCGGACTCATTCCCGGCGCCGGCGGCACCCAGATGATCACCAAGAACCTGCCCCCGGGAACGGCGAAGCGAATGTTGTTCACCGGCGACCGTGTCACTGCGGCCGAAGCTCTCAGACTCGGTCTGATCGACGAGGTTTCGCCCGCAGGCAAGGTACTCGACGCCGCGCTCGCGCTGGCGTCGAGGATCAACTCCTGCGGTCCTCTCGCAGTCGAGGCCGCAAAGAAGTCGGCCAACTTCGAGCTTCGTCATTCCGAAGACGCCGGGCACCTGCGAGAAGTCGAGATCTTCTCAGCGTTGTTCGACTCGTCCGATCACCGTGAGGGCCTGGCGGCTTTCTTGGGCAAACGCCCGGCCCAGTTCGAACGATCTTGATATTCCCGAAACCGACTGCGCCGTAGACCAACAGAGGAACGAAATGAAACTCCAGATCGTGCACATCAACTCCGAGCGCGGATCCGAACCGTACTTCGAGATGTTCAACCGAACCATGGAACGCGTCAAGCGCCCGGACACCGAACTGCTGCATCGGTGGGCCAAACTTCGGCGCGCAACGGATGTGGTCTACGCCTATCCCTACCTTCTCAACGGAGTCGCGGTACTGCACGAACTGACCGAAGCGGCCGAAACCGAAGACATCGACGGCGCGATGATGGCGTGCACCGGCGATCCGGGGCTGGTCGAAGCACGATCGCTGCTGGACGTTCCGGTGGTGGGGCCGTGGGAAGCCACCCTGCACACCGCGGCGACCTACGGCTACAAGTTCGGTGTCATCACCGTTCAGGAGAAGGGCTGGCAGGAGTACTGTCACAGCCTCGTCGTGAAGTACGGTCTCGAAGGTCGGTGCGCAGGGCTCGTCGGTATAGACATCTCCTCGTACGACGCATTCAGTCGAGGCTTCACAGAACCCGACTTCGTCGTCGAGGAGGTTGCCAAGCAGGCTCAGCGTCTGGTGGACATGGGCGCTTCGGCGATCGCCGTCGGCAGCGCCGGCCTGAGCACGATCATCGCCGACGCAGGCCTGAACCGCGTTCCCGGCGTCGACGTGCCGATCTTTGATGCATTGACGGTCGGGGTGAAGACCCTCGAAATGCGTGTCGACCTCACCCAGAAGGCCGGGTTGCCGGTCATGGGACGGTCGGGGCTGTACACGCGCTTCGAACCCGAAGAGGCGAAACGTGTTCGCTACCAGTGCGGATTCTGACGTGGCTAATCGTGCACGGCTGACTGATCTGTTCGGATTGGATGGTAAGACGGCCGTCGTCACTGGAGGAACGCGAGGCATCGGCCTGACCATGGCACGTGCATTGCTCGACGCCGGCGCCTCGGTAGTGATCGCTTCACGAGACGCCCAGGCATGCGAGCAGGCTCAGAAACTGTTGTCCTCGCACGGCAGGGCGATCGGGATCGCAGCGGATCTGTCGACCCGTTCCGGGAGTGCGCAACTGGCCGAGAAGGTTGCCGATCGGTTCGACGGCGTCGACATTCTCGTCAACAACGCGGGCACCACGTGGGGTGCACCGTTCGACGAGTTCCCCGAGATCGGATGGGACAAGGTGGTCGATCTCAACCTCAAGGCCCCGTTCTATGCGACTCAGCAATTCGCGCCTCTGCTCCGAGCCGGTGCCAGTTCGGACGACCCGAGCCGTGTCGTGAACATCGGCTCGATCGACGGTCTTCAGGTTTCCGGCGGAATCAACTATTCGTACTCTGCTACGAAAGCCGGCCTCCATCATCTCACCCGAGCACTTGCCCGAGAGTTGGCCGCGACCAACATCTTGGTGAATGCGATCGCGCCAGGTCCGTTCGCGACGAAGATGATGGCACCTCTGCTTGAAACAAGCAGTGCGAGAATCGAATCCAGCTCACCACTCGGACGTATCGGGCGAGACGACGACATCGCCGGTGCTGTTGTCTACCTCTCGTCGAAGGCAAGTTCATGGGTAACCGGTTCGGTACTCGCTGTCGACGGTGGTATCGCAACAACGCTTGCAACCGACTGGATCTCCGATGCCCCCTGACCCATCGGTCGCCTTAGTCACCGGGAGCACGGGTGCGATCGGAAGCGCGGTCTGTCAGCGACTTGCGATGGCAGGATTCGATATCGCGGCGGTCTATTCCTCGAACGGACAACGCGCAGCCGAATTGCAATCACGCATCGAATCCACTGGACGAGCGGTGATCACCCTGCCAGCGGATCTCGGGCAAAGTGCGGCGAGCACCGATCTTGTATCGGAAACCGTCGATCGACTCGGTGCGCCAGCGATTGTGGTCCACGCAGCGGGCCCCTATGTTCCGCAAAGACACCTCAGTCGAATCGAGGCTCCCACATTTGAGTTCCACGTTCAGTCCGAGCTGATCGCGTTCTTCAATCTTGTCACCGCGGTCATCCCGGTGCTTCGCGAGAGCGCCGGTTCGCTGATCGCCGTCACAAGCTTCGCAACGCGTCGTGCCACCGCTAGAGATGCGCTCTCTGCCGTTCCGAAGGCTGGTGTCGAGGCCATGGTGAAAACCGTCGCTCTCGAGGAGGGCAGGTTCGGGGTTCGCGCCAACTGCGTTGCACCCGGAGTCCTGGCCGATGGAATCGGTGCGGCGTTGGTCGAACGAAACGAGCTGACCGAGCCGACCATCGAGAACATCGTATCGAAGGTGCCGCTCGGACGCCTGGGGCGGGCCGACGAGGTTGCCGCGGTAGTCGCATTCCTGGCATCGCCCGACGCCGCCTACGTGAGCGGTCAGACGATCGATGTCGATGGCGGACTCGGCGTTTGAGAATCCGATGCATTCACACAGCGCCTCACTCGGGGCAATAAGGCGTGACAGTCGATGAGATTCGAGCTGGCACCAAGCCGTATGTTGGCATGATGGTTGTACGGACCACTGAGGTGCGAGGTCGTTCTTCAGGAGGAAAGGAAGCAGAATGAGGATACCGGGCACACGGCGGGACACGACCTGGCCGATCATTCGTCAGGCCACAATCGAGCTGATCTACCAACACGGTTTCGAGACCATGAACACCCGTCAACTGGCCGAACTCGTACAGATGAAGCCAGGTTCTCTCTACTACTACTTCTCGAGCAAAGAAGAACTCCTGAATCGACTGGTCACCGAGGTCCTGGACGAGATCGTCGATGACCTCGAGTCCCGGCTCGAAGGTGTCGAGTCCGGACTTGATCGCCTCGACACCTTCATCTCCGGTCTCGCCGAGTGGCATGTCACTCGGCACAAGGAAACCTATATCGCTCGAATGGAAACCCGCAGCCTCTCCGAAGAACGACTCGAGCTGTACATGAAGTCTCGCGATCGATACGACCACCTGCTGAATGACATCTTGCTTCAATGCCGTCGGGAGAAATCGCTTGCCGACATCCCCCTGACCCTGACGCGACTATCGATCCTGACGATGATTACCGGGATCACGAGTTGGTTCAAACCGACGGGAGAGGCCAGCCTGGATGATCTCACCGCATTTTACGTCGCAGCAGTTCGCAGGTTGGTCGGCGCCAATCCCGATCCTTTAGCCTGACGTTCGAACGGCTGCCTCGACGCGCCCCGTTATCTTTTAGAAGGTCCTTGAAATTGAGGGCTGCGGTCGCCAGACCTGGTATGACTTCTTGCCCCTGTCATCAATGATCCGGGGGGTGGTGTCGCCGGGTGTGGTGGCGTCGATAAACCGCTGATAGGGACAGGGCCGCTGATCGTGAGCAGGTCTCTTCATAACGTGGGTGTCGGGTATTGACGTCTGATCGGCGACCGGCAGGAACCGGACGAAGGACTGCTTCATGGACACGAGCTACGCCGTGTTTTGTGGCATTGACGTCGGCAAATCCGAACATCATGCCGTTGGACTGGACGACCGCGGGACTCGCCTGTATGACAAGGCGTTGCCCAACGATGAAACCCGATTGCGTGTGGTGTTCGACCATCTCGCAACGCACGGACCAGTGTTGATCGTGGTGGATCAGCCCAACACGATCGGCGCATTACCAGTCACCGTAGCCCGCGCATGCGGGCACCAGGTGGCATATCTACCGGGTCTGTCGATGCGCCGAATCGCTGATCTTAATCCCGGGCAAGCCAAGACCGACGCCCGCGATGCGTTCATCATCGCCGATACAGCTCGGACCATGCCACACACATTGCGACGAGTCGATACCGGCGATGACACGCTCACCGAGCTCGGCGTACTCGTAGGTTTCGACGACGATCTAGCAGGCGAAGCCACCCGCATCAGCAACCGAATCCGTGGCCTGCTGACCAGTATTCACCCAGCCTTGGAACGCGTCCTCGGCCCTCGAATTGCCCACCCTGCAGTGCTGGAGATCTTGTCTCGATGCGGTGGCCCGACCGGAATACGAGACGCCGGCACCCGCAAAATCACCACGATTGCCACCAAACACGCACCACGCCTGGGTACGCGATTGGTCGCCGACGTCCGCGCCGCACTCGAGACACAAACCGTCATCGTTCCGGGAACGACAGCTGCCGAGATCGTGTTACCGAAATTGGCCGACTCATTGAAAACCATTCTTCAGCAACGCAAATCAATCAGCGAGGACGTGGAGAGGATGCTCGATGACCACCCTCTTTCCCGGGTCCTGACCTCCATGCCCGGCATCGGGGTCAGGACCGGCGCACGGATCTTGCTCGAGGTCGGTGACGGTTCAGCATTCGCTCAGCCGCTCACCTGGCCGCCTACGCCGGGATCGCACCGGTGACCCACCGCTCGGGGACGTCGATCCGAGGGGAACACCCCACCCGATCAGGTAATCGCAAACTCAAACGCGCCCTGTTCCTCTCGGCGTTCGCCGCGCTGCACGACACCGCCAGCCGCACCTACTACGACCGAAAACGAGCCGAAGGAAAGAAGCACAACGCCGCCCTCATCTGCCTAGCCAGACGCCGCTGCGATGTTCTCTACGCCATGCTCAAGAACCACGAACCCTACCGATCAAACGCCGCGACCGCCGCTTGACGAAAACAATAGGGACACCCCCCTGAGCGTCGTAACGACGGATTGATGCCCGCCAGATCGACAGATCGGCCGTTCCGTACAGCTCACACGTTAGTCGAATCGGGAAGCGGACAACAGATTCGTCGCGGTCGACGCGCCCACGTGTGCAGGCGAATTCGTATTCTTCCAACGAGTCGGCAGGCTCTTGACAGAGAATCAAACGAACCATAGATTTATGACTTGCATCACCACCAGGTTCAGATGCTCTCGCATGCCGTCACCGACGCATCCGCTCGATTCACACTGCATTCGCTCACCCCTTGGAGGACCACATCATGAAGACTCAGGCTGCTGTTCTATGGGAACTGAACGCAGATTGGAAGGTTCAGACAGTAGAACTCGATGATCCGGGCCCTACCGAGGTACTTGTCGAGATGAAGGCGACAGGACTGTGCCATTCGGACGATCATTCGGTGACCGGCGACATGCCGACCCCACGCCCGATCGTCGGTGGGCACGAAGGCGCCGGGATCGTTCGCAAGGTAGGAGCAGAAGTCCACGGCCTCGCTGTCGGCGACCATGTCATCACCTCATTCATCCCGGCCTGCGGGAAGTGTCGCTGGTGCGCAATGGGAATGCAGAACCTGTGCGACAACGGGGCCATCATTCTCGAAGGCACTCAGCCGAGTGGCGGATACCGGATGCACATCGACGGAACGGATATCGGGACACTGAGCACGCTCGGAACTTTCGCCGAATGGCAAGTTTACGACCAGATGTCGGTTGTCCGTATCGATAAGGACATCCCACTCGATGTCGCCTGTCTCGTGGCTTGTGGCGTCCAGACCGGTTTCGGCTCGGCAACCACGGCGGCGGAGGTGAAGGCCGGCGATGTCGTCTTGGTGATCGGTGCGGGTGGAGTCGGGATGAATGCAGTGCAGGGCGCCGCAACGTCTGGTGCGAGTCACGTCGTCGTGGTGGATCCCGCACCGTTCAAGCGGGAGCAAGCCCCCTTGTTTGGCGCCACCGAGACGTTCGCCGACTTCGCCGAGGCCGACGAGTTCGTCAAATCGATCACTAATGGACAGGGAGCAGACTCCGCCATCGTCACGATGGGTGTTGTGCACGGAGAAGATATCGGTAGGGCGTACAGCGCAATTCGTAAGGCCGGTACTCTCGTGATCACCGGTCTGAGTCCAGTTGACGAGGACGGACTCCCCGGCGTCAACGCTTTCACGCTCGCCATGTTCCAGAAGCGTATTCAAGGTGCGCTGTACGGCATGGCATCCCCGCGCGAGGCGATGCCGATGCTGCTGCGCTTGTACCAGTCGGGCAAGCTCAAGCTCGACGAACTGATCACCCGCCGCTATACCCTCGACCAGATCAATCAGGCGTACGCCGACATGCACGACGGACGCAATATTCGCGGGATCATCGAATTCGGTAGCAAGTAGCGCCCACCAGTACATCCGTGCACCCGACGCACACCTTCGAACACTCGAGATCGAGGAGCTCAATCATGTCCGTACCGACAGCCACAGATCCATCGACGCGTACATACCGAACAACTAATCCGGCGACCGGCGAAGTGGTTCGGGAGTACCCGCCACTGACCGACGCCGACGCCGATGCCCTATTGATTCGCGCGCATGCGGCGTACCAGACGTGGCGTCGGACTCCGATTGCCGAGCGAGTGCGTCTGTTTCGGAAATTCATCGAACTGCTGGAAGCGAACGTGGACGAACTGGCCGCGCTCGTGACGACGGAGATGGGCAAGCCGTTGGCTCAGTCGGTGGCGGAGATGGACATGGTCACGTCGACTTTTCGGTACTACGCAGACAACGGTGAGAAATTGCTCGCCGACGTCGAGACCGAGATCGCCGGTTTCACTCGGGCGATTACACGCCGGGAACCAGTCGGGGTGGTTCTCGGCATCGAACCATGGAATGTTCCGATGTATCAGGCAATGCGCGCAACAGCGCCGAACCTGATGTTGGGCAACACGGTTCTGCTCAAACCATCCGAAATCTGTGCTGGTTCGACGCTGTTCTTCGATCACCTCTTCGCAGAAGCGGGCTTTCCGGCCAATGTGTACCAGACCGCACTTGTGTCGACCACCCAGGTTTCCGCGTACATCGCCGACGACCGCGTTCGCGCAGTCACCTTGACAGGATCTGATCGCGCCGGATCCGCTGTCGGAGAGCAGGCTTCACGTCACATCAAACCGGTTGTACTCGAACTCGGCGGATCCGATGCGTTCATCGTGCTCGAGTCCGCCGATGTCGAGGCCGCTGCGGACACGGCGGCGGGACTGCGGTTGTTCCTCGGCGGTCAGTTCTGCAATGCCCCGAAGCGGGTGATCGTGACCGATGCCGTCGCAGACGACTTCATCGCTCGCTATGTTGCCACCTTCGCCGCCAATACACTCGGTGACCCATTCGACCCCGCTACAACCGTTGGACCACTGTCGAGTTCGGTGGCGGCCGACACCCTCGAGGCGCAGTATCGTGACGCAGTCGACAAGGGTGCAACCGTCCTCGTTCCTGGCGGGCGCGTCGATGGGCCGGGCGCGTTCTTCACCCCGGCGGTACTCACGGACATCACCCCCGATATGAGGATCTTTTCCGAAGAGGCATTCGGTCCGCTCGGCATGATCTACCGCGTCGCCGATGCTGCTGCCGCGGTCAAGCTCGCAAACGAATCTGCATATGGATTAGGCGGTACGGTGTTCGGAGATTCCAACGCTGCACGCGATGTGGCGCAGCAACTCGACACCGGAATGGTGGGAATCAACAATTTCCTCGGCGCGCCTGCCGAGATCCCGTTCGGTGGAACCAAGCGCTCCGGAGTAGGCCGCGAGTTGGGCGCATCCGGCATGGACCAGTTCGCCAACATCAAGACATACGGCATTTCCTGAATCGAACGAGATCCGTTTCGTGCCGACTCACCATATGTTGGTTCACGCGGGTCCTGATTAGCAGCGCCAAGGTCACAGTCGGACCGGCGCCGCTGGTCAGGACCCGCTGCGATCTCGGTATCAGTGGCCTGGGAAGGACGGTGATCTCGCTCCGCCCGGATGGGCGTGCACCAAAGGAAGTTACCCACGAAAGAAAGGGTGAACGCCAAAAAACAGGGTTGGCTGTCGTCGCATCCCACTTTTCGCAGTCGATACCTGGCGTCCCTAACGCGCCGGCATGCACAGTGGCAGCGCCGACGAAACTTGGCTTGACCGAGCACCCTCGTACTCGTCGACGTAAACCCGGTATGCGAGCGGGATGGGCGACGGCCCAAGGTAATTGTCTGTTGTCGTGAAGAAGAGTGCTTCGATGATCGCGGCACCTTTCTGCCGGGCGCTGCCGTCTGCGGCCGGGAGTCAGTCGTTCGCACCGACCATTCGGAGTGCCAGTTCGACGTAGCGTGTTGCGATGATGTCGGGCTCGGAGTACGTATTCGAGGGGAACCATCGGCTGACGTCGACGCCGAGAGACGTGATGGCTAGTGTGGCGGCCTCGACGTCGATTGTTTGGAAGTCTCCTGACGCATCGCCGGCTTCGATGATTCGTGTGAATACCCGTGACGTGGTCCGTCTGATGTCTGCGATTGCGTTGAAGTGCTCGTGTGAGAGCGAACGTAGTTCGTGTTGCACGACTCTCGCGAGTGCGTGGTTGTCGGCGTGCCACTTCACGTACGCAGTTACGGTGGCCGCCAGCCTCAGAGCGGGCGGCGCGATCGGCTGGTCGGCGTGCATGACGGTGGCGAGTGCGGCGTTATGGCCTTCCAAGCTGATGGCGAACAGTAGCGATTCTTTGGTCTTGTAGTGGGGGTATACGGCTCCAGGACTCAGGTCCAGACTGGCTGCGATTTCCCGAGTGGTGCTCGCCCCATATCCCTTGGCTGCGAAGACTTCGATAGCCGCAGTCCGTATGCGGGCGGCGGCTTTTGACGTGCCTACCTCACATGCGACAGCTTGCGCGGGTGTGCTCATCGCACGGTTGCCTCTCGATCGTTTGAGGTTGACAGGTATCCATCTGCGCAGTCAGTATATGCGAGCGCATAGAAACTATGCGCTCGCATATTTATGGCCGCGCGGTGCTCCGCGCGAAACCCACCCCCGCTCGAGTGCGTCCGCACTCGGCCCCAACTCAGGAGGCTTCATGCCCGAGGCTGTCATTGTTTCTGTTGCACGCTCGCCGATCGGCCGCGCCATGAAGGGATCGCTCAAGGGTATGCGCCCGGACGATCTGACCGCGCAGATGGTCCAGGCCGCTCTTGCAAAGATTCCGGCTCTGCGTCCCTCCGACATCGACGACCTCATGCTCGGTTGCGGATTGCCGGGAGGAGAGCAGGGGCAGAACATGGGCCGCAACGTCGCGATCCAACTCGGCTACGACTTCATCCCCGGTACGACGGTCACCCGGTACTGTTCGTCATCACTGCAGACCACAAGGATGGCCCTGCATGCGATCAAAGCCGGTGAGGGCGACGTCTTCATCTCCGCCGGTGTCGAGACTGTGTCTCGATACACCAAAGGCAACTCCGATTCACTTCCCGACACGCAGAACCCGCTGTATGCCGACGCACAGGCTCGCACCGAGAAGCTAGCCCAGGGCGGTCAGCAGTGGGTCGACCCCCGCCAGACGGGTTTGCTCCCCGATACCTACATCGCCATGGGGCAGACCGCCGAGAACGTTGCCCAGGTCACCGGAATCACCCGCGAAGAGCAGGACCGCTGGGCGGTACGGTCCCAGAACCGCACCGAGGAAGCGATCAAGAACGGCTTCTTCGCACGCGAGATCACCCCGGTCACACTCCCGGACGGCACAGTCATCAGCGAAGACGACGGTCCTCGTGCCGGCACCACCTACGAGGCCGTCAGCCAACTCAAGCCCGTATTCCGACCCGACGGCACCGTCACCGCCGGCAATGCCTGTCCACTCAACGACGGCGCCGCTGCCTTGGTGATCATGTCCGATACCAAAGCCAAGGAGCTGGGACTGTCCCCACTCGCCCGCATCGTGTCCACCGGGGTCTCCGGGCTGTCGCCGGAGATCATGGGCCTGGGCCCGATCGAAGCGTCCAAGCGGGCTCTCACGATCGCGGGGCTGGGTATCTCCGATATCGACCTCGTCGAGATCAACGAGGCATTCGCCGTGCAGGTGATCGGGTCGGCGCGAGAGCTGAACATCGACGAGGACAAGCTCAACGTCTCCGGTGGCGCCATCGCTCTGGGGCACCCCTTCGGTATGACCGGTGCCCGCATCACCGCGACATTGCTCAACAACTTGCAGACCTACGACAAGCAGTTCGGCCTCGAAACCATGTGTGTCGGAGGCGGACAAGGTATGGCAATGGTCCTCGAACGCCTCAACTGACAGCGAAGGAAACACCCATGGGCAACATCACTTATGACTTCACCGGCAAATCGGTCATCGTCACCGGTGCCGCCCGCGGCATCGGTCAGGCACTGGCACGCCACTTCGTCGAAGCCAAAGCCGCCGTCTTCATGGTGGACTTCGACGAGATCGAACTCGACAAGGCCGCCCGTGACGTCGGCGCCGTCGGCATCCCCGCCGACGTCAGCAACACCGACGACGTCGAACGGGTCGTCTCCACCGTGATAGACGAGACCGGCCGGATCGACATCCTCGTCAACAACGCGGGCATCCTGCGCGACAAGGTGCTGTGGAAGCTGACCGACGACGACTGGAATCAGGTCCTGAATGTCCACGCCGGCGGGACATTTCGTTTCACGAGGGCATGTGTACCGCACTTCCGGAAGCAGGAATTCGGGCGCGTCGTCAACATCACCTCCTACACCGGACTGCACGGCAACCGGGGCCAGGCGAACTATGCCACCGCGAAAGCCGGGATCATCGGATTCACCAGAACCGCTGCGAAGGAACTGGCCGCGTTCGGTGTCACCGTCAACGCCATCTCGCCGAACGCAGCCACGCGGATGACCGCCTCGATTCCTGAGGACAAGATCGCCGAACTCACCGGACCAATCTCACGGTTCGCCGACCCGTCCGAGATGGCCGATGCCATCTGCTTCCTGGCTTCCGAGGAAGCCGGCTACATCACTGGCGTCGTCCTTCCGGTCGACGGCGGTGTCTCCATGTGACACCATTTTCTGAACGGATGAACCCATGACCGATGTACTCTCCCGGCGCGACATCGACTTCCTGCTCTACGAATGGCTCGACGTCACCTCGCTGACCTCCCGCACACGCTTCGCCGAACATTCGAAGGACACCTTCGACGCGGTGCTCGACCTCAGCGCGGACATCGCGCACAAGCATTTCGCCACACACAACAAGAAGGCCGACGCCCAGGAGCCGACCATGCGCCCCGACGGCACCGTCGACATGATCGACGAGGTCAAAACGGCCCTCGACGCCTACGCGACGTCGGGACTGATCGCGGGGCAATTCGACGAGAGCGTCGGAGGCATGCAACTACCCACCACGGTGGCACGGGCGGCGATGGCCTGGTTCCAGGCAGCCAATGCCGGTACCGCCGCATACCCGTTCCTGACAATCGCCAACGCCAACCTGATCGCGGCTTACGGCACCGAACAGCAGATCGACGACTACCTCCGCCCGATGCTCGAGGGCCGGTACTTCGGCACGATGTGCCTGTCCGAACCCCAGGCTGGGTCGTCGCTGGCGGACATCACCACCCGGGCGATCCCGCAGGAGGACGGCAGCTACCGGTTGACCGGCACGAAAATGTGGATCTCGGGAGGTGACCACGAACTCACCGAGAACATCGTGCACCTGGTGCTGGCGAAAACCCCGGGCGGCGGTCCCGGGGTCAAAGGCATCTCGTTGTTCATCGTCCCGAAATTCCTCCCCGGTACCGATGGCAGCGTCGGCGAACGCAACGACGTCACGCTCATGGGCCTCAACCACAAGATGGGCAACCGCGGCACCACCAACACACTGCTCGCATTTGGTGACGGAACACATTCCCCGGCAGGCCAATCCGGCGCTGTGGGATTCCTCGTGGGGCAGGAGCACCGGGGTCTGTCGTATATGTTTCATATGATGAACGAGGCCCGGATCGGTGTCGGTTTCCTCGCGATCTCCCTCGGTTACGTCGGTTACCTGAAATCGCTCGAGTACTCGAAGGTACGAACCCAGGGTCGCCCGCTCGAAGCCAAGAACCCGTCTTCCGCGCCGGTTCCGATCATCGAACACGCCGATGTCCGCCGAATGCTGCTCGCGCAGAAGTCCTATGTCGAAGGTGCTCTGGCGCTTGGTCTCTACTGCTCCTGGTTGGTCG
Source organism: Rhodococcus sp. WY5 (assembly GCF_018588185.1). Lineage (NCBI taxonomy): Bacteria > Bacillati > Actinomycetota > Actinomycetes > Mycobacteriales > Nocardiaceae > Rhodococcus > Rhodococcus sp. WY5. The sequence continues at coordinate 46,445 of NZ_JAAMPR010000002.1, forward strand.
ACGAGCACGACACCGTCGAGGATGCAGCAACCGCTGACGAGGCAAGGTTGCTCCTGGACGTCCTGACCCCGATCGCGAAGAGTTGGCCGTCGCAATGGTGTCTCGAAGCCAACAGCCTCGCGATTCAGGTTCACGGAGGGTACGGCTATACCCGCGACTACGACGTCGAACAGCACTACCGCGACAACCGCTTGAATCCCATTCACGAAGGCACGCACGGCATTCAAGGGCTGGACCTGCTGGGTCGCAAGGTCACCATGCATGACGGTGCCGGCTTGACGCTGCTCGGATCGAAGGTTGCAGAGACCATCGAACGCAGCCGCCTTCTCGGGGGCGACACGGCACGCTACGCGGACGAACTCGACGTTGTGTGGAACCGCGTCGTCGAGGTGACGACAATATTGCGGTCCACGAGTGATACGGCGACCTCGTTGGCGAACTCGTCGGTGTATCTGGAGGCATTCGGACACACCGTGATCGCATGGATGTGGCTCGAACAGCTCACCGCGGTCGTCGGCAAGGACGGCGACTTCTACGACGGGAAGCGCCACGCCGCCCGCTACTTCTATCGTCATGAGCTGCCCAAGGTCACACCGCAACTCGATCTGTTGGCAAGCCTTGACCGGACCACACTCGACATGAACCCCAACTGGTTCTGAGCCCGAAGAGGCATTGAACATGAACGTACTCGACAGATTCCGCCTCGATGACCGTGTCGTTATCGTCAGCGGCGCATCGTCCGGACTCGGGGTGGCGTTTGCACGAGCATTCGCCGAGGCCGGCGCGGACGTCGTCCTCGCGGCTCGACGCGTCGACAAACTGCAGGATACAGCCGCGCTGGTTCGGGCGAGCGGACGCCGCGCTCTCCCGGTGGCAACGGATATCGCGGATCCCGATCAATGCACGAATCTGGTCGACGAGGCGATGGCGGCGTTCGGACGCGTCGATGTTCTCGTCAACAACGCCGGAATCGCGACCGCCTTCCCTGCTACCCGCGAAACACCCGATCAGTTTCGTTCGGTCATTGACATCAATCTCAACGGTTCCTACTGGACCGCACAGGCCTGTGGCAGAGTGATGCAACCTGGCAGCTCCATCATCAACATTTCCAGCATCCTCGGACTCACGACAGCCGGTCTACCCCAAGCTGCATACAGTGCCAGCAAGGCTGCCATCGTGGGATTGACCCGTGATCTGGCCCAACAGTGGGGCTCGCGGAAGGGAATTCGTGTCAATGCGATCGCCCCTGGATTCTTCGCTTCCGAAATGACGGACCAGTACCAGGACGGCTACCTCGACGGTCTGGCCTCTCGCATGGTGCTCGGACGGACCGGCGACCCAGCTGAACTCGCTGCGACACTTGTGTGGCTGGCCTCGGATGCCGCCGGTTACGTGACCGGACAAACCATCGCGGTGGACGGCGGCGTCACCATCACCTGATCGAGGATCCCCCTAACCGTCCACCGATCTCCTCTACACCAACCAGAGCAGGACAGCATGCCCACTACGATCGATAAGGTCGACGACCTCCACCAACTCCTCGGCCAGAAACTCGAAGACAGCGACTGGTTCGACATCACCCAGGATCGGGTCAATATCTTCGCCGAGGCCACGGACGACCGTCAATGGATTCACGTCGACGTCGATCGCGCCAACAACGAAAGCCCTTATGGCGGACCCATCGCCCACGGCTACCTCACGTTGTCGTTGCTGAGCGCTATGTTCTTGCAAGTACTCCATGTCCGGCAGGCGTCGATGGCAATCAATTACGGCTTGAACAAGGTCAGGTTTCCCGCATCTGTCCCTGTCGGATCCAAGGTTCGACTTAGCGCAGAGGTGACAGCTGTCGAAGATATCGCTGACGGCGTCCAGATCATTCTCCGAGCGACGGTGCACTGCACCGCGTCACAGAAGCCCGTGTGTGTCGCCGAACCCGTCTACCGCTTCTATCGCTGACCAGACCTTTGTGTGGACCTAGTCGGTTGTTTCCGAAGTAGTATCCGATCGAAATCTTTGTGCTTCGTTCGTAGTCAAGTGACGCACCGAGGTGTCATGGGTCCGACTGGAAGGTTGGCGAGCCCCCTGAGGGCCAACCTTCCGGTCGGCCGGTCCAGCTGCATACGACTCACCGAACTCGAAATTGTCCGCGCCACCAGCGGCTCGGGGGAACCAGGCCTCTGATTTCGGAAATGCCTAGGAAGCGGAAGCAGAGGCTGTGGTGATCCGCAACGTCATGCACCATATGTCTGCAAGCAAGTCCAAAGTTTCTGCGCGTTCACTCGGGGACGTATCGGGCTGCCAATACTGTGTTATGACGCTGTTGAGTTGCAGAACGAGCATCTCGATGAGCAACACCGCCCGCTGCCGTTCCGGCCCTTCAGGTAGCGACGCCTCATACTGCGTGAGCGAATGACCGATACGGTCGTAAACCGCACTCTGTGAGTTTCGCAGGGTGCTCTCGATGGCAAGAGCCTCGTTCCATGCAGAGACGAATTCCGCATGGTCGAGCCACCACTGTGTGGCGTCTATCAGCCAGTTGTGGATCGAACGGCGTGTTCCGGTGATCAATGCCGTGTCTAGTGTTTTCCAATGATCGAACGCAGACCGTGCAAGGAGATGATCGGCGGCGGCGAGAAAAATCTCCGGTTTGCCCGAAAAATGTAGGTAAAAGGTCGCACGGTTGACATCGGCGGCGTTGGTGATGTCGCGAATAGTAGCGGCAGAGTAGCCGCATCTGGTGAATGCGTCGTAACTTGCCGCAACCAAACGTTCGCGGGTCAGCCGCTTCTGGTCGTCCCGCATGGACGTCCGCCGACCAGGGGGAGGTTGGATCGAGTCCGTCGTCATTCTCATAGGATACGAGTTCCGGTTCTCGTCCAACGAGAGCCCGCCCTGGACGGGGACCGAGTGCGGGTACGTCTGTGTGAGGTGAATATCCGATCTCACGGGAAGTTCATTTCGTGGCAGCTTCGTACCCATCGGCAAACAGGGTTTGAGCAACCTCACGCATCTTCACTTTGCGGACCTTACCTGTCACGGTCATCGGGAAGTCGTCGACGACATGTACATATTTCGGAATCTTGTGTCGGGCGATCTTGCCGGACGCAAACGTCTTGAGATCGTCAGATGTGAAGGTAAGTGCTCCGTCGCGGAGGCGAACCCATGCCATGAGTTCCTCGCCGTACTTGGCGTCAGGGACCCCGATGACCTGGGCGTCGAGGATGTCCGGGTGAGTATAGAGAAACTCTTCGATCTCACGAGGGTAGATGTTCTCACCGCCGCGGATGACCATATCTTTTATACGTCCGGTGATTTCGACGTATCCGGCGTCGTCCATGACGGCCAGATCTCCCGTGTGCATCCATCGGTCACTGTCGATGGCTTCGGCTGTCTTGTCGGGCTCATTCCAGTAACCGATCATCACGCTGTAGCCACGGGTGCACAACTCACCGGTCTGTCCTCGCGGCACGATCTCGCCGGTGTCTGGGTCGACAATTTTGATTTCGAGGTTAGGCCCCACCTGCCCCACTGTGCTCACGCGCTGTTCGAACGTGTCGTCGATCCTGGTCTGGGTTGACACCGGTGAGGTCTCCGTCATGCCGTAACAGATCGATACTTCGGCCATGTTCATCGTGTTGATGACCTGCCGCATGACTTCGGCCGGGCAGGGCGAGCCTGCCATGATCCCTGTTCGCAGACTGCTGAGATCGTAGGAATCAAAGTCCGGCAAGGCGAGTTCGGCGATGAACATGGTCGGCACGCCATAGAGACTTGTGCACTTTTCCTCGACGACGGTTTCCAGCGTTTTGGCAGGGTCGAATCCGTCCGCCGGTATTACCATCGTCGCTCCGTGGGTGGTCGCTGCAAGATTGCCCATCACCATGCCGAAGCAGTGATAGAAGGGTACCGGAATGCAGATTCGATCGGCTTCGGTGTATTGGAGTAGCTCACCGACGAAGTAGCCGTTGTTGAGGATGTTCCGATGCGAGAGAGTGGCACCTTTGGGGTTGCCGGTTGTCCCGGAGGTGTACTGGATGTTGATCGGATCGTCGGTCGACAAGACCGAGGTCTTCACCGCGATCTTGTCCAGTTCCTCGGGGGTCGGCTCGACGAACATGTCGTCCCATTCGGGTGATCCCAGTAAGACGATTGTTTCCAAGTGGATGCAGTTCGGTTTGGCTGCGGTGAGCATCGCCGCGTAGTCGGCACCCTTGCATTCCGGTGCGGCAATCATCCAGCGAATGTCTGACTGATTGAGTGCGTATTCCAGCTCATTCTGACGGTATGCAGGGTTGATATTGACCAGAACCAAGCCGAGTTCGGCGGTTGCATACTGTGTCAACGTCCATTCGGCCCGGTTCGGTGACCACAGGCCGACCCGATCGCCGCGCGTCAAACCACGGCGATCGAACGATGCTGCGAGGGTCCGGACGTGATGTCGGAATTCTCGGTAGGTCCAGCGCCGTCCCGTAGAACGTTCCACGAGCGCCTCATTGTCTGGAAAAGCCTCCGCCGTCTGCTGCAACGATTGCGGAATCGTGAGGTCCAGGAGGGGTGCGTTGTCTCCTTGGGAATAGGACAGTGCCATGGTCGTGAGCTCCTAGTTGATCATCGAGGAATTGGTTGGTCGCGGCACGGTCGATGACTACATGAGGCCGACCGGTTTTATTTTCAGACATCGCATTCAGCTACAGCTCGGTGAAACATCCATCAGCTCGCCGAGGGGGCGAAACACCGATTCGGAAATCGCTTGCGGATAGAACGCTGTGGCGCAAAGCACAATTTTCACTGTACGATCTCACTCGACAGCATGTCGCGTCAATAGCCGCAAAGCGCCGGAAGTGACTCCTTCCGGCTCACCGGATTCACCGCCTGGGGCGACCGGGCCATGAAGACCGAAACAGCGCTTACCACGAGATATCGACAAATCTAGGGCCACATGTTCTGAACTGGGCGGTCTCGGGCGACATCAATCAACAATGTGATGCTTGACACGATAGAGTGTTGAATGAGATCTTAGCTATACGCAAATCGTGTTGCGGATCACATATTCACCCTTTCTGGGGTTGTCACCGAGAAACTCGTGAACACGAATCGGCTGATCCCGGCCCCCGTAAATCACCCATCAGCAAAAGGACCATCGATCATGACCGTGAGGCTCCCCGTGTCAGGTACACCCGTTCACGTCGACTTCGACCCCGACCGAACCCGCCAGCGTTTCGCAGAGGAACGCGACAGGCGACTCAAGCGCGAGACGTTGGGTCAGTTTCAGGGGCTGTCCGATGTGCTGGAGGTAGAGGATGTCGACCGATACGCTGAGCCCTTCGTTCGCGACGCCGTGGTCGAGGATGTCGAAGTCGCGATTCTCGGAGGAGGGTTCGGCGGCCTGTGTGCCGGTGCCTATCTGACCAAGCAGGGCATTACAGACTTCCGGATCGTCGAGCAAGGCGGCGACTTCGGCGGGACGTGGTATTGGAACCGATACCCAGGTGTGCAGTGTGATGTCGAATCGCACATCTACATACCACTGTTGGAAGAGACTGGGTATGTCCCTTCCAAGAGGTACGCAGACGGCGACGAGATCTTGGATCACGCGCGTCGAATAGGCGAGCATTTCAACCTGTACCGTTCAGCGCTGTTTCAGACTCTGGTGACCTCGGCAGTCTGGCTGCCCAGCGAACAGCGATGGGAAGTCCGAACCAACCGGGGCGATGTCATACGGGCGCGGTTTGTAGTCCGTTGTAATGGGGTTATCAACAAACCCCAGGTTCCGCGGATTCCGGGGATCAATGACTTCACAGGAAAGATCTTTCATACGAGCCGGTGGGATTACGACTACACCGGCGGCAATCAACACGGCAACTTGGATAAGCTTCGAGACAAACGTGTCGCGATTGTTGGCACCGGGGCGAGTGGGGTGCAGGCGGTCTCCTACGTGGCAGCGAGTGCCAAGGAATTGCTGGTAGTGCAGCGGACCCCGAGTACGGTCGGTGCGCGAGACAATCACGCGACCGACCCCGACTGGGCTGCAAGCCTCGAGCCGGGCTGGCAGTCCGCGCGTCACCGTAATTTCAACGGTCTGGTCAACGGCCATGACCTGGAAGAAGACCTGGTCGGTGACAATTGGACTAGAGTTTTTCCCTATCTCAACGGCCATGCGCTGATCGATGTGGATCCGTCTTCGCTGCCAGTCGAGGATCAGATGGCGTTAGCTGAGATCGCAGATATGCAGCTGACTCTCGATATCCACAAACGAATCGATGAGATCGTCGAGGACGAGGCTACAGCTGCTGCGCTCAAGCCTTGGTACGGCTATCTCTGCAAGAGGCCCGGGTTCAACGACGGGTACTACCCTGCGTTCAATCGCCCCTCGGTGAACCTCATCTCCGCTCCGACTGGTGTCGATGCGCTCACGGAGACCGGAATCGTCGTCGCGGGCAAGACATATGACGTCGATCTCGTTATTTTCGCCACCGGATTCGAGACCGGAAGTTCATCTCCGTCGCGCTACGGCTATGACGTGACCGGACGCAACGGTCAGCTGCTGAGTGACTACTTCTCCGATGGAACGAAGACACTGCACGGGCTGGTCACTCATGGCTTCCCCAATTTTTTTGAATTGGGGTTGAGCCAGAACGCTTACCTGGTCAATTTCGCGTACATGCTCGACCGGAAGGCGCATCATGTCGCGCGCATCATCAATCACGCAGTACGCCACGAAATCAATTCGATCGAGCCTGATCTCCACGCCCAAAACGCGTGGGTCTCGAAGGTTCAGCAGGCCGCCGAGGAGTACCTCCAGTATTCCTCGACCTGCACTCCCGGCTACTACAACGGTCAGGGCGACGTTTCGCACGCGTTCTTCCAAGATGCCTACCGCATCAGTGAAGTTGATTTCTGGGATCAGATGGACACCTGGTGGGACGCCGGAACATTCGAGGGCCTGACCCTGGACACTCTCGTGCCCGCCAATCAATAGGAGAACAAAAATGCCCTCCAACGAGATCACTTCACCGCTCGACCCCGATGCGCAGGCTGTCGCCGACCAGCTCGCCGCGGTTCTACCCGCTGGATTGTCAGGCTTGGGCGTCGACGGTGTCCGAGCATTCGGTGAGCAGACGAGCACACAGACACCGCCAGCCGCCGAGGTCCACCAGGTTAGCGAGCATCAAGCGCCGGGACCACACGGCGACGTGCGAGTGCGGCTGTACCGACCCGAATCCGACACCCCTGTCCCTGTCCTGCTCTACATCCATGGTGGTGGCTGGACGATGGGTTCCATCGACGGGGGCGTCGACTACCTCGTACGTGACATCGTGCGAACGATCGGAATCGCCGTGGCATCCGTCGACTACCGCCTGGCGCCGGAACACAAATTCCCGATCCCGGTCGAGGACAGCCAGGCGGCCTTGGCCTGGCTCCGCGACAATGCCTCGGACCTGGGCTTGGACCTGTCACGCATCGCGATCGGCGGCGACAGCGCTGGAGCGAACATCTCGGCAGCTATCACGCATCTCGACCGAGGCAACGCCACACCTCTGGCCGCCCAGGTACTGCTGTTCCCCGCGACCGAATACGCAATCTACCGCCCATCGTGGATGGAGAACGCCAACGCGCCCCTTCTGACCACCGCTGACACAATCTGGTTCTGGGGACAGTACCTCCGTACGGAGGCCGACCGCACCGATCCCCGGGCCACCCCGGCAAATGCCGACTCCTTCGCCGACCTTCCACCGGCGCTCGTGGTCGTGGCCGGACACGACCCGCTCCGCGACGACGGCCTCCACTACGCAGACCTCCTCGACAGCGCCGGAACTCCCGTCGAGATCGCCCGATTCGAGGGGTCGTTTCACGACTTCATCGTCATGCCCGCCCTGGCTGCATATTCACGTGGCCTCGACACGATCACTGTGTTCCTTGACAAGGTGTTGACCCCCGCCGCACCGATGTCAACGGAGTCAGCTTCATGAGTGGGACCATGCGAGGCGCTGTACTCGATTACGACACCCACACCGTAAAGGTGCAGGACGTTCCGATCCCGCAGCCCGGCCCAGGAGAGGTCCGGATCACGGTGAAAGCAGCCGGAGTCTGCCTCTCCGACGTTCACCTTGCCACCGGCCAAATCAAACCGATCTTCCGTTCCGAGCGCACCGTGATCCTCGGTCACGAAGTCTCCGGGGTGGTCGACCAGCTAGGCTCCGAGGTCGAGGGCTGGGCGCCCGGTGACCGTGTCACGCTCTTCCCGATCACCGACAAGGTCGACGGCCCTCGCACGCAAGGCGTCGACTACGACGGCGGGTGGGCCGAGTACATCGTCGTGCCGGCCGCCAACCTGATCGCGCTTCCCGACTCCGTTCCCTTCGACCAAGGGGCGATCCTTCCAGATGCCGTTTCGACGCCGTGGGGCGCGATCGTTTCGACCGCCGCGACCCGACCTGGCCAGTCCGCCGGTGTGTGGGGCTTGGGCGGACTCGGCATCCACGCCGTCCAGATCCTGCTCGCGATCGGCGCCGCACCCATCGTTGCTGTCGACCCATTACCAGTCGCTCGGGAACGTGCGCTCGCGGTTGGCGCCGACATCGCACTCGACTCCACAGCTCCGGACTTCGTCGACCAGCTGATGAAGGCGACCGGAGGTCGCGGCCTTGACCATGCCTTCGATTTCGCCGGCGTGCGCGTAGTGCAGGAGCAGGCACTGTCGGTACTCAGTGCGGGTGGCCAGCTGACCTTGGTCGGAATCAGCGGTCAGCCGTTCACGGTGACCGACCCTCAACGGCTGATCGTCTACAAACAGCAGGTAAAGGGACACTTTGGGTCGGTGATCGAGGAGCAGAGGAGCCTCGTGCGCCTCACTGCGCTCGGGCGTCTCGATCTCAGCGGCTCGATCAGCCGTACGCTCCCCCTCGAGCAAGCCCCCCAAGCGCTTCACCAGCTCGAGCACAAGGAGGGCGACCCGATCCGGATCATTCTCGACCCCACCCTCACATGACACAGCGCCACTCACATACTCGCCGAGCGAAACGGAGTACGCCATGAAGGCATGGTTGTTTACCGAGGTCAACTCACCACTCGAACTGGTCGAGCTGCCCGATCCGATCGCAGGACCAGGACAGGTTGTCGTCGACGTCAAGGGCGCGGGTCTATGCCACTCCGACGTCGGAATCATCGAGGCCCCGGACTGCCATGGATCGCCAAACGCCCCATCATCCTCGGTCACGAGGTCGGCGGCATCATCACCGACCTCGGAGAGGGGGTAACCGGCCACTCGATCGGCGACCGTGTCACGATCGGCTATCTGAAGCCGCCACCATGGGGCCCGGGTCTGGGCCGAGATGGCGGGTACGCAGAGAAAACCGTCATTTACGAAGACGAGATCATCGACGTGCCGGACAATGTCTCCTTGGTCCAAGCCGCAGTCGCCTTGGACTCCGCCGCCACCTCGTACCATGCTGTGCATACTGTCGGTGGGGTCACCAAGGACTCTGTCGTCGGGATCATCGGCCTGGGTGGACTCGGCCTGGCCGGCGCCCGCTTCGCGGCGCTGACAGGGGCGACGGTATACGGGGTGGATACCAACGAAGGCGTCTTCGCGGAAGCAGAGCGACTGGGTGTCACCCAAACCTACACTGACGCTGCCGATCTGGTGCAGCACTCGCCCGACGTCGTTGTGGACTTCGCCGGATTCGAAACCACAACCAGTGCTGCGCTGCATGCGGTACGACAAGGCGGGATCGTTGTCCAGGTTGGCCTGGGCAGCATAGAAACGACGATTTCGAAACAGGACCTGGTCCTCAAGCATGTTCGACTGGAAGGCTCTTTGGGGAGTTCCCAGGAAGACCTCAAAGCCGTCCTCGGTTTGATCTCGACTGGCGTCTTCACTCCGAAGATCGAGCAGATCAGCTTCGACAAGATAGGAGAGGGCATCAGCAGACTGCAGAAGGGCGGCCTGACAGGCCGACTGGCCGCCGCGCTCGACTAGGGGTACACAATCAGATCCGTTCCCTCGGAAGGGTGCCGACTTGGCTGCACGAGATATCGACAGCAGCGGAGAATGTTGCGACTTAGTCCTGGCTCCCAACCCCGCCGAACTTTGAGGTACGACAGGAGTGCATTACATCCAGTTGTGCGGAACACCCTTGCCCCAGAGGGTATGGAGGTCGGTCGGTTACGCCCAACGTCCATACCCACAACAACTAACTCTGATGTCTGCAAACCGATCCGGCTGAGAGGAAACTCTTTCCAGACCAAGGTTTCGCGTCTACGAAATAAATTGCAATATTACCTTGTTCGAAATCGTTCGGTCGAGAGCGGTACGGAAGGCGGTCTCTGCGTCGCGGACATCGAAGGTGTGTGTGTCAGCATTGGCGTGAGGTCGGTCCCTGCGGCGAGAAGCTTGACGGCGTCGGTGATTTCATCCAAGAATCGAAATGAACCGAGGTAGTCGACCTCTCTCGTAACCAGGCGCGCAGGATCGAGGCTGATGTCACCTGCGGGGAGCATCCCGACTTGCACGATTTTTCCTCCGGGACGGACGCAGTCGAAACATTGTTTCAGCGCCTGCGGAACACCAGTTGCTTCGAATACGATATCGGCATTCGGAGTGAGAGTTTCATCGTGTGCAATGTTCACCACGCGATGGGCCCCGAGTTCCGCGGCGATTGTGAGCGCGCGGTCCGTTATGTCGCCGACGCAGATTTCCGAAGCCCCGGCAGCAAGCGCGCTGACGATGATGAGGCAGCCAATCGGCCCAGCGCCGTTGACCACCACACGCTTTCCCTGGATATCGCCGACTCGTTGCACCGCATGCAACGCGACTGCGAGGGGTTCGGATGCTGATGCGATCCGGGTATCGAGGTGCGGCGGAAGTACTCGTATTTGCGAAGCGCTGACGACGACGTATTCACTGAACGCCCCATTGCTGTGTGGTAAGCGTGCAGCGCTTCCGAGGTGATCGACTTCCGGCGAGAGATGCAGCGTTTTTCGCCGAACGTAGCGCAGGGGGAGGGCAATGTGGCGGGGTGAACGGTGACCCTCTCCCCCGGTTCGATTTCGGATACGTCCGCTGCAACGTCGACGATGCGGCCAGTGATTTCGTGACCGAGCACAATGGGCTCGCGGACAATCGATGTACCGGCACCGCCGTGTCTCCAGTAATGCAGATCCGATCCGCAGATACCTGCGTACTCGACACGAATCTTGACCGAACCCGGCACAAGTTCCGGTTCTGGCACGTCCTCCACTCGAAGATCGTTCATACCATGCAGGACAACGGCTTTCACGAGAACTCTCCTTCAAAGGCGGGATGCAGCGTTTCCACAGCACGCGAGATCAACCGCGGCGCGATTTCGCCCAGAATCACATCTTTGAAATGGTCGGTTCGCCGGTGCTCTTCCAAACTTGCTTGTGAGTCCCGCCCTTCGATCAACACGATCGAGTGGTTATCCGTGACATAGGCGTGGAAGTACAGATTTCCTACCTCTACTCTGGTCAGTCTGGCTGCGACAAGTAGAGCGTCGAGAACCCCTTGGGGCGACTCGGCGTCAACCTCGTAATGCGCAAGCGTTGTGACGGTCATACCTCAACCGCCATGTACTTGGTCTCGAGGTATTCGTGGATGCCACTCGTGCCGCCTTCGCGACCGAGCCCTGAGGCCTTAATCCCTCCGAACGCTCCGGCCGGGTCCGAGACGAGTCCCCGGTTGACGCCGACCATGCCCGTTTCGAGGCGTTCCGCATAGGCCAACGCCTGGGTCTTGGAGAACATGTACCCGACGAGACCGAATTCGGTGTCGTTCGCTGCGCTCAGTGCATCCTCGTCGGAATCCACGCGGTAGACGACAGCCACCGGGCCGAAAATCTCCTCGCGTGCGATGCGTGCCAATAGTGGAACGTCGATGAGGAGTGTTGGTTCGAAGAAAGATCCGTCACGCTCGACCCGTGAACCGCCAACCAGTAGACGACCGCCTTCGTCGACGGCGAGAACAAGATCGGCGAGCCCGTCCACGGTCAGAGAGTGCCGCGCAGCCACTGTTCGAACGAGGGCGCGCACTTCTCGTAGGCGCTCCGGCGTTGCCGCAACGGATAGCGACGGCGAGTGCGGCGTGGCGAGTGCCCGCTCGAAAGACCTCACAGCGGCGGGCTCCTGTACATGCTAAGGGCCAGGACAAACCTCGATGAGGCTTGTCCGGCCCGGAGAATTGGTCAGCATTTCAATTACCCTGTGCGAATCAGCTTCAAACATGCAGTTCTCACACCACGATAGGACAAAGGAAAGCGAGGCAATCTGCCATTCCGGTTCAGAGATTCGCCCGTCATGTGGCACGCTTCCGACGAGTCTAGGAACGCGACAGCGGCGGCGATATCGGCCGGCTCACCGACCCGACGAACCTACGACACGGAGCAGCTACCGGACCCGATCCCTGGTAGCGGACACAGCTATGAGAAAGCGTCTGAGAACGCGCGATGGTGAGCAGCGCTGACGATCGTCGGTGGGCCCTGACTGGGTCAATGATAAGCAAGTCGCCGCCCGTACCCAGGAGTCCGCAATGTCATTCCGCAATTTCATTATCGCCGATTTCGATGGGTCCGTCGGCGTCCAGACCGACGCCCAATGGTCGGCCCTGGAACCGCCACTGCCGCCACCGAGCAACATAGCAGGCCGCGATATACGGTCCGAAAAGCATTGTCGCCGTGATCTTCGACGCCATTTCCTATCTTGTGCGGGGCGGGATAATACCGACGTGCCATAGACCGTGATCGGTGGCGGGAACTCCGCCGGCAGCTATCACCACACGACCGTCTGCGGGATCCGCCGGGGCGTGTTCGGGCCTGATCGTCCGGTTTCGTCGATCAGCGACGACATTGCATCATGCACACCCGGATACCCCGTCGACAATCTCGCCGACATCAGCGGACGGAAAAACTTACTTAGCGAAGAGTTAGCGCTCGATACGCATGAGTGCTAAATTCTGATGAGGCCTACCTCACAAGCTAAAGGCCCTGGGCCGAGTCGCGACAATCAGCCACTCGAGCGGCCACGAGCACACCGCGCGCATTCTTCGCTCGAACAGACCCAAGACACCTCAGACCGGGAATGCCGATATATCCCGTCGACATGACTTCAAACCACCCGAAGGAGGAACATGACCACAACCGTCCCCCGCAGCCTCCATACCGACAACCCCAAGTGCACCTCCCTCAACGGCAACGAAACAAAAAAGCAACACCTCTCGCGACTACCCGCCGCGTCGATCGCCTTAGGGACACTGTCCATCGCGACATTCTGGATAGTCGGACTCGGCTTCGTACTAGGAATAATTGCGGCGATCTGCGGCGCTCTCGCCACGTCACGGCCCACGGTTGCCGACGACGAAGCAGCATCACTGCGGGCCCTACTCGGCATCATTGCCGGCGCCGCAGGAATCACCATCTCCACCGGCGCCGCCCTACTCCCCATGCTGGCACAACTGTGAACCACACACATGGCTTCTCCCACTCCCCTGACCTCCGACTACCGGCCCCACCGTCATGGTCACCACCTGCGCCCTGCCCGCCGAAGCATCCTCGGCGCCGATGGTGTCCTGACCGAAACCCCACCGCGGCAGGGAATTCCCGTCACCGCAACCACTGGTGTCGGAAACCCGGCAACCCTCGATGTCATTGTCACCGGCGCTCCCGTGATCGACCCTCTCGAGACAGGAGCCCTCGGATCACTGACTCGATCTTCGTGTTCAGTAGCTGATCGCATTCCCAACACGATCCGCGGGTGTGGCGAAATGTACGGGCGCTCTACAGTTCCCCGTTCAAACAGTTCGTCTCGAGGTTGCGATGTCGAGAATCTCCGAGTGTCGGTCACATCACGCACGCATAAATGCGCGCAGCCATGCGTGCACTCTCCGGAAGGCAACAATCATCGACTCCGAGAACAACGCAGCACCCGCACCCACGACGGAGCGCCGTCACTACGCCGACCACCGTTACCGCTGCCGGGCCCCACAAACGCGGCAACCGATCCGGCAACGCCGATCCCGGATCGCGCACTATCCGAGCAGACGTGCCGGAGATGAAGCAATGCGATTTCGCCGACGCCGGCCGCCTTGCTCGAGCCGCGCCGGCAGGCTGCCCGCACTGCTCGCAGGCGTGAAAAACCCCAAGATTTCACCACCATCGCGGGAAAGTGGCAGCAAGAGAAGGGCACCGTGATCAAGTCGGCGCTCTGTGCTCACTGGTGCATCCGTTCAAACGCCGACGCCGGTGAGCGTCCTCTGACTGAGGCGACTTGCTCTGGAATCGGGCATGTCCGTCAAGGTAGTCCGTTACAGTTTCCTGTTGTATTACCGCACCCCCGAGGTGGTGATGCGTACGGACCGCTGTAGTTAACACTCACCTGCGCTACAACGGGCCACCTAATATGGACTCCGCAAAACATTGAGGCAAAACAAGATTGACCTATTGACATGATCTCGAGACTGTACAGCGGGCCACTGACCGGTGTACCGGAGCCTTTGCATCGCCCAAGGCGCTGGATAAGTTGCGGACCATATCTACCGCGGCCACGCCACATCCGCATCGCTTTGCGTGAGTTCGCGACGGCCGGCCATCACGCACAACGAACCCCGACATGAGCTGTGGGATCCATTTCGAACGACAGATGATTTCATGGCAGTGACAAAACTACAGAAAATTACTGCGCGGTAAATCTGAGATCCCGGGTTTCGCGGCAGGGTGCAATCCAGATCACCGGGTTAGGATCAACGTCAGTCTTCGTCAAGCCATGGCAACTGACTGTCTTGACCCGTTACAGCAGTACAGCGTTCACGCCCGAAGGTAGGACAGCAATGCCCCTTACGAAGAAATACTCACAGACATACAACGACGCGCTGATCGCCTTGGCTACCGTCACCCAACGCCCGGCCAACGTCTAATGTTGCCGGCGACTACGCCATCCGCGTCGACCTCGAATACAACCGCTACCTGCTGGCCACTAACACCACCCGAGGGCTCTCCGACGAACCCGACACCAGCGGCTCCTGGAGGGTTCGCATCTTTCACACCGATATCGCGAAAGTACAGGACGCACTGCTCGGCGAGGCTGCAGCCTCATGGCTCATCGACGCCTTCGATACCGCCTTCGCCCATCTCGACACCGTCGGCAACAATATTGTCGCCGACGCCGACTTCGGCGCCATAGGATTCACCGGCACACCCACATCAGCAGATGTCAAAGACCGAATCACATAGGTCCGCCTGCTGTTTCGCTCTCGGAGAAACCACTGCCCCCCCCGGATTCCAACCGTCATCGCAACGAAGATCCAGATACCAGACACCAACTTCGCATCCAAACCTTGATCCCGAAAGGCTTTCCGTGGTGCGAGTTCTACATACGGGCGTGGGGGCCATCTGACTTGTGTGAAGAAATCCGGCGAGATCGACAATGCTGCTCGTCTCCATGCACTCACCGACGAAGGCGAGAAGCAGCGAATAACCCGCTCGTCTCTTGTAGATCAGATCAAGATGGCCATACGCACATGTACGCCGGGCACCGACTTTTCGATCTGACCGCAATGGAATAGTCTTCAGTGACAGCCACATTCACTCACAACATCAGATCATTGCCCGACATTTCCACTTCTGTCGGAATGACACACAACGCCGGCCCAACTATCGCGCATAGTCCACGGGAACCACTTCTCAACGGTAGTTAACACGTTCCTGGCTTACATCGGTCGATCATTTTGTGGAGCCATGTGGCGGCTACGGGGTTGGCGCTATGCACCCGAATCTCCTGTGGCCACATACCGTTCTCGCACATCCATCGAATGATCGGTCGAGCGGTGTCGTTACCGGCCAGGTCGTGAGCAAGAGAAAGTCGTCGCACCATGCCGAAACAGAGTGCATCGATAGCGCCTACGCTCGTTCTCGCCCACGCCCATCCATCCGGTGGGGGTTGCACGTCGTCGACCCAAAGGTTCATGCTGCAGTCCTATTGTCTCGTCAACTCGCTTTGTCAGTCGGCAATCCCGGAGGGAACGCTCCGACGCAAGTGATATCAGCCCCGACACTCGAGAGCAGTTCGTCCGCCTCACCTTAGGACATTCAGCCTCAATGCAGGCAATTGCAAGTCGAGACTCACCCTTCGTCGAGACTCAGAACCACGATCACCACCGCACTCTAAGTTGGAGTTGCTCTCCTCGAGTCGGGCGCACCCCCGGCGCGGCGGTCTTAGGAGCCCGGTCGCATCGCTGGCACATCAACAACGCCACGAACAATAAGTAAACCCGGGCTGATCGACGGGAGATCTCCCGTGAACCGAACACGCAGGAATTCTTGTGTGAGCCGACATCGTTCATGCTGTGTCGATGCACGATTCGTTAATGGCGCAAGATATTCCGGCGCAGAATACCCACAACGAGGTTTTTTGGGCCGTACGGTTGGAAAACCACCTGAAGTGGAGTGAGAATGTCGGAAGAGAATGCAGTAGAGACTCTTTCGCGCTGGACTGACTCGGGAGCGATGTGGCGAGTTCTCCACCGGGCCCCGACGTCGATCACCGTGTCGATGTGCCGCTATGACGGCGGCGAAGAAATGGAACGTCTGACCTCTACCGACCCGAAACTTCTCACCTGGATCGGCGACAGGCAGGAGAGCAACCACTGGTGCGCCCACAGCCGGACTGCAGCGGGTACGAGGCGGCGGCTGTCACGGGCATCCTGGCCAGGCCATCCCGGAAACCGATCACCACCCGTAAGTGTCAGTCGCACAACATGAAGCACTCGAAAGGCGTCGACGCAGCATACGCTCGGTGAAGGGATTTGCATGGCCGATAGCACCGTCAACGAAATCGCCATCAGCGGCACCACATTGAACAGCAAACTCCACACCGCGGACGAGGCGACAACTCTGTGTGGGTTGGGCCCGGCACCCACACCGCCGCGATCGGATCCGGTAATCGAATGCAATGCCGACGAGAGAATCTGTGAATACATCCATCCCGAGGGCACCTGGACGGTTAACCGAAAGCTGGTGTTTCAAGGCCCCTCGCAGTGTGAACCCCCTCAGCAGTGAGGTTCTCGCTTCACACGATCACCCGCACCGTGCCCTCGGACCACCGCCGTCAACTCCACGCAGATACGAAGCCGTACACGTCGTCACCGATATGACGGCCGCATCCGAAACGGATCACGGTCGTGTGTAACGTTCCCTGTCAACAACGGATAACTAGAATATTGCTGACAAATGGTACAGAAGAGATGAAGGATCAGCGATCAAACTCGCCATGAACGGCAGGAAACACAAAACCAGAGGTTGACCCGCGCTCACCAGTAGTGATCCTCATGCCTGTCGAAAAGAACATGTGCGCATCGATATGGTCAGCGCGAATCACACACGCATACCGAGAACCTTTCCGCCGCGGCTTTGTTGATAGCCTTCATGTCTGCCAAGGCAACCTACCTCCAGCATTGATGTACAGCTCTGAATCGGGAAAAAGCAGCGGGCCAGATCCGATGTCCTGTACTACCTCAGGCATAACCGTGTCGACGATCCGGTCAGACCGCATGAGCGCGGATACAGATTCGAAAGGGCACAGGGACTGCAGCTGACTCCAGGTCGGCGGTAGCAACATCGAGGTGCCGTTGCGCCATGATCGAATTGCGTCGGAAGGTGACATCCATTCCGCAGCATCGGCTTCTGACGTAGCGTCGTCTGCGATCTGCCCATCCGGTAGAGCTGCAACGAAGAATCGAGTGTTGTACCGACGCGGTTCTACAGACGGAGTGATCCAGTTCGACCAAGGTTTGAGCAACCCACTGAGAACGATGAGGTTGTCGCGCCGAAGGTAGTCCGAGAACGAAAGCTCGTGTCGTTCGAGCAGCTCTCGACTTGCCGTGTGCGACGGTGTATTCACAGCAGCGTCCGCGCTAAGCCCGGCGAAGAGGACACCGCATTCCTCGAATGTTTCGCGAACCGCAGCGAGGACCAGCATCCTGGAAGTTGCGGGGTCTGTCCCCCACTGTTCTCCCCACCATTCGATGCTCGGACCACTCCAGCCGATGTCAGGAGAGCTGTCGGCACTGTCCGCCCGACCACCCGGAAACACCGTCATTCCGCCGGCAAAGGCCATACCCTTCACGCGGTGTTGCAAAAACACCTCAATGCCGTTCAATCCGTCGCGCACAAGGATGACCGAGGCCGCATCGGTGATAGGTGCAGCAATTCCGTCAGAAGATTTCAGGTCAGTCTTGATCTCATTAGTCATCCGAGCCCATCTGCCTTTCCGATGATTTTTTTCATGATCTCCGTCGTACCGGCGAAGATGCGAGTCACTCGAGCATCTGCATAGAAACGTGAAATTGGGTATTCCTCCATGTATCCGTACCCCCCGAACAGTTGCAGACACGAATCGACAACGCGGCCTTGAAGTTCCGTACACCACCATTTCGCCATTGCTGCCTGCTCGGATGACAGTCGACCATCAATCAGGTCGACCGTGCAACGGTCGACGAAAACCTGAGCGATTTCAATTTCCGTTCGCATTTCAGCGACGGCGAAGGCAGAGTTCTGAAATGATCCGAGCTTCTGGCCGAAAGCCGAACGCTGCGTGAGGTATTCGATTGTCATGTCGAGCGCTGCCCGTGCGGCCGACACACCGTGGATAGCCGTGTTCAGTCGTTCCTGTCCGAGATGGTGAGCCATCAGGGCGAAGCCTTCACCTGCAGATCCGACGAGATTGGCCGCCGGAACGCGGACATCGGAAAAGAACAATTCGGCTGTGTCCTGGGAGTGCATACCCAGTTTCTTGAGGTTCCTGCCGCGTTCGAATCCCGTCATCCCACGCTCGATCATCAACAATGAAAGACCTGCGTGTCGCTCTGGTCCGGTGCGTACTGCTGTGAGCACCAGATCTGCATTAATTCCATTGGTAATAAATATCTTTGAACCGTTGACAATGTAGTCGTCACCGTCACGAACTGCGCGGGTGGCGATACCCGAGAGGTCAGATCCAGCGCCCGGTTCGGTCATCCCCACCGCGAGGATCGCCTCGCCGCTTGCCACACCCGGTAACCACCGATCCTTCTGGTCCTTTGTCGCGTGATCGAGTAGGTACGGAAGGACGACATCGTTGTGGACGGTAATTCCCTGACCGATCCCGGTAAGTCCGAGCCGCGAGCATTCCTCGTTCAGGACGACGCTGAAGCGATAGTCAGTCTGCCCCATTCCTGCATGTTCCTCAGTGATACCGGGGCCCAGAAACCCGGCTGCTCCCGCCTTGCGAAATATTTCTGCGGGAATGGATTGATCACGTTCCCACTCCGCGTCGTACGGAACTACCTCCCGCGTGAGGAACGACCTGAAGCTTCGACGAAGATCGTCGTGTTCGGTGTCGAACAACGTCCGCGGGATGGCCGTGCGAGACTGGTTGGGCATCGTAGATGTCATTGAATGGGATGCTTTCTAGATCTTGGTGGTCGACGAATGAGAATTGCTGGTTACTCGAAAGGCCCGTCGTGTCAAACAATTCGGTGTCCCAGATCCACATCTGATGGGCTCAAACGGATCTGCCGATTTCATCCAGCGAAATTACGAATCCGGCAGGACTGCGACCGCGACGCGGTGCTGGGGGTCAGGGGCGGAGGATTAACCTAATGGGGTTGTCAATCTTCTCGTCGAGGCGACGGATCCCGTCCGTCGCTTCCTCGAGCGGCAGAACCCCGCTGATCGATCCCGAGAGATCGAGGCGACCCCACGAGACGAGATCGATTAGCTCGGGGATGTCAGCGTAGTCCTGGCCGAAGTGGCCGCGGATGGTGTGCTTGAAGACGCTGAAGTCCACACTGTTCTGGATCGTGATCGGCCGGCCACTCAGGCCCACCAGGACGGTCCGACCACCGTGCGCGAGGCTGCCTAGCGCCTGCTCCTGGGCTGCGGGCACGCCTGCAAAGTCGAGGGCGAGGTCGAGCATCCGTCCGTGGGTCACGTTCTTCAGCTTGGCCGCGAAGTCTGTAGCGGTGGGGTCCAACGCCGCGTCAGCACCGAGCGCCAGCGCCCGATCACGGGCAGCGAGCAACGGGTCGACCGCGATAATGGGGGCAGCACCGACCACGCGCAGCAGCTGGATGGCATGCGCACCAAGCCCCCCCCACGCCCCACACTCCGACCGACTCCCCCGCTCGTACGTGACCCGTGGTCCGGATCGCGCTCCACGGGGTTGAGACAGCGTCAGGGATGATCGCTGCCTCCTCGAAGCAGAGATCGTCGGGGATCGTGACCAGTGTCGAGGCGGGTGTCACCACGTATTCCGCCCAGCCGCCGTCGTAATCCACACCGAGCGTACGAGATCCGTCGGGCCGCCAGACCAGTGGCTGCAGCACTACCCGATCGCCAACGGTCCAGCCCGTCACTCCCTCGCCGATCCGCGCTACTACACCGGCGACCTCGTGTCCCAGCGTCACCTCGCCTGTGAGGATGTGGCGAGGCGTGATCAGGCCTTGTGCGATGTGGACGTCCGAGAGGCAGACGCCGGCGGCGTGTACTCGAACAAGAACCTCGCCATGGCCAGCTTCCGGGACGGGAACAGTTCGCAGCGCCAGTGTCTTGCTCTCGACATCGAACCGCATCGCGCGCATTGAGTCACCGATTTCGGATCCTGTCGTATCTGCCATTGCTCGACTTTCCCACGCCGAAGCAGCCCATCGCGCGACCCGTTCCGTGGGGCGGAACCGGTCAGATCGAGGTCGAGCGCGGCATGAGCAGAGAGGGGCTCTCAAGCTGTCGGGCGAGTAGCAGGAATTCGCGCGTCGACGCTCGACTGGAGGCAGCGGCGCGATAATGGATGAGCTCACGTTCGAGTCGCCCCGGCTCGGCTCCGTTGAAAATCAGCATTTTGGTCTCGGAGGAGACTGGCGAGGTGATCTCGGTGAAGACTCGCCGCCGATCGGCGGCATAACGGTCGAGAATGGCCTCGTCCGTTTCACCGCGGGCCAGTGCGCCGAGCACCTCGGTGGCGGCCAGGACGTCGAAGAATGAGCCGACGAGCCCGAACCCGCTTGTGGGGGCGGTGATGTGCGCCGCGCCGCCAACCAAAAGAACGCGGCCTACTCGGAAGGTATCAACGACCCGCTGGTGCATCCGATGAGCTGCCCACGTTTCGACGCGGGGATCGGCGCCCTCAGGCAGAACATTTGCAAAGATTGCCTGCATGCGTATGCCGATAGAGGTTTCCAGCAGTTTTTCGTTCTCTGCGTACAGGTAGCTCCATAGGCCTGTGCGGTCGATCTGAGCGATCAGAGCACCCCGATCCGGATCGATATGGGTCGCAGCTTGTGCGACACCCATCGTCGAGAAGTCGAATCGCAGGTTGACTGTTACGAACCGCTCAGGCCAGGTCATACCAGGGAAGGCAAGGCCTAGACTGCGGCGGACGAGACTATGCGTCCCGTCCACTCCGACAACCCATCCCGCACGAAACGTGAACTCGCCGACGCTGCTTGTGGCGACAACGGTGCAGCCGTCCCGGTCCTGGTCGAGGCTCTCGACGCGTGTGTCCCACTCAATCGTCACTGCTGGCGACAACGCCAGGCGCGCCAGCAGGATGTCGACGAACTGGCCCTGCTCCATGTTGAGGGTGAAGGCGTGCTCGACGTCGTCGGACAGTGCAGACAGATCGAAGACGATTCTCTCACCGGTTCGGAGGATGTTTAGAGACACTGCGTTCTGGACCACTCCGACGGCCATCATCTCGTCGAGGATCCCGAGACTGTCGAGCCCAGCCATCATCGACCAGTTGAAGACCAGCGCACGGGTCACGCGTTGCCGTGCGGGTGCAGGCTCCAGAACTGTCACCTCTACGCCGGCCTGGGCCAGTCCGAGCGCTTGCAGCAGTCCCAGTGGACCGCCACCTACGATAAGCACACTATTCGTCGGCATCGAACCAGCGTCGCACAACCTCAGTTGGCGCGCCTCACCCGACTGGTCACGCGGCCGAACACAATCTTGCTCAGCTCTCTTCCGCTATGCCGAGCTCGGCCATCGCCCACGGTCGTAGCTCACGCTTCAGTAGCTTGGCGTTTGCGCTGCGCGGCAGCGGTTCCCGGCGGATGAGAATGCTGCGTGGACGCTTGTACGACGCGAGCTGCTCGCGGCACGCCTCGGCGACGGACTGCCCATCGAAGTCAGCGTCTGCGGTGACCACGACGGCCACCGCCGTTTCGCCGAACGTATCGTGCGGGACGCCGATAACTGCGACTTCCTGCACCCCGGGAAGGCGTTGCACGAGATCCTCGATCTCTTTGGGATATACGTTGAGCCCACCGGAGATGATCAGGTCCTTTGTCCGGCCGACGATCGTGATGTAGCCGTCTTCGTCCAAGTCAGCCAGGTCGCCGGTGTGCAGCCAGCCGTTTCGGAACGCCGCCTCGGTCTGTGCCGGCCGATTGAAGTAACCGCGCATCGTGGCAAGCGAGCGAATCAGCAGTTCGCCGCGACCAGAGGTCCGGATGACTCCTTCGCTGTCCTGCACGGAGACGTCGGTATGCGGCAGCGGCCGACCGGCGGAGCCGTCATGGTTCACGACCTCCTCGGCCGACAGGACCGTAGCGATCGTCGGGAACTCCGAGAGACCATATCCCTGGCATACTGCAACTCCCGGCATGCCGGAGACGCAACGCTCGATGACCGACCGGGGCACGGGTTCAGAGCCCGTCACGATCCACTCGAGCGTGCTGTTGGTGAGCCGTTCCAGCAGGTCGGGCCGAGTGATGAAGGCGCGCAGCAGGCTGGGAACCAGCATGATATGCGTGATCCGGTCGCGCTCGATGAGCTCGGTCAGTTGATCCGTCGTCGTACCGCCCGTTCGGCGGATCTCCGAGTATCCACCGACCCATATCAGCGCCATCACCAGGTTGTGCAGCCCCGCGGCCCAGGAGAATGAGGGGATCACGGCGTAGCGAACGTCGCGTGTCAGACCCAGTCCGGCGATCTGCCCAGTGGCATTCCACAGCACGCCATCGTGTGTGTGCTCCGCGGCTTTGGGCAGCCCAGTGGTGCCCGAGCTGTAGTAGAGGATGAAGGTGTCGTCGAGCGCGGGACCGTCGAGCACGGTGTTCGGACAAGCATTCGTCAGCATCGTTTCGTAGTCGAAAGCGGCGACCCCCTGCATTGCCGTGGCGTCGCCGACAGTGACGACGAACTCGAACGACTGGGTGAGTTTGGTCGCGGAGGCCGTTGCGATCTCGTCCATGACCAGAACAGTCGAACCACTATCTTCGCACACATGTGCGATCTCAGGAGCGGTCAGTAGGACGTTGATCGGTACGCAGACCGCCCCCATCGCGGCCAGACCAAAGAAGACCTCAAGCCATTCCAACCTGTTGCCCATCATAACGGCGACCCGGTCCCCCGGGCGGACGCCGTGGTCGACCAATCCGCGGGCTACCTGCTGCGCCCGGTCACGCAGCTCGGCAAAGGTCACGCTACGTCCTTCGAATCCGAAGGCGGGCTCATTCCCGTAGTGGGCGCGTGCGGATCGGTCGAGGATCCCGAAGACGTTTCTTTCCAGCTTCACGGCTGTACCTTTCGTCGGACGGGTGGGCGGGTTCGGATGAACAGCAGTCATCGACCGAGAATGTTCGGTCCATGGGCGAAGAGAGCGGATATCGATGGTGCGATGAGCTCGTTCTCGGGGTCCACGCGGTGACCTGTTCTATGCAGCCGGACATTGAAGGCGGCAATCGAGCCGTAACGGAAACACGCATACGCGCGGTACCAGTCGAAGTCGACGAGTTTTCGGTTCGATGCTGCCGCGTACCAGGACCGTATGTCGGCACGATCGATCCGCACGTGCAGCGACGCGGCCCGTACGTCGTCCCGGGCTTCAACGTCGGTCATCATCGACAGCCACGCGGCAGCGACATCGACGGGTCCGATGCCGGCTCTCCCAGTCGACAATCGCACGGACGTGGCCGTCGGTGGCGCGCTGGACGTACGGCCCGGTGTCATCGTCGATCGGAGACACACCGGCGGCCCGGTCGTACATGTGCAGCGGTCCGCCGGTCAGAAATTCTTGGACGATCGCGTCGGTGCCGAACCATACGGGATCGTCCGTCGACCACACGAGGTTCGCGATCGAGGACAGCACTGTCTTCGAGGGCAACGAGCAGCGGAATCTGCCGAAGGACGTCGGTGTTTCCTCTGCGGATGATGCCGGGTGGTGCGAACCGAACCGCGAGTCGCTGCTTGTAGAGACTGCTGTGGACTGTGAATCCGGAGCTGAGCCCAGCGTGGCCGGGCATGGGTTTGATGTCACTGATCGTCGCGTCAGAAGCTATGACCTGCCCGGCCCGCTGCGTCAGTTTCGAAGGAAGGCCGTCTACGAACGTGCTCATGAGGTCCAGTGCTTGACGGCCGTGTCGAGGGCGGTCATCGTGGAGGGCGTGCCCTCGGCGATGCGGCCTGGGGTGCGGGAGAAGCGTGGTGCCGACGCAGCCACTATGTCGTTGCCTGCTCCGACGAGGGCGCCACGCGCAGCGACATGCGGATGCGACGGTGCCTCACTGAATGTCAGCACCGGGGTCACGCACGCATCGGTGCGGTCGAAGATCTTGACCCAATGGTCACGATCGTGCTGTAGGAAGGCCGCACCGACTGCTCCGCAGAGATCCGGCCACGTCGCGCGGTCGTCCCGAGCGGGGAGAGATGCCTCCTTCAGCCCCAGGCCTGACAGGACCAACGTCCAGAACTGCGGTTCGACCGCCCCGACCGCCATGAAACGGCCATCGCTGCACTCGTACGTCCGGTAGAACGGCGCAGCACCGTCGAGTATGTTCTGGCTACGACCGTCCTCCCATGCACCGATCGCTCGGAGCTCGTGGATCGGCTGCGCTAATGCACTGACGCCGTCGATCATGGCTGCGTCGACGACCTGACCGAGTCTCGACGAGTGACGCTCGTGGAGCGCCGCGAGGATTCCAGTGACGAGGAACATCGAGCCTCCGCCGTAGTCGCCTACGAAGTTGAGCGGAGGGAGTGGCGTCTCGGTGGGCCCGATCGCATCCAGGACACCGGTCAGCGAGATGTAGTTGATGTCGTGCCCGGCAGTGTTCGCCAGCGGGCCGGACTGTCCCCATCCTGTCATCCGGGCGTACACGAGTTGTGGGTTACTCGTGGTGAACTCGTCCGGTCCGAGTCCGAGACGTTCGGCTACCCCGGGGCGGAAACCCTCGATCAACACATCGGCCACCGTTACTAGCTCATACACGCGCTCGACGTCCTCACTCCTCTTCAAATCCGCGAGGACCGTGGTACGTCCACGCAAGACGTGCGATGTTGTTGTGTA
This sequence comes from Rhodococcus sp. WY5, assembly GCF_018588185.1. Taxonomy (NCBI): domain Bacteria; kingdom Bacillati; phylum Actinomycetota; class Actinomycetes; order Mycobacteriales; family Nocardiaceae; genus Rhodococcus; species Rhodococcus sp. WY5. The sequence goes on from NZ_JAAMPR010000002.1 coordinate 71,774, forward strand.
GTCCATCTCGGGGGTTGTGGGCCGAACCACGCGGACGACGTCCGCACCGAGGTCTGACAGCATCATGGCTGCGTGTGGTCCCGGGCCGATCCCGGCCAGCTCGACGACTCTGAGCCCGCTCAGTGGTCCGCTCATCTATTCGGCCTTCCGTAGTTGGTGGTGATGGTGGATGCTCGGCGTCAGCGGGCAGCCGACGAGGTCCCGTCCGATGGTGCCCGGTCTGTCGGCGATTTAGAGCTGCCGTTTCACGAACGTTCTACTCCGCCGCGGTATTTGAAGTCGTGGTGACCGTTCGATGTCGTCGCGGGCAGTTTGCAGAAGGCTCGCGACCATGTCGCCTAGGCCCCGGAACCCCTCGCCGCGGGTGTGTCCCGTCTGGTGACGCACATGGATCTGCTCGAGGATGATCGCGAGTTTGAACTGAGAGAAAACGAGATACCAGTCGAGGTTGTCGACCTGCAGCCCTCGCCGCGTCACGTAACGCTCGATCACCTCGTCGCGAGACGGAAAGCCCTCGAACGCAGTGAGGCCATCGGTAATCGGGTTGAAGAGCCGCCCTGCCTCATCCCAGAACATGAGCAGCATGCCGAGGTCGGCCAACGGGTCGCCAAGTGTTGCCATCTCCCAGTCGAGCACGGCAGCGATCTTGGACGGGTCGTCGAGGTCCACGATCACGTTGTCGATACGGTAGTCGCCGTGGACGACCGAGGCTGTGCTCATCTGCGGCATGCCGGCGCGCAGCGCTGCGACAACGTCGTCGACGTAAGCAAGCTCCCGGTTCTTGATCACCCCGTACTGGTGGACCCACCTGTCGACCTGTCGCTGTAGGTAACCGTCCGGGCGGCCGAGGCCTCCGAGACCTGCTGCTTCGAAGTCTGCGTCATGGAGGTCTGCCAGCGTGTCAATCAGTGCATCGCCCAGTGCCGCACGGGTTCGGGAGGCGAGCGGTTCAACCATGTCGGTAGTGCGGAGAACCTTTCCGGCGACCTCGTCCATCATGTAAAACGGCACGCCGAGGACCGATTCGTCCTGGCACAGCGTGACCATCTTGGGTACCGGAACTGCGGTATTCCCGAGGCCGGCCATGACACGGTGCTCCCGAGCGACGTCGTGCGCGCCTGCAAGGATGTCGCCGAGTGGTGGGCGACGCAGCACCCACCGGCTGACACCGTCAGACACGAAGTACGTCAAATTCGACCGACCACCGCTGATCAAACGCGCCGTCAGAGCTCCCTCCAGCGGGACGGACTCCCGCTGGAGATACGTCGTGAGTGCGATCAGGTCGAGACCGTCAGGCGAGCTGCCAGTGGTCACGCCGTAGCTCCTGCAGAAATCGACAGGTCGAACAAAGACGGACGCTGGAGCTCGTTCCTCGCAATCGAGCGGATGTGCACCTCGTCGGGTCCGTCGAAGATCCGCATCGCACGGTGCCAGCCCCACATCGCCGCCAGTGGTACATCGTCGGATACGCCGGCACCACCATGCACCTGGATGGCGCGGTCGATGACCTGGGTCGCGACCCTCGGCACGACGACCTTCGCCAAGGCCACGTGATTGGCTGCCGCCTTGTTGCCGTGCAGATCGATAATCCGGGAGGTCTGCTGGCACATCAGACGGGCCTGGTCGATCGCGAGCCGGGACTCGGCAATGTCGCTTTGCACCAGGCCTTGCTCGGCCAGGGGTTTGCCGAACGCCATGCGGGACTTCGACCGGGTCACCATCATCGACAAAGCACGCTCTGCCGCACCGAGCGCCCGCATACAGTGATGGATGCGGCCCGGGCCGAGACGCGCCTGCGCCATCGCGAAACCACCACCCTCCTGACCCAGCAGGTGAGACGCCGGAACCCGAACGTCCTTGAAGAGAACCTCGCAGTGACCGTGTTGGTCGTGCCTGCCGAAGACCGGGACATCACGGACGATCGTCACGCCGGGTGCGCCGGTCGGGACGAGGACCATTGACTGCTGCACGTGGCCGGCAGCGGTCGGATCCGTCTTCCCGATCACGACGAGGACTGCGCAGCGCGGGTCGGCCGCACCGCTCGTCCACCACTTTCTGCCGTTAATGACGTAATCCCCACCGTCGCGCTCGATGAGGGTCTCGATATTGGTGGCGTCACTACTCGCGACAGCAGGCTCAGTCATTGCGAAGCCGGACCTGATAGTCCCGTCCAGGAGCGGCGCGAGCCATGTCTTCTTCTGCTCGTCCGTACCGAACAGGTGCAAGAGTTCCATGTTTCCGGTGTCGGGCGCCTGACCGTTCATCGCCTCGGGTGCGAGCTCCAGGCTCCAGCCCGTAATCTCCGCGAGCATTGCGTAGTCCAGCTGCGAGATGCCCGACGTCGCCGGAAGAAAGAGGTTCCACAAACCACGGCGTCGGGCCTCGATCTTGAGCGTCTTCACCACCGGAGGAAGCGTGTGATCTTCGACGCCCATGGCGCAGCGATGGGCGTGATAGTCGACCTCGGCCGGGAACACGTGCTCCTGCATGAACTCGATGAGCAGATCTCGCAGTTCAAGCGCGTGGGAAGAGGGGCGGAGGTCGAGGTGGTCGACGTCGAATGGCTGGGTCATGACTCTCGGCTCTGTAGGGGATCGAAATCGGTGAGCAGCATGCGACCGAAGAGATCAGGCAGGTCGGACGACACGGGTCGTTAACGAGGGCCTCCTGCGCAGCTATCCCCACCGCTCGGGTCCTCGTTCACGGTGATCATCGCGCGGCCAGTGAGGATGATCAGGCCATAGCGTCGAACACCATTGCGGTGTAAACCGGATCACGCCGCCGAGACGGGTGTCACGAGAGATCTCTTCATCTACTTGTCATTTAGGGACACTAAGTGCGCGACGGTCGACCGCCAAGCGGGTGTTCCGAGGCTCAGAACATGCTGCTTCCGCCGTCTATGGCGTCCGAAGATCCGGTAGGTAATCGTCGGCTCTCGTAGAATTAGTCGGGGGCCGACGGACGCACGATCAACGCGAGTCAGATCAGCGCAGGGGACGCCCGCCTACGTGCCTACCACGGTCATGTTGGACCGCATCGAGATCGACCTGGCCTGCGCTGCCGAAGTCGACTATCGACTGCCTTCCACACCAATGCCCTGCTCCAGCGCCACTTTGAATCGACGTCATCAATCCGAGATCCGCTGAATCGCCCTCTCGAAGAGCCTCAGCGTTATCTCGTGGAGGCGGAGTCCCGTCTCGACAGAGGCCTGGCCGGCGAAGGAACGCGCGTAAGTCCCTTCTAGGACAATCCCGAGTTTGAAGCATGCGAGCACGACGTACCAGTCAATGGCGGAGACGTCCCGCGAAGAACGGTCGGCATAGCACTGCACGATCTCCTGCTCTGTCGGCAACCCACCCCCGCTCGCATAGGCCGAACCAAGGAGGTCGTCGACGTCGTCCGGACCCGCCCACAGCGACAGCATCCAGCCGAGATCGAGCAGTGGGTCTCCGATCGTCGTCATCTCCCAGTCCACGATGGCTGCGATCTCCGGCTCGTCGTGACGGAACATCACGTTGGAGATGTGGAAATCGCCGTGCATGATGCCGGGAGTCCAGGTGCGTGGTCGGTGCCGGTCCAACCATTCAGCGACACGGGTGACATCGCCAATGTCAGCACCTGGATAGCCCGCGAGCTGAGAGTAGGAGTCGAGCTCACCGAGCCACCGCGGCACCTGTCGCTCGAGGAATCTGTCGGGCCGCGCGTACTCCGAAAGCCCCACGGCGTCGTAGTCGACCCCGCCGAGCGTCGCAAGCGCCTCGACCATGCTCAGCCCCATCCGGTGACGCATCTCGGGCACTGCGGCATGATGCTGAGGCAGGCTTACTAGAGCGTTGTAGCCGTCGATCGGCTCCATCAGGTAGAAGACCGCACCGCCGAGAACCGACTCGTCTTCGCAACTCGCGATGAGTCGCGCGTGCGGGACGTCGGTCTGCGCGAGACCGCCGAGTAGGGCGATCTCGCGGCCCATGATCCTGTTACTGCCCGGGCGCAGGTGCCGAGGGCCACGCCGCAGGATGTAACGTCGTCCGTCCTGCATGAAGGACACCATGATGTTCTGTGTGCCCCCGGCTAAGGGCTCGACTTGTTCGAGCGAACCTCCGCCCAGACCTACCCTTTCCATCCAGTCGGCCACCGCTGCCGCGTCGATGTGGGCATCCCTGGAGATTGTCATTATGAGTCCTCGTATCCGTCGCGGGCGACTCCCGGCATATTAATTCAAGTGAATCATATATGAAATCGATTGATCCATAAACTGACGCAGGGATGGAACTTGCGGGTACGCTGCGATCATGACTGCGAGTACGACACATCGCGAACCGACCCGCGACGCGCACTCAGCGATCATCACCGCCGCCGAGCGACTGTTCGCCGACCAAGGCATCGAGGGAGTCTCCCTGCGCGAGATCATGCGTGCGGCAGGCCAGCGCAATACCACCTCGTTGCAGTATCACTTCGGTGACCGCGACGGACTGCTTCGCGCCTTGGTCGAGAAACACATTCAATCCATCTCAGTGCGCAGGGATGCGATTCTCGACCTACTCGCATCACACAAGGAGACCTCACTTCGTGACGCCTGCTCCGCACTCGTCCAGCCACTCGTAGCCAAGCTCAACGATCCGGACGGCGGCCGAGAGTTCCTGCAAATCGCCGCCCAACTGGTCAACCGGGACAACCGGGTGATCGACCCGGAGGAGCCGGCAGGCGCCATCATCTATGACCACAGTGGCAGCCAGGACCGTTGGAACCACCTCGTCGAACACCTCATGCCACCCGGGACCACTGGGAGTCCACTGCACCGCCGGTTTGCGGCAATCCGCTTTGTACACATTGAGATTGGACGCCGCGCCCGCAGCTCCCCGGACGGGGACCATGCCTTGTTCTCAAGCCAACTCGTCGACTTGTCCGCGGCGTTGCTCCGCGCGGAGATCTCCGAGGAGACGCAGCGACTGCTCGACGAACGACCCCGACGGAAGTCGAACTGACCGCCCAGTTCCTTGCCCGTCTCAAGCACGCCGCTGGATATGGCCCATCCAGCGGAACAGGGGCTGTAGTGAACGATCGATATCGACTTAAGTCACCCGCATGAGCCTGTCGATCCTCCTGTCTTCACGACATAACTGTCGCGCCTTCCTGCCGGAACAGGTCGCCGAAGAGACCGTCTCGGACTTACAGCTGCCCCGCGGCTACTCTCACGTTCGGGCCGACAGTTGCCGACAGGCGGGATTCGACCTCTACTCTGCACTGGGGATACACGAAGTGGTCCACCAAATGAACACCTCGGTCGCGTTGCGATGAGAGCCTGGCACGTCGAGGCCTTCGGCGCCCCGGCCGAGGTCATGCGTCTTGTACAAGTCCCGGACCTCCAGCCCGGTGCGGGCCAGGTCGCAGTACGGGTCGCGGCCTGCGCCCTGGGATTCCCCGACGTCTTAATGTGCCGCGCAGGGTACCAGCACAGGCCGACCCTTCCCTTCTCTCCCGGCGCTGACTTCTACGGGGAGATCGTCTCGGTCGGTCCCGGCGTCGACCTCGCTGCACGCGACCTCTCGGTCGGCTCGAAGGTCATCGCCATCGGCGCCGGACTTCACGGAGGGCTAGCCGACATTGCACTGGTCAATCTCGATCTCCTCTTCCCCGCACCGGCCTGCCTGGACGCCGCCGAGTCGGCTGCCCTCTTCGGCGCGTATCTCACGGGCTGGCTCGCCCTCACCCACAGTGCGCGCATCCAGGCCGGCGAGGTGCTGCTGGTCCATGCTGCCGCCGGCGGAGTGGGCAGTGCCGCCGTCCAGCTCGGCCTCGCGGCCGGCGCGACCGTCATTGGTGTCACGCGTGGCGAGCGGAAGGCCGAGGTGGTGCGGGACCTCGGTGCCTCGCTGGTGATCGACAGGGAGCAGGTCTCGGTCATCGAGGCAGTCAAGGACGCCACTAAAGGTCGGGGCGCCGACATCGTCTACGACCCGGTGGGTGGGTCGTCCTGGTTCGAGTCGACAAAGTGCGTGGCTTTCGAGGGCCGACTCCTCGTCATCGGGTTCGCCGGCGGGGAGATCCTGTCCCAGCCGCTCAACCACCCGCTCGTCAAGAACTACTCGATCATCGGGATCAACTCGGGCCTTTACACCGTGAAACGGCCCGATGTGGTCGCGCGCGCCATGGCCGAGCTCTCGAACCTCGCTGCCGGTAGGGCGATCCGGCCGCTGATCGGTGAGCGGGTCCCGCTCATCGATGCTCCCCGAGCCTTACAGGACCTGGACGACGGGGTCACGGTCGGCCGCTCTGTTGTCATGTTGGACGGGTCCGTCGGCTGACCAGCCCGCCCTCACCGTTCACTACAAACCCATCAGCTCCCCGAATAGGAACACCCGGCCCTCATCAAGGCGCACAAAGATACTGTTCAACACCCCAACCTCGTGCAGCCGACCAAGCAACCCACATGAATTGCTCTCGCGACACCCTCGGAGAGCAGCGATTCGAGAACTATCAGCAAGAGATATGGCACCCACGAGGACTGCTCCGTAGCGATTCGCGTCTTCGTCTGCAAGTGACCACCCGCCGCGGATACAACCCACAATTGACCTACATCAGGAGTAACCATGGAAGAGTTCAAGGACCAAGTCGTCGTCGTGACGGGCGGCAGCCGCGGCATGGGGAAGGAGATCGTGCTGGCCTTCGCCGAGCGCGGCGCCCATGTCGTGATCGCGAGCCGCAAGATCGAAGCGTGCGAGATGCTCGCCGAGGAAGTCCGCTTGAGGTTTGGGGTCCGCGCACTCCCCGTTGCCTGCAACGTCAGCGACTGGGATCAGTGCGGCGAGCTCGTCGATGCGGCTTATGCCGAGTTCGGCCAGGTCCATGTCCTGGTCAACAATGCGGGCCTCTCCCCGCACTACCCGAGCCTGGTCGACGTCACCGAGCCCCTGTTCGACAAGACCATCGCAGTCAACCTCCGTGGACCGTTCAGACTGGCCGCACTGGTCGGCCATAAGATGGTGGAATCCGGCGGCGGGTCGATCGTCAATATCGGCTCCGTCGAGGCTATCCGTCCATCCCACATGGCTTTGCCGTACGCCGCTGCGAAAGCAGGGCTGCACGTCCTTACCGAAGGCTTCGCCCAGGCATACGCGCCGACCGTACGCGTCAATACGATCCAACCCGGACCTTTCCTGACCGACATCGCGGACAACTGGGCGGAGGGCGCCCGAGAGGAGCTCGAAGCGGTCGTAGCACTCGGCCGGTGCGCTGAGCCCGCCGAAGTCGTCGGTGCAGTGCTGTTCTTTAGTGGGTCGGCGTCGTCGTACTCTACAGGGGCACTGCTCCGTGTCGACGGTGGATGGCGCTGAGATGGCGACCGAGGGGCGTAGTTGGCGCGCACACGAGTTCGGCGATCCACAGGACGTCCTGAAGTTGGAGAACGTCACGTGGGAACCGCCGACACCTGACCGGTTGCTCGTTCGTGTCGCCGCGTGCGGTGTGGGCCTGCCGGACCTGCTGATGGTGCAGGGCCGCTATCCGCTCACGCGGACGCCGCCGATCCAACCGGGCCAGGAGGTTGTTGGCGTTGTCGTCGAGGCCGGCGCGGACGCCCACTTCCGGGTCGGTGACCGGGTCATGGGCCTGACCCCCTTCCCCGAGGGGCACGGTGGATTCGGCGACCATGCCTACGTTCGTGCGTCCAAGGCACTGCTCGCGCCGTCGACGCTGTCCGACGCCGAGGCTGCGGGATTCATGATCGGGTTCCGCACCGCCCACGCCGCGCTCATCAGTCGACTGACGGTGCACGCCGGGCAGACCGTCGCCGTGCTGGGTGCCAGTGGCAGCTCGGGGCTCGCCGCCATCGCCCTCGCCAAAGCCGTGGGTGCTCGGGTGATCGCGGTGGGCAGCAGCGTGGAGAAGTTGACCTACTGTGCCGAGGCCGGTGCTGACGACTGCATCAATCACCGCACGTCGGACGTCGGTGACGAGCTCCTCGCGCTGACGGGCGGTATTGGTGTGGACATTCTGTTCGACCCGGTCGGCGGGGCCGTCGCTGTTCAGGCCATCAAGGGAGTCCGAAGCCGGGGCTCCGTGGCTGTGATCGGCTTCGCTAGCGGCAGTTGGATCGACGCCGCCATGGACGACGTCGTGCTGCGCAATCTCGCGCTGGTCGGTGTCTTCGCCGGCGGCTTCTCCGTCGAAGAGGACGCAGAAATGAATCGGACGCTACTAGAGATGGCCGAGCAGGGACGCATCCGCCCCGCCCTCGGGAGCTCGTACGCGTTCGCCGAGGTGCCAGATGTGCTTCATCGTCTTGAACAGGGCATACCGCCCGGAAAGATCACGGTGCACGTCGACGGCTCTTGACGAGTACTTCAGACGTTTCATCACACGGAATTTCTGGTGTCTTCGGCGTCGAACGACCGGCACTGTGGTGGGGTGACCCACCTATCGGGTCACTGGACGTGCAGTCGCGACTGTGCACCGTCGACATCATCGAGGAGTCTGACCATGCCCCCTGCCCTGAACGAATCCGTGGTCGTTGTCGCCGGAGGAGCACGCGGCATCGGCCGGGCAACCGCGCTGCGGCTCGCCGAGCGGGGTGCAAGGGTGGCCGTGCTCGATGTCGATCTGAGCGCGGCTGCCGAGTTTGACGAGAATCTAACGGCCGCATCTGTCGAGGATGAGCTCAAAGACCGGGCCGGCGACGGACTCTGCGTGCAGGTCGATCTAACCGATCCAGAGGCGACTGAACGCGCGTTCGCCGAGGTCGTCAATCGGTTCGGGCACGTCGATCACCTGTTCATTCCGGCTGGCGGGGCCATCACTCCGTACTCTGGCAGCGCGGCGAGCCAGACTTCGCACGACGCTTATAGCAAGCTCGTCGCCGTCAATATGACGACAGTAGTGAACTGTTGCCGTTCCGCCGTACCGTATCTGTGTGCCGCAGGCGGGGGATCGATCATTACGGTTTCGAGTGGCTCGGGCTTCAAGGTGGCGGCCGGCGGCTACATCGCGGGCTATGCAATGAGCAAGGCCGCAGTGCTGCACTATTCGAAGTACCTCGCGGTCGAGGTCGGTAAGCACCGCATCCGGGTGAACTGCATAGCCCCGGGTGTCATCCGGACCTCGCGCCTGATCGCCCAGTCGAACGTCACCGGCTTCGTCGCCAGCGACGACGACCTCGCTCTGATTCCCTTGCAGCGTCAAGGCGAGCCCTCGGATGTCGCCGACGTGGTCGAACTTCTGCTCAGCCCGCTCGCTGGCTTCCTGACTGGGCAGCTCATCGCCATCGACGGCGGGGCATCGATTGTCTGACGATCCAGGATCGCGATCGAGGTACAGCATTCCGGAAATCGTAAGCGCGTTGCCCAGTGTCTGGCCGACGAGCCCGAAGCGTGTCTGCTATGTGCGAACGCGGTGACAAATTACGAGTGCACCATGACGGTCGTGAGCCAGCTTGTGCCGATCAGCGGCATTTACCGACCCGTTCCGGACCGCGGAAACGTGTGTGGGCACGACTACGGGCCTTGCCTTAGTGTGACCGAACCGTGTCACTAGCCAGTGAGTGGAACCAGCCAGGAAGAGAGCGACGCATGCCGCACGCCCAGATCTCGGACGATGTCTCATTGTTCTACACCGAGCACGGAAAAGGTGGCCCCCCGATCTTGCTGGTGCATGGCTGGGCATGCGACTCAGGGGACTGGATGTGGCAAATCCCTGATCTCGCAGAGCGACACAAGGTCTACGTCGTCGACCTCCGCGGGCACGGTCATTCCTCGGTGACCAAAGACTGTTACCGCGGCACCGACTATGCACAGGACTTAAGTCGCCTGATTGAGGTCCTGGGATGCGGTCCCGCGATCGTGATCGGTCACTCGCTCGGCGGTTACATCGGCGTGCACCTCGCCGTCGAGCACCCGGAGCACGTGCTCGCGCTCATCTGCGTCGATCCCGCCTACGCGCCGTCGATGGCGGCACCTGACCCATCCGAGCTCATCTCGGCCCTTCGCTCCGAGTCGTGCCATGACCTCATGGAGCAACTGTTCACGAGCTTTGCCGATGCATCCACGCCCGCCTTCCTGACGACCTGGCATCTGCGTAGGCTGCTCACGGTGCCACGGCATGTCATCTCGGAGTCGATCGCGGGCATGACCACCAACAACGTCGTCAATGTTGATCAAGCTATGCTCCGACTCCGCTCATGTCCGACGCTGACATTCTTTCGTTCCGCCGACGACAGTGCGTGGGAAGATGCCGCTGCCGGGACGGGTCCGGGCATGACCATGACTTGGGACGGAGCCGGGCACTGGCTGCACCAGGAGAGACCGATCGAGTTCAATGCCATCGTCACGAAGTGGATCGACGAGATCTGTTGAGGTCTGTTTTCGTACGGTGGTCAGGATCGTCAGTCACGTGAAGGCAGCACCCACGGGTGGGGTGCCGCCTCCACAGTGCGAGGACCGGCGCCCTCCGAAAATCAGCCGACGAGGCGACCCATCAGCGTTCGTCCGACGACGATGCGCTGGACTTGACCCGATCCTTCGAAGATATCCATGATCTTGACGTCGCGGTACCACTTTTCGAGCAGGAGCTCCTCGCTCGTGCCCTCAGGTCCGAGCAACTGCATGCACCGACGAATGACGCGTTCGACCGTCTCGGGCGCGTAGCCTTTGCCGGCGGCCGAGATCGCCCTGTCTTCCTTGCCCTGATCGACGAGGTACTGCGCCCTGAACGACATCCGCCGTCCACGTTCGAGGGCGAAGTTCATCGCCTCAAGATCCTGCTCGACTGCGCGCCAACGCTGTGGCGAGAAGGCTGCTTTCTGGCCTGCGAGGATGCTTGTCGTGAGGTCAATCGCCGCCTGGCCCAGACCGATGCACATCGCCGCCATGTTGGGTCGGTTGTTGGCTAGTGCACCCAGCGCGCCACCCTGCCCACTCCGTCGCGGGGCCGCGTTTCCGTCGGCGGTCCAGCCAAGCTGGTTTTCGACGGGGATGACGCAGTTGTCGAACAACAGTTCCGACGTGACCCAGCTGCGGATGCCGAGCTTCTGCTCGTTTTCCTTAGCAATGATGAAGCCAGGTGTACCAGCCGGCACGACGAAGGCGTTGATGCCCTTGGCTCCGAGCGACTTGTCAACCGTCGCGAACACCACGACGTAGTCGGACGTGGCACCACCGCTGCAGTAGATCTTGGAACCTTTGAGTACCCAGTTGTCGCCGTCGCGGGTCGCTGTCGTCGAGACCTGAGACGTGTCGGAGCCAAAGTGCGGCTCGGTCAGCGCGAACCCGGTAGGCAGACCCCGCTCGACGACAGGCGTGTACCATTTTTCGATCTGCTCCGGCGTGCCCATCGACTCGACGACAAGATGTCCAATGCCACCGCCGAGGGTCGGATGCACCCAGATGTCGCCGTAATTAATATTCTCGTAGAACACAAGACTGCTTGTCCAGTAGCCCTCGTCGAACGTCGGGATCGGATCGGGCTCGGCAGTGTCGATTCGACCCAGCGGAACCGGGCACGTGTCGAGGATATCGGCCCAGTTGGACGGTGGGCGGTGGTCGAGGTCGGCCTGGCGCGCGTAAGGGCGGGCCTCAGACGCGGACCACTCCCGGATGGCACGGCCGTAGTCGACGAGCGGCTTGCTGAGCTGGAAGCTGTAGGACATTTTCTTTCCCCTATTCAGAGCGCGGGCTCGAAGGACGAGCGTGTTGGGTCGAAGTCGAGTGCCGCGAGGGCGGCGGCGGACCGGTACCAGATCTCCACCGGGTGGTCCGTGATGAAGCCGTGTCCGCCGAGCGTCTGCACGCTGTCGCGAGTTGCCTCAAGTGCGACCTCGGAGGCGTACGACACCGCACGGGCGACATCTACCTCACTCACACCGACGCCTAGGTCGAGGCGCTCCGCAACGTCGTTGATCTCGAGCCTCGCGGCATCGAGACGCATGATGCCCTCAGCGAGCGGGAACGAAACACCCTGGAAGCCAGCGATCGGCGTGCCAAATGCGATGCGAGTCGTCGCATATTCCGCGGCGTACTCGATCGCACGCTGGCCTGTGCCGACTTGGGCCGAGGCGTTGAGGAGCCGTAGCTGCTGCACGGACGTCGTCAGCGCCTCGGCGTCGGCGTCGACGCCGCCGAGGAGCGCGTCGGTCGTCGTCGTAACGTCGAACGTGATCGAACCGGCAGCAGCAGCGCCGAGCGCGATTCCTCGAGTTAGCTCGTCTACCGTAACGCCGGCATCGGCGCTGGATAGCACGACCGCCCGCAGTCGGCCGTCCTCCGCGTCACGACCGACGACCACGAGCGGGTCGGCCGTGGCCGCGAAGGCAACCCCGACCTTTCGGCCCACGATCTTCACCGTGTCTCCGTCGATCGCGATTGTGGTCTCGAGCTCGGCCGGACCGCGGCCATGTCCCTCGTGCAGCGCAACCGCACCCCTAGCGTCGGGGCTCGAGGCGAGGATACGCAGGCCGTCGGTCTGCGACGGCGTCCCGTGCCGTGCGATCAAGCCACCGGCAGCTCCGCTCCACACCGCAGCCATTGTGATCCCGGCGTCACCAAACGCAAGGTTCTCCACCGCGAGCAACTGGGTGATTGTGTCTGGAACACCACCACCGCCGAACTCCTCCGGAATCGGGACGGTCAATCCGCTCTCGAAGAGCTTGATCCAGACGTCCTTGGGCACGGCCTGCTCCTGCTCAGCCTCACGTGCAGCGGGCGACAGGATCCCCGTCGCGATGCTGCGTGCCAACTCCGTGACTGCCTCGTGCTCTTCATCGGGTAACAGGTTCATCAGGTCTCCTCAACTCGTCGGGCGCGATGGGTCGCCGGAACGAACGTGTGCGTCGGCGAGCCTCGCTGCATATTTCGTGATCCCAGTCACGAGAGCAACGGCGTGTTCCGCTCCCCGGAAGCGACTCAGGGCGTGTCCGAGACGCGGGTGGACACCACGTCACGTCCAATGTTCCGGAGGCCGGAAATCACTGTGCCGATTGGGGTCGGAATGCACCTACTGTCAACGTCCATGACCCTCGTCACGCTCGAACGCCGCGGGCCGATCGCGATCATCACCCTCGACCGGCCCGACATCCGCAATGCCTTCGACCACCAGATGGCGCAGGCACTCGGCGCCGAACTCGCCGAAGTTGAGGACGATCCTGAGCTGCGCGTCGCGATCCTCGCTGCAACCGTCACCGAGCCACGACCGGTCTTCTGCGCCGGTCACGACCTACGCACGATCGAGGACGAGCGCAACGGGTGTGCCCGGGCCGAGACCGAGACCGGCGGCTTCGGGGGTCTCACCCAGCTGGCCCGCACTAAGCCGCTGATCGCCGCCGTCGACGGGCTCGCGACGTCCGGCGGGCTTGAGCTCGTACTCTCGTGCGACCTCGTCGTCGCTACCCGACGCTCCTCCTTCGAGTTGGCAGAGGTCCGGTGGGGACTCATCGCCGGCGCCGGCGGGTTGTTCCGGCTTCCGTGGGCGATCGGCCGGGCCACCGCGATGGACATGATCCTGACCGGACAACCGATCGATGCGGAGCGCGCGTACGCCCTCGGGCTCGTGAGCACCCTGACGGACTCCGACGTCATGTCTGCGGCGATCGGGCGCGCCGAGCTCATCGCCGCCCACCCGGCGACCGGGATCACCGCAAGCATGTTCGTCGCGACCCAAGCCTTCAGTCAGTCCGAGGACGGGCTGTGGGCAGCCAACAACACCGCAATCGACATGATCATGCACTCCGACGACCTCACGGCAGGGCTCGCGTCGTTCGCGATCAACGGGGCGCCGCGCCCAACTGACAACTGAGACGCCGCCATGGACCTGGGAATTACCGGACGCGCTGCCATCGTGACCGGTGGCAGCAAGGGCATCGGTCGCGCCTGCGTCGAGACGCTGCTCTCCGAAGGCGCAGACGTCTGCGCCGTCAGTCGCGACGTTTGGTTGCTTGATGACCTCGTCACCTCGTCCGCGGGGCATTTGGTAACGGCGAGCTGTGACCTCACGACCGTCGAGGGCTGTGACCGTGCTGTCCAGACCTGCCTCGATGCTTTCGACCAGATCGACATCCTGATCAACTGCGCGGGATCGGCAGGGATGGGCAACGTTCTCGAAATCTCGGCCAACGATGTCGACCGTGCGCTACTGCTGAAGTTCCACGGCTACCTGCGGATGGCGCAGCGCGTCGCCCCCTCAATGGCAGAGCGCGGGTGGGGCCGAATCGTCAACATCGCAGGCAGCGCCGGCACAAGCCCCACGGCCAACAACCTGCCGACGAGTCTGGCGAACATCGCGGTCCATAACCTGACCCGCGCGCTGAGCGACGAGCTCACGCCGTCTGGGATCCAGGTAAACCTCGTCGCACCCGGCCTGACGCTGACCGACCGGGCAGTGACGCTCTTCACGGACGCGGCGCGGCAGCAAGGCCGCACCCCCCAGGAGCTCATCGACGAGGTGGGCACCGCACTGCCGGCGGGTCGTCCCGCCAATCCCGCCGAGGTCGCGCGCGTCGCGTGCTTCCTCGCCTCGGATGCCTGCAGCTACGTACAGGCATCCGCGCTCTACATGGACGGCGGCGCGCGACGCGCGACGCCGTAACTACCGACAAGGAGATACACATGCTTGACGACATCGTGGTCCTGGAGGCAGGAAGCCGGGTCTCTACCGGCTACGCAGGCAAGCTGCTCCGTGACGCCGGCGCAACGGTCGTACGCCTCGAGACACCCGAAGGCGATCCGCTCCGCACGGATTCCCCGGAGTACGCCGAGTACCTCCATGCCGGCAAGGGATCGGTGACCGACGTGAGCAGCTCCGCTGCGGGCCGCGCTCTCGCCGACCGGGTCGACGTCGTGATCTGCGACGAGAAGTCCGCCGTCCAGTCGCTGGTCAACGAGCTACGGTCGCGTCGGACACGCCTCATCGTCGTCTCGGTCTCCCCATACGGCCTCGACGGTCCCGACGCGACGACCCCGGCGACGGACTTCACACTGCAGGCCGAGGCCGGTATCTCGTTGGTGCACCCGACGTTCGACCGGCCGTCGATCGCAGCGGGTGTGCCACTCGCGGAGATGACCGGTGGTTCCGCCGCCGCGATGGCGGCAGTCGTCGGGTTGCTGGCCGACGACGCCGATAAGGCCCCCGTCAAAGCGGACGTGTCCCTGTTCGAGTCGGCCATCGCCCTACAGCAGTTCCCTTGGCTCTACAACCGCATCGAGCACCACTCGGAATACCCTTTGCCGCAGGCACCGATACCCGGTGTCGAGCAGGCCAGTGATGGATGGGTATGTGTCGTCAGTGTGACGCCACCGCAGTGGAAGGACTTCAAGCTGATCGCCCAGGTCCCTGCGCTCGACGATCCGCGATTCGACACCCTCAACGACCGGGTCGATCACGCTGCCGAGGTCACTGCGCTCGTCCGTGAGTTCACCCGCCGACACACCGTCGACGAACTTGTCGAGCTCGGCTCCGCCAACCGGGTGCCGATCGTCCCGGTCGCCACACCGGGGACGATCGCGTCGATCGCGCCGTTCGCGGCCCGGGACTCGTTCGTCCAGAGCGCTTCAGGTGGGTTCATCGCACCCCGCCCCCCGTTCCGTGTGGATGACGAGGTGGCCTGGACGCCGGCTCCTCTCACAGACGTCGGCCACGACGACGGTCACGACTGGTCTGACACGGTTGCCCGCACACGCAATACCGCCGACGGTATCGATCCTCGCCTGCCACTGGCGGGCCTCCGAGTCGTCGAGTTCGGCACCTTCCAGGCCGGCCCGATGGTGACCATGAACCTCGCGAGTCTCGGCGCCGAAGTCATCAAGGTCGAGACCGTCAACCGACCGGACCTCATCCGATTCAACGGAGTGCCCGGGACAGTCGATCGTTCCTGGGAGCGCGGTGCGCCGTTTGTGGGTGCCAACCTGGGCAAGATGGACGTCACCGCGGACCTTGCCGATCCCCGAGGACTGGCCGTGGTCCGCGAGCTGATTGCCGAGGCCGACGTCGTCTTGGAGAATTACGGACCGCGGGTGTTGGAGTCACGCGGGCTCGACTACGAGGGCATCCGGGCGATCAACCCCGACGTCGTCATGGTCCGAATGCCTGCTTGGGGGCTGGATGGACCGTGGCGCGACCGGCCGGGCTTCACCTATACCGTCAACGCAGCATCCGGAATGGCCGAGCTGACCGGCTATGCCGACGGCGAGCCACTGCTGACCGGCACAGTCGTCGACCCGTTCGCGGCGCTCGTGTGCTCCTTCGCCACGATTGCCGCTATCCGGCAGCGACGGGTGACCGGCCGCGGGACGCTCCTCGAAGTTCCGCTGTGCGACGCCGCGATCCAGCTGACGGCCGGGCCGGTTATCCAGCGATCGGCGACCGGTAGAAATGTCAGCCGCACGGGAAACGACCGGCCGGGGACCGTACCGCAGGGTGTCTATCGCGGTGCCGACGGTAACGAATTCGCAATATCGGTCGTGGACGACGAGCAATGGTCCGCCCTCGCCGCGCTGCCGTGGGCCAAGACATGGGCAGACGAGCGATTCGCCGACGTGGCTGGTCGCGACGCGCTGGGCGCCGAGCTCGACGGTCTGCTGCGGCAAGCCTTCGCCGAGCTCGACTCGGAACAGATTGTCTCCGACCTCAGGGCAGCCGGCGTCCCCTCGGCGCACCTTGAGGTCGGAGACAAGCTGGTGCGGCACCGCCAGCTGCTCGCCCGTGAACGGGTCGTGGAAATCAAGCACCCCGTCATCGGGTCGCAGGAATACCTGGCGGGACCGGTCCGGTTCGTCGAGGGACCTGATATGGTGCCGCGTGATCCGGCCCCTCTGTTCGGGCAGCACAACGACGAGATCCTGACTCGGCTGGGTCGCACGACTGAGGAGATTGCTGCACTTCGCGAGGACGGACTGATCTCGGATTCGCCGTTCAACGCTCCATTCGACCGCACCGCGTCCTTGCAGTGATTGTCAGGGAGCCTTGCGAGCAACGGCTTTGGACGGTTCCATACGCCACGACGGTGGCTGCGACCGCGCTGATCTTCATCTCGATCGGCATCACGATTCCGGTGCTGCCGTTCTTCGTGACCGACACCCTCGATGCCGACGAGAGTGCCGTGGGTCTGGTGTTCGCAGCGGCCGCCGTCTCGGCAGTGCTGTGCCGTCCCGCGCTTGGTTGGATCGGCGACAACCGGGGTCGGCGAATTCTTCTGCGCCTGGGCTCGGTCCTGTGCGCTGCGGGTCTGCTCGGGCACTTGCTCGCCTCCGACATGACGAGCTTGGTGGTGGCCCGCCTTGTCGTCGGGGCAGGCCAGGCCGGCGTCATGGTCGCCGCTACGACCTTGGCGATCGACCTCTCGCCGAAGGGTCGTCGGGGCGAGGCGTCGAGCTATCTGTTCATCGCGCTTCAGGTTGGTTTGGGGACTGGCCCGGCGATCGGTGAGGGCTTTCGGCATTTCGGTGCCGATGCCGTGTGGATCGCCGCGACGGCCACGTGCCTACTCAGCGCCGGCTTCGCCTCGACGCTTCCCCGCGTCCGGCGCCGCAGTTCGAACGAGCGAGCGGCCGACGGTAAGCGTGTCAACGTCGACTACGGCGTCGCGATCCGTATCGGGCTGCTCGCCGGGCTCGGAACGCTGGGCTTCGCCGGCTACCTCGCGTTCCTGCCGCTGTATTCGTCGGAAATCGACGTTGCCAGCACCGCGGGGATCTTCCTGCTCGCCTCCGGCACCATCGCCATTGTGCGCTTGTCCGCCGCCAAGGTGCCCGACCGGCTCGGCGCACGACGCGTCGCGCGGGCGTCGCTGGTCATGCTGACAATCGGCTTCATCGTGATCGCCGCATGGCACAGCCTCCCGGGTTTGCTGGTCGGGACGGTTGTGATGGCCGCTGGGATGTCCTTACTCGTGCCGTCATTGGTGCTGAGCGCGACAGCGGGTGTGTCCGAGGGCGAGGAGACCCGCCGGATGAGCGCGTTCACCCTGTTCCTGGACCTGGGTGCCGCGCTCGGCCCAGCCATGCTCGGCATCGTCGCGACAAGCGGATCGTACGCCACCGCGTTCGCGGTCTGCGCCGGCGCAGCCGGCGTCGCGCTGGTGCTGCTCCTGCGGTGGGTCCCGGCAAGGTCGCAGGCTGGTTAGTTCATGTCTCGGCAAGTTCAGTATTCAGGTTACGTCGTGTATGAGTCGTTGATCTCGCCATTGGGCGCGTCGTCGCACCCCTTAAAGTGATTAGGGACGGGATTCGGCAGCGATCGACGAGGCCACCGGCCCCAACTGGCGCCCCCGGAGGCACGAACATCTCGCGACTCGGGGCCCACCAGTGAAGTCAGTTCGACATCGGATCGCGGTAGATAGACTTCACGACTTGGTACGACTGCAGCGCTTCGGGCCCCATCTCACGCCCGAGGCCGCTGTTTTTGACACCGCCGAACGGCGCGGTCGGATCCTGCGTGTACGCATTGATACCGATGGTGCCCGTGTGCACTCTGCGGGCGATGGCCTCACCACGTTCGCGGTCGGCGGTCCAGACCGTGCCCCCGAGACCGAAATCGCTCGCGTTGGCGATCGCCACGGCCTCGTCGTCGTTCTCGTAGGGGATCACGGCCAGCACCGGACCGAAGATTTCCTCCTGGGCGATTGTGGACCCATTGTCAACGTCGGCGAACACTGTCGGCTGGACGAATAAACCGCTGTCGAGACCCTTGGGACGCCCGCCGCCCGTGACGAGCCGGGCTCCGTCGGAGACTCCCTTGGTGATGTAGCCCTCGACACGGTCGCGCTGCGCCTGCGAGACCAAGGGGCCCATCTGTGTCATCGGATCGAGCGGATCGCCGACAACGACTGATTCGGCGAATCCGACGATCGTGTCGAGGACGTCCGAGTACCGGCTGCGCGGCACCAGTATGCGGGAATTCATATAGCAGATCTGCCCGGCATGGATGAATGAGACGTTGAAGAAGGCCTCGAGGTGAGCTGACAAGTCCGCATCGTCGAGGACGATCGCTGCCGACTTTCCACCGAGCTCAAGCGTGACCGGACGCAGGAGTAGACCGCACGTCTCCGCGATCGCACGGCCCGCATCCGTCGAACCGGTGAAGGAGACCTTGTCGATACCTGGGTGTCCGACGAGGTAAGCCCCGATGTCCCGCCTGCCGGGCACGATGTTCAGCACCCCGTCGGGAAGTCCCGCCTCAATTGCGATCTCACCCAGCAGTTGGGCGTCGAGCACCGTCTCGGGCGCCGGCTTGAGTACAACGCTGCAACCCGCGGCAAGGGCTGGAGCCAGCTTTAGGAACGAGATGCCCTGCGGCACGTTCCACGGGACGACCGCAGCCACCACTCCTACCGGCTCACGGATCACCCTGCTGCTGCCGCCGAACATCCCCGGTCGCAGTTCCTCTTGGGGCAGGTCCTTCATCATTTGCGCGTAGAAGCGCACCATGAGCGCCGGAACTGCCGCTTCGAGAGCGTTAGCGAGCGAGATGGGCATGCCATTCTGCACCGATACACGCTCCGCCATGGTGTTCCCGTGCTTCTCGAGCGCTGCGGCAAATCGTTCGAGGGCTGTGCCCCGTCGCTCCGCGTCCCACTGAGACCAGCCAGTGGGATCGTCGAACGCCCGTCGGGCAGCCGCAACCGCACAATCGACATCATGGGTGTCAGCTTCCGGCACCAAACCGACCGTCTGGCCGGTAGCGGGAGAGGTAACGACGATCGTGCTGCCGCTGGACGTCTGACGAAACTTTCCGTCAATGTAGAGCTTGTCGTAATCGATGGTCATGGGTGTCCTTTGGTTCGGGGTATCAGGGAGTGAGGACAACCTTGAGAACGTCACCGCGATGCTGCTGCGCGATGGCCTCGTTAAGTTGTTCGAACGGGAACGTGGTGATGAGCTTCTCCAGCGGGAGTTGTCCGCGACGATGCATCTCCAGGAGCTCCGGGATGAAGGTGTCCGGGTTGCTATCACCTTCGACAACGCCGATGATCCGAAGTCCCAGGCCTTGGCAGTAGAGCAGCGGAAGAGGCAGGGTTGCCTCCGGGTTGCTGGGCACGCCCAGCAGTACGACCGTCCCCCGTTGTGTCATCGAGAGCACCACCTCGCCGAGGACGTCGGCGATGGCCACCGTGTCGATTGCGTAATTGACGCCGGCCGGGACGATGGCTCGCACCTGCTCCGACAATGGCCCGTCCGCAGGGTCAAGGACATGGGTGGCTCCAAGCTCGAGAGCGAGCTGTCGTCGGATCTCATACGTCTCGAGCACGATGACGGTCTCCACGCCGCGCGCGGCCGCAGCCATGACGGCTGAGAGTCCGACCGCCCCTCCTCCCACGACCAGCAGGGAGCTGCCGGGCTGGCAGTCCAACGAGTTCAGCACCGAACCTGCGCCAGTCTGTACCCCGCAGCCCAGCGGACCTAACAGCTCAAGCGGAGCATCGTCAGCCACCTTGACCACGTTCCGCTCGCGAGCGATCGCATGCGATGCGAAGGACGACTGACCGAAGAATTCGGACCCGAGTGGCGCACCATCTCTGGTGATCGGGGAGGTACCGTCGACCCGGCCACCGCCGAAGTTCAGCGGGGCGAAGCTCGGGCAGTAACCCGGAGCGTCGTCTTTGCACTGGGGGCATATGCCGCAGCTATTGAAGGACAGGACCACCTTGTCACCAGGTGCGACCTTGGTGACCGCGTGACCGATTGCTGTCACGGTGCCACTGCCCTCGTGTCCCAGGACCGCGGGGAACGGGAACGGCAGATGGCCGTGTCTGACAGCCAAGTCGGTGTGACACAGCCCCACTCCTGCGATCGCCACGACGACCTCGTCGGCGGCGGGTTCTGCCAGTTGTACCGTCTCGATCGTGAAGTCGGCACCGATTTCGGAAATGACTGCTGCTGTGATGTCCACGAGGTGAAAACCTTTCGCGCTACTCTGATGGTGTGGTTGGTCAGTTGTTGCTGTCTGGAACCATGACCCCGATCTCCGGGCATTCGCCGCGAAGTATTAGCTGGCACGCCAGCCTTGAGGTGGTCCTGGTGCCCTCGGTGAACTCGAGGAGTTCGCGCTCCTCGTCCGACGGCGGGTCGAAGGCCGCAGCGCATTCCGGGTCAAGGTAGACATGACAGGTCGCGCATGAGCAGCTCCCGCCGCAGTCGGCCACGATGCCCGGCAGATTGCTCTGCACCGAGCCTTCCATCACGCTCTGCCCGTCGCTCACGTCGACCTCGTGGACGGATCCGCTGCTGAGTCTGTAGCGAACTATCGTCATGCGCGCACCTGCGGCTGGGTCACGATCGCTTGCGCCGGGCTCGTTGCCGTATTGGCGAGCAGCGTCGGGTCTATGACCATCGCGCTGCCGATAAGTTTCTTGGCTGCCATGAAATCTCCTGAAGAGTTGACGGTCTCCGCTGCGGTGACGATGCCGTCAGCGTGGTGATAGGCGGCGAACCGGCCCACAGCCGGATCGTTGCGCAGCACCACCGAGTCACCGGCCCGTACGACACCGGCGATCTTGATCTTGAGGTCTCCCTGGTCCGACCAGAACCACGGCACCTCGGAGGGGGGTGGGGCGCTGCCCATGATCACGGAGCAGGCCTGCCGGGCCTGCTCCGTGCTGCTGGGAATGCTCTCAAGGCGAGATCGACCGGGTAACATGCCGACGGGACGCCGGGTGACGTCGCCGATCGCCATGATGCTCGGATCGTCCGTGCGGGCACTGTTATCGACCAGGATGCCTTCGGAGCATTGAAGCCCTGCTGAGACGGCGAGGTCGTCGAGCGGCAGGGCCCCAATGCCGACCAGCACAACGTCACAGTCGACCGAGGTTCCGTCGCCGAGGACGACCGACGTCACCCGACCGTCGCTGCCCTCGAAGCAGGTCACCTCGACGCCAGTCACGATGGTCGTACCGGCGGCACGATGGTGCTCGGTCAGGAATGCTGAAAGCTCGGCGCTGGCCACGCGGGCCAGGACTCGTTGCTCACGCTCGAGGATCGTGACCTCGGCGCCAGCGCCGACGGCCATGGCCGCCACTTCCAGGCCGATGTAGCCTCCGCCCACCACGACCAGTCGACATCCGGGTTGCGCTAGGAAACCACGGAGTTCGCGGGCGTGCCCGAGGGTCCGAAGCGTCAGGACACCCTCGAGCTCGGCGCCCGGCACGTCCAGCGACCGCGGCACGGCACCTGTGGCCAGCACCAGGTGGTCGTAGCCGACCCGCCGACCGCCCACCTCGACGACTTCGTGTCGCACTCGGTCGATCCGGTCCACCACGGTCCCCAGTCGTAGGACGAGGTCATGGTCGCTCCAGAAATGGTCGGGTCGCAGTGGCTGCTCCGCCTCCGGCTCGTGGAGGTTTTTCGACAACGGCGGCCGGTGGTAGGGGGCGTCGTCCTCCGCCGACATCACCATGACCTCGCCGTCGTATCCGGACTGCCGAAGCAGAGCAGCCAACGTCACTCCTGCGTGCCCGCCGCCCACGATCACCACACGATCGGTCAACTTAGTTCCAGCCGTACCGGCAGGTGCTTGAGTCCGCCCACGAAGTTGGTCTGGATGACCTTGCGATCTCCGGCTGGCTGCAGGCTGCGGATCCTTGGCAGCAGCTCTTCGAGCATGATGCGGAGCTCCTGCTTGGCCAGGTGCTGCCCGATGCACATATGCGGCCCGTAACCGAAGGCGATGTGGCGATTAGGCTTGCGTGTCATATCGAACACGTCGGGATCCGCAAACACCTCGGGATCGCGGTTTGCTGATTGGAACAGAAGCATGAATCGGTCCCCTGGCATGATCTTCTGGCCGCGGAGCGTGTACTCGCTTAACGCCTGCCGGGTGAAGCTCTTTACCGGCGAGACCCAGCGGAGGCCCTCGTTGACCAGGTCGGGAATCAGCGAATGATCGGCCTGCACCTGGGCGAGCAGATCGGGCTGGTGAGCCAGCATCTCGACGATTCCCGACAGAGTGCTCGACGTCGTGTCGTGCCCGGCCGTGGCGATCGCCACGAACCAGCCGTAGGCGAACGACTTGGGGAAGTACTCACCATCAGCTTGGCGTGCGTTGGCGATGACCGTCGCGAGATCGTCCTGGGGGTCGACTCGCCGACTCTCGACCACATGGTCGAAGTAGGTGAAGTAGTCCTGCAATGTGGCGGCGAACTGGCGCGCCGAAGAATCCTCACCACCTGCCTCGACGTCCTCGCGCACGTCATCGGGATCGGAGGCACCGAAGAAGTCCTGGGTCAGTGCCATCATCCGCGGCTCGTCCTCGGCTGGGACACCGAACAACGACATGATGACATGTAACGGATAGTGGATCGCGAAGCCTTTGACGAAGTCGATCTCGTTGACGCCAGGCTTGAGGAACCGGTCGATGCCGTCCAGGGCCATCTCACGGATCCGGTCTTCCCACTTCTTCAAGTTGATGGGGCGGAACCAGTCGGCGGCCACCCCACGGACCGCGGTGTGCTCAGGTGGGTCCATCGACGTCAGCACGTCCAGTATGCGCAAGCTGCCTCCGTTTACCTCCCGGAAGTAGTCGTCGCCGACCTTCGGCAAGAGTGTCGAGTTGTGCGAGCCCTTATCTTCGCCCCCGCCGTTCGTGAAGATCTCGGGCTGCCGCTCGATCTCCATGATGTCGGCATGCTTGGATACCAGGTATAACGGGTCGTACCCCTCGACGTGGACCTGGGCCAGGGGTGCGTTCTCACGCAACCACGCATAGGTCTGGAACAGCGTCGTGTCGTCGCGATGACCTTCTGGCAGCACCACCGTGCGTGCGATCTCATCCGGGACGTCATGAACTGTGGGAATGTCGAAAGTCGTCATGTCTCTCCGAGGTTTCTGGCGAGACGGCATCGCGTCGACGGTGCCGCAGGTCGCGTGGAGGCGGCCTCACTCCACACTGACCGAACGAGACGTGAATCACATCTCTCTCTACGGGGGAGATTTATCCCCTCTACCGGCAGAGCCGTGGCGGTGGGCTCAGGCCAAAGGGGCGCACGCCTCGGCGTCCGCGCACACCCCGCAGCATCCAGCCGCCTCCTGGGTTGCTAGGTGCCGAAACCGCGAGACCGCTTGGTCCCGCGAACTCACCTCAAGCTTGCGCAGAATGCTCTTGACATGGGTCTTGACGGTGCCCACGGAGATAAAAAGCCGTTTGGCGATCTGCGGATTGGTCAAACCTGGACCGATCAAGCGCAGCACGTCCAGCTCACGACGGGTCAGCCCCGCAGGCGCCTCTGGCCCGAACATGGGGTCTCGTTCGATGATTGGCAAGGCGCACCGAGGTCCGAACACCGCTCCGCCCATGTCGGTGGGGCCCAGCAGCTGAGTCTTTCCGACGACCTGCTGGTGGTAGTGGTGCACGCGCTCCCGGAGGCTTGCGTGTTCGAGCACCGCCCCCATGCCTTCAGCGAAGAGCGCCAGGATCGCCCTGTCGAACTCGGCAACGGCAGGCGTGTCGCCGACGCGGTCGACGTGGATCATGCCGATCACCTCGTCTCCCACGATGATAGGTGCCACGACGTAGGTTTCCGTCCTTGTGAGGTCGGCCAACCTTCTATGCACGTCAGCACGGGTTCGTGCGCCAGTGACAAGCAAAGCCGCGCGGTCCCGGATCGCTGCGGATTCCGGATCCTCGCGACCTATCTTTCCCGGCACCGCCTGACTGAGCTGGAGGACCGCGACGGCGATCTCGGTGTTATCCGCGGCGTAGGCCGAACGTGCGATCCAATGCTCTTCATGCAAGCGCGAGACCATGGACCGGGTGTACCCGAGACCGGCCAGTCGCTGCGGCGTCTGTTGAACAATGTCCGAGACCGTCGAGAGTTGGCGCAGATGCCGCAACGATCCGTGGACATGGGCCACCGTCCAAGCGTGATCGAGTTCCATGGCCATATCCGCACCTCTTCCTGGTCGAATCCTGCGGTGTGGCAGGGACTCGACGCCAGCACCTGTCACACCGTTCCGCACTCAGCGAGCACAAATCAACGTGGATCGTCCGAGTGCCGCTACCTTCCGATAGAACAAATCAGGTCCAGGGTCTGACAACCTTCAGGCGGTTCCACGGAGCGGAATAGACCGCGTGAGTCAGTCCCCGGACATACCTTGACAACCCACGATGCCCGACCCGACGAACACCACAGCACCATCCTGGCGCGCCGTCGCGACCTTCACCATGGCGCGCTGCTCACCGTCCTCCTCCAACAGTTCGGTAACCGTTGCCGTGACCGTCAACGAGTCACCCGGCCACACCTGCGTCACGAAGCGGCCACCGAAAGCCCGCAAGTTCTGCGGGCCGAAAACATCGGTCAGGATGCGTCCCGTCATGCCCATCGTCAACATGCCGTGTGCGAACACACCTGGGAAGCCAGCGATCTCGGCAGCATAGGTCGCATCGGTGTGCAGGGCGTTGAAGTCGCCGGAGGCACCGGCGTATTGGACGATCTGCGTTCGGGTGAGGTTCTCCACCAGAACCTGCTTGTGAGTGTCTCCCACTGCAACGGTCATGGAGGTCTGCTGCTCGATCACGGTCAGTTCTCCTTGGGCTGGTGCTGTGTAGAGACACCGACGACGCGAGCCGTCACGACGAGTTCGGCCGCCGCATCGTGGTAGTCAGTGATGATCTCGAAGAAGCGCAGCTCGCCGCCGCGCCGGCCTAGCTTGGTCCAGGTGTCGCCATCGCGGACGGTCGCCGTCAGAACGTCGCCCACGAGCAGGGGTCGGTGGTAGACGAAGTGCTGCTCACCATGCAGCATCCCGCCAGCGGTGTCCTCGTCGTCGGGGCCGTAGCCGGTCGCCTCACGCCCCGATCCGAACCAGGGCCTGTCCGGGTGCGGGCGCAGCGGATAGTCAGGGTCGAAGTGCGCGCTCGCCTGAACATATGTCGGCGGCGCCGGGATCGCGTCCAGGCCCGCAGATATCGCGACTTTCGGGTCCGTGAAGACCGGGTTGACGTCGCCGAGCGAGCGCGCGAACTGCAGGACCTGTCCTGCCTCGACAGGGAATCGGCCGATGGCCATGGGTGCCTCCTCGTGGAATTCACATGGACTGTGGCACGGAACGACTACGCAATGCCCCAAGTTTTCCACGGGTTGGAAAGTTGCCGCACCCGGCGTCGACCACGCCACTAGCGTGCCATCAACCCAACAGGAGAGGTATACAACATGTCAGGACCCATGCAGGGAACACGCGTCGTAGAGCTGGGGATCTGGGTAGCAGCGCCCTCGGGTGGGGCAATCCTCGCCGACTGGGGTGCTGACGTCATCAAGCTCGAGCCGCCGACCGGTGACCCGCTGCGACAAATCCGCCACGTCCTCGGGCCGGATATCGTGGACTGTCCGTTCTTCGACGCCGACAACCGCTCCAAGCGCAGCGTGGCCCTCGACCT
Organism: Rhodococcus sp. WY5; assembly: GCF_018588185.1. NCBI lineage: Bacteria > Bacillati > Actinomycetota > Actinomycetes > Mycobacteriales > Nocardiaceae > Rhodococcus > Rhodococcus sp. WY5. The sequence continues at coordinate 98,117 of NZ_JAAMPR010000002.1, forward strand.
GCGAAGCTCCGAGGAACTGGCCTCGGCGCTCGAGTTGATCGACAGCGCCGACGTCTTCCTGACCAACATCCGGCCCGCTGCCCTCGAACGCCTCGGCCTAGACAGCCGCACGCTGCTCGAGCGCAAGCCGGATCTGGTCTATGCGATCGTCACTGGCTACGGCCTTGAGGGCCCTGATGCGGCCGCCGGTGCCTACGACATGGGGGCCTACTGGGCCCGCGGTGGAGTCGCCGACTCGTTGACACAGCCCGGCGGCGAGACCCCGATCCAGCGCAGCGGCATGGGTGACCACGTCACGGGCATCACAGTGGCCGGCATGATCAGTGCGGCACTGCTTCACCGCGAACGGACGGGTGAGGGCCAGCTCGTCTCGACGTCGCTGTTGCGGGTCGCAGCTTGGCAGATCAGCAGCGACATCAACATGCGTCTGATGCTCGACCGCGAGCCGACCCGCAACCAGCGCACGACCGAGGCCAACCCGGTTTGGAATAACTACAGCGCCGGCGACGGCAAGAAGTTCTGGTTGATGGGTGTCGAGGCCGACCGGCACTGGCCGAAGCTACTGCGCCTGGTTGGCCGTCCCGAGTGGGCCACCGAGCCGCGCTACGCGACTCCTGCCCTCCGGGGCGAGAACGCCGTCGAGATCATCGCCCTCCTCGACGAGATCTTCGTGACCCGCACTCGGGCTGAATGGGGTGCGTTGTTCGACACTGAACGTGACTTCTTCTGGTCACCTGTCAACACCGTGGATGAGGTCATCTCCGATCCGCAGACCCACGCCAGCGGCTCGATCATTGACGTACCCAAGGGTGACACGACTGTCGCAATGGTGGCCAGTCCGGCCGACTTCCATGGCACTCCTGCGGCCCCGAGCAGATTTGCTCCCTTGCTGGGAGAGCACACCGACGAGCTGCTGACCGAGCTGGCATCTCGCCGCGCAACGACACGATGATCCGCTCCCCGGGTCGTCGTGCTGGCCGAGCACAGTGTGGGTGCCGCGTGTCGTCGACCATCCGGTTCTTATCCCTGGTAGCGGGCAAATCCGCATAGCGATGCTGGCCTGCGGCATCTGCGGCTCCGACGACCACATCATCGACGGCTCGACCGTCCCACCGATTCTCCCCGTCGCCCTCTGTCATGAGGCCTCCGATGTCGTAGACCAGCGCGTTTCGAGGTCATAGGGCTGCAGGTAGGTGATCGCGTGAGGATCAACCCCATGATCAACTGTGTCTTGCCGGCCGTGCGCGACGTGACGCGCCAACCTCCGCCGCGCGTTCACAGTGATGGTGGGTTACCGGTATCGACGGGGCCAACCCTCTCTTCCCGTCCGGCAACGTCATCGCCCTGCCCGACTCGGTCGGGTTCGCCCTCCGTGCGATCGTCGCGGCACCCCTACATGCGATCTCCCGGGCTGGGATCCGTCCCGGTGACACCGCCGCGTCGTCCGAGCTCGTCGGCTCACTGGGTGTAGTAGAGAAGGCCACACGCTTGTGGCCTTCGGGGGCCGTTGCGTCGCAGTCGGTGTGGGGGCGGAGCGGCTAGGCCTCACAGTCCTGCAGGAGACACTGGCTTGCCCGCTGCGGGATCGCTCTGCCGCCACGATCCTCGTCGTCATCACCAACCAGCCGAAGAAGCTCAAGCCGCAATCAACGGGTCAGGCGCACCATCGTCTTACCAGCATTCTCCCCGGCGAGGAGCCCCAGGAGCGCACGTGGCGCGGAGTCGAGCCCGTCGTATGGGTTCTCCAACGGCAGCAGCCGACCGTCCGCGAGCCAGCCATTCATCACCTGGCTTGCGAACGGCCACCGGTCCATCCAGTCGAGGACGATAAAGCCCTCCATGCGGATACGGCGAGAGATCAACGCTCCAGGAACGACCTCGGCGAGTCGACTCTCCGGGTCGTACGTGTAGTGAGTCACCGAGCCGCAACATACGACCCTCCCGTTCTGGTTCATTCGTCGCAGCACCGTCTCAAGGATGCGTCCACCGACGTTGTCGAAGTAGACGTCGATCCCTTTTGGACACGCTGCTTTCAAGTCGGCCCGGAAAGTCTCGCTGCGATGGTTCACGGTCGCGTCGAAACCGAGGTAGGACTCGAGCATCAGGTTCTTCTCGTCCGAACCGGCGATACCGACAACGCGAGCACCTCGGATGCGCGCGATCTGGCCCGCGAGATGCCCCGTCGCCCCGGCTGCAGCCGAGACGACGACGGTCTCGCCCGGTGCGACCGCACCGACCTCGGTGATGCCGAAGTACGCCGCCATACCACTGACGCCGTGCACGCTGATCTGGTGCGTCAGCTCACCGTCGACTGCAAGTGGGGTTGCGTCAGCTGCCGGGACGGCCGCGTACTCCTGCCATCCCGCGTCGCAGAACACGATCGTGCCTTCGGGCAGGCTGGTGCCGTTGGCGTCGACTACCTCGCACAACCCATAGCCCGCCATGACTTCGCCGGCCACGAGGCGCGGCCGATACGTCTCTACGTCCATCCACGTGCGGTTGGCGGCATCGACTGAGATGATCAGCGTGCGTACGACGATCTCTCCGGGGCGGGGGACCGGTACAGCGCCGCAGGCGCTGGTGAAATGGCCCTCCTCCAGCGTCCCGTCGGGCAGGGTCGCCAAGATGATCTGGTGATTGGACACCGCGATGTGCTTTGTCGTCACCATGGCCGACCTCCGTTCACGAATACGACCTCACCGGTCGTATAGGACGCTGCCGAGGACGCGAGATAGACAGCCGCGCCGGCCATCTCCTTGGGACGTCCCAGCCTCCCCATCGGCACAAGCGACAGTAGGTCGACGTGTGCCTGGTGGGCTGGCTCACCGTCAGGACTGACGGTGCCCGGGCACAGCGCGTTGACCCGGACGTCGGGCGCCAGCTCGCCCGCGAGCTGGCGCGTCAGCATCCACAGCGCTGCCTTGCTGACCCCATAGGCGCCGATGCCAGGAGACGGCAAGAATCCTGAACCCGAAACCACGTTGATCACCGAGGATCCCGACCGGCCCGCCATGAGCGGCACGAGCTCCCTGCACAGCCGGAACGGCGCGATGACGTTAGCCGCCAGCACGTCGTCCCAGACTGTGTCTTCGAGGTCGAGCACCGGACCCAAGACCCCGCCCGACGAGTAGGCATTGTTGACCAGCACGTCGATACCTGACCATGTCGCACGGGCGCGCTCGGCGATCAGTGTCGGCGTATCGCCGGCCGTGACGTCGGCGACGACGGTGACAACCTGTCGCCCGGTCCCAGCACGCAGTTTGTCCGCGAATTCCGTCAGTGCGCCATGGCGACGCGCGACCAGCAGGAGATCTGCCCCTGCTTCGGCGAAGGCTTGAGCGATTGCGGCGCCGATACCTTGGCTCGCGCCCGTCACCACGGCCACCTTGCCGTCGAGTCGAAACATCCGGTCCGTCACTGCCGCACACCCGCAGTCTGCTGGCGTAGCTCGTTGCGTTTGATCTTGCCCGAATCCGTGCGCGGCAGCTCTTCGACGTAGTCGATGATCTTGGGGTACGCGTGGCGTCCGAGGTTGTCGCGCACGTTCACGGTGACCTCGTTGGCGACCTGCTGCCGGTCGACAGTCCCGTTGAGCACGATGACCGCTCGCACGACCGAGCCACGCGCCGGATCGGGTGCCGCCACAACGGCGACCTCTGCAACCCCGGGGTGCGCCAGGATAAGACTCTCGACCTCACTGGGGCCAACGTTGTAGCCGGAGGTCACTATGAGGTCGTCATCTCGTCCGACGAAACAGTAGCGACCGTCGTCATCTCGGCGCACGACATCGCCGGTCAGGAAGAGGTCGCCGCGCCAACGCGCCTTCCAGAGGTCGTCGCGGTTCAAGTAGCCGGTCGCGCCCTGGTACTCGGGGTTACGCAGCGCCAGGACGCCCTGACTCTCCTGTTCAACGCCCTCGCTATCCACGAGTGCGATGTCGAAGCCGGGGACGACGGTCAACGCGCCTGGCATGTCCGGCTTCTTCGGATCGGCGAGGTTGGCCAGCACCATGGCGGACTCACTCTGGCCGTAGCCGTCCTGGATCATGCTGCCGGTCAGCTCCATCCAGGCCTGGGCGAGCGGCGCGTCGAGCGGCTCACCCGCACTGGTCGCGCCGCGAATGCTGCTTGAAATACCCCGGCGTTGGGCGAGCGGGACGAGGCGACGCAGCGCGCTTGGCGCGGCCGCGATATAGGTGACCTGCTCCTCGTCGAAGATGCGCAGCCAGGCGGCCGGGTCGAAGTCGCCGCTGTAGACCACGCGTGGGATGCCGAGCGACATCGGTCCGGCACCGGTCGTGTAGAGGCCGTAGGACCATCCGGGTGCCGCCCCGGTGAAGAACATGTCGTCGGGTGTGAAAGCCCATGTGTGCCGGATAAATGGCTGGATAGTGAGGATCATCGAGTGCGGCTGGATGCAGCCCTTTGCCGCGCCGGTCGTGCCGCTCGTATAGATCAGGGTTGCCGGGTCGGAGGGCGCCGTCTCGACCATGCCGAAATCAGGAGCGTGGCCGTCGATCTCCGCCCACAAGCTCCGGTCGCCCTTGACCAGGCCCCGGCCTGCTTGGCCGGCCACGGTATAGATCTGGGGGTCGACCGTCAGCAGAGGCAGCGCGTCCGCGAGCTGATGCCGGTAGCGGTAATCGACCACGACTGCTGCCGGCTGGGCACCATTGAGCCGCTGGACGAGGGCATCGGTGCCGAACCCGACGAACAGTGGCACGTAGACCATGCCCGAACGCCAGGCAGCGAGAGCCCCAATGAAAGCCTCTACTTGCTGGTTGACCAGGGATGCGACCCGGTCACCGCGCACGAGTCCCGCGGCCTTCCATGCCGAGGCCAGTCGGCTCGACGTCCGGGCCAGCTCGGCGTAGGTCCAGCGGTCACTGCTGCCGTCGGGGTGTCGGACGATCATTGCGAGGCGAGCTCGGTCGCGGGCCCATCGGTCCGCACACTCGTGCGCCGTATTGAGTCCGCGCTCGATGGGCCAGTCGAGTCGCGCCTCGGCGGCTCTCCAAATCTCGGAGCTTGAGAATCCACGCTCGGCGTGGAGTTCGGCGTGCAGGTCGTCGCGCACTGCAGACATAGATTTTCACCTCAAGGTCGAACGGCAGGAAGCTCACCGAACCACCCCACATCACGCCGCGCACCACCGTGTTCCACGCCTCGGAACCGTAAGCGGCTGGGCACGCAATCCCCGGCTTAGACTGATGACGCCCTGACCAGCATCGCGGTTGACGCACCCAGCAGTGTGCAGTAGGGAGAGGAGACGGTGAGATGTCCGGACAGATAAGGTTCGAACACACAGGACGCGTCGCGTGGATCACGATCAGCCGGCCCGAAGCCAAGGGCGCGCTGACTTTCGACATGGTCTCCGCGTTGCATGGCATCGTCGCCGACCTACGCATCCGGGCGGAGGTCGAGGTCGTGGTGATCCGCGGCGAGGGTACCGACTTCTGCGCCGGATCGGACATGGGCGACATCACAAGTATCCTCGGGGCGACTGCCGAAGAACGCCGGTCTGCTTTCGACGCGAGCATCTCCGGGACGATCCAGCCGCTGCTGCGTGACCTGCTCGCGCTGCCGCAGCCCATCGTTGCCAGCACGCGCGGCCATGCGATCGGCATTGGCGTCATGTTCATGCTTGCCGCAGACCTCGTGATCGCGTCCGATACGACGACAATCTCCCTCCCACAGCCCCGCCTTGGGCACTCGCTCGACCACGGTGAGAGCTGGCTCCTCCCTCGCCGCATCGGACCGTCACGCGCGCTGCAGATCTGTCTGCTCGGCGACGTCGTCGGGGCCGAGGATCTTGAGCGGTTCGGAATGTTTAACTGGCTCACCGATGATGCCGACCTAGAGAACCGGACCAGGGAGGTCGTCGACGGTCTCCTCTCCGTCGCCCCGAACTCGCTATGGCGCACCAAGGCTTTGCTGCGCAACTCGGTTGACGCCTCGTTCGAGGAGCAACTCCTGATCGAGCGCGAACACGCCGCCGCAGGAGCCGCGACCGAGGATTTTGTCGAGGCGATCAAGGCTCAAGTGCACCGTCGCGCTCCGGTATATACCAACAGCTGATACCGCGTGTTTTGTCGTATCTCCTTGGGGCAATTGGCAACATCGGTCCCGATCTGCTGCGTGAGCTCGAGGTCACCGTTTTCATAGTCCATCACCTCGTCCCAGTGGGACTGCCGAAAGAGATAGCGCAGAAAGGTGGGCGGCTGCCGCCAGCCCGCCAACGTCTCCAGCCGCGGGCTTTGCCACGATGACGCGTGCTGCTTGAGCACGGCAGCGACCGGATCGGGCGAGGTCGCCGCGAGGTTCTGACCGAACGACGCACCGGACGACTATGGCCTCAAGCACGAGGAAACCCCTTGCTGCTCGGCACGGATCTCGACGTAGTAGGCCAATCGGGATTGAGGTCAATATCGGGGACTATGTCGGCATAGAAACGGACCTCCTTTCGCAGCGCCATCCACACGTGCTCACCACGCCTCGCCGATCCCGGCATTGACATGGACACTGCCCGGACCAAGTTCGCTGCCAGCGCCAGCCCAGTCGGGCCGAGGATGCGGCGTCGAAGAATCATGATCCCTGCCACCTCTACGGCATCGATTCCGGGAAAAACTCGGCGAGCACCGACTTAACCCACGCGGTGTCAGATCGTCAGAGTAGGAGCAATACATCATGGAGGTTGGTCCCGCCCGATGATAGGCACGGCCCGGTGACTGTTGCCCGGGTATTCCGGTTCCACGGAATGCCCCATTAGACCCGCATGTTCCGCTTCGACAACAACGGCTCGCTCTGCAACTCGCGCTCGGCCAGCATGGCTCGCCGCATCAAGTCACGGTCTCCGGTGATTCGGCGGTAATGCTCCAGGTCGGCCTCGAGCCCAACCGGGTCATGGCTGTCGAAAATCAACTGTTTGCGCTCCGAGGAGACTGGCGACGATATCTCGGTGAAGACCCGCCGTCGGACATCCGAGTAGTGATCAAGCATGTCCTCTGGGACGTCTCCGTGGATCACTGCGGCCAGCGTCTCCACGAGTAGGGCGGAGTCGAAGAATCCTCCGACGACGCCATAGCCGCTCGACGGGTTGGTGACGTGGGCAGAGTCGCCGACCAGTAGCGCGCGGCCGACGCGGAACCTGTCGGCGACACGCTCGTGCATCCGAAAAGCCGCCCATGCCGTGACCTGTGGGTCGACGTCGTCGGGCAGCGAGGCACGGAGGACGGCGGGCATTCGATCTACGATCGAGTGATCCGGCAGTGTCAGGCTCTCGGCGTACGTGTAGCGCCACGGCACGGGCTCGCCGAACTGCGCAACCAGCGCCCCGAGCATTGGGTCCGCCCGGGCGACGGAGGGCCCATAGCCAAGCGTCGCCAGGTCGAGGTCCAGGTCCGTGGCGACGAAGCGCTCGGGCCACGTCATACCGGGGAAGGCCAGCCCGAGCTGACGCCGGATGATGCTGTGGGCGCCGTCGGCCGCCACAACCCATGCAGAGCGGTAGTCACGCTCACCCGCCGGACCAACTGCCGACACGGTGCAGCCGTGCCCATCCTGCTCGAACGAGCGGGCCGACGTATCCCACTCGATCCGGACGTTGGACATCGCACTGAGCCGGGCCAGCGCGATCTCGCTGAGCGCGTCCTGCCCGAGGTGAAGCGTGAAGGGGTGCTCAACGGAGTCGTCCAGCACGCTCAGATCAAACACGAGTTCCTCGCCGGTCCGTGGGACCGCCAGCGTCCAGCTCCGTTGAACCAGCCCAGCTGACGTCGCGGCGGCTAACAGACCGAGCCTCTCGAGTTCCGCCATGATCGACCAGTGGAACAACATTGTCCGCGGCGCGCGGACGACGGTGGTCGCGGCCTCGAGTACCGTGACACCGACGCCAGCCTGCGCGAGGCCCAGTGCCGTGAGGAGTCCAACGGGTCCCCCACCGACGACAGTGACGTCGTGCGTCGTCATGGTGCTATGTCTCCGCGCCCGAGGTAAGACTGCTGCCTCGGACAAGATCTAGAGCATTGGTCCCCAACACCCCGAGGGCTTGCTCCGCCGTCAGGATTCCGACGTCGACCGCATCGCGGACCTGCGCCTGCTGACCTTCTAGTTGGCCGGCGATGAACGGGTGATCAGTGCCGATCATGACGTGCTCGGCGCCGAAACGCCGGACTAACAGCCGCAGGTGCTCGGCATCGAAAACGAGGGTGTCAACCCACAGTCTGCGGGCAAGGTCGTCATGGTCGGTCTCGGTGTCGCCGCCGACGACGGCACCGAGGCGCAAGCGCGGCAACGACCAGGGAAAGGTTCCGCAGCCGTGCGACATCACGACCCGCAGTTCGGGCAGGTCGCGTAGGACTCCCCCGAACACCAAGGCTCCCGCGGCGAGCGCCGTGTCGGTCAACATACCGAGACCGAAGTCGTACGGCTGACCAGTACGACGCAGCGCTCCATCGCCGCCTCCCAATGGGTGCACGTAGACGACAGCCCCCAGCGCGGCAGCCGCCTCGAAGAGCGGGCGTACAGCCCGGTCGTCGAGCTCGCGGCCTGCCAGTCGGCAGCCTATCTCGACACCCCGTAACCCGAGCGACCTCACGGCGCGCTCGAGCTCGACGACGGCAGCGTCAATGTCCTGGACCGGCAGCGTGCCGAGACCCAACAATCGACCGTCAGCGGCGGCTACGTCCTCTGCGATGCCGTCGTTCATGGCACGGGCGAACTCAATGGCCTCTTGCGGAGGCGCCCAATCGGTCAGCGTGATCGGGACTGGCGACACAAGCTGCACATCGATACCTGCTGCGTCGAGCTCAACGACCCGGTGGGTTACGTCCCAGAGGGCAGAGCGAACCCTCCGGAACTCGCGGTCACCGAGCATGATTCGGCCCGAGCGGTCGTCGTCGTGGACAAGGCGGGGCCACCGTTTGTCGCCCGTACGCGCCGCGAGATCGTCGAGCCCCCGTGGGAAGTGATGTGCGTGGACGTCAACCGTCGTTCCGCGGTGGGTACCTGAGGCAGCGGTGCACATCCGAATGACTCCTAAGAGAGGACGTAAAAGACAACCAGAGAGTCGTCGCACCGCATGTTAAACACGGACCTACACTGAAAAACAGTCTCTGTTCCACCCGGCGGAATATCTCCGTGGTCGCGCGAAGCCGCGTAAAGTGCACAGAGTCTACGTGGGTAAGCTGGGGTGAACCACGTCACGTTGCGAGTGCCGTACAACCCCTCGGAGTTGCACACTGTGAATGACCCTCTCGCCCATGGGTCTCGGACCCCCGAGCCGCCATCGATTCTGTCCAAGGCGTTCGACCTCCTCCGGGCCTTCAACAGTAACGAGCGTGTCATGACCCTCAGCGAGCTGTCTCGCGCGTCGGGCCTGCCCAAGTCCACGGTGCATCGGCTGATCGCCCGGCTGATCGACCTCGACGCCATCGAGCAGCACCGCTCCGGCTATAAGCTGGGGCTGGGCCTAATGGAACTTGCGGTCAACACACCGGCTGGCAGCATGCGTGACGTGGCGATGCCCTACATCGCCGCGCTTCACCGGTGGTCGGGCCAGACTGTCCACCTCGCGGTGCTGCGACGGTACGACGTCGTCTACCTGGAAAAGCTCGCTAATCCCGCCGCCCCACCCGGTCTGTCCGGTGTAGGCGTACGCCTCCCGGCCAACTGCACAGCCATCGGTAAAGCATTGCTGTCCTGTGAGAACCTTGAGGACCTTGAAGCGTTCCTCCCCTCGCCCATGCCGGGGCTAACACCGCACTCGATCACGAACGTCGAGGAATTCATGATCGAGCTGCGCAAGGTCCGCAACAGCGGCATCGCTTACGAGCACAACGAGGCGCAGCTCGGCCAGGCTTGCGTCGCAGCCCCGATCGTGGTCCACGGCTTCGCAGTCGGCGCGATATCTATCTCCCACCAGGTTGACACCGATGCCGGTCAGAAGATCGTGAACGCCTTGCGCGACACCGCGGCGCAGATCTCCAAGGAGGCCCGCGAGGGCCTGGCCCAAGGGCGGGCGCACTGGTTCCCACGCGAGCTCTGACGCACGGCGGCGCCGGACCCCGGACAGGATGACGGCGCCGACGGACGTTCCGCCTCAGCGATAGATCGCGAAGGCCTTGTTGGAGTTGAAGACCTCGGTCTCAACGAACTCGCTCCACTCAAGCTTCATATCGAGCTCCGACATCGCACCCAATAGACAAAACCAGTTGAGCATCTCATGCTGGCCGGCCTCGACGACCTCACGCGTCGTGACACTCTTCCATGCCTCGTAGTCGCAGGCGACCATCGCGTCGTACAATGCGCGGTCGGCCACGGTGTCCGGACGCAGGTGCCAGTCCTTGTCGTTCAGGAAAGCGTGTGACCAGCTCGCCGAAGCGATCAAAGCAACACGCTTATCGCTGGCGCGCGCGGTGCGGCCGATCGCCTGACCGAACTGGAAACAGCGCAACGGTGACGGTCCCGGTGGATCTAGGTTCTCCCCGGCCTGGATGTCAGCGAAGCGGGCAATGCCACCCTTGCGCGCTATGACGTGCTCGCCGTAGCAGTTGACCGCCAAGGGAATCACCGGATACGGGAACTCTTTACCGACGTTGTCGTAATCGAGAAAGATCTGAGTGTTGCCGAACGCGTGCGGAAAGTGTATCCCCTCGCGCTGCTCGTACGAGTACGCGATATCGATGCCGTCGTTGAGCACGGAAGCCGCGATCTGCTTGGCAAACTTGGGGTCGCCCTTCATCGTGAACCGTTCCTCGTCCGGCAGACCCCAGACGTTGGGGACGTTAAGCATCTTCAACACTGCAAAGGGCTCGACCGAGGTGTCCTCATACGCCAGGACGCAGAAAGACGGGATGACTTCCTCCCGAAAGTTCTCGTACTGGTCGTCGCCCCACACCAGTACGACGTCGGGTTCGAAGTCGTCGAGCGCGGCGCGGACCGTGTCGAGTCCCTCACGCAGCTGCGCCCGGTGACTGGCCGCGGCAGTGGTCCCCTGGTCGTCGCCCCATTCCTTCTGCGCCAATGCCGACCAGTTGGCTGGGTCCTTGCGGTCCTCTGGGATATCTGGATCCTTCAGAACGCTCTTCATCAGGTTTGCCATGTGCGTGTCCGCACCGGCCAGCATCGGATAGTGGGTCATACCGAGACCTATCACTTCTGCCATGTGTGTGCTCCTTCTAATCGCTGACACCGGCGCGGTCGAGATTCGTCGATGAGCGCCGATGATCCGGGCGCACTCGTATTAGAGACCTGTGGCACGCATCGCGCCACGAGGAGTTCTGGTGCTCGGAACCCTGCGTTGGCAACGGGATCCAGCGATCGAAGGATGATCTGCATGGCATTCTCCCGTTCGGCATCTAATGAAGCCGGTGACGATCAGCGTCGTGACGATGCAAAGAACGCCGCCGTTGCACGACTCCAGCAAGTAGAAGCGACCGGCATCCCCTGTGCGTCGCTCCGCGACCTCATCGGGTCCGAAGACATCCCCCTGGCCTACCTAGTGCAGGAACAGATCGTGAGCGCCCGCGTCACCGACAACAACGAGCGGGTAGAGCGCAAGATCGGGCTGACGTCACCGGCCGTGCAAGCACAGCTCAAGGTCGACCAGCCCGACTTCGGTACGTTGCTGCACGACATGCTGGTCACACAGGCCGAGCCCGTTGCACACGATCGACTGCTCCAGCCCCGGATCGAGGCCGAAATCGCCTTCGTGCTCGGGGCCGACATCGACGACCTCGCCCCCTCCCTCGGGACCATCGCCGCTTCGATCCAATTCGCTCGTCCGGCGTTCGAGATCGTCGACAGCCGCATCGCAGGGTGGGACATCACGATTGCCGACACCGTCGCCGACAACGCTTCCAGCGGGCTTTTCGTACTCGGCAATGCCGAGGTATCTCTGTCCGACTTCGACCCTGTCGCGGTCGAGATGACAATGACCCAGGACGGCGAGACTGTGTCGTCCGGCAACGGTACAGACTGCCTCGGTAATCCTCTCATCGCCCTGCAGTGGCTCGCACACGAATGGCGGCGAGCGTCGGCGACCCGCTGCGTGCAGGCGAGATCATCCTCAGCGGCGCCCTCGGCCCGATGGTCCCTGCACGGGTCGGCTCGACCTATCACGCGACACTCACCGGCCTCGGTGAAGTCCGCGCATTCTTCGGCCCCGCCAGCACATCAGGAGCATCAACATGAGTTCTTCGAAGGTGGCCGTCATCGAATCGGGAAATATGGGCACCTACACTGTTGATCAAGGTCCAATGTCTCCAATGTCTCTGTCGACCCTTCGAGGTTGGTGCCATGGTCGGTATCAACCCAGCGCGACGGCGTCGCGCGCGCTGCTGGCTCGGGGTGCCGATCACCTCGGACGGCATCGAGGGCTTGCTCGCGATGGATGGCTTCGAGGACATCGCCGTCGTGTTTGATGCCACCTCGACGGGGCCCACATCAAGAATGACGCACGACTCACGACTTATCAGTGCGCGAGTGGTCGTCCTAACGCCCGCAACGAAGGCCTGGGTCCGGTGCAATACCGGACCCAGGTCCTTGAAGATTAGGCGTCTACTTGGGCAGTCCAACTTCCGGGGATCAGTTCAGATCGCCCCCGTTCGTCGTATAGGACGTCAGTTGTTGGTGACGAAATCCGTGATGATGCGGTTGAATTCGTCGGCATGCTCAATCTGCAACCAGTGGCCGCAACGGTTGATGATGTGCGCGCGCGAGGTCGGAACCGCCGCCAAAAAGCGCAGGGAGTGTTCGAAGCTCACGACCCGGTCGTCACGGCCGTGTAGAGCGAGCGTCGGCACCGTCAGTTTTTCCAATTCCGGCAGCAGTCCGAAGTACGGATTAGGTGGCTGTGGGCTGTCCCATAGCGTGTTCCAGCTGTCGAGGTGCTCGGTGTGAGCCAGAGCCGCAGCCGAGCGCAGACCCGCGAGTTCGTCGGTGGCCATGGACTGGTCAAAGCACATGATCTGTACGAGCCTTTTCATATTCTCCGGGGTGGGCTCGCGGTATGCATGGAATAGAACCTTCAAGCCCTCGGAAAAGCCGCCGCCGGGACTGAAGAGGTCGAGGCCAGGGGCGGGCGCGCCCATCGATACCAGGTGACTGACCCGCTCGGGGAAGCGCACCGCAGTAGCGACGGACGTCATTCCGCCCATCGAGTTGCCGACTAGTGCAGCCTGCTCGATCCCGAGCTCGTCCATTAACGCGATCACATCAGCGGGGTGGTCGCGGCCGATCGTGTCGTTCTGGGTCTCGCTCTCGCCCCACCCCGGCATGTCGACCGCGTGGACGTGAAACCGCCGCGAGAGCGGCTCGATGTTAGGGCGAAAGTTACTCCATCCGGTCGCGCCTGGCCCGCTGCCGTGCAGCAAGATCACGGGATGACCGGCACCGGCCTCGTAATAGTGGATCTTGTAGCGACTGGTCTGGATAGTTCGGCTTGCGCTCTCTGCGGTGACTGAGACCTTCTCTGTGGCAATACTCATAATGCCGTTCCCTTTGGTCGAAGACTGGAACTGGTTGTCAGACTTGAGCAACAAGCGCCGGAAGCTCAGGGCGTAGTTTGGATACCCCTGCCGCGTCCGCGCTCTGCCGGGAGACCTGGCCATCCCGGAAGAAGTCGAGGAACACGTTGTTGAAGATTTCCGGCGAGTCGGTCTGCCCTTGGTGACCTGTCTCCTCGGGATAGAAGAACTGAACGTTCGGCAGCACCTTCTCCTGCTCGTAACCCCACTCGACCGGCGTCAGCACGTCCTCGGTGCCGTAGAGGTAGATCCCTGGAATCGTGAGCTTGTCGAGTCGGCCCTTGGTCGACAGGCGCGCCTCGATGTTGGGGTTTTCCCACGGGATTATACGACCATACTGGAGGAGGCCGGGCCAGAACTGCGCGTGCGCCTTCTTGCCTCGCTCGGCGGCTGCGTAGCGCATCTCGATAAGGTCGTCGTTGATCGCCTCGCCGCGGTAGATGATGGCACTCATCATCGAGCGCATACCCTCACGGGTGCCGTCGTACTGCGTCAGTTCGATCTTGGCCGGTGGCTTGAGTCCGGCCGGCACCACGTCGCCGATGTCGCCGGCGATCAATGCGAAGCTCAGCACCCTCTCTGGATGAGCCACAACGTAATTGGCCGTGTTCATGCACCCCATCGAGTTGCCCGCAAGGTGGAACTCATCGAGGCACAGAGCTGTCGTGAACTCGTGAATGAAATCGACATAGCTGTGGACGCCTTCGGGCCAGAACTCCTCGCGGTCGTCCGACAGCCCGAATGCGGGCATGTCCGGGCAGTAGACCCGAAAACCGTTAGCACCCAGGAATGGTGCCATGAAGCGCCACCCTGCGGTACCCGACGAACCCGGTAGGCCACCATGCAGCAGGACAACGGCAGGGCCCGTGGTGCCGGACGTCATGTAGTGGGCCTTCGCACCACTGGCGAGTCGAATCCAGCGACTCATCATTCCCGGAACTTCGATGAGTCCCTCTTCAGTCAACGCCATGTTCACTCCTTGATCGATGTGTACCGCACGCGGACGCGTCCGGATCAGTCGTATGTCTGGTCGGGTCAGACCGGTGGAATATTCGCCAGGCCCAGATCGAGGTCGGCTACCGCGACGCGTTTGGTCACTGCCTTGCGGCACTTCATGAGCATCCGCGGGTCGTCCACGACCAAAGCTCCGGTCACGACACCGGCCTCGTCCGCATATACTGCGACGAGCCCGGACTCGACCGTGCCGTGTGAGATGGCCACGGTCCCGTCACCCGGGCGGCCGACGATCTGGATCCGGTGGCCGTACTGGTCGGACCAGACGTACGGCACCTGCGCTTGCGGGACAGACGTACCCATCACGTCGGCTGCGATGATCCCGGCATGCTCATTGGCATTGGTCCAGTGTTCAATCCGCAGATCCGAGCCGTAGAAGCCGTGCGTCCAGCGGGCGACGTCACCGGCCGCGAAGATCCGATCGGCACCAAGGACGTGCAACGACGCGTCGCACTCCAGGCCGTTGGTGATCGGCAGGCCGGACGACACCAACCACTCGGTGGCAGGAGTCGCCCCGATACCCACGACCACCAGATCGGCGGGCAGAACCCGACCGTCCTCGAGAGCCACACCCGAGACATGACCCTCGCCGACGAAGTGGGAGAACTGCGCACCCGTATGGACGGTGACACCGTTGACCTCGTGCAAGCGTGCGAGCTCGGCACCTACTTCAGCTCCGAGGACATGGGTTAGTGGGACCTGCTGAGTCTCAATAATCGTCACGCGAGTGCTGTATGCCCTTGCGGCCGAAGCGAACTCGGCACCGATGAATCCCGCACCGATGACGACGACGTCCTGTGCGCTCGTTAGGCCTGCCCGCAGTGCGACGGCGTCCTCAGCGTTACGCAACGTGTGGATCCCGGTGAGTGCATCCGCTCCTGGCAGTGTTCGCGGGGTGACGCCGGTTGCGATCACCAGGTCATCGAAGGGGAATGTCGTGCCGTTATCAGTAGTGACGACGCGTGCATCGGCGTCGAGCGCGACAGCGCGAGTTCCGAGATGCATCTGGATGTCGAGTGCCTCCAACTCGGCCTCCGACAACAGCGGAACGGGCTGGTCGGTGCCGTCGGGGAGCAGCATCTCCTTAGACAGCGGAGGTTTGTCGTAGGGCTGGTGAACCTCTTCGCCCACGACTGTGATGGCGTCTTTGTAACCCTGCATGCGGAGGGCCTGCGCCGTGCGGATTCCCGCCACGGACGCGCCGATTATCAAGATGGACACGGCGCCAGTGTCATCGGGGTCATGGGGTCGGGCAATGAGGCATACCGCTGGCTGGAACCGGGGCGGGCACGTTTCGCCCGTTGGAACATCGTCTGGGTCTCTGAGCGCACGCCACCCCAAACTGTGCGGGCGCATCATCGGTGCGCGATCGAAGTCACCGCCAACCATGGAGCACACCATCGTGAACGAGTTCGATGTCGTCGTCGTCGGAGCAGGACCAGTCGGGTTCACCTTGGCCATCGACCTGGGCAGGCGCGGTGTCCGAACGCTGCTGGTCGAGAAGGATCCGACAACCAAGGAGTGGCCCAAGATGGACCGCTCCAACGCGCGCACGATGGAGTTCTACCGACGTCTCGGTATCGCCGACAAGGTCCGCGCGGCAGGCTACCCTGCCGACGGCTCGATGGATGTCTTCATCGTGACTCGGTTGTCGGACCCGCCCCTGGTCAAGCTCAAGTACCCGAGCGTCGCCGAGCACCGCGCGACGATCGCGGCGACGACCGACGCCTCCGAACCGCTCGAGCCGTACCAACTCGTCGCCCAAAACGACCTCGAACCTGTGCTCAAGCAGGTCGCCGAGTCCACCCCGAACGTCACGGTGCGCTTCGGCTGCAACCTCGTGGACTTCGCACAGGACAACGACGGTGTGACCGTGACCCTCGAAGACCCCGCGGGGACAAGAAAGACGGTTCGTGCGGGGTATCTCGCCGGCTGCGACGGCGGCACCAGCACAGTCCGCAAGAAGCTCGGAATCAAACTTGAGGGGCAGGGAAGCATCCGCCAGCTGCGTCAGGTTACGTTCCACTCCGACGAGCTCTACGACAAGATCCCGATCGGCAAGGGACGCCACTACTACGTCGCCGACGCCGAGGGCAGCGCCTTCGTCGTACAGGGCAGCCGCAAGGACTTCACCCTCAACATCGGGATCGACGAGGACGCAGACCTCACGCAGGCCGTGCGCGACCGTGTGGGCTTCGACTTCGACTTCACGGTTCGTAACTCGACGAGCTGGAAGCTGCACCTCCTGCTGGCCGAGCGATACCGCGACGGACGCGTGCTACTTGCTGGCGATGCGGTCCATCTGGTGATCCCCACCGGCGGCCTCGGCATGAACACCGGCGTCGGTGACGCGATCGACCTGGCCTGGAAGTTGGCCGGGACGGTCCAGGGTTGGGGCGGACCGGGTCTGCTCGACAGCTACGAGACCGAACGACGCAAGGTCGGCGCCCGCAACGTCAAGGCCTCAGGATGGGCCGCCCAGGGCATGGGCCTGTGGCGTGAGCTCGTGACGCCTGAGATCACCGAGGACACGCCCGCCGGCGCGGCACTGCGGGCCGAGGTCGGTGCCGCGGCGAACGTCCACCACCGTCGCGTCCACGAGATGATCGGCGTCGAATGGGGCTACAGCTATGCCGGCTCGGATTTGATCGCCCACGAGGACGGCAACATCACCGACTGGGACACCACGACCTACACTGCGCACACGCGTCCGGGGGTTCGTATCCCGCACATCTGGCTCCAGGACGGCCGTGCCATGCAGGACGCCCTGGGCCAGGATTACACGTTCATCGACCTGACCGGCTCGTCCGACACGAGAGCCGTCGAAGCGGAGTTCGCTAGGCTGGGTGCACCTCTGGAGATCCTGCGGATCGACGACGCGAACGTCCGTGCGGCCTACGAGTGCCCGCTTTTGCTGGTGCGGCCCGACCTGCACGTGTTCTGGCGCGGTGAGATCCTGCCCGATGACGTCGACCGCTGGGCCGAGCAGGCGGTTGGCCACCTCACGCAGGCCGAGCGCGATGCCAAGGCGCGAGAGGATGTCGCCTCCAGCGGCAGCTAAGCCGGGCAACACCCGCGGGTGTTGCCCGGCGTGGGCCTGCCACGTCAGGAGACGACGAAAACTTGACTCCCGTCGATCTCGACCAGATAGGTCGCAAGCGCTATGGTCGCCGGCAGACATAACGGCTTGCCGCTGGCCAGTTCGAAACGCGCCATATGCAGCGGGCAGACGAGCTCACTGCCCTCAATCTCGCCCTCACTGCCGAGTGACCACTTCTCGTGGGTGCAACTGTCCGCCGTTGCGAAGAACGTCCCGTCCTCGGCCCGATGCAGGGCGATCTCGCCACCATCGAGGGTCATGGACTCGCCCGGCATGAGATCATCTACGGCGCAGGCTAACTGGCGCTTCATTGTCTGCGTGTCTTCCATCGGGTGTCGACCTCCTCGTCATCGGCCGGAAATTCTCTCGGCAGACGCTCAGTCTGGTTCGGTACCCGGAAACCCGACAGGGATCGTTTCACTCGGCGGAAACGTCACGAGTAAGCAGCACCCTCAGCCCGGTGACCAGCGCGATCGGCTGATCGAGCATGACGTGGTGCTCCGCAGCGGGGATATCGATGACCCGGGCCCTGCCCCCCAGCCGCTCAGCGATCATTTCGCCCATCGCGGCATCCACCAGCCCCCGCTCCGGCCGGAGCAGCGCGACACGGCATTGAAGCCGAGACAGCTCACTGGGACGCAGCGGCTCGTGGGCGAAGATTGCGGGATCGAACTTCCACGCCCAGCCACCGTCGACCTGTCGGACGGAGTGCTCGGCGATATGGTCGAAAATGTACGGCTCGGTGTCCTGTTCAGGGATAACCCGGAACCTCGCCACGACCTCCTCACGCGTCGCGAAGACTTTCTGTGGCCCGAACGCGACCTTGTCTCGTGCCGCAGCCTCCTCCGGTGTGGCCTCGTGGATCGGTGTGTCGATGATGATCGCGCCCGCGAGGTCGGTGCCATGCCACGTCGCGGCGGCGAGGGTCACCATGCCACCCATGCTGTGCCCGATCACGACGGGCGGTGCATCGAAGGAGTCTCGGGTGACGGCCATCACCTCGCCCGCCCATGCCTCAAGCGAGTATGTTTCCCTGCGATCACTGTCGCCATGACCGCTCAGGTCCAGCGCGACGACGCGGTGTGTGGTCGCGAGCATCGGCGCGATGTGGTCCCACCAGCGGGCGTGCGCCGCGCCGCCGTGCACCAGCACCACGCCTGGCGCCCCGCGCTCGCCCCAGGATCGACAGGTCACCGTGATGCCGCCGACGTCGAGCGCGTGGACGACGGCGCGCTGCGCCAGAACCCGCTGAAACCATGCTGGAATGACTGCCACCGGAGCAACCGGGCTGGGAGAGAACATAAGCAAGGACTAACAGGTCGGCCGCCCTGTGATGCAGCTCGGTTTCGCCCTCCGGAACATTCGGTGTCGAAAATCCTTGACTGCGAGCAGCATCGGCGGCAGTGACGCACGCCATTCCATCAGATCCGTCCCGATCAGGAGTGAACCGATGAGCAACCACGAGTCGCAGCCCGCCACATTCGACGTCATCGTCGTCGGAGCCGGCCTGGCGGGGAACACAGCGGCACTGTCCGCCGCCGAGGGCGGCGCCACGGTTCTGCTACTAGAGAAAGGCGTGCAGTACGGTGGCTCGTCGGTGAAGGCTGGCGGCGGGATGCTGTTCGCCGGCACCGGCCTCCAGGCAGCCGCCGGCGTCGAGGATGACAACGAGCAGTTGCGCTCGTCGATCCTTACCGCCGGGCGGGGTAAGAACGATCCGGCGCCCGTCCAGGTTTACCTCGATCACCAGCTCGACACCTTCGAGTTCATGCGTGGCCACGGCGTCGACTTCACTTTGACGATAACCGGCACCGACGCGGTCTCACGCATGCATGCGGCCCCTCAGGGCCACGCGACCAAGGTCATGCACGAGAAGTTCATGGCGCTCGACCACACCTACTACTGGTCTTCCAGCTCTGCTCGACGGCTCGTCCAGGACGCGGAAGGACGCATAACCGGCGTCGTCCTCGACCGTGCCGAGCAGGAGGTTGTGGTGCACGCCTCCGCTGTGATCCTGACGAGCGGCGGGTTCGCCCGCAGCCGCGAACTGCTCGAGACCTTCGCCCCTCAGTGGGCCGAAGCGACGAAGATGGGCGGGGTAGACAATACGGGTGACGGGCTGCGCATGGCATGGGCCGTCGGCGCCGACCTCGCTGACATGGGGTACGTCGAAGCTTCCTTCGGCGCGTCGATCAAGAACTACCCAGACCTGTCGGAGGACCCCCACAACGAGCCTCGCCTGCTGTACCCCAACTCCCAGGGCGCCATCATCGTCAATCGCGACGGCAAGCGTTTCGTCGACGAGAACCTCAATTACAAGATCATCAGTTCGATCTGCGTGCAGCAGCCCGAGGGAATCGGCTTCCAAGTGTTTGACGACTCGATGATGAACCGCTCCCAGGTCGCACCGACGCCAGCGGACTTCAAGTCCGCTCTGGCCGACGGATATGTCATCGCCGCCGACACAGTCGAGGAACTCGCCGAGAAGCTGCAGATCGAGCCGTCCAAGTTGCGCGCCACGATCGATGCCTACAACGGCTTCGTCGACGAGGGCGTCGATCCCGAGTTCGGCCGATTGCTGAGCGACTACGGCAGCGCTCAAGGCGGCCACCTCGACACAGCGCCCTACTACGCGTTCCCCTGCCGCTCGGGTCTGACCACGACCTATTGCGGAGTCCGGGTCGACGAGCAACTGAACGTCGTCGACGTGTTCGGCGAGCCGATCCCGGGGCTCTTCGCTGCCGGCGAGGTAGTCGGCGGCTTCCACGGCGCTACCTATCTCAGCGGCACCGGGCTCGGCAAGGCCGGTGTCTTCGGCCGAGCCGCGGGCTTGTACAGCGTCGCCCAACTCCCCCGCTCCTAACGCCTGATGCCATACCACCGCCGACCACGATGTAAGGACGATAGAGACCATGACCGAGCTCAAACCAGACTTTCACGAGGTCCTCGCCAGAACCGAAGGCCCCAAGGCAACCCTCGACGTGTTCCGCCGCTGGAACGAAGCCATCGACGCGCAGGATCTTGAGGCTGTCCGTAGCTGCATGACCGACGACATCCTGGTTGAGATCCCGTTCAGCGAGTCAGGGCAGGTCGAGAAGGGCAAGTTCCGCTCTTACTCCGGCATCGACGCGGCGACCGAATTCTGGGCCGTCGCGTTCAACGCCGAGGGCGAGAGCGCCGGGCCCTGCAACTGCGAGATCACACTGTCTGCAGACGGCATGACGGTATTTCTCGAGACGTACGGCAAGCTGACGATGGCCACCGGCCGTGACTACCGCAACCGCTACATCATGAAGATGGTCACCGAGAACGGCCTGATCAAGCACGTTCGCGAGTACTACAATCCGATCCAGTCCGCGTACGCGTTCGGCCGCCCGATCGCCGGTCACATTACCGTCGAATCCCTCTCCGCATGAGCACCGCCGAGCATCGTTTCGACGGTCAGGTCGCCTTGATCACCGGGTCGGGAGCAGGACTGGGACTGGCCCACGCGCGACTGCTGGCCGAGCGGGGCGCCAAGGTCGTGATCAATGACATCAGCAGCACCGACGACGGCCGATCACTGGCCGAAATCGTCTCCGAACAGCTGCGCGACGAGGGCTTGACGGCCGTCTCGGCCCCTGGAAACGTCGGTGCCGAAGCCGAGTCGATCGGTCTCGTCCGGCAGACCGTCGACGCCTTCGGACGCATCGACATCCTGGTCAACAACGCCGGAGCCGGCGGGACCGGTACCGCCCAGGAGGTCTCGACAGAGTGCTTTGTTGAGACTCTGAACGTCCATCTGCTCGGAACATTCTGGACAATGCGGGAGGCCCTGCGGCACATGCGTGGTCAGGGATATGGCCGGATCGTAAACACGACGTCGGCTCTCGGCGTGTTCGGCGCGCCCGGATCGGCGCCCTACGTGACCGCCAAGGCCGGCGTCGTCGGGCTCACGAAGGCCGCCTCGCTGGACAACCGCGACCTCGACATCCGGATCAACGCGCTGGCGCCTGTTGCGGCGACCGGATACGCCAAGGCGTATTTCGAGAAAAAACCCGATCTCGACGTGCGGTACCTACAAGCGTCGATCGTCTCCCCAGTAATGGCCTATCTGTCCCACGCATCGTGTGAACTCACCGGCCAGACACTGGCCGCCGGCGGAGGACGCGCAGCCCTGCTGTTCAGCGCCGCGGTACCTGGACTGTCGAGTCGGACGCTCTCGATCGAGGAGGTCGTGGCCGGACTCGACCAGGTCACCGCCACCGAGGGGTTCCGCATCCTCGACAGCTCGGTTGAACAGTACGATCTGCTTCCCCGCTTCGGCGACTGAAGGCGACTCCCGTGCCGAGAATAACTTTCTCGGCACGGGAGTCATCGATGGCGGCGGAGCGGGTGAACGTCGAGACTCAGGAGTCTGGACCAACCCGCACCATCAACTTGCCGACGTTGCCTCCGCTCAGCAAGTCGACCAGCGCGGACGGGGCCGACTGCAGGCCCTCCCGGACGTCCTCGAGAACCTTCACATCGCCGGCGGAAACCCAGGCCTCGAGGTCGGAGAGTGCGGCGGGAAACGACTCCGCGAAGTCGAAGACAATGAAGCCCTGCATCGCGAGTCTCTTCGTCACGAGCACGGTGGGAACATTCGCTGGACCTGGAGATCCAGCCGGACCGTCGTACTGAGATACCGCACCACAGCACACGACTCGACCGTGCAGGTTCATATTGTGCAGGGCAGTCTCCAAGATACGACCGCCGACGCTGTCGAAGTAGACGTCTATCCCACCTCCGCACTCTTCGGCCAAGTCCTTCTCGAAGGACGCGCTTCGATGGTTCACCGTGGCATCGAATCCCAGCTCGGCTTCAAGCAAACGATTCTTTGCGTCGCTTCCTGTGATACCCACGACCCTTGCTCCCGCTCGCCGTGCGATCTGGCCCGCCACCGATCCAGTGGCTCCGGCGGCAGCGGACACGACCACTGTCTCGCCACGGCGTGGCGTGCCTAGCCCGTGCATCCCGAAGTAGGCTGTCAGTCCGGTGGCACCGAAGACGGACATGTGGTGCGTCAGTGGTCCCCGCACATCGACTCGCTGAACCGAAGCTGCCGGCAGTAGAGAGTACGTCTGCCACGCTCCCTCACAGGACACGATCGTGCCCGGTGTAATTCCCGTGCCGTTCTCCGCCACGACCTCGGCCAAGGTGTACCCACTCATCGGTTCGCCAGCCCGCAGTTCGTCCCGATAGGTCGACTGCTGCATCCACGCACGGCTCCCTGGGCTGATCGAAAGTAGAATCGTCCTGCACAGAACCTCACCCGGACCCGGCTCGCCCGGCGGAGGAAGAGTTATCTCACGGAAGTGTCCGACGTTCAGCTTCCCCCGTGGCCGGTCGGTGAGAAGAATCGCGCGGTGTGAATCAGTCATATGTCTCATCCCTAATGTGCAGCGCGGTGGGTGTCAGACCCATGGGCCCGGCCAGTAGCTCAGTGATGACGCTCGACTAGCCCGTCGTCTGCCCTTCGAACCGACTAGCCCATCGTCATCTGCCCTTCGAAGTCGTACAACTTGACGTTCTCGAACAACTTGGTATCCGAGTGGTAAGCAGTCAGATAAGACGCCTCGATCGCAACCTGGTCATCGAGGCCGTCAAGCTTGAACCGCACACCCGGCATGAGGAGGGTGGGTTGGAAGTCCAAGGTCGTGTACGCCGACATCATTCCAAGCCTGCTCAGGCCCAGCGGCGACTTCGCCGCAACCTTGGCCGCTTCGAAGAAGGGCTGCGGGTAGAGAAAGCCACCCAGCGTCGTCGTTGTGATCGGTGTATTGGGCGAGGCTTTCTTGATGGACTCAATGGCAGCGACGACGACCGGGTCGTTGACGAACTCACCTCGCGTAGCGTCCTTCACATACGTCGTGACGTGCCAACCGTCGGCTGCCGCACCGGCGACGTCGAACGTCGTGCTCGCGCATACCGACGTCATGTAACGATCCGCCTCCCAACCCTGATTGGCGACCTCCTGCATCGTTGACGCACATTGAGCAGCCGTTGGAACTGCGATCAGCACGTTGGCCCCTGTAGAGCGCAGCGTCGTGATCTGCGAGGAGGGTGACCCGGTCTCGGTAGCTTCGATGGTCTCGGTCTTGATGATCTTGCTCTTGCCGGCGTACTTTTCGAGATCGCTCAGATAATCTTTGCCCGACTCGTTGTTGGCATACAGCACTGCGACATTCGTACCGTTGGGATGGTTTTCGTTAATGCTGGCCATAATGATCCGCGCGTCGAGTGCGGACGGCTGGGTGAACGCCGACGTCCACGGATACTCGGTGGGATTGTTGGCGGATTTGCCGCCCGAGACCCCAGGCAACAGCGGCACACACTCCCCGCCGAGGACTCCCCGAACCGCCGCGACCTGAGCCGTGCCGATGACGCCGGTCATCATGTCAACACCGTCCTTGTCCAGCAACGTCTGCGTCGCGGTCAGTGCTTTGTCGGGTGTGAATGCGTCATCGCTCTGGACCAGCTCGAATGTCGCGCCGAGACCCGAGGTCTCATTGAATTGACGAAACGCCTCCTTCATAGCCGGCCCGATAACTCCCAAGGCGGGTGCAACCGGTCCCGTCTGCGGGATCGTGTTCCCGACCTTGACCGTCGCACCGAATGGCTTGGTCGCGTCGGTTGGGCAGGAGGCTAGGTCGATACCGAGTGCCTCCGCTGCCGAATTCGCCTCGCTGGATACGTCCGTGACGCCTTCGCTGCCGCTGCTCGGTGAACTACAGGCTGTGACCAGGAAGGCAAGAGCCATCACTGCTCCCGCCAAGTGTTTGTGATGTGTGAACATGTTGTGCTCCTTCGAAGACTGGTCCGGGAACGGACCGGGAGGTTGCCAGGTTGACCATGTGGTCCTGTCAGCAGTGCGCCCTCATCAAGCGCACCGAGCGAATGGGTCCCGCGACGTGCATCTGCGGTGCCCCGAGAAATCTGTGTGGTCAGACGCGGTCCGTCACGGCCGACGCACGCCCGACATCTCTTCCGAATCAGCCAGCACTGCGTCTGGATCGAAGACCCCAGCGTCCCCCATTCGACCGTTCTCGCTGAGGTTCACGCTGGACGCGGGCTGTGACGGCTCAACTACAAGGAACCTTGCGCCTAGCCTCTTGAGACCGCCGATGACGCCATCACGGAGAGTGAAGACCATGACGATGATGAGGACACCGAAGACCACACCGGCAGCGGGGCCCTCGGTGATCTCGCCCGTCCACAGCGGCAGGAAGTAGATCGCGAAGCCGCCGATGATCGGTCCCCAATAGCTCGCGCGACCACCCAGGACCATCGCGACGAGGAGGTAGATCGTGAACAGCAGCGAAAAGCTGTCGGGGGTTAGAATGCCGGTATCGACCGCGAAGATCCCGCCGGCGAGTCCGGCGATCGCAGCCGAGATCCCGAACAGCACTGTCCTCACAACTGTGCGGTCGACACCCATGACGATCGCGGCCGACTCGTTGTCGCGAAGGGCCACGATGGCGCGCCCAGTCCGCCCCCGCATGATGTTCCAGACAGCCAGGCACGCCAGCAGCAAAGCGACGACTGCCACGTAGTAGAGCCAGATCACCTGACCGGAGCGACCGGAGAAGTAGGCGATGTCCGGGGCTTCGAACTTAATGCCGAACAAGCCGGCAGAGCCTCCGGTCAGTGACTCGAACCGGCGTACGAGACTCGGGAAGATCACGCCGATTGCCAGCGTTACCAGTGCGAGGTACATGCCCTTGAGCCGCAGAGCCGGCAGCCCGACCAGGACACCCACGATGAAACACACCAGCATGCCCATTACGAAGGCCAGGGGGGCCGACCAACCGTAGTCGGTCACCAGGATGCCAGTCGTGTAGGCGCCGAATCCGAAGAAAGCCGCGTGCCCCAGCGATATCTGCCCGCCGAATCCTGACAGCAGGTTAAGGCCGACGGCGGCGATCGCCAGAATGAGTGCACCGGTGATCTGGTCGAGCCGGTAGGGCGCAACGACGTACGGCAGCGCGAGGATGACGACCACGACGAGGATGATGCGACCGAGGGTGAGCCCGCGGTGTGCGGCCGTGCCTTCGTGAACGGTAATCGGAAGTGCCATCAGACTCTCTCCACTCGCTTGGACCCGAAAAGCCCGGACGGTTTGACCATGAGGACCCCGAGCAGCAGCACGAGTGCCACGGCCAGTTTGAGGTCCGAGCCGATGAAGGACACGTAGCCACCCGCGAGACTCTCGAGCACGCCGATGATCAGCCCGGCCAGGACCGCGCCACCCGGAGAATCGAAGCCACCGAGAGTGGCCGCTGCGGAGGCGTAGATCAGGAAGTTGAACATCATGAACGTCGTCAGTGTCGTGCTGGGCGCCACGAGCGGACCCAACAGTCCACCGACGGCGGCAGCCATGATCCAGCCCAACGCGTTGATCCGGTTGACCCGGATGCCCAGCAGCTTCGCGGATTCGGGGTTGCTGGTCGCTGTGCGCATCGCCAGGCCCAGCTTGGTGTACTTGAACAACGCGAGGATGCCTGCAAGAACGAGTCCCAACAGCACCATCATCAAGAGCTGCTGATAACGCAGCCGCGCGCCGAAGATAGAGAGGTAGTCGTCGGGGCCGGAAGGCAGCAAGCTGGGGAAGGCCAGCGGCTCGCCTCCCCAGATCAATCCCGCGGCTGCGTTGAGTGCCAGGAAGATTCCGATTCCGACCAGCAGAATCGAGTAGTCGGCGTCGTCGCCCAGCGGCCGCACGAGTACTCGCTCGATCAGTCCGCCACCGATCGCACCTGCTGCGACGGCCAGGAGGATCGCGAACACGACCGGGACACCTATCTGGGTGAATGCGAATGCGATGAAGGCGCTGAACATCGCCATCTCCCCCTGGGCGAGGTTGAGGTGCTTGGTGCTGCGGTAGACGCATACCAGCGCGAGAGCGAGGAAGGCGTAGATCACACCGTTGTTGAGCCCGTCGATGATGCGGGCGATTAAGAGGTCCATGAGTCAGTTCTCCTAGTACCCGAGATATGCGGCGCGGATGGCGTCGTCACCGGCGAGTTCGGATGCCGGTCGAGATGAGGCGATCGTGCCTACCTCGATCAGGTAGCCGCGGTCGGCGATGCCGAGCGCCATGGTGGCGTTCTGCTCGACGAGCAGGATCGACATGCTCATCTCCTTGCTGATCTGCGACAGCGAGACGAAAAGTTCCTGTGTGAGCTTGGGCGAGAGGCCCAGGCTCGGCTCGTCGCACAGCAACAGTTGAGGACGGCTCATCATGGCGCGAGAGACCGCGAGCATCTGCTGCTCGCCACCTGACAACAGGCCGGCCTTTTGCTTGCGCCGCTCCGCCAGGCGCGGGTAGGTGTCGAACCACCGCGCGATGTCGCCGGTGATCCCCTTCTTGTCTGAGCGCACGTGCGCTCCGGCCCGAAGGTTTTCCTCCACTGTGAGGTCTGCGATCGTGCCACGTCCCTGCGGGACCTGCGCTAGTCCAAGTCGCACGATCGCGTCGGGCGATGCTGTGGAGATTTCGTTTCCGTCTAACGTCACCCGCCCACGTCGTTGGATCATGCCGGAGATGGCGCGCATGGTCGTCGTCTTGCCTGCGCCGTTGGCTCCGAGAATGACGACGACCTCCTCCTTCTCGACGGTCAGGTTGATCCCGTGCAGGACATCGGCGGCACCGTAGTTGGCGTAAAGGTCCTCGACTTCGAGAAGACTCATGCGGCGGGTGCTCCTAAGTAGGCCGAGATGACCTCGGGGTGTGAACGGACCTCCGTGGGTGTGCCATCGGTGATCTTCTTGCCGAAGTTCATTGCGACGACCAGATCGGAAATTCCCATGACCATCGCCATATGGTGCTCGACCAGCAGGATCGAGAGATCGAACTCGTCGCGGACGCGCGTGATCGTGCTGGACAGCTCGTCCACTTCACTGTGGGTCAGTCCACCGGCGGGCTCGTCGAGCAGCAGCAGCTTGGGTTTGGCGGCGAGCGCCCGTGCCAGCTCGAGCCGCTTGAGGGTGCCGAAAGGCTGGTCGGCAGCAGGTAGGAAAGCGAGATCCGCTAGACCGAGGACCTCAAGTAACTCGAACGCCTCGCTCCGGAGCTGCTTCTCCGCCTTCGCCTGACCGAAGCGGAGCAGAGACCGCACATAGCCTCCCCTGCCACGGGAATAGGCGCCGGCCATCGTGTTCTCAAGGAATGTCAGCGACGGAAACAGGCCGAGGTTTTGGAAGGTGCGCGCGACGCCGTGACCTGCGATCTTGTGAGCCGGCACGGCGAGGAGCTCCTCACCATCCATTTTGATGCTGCCCGAACTCGGCTGGTAGATCCGGCTGACACAGTTGAACAGCGTGGTCTTGCCGGCGCCGTTGGGTCCGATCAGGCCGCAGATCTGGCCGCTGCCGATCGTGAACGAGAGGCCGTCGAGGGCCTTGATCCCGCCGAAGTGCATCGAGACGTCGTCGACGACGAGTTCACTCATGGCGTTCTCCTCGTAGCGGTGGCCAGGGACTGCTTCATGTGGTCTCCCGTGGTTCGTGTGGCATAGTGCGCGGCGCTTAGGTAAGCGAAGGCACTCTGGCCATCCGCCTAGCGTCAGTGTGATGTGGGTTACAGAGAGGTGTCACAAACGGTTCCACCGGATGGAACAGGACACCGCGGGGACTGTTTTTGCTACTGCGCCCGACGCGGAGCGGCCATCACAGGACGGCGCTTCATCGGAACTCCCCGGCATGCCGGTGGCTGCCGGACAAGGAGTCGACCGTGTGATCGCCTGAAGCCTCCCTTGAGACTTCCGTGACGCAAAGCACTAATTCCGACATGTGGAACGGTCGGGCATCGCAACCATGCGCCGCATATCACGCTCCGTCGATGTTTCGCACCGTGGAACGCCTACCGCCGATCTCTCCCGCGATCGGGCAGCATATTCCCAATGAGAGCTATGCGTATGATCGCCGCCGGACGACCCATGGAGTTGCGGGACATTCCGCTGCCGCACGCAGCGCCTGGCTGGGTCGTGTTGCGCGTCGAAGCCGCTGGCCTGTGCCACTCCGACTTGCATATTCTCGACGGCTCGCTGACCCACACAATGTCCACAGAAGAGGGTGAACTGCTCACCACCACCGCCCCGATCACGCTCGGTCACGAGATCGCCGGGACGATCTTCGAACTCGGTGACGGGGTCCCCTCCCGATTCGCGGTAGGCGACCGGGTCATCTCCGGCGGACCGATGATCCCTCGCGCTGCGCCGGGCCTGACGATCGACGGCGGATTCGCCGAGTACGTCACGGTGCCGCACGAGAAGCTGCAATTTATCCCCGATGGTGTCGGCTTCGACGAGGCCGCAGTCTCGACCGACTCGATCGCCACTTCCTACTCGGCTGTCCGAACCACCGCCGGCGTCAGCGCCGGAGAAACCGTCGCGATCATCGGACTGGGAGGTCTCGGTCTCAACGGTGTGCGGACAGCAGCGTTGCTCGACAGCACTGTCTACGGCGTCGATATCAACCCGTTAACATTCGAGGCAGCACGCGCGGCTGGAGCCACCGACTGCTTCACCGAGGTCGAGGCGTTGCGTGACGTTCGGCCGGATGTACTCGTCGACTTCGCCGGCACCGGATCCACAACAGAGCAAGCCCTGAGTGTCGTGCGTACCGGCGGGCGGGTCGTCGTGGTCGGGATGGCCGCGACCGCCGTGACGGTCGACACGCACCGTCTGATACTGGGCCGCCAGACCCTGCGTGGCTCCTTCGGTCGGACCGCCACGGACATGACGGAAGTCCTCGATCTGCTCGCGCATGGGCAGCTGCGACCCGAGACAACCGTCGTCGACCTGGCCGACCTCAACGAGGCGTACGCCCAACTTGAGCGTGGCAAGGTCGTGGGACGGCTCGTGACCCACCCGTGACGCCGGTCGATCACCGTTCCGTCCTGAGGAATCCGGACCGATTCCAACCGTCACGGCCCTACCTTACGGGCGCCACTCTTCCCCTTAGATCTTCCCCTTAGAGAGCCTGAACCCTGACGTCCGTCCCTCCATGTTCAGCGCGCCTCTGCCACGTTCATCGGCGTGGAAGACGCCTCGATCTGGTACAGCGCAGACTACGGCCCCATCTACATTCGTGCCGGCGCCCACGTCCAGGGCGATGCGGTGTTACATGGCCCATCGAGCCCTCTGACCGAGGCGGGGTCACTCACGAGTGCGTCGTCCATGGCGCCGTGATCGAAGCCTGTGTCCTGATCGGCAACGGCTTCACGATTCTGAACTGAGCGCGTATCGGATCGCACTGCCTCGGTCGCTGCCCACTCGATAAGTCCCTACCGGGCGCTGAATTCGCACCCAACTCGCTGATCCGCCTGATGTCGTCAAGAAGAAATCCCGGGGGCAGTGATCGACGGTAACCCCGGCGTATATGTCGAACTTGCCGCGCGACACCTCGGCGCCATCCTGCATCGATGTAGGCATCCCAAACGGCGATGCCCACCAGTCGCGACTGGTGGGCATCTGTGTCTCTCTTGAACAACTTAGGTAGTGGGCTGCTGCTCCGGGACCCTGCGGGGTGCGGTGTAGCTCGCAGGCGGCGGATTGTGCTGCTCACCGGGCAGGACCTCCCCGGTGATCAGGGCGTTCCAACGTCGCCACCATGCCCGCATCTGCAGCTCGTCGGATCCTACGGGCTGGTCCTCCCCTGCCATGCCTCGCGAAACGTCCGACCATGGCAGCTCCTTAGACGAGGCGAAGGACCGTTGGCAGGTCTCGAGCGCCTCGACATCGTCAGGGGAGGCTAGACCGCCCGGACCCCAGAACGTCAGGAAGTTGTCAAGACGCTGGCGCTTAAGCTCGTCGCCCTCCTCGGGCGGGATGAGCTCCCAGGCCGAGACCTCCATGTAGTCAGGTGCGAGAGGGTCGATCTTGCGGACCACGACGCCCATGACCAAATCGATGATGACCAGGTTGGGGAAGATCACCAGGTTGCGGGACCCGGACATCCGATCGAGCCATTCGTCGCCGTACTTCGCGCGGAACTCTTCGAAGCGCGAGTCCCTCTCGGCAGTACCCTCCTTGGAGAGCGGGCGTCCGAACAGTCCACCTGTCGCGGGTCCGCCTGCGATGACGGCATGTCCGTTGCCCAGATCGAGGCCGACGGACTGCCCCAATTTGGCGCTGTCGATCTCGACCCCCGACGCCATCACCATCTCGAAATAGCGCTGGTGCGTCGAGACCGCATGATAGCCATCGACGCTGTTCTCTACGAGCAGCTTCCAGTTGGCCTTGACCGAGTACTCGTGCGTGCCCTCGAGGACCCGCATGCCTTCCTCGGACTGGTCCGCGACCAGATCGATGAAGTCAGTTGCGCCGGCAAGGTATTCGACCAGCGGCTCGACGTCGGGGTTGAAGCTCACGAACACGAACCCGCGATAAGAGTCGACCTTCGCTGGGGCCACTAGGCCAGGGCGCTCGAAGTCCGGACCATACGACGTGTCGCCCGGCATCGAGACGAGTTCACCCCCGGAGCTGAAACTCCAGCCGTGGTAGAAGCACGTCATGAACCGGGCATTGCCCTCAGGTTCGCGGCAGATCATCGCGCCACGGTGCGGGCAAGAGTTGATCCAGACCTGGATCTTGCCCTTGGAATCACGACCGAAGATCAACGGACGACCCGCGACGTTGCGTGTCTTGAAATCGTTTGGCTTCTTTAGCTCGGTCTCGTGACCGATGTAGAGCCAGACTTGGTTGAAGATCTGGTCGCGCTCCTTGGCAAAGACCTCCGGATCGACCATTGCCTGGCGGTTGACCCGAAACCTCGGCATCTCACGATCGTCGTCGATGAACTGCGACATCAGCACACTTCCTTTGCATTCTCGGTGCTCTGAATGCTGCGGAGACCAAATTTCCGCAACATCGATGCTGGTCAACGTGCCTTGTGTCACACGGCACTGGATAGGGGACGTTCCGATTGGCGGAACCCTCTGTGGGAGTCGAATGGACCCGTGTTAGTCACTCATGGCTTCTTTGAGGGACCAGATCTCGGCATACGGCGAGGAGCGCGGCACGACCCGCAGGTTGAACCACTCGATGATGCGCTGCCAGGAGTCAAACATCGCCGCGTGGCCCAAGGCATCAGCCGACTCACGGAAGAAGTCACCGTCCACTCCGGGATAAGTCACAAGCTGTGTGTAGGCCGGCGAAGGATCCGTCAGCCGCTCGGCCAGGAGTCGGACGGCCTCAGCCGGCGCGGCCTCGTCGTCGGCTCCGAACATCCCCAGCCAGGGCGTCGAGACCGGTCGAGCAGCGTGGAGCAGCGCGGGCCGGACGCAGTTGCCGCGGGTCATGCCGACGGGCGAGACACTGATGGCAGCGCCGAGGTCTAGATCTGCAGCTGCACGCAGGGCGATCCGGCCGCCGAAGCCGTAGCCGACTACGCCGATCTGCTCCTCGCGCCAGCCTCGCGCCCCGAGGTGCGCCACGAATGCACGCAAGACCGCCAGTGCACGGTCGTCGCCGAGGAGCTCCGGGTCGGTAGCCGTCACATTCGCGGCGAGCGACTCGTAGCCGTGCTCCGCCAGCCTGTTCATCAGCTCGACGGACTGGTCGCCCAGCCCGTCCGGCTCGCACAGCAGGATCACGGCGCCGCGGGGAGTGCCAGGCAGGTTGATCTGCGCGATCTGCCACACACCCCCCACGGCCGTGACGTCGGTATACGTGGGTGTGATCATGGGAACGGCTGTGCTCATCGGCGCTGACCCTCTCGTCTACTGTCCATCGATCGTGTCCCACCGGACCACCGCAAGTCACGGGACGTTCTAAACGTCGGAACTCCGTCGGTCAGCCGATGTGGCGTTCGACGTCGTTCCAGTACGGCAGGCGCAGCACGCGCTTGAGGATTTTGCCTGAGGGATTGCGTGGCAACTCGTCGAGAAACTCGACGGACGTCGGGCACTTGTAGGCAGCAAGGTTGGCCCGGGCATAGGCGATGACCTCGTCCTCAGTCAGCGTCGCACCGGTGTTCAGAACAACCATCGCCTTGACCGTCTCACCCCACCGATTCGACGGGACGCCGATCACGGCGATGTCGTTGATAGCAGGGTGCTCGATCAGGATGTTCTCGATCTCGATCGGGTAGACGTTCTCCGCCCCGCTCACGATCATGTCCTTGAGCCGGTCACGCAGGTAGAGGTAACCATCGCGCATCGAGGCACCGTCGCCGGTCCTGACGAAGCCATCGTCCGTCAGCGCGTCTCGCGTTGCTTCCTCATTCCGCCAGTATCCGTGCATGTTGGTTGGCGCCTTAATCCAAACTTCGCCGACGACGTCGTCGTCGACGTCGTCGCCCGTCGCGGGGTCAACGACACGCAGAGTGACGCCGGGAATTGCCCGGCCGACCGAAAGGATCCGATCGGGGTGCTCGGGGTCGAGGTGGTCCTCAGGGAGCAGATTGGTGGCGCTCTGCGTTTCGGTCAGACCGTAGATCTGCAGGAAGCGGGCATCGAAGATTTCCAGGCACCGTCGCAGCAGCTCCGGTGAAATCGGCGAAGCGGCGTAGGCGATCGTGTCCAGGCTGGAGAAGTCGTGCTGGTTTATCTCGGGCGACTCGATGAGCATCTTGAGCACGGCCGGGACGAGCGTCGTCATCGTGATCCGCCACCGCGCGATGAGCGACAACAACGTGGCGGGAGCGGCATCGCGGGCGATGACGCTGTGGGCGCCCGTGCGGATGCCCAGCATCCCCAGACTTGCTCCCGCCGAGTGGAAGACCGGCATTGAGATCAGCAGAGTCGACGTCTCGTCGACGCGCAGCACCTCAGCCATGCCCTCCGTCGCGAGCACGGCGCGATTGCTGAACAGGACGCCCTTGGGCAGGCCCGTGGTACCCGAGGTATACATCTGCATCGCTGTCTCGTCGGATCGGACGGGTACAAGGGGATCCTTCGCGACGTGTCGCTCGAGCCAGTCCTCGTAACTCTCCAGGCCCGGCGCCTTACCGATAACGACGACCTTCTCGACCGTCGTCATTTCGTCACAGAACTGCTCGTACTGCTCGACGAACTCTTCTCCCAGAAACAGCACCTTGGCCGTGGAGTGATTGATGATCTGCAGCATCTCGCGGGGCGCGAGACGCCAGTTGACTGCTGCGGTCACGGCGCCGGCCATCGCGGACCCGACGGTGATCTCGAAGAACTCCAGGTTATTTTTGTCCAGGAACACGACTCGGTCCTGCGGTCCGACGCCGGTCTCAGCGAGCCCGTGTGCGAGCCGGCTGGCCCGGTCGTGGAGCTCGCTCCACGTAAGGGTCACGTTGTCGCAGCTCATACAAGGTGCATCGGACCTGGTGGTTGCCCAGCGACGGACGTACTCGGCAATGGATGGGTCGATGTCGACGGACACAGGGAACTCTTTCAGTCGGAGGGAGTGGAGGTGATTCGGAAAGTGCCGTACGCACTCGGCAATGGAAGGGTCGGTGTCGACGGATATACGGGTTAGCGTCGACGGAGACAGGGACCTCTTTCAATCGAGAGGGAGCAAGTGAGCGATTCGAGCAGCAGCATCGACCGCGAGCCGGCCTAAGGCACCCAGATCGGTGTCGCCAACGCGCATCACAATTGCAGTCGGAACACTCAGCGAGACCGCGGCAATGGCTACTCCGGCGTGCAGTACCGGGGCAGCAACGCAGATCGTTCCGTGGCATGCCTCCTCTCGCTCGATCGCGTATCCCTCCGTCTGTGCCTTGCCCAGCTGGTCGACGAACTGCTTGCGTAGGGAGACCGAGTACGGAGTGACCCGGGTCAGCGGCTGGCCGATGACGTACACGACCGTCGCACGCGGGCTATGTGCGAGGATCGCTTTTCCCAGTGCCGTGCAGGTAGCCGGAAAGCGGCCGCCGACTCGGCTCGGCAACCGGGTTCCGGCCGGCCTGGTGATCTTGTCGAGATAGAGCACGTCGCGACCGCTCAACGTAGCCAGGTGAACGGCGTCGGCGTTCGAGCGCTCGAACAGCCAGTTGAGCGGTCCGGGCGCTACGTCACGCAGCT
Source organism: Rhodococcus sp. WY5 (assembly GCF_018588185.1). NCBI lineage: Bacteria > Bacillati > Actinomycetota > Actinomycetes > Mycobacteriales > Nocardiaceae > Rhodococcus > Rhodococcus sp. WY5. Next base: position 132,776 of record NZ_JAAMPR010000002.1, read on the forward strand.
CGCCGAACTCCGACCAGCGGGCCGCTTCGCTGAGCTCGAAGAAGCTGCCGCCGACGCGGTAGCGCGAGCCGGTGCGTCCGACGAAGCCGTGCTCCTCGAGAGTTTTGAGCAACCGGTGGGCCGTGCTCTTGGGGACACCGATGTCTGCCGCGACCTCGGTGACGCCGAAGGAGTTTCCGCGAGCTTTGGAGATGGCCTCGAGCAGTGCCAGCGCCTTCGACGCGGAGGACTGCGCGATGGTCTCAGTCGGTTGACGAGGTGCGTTGACCTCCTGGCCGAGCGTGAGTGGTTCTATCATGTCGATGCTCATGTGGGCCCTCTTCCTCACCGCTACCACCTACCCAGAGCATGCTGGTGCGACGGGAGCGTCGCTGTCAGTTCAGCCGAGTCGGTGTGATGTAAGTAACGCCGTAGTTAGTGGTCATGGTGGGATCAGCGTCCGATAAATGGCACCCAAGGTTCCGACCGCTGGAACGCCTGCGCACCGCCCGGGGCCCATATCGCGGTCACCATGCGTACCGTCCCGACCGCTGGAGCCGGTGGCCCGCACTGTAGATCCCGTCCGGCTCCACGTTGGCAAACCTAGAACGACATCGAGTGGACCTGTCCCGGGCACTATCGCCTTGCAAAAGGTGATTTGCCGTGACGACACATAGCGACGAGCCGACGCTGCGCCGCGGGGAGCTGGCAACCGCGGAGCTTGAAGTGGCGGCACCAATGGTGATCAGCAGCGGTCCGAACGGCGCACACGATCGTCGAACTACTTGACGGATACTTCTACGGTCCTGGCCCGACGAGTCAAGGGTAGGTCCGGTGCAGACTGGATCGTTATCAGATTGAACGGGGCTGGCGTCTTCGACGTACGTCTGGTCATCGAGACCGAGGACGGATCCCCGTCTATGCCGAGACGCGCGGGCGTACGACCTCACGGGCCGTGAATCCACACGCTCTCTCTGCCCAGGACTTTTCGAGACCGCCAGTCCCCTCTCATGCGTAGCTAAATCGGACGGTAGTGGTGACACGGGCCGACTCGGACGGCATTGCACCTGAGTTACACGATCGTGGCCCGCCGCCACCAGCTGAGCCGAGGTCCACCCTCAAGGTGTGACGAGCAGCTTGCAGTGTGGCTGGTTGCCTGGCGCTTCCACCTCTCGGCGACATCGGCAAGGGCCGTACGCTCGGACTCGACGTGGATTCCACCGGTGAGCGCCAGTTGACTCAGGTCGCCGAAGGCCCGCGCCCTGACATCGATCGGCACCATGCCGATGCTGCAGGAGAACAGGTCTCGCTCTTTGAGGGGGATCCCGCGGAGTTCGACGGTCCAGCCGGCTCGCATCCCGAGGTTGACGATTCGGCCGCCCACGCGGGTCGCCTGGATGCCGGCTGCCATAGGCGCGCCGAACAGAAAGTCGACGGCGAGGTCGAAGCCCCCTTCGGAGGCGCCGACGAGTCTGCCCTCGTAGGCCTCGTCGAGCGTCACCACAGCGCCTGCTCCGCGATCCTGCACGGCGTCCAAGGTTTCTCGGTCACGACCAGCAGCGACGACACGGCGCGCCCCGAGAGCCTTGGCAGCCTGTACGGCGATCTGGCCGACACTGCCGGTCGCCCCAAGCACCAGTACCGACTCCCCGGGCGGGATTCCGGCCTTGTATGTCAGTGCGAGCCAAGCGGTCGTACCCTCTACATCGAGGCAAAGGGCTTGTTCGTCGGCGATGTCGTCTGTGAGCTGCTGGACTTGCCCTGCATGCGCCACAGCCTGCTCCGCTAACGCCCCGTGGGGGTGCAGTGCGGGATAAAGGTAGACCCGCTCACCGTCGGACGTTCTACCGACCGCTTCGGTCCAGGGAACGAACGGCGTCGGGCGAATGCCCGAGGCGAATATCCAGGTCCGCCGGATTGAGGGCGGCGGTCGAACTATGCACGAGAACTATGCACGAGAACGCCGTCCTTACCGGTGATCGGTTCGGGTCTCTCACCGAGGACCGGCGCAGCTCCGAGTTCGGCGATAATGGCAGCACACACATTTTTCTCCTTGCTCGGTGCTATTGGTTTGGTCAGTCCTGCTGAGGCCTCCACGGCCAATACTTTGCAGTGGCGCCCCCATCAACCGTGATGTTGCTGCCGGTGATCATCCGGGAATCGTCCGAGGCAAGGAACACGACCGTTGGCACGTAGTCGCTCGGCGTCGGCAGCCGCTTCATCGGGAATTGGGCGGTGAAGTCCATCGGGTAGGCGCTGGGCTGGCTCGTCATCGCGGCCATCCGCGCCACCAACTTCGGGTCCTCCGGCTGCGTCGCAGTCGGGGTGAAGCCGTTGACACGGATGCCATACTCGGCGAGCTCCATCGCGACCGAACGGGTGAAGTTGATGAGTCCACTCTTACCGGTGCTGTAGCCAATATTTCCAGGCTGACCCTGCCACGCCGCGGTTGAGAGGACGTTGATGATGCTGCCTGCGATCTGCTGATCGATCATCACCTGGCCGACCGCTCGAGTAAACAGGAAGGCCCCACCCAGGATGATGTCGATCTGACGGCGGTACTCCTCGAGAGGCATTGTGAAGAGCCCCTTCTGGTTGAACCAGACTGCATTGTTGACCAGGACGTCGATACGCCCCCAACGCTCCAGCGCCTGGGCGACGACGTCCGCCACATGATCGGGATCGGTGACGTCGCCGGTCACGGCGAATGCCTCACCGCCCGCGTCCTCGATCCGGTTCACGGTCGCTGCCGCAACCTCGGCCGACATATCTGTACACACGACCTTGGCCCCCGCGGCAGCCAGCCCGGCGGCCAGCGATCCCCCGATGTTGGCACTGGCACCGGTGACGATCGCGACCTTGCCTTCGAGACGGTTCACAGGATGATGCTGACCTTGCCGTGAGGGCGGAGAGCATCCAAGGTCAGCACGGACTTGCGCTCGACGTACCTGAGGACCTGTTCGGCATCGTACTCGAGGATGTGGCGGTACTGGCCGACGTACGTGTCGATGACACCGTTACGGACGCGGTAGACGGCGAAGTTGGCTCGGACGCGAATACGCCCGCCGTCACCGTGCGTCGCCCGGATATTGGAGATCATCCGGGTCGTCCGCGAGTGTGGGTATTCCGCGTGAGCAGCGCGGGTCAGCAACGAATTGACACGCTGCTCCAAAAGGAACCGATCGTCCTGCACTAGGAACAAGTCTCGGCTCGGGTCGCCCTCGGGGCGGTCGGTGGCAGGAATGAGGTAGTGGGCATCTGCGGTGAAGAGCTCAAGCCACTCGTGCAGCCGCCATTCGTCGAGTACCTGTGCCTCGTCGAAAAGGAACTGCTCGATCTGGCGGAGCTGCGTATCCGACACGGACAGCACGGGTCCGGGGTCCACCTGGACATTACTCATCGTCAACCTCCTGTTGTCTCACGGACCGTCAGTCTCTCGGACCGATCGAGCGTCGGCCAGACCACGTTCCAAGGTTCGGAACCTCCACCCCAGGCACCTAATAAAGCAATTGATTGTGCTTTTAATTCAATTGACCTAACGTCATTGCGATACTCGACTGAACGGACAGCCAACATGTGGAGCTTTGAGAACGATCCCGAATTTCAACCTGAGCTCGACTGGATCGACACTTTTGTGCGCGAAAAGGTCCAGCCACTGGACTACTTACTGGGCAGCCAGTGGAACATTCATGACCCCGAGTTCACCCGCCTCGTCCGGCCGCTGCAGGCCGAGGTCCAAGCTCGCGGCCTGTGGGCCTGCCACCTGGGCCCCGAACTAGGCGGCAAAGGCTACGGTCAGCTCAAACTCGCACTGATGAACGAGAAGTTCGGCATGTCGCGCTTCGGCCCGATCGTTTTCGGCTGCCAGGCACCGGATTCCGGCAATGCCGAAATCCTCGCGCACTACGGCACCGACGAGCAGAAGGAGACCTTCCTCTACCCTCTGCTGGCGAACGAGATCGTGTCATGCTTCTCGATGACCGAACCGCAGGGCGGTGCCGACCCCCTGGTCTTTACAGCCCATGCCGAGCCTGACGGTGATGAGTGGGTCATCAACGGCGAGAAGTGGTTCGCCTCCGAAGCCGACCACGCGGCGTTCTTCATCCTCATGGTGGTGACAGACCCGGACACCGAGAATCCGTACCGCCGCATGTCGATGTTCATCGTCCCCCGCGACCTGCCCGGCATCGAGAACATCAAGAATTACGGCTTCTACGGGGAACGCGACGATTCGCACGCCCACCTGCGATTCAAGGACGTCCGTGTCCCGAAGGAGAACATGCTCGGTGGACCAGGCGATGCCTTCGTCGTCGCCCAGGTCCGGCTCGGCGGTGGCCGCATGCATCACGCGATGCGTACCCTCGCTCAGGCCACGCGCGCTTTCGAGATGATGTGCGAGCGCGTCGTCTCGCGCGAGACGAAGGGCGAGCAGCTCTCACAGAAGCAACTTGTGCAGGAGAAGATCGCCGACAGCTGGGTCGAGCTGCGCCAGTTCCGTCTGCTGATCCTCGAGACCGCATGGCTGGCCGATCAGGGCAACGACTGGAAGGCGATCCGCAAGAACGTCTCGGCGGTCAAGGCGACGATGCCGAAACTCCTGCACGACATCTCCTCCCGCGCCTTGCATCTCCACGGGTCGCTAGGGCTGACCCACGAGATGCCGTTCGCGGAGTGGGTCATCCACTCGTTCCATGTCGGCCTCGCCGACGGCCCAACGGAGGTCCACAAAGTCGTCGTCGCCAAGGAAGTCCTGCGGGATGTCAAGCCGGCAGTGGGCATGTTCCCCGCTTACCACAAGGCCGAGATGACACGCCGCGCCCACGAGCTCTACGACGCTTCCGAGGTGTTGTGACACCAGATTGCCTCGGTCGTTCCGCCAGACTTCGACGAGGACCGCGCCCTACTCTCCAGAAGCCGCGCATTCTCCTCTGTGCCTAACACCTCCGCATCGTAACTTCCCGGTGAACACAACTGCATGAGCCGCTCGACTGGTGAACCGGTTCGGCCTGTTTCGCTTCAACCAACGAGACGCGACCCCTAGACGGGTGGTTTCGCCGATTACGGATGTCGGCCCTGACTGACATCCGTAATCGGGATACTCGGGATGCGCTCGTTCTGGTCTGTGCCGGCTCATGGGTTCTACCTGTAGTGGCCGAGCACACGCCCAATCCGCGGAGATCAGCGTGGGTACTGGCCGTCATCTACCTTGATGACGGTGCCAGTGACATACTGGGATGCCGGTGAGACCAGATAGAGAAGGGTGCTCTCCAGCATCGCTGGATCCCCGAGGCGCTTCCGCGGGAACGAGGTAGTGATGTCGCCCACCCGATCCAGCATCGCGTCCATCATCTCGGATGCGAACGCTCCGGGAGCGATTGCATTCACGTTGATACCGTATGCCGCCCACTCCACCGCGAGAACCTCCGCCATACGACTCATCGCCGCTTTCGTGACCGAGTAGAGAGCAGCTCCCTCTCCGCGATAGTCGAATGCCGACATCGACGACACGTTGACGATCCGACCCTCCAGCCCGGCCGCAATGAGTCGCGAGGCGACCGCGGTCGCCAGCAGCCACGGCCCACGAATGTTCGTCTCAAGGACCGTGTCGACCAACTCCAACGGCATTTGATGTGCTCGTCTTGCGTCCGGCACACCTGCATTGTTGACCAAAATCTGTGGCGGTCCATAAATTTGGGTAATGTGCTCCATCGCGGCCTCGATTGCATCGGGGTCGCGGACGTCGAGTGTCACCGGGAATGCGGTGCCGCCCTCGGTCTCGACCCGAGCCACCGCGTCGGCCAACCGGTCTGGACGACGCCCCGCCAACCCGACAATGGCACCAGATCGTGCCAACGTCTTCGAGAAGCCGAATCCGAGCCCTGTGGCTGCCCCGGTGACGAGTGCAACCTGGCCGTCGATCCCTACGTCTACGGTCACGCCGGCCCTACCAGGGAACGGCCGATGATTTGCTTCATGATCTCGTTGGTTCCGTCGAAGATTCGTTGAATCCGAGCATCCTGGTAGGCCCGTGCGACGGGGTACTCGATCATGAATCCATACCCTCCGCGAAGTTGCAGGCAGCGATCGATAACTCTGTTCTGGAGATCTGCGGACCACCACTTCGCCTGTGCCGCATCGACATCGACATCGACTAAATCGACAGCATTCAGGGCGAGGATTGCCTGATCGACGAAATTTCCGCCGATATTCACCTCTGTTTGGATCTCGGCGAGTTCGAACTGCGTGTTCTGGAAGTCGGCGATCCGTTGGCCGAAGGCCGTTCGGTCTCGCACGTACGTGATGGTCTCGCGCAGAATCGATTCCGCGACGGCCAGAGCGTGGACCGCGATGCTGAGCCGTTCCAGGGGCAGCTTGGCCTTCAATTGTCCGAATCCGCTACCGATTCTGCCGAGCACGTTCGCCTCGGGAACGAACACGTCCTCGTAGACCAATTCGGCGGTGTCCTGCGCGTGCAGGCCGATCTTCTGAAGTTTGCGTCCACGAATGAATCCCGGCATGTCTCGCTCGACCACCAGCAGGCTGAAACCGTTCACGCCGCCTTCTGGATCGGTGCGCGCGACGGTGATGACAATGTCGCTCTGGATACCGTTGGTGATCAGTGTCTTCGAACCATTGACAAGCCAGCCGCCTGCGACTTTGGTAGCGGAGGTGCGAATCCCCTTAAGATCACTGCCGGTTCCAGGTTCGGTCATGGCGATCGCGCCGATCAGCTCACCTGTCGCCATCGACGGCATCCACCGAGCGAGCTGGTCCTGGTTGCCGAGCTCTTTGATGTACGGGATGGCGATGTCATCTTGGAGCGAGAAACTCGACGAAAGCGCGGTGGCGTGCACCTTGGCGAATTCCTCCATGACTACTGCGCGGAAACGGTAGTCGGTTCCGCCACCGCCGCCGTAGTTCTCCGGTGCTGCAAGACCGACGATGCCCTGTTTACCGGCAGCGATCCACGTGTCGCGATCGATGAACCGCTGTTCGTCCCAGCGATTAAGATGCGGAACGACCTCGCGCTTCACGAACTCGGCCACTACCTCACGAAATGCTTGATGGTCTGCGTCGTACAGGTGCCGTCTCATCGTTGTCCTCGCAGTTTGGTCGCGTCGAAGTCGGATTCGGGGAGAAGGTCAGTCACGACGTCTGGCATGTGTGTGGGCATCGTCAACTTAACTGGGCCTCCGTCAGGGATGATCAACGGATGAGTCGGGGAGACGAGACAAAGGTGGATTCGACGCGGTCACTCTACAAACGGCACCGCTATCCTGCGGAGATCATCGCGCACTGCGTGTGGTTGTACTACAGGTTCGCCTTGAGCTTGCGCGACGTCGAGGAGTTGATGCTCGCCCGTGGCATCGTCGTCTCGTACGAGACGATCCGTGCATGGTGCGCGAAGTTCGGGCCCGAATACGCGCGTGGCCTGCGCCGACGCGCTCCCGAACCTGGCGATACATGGTTTCTGGACGAGGTGTTCGTCAAGATCGGCGGCATCCGGAAGTACCTGTGGCGGGCGGTCGATCAGGAAGGAAACGTCCTCGACGTCTTGGTCCAGTCACGACGCAACGCGAAGGCTGCGAAACGTTTCTTCGGTAGGCTGATGCGCAAGCAGGGCCGGGTACCGAGGGTGCTGGTGACCGACAAGCTTGCCAGTTACGTTGTGGCGCATCGGGAGTTGATGCCATCGGTCGAACACCGGCGCTCGAAGTACCTCAACAACCGGGCCGAAAACTCGCACCAACCCACCAGGCAACGAGAACGCGCCATGAAGTTCTTCCGTTCACCGGGCGCAGCGCAACGGTTCCTGGCGGTGTTCAGTGCGATCTCGCCGCACTTCCGGCCCGGGCGACACAAGCTCACCGCGAGCGATTACCGCTCCGAAATGACCAACCGATTCGCCACCTGGAACGACGCCACTGGCGTACTCGCCGCCTGAACCTGGTTTCTCACCAACAGAATCCGCCCCAGTATGATCGAATATTGTTGATTCCCAGTCATGTTCAGTTAAGTTGACAAAGCCGTGCCCATTGGCATACCAACCTCTTCCGGCGGCGGAGTGCGGGTCCTGCGGAGGTCGGGGGTGTGCAGGCTGGGATGGCGGTACGCGCAAGGCTTCGAGCATGCCGAGGGAATGCTGATGGTGCTGCACAGTATCAGTGAGGATCGAGGTGTTTGAGGTGTTCGAGGTGTTCGTCGAGCAGTCTCGGCAATGCAGTATTCGGCTGACGGTGCTCGCGGCCGAGGTGGTGGATACGCTCCCCACGCGGTAGAAGTAGGTGAGGGGTGCAGGGGAGGAATGTGAGGGCGATGCAGGTGGACTGGTTCGTGTCGGTGCGGGACGAGGAAACCGGTGTCCACCGCTACCGCGGCGGTGCAGGGTTCGACCGTGCGTCGGTGATCGAGCAGGTGATTCGCGCGGGGCGGGACATCGCTTGCCGTGAGGACGGTGCGGTCGTCGGTGTCGTCGGCGAGGTTGTCATCGACGGCACTGCAGTGGGCGCGATCGCTTTCGGGGACCGCGCCGTCAGTGATGAGGAGCTTTGCCGCGAGATCGGTATGCAGTTCGACAGGGTTCGGTCCTCTTCCGGCTTTCGACGGGACGGTAGGTGATCGCGGAGTGGGATGCTTCCCACTGATGTGGGCCTCGTGGGGTTAGGGTGGATGTCAGTTCTTCGTCATGGCTGTGGCAACGGGCTGGTCATGGCTGTGGCAACGGGCTGTCTTTTACCTTGTGCGGTCTGCATGGGGCCTCGATGAGTAGGACTGCACTGTGCCGTTGACGAAGAAGTTCTCGGAAATGTACGACGACGCGCTGACCGCGTTGGCTGCGGCGTCGCAGCGGCCCGCTGCTGTGGTGAATGTGGACGGGCAGTACGCCATTCGTGTGGATCTCGAGTACAACCGCTACGTGTTGGCCACCAATTCTGCGCGAGGGTTGTGGGACGAGCCCGATGCGAGCGGTTCGTGGTGGGTGCACATCGTGCAGACCGGTGACGACAATACGGAAACTTCGCTCGCGCAGGCGCAGAAGCCGTGGCTTATCGACGCGTTCGATGCGGCGATCGACCAGCTCGAATCGGAGGGGCATGTGATCGCTGCCGATGCGGATTTCGGCGCCATCGCTCACGCCGACGCGGGGTCACCGCCTTCCGGGACGCGCTCGGAAGGCGATTCCTCCGCGGGCATCCCACTGAGCTGAGCGATCTGTTCGGCCAGGATCCCGTTCCGGTTTTCCAGGTCGAGGATGACACCGATCGCAGTCAGGTTGATGCCGTCGGCGATCAACGCGCTGATACGTGTCAACGTGGCCAGGTCTGCTTCGCTGTAGCGGCGGGTTCCCCCGCCCGTGCGGGCTGGGGTGAGCAGTCCGCGCCGCTCGTACAGTCTCAATGTTTGCGGGCCGACGCCGGACAGTTCCGACATCACGGAAATCCCGTACACCCCACGGCGGTCGTAGGCAGCATGGACGTGCGCTGCATCTGTCACTGCCACAGCACTACTCCCTCAGCCCAACCGGATATCACTCGACTTTAACACGGCTCATCACTATCCCTTCGCCGGCCGATGCTGCAAATCTGATGGTCAGCACTGCAGATTTTCGCGCAACCGAACATAGTCACGGCTAGAACGTACCCGCCCGGTAAGAACGGAAACTCGCCTGAATGTGCAGGTGAGCCCAAGGGGAGATTGCTCACGGCGCCTTCGACCCTGCTTTCCCTGCCGCTCTAATTGTCGCTTATCTGCATCAGTTGGTATAGATTTACGACATCGGAACAGACAGCTGTGTGTGAGCATGTGGACCCCGGGAGTGTGAATGACAACTGCCATGACCTCCTCATATGACGTCGGGCGGACTTCTGCGCAGCGGCGATCGCCGATCACGACCCCTGTCGCCTCCCGAGGTTGGTGGCGGCGGGTGACGCTCGATCTCGTCCTGGTGATCGTGATCGCCGGAATCTTGGGCGCAGTCGGATCCGTCCTTGCCGGCCCGCTGACCGGAGTGGCGTTCGCCCTGGTCGCGGCGGCCTCATTCCGCGTAGTCCTGCAGGCGATCAACCCGTGAGCGCGACTGTGAAGGAGAAGACGATGCCCGCAGCACGATACGCACGAGCAACGACCACCCGGCAGAAGTGGGTGATAGCGTGAGCCGGCACATGAAGGACGCCGAATACGCACAGGTCGCGGGCTTGCTGGAAGAGTTGGCTTCTCTGCCGGGAGACGACGCACGCTGCGAGCGTCTGCGCACGCAGATCATCGAACTATGTCTACCGCTGACTCGCCATATCGCCTTGCGGTATCGCGGCCGCGGACAAGCGCTCGACGATCTCGTCCAAGCGGCCAGCGTCGGTCTGGTCAGTGCGGTGAACCGTTTCGATCTGGCCAAGGGCAAAGACTTTCTCGCCTTCGCGATTCCCACGATGATGGGGGAGGTGCGTAAGCATTTCCGGGATCGTGGATGGGATGTGCGGGTGCCGCGCTCGTTGCAGGAAAACTGTCTTGCGCTCAACAAAGCACGCACCGCGCTCACGCAGGATCTCGGGCGTGAGCCGACGGTGCCGGAGCTGGCGAAAGAGCTCGGAGTCGAGCCCGCCGAGGTCGCGGAGATCGTTGCTGCCGGCGATTCCTATCATGCAGCGTCCCTCGATGCAGCCGCCGTCGGTGACGGTCGATCGATCGCAGATGCGTTGGGAGAGTTCGATGCTGCCCTCGACGGCATCGACAATCAGGAAACGCTGCGGCCGGCGCTCCTCGCTCTGCCCGAGCGTGAGCGCATCATCGTGATTTACCGGTTCTTCGGGGAACTGACTCAGGCGGAGATCGCGGAGAAGATCGGAGTGTCGCAGATGCACGTCTCTCGGCTCCTCGCCCAAAGTCTCGCGAAACTGCGAGCCTCGTCTTCCTTTGCGCCCCGGCCGGTCGCGGTCGCAGCCTGACCTGACTGGGAAGAAAGGACGAGGATCGAATGCATTTCACTTTTCTCTACGACGGTGCTGCGCAGCGCACTGCTGAGTACCCGACCTTGGAGGAAGCTGTCCGGAGTATCGAGTTGGGGCAGGTGGATCGCACGCTCTGGAGCATTCAATACACCGATCGCGAGGGCGGAATTCGGGTCTACCGATTTCCCACGGACCGCGGAGTCGGTGGTGAATGACGAACGCGCAGTAATGAATACAGCAGTACTGACTTCAACAGGCCAGCTTTCAACACGCTGAGCTGTACTCGATAACCATTCCGGGGATTCGTCAGACGCAAGGCCCCAAGGCCCGTCCCCCTGGGCGCTTACGAATGCCGGCGGGGCGATCTGGGCCGCGGAGGGGAGCCGTCGGAGTCGGTGGGATGTGTCAGATGTGATCGTTCTTGTCGTGCTTGGCGCGATGTATTCGCCGCGCGGGAACAGCTCTCAATGTACGGGTGCTACCGATCTGCCGGTGTCGCAGACGTATCAGACCAGCCGCGGCCGCGCTTGCCACGATCGCCCAGGCGACGGTGGGAGCCCACGCCCCTTGGGTCAGGCTCACGGCGATGCCGACGACGGCGATGAGCAGGATGGCCCACACGAACATGGCGCTGAAACTGGCGATAGGCCTCACGAGTAACTCCTCACATGTGTTGGCAGGTCAAGATTCCGTGGGGCGAGGTCGTCCGCTGCGGATCGAATCCCCGCGCGCGCCTTCCGTTGCGGCGTTCGGCTCTGTTTCGACTGCGGCATGACGTCGATTGGCTTTTTCGCGACGGGGCGATGTTTCGCTACTGGCAGGGATACGCCAAAGTTTCGGCGAGTGACCGTCTTCGGTGTTCGCGAGGGTGCGTAGTCCGTCGGCGTCTTGTTGGAGGGTGGTGACGAAGGGTGCTCGCGCGTTTTCGTCGAGGCCGTCGGGCAGGTTCGCTCCCTCGCTGACCATTTTCGCGGTGTTGTCGAGAAAGCGAGCGATCCGCAGCAGCAGCGGCCGGGGCATGGGAACGGTACCGGTGCGGGTGTTTGTGCGGGCGTCGGCGGCGATCATGCCCAGAGTCGACAGGTGGGACAAGCCGTCGGTCAGAGAGTGCTCTTCGAGGTTGCCGTGGGCGACTTTCAGCGCTTCTGCCAGGGCGGCGATGGTCAGTCCGAGTGCGTTGGTGGGCATGGGGATGGTGCGTTCGAATTCGGTCATGGGCTCGCCGGGTGCTTCGTCGGAAATGGCCGCCGCGAGGGAGTTGGCGAAGATGGCGAGCTGTTCGTCGGTGAAGTGTCGTTGGGCGGTGCGGCGGGTGACGTGCATCAGGCGGGCGTAGTCGTCGAGTTTGTCGTTGAGCAGTACGCGGGCCTGGGAGTCGGTGATCGTCAGCCCCAGACCGAGAAGCGTGCCCCGTAGTTGGGTTGTTCGGGTGTCGAGCCAGGTGCTGTTCGGACTCATATCTGGCTCCACTCTCTCGCGAGATCTTATACCGAGCATAGGCGTCGTTCGGCTTCGGACTTCGCCTCAGGGGCGGCATCCGAATCCGCAGCGGGCTGATCATGTTCCTCGCCTGCAGCGGCGTACGGTCAGGTTCCTGACCCTGTCGCCTGTGTTTGAGCGCAACGGCTCGCAGCCGTATCAACACACCCACGAGAAGTGTTGTGCAGCCTGTGAAGTGACCGCATTGACGTCGACGGGGGCCGAGTGGATTGGACTGCGGGTCAGTTCGCAAGCTCCTTTTTCGGCTGTACTCGTTTCGTGTCTTCGGATCTGTTTTCGGAGGCCTCGAGGAGGATTGGTTATCGGCGACACACCGCGAGTCCCCGCTTCTCTCCATTGCATAATTTCGCGTGTCCTACGTTTCCAAAATCTGTGACCTGGGTAACAAACCCAGGGTTGATGAGGAGACAGTGATGGATGTAATTGTGTGGGCCGAATCCGAGGAACGTGAACGGTGGTGGCGACAGGTCATGGGCCTCGCACTCGCAATCGAGCGTTTCGAGGCGGAAGAACCGATCGCACGTGGTTTGTCCGCGACGTCGAGGATGCGCGTATCGGTCCGATCGATTCATGGCGTGACCGCTGCCTGAGTCCAGCTACCGGAACGTACGCGTCCGGAATGCGTCTGAGAATTCTGCCTTGCGTGGTGTGAGTGGCTAATTCGATGTCAGAGGGAGCAGTGGCGATGGTGAACGTGGTTCTGTTACTCGTGATGTTAGGTGTCGGTCTGACCGTGGTGATGTGCCTGGACTTCCAGTGGCTTCGTTCGTCCTCACGTGGCAAACGACACCGGCACCCTCGGCACGCACGTGTAGGACTCGGGAAGCCGTAGTAACCCCCTGCGGGGGAACCGTGCCGATGGGCGATCGCGCTTCCGGTGGCCCGCGCCTACTCCTGCCGCAGCAGTCCCCAGGCCTGCGGGGTGCGGGAGTTCAGACTTCGTCGGGGCGTATCTGGTCCGGGCGTTCGATGTTTCCCCGCCAGGCGCCTGTTTCCTGGTCGCGGGATTCGATGAACTCCTTGAAGCTCCCCATGTCCTTTTTGACTCTGTGGGTGAGGACTCCGAGTTTGTCGGCAATGTTTTCGACGAAGCCATCAGGGTCGATGTCCATCTGTGCTGTCACCCTGGTGTGCGAGTCGTCCAATCGGTGGAAGGTGATCACACCCGCATGATCGGGGCCTGCGTCCGATTTCCACGCAATGCGTTCGTCCGGGTGCTGTTCGGTGATGGTGGCGTCGAATTCCCGTGTTTGTCCGGCTATTTCGAGGATCCAATGTGTGTGCACATCGTCGATTTGTCGAATTTCCCGTACTCCGGACATGAAGTGGGGGAACGACTCGAATTGAGTCCACTGGTCGTAGGCGGTACAGATGGGGACGTTGACATCTACGGATTCGGTCACGGTACTCATGATTTTCGAGCTACCCACTCTGTCAACTGATACACATCGCAGCAGTCGACGTGGAAGCCACGGTCAGGGTGTGTCTTCGGGTTCGCCTAGGTCGCAGGGTCGTTCACGCTGCGAGAAGGTTCGAAGACAATCGGTCATAGCACCGCCAACAACCCGCGCGCGCGGTAGAGGCGCTCGGGTAGTTCATCCAGGGGCACCCTCTTCGGTCCGCCATTACCGTCGGCCTTCATGGAGGAGCATGTGCAGAACCGCCGAGGAGCACACCCGGTGGGAAACCCACGACGCACAACGATGCGATCAGGGCAGCCACAGAGGCGAACTCGGACACGAGTTGTGGGATCGCCGTCGAACGGTACGCAGACGACCGTCGACTCTTCGCAACGCATCTCCCGCAAGGAGGGCACCGAGGAACCGCCCACAGACACCGCCCTCGCCCCGGGTAGGCCAAAAAATCGTCCAGTCCGGATATTGAGAATTGCTGTTGCGTCCTCGGCTAGCCGGCCCCTTCCCCAGCCGCGGCGAACATCAAGTGCCGCAAGGCATCAAGCGCAACCGGGCGCGCAGTACGTCTCCCTCGTGCACTGCAGGGTTCCGCGGATCGCCAGCCTGAAGGTCGTCGGTGTACATCGCCGTCGACGTCGACGAATACTGCGCATCCGCCGGTCGTCACTGGTCCGGAGCATCACCGCATTCGAGAACTGATGGTTTCGGCTCACGATTCGATGCGGCGTTTACATGGCGGGCAGCGGGGGTAGTGAGTCGAGGATCCACCGGATAGCCGATCCCCCATTTCGCGTTCGGTGGATCACTGGTGCCGTGCCTCAGCTCTGCCGGGCCAGGGCACGGTACGGCACGGCTCGCCGGGTTTCATTGATCTGGGATCCGGCGAGCCGTCACGGTTTCGACCGTTGGCCTAAGTCAGGAGATCCGGGCAGGCGTCCTTGGGCGCCGAGATCTTTCGAGGATCTGCCGATCGGCAGAGCTGCTGTGGAAGGAACGCGCCAGTTACGCCACCAACCCGGGCGATGCCTTCACTGTCCAACGCGTCCCGGTTGCGGCACCCCAGGTCTCTGTCTTTGTTGCAACGCCACTACGAGGCGAGGCTGCCGAGTTCTTTGCGTAAGGCTGTGAGGGATTGGCTGAGCAAGCGTGAGACGTGCATCTGGGAAAGACCGACTTTCTCGGCGATCTCCGCTTGCGTCAATTCGCCGAAGAATCGATACACGAGGATTACTCGTTCTCGTTCGGGCAATGCCATCAGTGCCGGCCGCAGTGTTTCGTGGTTGTCGATGCCGTCGAGTGCTGCGTCGTAGTCACCGAGTGTGTCTCCGATGGAGGCGCCGTCGGGTGAGGCCGGGACGTCCAGGGAAGCGGAATGGTAGGAATCTCCGGCGGCGGCGATGTTCGCGATCTCGGCGGGTTCGACGCCGAGATCTGCGGCGAGTTCGGGAACGGTGGGTTCGCGTCCGAGAGTCTGGGTGAGCGAGGCGCGAGCTTTTTTCAGTGCCAGGTAGTTTTCCTGGAGTGAGCGGGGAACTCGAACGTCCCATCCTCGGTCACGGAAGTGCTTGCGCACCTCACCCATCATCGTCGGGACGGCGAAGGACAAGAAATCCTTGCCCTTTGCCAGGTCGAAGCGATTGACCGCGCTGACCAGGCCGACGCTGGCGACTTGACCGAGATCTTCGTGTGATTGACCGCGTCCTCGATACCTGCGGGCGATGTGATGGGCGAGAGGTAGGCACGTTTCGATGATCTCGGTGCGAAGCTGCTCGTGAGCGGGGACGTCGGCGGGCATTTCGGCGAGACGCTGGAACAGATCGGTGACCTGTGAGTATTCGTTGACTTCCCGGGCAGGCGGGGTCACGAAGGCGCCTGCAGACCCTTGGTCAGTGTGATCGTCGCGGCCCAGTTCTGCTCTGGTGAGGCTGGTGGGACCTGCTCGAGGACTACTGCGTCGACGAGGATCTCGAGGACATGCCATCCGAAGGACGAGGTGCTCGTGGTGATCTCCCCGGGTGCCGACGCGGCGAGCATCACCCGTAGAGCTGCTGGGTCGGTGTCTGCGTCGAACGTGCACGTCAAGGCGCTGGAAGGCAGGGCGTGGCCGATGAGAATGGTTGCCGCTTCGTCGACGGCGAGAACGAGGTCGGACAACCCGTCCAGCGAGAGTGCGTAGTGCGCGGCCACGGTCCGCACCAGTGAGCGCAGTACCGGCAGTTGATCAGGTATCGCCGAAACCGACAACGAAGGTGAAGCGGGGCCGGGGAAACGATCGTTCGGAGGACGTCACGCGAGATTTGCTCCTGTGCCTGGTCGGATGCGATCAGCTGCCTAGGTGGGAGCGTGGTGGTTGCACTCGAGAAGGAAATGATCATGGCGTCAACCACCCAGTTGATGTGCCGTCACACGAGCTTAGCCCTGTTGTCAGTTGCGCAACAGGACATGATCGAAATGGGTGCGGACAGTTGCGGGGACCTCGAAGTCCGCCGCCACTCGGGCCAGGAGGCGCTCTGCGACATCGCGGACCTTGATATTCGTTTCCTGCGAATGCCAGACGAGAACATCGAACGCACGGTCCGCCGGTATCGCGTAAACAAGCATCAGCATGCCCTTGGCCTGCTCGATCGCCGCGCGAGAGGAGGAGATCTCGGCGACCAACTCGTCCACCGATTCCTTGACCGTGTCCCCGAGAGTTTCGGTGACATCGATGTAGAAGCCGGAACTGCCGATGATCTCGCCGGACTCGTCGACGAGCCGGTCCCCGACCACAACCACCGAGCGTGTCCTTCCTTTCGTGTCGACGATGCGGTGCCGACTGCTGAACGAGCCCCCGGAAGTGCGGATCGCTTCCAACGTCTGAGCGACATGAGGCCGGTCCTCGGGATGTTTATGGGAGAGAATCAATTCCGTCGTCGGGACGATCGCACCAGGCTCGTAGCCGTGCATCCGAGCGACGGCGTCCGACCACTCCCACCGATCCCCACGCGGCGATAACGGAATCCTCCCACCCGGTGCGGCGCACCGGATTTCGTCGTCGGCCCCACACCCATGTCGTCCGGCACGGCATGTCCCCTTTCGTTCTTGACTCAGCCCTGCGCCGAATATGGCAGTTATATCGGACATATTCGACATCATCACCCCGAATCCCACCCGGCGCTCAGTGACCTCGACGACGCGGAGGGAACGTGCAGGTGGGCGTGACTGCTGTCCGCGGCTCTGTCACTGAGCCCCCTGCGGACATGACGAAGCCGCCGGCACCGAAAGGTGTCCAGCGGCTTCACAGGGGTCGGTGCCCGTCTCGCGCATCTCGGCGAGTGGCTGCTCGATGCGGGGCATCATGTACAAGAACGCAGGTATGGACGTCGCGGCTTTGTCAACTTAACTGAACATGACTGGGAATCAACAATATTCGATCATACTGGGGCGGATTCTGTTGGTGAGAAACCAGGTTCAGGCGGCGAGTACGCCAGTGGCGTCGTTCCAGGTGGCGAATCGGTTGGTCATTTCGGAGCGGTAATCGCTCGCGGTGAGCTTGTGTCGCCCGGGCCGGAAGTGCGGCGAGATCGCACTGAACACCGCCAGGAACCGTTGCGCTGCGCCCGGTGAACGGAAGAACTTCATGGCGCGTTCTCGTTGCCTGGTGGGTTGGTGCGAGTTTTCGGCCCGGTTGTTGAGGTACTTCGAGCGCCGGTGTTCGACCGATGGCATCAACTCCCGATGCGCCACAACGTAACTGGCAAGCTTGTCGGTCACCAGCACCCTCGGTACCCGGCCCTGCTTGCGCATCAGCCTACCGAAGAAACGTTTCGCAGCCTTCGCGTTGCGTCGTGACTGGACCAAGACGTCGAGGACGTTTCCTTCCTGATCGACCGCCCGCCACAGGTACTTCCGGATGCCGCCGATCTTGACGAACACCTCGTCCAGAAACCATGTATCGCCAGGTTCGGGAGCGCGTCGGCGCAGGCCACGCGCGTATTCGGGCCCGAACTTCGCGCACCATGCACGGATCGTCTCGTACGAGACGACGATGCCACGGGCGAGCATCAACTCCTCGACGTCGCGCAAGCTCAAGGCGAACCTGTAGTACAACCACACGCAGTGCGCGATGATCTCCGCAGGATAGCGGTGCCGTTTGTAGAGTGACCGCGTCGAATCCACCTTTGTCTCGTCTCCCCGACTCATCCGTTGATCATCCCTGACGGAGGCCCAGTTAAGTTGACGATGCCGGTCCGACGAAACGTTCCGACCGACTCATGCTGACTTGCAACAGCTCTCGAATCGGATGGATGGTTTGGCACGAACAAGGCAGCTGCGGCGATTTCAACGACCGCACACCCCCAGGACCCCGGCCCTGCACGTCGAGCCGGGGCGGTGGGATGCCATCTGCGTTGAGCACACAACCCAGACAGCCCTTTTCGTGCGCGGTCAATATCCGTGCGGCCTCGCACTTCCCACCATAAACCGCATTACCGGTATGCACCTGGTCGGATTCCCGGTCGATACCAACTAGCAACCCGGGCGCGTGCGGACAGTCCGGGAGCAGCACTCCCCCACACCTACCAACCCGATCTCATCGGCCGGCTACCACCGCCACGTCGCGAGAACTCCGAAACGTTTTCTGGAGTGGCGATGACACTCGGCGACCTCACGAAGCAGGTCAAACAGATCAGCGGAAAGCCAGATTGACACCGAATCGGCTGTCGAAGGGGTGCAACCAGGTTCGATCCACGGTTCCATACCGCCCCACCCCGACACGCGACAAAGCTGACGGGCAATCATCACCGAGTAGTCGACCGGCACCGATCATGTGCTCTCGCCAGATTTGTGAAAGTCCGCTACCACCAGAGGAAGTCAACGCGCTCTGCTGATCGAAGATCTGCCGACACCCCGCATGGAGGCGATAGCGTCGAGACTCTTGCCTTGCTCACAGAGGGAGCGGGCCCGTTCGGTACGTTCGGGTGTCATGACGGTTGGGCGGGCACCGTGTCGGCTTTGGCGCCGGACGGCTTCGAGGCCGGCGTGAGCGCATTCGACGATCATGTGGTGCCCACCTTTGGGCGAGAGCGGCCATGATGCGGGAGAAGAATTCACGACCCCGCCGGTGGTTGTGCCGAATCCTTCTGCGAAAGAACGGAATACGGAGCAGTGTTCGCAAAGAATGTGGACGTGCCGATGAGGCGACAAACGGATCGTCCGAGCCTGTCGAGTTCAGACCACGAGGACGACACCGTCATTCCCGCGTAGGTAGCTCAGGCGTTCGGCGAGCTGGGGTCGCTGCGTTTTCGAGCCGGATTCGCAGTCGGTGAAGATACAGATCGCTCCGGCTTGGCGGAGTGCGTACTGCTGCAGTTCGGGGTTTGTTCTAAGACACCGGTGTATCCGATGGTGCTCACAGTCTCAGTCCTTCTCCTCTGCTGCCATGTGTGGGACGGTGCGGCTATTCATGAGCTGGTGACCGATCTCAGGACTCCAAGAAGGTGCGCAACTTGGCCGAGTTCGGGTTTTGCTGTGATGCTTCGGGTTTGATCGAACTCGACCACGTGTAGGTCTGTTGAGGCATGGTGTCGTAGTGCTCGACCACGGTCTGTTAGTGCTCGGAGAAGGCCATGGCGGCACCGCGGGGTGCCGCAGCGATCACTGCGGCACGTCGATGACTGGTTTGATCGCGAGCCGTAGGACGCCGCGAGGATAGTTCCGCCATCTAAATAGGCGAAGTTGCAGCAACCTGGACGGCGTCGACACTGAGATCACCTAGCGACCATCCGACATCGCGGGCTGCCGGTCGGCGTCTGTTGATCGCCAGGTAATTGGGTATCCACACCGAAACGAACTATTCGAGAGGTTTTGCGGTGAAGGATGTCAGGCGAGGAATGACGGATTCCGAGCTGGTCGAGGAAGCTGCCCGGCTCGCTGAGCAGAAGGATCGGACTCGATGCGACGAAATCCGGTTGGCACTCGTTCAGGACGAGCTCGAGTCCCGCGGCGCCACGCATTCCGACGAGCACGGAACCGCGAGGAGACATCAACGATGAACTTTCTGCTGATCTGGTCGCGTGTGTCTTCCGGGCTCATGCCGGAGGATGTGCGTGTCTGCGGTCCGAGACAACGCTCCGTGCCGGCCCGGTGGGCACTGCCGATGAATCCCCGTCGTTGATGTTGGATTTGGAGCTGTTCGTCGGCCCGCCCTTCGCTGCCGCATTCCGTGCGGCAGTCCACTGGCTCGTCTTCGTCGGCGTTCTCTGACCACGTGCGGCAGGTGACGGTTTGGGGAAGACGGCTGATTCGCGCGATCAGCGTCTCGATCACATCGGGAATCCGAGCGAAGTCGTCGGGCGTTGAGGACGGTGCCGTTGAGGGCGATACTCTCCGGCGTCTACTGCAGGGACGTGCGAGCGCCTCGGCGGCTGTGCTCGAGTTCTTTGGTGAGGGTGCGCGCGTCATAGCTTCCGATTATTCGGCAGCCTTCGACGAAAAAGGTCGGTGTTTCTCGGGCACCACTGGACTGGGCACTGGAAATGTCACGTTGTACGCGCTCGGCGACCGCGTCGCTGTCGAGGTCCGCGACGAACTGGTCGACGTCGAGTCCTATCTCGGCTGCAAAGCCGATGAGATCGGTTCGCGCGAGCGCGTTCTGGCGGGTGAACACGAAGTCCAGCCATTCCCAGAACATGTGCTGCCGTGCGGCGGCCTCTGCTGCATGTGCGGCAACCAGTGCGTGTGGATGGATGTCCACCAGCGGTAGGTGACGGACCACGTAGCGCAGATCGTCGCCGAAGTGGACGTGCAGGTCGTCCCATCCTCCGGTGGCATGTGCGCAGAATCCACATTCGAAGTCGACGAACTCTACAAGGGTCAGCTGGGCGTCTTCGGGTCCACGAATGTGGTCGATCTCGGGATCTACGGGAGGTTCCAGCACGATGGGGAGATCGGCTTCGGCCTCACCCAGCTTGGTCGCTGCCACGCGGAAGATCACCGCACCCAGTACTGCAGCCAGCACCATGGCGACGAGCACGCCGACGGTCGCCTGCCCGGCCAGTTCGGGAGATGTGCCGAAAGCCAAACCTATGATCAGCAGCGATACGGTGAATCCCATCCCCGATAGCGCAGATCCGCCCATCACACTGCCCATGCCGACCCCCTGCGGTAATCGGCCCGCTCCGAGTCGGACAGCGATGTATGTGGCTGCTCCGATGCCGAGGAGCTTGCCGAGAACCAGGCCAAGCACAACTCCCCAGGTCACACGGGCACTGAACGCTTCGACGAGCAGTCCGCCACGCAGGTCGACGCCGGCGTTGGCGAGAGCGAAGATCGGTACCACGATCAGCGCGGTGGGTACCCGGAGGTATTCGTGTATCCGCTCGTTGACGGCTGTGCCTTTGGCCAGTCCACGTGACACTGCACGACCTGATGCGGCGCTCGGAGACTGCCAGAAGTCACGAAACAGTTCTCGAGCCGCCTCCACCTTGTGCCGCTGTGTCGGGTACGCGGGAATCAGAAGGCCGGCGACCATTCCGGCAAGCGAGGGATGAACACCCGACTCGATCGTGCTGAACCACAGCACGATCACCACGAGAATGTATGGCGCGGCTCGCCACTGTCGCGCCCGCCCGAGTAGCCACAATGCTGTCAGGCATGCCAGGGAAACGAGCAGTGGAATCAGGCGAATGTTTTCGCTGTATACGAATCCGATGATGGACACCGCGAGGAAGTCGTCGACCACCGTGACGGTAAGGAGAAACACTCGCAGTTGGCCTGATCGTGCGGGCCCGAGGAGCGCCAAGGCCCCGAGCATGAAGGCGGTATCGGTGCCGACGACCACCCCCCAACCCTGCAGGCTGTCTCCGCTGCCGACGATCACGGCGTAGATGACGGCGGGTAGACACACCCCCGCGACTCCGGCGATCACGGCGATACGAGTGCGGGTTCGATCACGTAATGACCCGTGGGCGAACTCTTGGCGTACCTCGAGCCCGATCAGAAAGAAGAAGACGACCATCAACCCGTCGTTGATCCAATGGTGAAGGCTCATGTGCAACGCCACCGGGCCGAGTTCGAATCCGGCGCCTTGATGCCAGAGGTCGAAGTACGCGCCCGAAGCCGGCGAATTTGCCCACAGCAGGGCGATCACGGTTACCACCAGCAGCAGCACCGCGGAGCCGGACTCACGCCGGAGAGAGTTGGAAAGTTGATTACGCAGGCCTTGGGGTTTCGGTGCCTGTCGTGCCATCACTAGTTGATCCTTATCGCCGTTCAGTCCAGGCGGTGGTGCGCGGTCAGGTCAGTGTTGTGTAGTGCCGGCGCCTGTGTTTTCCAGCGCCGCTCGTAGATAGGGGGCAGTCGCACTGTCGGCAGTGGCAGCTACCTGCTCGGGGGAACCGGTGGCGACGATACGTCCGCCGTCGGCGCCCGCTCCCGGTCCGAGGTCGATGACGTGGTCGGCCTGGGCGACGACGCGCATGTCGAGTTCGACCATGACAACGGTGTTGTCGGCGTCGACGAGCCCCTGCGCGTGAGCGAGCAGTCTGTCGCTGTCGGACGGGTGGAGCCCAGCAGTGGGCTCGTCGAGGATGTAGAGCGTGTCGCCGCGTTGAGCACGCTGGAGTTCGGATGCCAGCTTGACACGCTGAGCTTCGCCGCCGGACAGCTCGGTGGCGGGTTGTCCGAGTCGCAGGTAACCCAACCCGACCTCGCGTAGGACGGTGAGCGAGCGAAGAACGTCGTTCTCACTGGTGAAGAAGGCGTGGGCTTCGTCGATGCTCATCGCGAGAACGTCGGCGATGTTGCGGTCCCGCCAGGTGATTTCGAGTGTGCTCTGCGTGTAACGAGTGCCATTGCAGTCCGGGCACGGACTGTAGACGCTGGGCAGGAAAAGCAGCTCGACCATCACGAAGCCTTCACCTTCGCAGGTCGGACAGCGGCCACCGGCGACATTGAAGGAGAACCGCCCCGGTTTGTAGTTCCGTTTCTTGGCCGCAGGTGTTGCGGCGAACAGCTTTCGGATGTGGTCGAACATGCCGGTGTAGGTTGCAACATTGGATCGGGGTGTGCGCCCGATAGGGCGCTGATCGATGGCGACCACCCGACGGAGCCCTCCCAACGTGCCCTCGATGCGGCCGCGGACCGCGCCCTGATCTCCGGTGAGCAGCAGATCGGTGTCGTCGCGCGGTTCGACGTTGGCATCGGGCGCGGCGGGCCGGCCCAGTTCAGCGTTGATCAACGCTGGTAGAGCCTGGCTGACGAGGCTCGATTTCCCCGAACCGGAGACTCCGGTGACCGCGGTCAAGACCCCGAGAGGGAAAGACACGGTGAGGTCGCGGAGACTGTTGCGCTCGACGCCTTCGACGCGAAGCCACCCGCGGGGGGTACGCCGCTGGCGGCGCACCTGCTCCGACGTGTCGAAGAGATAGCGTGCGGTGACCGAGTCCGGTACGTCGGCCAGCCCGGCGGGTGTTCCACTGTAGAGCACGCGTCCACCGTTCTCGCCGGCACCGGGACCGATATCGACCAGCCAGTCCGCTTCTCGGATGACGGGTAGGGAGTGCTCGACGACGAGGACGCTGTTTCCTCGCTCACGAAGTCCGTGCAGAATTCTCAGCAGCGCCGTCAAGTCGCCGGGGTGCAGTCCCGCCGAAGGTTCGTCGAGGATGTAGGCGACGCCGAACAGCTTCGAGGACAGCTGCGTCGCCAGGCGCAGTCGTTGCAGCTCTCCGCCGGAGAGTGTGGGCGTCGTCCGGTCCAGTGACAGATATCCCAGCCCGAGGTCGATGATGGGTTGGATTCTTTCGAGGAGGTCGTCGAGCAGGCGCCGCGCCGCCACCTGTTTTTCCGCTGACACGTTCGGGGTGCGTCGCACGTCGGGAGCGGCGGTGTGCGCCGATCCTCCCGATGCGACACGTCGTCGCGTGGCCTCGGCTCGTCGGGTTTCGTCGAGAGCTTCTCCTGCCGCCTCGGGTAGCCAGTCGCTGGACACAACAGTGCGCGCGATCTCTGCCAGTCGTGCCAGGGGCAAGGACGCGAACTCGGCGATATCCAGGCCCTCGAAGGTGACCGAGAGCGCCTCCGCCTTGACCCGCTTGCCCTGGCACATCGGGCATACCTCGCTGGTGACGAACTCAGAGACCCGCTTCTTGACGATCGAGCTCTTGGTGTTCGCGAAGGTATCGAGCACGAACCGCCGGGCGCCGACGAAATTGCCCTCGTAACTGGGTTCGGTTCCGGCTTTGATCGCTCGCCGAGTCTGTGCCGGGGTAAATCCCGAGTACACAGGAACGGTGGGGCGGTCCTCGGTGAACAGGATCCAGTCGCGATGTTTCTTCGGCAGCTTCTTCCACGGAGAGTCGACGTCGTATCCCAGTGACACCAGGATGTCGCGAAGGTTGCCACCCGGCCAGCCCGGCGGCCACGAAGCGATCGCGCGCTCCCGGATGCTGAGTGTGGGATCGGGGACCATCTTGTCGACATCGACCTCGTAGACGCGCCCGATGCCATGGCAGGTCGGACATGCGCCCTGCACGGTGTTCGGCGAGAAGTCCTCCGCGTAGAGCATCGGTTGGTCATCTGGGTAAGACCCGGCACGGGAATAGAGCATCCGCACGAGACTGCCCAATGTCGTCACGCTGGCGACATTCGATCGAGCATTACCGATGCCTCGGTGCTGCTGCAGTGCAACCGCCGGTGGCAGTCCCTCGACGACGTCGACATCGGGTACACCGACCTGGTCGATCAGCCGACGGGCATACGGTGCCACCGACTCCAGATAGCGCCGCTGCGATTCCGCGAACAGTGTCCCGAACGCCAGCGAGGATTTCCCCGAGCCGGACACACCGGTGAACACCACCAGACGGTCTCGAGGAACATCGAGATCGACGTCGGCGAGATTGTTCTGCCGAGCTCCCCGCACCACGACACCCTGCCTCCAGCGATCATCGGCCTCGGCGAGATGTTCGGAACGGTTTGTCATGCCGGTGACCATAACGAAGGAAGGGAGCCTTGCGGCAGACCCCACAGCACTCCTGGCACACATCGTCACTCAGTTGACACGCAAGGTCACTGACACGTATCGCCACGTGCGCATACGTTCGAAAGGTCCCCCGGTGGCCACGCCACCACAACCGGGTCCCGAATCGCAGCGTGCAGGGATCCCCCAGGTTAGGAGCGACAGCATGGCAGACAGCAACCGCGCAGTGGTGTTCGAGAGCCCCGGCACCATGAAGGTCGAGAAACTCGACTTCCCCAAGCTGGAGATGCCGAACGGACGAAAAGCGCCCCACGGCGTCATCCTGAAAATCGTCGCTACCAACATTTGCGGCAGCGACCTGCACATTTACCGAGGGTCCTTCCCCGTCCCCCAGGGTATGGTCATGGGCCACGAGATGACCGGAGAGATCATCGAGGTCGGCTCCGACGTGGAGTTCCTCAAAGAAGGCGATCTCGTCTCGGTCCCCTTCAACGTCGCCTGTGGACGATGCCGCAACTGTAAAGCTCGCCGCACAGATGTCTGTGAAACCGTCAATCCTGCAGTCTCCTGCGGCGCATACGGTTTCAATCTCGGCGACTGGGTGGGCGGACAAGCCGAATACCTGTTCGTCCCGTACGCGGACTTCCAACTCCTCCGTTTCCCGGACAAGGACCAGGCCATGGACAAGATCCTCGATCTTGCCCTGCTCTCGGACATCCTTCCCACCGCCTTTCACGGACTCATCGAGGCAGGGGCCAAACCAGGTTCAACGGTGTACATCGCCGGCGCCGGGCCGGTCGGACGCTGCGGCGCAGCAGCAGCACGCCTTCTCGGCGCATCCTGCATCATCGTCGGCGACTACTATCAGGACCGACTCGACCTGGTCAAGAACAACGGCTGCGAGACCATCGACCTGAGCCAGGACATCCCCTTGCCCGACCAGATCGAGGCCATCCTCGGTGAGCGCGAAGTCGATTGTGGCGTCGACTATGTCGGCTCCGAAGCACACGGCATCGGCTCGGAGTCCAATCAGCCTCAGCCGGCAGGTGCCATCAACGACGTCCTCGAAGCCACCCGTGCCGGCGGCGCCACCGGCGTCATCGGCGTCTACGGCCCCGACCCTCTGGCACCGACAAAGGCCGAACAGGAAGGCATCTTCCCGCTCGAATTCGGCAAGGCCTGGATCAAGTCACCGCGCCTGTCCGCGGGGCAGGCACCGATCATGCATTACAACCGCGAGTTGATGATGTCGATCCTGTGGGACCGCATGCCGTATCTGAGCGCAATGCTCAACACCAAGGTCATCGGCCTCGACGAAGCACCCGCCGCCTACGAGACCTTCGATCAGGGGTCATCGAGCAAGTTCATCATCGACCCACACGGAATGATTCCAGCCTGAGCACGATCCAGCACGGAAAGCTCACGGTCTGAGCACAATACAGCACGGAATGCTCACGGCCTGAGCGTTTTGCAGCACGCGTAGATTTCCGGCCCTGTGATCGCCCCCCGACTGGCGGACACAGGGCCGGCTCGCTCTCTCCCCGACCCGCAGGACTTTCCCGCGCGGCTCAGTAAACTCAGTGGTATCCGTAAGGCAGGTGATCCGGCCATGGCTGATGCAGACGAGCCCTCATTGCCACACTTCGAAACGTTGTCGACCTCGCGGGCGCCGGACGACGGTGTCATCGACTACTGGCGAGAGGCCCGGCGCCATGCCTACGTCGACGTCAGCACCGACCCCGCCGACCCCGACTTCTACGGCGATGTCCGTCTCGGCCGATACACGAACTTCACTCTGTCCACGAAACGAGCCACCGCCGAGCAGACACACCGCAATCGCAGCCGAATCGCCCAAGGGCGGGAACAGGACGAGTATCTGTTCGCCACATTCCAGACGCGCGGAAGTTGCGTCATCGAACAGGCCGGACACACTGCAGTAGTCCCGCCAGGATCCATGGTCATCTACGACAGTTCCCTGCCCTTCGCTTTCCGCGCCGATGCACCCTACGAACAGGTCATCGTCAAGGTGCCCGCCGATCGAGCCTTCGCGCTCGCCGGCATCGACCGGACCACAGACATCCTGGCCACGACCATGAGCTGTGCAGGAGCGATGTCCGCCGTCGCAGCCTTTTTCACCCAACTGGCCCAACACCAAGACAGCGATCCCCACGGCGCCGCACTGCTCGAGACTCACGCCTCCTCACTGGCCACATCACTACTGAGTCTCGTCACACCGGTTCGCTCTGCCGCCGAAATACCCGCCTTCCTACGACGAGATCAGGTTCTGGCCTACATCCATGCCCACCTTGCAGACCCCGACCTCGACGCCGAACGCATCGCCACCGCGATGCGACTCTCCCGCCGCAGCCTCTACCGCCTGTTCCAGGGAACCGACCACACAGTCATGGGATATCTCCGCGCAGCGCGCATCCAGTCCGCCCAGCACCTACTACGAAAATACCCTTCCCGGCCCGTCTCCCTCATCGCTCGACAAACAGGATTCTCCGACCCCCGCACCTTCTACCGAGCGTTCCGCGACACCACCGGCATGACACCCAACGAACACCGAGAACGCCTCGATTGACAACGCACTGCACATATCCGCTCTACAGCTCAACGAGGCCGCCGGACGGGTCAACAACGACCGGCTCGGGCGAATCATGGCCCGCATACGACATGTGGCCAGAAACCTGACCCCAATTGCGAGTCTGAAAACGAAACGCTTCGAACCTCATCATCTGAACACGGACCGTCCCGACCTGCACTTCATGTCCGGAGTACGGGAAATTCGACAAACCGACGATGTGCACACACAGTGGATCCTCGAAATAGCCGGACAAACACGAGAATTCGACGCCACCATCACCGAACAGCACCCGGACGAACGCATCGCGTGGAAATCGGACGCAGGCCTCGCAGTCCTGGTGGGCTGTCGCACTTCTCGCGGGTCTGTCCAGAAAACGGTGTAATTGATTGGTTTCTAACTACTTTCGTCCGGCAGACAGCCGTCCGTCGAACGTTATCTCGAAGGCATTCAGTGCTGCCTTCCATCGGTTGGACCAGCGTTGGCGGGCGGTGCCTTTGGGATCGAGGCTCATGATGGCCAGATACACGCATTTCAAGGCCGCGGCCTCGGTCGGAAAGTGTCCACGGGCCTTGACAGCCCTGCGGATTCGAGCGTTGACACTCTCGACGGCGTTGGTCGTGTAAATGACCTGCCGGATGGCGTTGTCGAATTGTAGGAACGGCACGAACTCAGCCCAGGCGTTAGTCCAGAGCCTGATGATCGCGGGATAGCGTTTCTCCCATTTGTCACTGAACTCTGCGAATCGGTCGAGCGCGGCCTGCTCCGACGGAGCCGTGTAGACGGGTTTGAGGGCTCTTCCCAGATGAGGGTGTAGGTCGGCCGGGCGCGTCGGTCCGCAGGTAGACGTCGAGGTCTCCCGACGATGGAGGTTCCTACGCCATCCATCCGAAAGACCTCGACGTGACCGACGCTACCCCGCCGGCCGGCTTCGGCCGCCCTGACCTGACCGCCTTCGCGTCTCATCCCAATCGACCCTGATCGAGTCTGCTGACCCCCTCTACGAGAACGCAACGACATCACAGCCACCCAACCCCGACCGTCCGGGAAGCCGGGACACGTCACATGGCCTGTGCTGCGGGCGTGTCGAGTGGGTCGTCCAGGGGCGACGCAGGAGCGTCGACGCGACGTGCTGAGAGGTGGTTCCAGTCGAGCACTAGGACACCGGCTACAGGCATGGCGATAGGTCAGGAACGGCGTCGCTCCCTACGCAGGAGGGAGCGCAGAGTCTCGGCGTTCGCGTAGCCGACCCGTAGCGCGATCTCGGCGGAGGTGAGGTCCGTGGTTGCTGAGAGGTGCCGAGCTCGTTCGATGCGAAGCCGTTGGACGAAGCCGAGCGGAGTGAGGTTGAGCGCCGCACGGACTCGTCGTTCGAGGGTGCGCCGGCTGGTGCCGAGCGACTGCGCGACGAAGGCGACGTTGAACGGTTCGTCCAGGCGGGCGCGCACGAAGCGTTCGAACTCGACGACGATCGGGTCCTCGTGCCGGAGATGTTCGTAGGCGACGAAGGCCGCCTGCGACGGACGCTCGTCGATGATGAGGAGCTTGGCGACATGTTGGGCCAGGTCGGGGCTGATCGATCGCACGAGTGAGAGCGCGAGGTCGATGTGGGCGAACGCGGCGCCGGCGGTGACGAGGTTCCCGTCGACCACGACCATGGTGTCGAGATCGAGGGCGACGGTCGGATAGCGCTTCAGGAACTCCGGCCCCAGGAACCAGCTGGTCGTCGCCCGCCGATGATGCAGCCGTCCGGTCTCGGCGACAGCGAACACGCCGGTGCACGCCGCGGCGATCCGGGTGGTCGCGTCGTCGAGGCGCCCGAGCGAGGCGATGACCGAACGAGCATCTCGGCTCTGGAGGGCGTCGTTGGTAGCGACGGCCGTGAGGGTTCCAAGCGCAGGGACGACGACCACGTCGAACTCTGCGGACTCCGACAGCGGGTGGTCCACCGACAGGGTCATCGATGCCGTCGTGGTCACTCTCCGTTTCGGTCCGAGGATGGCGAGTTCGATCGGGTCGATCCGCGGGTCGACATCACCGCGGGCTCCGTCGGCCACCCGCACGATGTCGATGACCGACGCGACAGCCGAACCGAAGCAGCCGTCGATCGCGATCAGTCCGATACGCATGGCGCGAACAATAGCAATACTGCCGTATACGCCACTTCTCACATGCCCTTGCTCGTCATACGCTGAACTCGCTTCACCAAGAAACCTCGACACCTAGGAGAACCCCTCATGTCCACACCCGCATCACTTCCGTATGCCTTCGTCGCCAAGATCGTCGCGGCCGATGGACAGCACGACGCGCTCGCCGATCTGCTCGCCGGCGCTGTCGCGCTCGCCAACGAAGAAGTAGGAACGATTGTCTGGTTCGCGGTCAGGACCCACGCCGACACCTTCTGGATCTTCGATGCATTCCCCGACGAGGCCGCTCGCGACGCCCACGCCAACGGCGCCATCGTCGCAGCCCTGATGGCCAACCAGCACCTCCTCGGCGCAGCACCCGAGATCCTGGCGGCCGACGTCCTCGCGTCCAAGCTCCCGTAGTCCGCCAACGCACGAGACGATCGCGCCCCGCCGAGCCGTCGCCAGGTCGCGACGCAACGCCACGCTGCGTTGCCGAGCGGTACGAGGCCTATCGGCACACGGACAGGATGCCGGCCGCGAGCGCTCAGCCGGCGAGGGGTCCGTCGCAGAGGAGAGCGACGTCGGTGTCGGGCAGAGCCGTGAGGCCAGCGCATCGCGCGACCACCAGAACCGAACAGCCCCTGCCCTGCGTTTCCGCAGGTCAGGGGCTGTTCGCCGGAGCCGCCTGTCGGAATCGAACCGACGACCTAATCACGTCGGCTTTGCGTCTATCGCTTGATGCGCCCACTGGGCGAACGAGCCGCTGACCTGCGCAAACGCCGAGCGTGGGGGACGCCGCCATCCGGTGGTGACCGACGACGACCGACCAGTACCGACCGTTTCACCGGAGCTTGCGGCGGCGTCGAAGCCGAGCAAGCTCCATTCCTTTAGCTCACCGCGCCCTCCTCCTCGCCGGTCCCGTCGTCGTCGAAGACATTTCAGGGGTCTTCTCAGATGACGGTGTAGGTCGGCCGGGCGCGTCGGTCCGCAGATAGACGTCGAGGTCTCCCGACGACGGAGGTTCCTACGCCATCCATCCGAAAGACCTCGACGTGTCCGACGCTACCCCGCCGGCCGGCTTCGGCCGCCCTGACCTGACCGCCTTCGCTCGACTCGACGGCCTCGGTCTGAGCGTGACCGGACAACGACTTGAACCGGATCGTGCGGTCCTCGCGTGCCGCGTGGTGGAACCAGATCAGTGGTGCCGACGGTGCGGCAGCGAAGGCGCTGCTCGTGACACCGTGATCCGGCGGTTGGCCCACGAGCCGCTGGGCTGGCGACCGACCGTGCTGGAAGTTGTAGTGCGCCGCTACCGCTGTGCCGACTGCGGACACGTGTGGCGCCAAGACACCAGCGCCGCGGCGGAGCCACGCGCGAAGCTCTCGCGCACCGGGCTGCGGTGGGCGCTGGAAGGGATCGTGGTCGCACACCTCACCGTCGCCCGTGTCGCCGAGAGACTCGGGGTCGCGTGGGACACCGCCAACAACGCGGTCCTGGCTGAAGGCAAGCGGCTGCTGATCAACGACCCCACGCGGTTTGAGGGCGTGAAGGTCATTGGCGTCGATGAGCACGTCTGGCGCCACACCAGGCGTGGCGACAAGTACGTCACCGTGATCATCGACCTCACCCCGGTCCGCGATGGCGCCGGCCCAGCAAGGCTGCTGGACATGGTCGAGGGCCGGTCGAAGGCGGCGTTCAAGACCTGGC
This sequence comes from Rhodococcus sp. WY5, assembly GCF_018588185.1. NCBI lineage: Bacteria > Bacillati > Actinomycetota > Actinomycetes > Mycobacteriales > Nocardiaceae > Rhodococcus > Rhodococcus sp. WY5. The sequence continues at coordinate 163,993 of NZ_JAAMPR010000002.1, forward strand.
TCGCCGACCGCGACGACGCCTTCCGTGACGCGGTCGAGGTGGTCGCGATGGACGGCTTCACCGGGTTCAAGACCGCCGCTGCAGAGGAGATCCCGGACGCGGTCACGGTGATGGATCCCTTCCACGTCGTGCGCCTGGCCGGTGACGCCCTCGACAGGTGCCGGCGCCGGGTCCAACTCGCGATCCACGGGCACCGTGGGTTCAGGGACGACCCGCTCTACAAGTCGCGGCGCACGCTGCACACCGGCGCGGACCTGCTCACCGACAAGCAGAGCGACAGGCTACGCGCGCTGTTCGTTGATGACGCTCACGTCGAGGTCGAGGCGACCTGGGGTGTCTACCAGCGCATGATCGCCGCCTATCGCCACGAGGACCGGCAACGTGGCCGCGAGCTCATGGAGAAGCTGATCACCGACCTCAGCGCCGGCGTCCCCAAGGTGCTCACCGAGCTCACCACCCTGGGCCGGACCCTGAAGAAGCGAGCCGCTGACGTGCTCGCCTACTTCGAACGACCCGGCACCAGCAACGGGCCGACCGAGGCGCTCAACGGACGGCTCGAACACCTGCGCGGCTCCGCACTCGGGTTCCGCAACCTGACCAACTACATCGCCCGAAGCCTGCTCGAGACCGGCGGCTTCAGACCCCAACTCCTACACCCCCGATTGGGATGAGCCGGAAACATTCCTCATTGCTCCGATCGTGGCTTGAACTCGGCCGGCGGACGGGAACGATTCGACGCCGCCATCACCGACATCGCCAGGATGCTTTCCACCGGAAACCACCACACCAGCAGAAAGCGGACATCGATGAACGAGACACCCTCGTCGAACAGTTCACCATCAGAGCCCACTCGACCAGGCACTGCTGCAATGGACCTGTTCGAGGGCGCCGGCCCTGGCAGCGAACTCGCTGTCTCCGTCGAGCCGGAAGGCATTCTCGTTGCCGGGGACCCGGAGGTCGTAGCCGGATACCTCGCGCGCCTGACCGATCTCGCCGGCGAGGCACTCGATGTTTCCGGCGTCAGCACAACCTCGATGGCCAATGTCGCCGCCGCTGCCGTCGGAGCGAAATCTATTGCCGCCCAGGCCGGTCAGTTCGTGCGACTGTCACCGGACAGCGTCCAGGCATTGAAGACGTACAAAGCGTTGCCGGGTGACAGCGGGTTCTTCCGAATGACCGTCGTCGACCAAGCAGGGAAGTTCCGTCAGCAACTGCAATGGCAGAAAGTGTCCCTCGGCCCCACCCAAGCACTGTCCTTCCAACTCATCGCGGTGCAGGTCGCCCTCTCGGCGGCCATCGCATCGGTGAACGAATCGATCGCCCGCGTCGACGGTAAAGTCGAACAACTCCTCGCCCTCGCCCAAGCTTCCCGAGTCGGTGACGTGGTCGGTCATTTCACAACCCTGGATCGGCTCGTCACCACCCTCGACGAACACGGAACACTGCCGACCGCAGACTGGGAATCTGTAGCCGGACTCCGGCCCACCCTGAATGTGACCATCGAGCGACTCCGAGAACACGTCAAACGCACCTTGGCCGGGTTCGATGCCACTCGCCCGGTCCAGGACCGCGCCGACTATCTCCGCCGAGCAATCGAAGAGAACCGGCTCGGCGAATCCCTGCACCTGTTGGTGGTCGGTGAGCAGTCGCTCTATCTGTGGCAGCGGTTGCGGATCGCGCGCGTGCAGGCCACCGAGCCGCAGCATCTGCAGGTGGTGCTCGACGACGCACGCACAGTGCTGGCAGAGCATTTCGAACGCGACGGCGAACTGTTGCTGCACGCGCGGTCGGAACTGTCGAACTTTGCAAAAATGCACCGACTCGACGGGTTCCGGTGGGGCGCCGCCCACAATCTCAAACACGACATCGTCAAACTCAAGGACGACCTCGACGACTTCGCGCAGGCACGTGGCAGTCAGGTCATGGGATGGACCGACCACGAGAGTCCCAGCGTCGTCGACGCCCTGGCGGAAGTCGGAAGTCGGGCAGCGTCCGCAGGCAGCGCTGTCGCCGGCGCGGCCGGCAAAGCGATCGGTGCCGGTGCCTCAGGAGTCGGATCCGGGCTCGGGTGGGTGGGCCGCGGGATCGGAAACCTCGTGGGCTCGGGAAACCAACATGCAGACAAAGTCGAGATACCGACACCTACAACGGAACATCGTCTCGCGGGTGCAGCCACCGCAACCGCACAACCTGACGAGCCGAATCCGATCTCGTACGACGGCGACGTTTCGACATCCGAATTCTCAATGCTCACACATCAATCCGATCGAATCATGCCGTCTTCCGCCCCGATCGCGTACGACGATGACATCTTGCAGCTCATGCTCTTCGGCCATCTACAGGTCGGCGACCAGCTGACGTATCACGATACCGGCCGCGGGCTCACCTACGTCGCAACGATCACGCGGGACGGGGCCCTCGACGTCGACGGGAAACGCTACGGGCCGCCCTCGGCGCCGTTGACGGACATCATGGGCCGGCAACGGCACGGTTGGAGGGACTGGCAACTGGCCGATGGGCGGCAACTTCGACAGCTGCGGCGACAAGCGTACGCAGAAATGCTCCGCTGACACCCGTCCTCTCCGCCACCACACGCCGGCCCGTCCGCAGAATGAAGTGATCTCAATGACAATGAAGATGTCCTGGCTAGCAGCGCCGATCCTGCTTCTCGCGCTCAGTGCGTGCAGCGACCAGGGCTCGTCCACCGAACCTGCCTCGTATGAGGGAGCAACTGCGACTGCCACGACACCGAGCTCGTCAGGGACGCTCACACCGATTTCCAGTGCCGCGATGGTGGAGACCACGACGGACACCATCGTCGAACCGCCCACAGCGGAGGCGACATTCATCGACTCGTCAACGCCGGTGGTGACCAAGCACATCGACTACTGCACCTCGCCCGGTCCGAACACCGCGTTCACGGACGGAACATACGGTTGGACGGACGAATGCGCCAGCCCCGCAGCGATCAGCCGGGTCAGCGAGATCACCGCCAACGGAGGATCCTGCGACGGAACCACGTGCACCAACTCACTCGGAATGACCTTCCCCGATCCTCGGGCCGACGCCGGAATGACCGATGCACCGCCAACAGCCGGCACTCCTCGGACCACGACAAGCACGTCGACAGTAACGAATCCGCCGAACCATCCCCAGGTCCTGTGGTCGGATTGCCTGCGGCAAGGCAACACCCCGGAACAATGCCGCGAAATACTCGACAATTGATTTAGAAAGTCCGGCAGTCCTAAGCAGGTCGGAGCTGCCATTCCGGGGGCGGTCTCGACACTCTCGCCCGACTTTCATCCACTCATTCACTGGGTAAGTTCCATGGTGTGAATGTCCGGGCATCCGCACTCGAGTACCGTCCGAAAACTGATGGACACGATATTCGACGTAGGTACTTCATACAGACAGATTTTCGACGGAACGACGAGAAACCCGCTGCGGAGACCGAATTCGGATACACACTGCGTACTCGGCCACGGTCACCTGGACCCACTCGGCAAAAAGGAAAACACGCCGCACACCTCTAGGTGACCCACCCAGCTGGGCGTCAGTACCAGCTGAGTGGGTCGAGTGCGCCCTCTGAAGGGCCGGGCACACGATTCGAGGGGACAGCCCACCGGGAAGTGTGCGGTCACATCTCGGCGAACCCCATTCCGTCGCCGCCTCGGGCGGAGATGGCGCGGAGGGAAATGTAGCGCACCCGATTCCGCTGACCTGCGACCACCCGGCGTGTTTCGGCGGCCACTTCCTTCCCATGATGTGCGGCGGATCTAAGCTCACCTGAACAACCACGGCCTCACCTCAAGGGAGCAGCGATGAGTCCTCGGTCCACCTGGCTCCACACCCGATCCGCCGAATTCCGGGCCGCTCTGCTCGATCTCGGGCTCACGATCACCGACACCGAAGCCCGGAAAATCCTCGACGACAAAGTCACCGAATACGCGACGCTGATGAGAGTCACCCGCCAGACCGCACAGCGAGACTTCACCGACGAACGTCTCCTCGCGTTCGCACAGTCCCTCGCTGTGTCCCTCTCCGACGAAGCCCCCGGCGCCGACCTGATCGAATTCGAGCGCAGCATCTCCATGCCCGTCGCTGCAGTCGGCCTGACCACCGCGGCGCTGGCCGAAGCCTTGAAAGTCGCGCACATCAACCTCGACGACAAAGAAGCTGTCGCCGGGCTGTCCTTGCTCTCGACTCTCGGCATGATCACCGCCGATGCGAACGACTCCGTCGTCCCGACCCCACGCCCGCTGCTCTTGCGGATCGCCCGCTACCTCGACGGCGCCGCGGCATCCATCACCGACGGTGCGAACCTGCCCGACGGACTCGACGACACCCACAGACAGCAATTCGCGGACATCCTCGCCCAGGACGCCGACGGAATCCGGGCCCTCGCCAACACCGAAGACGGCGACCCCCCGAGCCTGTGGCGCACCCCCAACCCACGCTGACCCCCGGCGCAGCGAAAACGCAGTCCTCGCGGAAAACGCAGTCCTCGCGCCAAAACCTGCGGGCGGCTCGCCCGCCGATAGACCAGAGGTGGCTACCGGCGGAGCGTTCGCCATACCCGTTGGGGACCGGGTGATGCCGCCCCCGAAAATTTACGTGGCACCCACCCCGGTTACCAGTCTTCGCACAGTTACAGCTACTTGAGCATTGAACTACCGAGGAGTACCTCGCCGCCTTCAGGTGAACCGGTACCGAGTTAGTCCATCGCGTCCATGGGTGCGCCGTCACTTACCTCCCGCGCACCGATCACCCAGCAATGACGCAGTAACATCACACACTGGTGGTGCGCTGCTTCCGCCTCGGTTCCAGCGCACCACGCACCACCCGTTACCACCGCGCAGGCAGTCGCCCTTTCGATCGGCCTGCATGATCCACACGTGCAGGAGCTACCCATGGCCTCCCCCGGCGAGCGTCTAACCGCCAAACTCGAGCAACTCCCCATCAGCGACGACGCCCCCATGTGTTCGCTCCTGCGCACGACGCTGCTCGCACACGCGCAACAAGGCAGCGACATCACCGAACCGACCGTGCTCGGACTGCTCGCTATCACCGGTGTCCTCGAAGAACGACTCACCAGGCTCGAAGCCATGATCCAACCCGTCAGCACCACTACATAACCCCGGCGTCGCCTCGCACCCACCGACCACGGCTGCACGAACGACTCGGCGTGCCAGTCGAACCTGCGCTCATACTCGGCTGCATCCTCTCCGCCATCGTCATCGCCTGGTGGGCAGCCTGAAAGAAACTCGTCTGTCGAAAACGCAAAGCCAACGGTTTATTCGACATAGATTTTCGACACGAGATCTCGACACCTCACCCTCAGTACGAACTGGGGATATATGTGGAGTTTGCCGCTCTTTGGCGGTTTTCTTTGATCGCTCCGTGTCGTTAGTTGCCGATGACGAGGATGCTGGCCGCAGCCTCAATGACGTCGTCCGTGATGGTGTCGAGCTGGTTGATCTTCAATACCCGGTTGATCTGAGGGAAAAGTCGCTCGAGAAGGCGGAAATTGCCGCGGGTGATGCGCTCGATGGCGGCAATCGCTTGCGCGTCGGTGAAGTCTTCCGGGTCGAGAGTCTTGCCGAGTCGTTTCCAGTGGCGATCGAGGACGAAGAGGAGTTCGTCGCGTCCGAGAGCGCGGTAATGGTGTGAGAATCCGAGGCGGCTGTAGAGCTGCGGGTAGTGGCGGAATCGCTCGTCGATGCCCGGCATGCCGATCAAGATCATCGCGAGGTGGGTGCGATCGTGCTGGTCGCGGAGCAGCTCGAGGGCGGTGGGGGTGAGCCGTTCCGCTTCGTCAACGATGAGGAGTTCCACAAGGCGGGTGACATCGTTCTGCCTGACCCTTTCCGACTCCGGCATGAGGGAGCGGAGGTGCTCGTCGGCGCAAATCCCAACTTTCACCTGCCAATGATCGATGTCGTGCATAAGGTCTTTAGGGCGGCAGAGCACTTCCGGTGTGTAGAAGACGGTGCGGGATCGGTTCGCGAGGGCGTAATGCTTCGCATCGTGATCACCCCTGGGACCCCATTCGTTGATGTAGGGCTCGAGCGCTTCCCAGTTCGCGTACCGACGGGCGGAGTTCGTCTTCCCGACGCCGGCAGCGCCGTGACAGATGCCGATGGTCTTTTCTTTCCGCACGGCGTTGGCGAACTCGGTGAAGCGTCGGTGTTCTTTGGTGACGATGAATGCCTGGTTCATCACTCGTCCTCTTCGTAGGTGCGCAGCTTCGGCCGCCGCTTTGTCGGTTCAGGGGCGCGAGGTTCCTCGCGGGTGGCAACGGTCGGGATGCGATCGTTGATCGCGCGGCGCAGTTGCTTGCGGCGGGCGCGACGAGCGGTTTCGATGTCGCGGAGACTGAGACGCAGGTTGGGGTGGGCCTCGTCGATTGCGGTGCAGATAAAATTGTCCCGGTCGTACACGCGGATCTCGGAGATGTCGCGGGGGTCGTACCGGATCGTGATGGTGTGCCCCACAAACGGAGCGAGCGTTGGGGCCAGGTAGCGCTGGCCTTGGAAGTGGATGCCGTCACGTTGCACCACTCGGTTCTTCGGAACAGTAAGGAGCAGTCCGTCGAGTTCTTGAAGACTGTCGGGCATTCGCGGCAGCCAACCGTCAGCGACCCAGGCGTCACGCGGTGAGATCCCCAACTCGCGATGGGTCCGGTCGTTATAGGTGCCGATGAATTCGCCGATCGCACGGTCGAGCCCGGCAAGGTCGAGGACGGGAGTTGGTGCCCGGCTACCCGGCCCGAGGTGGCCGGGGAGCGCGCTCACGAGTTCCGTGTTGACGGTGCCGAAGAACCGCTCGATCTTGCCGCGACCCTGTGGCCTGCCGACGGTCGAGTGGATGATCCTGATGTGCAGAGCTATAGCTGTTCGTTCGAGGTGGTGGCTGATGAAGTCGGAGCCGTGGTCGACGTGCAGGATGTCGGGGATGCCGCACATTGCCCATGTCGGGTCGGTTTTCCGCCAGATCGCCTGCCGGAGGGCGAGGGCGGTGTTAATAGCTGACGGGGCTCCGCTGAACACCATGTATCCGCAGATCGCACGGGAGTAGTCGTCCATCACGGTCGTCAGCCACGGTCGGTCAGGTTTTCCGTCAGCGCCGACGATGAGGATGTCGAGTTCAGTGTGGTCGGACTGCCACGTCTGGTTGGGGTGTTCCGCGCGGCGCCGGAAGACGAGCTCGTGCTTGTCTCGGTACGAGACTGGCCCCTCCAGCGCCAAAGTGACAAGTGCCGGATCGAGGGCCTGGACGATTTGCCTCACTGTCGCATAGCTCGGCGGCGGCAGCTCACGCGCCTGAGCATCGGTGATGGCGAGACGATGCAGCGTGGCGAGACTCGGGCGCGGCCGACTGAGCGCCAGTCGTTCGATGAACGCGACCGTCTCTGCTGAGGTTCGTCGGGCACCTTTGTCTATACGCGCATGAGCGTCAAGTGATGCGATGCCGCCTGCGCGGTAGAGCTGGTGCCAGCGCTGCAGAGTTCGAGCGGAGATCCCGGTTTCCCGGGCAAGGACCGCGAGCGGAATCTGGTCTTCGACATGCAGCCGAAGAACACGCCACCGCTCGGCCGCGTCCACAAGTCACCTACACAGTGGAGCTTTCGCGGGCCGCTAAGGCCTGCTGATGCCGGTACAAAGTGGCACGACTCCACCCGACGAGCTTTGCCGCATCCTCCGCGGTCCGGCCCTTCGCCCGGGCCTCGGTTACGAGCTTGAGTTTGTCGGCTACGACCGCGGGATCGGACAAGGGCCTACCAAACTTGGTGCCGCTATTTCGGGCGGCGGTGATTCCTGCGTTCACACGCTCGGTGATCAGCTCGCGTTCGTACTCGGCCAAGGTGGCGAGCATGTTCAGCATCAGCCGGCCCGACGTTGTCGACGGGTCGATCCCGTCCGAGATGCTCTTCACTTGGATGTCCTGCTCTCGGAGCAGCTTCACCGTGTTGAGTACATCGATGAGGGACCGGCCGAGGCGATCGACCCTCCACACCACGACGGTGTCTCCGGGCTGGGCGTACTCGAGCAGCTTCTTTATCCCAGGACGTGAAATAGCGGTCCGACTGCCCGAGGTGACGTCAGCAAAAATGTCCCGCTCCTGCACGCCCGACTTGACCAGGGCGTCGACCTGCAACTTCGCGTCTTGGCTTCTTGTGCTGACCCGCGTATACCCGAGATATCTCACCCGGCCATTCTGCCTCAGAAACTGCTAGAAGTGGCGCGTGAAAGACATTTCACGGTAAGACATCTTTCCAAGACAAATGGCGCCCCGGAAATCCGCCACCTCCTACAGAGGCGCGCAAGAGGTAACTCGTGTCTCGAAAAGCTTTAGATTCCCGAGGCAGAGTGTCGGCCGGAAAAGTCGCCTTGCGCTTAGCGTGGCTGAAGGCGACCAATTTCGACGCTGAGTCAGGGTTCGCATCACGGAAGTTGTGCACCCTGACATTTAGGGCTTCCACACGTACGCCCATACGGTCAGACGCGCGGAGATCGCTACGATCACGGCGACGTCGGTAAGGGCCAGCCAGATATCGCTCGCGAACTTGCCGTCGTGATCATGCGACCGACCGCGCTGACTTTGACGAAACCGCTCAACCAACTGTGCAGCGTGTCGATCAGCACAAAGGTGTTTAGAAGGAACGTCAGCTGGAAGAGGATCAAGAATGAAATGCCCTGGGCGCTCGGTTCCGGGGTCTCGGTGTGTTGGGCGTGGCTGCGTTTTCGGAGCCCAGGACGGCTGCCTGGCCCCTCGGTACGGTGATCTTCACGGCCGGGTGACCAAAGATTTTGAATGTTCCTGCGCGACTACTGGCAACTCTGCGTTGGGATGATCAGAGGGGTGTCTCTGGAGTTTCTTTCCATGAACAGCGAGTATCTGGAAAGTTCATCCGCCGTTTGATTGGGTGTCACTGACCGGTCACGCGCGATTCTTAGCGTGAGCACCATGAATAGACAGCCTGAGACAGTGTCGAGGCTCTGGCGCTCTGATGAGCAGCCGATCCTCGAGCAGATCCGTCGCGATTCGGCTGCGTTTTCGCCATCCGAGGCGCAGATCGCGCGAGTGGTGCGTGCTGACCCTCATTCGGTTATGACCTATTCGGTGACCGAACTGGCTCAGGTCTCTAGCACGTCCGTCGGCTCGGTAGTGCGGTTCTGCCAGCGCTTCGGCCTGCACGGATTTCAGGAATTCAAGCTGCTTCTCTCCCGCGAGACCGTCCTTCCCCAGCGCCCGGCCGCGACACACGACGACGATCCGGTTACCGCGACCGTGTTGGGGACCTTGCGCGAGAATAGTGCTGCGCTTGAGGATGCTGCGGCGCATCTTGACCCGAGCACAGTCGTAGCTATTGTCACTGCGCTGGTGAAGGCACGTCGCGTGCGCTTCGCCGCGGTGGGCACTTCGGCCCCGCTCGCTTCAGACGCTGCCTACCGTTTCACGACACTTGGGCTCGACGCCGCGTTCACCCCTGACTTCATTGCCCAAGAGGTGATCGCCCGCGGCCTTGATGAGCGCGACGTCTGTTTCGTGATCAGCCACACGGGGTCAACGACGTCGACGCTGGACGTCGCCCGCACGGCCGTCAGGTCAAAGGCGGTCGTTGTCGGAATCACCAGCTTCCTCAGCTCACCGTTGGCTGAGTTCGCTGACCTCTTGCTCGTCGCGGGTAGCTCGGAGACACGCTATCGGGTCGAGGCCATGACTAGTCGAATCGTCCACCTGTCACTGATCGACGCCATTTACAGCGTCCTGGCTATGCAGCTCGAAGGCGCGCCCGAAGCGCGCGCCGCATCCGAGGCAGTCGTTAACTCTCACCGCATCTAACGGCCGAGAGACGCAGAGAGGGAAATTATGCAAGGCACCGTACTAAGTGATGCAGGCTCACCGATGCCAGGAGTCGTCGTCAGCGACGGCTTACGGGTCACTCGCACCGACGAGGATGGGCGATTTCGGATTGACCAGGTCCGCGGACCCGTGTTCATTACCCGGCCGGCTGGATGGCGGGTCGACCGATGGTACGTCGGCGCAAGCGCGATCGACCCGGTATTCACCCTCAGCCCAGCTCCGGTGCAGCTGCCCGTCCGTTTTGCACATCTCACAGACACCCACCTCGGCACGGGAGCCGGCTATCCCCAACCGGCCGAAATCGGGACCGGCGAACGCCTGTCGCAGGCCTTCCGCGAGATCGCCGCGGCTCATCCGGGACTCGAGGCCTTCGTCGTCACGGGAGACCTGACCGACCGTGGTCTGCCCGAAGAATTCGCAGCTTTCGTCGCTGCGACCGCAACGACCGAGTTGGCTGTCTACGCGATCCCGGGAAACCACGACCATCTCGTTCCGGATCCGACGGATCTGGTTAGCCGCAACGGCTATGCCATCCATTCCGGGGAGCCCAGGCATTACGAAGACTACCTGGGGCCCAGGTGGTATTCGTTTGATCTACCTGGCCTCCACGTCGTTGCCGTGGACTGGTTCACGCATGAACTCGGTCTAGACCACGAGACCCAGGACACCTGGCTACGCGCCGACCTTGAGATGCTCGCGACCGGGACTCCGTGGATCATGCTCTGTCACGACCAGCCGTGGCGCTCCATTCTCGACGGGCTGCCCAGTGCCCCGATCGCGACGTTCTCCGGCCACCGGCACACCTCCCGGGTCGTCGCGAGCGGCCCCACGCTGCACGTGAACACCCCTCCGGCCATGTTCGGCGGTGTAGACAACTCTCCGGCCACATATCGCATCGTTGTGTGGGACGGCGAGCGGATCACCACAGGGTCACACCAAACCTATCCTCCACAATCCGACACCCGTTCAGGTTGGGCCCGCACCACACAGGCACTCTGGAGCACATCGACCCCGGCGATTGGACAGCGCACACCTTTCATCGTTGCTGACGGTCGGGTGCTCGTACCGCTCGCGCTCGATGATGAGGCCCGCGGCGCGCTGGCCGCATACGACGCCTGCTCGGGAAAGCCCCTGTGGCAGGCCAGTCTTGACGCTCCGCTGCGTAGCGCGCCCGCGGGTGCCGGGACCGCGGCTATCATCAGCTCGACTGTGTCTGGAACGACGTGGGCGCACGACCCGAGCACGGGTGAGATGTTGTGGCAGCGGCCGACATCGGACCCGCTTCGGCGCTTTGGCTTCTACCCACCGACACTCGTCGACGGACTCGTTTTGGTTGGCGACCAGGCTGCACTCCGAGCCCTCGACCAGAGCACAGGCGAGATCGTGTGGGAGCGATCGGACATCGCCGCGTATCAGATCTTCATCACCCTCAGCGCCCCGGTAGTCGACCGATCGGGAGCGAACGGCAGCCTGACGACGGTGCTCTGGGCGGGGTTTCCCGAGCCGAGCACGCCCGTACGACTTGACCCGAAAACGGGCGAGACGATCGCGAACTCTAACGAGGTGGTGGCTGAAGGCTTGTTCGATGTCTTGACGAGCGGCGCCGGCCTGCCGATACGCACCCCCAGCGTTGACCCTGCAACGGGCGACCTGATCGCCACTGGACTGACGAATGTCTTCCGGCGTTCGGCGTCCGGTTCCGCAATACGCTGGTCGTACCCGACCTCAGTGCCGTGGAACCCTGTCGGGGTCAATCTCGGCAGCCACGGCGTGTTAGTCGTCGACGCCGGCGGCGCTGTCGCGATGCTCGACCCCGTCTCGGGCGAGCAGCTTTGGCGCACGGAAATTGCGGCCGACTCCGACGAGTGCTTCCTGACCTACCGGCGCAGTCCTCATCCGCTCTTCGCCCAGGCGACCACGGTGGGCGACCGGCTGCTGATCCCGGCGCTCGACGGTGACATCGTCACGCTAGACGCGCGCACGGGTGACGAGCTGGGCCGCTTCGCCACCGGAGTTCCGATCCTGGCTCCGCTGGTCGTGCACGACGGCACGGCCGTCGCGCTGCATCGTGACGGTCTTCTCGCGGCCTACCCGCTCGCCACGCTCGCGGGGGAACGCTTGTGAGGGGCATACGAATCGGCGGCTGGGCGCTTGCCCTGCCAGCGCTGATCCTGATCGGGCTCTTTCTGCTACTGCCCGGCGTTCTTGCGCTCGTGGGAAGCCTGTTCCAAATCGACCTCGGCGACCGAACTGTGTGGCGCTGGGCTGGGCTGCAGAACTACACGGCTCTCTTCTCCGACCCCGCGGTTGTCGAGTCGATCTGGAATACCGTGCTGTATTCAGCGATGACGATCATCCCGAGCCTGGTCCTCGGACTGGGCCTGGCCCTTCTGGTTGCCTCGTTTCGGCGGGCCAGGCCACTTCTTCAGGTGCTCCTATTCCTGCCCTTCGCCACCAACATGGTCGCGATGGCCGTGGTGTTCCGCTGGATTTTCGCTAACCGTGGCGGTTTTGTAAACGAGGCACTTGCGCTGGTCGGCCTAGCCCCGATCAACTTTCTTGGTGACTCCAGGTACGCGTTGATCACCGTGGCACTGGTTGGAATCTGGCGGCTGACGTCGTTTGTCATGATTTTCTATTTGGCAGGCTTGACGAGCATCCCGACGGCGCTCTACGAGGCATCCGCCGCCGATGGCCTCGGCCCGTGGTCGACGTTTCGTCGCGTAACACTGCCCCTGCTTCGACCGACGACCGTGTTTGCAACAGTCATGGCCGTTCTGCAGGCGGTGCAGGTGTTCGACACAGTCAACGTCCTCACCGGCGGGGGACCGCTCGGGGCTACGGAAACCATCCTGACCATGACCTGGCGACTCGGCTTTGTCTACTTCGACCTCGGTCAAGCGGCTGCAGTGTCAACACTGCTACTGGTCGTTCTCGTGCTCATTGGCGTGCTTCGCCGTCGAGCCTTCCTCGGAGACAAGGAACTCTAATGCGCACCACACACCGCACCCGACGTTTGATAGGCAGGAGCATTCAGATTGTGGCGGTCACCGTATTCGCCGCGATCTCGGTATTTCCCGTCGTCTGGATGTTTCGCATGTCGGTCTCTCCTGCCGACGAGGCCGTGCTCGATGGCTTGCAGCTGCTTCCCGAATCCCTAGACCTCGGCAACTTCACCCGCGCTTGGGACCAAGCGAACCTGGGCCAAGCCACCTGGCCAAGCCATGCTCAACGGCGCACTCGTCACCCTTGGCATCCTGGCCGCACAGCTCGTGACGGTCATACCCGCGGCATACGCCTTTGCCAAGCTGCGCTTCCGTGGCCGCGATGCTGCCTTCGCGATCGTGCTCGCGTGCCTCCTGATCCCCACCCAGGCCATCGCGCTTCCGCTCTATCTCGGAATCGGCTCGGTGGGGCTCGCAAACACCTTCGCCGCCCTCGTCCTGCCCTTCACAACGAGCGCCATCGGGATCTTCATGCTCAGGCAATACATGGTCACGATCCCCGACGCACTGCTCGAGGCCGCGAAGGCCGACGGCCTCGGCGTGTTCTCCACCCTGCTGCGTGTCGTCGTCCCGACGTCGATGCCATCGATCGCGGCCTTCTCGGTGCTGTCGATTTTTACGCACTGGAACGACTATCTGTGGCCCTTGTTGGTAGCGCGCGACAGCTCGCTCTACACACCTCCTCTCGCACTATCAGTGTTCCAACAGGCCGAGACAGGCACCTCCTACGGCGAACTTGCCGCGGCAGCCCTGCTCGTGACCCTGCCGATAGTGGTGCTGTTCATCGTGGCCCAACGCAAGTTCGTCAGCGGCATAGCCGGCGGCGAACTCCCGGGCTGACGTCCAACGCCTCGCAAATACCTCCCGTTATCCACCTCCTCACCACCTCTTCATTCCTCCGCACAGATTGTGAGTATCCCCATGCCCGTACCCAGAAGAGCTCTCGCCTTTGGCGCTGGCCTCATTGCCTCCACACTCGCCCTGACCGGCTGCTCGGCCGCCCAGGAGACCGCTCCGAGCGCGCAGGTCGACGTCAGCTCCTGCGATCCGAGCGGCGTCACCATTTCCGCCCAATACGCCAGCCAAGGTCAAGCCGCCGCCGAGCTTGGCAAGGAGACGCTGGAGAAGAAGTACTCAGGCCTAACCGTCAACCTCAAGGCTGCTCCCGAGGGCACCAGCTACGACGAACTCACGCAGCAGGTCGTCGCTGACATCGCCGCTGGATCCCGTCCCGACGTGATCATGCTTGGCCTGGACCAACTCAAATTCTGGGTGGAGAAATACAGCCCACAGGCGATTGACACTGATTCGCTCCGCGACAGTTACGACCGGGACTATCTCAGCGTCGGCACGGTCGACGGTACGACTTACGTCGCTCCTTTCCAGATCTCGGTGCCCGTGCTCTACACGAACACCACCCTCGCCGAGTCCGCTGGCATCGACGCACTGCCGACCACCCACTCTGAAGTCCTCGAGGACGCGCGTGCCATCCAGGAAAAGACGGACGTCTCCACCCCGATCCAGATCCCTCGTGACAACATCGCCTGGTGGTTTGTCCAGGCCTTCGTCGGCAGTGGTGGCGGCACGTTCGTAAACAAGGACGGCACCGCGGGCTTCGACAGCGAGGAAGGGCGGGCAGCGCTCAAGATTTATCAGACCATCGGCGACGAAAAGCTCGAAGACCAGGTGAGCTGGCAAGACTCGATCGCCCAGTTCACGCAGGGAAACGTGGCCTACTTCTTTGCCACGCCCGCCGTGGGCGCGAGCGTGGCTGCCAGCATCGGCGACTCGTTCGACTGGACTATCTCGGACATGCCGATCCCTGACGGCGGCACCGCGAAGCTCCCCGCGGGTGGTAACGGCTGGATGGTGCTCTCCGACGATGCCTGCCGGGCTGCGTTCAGCAACGAGCTGATCGGCGCCATGCTCGACCCTGAGGTCATCCTGACGAGCTCGCTGGCCAATAGCTACATCCCGGTCGACACCGAGGCCAAAGCCGAACTGCTCCAGCGCCCCGAGGCCGACGGCCCGCTCGGCTACGCCTGGCGATACGAGGGCACCCCGGTTGCCGGATCTGGCTGGGCTGGCGAAAACCTTGGACGCACCAACCAGTACCTGCAGGACATGGTGCAGTCGATGGTCGACCAGGGCGAAGACGTCAACGACGTCGTTCCCAGCACCGCCGATCGCATCAGCGCACTCACGAAGTAAACAAACAAAGGAGCACGAACATGTCTGCTGAGGTTTCCCTTCGCCATCTAGTCAAACAATTCGGCGGCGTAACCGCGGTCAACGACGTCTCAATCGAGGTCGCCGCCGGTGAATCCCTCGTCATCCTCGGGCCCTCTGGATCGGGGAAGTCCACCCTGCTTCGCATTGTGGCTGGACTCGAGGCGCTTGACTCCGGCGACGTGCTAATCGGAGGGAAACCCCAGCAGAATCTCCCGCCCCACGAACGCGATGTAGCCATCGTCTTCCAGCACTTCGCGCTCTACCCCCACATGAGCGCGCTCGAGAACATCACCCTCGGCCTTCGGCACGGCCTGGGTCTGGATCGTGCCGCGGCGCGTCAGCGAGGTCTGGAGTTCGCGAAGCGGATGGATATCGAGGATCTACTCGACCGTAAACCCCGGCAAATGTCGGGGGGCCAGCGGCAGCGAGTCGCCCTCGCCCGAGCTCTCGCCCGGCAGGCTCGCTTGGTGCTACTCGACGAGCCCCTGTCCGGGCTCGATGCCCAGCTGCACATCGCGCTGCGCCAGGAAATCGCCGATCTGATGCGGACGACGGGGGCGACGTCGATCCACGTCACGCATGACCAGAGCGATGCCATGGCCTTGGCCGACCGGATTGCCGTGATCAACAAGGGATGCTTCGAGCAGATTGGCACGCCCGATGAAATCTATAACGAGCCGGCGACGGTGTTCGTTGCGGGCTTCATAGGGTCTCCTCCGATGAATCTTCTCCCTGGAACGGCAGTCGATGGCGGCTACCGCACTATCTTCGGTGACGTTGAGGAGCGCACCACCGCCCGAGAGGTGAGGGTCGGAGTGCGTCCGGAGCACGTGCGAATCGACAGCACGGGCCGGTACCATGCGACTGCCATTGTGCACACCACTATCTTCGAAGGTTCCACCCGGATCCTGGAGGTCACGGTCGGCGATGTCAGACTCGCAGTCCGTACCGACCAGAGCGTGCGCGTGCGTCGAGGCGACTCCGTGTCGCTGAGCTTCGGCGACGAGGACGCGCAGCTCTTCGACGCTGAGACCGGCCGCCGCATCGAGCGATCGCTATCGCGTGTCCGCTGAGTCCGGAGGCGCCCTGCTCTGGGACCTCGACGGGACCCTGATCGACAGCGAGCAACGATGGGCGGCCGTCTGCTGGGAGATCGCTGAGGAATCGGGTATTAAAGAGTGGAGGCCGTCACCGGTGGATATCTCCGGTCGTGCTATCCCGATGCTGGCAGGCATGCTGAGGGAACGCGGAGCGGCAGGCACGCTAGGCTCGCTCACCTCGGCACTTACTGAACGGATGCGAACCCTGAATCGCCAGGACGGAGTCCTGTGGCGGCCTGGGGCTCTAGAAATGCTCGAGACTGCGCACCAGAATGGCGTCCGGCAGGCTCTGGTGACGATGTCGCTCGAGATGAATGTCATCGACATCCTGGAACAGCTACCACGACCCTATTTCGCTCAAATCGTGACGGCGAACATGGTGACCAGGCACAAGCCAGTCCCCGATCCGTACGTGCTCGCCCTCAAACGGCTGGATCTGCCCACATCCGGCTCGGTCGCCATCGAGGATTCTCCCGCCGGGCTGCGCAGCGCCTGCGATGCGGGTTTGAACGTGATAGCTGTACCCTGCTCTGGCGCGATCGCGCCGAGTGACGACTACCAAATCTGGGAAACGCTTGCCGCGCGCGGCCTGCCCGACCTCGTGGCCGCGGGACTCGCCGTAGGCTGAGTAGCCACAGCGGAAGCAGATTCCAACATCGGCCCTGCTTTGCTCCACCAGTTCCCGTCGTGCTGAAGAGATGCCTGCTCGTAAATCGACCTTCGGTCGTTCATGTCGTTCGAATTCCAAAAGCAGTGTCAGCGTTCGTCTCGAACTAATTTATCAAGATAGATGATTCTCGGCGCTCGACGCGCTCGCCCGCGAATCATCACCGAAAGCCCAATACGCAATGCCCGAAGCCTCATGCACAGCGGACAGACAGCGGCCGAGGTCTTACGCAGCCTCGGAAGATTCAGAGCGACGTTCTATCGCCCGGCGCCTTGGCTGGGACTTCTGCCGGGTTCAGTCGCGGTTGATGACTCCCTGGTAGCCGATGACGCCAAATAGCGATCACAGAACGCCGCCAATTATTGTTCAAGTCCACAGGGGATATAAGTGCTTCACAGAAGCGTCGAATACCGATCCAATTTCGACACGTTCCGGCCACCAGGTCGGTTGGCCAGATATGTCTCAGTCCAGACCGACTTCACCCACCTACCCACCGTGGACTGCTCCGTAATCCGGTCAGGATGAAGGTGAACAAGCCTCCAGACACCACTATTTGTGCTGAAGGCTCACTCTGTGTGCGGTCTTCTCAAATTGAAACCAGAGCTAGCTGGATTCAACCACTGATGTCACCTGGGCCGTCAACACAGCATCGGACGACGGGGTCGAAATCCGTGAGCTCTCGGTGTAGCGCATGTTCGTGCCGGTCAGCGAGAAGTTCCCGATCTCGGGGTCTTCTCCTCCGGTCACTTCGTAGATCACTTTGAAGCTTCGACCTTCAAGATCTCTAGTGACGCCAAGAAAGGTTGGTTCGATCGTGTAAGTCACGTTACATCCTGCCGACCCGAAACACTTCTTCGTCAGGACCGTCGTATCTATACGAAAGTCGGCGGCAGTGATCTGCGTACGTGACGGTGCTTTTGTTGTCGGTGCGGCAGCTCTGCTATCACTAGAGACCGAAACGGTATCTGAACCAGCCACCGCCGGGCTGTTGTCCTGAGATCGACCGAGGAGGTAGCCGCCAGCTCCGACTGCTCCGAAGGCCATGAGCCCGACCAAGACTCCGGCGATGATCCGTGTGCGCCGGATAGACCGCTCTTGCCCTGCCCCATGTCCGTTGACCGTAGCGCCGTCTTTCGGCTGCTGATCGGGCTGCATTCTGATGCCTTCCTCGAAATTGCAAATCGTAAATTACGCAAGTATCCATATCCACGGGATTAGGTTGTTACGTCGCAGTCTGCACAGGTAAGGACCACCCTAAATTCCACAAAGAACTAAGGGTGACCGCGAGATACATTAAGTGCAGAAAAACAGATTAACCACCTGGCCCGGACTTATTCTGCAGTAGCCACACTTGACCTCAACAACCGGCTACTCGGACCCGATCGAGAAACGATCTCGGTTTTCGACTGGCGGTTACGGATTCGGGTTCCTTCCTGATCAACCATCCCCCGACGAGGCAGAGCGCAATCGCTGGGACAATCGGGCCCGGCCGGCACTGGTTGAGAGCGCCGTTTCCACAGTGAATTTTCATCTCGACTGAACTGTCGGCTAGTTCCAGAAGTTGTCTTCGCCGCGGTCCGCGAGATCACCGTGCACGATCATGTACTTGCCGTTCTCGCTGGCGATCACGTCGAACGCTGCGGTCGCGGCCATGCCGTCGACAGCCATCATCACCATCCGACGACGCAGAGCGTTCGCCAGCTCATTGTCTTGACTCTTGAGTATGCCCAGCTGCAGAGCTTCTTTGTCGTCCGTCCACAGAACACCCAGGTGTGAGATCCGCTGCCAACGGCCCTTGCCCTCGGGCAGTCCACCGAAACGTCGACCGACAGTCACGTCCTTCAGGGGGTAGTCGATCAGAAACTTGTTGCTCCGTCGTCGTTGCGGCTGATCATCCATCGTTGCCTCCTCTCGACGGTTCCCAACAGGGGATCTGGAAGCCTGCCTTTTGCGCTCGCCCGCAAGGAAAGACCGGTGACCAGTCCGCGAGCACTCGGTAGACGGCTCACGAGATACCAAACTCGCCAAAGCCGGGCGGGAATATGGCCACAAAGCCACCGAGCAACACACCTTCGAAGAATCAGCATTGTCGGAGGGAAACGCGGTACATCTGCTCGGGGCCGGCACCCGAGCACGTCCGCGGCGAGGCCCTCGACCGGCCAACCCTGGACTGCCACCGCGCCACCGCACCTTGAGGGTCAATGCCGCCCCGCGCAGGACATCCCAAAGCCGAAGACTGAGGTCTTGGTGAGTCTGACAAGGATTGGGCTCCCACTATTGATCCGCGCGGACCAATAGTCAAGGGCCACTTCTGTTTACAAGGAGAGTTTGAAGGGTTTCTCGGTCGTCCGTGAAGTGCCGAAAACGCTCTCACCCGCTTAAAGTTATCCGTGTAAGTCAGCCACTATCCGGGCCAGAGTGCACCATTGCGACAGCCCTGGCGACACCGAGTCCCCCTCGCGTAACGCCCTACGGAAAAGTTAGGCCGCTGGCAACAGAGCGGCGTTCTCCGGGCAATACGCCTCGACGGATGCACGAAGAAACGCTTCTGCTGCAGCTCTCTCTTGCAGCCAGGTTTTTCCTTGCATCTTCGCGAGCTGCATAGACAGCTCAGTCATCTTGTCGAACTTTTGATCGTCGGGGACCGTCATCGACACAAGCGCGTCACAATTGCCGATTGCTGCCGGGATCAACAGTGGTACCTGGTCGGCAGTTGGGTAGATCCCGTAAACCTTCAACTGCGCAGCGAACTTCTCATCCTTGGTCAAAACCTTGGTTGTCGTAGTCGCCGCAGCGGATGTCGTCGTTGATGCAGCCACCTCAACCTCGCCATCATTCCCACATCCTGCGAGAAGTAGCGCGCCAGCACCGAGGACAGCTACGAATGTCTTGTTCATCCGCTATGAATACCAGACCGGTCGGACGGAAAACCACTTACACCACCTCGTACGGTCGAAGGTTGTCCAGACGTGGCGCATCGGCCAGCTCAGCGGAAAGCCCAAATCCGCGTCACCATTCTTTTTCGGGAAACGTAATTTTGCGATCAAAAGAGGTATTTGTCGCATCGCAATGGTAGAACTAGTCGAATTTTAAACCGCAAGGGAGCTGCGAGCGAACTCTGCGAACATAAGAAGAAGGACACATGAATCCCGACCCGAACAACCCAGCTAACAGCAGCGACCCCCAAAATGCGCCGCAGCAGCCGTACGGACAGCAACCCCCGCAGTACGGGATGCCGCAGCAGCCATACGGACAGCAACCCCCGCAGTACGGGATGCCGCAGCAGCCATACGGATCGCCACAGCAACCCCCGAAAAAGAAGCGATGGGGTTTATGGATCATCCTGGCGATCGTTGCATTGTTGTTCGTAGGTTGCGTGGCCGCAGTCGCTGGTGGGGATGACGAGCAGGCGACGGTGGTGGATAACAACGGATCAAGTTCTGCGGATTCCGAAAGTGCAGCCAGCTTGGATTTCCCAGGAAAGTCGAGCAAGGACACCGGCGCCGACGCCGGAGCGACCGTCGATAAAAAGGGCATTCAAATCACCGCTGCACCTCTGGAGTCGGCAGAGCGTTCATATGGTGGTTCCCTTCTGTGCACGAACGTCACCATCGTCAACGGCACTGACAAGCAGCAAAGTTTCAATGGTTACTGGGATTGGAAATTGCAGGACCCCAACGGTGTCTCAAAAGACGCGACGTTCGTCTCTGGCCGCTCCACGCTGGAATCGGGTGAGCTAGCTCCCGGAGGTCGGGTCGCGGGCGACGTTTGTTTCGACGATCCGGCAGCCTCCGGACAGTACGTGGTGCTCATGGAAACACTGCTCTCCTTCGACAGCTCACGCATCGGGTGGATCAACCAGATCTAAAGGCCCCGATACAACCTGGGGCAGGCGAGCGTTTATCGACGCTCACCTGCCCCGGCCCGGTAAACACCACGCCATAGCCCACGGACATAGTCGAAAGCAGCAGCGAGTCCGGGACGAGCCGAACGTGGTGGCGGTGTCGGCAGCGGGTCCGATCCCGCCACCGGCAGCCTTGATTGCGTCATGCTGTCCGCCAAGGGTCAGGTGCCCAGTGCTGACGCGGGCGTAACCGACGAGATGTCCGGTGCAGGTCGCAAAATCTCCGAACACATGACACTGATGGGTGTCAGCCGACGTACCGCGCAGAATGCCTTCACGGATGAGCGTCTCCTTGCATTCGCCCAATCACTGGCGGTCTCGCTCTCCGACGAAGCCCCCGGCGCCGACCTCATCGCTTTCGAACGCAGTATTTCCATGTTGTTTGCCGCCGTCGGACTCACCACCGCAGCACTGGCCGAAGCGTTGAAAGTTGCCCATATCAACCTCGACGACATCGAAGCCGTCACCGGGCTGTCACTGCTCTCGACCCTCGGCATGATCACCGCCGACGCTCGCACCTCCCTCGTTCCCACCCCACGTCCACTGCTCCTGCGCATCGCCCGGTACCTCGATGCGGCCCGCGGCATCCATCCTGCGCGGCGCGAACCTCCCCGACGGACTCGACGAAGCCAACCGCTCCTACTTCGCCGACATCCTCGCCCGGAACGCCGACGGAATCCGCACCCTCGCCAACAGCGACGGCGACGACACCCCGCCACTGTGGCGCACTCTCGACTCACGCTGAGCATCGAGAAGTAGACGGAGCTGCTGCTACGCCCCTCACCGAATCTGCCACTCCGTTGAACGCCGTCGATGCCGTTCCCTCGAAGAGCCCGGCGTCCTTAGCCAACCCTGCGCCGAGGTCGCCGCCGACCGCAGGGCAAGAGCACTCCTCACCCCCGGGGTAACAGCCGATCAGCATTGACGCAGTAGCATTCCTGCTCGTGGTGCGCTGCTTTCCGCCTCGGTTCCAGCGCACCACCCACCCCACGACAGGCAGTCACTTCATCTCTTGTGCCTGCATGATTGACATGTGCAGGAGCTACCCGTGACCTTCCCCGCCAAGCGTCTGACCGCCGCACTCGAACAACTACCCATCAGTGATGACGCCGCCATGTGCCAGCTTCTTCGCACCACCTTGCTCGATCACGCCCAGCATGGTCGCGACATCACCGAACCCACCCTGCTCGGACTGCTCGCCGTCACCAGCGCCCTGGAAGAACGGCTCACCCGACTCGAAGCAACGATCCAACCTGCACCACGCAGGGACCCGCACCCCTGAACAAGCCGATCCCGACGGCGCGGCATTAGCCTCCGCCGGCGGCACCCGCCAGAGCCGTGAAGTGGTGGGCGAAGCACTGACCTAGCTGAAAGACAACCGTAATCCGGTTCGCAGTTCGTCGGCTCCGCGGCTGATGCGGATATCCGGCAGAATTCATCGAGAGTGCGGCGCCCCACACACAGGCATCATGCCGGCTCCGGCCGACGCGATCGTCTCGGTCATGATGTCGCGCCGAACCTTCAGTCGTTCTCTGAAACTGATCACTGCCTCGGCCACCGAGGGCCTCTCACGCGCTGGAGCTGCACCGGTGTCCGGGCGATGCACTGCACGGTGTGATTGTGCCGGTGCATCCTCTTGCAATCAGCTCGGCTCGTCCATCGTCCAACCTGAAATTCTCATGGAATCCGAAGTGACCGCAGTTCTGAGCTGACGGGAAAACGTGCAGACACGAAATCGCTGTCACCCCGACGCGCAGAGGGTCGCCTCGGCGGTCAGCGACATGTGCCCTGTCAATGGCCACGAAGTTCTCCCCGTAGGCGGCCAGTAGTTCTCCCCGCTGGTGGCCACGGGTTCTCCCCGGTGGCGGCCAGTTGTTTTTCCCCACCCGCTTTCTGATTTGGGTTAGCTGAAGGGCTTCACCCCCTTGCCGGTGGTGGCTTCGGTGAGGCGGAAGGAGTCGCCGTCGGTGACGACGACGTGCGCATGGTGCAGGAGCCGGTCAACGGTGGCGGTGGCCAATGTTTTGGGCATGATCTCGTCGAAGCCGGAGGGGTGCAGGTTGCTCGAGACGGCAATCGCTCGGCGTTCGTAGGCAGCGTCGACGAGGCGATAGAATCCTTCGGCGGCGTCTTCAGAGACCGGGAGCAGACCGATGTCGTCGACGATGATCAGGTCGGAGCGGATGATCCTCGTCAGGGCTCGGGCGATGGAGTCGTCGGCACGGTGCCGGCGGACCAGGGCACCGAGGTCTTCGATGGTGAACCAAGACACCGCCAGCCCAGCTTCGACTGCGGCCTGCCCGAGTGCCTCGGTGAAGTGAGACTTGCCAGTTCCCGAAGGCCCACAGACGCAGAAACATTCACGCCGCCCGACCCACTCCAGGGTGCGGAGCGCGTCCTGGGTGGCGCGGGGAATCGACGATTTCGTTTCGTCCCAGTCGCCGAAGGTCTTGCCGGTAGGGAAACCCGCGCGTTTGCGGCGAGTGTGCAGGTTCGCCCGGTCCCGGCCGGCGGCTTCCTCAGCGAGGAGAACCCGCACGACTTCGGCGGGGTCCCAGCGTTGGGCTTTCGCGGTCGGGATGATATCGCTCAAGGACCTGCGGATATGGGGCAGTTTCAGGCGTTTAGTCAGGTCGATCGCCTCGGCCAACGGGTCGCCGTTAGCGCTGGTAACAGTGCGCAAAGGGGTGCTCATCAGGCGTCATCGCTTTCATCGTCAGTAGTGGCTGGGCTGGCCGGCGCTGGTGTCTGGCCGAAGGTGGACCAGGCGGCGGTGCCCGGTTGCAGAGTGTGGTTCTCGCTGCGACGGACCGGATCAGCGTGTTCGTGGGTGACTTGGTAGTCGAGGATCGAGATCAGGTCCCGATCGGCGAACCGG
Source organism: Rhodococcus sp. WY5 (assembly GCF_018588185.1). NCBI lineage: Bacteria > Bacillati > Actinomycetota > Actinomycetes > Mycobacteriales > Nocardiaceae > Rhodococcus > Rhodococcus sp. WY5. The sequence goes on from NZ_JAAMPR010000002.1 coordinate 187,646, forward strand.
CCGGTCATCGCCGCCGTCCCCAACGCTCTGTCGACTGCGTCCGGGGAGTGCAGCTTCGAAAGGTCCACGGCCTCGGCCATCTTCGCCCTGATGCGGCGCGCTCCCGCGGCGGCAGCCTCGACCAGCCAGCTGTTGGCACCCTGGCCCAACTGTAGGAAGGCGAGCTCGGCGGCGGTACGAGGCTTGGGCACCCGGTCGGCGGCGTCGCGGTCTGGGCGGGGTGGGTAGTGGTCGTTGTCGAGGACCGGTGAACCGGGTTGGCCGCGGCGGTGCCGCGCGACTTCGACTGCACCGCCATCATTGTCGACGGCGGTCACGATCAGCTCCTCACCATGGAAGCGGGCCCAGACCCGAGTGTCGATCAACGTGTGCGGCACCGAATACCGCACCCCTTCCACCGAGATCGTCGACTCCCAGTTCACCCGCCGGGTAGTGCCGAACACCGCGGTGAACGGAGATTTCGGCAGCGGATGCAGCCGCTGCAACTCTTCGGCCAGCCGCTCGACCGGCCGCCGCCGAGTAGAGCTGTGGACGCGGGTGTTGACGTCGGTGCAGAACTGCCGGCAAGCCGACTCGAGCTCACCGAAAGAGTGATACTGCTCGCGCAGGTTCACCTCCTTCGGCAACAGGTCGGCTTTGGCGATCCGCACCGTCGCCTCACTTCCTCCCTTCGACTCCGGATCAGCAGGTAAACACGTCCGCAGCGTCGTGCCGTAATGCCGTGCCACCTCCACGATCTCCGGATTGCGGACCGCGATCCCGGCCACGTGATCGATCGTCGCGGTCTTCTCGTTGTCGGTGAGGACATAGACCGGAACCCCGCCCAAGCGGCGGAATGTCGCATCCAAACACGCCGCCACCGTCGGCAATGTCTTGTCCCAGATCGGGATCACCACCCGAAATCGCGACCACGCCAACCATGCGCAGAACAACGTCGTCTTCCGGCCGGAAATCGTTGGCCCGTCACCGAAGTCGTACTGTAACCACAGCCCAGGTTCGGTTACCCACGGCCGATACACTCGCCGCCGACCAGCCCGAAACTGGGCCTTCGCCTCCGCGACCGTCCGGCGCGTGGTCCGCTCACCGCCGGTGAACCCCAGCGCGACGATCCGTTCGTGGATGACATCCGCGCGGACCTTGCCCTGCGAGCGGACCACCAACTCCTCGATCTTCGGCAGAAAGTCGTCGATCGCCCGCGCTCGATGCCGCCGGCGGTCCGGCGGCTGCCCCGCAGCGCGCATCTGCACATACCGGGCCACCGTGTGGTGATCACACCCAGCCAGCTCCGCCGCCGCCCGATAACTACCCGTGAGGTCGTACGCCTCCAAAATTTCCATGATCTCCCTGCTCGATTTCATCCACCCAGCGTTGCCGGGACCGAATCTGACTCACAGCAGGTGGGGAACTATCTGGCCGTACGCGGGGAGAAACCATGGCCACAAAATGCGCCATAAATGGCCGCCAGTGGGGAGCTTACGATGGCCGTCGACATGCCCTTCTTGCTGAGCTGTGCCCATGTTTGGGGCCTGCACATTCCGGTTAACTGGACGGGGATCAAATTCCTCGTTCGAGGGTGCGATCGCGGACATCGCAGGGGTCGCAACCTTTCTCATGCAACAGGAGCCCCATGCCCATGTGCTTCGAGCAGGCGACCGTCTCACCGACCGCCTCGTCCCTGTCGCTGTCCGTTCCGGCCTCTCCCGACCACCTGTGGGTGCTCCGGTCGATGGTGCGCACAATCGTTTCTCGTCATCCTCTATCGCGAGATTCACTCGATGATCTCGTCCTCGCCGTGGACGAAGCCGCTGCCATTCTCGTCAGTCACGCCCGCAGCGCGAGCGCTGTGGTGTGCGTCGTCGACAGCGGTCCCGACTCACTGCGGGTATACCTGACCGCCACCACCCACTCTCCGGTCGACGCCCTTAGTTCATCGTTCGGATGGTTCGTGCTCGCCGCCCTCGTCGACAACGCCACACTCGACCAAAAACCCGCAGGACCACCCGCGGCGAACGAACTGTCCGTCACTATCAGCGTGGAAAAAGCCTTCACATCAGGCGGGTGAGTCCCTCCGATCACCCGGATCGAGACGCACCGGACCCAACACGTTTCCGGGGCCGTTCCGACGCGCGATCCATTACATCTTTTCATTCACTGTAACGATCGTCGATGTGCTGTCGATAGCTCTAGTATCGATGAGTGGGTAGCGGAGGGGACAAATTGCATGAGTACATGTGTGAGAGGTCGCCGCGGTCTTCGTAGTCGCGTCCGCTCCGAAGCTGAGGTGAACCCCCATGCCTGCAAGTCGTCGTCGCCGCGCTGCTGGTCTCGCAGCGTACCTGGCGCAATTCGCCGGCATCGCCAGAGCCAAGGAGAGACCGAATGATTCCTTGTATGCAGGGCTTTCAACCGACGAACTCCTCCAACGCCATCAGGACTACCTGCAAGCGTTGATCTGGGCGCAGGCGACTGCCTTCTCCGACGACGACGACGCGGCCCTCGATGCGATGAGCCGGCGATACACCTTCCACTCTTCGTAGGGTTCGACCACACCGTTCCGACGGACTACCCGGGACATATTCGAAAGATTCGCGCGCCGTCCCTTCCCTGATGATTCACATGACGTTCGATACGCTCCGGTTGAGCAGCCCCACTGCGCGAAACGGGGACGCTGCAGCCACCTGAAGCGTGCGGCGGTTGCCAGGGAGGCCCGGCGGAACGACGGCGACGTCGATACGGAGGCAGGGCCCCTTCTACGCGAGAGGAGTGCAGAATCTCGAAGATCAACGCACCGAATCCGGCCACAGGATACTTCTCTACGCGGTGCCGATACTGCGGAGATCTCGTCTACGAAGGTGACTGGATCACGCCCCGGGAGCGTCACGAGGTCCAACAGCATCACCGCGAGCTGTGCTTGGCGCGGCTGCCCGATGCCAACGAAGATGCAAGCCGCAGGGGCACCCTGTCTACCGTCGTGCTGACGCTCGTGCGAGCACCGCAACCGTCGCCTCATGCTGCAACCGGGTGAGGACCGAAAAGGGGTCTCGCCGAGAAGACCCTGCCAAGAAAATCAGTTCAGAGAACAGCACAGCTGGTTTCGAGCACCGGGACTACGAGAACCGGAATGGACCTCTCAAGGATCGGTCATTGCTCCGGAGAACCCGTGGTCCGTCGACCTCCTCGAGTCCACCATCGACGCCCACTCACACGAGGGCATCCACGTGCAGAAAGAGAGCTCGGGTATCCGTGCGCGGGTTTCTCTGATGAGATGACCAGCATGAAGAAGTTGCTGGTCGTTGCCGCGATAGCCGTTGGAATCACCGCGTGCGCAGACAAGGACGAGACTCCACCGGAGTTGCAAGAATCTGCTGTGCCCACTGTCGGCGCATCTTCTTCCGCCCCCGCTCCTACAGACGAATTCGGGGAGATGATGAACGAGGGCGCGCAAGCGCAAATCCAGCAACGCCCCGAGGAAGCTGCCCAACTCGCTGCCGATTTCGCCTCCATCACCGGGGAGCAGGTCACTGTCGTGGCGGCGCAGCAGATGTCGAACATCGTGTGTCTGGACATGGAGAACGCCCAAGGGCCGGGAGCACTGGGGGCCGTCTCCGCCGCGATGGCGACCGAGACCGGGGTCAGTGCGGAGATGATGACTCGTGTCGCTGAAAGAGCAGTGGCATACCGGTGCCCGGAGTTGGCGACCAAGTAGAGCCGCCCCTGATCCGGCACTGTTTGAGAGCGGCACCGATCGGGAACCAGTTCTCACGGTCGCAGGACGGTCGCCTCGGCCGGCTTCGGGCGTGTTCGAACCGCACGGTTCGCCGCAGAAGTCCACCGGCCCGCCGAGGGAGCCGACACTCTCCTCGGCGGGCCACTGACCACCACATCTATTCTCTACGGTGATCCACGACTCGTCGATACAGACGGTTCAGGCAATGCCGCCAGAAAACGGTGGTGCCCGCCAGCTCACAAGTGAGTGCTACGCCGGCGGGCTCTGCACGCCGTGAGAGACCAACCTTACGACGCACAGTCTGTAGCACTGACGCTGCTTCTCTTACGGAGCGACTCCAGCATCGGTGCCAAGGTTCGATGCGCGCCGATCATCAGCCAGCGAGCTCCCCACCCGGAAGCAGAACAGGTGACCGCCGCGCACAGATCGAATCACTCAACGGACATCCCTGGCGCTGCCGGCGCGCCTGACATGACCCTGAAATCAGGAAATCCTTGTGCAGTAGTGGGTTTCGCAGTTATGTTTCCTGTGGGCGCCCGTCGACCGGCTGGTCACTCGACGGGAGGCGGGACGCCCGTCTCCCGCGACTGCAAACGCGTCCTGTTCCTCTCGGCGTTCGTCGTGCTGCACGATTCTGCCAGTCGCACCTACTACGACCGAAAACGAGTCGAAGGAAAGAAGCACACCGCCGCCCATCTGCCCATCTGCCTCGCCGGAAGTCGCTGCGATGTTCTCTACGCCATGCTCAAGAACCATGAACCCTATCGATCACTCGCCGTGACTGCCGCTTGACGAAGACAACATGGCCCCCGGCAACTCATCGTCCGACGCTCCGAACCGTCGAACGCCCGTCGGTTTCCCAGCTGCACTGCACCAACTCCAGTGCCACGAGCGCCGTCAGGTTGGTCACTTGATCGTGCAAAGCGGCGCGAGTCCAACGGCGCTGGGAACGCCCATCGCCCGCGCGCATCCCCTGCCCGGAAGCGTGTGCCTGATGTTTCGAAGCTGCGCGTTTCCAGGTAAGTCAATCGGCAGGATCATGGCGCTCTCGTCGTCATCGGCGCAATCGTGGCAGCCGTGATCGTTCTGCGCCCGTCACCGGGCAACTCGAACGTGGACAATCCAGCAGCCGCTGGCAGCACATCCTCAACGACCACGACTGCCGGACCGGTCACCGACGCCGGCACCGTCAAGGCGGCCCTCCCCACAGCTTTGAGCAGTGTCTCCGAAAACTGTCGCCAATCCACCTTCACCACCGACGGTGCCCTCGTGATCAGCTGCGATATCAAAAAATCCAATCAACTCGCCGAAAGTTTCTCCGAATACGGCAATCGCTTCACAGCCAGCCTCGACCTGAAACAAGCAAAAAAGACACTTCTCGGATACGGCGAATACGACTACGGGAACTACACCCTGGTCGAAAACGACTCCCGCACAGCAGGAGTCAACATCAGTGACGGCGCCACCGGACAAGTATCGGGAAGTTACGTCAACATGGAAACCGGCCTCACAATCGACGTCTACAGCATGACCGACAGCGCTGCTGTCACTAGCTTCTTCAAAAAGACAGGGCTCCTCTGATTGTCCAGTCCACCAAAAGCCGAGCCACGCAGGACGAATGTTTGACCACCACGACCCCGCGATTCCCGTCCCGAAAGACTCTTCCCACCCGCGCCTCACCTAGCACGATCACGCTCGCCCGGCCTGCCGGCTGGCACTCCACCACGTCGTGAACAGACCAAGCCATCACCACGGACGAAGAAACAACCGGCGCTCGAAGTAAAGAGACCGAAGACATGAGATGCCCGCCAGCTTTCGTCTCGACTGTGCCCGCCGCACATCACGAAGCGCTTTGGCAGATGATCCATTGGCGGTCATACCAAGTTCCTCACTCTCCGACGAAGGCCGGGTCTGTACCGTCGCCACGCACCCGACATATTCGGAACGTGTGACAATCGGGACGAGGTAGAAGCCCGCCGCCCCCGGCGAGTGGACAGCCGGAGGGCAGGCCCTGCGCGGACGAACTGACCACTCAGAATCACCGCAGCAACAAGATGCTAACCAAATTCGAACCCGAAATGCCAGTTTTCCTGCAGTGCTCAATGTTTGGGATCTTCGTCCACTATTCCGACGACAGACGTGATAGGTCAGGAGTGCACACTGAATGAGGGGTGCATCCGCGAATCCGTCGATGACTCAGAGGTCCGAGAGAAGCGATTACAGGACAGGCGGGCAGTATGGCGGTGGTGCACCCGATACCGGACACGCGGTGTACGTGCCGAACCAAGGACGATGAAACCCGAATCCGAAATGACCGTCGCTCAAGGTGGCAACCACACCAACGAAAACCCTGGTGATTCAGCCGATACCGAGTCAGAGGCCAGCGCCGTACCCGTGGACGCGATGACCGCTGAGTGTCCATCGCGGCATCGGCGTAGGAGCAGCATCCTGAGTCGGTGTCGGAACGACTCGACTAGCCACCGAGCTTTTCGCACCATCACGACAGAAGGACTGTCGTCCAAACTCACGCCCCCCGGGAGAATTCAGTAAGCAGCGCCACACCGATATCGAGTCCACGAATCCATGAAAAAATTCAGGCCATGCGGACAGGATTCGGAGTGTGGATTCGTGATCAGATCGATGCTCGGGGCTACGAGAGCAACGAGGAGGCTGCCCGGGCGCTAGGGGTGTATCCGTCGTTGCTGCGTCATTGGGCAACGATCGTGCGATCGCCGTCCCCGCAAGTTCTTCGGCAGGTCGCAGTGTTGTTCGATGCGCCCATACAAGACGTGCTGATCGCCGCCGGCTACATGACCGAAGAAGAGAACCGCCCTCTCTCCCCGACCAGGATGTCGCTGCAACAAATGTCGAACAAGCAAATCCTCGACGAGATACGCCGCCGCACAGTAGGAGACACCGTAGGACCCCCTATTCCAGTGCGAGTGAACGGAGTACTTCACACCCCGGACGGATGGACCAGCACACCTTAGGCGTTCCGCCCCTCGGTTCGTTCGCTGTATCGAGACCAATTGCTAGCAAGCCGAGTCGTCCTGCCGCTCGTCGGACGCACTCTCACTGCCGCGCTGGCAAGGGAAGCAAGCAGCGAGTGGGCAGAGCAGACCACGTAGGGTCTTCGGCAACCGCACCCCGACGATCGAGGCGATCACCCGGTCCAAACAGCACCAAGTTACTGCAGATCGAGGTGCAGCCGCAGCGCGTCCTCGAGTGCGGCGAAAGTCTCCATCCCGACCTTGCCGACAGGTTCAGGATCCAGACGCCGAACCGATACCGAACGCACTTGCTCCGCTTGCGCTTTCGACGCTCGCGCCAAACCTGACTCGTCGGACTCGACAATCACCTGAAACGGAAACACGTGCACAGTATTGGTAGTCAACGGAACCACGGTGATCACGCCCCTGCCGAGATTTTCTGCAGTAGCGTTGGCCCGGTCGTTGCTCACCACCACCGCCGGTCGTCGTTTCGCCGCTTCACTGCCCTGCGCGGGATCCAGATCCACCCAGTGAATATGCGCGCGGCGAATCATTCGGTGTCTGCTGTGACAGCGTCCCACACTTCATCTACGTCACCTTCACCAAAGGCTGCGGCGTAGTCACGTTCGAGTCCGGACGTCGAGAGTAGGCGGAGTGCGGCTCGAATTCCTGCCGACCGGCCACGAAGTCCGTGATCACGCACATACTCGTCAAGTAGGTGCGCATCCTCGTCAGGGATACTTATGGTGAATTTCGTGGTCATACTTTAAGCGTACCAAAGTATGATCTGGTGGCAACTGGTATAAGCAACACAGCTCAGCAAGTAAGACAAACCCGGTTCGAAGGAAGCAGCAGATTGGCTCAAAGGCGTCCGTACCGAACTCTTCCGTCGTATGTACGACGAACCGATTCATCCTGCAAACCTGTGACTCGAGAGTGATCCCGTTCTCCATGCCGACGCCGAGATATACCAGGCCAACATCGTCCGATTGCTCGCACGCGGGGCGCACCGGGAACCTGCATACGATTTCCGCCGCACCGACCACAGGACACTTCGACCTGCGCTTCCGTGGTGTTTGCTAGGCGACCGCCAAACAGCCTCGGGCAGCAGGGTCTGACGCTGCTCTTGCCGAATGGACTCGCAAAGCGTTCCGGGCTTCCGATGCGCCCTATTCTGCCGGCGTCAGGTCGTCGTCGTTCGCGAAGATCAGGCGCCCGTCATCGAGTGCGATCGCCCACCGCTGCACCGGAGCCCAGTCCCGCCCCACCGAACCGCGGTCGATGACCATGTCCTCGTAGTCCTCGATCACCACACCCGTGCATGCCACGGTGCCACCGGCATCGGAGTCTGACACCGTAATTCGCACACGGGAACCTACTGCAGTCACATCTTTGCTTTTGCCGTTTTTGTCGGTCATCTTCCTAATACTGACAGAGCAACTTCGCGGCAACCGCGTTCGGGGCTCAGCGACGCGGTAGCCGGTATCGCGGTCGGAGCCGGTACCGCAGTGGTGTTCCGCTTCGTGCTGCGGACAATCATCACCAGGAAATAAGCTACTGCGCTGGTCAGCGGCGCGAATAACTCTGCGCGGGTGTTCGTTGTAGAGGCTGTCGGTGCTGACGTTCTTTGCCCCGGGTACCACCGAAAGAAATGCCGCTTCGAGCGGCCACTTGCCGAGAGGCGCAAGACGGGCACCGACCCTGTGAAGCCGCTGAACCGAGTATTCGCTATCCCGACGGTGGCCCGAGTAAGACGTCAGTTCGCTTGGACCCGACAGTCATATCCTTCCTGGTCGGAATTGAGCAGGATCAACCGCCAGGGAAGTGCCATACGTTCACGGTCGATACACCCAAGCCCCCGCGAGGTTCTGGCGCTGTTACCGCATCCCGCGCTAACGAACAGGTCTGGGACGTGGGTGTATTCGTTGGTTTCCCGGGTAGTCGGGGTCACGAAGGCCCCTGCACACCTTTGGTCAGGGTGATGGTGGTGGCCCAGTTCTGCCCTGGTGTGGCGGGGGGAGTTGTTCGAGGACTACTGCGTCGGTCAGGATTTCGAGGACGTGCCATCCGAAGGAGGAGGTGCTGGCGGTGATCTGCCCGGTTGTCGACGTGGAGAGCGTTACGCGCACAGCGGTCGGGTCGGTTTCCGGGTCGAACGCGCACGTCAGGGTGCTGGAGGGTGGGGTGTGTGTGATGAGGATGGTTGCCGCTTCGTCGACGGCGAGAACGAGGTCGGAGAGGCCGTCCAGCGAGAGTGCGTAGTGCGCAGCTACGGTCCGCACCAGTGAGCGCAGTACCGGCAGTTGTTCAGGTGTTGCCGAGACGGAGAGCGATGGTGCGAGTGCTGCGTCGTAGTCACCGAGGGCGTCTGCGATGGAGGCGCCGTCGTGTGAGGCCACGGCGTCCAGGGATGCGGAGTGGTAGGAATCTCCGGCTAGGTCGATGTTCGCGATCTCGGCGGGCTCGACGCGTAATTCTGCGGCGAGTTCGGGGACGCTGGGTTCGCGTCCGAGAGCGGGATCGACAACCACGAAACACTCCGGCCGGCACTCCTAGCTCTGCCGGAACGGGAACGGACAATCCTCGTCTACCGGTTCTTCGGCGATCACTGCTGTTGTTCCCATAAACCTTCGAATATGCATCGTTTGTCCCTTTTCACTGCAGATCGGTGACGGCCGAACCGGCGCCAGTGAGGCTGCCGAGGCCGCGTTGCCGCCCCTGATGGGGTCGTCTTTTGGGTCGTCCACTTGACTGCTCGACCGTAGTACGCACGGCAGAGCCTGCCGAGACCCCAAAAATGGGGGCGAACGATACGGGTGTGCGAGCGAAAGTCCTTCTCTCCGAACTCGACTCAGGTAACTGCATCGTCTTCCACGCGAGATGCGCGGGTCTGCCCGACCACGCTTACCTGAAAATCTCGACGCAGGGTTGGAAGCACGGCCACCTAACCGATAGCTTGTAGATAACTGATCCGCTGCGGTGTGATGCTAAGGTCCGCACCGATCAAAGATTGCACTGTCTTCACAAGGTCGGGACCGAATGGAGTGTGACGTCCCATGCCTGAAATAGAACTTGCCTCCGACACGTCGTGGAGTCGGCGCGAGTGCAGCCATGTCGAGGCGAGGCAGCAGTGTTGAGTAGATTTCGGCGTGACGCGGCCGTCCTCGCCGCGTACCTCGCGCAATTCGAGAACACCGATTCGAGCTGCGCCGACCCTAACACTGCCGCTACGGCACTCACGCCCGAGGAACGACGACAGCGTCGACGCGACTACGCCGACAGCCTCGCCTGGGCGGCCGCGACACAGGTCAATGATGAAGACATCGCGGCGCTCACTCGAATGCGGCAACGCTACGGTTTCCCCCCCGCAATCGTGAACGTCGGTGTCCCCCACGCGCGGGCAGAGACTCGTCGCCGAGAAATAACGAAAGGTATCCGATCGATGAGCGAAGGTTACTTCCGAACCCAGTGCCGAGGATGCGACTTCCTCGTCTACGAAGGACCCTGGATCCCGCCCCGCGAGCGTCAGCTCCTGCACGAGCACCATCGCGCGCCCTGTACAAGTGCGCCGCCCACAGCCCCGACGACGGCTCCCACCGCGGTCGGCGCCTTGCCCGCGCCGTTGTCCCTCCTGCCCACCGATCATCGAAAACCCACACCACGCACACCCCCATCGACCGCGAAAAGCACTCCGCTACAACGAGTGCGATAACGCGTGGGGCTCATTGCCCAATCGGGACCCCGACATACCAGCCTGCCAGTGGAGTCCGAGGACTCCACGTCCATTGAACACGCGATCGAGAGGCCTGTCGGCAGGGTTCCCATTCGGAGTCAGAACAGGCATCGACCGCACACAGATCGCATCACTCGCCGGACTTCTCTGGTCCCGCGGACACCCCTGACACGTCCTCGGAATCGGGGACTCCTTGTGCCGTAGTTGGTTTCGCAGTTATGTTTCCTGCGGGCGCCCGTCGACCGGCTGGTCACTCGACGGGAGGCGGGACGCCCGTCTCCCGCGACTGCCCCCCCATGTGCACCCCTCCCCCGCTTCGCTGGGCGGCAGGCGCAAACGCTGAAACGCTCCCGCGTCTGAGTGCCTGCCAACGTGATTCCGGGGGATACGTCAGACCGAGACGACTGTTGTCCCGGTACCTTCGCGGCACCGGGACAACGATCGCTGATAGGAAGGGGGTTCGTCAGCTTCCGAAGATGCTGCCAGAGCTGCCGACGCTTCCCGTCCCGGAGCCGCTGGGAACGTGCACCGTCGAGCCGTCGACGACATGCCCCCCGGGTCCATCGGTGACCTGCGTATCCGTCACGAGGATCGGCATTCGGTACACGCTGCCGTCGTCGCCGCGCAGTTCCAGATGATGCCCACCTGCCGGGACATCCGGGACGACGAAATCGAGGATCTCCACACCCTCGTCGTTGACATCCAACGTGCCGACCTCGACCGGATCGGAGAACAGCGTTCCGACGAACTTGCCCACCTTCGTCACCTGTCCCACGGCCCCGCGGATTGCGACGAAACCGGCCCACAGATGCGTACCGGACTACACGACAACCTGATCGGCACTGAGCCCGCCATGCGAGCGTGTCACTGCACTGTGCCCCAGCGCGGTGAACAGCATTTGACCACTGCAGTCGGTGCCGTACTGCCAGGCGTTGCCCACTGCCGAGCATTACATCGACAAGGCCGAGTACAGGGTGTGGGTCATGGTCTGCGATCCGCATTTCGACGCGATCGCTTCGTGAACGGCTAACGAGCTGGTATCGCACACCACATCACCGATCATGCAGATCGAGGACACAAGCCCGGCGTGGGCATCCTTGAAGGTCAACGCATCAGGGTCAGCGATCGACGCTGAGCAGCGCCGTAGATTTCAGCGAAGTGGGCGGAGATCGCCAAGTCACTCGGAAGATCCCCGGCCACGACTGCACGCGAGATCGCCCGCAACGGCGGACGGATTGCTTAACGGGGCAAGCAAGAGTCGGAAACCGCCTCTTTGCGGGATCGTAAATGCCGCTGCCGGATCAACCAGTGCATCAAAGTGAGCACAGTCCCCGACTCGATCGTCTTGCGCCGGAATCCCTTGCAGGACTGTATGTTTAAGTCGCCTCGTTCACGCTTCTGTGTGGGTGTGATCCCGGTCCAGCCACTTGTGATAATTGGGAGCACGAAATACAGCACGACAGCGACCGCACCGGCGACAAGGACTGCGACAACGCGTTGTGCTCCGAGATCGACCGCTCTCGACGATCCGGTTAACGAAGCCATGAGGTGGAGCCGAAAACTTCCGGGACTCCGCGTTCTATCCCGAGCAGGCTGTACGCGGCCTCCATCCCGGTGCGGACCGAGTACTCCGTCGTGAAGATGCAGTCGCGTGTTGTTTCCGCGAACTGGCCGAGGAAGGCAAAGTTGACGGCACCATCCGGTGCAACCGCAGGCCGGTCACCGGCCTGACGGGGCATGAAAAAGGAAGTGACATAGGGCATCATCTCTGAAGCGGTCTTCGCCGCATTGGCCGCAAGTGCCGGGATGTCCTCGACTGGAACGCCCATGTGATAGAGCCACTCTTGGGTGATTTCCTCGCCGGTGCATTCCTGCATCGGCTTGTCGACGTAGTCACCGGGGACGTCGACGAATAGTGAGTAGACCCAGACGACGATCTGATCCCTGGGTTGTTGTTTGAAGTGCGGTTGCCGGTTTACGGTCCAGCTCATCAACCACTTCGAATCTCGTGCTGTCACGATGCCGCCGGTAACTACGCGCCCACTGAATGGGTCACGCTTGCATATCTTTTCGATGTACTCCGGGATTCGGGCATCCAATGTAGTCACTGTCGCCGATTCCCACTTGGTTTCTGCGACGTGCCCACCGAAGACGTCTGGTCGCCCGAATGCGGGGTCTTTCGTTGCTATACGACGCCACAAATCCCACGCTGGAGCAGGGCCCTCGTCGAGTTTCGCCGGCGTGTGATGGTCCCCGTTGTTCGAGTTCTCGGTGAGCGAGCCGATGGTAGTCAACACCAAATCGCCGTCACCGAGGTCGACCCCACCCATAACACCCTCGGATTTCCAGTGAATGCGTTTGGCCCGCTTGACTTCACCCGTGATATCGAAGTCGATGTCGGTGACTTCGGTATCGAACCGAAAATTCACTCCCTGATCGAGCAGCCACGTGTACAGCGACAGCACGAGAGACTCGTACTGGTTGTATTTGGTGAACTTGAGGGTACTCAAGTCCGGCAGGCCTTTGATGTGATGGATGAATCGATGCAGGTACAGCTTGATTTCGAGAGTACTGTGCCATTCCTCGAACGCGAACATCGTGCGCCAGTACAACCAGAAATTGCTTGCGAGGAAATCCTTACCGAACACCTCGTTGATGCGCTTGTTCTCGAGTTCGCTACGCGAAGTGAGAAAGACCTTCATAATGTCCTTCTGCGCCTTCGAGTTCAGATTGAACTTGAAGTCTGTGTGCGCATCCTCGCCCTGACGTTCTGTGACGCGCTGGAGCGAATAGTTCGGGTCGTCTTTGTTGAGCCAGTAGAGTTCGTCGAGCACGCTGGCGTCCTCGACCTCGATCGAGGGGACAGAGCGGAACAGGTCCCACAGACATTCGAAGTGATCTTCCATCTCGCGACCACCGCGAATGACGAAGCCCTTCTCCGGTTCCTTGATCCCGTCGAGTGCACCGCCTGGATCCCGTCGAGTGCACCGCCTGGCAATTTCAACCGCTCCAGGACGGTGATGTTGTTTCCTGCCATCCGGACGTCGCGGATCATGAATGCTGCACCGGCAAGCGATGCAAGCCCCGATCCAACGAACCATGCAGTCTTGCCGTCCACCCCGTCAGGCTTGCGTGGCCGCGCGAACGCTTCGTAGTCTCCACTGCTGTAATACATTGTTCCCCATCTCATTTAGAGGTCTGGCGATAGGACTCTTCACCGGAGTAGATGCCGAGTTTCCCTTTGGTGTCCTCTTGTCGAGGCAGTTTTCCTTCAGTAACGCCTTCAGTAACGCCACAAGTGCGTGCGATTCAGCGTCACCGTGAGCCAAGACGTTGTGCGGGGCAGAAGCTGATGGTGTCGTAGATCTGGAAACGGACGCAGCGGGGCACCGGTGGCGATCTTTGACGTTGGTCCACCGCAACCAGGTCCGCATCTTCGCCGGCCGCAGGCGCGGCCGCCGCATTGAGGAACGGCACGAGCAGCGAGTTCAGGGTGCGACCACCCTTTTCCTTGTGCAGCTTGATCTGAGCCATTCCGATGACACTCGCGAAACCGGCCATAGCGGCGAAGGATGCCGTATCGGTCTCAGCGGTTCCTCCAAATTTCGACAGAATTGAATCGCCACACCGGATTAGCGAAGTGTGATGCGAGAGAAGATCGACGTCGGTCACGGCAGCGTCGAGAACTGCTGTGAATAGGATACTTTCGGCGGCGGAGGCTGAACTATCAGTAGCCCCGGAGACATCGCGTTCGTACGCCTCGAAAACTCCCAATCCCGTCCACGTGCAGCGTCAACCGCCACCACGCTGATACCGGAGGCCGGGACGGCGAACCCTTTGACCGCTCTCTGCAATGCGATCTGCGATCCCCAAACACCAGTACAGAGGACTGTGACCTTCCGGATTGCGACCATTGTCCATCCTCGAGGTTCAGGTGATGGTTTTCGTGCGCCGAGTGGTCAACAGGCCAGCAATCCAGCCTAGGAAGAGGATCACGACGAGGGTGAGCCAGAGCGGGGACTGCACAGATACCCAGAACAATTAGATCGTGGTCGCGGCGCGGTTCTTGAGGATGAAGATCAGCGACAGCACCACCAACAGCGAGGCGAGGAGATTACGGGAGGTGAGCAGCGATCGTGCGGATCTATTCCTGGTTTCCGAACTCATGGAGAGCGCCCCACTTCATGCCGATTGATACGGATCGAAGCTCTTGATCGAGGAAATGCCGGAGGATAAGCCGGCAATCCTCTCCGTCTTACCGAATTTCTCAATATTGAGCGCCGGTTGGCGCGCTAGACTGCTTGTGCCATGGAATGCGCCGGTCGGCTGCTTTTTCCGAGGAAGACTGCGGAGGCCAGCAGGAAGAACACCGCACCGACAAAGGTTCCGATATTAGCCATGTTCGGATCCAATGTGTTCCCGTCTCGCAAGACGAACGAGCCGATCGCAGAGACTCCGAATGCGATGGATCCAAAAGTATTCAGCCACACACTTTGCCATTCCTTCGATAGCGGTGCCCAGTAAGCTCCTTCCCTCAACAGGATGAGGACGGCCAGTCCGCTCGAGACGAGGAAGGCTATCGAGCCCTCCGCGTTCGGATTCCAGACCAAGTGCATCTCGCCTCGTAGCGTCAGCGCGTGCAGCGCAGCCCCGGTGCTGACGTTGAACAAGATCGTCCCGAGTAACTGCACAGCCGCAGACAGCCAGACCGCCCGAATCGCGGGACGCCCCGAGTCGGTGGTGGTTGCTGGCCCGGCCAGCACCAACTGAACGAACGCCGCGCAGGTAAAGAACCAGGAGCCCGCGAAGAAGAAACTGTTGGCGAGTGCGGCACCGAAGAAGACCGACAGGAAGGGTGCCGACCCGAGCGCGAAGAGTGCGGATCCGATCACGAATCCCCACGACTGCATTCGAATGGTCGGGTGAATCAGCATGTGCTGCAGTGTACTTGGATTCCGTACAGAAAGTCCTCCAATCGGGACCTAGGTCATCAGGCACTGATTTCGATTCACCCATGGCGGGTACACAGCAACAAATTCAAACCATCTGATTGTTTTTTACTTTACCGAAGCATGACTCCGCTTTGGGTGCTAACGTCCGATTTATGACAGCCAATCCTCGAGTTGGAAATCGTTTGCTGTTTCGCAATGTCCGCGTCTTCGACGGCACCTCCTCGTCCCTTGTTGCCGGGGACGTTCTGATCGACGGCACCACGATCGTCGCGGTGTCGGAGTCGCCTGTCGGGGACGATCCGAGTCGCGAGACCACTGTCGTGAACGGCGGGAATCGAGTCCTCATGCCCGGCATGAGCGATGCCCACGTTCACCTTGTCGGTAACGCGAATTCGTACGTCGACATGGTGACCGGTAGTGAAGCCCACATCGCACTCAACGGCCTAGCTGAAGCAAAGAACATGCTGCACCGCGGGTTCACCACGGTCCGGGACATGGCCGGCGAGACCAGCAGCATCAAATCGGTCATCGATCGAGGCCTGTTCGAGGGACCGCGCATCTACCCCTCCCAGGCCGCGATCTCCCAAACCAGCGGACACGGCGACTTCAGCTTCGTCTACGAATGCCCCACCGCTCTGGGCGGCAACCAGTCTCGCGCCGAGCAGATCGGTTTCATGCGCGTCGCAGACGGTCCCGAGCGCGTGCTCGCTGCGGTTCGCGAACAACTCAAAAAGGGCGCATCCCAGATCAAGATGATGGTCGGCGGGCGGCGCAGCGTCGATGTACGACCCCCTCTACACGGTTCAGTTCACCGATCCTGAACTTCGTGCGGCAGTGAACGCTGCCACCGACTACGGCACCTACGTCGCCACACACGTTTATAACGTCACCGGCATTCGCCGCGCCGTCGAGGCTGGCGTGAAGTCCATCGAGCACGGTCATCTCGCCGACGAGGCGACGATCGCTCTGATGGCCGAGAAGGACATCTGGCTTTCGATGCAGCCTTTCGCGCTGGGAGATCATCACTATCCAGATCCCGACCGCGCGGAAAAAGATCGCGAAATCTGCACCGGCACAGATGATGTGTACGGCTGGGCCCGCAAACACGGTGTCAAAACAGCGTGGGGCACGGACCTGTTGCTCGAGCCGCAACTCGCACCGCGGCAGAGCGAAATGGCGGCACGACTCGGCGATCACTACAGCAATGTCGACGCCCTTCGGATGCTCACCTCCGGGAATGCTGAACTCTTCCGCCTCGCCGGCGAACGCGACCCCTACCGACAGGCGCCACTCGGAGTAATCGCTGAGGGTGCCTGGGCGGATGTACTTCTCGTCGACGGCAATCCGCTCGAGGACCTGAGCCTGCTCGCAGATCCAAACAAGAGCCTGACTGTCATTGTCAAGAACGGCCAGGTCGTAAAAAACACTCTGTGACACATCTCGTCGCCATCTCTCGTCGAGGCGCGATATCAACGCGTGACGATCCCACTGCGGTCGGATTCCGCAACGGAACTGTCTCGCATAGGCGTAGGGATAGTGGCGCCGTGCAGCATTCAGGGCTGGAGGCCTCAGTTGGTTGAAACTAGTTTCGAGAGTTGGGAGACACCCACAGAACCCGCTGCGGGGACCTTGATCTCGGCCCGGGGCATCGAAGTGCATGGGCCCTGGGGGCACGTGTTCGGTCCACTCGATTTGGACATCAACGCCGGTGGTGTGACGGTTCTTGCCGGCCAAGCCGGAGCGGCGCGAACCGCCTTGCTGATGGCACTGTGCGGACGAATGCGATTGTCCGCTGGGACGTTAGCGGTACACGGCTACGACAATCCGAGCCGAATACTGGCCATCTCGGCGATCGCATGTCTGAACGAGCTCGACGAAGTCCGGCCCTCTGTCACCGTACGCGACATGGTGACCGAACAACTGCGATGGGATTCCCCGTGGTACAAATTCGTTCCCCGCGTGAGCGAGACAGAAGTCGCAGACATGTGTGCGAGAACATTTGGTGACGTCGACCTACCACCGCTCAATGCCTTCGTCGACGACCTCCCGGAGATCCAGCAAATGTTGTTGCGGATCGCCGTCGCGAACACCAAACGCCCACCGCTATTGGTGGTGGGCCGAGTCGACAAGCTCGCCGACGATCTCGAAAGAGCCGTTTTGCTGCAGCGGCTTGTCGCACTCGGTGAGCACCAGTCGGTGATCACCGCAGACGTCAACACACTTCCACCAGATACCGGCGTCAACGCAGTAGTGAACATGCACGGACTGCTCGGGGCCGGAGATATCGGCGTCATGACCGAAGGAAAGTAACTGATGCTCGCAGGTATATCTCTGGGCAGTGATGTCAAACGCTACTCCCGCGGCACCCTGCCACGAATCGCGATCGTCACCATCATCTTGTTACCGTTGCTCTACGGCGCCATGTACCTGTGGGCGTTCTGGAACCCGTTCGGCGAGGTGAACAAGATCCCCGCAGCGATTGTCAACAACGACTCGGGACGAACATCGACAGGCCAACAAGTCGGCGCCGGCGATCAAGTCGTCAAATCGCTCATCGCCTCCGGACAACTTGACTTGGCAGAGGTCTCGGATCAAGAAGCCCAAGCCGGACTCTCCAGCGGCAAGTACTATTTCACGATCACCTTGCCGGAGAACTTCAGCAACGCTGTCGAGTCCCCCAACGGCGACGACCCCGAGAAGGCCGATCTCACCTTCACCTTCAACGACGCCAATAACTATCTGGCCACCATCATCGGGCAGGACGCGTCCGAACAGGTCATCAACCAGGTCAACTCGTCAATCGGCGCCCAAGGCGTCGGCCAGGTCCTGACAGGTTTGCAGACCGCCGGTTCGGGCCTGAGCCAGGCTGCCGACGGAGCGAAGACCCTCGCAGCCGGTATCGACACAGCCAAAGGTGGGGCCGATCAACTCAGCTCCGGCGCAGGCGAACTCGCCACCAACATGGTCACCGCACGCGATGGTTCAGCGCAGCTCGCAGCCGGGGCCGGGCAACTCGCCACGGCGATCGACGGTGTCGCCGATCCATTGCTCAACGCCCTCGACTCCGGTAACGTGCCCAACCTCGGAGCCCAAGCGGCGCAGCTGCGGCAATCGCTGACTGCGCTAGGAGATCGCCTCCCACAACCGCCACAAGTTACGGTCTCCCCGGCAATCCAGCGGGTGCTTGACCTTCTCGGACCCAGCACCGACCCGCTCGCACAACAGGCCGTCGCAGCTCTCACACCTCTCGCTGTTGCACAGCCCCAAAGTGACACTGCCGCAATACAGGCAGAGATAGCGCGACTCAGCGATGATGCACGCGCGCTCGAATACCAGTTGACGGATCCATCCAGTCCCCTGCAATCCGGACTCGCTCTGCTGCAAAACGGCGGACTCGCCTCGGACGTGCGGCAACTACGCGACGGCGCCGACCAGCTCAGTTCCGGAGCCACGACTTTGAACTCCGGGCTCATCCAGTTGACCGACGGCAGCGACCAGCTCGCGAGCGGAGCCGATCAGTTAGCTTCGGGGATGGTGGAGCTGCAATCGGGCTCGGGCCAATTGGCAGAGGCACTCGCAAAGGGCGCTGGACAAGTTCCGAGTTGGACCGACGAGCAACGCACCGCTACCGCGGACACCCTGTCCACACCAGTCGCACTCAAGCAGGACTACACGAACGAGGCACCCACTTTCGGCACTGGATTCGCGCCGTTCTTCCTCTCCTTGGCTCTGTTCGTCGGCTGCATCATTACCTGGATGTTGTTGACCCCGTTACAATCCCGTGCAATTGTCAGTAATCTCGGCCTCTATCGAACGGTTCTGGCTTCGTACTGGCCGGCGCTGCTCATCGGCATCCTCCAAGTGATCACGATGTACGCCGTAGTACACATAGGAGTGGGCCTGGACGTCAAACACGTTCCCGGAACGATCCTGTTCCTGATGTTGGTCTCGGCGACCTACCTGGCGATGATCCAGATGTTCAATGCTCTCTTCGGAGTCGCAGTCGGCCGGGTGGTGACCTTGGCATTCCTGATGCTGCAGCTGGTCTCCGCCGGCGGAATCTATCCAGTGCCCACTACAGCTACACCCTTCCAATACATTCATCCCTTCGACCCGATGACCTACACCGTGAACGGACTGCGCCAACTCATCACCGCCGAACACGTCGATTCGCGACTCTGGACAGCAATCGCCGTCCTAACCGGCATTCTGCTCGTCTCGATAACTATCAGCGCACTCTCAGTTCGCCGCAACAGGCGTTACACCATGGAACGCCTGTACCCGTCAATCGAAGTGTAATTCACTGCAATACAACAACATTCGAGTCGATACTCGACTGTCCGACTGATCCGCAAGCGCTCGTTCGACTATTGGAGGAGAAAGATGTCAGATATTTTTGCAGCTCCCACCGAAACCCTCGCTCCTGCGTACACGGGACGGCTCGGTACCGATCCGATTCCGGCTCTCAGAATGCCCAAGGCCGAGTCGGATCCTGAAGCGGCGTACCGGTTTATCCACGACGAATTGATGCTCGATGGCAGTTCCCGACTGAATCTGGCGACCTTCGTCACTACCTGGATGGATCCTCAGGCTGACAAGCTGATGGCCGAGACATTCGACAAGAACATGATCGACAAGGACGAGTATCCCGCGACAGCGGAGATTGAAACTCGTTGCGTCAACATGGTTGCCGACCTCTTCCATGCAGAAGGGCTGACCTCTGACCCTGCGTCCGCGACGGGGGTTTCGACGGTCGGGTCCTCCGAAGCTGTCATGCTCGGCGGACTCGCACTCAAATGGCGCTGGCGCCAGCGCCGCGAACAAGAAGGTAAAGACACCACGAAGCCCAATCTCATCCTCGGCAGCAACGTCCAGGTCGTCTGGGAAAAGTTCTGTCGCTACTTCGACGTCGAACCGAAATACCTACCCATGGAGAAGGGCCGCTACGTCATCACTCCCGAACAGGTCCGTGACGCCGTCGACGAGAACACCATCGGCGTGGTCGCTATCCTGGGCACGACATTCACCGGCGAACTCGAACCCGTCGCCGAGATCGCCGAAGCCCTCGACGAGATCGCCGCAAACGGCGGTCCCGACGTCCCCCTCCACGTCGACGCTGCCAGTGGAGGTTTCGTCGTCCCGTTCCTGCACCCAGAACTGATGTGGGACTTCAAGGTTCCACGTGTGGTCTCGATCAACGTCAGTGGCCACAAGTACGGCATGACCTATCCTGGCATCGGTTTCGTTGTCTGGCGCTCGAAAGAACATCTGCCGGAAGATCTGGTGTTTCGAGTCAATTACCTCGGCGGCGACATGCCGACCTTCACCCTCAACTTCTCTCGATCAGGTAACCAGGTCGTCGGCCAGTACTACAACTTCATCCGCCTCGGCGTCGCCGGATACACCCAAATCATGGAATCGCTCCGTGACACCGCGCTAATGCTCTCCGCTGCAATCTCCAAGATCGACAACATGGCGATCATCACCGACGGCACCGCTATTCCAGTCTTGTCCTTCGAAGTCGTCGACGACCCAGGCTTCACTGTCTTCGACATCTCCCACGAACTCCGGGCACGCGGATTCCAAGTACCTGCCTACACCATGCCCGCCGACGCCGAAGATGTTGCCGTCTTGCGGATCGTGCTACGAGAAGGTTTCAGCCAAGATCTCGCGTACAAACTCGCCACCGCCATCAACGAAGTCGTCGAACAACTGCGCAAGAGCAACGCCGATCGACCCCAAAGGGCTGCGTTCGCCCACTGACCGCTGTTGCGGGGAATCCACGACACCGCTTCCCCACAACAGCGTCCACTCCAGTCCCAACTGCACTTCAGACCAGGAGTGAAAAATTTTCCCGATAGCCCGCATCTAGATTTCACCAAAGCGGGACCGTGCCTGAACTTCACCACTGCCAGATGGTGGAGCTCGGTCCTCTTTTCAATATGCGCTCTATCGCATCGAAAAGCAGGGACCGATCTTCGAGCAGTGGCGGTCTGGAGTCTCCGCTCTACACACCGTTCTCGATCAGAGACTGCGCTGTCTGCCCGTCCGCGTTGTCAGCGGAGACCATCGGAAGCAGCGCGATTACGGGTGCGGCCGTCGACTGGATGTTGAGCACAGCCACAAACACCGAAAACAATGACAGCACAGTCGTAGTGGTCGCCGCGACCACGCAACCGACGCCGGCCGTCAGAGATCGTCGCCACAGAGTCGCCGCGAGCAGGCACAGAACCGTGGTCAGCAGCACCGAGATGGCGAGTTGATCGCGTGCCACTCGAACCAGTAGTCCACCATCTCCGCCAAGCCTCGAGGATAAGTGCGGACCCCGCTACCCCAGTAGTCGACCAAGCCGCGACCGAGCAACTCACTCATGACGGATTAATCCTGGAACTGCGGATAGCGTCCGCGTAACAACGCGGCCGGGCCCAAAACGAACGCGGCCACCAATGCCGCTCCGGCACATGACAACGCAACGATCGACCAACGGCTTCGGTTGACGGATGTACTCATTGACGACTCCCTTCCGGGAGAGAGTCAATCAGCAGGTACTCGACTGCACATCCATCTGCAGTACCACATCTGACGAACGAGGTACCAGCTCAGGATTCGATACTCGATCGCCGGCCGCGCCGGACTCTGGCAATCATCGCGCACGGCCAGGATCACCCCTGCACCCGTGATGAAGTCGGATTCGGCAACTCCATATCTGCAGCGACCACGTTGTTGTGCACCGTTTTTGCCTCCATGTCCTCACTGGACGCAAATCGTGAGTCGCTCCCGTCGCGCCATCCATGCCGTCGCAGGAGGCGACCGTGATGCGATTAAGTAAGCGCGAAGAACAGATCATCGAACGGGCTGCCGAAGGCTATTCCGGAAAAGTAGTAGCACGCTTACTCGGAATTTCACCCAAAACCGTGAGTCCCACCTTCACGCGTAATCGATCGAACGGTCTGCAGGAATGCAGTTTTGAAGCGATCAGCGCTTATCGCGAACATCGAGTTGACCGCCACCGAGCGGGACACTGAAAGTGTCCCGACACTCGGAACTCGCCCGTCAATCGTTCCGTCACAGCCGCTTCCGACCATTTCTACCTACCACTGGGCCACAAAGTTCCGAGTCACAGCGTCGATTCGGATCGATTCGTCGGCCGACTACGATCTTAATCTCAACAGGGTCAGCTCATCACTACTGGTGAGATGATGCATGACCGTGGATGGGCAGTAAGACACTGAGGTTCTCGGTGAAGCACTAGAAGGTGATCTGGGATTTTCACTGCTGCGGCGAAACACTACGAGAGATCGGGCGGGTCCTCGGCCAAACGATCATGTGTTCTGTGAATCTTCCTGCTCAGGCAGCGACCTGTGCCGAGGGGACGGTTACGCGAACAGTACGCCGCAGCCACACCCGCATAACCCTCTTAGGGCGGGTGTGGCTGTGGCGCAACTACATTCCGGGTCGGGGAGTGACGGTGATGCCGGGCGTGGAATTGAACTTGAGCACCCCGGTCATCTTCGCTGTTCCGGCCCCTGCTGCCGGCCTGATGCGCTTCCCCCGTTGGAGGTAAAGTTCACCGTTCCGGTGTTGTTGGCGGTGACGGTATGTGTTGTGTTGCGTAGGGCACGGGGCCGGCAGTGCTGGCGGTGACGTCGATGACGCAGCTACCAGCGACTACGCGAGCTCCACCGTTGAGGATTTTGATACTTCCCATCGGTGATCCACTGTCGGCGTTGACGTTCAGAGCCCAGGGACCCGACGTGGTGATCGTTGCCGGCAGACCTTCGAGGTCACATCCGGGCAGTCCCACGCTCGCGATGTTGATGTTGATGCCGCCCGTTCCGGAATTCACGTTACCGGGCGCTGCAGGGGTGGTTCCGGTTCCGCTGACGCTGGTGCAGTACAAACTCGAGACCGCCAGTTGTCACGAAACTGAGCCCACTGCTGGTGGCCGTCACCGGAGTGGCTGTGGCGGGGCTGATCGTGGTGGACAGCATCCGACATGTCCGCGCATCACCCCGCCTCGCCGACCGAAGCCGATGAATGCACCCACCGAACGAGAGAAACCTCGGTGACCGATCGGCGGTATGGCAGCATTCGCCACATGACTAGCGAACGGATCGAAGTACAGCGCACCATCGGTGCCGACCCCGCATCGATCTTCGCGGTCCTCTGCGACCCTCAGGGGCACGTCGCCATCGACGGATCCGGAGTGCTGATGGGCGCAGATGGCGAACTCGTGACCGCGACCGGCGACGAATTCGTCGTCCACATGGATCGCGAAGCTCTGGGCGACCTACCCATGGGACAGTACGACGTCACAGTGACGATCAAAACCTTTGTTCCCCAACGCGGAATAGCATGGACCATCCTCGGAACTGTCCGGCCTCCGATCGGGGCACGTCTACGGATATCGGATCGAGCCGGCCGACGACGGCCACAGTTCCCTCGTGACCTCGTACTACGACTGGTCTGATATCGGTCCCACCTGGCGGCGAGCAGGAATCTTTCCCGTCATCGCCGAAGGATCTCTCAAAGCCACGCTCGGTATCCTTGCACGCACCGTAGCCAGAGGTTATCCGCGCTGACCCAGCCGAAAGCCCAGCGTCGGGGCCGTGATGCTCCTCTTCCGCGAGCGCGCAGCCACCACCGTGACAATCGCAGCACTGATCGCCGGTGCCGTCGCAACCTCATGGATCTATCTCAACGGAATCTTCTTCCCCACAACGTCTCCAGTGAGTGCAATGTCCTACGTTGCGCTCACAACCATCACGCCGGCCCTACCGCCTGTTATCTGATGGGGCGCCGAAGCCACGCTGACGCATCCCAGCCGCCACCTCACCTGAACTCGCGACAAGAGGCTGCCAAAGAGTGGTAGACGAACCTCCACTGCAGCCCAACACGCCCGGCTTCCCCGTCACGAGGCACGGGTCCATCAGTTCATAAAGACCACGCCGCTCGACCTAGACTAGAATTCCGAGAAATTCTCTGCGCGTTTACTTTTCGAGCACCAATCACGAATCGACTCGGCCCGCCAGCGACTCTACATCAGCCACCCGATATCCACACGACGAGCGCCTACGCGCTCAGGCCTACACGCCCCTGCAGGCATGAGCCCGCACGATCCACCACGCCCGCCCTCACCCCCGCGGGATCGCGTACCGCGGTAAATTTCCCGGTGCACTGTGCGGGCGCTGCTCGAACAAGCAGCAAGCCCTTCCCACCCGTCCGGCGCCATCACTGCCACCGTCCCGTAACGAAATCGCACACCGAATCGACAGCGCTGCAGTCGCACTGGGGTTCAACGCCGTCTGACCCGGCAGGGTTGATCGCTACAAAATTCTTCGACCTCCACGACAGATCTCAAATATCCGGAAGTTTCTTTTGCTCCGGAGACGACGCAGAACAACGGCAGCTTTCACGCAGGCGCCAGAAATCGGGCCCGATTCGCGCTACCGTTCTAGGCTATGGGGACCAGCTTCCACGGACCGAACCCGTGGCCACACATCACTTGCGCGATCCGCACGCGAGGCCCACGCTATGCCACTGTTCCCTATCTCGGACACCTTGCGCCCGAACTACTTCCACTTCGCAGTGGAGACCTTCTGATCGTCAATGCTTCTACCGCGGCGATCCGCGCCCACGCCACTTCACCTGCCGTTCTTGCGCATTACCTCAGCAAGGGCGTTCGCATCCTGTCGTCGTCAACACTGCACGCCAAGGTCATCGTGACGAACCAACGAGCTGTAATCGGCTCGCCGAATGCTTCCGAAAATTCCACATTCACCCATGAAGCGGTCGTCATTTCCGATGACCCCCAAGTGGTTGCCGACAGTCGCGCGTTCATCAACAATATCGACGAAACCACTGCTGTAGAACAAATATTCATCGACAACGCCGCGCGCGAATGGGCGATCGGGCGTGCCGTACCCATACCCGGCATCACTGGCCGAATGCAGAACCTCGACAACGACTTTCCCCTTACTCCGACCAACCGAGTTTTTATCAGGCAAGACAGCGATCACGAAAACAGTTCTTCCGTGCGCATCGCAGCTGTGAAACAGACTTCAACGAAGCATCTTTCGGTCAATCCGAGCGTGAGATACCGACTCGAAACACTCAGACTCGGAAAACCAAGCAGCATGGCACGTGGGGACGTCGTCATCCGCATCTCCACGGACAACGACTTGCTATTACCACCCGCTGTCGTGATATCCAACCAGGATCGAATACCAGATTCCCCCAGTCAATTTCAATGCTTTCTTCGCGTTCGCAACGACCTGCTACCGCTTCCTGTGGCAGACACCGAGAGGTATCTAGTCGATGTCGGGTACCCCAGCGCACAACTGCGGTCCAACCATTACGTTCGCTCGCTCAGTCTTCGGGCCGAACTGTTGGCGTTGTGGAACCTTTGAGTCCTGAGAAACGAATGTTGACGGAATGCGAAGCATTCCTTCGAGTGCGCGAACAGCGCACCGTCAATACGTCGATCCGAGCAATGTACTCACGGAAGTCGAACGACGCACGACTCTAATGTTCGAATCCGGTGAACGAAATCCTCTGCGCAACTGCGATAAAGAGCGTTCCGCGTGACAATATACGCGGATCGACCTCCTCCAACCGAAGTCCCGTCACGATTCGCAGGCGAACACGAAGGCACAAACCCTCCCCGCTGGAAACCTACGTTCGGCAGCTGACAGGTTAAGGTGCCTTTCCGGATCTTTCAGGTGCTCCTCTCGACACGTGCCCCGAGCCATCGAGCTCGCAGACGCACCATCGACTGTCCACAGACCCCCGTCTCCATCCATCTCCACGACACACGGCAGCAGCCTGCGGAAGCGCCGTGCAACACGCGGGTTACATAACCCCTCCCCGCGTTCAGTCGCACATGAACCTCCCCGGCGTCTGACAGCATGAGAGCCAAGCATCTCCATCCGCTCGCGAAGAATCCAACCCGATTCCGACGCTAGACCCATCATCGAACCGCCGACGCCAACGCACCCAAACTCCACCTTCAGCGAAGCCTCAGAGATGGTCCGTCAAGCCCCTCCCTGGTCGGGCCGGCGGCGGGCTGTCAGGCGGGCCGCCGCAAAATCCCTCAGAACTCCATGGCAACATCAACCACACGCGACACACCGAACAAGCGCGCCTACCCGTATCAGTTACAGATTGGTTCTAGTCTTTCCTCATGGCACAGCACAACAAGGGACCTCGCGGACACATCGCGACTCGTGCTCCCCTCAAGCAGCACAAGGTGTACGAGGATCGGGCCGCCGAACTCGGAATCCCTGCTGGGGATTACTCCGTGCTCATATTGGCCATCACCCACGGACTGGACATCCCGGACTACATCATCGACAAACTGCATCCGGACCAGCTGAGACTTCTCGAGGTCGAGGCAGCTGGATCACTGCGTCGCATCGAGCAACTTGCGGTCGGCGCATGAACTATACCTAGACAGCGAACAACCCCCAGGGCTTGGCGGCATCGGGGGCTGTCCGTTTATGCGGTTGTGAGAGCTTCCCAGCTCCCTGACCACCACTAACCCAGTGAAGGAAGAGGCGGTGACCACCATTACCTCGAAAGGAAGAGGCGGTGCTTACTCGATGATATCGCAGAAACGCAATTCCGCCATACTCGCGGACGTGTTCACGGTGTCATTTTTGGCACGTCCAGATCACATTTCAGTTTTCATGGCGACCGGATCACACTTCTGCGTGCCGAGTGTCCCATCCGAGCAAGCCAGCACCGTACCCATGGCGGTACCGATGTGCGGCCGCCGGATCGAACAGACCTCCCGAACAACCGCGGCCGTAACGCGCGTACAGCGGATCCGCAGACAGGGAGGCCGCCCCTAGCCGACAACGAACGAAGTGCCCCGATACCTAACTAAACAGCGCAGACCTCTTGAAAAGCACAAAGGCCCCCGAAGGGGGTGATTGGGAGCGGACCGCATCGCGGCGAAATAAGGACTGGCAGGTCCTTGACGTCGACTGAGAACTGGCAGGTTCTCCGACATCTGTTCTCGAACATTCTCGAGAGGTGAGCTTCGAAAGTTAGCGCTTTCTCTGCTCGTACTGCATCCCCTGGAAGGGACTTACCTATGGCAGGTACGTCTCAGGGTAGCGCATACCCTGAATACAGCCCAACTCATTCCATATCACCAACCTTCGGCGTGTCGCGCATCGACACCCAATCCACGGTCCCTCAATCGACAGAAGTCGACGAATGGCAAGCGGCAGTCGACAATGCTCTCTCACGTATCGCGCGCCTCGAATCCGCTACACGGCAACTCAACCAGTCCACTGACCAGCGAGGACGGTCTTGGTCCCTACCTGTCGAACCAACGGAACAAGCACGCGTTCCAGTGTGGACATCACGCAGGGAATGGCTCCGCCAATTCCGGCATCACACCACCAGCCCGGCCGGCAAGGCGCTGTGCGCGCGCCACCTGATCAAGCCCGACAAGGCTTACGCAGTGGCACAAGCTCACGCACATTTCGCCGAATCCCACACCGGCCGCGGGGTCTCCGCAGCGAAATCGACGATCGCTGCCCGCGCCAAAGTCAGCGAATCCTCTGTCAACCGCGCCAGGCGAGTGCTCATCGCTCTGGGAATGGGCATCGAACACGTCCGGGGACGGAACCTCAAAACCCTAGAATTTCTGGCTGCTGAAGCCCATCACGGGGGCCAACAGCAACGCGCAGCATCGACATGGTCACTGTCATCCCCTCGAACAATCGTGGCAACGACACCTCAGCGCAAACTCTCCAAGACGCGACCGTCTCGCGCCTCTGAAAGAGCAACCCGCCACAGGGCTCGCAACTCTCTGAGGCCCGACGTCAATCGCGTCGATCAGCCCCACAGCAGTCGACCAGGGCCGATAGGAACTGACACCCTATCTAGTGTTGGTTTTTTATCTTTCGAAGTTCTTCCGTTAGGAAGAACTCACCAACGCGCGCATGCGCGAGCCCAGCTCACAACAAAAAAACGAAGCGCTTCTCGGATCACACCCCGGCCTCTGGCACTTCAGAGGACTGCAGCCGAACTCGTCAACCATGCGCCGGCTCTCAGACCGCCCGGACATATCGGGGCGATCTGTGATCTTCTCCGCGATGTCAAGATCGATACGACGCGATGGACAGGACGTGACATTGCACAGACCCTTTCCCGAGACACAGCAGATCGGGGGTGGATCTGGCCAACAAGATCAAGTCTGAGCTCACCGTTGGCATATCTCAGACGCAGGCTCGATGGGATCGACTGGACCGGAGAATCACCCAGTGAACAGCGTAAATCGGCCGACCTGGCGCGAAAGAGGGAACAAGAATTACTTGAAAGCTCACATGTTCAGCGTACGAAAATGGCAGCGAACCCGGAGCACCGCGCCAAGATCCTAGCCAGCATTCGGGCACACCTGACATGCAAGCAGCAGCATTGAGGCTTTACTGGCCCCAATCCGGCCAAGCAATACGCGTCCGAAAAACACGCTTCACGATGATCGACAAGCGTTGCCAAGAAGTGTGGCGGTCCGTGGCACGGCACTCTGATCGCCACGGGGTCTAAATACTCATGGCGAGGTTGATCGAGACACAAAGATCCAGGAGGTCAACTTTTTGATCTAATACGTGGAGTTCACAGCCATTTTCGGAGAACTGACCCTGCTTGAACCAGACAATGGCGGGCTGACGGTTCGCTTCTCTGCGCTTGAAGAACGCGGCGTTGGTACGGGTTCAATATTCGAGAAGAGGTTCAACCGACTGCCGTTTCCTCCAATGCAGACGCGCCCGTAGGTATTCGAATCGTCTATCGGTCATATCTCTTCGAGACATGTACCTGACTGAGCATCTCTATTTGCGCAGGTAAACGGCCTTTTGTGCAGAAAAGCATGGTGCAATCACTGCGTGTGACGCATGCTTTGCGAGGCATCCTGGTCGCGCATGCCATACATGCAATGCGTGCGTTGCAAGGCATGCATTGCATGTATGGCATGCGCGCTGTTGCGTGAAACGGCGGGCCATCTTGCGTCGGTCCTGGCCGTCGACACGGCAGCACCGGCATCGGGCACGGGATACTGGTAGACGAGAAGCTGTCTCCATCCCCTCCCCCACTCGGTCGAGAAGTGCGTGTGTTTCGGCGTTGCGATTCATGCGTCGCTGTATTCGAAATGTACCCACCCACCAGAAAGTTCTGCTCGCAAAGCGGCGAAATCAAGCCTGACGAAACGGATGTTCCCTACCCCGTCGCCCCTCCTAATTTCGTCACTGTGACGTAAAGTTAATGTCTGCTCGGACTCGCTTCGGTCATTCGACCTCGGCCGAACTACGACTGATCCGGATCTCGACACGTCCCTTGCCCTTACACCTCAGGGTTCACACCGCGACCTACCTTTCGCGCAGAAATTTCGTTTCACCGCGGGCCCCGTTGTGTCCTGAGATGATTGCGCAATGTTTTTTCGTGAGTTAGATGACCACGCCGACTTGCAGTGAATCTGCTGTATCTCTCAATAGAATTGGGCCCCTCCCCCTCGATCAGTGCGGTTGTTCGGCCCATGCATGTCTCACTGCACGATCCGTGCGGTTCATGTGAGTGCTTCTGGCCTCGATGTTCGGACCCTGATGGAATGAAATATGTTCTGGCCTTCAGCGGGGTACAGGCTTCCATTGACATGCCCGCGGCGCGGACATCAGAAAGTTTCTGAATTGGCAGGCTGTCTTACCTGCCTCGCGAGTTTGGCCCGTTCCTTCCATCCTTGCAAGGGCGATGCATTGGCGGATGGCTGGGAAAGAACGCTCGCGACGGTTGAGCAATTTGTTCTGCGCGCACATCGGAGATTGCCGATTCCGATATATTCGCCTTTAGTTAGTTGGCTGCCCAATAGCGTCCCTTCGGCTTCCGCGAAAATCTGACGGAGACGGACTGTCGCACATTTCGATTCGGTGTCTGGAACGTCGCGCTATCTGGTAATCGTGGCAGCCAAGTTGCTTTCTGTCGCCGAGTTTTCGCAACAATGTGTGTCGCGCGCGGGTGATGTTTCGATACGTTCGATGCCAGTGAGTGCATTGACCTGCTATTCTGGGTGTTCACGCAATGCATGCACTGCGAACGTTGCATGCAGAATTGAAAGACGTCCAATGCACGCAAGGCGTGTTCGGCTAGCGCTGCATGGCATGCGTGCCTACTTCACATAACGCGTGGTGCATGCGTTGCGTGCGCTGCGTGGATAGCATGCAGAGCACCGCGTGCGTGCGGAGTTAGCATCGCGAGCGCTGCGTGCAAAGCGTGCCGTGCGTTGCATGTAATGGATGCTTGGAGTGCGAGGGATGCATCGTGTGCAAGGCGCGCAACACATGCTAGAAACGCATGGATAGCGTGGCAAGCACGACATGCACTGGTTGCAACGAACGCGTGGTGAGCATGGCGCGCAATGAACGCAAGGAGTGCAATTGATGCAACTGGTGCATGACACGCACAGGGTGCGTGGCTTGTATGTAACGCATGGCATGCGTGTTATGCTACGCGCGCACGTAATGCACGATGTGCGTGTTTCGCGAGCGGTGCAGACTTAGCATGCAATGCTTAGATTGCTCGTAACGCACAGTCTGCATGCATCCCACGTGCAGCGTGGATTGCGCACACAGCAAGCAATGCACATATTGCATGCAGCGCGTGGTTTACACGCAATGCACGCCTAGCAAGTGTCACCGCCCTCGATGAAAGGTCCGCAATGCAGCCACGCAAAATCGCACTCGGCAACCAGAAGGGTGGCGTAGGCAAGACGGCCTCCACTCTCGGGCTTGCCAGCGCCATCACCGCGGTCGGCGGAAAAGTACTTGTCGTCGACATGGACCAACAGGGCAATACGACCGGCGGCCTCGGCGTCACTCTCGAAGAGGGCATGATGACGGCCTACCACCTCATGAACCAGACCAGGGAAGGCATTGCAGCCGAGGCGATCATTGCCACCCCATGGGATGGCGTCGACCTCATTCCCGCAGACGAAGAGCTCGGCAAAATCGAGTCGGATGGGTCGAATGACCTGGTGTTTCGCCTAGACGTTGCGTTCGAAGGGCTCGACCTTTCTCCTTATGACGCTGTGCTTTTCGACTGCCCTCCCAATATGGGCAAGGTGCTGTTCGCGGTTCTTATTGCAGCAGATGGCGTTGTCGCGATCACTGAACCCACAATCGACAGTGTCGGTGGCGTTCAGAAGCTCGAAGAGACAATCGACACCGTTCGCAAACGGGCGAACCCGAAGCTGGAATTCGACAAGATCGTGATCAGTCGTAAACGATCCACCGGCGAACATGAGTTCAGAGAGAGTGAGCTACGGGAGACCTACGGCTCACTCGTCGCCAAGACATCGATCCCGGAACTCGCGGCCCGCCAGGACGCGCACTCGAATCGCACTCCGATTCACCAGTTCAAGGGTGGGAAAGCATTGACGCTGCAACTTGCCTACAGTGACTTGCTCGCTGAGTTGCCCATCGTGATCGGAGCCCCGGCATGAGCGTGAAGCGGGAACCTGCAATTCGTAAGACACATCCGGCTGAACTCATCCCGGAACGTCCGCCCAGGGGAGACGCGACCCCTGCGGCACCTGCAGCTACGCCACCATCGCCTTCAGCGGATCTCAGTGCCCGCAAAGATGAGGAGGAGAAGTTGTCGATGACCCACAACACGCGCATCAAACCTTCGACCAAGGATCGCCTCCGGCGTGGCGTCGACAAATTGCGGTACGAGACTGGCGATCGCGAAATCAGCGAGGCATCGATGACCGAGGCCGCGCTGGACGAATACTTGAAGGCCAGGGGACTATAAGAGGATCGCGTGCATGGCGTGCACTGCGTGCACGCATGATGAGTTGTCTTAATTCCTGATTGTGGAGTTCGGCCCTTGGGTGGGAACATCTTGTGCTTCGGCTGGAAGACCTAATTAGAGGTGCCTGGCACGACAACCGAGTAGGCATATGTGGGGAACATTCCAAGGACCTCGATATTGAGAACGGCTGTCGGGGGCGGGCGGGAGAAGAACCGACGGGGCGGGAAGTCCTTGCTGTGCGCGCGCTATGCCATGTCCCTCTCGTCTGCTGACGGTCCGTTCTGTAGAACTTAGAAGCCTTGGCAGCGCAAAGCCTGCAGCAAATTGCGTGAACAATCCGCTGCAGTCACGCAATTCTCACGCAAAATTGCAGACCACCCCACGTCCCTCTGAGATCAACAGGCACGCAGCTGGAACGACATCGCCGACGTGCTTTGAGTGCGACGCAAAAAGCATCAGTCGACTCTCGGATACGACCGCCAGAAATCGCTGTCAACCGTCACCACACGCAACGCCGACGAAACGCAAGGAGTTCCCACCAGAGAAAGTTTTCCGAAACCAGGAGGAGTCCCGCCGGCGGCAACCAGCGGGACTCCAGACCGAGAACACCCCTTGTAGGAAGGAAAACCCGATCATGGGTGATTTTAGTCTGCGCGCAGCGCGGATCCAGCTTGGAGCACTGATCGCCGCACTTCTCATCGCGATTTTCATCGCAACCGGGATCACCGCAGGCGCATTTGTCCTCTCCTTCGCAGTCCAACGGGACCTCGCGCGCCAAGGAACCATCCCCGAAAACCTCGCATGGATCTTTCCCGTCATCGTTGACAGTGCAATCTTCGGATCCACCGTCGCCATCGTCATTCTGAGCAAACTGAAGATGCATCGACGCGACAAGTACTTCTACGTTGCTGTTGCGGTGGTCGCGATCAGCATCCTCGGGAACGCCTACCATGCGTTCCACTCCGCAACAGTTGCGCAACAGGCCGTCGCGGCAGGTCAGAGTATCGGCTACACACCTCTCGACCCGGCCGTTGCTGCCATGATCGCGGTCATTCCGCCGGTGCTCGTACTCGCCTTCACGCACGGTCTGGGAATCCTGATCAAAGCAACGGGTATTGCATATTCCGACTACAAGATCGAGATCGACAATGCTGCCGCAGGTGTGGGTACGGTTGCTACGGAAAGCGTCGTCATGCGCAACGAAACAGCCGTAGGAGCCCAGCATTCTTTAGGCGTCGCAGAAACGCATGACGCGCAGGAAAGCGCTCCGCACCCGAGCCCCTCCGAACAAACGAGGTCCTCAGTGGACCCGGAACCGTCGAACGCAAAGACGGCGGAGCACGCCGAACTCGAATGGTTCATTGCCACATCGGACCTGCCCGACGCTGTCAAGGACACCGCACGACGCAAGCTTGCAGACCCGACTCTCACCTGGGAGCTGATCGCCCAGACGTCCAACCCTCCCGTTGCAACATCGACCTCGTGGCGCCGATACGAAAAGTTCGATACAGCGGCCCGAGCGGCTGGCTTCGACAACCCGCCGCTCATCGACATGCGAGCCTCCGATGTTCACTTCGCCGACCAACTCGTCACTACAACGTGAGCAGCGCCGCAACCCGCCAACGCCAAGGTTCCAGAGCGCCAGGAATTGCATCATCATGGAGGGGTTGACCACAGCAGAGTCCCCACAGACTGCAGGTAAGGAACCCGCATTGACCGACCCAGACGACCGACACCACGTGATCGTTCCGCCCGAACCGCGCCAGCGACCCCGACAACAGCGAGCGCACGAGACGAAGGCCAAGATCCTCAAGGCAGCTGCACGCTCATTCTCGATCGATGGGTACGCCGCTACCTCCATGAACGACATCGTTGCGGAGGCTGCCTCCACGAAAGGAGCCGTGTACTTCCACTTCGACTCCAAGGAAACGATCGCGCGAGAACTCATCAACGACTGGTTGACCGCGCTCGGCGGAATCCGACAATCAACCGACGAATCAGCAAGACCAGCGATCGAGAAGTTGGCTGCATTCTTCAACGGTTCAGCGGCGCTTATAACCGACGATGCTCTGGCCCGAGCCGGCCTCAGGCTCACCACAGAAGCAGGTCTCGATACTGCCCCACCCGCGTTCCGTGAGTGGGTGGAACTCGTCAGCCGACTCGTCGATACTGCGATCGCAGACGGACAGCTTCCCGCCTCTGCCGCCGAGCGCCTGGCCGCGAATCTGTGCGCGGGATTTATCGGCGCAGTTCAAGTCATACAGGTACTTGGCGACTCTGGAGATTTCACTTCACGCATCGACGACTTAGTGAACGCGTATTTGATTTCAGATGCGTAGTCCGCGCGCTGGCGAGGTCGTGAGCAGGGGAGAGGAACCGGACTCAATCCTCGCGGTGACGTCGCCAACCGTGTGCACGGTGTACTGCTCATTCCTCGACGGTAGCGAGGCAGTCGCGTCGTCGAGAGGAGTGACAAAGTGCCTGACATCGAGAGCCGAATCCCCGAAGTGCTTTGTCCCATGGCGAATATTTTAGCGATCCGAGCCGTACCGACGTGGAGACGTAACCATCGATGGGACCGTCACTGAGACTGAAGAACACCAGATAGAGATCGACCGATGAAGACAGCGGAAACCGTGTGCGTGGCAAGATGTGCCGCGTCGGGGTCGCTGAGTACTTCATTGGCCCTTGCCTCCCGTTGAAATGATCGGTTCCAGAACTCGCAAGCGATGGTGGTACCAAAACGAATCCCACTTCGGTACCATCAGCATATGAGCACGCAGATCGCGGTACGACTACCGGACGAGATCGTGGAATTTCTCGACGACGAAGTCAGGGAACATCGCGCCGCCTCGCGAGCCTCACTAGTGTTGCGCGCTCTCGAACGGGAGCGTCGCCGTCAGATAGCCGCACGAGACGCGGAGATCCTCTCGGCCGCAACATCCGAACATGATTTGAGCCCCCTCGCTCACCACGCCGTGAATCGACAGCCAACAGGCTCGACCTGATGCGACCAATTCACGAAGCCAAGCTAGACACAGTTCGGCCGGTCCTCGTACTCACCCGAGAGATGGTCCGTCCACACCTCGGGACCGTCACAGTAGCGCCCATCACCGGCGAGATCCGAGGACTGTCCACTGAGGTGTCCGTCAGCGTCGCTAACGGACTATCCACCGACGCGGTGGTCAGTTGCGACCACATCACCACCATTCCCGTCAGTGCACTCGGCAACATCATCGGTTATCTTCTTCCAGCGCAAGAGGAATCACTGTCCATAGCCGTGCGCGCCGCCTTCGATCTCGAATGATGACGACAGTGAACGGAAAGGATGAAACATGGCGCTGAAGAAAGGGGAGCAGTTCACGCTATTCGAGCTCGAGCCACCAGAATCCGCTACTCGTTCGGACGAAGTTCCCGAACCCGATCAGCCTTCTCTGTTCGACGTTGACGACACCGCTTGTCTCGAAACGGATTCCGGGGTTGCGGAGCACCCCTGGACCGACGACATCGTCGCCCCTCCGGATGAGCGCTCCAATGAAATGGAAACGGAACCCACCCAGGCGTCAGAACTCGACGCAACCGAACCGGCCGCCCTTCCTCCCGCCAGCGAGGCGGCAGACGGTCACGCCGTCATTGTCACGGCAGCTGGGACCTACGCACCATCTGGCCACACGCTCACCGGCCCAGTCGATTCCATCGAAAAACTCGACAAACTCATCAGATGGGCAACGCTCACCCCGCTGGGCGCGCCGGCACAGATCTGGATAGTCGGAATCGAAGCCTGCGAAATGCTCGGATGGATCATCGACCCAGGCAGCGAAGACGACGTCGACGACATGGAAATCCTCCGCACCCGCGCGGCCGAAGAACTCACCGCGATCCTCCATGCCACGCTGACCCCAATGCTGACCGCAGGATGGGAACTCCGCGGAGAACCCGGCCACGTCGTTCACCTCTCCCGCACCACCGGGAACTTCACATCCATGGTCGACATTTTCATCGAACCCTACGTGTGGACCTACTGGAACAAAGACTTCGGATGGGGCAATCGCGTGGGGGACATGGGGATCCTCGGATCACCCACCGCCGGAACCTACCTCCCCGACGACGACCTCCCCGCTGCGCAGGAACTGGGACGCCGACTCGCCTGGTGCGCACAACACCTCGGCGTGCTACCCGGCCCCACCCCAGCACGCACCGGCGCCGCCATCGTCGACAAGATCAAACGCGACCGCACCCGCAGCGGTAAAGGAATCGTCGTCACTGTCGGTGGACCGGTCCCACCGCTGGACGGCGAACCCCGCGGAGATCTCGAACCTGCAGTCGGATGGACCCGCATCCCGGACCTCGAAGAACTCTCCGACGCAACACAACTGGTATCGATAGACCAACGAGCTGCGTACCTCGCTTCCGCTGGCATGCTCGAATTCGGCTACGGAAAACCTCGACATCTTCGCGGCGAGAACGCGCTCGACGCTGCGCGGCAATCGAAAACCCCGTTCGGGCTCTGGCGTGTAACCCTCCCGCCGGGTGACATGCTGGCGCTCCCACCCGCTCTACCGTTGCCTCACCCACACATGCTCGCCGACCAACCTGTGCAGACCTGGATCACCACCGTCAGCCTCGACGCACTGCAAACCTCCATCGCCGATGGCGGAATCGGCGCAGAACTCGACGACCTCGACATCGCAGAAGCATGGGTCTACCCCGAACAGGGTCGAGCCCTCGACAAGTGGGCGAAAATCTTGAGAGAAGCCCGCAAAGTTGCCGTCGACACAGGCGACACAGCAATGAAACGGTTCATCGGCGCCTGCTACAAGGGTTACATCGGCCGAATGGTCAACCCCGACATGTGGACCGCCAAACAAATGCAACACCACCACCAACCGCTCTGGCGAGCCGCGATCATCGCACACTGCCGCTGGCGAGGCCGCCGCGTCGCGATGCGCATCGCACGCGAAACCGGGCGTTGGCCACTGCGCACCGTCACCGACTCCTGGGTCTACCCCCTGCCCCCGGGCATCGACATCGCAGACGAGAGTGACGCACTCGGGAAAATGACTCTGGAAAAGAGCGCCCCGCTCACCGAAAACATAACCGTCATGCTGACCGACGCACGCGACACCCACGAGATCAACCTCGCACTCAAAGCTGCGTTCACCGACGAAGATGAAGGAAACATATAGTGGCCCTGCATCTTCCGAAACCGCGATCAACCAAACCCGCACAGAAGACCGTCGGCTTAGACGGACTCAACGTATCCGTCTCGACAGCAGCGACCAGCGGTATCGAAAAATCTAAATCGGTCAAAAGTGGGGGATTGGCCGGACTCACCAGCAAAGTCTCCGTACGCCAGCTCCGTACCGAAATCGGCAAAGAAGGCCTACGGCAAGCAGCTGTCGACGCCGGAAGAAAGCCACCCTCTGACCGAACACTGCGCCGCTGGGCGCAGCAAGGACGAATCCCACACCCCGACGTCACCGAACGTGCACAACGGCGAGCCGCCATCGAACGCCTCGGCGGAATCGACGCTGTCGCAAAGAAAATCGGCCGTTCACGATCAGCGGTCGCTCGCTACCGTTCCGGCGAAACGAACGAACTGCGCGCTGACGCGAAAAAGAAACTCAAAAACGTCAAAGCCCGAGACATCATGGACCGCGCCGGCGTCCTACGACCCGACGGGCAACCCAAAAAGGCCACCATCCGAGTCCGCGGGGGAGTGTCCGTCCGCAACGGTTCCGAAGAAGGTTACGACTATCGAGTGCGTACCCTCGACTTCGCGAACTCCGACAGCCCCTTCAGTCTCGACGAAACACGAGAACTCGCCATGGCTTTGGCCAACGACGATCATGCCCGGGTGGTTGCCATCCTCGAACGTCACGCCACGATGGACTACCCTGAAAACAAGGGATTCGACC
Organism: Rhodococcus sp. WY5; assembly: GCF_018588185.1. NCBI lineage: Bacteria > Bacillati > Actinomycetota > Actinomycetes > Mycobacteriales > Nocardiaceae > Rhodococcus > Rhodococcus sp. WY5. The sequence continues at coordinate 225,781 of NZ_JAAMPR010000002.1, forward strand.
AGTACGGCGACACTTTCGGATTTCACTTCGATTCCATCGAATCCGTCCACATCGACTGGACATAGAACTGCCTGCCCTGCCCCTCGACGCACCGGGCAGGACCAGGCATCGCATTCGCAGACCCTCGTGCGAAACACCGGTAGCGATCTCGGCACCAGAGGATATGTCGGCCAGGTTCGGAATCGAATGGCGCCTCTCAGCCGGAGTTGTCAGGTTTGACGGGCAGTTGGGAGTCGAGTTCGGAGACAGTGGCTTCCACAGCTGCCGCGATCTCGTCGTCGGTAGGGACGAGATCGCGAACCTGGGAGGGGAGAGTCTCATAGGTGTAGTCGGCTACGGCGAGGGGTGCAGTTGTCCCGGCAAGTGAATACCGGACGACGTTGTCGTTGCGGCCGGCGCAGAGCAAGATTCCCACAGTCGGGGCGTGGATGTCCTTGTTGCGGAGGTTGTCGTCGATCCACGAAACATAGAAGCCGAGCTTCCCGACATACTCCGGCTCAAACCTGCCTACCTTCAACTCGACGACGACGAACCTCGCTTGCACCCAGTTGAAGAACAGCAAGTCGATATAGAAATCCTGATCACCGACCTCGAAATGGTACTGGCGTCCAACAAAGGCGAACCCGTGTCCCAGTTCGAGGAGGAACTGCTCCAGCCGACGCATCAGCGCGGACTCCAGCTCCCGCTCCGCGACACGTTCGGTGATGTCGAGAAAATCGAAGACGTACGGGTCACGCACCAATTGCTGAGCGAGATCGGAATCCTCGGCCGGAAGATGGTCCTGAAAATTCGACGGTGCCGCACCGATCCTGCGCCGTAAACCGCTGTTGATCTGATTTTGCAGCACATTGCGCGACCACCCGTGTTCAGCAGCCGTTGATGCATACCAGTCGCGGTCGGACTGGTTATCCAGCTTGTCGAGCAATACCGTCACATGACCCCACGGCAATTGGCCAACAGGTTGTTGGCCAATTGCATCGCGCCCCCAGATGCTCGCCATCTGCCGCATGTACTTCAGATTGGTCCGCGACAACCCACGCATGTCGGGAAAGGCCGATCGAAGATCGACGGCGAGCCTGTCGATCACCTTTGAACCCCAGCCCTCGGCCTCTTGACGCTGCACGATCGCGTGCCCTATGTCCCAATACAGGCTGAGCAGTTCGGTGTTGACGATTCGGGTGGCGCGAACTCGCGCTTGCCGAACTTGCGACTTGAGATGGTCGAGAAGCTGGGCGTAGTCGGCGGGCAGTTCGGCTGGAGCATTCACCCATCCATCTTTACCCAGCGCTGCTGGGAACGCCCACCGGACATGCCTCCACTGGACACCTCAGCTCGCAGGAACGGCGACTCGGGCGTGGATGCGCGCTAGACGCAGGATCACCCGGCCCTCGCACAGCTCAGATCTTCACAGGGCGCATTGGATGCTCTCCTGAGAGTCAAGCTGCTTTTCGATGGTGTCGGGTGTTCGGGGTGATGGTCTGCGGTCCAGGGTTGAGGAGGTAGTAGACCTCGCGAGCCAGGTAGCGTTTCAGGCACCGAATGGTTTCCAGTTTCGAGTGGCCTTCGCTGGTTTTCTTCTCTACGTAGGCCTGGGTTTTCGGGTCGAGTCGAATGCGGCCGATGACGGCCAGATGCAAGGCTCGGTTGGCTTGGCGGTCACCGCCGCGATTGAGGCGGTGGCGTTGGGTCATGCCAGAAGATGCGGGTAGCGGCGCGACACCGCATAGCATCGCGAACGCGGCTTCGGATTTCATTCGATCGGAATTGTCGCCGGCGGTGACAAGCATTTGTCCGGCGACTTCGATACCGATTCCGACGCGCTCGAGTAGTTGAGGTGCGAGGGCTTTCACGATCGGGTTGATCAGTTCGTCGAGATCGGCGATCTCGTCGGTCAATTCGAGATAGCGGCGAGCCAGGGATTTCAGCGAAACCCGGTAGGCGGTCACAGGATCGGTAGCGTTCGAGACATCCGGCCGCCACGCGGCGAGGAGGCGTATCAGCTGCATCCGCGTCAGATCGCGGACCTGCTCGCGCAGCTCGTCGGGAGCGGAGATGATCGTCATCCGCAATAGTTGCAGCGCACTGCGCCGCTCTCGTACCGAATGGGCTCGGGTCACCCTCAACACACGAAGTGACTCGACGGCACCGTCTTTCGATTTCGGGGTGGTGGTGCGCCGGTTGGTTTTGGCTGCACGCGCTGCGTTAATGGCATCGAGGTCGTCGTTTTTGCCCTTACGGCGGCGGTCCGAGCGATCGGGGCGGTCCACCTCGAGTACCGTCACGCCGGCTTTCGCGAGGTGGCGGGTCAGCCCAGCTCCGTAGGAGCCAGTGCCCTCAATACCGATCCGGATCAGATTGCCGTACTCGCCGATCCAGGTCAGCATGGTTCGATACCCGTTTCGGGTGGTCGGAAAACTGCGAGTTCCGAGGACGTTGTCGTCGGTATCGATCACCGCGGCGACGTGCAGTTCTTTGTGGGTATCGACTCCGGCGAACACTTCCCGGTCTTGATCGAGATCGGCTTTGTCAGGCATCCTTGTCATGTCGCTTTCCTCTCCGTTGACCGATGAGCAAGGCGGCGCCGCGCATCGACCGAACCGGCGGACAAGACAGTGATGAGCACCTGGTGGTGCAGGCTCTCCTCAGGTCACCCCGACGGTGAGGCGTAGCGCCTCACCGGGGGTTCCCAGGAACCGACAAATCCAAGGAAAGACATACGATCGTCGATCGGAGTGCGGGTCAGGAACACTGGGAACTCCCGGCACCAGCATTCTCTCGTCTCCATGCGTTAACGGTCAGGAAATCCGAAAACACCGGCACAAACAGTCTCACTATCGGAGTGAATACGTCCAGCACCATAGCGGCCCTCACCTGAAATCGGGCGCGTCAGGCCTGTCCGCGCGCGGACAGGTACATCGTGTTCCCTGGTAGAGAAAGGTTCTCATGCCGTTCCTAGGTTCGACCATCCACCGTCCGGTATGCATACTGATGACGGCAACAGTCGTCGCAGCCTCCATCGCTTTGATGTCGCCGGGCATCGCGTCCGCCCAATCAAACGGATGCTCGAAGACTTTCAACCTGTTCATCCCCGGAACCTGGGAAACCGCAGAAGACGCCGATCCCTCGATCCCGGTCGGTATGCTCAAACCGATCGCCCACAGCATCGCGGACACGAACGGTAGCGCGGCACAGGTCCACACTCTGCCGTACATGGCCCGAGCCTTCGACAACGGAAAAACCTACGCAGACAGCAAATCTGATGGTTTGACGAGGGCGAAGGACGTGATCGCCGAGATCGCAACGAAATGCTCCGACACCAAATTCACCATCACCGGCTATTCCCAGGGCGCGGACATCGCAGGTGATCTTGCCTCTGAAATCGGCAACGGCTCCGGCCCCATCAAGGCAGAGCAAGTCCTCGCGGTCGGGCTTCTCGCCGATCCCGGTTCCGGAACGAACGGCGAAGCAGTCATCGGCCCGAAGCCGTCAGGAAAGGGGATCGCCGATCCGCGGCCGCAGGGCATGGGGATGCTGTCGGGCCGGGTCGCGTCGATCTGCGATCCGAAAGACCTCTACTGCTCGATCCAAAAAGGTTCGAGCCCGCTGCTCGGATCGCTGGGTTCGGTGCTCACCAAAGCTCCGAGTGCTGGAGTTGACGGCCAGGTAGGCGACACTTCACACCTGGCCACCGCGCTGGCTTCGGATTTCTCCCAAGCCGACCTTCCCAGCCTCGCCACAGCCACTGGCAATCTGACCAGTGAACTCTCGAAGACGGACGGCACAGTCGACCTCGAGAAGGTCGCCTCCAGCGCGACAACTCTGGCGAACACCATCAGTTCGCTCGCGGAACTACTCGGCTCCGGTGCCGCCAATCCTGCGGCGAACGGGCAGCTCGCTGCAGCTCCCGCCGGAACAGCCCAAAACAATGCCGGCCACGTTCTAGACAAGGCCGACCAATCGGATCTCAGCAGTGCGCTCTCGACAGTGACCGCGATCGCCGACACCGCGAGCACGCTCGCCAGTAAGGGCTCCACGACACTGCCGGCGACATCTCGGGACCTGAGCTCGCTATCGACTGCTGCTGGCACCCTCAATAGTCAGATCGCGCCGCTCCTGGCGACACCGAGCGATGTCCTCGGGTCAGCGTCCGGAGTACTCTCCGTGCTCAAACCCACCGTAGTCGTCAACCAAGTCCTCAACTTCGCAACCGGTGTCGCATCCCTAAATATGCCCGCGATCCTGGCGAACCTGAACCTTCTCCCCCAGAAGGTCGCTGCGCTCGATGCGCAGGGCGCCCATAAGGTCACAGGGGATCTGAACAACCAGTTCTCCCCGTTGCTCAAGCTGGCCGCAGGTGTCGATTTGAACTGGGTCTCGCAGGTTCTGGCGGTAATTCCGGATCCGTCCGGCTACTCGCAAGTCGCGGCGCTCGTCGCGTCGAACCTGGGAGGCGTCGACATCATCAAGCTCGCAAACCTCGTCGGCCAGGTTCAGGAAATCACTTGGGCCGCAGTCGAGAAGCTGCTCCCACCGCCTGGACAGCTCCCGGACCCGCTCGGAGCCGGAGCTGCTATGACCGGCCTCGTCCCGGTCGGACTCGAACTGGCTTCTGTCGCGGTCAACATGCTCTCCGGCAAAGTTACGAAGACTGATCCGACATTGCTCGGCAAGCAGTCCTCGACGGCCACCAGGACTACTCAGACACAGAATCTGGACCTTCCAGCACTGGCGGATTCGTTGAGCTCGATGTCCCGCACCCAAGGCGCCAATGACCTTGCATCGCTGGTAAAGGAGGGGCTCGACGCAGCGTCCTTCTTCGCATCCGGAGCACACCAGAACTACAACTTCTTCGTCGTTGATAACGCCGGCCGAAACGCGATCCAGTGGATCTCCGACTGGCTCAACCTGCAGATAAGACGTGCAGTATGAGCCGATGCCGCACCACAATCCGGCTCTATGGTGGTTGCAGTGAGGCGGTGTGTGCTTCGAGTTCGAGCACTCGCCCGACGCCGGCCAGATTGATGCCGTCTGCGATCAGTTCCGCAATGCGACCAAGTCGCGTGAGGTCAGCGTTGCTGTAACGGCGTGTGCGCCCCGTGTGCGGGCTGGAGTGATCAGCCCATGCTGCTCGTAGAGGCGCAGTGTCGCGATGGTGAAACCCGACAGCTCGGTGACTACGGAGATTCCATAGAGGCCAGGAATAGCGGGGAAAGTATGAGGCACCGTGCCTCCTACCTGATCAAGTTCTCCGCGATATCTTGAACTGATCTGATCCTAGTGATATACCCAAATCTACAGTATTTACCTCAGAACTTGGCTGGGTGCGGCGTCGACTCGAATGTTCGGGCACCGGTCTTCTTCGTAGGTGCGCTACTGCAGTGCCGATGGGCGCCGAAATGTCGAAAGCCCTGCCTACAAAACTGTTTTGCATTGAAAACGAGGGTGGCGTGATGGAGCGATACAAGATAACGCTCGCGGACGGGTCGACCGGTGATGGGTTCTTCGAATCCGACAACCAGGCCATCCTCGCTGCAACCGCCGCCAACGGCGGAAGCAGTCAAGGACTGCATGTGCAGCGCTACGACGATCGTGGTTTGCTGCCCACGAAGCTGCCTCCGGGCGGGCATCGCGGCACCCGATGTTCTCGCGCCCACACCCAGAATGCCGCCGGAGTTGCGTAGACCCGTTGCAGGTGAGTCACGTTTCCTCGATGTGTGAGTTGGGCAACAAATCGGAGGTCGGGGAAGGAGGACTCGTGGTGGATGTCGCGGTGTGGACGGAATCCGAAGAACGCCAAACATGGTGGCGCGAGATCGTGGGAATCGCGCCGTCCGAAGACCGCTCTGTGGCAAGAGATGTCGAAGAACAGCCGCGTGCTAAGGATTCCACGGCTGCGACAAGACGCGAATCGAAACCCACTGCGTTTCGCGGCGTGACGGCGGCCTGACTGCAGGCTCGATAGAAGGGCGGAAACACAGTGCTGAACCTTGTTCTGTTGCTGGTGATGCCGAGTATCGGCATGGGTGTGGTAATGTGTCTGGACTTCCGATGGCTCCGCCCCCCGGCGTGAGATGATCGCCGACGATTTGCGTGTAGGCGAGATACGGGGATCCCCATGTCGTAAATCTGCTTCTGTCGGCTCAGGTCGCATACCAGCGACCTCTCTGATCGCCTCGCGCACTTCGTGTGTGAACCGTACAGTCGGCGTACGACGCGCGGGGTCAGCGCCTGAGCGTCCATGGTGACGGTACGGGTTGATACGCCGTCGTCGCGGTCGATGATTGAAGAAACGTCGGCTGGGGAAGCCGACCCGAATGGCTACTTACAGAGTGATCAGTCCTGCAGGCGACGTCACCGCGACGCGCGAGATCGACAGCGCTGACGATGCGCATGCCTGGTTTGTGGATTCTCGCGCCGACAACTCGGAACTGGGATGGCGCATGGAAGTCCACCATGATGGCGAATGGTCGTTCTTCGACGACACCGAGGGCGCATCCAGCTGAGCAGTCGCTCAACGTGTGTGACAAAGATGAGGGAGGACGTTCAAGCATGAGCCAATTACTTGCAGGAAAGAAAGTGGCATTCCTCGTGGCGACGGAGGGAGTCGAACAGATCGAGTTGACGGACCCGTGGGATGCATTGGTTGCCGAACACGCTCAGCCGTCGATTGTTTCGACAGAATCCGGAACTATTCAGGCGTTCAATCATCTCGACAAAGCTGACGTCTTCGACGTGGATGTGGTGGTCGAGTTGGCGAAGTCGTCGGAATACGACGCTCTCGTCCTACCCGGCGGTGTAGCCAACCCCGATTTCCTTCGCATGAATCCAGGAGCGGTGGCGTTCGCCCGGAGTTTCTTCGACACAGGCAAGCCTGTCGCAGTGATATGTCACGGACCGTGGACGCTGGTCGAAGCCGGCGTGGTCGCTGGTCGTACGCTGACGTCGTGGCCTAGTGTGCGTACCGATATCACGAATGCGGGCGGCACGTGGGTGGATGAAGAAGTGGTCGTTTGTACTTCTGGCCCGAATACGTTGATATCGAGTCGCAACCCCGATGATTTACCGGCGTTCTGCGCGACGCTGACCGACACGCTCCGGCAGTCCGAGGCATCGACGCGGGCTATCGAGGGAAGTTACGAGGGAGGTTAGGTCGTGACTTCTACACCGCCCGAACCAGATCCGGAAAACTGTACCTGACTTGGAACCTGGAAGGCCCGAGTCCGAACTCGTGACCGGCAGCAGGCGCCACAACCCGGCATTGTGAATGCGGTGGGAACAGCCGTGCAGGACGGCATCCCGGTGCGCTTGCTGCTTGCGGTGGCATAACGGTAAGCGAGAGATGTTCGCAGAGTTTTACGATCGCACCGGCGGCCGGGTTTACGGACTGATCACCCCCATGATCGATGATCATCGGCGGAGCGAGGAAATCACACACCAAACTTGTGCCGAAGTGTGGGGGACTGCCAGCCGATACCGAGCCGAACGCGGTTCGCCGACGGCATGGGTCCTTCGGATCGCTCATCGACTGGCAGTGGCAGACATGCGGTCTCAGCAGCACGAACGCATCCAGCCGATTGCTGACGACTTCGCCGACGCGCAGGAGTCGCGTCGGCAGGGAGAGAATGTAACTCGTGAACATGAGATAACGCTGGAGTCGTTCTGGCCGACAGTGCAACATCGGGAGAGGAAGGATCTTTACCGGAGTTATTACCGTGCCATGACATCTCGGCAGATCGCTCAGGCCGACGACATCCCGGTGGAAGTGGTGAGATCGAGCATCAAAACAGCCCTACTGGCGGTCCACCTTCACTACGTCAGAACCTCGTCCCGCCCTATGTCGCATTGACGAAGCCAGAGTGGGAGCTTCCGTATGGCAAGCCATCTGGGTCATGTCAAGACAATTCACGTTTCTCGTGACAAATAGAGGTCAGAATGTGTTGGCAGAGTGTCGATGATGTGCATGAAGGCTCTCCCGTCACAATCGTGACGGGAAACCGTGCGGCGGTTTCGTTCAGTGTCCGTGGGCTAGGACTCGCGGACGGTACGTATGTTCCGGATAGTGCGACCATCGGCTGGCGGGCTCACTGTTCGTGTGGCTGGGAGGCTCCCGAACTCATCGAGCGTGTCAGCGACCCTCGATTACCTCGCCGCCGGGGTCAGGTCCTCGATCACTATGGTGGGCCGGCGTTACCGGAAACCGAGGACTGGTGCTATGCACAATGGCTCGATCACCTTCGCCAGGTTTCTGCCGAAATTTCGGTAGCGATGGAGAACGCGGGACAGTCCGCAGGGAAATAAGGCGATGGTTCGATCGCGGCATCGACGCTCGAAGGTGCCATGTTTCATCGATCGGCGAATTGGGCAGAAGGGGCGAGAATCGTTGCCCGCTCACATGCGCACACCGGTGAGTTCGCGCAACGGAGCCTGACAAGACTGCACTCTCTCCTATCGACGAGGGTAGGCCCTGATCGGTGGCTGACGACGAACCACCGATCAGGGCCTCAGATACTGCGTGTCAGCATGTTGGTCCTCGCTGGCACGCACGGCCCACCGATCGGATGCTCACAACACCAATCGGTGGGCCACCACGAACGCACAGCGTGCTACGGCTCGACTTTACGTGCGCTTTTCGGCCTCGTGGTCACACTCAACCGGACCCGCATGGTCCGCCTCCTGGACCACGGATCCAAGTGGCGGGCCAACTCTCGATCGGGCGTACTCGTGCTCGGTATGCATCGAGCCAGAACGCGCATCCGCGCGAACCTAGCATCGAATCGTGTTTTCTATTGAAGTATTATCGACATCTCGGTGAAACAAGCGCCGCGCGACGACGAGTACGCGCAGGACGCTCACCCGCAGTTCTGCTGCGGGATGGGACCGAAATGGACGATTCATCAGCAAAGGCTGCCGCTGACACATCCGGTATCTCATCGTCCGGTCAGCCGCTCGCGGACGACATCTTCGAGTCGCCGGACAGATTCAGTGTGCAGGTGAGCGCGAGTGCATCCGAAAGACTGATTCAAACATTCTGTCAGCAGCTGGTGGCAACAATCGCGAGCGCCGACATGGCGGGCGTCGTTCTTGTCCCTCACCGCGGCACGAAACCTAAGACAGTGGCATGTACCGATGCCCGCGTTTTCGACATCGAACACGAGCAATACCGGATAAACGAGGGTCCGGGTGTGGAATCTGCCCGAACGGCCCAACCCGTGCGTGCAGACAATGACAGCGTGGTTCGTAAGTGGCCGGACTTCGCGCAGCGCGTCTCCGAGGTCGGTGTCGCCAGCTATCTCTCGGCCCCGTTGTTCATCGACGAGGTTCACGTCGGGGTACTGGGCCTGTACAGCTTCGTCGATCACGGCTTCGACGAGATCGACGAGGTATTGCTGCAGGTGTTCATCGCCGCAGTGGAGGGTGCGGTGTGGAAGGCCAGGCGGGGAGAAGAATGGAAAACCGAAATTGCAGGCCTGCGGGCGGCGATGAAATCGCGCGGACACATCGAACAGGCCAAAGGAATGTTGATGGTCATGCATGCAATCACCGAGGACCAAGCATTCGAGATGTTGGCCGCGCAATCGCAGCGACAGAACATTCGCCTCACGACAGTGGCTGCTGAGATCATCCGAGCGTTGAGCGGACAAGCAGGAATCTAGATAACCGAGAACCTCGCTGCGAAAGAAGCGCGACAACCGGACGTGGTCTCACTGCGCGCATAGTCCCCTGTTAAACGTGAAACTGGACGTAGACCCTAACCGAGTACGTTCAGCCGTTCGGCGAACTGCAACAGAAGGTCCATCGCCTCTGGGCTCAAACCGTGAGCGCGGAGAAGGAGGCGGCGAACGTCGTCGTCGTCAATCTCCGATATCGCCATGCGTTCGCGGTCTCGATTCTCGCCGCTGTCATCGCTGCGCTCGTAGGGCAGGTCGTAGAAGTACGAGAGCGGCACTGCGAAGTACTCGGCGATCCGTTCGATGTATCGCGGGGCTGGCCGCCGTCGGACACCATTACGAAGTTGAGGAAGATACGGAGCCGAAATCGGACAACCTTGATCGGTCAGTGCCTGCGCAACCATGGTGTTGGTTGTACGGACGGCCGAGCGGGCGACCAGCGCATTGAGCTGGCGGGCGAACACGTGATCGCTCCCCATCATGGCCCACCACCCATCCTTGAGTTAGCTACATAGTAGCTTTTGGTGGCGAAGGTGATGATCATGTCATGTCATGTCATGTCGTATTCGTCTCGGTGTGATGAGCGATGACTTCACGTGCCAGCACCGTGACGCGGCGATGCTGGGCGCGGGCGTCCGACTGCAGGCGACGTAATGCATGGTCGATCGACATGGTGTGGCGCGCAGCGAGTATCCCACTTGCAATATGCACATCGGCTCGCGAGAAACCGTAGGGGCCGGTAGCAAGATACGGCGTTCGCGTAAGGTCGGTGAACACATAGCTGACCAGTGACCGGGCGCAGCGTACGCAGATCCTCTCCTCCTCAGGTGTGAGGCACCGAGGGTTCTTGATGTAGACGGTCAGAACCCCGAGGGGTACCGAGTCGATGACTAGCGGGAACGCATGGACGGTCCGGACATCCAGTGCGTAAGCGTCCGCGGCGAATGTCGGCCATTCGTCCGCACCGTGATCGCTCGCGTCGTGATGGTGCACTTCTGGACGTAGACGGCGAAAGCACTCCACGGTCGGGCCTTCGCCGAGGATGAATTGCAGTTCGTCGACCTGCGCGGCGATGTCGTCGGTGGCGTAGACAAGGTCACCGGCAGTGCCGGAGAACACCGATACCGCCGCCCCGTCCACAGCGGTCTGTCCGAGAAGATCGAGAACGACATCAGCGGTCCGCGCGGCAGGTCCGTGTCGGTGAGGTGGCGAGCGGGGAATGTCGTTGAGCATGCCGGACGCCTTCCCATCGATCGGGAACCTCAACCCTCCGACATGATTTCAATGAACCTTGAGGAGGTATTTTTCGGCGGCGGCGTATTCGGTGACCGTGCCGTCGGGGCCGGTGGTGTGGGTGAGGAGTTCGAGGTAGCGGCGCCGGTACAGGTGCGCGTCTGGTTGGTGCAGGAGGAAGTGCGCGGCGGCAACGACCTCCGGACGCGGTGCCGCGCGGATGAGTCTGGTGCGGGCGTCGTGATGGCGCTGTGCCTCGGTGCTGTTGTCCGGATTCGTTCCGGGACAGTCGGCGTCGTGGGGTTTCCGGGTGGCGTGGGTCATCGAGTGGCCTCGGTGTGGACGAGGTCGAGGTTGTTGTCGTAATAGTCCAAGACACGGTGATCCATGATGGTTCGCCAGAGCGGTGGTACGGCGGCGCAGACGATCATCACCGCGTACCCGGCCGGCAACTGCGGGGCGGCTGGAGCACTGCGCAGAGATTGATAGCGCAGACGCGGATTCGCGTGATGGTCACTGTGTCGTTGCAATTGATAGAGGAACAAGTTGGACACGAGATGATCGCTGTTCCAACTGTCTTCGGGCCTGGCTTTGACAAAGCTGCCGTCGTCTCGCCGGGCGCGCAGGAGTCCGTAGTGTTCGAGATAGTTCGCGGCTTCGAGGAATGTGATGCCCGCAGCGGCTTGGAGCAGTAGCCAGGGCAGGATCTGTCATCCGAAGGTCACGGTCACGATCGTGTACAGAGCAGCGCTCAGGGCCCACGCCTGGAGGATGTTGTTTGCCGGGGACAGCACCGTTTTTCCTTGACGGCGCAGGCGTGCCGTCTCGATCCCCCACGCCGACTTCAGTCCTCCGACGACGATGCTAGGGAGAAACATCCAAAAGGACTCCCCGAAGCGGGCACTCGCCGGGTCATGGGGTGTGGCGACCTTGATGTGGTGGCCGTGATTGTGCTCGACGTAGAAGTGTCCGTACAGCGATTGGGCGAGAGCGATCTTCGCCAACCAGCGTTCGAGGTTGTCGCTTGTGGCCGAGTTCGTGTGCGGCATTGATACCGACGCCGGCGACGACGCCGACGGTCATGGCGAGCGCGATCTTCTCTCCGGTCGCCATCGGGGCATACGACCAGCACCAGGCGGCGAAGACGAGACCTGCGTATTGCAGTGGCACGAACAGATACGTGCACCACCGGTAGTAGCGGTCATTCTGCAGTGCCGCGATCACAGAGTCGGGTGGGGACTGCCCGTCGGGGCCGGCGACGAGGTCGACGACCGGGACTACAAGGAGCAAAATCCAAGCCCCCGTGGCCCAGAACAGTCCCAGGTGTAAATGTTCGACGAGTATCCAGGACAGGAACGGGCTGGCCGGGATCAGTAGTCCGAGTGGCCACCAGTAGCGTTTGCGGTCCCACCACGTGTGCGCAATGCGACCGGATTCGGGGTGGAGGTTGTGGTGGGCGTCGTTGTCGGCGGTCATGAGCACATCACGGTAACGAGCGGATGGAGCAGCGTCATCGGCATGGTGCCGTTCTCTTGATGGTTAGTCGTGCGTACGAGAGATGTATAGCGTTATACCGCAATAAGTTACAGGCAATGAAGGTTACATGTACTAGCGTTGTTCGGTTGGGTGTGCTCTCCGCGCGGGTGACGTATCCGGTTGTGACGTGTTCGTGCTCTGATCACGGTTTGCTTCATATCGATTCGAATCTAATGACAAATTGGCAGTAGTTGTACATCGCTTTTTACAGATGCCGCAGCGTACCTCCGTCGATATCGAGGTCCCACGGGCTTGCCTCCCGAAGAATCACCTTTCCGATCGGCATTGCCGACTCACTGTCGACAACTTGGATTGTGTCATTCTGTTGATTAAATTCGTTGCACTGCAACGAGATGCGTTCAGAGTGAAACGTATCTTCGTCTGGTATCGAGTGGCAGAGTCGCTACCAGAGTGAGAGCGGACGTCCTGCAGCCTCGGCCGCAGTGATGCACCCTTCGATGACGTCGCTTCCTATGTTCTGTTCGATCCCAATACGGATCGCGGTAGCGATGGCGCGAGTGCGACCTGCGGGTCCGCGGACCGCGAGTGCGACCTGCGGGTCCGCGGACGTCGGCGAGTGGGCTGGCGATGTTGCGTCGCCGAAGCTCGTATTCGCTGCGGTTGCTGCGATTGGTTCCCAACTGCATGTGTGCCGGGTTGGTGCAGCCGGCGAAGTCGCATTGATGACACAGCACCGCGTCGTCGGTGCCCGACCAGCCCAGCCTCGAGATGACACCGTATTCGAGCTGGTAGGCGAACAAATGCGCCGGCACGGTCCCACGCCGCGACGGCCCCGGCAGGCTCGCCGCCCGGAAGGAGCCATGCCCGGTCGAGGACACCCCGCCGATCCACGGCCAGCACTGATGCTGACGCCGTCGGTAGCGTTTGGACTCGAAGCGGGAAACGACGGCAGGGTCGTCGAGCCAGGAACGCCACAGACGTTCGGGAATGCGTACCGGTTGGGGCTGCCCGATCAACGTCATCTGGAACGCCGGCAGCGCGGGAGCGCTGTCGGGCATGCCTGGCAGCGGCAATGAAGCATCGCTCACGAACGTCATCGCGTGCTCCTGACACTCGATCCGGACTGACTGTAGGAGCGCGTACCGACAGGAATATGCCTGACCGGCATTCGGGCGTGCTGCGGTAACAGTTCCAGCGAGCAATAATCGCCGTCCGGCAGACGCGCCGAACTGCACCCCCACTTGTTGGGCCGAAGTCCCGATGCGGTTGCCACGTAGTTGCTCTGCCAGAATCAGGCAGATGACCGACAAAAAAGGCACAAGCGAAGACGTGCTCACAGTGGGTTCTCGTGTACGAATCAGGGTGCCAGGCTTCGATGCTGATGGCAGCGTGGCCTGCACGGGTGTGGTGATCGAGGACTACGCGGACATGATCATCGACCGAGGTTCGGTGGGGCGGGACTGGGCTCCGGTACAGCGGTGGGCGATCGCACTCGACGACGGACGACTGATCTTCGCGAACGACGAAGACCTGACGGCCGCAGAGTAGGGTTCAGCGGAAGAGTTGGCACCGACCACTTTTCGTTACCACTGAAGCGGTAGCAGGGTGTGCCCGCTGATACCCACGCGGCGCCCCAGCTCAACGAAGGCCTGAACTACCTACGCGAGGATGAGGCGCCGTCCTCGTCGCTTGGAAACTCGACCGGCTCGGACGTTCCGTCATTCACGTCAGCGATACCGTCAACGGCTGCCGTTGAGCTCGCGGGCGAGGAAACTTTGCACCTCGGAGCGGGAGTTGGCGGACGATCTGACCGACTTCAACGGCGGATTCTGCTGCACGCGCCACTGCACCGAGTGCGACGGTACTGTGAAGACCTCTGGCTTGTTCGGGAGTAGGGGAGAAAAATGTGTGCTGCCGCGAAAGTTACCTCGTCGGTGATGCAAGTAGCCAACCTGGATCGGTCGGTGAGTTACTACTGCGACGTGTTTGCCTGCCGTGTCGCCCTGAGTGAACGTGATGCCGTGCTTCTTCTGACGCCGGATGATTTTCAGATCTACATGTATGTGCAAAAGGGCGCATCCCGGCGAAACATGAGCAACATCGGCGTCCACTACGTCATGTGGTCCGCCGATACAGAAGAGGAACTTACGCGCATCAGTGAGCGTCTACGTGCATATGATGCCTCCACCTTCACCCAGACAGTCGGTGGAGTGACCTTCGTCGACGGCTGCGATCCCGACGGCATCCGTGTCATCGTCGCCTACCCGGGCCCAGAGCAACTACCCCGAGAGCTGATCGCACAACGATTCCACGGATAACGTGCCCGCCGGAGGGGTGCGTTGGTTCGGTCAGTCCTCGCTGGTGGAGCGGTTACCGATCCACGCGAGGAGGTCGGGATCGGATGACGTCAGCCGCTGCACTTCCTCGCCCCCGTCGCAGCGTCGTAGTGAGATCGTGATCGATGTGGGGGCGCGCCGTAGAACCCGCCACGTCGCTCCCGAATCGGACCAGCGCGAAAGAGTTTCCACCGGTTGATCTTCCGTCATGTCGGCTCCGCTCAGGTATTGGCCCAGCTGTCGGGCCCGAAGACCTCGTAGTGAATATTCTGCGACGGGACGTCCCGTTCGAGCAACGATGCGCGCATCGCCAACATGAACGGCATCGGCCCGCACAGGAACGCCTGGGTATCCGGTTCGATAGTGATATCGCGAAGTTCGGCCCGTCCTTCGTGAACCGACCCGAACGGTATGTGCGTGCCGAGATCCTCGTACCAACGATGCAAGGTTGCGGCGGGGATCTTCTCGACGAGTGTGCTGAGTTCTGCTCGGTGAGCATGATCGGCGATGGATCGATCCGCATGGATGACAGATACCGAACGGTCAGCGCCGGTGTCCACGAGATGATTGAGCATGCCGATCATCGGTGTGCAACCGATTCCGGCCGACGCGAGCAGGAGCGGTGAGTTGTCGTCCGGCATGGTGAGATCGCCGAAAGGTGTGGTGACGGAGAGTTCTTGACCTTCGAATACGTTGTTGTAGAGGAAGTTCGACACTTCGCCATCGGGAGTTCCGGAGATTCGCTTGACGCTGATCCGCCAGTCTGCGCTGCTCGGTATCGAACACAGGCTGTATTGGCGAATCTGGCGGGCGCCGTCGGGCAGCGTAACCCCGACCGAAAGGTACTGTCCGGGAGCAAAGGTGGGGAGAACGCTGCCGTCGAGTGAGGTTAGTGTCAGTGACACGGTGTCGGCGGACTGCAATACCCGTTCGGTGATTCGCACCGTCCGCCAGACGTCACCGGCCTCGACTCCGACGAGCTGATAGAGGCCTCGCTCCATCGTGATCAATGTTTCGGCCATCAGCCAGTAGACCTCGTCCCAGGCTGCTGCGACGTCGGGAGTGACTGCATCGCCGAGTATTTCGACGATTGCGGCAAAGAGGTGTTCGTGCACGATTGCGTACTGGTCGGGGGTGATTCCCAGCGACGCATGCTTGTGAGCGATACGAGAAAGGATGAGATCGACCTTGGCGCTGTCCGGCTCGAGCTGAAGCGTCGCGAATGCTGCGATGGCGCCGGCGAGAGCTTTCTGCTGTTCGCCCTGCTTCTGATTGCCGCGATTGAACAAATCGCGTTCGAGTTCAGGATGTGCGTCGAACATCGTGCGGTAGAACAGGGTTGTGATATCGCCGATGGCGGCGCCGACCACGGGAAGGGTGGCGCGAATGACCTCGGTTGACTGTGGGGAAAGCATGAGCTGCTCCGTTCGGTCGAAATTGACGTTGATCAGCTTGCTTCGTCGCTCCGGGTGGTGAGGCGAAGCAGAACAGTTTTGGACGGCTGCCGGATGACGTCTTCGATCGTGACCGCGTCGAGTGAAACGAAGAACGCTTCCTGAGCGTCGCGTAATGCACTTCGAAGGAGGCAACCGGCGCGCAGTGGGCACGGCTTGTCGCCTTCGCAGTCGACGACTTCACCCGGGCCTTCGAGGCGTCGGGCCAGCCAGCCGATGGTGGCGGTGCGGCCGAGTTCGGTGATGGAAAGCCCACCGCCGCGGCCGCGCCTGGTTGTCACGATGCCGAGCTCACCGAGCCGTGTAACCACCTTGGTGGCATGGGAATACGACACGTTGAGCTGCTCCGCAATTACCCGCGTACTGGGAGAAGCATCGGCGTCGAGTACGGCCAACCGCATGACGACGCGCAATCCCAGATCGGTGAACTGCGTCAGTTGCATGACCCGAACCTACATAATTCGTATCTGAGATGACTATTTATGTGAGGGGGATCTCAACCGAAGCCTCAACGCATCACGTCGACATGGTCGAGAACGCTGTGAAGCGGCACCGATCGTGCAAAATTGGTTTGTCGACGAAAGATCGAACCGGGCACATCGGCCCGTAGCGCACGCTCAGAGGGCGGAGGTGAAACCGTACCGTCGACGCATTTCCTTGATGGCGGCGACGTCGTTTGCGCTGAAACTCGTTGCAGCTGACCATTGCAGCGCTTGCGCGTAGTCCTCTCGCCACTGGTCGATCTCACGTGCGGTGAGGCGAGTGACGGTCGGTTTCTGTCCCTCGGCTACGGGTTCGAATTGGGCCAGAAACACGGCGAGTAATGCCGCTTCGCGCCGACACCTGTTCGTCATGGTGCCACCGCTTTGATGCTGATACCGGCAACGCGGAACGGTGCTGCAATGATCCCGCAAGCGTCGATCGGATCTCGGTGAGGCCGATCGATGCGTCGAACGCAACGACGAACAAATGATGTACAGGGACTTTCGTTCCGGAAATGCACTGTGCTACATAGTTTCATTACAGATGGAGCTCCATTCGGCCCCGACCTCATGAAGAACGAACAACTTTCAAGTAGCTCACCGTAGCAGTACGATTCGGATTATCGCTAACCTCAAGCTACCGGTGGTTCGCTCACCGTACATCGCACCCGAACGGCAACTGTCAACGGGGGTAGCGACGGTGGACTTGATCTGGAATCGGTCCGCCGCCGAAGTCCGTCGTATATTTTTTGCGTCGAGCGACTCGCCAACGGTCACGCCCGAGATCGCACGTGGAGGCTTCGGCTCCATGGTGCGCGGTTCTGTCTGCCACGATCTTTCTGCCGAAGATTTTGTGGCACTTGTATTACCGGGCTTCTCCTCGGAAGGTCGCGGAGGAGTCAGATGGCAACGCTTTTTCAGGGGCGACGGAATCGAGGCCGATCCCGGATCCGATGGAAATTCCACTACCAGAGGAGAATTGAGGGCGCGGTAAGCCCGGATATCCACCTCGCCGAGGTGCTCGGTGGTGACAACAGCGATGAATCGGTCCGGTCGAACATCGGTCCGAGTGGATCCTCGTACTCTCCGAAGCGCGCGCATTTCCGCCCGCGTCGTCAGCGAGCGCTGTGCGGCTGACTTTTCGCTTGTCGCATTGTTCCTTTTCCGGGTGTCGTGTTTGCGTTGTCCGTTGATCGACCTTTGCGGTCGACGAATATCTCACATCACAGCAGTCGTCTGCAGGACAGGTTTACAAGGATTGCCGGTACCCGAAAAATTCATGATCCTCGTTGTACCCGCCGAAGCCGCCACCGACGTCGGAATAGTCCGCGACGAACTCCACGCCCTTGAGCCACTTGACCTGCTTGAAACCGAGTTGCGTCTCATTGCGGAGTCGCAGCGGTGCACCATGGCCGAACGGCAAGGGGGCTCCATTCATGTCGTAGGCAAGCATCGTCAGGTGGTATCCCATCTGTTCGATCGGGTGCGCGTCATAGTAGATACCCCCGTCCGGTCCGTCACCGAGTGAATAGAACACCACCCACTTCGCGCCCGGTTTCGGTTGCACAAGGTCGATGATCGTCTGCATCGACACCCCGCCCCGCCTGGCGATGCCCGACCATCCCTGGATGCAGAAATGCTGGGTGATCTGCTCCTGTAGTGGTAGTGCGCGGAGGTCAGCCAGGTCCAATTCCACCGGGTGCTCGACCAGTCCGTTGACCCGCAACCGGTAGTCGACGAAGTTGCCGACCAAAAGAGCTTGGTACTCCTCGGATTCGGGGTACTGCCCGTTGTGCCAGAAGTACGGGGAGATGTCCTTCTCGGTGTATTCGCCCGGCTTGGAGTCGACGTGCTCGAACAAGCGCTGCGCTGGTCCGATGAGCGCGAAACCCACTCGCTGAACCACCCGTGGATGACGCAGCGTGAACGGGGTTGCCGCAACCCAGCCGACAATAACGACCACCATCGAGACCGCAAAGATCGTGAAGCCGATCCAGCTGTTGTCATCCCTCGACGCGTACATGTGGTTGGCGTTGCGGAGCAGACCGGTCGTGAAGACCATCGCCACGTGGATCACGATGAACGCCAGGAACCAGATCAGTACGAGAAAGTGCAGCGAGCGGGCAGTTTGAATGCTCAATACTTTGCTGACCCGCCTGAAACGGGTGGACAACGCCGGCGACATACCCAACCCGGTGATCATCGCGACCGGAGCGGCGACGAAGACCGTGACGAAGTAGGCGAGCAGTTGCAGTCCGTTGTATGCCATCCAGTGATCTTCGGTCGGCCAGTCGAGCGAAAGGTATTGCAGAAGTACAGATATGGTGTTGGGGAAGACGTCCCAGCTGGTCGGAATCACATGCCGCCATTGCCCGGTCACGAGCAGCAACACGTAGAAGATCAGACCGTTGAGCAGCCACAGCGTGTTGGTGCCGAGATGCCACCACCGGGCCAGGCCGATCGAGTGCCGGATCCCCGGTAAACCCACTTGTCCGGGCAGGCTGATCGAGTCCTTCTTCGCTGTCCAAAAGGGATCGGCAGGAACAGGTTTCTGGATACGGAACCATTCCCGGCCAGGTGTGCTGTGGCGAGTCCAGTACAGCCGAGGGTGGTCGGTGAGGATCTGTGCTCCCGACCGGATGATGAAGACCATCAGAAACAGATTGAGAAAGTGTTGCGCACCCAACCATGCGGGGAGGGCCGACGTTTCGCCTGGACCGGGCTCACTCGCACCGGGATGCTGCTCGATGAACACCTGCACGGACGACATGCTGCGCAGGTGTTGCGCCGCTGCGACTGCCCCGATCAGGACGACGAATCCGAGAGGGAGCAGCCAGAGCAGGTTGAACCATCTGCTGTGGCCGATGCGCATGCGAGGTGCGATGCCGGTGGCGTACGGTACCGAACCCGCCCACGTGACGGGGTCGACGACGTCCGCACCTGGGGTCAATTGTGTGCGGAAGCTGTGCGCCACAGCAGGAGTCCGCGCAGCATCGGGAGCCGCACTCGGCGGTGTAGGTGAATCGGTGGAGTCGACCATCGGTCACATCCAAACGCTGTCAGCGACACCGGCGAGATACCGGTGACCAAAAAATTGTTCGATGACCTGACCCTACGCACCACTATTAGCCGCAAAGTCGGCTTACCTGGTTTTTGTCGACTACCGCGTCGCATCTCGGAGCGTATATGCGGACACGTCGGGAACCACCCATTTCTCGTCGACTTCCTCGATCGGGAGAACATCGAGGACGATGTCCGGATCCAGCGGTAGTGCTCCCAAGATCCCTGGAACCCGCGTGCCTGTACCAGGAGGCGATGGGTTGCGCTCGTCCCACCTGATCGAGACCCCCGCAGCAAGGAGGGCATCCTGATCGACAACCACCACTACCAGTGGAAGTCGGAGGTCTTCGTACACTGTCGAGAGAACATAGTCGAGATCCGCAGCAGTGGCAGCATGGATGAAGCCGACTTGATCAAGAGTCGTTGCGCGGGTTGATCCTTCATATTCTCCGAATCGTTGAGCGCCCTCCCAGTCGTCAGCAAGGGCTATGTGAAAAATACATTCGCTCATCGGAAACCTTTCATCGAAGTGGTCCGGGTGTCAGTGAAGACATGCGGACAACACCCGGAACAGAGACATGATCACGCTGACCAACAACACCACCTTCACCAACTCGAATGCGATGTACACCAGATGCATCGTCGAACGTGGTAGGTCTCCTCCGGCAAGGATCCGGTCGGACCGTCTACAGAGCCGCGGCCGGATCACCACAACCTGAACAACGAGCACCAGTGCGACCAGCACGAAGAACGTCAACGCGGGTGCGTCAGGTTTCGCGGCCATGCAGGATGCCGCCAATATCAGTGCCAGAACCAACTCCACGGCGTTCAGTGCGGTGAAGACCTTCCGGCCGATCCCGAGCCCGATGGCCAGGCTCACTCCTGGAGCACTAAACTTGATCGGTGCTTCCAGGAAGGAAATCGCAGCGACCATCCCGAGCCAGAAGACCGGCAAAATCAATTGTGCGTAGCGTGCCGCTTCTGTCATAGGTCATCAGGCTCACCGGACGGGATCGAGTTCGGTTCGTTCACTGCGGAGGTGACAGCCTTCCTTCTACCTGCATGTTCTTCCGTCCTCATTCGTTCGGTCATGTGCGGGTAATGCAGTTCGAATGCGGGACGCTCGGAGCGGATCCGCGGCAGTTCGGTGAAGTTGTGCCGCGGCGGCGGACAACTTGTAGCCCATTCGAGCGAATTGCCGTACCCCCACGGATCGTCGACCGTGACGACCTGGCCGTAGCGGTAGGACGTGAACACGTTCCACACGAACGGCAACAGTGATGCGCCGAGAACGAACGAACCGATCGTGGAGATCGTGTTCAGCGTGGTGAATCCGTCCGAGGGCAGGTAATCGGCGTATCGGCGCGGCATACCTTCGGCGCCGAGCCAATGTTGCACCAGAAAGGTTGTGTGGAAACCGATGAAGGTCGTCCAGAAATGCCACCTACCGAGTCGTTCGTTCATGAATCGTCCGGTGATTTTCGGGAACCAGAAATAGATCCCGGCGTACGTGGCGAAGACGATCGTCCCGAAGAGGACGTAGTGGAAGTGTGCGACGAGAAAGTACGAATCGGTGACGTGGAAGTCGAGCGGCGGGCTCGCCAATATCACCCCGGAGAGACCTCCGAAGAGGAAGGTGATCAGAAACCCGATCGAGAACAGCATCGGCGTTTCGAAGGTCAATTGTCCTTTCCACATCGTTCCGATCCAGTTGAAGAATTTGACCCCGGTCGGTATGGCAATGAGAAAACTCATCATCGAAAAGAACGGCAGCAGAACGGCTCCCGTGGCAAACATGTGATGTGCCCATACTGCCGCCGACAGTGCCGATATGGCGATCGTCGCGTAGACGAGTCCGAGATAGCCGAAGATCGGCTTGCGGGAGAAGACCGGAAAGATCTCCGACACGATACCGAAGAACGGTATCGCCACGATGTACACCTCGGGATGTCCGAAGAACCAGAACAGATGTTGCCACAGGATCGCACCACCGGTGGCGGGATCGAAGAGATGCCCGCCCAAGTGTCGGTCCACGAGCAGTCCCATCAGCGCTGCAGTGAGAATAGGAAAAGCCGACAACACCAGGATCATGGTGATGAAGACATTCCACGTGAAGATGGGCATCCGGAACATCGTTATCCCGGGTGCACGCAGACAGATCACGGTGGTGATCATGTTGACCCCACCCAAGATGGTCCCGACGCCGGCCAGTGCGAGTCCCATGATCCACAGATCCCCGCCGACACCTGGTGAATGCAGGGTACTGGTCAGCGGGGAATAACCCGTCCATCCGAAGTCGGCGGCACCTCCGGGGGTGAGGAATCCGGATACGGTGACGAGCGCACCGAAGAGGTACAGCCAGTAGCTGAGTGCGTTCAGTCGCGGGAACGCCACATCCGGTGCGCCGATCTGCAGGGGAAGTATGTAGTTCGCGAAGCCGAAGACGATCGGAGTGGCATAGAGCAGCAACATGATCGTGCCGTGCATGGTGAAGAGCTGGTTGTACTGCTCGTTCGAGAGAAACTGAAGACCGGGGACGGCAAGTTCGGTCCGGATCAGCAGGGCCATCAATCCGCCCAGCATGAAGAAGGCGAACGAGGTGACCAGATACATCACGCCCAGCTGTTTGGGATCGGTCGTAGTGGCAGCGGAATAGAGGAACGTGCCCTTGAGCCCCCGCCGTTTCGGGTAAGGCCGCGAAGGAAGGAGCTCTGTCACAACGGGAGTCATGGCCGTTCCTCACTGCGCGGGAGATGGCGGTCCGATATCCGGACGATTCGAGTGCGGGTACCCGCCTACCAATTCCGTATCGACACCTACGCGACCGAGATTCATGGATCCTCCCGGTGATCCCACCATCTCGGACGCACCGGGCAGTGGCCGATGGAAGAAGCGGGCGTTGTCATCGATGAAATCTTCCCAGCGGGCGGGGACGTCGGATTCGTACGAGATGGCCTCGACCGGGCAGACCGGTTCGCACGCGCCGCAGTCGATGCATTCGATGCTCTCCTGAGAGTCAAGCTGCTTTTCGATGGTGTCGGGTGTTCGGGGTGATGGTCTGCGGTCCAGGGTTGAGGAGGTAGTAGACCTCGCGAGCCAGGTAGCGTTTCAGGCACCGAATGGTTTCCAGTTTCGAGTGGCCTTCGCTGGTTTTCTTCTCTACGTAGGCCTGGGTTTTCGGGTCGAGTCGAATGCGGCCGATGACGGCCAGATGCAAGGCTCGGTTGGCTTGGCGGTCACCGCCGCGATTGAGGCGGTGGCGTTGGGTCATGCCAGAAGATGCGGGTAGCGGCGCGACACCGCATAGCATCGCGAACGCGGCTTCGGATTTCATTCGATCGGAATTGTCGCCGGCGGTGACAAGCATTTGTCCGGCGACTTCGATACCGATTCCGACGCGCTCGAGTAGTTGAGGTGCGAGGGCTTTCACGATCGGGTTGATCAGTTCGTCGAGATCGGCGATCTCGTCGGTCAATTCGAGATAGCGGCGAGCCAGGGATTTCAGCGAAACCCGGTAGGCGGTCACAGGATCGGTAGCGTTCGAGACATCCGGCCGCCACGCGGCGAGGAGGCGTATCAGCTGCATCCGCGTCAGATCGCGGACCTGCTCGCGCAGCTCGTCGGGAGCGGAGATGATCGTCATCCGCAATAGTTGCAGCGCACTGCGCCGCTCTCGTACCGAATGGGCTCGGGTCACCCTCAACACACGAAGTGACTCGACGGCACCGTCTTTCGATTTCGGGGTGGTGGTGCGCCGGTTGGTTTTGGCTGCACGCGCTGCGTTAATGGCATCGAGGTCGTCGTTTTTGCCCTTACGGCGGCGGTCCGAGCGATCGGGGCGGTCCACCTCGAGTACCGTCACGCCGGCTTTCGCGAGGTGGCGGGTCAGCCCAGCTCCGTAGGAGCCAGTGCCCTCAATACCGATCCGGATCAGATTGCCGTACTCGCCGATCCAGGTCAGCATGGTTCGATACCCGTTTCGGGTGGTCGGAAAACTGCGAGTTCCGAGGACGTTGTCGTCGGTATCGATCACCGCGGCGACGTGCAGTTCTTTGTGGGTATCGACTCCGGCGAACACTTCCCGGTCTTGATCGAGATCGGCTTTGTCAGGCATCCTTGTCATGTCGCTTTCCTCTCCGTTGACCGATGAGCAAGGCGGCGCCGCGCATCGACCGAACCGGCGGACAAGACAGTGATGAGCACCTGGTGGTGCAGGCTCTCCTCAGGTCACCCCGACGGTGAGGCGTAGCGCCTCACCGGGGGTTCCCAGGAACCGACAAATCCAAGGAAAGACATACGATCGTCGATCGGAGTGCGGGTCAGGAACACTGGGAACTCCCGGCACCAGCATTCTCTCGTCTCCATGCGTTAACGGTCAGGAAATCCGAAAACACCGGCACAAACAGTCTCACTGTCGGGGTGGATGTAGAGCGACCGCGCTCCTTCGTAGATGCAGTCCACCGGGCATTCCTCGACGCACCCCCGGTCCAACACGTCGATACATGGTGCTGCGATCACGTATGTCATGAGCGACCTCCGGGGGCACTGCCTATTTTTAAGGAAATCTTTCCTCTAAAGTCTTACAGTATGGCGATACGAAAGGGAACCGGTTCTGCGCGCGCCGGCACCCATGCAGTGCTGGCGTCTGGGCGGCGAGTTCAACTGTTGGATGCCTTGCGGGCTGCCGCGGAATCGATGACCGCCACCGAACTGGCGGATCTGTGCGGCCTGCATGTGAGCACAGTTCGGTTCCACCTCAATGCGTTGATCGAAGTCGGTCTGATCGCGAAGGACACCGAGCGCAACGTCATCCGAGGGCGTCCGCGCCAGCTTTACCGGGCACAGAATCCACTCGGGTCAGGATTCGGCATCACCTCCGGATACGAAAAGTTGGCCCACGTTTTGGCGGCGCACTTCGCACGCCACGCGGACGGTGATCCGGAACAGCTCGCCGAGGCTGCGGGTCGGCAGTGGGCGCTGGACGATCTCGGCGAAACCTCCGGAAACGGTCGATCCGCAGAAGATGCGGTGGTCGTCGTCACTACCTTGTTCGCGGAGATGGGGTTCGATCCGGAACTCGAATCCTCGACTTCCCGAACGCGTATCCGATTGCACGCCTGTCCGTTCGAAAGCGTCGCCCGACAGAACCCCTCCGTTGTCTGCTCCTTACATCTCGGTCTGATACGCGGCGTTCTGACACGACTCGGCGCACGTCAGATCAAGAGCACGCTCACCCCCTGGGACACCGCGCATACGTGTCTCGCGCAACTGGAGCGGCAATGATGCCCAGGTACATACAGCCGGTGTCTATCAATATCGAACTCGCACAGTCACATTCCCCTCCCTCATACATTGTTGGACCACTGACGTGCTCGCGCGATCGAAGATGTTCCCCGTTTCGGCGGACCGCATCGAGAAATGAACAGCCGGAAACTTCCTCACCACAACGGATTACATCCCATGAGCATCTATCGCATGATCTGGTGGATTACCGCGGTCATCCTGGCCGCTTCAGGGGGGATCGCCGCAGCCGTCACCGTCCAAACCGACGTTCTGGTCTCGGCGGTGATTGCCGCAGTGTTGATCGGAGGGGGTTCACCCTGGCTGCGACCGATCACACGTCGTACTACCCCACCACCGCGAAATCTCCTTCCGATTGCGCTACGAGACGGTGCTACGTGGGCGGCAGGAGTGGTCACTGTCATCGGATTGATCACGCTCGCCGGCGCTGCTGCCTTACCGTTGATACTGCTGATGGCCATCACCTCTGCTCCGGTATGCTGCTATCTTCGCGACAGTGTCGAGTGCACACAGTCACCGCCGCGCTCGCCGAGGAGTACACTGATCCACCCACGCCCTGTCGATGTGCCGCTTCATCCGCTGCCGGACTGCAGTCAACTGTCGAACGAAGCCCTGTGCCGATGTTGGCGAATGAGCTTTGCCGCCCTGAAGAGCGATCCCTCGACATCGCCCTCGGTCACGGACGCCCTGCACCTCGCGCGTACCCGCGAGGCTTTTCTCGACGAAATCGAACGTCGAGATCCAAGGGGATTCGCCCGATGGTTAGATAGCGGCGCCCGCGCCGGCAGTGACCCCGCCAAGTTCCTCACCGCGCGAGATCATCCCCCACCCCCGCCGCAGCAGCCCTGATTTAACGCCCTCCGAAATGCCCATGAACCAACTGAGGAACCTCCTCATGGCCGGACTAGTCGAGAACGAGTGAAATCCCTGGCCAGCACCGCATAAATGCAAAGAAAGCGAACATCGTGGAGAAGATGTCATTGACAGCGCTCGCTCGCCAACTCGCCGACAAGGCGGGAAGCTCGAAGAGTGGCCGTAGCGCTCGTACCGTGTACGGCGGCCATGAACACGTCCTGCGTCAAACCGTCATCGCGCTGGCCGCGGGGCAAAAACTCGACGAGCACGAGAACCCTGGGGAAGCGACCGTCTATGTCCTCACTGGCCGGGTACGCCTGTGCGCGGACGAAAATGCGTGGGAGGGATCATCCGGCGATCTGTTGATCGTCCCGAATGCTCGGCATTCTCTCGAAGCGCTGGAGGCCTCGTGCGTACTGCTGACGGTCGCTAAAACAATCTGAAAGTATCGACGGCCGACCGCGGCCACTGATGTGACCGTCATTTCTTACTCTGCTTCGTCATCGACCATGCTCCGGTCGCGAGCTGTGCCCCGCATCACCCGCGTGCACGGTTCGCGGTACTTCTACGTGTCGATGGCAATCGTCCTGTTAGGTAAATGCATTGAACGGTTTCGAGACGAAAGATCCGATCGCCACTGATTCCTCGGAGTCCGCTGTCGGCGGCATGTCTGCCCCATTTAACTCTGCCCTGCTTGATGCGCTGAAACAGCGCGTTGTCATCGGCGACGGAGCGATGGGCACCATGTTGCAGGCCGCGGACCTCACCCTGGACGACTTCCTCGGCCTCGAGGGGTGCAATGAGATCCTCAACGACACCCGTCCCGACGTGCTCAAAGACATCCACCGTGCGTACTTCGCCGCTGGTGCCGATGCCGTCGAGACCAACACCTTCGGTTGCAACCTGCCCAACCTCGCCGACTACGACATCTCTCACCGGATCCGCGAACTCGCGGAAAAAGGCACTGCTCTCGCCCGTGAAGTAGCGGACGAGATGGGACCAGGCCGCGACGGCATGGCCCGATTCGTACTCGGCTCGATGGGACCGGGAACCAAGCTCCCCAGCCTGGGACACGCACCGTACGCAGTCCTGCGTGACGCGTACACCGAAGCTGCGCTCGGCATGATCGACGGTGGCGCCGACGCCATCCTCGTCGAAACCTGCCAGGACCTGCTTCAGGTGAAAGCTGCAATCCTCGGCAGCCAGCGTGCGATGGAGCAACTCGGACTGCGGTTGCCGATCATCACGCACGTGACGGTCGAGACAACCGGAACGATGCTCCTGGGCAGTGAGATCGGTGCGGCGCTGACGGCACTCGAGCCACTCGGTATCGACATGATCGGTCTGAACTGTGCCACCGGGCCGGCCGAGATGAGTGAACATCTCCGTCATCTGTCCAAGTACTCCACGCTGCCGGTGTCGGTCATGCCCAATGCCGGCCTGCCGCAGCTCGGCCCCAAGGGTGCCGAGTATCCGCTGACTGCCGACGAATTGGCCGAAGCCCTCAGTGGTTTCGTCTCCGAGTTCGGACTCGGCCTCGTCGGTGGCTGCTGCGGTACGACGCCCGAGCACATCAGCGCGGTCGCCGACGCGGTTCGTCAGGTCGAGAAGGCCCAGCGCACGCCGATCCACGAGCCGAGCACCTCTTCGCTGTACTCGGCGGTGCCGTTCGAGCAGGACGCCAGCATCCTGATGATCGGCGAACGCACGAACTCCAACGGCTCCAAGGCTTTCCGCGAGGCGATGCTCTCCGCGGACTACCAGAAGTGCCTGGACATCGCCAAGGACCAGACCCGCGACGGCGCACACATGCTCGACCTCAACGTCGACTACGTGGGCCGCGACGGTGCCGCCGACATGTCGGAACTTGCCAGCCGCCTGGCGACGTCCTCGACGCTGCCGATCATGCTCGACTCCACCGAGCCTGCCGTGCTGCAAGCCGGCCTCGAGCACCTCGGTGGCCGCTGCGCCGTCAACTCCGTCAACTACGAAGACGGCGCCGGCCCCGAATCGCGTTTCCACAAGATCATGACTCTGGTCAAGGAGCACGGCGCGGCGGTCGTCGCCCTGACCATCGACGAAGAGGGCCAGGCTCGCACCGCCGAGACGAAGGTCGCCATCGCCAAGCGTCTGATCGAGGACATCAAGGGAAACTGGGGACTCGCCGAGTCCGACATCATCGTCGACGCCTTGACCTTCCCCATCTCGACCGGTCAGGAAGAGGTGCGACGCGACGGCATCGAGACCATCGAAGCGATCCGTCAGCTCAAGGCTGCGTACCCGGAACTCCACTTCACCCTGGGTATCTCGAACATCTCGTTCGGTTTGAACCCGGCCGCTCGTCAGGTCCTCAACTCGGTGTTCCTGCACGAGTGCACCGAGGCAGGTCTGGACACGGCGATCGTTCATGCGTCCAAGATTCTGCCGATGGCCCGAATTCCTGACGAGCAGCGTGAAACCGCACTCGACCTCGTCTACGACCGTCGTAGCGAGGGGTACGACCCGCTGCAGAAGCTGATGGCTCTGTTCGAGGGTGTCTCGGCAGCGTCGGCGCGCGAGTCCCGTGCGCAGGAACTGGCGGGACTTCCGTTGTTCGACCGGCTCGAACGCCGCATCGTCGACGGTGAGCGCAACGGCCTCGACGACGACCTCACCGAGGCGATGACGATCAAGCCTCCGCTGGCCATCATCAACGAGACCTTGCTCTCGGGCATGAAGACCGTCGGCGAGCTGTTCGGCTCCGGACAGATGCAGTTGCCGTTCGTGTTGCAGTCGGCCGAGGTCATGAAGGCTGCCGTGGCATTCCTCGAACCGCACATGGAAGCGAGCGACGAGGACGGCAAGGGTCGCATCGTGATCGCGACCGTCAAGGGCGACGTTCACGACATCGGCAAGAACCTGGTCGACATCATCTTGAGCAACAACGGCTACGAGGTCGTCAACATCGGTATCAAGCAGCCGATCGCGACCATCCTCGACGTCGCGTTGGACAAGAAAGCCGACGTGATCGGCATGTCCGGACTGCTCGTGAAGTCCACTGTCGTGATGAAGGAAAACCTCCAGGAACTCAACGCACGCGGAGTCGCCGAGAAGTTCCCGGTTCTGCTCGGTGGTGCGGCGCTCACGCGCTCCTACGTCGAGAACGACCTGCAGGAGGTGTACGAGGGCGACGTCAGCTATGCCCGCGACGCCTTCGAGGGTCTGAACTTGATGGACCAGATCATGACGACCAAGCGTGGTGGCGGCCCGGCGCCGGACAGCCCGGAGGCCATCGCTGCTCGCGAGAAGGCTGCCGAGCGTAAGGCACGTCACGAGCGTTCCAAGCGCATCGCCGAAAAGCGTAAGGCTGCAGCGGTTCCCGTGGTCCTGCCGGAGCGTTCCGATGTCGCAACCGACATCGCGGTGCCGACACCTCCCTTCTGGGGCTCGCGCATCGTCAAGGGAATCTCGCTGTCCGAGTACTCGGGGCTGCTCGACGAGCGCGCTCTTTTCCTCGGCCAGTGGGGCCTTCGCGGTCAGCGCAAGGGCGACGGTCCGACGTACGAGGAACTGGTCGAGTCGGAAGGCCGTCCGCGACTTCGGTACTGGCTCGATCGGTTGACGTCCGAGGGCATCCTCGCGCATGCCGCGGTCGTGTACGGGTACTTCCCGGCGATCTCGGAGGGCGACGACGTCATCGTGCTCACCGAGCCGAAACCGGATGCACCCGAAAGGTTCCGGTTCACCTACCCGCGCCAGCACCGCGACCGCTTCCTGTGCATCGCGGACTTCGTTCGCTCGCGCAAGGACGCAGAAGCGACCGGGCAGGTCGACGTTCTTCCGTTCCAGTTGGTGACGATGGGTCAGCCGATCGCGGACTTCGCCAACGAGTTGTTCGCGTCGAACTCGTACCGCGATTACCTCGAGGTTCACGGAATCGGTGTCCAGCTCACGGAGTCTCTGGCCGAGTACTGGCATCGACGCGTCCGTGAAGAGCTAGTGCTTCCCGAGGGTCACACCGTCGCGGAGCAGGATCCCACCGAGGTTGCCGGTTACTTCGATCTCGAGTACCGCGGCGCTCGTTATTCGTTCGGATACGGCGCGTGCCCGGATCTCGAGGATCGAGCCAAGTTGGTTGCGTTGCTCGAATCCGAACGAATCGGCGTCGAATTGTCCGAGGAGCTGCAGCTGCATCCCGAGCAGTCCACGGACGCTTTTGTCCTGCACCACCCGGAAGCAAAGTATTTCAATGTCTGAGCTGTCGACCGAAATATTCGAAGACGGCCCCTCGCCGTTCGCTCGCCGCGTCCTCGACATCATCGACCGTATCCCTGCAGGACGAGTGATGACATACGGACTGATCGCTGACACCGTCGACGCGCATCCTCGCCAAGTCGGGCAGGTCATGACCCGTTGGGCGGACGAAACACATTGGCATCGCGTGGTCTACGCCAACGGCACTCCCGCTACCTGTCACGGCAATAGTGCTCTCGTCCTACTGCGCGGCGAAGGGACGCTCATGCGTGGCGGACGGGTCGACCTCGTACACGCGCTGTGGGATGGATGATCCACCGGACGTGATGGCGAGAACCGTCCTGCAATCACCTTTGATGAATGCCATGTCCGCCATGTGAATAAGTCTTCTTCACCCTGGTATCTGCTCCCCGGGACCATGTCTTAAATCTGGTATGTCGGATGAGACACGGCCCCTCGCTGCGCGGCCTCGGCATGCTCTCAGTGAAATGGCAGTTGGCGACACATCCGGGGGCAGTGTGTAAGGCGCGAGAGCGTGTAGCGCCGGCGCGGCGTGTGAACGGGGTGAGCTCAGCGTCCGAGAGGTCCGTCCGGTATTGGTTCGGTGATGTAGACGGTCAATTGATCACTGACGAACACAGATGTGTTCGCGCTTCGCGCTGAACCTCTACGTGAAGGAAAAAGATCTCTCACAGGGCGAGCGAGCGAATTGCGGTCTGGACGATCGGCAACACGTCCTTCTCGAACCACAGGTTCTTGGCAAGCCACGGCTGGTTGCGCGGAGAAGGATGTGGGAGGGGAAGATACCCCAACGGCAGGTAATCCTTCGCTGCTTTCACGGTCTCGGTCAGCGTCGGCTTGCGCCGACCACGTAGATAATGTGCCTGCGCATACTGACCGACCAACACCGTGAGTCGGACGTCGAGCAAACGATCGTTCAGTGCCTCATGCCAATGAGATGCGCATTCGGATCTCGGTGGTTTATCGCCCGACCTGGCTTTGCCTGGATAGCAAAAGCCCATCGACATGACGGCTACCTTGTCCGGGTCGTAGAACTCTGTGGGCGTCAGACCGAGCCACGTGCGCAGACGGTCACCTGAAGGATCGTCCCAGGGAACGCCTGTCGTATGGACTTTGCGGCCGGGCGCCTGGCCGATCACACGCAGCCGAGCCGATGAGCCTGCTTGCAGCACGGGACGCGGTCCGCACGGCAGGTGGTCCGCGCAGAGCGTGCATCGTCGGATGTCCCTGAGCAACTCAGCCAATGGTTCCGGCATATTCCCTCATCTCCGGGGTCGAGGCAAGCATTGAAGTGACCTCGTTATCAGATGCGTTCAAGGTCGTCGGCGTACCGGGAAATCACCGAAATCTAGTTGGAAGGCTCGCAGTCGCGTCGGTAGGCCGGCTGACAGGTCCCTCAGTCAGCGGGCAGCGGGGGCGTCGAGTCCCCCAGTATTTGGCACGGTTTCTCCTATGTCTCCAACCGTGCCTCGAAGACGCATATACCCGTCGGACAATGTGTAGGTGACGCCGACGATCGCGCAGGCGCCTTTGTCCACTTTTTCCGCGATGATCCGCGACCTCTGCATGATCAACGACCCTGTTTCCACCACATGACGACCTTCGAGTTCGTCGACCGTGGACAATCCCTCGCGACGGCCCATCAGGATCGAGGGGGCGACGCGTTCGATCACACTACGAATGAAACCGTCGGGCACCGTGTTCTTGTCCAAGGCATCGAGAGTGGCTTTCACTGCGCCGCAACTGTCGTGGCCGAGGACGACGATGAGTGGCACGTCGAGCACGTCTATGGCGTATTCGATCGAACCGAGCACCGAATCGTCGAGCACGTGACCTGCGGTGCGGACGACGAACATGTCGCCGAGACCCTGATCGAAGATGATCTCGGCGGCTACGCGCGAATCACCGCAACCGAACAGGACCGCGGTGGGATGCTGTTCGTTGACCAGTTTCGCGCGGTCGATGATTCCCTGGCTCGGGTGAATGGACGCGTCGTTGACGAATCGCTCGTTACCTTCGCGAAGAGACTTCCAAGCGGAAAGGGGGCTTGAACGTGGCATTCATTCATTGTGCACACGACGTCTTCCGCATTGCTGACAGGGTTGCACTAATCCACAAGTGGTGAGGTACGACCAGAAGGTAAGCACGAACGCGTCCGTTCGATACACGTATCTGTACTCCGTGATCGACTGCAGTACCTCGTCGACCTCACGGCGAGAGTCGACAACGAACCTCCTGTACCAACGGTCGCTGTGAGAGCGAATGACCGCATATGTTCGTGACTGCGCGGGGACGTGGCCGGATCGAGCGCGCGATCACCAACAATGGATCATGCCGTCGGGTAGTTGGGTTTCCGTGTCTGCGGAAACTCGTCGGCTCACTTCGTCACCGCGCCCACTCAGCCCAGTACGCTCAAGGCGACGTCTCCGACGAGGCCGGGTAACTCACACGCGACCCGTCAACGCGCGCGAACGAGGTGAGCGTATGCGGAGGTGCCGACTTCTTGGTCATGATGTCGAGGACGAGGACACCGCGCACCACGAGCGCATCACCGATCATCGAGCGATGGCATCGCCACGGCACAGCTTCCGCGCACATGATTGCTGCATCGCTGTTGTGGCCTCGCTTCACGAGCAGGTCGATCGCGTCGGCGAACTCATCCGTCTGCATGTAGTCCGCGTAACCCTGGAATGACGCGTTTCGCCAGGCGCCGTTGACGCTGTCTTTGCGTACATGACGTAAACCGCCCAATGCCGTCATACGGCGGTACGTGATCTTGCGCGCGCGCACGCTCGCCGCCAAAGCAGCCTCACCGAACTGCGGATTGTGCCGGGACTTGGCGATGGTACGGACGTCGATCAACTTCCTGATCCCGTACGTCTCCAAGAGATCGACGAACTCGTCGATCGGGTGCGTCGAGTGCCCGACAGTGTAAATCGTGATAGCTGACATGACGCCACGCTACGTCGCATCCACCCTCGCGGAGACGACGTACCGAACCGAAACATGCGGTCGTCGATGCCCGACGCCTGCCCGGCGGCGGGCCACCTTCGGTGTCCCCCGAAGAGAACTCCGCTTCGCTCCGTTCTGGAAAAGCGTTCTATTTGTTTTCCCTTCTGGCCTTCCGATCTTGACCGGCGGTGACCTGCGCGCAACCGCTGACTCCGCTTCGCTCCGGCCTTCGGCTCGAAAGACTTTTTCAACCCGAACTCGCAAGCTCGCAGAAAAACTCTTCCGCTCACCAGTTGCGCTCCGGCCACCTCATGCCGGTACAACTCTCCTATGCCAGAAGGGCAAAAAAATTGGCGGGGCACGGGATTAGTCCCCAGCCTCGAACGAAAGGTCACCGATGAGCGACGACTACGACTACACCGAGGGCGACGACTACAGCGCGGCAACCATCCACTACGCCGGACTGACTTGCGGGTGCGGTGACTACTCCTGCCCTCGCATGCACAACGACGCCGCACAGTGCGTCAACGCCGAGTAACGACAACCACCCACCAACCTCGAGCAAAGGAAAAACGGTGAGCAACGAGACGAACTGCGACTGCGGCCAAACCTCCTGCCCTGCAACGACAGACTGCCCTGCAACGACAGACTGCCCTGCAACGACAGACGACACGCAGATGTGCATCTACCCGGACCCCGGCGACTGCCCGCGATGTCGGATGGGCCATCGAATGGCGCGAACTCAGCGTCGACGCCGTCCAAGCCGCCCGCAACTTCGCCTACATCGATGGCGGCACCATCCTCGCCGACGTCCTACGGCCCGCGATAAAACCCGTCACCGAAGTGCCCACGGACTCCATCGCCACCGCACCCCGCGAGAACGCCATGGTTTTCCCCGAGCACTGGCAGTCCATGATCGAGCACTACGACACCATGCCCGAACAGACCTGCACCTGGGCAAGTCAGATCAAACCCGAAGCACCACAACATGAACCACAGTCGACCGAGATCCGGCCAACGCCGAAGCCGGATGCTCCGGAGCGAGAACTAGCCGACCTCGACACCACCAAGCTCCACACCCACTGGAGCCCCGAGGTCGACCAGCAACTCATGAACAGCCGCACCATCCCACAACACAGCAGCCGACCAGAAGGACCGAGACTGTGAGCATCGTCGGATGCGCCCGCGTCTCCACCCTCGAACAAAACCCCGAACTGCAAGAACATGTACTCCGCCAAGCCGGCGCGATCCGCATCTTCACCGACTACGAATCCGGCTCCAAAACGCAGCGCCCCCAGCTCACCGAATGCCTGAACTACCTACGTGACCACGACGGCGATGTCCTCGTCGTCTGGAAACTCGACCGCCTCGGACGATCCGTCCGCCACGTCATCGACACCGTCCACAACCTCGGCGAACGCGGCATCGCATTCCGTTCCCTCACAGAAGGATTCGACACCACCACCGCAGGCGGCGAATTCTTTTCCACATCATGGCAGCCCTCGCTCAAATGGAACGCCGCATGATCGTCGAACGCACCCACGCCGGCCTCGAAACCGCCCGCCGGCAAGGCCGACACGGCGGTCGGCCCACCGTCATGACACCCGAGCGCACCGAACTCGCCCGCACCCTCCGCGAACAAGGGAAGAGCCTCGACGCCATCGCCAAGGCTCTCGGAGTCGGCCGATCCTCCGGCAGCCGTGCACTCCTGACGGCTGCTCAATAGCTCGATCGGTGTCGACAATCAAGTGAGCAGGGTATCGAGCTGGGCGATGGTGGAGCGGGTGTCGTGATGCAGGACTGTCGTCATTCTGACAGCGGCCGCGCCGTCGACGGCGATCTGTGCGTCGTCGACGAATACGGTCCGTGTGGGGTCCACGTCGAGCCGGGTGAGTAGCCCGAACCTCGTTCAGGCGGTGGGTTGAACGCAGCCGGTGAATGTGCCGGCTACGCCTTATCGATAACGAAACTTGCGCCGATAACAATTATGTCACTCTAACCCCTGCATATACTGCGCCGCAGCATCTTTCGCGCTGTCACCGCGCAACCGCGCTCCAGTTTATGCAGTACTCGAAAGCCATCCGTAGAACGAATTCTTTTGCCGCCGTGACCACCCGGTAGCGAGCATCGACGGCATGCTCCCGCCCTTCTGGTGTCATCGGCGAGCACCTCGATTCGGTTCGTCGCGGGAGTGGGTTTATGGCAAAGACACGCGTGGACACTACTACCGTGACAGCATCAAACCGATCAGTCCTGATCACCCATAGCAAGGAGCCCCTGATGAATTTCCCCGCACGCCGCCTGGCTGCCGCCGCTGCCGTATCCGGCGCGACCGCTCTTGCTCTGATTGCCAACCCCGCCCTGGCTGGAGCCGTCGTTTTCGCAGGCAACGCCGAGGTGACCGCCAACGGCAACGTGATCACTGTCCAATTCGCCGGTGTCGCCTCGGACGGGATCAGTTTGAGCTGCGCGGTCCGCGTTACCGACGACCCCGCCACTGTCGTCATCATCGAGCCGCAGTTCGTGCCGGTCGTTGGAGGTTCGGCGACGTACACCACGACGCTGCCCGACGGCGACTACCTCGTCGTCGCCGGCTGCAGCGACTCTGACACCTTCCGCACAATGACCCCCGACACCCCGCCCGTCGACGCATTCAATCTCGGTGACGGCGAGCCGGTCACCCTGGTCACGACCCCGCCTCCCGGCGGCGGGTTCTTCGGCAGCGTGGAGATGGGGAACCTGTTCGGCAGCTCGTAGCCGCCCACACCCTGATCACTCCGCCCCACCCCGCCCGGTGACCGACACGGACGTGGGTGTCGGGTGGGGCAGGTGGCTAATTGCCCACGACAGCGACAGCTGCGATCGTCTATTGTCTGCACTTACGGATTCGAAGGCCCCATCTCGGGTTGGGATAGTTTCTGCACGCTGAGAGAGGGCTGCACCCCGCCCGTACGCCGGCGTGAGCGTGAAGCAATACGGCGAGTTCTGATATGCAGGGTTACCAATAGACCTCTGCAACTGCTGTGCAGCAACACTTTTCGCCTCACGCGACGTCGATGAACCTGCGGAGACACCGATGAAGCTTGATTGTGCGCTGGACGGCGGACTCGCGCCGATCGGCATGCTTTCGACCCATATCGACTCCGCATGAACGTGTTTCACGCGCGGCTCTGGCATCGTTTTGCGGCACTCACGTCGTGCAGATCGGCTCTGCTGCTTCGGTGTCTTCCTCGGAAGACTCGGTTCGACGAGGCGAGAGGGGTTATGCGTCGTAGGCGACGTAGTGCAATTCGGCGTCCTGGCGCTGGTCGTACAACGCCGTGTATGCCTTCGCGATGACGTCCGGTTCTGCCTCCGGATGACCTGCCCCGATGAGGGCGGTGATGCCGACATGGGCAACGTGGACGCCCTTGGATTCGAGAGCGTTGTGCAGGTTCAGCACCCAGTTGCGAAGGCCCGCAGCGGCGATGTTCAGGTTTCCCAGGAACGGCATCGGACTGATCGAACCTCCACCGGTGGTCACAAGGATGGTTCCGGTGCCGGCGGCGACCATGTCGGGATACGGTTCCGGACTTGCGTGACCATGCCGAAGATGCGGAGTGCCTAGTCGACGGGGGTAGACGCTGGTGGCCGAGTAAATATGTCCGCGAGTTGCAGCCGGGAGATGAGATCCCTCGATACCTCGGCAAGTTCTAAGAGAGTGAATCCTACGACTGGATGTTCGTCGAATCCGTTACTGACTGCGGGGGCGGGCGGGTGACTTCCGTCCAGCTCGACGTCGCGGCCCTGGGCAAGGGATTCCAACGGCGCACAGGACGGATGGAGATCCGCGAAGAGGTAGGGGTGTCAGTCTGGCGAACAATCGCACCGACCGTCGACGCCGCACACGAGCCTGCCCGGCTGAAGAAGGCGCTGTGTTCAACACCGATCATTGGAACGAGCGCTGGCCGGACCACCCTGTGATCAGGACATTCGAGCCAGCGAGGCCGGTGAAAGTCGACATCTTGTAGATCGGGTTTGAACGTGTCCAGTGTCCAGTAGTTGGTCGGCATAGTGTTAGGTATGCGGCGATCTCGTGTGGGGCTCATAACGATGGTTTCGGTCGTTGTTCTCGCAGTGGGCGGAGTGATCACCTTCCGAATCCTCGACGAGCGACGCGAACCCGTGGCATTGCCATTGGGGGTGGTGGTCGATCGCGCCACATGTTTGGCGCCGGAAGTGCTGGCGGCGGCGATCCCTGTGCCGGTGCAGCCCCCGGAGTCGTTGTCGGATCCTTTACCTCCTGCGGGCACGGTTCCTGACAACTTTGAGCCGACATCGGTGGTGGTGTGCCAATTCCTCGAATACACAGACGATTCGAGCGAGGCAGTGCTTTCGCAGACAACCGGAACGGGGGAAATGACGCACGTTGTGGCGCAGCTTAATCGAGAGTCACTCAAATCGCCGTGGGTCGGTGAGTGCCCCACAGCCTCGAGCATTCCCACACCTGTGGTGTGGTTGGTTGACGCCGCAGGAAGCGCTGTCAGGGTTGCTTTTCCCGTCGATGGAACGTGTCGGCTACCCCTTCCGGAGGCGTACGAGGCAGTGATGGATTTCGCGGTGCGAGACGAACAGATCTACCATCTTCCGGGCATATTGTGAGGTCGGGGATGTGCGCCTGATAACAGGCACACACCCCCGAAATCAGGGGATGCGAAATCTATTCCACGGTGAGCGGGTCAACCGGATCGGCGATCGCGTCACGCATGACGGTGATTGCCTCGGGTTCGTTTGCTGCTCCGCCTCGCTGCGGCGGAGCTTCCTCGATGGCCTTCGCCTCGTCGGCGGGAATCTCTTGCTGGCCGGCAAACGCGATGACTGTGTAAAAGTTGACAGCCGGGAGCTCAACGCAGCCGCTCAGCGAGTGGTCGACGAAGCCTCGCGCCAGTCACGTGTAGTCGTCCACGACCTGCGGCAGCGCGGTCTGTCCGTCCGCGAAATCGGCGTCATGCTGGGTATCACCCCCTCGCGGGTCTCGCAGCTCGGCAAGGACAAGGCCACGGCCTGAACCATCCATGTGTGGCGTTGCTCGAACGAGTTGTCGAAGTGGGTGATTTCACGGGTTCGTGAGGCTGGCAGGGACCTGCGCCCAAACAGCTCTGTGGCGTCGTGGAGTGCGGGCTTTCCTTGCTGCGCTGATCCATTCGATGGACTCAACGGGGACTGTGCATGTTCGAGCGGACCGCGGCGGGGCGTCTGCCTGTCGTCGGTGCCGCCAACACAAGGCGGCGATGACGGCTGTTGCGATGAGGATGACGGTGGTGGCAGTTAGGTTTTCGGAGATGCCGGTGGCGATCATGGCGGCTGTAACGCCGGTCAGCGCTGTGACGAGTGCGACGGTTGCCCAGTGATTTTTCACTCGCGCGGTCCCGCTCGCGTGTAGTTCGTTGAGGAAGGCACTGCGCCATTCCTTCGCGTGCGAGGAGTTCACCGCGTTCATCTGTTCGAGTTCTCGACAGCGTTCACGCTGCGCGTCGAGTTGTGTTTGTGCGGTTGCGGTTTGTGAGGTGGGCGCAGGCACTGTTGCGGCGCGTGGCTTGCGCGGGCCGTTCCTGGCGTACAGCTTGCGGACGAGTTCGTGTCCGAAAGCTGTTGGAGTCGGGAAGCGATCTACTGCAAGACGTTCCGCGTTGCTTGTGTGATCGGCGGCGTGTCCGATCGCAACCATGACCGGTACTGGGCATTGGTGTATGGCGCGAGCGAGTTCCGGATCGTTGAATGACCAGAGATCGGTCCAGTGGCCTCCGCCGCGAGTGATTAGGATGAGGTCGGCGCTTCCTTGGTCTATAGCTGTGAGGGCCTTGACGAGTTTTTCTGCAACAGTGTGGCGGTTCATCGAGACGGGTACATGCGTGAACTTTGGGAATTGGATGGTTCCTTTGCCCTTGTTTTCGATGACTGCTTGAATGTCGGTGACTGCTTTGGACTTGTCGGGAGACAGGACTGTGACACGTTCAAGCTTCTCGGGCCATGAACCCTTGGGAATGTCGCCGCGATGGGTCAGCTGCTGCAGGGCGGTGAGGTGCAGCTTCTCGGCGGCACTCACTGGGCCTTGAATTGTTTTCTCGGGTTGCGCTTGCCGTGCCTGCAAGACCAGCCTGTGAGTGGCGGGATGGTAGGTGAGGTCGCCGGCGATGGTTACTCCGGCTCCTACGGTGAAGTGCTGGAGAAAGTTTCGCTGTGTGTGACGGTATAGGTACTTGCGTACTGCGTCTGTCGTTGGGCGGTCGAACTGTACGGGGATGCTGACTACGGCTCGGTCAACGGGGACTGCGAGTTCCATGGTCCATCCGGACATTAGTGGCTTCAGTTCGCGGCACTCTCCGGTGATGACCACCCTCATTTTCGAGCTCGAGGCGAGGTGTGAACGTACGAGTTCGCCTGCTTCTGTGATGGCAATCAAAGGCCCTCGCTTTTCGGCCCACTGCTCCAAGTTTTCCATCCCCCGCCTACTTCCCCTGTGAATTCGACCTTGGGTACGAGCCTGTCAGAGGCCTCCGACAGGTTCGCCGTCGAGGTGCAGGAGGCAGGCAGAGCGCGAGGTAGCGAGACGATTCGCGAACATTGCCGCTCAGTTCGTGTGCCCACGATGAGAGATCGAGCGCGTGGTCGTCGTGAGTTCTCGACGGAAAGGGGTCTGAGTTGCTTGGAAGGTTCGAACGATTTCGATTCGGGTTGTTTCCGTCGCTCTGCTCGCATCGCGCTTGCGGAATTCTGCGCGTCGTTGGGATTGTTCCGAGCGTCGAAGGCGATCGTGTTCGAGCCTTCGTTCCGTCGGCGAGCTGACGGTCCAATCTAGTTGGGTCGTTCGCCAGCGTAGGAATTCGCTTGGCCGTGGGATGTGGTTGGGCCATGTCCAGCCTCGTTGTTGGGTGTCTGTGGTGAGTTGGTGTGCGATGTCGCGGCCGGTCCATCGGGTGGTGTCGATTCCGGTTTGTTGGAGGGTGTCGCAGATTGTTCCGATGTGGCCGGCTGGTTTCAGTGTTGGTGCGTGGGCGATGAGTTCGGCTGCTGCGCGTTGGAGGTGGAGGGGTCGGGGTGTGGTTGTTGGTTGGTGTGTTGTCTTGCCCGCGTGCGTTTGTGCGCGCGTTGGTGAGATCTTGAAAGCAAGAGCTTTAAGTGCAAATCCCCCGGAGGGGGATAGGGGGTCACGGTGACCGGATTGTGGATGGTTCCGTGTGGTGGTTTTGGACCGGTATGCGTTGGTGCGCAGTGTGGCTCGGGAAGGTTTTCTGGGTTTTGTGAAGGGAGGGGTGACGGTCGTTGCTACCGGGCGGGGTGTGGTGAGTGCCCAGGTGGAGGCAGCGCGGAATTGGCGGCGGCCGGTATAAATCAAGTCAACTGAGACACTGACGATCAGGTGTTTTGGAATTCAAGCGCAGGTTCGTTGATGTAGATGACCTTCGGGATCTTCGGTGGCGCCGGGCGATTCGAGAACCGTGCGGGATTCGCATGGAATGCAGCAGTCAACGTGATCTGACGGGCCTCGTCGATGGCACTCGCCGTGCCGAAATGCACCGACGCCGGCGTATGCCAGCCAATTCCAGAGTGATGATGAATGTGATTGTATTCGTTGAAGAATCCTTCCAGGAACTCTCGCGCATCAGTAAGGGATGCAAACGATTTCGGGAAGTCATGTAGGTACTTTAAGGTCTTGAACTGGGCCTCCGAAAATGGATTATCGTTCGAGATCCGAGGCCGTGAATGCGACCGGACGATGCCGAGGTTGGTGAGCAGTTCCGACACCAAGCCCGACGTCATCGACACGCCTCGATCAGCGTGGACGGTGTGCGGAGTGGTGCCGTTGCGTTCAATTGCCTCAGCGATGAATTGTTCTGCCAATTGGGCACTTTCGTGCTTCGAGACGATCCAGGACGGGTTGTATCGGGAGTAGATATCGATCAACACGTACAGGTGAAACCAGACGCCCTTCGTCGGTCCGCGGAGCTTGGTGATATCCCAGGTCCACACCTGTGACGGCCCGTCGGCGAGCAGTTCCGGTTTGACCTTCGCCGGATGCGTTGCGAGCCGGCGTCGCTCACGATTTTGTCCTGCTTCGGAAGCGATGCGATACATCGACGAGGTCGAGCACCAGTAGTTCCCGTCGTCGAGTTCACGGGCGTAGATCTGACAAATCGCCAGGTCAGAATACTTGTCGGAGTTGATGACCGTAAGCACGTGAGCCCGTTCGGCGGCGGTGAGCGCCTGACCATTGTCCGGGATTGTGCGAGGCTTTCTGGGGCCGAGAATCGGGGGCTGCTGATGTCGGTAGTGCGTGGCGCGGGAGCGCCGGATCAGCGCGCAGGCGGTGCGGGTGGGGATCGACGCCGCCATCAATTCGTCGAACGCACTGGTCAGGGCGTCTTCGGCAGCGGCGGCGTGTCCGTGCTCTCGGAGATGGACTCCAAGAGCGTATGAAGTTTTCCCATAATCTCTAGCGCGGCCTCCGTCTGCGTCAATTGCTTGGCAAGGCGGGCATTCGCTCGGGTGAGGCGGTCGATCTCTTTTCGATCTGCAGCGTCAGTGTTGTTGCGTCCCTTGATGTTTTCACTCTTAACTTTGGCAGGTCGTTTGCTGCCCCGTGTCCCGCTCCATTCGCGCAGTTGCGACTGGTAGAGACCCTCACGGCGGAGAACTGCAGATTTCTCGCCGTACGGTGCTTGGTTGTATTCGTCGAGGATTTTGTTGCGGTATTCGGCGGTGAAGGTGCGGCGGGTTGGTTTCGGGGCCGGGTCCACCGAGTTTTCGGGCGTCGATATGGGGTTCGGACTGCTCATGGGTGGCGCTCCAGTCATGCCCTCGGTGATAGCACTTCGTTCACTGCAAGTGTCTCATCTGATCGTGACAGAGAGGGGGCCGTGGTGTGATTCTGCGGCCATGGCTTCGAGGCGGCTGAGGTAGCGACCGCGGACGAGTTCTACTGCGACTCCGAGGGCTGTGAGGACTCGGCGGGCGCGTTTGACGGTGGAGGCGCTCACTCCTGCACGGTGGGCGATGGTCTCGCGTGAGGCGGTCACTGAGCGTCCGGTTGCGCTCTCAGCGAGGGAGGCGTGGATGACGGCGACGGCGAAGACGACTTCGGTGCTGATGGTGTGGTTTGTGCAGAGTTTCGTGCCGGTGGGGGAGTTGAGGAGGGTGCGGACTTGGTGTTGCCAGTGTGTGCGGCTGGTCCAGGTGGGGGTACGGCTGTAGGTGCCGTCGGGGATGGGGAGGGACCAGGAGTTTCCGCGTTGGTTGCTTGTTCGGTTGAGTGTTTCGATGCGGGTGACGTTTTCGGTGGCTTGTTGTACGGCGTGGGCCCATTCGTCGTCGGAGATGGGGGTGTGGCGCGTTGATGGTGAGCGGTCGAGGATTGTGTTGTGTGGAAGTGTTGAAGCTGGTTCAGGGTGTGCGTTACCCTGAGATGTACCTGTCACAGGTAAATCCCTTCAGTTGCGTGAAGAAGTAGTGCAGTGCAGAAGGCGGAGCGGTTACTTCGGCTTCATCAGTGACAGCGAGCCGGGCATGGCTTTGCTGTTGATTTGGCTTTGGCTCAGTGTGTGGCGAACCCCCGTAAGGGGGTTTCGTCGTTTCTGGACTGCGTCTATGGAGTTGTGTGTCAAGGTCTTTCGGATGTCACGCTGTGTGGTGGCGGGGCTCCCTTTTTTGGCGGTGTTCGGGTCAGGCCGGGTGTTTATCGAGGTCAGTTGCCGTTGGCGGTCTGTGTCGGACGCCGACCTCTGATGTGCGGATCTGTCGCGTTTCGAATGTCAGGAACGTGTGGGGCGAAGCGAAAACACTGCCCCCACAACACCGGCGCACCCCAACGCGACAGCGAGAACGAGCGCGATCACGAATGATTCGATCGCACGGGGATGTGCAGATCCAGAAGCCCGCGCAGCGCAACCGCGACTTCGTGAATCTGATCGACCGACGCTGTTTCCGGATCGGAGGCAACGAGATCTGCCACGTCGATGAGGTTGTCACGTAACCCGACCGACAACTCGCGAGGTCCGGCGAGGGCGTCGACGGTGTCCCGGACGATCGTTTCGGCGAGTTGTCGTACCTCGGCCATCTCGGCGTCGGTGGGGAAGGTGATGCCTACTTCTTTCAGGAGCGCTGTGGAGGCGGTGCTGATCATGGATTCGATCAGCGGCGATCGATGCGGGGTTGTTGTCATGATGCTGCCCCCAACTGTGTGGAAACAGATGATGCGGTGGTGCGTATGGGATGAATCCAGTGTTCGACGGCCGCAGTGATAGTCGTGCGGGCGGTGACAGCGTCCTGTGCGGTGATGACGGCGGTGAATGCTGAGGTGACTGCTTCGACGCCGGAGTGTTCGAGTCCGTTGCAGTGGTCGAGTCCGTCGGTGATCAGCTCCAGGGCAGTGTTGAGGACTTCCCAGTGACCGTCCTCGTGCGGGGAATGCGCTGCGATGAGTTCGGTGGTGGGGAGTTGTTCTGCAGCCCACAGTTCTCGCACGTTGAGGGGGTGGATGGGGTGGGCGGTGAGTTGGCACAGTCGGGCGACGGGGGCGCAGACGTGGTCGAGTCCGTCGACGATCGCGGTCAGTCCCCAGAGCGGGTGGGTGAGGAGGTCCGCGAGCCATTGCCATCGTTCGGCGGGAAGGCCGGTCGAGGCAGGGGAGGGGAGGGCCCCGGTACTCATCCCGTAGATGATGTCCGGGAGGGGGCGGTGGGGGCTGTTCAGTTCGTCGAGCAAGCGGTGTGTTGTCATGTGGGGCAGTCCAATCGGGTGACGTCGAACGAGACTGATGTGCAGGTGGGAAGTTGCGCGGAATCCGTCGCACCGGTACGGATAGGTGCGAGGACCGCGGCATGGGAGGGGTCGGCCCTCAACGGGCCGTGGGCGTCGATCAGATCGCGGGCATGAAGAACTGCGCGGGAGTCCACGTCGATCAACCCGTACACATCAGGTGAGTCACCGGTGTCCGGATGATCGTGAATGAAGGTGCGTCGACTGCGGAGGCGGCCGGCGACTTCGACGAGGATCCACAACCGGTCGTAGCGGTCCCGTACCGGCAGATGGCCGTGGGTGTCGGCGAGGATTCCGTACACGGACCACGCTGATTCGAACGACGTCAAGATCAGTGCCGCAGACTCTTCCGATGCCACTGTGTCGAGTGGCTGTGTGAAGACCGGATCGAACGACCCCATTATCGGGGTCACGCAGCGCTCCCACGAGAAGTGCCACGATGACCGTCGACCCGCCGGTAGTACGAACGCAACACCGCATCCGAGGTAATTGGCCGGCCACGATGACTGAACGGCACACCCGCCCAAATCATCGACCGAGGCGGAGTATCCGCCGCCACCATCGACGACAACTCCTTCCGGCAATCCGCCAAACGAGGGCACCGGAAACACTCAGCCTGCGCATCCACACCCGCGCGATACGAACCCTCATCCAAATCCCACGATTGAGGATCGACCGCGCACGCCAACACAGTCGGCGGCGGCACCGCGGCCCTCACGCGGCCACCCCCGCATCCCTGCGCCGGCGCGTTGCTGTCGTCAACGACTCGTACAGGCCCAAGCGTTCACCGTCGACGATATTTCCGTGACTGTCATACGCGTTGCCCGCCATAATCATTCGCTGTGGACCATCACCGCGCTCCACCGACGCGGCCGCATCGATGCGGCACTGCGCCAACAACGGGCACGCCTCGCACGAGGAGATTGCGCGGCGCCACTCCGCCACCGTGCGGCCATCCATCTCCCACGACGGTGACTTTCCCGCGCACAACCCTTTGCCGGGCTCGGCACCGCGAATGGGCACCACGCCCCGAACCTCCAACTCCACACGAACAGCTC
Organism: Rhodococcus sp. WY5; assembly: GCF_018588185.1. Lineage (NCBI taxonomy): Bacteria > Bacillati > Actinomycetota > Actinomycetes > Mycobacteriales > Nocardiaceae > Rhodococcus > Rhodococcus sp. WY5. The sequence continues at coordinate 270,725 of NZ_JAAMPR010000002.1, forward strand.
GCACAGTCGGGCACACATCGCACTCCGAAGAGAAAACGAACCCGCACCGCGCGCACCGACCAACCCGATCAGGATGATGCGAAGCAGCAACCCGAAGAAGATCGTCAGTACTGAACTGCGGCAACTCGACCGCAGATGTTCCCCTGCCCTCACGGTGCGTCAACTCACGCAACGCGGCCGCAGCCTCCGGGCACAACGGAACAAGCTCCGAAACACTGAAACCGCAACCATCGCAACGCCCGCCGATCGACGAATGCCGCGCAACAAGCCGACGAAGGGCAAGTGTGGAGAGAGCTGCATACCGATTGCGGAACACGTCATCCGGACCTGATGGGTCCACTAAGATAGACATCGCAGAATCCTTTCTGCAACTGAAGAACACTCTGGACGGGCGCCAACCCGTTTGGACATCGTTCCCCTGGTCGTTGGTAGCGACCGGGGGAACTTCTTCGATGTGTCAGATCACCCCTTTGGCTGTGAGATGCGGACTTGCTGCCGTGTACCTATTACAACAATTGCATCGATTAAAGTCATGCACGTTTAGACCCTAGAGGAGGTGCGGCATGGTGTCTAGCAATGACGAACGGAATGCCCACATGAGTCGCCGTGTTATGCGCGGGTTCGAACCCGCGCGACTTAGTCGTGCGCGTGAGAGCAAAGGCCTCAGTCGAGCAGATCTTGCTCGTCGCGCTGGGGTGGGCGGCGCGACTGTGCAGCAATGGGAGTCCGGCAACCGGAGTCCTCAGGTTGATACGTTGGCCTTGGTTGCCCGCACGCTTGATGTCCCTATGAGTGAACTGGTAATAGTTCCGGAGGATGAACGGTTCCCCGGAGATTGGCGCATCCTCCTCGGGCTTACGCAACCTCAGCTTGGAAAGCTCACGGGCATCAGCACCTCGATGATCGCGCGAATAGAGCGAGGCGAAGTGCTCTTGACGCCTGCGAGTGCTCAAAAGTTGGCGGATGCCTTGGGAATCAGTGCAATTGAATTGCATGCAAGCTACGAGCGTGCCAGGACTCGGCCTGCTGGGGTACCTGCATAGGTAAGCAAGGGCATCGACATGGCAACTGAGGTAGTCGACGTGTGTGCGGCACAAACGGGCCTCCGGTTGAGTCTCAGGTGCGGGATCGAGCGGTAACTAGTACCGTCCGCGCTACCTGGCGGAGTCACCTGTAACCACTCGCTGCCGGAGCCCCTGAAGGGCGCGCAGTTGCACGTTACTAATGCCTAGTGTTCTACCGCAATAGGCCGCAAGCATCTTGGGTACTAGGTCCCAAAACGCTTGAACATTCGGTGATCATTGCGCGCGACGCCGCCGAAGTCGATTTTCATCGGCATCACGCGCTGATGGCCGGGACTGGTCCAAGTCTTCGAATCAATTGCGGCAGAGGTGAAATCGTAGATGATCTTCAGACCAGTGAGGATGAAGGCGCTATGCCAGATGCATGGGCCTCTCCTATTCCGGAGAACTTGCCTCGCGAATCATGACCAGGCCTGCCGTCGTATGCTGGTCGAGCATCATCAGAGTTGCCTCCACCGCATAGGTTTTCCAGGCTCCGCTCAATTGGCGGAAACGAATGACTCCGCGGGTCTTGCCCCGTGCGAGACCTTCCGACATCGCAAGTGCAATGTGGAAGTCGTCCGGATGAATGCTGGGTTCGACCTGATCGTCAACCGATTCCCATGCAAGTCCCGGCATGGCGTCGCCGACCCATCGAATCAACTGCAGGGTCTTGAGATTGACGATGGCTCGATACTCTCCGTCATTGGTTGCCGCCTCTAGCACTCTGTATTCGAGAACCACCGGAGGAGGTGCGGAGGTTACTTCTACTGCTGGTCCGATATCTTGAGTAATCCCGCGCAAGATCACTTGGGGTTGACCTGTTTCCGGATCGTTCTCTTTGAGCATTCGGCAGGAGAAGTGAGCTGCTCGCAGTTCTCCATCATCCCTCTCCACCGTCCAGACGGCTTGGTGAACCGTTCCGGGTTGCGACTGGACGATCTTTGACAGTGCGTCGCTCTCGTCATGATTTGTCCGCAATCGTGTGAACGCGCCCGCCATCGCCTTCTCTGTGTGGCGTTCGTCCTCAGGGACACCGTACAAATCCAGTAGGGCGACGCTCCCGCTTGCTTTGCCTGCCGTAAGATTGAATAGCCATGCGCCAGCCGGATCATGTTCGGGTACTGTTTCGTTCGATCTTCCGAACCACAGATGTATTCCATGCAAGCGACCGCTGAACGTGATCAGGGGTTCAACGATGAGGCGACGTTGCCCGTCTGCTGATCTCCGATCAATTTGTCCAGGTGAAGCACTGACTTCCTCGATGATCCGCTTCACAAGTTCGAGTGAGTCTCTACTTTTCAATACTCTCTCGATTGGCATGAATCGCCGTGGTGCGCTACCCAACCCAACAATGGATGGTGCAGCGTCGCCGAATGTTTCGATCATCAACCATTTTGTTGTCACAGTGGACGTTCCTCTCCCCGCGGATTGTGAACAGACGAACACTACGCAAATTCTTCTGTACATGTAACCGTCGATAACGGAAAAAGGTCCCAGGCTGGTGGGCGCAATGTCCTCATACGGACTTCGTTGGGGCAGGCTAGGAGCGATTTGCCCTATTCGTGGCCGGTATCAGGCGTTGGTATCCAGATCCGGAGATTCTGGTCAGTACGTCGATGATTCGAGCGTCTGAGCCGACAAGTATCCGGGGGCGTCCTTGTTTTGCGCCACGTAAGATAATCTGTGCGGCCTTGTCCGGTTCGGTTCTCGCGATGCTGTGTTCGAAGGACTCAATGACTGCTTGTCTGTCTATCGGCGCAGCCATACGGGCAGTCCGTGCAATCGAGGTCTTGATTCCACCAGGGAAGACGCAAGACACCTTGACTTGCGGATGCAGAATCAACATCTCCTGCCGCAGCGATTCGGTGAAACCTCGGACGGCAAATTTGGCTGCGTTGTATGCCGAGTATCCGGGCGCCGACATCAAACCGAATGCAGAGGAAACATTGACGATGTTTCCCTCATTCGATCGAAATATATAGGGCAAGAACACTTTTGATCCGTTGACTACACCCCAGAAGTTTGTCCGCATTACACGTGCGAAGTCATCGAACTCAGCATCGAGCACGTCCCCGGTGTAGAGGACGCCAGCGTTGTTGAATACTGCGTCAATGCTCCCAAAAGCATCGAATGTCTCAGCGGCGCAGGCATGCATAGCGTCACGGTCGGAAACGTCCACAACCGACGTGCAGCTTACACCTGATTGCGTGCCTATCAGGCTGATCGTTTGATTGAGTGCATGTTGGTCGCGGTCGATCAGCGAAAGTGTCGCGCCTTGTCTTGCCAACTGAATGGCCAGCTGGCGGCCCACCCCCGCACCTGCACCTGTCACTGCGACAACCCGACCATCAAAATAGCTCACCTACACACACTATCCGGCAACGAAACTGGACACAGATGCTGGCGTATCAATGAGAATCGGCTATTGCCGGTTATAGGGCCCTCGGCGGTATCGTTCCTGGTTTAAGCGTGCGGCTACGTCCCTTCGCATCGTACGTGCATGTCGATGGTGACTCTCTCCCTTGCTCGGATTTGCCAGTGGGGCGGTGTCTTCTGGCTTAACTGAATCTCGACGTCGCCGAGCTGCGGGAGATCCCACGTCACGCCAGGCGGGAAGAGGTCGGTCGTTCCGAACTTGTTGTTCGATTCGCTCTCGCTGTCGAGTGCGCTTTGCGGAGTGGTGAATTCCTGCAAGGGGTAGTCGAGTTCCCTGTTCTCGATGGCGATGGTTTGGGATCCATGCGTAAGTAGGGCGTTCCAGCCGTTAGGTGCGGTGATGCCGATTGTGAGATTGTCTCCTGCTCCGATGCACCTAGCTTGGACCTGGTCGGGAGCCGGTGTCGTGATGAATTGATTGCTTTGGATGTCTCCCACGCCGATCGCTAAGTTTCCTGGCCAGAGGGAGGATTCGGCCGGCGTCACGACCCCGATTCGGTCGCCGTCTGTGCTGGAGGGTTGGTTGGGGGTGGCGACCCTCTGTGTCGCTGGTGTCGAGCATGCAGGCAGGAGTGGCAGTAACGTAAGGAGCGCCGCGACTACAGTAATACGTCTTTTCATGAGTCTCCTCGTCGATACAGATCTAACGTGATGGGCGTAGCGCATGACATGAAAAGTATTGTGTACAAGTGATATTCGACTATATTCTTTGAGTCGTCTATCGACTGGATTTCGACGGACGATCCTCCACTTCTTTGTGTCGGTGGATGGGTTATTCAGTACTGAATGGTGTCGATGCGCCACTGATCAACCTCCTTGGAGAGCGTGACCCACACGGTCGTTTCCGGTACAACAAGATTGGTCTCATCTTCGGTAATTACGGTCTGGCGGATGGTGGCGACTCGCCGGACGAGTGCATCGGTATCTGGTGGGCAGCCGGAGCAACCCACAGTCACATCGGCGACCACTTTGGCGTTGCCGGAGGCCCATTGGTTCCACTGTGCTCCTGGTCCTCGTTCGGTGTGCGTGTCGACGAGCAGGGTCTGTGCCAGGGTGTCGGTGAACCATTCCCGGGCGCGTGCGTATCCATCGGTGGGGCTACGGTCCGTTGCCGGGTACCAGGTGAATGCCACGGAAAGTGCTTGGCGAGCAATTTTTTCGGCCGCCTCCGTATCCGGATCTACGGCGACATCGATTGTTGTCGGAGCCGGCGAAGTCGAAATGGTTAGAGGCGCCGGTGCTGGGGCGATCTGCTCGGCTGTCTCGGTTTCCGTCTCGTTGCCCCGACCGGAGAGGAAGTACACCAGTCCACCGACAAGGAGGACAGCGACGGCAAGCAGAACCAGCTTGCGTGCGTTGCTCACAGTACCCTCCTGGCTTTCATATCGCTCTGCAGTGGAGCTTGTTTGACGACGTCCCCGGTAGTAGGAGCATGGATCATTTGGCCTTCGCCGATCGCGATGCCGACGTGCCCGGGACCTGTTCCGGCCCACGAACCGAACACCAGATCCCCGGCTTGTGCTTGGTCGATCGGGATCTCGACTCCGACCTTCCACTGCTGTTCGGATGTCCTGGGCAGCGTGATCTTGTTTCCAGTTCCCGTGTAGATGGCGTAACTGGTCAGTCCGGAGCAGTCGAATCCACCGCCGGTGGTGCCGTTGATGTTGCCGCCGCCCCACACGTACGGGGTGCCGAGGAATTGGCGGGCAGCTTCGACGACTTGCGATCCGGACGCCGACCCGGGCGAGACGACGAGTTCGCCGCTACCGCCGGGTGCCGCGAATTCTGCTTCGTATGCAAGGACTTTCGCGACGTAGGGCTGTGTCTGGGTGGTGTAGTCGCCGCCGCTGGGCATTCCGCCCGCATTCTTCACTGCGCCTTCGCCCGCGTTGTAAGAAGCGATGTAGAGCGATTTCGGATCGCCCTTGACCGATCCGTCGGCGATCCATCCGTCGAGCTGGGCCGCGATGGTGCAGAAGTATCGGCCTTGAGCCATGATCGCGTCCCCATCGTCGTGAATGGAAATCCTGCCGTTGCGGTCGTCGTCCTGACCGTACGAGGCGAACGTCGGGTCCATGAACTGTGTGATTCCCTTAGCGCCGCTCTCGGAGGTCAGTCCGCGAACCAACCCGGATTCTGCTTTCGCGTCTGCTGCCAACAGTGAGGGCTTGATTTGGGGGCAGAGCGATCCGGCTTTGCGGAACCACGGTTCCATCTCGGGAGGGACGGATCCGGCTTTGAGATCGCCGCCACCTTCCACGCCGAAGCCAGCGCAATCGATCGACGATGATGACGCGGCCAGCTCGATGGCAGGAGAATCACTACTCGCCTCGCCAGCGGGCGAGGGGGCTCCGACGAGCTTGGTCATCGGATCGACAGCGGTTCCACCCTGCAGCCGTCCCCCGTCCCAGTATTCGAAATGCAGGTGTGCGCCAGTGGATTGGCCGTTGTTTCCGATGTTCGCGATGTGGTCGCCGGCCTTGATCTGCTGGCCTTCCGTGACGAGGACACCGTCGTCGAACATGTGGCCGTAGACGGTGCTCACGGGTTTGCCGTCGACGAGCGAGTCGAGCACGATCCAGTTGCCGAACCCGGATGCGAGGCCGGCCTTGACCGCGACGCCATCGAGCGCCGCGTAGATTGGTGTCCCGACGGGGCCGGCGAAGTCGACGCCTTTGTGTTCGGTTCCCCAGCGAGGCCCGAACGGGGAAGTGAACGTCGTCGTTCCCTCCTTAGTTGGCTGGGTGATCGGTCCCGATGCTTTCAGTTCGGTGTTCCCGGTAGAGGATCCCTTGTCGTCTCGCTCGCTCGACGAGGTTCCGCCGCAACGGTTGTGGGGGAACACCGGCTGAGGGGTGCATCCGGACAGCCCCAGGATCGCGGCGGTGGCCGCGGTGACGATCAGGGCCACCGCTCCACTGCGGCGACTCACAGCGTTCCCGGGAGCGGTGTGTCGAGGTCGGGAATCGGGATTGGGCCAGGAACAGGAACAGGCGCCGGTCCGAGGTCTACCGAGGGAACTGCGACCGAGGCGGTCGATGTCGGCGTCGTGGTCAAGGTAATGCTCGGTGAGGTGGGCGATGTAGGAGTCGTGGTGGTTGTGGCAGCTTCCGAGGTCGGTGGGTTCGCGAGGGAAGGTGCGCCGAGCTTGTCGATCTCGCTGCGGTCCAGGGTGGGCAGCGGCATCTGGACCTGCCATGTCGAACCCTTGGCAGTGTCCGAGGCTTTCAGGGTGACCCGCAGATTCCCCGCCTGCGTCGGGACAATGACCTGAACGGCGCTCTCACCGCCGGTGCCGGCCACGATCTCACTGCGCGTCGGACCGGTGATCGCGACCGGCACGATCGGACGAGCATTGACCACAGTCACGCCGGGCGCTTCGGCGGTGTGCAAGCTCAGCTTGGTCTTCCATTCGCTGGTCGAGAGCGACTGATCGACGTAGACATGCGCGTAGGCCATCGCTGTCGCCGGTGCACTCTCGGCCACCGACGCGATCGACTTGCCGGCAATCGAGGATTCGGTCACCTCGGTCAACTCGTAGTTCAGACCCGGCGCCGCAGATTCTGCGTTCGTCGCAGTCGTCGCGGCGGCGGCCGGGATCTTCGAGGCGGTATTCGACGGAGCGGGGGACTGGCCGAACACCGCTCCCGCCACGAACAGCACACCGAACGCAGAGACGATCGTGATCGTCAGGTTGGTGCGCGAATAGAGAACCCACCGCCGGATCGGTGCTAGGACGGGATTGGCTGTGCTGGAGGGCATCAGCTGAACCTGTCGGTCGAATCGGACGAAGTACCTGCTGAGGTCAACGACGGCGTCCACAGTCGTGCCGTCGACCGCGGAGGAGTCGACGAGCTCGAGCGCGTCGCACCCGATCGAGGCATCGGAGTTCCGGTGGGGGCATCCCGCGAGGACGGAGTGAACACCTTCATCGGCGCGATACTCGACCGCGGACCCCCGTCCCATGTCTCACTCACCAACGAAGTGCTGCGCGGTGAACCGGCCTCGATTCCGATCAGCTGTCGAGCGACGGTGCGGCTAGGTTTGGCAGCGGGACCGGCGGTTTGTGGTCGATCCGACATGGGCCGCTTGGTGCCCGCGGAATTCTTGGCGGTATCGGCGAGGCTTCCGCGTCGGACGTCCTGGGTGTCCTTCCGTGAATCCGTCAGACGCTGTTGGCGATCCATCGTCTTGCGTGCATCGACACGCGATTTGTCGACCTCGTGGCGACGTCGCTGATTCAACTCGCGTCCTTCCGGACGCACTGGTGTCACCGAATCCTTGTCGAGGTCACCACCGCGTTTGGTCGCCTTCCGAAGCGTGCCGACACCTTCCTCGACCATCGACGCCGCGGGACCGCCCACGACGGCGCTGCCGGCCTTGAAGAACTTTTGCTTCATCGACGTCTGAGCGTGACGAGCCTTGCGATTGAGTGCGCCCGCTTGGTTCTGGGTGAAGGTCTGAGTCATCCGCTTGAACGGCCGCATGATGAACCAGCACACCGCCGTTAAGATGACCATGAACCACAGCCGCCACGTGCCGTCGACGAGACCGTTGTCGGTGTCGTACAGCTTGACCAGTGCCATCAGATACAGCGCGATGATGACTGCGCCGGCCACGCCCCACATGTAGGCGGTGGCGATCATGCGGCACACGCGCGAAAGGGTGCCGCCGTGTGCGGCGGCGATCGGAACCCAGATCGGTGCGAAGAGAATTGCGAGTCGAATAGCCAGTAGCGCAGTGAGTTTGAGGATGGATGCACCGATCCAAAGGATGGAGGGCATGGCGAGTTTGATCATCGCCATGAACCCTGTGCCGGTGCGTCCGGAGTCCTTGCCCTGGAACTGATTGTAGGAAAGGTTCAAATCTTTCAGCTTCTCAACCAGATTATTCTCGAAATCCTCTCCCTTTTTGCTCGCAAGCTCACTTGCAGCCTCGTTGTCGCCGGCCACGTTCTGCTGCTCCGCGTACGAAAATGCCAGGGTGTCGCGGAGCTTCGGTCCAAGTTGCAGTTCCTGGTCGTTGAAATTCGCGCCGAACCATCCCTTGCGCCAGTCGTCGAGGAAGATCTTGTCGATCAGCACATTGCGGGGGTCTCCGGTGTTTCCGGACACGGACAGCATCTGACCTTGTGTGTCGGTGATGACCGATCCGAAGGTGTCGTCGGCGACCTGGATGGCCTTTTGCGGTGCGCCGACGAACAGTGCTCCGATGGCCATTGCAGCGCCGGCGATCGCGACGGTGCGGGTCACGGCCGCGGCGTTTGATTTGAGGGCGTTCCAGATGATGATCGTCGCGACCACCATCAAAGCCACACCCAGCCACGTTCCGTAGACACCGAGCATCCCGTTGGAGATCGAGGCGACGATCTGATCGAACTGCACCATCGCCGGGGCAATCCCGGCTTCTTCGGCCGCTGCTCCGGTCTTCGTCTGGTCGTCGAGCCAGAACGCTGCAGCAGCGAATCCCTTGCCGATCGCGAGGAACGTGTTGCCCAGGGTGGTGTCCGCGACTGCGTCCGGTGCGCGGACCAGGTCGTTGCCGCAGCCGAGGTCGTAGGTGTACCAGCGCAACCCGGCCCACCCGTAGGTTTCGTAGCCGGTGCCGCCCTGTTTCGGTTCGCGGTCTTTGCTCGAGGAATCGAACTCGGCAGCCATCACCGAATTCGGGAACTCGGGGGAGGGGACGTCTTTGCAGTCGAATCCGCCGGCAGATGCGATCGGCCCACCCAGGGCGAGGAGGGGCACCAGCACCAACGCCAGAACGGCGAGAACCCGCGCCAGATTGACGGTCAGCGCCCGAACGCGCGATCGGTGAGGGATTGCCTCATCCAGCTCTGCCGAGGGCGGATTGAGCCGCCTTATGGCGTTCATGCGGCGCCGCCGAGGGCATTCTTCGCCGTCGAGGAATTCAGCGCCGCGAACACATGCGCGAGATGCACGTAGTGAATCCAGCTCGAACGCACCAATTCCACGTCGTCGGCCATCCGGATCATCCAGCGCCGTGCTTCGTCCTGGTAGGAGGTGTCGGTGTCCTCGTCGAGTGTGTCCTCGCCGCCGCTGCCCAGTTCAGCGAGGAACTGCTCGAACCCTTGTCCGGTGGGTAGTTTGAGCAGTTTCAGGGCGCCTTCGATTGCGTGCGGATCACCGCCGACGTCACCGACGAACACCTCGTAGGTCAGGGCGGTCTTGTCGTCGCTGCCGTCCAATCCGAGGAAATCATCCGGAAGTTGCGAGCAGACCAGGGCACGGACCTTGAATTTGCGTGAGTCGCGGGCGATTCGGAGGTTGAGTGTGCGGCCGGCGCCGGTGGATTCGAGGTATTTGTTTTCGTCGAGGAAGAGTACCTTGCGCACGTGGCGAGGCTTTTCGTAGACGAGTCTGTTCGCCAGCCACGCGGCCATGTGCATTAACGGCGCCGTCATCCGTTGCTGCGGTGTCCACTGCGAGGACGGCGTGCCTCCGGGCGGTAGCTGCAGGCCCGGCATCGTCAGGATCGTCAGTCGGATGTCGGCGTCGAATGCATCCGCTCCACTGCCGATCGTGCCTTCCTCCGGGAATAGCACACGCGCTTCGGTCAGTTCCGACATCAAACTGAGCTGCTGGTACAACCCGTTCGCGCAGGTTTTGACGGCTTGGTCCGGATCGCTCACTCCGATGGATTGGATCGCGGCCAACACTTCTCGGAGGTTGTGGTTGCTGTCGCCGCCGACCATGTTCGCGGCCATGTGCAGCACGGGTTCGGTGTGCTCGAGATGCAGATGCCGTTCGGTGAGCATCATCTTGAGCACCGAGACGGCGACCTCGACACGCTCGGCAGCGGCTGCACGCATATCCGCATCGAACTTCGACTGCGCCGCCGCGAACGGATCTGCATCCCGGGCGAACTCGACGTTGCGGGCGTCGTACTCGGGATCGTCGCGACGCGGATCGGTGATCACCCGGTACGGGTTCAAGGCGCCAGCGCGTGAATCGCGACCGGTGAGGGCGTAGACGCGGGCGATGTCGCGAAACTCCGGTAGACCGGCCAACGCAGCGAGCGGACCGGAGGGGTCGAGGACAACGCCGTACGCGCCGGCTCTGACGGCTTGGTAGACGATCATGCCGGCCAGGAACGTCTTTCCTGAACCGGGTACGGCGACGATCGGCGTCAGCCCGGACTTGTGCTTGATCTCGTGTGCGGCGAACAGGTCCCAGATCACCGGGCGCGGCGAGATGGATCCGGTCTCGCCCAGTACGACGCCGCGGCGGTCACCGACCCGGTCACTGACGGTCGCCATCCCGGCGGCGACTGCTTCGACATCCATGTGCCGTTTGTTGGCGATGTTGGCTTGCGGCTCACCCGGTATGAACTCGCGCAGCAACTGGTATTGGCCGTGCTCTTGTTCGAGCGCGATGTGCGGTGAGTACATCTCCTGCAGATCGGAGACTTTCTGCCGCGCATCGTCGGGGTCGGTGCCGACCACCGCAAGGCGGTACCACCCGGTGGTTCGAGTCGAGAGTCCGGAATGGTCTTCTTCGACGTCGGAGATCACGTCCTGTGCGCGGGCGTGCTGCTCCGCCAACTCTTTCGGCGGGACCTGATCGTGTTCGACGGTGTAGTGGTCGAACTGCGATTCGATCTTGCCGGTCAGCGAGCGCATGGTGCGGATCGTTTTCGCTTTGTCGTGCAGCTCGATGCGATCGGACCATTCGAGAGGTTCACCGGACGGGTCCCCGATGATCTGCCACGGCAACATCCGTTCCGGAATCGGTAGGGGAGCCATGCGGCCGATCGTCAGCACGATCACCACGCCGGTGTACTTGCGGCCGTCGACGACGCCGGAGACGGTGGTGTACCCGTCGCCTGGGGTGAGGGAGAGGTCGGTGAGATCTTCCAGGGCGGCGACGTCGGCTTCTTCCCAGTCTCCGGCGCCGGCGATCGCACCGCCAGCTTCCAGAGGGAGACCGATGGTCGCTGATCGGCGCAGCAAGTAGTCGATCGCGGCCGGTGTGGCCGGGGTTGCTTTCACACCGCGGCCGGACATGATGCGTTCGAGTGCGGCGAGGTGATCGGCAAGGGCCTTCTGCTCCCGGTCGAAGGCGTCGTCGGCCCAGCGGTTCACCCCCGTGCACACTCTGCCCAGCAGTGGCCAGTGAGCGAGGTGGCGCAGCATCCGGGCGGTCCAGTCCAACCCCTGGCCGAGTGAGGAGCGTTGCGGCAGTTCGATACCCCAGTAGCGGCCTTTGATCGTCGCGTTGGACCACAACATCGCATGCTGCTGCCCGCGCAGGTAGTCCGCCCATGACAATGCGCCGGGAACATCGGGAATCGGGGTGGCCCAGGTGTCGTGATCGACCGCCCACTGTGCGACGGGGAACGGGGTGCGCACGAGGCGGCGATGCACCTTGTTGACGCCGGCCTTCTGCAGATTGGTCAGGATGATCGCTTCGTCCTGGATGAAGCGGCGCTGCTTTCCGGTGGTGCGGAAATTCCACGGCCCCTGGCGTTGGACGAACCATGCGGTGGACGTGGTCGCGGTGCGGGTGATGTTCGCTGATGTGCCGGTCAGTTTCAGGCGTACAGCTTTTCGTTCGCGGTCTGCACGTTTCTTCGCTGCGGCCTTGTCGCGATCTGTTGCCGACTTTGCCCGTTTCTTGCCTGTGCGGCGACGCTGACGGCCGAGCGCTTTGTCTGCGACGTGGTCAGGATCGGTTGCAAGGGAGGCGTGGCCGCCGGTGTCGTCCTCGCCGTGGTCGTGTTCAGAACCATCCGGAGCGTGTGCGGGTTCGGCTTCGGACCACGCACGCACCGGTTGCGGAGCATGTGACTGCACTGCTGCCCACGACGGCGGGAGGGCACCGGGAGGAATGACCGGAACCGGGTCGTCGAGCTTCGGATCGAACAGAGCCGCAATGTCGTTCTCGGGAAAGGTCATCGGTGATCCTCACCGTCGAGGCGAACAGGTACGACGGCACGTTCTCCTGTAGTCAACCGCTCAGGCAGCGAGATGAACACGGGTGCACCGCGCTTCGGTGGGCGCGGCGCAACGAGGTCGTTGAGGGCGGCCTTGAGAACCGACCGCAGTGGGCGGTCCGGGGTGACGAACGTCGCGATCCGAGTCGTAAGCCACACCGTGATCACGGCCATCACCATCAGCGATTTGAACCCGAGCGGGACGTGCAGAATTCCGCGACCGATCACGAACACCACAACGAAAGCAACCACGCCGACGATGCCGGCCGTGTAGCGGATCCGCACGGGCAGTGGATAACCGGTCGGCCCGAGGTAGTGCCGGTCCACGCGGTACATCAGGTCGTCGTTGTCGATCACCGAGCATCCCCTTCGAATGGTCTCTGCGCAGGCATCAGCGTTAGGTCGAGATACCGACGAGCCCGAGAAGCCAATTGCCGATCCCCGTGGCCGCCGATTCGGATGTCGCAATGCCGAGGTAGGCAAGCCCGAACAACCCGAGTCCACCGACGGTGAAGACCCGCGACAAATTGCCCTTGAGTCCACCGACGAGAACCACACACGCGAGGGCGATGAGGATGGTGAAGACGATGTTGTCCTTGATCCACGCGCGCAGACCACCGGTATTGACGTCCGTCGACTGAGCGAGGGTCACCGCGTATGCGGCGTGCGGTGGATGCGTCGGCGGGATCGACACGTCGATCACGGTGGAAGCAAGAGAAAACATGAGCACTCTCCAACACGGTGGTGTAACCAGACCCCACGAATGTGGTTGCGCGGAAACGTAGAAGAGTGGTGGCCGGAATTTCAATGCGACCTGTGGATAACTTTTTCGGCTCCGCGGTTGGCGGGTTTGTCGATCAGCGCTGGCGCGTGTCGTCGCGTGGGGGTGTGTGTTCAGGTGTCGCGATTCACCCCGTCGGGGATCTCTCGGCGATCGCGGGAACGACCTCGAATGCAGGGGGAGCGCGGCCACGGAACGGTCTTCGCTGCGGGTGTCCGCGGGAGACTTCCCAGACCTCGACGGGAGGGTTCCTTCAGTGGAGCGGCAGAGAGCTGCGAATGGGCATCGTCGACGGACCCGTCGCAGACCATGGAGATCCGCACGTGTCTCCCTCGCTGCGCTTCGTGGGTTTCGTCCGCCTGAAGAACCTGGCACAGAACCATTTTCGGAATGTGTCCGCCAGCTGTGCGAGTCGCCCCTGCTCGAGCTTGCTCGAGGCACCCGCGCCGTGGCCATGATCAGAAGTTTGAAGAACGGTTCCCCGCCACCACCTGCGTGGTGTGCATGCTCTGCACGCATAGCGTGTTCAGCACGCACGTGTGGCAGGCTGCGCACCCCGTGCTCGAACAGTCCCGCATTTAGGGTGCCTGCAGAGGTCGCGATCGGAGGTGGAATTCAGGGGCCCGATTCACGCTTCCCCTCCGGGGTCACTCCCCCCGGCCCTTCGGGCCTAGGGGGAGTGTACTTCTCAAAATTGCTTCATGCCAACATATTTCAATCAACTGCTGGTCAGGGTTCTGTACGGAGTATCGCCGGATCATTCTGGCACGGCGCCTGCCGCAGTGTCGTCCACACCGTGCTCGGGCGTTCGCGCATTGGGTTGTGTACCTCACGAAGCGAGGGTTCGAGAGCCTGAAAGGGGTCGACGAACAGTGGCGCAGGAAGACACAAACCACCCGAGATGTACATCGTCATCGGGCCCGTCGAATAGGTGGTTGAACAAGTCCCCCAACGGTGTAGCAACGATGCCTTCGCGGGGTGTTCGATCGGTAATGCGCAGCACCACAACCAGAATCAGCAGCGGGTAGAGGTGGAGGGTGTTTATCGCGCCCCGGTATCGCACTTCGGTGCATGTGACGCACGCTCCAGCCACGCGCCCGCGAAACAAGTTATCCACAGGCGGGTTGAGATCGCTCCCGCGGTCTGTGACAGTGCACCCCCACACACCCCCGCGACGACCGTCGTGGACTGGATTCGAGTGAGAGGAGTAGACGGTGAGCAGAAGCCAGCAGGACCCGCTCAAAGACTTTCTCGTCGACCTCTTCGGCTCCGACAAACCCCACGCGCGAACAGGCCAGGCGGGAGAGTCCGCCATCCGCCCGTACAGGGCGTGGGCGCCTTTCGCTGTCATCGCAACAACACTCGCGTTTCTCGCGCCGCGACTCCTCGAACTCGCCGAACAATTCGCGAACCCCCAGGTCGACAGCGCAGTCTCCGCAGTCCACCAATACCGGTGGCCACTCGCCGCTCTCACGCTCGCCCTGCTCGCCTGCGATATCGCATGGTTCCTCACCCACCGCCACCGCGCCGGACTCGACGCCCAACTCCGGCAAAGCACCCGCCACACCCCGGTCAAAATCACCATCGGATACCCACCCGGCATCACCACCCTGCGCAACGCCACCATCGCACTGGCACGCGGCGCCATCATCCGTCCGAAAGAGCTAGACGAATTCACCACCGCAGTACGAGCTTCCGCGAGCAGGCACACCAGCAAATGGACCTACACCGTCGTCCACGACGCCCACCGCGACCGAATCCGCATCACCCGCACGCTGACTCAACCCGACCTCCGATCACCGCGGCACAAGGCACTGGCGAACTCCCTCAAAGACGGACCGCTGAAAGAGCCTGCCGTGAGCGTCGCCGCGCTCGACGGCGACGTCGAAACCGCCTTCAAGATCACCTTCACACCCACCCTCTCCAGCGGAGCACGCGGATTCCAGAAGAAGGTCGACGAAGCCCTCGCCGCCCTCGCCGGCGAGCACGAATCCGGCCGCACCTGGGCCACCGACTGGTTTCCCGCCGAGGGGTATCTCCTGATGAGCCTGCGCGCCCCACTACCCACCCGCGTCGATCACCCTCTCGAATTGGTCGACGAGAACCTGCGCCACCTGCCCTACGCGACGGCAGCATCGGAGGTGAACATGTTCTGGGACATCTCCACCAAGTCGAACAAACCTCACTGCCTGATCGTCGGCCCCACCGGCGGCGGCAAGACATCGGTGATCCGCACCCTGCTCACCGAAGCATCGCGACGAGGAATCCCGTTCCTGGGCGTCGACCCGAAAATGATCGAACTCGACGGACTCGAGGGCTACCCCGGGTGCGCCGCTATCGTCTACGACGCCGTCCGGTCCGCGATGCTCGTGCGTGCCCTGCACAGCGAAATGATGGCCCGCAACCACTACGTTCACGTGAAGAAGATCGAGCCGTCCCAACTTCCGCTCCTGATCGCTGTCCTCGACGAGTTCTTCATCCTCTCCGGCAAATGGCAGCGCCTCGCCAAAACCGGTGACGACGAAACCCGCGAACTCCTCAAAGAACTCGACCCACTCGGTGCGTGGGCCGATCTCGCCGTCCTCGCACGCTCGGCCGGTATCCGGCTCCTGCTCGGTGTGCAACGACCCGACGCGTCCCTCTTCGGCGGAGCCTCGGGCAACGCGCGCGACAACTTCGGCACCCGCATCTCCCTCGGCAACCTCTCGCAGGACGGCGCGATGATGCTGTGGGGCGACTCGCAGATCGGCCGCGAGATCGACACCTCCGTCCCCGGCCGCGGAGTCGCCCTCGGCAACGACGGCGTGCCCGTCGATGCGCAGATGTGGTGGACACCGAACGTCGACCCGCACCCCAACAAATGGAACCAACTCTCGACCTCGGAGAAGAAGATCATCGAAGGGCTACGGCCCCAGCAGGAACCGCACATCGCGTTCTACTCGACCGAACTGCGCCACTTCATCGAATCCGAACGCTCCGTCGCCGTCGCTGCCCGCGCCTACGGCCGAGCTCCCGAGCCCACCATCCTCGGCCACCACGACGACACGCCTGCCGCCGACGCCGGGGATGACTTCGCCGACGCGATACCCGCCGCCGCGGTCACGCAAGGAATGACCGTCCTCGTCGACGACGGACACGGCAACGAACACCCCGCCACCGTCGCCGCGGTCACTGTCATCCGAGACAAAGACAGCGGCGCCGTCACCGAAACCACCCTGACCTTCCACGCCGCCGGACGGGTCAAGAACCACATCACCTACGGACCCCACGAAGTCGTACTGCTCCCCGAACCTGACACCACCGCACCCGCGCCCTGACCCCGCGACTCGACTTCGCTGACACACCTGCACAACTCTCACCCGAAAGGTCCGCCCATGAGCCGCCGCATCTCCCAATCGATCACCCCCACCGCCGACGACATCACCGTGCTGCGCAACCCCTTCGCAGCACCCAAAGGCGGCGGCGACCCCGTCATCACCGAACTTCGCCGCGTCCTCAAAAACGCCATCCCCACATGGCTACCGAAACTCAGCGAAGACCAGGAACTGACCGCTCCGCGGCTCGACGAAATCAAAAGAGCCGTCGCCACCCGCCGCCAGATCATCGAAGTACTCCCCGACGGTAAAGCCCGCGACGACGCTCTGGCCGCCCTCGACAAGGCCGACACCATCGTCCTCGAAATGGACACCGAACTCTCCGGCGTCGGAGCCTTCACCGGAACCACCGCGTGATGTCGGCCCTTGCCATCGAAATCACCTCCGAGCGAACCGCACTCGTGAGCGGGGCAGGGGACGAGAAGGTGGAACTGTCCGCCGAGAACGGGCAGTCGATCCACGCGGTGATCGCACAGTTCAGCCGACAGCACTCCGCCGACGCAGGCTCACCCGTCGAGGTCACCGTGCAGGAAGCGGGCCGCTCCCGCCAACTCACCGTCGCACCGGACGGGAAGGTGGCGCAATCGCTGCCCACCGGACCCATCCCCGCACCCGCCGACACACCACAGACGCGGCCGGATCATCATGTCGACGAACCGGTCACGGTGGCGATGACACCCCTCGACGACTCACCGCCACCCGTGGGAGCCGATACCCATGCCCGGCCAGTCCCCGCGGCGCGCACACCGACCTCGACATCCGTGCTCGTTGCACCCGAGATCGCGGCCGGCTCGCACGAGCCCGCCTGCGCCGGACTACGCGGTCGACTCAATACCGTCCTCAACCTACGAATCGCCCCGAAACCCGAGTCCGCCGAAATGCGCCGACGCGCCGCCATCGCATCCATCGCCGGCCCCCTCCCGGGGTTTTCGATCGTGACCATCGCCAACCCGAAAGGTGGCGTCGGCAAAACCCCACTCGCGGTGGGGCTGAACGCGATCATCGCCGAACACCGCGGCGCCGCAACCACGGTCTGCGTCGACGTCGCCGACGTCGGCGGCAGCCTCGCCGACCGCGTCAGCATCCCACCCGGCGGCGGACACGACGTGCTTTCACTGATCGCCGCCGAGACAGCCGCGCCCGGCAGCATCCGACCCTCGGCGCTCTCGCAGTACCTCACCCGCCAACCGAGCGGGGACGACATCGTCGCCGGAAACAACGGCGCCCACGGATCCGGTCTCGGATACGACGACGCCCACGCGGCGGCGCAGATCTTGTCCCAGTACCGCGAGATCCTCATTGCCGACACCGGCAACAACCGCCTCGCCGGTAGCTGGCACTGGGCAACCAGCCGCGCGGACGTCCTCCTCGTACCGGTACCGCTCCGCCGCGACGCCGCCGCCGCGGCGCACCGCATGCTCCTCGACCTCGCGGCCACCGCAGGCTCGGCGATGATGGCTCGCACCATCGTCGTCATCACCGACGGACCCGGGGATGCACCGATGGTCGAAATCGACGCTGTCGACGCCTTTCTCGACGCCGGAGTCCATTCGGTCGCCCGGATGCCGTTCGAGCCACTCTTCGCCTCCGGAGAGCGCATCTCGCCCTCGAAGCTCCGGCGCAGCACCACCGAAGCCCTGACCGTGATTGCCTCGACCGTCATCGACCTCATCGCCCACACCGCTGACTGACCCATTTATCAGCCGGATTCCGCACACCAGACCCCCGCCGGCACCCATCCGCACCCTCCTGAACGAAAGGCACCACATGAGCATCGACACCACCGTGGGAAACCGAGCAACCCGCCGCGCACACCAACACGGCCGACACCGCCGCCGCGCCCTCGCCCGCCAAAGCATCATCGCCGTCGTCGCGGCCGCAGCAATATCCGCCGGAATCACGCTCGCACCACCGGCACTCGCAGCGCCCGGGCAAGCCGGCATCACCGACGGAGGAGGACAAGCAGGAATCACCGACGGCGCCGGACAGTCCGGAGTGACCACAGAACCCACCCCGCCGCCGGCCACAGAAGCTCCAGCCCCCGCCGAACCCATCTATTGGATCGACCCACCCGCGCAATACCAGAACGTCGACTACCAGCCGCTACCGAACTGGGACTACGACACCAACACCTACACACCACCCACCTACACCGACACCACACCGACCGACTACACCCAGCTCCATCTCCCCGGCCCCGTCGACGTCGTCGCACCGATCATCGCCCCCCGCGACACCCTCCGCATCGGAACCTTCCACATCGCGCAACCGAACTGGGTCTCCGACGTCGACCTCGAACGGACCAACAACACCACCGCCATCATCGAATCCGGAGTCGCCACCGGCTGGAACTCCTTCGGCGTCCCCGTCGACAAAGCCAGCCGCGACGCCGCCACTCAGGTAGGCGGTGCCGCCGCCGGGGCCCTCGCCGGAGGAATCGGTCTCGCGACCCCGTTCGCCATCGGAGGAGCGCTGATCGGCGGCACCGTCGGCGGAAACATCGGCCTCGGACTGGGCAACGTCTTCGTCCCCGGAATCGGCTGGGTAGCGGGCGGGCTCGCCGGAACCGCCGTCGGCGCCGGTACGGGCGCCCTCCTCGCCGGAGCCCCCGCATTCGTTCTCGGCGGTCTGGGCGGAGGAATAGCAGGATTCACCGCCGCCGTCGCGTACGGCGCAGGCGATCTCGGTGAACCCGTCGAAATCGAGGTCCCCGACGTCGACCAACCCGCCGTCACCAGCCAGACGCAGGACGTGCTCGCAGAGTGGGAGAACTCCGGCCCCATCGGTGAGGCCGTAGCCACCACTGTCCGCGATACCGTAGCGACGGCCCCCACGATCGACCAACAGGCCCGCAACCTCGTCGCAGCCCAGCCCGGAGGCAAGCAGATCATCGAACACGTCGACACCGCACTCACGGACTTCCTCACCAACGCCACTCCCGGCCTGGCGTCCTCGCTGATCAGCGACGCAGTCGGCGCGGGTATTCCGTCGTAAAGCTCGCACGATCAGAGCCGTTCAGGACGGGCGGCAACGCGCCGCCCGCCCTGAACTTGTCCATGCGCCACTGCAGACCCAGGCGCGAGCACCGAAAGGACGACAGCGATGACGAACACGACAAGGCACCCCGCAGTGATCGATTTGCTCGGTGGCGCGCCCATGCCCGCACGCTCTGGCACAACCACAACCGTTTCTTCCCCCAAGCCTCCGACGCCGCCGAAGTTACCGCGCAAGAGGGATTCTCGATCGCCTCGTCTGCGTTACGTCGCTGCCTTGATTGTCGTGGTCGCGCTGCTCGGTTGGTTCATCCTGCGACTTCTCTCCGGCAACGACGAGCGTGCTCAGGAGAGAATCGCCGACGAGACAGACACCTCGGAAACGGCACCTACCCTCGACGTCACCCCGCCCGCCCCCGCCGCTGCTGAAACCGACGCCACCGCATGCCGCACCGACCCCGGCGACCAGAAAAGCGGCGCCGGAGTCATCGCAGCGTTCGAGCACGCCTACTACGTCACCCGCTCCGGAACAGCCGTCCGGGCACTCGCCACCCCCGACACGTCCCTGCCCGCGAAGGAGAAGATCCAAGCCGGAATCGACACCGTCCCAACGGGAACCGCCCACTGCGTGCGCATCACATCGATCACGGCCGAGATTTACTCCGTCGCTCTCACCGAAATCCGCCCCGGCCAGCCGCCCGCACAGTTCCCACAGACCATCACCGCCAAAGAACTCGACGGCCGCTGGTTCGTCGACGTCATCAACTAAACCGGCATCAGTTCCACACTTGCCAAGGAGATTTCGTGAACACGAGAACACTGATCGCGGGCGACGCATATTCGCCTGTGATCTTGCACGTCCCGCACGCTTCGCGCGTCATTCCATCCGAGATCTGCTCGGCCCTGGCCGTCACCGGCGATCAACTCGCCGCCGAACTCGACGAGATCACCGACGCGCATACCGACGTGATCGCACAGCACGCTGCGCAATCAGTGACACTCCAGCCGTGGACACTGCGTAACGACCTCTCACGGCTGGTGATCGATCCCGAACGATTCCCCGACGAGCGCGAAGAACTCAACGCCGTCGGCCGCGGCGCGGTGTACACCCGAACCTGCAACGGAGACGTCCTGCGCAACGCCGACAACATCACACGAGATGCACTGCTCGATAACTACTTCCATCCCTACGCCGCCGCGATGTCCGACCTGGTGACGGACCGCATCGCCGCCGCTGGCCGCGCCGTGATCATCGACGTCCACTCCTACCCGACATTGCCGTCGGCGTACGAGTTGCACCCAGACGGCGAGCGTCCTGCGCTATGTATCGGCATCGACCCACACCACACGCCGCCTTGGCTTGTAGAGGCCGCTTACGCCGCATTTTCTCCACTAAAAGACATCGGAATGGACACCCCATTTTCCGGCACGTACGTACCACTCGACCACTACAACACCGATCCCCACGTGTACTCGGTGATGATCGAACTGCGCCGCGACCAATACCTCACCGATAAAGGCGAACTCGTCGACATCGCCGCCGAAAACCTCGGAGCCATGCTCGGTCGCCTCGTCGACGCGGCAGATCGGGGGAGCCGATAGATGTGCCAGAAGTACCCCGGCCCCCGCTGCACCCCGCACGTTCGAGCACGGCTCGACAGAGCCCGCCGCAGGCTCGACGCCGCACAGACATTGTTCGACGCGAACCCCGCGGACACCCGTGACCGACAGAGATTGGACGCTGCGAAAACAAACCTCGACGCCAGATCCTCCGAATACGACGCCACCCCAGGCGGACAAACCGAGTTGCGCACTCAGCTCGGCGCGGAGGACGATCCAGGTAAGCGAGAAAAGCTGCAGCATCGCCTCGAAACAGGCAAAGCGCAACGTCAACAGCAGATCAGAGCAGTCTCAGGATTCACCCACGACGAATCGAAGGACAATAGCCATGACCGAGAACGAGACACCGACCCTGACACAGGAGCAACGCGAAGCGTTCTGGCGTCGCAGGGGATGGACGCCGGAACTGCCGGACAACGCACGGGCGACGATCGAACAGGAATGGGACGACCTGGCGATCGAGGAAGCCGAAGCCCACGGCTTCTGATCGGTGACCGCGAGGTCATTCCCACACAGGTCCACACGCTCGATACCGTTCGAGCCAAGCAGCTTCGACACAGAGGAGACAGCACTCCGGACCTGTACGAGTTGGCGCCCTCCGACGCCGATCTCTACCAGCAGCAAATGGAACAGCTCAAAGTCAGCAACCGCTTCGCCTCATCCGTACACGTCTACAACACAGGCCAATACGAGAATATGCGGCTGTTCGTGACCGACGACGGCCGTTCCGGCATCGCACTCAACGACGACGAAATCGTCTCTGCTTTCTCACATCGGGACAGCAAATATCCAAGCGCCGCGAAATCCATGCTCGCCGTAGCCGTCCAGCAAGGCGGACGACGACTGGACTGTTTCGACACAGCACTACCGAGGATCTATTCCGAGGCCGGATTCGTCCCTGTGGCCCGCCTGAAGTGGAACGATGATTACGCACCCGACGACTGGAATTACACCGTCTACAGCCGGTATAACGGGGGACGTCCCGACGTTGTGTTCATGGCCCACGATCACGCCGCCTTGGACTCACGATACGTGCCGGGTTCGGGACTCTATGTGGATTCGTACGGCGACGGTATCAATGCAGTCCGTGCCCGAATACGTTGGTGACAGCCGAAATTGCCGAATACTTCGGATCGGTTCCGCTCGGGGCGAGTCGTGTGCGGAGAAAAGAATGGATGTCGTCGCGGTGCGTTGCGGCGAACAGGCGGGCGGTTCGCCCGTTGATGATGAATGCAGCTCGGTGACGACTCTATGGCCGGTCACGTTGTGAATCACAGCGGAAGTCCGTCGGGCCCATCGAAAAATCTAGTCGAACGCCCTGGCCCCTCCTCGTGCACAAGGGCGACCCGCGGGGCGTAGGGCCTCGGGCGCTAGCGCGGACCTGTGTCAGTTCGATCTATTTGTTACTGCCGCGCGTGAGGGTCATGGGCGAAAGCCGGTGCCCAGCTTCAGCTGACGCGGAAGAATCGTCGAGAGGGGATGCGGAACGTCGAGGTCGTACCGTACTGCCAACGCGCCGAGGGCATCGCCGATGTGATCGCGCACCTCCTCCAGGTGAAACTCCGCGCGTTTTATGCCGCACTTGGGTTGTGTGGTCGTTCTATCGACCTTCACTGAACGTAGAAAGGTGTTTACTTGCTTCTGCACGGAGAGAATGTGTTTCGTAATCTGCCTGTCAACCTCGACCGACTTCGCCAGGTCAGCGAGTTCCTTCTTAATATTGAGGAAAGATCGAACGATTTCCCACCAGTCTTCCCTGAACAACTCTTGTTGGGTCAGTGCGTCGCGAGTGTTGAGGAAGTCGAGAACTTGCTGGGCCACCTGTGTATCTCGTTCGAGGCGGATAACGTAAGGCATGAACGGCCGATTGTTTTCCAAGATCATTCTCACCGTCTTTTCGTGGCTTTCTCGCCACTCTTGGAGCATTGAGACGGTGAAACTAGCGCCGTTGTTCTTGTCGATATGGTCGTGGCAGTGTCCGCACAGTAGTAGCCCATTCTCGGCGGCTGCCCGCTGGCCTGGTGTCATGGACGCGTCGTACCGCGCAGAACCGTCTTTGTTTCCAGCGATGTGCGCTATTTGCCCTAATCGCATGTAGCCGTCAGCGACTTCGAGATCGGGCCCGGCAAGAAGGCGTTGGCAGTCGGGGTT
This sequence comes from Rhodococcus sp. WY5, assembly GCF_018588185.1. Lineage (NCBI taxonomy): Bacteria > Bacillati > Actinomycetota > Actinomycetes > Mycobacteriales > Nocardiaceae > Rhodococcus > Rhodococcus sp. WY5. Next base: position 294,099 of record NZ_JAAMPR010000002.1, read on the forward strand.
TGAGCACATGTGTCCTGCTCGTGCAGCAATCAGTCTTTTTGTAGCCATAGAGAAGTCGCCATGTGCCATGAGTGTCCAATGTTCGAGTGATCGCGAAGCGGGTCCCGGTGAATCGTGCGAACTATAACCGGTTGTGAGAAACGCGTGAGAACGGAGGTGGCAGTGAGAAACGAGGATCGCAGTCAATGGCAGTTTGCGAGAATGCGTGCATTGTGTCGGGTAACTAGCAGATCACCGCGTCGTGAGGAGTTCGATTATCGATCTTCAGCGATCGCCCCGTTCAGGAGCAGGAGCCTTCGCCGGTCTGGCCGCTGCGTATGCGCAATACGGCTTCGACTTAGTGGACCGGCGTGTTCCGATCCGAAACGAAGCCGTTTAGTTTCTCCTGGCGGGCGCCGCACACCCCAACCTTGGCAGCTGGGAGAATCGACCGAAGTGCAGTGACACGTCGTGAGCACCCTCGACGACCTGATCTCAGCGCAACGCAACTTCGCGATCGCACGCGACTGGGAACAGTTTCACTCACCCAAAAACCTTGCGATGGCGTTGGGTGGGGAAGTCGGAGAGCTCTGCCTCGAAATCGACCCACTCTTCGAAACCGACACCGATACCATCGAGCTCATGGGTGTCGCCCACACACGGTTGCGGAACGAAGTGGGCGACGTCGCGCTTTATCTGCTGCGACTCTGCGATGTCCTGCGCATCGATCCGGCCGAAGCATTCGGCCCCGCTCTGTCCCACACCGAGACTTCGGAGCTGTGCCCGATTGCTGGAATTCCAGCTGCCCTTGCTCAGGCCGTGTGCAGACTGAACGGATCAACAGGCCTCGTTCTCGAAGTCTTCCAATGGGAAGAATCGACACACACAGCGTTGCCGTCGCGAATGACCGAACTGGAGTTGAATCGCCGACTACGTTCCGTTGCAACATCATTGATATCCCTTGCCGACTTCGTCGGTGTCGACGTATTTGACACAGCCCGCGCCAAACTTGCAGCGAACGAGCAGCGGTACCCGGTCGATCTCAGTCGGGGGTCGAGCCGTAAGTACACGGAATTCAAGACAGGCTCGGGCGAAGACATCAAGCCTCGTACTGTGCCGTTGGACGTATACAGTACGGTCTCGTCATCGTGGTTTCGAGCGTCGACCCGGAGTCGCTCTTTCCAAGTAGGCTGGCGTGGTCCTCGGAACTACCTACTGCACGCCTCGCACACCCGCGTCCTCCCCGTGCGGTGCGCTCTGTCGACGGTCTCTGTCCTGTTCAGACAGCTCGGTGGGTTTCTTTCCGCGGCAAGAGCGTCGCCAGACGCTGATGCCGTGCCCAGCCGAGTGCCTCAAATGTGAACTCGGGAGGACAGTTCGACTGCCCGCCGTGGACACTGACGTCCGTGCGCAGACATCGAGCTACGTGGGTCGTCAATCGGATGCCGCACCTTCTTTGGATCGCCGCCACCTACAAGTCGACTCGATAGACGAAGCCCTCTGCGTGCTCCAGAACTTCGCTGGCCGTATACGCCGCGAGCGTCGGTTTGGTCAGAGCTCGTGTCACCACAGCGAGCTCCCAGTTCTCGTCCTCACGGGCAGAACGGATCTCATTGCTGGTCAGCAGAATAGACGGGGTCGGCCCTGAAACACCCTTGACCTCCACTCGGCGGATGTCTCCGGAAGCGTGGATACAGGTAAGGTCCCAGCCGAGGCTGCGTGCGCCGACATCTTCGACTTCGTAGCCGAGGTTGGTGTAGTGATCGGTGGCGGTATCGACAGCAGCGTCTTCGATCATCTTGTTCGTTTGGGGATCACCGAATCCGGCTCCTCCTGCACCAACCGTGATGGGTTCGCCCGATCCTGCTTCGTGTTCAGGCCACCCCTCGAGAAGATCATGCAGGCGTGCAAGTTGGTCTTTCGATATCCACGACGGGTTCGCCCCTTGGGGAGAGCGAAATACTTCCAGGTCCTCAAGACCGCTGTAGTCGCGGATCTCAGCTGCTGTCAGGGGCTCCTTCATCAAGGTGATATCCGTCGGGGCGAACCATTGGACACTGTGCCTTTTGTCCTCGTCGGTCCAGTAGCCTTGCGTTTCGTCAACTGATGGATAGCGTTGCCCTGTAGTCCATCCAATGCCCCAGATGCCTCGTGGTGTCTGCCCGACTTCGGGGCCGCTTGCCCACAGGATGGCGCGTTGACCGTTGCGGATCATTTCTGATCGGTAGTTGTCGACCACGCTCCAGTCGTCGATCGAGTCGTTTCCGTCTTTCATGTATTGCCGGAGGTCCCACACTTTGGGGTTGCACTTGAACACCCAAGCACCGAGGTTGTCTTCGGTGACATCCCCCGATGACGTGGCTGGTGTCGGGAAACCGATGATGTCCCAACGGCCGCGCCACTCGGCGACTCGTGCTTCGGGGATCTTGTGATGACGTAACTTCGTAGAATCACGTAGTGGATCAGCTGCCAACCACTCCTGCACCTGCGACTGGATGTCATCGCGCACCCATCCAGCAGCGACGATGGGTGCGCTACCGATGGGGTAGTTGACATCGACGAACACCCACGCGTCAATAGGATTTTCTGGTCGTGGATTCGCGTCGGACTTCTGCGCTTGCCAATCGCCGCGCCGCTTTGTTTTGAGTTTTACTCGCACGGGGCGGCCTGCACCCGCCTGGACCTCGACAAGCGCCTCCGCGCCCGTTAGTCGGGTTGCAGACCCGCCTCGGCGACGCACCTCGGCGACGAACTGTTCCAATCCGTCTTTCTGTACGCTCACACAACCTCCACGAATCGGAACTTAGGAATGTCGTTACTCAATCACGGCCTCCAGCGGCAGCAATAGGCGTTGTCGGAATCCGCGTTCAGAAGGTGGCGGCCGCCACGTCGTCGACGATCAGTGCTGTCACGTCACGTTGTCGACGAGGGACGAGGATGCGATCCTCATCCTGAATCTCAGTTAATTCAAATCCCGCATTGGTACTACGCGAGCGTCGGCGTCAGAAAGCGCGGGATCAACCGAGGCTTTCCATCGGCGACGAGTCACCGGGCGCGATCTGTCGTAGCCTCGAAATCGTCGGCTACTCAGGCAGCACCAATGACTCACGTGGCGGAGCGCACATCATCGGACGGACCGTTTCACTGCAGTCGATCCACACTTCACTGCAGTCGATCCACACGCTGGCCCGATCTGGTGCAGAACCTGGCGTCGTCGTCAGTGGCTGTGGGTGGTGCTTGCACGAGCAGTCATTGATCAAGCTGACCAGAGAGTCGACTCGCAGTCCGGCCGAGGTACTGTTCCCAGCTCTGGGAATTCTGCAGGTCTGGTGGCTGGGGAAACGGCACGTTACACGCATATAGCGTTGCGCCGTTGTCGCCGCCGCGAGACCAACGGCGCACTTCCCGGATGCCTGGGTAGACGAGAACAGCGGAGATCTTTGTCGAGCCGGTGCTCGATGCCAGGCGGCTGTAAGCGAACAGTTGGTACTGGTCGTCGCGGCTAGGTGCGCTTGCTCCGTCGCGCTACTTGTACTTGGCATCGATAATCCACAAGTGCTCCCCATCTACGGCTAGGACGTCAGGGTAGGTGTGAGAGTTAGTTCGGTCGTCGATGTCGACCCATGGATCCTCTACCCAGCTCCGTCTAGTTGTCGCTGGTTGAGAGTTTCGTTCGAATCCGATTTTGACAGTGATGTTTTCAACGATTCGTTCCCACAGTTTGTCCGTACGGATGGAAAGCTTTGTCCGTACGGATGGAAAGCTCGAAAGTCTCCGCCTTATGTGTGGAAACGTGGGACGAGACGAGTTCGACTTGCGATAGCACTGCGATCGCGATGGGCAAGGCTTGTGACCACGGCTGGTCTAGTCGGTTCAATCGGAGTCGGGGTCCTTCGTGCAGTGCAGCGCGAACGGGAACAGAAGTGACTTCGCCGAGTGCCCGACGTAACTGGCAGGTCCCCGATAGTCGGTCCGGTCGGTTCTAGAGCCGGTTCCTATGTGTAGTCGATCAGTCGATCTCGCACGCCACGGGCTGGTGCCGGTGGGTGCATCCGGCAGCGTACTCGGCGGGGGTCTTGTAACCCAATGCTGAATGACGGTGTCGGTGATTGTGGTCGTCCTTGAAGTCCTCGATCACCACACGGGCCTCGAGCAGAGTGGGCCAGTAGTTGCGGTTCAGGCACTCATCGCGCAGCCGGTTGTTGAACGACTCGATGAACCCGTTGTTCCACGGCGTGCCCGGCGGAATGTAGGACATCCCCACCGACCCAGCACAGAAGTCCCGCAGCGCTTCCGAGATGAACTCCGGCCCGTTGTCCATCCGCAACACCAGCGGCGGCCCACCCCACATCGCGAATGCCTTCTCCAAGCCCTCGATCAACCTGTCGGCGGTGATCGAGCGGTCCACGATGTTCAGCAACGACATCCGGGTGTGTTCATCGACCATCGACGCGATCTTCACCGTCTTGCCGTCGACGGTCGAATCGAACTGGAAGTCCAATGCCCACACAATATTCGGAGCATCCGCATCGATAATCGGAACGGAGGACAGGCCGGCACGTTTGCGGCGCGGGGCACGCCGGACCTGCAGCCCTTCTTCCTTCCACAGGCGGTGGATCTTCTTCTTGTTCACCTCGACGCCCTGGTCGTAGCGCAACCATGCCCACGCTCGACGGAAGCCGTGCCGCGGATGCTTGCGGGAATATCTGCGTAGCTCTGCGCGCAGGTCGGCATCCGGGTCGTCCGGTGTCTGCGCCAACGGCAACCGCCGGTAAACCGATCGGGAGAGCCCGACGACCTTGCACGCGGACCGCTCCGACATCTGCAGGGTGTCGGTAAGCATGGTGATCGCGGCGCGTTTGGCGGTCGGGCTCAGAATTTTCCCTTCGCGATCTCCCGCAGGGCGTCCTTTTCCAACTCGGCGTCGGCGAGCAGCCGCTTGAGCCGGCTGTTCTGCTCCCGTAGTTCCTTGAGTTCCTTCGCCGCATCGGCATCCATGCCGCCGTACTGGCGACGCCAGTTGTACAGCGTCGCCGCCGACACCTCGAGTGCAGCGGCGATCTCCTCGCCGTTCTTGCCTTCCGCGGCCAACTCGTCGGCCCGGCGCAGCTTGCGCACGATGTCCTCCGCCGAGTGACGTTTGCGTCCCGCCATGATCCTTGTCGTCCCTTCTTCGCCCTTACCAGGGCAATCAGGACTCTAGATCAGGCCGGACCTACTCAAGGGGAACATGCCATAACCCTATGGCGTCGTGCCGAAGTCGAGACGTCGACAGGCTTCCGTCGAAAGGTGACTTCAGTGCTAGACCGTCCCTGATCAGGTCGAGTGCTGTACACACAATGCCTAGCAGCGTGGAGTTCGCAACGCCTAACAAGGCGACTTGCCGAAGCTCGGCACTGGCCAGAATGGGCGTTGTGTCATCGAGAATCGACCGATTCCCGTTGTCGGCGACTCCCGACGCGGGAACACCCCCAATTCTGGTGCGACCAGTGAGGTGCCGGCATTCACGTATTTGGGGCCTCGATTCGGTCCACAGTAGTAAGCGGCCGAGCATTTAATTCCGATCGCGAGACCCACAAAACCGACACAGTCGTGACGGTGCCCAGTGTCTCGTGATATTACCGATCTCGCCTTTCCTGTGATTCGGTGAACGATCAACGGTGCACCCCACCGCGTCGAAACCTTTGCATCGCAACGATATTCATATCTTGCGAGCGCCATAGACACTGGGGTTGTCTGCGTAGGCCTTCATGATCATCATCTTAAGTTCCTCATCTCGCAGATCCGGGGAGGGTTGCCCGGGCACACGACGAACATTGTGTCTGACCTTGGCCCCGTCGGGAACGCGGCCGATACGAACTTCGTGACCGCTCGCACACCAAACGGTGAGCAGTTCGAGGACCGTGAGCGTGTGCACCAGCTCGCCGGTTTGGAGGCGCGCGTGACCATCGAGTGGCGCGACTAAGTCGTCTATTCGTCGTCGTGCGACAAGTCATTGCGGCGGGAGCGCGCGAACTCGATCATGTGCCCGATGGTGCCGATAAAGTCCTCCGCCTCGGCAATGTCGAACGTCAGCTCGTCCTCGCCATACCGGGCGCTATTCCGATTCGAGTAGAGCGTGGAGTAAATGTCGCCAAAGCTCTCCGGTACCTTGCGATCGGTTACCTGGGCCTTAATCCAGTTGTCCCGATTCTTGTGGTTCCGTTTATCGTCCCAGCCGTCGAGCTGAATCAGCGTCATGACTGACAGCTCAGCCGCCGAGAACAACTGCTCGACTGAAGGTGCAAGTAGATCCGCGTCAAGACTCATTTTTGCGGAACGCAGGAAATCATGAGCCCTGCCCAGCAGCGGTGTAACACGATCGATATTGCCAACAAGATCAAGCGGTAGTGCGCGACCGCCGATTGCCGTTGCAAAGCCCATCCAGCGCAGGCGCGGATCCACACCATCAGGGAGAAGGCTGGTGATTTGTCCGACGAAACATTCGGTTGGATCGACAATCTCATCCTGCTCACCGGCGATCGCCCAGAACCGCACATCGTCGTTGACGGTGACGTGAGCTTCACTGCCGTCGAGAACGATCAACGCTTTGGTGATGGAGTCTCTGTCCACGCTCTCCCCAAGCTGAGGCGTGATCCAGTGCTGGAAGTACTGGTCGATCGCGTTGGGCACGAAAGTCGGATCGACGCTAGGATCACCCTCGCGGATGAACCCTTTGGTGATGATCTGAATCGGGATACCCTCGTTCGTCATGCCTAAAGTATGACCGACAAGATCACCGCGCTTCGCGCTTGATCTCGGGCTATCCAGACCGTCCCCTTTGGGTAGACGATCACCGGAGTTGTTTGGCGCTTAGCGTCTATCTGTGTCCTTGAGAGGCAGTTCGACGTCACCGAGCTGACCTCGACGCTTGTTGGCGGCGAACAGCCTGCACGCCGCTGTTCAAAAACCCGACGATGAGGGACGGATCTTTGTTGGTGGCATAGGTATGAGTCGGCGGCGAATATTTTTCGATTCTGGCATGTTTATTCGAGCGCTAGCAATATATTCACAGCTGTGGGATAGTTAGCGGATGGTAAATTTCCAATGTATTGATGCACGGCAGTTTCTTCGAGATGCATCAGTCGATGATGAGTTATTTGATTGCCTGATTCAAGCGATGCTCGACTACGCTATTGATCCTAATATTCTGGGTTTGAATATATATCCATTCGTTGACGATTTGAATGCAAGAATTTTGCTGCATGTGAATGAATACATTGATACGCTTGATGAATCTGTGAAGTTGGATCTGGCCGCTTGGTTCGGGGCGGATTTCGAGCCGGTCGGCCAAGTGATCATAGAGCAGGCAACGAGCCCTCTGTATTTTTCTATACCAGATGTTATTCTTAAGCGAGGTTCCTCGAATAGTCGAGTATTTGTTGAGCATCCTGAACTATTTGCAGGGCTTGACAAATCCGGTCTTGTTCTTGTGAGTTTAGTGCGTGGCAATAGTCAAATCGGAAGAGTGAAGGACCATGTGTTGCACTATCATCAGCTGCTTCGACGTTCATTCGTGGGAAATATGAATTCCGAACTGATTGAAGAACTCCTCGCTGTGGAGGCGAGTCATTCTGGCAATATCGCCAGAATTGCGTTGGATGAGCGTCGAATTATGCCTGAAGAGCAGTGGTTACAATCCTTCGAGAAGGATCATGTCTACGGACCAAAAAATATTCCTTCGGAGGAGTGGTTGAATGATCCGCGGGCTCATGGAACAGTGGTGAAGGGCGATTTCGAAGGGGGATCGCGAGGCGTGAACTACAACTATGTAATTGTGAAGTGTGAGTGCAGGGGCGATGAAGAATCCAATAATTTTTTAAAACACTTTGAGATTGAGGAGCGAGTTTCCGAAGTCTGTCCGCGTGTCGACGGCAAGGTTTTGATTAGATATTTTCATGCTATTCGCAATCTGGAGAACGGGATTTTCACTCACTGCGATGGCGCAGTTAAGGTATTCGATGAGGTTAGTTATGCGAATCTCTTGGAGAATCAGTTCGGGGGCAACTTTGGGGTTGGAGTCACGAAAGATGCAATTTATCGAAAAGTTTTTCGAGTCGACGGTGAAATTAGTAGCCGTCAGTGGGCGGCGCTTGCTTTAAAGTGGTTTCGTGGCAATGAGTTGGTTCGCGAATTTCTTGAGGATGGAAAACTAGGATATATCGACGGGGCATGTCAGGGTGAGTAATTAATTCGCTCTTGGTAAAGCGATTTTTGAAGGAAAGAGTCGCCTTATTTCGCTTTCCAAATTCTGTGTAATTCTAGAATTTTTTTCGCGCGAAATTCTTATCATAGGGCGTTAGTGGGTTGTTGCAGGAGGGTATCTTCCGATGAAGCCGCATTTTCCGTTCGAGTGAAAGGATACTTGGCAAACTTGCGAATGTGGTCGAGGATTTCTTGGATACCGGCGTCTTCCGGCGACATTTCTACTCCTCCGTCGTTGCTGAGAAGGATGCGTGCAGTTGCCGCGATAGACGGTGAATTGCGTGCCTCAATCACGGCGGCAATTTCTCTCGCAGCAAGGGGCGCGACTAGATTCAGAGTTGCACCCCTAGACTCTCCGCCGATCGTGTTGGCCGCGGACGTTACCATCGATGGTCGGACAGTGAACGTGTCCGGGGCGGTTCCATTGCCCGACGGAGCCCACCTGTCGATCACACTGTCGCGGATCGAATCCTTCGGATTCGACGAGGACAAGCACTACGGCCGGTTAGCCTCGGGGAGCGCAGTGGTCACCGATGGACCGTTCACAACAGTCCTGCTGGACGATCAGACCAAGGCCCGGGACTTCGCGAATGCCTACAACGTGGGAGAACCGTCGGAACGCCAAATCAGGGTGTCTGATCTCGTCGAGGTTCGAGTGACGTTCGATCCTCGTGGCAACCAGCCTCCGGAGGTGGTTTTTGCGGTCGGTGGTGACGATGCGCCGGTGTTGGCGAGCAGTCCGCAGGGCGACGAGTTCGGTTCCCGCACCGATGATCCGTATTGGAGGTTGGCGGTCGAGTCCGAACATCAGCTGCCGTTTGAGCTTTGGGTAGGGATTGTCACATTAACCTGAATGTTCGGTGGCACAGTGTGTTCGGATGCGTGGTGACACAATGGCCTTGTCGCCGGCGCCTTTTCAGGCGGCGACGGCGCTACCGGTAGCCTCGCGCCATACGGCGAACTGATCAGCCATCACCCGCCGGTAATCACCGGCCGAAAGCAGATACCGTCTCGGACGGAAGTGCGATCCGATCACCCCGAACGCGGACAGGAACCGCTGCGCGTGGCCAGGTGATTTGAACCGCCGCATCACCCGCTCCCGCTGCCGGGTCGGCTGATGACTATTTTCGGCGCGGTTGTTCAAATACCGCGAACTGCGATGCTCCACCGAGGGCATCAACTCACGGTGCGCGACCTGGTAGCTGCCAAGTTTGTCTGTCACAATCACTCGCGGCACGTACTCCAGTCCCTCCGGCGGCGGTGGCTTCGCCTGCTGCTGCGCAAAGTGCTGGGAATTCGAGCTTCGAATGCGTGGTGCCCAGGACACCACGAGGGGCCAAGGCCCCACGTTCCCACGAACACGCGGAACCTACCCGTGCCACCGCTACGCTCTCTCCATGACGACGATCTATACAACCCAAGAGTGGAACGGCTACGGGAAGCAAAACTACTACTATAACGAGTACCGGTTGGAAGGTGACACCGTCGTCAAGTACAAGTGCAACAGGTTCAAGTCCTTTGATGGGAACGAGAACACCTGGCAAAACGACGAGACGTTTCAGCAGTCGTGGCAAGTGAACGACCCCAGTATGCCCGACTGGCTGCGGCAGCGTCTTTAGTCTGGTGAGTGTTACGCCGCTACCGAATTTTGGTCCTGACCGTGACCGCGGGTTCGGCTCGGTTTCGCGCAGGCTGCTCGATGTCCTCGCTCGACGATGTCGGCCATCTCAGCGACGTTCCGGATGCTTCCACTCGCCCCTGAAGGGTTGTCAGCTGAGTGCCTGGTGTGTGGAGTAAAACGCCTACGATGCGGGGATGTGGACGAACGCTGATCCTGATGCTGTTGCTCGCTACGACGCATTACCCAATCCGCTCAAGCTGACAAAGTTCTTTCGGCTTCTGGACCCCGCACCGACCGGGTGGATTTCGGTGTTGCACAGCACCATCGACAATGGCGAACACAGCACGATCACCTGTGCTCTGGTCGAACAAGACGCGATCGAACATGCCTTGACGCACACCAGCTGGGACGACAAACTCGGCAACTCGTGGAATTGGACCGGCGACGATCCTGGTTTCGACGACGGCCTGACGAACATTCGCCATGGCTACACTCGGCACTTCTTCGCCCATGCCCGTCGCCACAACAGGTATGTTCAGCCCACCATCGAATTGTCCTTGTCGTTCGTGTGGTGGCTCGGACTTATCGAGATAGATCGTGGGCATTGGATCCGTCTAGATGAGGCTGGACGTAAACATAACGTCGTCACGACCACACGTGTTGATGACGACAGTTGGGACGTCAAAGTCAGCGCACCACTGTTGCGTCGTTACCTCGCCGCCCGGCAGATGAGTCTGCTTCTGCAACACCACCACACCGTGTACTCGACCCTCGACGACGTCGAACGCATCGCGCTCGAGCACCGTTCGGATACCGCAAGCATCGACTTCTGCGCTACCGAAAGCTGGGGTGGGGCTGAACGGAACTTCTTCTCCGACATTGTGGGCAAGAACGTCGTGTTGCCGTTCGCACAGATCGGCGAGGGGCCGGACGACACCCTTCGTCCCGAGTGTTTTCAAGAGTTCATCATTGGCGCAGACTCGGGCACCGGCGAACCGGTCCGGTGGACGTGCGATGTCGACGACGACATCGGACGTTCTCCTGCGGGAGAGCCGAACTTCCTGACACCGGTGTTCTTCGACGCCGAAGTCCTCACTCGGTATCGAGACGACACGCAGACGTACGTACTCAGCCGTACCCGTCTGTGGTGTTTGAACCTGTGGGGTCTGGATCTTGACATCAATGACGAAGGTCTCGTACAGCTCTGGCTCGGTGACATCAAACAACAGCTTCCTGAATCCGAACGTGACCACTGGCTGCAGCACAACGTCCCACCTCGTGATGGCCACGTCTCCGAAGCTCGCTTTCGGCGAGATGTCCTGGGCCAATGGGATGTCGACGATTCGCGGCCGAATCTCGACTATTTGAGGCGGGCACGTAGTGACCTCAACGGTGCTGTTCTTGCCACGCACGGAGTCGAACTGTACAAGAAGCTCGGCGAACACGACGAACGCGAATTCAGCGGGTTGGCCTTGTGCACCAACGATTCCATAGGCCAGCGCGATCTCAGTTTCCTCATGCTGACCAAAGCAGTCGTCGATGCCATTGACGTCAAAGCAATTCGTAAGCTGGCCGGGGCGGACAAGTCCGAGACATCCCTGAATGCGTTGCAGTCGTGGATCGAACAACTCGGTGGTGACGTCGACGAACTCTGCGGTCCGCTTCGCTTATTGCAGAGCATGCGATCATCCGGAGCGGCGCATCTGAAGGGGTCACGGTATAGCGCTGCGTTAGCTGCCGAGGGTTGGGACAAGCTGTCACCGAGTAAACAGTTCGAAGATCTTGTCGACCGCGTAACTCGAGCGCTTCGAGAACTTGCCCAGCTGGTTGCGCCGTCTTCGCAGGAACCGTAACCACCGTTTCTGTGGACGGCGGGGCTTCCGGGACGTCCTCGATCGCACCAGCCACGTCACACCCGGAACGTCTGGGCTCGTACGGTCCGATCATCTCTTTTTCGTGCCACGTACACGCGGTGAGCATCGATAAGCCGCGCCGAGATGATTCGCCTTTTCTTCGAATCAAACGACGATGCTCCGCTGTAAAACCGTGTATTCGGACGCGACCTATTTGATGACAGACGCTGCGTCCCGCACATCGCCGTGTCGAGCCGAGCCGTTCTGTCTCGGCATGAGCCATGACCCCCACCCCCTTCCTTGTCCGAAATGCCCATAGTGCCCATATGGGAGCACGCGGGTGAGATCGAGGTCAGGAGCTTTTCCGGAGCAATCCGGTCACACCGGCGAGCAGAATCGCTGTGAAGATCCACGCCAGGATCCTCAAAGCAGGGAGGCCAAGCTTCACGGTGACCGGCGCGGTGGAGCTGACTGCCCAGTCGGGGCGGGTGATGCCGGCTGCTGCGGGGATGACACCGGTGAGGGCGTAGGTGAACGAATCCAGACATGGGTATTTTGGGTGGGTCGAGCAGTCGTCGGCCCCGGTGATGGTCGTGTCTGTCGGGCCTTCGGCTGCACTGGTTGTGATCGTGGTGGCGGCGCCGATTGTGTTGGGCACGAAGTGTTGTCGGTTCATGTCGATGAGCGTGATGCCTCCGGCTAATACGAGAAGTAGCCAGAGTGCTGCGAGGAGTGGGTAGTAGCCGTGGCCGGCGACGAGTCGGTAGCCCCACCGCATGAGCTTCGTTGTTGGGGGAGCGGTTTTGGTGACATTGTTCGCTGCTGTGAACCTCAGTCGCCGGGCTTCTGCGGGGTGTCCGTTGCGCTCGTACACCGCAGCGAGTGCATGCCATGGTTGGGGGCTGTCGCCTTCGACAAGCCACGCGTTTGAGTCTGGTGAAAGCCACCGTGTGGCGGCCTTGTGATCGGTGCGAATTTTCCCTTCGACATCACCCAGCGTCCACCCTGTCGCGTTCACCCGATACTTGGGTTCTGTGCCGAGTGGAGTGACGAGCAGTTCAATCTTCGATCCGGACAAGTCGAGAGAGTGGATGGAGCCTACGGGGAGGACGAGACGCTTGATCGTGGCGGTTTTCAACTGGACTCGGAGATGAGGCGTATTCCTCGAGGGCTGCTCCACGTATGCGAGGTCGAGACTGCTCTCGAACAGTGCGGCGCTCGCAGAAATGAAGCCCTGCGCTCGAAGACCGATAGTTACGACCTCCCCCCTGATGGTTGCGCCGTTGAGGAGGATGAGCGTCTGCGAAGGATTGCGCAAATCTGCACCGTTGAGGATGACCGGCCCGCCGATGTTGGTTCCTACCGCAAGAATTCGTCCGTTGACGTCGAGTTCGTCAGCGAAGATTCCGCCGGTGACAGTTGCGTTGTTGAGGACTAGTGCGTCTCGCGAGGGGTTGCGGAGGTTCGCGCCGTTCAGTTTGAACTGGCCGCCGATATTGGCGCTGATTGCGTGTATTTCGCCGTGGGTGGCAAGGTCGTCAGCGAAGATTCCGCCCGTGATGGTTGCGCCGTCGATGTTGAGGACGTGTTGGCCAGGCCCATGCGGCGGGTGGTGGAGGAAGGCGCTGTTCAGTGAGAGCAGGGAACCGAAGTGCGCGCCGAATGCCTCGATCCCGCCGTAGGTTGTGAGTTGGTCTGCGACTGCATGACCGGTGATTGAGGCGCCCTCGATGGTGAGAACATCTTTTCCAGGATTGTGCAGGCCCGCACCGTGCAGGTTGAGTTGACCACCGATCGTCGCATTTACCGCGCGAATGTGTCCGTGTGTGGTGATCCGTTCAGCGTGTAGGTCGCCAGTGATGGTTGCGCCGTCGAGTAGGAGCACGTGTTGATCAGCTCGGTGTGACGGGTTGTCGAGGACGGCGTCATTCAAGATGAATGTGCTACCGATGCTCACTGCCTGAGCGTGGATTTCGCCGTGTGTGGTGATCCGTTGAGCAGTCACGGTACCGATGATTTTTGTGAGATGGAGGGTGAGTGCGTGCTGCCCAGGGTTGTATAGCGCTGCGCCATCGAGGAGTAGGTGACCTTCGATGGTCGCACCGAGGGCGTTGAATTCGCCTGTTGTGGTGATGTCGTCGGCATCGACGTCGCCTGAAATGGTGCTGCCGTAGAGGGACAGCGAATGCAGATGCGACTTCGAGAGAAGCAAAGCTCCCAGCTTGGTGTAGCCGAGGTCGAGTAGTTCGTCGACGTAACACCTGCTGAAATGCAGTGGATAGCTGAAGGTGATATGAGTGAAGTCGGCCGGGCCAGTGATCCGGGCTCCCTGGATGCGTAGGCCGCGTGGATCGAGGTCAGGGTGTTCGCCGCGCATCACTTCGGACATGACGGTGCGGATCGCGCTGGCGGGAATGCTGCGGTCGAGGGGCCACTCATGTGCTGTGGAGGGGTTGTACTGCGTGGCCGGCGCTCCAGCTTGTAGGTCGAGTACTACCCCGCGCCGCGCTGCGTCGATCAGCCGGTGCACCCAGAGGGCGTCGTCGTTGGCGTCTTTCATTCGCTCATCATCGGTGATCGGTTATATACCGTGCGGGGCTGCCTGTCTGACGGTTATGCCGTCTTCCATAGCGATACGTCATGCACAGCGTATGTAGTCAGCAGTGGAGGACGTTGACAACCTAAAATTCCTCGGGCGCGGTGGGTGTCACGGTTGCGGAACGTCCGAGACTCGGGTGCGGTCTCGGGAGCAGTCGACCGACCGCTTTGTGAGTGACCAGCGGGTTGTTGGGGGCTTTGTTTCAGTGGCCCCCTGCCGGGCCGTTGAGCGATCTCGGTCTGCCGAAATGACGGTAATCATCGGGGATACCTTTTACGGCGCCGCCTCGGAAAGTCCACTACGCCGCTTCTTCTCCTCGATGTTATCGATGAGAGTCATGGGGAGGGTGAGGTTGTCTGAGGTTTTGTCGAGCAGTTCGAGCAGTTGGGGGTCGTCGGTGAGCTTTGCTACGACCCATCGAGCGAGCATGCATGAGATCGCCACGACGTAAGTCGCCTGGTATTGGTAGCCGTACTTCGGATCGTAGTTGATGTGCAGTTCCTGGTCGCCTTGCTCGAGGAATTGAGCTACGGCGGCGTGGGTGACGTGGACTTGTTGAGACAGGATGTGGTAGCTCATTTCGAGAAATTTCTCATGATCGAGTTCCCGGAGCATGTTCATGAATGGTGGTAGCCGTTTGCCGTCTGGTGGTAATTCGAGTGAATCTGCTGCTTCTGAAAGTTCCTGATGGTTGAGCCATTTGGCGAGGTTGCGGTAGTGGTCGTGGCGATCGTGGCGGACATCGATCTGGAACCGTTTGATGCCTCCGTCGACGATGAAGACCCATTGGAGCGTGACGGCGTGTTCGAGCGCAGTGCGCGCCAGCACGACTGCTTCCCCGGCGCACCCCGACCTTATTAGGCGAAGGTAGGCGTCGCTATAGCGCATGACGCGAACTGCGACACCATAGAGCAGGAGGAACTCGTCTTTGTGGGGTCTGTAGACATCGAAGTTTTCTGCATCTCGTAGGTGCGCGACGCATTGCTCGATCCAGGCTTCCAGTGCGTCATCGTCCGGTCTTGTCATCATCGGAGCGTACAAAGCGGCGTCGTCAGGATTGCCGCGTGCACGGTTGACTGGCCCGGATGATGGTTTCTCGGTCCTTCTGTGCGGGTGCGAGGAAGGTTGCCAGTCGGGGCCTTTCGACCGTCGTTTACAACATTCGCCGAACCGAGAATTCGATTGTGATATCAGGGCGCCTCGGGACGATCCGACGGGCAGCCAAACAATTCAACACCGGTGCCATTTTCGCGGAAGTCGGCGGCGAATGCTGCTATGTGGTGATTACATGCAACGCAGTCGCAGGTTCCGCCTGGGGTGTGTCTGCCGGGGGGACAGGGAGCGGGTGCAACTGGAGTCTCGGTCATGTCGTTGCCTTTCAGCGTTGTGAGAGCCAAGGATCTTGGTGTGCAGACAGAAAGCGTCTGTTGACCGTAATGGTATTCAGATGGCTGTTAAGTTCAACTTTCGTGTGCACCGGACTCACCTAAAGGGGCGGTGATACGCGGTGATGGGCATGTCCCAGTGTTCGCTGAGGTGGCGGTGCGGGGCTGTTCATGGCCGACAGATCAGGAATATTCGCTAACGCCCCGTCACATCGCTGATCTAGATCGAGTGACGGTACGCGTCATGTTCCTCGATTCTGTTTGCGAGGCAAGAACTTTGAGATTGATCGGGGAATCGCTTTGTTCAGAAGTTCGTCGGGGTTGCACAGAATGTCGAGGAGATGGAGGTAGGGGAGCATGGCGAATTCGGAGGGAAGTTTTCCGTTGTGTTGTGTGAGGACGTGGATGTTGGGATCTGAGTGTGGTTTACCTACGAAGCCGTGTGTGGCGTTGCGGCGTGCTCGGACGAGCTGACGAATCGCGGATTTCTTCGACCACTGCTCTCGTCGTGGTTTGCTTCCTTTCTGTGAAGGAGGAAGAACGATCTCGACAGTGTCTGATTCGTGTTGCTTGCTTTGGAAGAAGCCGTCGAAGATGAGGTCGGGTGCTCTGCCGGCGGCTTCGGCGGCAGGCAGCAGGATGGGATGCAGTGTGACGGGAATTGAGGCCCGTACTCGGGAGAGCGCGTCGCTGACAGTATCGGGTTCGACCAGCTTCGCCATGTCGTTTGTTCCGTGCCAGGTCTCGGCGATCAGGTCCAGAGCGGTGTAGGTGGTGAGCGTGGTTCCGAATGCCGAGTGCCAGGAGTTTGCGACCTCGGCAACCCGTTTGAATGTTTCGAGTGTGTCCATCAGCCACATCAGATGCAGTTCGGGGAGGTAGACGCCATCGTCATTGTGGTCGGTGAACTCCGTGATGTCGGCGACGCGAGTAAATATGGCGTTGGTTTTCATGCACCACCAGTCGACGGCTTGTCCCCACGCTTTCGGGTCTGCGGTTTGATCGAGAGGCTTGACGGTGCCCCGGTCGGCCGGATCTTTCGCCAAGATGTCGCTCATGCGTAGGTTGACTGCGGGCGCGTCTTGGACGACCCTGCCGAGGGTGAATACGTAGGGAGCGCGTAGGCGTTTGGTGCTGAAAGCCCAGATGCCGGTGGGGATCGACGCGAGCAGGGGGTCAAGAAAGGTGTCGCGCAGAGTTAACTCTTGGACGTGCTGGTCTGCAGCCTGAAATTGACCCCCCGGGAGTGTGTTTCCGGGATTTAAGGAGCCTTGGGATAGAGAGTCGCGGAGTTCTGGATCTTGCCGCAATCGGAGCATGAGCTGAGCAAACTTCGCAGTTTGGTAGAAGCGATTCGAAATCTCCACGCTGCGAAGACCACTGTTGGGGAAAACGAATTCGTCGGTTTCTCCGATCATGCTTCGGAGTTGAGCGAGTGCCTCTTTCGACAAGGCCACCAGTTCGGTGCTTTGGGCGCTCATGAGTTGAGTTTGGATTGTGCGAAGGATCGCAGGGAGTTCTCCTGCTTGAGCAGCAGGATCAAGCTGACCGATTGCTTGTCGAATACGCGTGCTGCTCAGGGCGAGAGTGCTGTCCAACTCGGTAGAGGGACTTAAGACGTCGAATCGATCACGTTTGACATCCGGGCCAGCGATCTGCCAG
>NZ_JAAMPR010000003.1:0-241478 GCF_018588185.1 Rhodococcus sp. WY5
CTCGAGGATCCATCCGTAGAGCGTGGTCATCAGTACGGAAAATAGATCGTCGACGACTCCGGGTGGGGCGCTCCTCGTGTGGATTTTCCGCAGGATTTCATGCACGAGTGGGTGAATCGTGAGTGTATCGCTCGCGGGGTTGTACTGGCCGTCACCGTCAACATAGCGTTCGCGGCGCGCCAGAGTTTGGGTCCGAATATTGGTGATGACCGCGTTTCGCAGTGTCTGGTCGGCCACGACCGGCGCCGGAGGGTGCATCAGATCCACGTGAGTAGTTGGATGCACCGTCTGGAGCAGGAGGTTGACAGGGATCCGGTCCGGCGACAGGAATGATGCGTGATAGAGCAACGCTTGGCTCTCGCGGCCGAACTGTCCGCGCGCTTGTGCTGCCTTCCCGATCTGCTCCACGGCGAACCGGACGGCTGCGAAGGCGGTTCGGTCGTATCCTGCGGGTACAGCCATCGAGTCATCGAGGGCCGCGAGATCATCGAAGTATCGTGCTGACAGCTCCTCGATGTCTTCTTGGCTGTTGCGGAAGTAGTTGGCGGCCATGCTGATTGCGAGTGGAATGCCGCCGAGCCGTTGGACGACGCCGCGAACTGCGCCGTCGTTGGTACCGGGTTCGATGTTCGCGTGACGCTGGAAGCAGCGCACCGCTTCGTTGTCGCTGATCGCCGTGACTTCTAGCCAGTCGCACGATGGCCACCACGTCGTGCTGTTCGTTGTCGTCACGACGACGAAACCGCTGCCGCTGGTCGGAAGGTAGGGCTCGATGTCAGCGCGTGTGCCCGCGCCGTCGAATATGAGGAGGAACGGCCCCGCGGATTCCCCGATCGCGGTGCGGAAGGCGTCGGCTGTGCGATCGGAGTCCGCTGCAGCCGGCGTCAATCGTGTGGTGATGTCCTTGATCTGTGCGCTGATGAGTTCGGGCTTTCGGCAGTCGATCCAGCAGACCTTCTCATAGAAATGCCGGTTCAGGTGGCAGAAGTCGGCGGCAATGGTGCTCTTGCCGAACCCGGTCTCGCCTGCGAGGACAGCCACGCGCGGTTGCCGTGTCGTGGTGCTCTCTTCAAACAGTTGAGCCAGTTCGTTGAGATACGACAGCCGCGGCACCACGGAACTGACCAGCGGTACCTCGTTGACCGGAGTTCCCCAGTCGAATCGTCCGGCGGCGTGCGCTAGTTCGCCGTCAGAAAGTGAGAGGAGCCCCCAGACGTCCTGTGCGGGGATTCTGCGTGTGCCCAACCCGGCAGCCGAGTCGAAGATGGTCGTCAGCAGCAATGCGGCGAGCAGAGTTGCTGAGGTTTCACCGCGGCCGAGTGCTCGGTCACGCCGGAGGGCTCGGATCGAACCGAGCAATGATTGTTTGAGTTGGTTCGGTGATCGAGGATCGACCCTGATGACAGATTGTCCGGCATCCGACGCGTCCCGACTTGGGCCATAGCGGTAGAGCCGCTGATCGGGATTGTCTGTGACATCTTCGGTGCATTCCGCCAGTAGGGCGGGCGCCAACTGGCGATTGGTCAGAACCGACAACCGCACTGGCGTCGACCCTGACCCGGTACCTGCAAGTCGAGCGAAGATCTTGGCGGCGTCCGCTCTGTTCAACGCCGTGTGGACAGTCGGGCGAACGGAGGCCTTCACCTGTACACGATCGGTAACTGCCCCGTCGCATTCGATCGCGAAGTCGATGATGTCGCCGTCGACGCCGTCCGCATCCGTCATGTCCGCTGGGGTCGGCTCAACGAGAAGAGTGGTCAATGCAACCTTGTCCGGTCGACGGGCAAGGGAGCTCAGGAGCCACTCGGCTGTCGCCACATACTGATAGTTGAAACCAAACGCAGCATTCGAACCGCCCACCGTCGTCGACACCCCGCTGATCGTACTGTTCGGTTCCGACAACATCTTGGGCACAGCGCCACCGCAATTGCCCGTCCGCCGCCTTGCCGGCGTCGGCCGCAGGGTCACCTGACGGGCAGTCGTCCGGGGATCTGTCACATCACGATGCGCTGCAAAGCTTTCGCCGAGTCGAGGATCGCCGGATGATCCAGTTCCAGAGGTTCCACCCGCACCAGCGAAGGCCGCAGCCAGGAGGCCAGCACCGACCACTGCGGGCGGTGATACGACCACCACGACACCGCCTGCCACGCCCGATCCCCCGTGTGAGGTTCGGTCTCCGACCAGATCCGATGCCCCCACCCCTGGGTCACCGTCAGATTCCGGGTCACCACCTGGGTCGGGCGCAACCCCAACCGCACCAACTGGGCCGGATCATCCAAATCGAGGATCCGCAGATCATCGGGCAACTCGAACACCCCCAGGGCGCGCCGCGACCCGGGCAGCAGCGGGAACTCCAACATCGACGCCTCCCAGCGGACGAGGTTCCCGAAACTCTCCCCACAAGCCGCCTCCGCCAGTCGGGAGAGATACCAGACGTGATAATCCGGGTGATCGATCCGGCCGCCGCGTTGCGGCCGATGCTCATACATCGGGTGCCCCGGCTGCCCCGGTGCGGCCGCGGGCAGGTATGGGAAGATGCGGTAGGCGAGCACTCAGGCGGCCCCGCCCCAGGCCTGCGCATCCAACGCTTCGAGCACCGGAGCAGGACCGGACAGTTGCAGCACATCGAGCGGACGCGCCCCATCGAGATATGCGTTGGCGCTCTCGAGCCACGTGTGGGCGGCCGTCTCCCCCCAGACCAGGCGGGCGCGGGCCAGCACATGCTCGAGGTCGATCAATAGCGGCGCCGCGGCCGGACCTGGCCGCTCCACGCCTTTGATCCACCGCGAGGGCTGCGACCGGTTCACCCCGACGATCGCCGCAAGCTGTGCTCCACCGAAAGCGCCGGTCAGGTACCGCACCCGCTCGGCCGACAACGGATCATCGGCGGCCACCCGCGGCGACCTGCCTCCGTGACCACTCGCCCGCGCCGTACGTCCTGCGGCCTTCTTCGCCGCCGCCGTCATGGTCTCGTCTCGTGCCTTCACAGTCGCCATACGCCCACTCTACCCAACATTTCTGTTGGGCAGAAGGGCGGGTCGCCCGGGCCTCGCCGCGGTCGGGACGCGGAGTCGGGCTGGGGCACACCGAAGGACCACCATTAAATGGGTTCAGTGCGAACCGCCCGACCTACTCCTGATTACGCCAGAATCTTGTTATGCCCCTTCACCGCGGTCACGGTGTCCCACTCGAAACCTACGAACTTACCCGCCGCGATCACCGCGAGCAGACGGCAACCGAGCAAATCCATGACCATGTCCAGATGCTCGCCGCACGGTGGCGCGCCGAAGAAGCGGAGGACCCCTGCCTGAGAGAACAGCGGGTTGAGGCTGTCCGGCGCGCATGGAAAACGATGGACACGCGTCGGACGGCCGACGATCAGATCATGCGCTGGCGAGTACGGCTCTACTGCAGCCATATCGTCGAAGTCACTCGCCACTGCGAGATGGAGGAACCGACGATGCATGGCTCCGTTTCCATGCCATGCCCCGACTGCCGGAAGGATCCGGCTCGGATCGTGGCGTACGAGCCAATTGGACTGGTCGCGGAACCTCGAGAGAGGAAGACCGCGGTTGCGGTTGCGGCCGCGCAGCCAAGGCGACTGAGTCGCAAGCAGCTCGAGGAGCGTGTTGCGGAGCTCGAAGCGACGCTGGCAGCGCGCAAGCGGACGGAGTAGGACCATGAACATGGCGATGATTCGGCGCGGTGCCGGGTTGGACTCGCTGGTCGGATCGAGGAACCGACAGCGGGCCAGACCGGAGGCGGGCCAGATGCCGACCAGGCCGTGTACGTCCGCAGCGGCGCCGAGGTGTTCGTGATCGATGCCGCCACCAACACGGTCAAGACAACCTTCTTTCCCGCGAAGGGCACCCTCGGCGGCGTGGCCGTCACCGGCGACGGAAATATGCTGTACGTCATCGACTCCGAGGGCGGGGCGGTCGCGGTCGTCGATACCGCCACCAACACCGAGGTCGCCTACGTTCCCGTCGGCGCGATCACCGGCGGCGTCACCGTCTCCCCCGACGGAAACAATGCCTACGTCACCAGCTCCAACGACACCGTCACGACGATCACCCGCGGCGGCACGACCGAAGCGCGCACCGGATTGCTGTGCCTGCCGATACCCGGTCGCTGACCCGAACAACAATGAGTGAGGGCGGAACCCCGAAGGGCTCCGCCCTCACTCATTCAAAGTCAGTCGCACGCGGTCATCGGGAATCTCCAAGGCCCGTGGCCATCGTGGAGCACTGATCAGAGCCTGTAGATGGTCTGGCGGGTTGACGTGACAGGGTGCGCCCCTCCGAGGAAGCTGGCGGGCCGGTGAACCACCCCATCTCGCCGCCCGCGGCCCCGCCGGCGCCCGCAACGAGATGGCTTCCGGGGCCGGGCGGCGCGGCGCGACCACGCTGATGCTGTGCGCCACCGGGCTTTCCAGCACGGGGTCGACCCCCTCGCATCTGCCGCCTCCATGTCGAGTGGCGCTGGATCGCCGACGGCAGTCCTGCCGGCACGCGCCGCCGCGCGGACAAGCGCGGTTCTTCGGATGTTTCGTCGACACTCACGCCGTGCTCGGTGACCAGGACGCCGAGTCCCCCACTCCAGCCGGCCGACCGGTTACGCACCTTCCACGTTCCGTTGCGCCGGTACACCTCGAGCAGCACCGCCGACCGCTCGGTGGTGAGACCTTCCGCCGGGATCACGAAAGAAACGCCGCCCACCTGGGTGACTCGCACGGCAAGGCCCGGAACCTGAGCCAGGCTGCCGGGCACGTTCTCATCGAGTGCGACGGCCACGGCCAGGGTGTCGATCGCCGCGGGGACAGTGCCGAGGTTCAGCGTTACCTGTCCGCCGGCGAGAGTGACCGCGCCCTCGGGAGTGGTGGGGTTGTTGAAGAACAACCAGATCGGCATCCGTCCGCACCTCCAAATCGGCACCGAGCTGGAAGACGAACAGATCGACCGTTCCCTGCCGGGCGCCGGTCACCTCCACCGTCGTCGTTGCCGTGCCGATCGGGCTGTTCGCTCCGCGAGTCAGTGAGGTCATGGTGTGTGCCCGGCACCCTGGAGGTGGGGCCGAGTCCTTTCCTTCGTCAACTGGTGTGGCGCAGAACCGGCTGTCGCCGGGGCGAATTCATGTCAGGGCCCCGATACTCCATCATGGGGGCAGCGGCCGGCCCCCGTTACGCAGTTCGGATCCCACGGGCATCAGTTCGACGAACCGACTGAGTACCGAACTGGTGCCCGCTCACCGTGTCAGGTTGACGACGCAAGTGTCGAGGGCTTGGACGATTTCGTCACCGGGGGAGATTTTCAAGGGTGCTGCGCTGGCCTTGGGCCAGGTGGTGGTGTTGCGGGCGCCGCCAGTCGAGGAGTAGACGGTGCCGTTCGCGATCACCCAGACGTCGGAGCGGTTCTTCATCTTGCCGGTCGTGTCGACGGTGGTGCCGCCCAGGAACGTGTACGGGCCGGAGTCGATCACCGTGCCGTTGATGAGCGAAAGTCCGGACGCGGAGAACCCTGACTCGACGAGGGCCACGAGCGATTCGTTCGCCGGGGCGCAGCGCGGGTCGGACGCGGGAACAGCAGGTCGCGGCGCCGGGACCGGGGGCTGCGTCGTGGTCGGTGCGGCAGCGGCCGGTGGAGTGGTCGACGAGGGTGCCGCCGATGTCGTTGTAGGCCGTGTCGTGGTGACCTGTGTCGTTGTGGCGGTCGTTGTCGCCGCTGCGGCCGACAGCTTGTCGTCCTTCTTGTCCCCACCACCGAAGACCGTACCGAGAATCCCCATGACTACCAGCACCGCCGCCAGAATCAGCAGGACCTTCCCCACCCCGCCCTTCTTCCGCGGAGTGGGTGTCTGGGACGGCTTCGGTTGAGTCTGCTCGGTCCAATGTGTTCCGTCCCAGTAGCGCAGTAAATTCGCGTCTGCCGGGTCCTGGTGCCAACCGGGCGGGGGTGTCGGAGCGGTCACTGTGGGAGTTCTCCTCGATCTGTGCTGTGGCCCGCCTGCCTGTCAGGCGCCGGAGGGTCCTCCGTTCACCCTTGAGATTCGGAAACGGTTGCGGATTCTCCGTGGATTGTTACACCTTCACCGCCGCGCTGCGTCCGGTGACCTCCTTCTGCACACAGTGTGTATATCGTGCGAATGACACCAGGCGGCAGTGCCTTTCGGGCGGGTGGAGCACACCATCCGTCGACGATCCACTGCTGCGGGGCTTGCGGCGGAATGGTGGGTTACGACGACGCGGCCGCAGACGATCAGTGCTCCAACACCCACACACCGCGCGACACACGAATCGACCGAGTCCCTGAAGTCGGCGCCGTTTCGATCGGTAATGGCGGGGGAACGCCATCACGTGAACAACGAGGGGGAACACGCAAGTCTGCAGATGAGGTCACACAGGAGGAGAAGGCTGGCGCCGCCCAATACAGTCGGGCGCCGCTGCCGGTGTACGACACCGTCGTGCTTGGGTGGAGCAACACCCTCGTCTGGCACTGTCCCAGCGAACGCCTCCTCGCGCACTACAACCTCGCACCTCGGTGGCCGGCACCTCGACATCGGCCCCGGAACCGGCTGGTACCTCCAGCACGCCACCTACCCGACCCCGAACCCGCTTGTCGCGCTACTCGACCTCAAGCCCAACACATGGCAGATGACCGCCGCACGCCTCGCCGACCGTGGCATCAACGCGGCAGCGCACACCGGCATCGTCCTCGCCCCATTTCCCGCGGACATTCGGGGTGTTCGACTCCGTGGCAGCGAACTTCGTGCTGCACTGCGTGCCCGGTACCTGGGTGGAGAATGGCCGCGCGTTCGCGCACATCGCCCAGGTCAATCGCCGACGACGGGGTGTTCTTCGGCCCGACCATCCTCGACCCCGGTGTGCACCACACTCGGGCTACAGGTGCTCGGTGGTGCGCTTGCCGATCGTGGTGCTCAGGGCGTCGAGTTCGGCGAGAACACCGGTGGCAGCCCAGATCTGGTTGCGCTTGCTCTCGGACAGCACCTCGAGCACCCCGGCCGCGGTGAGCCGGCCGAGCGCGCGGTACGTGCTGGCGTCGGTGGTGCCGGTGATCTGCTGGGCTGTGTCGGCGCTGAAGATCGGGGTGTCGAGCAGGGCGTCGATGATCTTCTCGTCGGCGGAGTTGCTGCGCGGCCGGGCGATGTCCCGCCAATGGCCGGGGAGTTCGGCCAGCGCGCGGGCAGAGTCCTGCGCCGCCTCGCTGGAGACGATCGCGGCGTGGGCGACGTACTCGACGAACCCGTCTGCATCCCCCGCTCGGTAGCGGGTCAGGTGGTCGAAGTAGCGGCGGGTGTCGGCGAGCATCACCGACGCCAACGGCACGGTGACCCGGTGGGTAAGGCCGCGGCGCCGCAGGATCGCGCTGATCAGGGCGCGGCCGATGCGTCCGTTGCCGTCGGTGAACGGGTGGATGGACTCGAACTGGGCGTGCGCGATCGCGGCCTGCGCGACGATCGGCAGGTCGGTGCGGTTCGCGAACTCCAGCAGATCCGCCATCAGCTCATCAACCAGTTCCGGTGGCGGGGGCACGAACAGCGCGTCGATCGGGGTGTAGTCGCTGCCGCCGATCCAGTTCTGCACGTCGCGGACTTGGCCGGAGTCGCGGGCGGTGTAGAAGTTCGGTGCCATCAGCAACCGGTGCGCACCGAGCAGGGTGTCACCGGTGATCGGGCCGTCGCCGGCGGCGTCGACCATCGCGATGAGGGCCTTCACGGCGGCGAGCTGCGACTTGGCCTCCTCGCTGGCCTTGCCACCGGCCAGCGCCTTGCCGAATGCCCGCCAACCCGCGTCGATGTGCTCGATCTTCGACGACGCCACCGACTCGCTGCGCAGCAGGAAGTCCGACAGCGGCGCCAGGTGCTCGCCGAAGCCCGCTTCGAGGCGGGCGACGGCGATGACCGCCTCCTCGTGCGCGCGGGCGACGGTGCCGACCAGGTCGCAGTCGAGGGAGCCGATCATCGGCGGGATCGAGACGTCGACGGCCTTGAGGGTGCGGTCAGTGCGCGAACCCTGCCGCTGACGCGGGTTCCAGTCCCGGGTCTCGGTGCGGTGCTCTGGCCAGATCACAACCCTCTCCCCCGTTCGGAGACAAACGTAGACAACAGAGACATTAACGTACTTTTTCTGCCCCAAACGTAGTCAACGGCGGGGTTAATATACAAACGGCGGCAGGACACCCTCCCGAAATCGGCTTCGTCCACGCCCTGCAGATCACCACCGGGTTCGGTAACACCGTCACCATCGAACCCGACCCCGCACCGTGCCCGGAACCGGCTCAGAAACCGAACCCCGCCGCGACTGGATCAGCCCGTCCGGTTCTACGGGCCGACACAGGAGTACTTCGACCACATCTACACACTCGCCGACTTCGCCAGGGTCGACCGACCGCAGCCAGCTGCGGCGGCAGGAAGGGCTGCTCGTCCGGGCGGCTGCTGCAGTTGGCGATGCGGGTGACCGGACTCCGGCCAACTTCGCCCGCTACGGCGGCCGTCAATGCCCCCGTCCGCCCCAATACATACGTTTGACGCCGGTGCGGCCCCGACTGATCTGACAGCATGCGTGCAAATTTGGGCCTGGAGGACGTCGCGGCCGCGCCGGACGCAGGATTTCATCCCGCACAACGACATTCCCGCATCGCTCAACAGGGCGGGTCTGCCGCGACACCGTGTTCCCCGGACGGGGTTCCCCTCCCAGACGGACTAGCGGTCGTCGGTTGCTTCCGACATGTCGTCCTCGTCGGTCTCGTCGTCGTTGAGAATTGATCGAAGTCCTTCCGAGAAGTCCCGCGGCTCAGCGACATCAACGGTCAGCTCGCCTTGGTAGAGCTCGTGGTGCTCTCGAGCAGTGACCTTCCATACGCCGGCGATGTGGCGGACGTCCAGGTCGCGGAGAAACAGTACGAACTCGCCGTCGTCGCTGTCGTAAGTGTCCTCCGGCCGCAACTCCGACAGGTGTAGTCGCAGGTCCACCGAGCCGGAGTTCTCGAACCCGACCGAGTCGTAGATTGCGGCGGGAACCGGGGGCTCGTAGCGGAAATGGTGTGCGAGATCCGGGCCCCCGAACAACGGCGTGGTCGTCCTCGGCCCCCACGGGCGCGGCCTCGCCGGAAGACTGCGTAGCAGGTCGCCACTGTCCGGCATCTTGGCGATGGCCCGGACCGGGCCCTCGAGATGAATCTTCACCACAACACCTTCGAGGAACGTCTTACGGAGGTTGCGCACTCGGATTCGCGCGCACGGCCAGACGGCAGCGGCCACGTCGTCGAGCAGTGCCGTCCACGCTTCACGGACTTCGGCTTCCCAGTGATCGATCTCGACCCGGTACTCCTCCGGGGAACGATCTTCGGGCTCGACACCGAAAGCGCCACTGTTCAGATCCCGGAAGGCCGCGCTCAACGGCTGCGGGGCGGCCGATTTCAGTACATGGTTCCGGTATGCGGACTCGAGCTCACCCCGTATGTCGGTGATGTATTCCTCGAGAACCTCGGCATCGCAGTGGAAGGGAAGAGCGCTCCCCACGACTGACACTTCGAGGTCGGCTTGTGGGCGCGCCGACTGAGCACGGGTCAGCAGGGCGCGGACTTCGCCGCCCTTGGCCTCTCGGGTCTGACCGTCGAGACGAATGTAGATCCCTCCGTCTTTGAGGTTTTCCGGCCCGTCCTTGTGACAGGTGAAGACCGGATCGCCATGACGGGGAGGATCTACGACGATGGTGATCACGTCGCGGTCGCCGCCCACGCGGACACGTTCGAAGTCCCAGTGTGGACCGTCGTCACCGATGTATTTCTTGACGGTGTTCTCGAGGTCTTTGGCTTCGAAGAAGGGAATTCCGGTGACCGCCCCTTCCGAGATTCCGAGGACCATCAGGGCGTGTCCACCGAAACGCTTGGCCGCCACATCGGGGTTTCGATTTGCCGCACCGAGAATGAACTTCGCGACCTTAGCTCCGCCGCCCGTGGTCGAGAGGTCCACCTCCGACTTCAACTCGAGGAAATAGCGCTCGGCGCGATCGTCGAGTTCTCCCAGCGACTGCACCAGGTTCGACCATCCCCGCTGCCCTACCGGTAACCGAATCAGATCCAGTTCAGCCATCTCCACACCCTTTCCCGGCCGCACACTAGCCGAGACCCACGACAGGGATCGCCGACGACCTCCGCACCGAGTTCCCCGGCATGCGAGGACTGTCCCAACGCAACCTGATCTACATGCGCACCCTCGCCAGCGAATACCCCGACCCAATTGCGCAGCACCCTGCTGCGCAATTGCCGTGGGGACACATCCTCGTCCTCCTCGACCGACTCCCCGACCCCCGTATCCGCGACTGGTACGCGAGCCAGGCGGCCAACCACGGCTGGTCCCGCGCCACACTCATCCATCACATCACCTCGGATCGGCACCTGCGTGTCGGCGCCGCACCGAACAATTTCCCCACCACGCTGCCGGCGCACGAATCCGACCTGGCCCACGAGATCCTCCAGGACCCCGTACAACCTCGACTTCCTCGGCCTCGACGCCGACTACAGCGAACTCGAACGCGAACGCGAACGCGAACGCGAAGATGCCCTCATCGGTCGGCTCACCCACTTCCTCGGGCGAGCTCGGCGGTGGCTTTTCATTTGTCGGACGCCAGTACAAGCTCACCATCGGAATCCTCCTCGCCGCCGACCGTGACGACATCGTCGTCGAATACGCGCTTCGCGGTCTGGACTCGTCGCTCGCCGTCAGCACCTACACCACGCACCGGTCCCTCCCTGAGGATGTCCGACCCGCGCTTCCGACAGGGGCCGACCTCTCCGACGCCATCCGGGAAGTTCGACACCCCCAAACCAGAGACCCCTCCCGGGCCGTCAACCGGCAGCTGAGCACGCGCCCCGGATGCCCTGCGAGCGCGGTGTCCGGAGTCTGCAACTCAATTTCAGGCACCCTCGTGTGGCATCGCGGCCGAGGGCGGCCCCCGGTGGATCAACCAGTACCGCCGGCAGCGCGTTGCACAAGGCCTCGGGAAGTCATCACAGCCGCCCCCGGCGGAGGCGGAGCTGCCGTCGTCGAGGTTTGCGGACAGCCCGGGTACGGCCGCAGATGATTGAACCGTCCTGGACGAGGTGGAGACTCCTGATCTAACAAGGCCTCGAGGTCGGCGGCGACAGCGGCGGGGTCAGAGTGCATTCGCCTGCGCACGCCGGTCGGCCGTGGCCGCGAGAAGCACCCGGTAATCGTCGTCGCCCAGCAGGTCGCGGGAGCGTTCGATCTGATCCCACGTGCCCAGCACGTAGCTCTCCCCCAGCGGGTCATTCTCGGCGACGTGCCCGAAGGTGTAGTCCCAGGCCATCAGTTCGGCCATCATCCGATCGTGGTCGATCCGCTTCGCGGCATGCTCGAGCAGCACCTCCCGGGGGCTGCGGTCGCGGGCCGACGGATTCAACCGCAGCTTCTTCACGATCCGGCTGACCTCCGGTTGCGTGACGGCCAGGTTCTTCGCGATCACCCGCTGCGGCACCCGATTGTCCGTCGCGTGCGCCACCGCACGCAGCAACTTCAACTGCAGGAGTTCTTTCTCCGCGGGGATCGCCCAGAGATCACGCTCAATATCCGTCAATGCCATCACACACCACCTCCAACTGCAGTTATACAAAATTGTATCACCGCTGCGGATAGCACCCGGCTCGAAGTTCGCGACGGCGGGAAGTGGAGCTGCCTTCCAAGTGTGCCTATCCCCCGCGAGCGCGCTGATCCGCCGAGGCCCGGGGACCACGGGTGTGACTCACCCGACCTTTGACTTCAAGTACTTGAAGTTCTTCGCGTCGATGGGGTGAGTGCACGAACCACCCCACGCGACTACACGATCAAGGACGCGGCCGCTCTGACCGGACTTCCGGCCAGCACGCTGCGCTACTACGAGTCGGTCGGGGTGATCGCGCCGATCAGCCGTGGGGAGAGCAGTAAGCACAGGGTCTACGACGAGAACGACCTGGGCCAACTCTTGGCCATCGCGTGCCTGGCAGCGACCGGGATGTCGGTCAGCGACATGAAGGAATACGTCGCCAACGGACAACTCGGGGCCGCGGCCGCCCCCGCGCAGATTGAGTTGCTGACCGAGCGCCGGCAGCAGCTTGCGCTCGAGGCCCGGCAGATCGCACTCCGGCAACGCTACGTCGACATCAAGATCGACTACTGGCGCGCGATCGACGCGGGCGACGAGCCCCGTGCCGCGCTCCTTGCGGCCGAGGCGAGCGCACTGGCTGACGAGCTCCACAACACCAGAAGGCGTTAACCCCACCGCCCTCGCCCGGTGCGGCCCCTCGACTGATGCGCCACCGGTCACTCGCCCCTGTCCTGCTCACCACCTCAGTGACCCACCAGAGAAGAAGGAAGAACTGCCATTCGTGTCAACGCGTACGCCGCTCCCGCCGCGGGCCAGCCGCTGGTCCCCACGACCATCGAGCGCCGCGACGTCGGCTCCAACGACGTCCTCATCGAGATCCAGTACGCCGGCATCTGCCACTCCGACATCCACACCGTCAACGGCGACTGGGGCCCGCAACCCTTCCCGGTCGTGCCCGGCCACGAGATCGTCGGCACCGTCGCCGAGACCGGCGCAGACGTCACACACCACAAGGTCGGTGACCGCGTCGGCGTCGGCTGCCTGGTCAACTCCTGCGGCGACTGCACCAACTGCCGCAACGGCGACGAACAGTACTGCGCCAACGGCATGGTCCCCACCTACGCCG
The DNA here is from genome assembly GCF_018588185.1 of Rhodococcus sp. WY5. NCBI lineage: Bacteria > Bacillati > Actinomycetota > Actinomycetes > Mycobacteriales > Nocardiaceae > Rhodococcus > Rhodococcus sp. WY5. Next base: position 12,747 of record NZ_JAAMPR010000003.1, read on the forward strand.
GCGTCGACCGTGACGGCACCACCACCCAAGGCGGCTACTCCACCCACATCGTCGTCGACGCCGACTACGTCCTTTCCGTCCCGCAGAACCTGGACCCGGCCGCCGCAGCTCCGCTACTGTGTGCCGGCATCACCACCTACGCGCCGCTGCGCCGCTGGGGTGCCGGTACCGGCAAGAAGGTCGCCGTCGTCGACCTCGGCGGGCTCGGGCACATGGCCGTCAAGATCGCCCACGCCCTGGGCGCCGAGGTCACCGTGCTGTCGCAGTCGCTGAAGAAGCAGGAGGACGGCCTCCGCCTCGGCGCCGACGCGTACCACGCCACCTCCGACCCCACCACCTTCGAGCAGCTCGCCAGCCGGTTCGACCTCATCATCAACACGGTCAGCGCCAGCATCGACCTCAACGCCTACCTCGGCCTCCTCGCCGTCGACGGCACCCTGGTCAACGTCGGCGCCCCAGCCGAGCCGCTCGGCCTGAACGTGATGTCGCTGATCGGCGGCCGCCGCTCCTTCGCCGGGTCGATGATCGGCGGCATCGCGCTGACCCACGAGATGCTCGACTTCTGCGCCGCACACGGCATCGGATCCGAAGTCGAGGTGATCCCCGCCGACCGGATCAACCAGGCATACGAGCGGGTCCTCGCCTCGGACGTCCGATACCGGTTCGTCATCGACACCGCCACCCTGAACTGACCCGCTGTGAACGCCCGCCGACAGGTTTCGGCGGGCGTTCACCTAGGGTCTGTCGCTGATTCGGTGTAAGTGGTCCTGATCGCCCCGGCGTGGGGCAGGAGGAATCACTGTGATGACCGACACACTGAAGAACATGGAGAACACCCAGGAGTCGGGGCCGGCCGCGTCCGGCAACACCGATATGGGTACCGCTGAAGCGGTACGTGAGCTGTCTACCGGCGAGCAGCAGCTGGTCGCCGATCTGGTCCGTCAGGCACGCGCTGAGGGCGTGGAACTGACCGGCCCGGACGGCCTACTGAAGGCGCTGACGAAGTCGGTGCTCGAGGTGGCGCTCGACGAGGAGATGGCCGAACACCTCGGGTACGGAAAGCACGATGCGTCCGGTCGCGGTAGCGGGAACTCGCGCAACGGGTCGCGGACCAAGCGGGTACTGACCGATGCGTGCGGCGAGGTGGCCATCGAGGTCCCGCGGGACCGCAACGGCTCGTTCACTCCGCAGGTCGTACCCAAACGGCAACGACGGTTGTCGGGCGTGGACGAAGTGGTGCTGTCGCTGTATGCGAAAGGACCTACCACAGGCGAGATATCAGCTCACTTCGCCGACGTGTACGGGGCATCGGTGTCCAAGGACACCGTCTCGCGGATCACCGATCGGGTGCTCGCGGAGATGGCCGAGTGGTGGTCCCGGCCACTGGAGAAGGTGTACGCGGCGGTGTTCATCGATGCGATCATGGTCAAAATCCGGGATGGGCAGGTACGCAACCGGCCGATCTATGCGGCGATCGGCGTCGACCTCGACGGCAACAAGGACATCCTGGGCATGTGGGCCGGCGACGGGGACGGTGAGTCGGCCAAGTTCTGGCTCGCGGTGCTCTCCGACCTGCGCAATAGGGGCGTCAAGGACATCTTCTTCGTCGTGTGCGATGGGTTGAAAGGGTTGCCCGACAGTATATCTGCAGCATTTCCCCTGGCTACGGTACAGACCTGCATCATCCACCTCATTCGCAACACGTTCAAGTACGCCTCGCGTAAGTACTGGGACAGGATCAGTGCCGATCTGCGGCCGATCTACACCGCACCCAACGCCGAGCAGGCAAGGTTGCGGTTCGAGGAGTTCGCCGAGAAGTGGGGCAAGCCGTATCCGGCGATTGTCAGGTTGTGGAACAACGCGTGGGAGGAGTTCATACCGTTCCTCGACTATGACGTCGAGATTCGTCGAGTATTGTGTTCTACCAACGCAATCGAGAGTTTGAATGCTCGATATCGGCGAGCGGTGCGGGCGCGGGGCCACTTCCCGAACGAGCAATCGGCACTCAAGACGCTCTATCTCGTGACCCGCTCGCTCGACCCGAAGGGTACCGGCCAAACCAAGTGGGTCGTACGCTGGAAGCCAGCGCTCAATGCACTCGCCATCACCTTCGCTGACCGGATGCCGGGTGCGGAAGAACGCTGATCGAAGAAGAGTTCGAGAATTCTCCACTTACACCGAATATCGGACAGTCCCTTCACCTACACACCACAATTCCGTGACGTTGCGCGACAGTTGGTTACAGGACGGCACTGACAAAGTCGCGGAGCCATTGATGGCCCGGGTCGGCTTCGTGGCGATGGGACCAGTACATGGACACCTTGAAGGTGGGTACCTGCAGTGGGCACCGCACCGGGTGTCAACAGGTCTGTGGTCGCTAGTGTACTGCGTCAGAAATTGCACCAGTTAGTTTATAGTTTGTTCTTATGTCGCATCGTGGGCCTTCGGCTGTCGAGATCACCTTGTCCGTGGCCGAGCGTGCCGAGCTGACGCACAGAGCCGAGTCGGCGGACCGGCGGCAGGCCGAGCGCGCGCGCATCGTGTTGGCCTGCGCCGAAGGTTCGTCGAATGCCGGCGTTGCACGCGATCTCGATCTCGTGGTGGCGACGGTGGCGAAGTGGCGGCGAAAGTTCGCCGCCGACCGGCTCGACGGGCTGGCCGATGCCGGGCGCAGCGGGCGCCCGAAGGCAGAGCTGGTGTTGAGCGAGGACGAGCGCGCGCAGCTGACATCGTGGACACGGAGAGCGAAAACCGCTCAGTACCTTGCGATGCGGGCCAAGATCGTGCTGCGCTGCGCCGAAGGTGGGACGAACAAGCAGGCCGCCGCCGATCTCGGGGTCGACGAGTCGACCGTGGATCGGTGGCGGCAGCGGTTCATCACCGGCCGGCTCGGTGGGCTGGTCGACGAGCCCCGGCCCGGACGACCGCCGTCGATCCTGCTCGACCAGGTCGAAGACGTGATCATCGCGACCCTGGAGTCGACACCTGGCAAGGACACCCACTGGTCGCGGGCGTCGATGGCGGCACGCACCGGACTGTCGAAATCGACCATCGGCCGGATCTGGCGCAAGTTCGACCTCAAACCGCATCTGCAGGACTCGTTCAAGCTGTCCACCGACCCGCTGTTCGTCGAGAAAGTCGTCGATGTTGTTGGCTTGTACCACAATCCGCCCGAGAAGGCGATCGTGCTCTGCGTCGACGAAAAGTCCCAGATCCAAGCCCTCGACCGGTCGCAACCGATCCTTCCGATCATGCCCGGCATTCCGCAGCGCCGCACCCACGACTATCTCCGTCACGGCATCACCAGCCTGGGGGTACCTCCCTGGACGTAGTCCTTGGGGGAGTCGCGGCATTCAACATCGCCGACGGCACCGTCATCAGCGAACTGCACCGCCGCCACCGCGCCATCGAATTCCGCAAGTTCCTGAGCACCATCGACAAAGCCGTACCCCGCGAACTCGACGTGCACCTGGTGTGCGACAACTACGCCACCCACAACACTCCCGAGATCAAGACATGGCTGGCCCGGCACCCCCGGTTCCACGTCCACTTCACTCCGACCGGCTCGAGCTGGATGAATCAGGTCGAACGCTGGTTCGGCCTGCTCACCGACAAACTCATCCGCCGCGGCGTCCACACCTCGGTTGATGCCCTCGAAAAGGACATCGCCGCATGGATCGACGAGTGGAACGACAATCCGCGCCCCTTCCGCTGGACCAAGACCGCCGACGAGATCCTCAAGTCTCTCGCCGACTACCCAGCCAAGATCAACCCGACCATCACAACAGATCAATAACTAACCTGTTCAATCTCTGACGCAGGACACTAGCGTGTCGGGGATCCCGAGGACGCCGGGCATCACAAGTGCAACGTTCCGTTTCCACGACGCATCCAAGAGGTGGGAGTCGAGAATCCGCGACCACCCGCTGCGGGCGACGCTGATGGGCCGTGCCGATTGGTACTCGGCGTGTATCGAGCTGGACCGGGTGAACAGATGATCAGCGATTATGAGGCAGACCTAACTTTTCTTCGGTCAGTCGTTCCGATCTGAACTCGCGCTGGGCACACCCTCAGCGCTACGACAGCGACGCCCAGATCCCCGAGCTAACTCAGCCCGCGTAGGTCCCCGCTGCGTCACCGACGAGGCTACGACCGCCGCAGCCGATCTCGGCGGCGTGGTCCTGTTTGTCCCCGCAGCCACGATCGCCGCCACTGCCGTCGAAGCCGATCCCGAACTCCTTCGGTTCCTGTTGACGAACAACGTGTACTTGTCGGTCCAACCGGTTTCGCGCTGATCGCAGCAGCAGCCAGGGCCGCATCGTCCGAACGGAACTGCAATCCGATCTCATGATGATGCCGGCCTCGGTAGCGACGGCACTCAGCTCCGCCGACCACACCATCAGACACTTCGATCTGGTCAACAAGCAGCTGCGGCTAGCCTCCGTCAACCTCGCACACAGCTACGGGCATCCGGCTCCGGTCGGCGCGTCAAATGTCGAGGAACACCGTTTCCCGACCGCCGTCCGGAGTGTCCTGCAGTCGAATATCGAAGGTGTACACCGCTTTTCCGTCGCGCTCGCTGCGTGTGGCGATCAGGGTATTGCGACGGACCTCCCACTCGATCGAGGTCAGAAGTGGATCGGCAGCATTCGCAGCGGTCTCGTCGTCGAAGTACAGCCGCGTGTGCAGGCCCACGTTGATCCCGCGCGCGAACAGCACCATCAGCACATGCGGTGCCTGAGTACTTCCATTGCGTCCGGGCACCGGGCCGGGCTTGATCGTGTCGAATGTGTAGGCGCCCGTGTCGAAGTCTCCTCCGGTGCGACCCCAGCCCCGAAATGACGGATCGCGGTCCTTGTCCTGCGTATCGCCCGGATGGGCGTATTTGCCAGCGGCGTTGGCCTGCCAGATCTCGATCAGCACATCGCGCACCGGTGTGCCGGAGCCGTCGAACACCCGGCCCTCGAGGGTGATTCGCTCACCCGGGGTGTCCTCGTCGACGAGCACGTTGCCGAAATTGTTGTCGAAGATGTCGAATCCGGCCTGTTTCGGGGCGAGGCCGATGTGCACGTACGGGCCACCCGTCTGCGACGGGGTCTCCGGCCTGCGCGCCACCATGGGGAACGGGGTGAGCGGCTGCAGGTCAGGAGTTGGGGACTGGCTGGTCATCGGCTTGCTCCCGTCGGCTGCGTGTTCTCGAAGAAGGTGGCGCGGCGGCCCCGAAGCGTGATGTCGAAGCGATATGCACGTGCATCGAACGGGGCGTCGTTGGCCGTATCGGCCTGAGCGATGAGGCTGCGCACCTGCTCGCGGGTGGGAATGGTGGCGGCGATCGGGCATTGGTCGATCAGGGGATCGCCCTCGAAGTACGACTGCGTGATCAGCCGTTGCGCCCAGCCGTCGCCGATGATCGAGAAGTGGATGTGCGCGGGCCGCCACGCGTTGGCGCTGTTGCCCCACGGATACGGGCCGGGCTTGATGGTGCGGAAGAAGTAGTAGCCGTTGTCGTCGGTGAGCATCCGGCCGCAGCCGCCGAAGTTCGGATCGATCGGCGCGAGGTGATAGGTGTCGTTCTTGTGGCGATAGCGGCCGCCGGCGTTGGCCTGCCACGCCTCGACGAGCGCACCGCGCACCGGGTTTCCGAATTCGTCGCGAACGTAGCCGTGCATGATGATGCGTTCGCCGACGGGAAGCCCGTCGTGCGAGAAGTTGAGGATCATGTCGTTGTCGAGCTCGCCCAGCTCACCGGCGGTGAACAGTGGTCCGGTCCTCTCCGACAATGTGTTCCGCGGCGAGATCAGCGCGTTGCGTGGCGAGCGCAGTACCGAGGTGCGGTAGCCGGGTGTCAGAGCAGGTGGGTGCTGGGTGTGGTCGCGTTCGACGAATTCGCCGTATGCGCGTGCGGTAGTCATCGAGCCGCTCCTGTCGTCGCTGCCGTGGGTTGCCTCCACGCTATTGCTGTCCTCTGCTCATGTAAATTGACGATTCGGGACCAGATTCATAACCTCTACTTATGCAAATCGAGGCACGGTTGTCCGCACGCATCCGGTTACGCCACCTGTCGTGCTTCGTCGCGGTCATGCAGGAACGGCACGTCGGTCGCGCCGCCGCCCGCCTGCACCTGAGCCAGCCCGCCGTCACCAAGACCCTCAACGAACTCGAACTGCTCGCGGGCACCAAACTCCTCGATCGCGGGCGACACGGTGCCGTACCCACCGCGGCGGGTGAACGCTTCTTCGACCACGCCGAACGCGTCGTCCAGGCCTTCGACTCGGCCGTCGCAGGGCTGGCCGGCGCCCGTGACTCCGAACACCCGAGCGTGCGGATCGGTTCGCTGCCGTCGGCCGCATCGGTGCTGTTCCCGGACGTTCTCGCGGCTCTTCACAACCGGCACCCCGACCTCCGCGTGCGCCTGCGCACCGGCACGAACACCGAATTTCTCGCGGCCCTGCGCGCGGGCGAGGTAGACGTGATGGTCGGGCGCATGAGCGACCCCGAAACCATGCAGGGACTGTCGTTCGAGTTGCTCTACGCCGAGGCACTCGCGTTCATCGTGCGCCCCGGGCATCCCTTGACCGGGGCGCGGGTCGCACTCGCAGAGGCATGCGAATACCCGCTCGTCATCTCCCCGCCCGGAACCGTCCCACGGCACCACACCGACGTGCTGCTGCGCCGCCACGGACTCGACCTCCCCGCCGGCACCGTCGAAACACTCGACGTCATGGTCTCCGCCACCTATACCCACAGCTCCGACGCCGTGTGGGCCGCACCCGAGCGCGTGCCGGACCGCGACATCGCCGAGGGACGCCTGCGCCGGCTTCCCGTCGACACCGTCGGCACAGCCGAACCGATCGGTGTCATCCGACCGGCCGCCGGATCATCGGTTATCGTCGACGACATCGCCGCGCTGCTGCGCCGCGCAGGCCACCGAACGGCCACCATGTGAATTCGCGCTCGCGCGTGAGGTTTCCGCGAGCATGACCGACTCGATGCCGAGGTTCCGATGCCCACTTCCCCTTCCACCCGCGGCCCGCTGTTCGACGCCGTGTTCGGTGCCGACGATCTGGCGCCCCTGGTGTCCGACCGCGCGTGGATCGGCGCTCTCCTCGAGGTCGAGGTCGCGATCACCGCGAGCGCCGTCGGTATCGGTCGCGCGACGGAGGACGACGCTGTCGCCGTCGCCGACGCGGCCGGGGTGCTCGCCCGGGAACTCGATCCGGCCGAGCTCGGCGCTCTCGCTGCGGCGGGCGGCAACCCCGTCATCCCGCTCGTGAAGCTGCTCCGCGGGCGAACCTGCGCTCCCGCGACTGTGGTCCACGTCGGTGCAACGAGCCAGGACGTCATGGACACGGCCCTGATGCTGCTCGCCCGTCGCACCGGCGGGCGCATCCTCGACCACCTGCATACCGCAGCCGGCGCCGCCGCCGATCTCGCCCGGCAGCATCGCGCCACGCCGATGATCGCGCGGACCCTCGGCCAGCAAGCGCTGCCTACCACGTTCGGTGCGCTCGCCGCGACGTGGCTCACCGGCCTCGACGATGCATACGCCGAGCTCGAGCGCGCATTGACCGCGCTGCCCGTGCAGTACGGCGGGGCGGCGGGCACCCTCGCCGCCGTCGCCCCGCACGGTCTCGTTTTCGCCGACGACCTCGCCGACCGACTCGGTCTCGCGCGCTCGCCGCTCCCCTGGCACACCGTCCGCACGCCCGTCACCCGGCTCGCAGCCGCGCTCGGCGTCGCGGCCGGTGCGGTGTCCAAACCCGCGGCCGACGTGGTGCTCATGGCGATGACCGAGATCGGCGAAGTGTCCGAGGACTCGCCCGGGGGGTCGTCGGCCATGCCGCACAAGCGAAATCCGGTGGCGGCGATCTCCGCTCGTGCAGCTGCCCGCCGCGTACCTGGACTGGTGGCGACAATCCTGTCGTGCGCCGACCACGAATTCGCCCGCGCAGCCGGGCCGTGGCACGCGGAATGGGAACCGCTCACCGACCTGCTCCGTCTGACCGGCGGGGCCGCGCACCGGCTGGCCGCAAGCCTGGCCGGCCTGCACGTGCACGTGGACGCACTCGACCGCAATCTCGCGCTCACCGGCGGTGCGGTGCTCGCCGAGAAGGTCGTCAGTGCCCTGTCCCAGCATGTCGACGATGCCCTCACGATCGTCACCGACGCCGCCGTCTCGGGCACCGCGCTCGACGAGGACCCGCGGATCACCGCACACCTGCCCGACGACGAGCTCGCCGAATTGCTCGACCCCACCCGCTATCTCGGGCACGCCACCGACCTCGTCGACCGTGCCCTGGACCGACACGAAGGATCCGCATGACTGCCCTCGCCTACGACCGACACGGCGACCCGACCTCCCCGACCGTTGTTCTGCTCGGATCACTCGGTTCCGATCGTCGAATGTGGGCGCCCCAGGTCGTGGCGCTGTCGCCCATCGCCGACGTTATCGCCGTCGACCATCGCGGTCACGGTAAATCGCCTTCTACTCCAGGTGAATACAAGATCGAAGAGCTGGCCGGCGACGTCGTCGAGCTGCTCGACTCACTCGGTGTCGATGCGGCGCACGTCGTCGGTCTGTCGCTCGGCGGTGCGGTGGGGCAGTGGCTCGCCGCGCACCGACCCGAGCGGGTGCGCACCCTGACGCTGCTGTGCACGGCCGCCACGTTCGAGCCGGCCCAGCAGTGGCGCGACCGTGCCGCGACAGTGCGCTCCGACGGTGTCGGGTCGATTGCCGAGCAAATCGTCGGACGCTGGTTCACCGACACTCTGGCCGCACACGACCTCGAACTCGTCCGGCAACACGTCGCGATGGTCGCGGCGACCTCCGCCGAAGGTTACGCCGGCAGCTGTGATGCCCTCGCCGAGTGGGACGGGCGCCCCGACCTGGCCCGCATCGTCGCCCCGACGCTCGTCGTCGCGGGCGCTCAGGACCCCGCGACACCGCCCGAGGTGATGCGCGAGCTCGCCGACGGAATCGCCGGCGCCGACTTCCACATCCTCGATCCGGGCGCTCATCTGGTCAGCGTCGAGCAGGCCGGACGGGTGACCGCGCTGATCCGTGAACACATCATCCGCGCGGCACCGGTAGATGCGTACCGGGACGCGGCGGTCGAGGTCGGTATGCGCATACGCCGGTCGGTGCTCGGCGACGCGCACGTCGACCATGCGATGTCGCAGGCCACGGAGTTCACAAAGCCGTTCCAGGACTTCATCACCCGCACCGCGTGGGGCGACATCTGGGCACGACCCGGTCTCGACCACCACACGCGCCGGCTGCTCACGCTGGCGATCCTGACCGCCGTCGGCAACGAGCACGAACTCGACATGCACATCCGCGCCGCGTTGCGCGCCGGGATGAACCCCGACGAACTCGTCGAGGTCTTCCTCCACACCGCAGTCTACGCGGGGGTGCCCAACAGCAACCGCGCATTCGCCCTCGGCAAACAGGCCTTGAGGGACTTGACCGAGTGAGCCCGATTCACGAGTGCGGTCAACGGTGTAGCTTTCCGCGAGATACTTCCGGCCATACCGCATGGTGACGATATTCGTGGATTTGCCGATGGCGCACTTACAACCGAGGTGCGGCTATGCATCCGGCCGTCGAGATGGACGACGGATATCTGCTGATGAGCGTGGGTGACGGTCGAGCGAGTGGATCGTAACTCCAGGCGGTGCCAACCAACACTGTCCGATGCCCGGGCACGTAACCGGCTACCGCCCACCACACCGGCCCGCCTCGGCGATCACCCCGAACCCACCGACATGCGCCCCGGGAAGGAGATTCGTTCCCGGGGCGCTCGTGGTGTCTGGGTCGGTGGATGCGGCAGCAATCCAGGCGCTGAACGTGACCGGAAGGTTGGCTGGTCGTGGCGCTCCACAGTCGAATGTACGGTGCCCGACGGCTGTCGCCCTCCGAGGCAGTTACCCGAACCAGCGGAATCCATTCGACGTGATCTTCTCGGTACGGACACGGCGCCGTGCCACCGAGAACGTAGCCGACCTGGACGCCTGGTTCCGCCTCAGCTGTGCGGCCAGCCCGTGTAGCTTTCGGCGAGGTACTGCTGCCCGTACCGCGACGACGTGACGGTTGCGAGTTCGCCGAGAGCCCGCTTGCGTTCGAAGGGGTTCGCGTCGGCGCGGGTGTGCAACATGTTCGTCATCCAGTACGAGAAGTTCTGCGCTCGCCACACCCGTTGCAGGGTGGTGTCGCTGTATCCATCGAGCAGGTCGCGGGACTTGGTTGTGTAGAACGCGTCGATGGCCTCGAACAACACTCGGACGTCGGCCAATGCCAGGTTCAAGCCCTTGGCGCCGGTTGGGGGAACAGTGTGCCCGGCGTCGCCGACAAGGAACAGGTTGCCGTAGCGCATGGGCTCGCACACGTACGAGCGGAACGGGAGCACCATCTGTTCGAAGATGCGGCCTCGCTCGAGTTGGAATCCGTCGGGGCCGTCCACGCGCTTCTGTAGCTCTTCCCAGATCTGATCCTCGGTCCACGCGGAGGCATCGGTGCCGGGATCGCACTGGAAGTACATGCGCTGCACCGTGTCGCTGCGCTGGCTGATCAGAGCAAAACCGTGTTCGGAGTTCGCGTAGATCAATTCGGGTGCGCTCGGAGGTGCTTCGGTGAGGATGCCGAACCACGCGAACGGATACTCGATGAAATTGTCGGTGCGCAGGTCCTCCGGGATCGAGTGTCGGCAGATGCTCTGCGAACCATCCGCCCCCACGAGGATTTCGCAGTGGATCTCGACTGCAGTGCCATCAGCTTCGGTGAAGCGGATCTTCGGGGTGCCGGTGGTCTGGTCGAGCACCTCGGTATCGGTGACGCTGTAGCGGACGTCGCCGCCATCGCGTTCGCGGGCGTCGGCGAGGTCGACAAAAACCTCGTTCTGCGGGTACAGCCACACCGACTCGCCGATCAGGTCCGCGAAGTCGATTCGGTGGCTCTCGCCGGCGAAACGTAGGTCGATGCCGTCGTGCCGGTGCCCTTCGGTCAGGACGCGCCCGTCGACGCCGCTGTCGGTGAGCAACTGCACCGAGCCGTGCTCGAGGATGCCGGCGCGGTGGGTATTTGCGATGGTCTCGCGATCACGCTTCTCGACGGCAATGTTGTCGATGCCGGCCTTCGCGAGAAGGTGGGACAGCATCAAACCTGCAGGTCCTGCGCCGACGATGCCGACCTGGGTGGTGTCGATCCGTGAACTCATGGGTCCTCCCCTATGTGACGTATGCCATGAGTGTGGAAGCCGGGCCGGGCACCTTCCGCATCGATTCTTGTTGAATGAGAAAGCTCAGGGTCCCTGACCGGTACCGCGCGCGATGCCGCGCGCCGCGGCGCTGAGTACCGCGACGATCGTGTGCCGAGGCGTCCCTGTCGGTACCACGACCCCGATCGACGCCATTGCATGCTTCGATCGGTCGAGCACGGGCACTGCGATCCCGGTGGTGCCCTCGTCGAGGACTCCGTCGAGGATCGCGTACCCGCGAGTCCGGATCTCGGCGAGGGTTCGACGCAGCCCGCCGTCGAACCGGTCGTCGATTCCGGGATGTTCGCGCAGGTACTGCTCCTGACGGTGCGCCGACGAGAACGCCAGCATCGACATGCCCAGCGACGTGTCGTGCACGGGTAGTCGATGAGCCACCGATGCTTGATTGACCACCGAGTCCGGTGACGAAAGACGCTCGAGGACAAGAACTTCCTCATCCTGGAGGACCGCGAGTTGAGTGTGCTGATGCACCACCGACTGCACATCCTGGATGAACGGCAGCGCGGCGTCGCGTAGGTCGCGGGCGGGATAGCAGCGGGTGACGAGTTCCCACAGGCGCAACCCCGGCCGCACCTCACCCGTCGGCGGACGGTCGAGGAATCCGCGTCGCACCATGTCGTCGACGATGCGGTACGCGGAGGCCTGCGGAAGGTCCGCGCGCCGTGCGAGAGCGCCGACCGTGAGAGTAGGGCAAGAGGCGTCGAATGCCTCGAGGATCCGCAGCACCCGGTCGAGCACCGAATCTCCGGACGACGAGTTGGCCATTCGACCATTATCCTCGAGAAGCAGCTAAGTCCGTTGCAGAGCTCGCGCTCCAGCTGCGGAAATGGGCCTGCGAGGAGCAGATTGATTGCTTCGCAAGGGTCAACGCCGTCCGACCCCGGGTGCCAACGAACGGGCCTGTTGCGTCGCGTTGCCCATCAGAATCTCATGCGGTACAACCTCGATGGGGCACCCCACGTCTTCAGGATCTCCGCACTGATCTGCCGCGGGCATTTCGGACAATGGAGGTGACTATTCTCAGGCCGCGATCGCGGACTGCCGGTAACTGTAGTGGACGTCGTTCGGCGATCTGTACCCGATTGCGGAATGCCGACGACGTGGATTGTAGAAACCTTCGATGTACCTGACGATGTCCTGTCGCGCTTTGTTTTTCGCCACCCCGGTCCGTCCCATCGAGGACCGCATCCCCAGCGCGGCCACCAGGCGACGGTAAGACCGCGAGGTGTAGACACTGCCGCGATCGGAATGAAGAATCGCTCCCGGCTCGAAGAGGGTCGTTGCAGCTGCGTTCGTCAACGCCGCCGCGACGAGCTCGGTGCGCATGTGATCGGCGATCGACCACCCCACGACCTTGCGGGAGTAGCAATCGATGACCGTCGCGAGATACAGGAATCCCTGCCAGGTGGATGTAGGTGATGTCGCCGACGAACTTGATTCCCGGGCGATCGTCGGTCCCTCATGATCCGACCGGTGAGGTCACCGCCCGGTGTCATTGTCCGCTCAGCAGATCTACCACGCCTGGAGGGTGCCTCAGCGAACTCTCGACCACCGACAAGGCCCGGGTTACCTGGCGGGCAGCACAACTGGAAGTCGGCGAGCGCGGTGCATGTACGGCGGCCGCAGCCCCATCCGTCCCTCTCCACCCGTGCGCACGCCGCTGCGCCCGTGCAGGCAGGCCGCGGGTGCGGTGCGGCCGAGGCGGCCGTCCGGGTACAGGTGCGCGAACTCCCACCGATTGGCAGCCGGTTCTTCGTCGACGGTCCACGTCAGCACGTGGCCGTGGCCCGCACTGCGTTTCTTCCCGATCGAGACGATGGGTGCGAGCAGCTCGGCGACCGCGGCCGGGTCGCCGACCACCCGCCACACCAGGTGCCGGCACACCGTCAGCGGCATCCCGGTGTATCTGCGCACCCACCCGGTTACCGTCGCGGAACTGCGCCGACTTGTGTGTCGAGTTGCGGTTGATCGTGCCGTTCGGCAGTGTGTGAGTAGGCCGGTTGCGGCGGGTCGGCCTTTCCTCCCCGCTCAGTTGGGCTGAGCATGGATGAAGAAGCCGGGCTCCATTGCCGCCGCATCCAAGCTCTCTGCGCGTTTGCGGAAGATCGGATTCCACGGTTCGAAGGCGTCGCTGCCTCGCACATCGGCCAGTTCGAAGAGGGTTCTCGCCGCCACAGGTTGCCCGAACCAATGAACGTCTTTCGCATCGACAAGGGCCGGGGCAAGGAAGTCAGGACCAGACCAGATCCTTTTCCCGAATACCGTCAGGTCGCCGGTAGCAGCACTGGTGTGCGACGGGAGGGGTGCATGTACGGCGGCCGAAGTCCCATCCGCCCCTCCCCACCGGTCGGCACGTCGTCGTACTCGTGCAGGCAAGCCGCGGGTGCGGTGCGGCCGAGGCTGTCGTCGGGGTGCAGGTGCGCGAACCCCAAGAATCGGAATCCGGAAGTTCCTCAATCTCCCAGGACAAGACGTGGCCATGCCGGCTGCTGCGCTTCTTCCCGATCGAGATGATCGGTTCGAGCAATTCGGCGACTGCAGCCGGGTGGCCGACGGCCCGCCACACCAAGGTGCGGCACACCGTCAGCGGGATCGGCATCACTCGGGAGCGGTGGACGATGATGGCATGGATGGGCTCCTCGATTCGGCTGTGACGTCGACCTCACCGACACAACCAGGAGCTCGCTTCCATGCACTGACCACGGCAGACGCACGCCGTCGTCAAGTTTCTCAATCACGCTCTGACACAACGCTTCAATGGGCCTGGCGGGCGCAGACTGGATGACCAACATGATCGGCACCCGCGCCGACGCGGATCCCTTCGAACGCAAGCGGGCCCACACCGAACTCACCACCATCGCGACCTCGGGTATGGCCGGAAGTATCTCGCGGAAAGCTACACCGTTGACCGCACTCGTGAATCGGGCTCACTCGGTCAAGTCCCTCAAGGCCTGTTTGCCGAGGGCGAATGCGCGGTTGCTGTTGGGCACCCCCGCGTAGACTGCGGTGTGGAGGAAGACCTCGACGAGTTCGTCGGGGTTCATCCCGGCGCGCAACGCGGCGCGGATGTGCATGTCGAGTTCGTGCTCGTTGCCGACGGCGGTCAGGATCGCCAGCGTGAGCAGCCGGCGCGTGTGGTGGTCGAGACCGGGTCGTGCCCAGATGTCGCCCCACGCGGTGCGGGTGATGAAGTCCTGGAACGGCTTTGTGAACTCCGTGGCCTGCGACATCGCATGGTCGACGTGCGCGTCGCCGAGCACCGACCGGCGTATGCGCATACCGACCTCGACCGCCGCGTCCCGGTACGCATCTACCGGTGCCGCGCGGATGATGTGTTCACGGATCAGCGCGGTCACCCGTCCGGCCTGCTCGACGCTGACCAGATGAGCGCCCGGATCGAGGATGTGGAAGTCGGCGCCGGCGATTCCGTCGGCGAGCTCGCGCATCACCTCGGGCGGTGTCGCGGGGTCCTGAGCGCCCGCGACGACGAGCGTCGGGGCTCACACCCATCCAATATCGCCTGCACCTCGGAGGCGGTCAGCATCCGCGGCAATTCCTTCGACACCTTCGGTGCGATCGCCCGCCACGGTGCCAGGCGCTGCCTTGCTGATGTGATGCAGGAACGTTTCCACCCGCCGCGCCGGCCCCCGGGCTTCCCGTCACCAACAACTCACCCGCCTCCACGCCATGCCTGGCCGCATGCGTGTAGAAGGCGCTGAGCGCCGACAGCTTTCGGTTCACCGTCGATTCGGTGCAGTCTGCTGAAAGGAAGGCAACGCCGTGACCTGGCCCACGGGCAACAGCGGAAGGCGCAGCCACGCGACCAAATCGCCGATGTCTTCCAGCCGGACTTCCTGCCAGTCCACGTCGCGACCGGTCAGGAACGAAACCCAGTCCTTCAAGTCATGGGCATACGCCTTCACGGTGTTCGGCGAGCGCTCGATATCGGTCAGATACGCCAAGTACCGTTCGATCGGTGCAATCGGGGCCATCGTCGTCGTCGCCGCCGTCGCCGTCGCCGTCGCCGTCGCCGAGAACGGTCCACGACTCGAGCGGCACGTCGGGTGACAAGACCCGCTGAACAAGAATCATTCCTCCTGAGGATCTGCGTTACGGACAACGGCAGATAACCAGATCCACCACGCAGATTTCCGACGCTCAACCCCTCGTGATCAACGTGGATGACGGGAACGGGACGACTCCAGATAACGATCGGGTTGTTCGACCAGATCTTCTGCCAATGCGCCTGAGGGAACGTGGTGAACGCGAGGACGTCCGATTTCGCCCGACGCATCATCTCCGTGACCTTCGGGAACGCCCCGGCATCGTGCCGGCGACCGTGTCACACGGCGCGGCGAGCGCCTCGGGCTCAGTGTGCGCGAAGACAGTCTTGACCGCGGCCATCACCGGAGGCACATGCTTGTTGCTGACAGCCGACTGCAGATTCCGCATGAAGTGCAACGGGCACCGCTGCCACGACGACGTGCCCGTGAACTGCTGCGCCACAGCAGCTTTCAACCCCGACTGGGCATCGGAGATCACCAGGTGCACGCCCGAAAGGCCTCAGCCGCGCAGGCCGACGAAGAACTCACACCAGAAGTCGAAGGACTCGCTGTCACCCGCCGCGGTGCCGAGGACCTCGCGGGTACCGTCAGCGAAGACACCGATGGCCACCACCAGCGCCTGCGAGACTAACGTGCGCCCGACCCGCACCTTGCAGTACATCGCGTCCAGGAACGTACGGGAAGGTGGCGTGGGTGAGGTGCGTTCGCGGAACGCGGCGATCTTGACGTCGAGTTGCTGGCAGATCCGCCAGACCTTGGACTTCGATATCGGACGTGGCACCGAGAGCTGCGTCCAGGTCGTCGACGTTGCGGGTCGAGACCCCGTGCACCCACGCTTCCATGACCACCGCGTGCAGGGTCCTGTCGATACGCCGGCGAGCACTCGAGCAGCGACGGGAAGAACGACGCCGGACCTCAGCTTCGGTATCGCCACGTCTTTCGTCGCCGCTGGCGTGGCCACGGTCTCGGGCTGGTCCCGTTCCGGTAGTTCGTCCCGGTGTCGGCGCGTTCGTAGCGGCCCGCGCCAAGCGGGGCTGCAAGCTCGGCGTCGATCAGTTCTTGCAGGCCGGATCGGACGAATTCGGCGAACATGGCACACCGCCCCGGTCGGTGGTCGGTGTCGGCACAATCGTGGTGGGTTATAGCTCCTTGATGTCGGGTCACTGTGGTAGGTAACTCGTCCATCACTACGCGGTGGTCCGCCCCCTGGACTGGCAGTGACACGCTGCCAAGTCTGCTGCTCAGAGCCTCACCGATATCCACCACTTCCGGGGACTCTCCCACCGGACTTTTCCGTTCACCGGAAAGAATTGCTGGACAGACCCACGTGAGCCATGTCTCAATTAGCTGTGATCTCGAATCTGCTGCCCACTTCGAATGCCCTGGGTCGGTCCACGGTCGACAAGCTTCCTCCTGCGAGCGAGGTGAGCGGCCTGGTTCATCTCCGGGAAGAGGACCGGGCAGTCTGGGAACGCGCCGCGCGATTCCTCGACGTCCGAAGCAATGACGGTCACACCATCTATGCCTATGGCCTTGCCCGCGCCCTGGTGGACCTGCATCCGGACGCGGACCCGGGGATCGTGCTGCCGGCGATCCTGCTCCACGACACGGGCTGGTCCCAGGTCCCTCCCGGTGACGTGCTCGAGGCGATCGAGCCGGGTGCCGGGCGTCCTGACGTCGTGATCGCGCACGAGAAGGAGGGAGCGAGGATCGCTACTGCGATCCTGACCGATCTCGGTCTAGAGCAGCACCGGATCTACGAGATCGTGACCATCATCGATGGCCATGACACCCGGCTCACTGCCCTCTCGCTTAATGACGCCTTGGTCAAGGACGCCGACAAGCTGTGGCGACTCACACCTCACGGCGTGGACACGGTCATGAACTGGTTCGGCCTCGACCGAGAGCAGGCTCACCGCCTCATAGGCTCCCGCGTCCACGAGCACCTGTTCACCGACGCGGCCAGGGCGATGGCCCGCGGTCTTGCCGCGCTCGTGTCGATTGACTGCGCCCCCGAGCGCCTCGCGCTGGGATGATCGATGCGTACCAACGAGGCCGGGCGCACCGTTACCTCCCGCGTCCTGGCGATTCTTGAGGCCTTCGAGGCCCACGGCCCGATGCTGACGCTCTCGCAGGTGGCCGAGCACACCCAGATGCCGGTCTCCACCGCCCATCGCCTGATGGCTGAGCTCGAGGAATGGGGCGCGTTGGCGCGCGACGACAACGGCCGCTACCACGTGGGCCTGCGTCTCTGGGGACTCGCCCAGAGCGGCGGGGTCCGCCTGCGCGACAGCGCGAGGCCATTCCTGCAGGACCTCTTCTCCCTCACGCAAGAGACCGCTCACCTCGCCATCCGTGAAGGTAGCGAGGCGCTGTACGTCGATCGCATCTACAGCTCCAAGCGCGTCCCCCGGGCATCACGGATCGGCGGGCGGCTACCGCTGCACGCGACCGCCGTCGGCAAGGTCCTGCTCGCCTACGAGGCACCGTGGTTCCGCGACGCCTACCTCCACGAACACCTGGAGGCACCCACGAAACGCACCCACGTGAATCCTGAGGCGCTCGCCCGAGAACTCACACAGATCGCCGACCAGGGATTCGCGATCGCCCACGAGGAAGTCCGGGTCGGAGCATGCTCGATCGCCGTCCCCGTCCGCGGACGACCGGACGCCACCGAAGCGGCGATCGGCCTGGTTCTCCCTGCGCCACAGTCCAGTAACCTCACCCGCCACCTTCCGGTACTGACGGGCACCGCCACCCGGATCGAGGCGGCAATAGCGCGCTACCCGTTCACGATGACGAGCCAGCTGACCGGGGGCGCAACCACCTCGACTGGATGGAGATGACTTCCGGTGAATGGAAACGGGCCCTTGTGACCGGAGCAACGCGGATCCAGACTGCTTCTATCAACTAAACGGGAGTTGCATGTGACTACAAATCTCTCGGCCCCGCAGGCGGGATGCCCTGTGCCTCACGGAGACACGGCCCACCACGGCTACGAGCCCTTCGACCAGAACGACCCGTTCCCGTCGTACGCCGAGCTCCGGACTGAAGCACCGGTGTTCTTCGACGAGCGGATCGGATACTGGGTCGTCACCCGCTTCGACGACATCAAGGCGGTCTTCGAGGACTGGCAGACGTTCAGCAGCGAGAACGCCCAGGCTCCTGTGCGTGAGCGCGGCGCAGAAGCCACCCGAATCATGACGGAGGGCGGCTTCACGGCGTACTCCGGGCTGTCGGCCAGGGTGCCACCCGACCACACCAGGATCCGCAAGATCGCCTCCAAGGCGTTCACCCCGCGGCGGTACAAGGTTCTCGAGCCCAGCATCCGCGCGCAGGTCGTGAACCTGCTGGAGAACATGCTGGAGCGCCCGGGGCACGAGGGCGACATCGTCGCCGACCTGGCGTACGACGTCCCGACAGTGACGATCCTGACCTTGATCGGTGCGGACACCAGCCAGGTCCCGACCTTCAAACGCTGGTCCGACTCGCGTGCCGCGATGACCTGGGGCGACCTGAGCGACGAGGAGCAGATCCCGCACGCACACAACCTCGTCGAGTACTGGACCGAGTGCCGGCGACTGGTGGCCGAGGCGCACGAGAAGCAACCCGACAGCTTGATTGGCGACCTGGTTCGCGCCCAGGCGGCCGGGGACGAGATCAGCGACCACGAGATCGCCTCGGTGGGGTACAGCCTCCTGTTCGCCGGCCACGAGACCACCACGACGCTCATCTCGAACGCGGTACGAGCCTTGCTCGGCCACCCTGGGCAGTGGCAGCAGCTGGTGGACAACCCGTCGAAGATCCCGGCGGCGGTGGATGAAGTGCTGCGCTACAGCGGCTCGATCACCGCGTGGCGCCGAAAGGCACTGACCGACGCGACGATCGGCGGGGTGCGGATCGCCGCGGGCGACCAGGTCTTGCTGGTGATGGGTTCCGCGAACCGCGACGAGACCAAGTTCGCCGACGGCGAGACGTTCGACATCGACCGTCCGAATGCCCGGGAACACCTGTCATTCGGCTTCGGCATCCACTACTGCCTCGGCAACATGCTCGCAAAGCTCCAAACGAAGATCGCCCTGGAAGAGCTGGTCCGGCTGGCGCCCGACCTCCGGTTGCGCAGCGGTGCGTCGATCACGTTCCGCGAGAACTTGTCCTTCCGGGTTCCACAGGACGTCCCAGTGACATGGGGAGGAGCGGCATGACCACCTACATCCAGTTCTTCGACGAGGGCCTGCCGCCCGAGCACGAACTGCTTGGGGGCAAGTGCGCCTCACTGGTGACGATGACGGCCGCCGGCATGCCGGTCCCTCCCGGATTCGCCGTCACGACAGCGTTATACGACGCCTTCATCACCGAGTCGGGTCTCGGCGAGGTGATCGCAGCGAAGCTCGAGAGCCTCGATCCGAGCGATGTCGCCCAGGTCGATCGCGTCTCCGCGACGATCCGCGAGGAGATCTACTCCCGTCCGGTGCCCGATCATCTGCGCGAGCCCACGATCGCGGCGTACGGCACCCTCCAAGCCCGGTTCGCCGAGCCGGTGCCCGTCGCCGTGCGATCGTCGGCGACGGCGGAGGACCTGCCGGACGCGAGCTTCGCCGGCCAGCAGGACACCTACCTGTGGCTCACGAGCCTGACCGATGTGCTCTCGCACATCCGGGCCTGCTGGGCGTCGCTCTACACCAGCCGCGCGATCATCTACCGGCTCAAGAACGGGATCAGCGAAGAAGGCCTGTCGATGGCCGTGGCCGTGCAGAAAATGGTCAACGCCCGGGTCGCCGGGGTTGCGATGACGATGAACCCGCACAACGGCGACCGTTCCAAGGTGACCATCGACGCCTCCTACGGTGTCGGTGAATCGGTGGTCTCCGGTCACGTCACCCCGGACAACATCCTCATGGACAAAGTGATGCTCAGCGTCGTGCAGGAGCACATCGGCGCAAAGCACATCGAGCTGGTCCCGGACGCGACCGCCGGCCGCCTCACCGAGCGTGAGGTCGAGCCCGAGCGCTGCACCGTCCGCTGTCTCACCGACGACGAACTGAAGGCGGTCGCAACGCTCGCGAAGAGCGCTGAGCGCCACTACGGCACCCCCCAGGACATCGAGTGGGCGCTCGACCGTGACCTGCCCGAGGGTCAGGACCTTCTGCTCCTGCAGGCCCGGCCCGAAACCGTCCACTCGGTCAACAAGCCGGTCGCTGCTGCCGCCGCTGCGCCGAGAACAACCACCGGATTCTCGGGGCTCGGCGGCATCACCGCCGCCCTGCTGGGCGGTGGCTCGTACGCCCCTTCGATCCCTACCCACCACCACCAGAGCAAGGACACCTCGTAATGACCGTTGCTTCAGCCGCTCCGACGGTGAAGTCGTTCCCCAGCCCGTCCTCCCTTCCGGTGCCGGCAGGCGCCGAGGGGTGGGAGACGCTGTACCCGTACTACCTGACCTTCAACAACAACGCGGGCTCCGACGACGAGAAGTTCTGGTTCTGTGACAGCCAGCACTGGCCGACAGCGTTCAAGCCGTTCGAGACCATCGGCGGCGAGTTCGCGGTCAAGTGCCTCGGGCAGTACAACACGCGGCACCTGCTGATCCCGCCGGCCAACGGCATCGAGTTCAAGATCCACCTGGGCTACCTCTACATGAGCCCGGTCCCCGTCCCCGAAGAACAGATTCCCGGACGCGTGCCGGAGTTCGAGCGGCGCGTAGGCCACTACTTCCAGAACTGGGACAGCCTGCTCGTCCTGTGGAAGGAGAAGGTCCTCGCGACGATCCGAGAGATGGAGGCCCTCGAGTTCACCTCGCTGCCGGACATGGTGCCCTTCGACGACATCGTCTCGGGCAAGGCCAAGGACGGCAGCGAGGTCCTCCTGGAGAACTACGACCGGCTGATCCAGCTCTGTTACCAGAACTGGCAGTACCACTTCGAGTTCCTCAACCTCGGCTACCTCGCCTACCTCGACTTCTTCAACTTCGCGAAGGAGGTCTTCCCGGGCATCCCCGACCAGGCCATCGCGAAGATGGTGCAGGGCGTCGACATGGAGCTGTTCCGTCCCGACGACGAGCTCAAGAAGCTGGCAACGCTGGCCGTCGAGCTCGGGCTTCAGTCCGCGTTCGCCGACACCGACGACGTCGACGGCACCCTCAGTGCGGTTAGTGCCCTCCCGGGTGGCGACCAGTGGGTGGCCGCGTACCAGGCGGCCCAGGACCCGTGGTTCAACTTCACCGTCGGCAACGGCTTCTACAGCCACGACAAGTACTGGATCGAGCACCAGGAGATCCCGCTCTCCTACGTCAAGGATTACATCCGCCGCGTGGAGGCCGGCCAAGACATCCTCCGCCCGGTCGACCGGCTCATCGCTGAGCGCGACCGCATCATCGAGGAGTACCGCTCGCTGCTCGACGGCGACACCCTCGCCACCTTCGACGGCAAGCGCGGGCTGGCCGCCACCGCCTACCCGTACGTCGAGAACCACAACTTCTACATCGAGCACTGGACGATGGGTGTGTTCTGGCGCAAGGTCCGCGAGCTCAGCCGCGTGTTCGTCAGCGCCGGTTTCTGGGGCGAGCAGGGCGACCTCCTCTACCTGAACCGCAACGAGGTCCGCGACGCGCTCTTCGATCTGGTCAGCGGCTGGGCGGTCGGTGTGCCGGCCATCGGGCCGACGTATTGGCCTGCCGAGATCGAGCGCCGCCGCAAGATCGTCGACGCGCTGGACTCGCAGCGGCCCGCTCCAGCGCTGAACACCCCGCCGGCGCAGATCACCGAGCCGTTCACCCAGATGCTGTGGGGCATCACGACCGAGCAGGTCCAGCAGTGGCTCGCCGACGACGACGGCGACGACACCGGCGTGAGCGGCATGGCTGCCTCCCCCGGTGTCGCCGAGGGCCCCGCTCGCGTGGTCTTCCACGCCGATCAGCTCAGCGACGTCCAGGACGGCGAGATCCTCGTCGCCACGATCACGGCGCCGAGCTGGGGCCCGATCTTCGGCAAGATCAAAGCCACCGTCACCGACATCGGCGGGATGATGTCGCACGCCGCGATCGTCTGCCGGGAGTACGGCCTGCCGGCCGTCACCGGCACCGGCAACGGCTCGACCACCATCCAGACGGGCCAGCTCATCCGCGTCGACGGCAACACGGGCCGGGTCGAGATCCTTGAGAGCTGACCCCGTGCCCGACACCACCACCACCACCACCACCTCCTCCCGCCGCACCGTGCTCATCACCGGTGCGGCGGGAGGACTAGGACGCGCTTTCGCCCTCGGCTTCGCCGAGCGAGGGTACGACGTCGCCATCGCCGACATCGACCCGGTCGGGGTCGAGGAGACCGCGCGCCTGGTCCGCGAGACCGGCGTCCGTGCCTGGCACGGCCCGGTGGACGTGACGTCCACCGCCTCCACCGAAGCCCTGTGCACGGCGGCCGCCGCATTCGGCGGTGGAACGATCGACGTCGTACTCAACAACGCGGCGATCTACGCCACGGTGACGCGGTCGCCGCTGGAGAAGATCGATCCGGACGAGTGGGACAGGGTCATGGCCGTCAACGCGAAGGGCCCCTGGCTCACGGCGCGCGCGGCCAGTCCGTTCCTCCCCGAGGGTGGCCGCGTCATCAACCTGTCGTCCGCCACGGTCTACTCCGGCTCGGAGCAGTGGGCGCACTACGTGGCATCCAAGGGTGCGGTCATCGCGCTCACCCGGGTGATGGCCAAGGAGTTCGGTCGCCGTGCGATCACGGTCAACGCGATCGCACCGGGCTTCACCCTCACCGAGGCCAGCTACGGACTGATGGACGACGCCGCGTCCTACGGTGTCGACCGCGGTGCGCTGCGCAGGGCGAGCCAGCCGGGCGACGTCGTGGGGGCCGCCCTGTTCCTCGCCGGCCCCGACGCCGCCTACATCTCCGGTCAAACCCTCGTAGTCGACGGCGGCCGACAGTTCATCTGAAAGGACCCAGGAGTAAAGCCATGGCCAAGATCACCCTGACCGACAGCGTCGGCGAGAGCACCGTGCTGGACGCGAACCCCGGCGACTCCGTCATGGAGACCGCCGTGCGCAACGGAGTCACCGGCATCGTGGCGGAATGCGGCGGCTCGCTGTCCTGCGCCACCTGCCACGTGATCGTGGACGAGACCGACTACGCCACCCTTCCCCCGATGGAGGAGATGGAGGACGAGATGCTGTGGGGCACCGCCGTCGACCGCCTCCCGACCTCGAGGCTCTCCTGCCAGATCCGGGTGACGGACGGGATGGACCTGCACGCCGCCCTTCCCGAGACGCAGGTCTGAGATGACCGGCAATCGCCCGAGGAACGGGCTCCTCATCGTCGGCTCCTCCCAGGCCGGGGTGCAGCTCGCGGTCTCGCTGCGCGCGCTGGGCTTCACCGATCCGGTGACGCTGCTCGGCGACGAAAACCACCGGCCCTACCAGCGGCCGGCGCTGTCCAAGGAGTTCCTGCAGGACAAGATCACCAAGGAGTCGCTGATCTTCCGCAGCGAGGACTACTGGCGCGAGCACGACATCGACGTCGTCAAGGGGGAATTCATCGAGAAGGTGCGCACGGACCCGGACGGCTCGGGCACGGCGCACACCGCCGGCGGCCGCACCTTCGCCTTCGACCGTCTCGCCCTCACGGTCGGGGCCCGGGCGCGCCGGCTCGATCTCCCGGGGGCCGGCCTCGACGGCGTGCTCTATCTGCGCAACGCCGACGACGCCCTCGAGCTGAAGGCACGAGCACCGCACGCGCAGCGGGTCGTGGTGATCGGCGGCGGCTTCATCGGCATCGAGGCCGCGGCCAGCCTGCACACCCTCGGCAAGAAGGTCACGCTCGTCGAGTACGCCGACCGGCTCGTGGCTCGCGCCGTCGGCGAGCAGACCTCCGCGTTCCTCGCCGACCACCACCGCAGCCGCGGCATCGACATCCGCCTCGGCACCGGGGTGGAGGCCATCGTCGGCGCCGACGGCCGCGTCACCGGGGTCGACATCGGCACCGAGGTGCTCCCGGCGGACATCGTCCTCGTCGGCATCGGGGTCGTCCCCAACACCGACCTTGCCGAGCAACTCGGGCTCGATGTCGACAACGGCATCGTCGTGGATCGCTACGCCACCGCCTCCGACGGGCACACCCTGGCCGTCGGGGACTGCGCCAACCTCCCCAATCCCGTCCCGGGTGCGCTCGAGGGCGCCCGGGTGCGGTTCGAGAGCGTCAACCATGCCATCGAGCAGGCCAAGGTCGCGGCCTACGCCGCCATGGGACGCCAGTCCGAGTACGCCGGCGTTCCGTGGTTCTGGTCCAACCAGGGCGACCTCAAGCTCCAGATCGCGGGCCTGTCGACCGATCACGACCAGGTCGTCGACCGCAGCCCGGCCGACCCCACCAAGCACTCGGTTCTGTACTACCGCCAGGGACGGCTGATCGCAGCCGACTGCGTCAACGTGCCGCTCGACTTCATGATGGTCAAGCAGGCCCTCGGTGCCCAGGTCGATCTCCCTGCCGATCAGGTCGCTGACCCGACCGTCCCCCTCAAACCGATCCTGACCGCGGCACTCGAAGGAAAGCACGCATGACGACCCATCCGCTCCCGCCCACGCCGATCGCCCCCTCCGGGACGATCGACACTTCACCGATCGCCCTGAGTCCGGCGTCCGGCGCCGAACTCGACCCGATCTGGGCGTCGATCGTGCCGGAGACCCGGGCCCGCTCGAACGACATTCACCTCCCCGTGTCGCTCGCCTTCGCCGAGCGGCTGGTAGCCGCCCACCCCGAAGCGGACGCGCTGCTGGTGCGGGTCGCGATCGTGCTGCACGACGCCGGGTGGGGCCGGGTCGACGAGAGCCGGATCCTCAGCGAAGGCTTCTCCGGCGACTGGCGCAAGGCCGCGATCCGGTTCGAGCACGAGAAGCAGGGATGCGAGATCGCTCGCGAGGTGCTCCCGCCGCTGGGGTACGACGAGGAATTCGTCGAGGAGGTCGTGGCCATCATCGACGGCCACGACACCCGCAAGGAGGCGTACTCCCTCGAAGACGCCCTGGTGCGGGACGCCGACCGGCTGTGGCGCTTCGACCACGTCGGCATCGCGCTCGCCGCGGGCTGGTTCAACATGGACCCGGCCACCTACTGCAGCAGGCTGCGCAGCGAGATCATCCCCGAGCTGCTCACGCAGGCCGCCGTCGAGATGGCCGTGGCCAGTCTCGACCGATCCGAGGCCCTCCTGAAGACCGACGTGATCCGATGACCGTGGCCGTCACCTTCACCCACGTCGACGACCTGTTCCTCGGCGGCAACTGGACACCGTCCGGTTCGCCGGAACGACTACCGGTCGTCGACCCGGCGACCGGCGAGGAGTGGGGCAGCATCCCGCAGGCGTCCGCAGCCGACCTCGATGCCGCTGTCGGCTCCGCCCGCGACGCGTTCGACTCGGGCCCCTGGCCGCGGCTCACCGCCGCCGAGCGCGCCGATCTGCTGCTCCGCATGGCCGACGAGGTCGAGAAGCGGGCGGAGCTGATCTCGGTCACGAACACCCGCGAGAACGGCTCGCCGGTGGCCGAGACGTCCGGTGCCGCGGCGAACGCGGCCGGCATCCTACGCCACGTCGCCGGGCTCGCCGGGGTCCTCGACGGAGAGGATCGCCGGCTGTTCCCCGGCGGCGGGGGCGCGACCGTCGTCCGGCGGGATCCGATCGGTGTCTGCGCCCTCATCGCACCGTGGAACTTTCCGATCAACCTCGTCGTGACCAAGCTGGCCCCTGCGCTTCTGGCGGGCTGCACGGTCGTGATCAAGCCAGCCGAGACGACCCCGCTGTCCATCCGGTACATCGTCGAGGCCGCTGCCGCCGCCGGCATCCCGGCGGGTGTGGTCAACCTCATCACCGGCGACGGACGAGTGGGCGATGCGCTGGTACGGCACCCGGGCATCAACAAGGTGGCCTTCACCGGGTCGACGGGCGTAGGACGCCGGATCGCTGCTGCCTGCGGGGAGCTGCTCCGGCCGGTCACCCTCGAACTGGGCGGCAAGTCGGCCGCGATCGTCCTCGAGGACGCCGACCTCGCCGCCTTCTCCGAGGTCCTGATCAGGTCCTGCATGCGCAACACCGGCCAGACCTGCTACATCTCGACCCGGATCCTGGCGCCGGCTGCGCGCTACGACGAGGTCGTCGAGGCGGTCACCCGCACGGTCCGGGCCGCTCCCCAGGGCGACCCCTTCGACCCGGGCACCGTCTTCGGCCCGATGGCCAACAAGCGACAGTGGGAGGTCGTCTCGGGCTTCCTCGATTCCGCACGCGAGGAGGGCGCCCGCGTCACCACGGGCGGCCACGCGCGCCCAGGAAGTCCCGGGTACTTCATCGAGCCGACCGTGCTGGCCGATGTCACCCCACAGATGAGGGTGGCCCGCGAGGAGATCTTCGGGCCCGTCGTGACCATCCTGCGCTACGACGACGTCGACGAAGCGATCGACATCGCGAACTCGACGCATTTCGGCCTGGGCGGCATCGTTTTCGGCCGCGACACCGACCGCGCTCAGGCGGTCGCCGAGCAGATGGACACCGGGTCCGTCGGGATCAACTTCTTCGCGTCCAACCACGCCGCGCCGTTCGGCGGACGGCACGACTCCGGCCTCGGTGTCGAGTACGGCGTCGAGGGGCTCATGCAGTACGTCACCTACAAATCGATCCACCGACGCGACTGAAGCGCGTTCTCCCCCAATGTGAGTGGGCAATGACGATCCGGCCCCTCCTGCCGTCTCCCGACGGCAGGAGGGGCCGCCCCCTTTCCCACGATCGCCGGCTCGCCGGAGCGACCGGCTCCTGCGACCGCGGCGCCGCCCGGTGATCGACCGGACCCTGTCGATCGGCTCGACGGTCCACCGGGTCCGCCGATCCGGTCCCGACGCCACCCTGTGCACGGATAATTTTGCACGACAACAGATTCCATGCCGTCAACGCTGGCCACGGTCCGGCCCCAGGCCGCTCCCGCGGCACACGCGAAGGGGCCACGACAGCCGAGAGCTGTCGTGGCCCCTTCGCGACAGGGTTCGGGTGGATCAGCCGAACTTGTCCACGTGGATCCGGTCCAGGCCTGCGCCACACTCGCGGAGTACCGCCATCGTCGCGTCGACCATTGGCGGGGGCCCGGCCAGGTAGTAGCGGTGCGCCGGTGTGGCGATCTCACCCAGTGGGGTGGTCGCGAAGCCGCGACAGCCCTCCCAGGTGTCATCGGCCTGCGCGACTACCGGCACGAGCTCCCCTTCGGGCAGTTGCGCGACCGCGGCCGCGAGCTCGTCCAGGCAGACCAGTTCCTCGGGCGTGTTGGCGCCGTACAGAACCGTGACTGGATGGGTACGCCGCTGCTCGGCCATGTGCCGGACCAGTGACAGCACCGGAGCCACGCCGGTACCGCCCGCGATCAGGATCGTGCTCGAATTGTCGTCGCGCAGCCACATGCCACCGAAGGGAATCGCGATCGGCACCGATACCCCGACCTTCAGCGCATGCAGGGCAGAGCTCCCCGGCCGGCCTTCGTAGTGCTTGGCGACGAACGTGATTTCGTCCCCCGGCCCGGCGTCCATCGAGTAGCAGCGCCGCAGATCCGGGCCCAGCTCGAGGATCGCGTACTGCCCCGGACGGAAGTCGGCCGGTGCATCGAGCGCGAAGGTGAACGAGCAGATGCCGGGACCCAGCTCACGCTTGTCCACCAGCTGCGCGACGCGGTCGGTCGTCGGACGCTCCTCGAAGGGACCCAGCCGAGTGACCTTGAGCGTGACGTTGGTGGCGGTGGTGGTCTGACAGGTCAGCTTGCGGCGCCGTCGGTCGTCCCGGGGGTCAATGGCCGGGGCATCGGGGAAGAGCAGCTCGACCTCCCCGGAGATCAGGGTCGCCTTGCACGTCCCGCATGAGCCCCAGCCGCACTCGAAGGGCAGCCAGACGCCCGCGCGGCGACCCGCGGCGAGGATATTCTCGCCTGGCTGGACAACGAACGAATCACCCGACGGCTCGACGGTCACGCGGTAGTGCCCGGGAAGCTCGGCGGCGAACCGGGCACCGCGCGGCGACGCACCCGCCTGGGGGATCACCGGCGACCGCTGCGGCGACGGTGCCGCCGAGTCAGATGGCGGTGCCAACGATGAACTCATCGCGGGTCGCCCCAGCCCTCTTCACGACTGCCACCGGATCAAGCGGGACCGGGGCCTTGCCCAAGACCGGAGCCAGAGCGGCGACCGCCTCGTCGGCGAGGGCAACCCACTTCGAGACCCAGCCCTCGAACACCTCGGACAGCGACGGGTCCCGCTCGAGCGCGTAGCTCGTCAGGGCCTGCGTCCAGTCCCGGCTGCGGGCCGAGTCGCGGGCGAACTCCGCGGCCAGCTCGGCGACGAAGCTGTCGCCGTTCTGTGCTGCGAGGTCGCTCAGACAGTCGTTGAAGAGCGTGTCCATCGTGGGCTTGATGACCACGCAGAGGGCCGTGAAGGCCTCGCCCCAGTCGTAGCTGATCAGAAGGGTCTCGAGTGCCTTGCGCAGCGGCTGCCAGGCGGGGTCGGACTGCCAGATCTCCCGACTCCGTGCGGACTCTGCGATGTGGTCACCGTGGCTGTTGGCGAGCGCCTTGGTCCAGTAGGCGATCCGCTGGATCCGCCGCATCTCGTCAGCGGCCTGGAAATGGGCACAGTTCGTGATGTAGGACGACGGGGCCATCTGGCCGACGTAGAGGCTCACCATCTGCAGCACGTGGATCGGGAACCGCAGCGGAACGAAGACGTCCTCGAGGGTGGCGACCCACGCCGGGTCCAAGCCGGCGACAAGGCCACTGGTCTCCGATCGGTCCACCAGCGCGTCGACGTAGAGCTCGCGCTCGTGCTGCATCGCGACGTAGTCGCGGTAGGTGAGCTTGTAGGGGTCACGGAACGCCTCCCAGTCGTCGACCTGGAGCGGCGAGCCTTCACGGTTATTCAGGTACCAGGTGTTGATCGGTGTCGTCGGGTCGAGCTCGAAGGGAGCCGGCTCGCGACGGAAGTGGTAGTGGAACTTGCCGGTGACGACCTCGTACGGCGTGGGCTTGCGCTTCACTTCGCCGAACTGGCTCCAGGTGCGCGGCTTGGGGCGGCTAGCAGGGGTGTTGGTGGTCATATCAGTTGGTCCTCTCCAGGTACCACTCGATGCTGTCGTCGGAGGTGAGGACGCGGCCCGAGAACGAGGCCAGCGCCTGCTCGAGCTGCGTTATCGGGTAGGTGTAGCCCAGCTCGTCCTCCAGGGTGGCTCGCGTGAGCACGCACCGGCCGGGAGTGTGGATCCGGACGTAGCCGCCCTGGTCGTCGATGGTCACCGGCAGATCGGGGTTGTCCCGCTCGACGGCGGCCATCACGGCCTCGGCTAGGGCGGGGTCGAAGCCTCGGATCACCGGGCCGACCAGCTTGGCGGCACTGTGGGTGTTGGTCATAGGGTTGGCCTTCAGCTCTCGTAGGACTTGAGGTAGTGGGTTTGGCCGTCCTGCGGGATCCCGATGCGGATGATTCCGTCGTTCGCCTCGACCGGGTAGCGGTACAGCGTCGAGCCCTTCGGGTTGATGCCGTTGCCAGCCTGCATGTCGAACTCCCAGAGGTGGCCCGGGCAAGCGAGCACACAGGTGATCTCGTCCCACGTGCCGTCGGCCAGGAGCACCTCCTGGTGCGGACAGAGGCCCTGGAAGGCTGCGTACGTGCCGTCGAGGTGGTGCACGATGATGACCTGCTCACCCTCAACCTCGGCGTCGACGATGTCGCCCTCCCAGATGTCCTGCGCCTCGGGAACCTCGACCCACTTGATGTCGACGTCTGCGGCGACCTTCATCTCGGCCATCACACATACCCCACTTCCACGACGTCCATCGGGCCGAAGCCGGCGCTGGTCACGGTGGCGTCCGGCGCGACGGGGGCAGATTTGTGGCGGACCTGCATCGGACGGTCCTGGGCGGGGACGCGATGTCCGACCGCGTGGTAGGCCACCTTCTCGGCGACCTGCGTCATGGTGTCCTGGTCGTCGACCGGGACCAGCATGAGGACGAAGTCACCGTCGAACATGCCCTGCAACGGGAAAAGTGCCATGTTCCGTTCTCCCTCACTTGTCCGCGCCGACAGGCAACTTGCCGGGCACGTAGGCCTCGGCGGCCCATTCGTAGTTGGTCGCGTCTTGGCCGCATTCCTCGGGCGAGAGGCTCATGTAGGCGAGCGCACCGCCCAGGTCGGGCGGCTGGATCTCGCCGCCGAGGAACCGGTCGATCAGGCTGGTGTGCCCCTTGAACCGGTCCGGGGACTCCTCGAAGATCCACTTGCAGGGCACCGAGCAGAAGTTGTACTGGCGTCCCTCGTGGATCAGCGTCTGCGGCAGCGGGCTGTCGAGTTTGCCCGCGTTGAAGCCGGCCGGCGTGCAGATCGGGATGTGGCACATGTTGCAGATCATCGGCAGGGTCTCGGGCAGCGTCGCTTCCGGCTTGCCCGCCCGGATGTTGTCGCCCATGACGTCCCAGTGCCGTCCGAAGTTCTCGTTCCAGCCCGGGTACTTCTGCTCCAGATAGTCCCGCTCCTCCGGCGCGACGCCGGCGTCGGGGTTCCACCAGACCGTCGGCCGCCAGTTGTAGACCCCGAGGTGGTAGGCGTGGTGCAGCCAGTCGAGTTCCGGCAGGAAGTATTCGTCCCAGTACCACGGCTTCTCCAGGCCGAAGTCGCGGAACTGCTCCAGGAACTGCTTGACGATGAACTCGCTCATGAACTCCTTGAAGGAGTGGGCGCGGTGCTCCAGTGGGGTGTAGTAGTCCATCGACAGTCCGGTCAGCAGCGCGAAGACCTTCCACGAGCGCCAGAACATGTGGTCGACCAGCTTCTGGGCGACGTCCTTGTGGCCCTGCTCGATGAGTATCTTCACTGTCGGCTCGCCCTGTTGGGAGTGCCGCGCCTCGTCGGTCTGGATCGAGGAGATGAGCGAGCCGAAGTCCACGTCGCCGACTCTCATCGCGTCGGCTGCCATGCCCAGGAACTGCAGGTTGGTGAAGCCGGTCTCGAAGGTGAAGGTCAGCTGGATCGCGGTGGACACCGCGTCGTTGGCGGTGAACATGTCGTCGAACAGGCTGCGGGCGGCGAGCGCTCCCCACTCGTTGGTGTGGAGGGCCTTGTGGGCCCAGTCCGCTCGCGGCTCCTTCGCCAGCAGGCCGTACGGGAAGTACGTCTGGATCTGGCCGTGGCGGGTCTCGTCGAGCGTGCCGTACATCGCCATGTTGCGCCACGCGGCGGCACGGCCGAAGCGTCCCATACGGGACTCGCCGATGCCGGCGGAGTACTCGGGGACCGCGATGGCGCCGTAGTGGGCGAGGATCGCCGACTTCCAGCCCGGGTCGAGGGACTCGAAGATTTTGGAACGGCCGATGACCGCGTTGACGGCGTAGACCGAGGAGTCCTTGCCGAACTGATTGTGGACGTACTCGGTGTACGTCACCTTGTAGGGTTCGTCCCAGGTCCACCAGTCTTCGGCGGCGACGCCATAACTGTTGGAAAGCTCCTCGGGGAAGACGTCCTTTTCATCAACGTAGGTGAATGTCCAGTTCATGTCTCGCGTGAGGTCGTACCACTGCGACCGCTCAAGGCTAGGCACCTGATGACTCCTTCGGATGGGGGCCGACGCGCGCTGCGTTGGGGTTCCCGAATTAGACCACCGGGTGATGGCCATCACAACGGAGCTTTTCCATTCAACGGAAGTCGATTCCGCCGCCCCCGAACAGGGGCGCGCGCCCCGGGGCTAGCGCGACCCCAACGCGGGGCCGCGTGGCGCACCTGCGGGGCCAACCGTCCGCGGGGTCGACCCCGGCGACGAGGCACCGACCGAACGCGGACTGCGCGACCTCGCCGCCGAGGCTGCCCTCCATCCGCGGAATGATCGAAAGAGATTCTGCTGCAACAGAAGAGCGCCCCGTTGGCCGAACGGGGATGCTCGTCGATCCTCAGTGGGCACCCCCCGGCGAATCCCGGCTCGATCAGGCTTCGGGAACGCGGAATCGGCGGTGTCGTGTGCCTCATCCCTGCCGAGTCACCAGCATTCGAGCGTGGTCGGATACGGACGGAAACTCCAGGGGTTGGCAATCGCCCTGCCCGCCCTCGCGGGGTTCGTCGACGCGCTCGGTTTCGTCACCCTCGGCGGTGTGTTCGTCTCGTTCATGAGCGGCAATTCCACCCGCATGAGCGTGGGCATCGCCGACGTCAACTGGTCGCAAGCCGCACTCGTCGCGGGGATCATCGGACTGTTCCTCCTCGGCGTCGTGCTCGGCGGCGTCGTCGCGGAAGCCACCGGCCCGGACCGCCGCACCCGAAAAACGTCCGTTCTGGCCGCGGTGTCCACACTGCTGTTCGTCGGTGCGGTGGCCGCGGGGCTCGGCTGGACACCGGTGGCGGTCGTCGCCATGACGCTGGCGATGGGTGCGGAGAACAACGTGTTCCGGCGCGACGGCGAAACCAGCGTGGCGCTGACCTACATGACCGGCGCACTGGTCAAGATCGGACAGCGTCTCGCCGCAGCGATGTTCGGAGGACCCCGGTGGACCTGGCTGCCCTACCTGGGACTGTGGGCCGGGCTCGTGTCCGGGGCCACTCTCGGCGCACTCGCCCACCGCGTATTCGGTCTGCACGCGCTGTGGATCGCGACCGTGGGCGCGGCAACGCTCACCGTCGCCGTGCGATTCCTCCCCTACAGCACCGGGCCCACCCGGCCGATGTGAACACCGGGGCCCGGGCTCGCAGCCGCACAAGAGCATTCGATATGCAGGTCGGTGCGGTGCCGTGGGTCGCGCGCGCCCTGGTGGGTATTGCGGCAGCATCCGTCGCCGGGGTCGATGACACCATGACGATGCCGCGGGCTGCCGCCTCTACAAGGACGTCGCCGGCGACCACGTGCAGATCGTGACGGTGCCGGAACAACTTCCCAACGTCCTCGGCGCGCGCGGGGGCCACCGGGAAATCGAGCAGGTCGCAGACACTCTCGGCGCCGGAGCCGCCGAAGCGCTGCTGGGTGAAGACGTGGTGTCCGACGAAATGCCTTGGGTCACCGGATCCATCGGCCTCCTGGGCACCCGGCCCAGCTGCGAGATGATGCGCGGGCCAACTTTTGGTTGGCGGCCCTGCCCGAGGATGCACCCCTGTCGGAATTGGTGCGTCTGGCCAAGATCCGCTGGCGCAGCGAACACGACTATCGGGAGCTGAAAACCGGTCTCAGACTCGATCATCTCGAGGGCCTGTCCTGGCTCGGGTTGGCATCAAAATATCTTTGGCCCTGTGCAATTCGGCGACCTTCCTGCGGCGGCAGCGAATCTCGTCGTCGTCTCGTTCACCCGACACCGGCGTGGCGGGTGTGTCGGATCGGTCGGCGTCCTCGATCCAGTTCCGCCGCGTCGCCGGCTTGATGGCAAGCAGCTCGCCGACGTGGCGGCGGGCTCCCAGTTTCGAGTCTCCGGACTCACGGATCAGGTCCCGATACATCCGGACAGCACGCTACCGGGTCTCGGTGTCGTACTTCCTCGGTGCAGGCATACCAGTGTCAAGGGACATGAGGGCGTCCCTGTAGGCGGACAGGTGGTGTCCCTGTGTGCGGACAGCTGATCTCCCTGTCGGCGGTCAGCTGATCTCCCGCACCTGGTCAGGCCAAGGGCATCACCCCGCGTCCGGCGGTGGCGTCCTGCAGTCGCAGCGAGGTGCCCTCGGTGATCACCACATGGGCGTGGTGCAGCAGCCGGTCGACGGCGGCGGTGGCGAGGGTTTTCGGCATGATCGTGTCGAAGCCGGAGGGGTGAAGATTGCTGGTGACCACCACGCTGCGCCGTTCGTAGGCGGCGTCGACGAGACGGTAGAACGCCTCGGCGGCGGCCTGACCGGACGGCAGCATCCCGATGTCGTCGACGACGATCAACTCGGCCCGGGTGATGCGAGTGATGGTCTTGGTGATCGATCCGTCGACCGCGGCCCGCCCGATCGCGGCGGTCAATGATTCGAGACTGAACCAGGACACCCGCATCCCGGCGTCGATGACCGCATGCGCGAGTGCCTCGACGAAGTGGGTCTTGCCGGTTCCGGACGTTATCGACGGGTGTTCGTCGACTCTCAGCAACGTCTCCGACGACCTGTGTTGACCTTGCTCTGTGATCGTTGTTGCCAGGTTATCGCCGGGAGCGCAACAACGTCAGGAGCGAAGCTGTGGCCTACTGTGTGGCAGTACGGCCGCCTGGTGGGCGCCGGACATGGACGGTGATCGACGGCTCGTATCGGACCGTCGCACCGATCGAGCAGTGGCTCGAAGCGCATCGGCACCTGTGGTCGCCGAACACGGTGCGCGGGTATGCGACCTCGCTGGCGCAATGGTGGACGTTCCTCGAACAACGCGGCGAAGCCGACCGGTGGCAAGACATCGGCGTCCCCACAGTCAGTGGGTTCCTGTCATGGCTACGCAACGGCCGGACCGTCGAACACAGTGTGATTGCACCGCAACACATGCCGGCACCCTCGACGATGGAGGCACGCCTGGCGGCAGTGGTGTCGTTCTACCGTTGGCAGGAAGCAGTTTTCGGTGTCCCGGTCGCGGGGAGGCTGCTGCGGGGACCGGCGCGGCGGATGCCTGCGCGGGCGCTGCTCGCGCATCTCGATGCCCGATCAGCCCCGCGGCCCTCGTCGTTGGTGCGGGTGCGCAGCCATCGCCGTGGTGGCCGGCCACCGGTGCTGTTGCCGGCGCAGATCGAGCAGATTTTGGATGCCTGCGCCGTACTCGACCCCACCACCGGGGACTGGACGGGGAACCTGCGGGACCGGTTTCTGTTCGCGTTGTTGGCCGAGACGGGGATGCGGTTGGGTGAGGCGTTGGGATTGCGGATCGGGGACTTCGCGATGGGCCGGGGCGGGACGGCGTTCGTGGAGATCGTGCCCCGGGAGGACAACGCGAACGGGGCGCGGGTGAAGATGATGCGGCCGCGGCGGGTGCATGTCGGCGCCGATCTGGAACGGTTGTTCGCCGACTATCTGACCCACCTCGCCTGCCGGGCCACCGACCTGGGACTGCCGCTGGGACTCGAGTCGCCGTTGCTGGTGAATCTGGACCGGCCTCCGTTCCTGTCACCGTTGCGGGAAGGAACGGTTCGGGACAAGGTTGTTGCATTGCGGCGCAAGGGCATCGGATCCGACGACTGGACTCCGCACTGGTTCCGGCACAGTCACGCCACCGCCCTGCTACTGGCGGGAACACCGGAGTGGGTGGTCACCCGTCGCCTCGGCCATGCCCATGTCCAAACAACGCTGGACCTCTACGGCTGGGTTCGCGAGGACGACGCGTTACAGACCGCGGCGAACTGGCCGGCGCATGCGTCCGACCGGCAGGCGAGGCAATGACCGGGCCCCGGCCACCTTTCCCGGGTCGCATCGAGACCGCAGATCCGATCTGGCGACTCTGGCACGAGCTTCCGCCCCAATGGCGCGGACCGATCATCGGACCCGAGGTCGAGAACTGGGACAAGATCACCGAGAACGACTCGGCCCGGATCCGGCTGCACGATCTGCCGGAGACGATCGCCGCCGAGCTGGCCTGGATGGCGCACTGGCAGGCACGCGACGGCACCCGATCCTCGGTCTTGGCGACCAACCAACTGGCCAACATCATCCGACGAGCGATCGGTGACCGGCATCCGTTCCCGCCGTCGATCCGGGCGATGGACTGGGATCAAGCTGCTGCGCTGCAACGCTGGTTCTATGCCACCCGGTGGGGACGGCTCCCGCCACACGGCAGCATCGCCCGGCTGCGTGTGCTGTTCCGGTTCGCGCGCTTGGCGCTGGTGGCGCGTTGTCACGACGGGCACTGGTGGCAACTCGACGACTGGCACCCCCGCTGCGATCCGCGGATTCCGCTGACAGAGCGGGAACCGCAGGGCAACTACGGATGTTCACCCGGACAGATCCATCATCGTTGGCTGCGGGAGGCCGCGAAATGGCAGCTGGGGACCGCCCTCGAAGCCGGGACCTTGCGATGGTCGACGGTCAGTCAGGAACGGATCAAATGCCTGACCCGATTCGATCGGTGGCTGAGCACTATCGACGATCCGCTGCGGGTTCTCGGTGACCCCACCGACGCGAGCGTCCACGCAGCGACGTTCCGGAGGTGGGACACCGACCCTGCAAACCGGCTGCTGCGCAACAACGACCGCCGCTTCGCCGACAGATCGGTGCATCCCCGGCAGATCAACGACGATCTGCGCGCAGTCGGTGAGCTGTTCGCGTTCGTTGCCGGCAACCGCGCCGCCGCCCCTCGGCTGCTCGACACCGCACCGTGGTCACCGGTGACCGAGGCGCACGCCGCCGGCTGGTTGCGGCAGGTCACCCGCATCAAACACACCCGCGAGATCAACGACGCCCACTACGTCGACGACCACGCCATGAGCCAGATCCTGGCGGCGTTGCCGCTGCTCGGCCTGCCCCGCGACCAGCAGATGCTCATCAGCGGTGACGGTGGCACATCCGTGGCGGCCGACGGTTTCGACGATCCGCAGGCCATGCGGATGATCCTGCTGCAGATCCTCACCGGTCGCCGCGCCAGTGAGATCCGCACCTGCCGTTTCGACTGCCTGTCCGCGCCACCGGCCTCCGCGGTCCCCGGCGAGCAGATCACCCGATTCCACTACGCACAAACGAAGATCGACAGCGCACCGGACACCATCCTCGTCGATCGTCAGGTCGCCGAGATCATCGGCGAGCAGCAACGCTGGGTGACAGGCAAGTTCCCCGACCACGAACCGCGGTTTCTGTTCGTCCAGCGCAACGGCAACCGCACCGGCGGCAAACCCTATCCACCGGGCACCTACGCCTGGGTGCTGCGCGAGTTCAGCGACCGAGTGCAGATCACCGACAGCCGCGACCGGCCGGTCCGGCTCAGCCACACCCACCGGTTCCGCCACACCCGCTTCACTCGCCTGGCCGAGCTCGGCCTGCCGATCCACGTGCTGCAACGCTATGCCGGCCATGCCACTCCGACGATGACCATGCACTACATCGCCGCCCGACAACAGCACGCCGAACAAGCATTCCTGGCGACGGTGAAGTTGAAGGCCGACGGCACCCGGATCCAGTTCTCCCGCGACGACCACGACAGCCTGCACCTGTTCGACCGAGCCGATCGACGTCTGCCCCACGGATGGTGCCTGTTGCCGCCGCTGCAGACCTGCGACAAGGGCAACGCCTGCCTGACCTGTTCGGTCTTCGTCACCGACGCCACCCACCGAACCGTCCTGCAACGTCAGCTCGACGACACCACCGAGCTGATCAACCGCACCACAACAGAATTCGAGGACACACACGGCCGACCGATGCCCGACGACAACATCTGGCTCACCCACCGCCGCACCGAACAGCAGGCGCTGACCCGGCTGCTCGACGCACTGCCACCCGAGCCCGAGCGCACCGCCGGCAGCTGCTGCTCCCGGCCCGCCGTCGCCGGACCGATCCCGCTGCCCCTGCCCACCCCAAGGACACAACCGTGACCACCCCACGAGCAGCCCGCACTGCCGCCCTGATCGCTGCCGCCAAAGCCAAATCCGTCCGCAAGACCGCCGATGCCGAGCAGGCCATCCGACGCCTCATCAAACGTGGTGAGCGCATCACCTTCCAGGCCGTTCAACGCGAGGCCGGTGTCTCCCATGCCTTCCTCTACAACCACCCCGAACTACGACCACGCATCGAACGACTGCGCGCCGAGACCACTCCGCCGGTCGGCACCGACATCCCCACCGCGGACTCGGAGAGCACTCTCGTCCGAGTGCTCAGCCGGCAGATCACCGACCTGAAAAAGCAACACCGCACCGAAGTGCTCGCGCTGCGGGACGCTCTCGAACAGGCTCACGGTGAGAACCTCGAGCTGCGTCGGCAACTCGACCGCACAGGCGCAGCCGCCGAGTCACGTTCCATCGATCGCTGAAACGTCGTAACCAGCATCGACTCCTGAGTTTCGGGACCAAACCGGCGATAACCGACGGCCCGCTGACCGCCAGATTCTCGGCGCGATGCACCCACTCCAACGTCGCCAGCGCGTGCTGGGTGGGTAGCGGGATCGACGAATCCGACTCGCGCCAGGAGGAAAACGTCTTTCCTGCGGGAAGGCCGGCGCTCTTGCGGCGCATCGCCCTGGTGGCCTCGTCCCGGCCCCGGATCTCCTCGTCGAGCAGAACCTTGAGGACCTCGGCCGGATCCCACCGCTGCGCCTTCGCGGTGGCCAGCACCTCCGGTGCGGCAGCGCGCAGATAGGGCAGACGCATCCGTTTGAGCACCGCCAGCAGGTCCTCGGGCAGCGGCGGCGGAGTCGGGTTCACGAGCCTGCTCCCGCCGCCGTGGTGCCGAATCCGGCCCAGGCACCAGTGCCGGGCTGGGCCGAATGGGCCTCGTCGGCAACGACATTCCCACTGGAAGGGGTGTCGGCATGGTGGGCGACGATCGCCGGCAGGTCCGACTCGGCGAACCGGCCGGCCTCGGCGGCGACCGCCAACGCCGCATCGACGGTGTCGGCGCCGACGAACGCGGCCAGTTCGACCGCGGCGGTCATCTTCGCGCGGATCCGGACCGTGCCGGCAGCCGAGGCGGCGATCAGCCAGGTGTGCGCGCCGGAACCGAGTTCGAGGAACCGGGCCTCGGCCGCCGAACGGGCCCTCGGGATCGGAGGCTTCGGGGCACCGCCCGGTTCCTGCGGGTGGTCGGGGTAGTGCGCCGGGTCGATGCTCGGATTCCCGGGCGTCGAGAGTCGGTGCCGGGCAACCTCACTCAATCCCTTCCTGTTCTGGGCCCAGGCCGGGGTCCGGGGCAGGGCGTCGAGGTCGGCGACGATGACCAACTCGGTGCCGGCGACCCGCACCCAGACTTCGGCGCCGACCAGTCCGGGCGGGGTCGAATAGCGCACCGACCCGAACCGGATCGTCTGGTCGGTGCCGACACTGCGGGTGGTGCCCAACGCCAGCGTGTGCGGGGCCGACGGCAGGGTGTGCAGGCGGGCGCGTTCCTCGGCCAACGCCTCGGTGGGGATGCGGGCGCTTTCCCGATGCCGCCGACCGTTGACCGTGGCGCAGAACAGGTCGCAGGCGGTTTCGAGGTCGGCGAACGAGGCGTAGTCCGGCAGCAGGTTCGCCTCGGTGGGCACCAGGTCCGCCTTGGCGATCTTGACCGTGGCTTCGCTGCCGCCCTTCGATTCCGGATCGAACGGGACGCAGGTGTGCACCGTCATGCCGTAGTGCCGGGCGGCCTCGACAATCTGCGGATGCCGTACCGGAATCCCGGCGACGTGATCGATGCTCACGGTGCGGGGATTGTCGGTCAGCGCGTAGGTCGGCACCCCACCGAAGCGGCGCATCGTGGCGTCGAGACAGGCGATCAAGGTCGGCAACGTTTGGCCCCAGACCGGGATCACCACCCGGTAGCGTGACCAGGCCAGCCAGGCGCAGAACAGCAGGGTCGAGCGCATCAACCCGTCGGGCCCGGGTACTTTCGGTCCTGCGCCCCAATCGAATTGCATCCACAAGCCGGGTTCGGTGATCCAGGGCCGGTAGGTGCGGCGATGCCCGGCCTGCCACGCTGCCTTCGCCTCCGCCACCGCCCGGCGGGTGGTGCGTTCGGTGCCGTCGAAGCCGAGCTCGATCAGACGTTCGTGGACGATGTCGGCACGGACCTTGCCTTTGCTGCGGTCGATCCACTCTTCGATCTTCGCCAGGTAGTCGTCGATGAGGCGTGGTCGCCGGGTGGGACCGGCCAGTGCCAGCCCCGCGTCACGGGCGGCGACGTAGCGCCGGACGGTTTTCGGATCGACACCGGCCAGCTGCGCGGCGGAATGCGCGCTGCCGGTCGCGTCGTAGGCTTCGAGAATTTCCATGATGTCCCTGTCAGACTTCTTCATGCGTCCCTCCGGTGGGAGTCGCTCGGTGGTGGTCGAAGACCTCGAGCAAAACCCCGGAGGGGCGTCTGGTTCAGGACCGACACACCGCCGGCCCCCATGTCCCTCGACAGGGAGATCAGCTGTCCGTCAGCAGGGACGAACGTGTCCGTCTACAGGGAGATTGGCATGTCCGCTTTCAACCAGCATTCTCCTTGCCAGATCAGCAGGCTCCACCTCGTCCAGGGCGGTTCACCGCTCGCCACGGATCGAGAAGCCGGATCGATGGGTGACCGGGGCGATGCCGGCATAGGCGGCCAGGTGCGCCGCAGACTGGAATGCTGAGCTGTCTCCGACTTCGACGACTTCGAGGGGGATGCGAGCCGCGGTCCCGATGCCGATACCGGGCATCGACTTCAGGACCGGGAAAGGGGGTGGTCGTCGAGCGCTTCGTGGGTGAGCGCGACGTCGGCGCGGGACAACGCTGCCAGGATCGGCACGTAGGCTCATGTGCGAAGCCGGTTCAGCGTGGTGCATGGGTTGGTGGTGGCCACAATGGCGTCGTGGACAGGCTCAATCTGTCAGCGTTCTGTCGAGAAGATGTCATTGTACGTCGCGGGTTGCAGCGATCCGATCGTCGTCGGGGAGCCTGCGCGGACGCTCGACGATGCTCCATGCGGGTTCGATTCCCGATCCGATAATCAGCGAAGCTGGAAGGTACACACTGGCAGTGATCCCGCGTGCCGCGCCGGCTTCGGTGGTCGGGCGGAGCCGTACCTGTAGTCCGTGGCGCTGTGCGACCCGCCCCACCACATATAAACCCATGTGTCGGGTGGCCTGTGCATCTGTCTCCGCACCTTCGGCGAGCCGGTGATTGATCCGCGCGAGTTCCGCCGAGGGAACGCCGATTCCCTGGTCGACCACTTCGAGAAGTAGGCCCTTCTCGACGGCGGGTGAAGTCATGAATGCTACAGAGGTCGTTGGGTCCGAGGCTCGGAGGGCGTTGTCGAGCAGTTCGGTGAGCAGGTGGATCAGATCATCGACGACGCCACCGACCAGAGCTACCGGCGGTACCGCGCCGAGGCGCACCCTCTCGTAGTTCTCGACCTGAGAGACCGATGCTCGCATGACATCCTCGAGGGGCGTGTCCGATCGGGCAGTGCGGCGACTGCGGGTGCCGGCCAGAACCAGCAACGACTCACCCGTGCGGCGCATGCGTGCGGCCAGATGATCAAGTTCGAATAGGTTCTGCAGTCGCTGCGGGTCGCGCTCCTTGTACTCGAGAGATTCGATCAGCGCGAGTTGGCGGTCGACCAGGGATCGGTTGCGGCGGGCCAGGGTTTCGAACATGGTAGTGATTTGCCGACGCAGCGTGGCCTGCTCGGCTGCCAGCAACAGTGCCTGGGTGTTGACCCCGTCGACGGCGCGAGCGACTTGCCCGATCTCTTCTGCGGTATCGACTCCGATGGGGTCGATCGTGACGGTGGCGGGGTCGGTGTCGCCGCGGATTGCAGCGACCGCGGTGGGCAGATCTCGGTAGGCGACCCGGGCGGTGTCGTCGCGCAGTCGCCGAAGAGACGAGACCAACACTCCCGTCAGGGCAAACGTGATTGCAACCGTGCAGGCAACTGCGAGCGCGACGAGGACCGCGGTGCGAATCGCCGCCTCCCGCGCAGCGTCCCGCTCTGCGTCCAACTCGGCAACGATTCGACCGACCGCGACGTCGATCAGTCCATTGCGGATTGCGACGCCGGCGAGCAGTGAAGCGGTCAGGTCGGGCGCACGTGTCGGCAAGGAGGTCGGGCTGAGCAGCAGCGAATGCCGCTGCTCAGCCTCTGCACGCAGCTCCGCGAGCGCCTGCTGGTCATCCTTGGTGCCTCGGAGTGCCGAGAGCGCGGCACGTTCGGAGGCGAATGCTGTTTCGAGCAGGTTGCGGGCCGCGTCCGAGTCTCCGATAGATTGGGTGTACGCAGCGGTCTGGTCGAACAACATCAGGACAGCGTGCCACAGATCCAGAAGACGTCGTGACTCGCCAAGCGCGGTAACATTTTCCATCTGATCGGTCAGGGCGCGTACCGTGTGCTGCACCTGCAAGCCGAAGGCTCGCATCTGTTCGATCCGCAGTGGAATGGCGGTATCCGGCGCGGTAGCGGCACGGGTCAACTCTCGGCCGTCGGCGAGGATTCGGGTGATGTCCTCGGACACAACGGAGTCGAGGTCCTCACGTTTCGCAAGAGCTTCGACGGGTGCCGTGTAGTCATCGAAGACCGCATTGTTCTCGTCGACGAAGATCCCGAACGCCCTGGCCCCTACAGTCGCTGCGACGCTGGTTGCGTACCGCATGATCGCCGGCAGAGCCGAAATCTGTTCGGCGAGTGCCGCCGAGCGGGAGGCGCGTTGCATCCCGTCGGCGATCTGCACTCCGCCGAATCCGCTCAGCACGAGCAGCGGCACTGCGACGATGACGGCGGCCTTCGTACGGACACCCCAGTCACGGGGATGGGTACGCAGAGGTTCGGCCGAGTTCCTCACGAGATCGAGACCTTCCTTGCAGTGTCGGGGGAATGCGCGCCGCCGGTATCCTTAGGCTGGTGGCAATGCCAGACGCGTCGAATCACGTTGATACACATGATATCTGCGAGATCGCAGAATGCGAGGTGCCGACGAGCATGTAGTCAAGGGTTCGGATTGGCTGTCCCGGTGATAATTTCGACTCGTTCATGCATCGACGACCGAAACCAACGCAATCGTACGCAGCGCTGTCACGGTGTGGGTCAGTAACCCCTTGACGACGAGCTTGCGCTTGAGGATTTCACCGAGAACGGACATGCCGCGGCTGGTGAAGAAGCCAACCGGAACCAGGCCGCCGGCCTTCATCGGCAACTGCGACACGTCGATAATTTGATCGACGGTCGCCATCACCGTCACCGAAGGCTTGCCCACGATGTCGTTGTAGACCACGGCCTCGTTGCTGCCGAAGATGATGGTGCACGCGGTGTCGGTGTCGGTGCTGTAGATCGACACCGGGCGTGTGATCCTTCGTGCGAAAGCGGCTCGTGACGGGAAGTTGGCGAGATTCTGCCCGAGCAGCATCCCGACGATGCCGGCGACGCCGTTGGCGTCCGGACCGTCGTAGAGGGAGACCGAGTAGGTCGCGTTGACGACGGATGTCATTGATTCTCCTGGGTTTCTCAGCGC
This sequence comes from Rhodococcus sp. WY5, assembly GCF_018588185.1. Classification (NCBI taxonomy): domain Bacteria; kingdom Bacillati; phylum Actinomycetota; class Actinomycetes; order Mycobacteriales; family Nocardiaceae; genus Rhodococcus; species Rhodococcus sp. WY5. The sequence goes on from NZ_JAAMPR010000003.1 coordinate 56,161, forward strand.
ATGCCAGAACTGGTGGTTTGTAGTGGGCGGTCACCGTCGGGGATATTCGGGTGAACGGCGTTGTCCGGGGCGTCGACACGGCTGTGGGGGTCCCACCCTTGGCACGTCACAATGAGAATCATGTTCCGTCCGGTGAGATTCCAGCAGGCGTGAGGAACGCTGGGACAGGCGATGTGGTGAAGGCAGAGCCAGGCGCGGGACTTCCGAGAGCTCTCGGAAAGCCCCGCGCGACCGGTGCAGAGTCAGACAGCCCACTCGGTGGGAACCTGACCCCAGGTGAGGAGGAAGTTGTTGAAGGCTCCGGCGTTCTCAATTGCCGCGGACATCGGTCCCTTCGAGAGCTTGATGGCGCCCGCCATCAGGAGTCTTCCGCCTTCCTCCTTGCCGTCGGCTGCCAGCTTCCAGCTGTCCAGGCTTCCGTTGAGAACGATCCACAACTCGTCGTCGACGAACGTACGTGGCGTCCATGAGACGATCTTGCCCCGGTCCCATTCGATGTGAGTGACGAGATCTTCGCGTTCGATGACGGCAAATCCCATCTTGTTGGTGAAATTGGCAGCGTCCTTGAAGCCCTGGTGAACCGCGGCGTTGGCGTTGACAGCCTTGCGTGCGGCGTCACACCATTCCTGGGAGAAGAACTTGACGGCGTCGGTCATCGACCTGATCTCCTTTACTTGGTGCTCTTTCTATCGGCGCGGGGTTGCGCCGCTCGGTTGTTGCGGTATGTGAGGTCAGTTCCGTGCCCACCCAAGGACACTCACCGACCGTTCCCTACCGGAGGTGGTCACGCCGGACTGATGACGGTCTCTGTTCGGTTCCACTTCTGCCCCGGTGGGACGTTTCAGACGGTCCGCCGTCCTACCCGTTTCACGAGTGGATCAGACGGTTTCCAAGGTTCGTGCGTGCGATGCGAGGCGCTCGTCTCGTGCGGACGTCCCGGTGAGGAGACCGGCGCCGCCGAGGATGATCAAGGCAATGCCCGGCAGTACAAACCACCAGGTCAGTGTCGTGGTCGCATGTTCAGCGGTGGGGATGCTCGCTGCCTGCTGGAAGTTCCCGACGTTTTGGTCGATGCCGGTCACGAGACCGGCGAACCGTGGGAGGATGTCGTCGAGCTGTGCCATACCGTCGGCTACAGCGGGGAAGTTCTCGACCATGAAGGCCTGGAACTGGGTCGGGTCCATCCTCAGGCCCTGCATCAAGGCCGGAACCGTCTGGGTCTGCAACTGGTCTGCCATCTTCTCGATGACGGTGAAATCTGCACGTATCGAGGCGGCGCCTTCGTCGGTGAAAACCTGGTCGAATGCACTGGTCAGGTCATCGACGGCGGAGGCTTTGGCCGGGACCGACAACACCCACGGCGCGCCGACGAAGACCAGGCCGGTAACGACACTCGCCACCAACGTTGCTCGCGACAGGGTTGTTCGCGACAGGTTACGGCCGAAAACCAAGGCCCCGGCAGCGAGCACCACCAGGAGTGCTCCGGGAATCAGGAACAACAGCGGAACCGTGGTGCTCGGCAGGAAATTCGTGGGGATCTCGTCTGCGGCACGGAAGTTCGGAGCCTGCGCGTCGAGGCCGGTCACCAGGTTCTGGAATCTCGGCAGGATCGTGTCGAGCTGGCCGACGCCGGTGGCAACGTCGGGGAAGTTCTGGCCCATGAATTGCTGGAACTGCTCCGGGCTCATCTCCAGAGCAGCCGGCAGTGCGGGGAGGGTTTGCGCCTGCAGTTGGTCCGCCATCGCCTGAATGGTGTTCATGTCGGCGCGTGTCTGCTCGAGCGCCTGCGGCTCGAAAGCCGCCCGCAGGTTCCCGGTAAGGGATTCCACCCCTTGCGTTTTAGATATCAGACCGGTTGCGAACGGGAAGACGAACAGGAGCGCACCGACCGCGGCCACGCCTGCGAGAATCGCCGTCTTCGTTGAGCTGGGCACCTGATGACTCCTTCGGATGGGGCCGACGCACGCTGCGTGGGACTCCGTGAAGTAGAGCACCGGGTGACAGGAGCCACAACGCGGCTTTCCCATTCGGCAGAAGTGAATTCCGTTGGATCTCGAGCGCATCGAGAACCGGATTGGCGCGAAGTGCGGTGGACACCTGTCAGTGAGGTCTTCTCGGTGAGCCGACCTTGACTTGAGCCGAATCACGAAGAGACGCAGAGCCCCTGGTAGGGCCGGCTCATCTGCCAACTGGTACGCCCGGCAGTTTCGCTTCCGCGGGAGGATCCGCGGCACGCTCGCGACGATGGGGCCCGGGGTTCCATACGGAATCGACGCCGAAATCGGCCATCCCGAACGGCCCGTGATCGTTTTCGCCGGGGACGGCTCGATGCACATGAACGGGACAACGACCTCAACCAGGTCACCCGGGAGAAGCGGGCCATGGACGGGAACCGACATTCGTTGATTCCCAAAAACTTCCGGATGTCGACTATGCCGGGTTCGCCGCAAGTCTCGGCCTGCACGCCATCACCGTCACCGTGCCGACGAGCGTGTCTCCGTCCTCGTCGTGCGTCTACCGGAAACGCGCCCGCGACCGGTGGTGCTGCCGCAGGCGAGCATGCCGTCCGCCGCGGGACGTGTGGCGCCGTCGATGACGTCGCGTCCGTCGGCAGCGCGGATCAGGTGCCGCTTCGGTCCGGTCGTCGTCCCGCTCTCCTGGTGCCGGACCCGCCGTCCCCACCGGTCCCGTTCAGACCACCCGAGTCGAACTCCGGGTCAGTTCTCGGTGGTGACCTTCTGACCGGCAGCGTCGAGAACCCACCACACGCCGCCCTCGCCCTGGCCGTCGACCTCGCCGGCGGCGTTGTCGTCGACATAGAAGTAGAGCGGCCATCCGTTCACCGTGATCTGCTGGGTGCCGTCCGGCCCCGGAATCGTGCCGATCTCCCCGCCCACGCCGGCGACCTGCGGGGTGGACGTGTCGGTGGTGACCGGCGGCCACTCGACGAGGCACTCCCCGGTGCACGCGCTGGCCCCGGAGCCGGGTGTGTCGCGGTCGAAGATGTAGACGGTCATCCCGCGGCCGTCTACGACGATGTCGCCCAGTTCGGAGCCCGCGACCGCAAGCGCCGCGCCCGCCGTCTCTGCCGGTGCGGTGGGCGCGCTTTCCGTCGTGCGGGCACTCTCGGTGGTACGCGTCGCCTGGTCGTAGGCTCCGCTGTCGGTGTCGGTGTCGCCGCCGTCGTCGCTGCAGCCGGCCAGCACCAGGACGGCTGCGACCGCCACCGGCGCCGCGGCCCGCGCATATCTGTTCCGTGCGGATCTGCTCATGGGATCGGGTCCTTCTTCCTTGTCGGTGCCCGTACCTGCGACCGCGAGGCAGGGGCCGGAATCTGGCGGACGTACCGTCCACCGACCTCGACGAAACCCTGATGGAGGCCTGTCCATCCTCCCACCGGCACGTTCGGATCGGCGCGGATCGGGGACTGCCATCCGGAGATTTCGCCCCGGGGACGTGGCCCGCGGCGAACAATCGACCCCATGACGAACGCCGTGTCCCCTGCCGACCACTACCGCGATCTCGCCGCCAAGTTCACCGCCATCGTCGACGCGGTCCCCACCGACCGGTGGAGTTCGCCGTCGCCGTGCGACGGCTGGACCGCCCGCGACCTGGTGCAGCACGTCGTCGACACCCAACGCGAGATCGTCACGAGGGTCGGCCTCGAGTTGCCGCCCGGGCCGTCGCCGGAAGCCGACCCGGTCGGGGCGTGGGCCGCGACCCGCGACGGGGTACAGGAGATCCTCGACGACCCGGCCCGCGGAAACCTGGAATACGACGGCTATTTCGGGCGGACATCCCTCGCGGCGACGGTCGACACGTTCTACACCTTCGATCTGGTGGTGCACGGATGGGATCTGGCGCGCGCGACGGGACTCGATGAAACCATCGCCGCCGCCGACCTCGATTTCGTCGAGTCCGCGGCGGCCGGGATGGGTGAATCGATCCGTATGGAGGGCGTGTGCGGCCCGGCCCTCGAGGTACCCGAGGGCGCCGACCGCACCACCCGGGTCCTCGCGTTCCTGGGCCGGCAGGCCTGATCGTCACTTGCCGGCGTCGTGCCTGGTCGTCGTCGTGCAGACGGTCGCCGACGGGCGGCACCCATACCGTCGTATGTCCGATTGATGCAGGTACGGTGCATCCATGCGCGCCCGCCCGTACGCCACCACGAACCCCCACCGGCTCGCCGCTGCCTTGCTCCAGGTCGCAGCACGCAGCGGCCTGGACTCGGCGAGCGTGCGCGAGGTCGCGAGCGAGGCCGGGGTGTCGATCGGCGCGGTGCAGCACCATTTCCCGACGAAGGACGAGATGCTCGCGTTCGCCTTCCGGGCACTCGCCGACCGGGTCCTGGGGCGGCTGAGCAGCACCGATCCCGATATCGACCCCTCCCGGACCCTTTTCGCCGCGCTGAGCCAGCTGCTGCCGCTCGACGAGCAGCGAGCCAGCGAAGCGCAGGTGATGGCGGCGTTCGCGGTCCGCGCGGCCACGTCCCCGCCGCTCGGCGCGATCCGCCACGCGACACTGTTCACGATGCGCACGGGGGTGTCGGCGGTCCTGATCCGGATGGGCACCCCGGAGCCGGAGACCCGGGCGAGCCTGCCGACGCCCCCGCGGCACTGAAGAAGATGCTGATCCTGCTCGAGCACTGCCCCGCTGCGATCGCCGTCGTGACGGTGCACGGCGCTGTCGAGCTGCCACCCGAGCTTGCAGCCGGTGGTCTCGACCACAGTTGGGTGAGCGCACATCATCTGTGTTTCTCTCCCGAAGAGATGGAGCAGTTGTGCCGATCCCGAGGCCTGGCCGTCACCGCTGAGCGACGCCCGGAACTGTGCAGCGAACTCGGTGGCGTGCCGTCACTTGTCGCCTCTGCGGTAGCCGTGCTGCGAGTCGCTTCGGCTGCGGCGACCACCACCGGACACTCGGAACCGGCGCTGGAGCAAGTAGTCGGGGACTACGCGCACCACCGGCTCAGCGGACTCGGTGAGGACGCCCGCGCCATCGCTCTGAAAGTAGCGGTGATGACGACATTCACCGACGCAGACGCTACCGAATACGTGGGAGGCGAAGCGTCCGCGGAGTTTCTCGACCAGCTCGGCACGGTTGGACTGATACTCGGGACATTCGACGGTGTGCAGCGCCGCTGGTCGTGGCCTCCGGCAGTGCGGGAGGTGGTCCTCGGGATCACGCGTGCACACATGCCCGCATGGGTGGATGAAACGTTGACCAGGCTGGCCCGTGAGCGTCGGGATGCGGATCGTCACGCGGAGGCTGCCGTATATGCCGCCGAAGCCCGGAGATGGGATGTCGCAGCACGCATCCTCGACGAGAACTGGAGCCGTTTGGTCGCCAGCGATTTCGAGGTTCTGGTGCGGCTGCTGCGAGCGGTTCCGGACTCGGTGACCGATGAATTCCCCGGGTTGGCTGCCGGAAAGGCACTTTTCGTGAACGCCTTGACAGGCCACCCGCTGTTGGACATCGAAATATCGTCCGACCCGAATGAATTGACTTGCCTCGGTACAGAACCGGACGCGGCCGCGGCGCTGCACATCGGCACCGTCCAGGCCATCGCGCTGAGGTTGGCGGGGAACCTGCGCGAGGCCGGCGATCGGGCACTGGCGATGGTGCCCCTGGTGGAATCGATGCTGGTGCACCAGCCCGGTGAGGTGACTGCACAACTGCCGACTTTGCGGCTTCAATGGGCGATCGGCATGCAGCTGGCCGGTGACCTCGGCCAGTCCACTGTGCAGTTCGAACAAGCGTACCGAGATGCGCTCACCCCGGGTTCGGATTATGTGGTGCTCAACGCCGCCGGGAGCCTCGCGGCGAACTGGGCGTTGTCGGGGGATCTCACGAGGGCCGACGAATGGCTTTCTGCCGGCTCGCGGGTCGATATCAGCGTCGGCTACTGGGACGAGATGATCCGGGTCGCGGGTCGGGTCGGTGCCGCACTGGCCCACCTGGATCGTCTCGACGCGGAGGGTGCCGCCGTCGAACTGGACCGGCTCGGAGTTCCGGCCGCGGGCGAAGAACTCTGGGGCCTTGTTGCCTACGCGCACACTCAGTACGCGCTGACTGCTGGGGACGCGTACGCGGGTTTGACGGTCTTGCACCGGATTGTCGACGGCCACCGGCGTCTCCTGCAGGACGGATCCCTATCGCATGTACTGCTGACCGCGGCGGAGATCGACTTGCATCTCGCACTCGGACACGGGAATCTCGCACGTGCCGTCGCTGAAACCGACACCACCGGCCATCCGCTCGTTGTGGTGGCCTCAGCGCGAATGGAACTGCTGACCGGAAACCCCGAGGCCGCTCGGACCGTGCTCAAGAGAATCTCGTGGCCCGACAGCGGATGGCTACGGGCCCATATCGAGGCGCTGCTGATCGAGGCCGGCGCCTGGCTTCTCACCGATCGCGACGCTGCAGTACGTGCGTGGAGCCGCGGCACCACTCTGGCCGAAGCTCTCGGCAATCGTCGGGTCCTGATGACTGTGCCGGCAGATACCAGGCGCGAACTCGCACACGTGAGCGGTGCCGCGGTGCCCGAAAACCTAGCGGCCGAAGTGTTTCCCCTCTCGGTGCCGGAAACGGTACTCACAGCCCGTGAACGTGAAATTCTTCTCCTGCTGGCCAATGGTGTCGCTCGGAAAGACCTGGCGAAGACGATCTACGTCTCGAACAACACCGTCAAAACTCATCTACGCAGAATCAACGTCAAGCTCGGGACCGGCAATGCCGTGACCGCTCTCGCCCGTGCCCAGGAACTCGGCTTGCTGTCCTGATGTCCGACGACCACGGTTCCGGCGAGGACGCGTTGCCGCGGGTCACCGTGTCACGGCAGTGATCGGTTCATCGGCGTGACAGTGAGGTCCTCGACGACCGGATCGTCGGCGTCCACATCGAGGTGGCACAGAACCTGACCGGTCTCGTCGAGGAGGGCGTAGCGTCCCGGCACCAGACCGGCGAAACAGAACTGTCCGTCGGAGGCGGCCGTGGGCGGATCCGCCACCGGACCCGGCGGTCGTGTGCCGTGTTCCGGCGTCGAGTTCACAGATCGCCGCCCTATCCGGCCATTGCCGCCGCACCGACCCGCACTCGAATCGCTGCTGGTCTCACCCGGTGTTGTCTGTCGACGCTCTTCGCGGTCGGAACCTTCCGGGTGTTCCGGCGAGGAGCCCCGACGCAGGTTCCATCGGCGAGTCCCTCCTTGGTGTCGACGCTCGTCGATGGCGTGGGGGGTGGGTGTCGGCGGTGCCTGCCCGATGCTGCGGAACGCAGCCCGATGTGTCATGTGCCGCCGCTGCGTCGGGCCGGACGTCCGCCGGACCCGGCCGGTTCTCCCCTCCGGATGTCACCCCGGATGTCACCCGAACAGGAGATAACGGACAGCAGGTACCCGAGGATTCAACCTGTGTCGGGAGTCCAGGTCGGAACATTCACCAGTGTTCCGACTCAGCGGGGGCGTCAGACGAAAGGCACTTCAGGTGAAAATCTGTGTTCGAGTGTGGGCAGGTGCGGCGGTTTTGGCAGGATCATCGGTGATCACGATCCCGGTGACGGCGACCGCGACGACTCCACCCTCGATACGAGAACTCCAGATCGAGACCGACCCTCACAGCTCGGACTACGCGGTCATGGTGCGCCCGCCGCACACCGGCCGCTTCACCCTCACCCTCACACTCGCACCCTCACGGGCCTGGGGCCCGATCCCTGCCGGGTGCGCACCCGAGTCTCACGTAATCGACCAGGTCCTCAACGTCGAAGACCAGGCACCGGCGGGCACGGCGGCGTTAACCCGGTCGGTGATGGTCTGCGAACTCGGCGCACTCGACGCCGGAACACAGCACACGATCATGGTTCCGGTGTCGGACCAGGTGTCGGCCCTCTCCGCGGCCGGATCCGTGTTCACCGCGAATCTGCACTCGGGCGAGACATTCCTCGACCGGGCCGACCACCCCGCAGCGCCGGTCACCCGGTGCGCCCCACCCGGTCGGGCGCCGATCCGGACAGCGGATGATCAAGACCCCGACAACGGTGCTGTCGCCGGGGCACCGGAGACAGTGTCGGCGGCGGCGACCGGGCAGATCGCCGGCCGCACCCACCCCGGTGCCCGCCTTTCCCTGACCGGGGTCGATGCCTGTGAGGACCGCATCGACCGCACGGTCACCGCCACCTCCGACGGACAGTTCCGTTTCGCCGGTCTGCTGCCGGGACGCTACGCCCTCCTCGACGAGACCGGTCAGGTTCTGTGCCACCTCGATGTGGACGCCGACGATCCGGTCGTCGAGGACCTCACTGTCACGCCGATGAACCGATCACTGTGAGTGCGGTGCACGCGGGACGGGGGTCCGTGGCGGTCACTGCCGTGACACGGTGACCCGCAACAACATTTCGGGGACATCAACACGCGCAGGGGGGCGAACAGGAAGAGTTTCAGGTGAAACGAACACGTCGCTATCTCCTCGGTGCCATCACGGTCATCGCCGTCGGCTGTGCGATCCTCGCCGGAGTCTCGGCCGTAGCCGCCGCCTGGTGGCAGGTCGACCTCGTATCCGGATGGACGGCCACCGCACAACCGGCAGCGACGGTGATGCTGGCGGTGGCGCTGACGGCCTCGGCAGTAATCTTCTCCTGGGGACTTGCCGAACAACGCCAGATGCTGACCGCCCACCGGCAACTCGATCTCGAACCGGCGCACGTGCAGGGTCTACGTACCCGCATGCTCGACGCGGCACGCATGCTCTCGCAGGAGAATCCGACCCTGAGGTTGGCTGCGGTATACGAACTGCTGGCCGTGGCCGACGACTGGTGCCGGATCTCCCGCCGATCCACCCATCCTCAACGCCTGCTGCTCGAACACCAACGGTGCCTCGATCTGATCTGCGGATTCCTGCGGGCGAATCACCGACTGGAACGGTTCGTTCCCGGCACCAGCGTCGGCGCGGGCGTCGAACACGACGAACGAATCGTACGCAAACAACTGTGCGCCGGTCTGACCACGCACCTGACCACCTGGAAACACCTCGGGCCGTTCCGGGTCGATCTGTCCGGTGCGGACCTGGCCGCGATGGTGCTGCGCGGCAGGTCGCTGCCGGGGATCATCGCTCGCGGTTGTGTGCTCACCGAGGCCGATCTGTCCGGGTCGGACCTGGCCGGGGCTGATCTGACAGAGGCGGTCGCGGCGAACACCCGGTTCACCGACACCGATCTGACCGGCACGAATCTGACCAGGGCCACCGCACCGTATGCCTCATTCACCGGTGCCGACCTGACCGGCGCCGACTTCACCGACACGGTCCTACGAGGAGCCCAGCTGATATCGGCCACCCTCGAGCACACCGACCTGACCGGGGCGGACCTGCGCGCCGCGAAACTGATGCGGGCCGACCTGCGTACCGCGACGTGGGAATCGGCCGACTTCGGCGGTGCGGACCTGACCGACGCCAAGCCTGCTGCGGCCCGTGACCGGTCCACCACGACTACGACGGGCCACAAATGACCACCACAGAGCGCGCACTGGGATGGCACCGGGACCCGGGCAACGACGGACTGCAACGCTGGTGGGACGGCACCGCCTGGACCGCGCTGGTCCGCCCGATCCCCCGGCCTCGGGTCACCGACGTCGAGACGGCCCCACCATCGGAACCGGCCCCGCCGCGCACACCGATGTCCACCGACGCCAAACGCGCACTGATCATCACCGCGGTCGCGGCCGTGCTGTTTGCGGTGTGGGGATACACCACCGTCGTTGGTGCGAATCCGCCGTCGCCACCGTCGGTCGCCGAACAGGACACCACTCCTTGACCGCTCGAGGGGGCGTTGCAGCGCGCACCGGAGAAGCGGGAGAACCCATACCGCAGCGCGCCGGTCTCCCGCACTACCGGGCGATCATTCACTCGAAGGGCCGCAGCCTGCGGGCAAGGCACGTCGTCGCTGTGAGGCGACAGCGCTACTTGCCGGTATGGACCATGATGACCTAGACGATATGGAGTGACACACGGCTTGTTGTGAGAGCGCTCCCGTTGCGCCGGGGCGTCCCTCGGTCGCATGGAAAGGTGCGCCCGGTGCGGGGCGGTGTCAACGTCGTTCATGCTCGCTGCGCTGCGCGTGCTCCACGTTGACATCGCCACCCGTGCCCCGGGCGAGTCAGCGGTGATCGAGGGACACCCCGGGAGGGGGTTGTCGACCACACTGGCGGGCCGGGGCCTCACGCACAAGATTCGTGGGTTACCGAGCAGACGAACCCGCCTGTCCGGCCTATCCGACAATTGTGGGAGGCCCCGGTGTTTACCGAGCGTACGAGCGTTGGACTGGACGTGCACGCACGTTCGGTCGCGGCAGCAGCCATCGACAGCGTCACAGGTGAGGTGTTGCAAACCCGGCTGACCCCGTCCTACGAACACATCCGATCCTGGATCGCGGACCTGCCGGGTCCGGTAGCGGTTGCGTACGAGGCCGGCCCGACCGGGTTCGGGCTGTACCGGGCGTTGACCGACGCACAGGTGCGGTGCGAGGTAGCCGCCCCGTCGAAACTGCAGAAACCGGCCGGAGACCGGGTCAGAACCAACGCCCGTGACGCTGTGCACCTGGCCAGGTTGCTGCGACTCGACGAGATCACCCCGGTGTCGATCCCGACCGTCGATCAGGAAGCGGCCCGGGATCTGGTACGGGCCCGCGAAGACTGCCGCGGCGACCTGATGCGCGCACGCCACCGCCTCTCCAAGCTGCTCCTCCGACATGGCGTCGTCTACTACGGCGGCGCCGCCTGGACCGGAGCGCACGACCGGTGGCTGCGCACCGAAGCGGCACCACAGCTGACCGCACCGGCCACACGGATGGCGTTCGACGCCGACTACGACCACGTGCTCACGATGCAGGCCCGCCGCGGTCGCCTCGACACGGCGATCGAGGACATGGCATCGGATAGCGAGTTCACCCCGGTTGTGCGCCGCATGTGTTGCCTGCGCGGGGTTTCCACCTTGACGGGGTTCGGTTTGGCGGTGGAAATCGGTGACTGGAATCGGTTCACCGGCAACACCATCGGATCGTTCCTCGGGTTGGTGCCCTCCGAGTACTCGTCAGGCGCGTCGCGGGTGCAGGGGTCGATCACCAAGACCGGAAACACCCACGCCCGCCGGCTGCTGGTCGAAGCCGCCTGGCATCACCGCCCGCGGTATCACGTCGGGGCGGTCATGCGGCAACGGTGGGACCAGGCGCCGGCTGCTGCCCGCGCACGCGGTGATGAGGGCAACCGTCGCCTGCACGGCAGGTGGGTGGGATTCCTCGAACGCCGCAAGCGGCCGACGGTGGCGAACGTGGCGATCGCCCGCGAGTTGGCGGGCTGGTGCTGGTCGTTGGCGGTGATGGACTGCTGAGGACCCATCCCTGATCTGCTTCGCCGACGAGTCCGGTGGTGACAGCGCGTGGATCGACCCGCGACACAGCTATGAGCAGGCCGTTTCGGGCCGACGCTCGACCCTAGACACGCGGATGCGATCCAGCCGAAAAACCGTCCTGCGGTAGTCAACCCGCGTATATGCCCCCGCAAGCGGGAGGGACCCCCGTCTGACCGCGCGTCGCTTGTCGACACGCTCACCACAAGGACTTGTCGACGAAGCGCAGAGGCGCCTCCAGGGTCGCTCCCCGGAGGCGCCTCACTCTGGCCTCTTGACAGGCTTCTCTACATATCAGCTGTGATGTCTAGCCCTCCACGCCCGGTACGCGCAGGCCAGTATGCCCGATGTGCCCGAAGCCGACGCTCACTCGGACACTGACGACACAAAAAGTCCCCCACCTGCGTGAACAGGTGGGGGACTCGTGGCGGTGGCGGAGGGATTTGAACCCTTGCGGACCTCCTTGCGTACACAACGACAACGCTTCGACGTAGGTATTTGAGGCTTCTTCAATCTCACCCGGCCACCCGATCTTGCATTGGAATGTGCCCATGGCAGGTCCCCGATAGTCGGTCCGGTCGGTTCTAGAGCCGGTTCCTATGTGTAGTCGATCAGTCGATCTCGCACGCCACGGGCTGGTGCCGGTGGGTGCATCCGGCAGCGTACTCGGCGGGGGTCTTGTAACCCAATGCTGAATGACGGTGTCGGTGATTGTGGTCGTCCTTGAAGTCCTCGATCACCACACGGGCCTCGAGCAGAGTGGGCCAGTAGTTGCGGTTCAGGCACTCATCGCGCAGCCGGTTGTTGAACGACTCGATGAACCCGTTGTTCCACGGCGTGCCCGGCGGAATGTAGGACATCCCCACCGACCCAGCACAGAAGTCCCGCAGCGCTTCCGAGATGAACTCCGGCCCGTTGTCCATCCGCAACACCAGCGGCGGCCCACCCCACATCGCGAATGCCTTCTCCAAGCCCTCGATCAACCTGTCGGCGGTGATCGAGCGGTCCACGATGTTCAGCAACGACATCCGGGTGTGTTCATCGACCATCGACGCGATCTTCACCGTCTTGCCGTCGACGGTCGAATCGAACTGGAAGTCCAATGCCCACACAATATTCGGAGCATCCGCATCGATAATCGGAACGGAGGACAGGCCGGCACGTTTGCGGCGCGGGGCACGCCGGACCTGCAGCCCTTCTTCCTTCCACAGGCGGTGGATCTTCTTCTTGTTCACCTCGACGCCCTGGTCGTAGCGCAACCATGCCCACGCTCGACGGAAGCCGTGCCGCGGATGCTTGCGGGAATATCTGCGTAGCTCTGCGCGCAGGTCGGCATCCGGGTCGTCCGGTGTCTGCGCCAACGGCAACCGCCGGTAAACCGATCGGGAGAGCCCGACGACCTTGCACGCGGACCGCTCCGACATCTGCAGGGTGTCGGTAAGCATGGTGATCGCGGCGCGTTTGGCGGTCGGGCTCAGAATTTTCCCTTCGCGATCTCCCGCAGGGCGTCCTTTTCCAACTCGGCGTCGGCGAGCAGCCGCTTGAGCCGGCTGTTCTGCTCCCGTAGTTCCTTGAGTTCCTTCGCCGCATCGGCATCCATGCCGCCGTACTGGCGACGCCAGTTGTACAGCGTCGCCGCCGACACCTCGAGTGCAGCGGCGATCTCCTCGCCGTTCTTGCCTTCCGCGGCCAACTCGTCGGCCCGGCGCAGCTTGCGCACGATGTCCTCCGCCGAGTGACGTTTGCGTCCCGCCATGATCCTTGTCGTCCCTTCTTCGCCCTTACCAGGGCAATCAGGACTCTAGATCAGGCCGGACCTACTCAAGGGGAACATGCCACAGTACTGGCGCACAGCGGGGTCGCCCATACCGCGGCAACCACGCCGTATCCCACACCGGACCACGTCCATCCGCTAACGAGGGACCACCCTGCGAGCAACACCCACATCGCGGCGATCAGCCAGTAATGCGAGGGTGGAGCTTCCTGTCCCAGAATGCCGTGCGCGCGTTTCATCGCTCACTGGTCGCTGCCTGAGGGACCGGGATAAGCGGCGCGGGCGGTGCGGATCGCGGCGTGGAGTGCGTCGACCAGCTGGTGTGCCTCGTCGATCTGCAGCAGCAGCACCCGCTGCGTTGAGACCGTCGTCGACCGCTAAAGTCACCGTCTCCGGAAGTTCGTTGCGGACGGTGATGGCCCCGAAGTCGGTGTCGATGATGTGGGATTCGGTCACGGTGCGATCCTCTTTCATTCGGTGGTCTCGGCCCTGGTGGCCTGTTCGAGCTGGTTGATGCGACCACCGGTCAAACCCAGGACAGCTCCGGTGTCGCGGGTGGACAAACCCGCCTGCGTGCGCAACACACCGATCAGATCGACGGTGGTGGCGCTGATCTGCGCGCTGGTCTCCTGGGCGCGGCGACGCAGCTCGTCGAGGCCGGCGAGCTGTTCGGTGATGTCGACATCGCCGATACGCACGTGGGCGCGAGTGACGGTGACCGCGTCGGGATCGACGCCGTCGTGAGTGTGGGCCAGATCGCGGACACGGTCGTCGATGGCAGCGAAGTTCTTTTCCCGGAACGACCAGTCGGGCCGATCCTGCACGGTGACGGTCCAGGCCTTGTCGTCGGTGTCGGCGCGCACGACGCTGATGGTGTAGTCGCTGCTCATCGGATGTGTCCTCGTCCTTCAAGGGGCTGCCCAGGGTCCGGCCGGTGGACGCAGCGCCGGGGTCGACCGGAGGCTGCGTCCACCTGCCGAGCTCGACCCTACGGGCGCGCTGAGACGTCCCCGTACAGCGCCGTCAGTCCGGTGCGGTCGCCTCGGTCACCGTGTGCATGCCCCCTCGCCTGTGTGATGCCCCTGAATCTATGCCACCCGCACCACACCGTCAATCACTCTAAACAGATTTGTTTACTTCGCTTGACATATTGGGTTGCGGGGTGGTCGACTGGCCTCACCCGAACGAAAGGAACGCTCGATGCGCACTTCCGAAGTCTTTGAAGCCGTGACCTTTCCGAACGCGAGCGAGATCCTGGTCCGGCGCCGATCAGCCCGCGGCGGCATGGAAGTGCTTGCCCGCATTCCACGACCCGTCAACGCTCCGGCGCCGCTACACGAGGCCATGAGCACAGCCCTGGACCACAGCCGGTGGCAGGCCGTAAGCCCCGCGTTCCTCCTCCCCGCAGAGGAGCACGCCGCCGCCGTATCCGGCGTCAAGGTCGAGGTGACGTCCCGCTACGAGCACCCCGCCGACCCGGCTGCCGCGATCGTTGCGCTCACCGAGGAGCACCGCGAGGCCCTGACCGACGAAGCGGTGCGCTTCTACACCCGGATCGACGAACCGGTCGACGGACTCGACGACTACTCCAAGGCGGCTGCCGGTTCCCTGATCTGGGATGCCGGGTTGTTGCCGATCCGCTTCACCGGCCACCGTGACCGCTGCGGCGATCTGGTGCGCGCCCACATCGTCGCCGACACCGGCCTGTGGACACCGACCGCCGAGCGGGCCACCGACCTCGACAACCAGACGCTGACCGCGCGTGTCCTGTGGCAGCTGATCTGCGAACTGTCGGACTGACTGACCACCCGCACCGGCCGGTGCTGGGCGGGGATGCAGCAATCATCCCCGCCCACTCCCAGACCAGACCAGACCAGACCAGACCAGACCAGACCAGACCAGGAAGAGTACCGAGCATGTTCCGTGCCACCGAGACCCCCGTTGACCTGACCCAGTTGACCGAGCAGGTGCTGTGCATAATGACCTTTCCCCTGATCGTCGCGGCGCTGGTCTGGGTCGTATACCACCTGTACACCTTCCCCGACCGCATCGAGGCCCGCTGGAACCGCAAAGACGACTGGCAGCAGGCAGAGGCGATCTACCTCGGGGTGCTCGATGACTACGCCGCGTACCTCGCCGACCCAGATGCCCGGCTCGACTGCCCGGCTCTCGACGATGTCCGCAACCCGGCCACCGCTGCGTTCCTCGATGCCCTCGGACACGCTGAGTCCCTGCACTTGGACCGAGTTCCCGCCGACGGCGGCCGTATCGACGCGTTCGGCCGCGCCGCTCGGATGCTGCGCACTGCCTTCGATGACGCGGCTACCGACCGTGGTGCCCTGCCTGTCGACACCGGCCGGTAGCGTCGACACTCGTACCAACCAAGGGGCAAGCTCAGGTCGCAGGTTCGAGCGGTCGTGGGGCAGGAAGATCGGATACAGCAAACAAGAACGAGAGATGTATGCCGCTGCCGGTCGAGAGCTGCCCGACGACTAGATGGTTCGCGCGAAGTGGATTCCCTGATGCGACGAACCGTTTCCGGCGCGCCCGGCACCTGCATGCAGACAGATGCGGGGGTGGAGCGTACTCCTTGCTCACCTCACAGGAATTGCGGATCCGGCTTCTTCGGGGCGCAGCGCGACGAACCCGGTTGTATGAGCGGTGATCAGTTGCTGTAGCCGGTCACCTCGACGATCTGGGCGGTGAACGTCGGAACGGTGATACGTACGTCGCCTCTCGCGTCGTAGGTGATGGGGCCGCCCACCGTGGCATACATTGTGACCAGGTCCCCTTCCACGACGTCGGCCAAGATCTCGGATGTGGGAGAGGAGATGACAGCCCGATCGCGGTACCCGAAGCGGCTGCTGTGCGGTACCGCATCCACCAAAGCATGGAACGTGTCCAGCCCGGTTACGGTGTCGAACTGCTGCACATATCCGTGCAGCACGACTTTGCGGTCCAGATGCTGTGTCGGATCCTTCACGATGAACGCGAGATCACGCGAGTCGAGCACCTCGTAGCTACTCCGGTCGTACCGGGCCGCATCCAGCGACGGCGCAGGCACAGCGATCGACGCACCGCCGCCGGTCTGTGAGGACCATCCCGGCACTAGCGTCGTCCCATCCGCAGCGACGACCGACCCATCCCGAGCATCGATTACCGCACCCCGAGCATTGTTCGACGCACCCTGATCCTCGCTGTCGGTGGTGAGGACTGCGAAGACAATCATGAGCAGTACGACGCCCAGAACTGCGATGATCGCCCGAACCCACGTCGGTGTCGGGCTTCTGGTGCTGTCTGTGTCACCGGATGAACCCTCGTCGTTACTCAAGCCGCTGCCTCGTTTCATGCCCGATGTGTTCTCCTCGATGCCGCCACGTGACATGGCGATCTCAGCTCTGGAATCGAGTCCGTAGATCACATCGTTACCGCTGGTCAGCACAGTGTGGTCACGGGTCGCGACCGGCGCGGGGATGAGGACGATCGGCTGCCCCCGGGTGCAGGGTGTGCGAGGTTTCGAGCCCTGCCGATGCTGGCCAGTGGTTCGGCCACCATCGGAACCAACCTCCCAGCACCAGTTCCCAGTCCTCGATTCCGGCCGAACATCACAGTGAGGCTGCCCCCCTTGTAGTGGACACCCTCACGTGGTCGTTTGTCGGTGCCTTGTTGGAGACTCGGACCGTGAGCTCGAGACCTCTGAGAAACCCTACCGCTGCCAGTCGACTCCTCGGGACGAGGGCGGCGATCACAGCGAAAGAGATTCTGGGCGCGACTGTGAACCGAGCTGCGCGGGATCGCGTGTGGGCTTGCTCGAACATCTATAGGTCGCTCCAGGTGGTCGCCGATCTGTTGGCGCGCATGGACCTGGCACTCATCGACGACACACGAGACCAGGTGGAACTGAGCTGGACGCAAGCCCTCAGCCCCGTCCTGAGGAATAAGCTAGAGCCGCTGGTGTCCGTTTCCTATCGGGGACTGGGGCCTTGACCCCAGTCCGTAGACACGGGTGGTGGATTACGCCGCGGATGACAGCGTAGCGGTGTAGAGGCTCTCGTAAGAGTTCGGGGACCGGTGGCCGCACCAGGAGTGCCTCCTCCTGGTGTTGTAGCGGGTGACCCATCGGAAGACTTGGCGCCGGCACGCCGCTTCGTCGGGCCAGACGTTCGCGTTCTGGAGGACTTCTCGTTTGAGGGCGGCGTTGAAGGATTCGGCGAGGCTGTTGTCGGCGCTCGTGCCGACTTTGCCCATCGACTGGATAACGCCGAGGCGGGCGCAGAGGGAAGCGAAATCCTTCGACGTGTATTGCGCGCCGTGGATGCTCTCCTGAGAGTCAAGCTGCTTTTCGATGGTGTCGGGTGTTCGGGGTGATGGTCTGCGGTCCAGGGTTGAGGAGGTAGTAGACCTCGCGAGCCAGGTAGCGTTTCAGGCACCGAATGGTTTCCAGTTTCGAGTGGCCTTCGCTGGTTTTCTTCTCTACGTAGGCCTGGGTTTTCGGGTCGAGTCGAATGCGGCCGATGACGGCCAGATGCAAGGCTCGGTTGGCTTGGCGGTCACCGCCGCGATTGAGGCGGTGGCGTTGGGTCATGCCAGAAGATGCGGGTAGCGGCGCGACACCGCATAGCATCGCGAACGCGGCTTCGGATTTCATTCGATCGGAATTGTCGCCGGCGGTGACAAGCATTTGTCCGGCGACTTCGATACCGATTCCGACGCGCTCGAGTAGTTGAGGTGCGAGGGCTTTCACGATCGGGTTGATCAGTTCGTCGAGATCGGCGATCTCGTCGGTCAATTCGAGATAGCGGCGAGCCAGGGATTTCAGCGAAACCCGGTAGGCGGTCACAGGATCGGTAGCGTTCGAGACATCCGGCCGCCACGCGGCGAGGAGGCGTATCAGCTGCATCCGCGTCAGATCGCGGACCTGCTCGCGCAGCTCGTCGGGAGCGGAGATGATCGTCATCCGCAATAGTTGCAGCGCACTGCGCCGCTCTCGTACCGAATGGGCTCGGGTCACCCTCAACACACGAAGTGACTCGACGGCACCGTCTTTCGATTTCGGGGTGGTGGTGCGCCGGTTGGTTTTGGCTGCACGCGCTGCGTTAATGGCATCGAGGTCGTCGTTTTTGCCCTTACGGCGGCGGTCCGAGCGATCGGGGCGGTCCACCTCGAGTACCGTCACGCCGGCTTTCGCGAGGTGGCGGGTCAGCCCAGCTCCGTAGGAGCCAGTGCCCTCAATACCGATCCGGATCAGATTGCCGTACTCGCCGATCCAGGTCAGCATGGTTCGATACCCGTTTCGGGTGGTCGGAAAACTGCGAGTTCCGAGGACGTTGTCGTCGGTATCGATCACCGCGGCGACGTGCAGTTCTTTGTGGGTATCGACTCCGGCGAACACTTCCCGGTCTTGATCGAGATCGGCTTTGTCAGGCATCCTTGTCATGTCGCTTTCCTCTCCGTTGACCGATGAGCAAGGCGGCGCCGCGCATCGACCGAACCGGCGGACAAGACAGTGATGAGCACCTGGTGGTGCAGGCTCTCCTCAGGTCACCCCGACGGTGAGGCGTAGCGCCTCACCGGGGGTTCCCAGGAACCGACAAATCCAAGGAAAGACATACGATCGTCGATCGGAGTGCGGGTCAGGAACACTGGGAACTCCCGGCACCAGCATTCTCTCGTCTCCATGCGTTAACGGTCAGGAAATCCGAAAACACCGGCACAAACAGTCTCACTATCGGAGTGAAAGACGGACCCGGACAATCCATTACGATCGCCATGAGCAGCGCGGAGAGCGTCGGAGACGAGCTCGGTGCGCATATGGTCAGCGATCGCCCAGCCGGCGAGTTTGCGGGAGTAGCAGTCGATCACCGTCGCCAGATACAAGTTGGTCCCGCCCTCGAGCGGCAGGTAGGTGACGTCACCGACGTAGATGCGGTTCGGTGCGGGGGCGGTGAAGTCCCGCTCGAGCAGGTCGGGCACCTTCTGGTCGGCAGGTTCGGGGACGGTGGTCGTGACCCGTCGTCGACGGCGGTAGCCGGCGATATCGTTCTCACGCATCACCCGGGCCACCCGCTTGTGGTTGACCCTCTCGTCCATGGTGACGCCATCGTTGAGCTCGGCGGTGATCCTCGGTGCGCCGTAGGTGTTGTCCTCGGTGTGGATCACCCGGATTCTTTCGGCCAGCTGCGCGTCGGCCTCGGCGCGAGCGGCCCTCGTGGTCTCTGCGGATTTCCAGGCGTAGTAGGACGAGCGCTCGATCTCGACGAGCTGGCACAACCGCTTCACCTGATAGGTGTCGGAGTGGTCGGCGACGAACTGGAAGCGGGTCACCAGTTCGTCTCCCCGGCGAAATACTTGGCCGCCTGCCGGAGGATCTCGCGTTCGGTGGTGAGCTTGGTGGTCTCTGCTCGTAGGGCAGCGTTCTCGGCTTCGAGGCGGGCGAGTTTCTGCTCGACGGTCTCCGATTCGCTACCCGTGCCGGGGCTCGGGCTGTGAGGCCGTGCCGGAGTGTTCACCCGGGTGCCGTCGAGGTGGGTTTTGGTGCCGGTCCCGTACTGGTCGATCCAGTGGGTGAGGGTGCCGCGTACGACCCCGAGGTCAGCGGCGATGCCTCGGATCGTCGCGCCGGGTGTGGACTCGTACAACTCGACGGCCTGGCGCCGGAACTCCTCCGAGTAGTTCTTTCGTGACATGACTGAAGATCATCTCGCTTCCCCAGCAGGTGCTGGTTTCAGCGTGTCCAAGAACCGGGGTCAGGGCCCCTGATCTCACCTCGTGCGCTCATGCAATGCGCGCGCGAGATCATCGAATCGGCCACCGGCGATGCCGCAGCTCAGGCAGTGGACGCAGACGAACTCACACGGTGCCTGCTCGGAATCAACGGCGAGCACGATCATGTATCGGGTGAACTCGGTCTTCCCGAGATGGAGCGGTTCGATGCAAAATCGATCGACGGGATCACCTCGGTACTCGACGGCCTCGACGACAACCGCCTGCGTGAGCTGATGCGAGCGTTCAGCGTCGCCGAAATCGCCGAATTGGCGTTCGAGAAGCCGGAAACCATCGAGACGCTGCTTCCCCTGACACACGACATGTGGCGCCGACCGTGGCCATCGACTGCCCGGGTGGACCGGCTCACCGGTTCCTCTCCGGCTGCCGTCTTCGAGAACGTGTTCGGGTCAAGTCCCGTGAGGTGGTGTACGACGTCGTCGCGTGATTCCTCGTCGTCGGTTATGCGGTCAAAGCCGGTGCCACCTCCTCCGCGGGTTCTGTGACGGTCTCGGCACGCCTGTCCGTGCGGGAGCGGGCGAGAACGTCAAGTCCGAGATAGCGGCGACCTTCGATCCACTCGTCGTGCTGCTCGGCGAGGACGGCACCAACGAGCCGGATCAACGCAGTCCGATCCGGGAAGATCCCGACCACATCGGTCCTGCGGCGGATCTCCTTGTTCAGCCGCTCCTGCGGATTGTTGGACCAGATCTGCCGCCAGATCTGCTTCGGAAACGCAGTGAACGCCAGCAGATCCGCTCGCGCTGCGTCGAGATGCTCGGCCACCTTCGGCAGCTTCTCCTCCAGCGCATCGATCACCCGATCATATTGGGCATGAACAGAATCCGCGTCCGGTTGATCGTAGACCGAATGCAACAGCGTCTTCACCCACGGCCACGACGACTTCGGGGTCACCGCCATCAAGTTGGTCGAATAGTGCGTTCGGCACCGTTGCCAGGACGCCCCCGGCAAGGTCACACCGATCGCTCCCACGAGGCCGGCATGAGCATCGGAGGTCACGAGCTGCACCCCGGACAAGCCTCGGGCAACGAGGCCGCGGAAGAAGGCCAGCCAACCGGCGCCGTCTTCGGCAGAGGTGACATCCACCCCCAGGATCTCGCGGTAGCCGTCGGCGTTCACGCCGACCGCCACCAAGGTGTGCACGCCCACGACGCGACCGTTCTCGCGGGCTTTGAGCACGAGAGCATCGGCGGCAACGAACGTGTACGGACCTTGATCCAAAGGCCGATTGCGGAAGGCCTCGACCTGCTCGTCGAGCTCTTTCGCCATGACGCTGACCTGCGATTTCGACAGACTGGTGATACCCAACGTGTCGACGAGTTTCTCCATCCGGCGGGTGGAGACGCCGAGGAGGTAGCAGGTCGCAACAACAGAGGTCAGAGCTCGTTCGGCGCGTTTACGGCGCTGCAGCAACCAGTCCGGAAAGTATGAGCCCTGCCGCAACTTCGGAATGGCGACATCGAGCGTGCCGACGCGGGTGTCGAAGTCCCGATGCCGATAGCCGTTGCGGACGTTGATTCGGTCGTCGGAGCGTTGCCCGTAACCGGCGCCGCACAGTGCGTCGGCTTCGGCGCCCATCAGGGCGTCGAGGAATATCGTCAGTAGTTCGCGCAGCAGGTCGGGGCTGGCGCCGGTGAGTCGGTCGTCGACAAGCTGGCGCAGGTCGATATCGTGGGCAGTGGTCATCGCGTGGTCCTGTCTCGAGTGACTTTGGTCGGTCTCTCTGAGAATCACGCGGTGACCGTCTTTCGTTCGGTTACGACACGCCAGCAAGCTCATTCAGCTGCGGCTCGTACACCACTCTGGTGGACGCAACCACAGCCAGTGCCGAGTACACGGCGATCGATAGACCCCACGCGGGCCCTCGGACCGCGTAAACGCCGGAGTCGACGTCGAGGCCACGGCACTCATGCCCGACGGGCCACCACACGGCCACATCGTCGACAGTTCCGTTGGCGCGTTCCCAGTCCGGTGCGCGGTAGCCGAATTGCGCCGGGAACATCTCGCGGCACCCACCGGCATTCGACCACTGATAGTCCGCCGCCCACAGCACACAGAACGCAAAACAGTTCCGCACAACACAAGTGCCACACTGGTCCGGATGACTCGATCAGTCGACCAGCCTGCGAGGATCATCAAGATCAGCACAACGATCGATTCTGTGTGGCGAACTCCACCGGGCCGTCGCCGCCTGAATATCTCGCTGACACCGCCAGCAGTTGTCGGACACCGCTTCCGATGTGCCGCCCCGGCGATTTGTGCGCCACGCGTACTCCCCCATTCGGATCGGCCACGGGAACAGACGTTTGATTTCGTTCCATTCGCCTCGTAGTCCGATATCCACCCATCCTGCCAGCTTTCGACTGCAGTGGAGACCGACGCATCCGGTGATCATGCACGACTTCCAGACTCGGGTTGATGCGGAGATCCGTTGTGACATGTCCACCACGACAATCGGAAGGATCGATACACTCGTCCCCTCCGCAGATCGCGAACTATTCCGTCGAAAGGTTATGCAATGGGGACGCTTTGGTTGGAATCCGATGACTTCGGAGCTAGATGGGGCGACGTGCCCGACAGCGCATCGGAGAAAATACTCGAGAAGGCCACCACGCTGATCGGATCGCCGCACGCTGTGACCACAGCATGGACTCAGCCCGGCAATGGCCAATTCCTGATAGCCCGGGATCAGGTGCACACCTTCTGGAACGACGCGTCGGAGGCTCACGTCGACGAGATTACGGACGTGGCGACGGAGCTGCTGGGAGAGCCCGACACTGTGGCGTAAGCGACTCTATGCGCCGGTGCCGTTACCCGGAAATGAGATGACCCAGAGACGCTCAGAACTCATCACAGACGGGGTCGGACTCAATCGAGTTCGACCCCTTCCTCTGTTTCTGGCGATCATCGCGGGCCAGCCGTCGATCACGTTTACTCACCCATCGCCAGACCGGTTCTCACTGGCCCTTTTTCGCGTAGGCCGCCCTATCGGTATAGCCGCTGTATGCGATCCCACAACAAAGCCTTGGGTGTGGAATCCATCTTCAGTTCGCGAATGCACTGATCGAGCCGGTGAGGATTGTCTCGGTGGTAGTCGATAGCTTTGTCGAGGTCCCTCACGACAGACGAACCGTAGGCTGCCTCGGCCTTGTCAACGGCCTCGTCCATGAGGCCGTTGCTGGGCTCCATCATGGCGAGGTCGATCAGGTCTCGACTGAAGACGGAGGTGTCTGCCCATCTGTCGGAGTTCGCAAGAAGTTTACTTGTTGCCATGTCGAGTAGGGACAGCGTCGCCACCCCACATACCTGGTCGTCCCGCGCCGGAATTTCGAAGCTGATACGCCCTTCAGAAACGATCTCGAACTTGATGGGTGTACCGCCGACATCGAGAATCGCCCGGATTCCGTACTGGTCCGCCACGGGGTCACGGACCAACGGGACCTGGCGCACCATAATCGATTTGAATCCTGAGCTCTTGATCAGCTCTCGAAGCGTTCGGTACCCGGCTGCACTCGAAACCAGGAAGTCGACGTCGATCGACTCCCTGAACTCTCCGAAGCGGAGTGCTATCGCAGTCCCTCCACCGAAATAGCAACTCGTGTCTCGAAATAGTTCGCTGTTGAGTGATTCGAGAACAGTTTCGATGAGGTTGTGATGGTCTCTGCTAAACAAGAAGAACTCCCTTGCTGTATTTGTCCGCCAGAGCCTGGATCAGAGCTTTTTCCTTGTCGCTCATAGCGGCATGGTCGAGGTGACGCCAATTGCGCTCGTAGGTCCTCAAGGCCTCGAATCCGTCAAGGCAACTATCGGCATCGAGCTGCCAAGCTGCGGCGCTCAGTAGCGGGTAGTCACCCACTCTCACCTTCGCTGGAGTTTCGGTGTTCACTGGTTCGTCCGCGCTGCTTTCCGTCCACTGCGGGCGAGCATCCGTTAGCTGAAGATGCAGACCCACCGCCTCGGCGGCATTCACCAGTGCTCCTACCGTGACTGATGGCGCGCCGCTCTCGACTCGATGCAGCGTTACCCGTGACATTCCAGCGGACTCAGCTGCAACGGTCGCACTGATCCCTAGCTGTCGTCGACGATCTTTCAAGGCCGCGCCGATAGCAATCAGCGACTGCTCGCTGGGCTCTGATATGGAGGGATTCTTCGACGGCATGTATCTCATTCTATACATTCAACCGCTTCGGTCAAGGTTGGCGCTGTCACTCTCAGCTGCGCAAAAGTAGGCGGGCGCAGACGCTGTGGTTGCCACCCTCGCCACCGGCGAACCCCCATCATCCTTCCTCCGTATTGCCATCCTCCTACTCGAACCAGCCAGCAAGGTCGGCACACAACTCTCGTGCCACACGAACTACCTCCGGCCCTTCGTCTTCCGGAGAGAAGTTGGCGATTGCGCTTGTGCGAGCGAGGACGGAATCAGCGCTCTTCTTCTCGTCCAGCATGGGATAGACATCGGAGGCCAAGTGCCGCGCTTCTACCGCCACTTTCACGACGTCTTCACTTCGGGGGTCGACAGAATTGATCAAGGTCATCAGGTCTGCAACCGGGTTGTTGCTCATAATCGAATCCTTCTGTCGTAGCGCCGGTGCGGCGACCGGGAGTTACACGGGCTGTGCGTGTGCTGGACGTTTGTAGCCACCATGGCGGGTCTCAAATGCTTTCGCGCTGACGTGCGGTTACTCCGTTGCGGCGGCGCCACCACGCGGCGCCGGGACAGAGGAGAGCAATGAGCGGTCACGGGACCGGCGTCAGGAAAACTGATGGCACGAAGCTCGGGCAGCGAACCGTCCGATGTCGACGTAGTAGGCAGCGAGAACCGTAGCGACGCCGAGAAGGTCCTACCCGGCATGTTACTTCGCGCCGACGGATTCGTTCTCAAGTTCGTCGTCGTCCTCGATTTCCCGTTCGAACCCGCATTCCTGGCACTGCCCGATGGTCGGTTCACTGGCGTCGGCCGGGGCGATGAGCTTGAGATCCAGGTCCTTGCATTCCGGGCACAGGTACTTGTTGAATTGTGACATCGTCGCTCTCCTCTGTTGATTTTGTTTGTTCGCAATGTATCTGACTGGCTCCACCTGTGTTCCACGCAGCTTGGAGCCCAGGCAAGTGGTGTGGCGACCGCCGTCTCGAGCGTCACCTCCCGGTTCTCGTGAGAGCACTTTGTCGCGAAAACATCGAGGCTGCAGTCACATGCGCCGATTGCAGCGCTGTCGTTGACCGCGTGCCGATCGCACACCGTTCACCGGGAAAGATGTCGCAGATCATCCTAGTTCCTCTCTAAGACAAAGGTTCATGGTCAGTTTCGATTTCCCGGATGTCGTCGATTGATTGCTCGACGAACCACAGTCGACGGCTAATGGCTACTATTTCTTTGTGACCAACGGGGGGAACACCTACGAACTGCCGACCCTTCTCCCGGTTCAGGCTCGGCATCTGTACGTATCGCCGATCGAGAAAGAAGGATTCCGTGAATCGAGTTGGACGAGTGGGCGCATCAATTTGCGTGGCAGCGTTTTTCGCTGTCGCAGGGTGCAGTACCGACGTGAGTGCCGACGACCCGAATGCAGGTGAGTCGACATCTTCGGCGGACGCCGAGAATGCAAGCAATGCGTCTACCGCTGTGGATCCGTGCTCGGTGGCATCGGTCCCGGGTCAGATGTGCCGGACCGTAGCATCAGCACCAATTGAGCACGCGGACTTCACGAATCAGATTGCGGTATCGATCAACACCTCGCCGACGATCGAAGTTCGGGTCGCGACGAAGGCAGGGGGCGTCGCCACGCATCAGGTGTATCCGACCTCGACGTCCGGCGGCGGTGGCCTCGGGCCGACGGGCGACTTCCCCTCCAAACAGGATCACTTCCTCACCTCTGTCAGCGACGTGACAGGGGACGGCGTCCCCGAAATCATCGTCCAGACTGGACAGTTCGCCGATCACTCCGAGTACCAGGTGCTCCGCCTGGGCGAGAACGGGACGTTGGCTGTGGTGAACGCCCCGACATACAACAAGTGGACGACCGGTAGCGACGTGTGGACGACATACAACACCACGGACCCGGACATCGGCTTCTTCCGTTGCCCGAAGCCGGGGCAGCCTGGTGTCACCACGAATCCCCTGCAGAGCATCAACGTCAACGATGACGGCCGCGGAACCCGCGTCGACTATCTCCACGATCACAAGTCCGGCGCGTGGACTCAGGTCGCACAGGAACCGGTGACGATGCAGATGGGTGTCTCGACGGAGCCGTTCCGTGCATTCGACTGCACCGATGTCGCCACGCGTACCGATCGCACCCCCGAAGACAAGAACACCCCGTTCACGCCTGAGACCGCAACGTCGACTGTCGCAGCGCCGAGTACGTCCGAGGCCCAAACATCTACTGTCGCAGAACCGTGCACGTTCGATCCCTACCGTGGCAGGGCAACCACGATCTCTTTCGACTCCGGGCACCTCGACTGCGCTGACGCCCAGCGCATCGCCCACGAGTACCAGACCAGCGACATTCCGCCTGGCGGCAATGCCGCGCACCGGGACAACGGCGAGTGGCATTGCTCGTCACCGACTGCAGGCGAGAACGAGCGGACCGGCCGCATCATGAGTTGCTCCGCATCGGGTGAGGCGTCTCCGTCGTGGCATTTCTATGTCGTGGTCGAACCCAGGTAGCCCACCTGGTTCAGCATCACCGCTGTTGGTGTGCATGCGAAAGTCCCCCGCGGTCCGTATGGACGGCGGGGGCTTTCGTTTGTTCGCTGCGGTTTCCGAAGGTGGGGCGGTCAACGATCGCGTCGACGGGAGGCCTCGGCGACGACGATGTCGATCTCGACTTCGGTTGCGCCCGCGCGACGGGCCTCGCCCAGGGAGAAGCCGGATCGCTCGTCCACAGCACCTCTATGGATCCACGAGGCACGGGACCTCGACATGCCCGAATCCCGCGAGGTCGATCTGCCGACCGGGATGCCACTCCCCCGGCGCCTGGTACCGATGGCTGCGGGCGTGGGCGTCGAGCACCGACAACGTTTGTCCTTCAACCGGGTGATCATGAGCGCGGGCGATCGAGATCAGCCCCCACAGGTTCCTGGGGTGGATTGGGTCGCCCAGCTTGAGAGTCTCGAGGTGCGGCTGCCAGAGATCCTCGGCCCCGGTGCCGTAGTCCTCGTCGAATCGTCTCCTGGCGGTGGCGGTCTGCTCAGCTCTGATCACTTCGGACACAGCCTTGACGTACTGGTCCACCACCGCGTTCTCAGCTTGGGCGCGTTCACGCTCTTTCGCTGCGGCGGCGGCAACTCTGCCGGTCCAGGCGTCTACCCGCGCGAGTGCGTCCACGTCGGCCCACGCGAGTCGGGCACGGACGTCGCCGTATCGTGTGGCGCTCTCCGGCCACCAGGGGATGCCGACTTTGTCGAACCGTGGCCACGACGGATCGTCCGGGGAGGCGGAGTACTGAACGAACGACGGGCCGTACCGATTCCCGCGCTCTTCGGTCAGGTGAACACCGTTGCGGTCCTTTGTGATCTGGAATGTACGCGCGGTAATGAGGTCGTCGTCGATGTTGCGGTAGTTACGCAGCCCCTGCTCGCGCAGCGGCGTTTCCTCGGGCGGTAGCGGGTTCGTCCAGGAGTACGAGATCAGCTGCCGCGAGGACGGGCGCCGCTTGTCGTGGGTTTCGGTGATGCACAGCGCGATCGCGGCGGACTGCGCGCAGGCTTCCGCGATCACCGCTTCCCGTTCGGGGCCGGTGAGGTAATGCATCGGGTTTGCGGCGAAATTCCAACGCTCCCAGTCTTCGTGCGCCCATCCTGGCCGCAGTAGCGTCGCACTACGCACAGGAAGGTACTGCCAGCGCTCTGTTGTCCCCAATGTGCCGTCGGCGTCGATCGGGGTGATGTCGAGGAACACGTGAGGATCGTGCGCGGGCGAGGATGCCGCGTAGACGTGCCAGGCCCCTTTCCTGTTGCGTGCCACGCACACCGCTCCGGGGACGGCGCGCCCGGCCGCGATGATCGTCGCCGTCGACGGGTCGGCGTCGTGTGAACGCCGGGAGCGGTATTCGGCGAGGATCTGCCGGACAGCTCGGCCTTCGTGGGTGGGGTTTCCATTCAACGGCTTCGCCCACGTGTTCGCGAGTTTCCACCAGTGCACCAGCTCGTCGAGCACACCGTCGACCGTTTCGGGCTCAGCCCCGGCATCGATCAGTTGCGCCGCCAGCAGCACACGAAACGGGCCCTCCGTCTGGGCCTCTGAGTCTTTCGCTGCGATCGCCGATCGTAGAGTCGGCACCATCGTCAGGAAGTGGGCGCTGCGATCGTCGCGACTGTTGAGGTAGTACTGCAGTTCCTCCCGGGTGGCGAGGTCGAACGGCAGCACCCACGAATCGGTGGGCAGCACCAGGCATGATGCACGGGACGACGGGGTCACCGGCATTTCTCCGCCGTAGACGTATCCAGGCCGGTCGGGGATCGGGACATCGCGCTTCCACACCGTGTCGGTGCGGGTGTAGCGAACGATGACACCTCCGTCTCGGCGGTCCTCGATCAGGTGCGGCACACCGGATTCGGGGACGCATCCGACGCTCCGCGGGTGCAACCGCGGATGCCGAGCGGCGCGGTACCGGCCATCACCGTCCCGCCGCAGGTCGTCGAACGCCGACGCGTGCCAGTCTCCGATGATCCGCATCCCGGGGCGCATCTTCGCGTTCAATCGCCGTTGCCACTGGCCGAACGACTCGCGGCCGTCGCCCAGCTGGATGGATGTCTCGTCGTCCTGAATGAGGACGACTGTGCCGCTGTCCTGCGCCTCGACGGTCAGCAGGTTCACCCCCGCCGGGGGCAGTGGATGCCAGACCGGGGTGCGTTCGACGATTCCCTGCAGCACCAGCATGATTCGCATGTAGTGACGACGGCGGGCGTCGGCCTGCCGTTCCAGTTTCATCCACTCGTCGGAGCCGGGAACCAGCGGCTCCCCGGCTGCGCGGCCGAAGCCGAACAGTCGCCGATCGAACACTTCCACGAACTCAGCGCGACGAGGCAATACGCGGTCGCCGACGGTGATGTCCGCTGTCAGCAGGTAGAGCTTCTCGCCGTTGCGCATCAGCCACCACGAGCGGGAGTTCTCGGCATCCCGGGCCTCGTCTTCGAACGCGTTGCCGGAATCGCTGCGGACCCGTGTCGGGATCAGCACCACGACACCACGCTGTTCGGGCAGTACTCGGTCCAAGTTCGCCGGGTCGGCGGTGATCCACTCGGTGAACGCGTCAAGGTCTCGTGCGTCCATGCCCGTGGACCGGCGGTCCATCAGGACGAGAGATTCCTCGGCCATCACCAGTACTCGTTGGCGGATGGTGATCGGGGTGTCGGCTGCGGCGGGGGCTCCGTCGCGGATCAGTTCGACGTGCTCGTCGCGGCCGAGGTACAGATCGACCGTCCACATCATTTCCTGCATGCGTGCGAGTTGCTGCTTCATCGGCGCGATCTGTGCGTCCAGTTCTGCTCTCTGCCGGGCGAAGTCAGCTTCCAGTTCGCAGCGGCGGCGTTCCAGTTCGCTACGCAGTTCCTCGTGCCGGGCTTGGGCACTGCGCATCGTGCGGGCGAGGTCGGCGCGCCGCGTGGCGACGGCGCGTTTCGTTTCGGCGGCGTCGCGTCCGCCGCGGGTGACGAGTTCGTCGAAGGTGCCGTCGGTGCGCATCGATGTCTCCTCATTGGGGGCAGGCCGTCGAGTCGAGTGGTGGGCGGTGTCGATCTTTCGTATCGGTGCGCATTCAGGTCAGCTACGAAAGGGTGGGTGGCGCTTCGCAGCTGACCCAGGCAACGCGATTCAGTCGCCGCGGGATGGTGTGTCTACGTCGTCGATCACTCCAATCGGGACGGGGAAGCACCCCGTATTGACCCCGCCTATCCAAGTTTCTGTCGCTTCGATGAGTGCGGCTTTCGCGCTATCGATCGAATCGAGATCAATCTCTGTTGCGTCGTCCTCGTCGAAAGGTTTGTATTGCAAATCCTCAGCGAGTTCGGTGATCGCCTTCTGGAGCTCTTTGATTCGAGTAGACACCTGAGATGGTGTCAGGAGCGCTGCACGGACGAGAAGCAGATCGAACTCCGCCAGTGTGGATCTGGTCGCGCCAGCCGTATCGCTGTACTCTCCCGCGATCTGGGCAATGCGCTGGTTGAGATCGCCACTCTCCAAAAGAATCCGTTGCAGACGCCGTTCATCGGGCGTTTCGCCCCTGTTGGCAAAATTGTTGGCAGGATTGTAAAACTCCGGCTCAATGGCCACTTGCCGAGCGGAGATTTCCCGATATTCCCTCAGCTGGAGATTCAACGGAGCAAGCCGCTCACGCTCGATCTTTGTAGTCGTAGATACGACATCTGCAACCAAGTCCACGGCGCGCGTCAGCGTTTCGCTGTGCTGCTTGGCGTCGAGCTCCTTCTGTTTGATCACCATTTGGTGATCGCGGTCCTTTTCCGCGTTCACGGTTGCGGTCTTCCCGGCGAATCGTGCGGCGTAGAACGCCGCGCTCCCGGTGATGCCACCTCCGAGGCCAGCTGAAAGTACTAGTTGAATCCATGTCGACCACTCGGCCATGTTCCCCACCCTCAAATCAATTTTTCCACACCGCTACGACAAATGAGCTGCTCTGGTACGAGAATATGGGACTTGTTCCCGCCCTACACTATTCGGATCTTCGTTCGAATCCGATGCT
The DNA here is from genome assembly GCF_018588185.1 of Rhodococcus sp. WY5. Taxonomy (NCBI): domain Bacteria; kingdom Bacillati; phylum Actinomycetota; class Actinomycetes; order Mycobacteriales; family Nocardiaceae; genus Rhodococcus; species Rhodococcus sp. WY5. The sequence continues at coordinate 86,811 of NZ_JAAMPR010000003.1, forward strand.
GACGGATGAGCTGTCAGTCCATCGTCATCGCGGCGATCCATTCACTCGGATCCATGCTGTCAAGGGTGAGATCTCCGTCGTGTTCCTTGAAATCACTTTCCCTGAGTTCAAGCCCCTTCACTTTCGCTTCCACGATGTAGCGGGCGATCTTTTCCGTGTTCGCGTCACTTGCCATGATTGCCCTCTTCGTCTTGTCTTCTGCGCCGTCTGCGGCATGAATACTCACACATGAGTGTAGCGGAGCGTCTACACTCGCGGGTGTGTTCAGCGGACGCGCCCACCATCCACTGCACTCCAACCAAGCGAAGGAAACCCGATGAGCGAGAACACGTCCGACTACTTCGACAACTACTCAGCAGGCCTGACAGCGCTCGCCCACGAGTACCCTGAGATCGAACCGCACTTCGGGCAGAGCATCCCCGGACTCGTTCCCACCCTCGCCGACGAAGAAGTCGCACCATTCCTCGCTTCCCTCATCGCCGCATCCGTCTCACCCGAGGTCGACCAAACCACCCGGAACTACACGACGAAGCTCCACAGGTTGATCCAGGATTTCCTCACCGCCCGACGCCTCGACCAACCCCAATCCAGCCGCGGACTCTTCCAACGGTTGCCCTCCACCTGGACAAACGAGAAGTAGCACTATCCGCGGCGGGCTGCCGAAATCGCCAGACCCGCCGACGCCCTTCGCAACGTGCTTCCACGTGACCATCAACCAGGAGAATTTTCTCAATGAGCCCCACGACACAAGGCACTTGGGTCATCACCGAGGGCCGCGACTACACCGCTCTGGTCGGCGATCTCAACTCTCGTCTCAGCGGTCACCAACTCGTCGTGACGGAGATAGACACCGTCGAGTTCCCGGACCGGACCGGCAGGACTGGGTGGCAACGCCTGGCGGAACCGGCATATCTCGCACCGGGCAACGTGCACATCCCCGAACGGATCATCATCCCTGTCGGGCTCGGCATCACGATCCCCCTGCGCCCCACCGTCCACGACGGTCATATCGTGAACCCGATCATCGACGTCAACGGAGATCACGTCCAGATCCTGTGCCCCTACCTCTTTCACTCCCCACCGCGACAGATCGACTGCCGCTCGTGGAGCATCACCGCCGTCAAGTGGACCGACAACACCTGACACGCACACTCGATGCACGATCCTTCACGTACGAACTGACCTGCCTGGCAAAGGAACACCCATGCCGCTGCCCACCTTCACCACGATCAGCAACACTCCGGCCCCGTCGCCGACGATGACCCGAACCGACGCGGCAACCAAGCTCGGCCTCTCCCCCACGGCGCTCGACAAACTTGTCCACACCGGGATTCTCGACCTCCCCATCTCAACCGAACGCGTCTCCGCCCTCTCCGACCGGCCTCTGCTCTCGGTCACCTCAGGCGAACTGACCGTGTTGCGCACCGACAGCCCACAGCCCGCATCGGACGACGACGACCGCACAGTCATCGGGTTTCACACATCGATGGAAAACGAAGAAATCTGCGACACCAGCCTCCGGTGGTGGCGCTGCGACCCGGCGCGTGTCGTCGACAACAAACTGCTCGTCGTCACGATCGCCACCATCCCCGTCGCGGCCTTTCTCGTCACCGCTCACATCGCCCAGGCGCCGTCCGGAAAGCGCACAGTGCGTCATCGCTTCGACGGCCGACTCCTGGCGCGACTACAGGCCGATGGGAGGGTTGTGCAGGTTTCCGAGGTTGCGGACCTGGGACGCCGAGTCCGTGATCTCATGCATTCGCGCATCATCACGATCAGCGGTGGGCCTATTGGTTATCTGGGGCCGAACCCTGAGCGCGCCCAGCCCCGCAGATGATCTCACTCTGACCGCAACACAGAACGGCCCTCGACTTCACATCGAAGTCGAGGGCCGAACCAGTTCGCAGCGGGTGAGCCGATGCACCACCCGGGATGGACTTAATTCGAACGAATCCGAGCGCATTTCCCACGTCCGGTGGCGCACTCCGAGAGCGGAGACTCGAGTGCAGAGACGTCCGGCTAGCCGCCACCGGGTAACGATGGTTCTCGCTCGTCCACTTTCACTTCAGCCACGACCGGGCCGCCTTTGCAGCTTCCGCCTGGGCTGCGCGAGCGATAGGTTCACGCGCCTGCTGGGCGGCAGCGATCAAAGCGTCGAGGGTCTCGAGGTTCGCCGAGGACCCCTTCGACGCCAGGAACTCTTCGTAGGCGGCGCGAACAGCTCGCCCTGCCTTCACCGAGCGGATGTAGTTGATTGCGTCGACGACATCGGCGCCTTCCGGCGGGGCGAGTACGGCTTCCTGGCCGTCCCAACCTTTCATTATCCGCACGTAGCGCTCGCCCCCAACGGACTGGTTGGACCAGCGTTCTTCGCCAGTTCGCGGGAAGTCCACGACGACGTCACGGGTGAGCACCTTGGTGATGGTGCCGCGCTGGACCGATGTGACGGCTCCGCGTGACGAGTAGATCGCGGCGACGGCCGCGCCGGGAACAGCCCATTCCAGGTGATTACCGGTGGTGCTCATGGCGTTTCCTTTCGGAGTCGCCCACAACGCTCTGGCGCGGGCAGGTGGTCGACGTAAGCGGTGGAGTGGCGCCGTGTCATCGCTTGGCGAGGCGACCGAGTCGCTGGACGCGACGCCGTGCCGCATGGTCGTCCAGGTCTTGGGTACATCCGCACGTGGGGGATGCCACCGGCGCAGTGGGAAGGTTCGGCGCTGGGCATCACGCCTCCGGTGGCGTTCCGATGATGTTGCGGCCTGCTTCGGTGATTTGCCAGCCGTCATCGTATTCGTTGACAGCGTAACCGTTTTGGTCCAGGTGGAACATGCCTCCCAGTACGAGATCTCGCATCCCGATGTTGGATTCTTCGCTGGATCGGCTCGGGTCTACCGTGACCGCTATGCGAGTGGGTGTCCACACTTCGCCGTCTGCGAGGCACTCCATGATCATGGATGGGATCGGTCCGAGCGCCGCTTGGGCGTGTGGGGACAACGGCTTCGGCCGTGAGCACTGCGAGTCGACTCGGGCCGGTTGTGGGCCTTGAAGAGGAGATCGCACGGCGTATTCCGTCTCGGGCATCGACGCGGGCGTAGAGGGTCTCTGGTCGGTCCGTGCGCCCTGGCGGCGGATGAGGCCTCGAACTTGATCTGCCGGGTATCCGCTGACCCGTTTGATGCGGCGACTGGCCAGTAGTGCGCGGGCGCGTGATTGTGAGACTCCCCAGTGGTCGGCCACTTTCTCGATCGGCCAGAGGAATTCGCTCAGTAAGTCAAGGGAATTCGGATGGTTCTCGTCCTCGCCGGGCGGATTGTCGTTCGTTGGTTCACTGGCCATGAGACAAACTTACGAGCGTTTTGCTCGTAAGTCAATCGGGCCGGGCACGAAAATGGGCACCACCGAGACCGGTGGCGCCCACTTCCCACAACGACCGATGCCCTGGGGGCCCTAGTAGTCCTCGTCCCACCGCTCACCGGCGTAGGTCGGATCGAAATCAGGGGGCGCCTGCTCGGGATACCTGGCGCGAATCTCCTCGTCTCGCACCAACCGCTCTTCCCAGTGTTTGTCACACCGAGGGAACGACTTGCCCGTGGCGGACAACGCAGTTCGATACTCGACGACCCCGCGGCAATCACTCGTATCGCGGTCCAAACAAACGGGCGGTTCCACATCATCAGCCATTTGCGAACACTTCTCTCTTCAGTCGGTAGAGCGTCGAGTGTTGCTTCACCGTATCGCCCACGCCCCCAGTGCATCTACCCAATCGCGGCGCACGCGGCCGATCCCCTCGACACCCGAGGTCGGCAGCCACCTCTAGGAGTGCACTATTTCCAGCAGGGAACCCTTCTGCTCGTCCGTGAGGCTGACGACGTCGTCGCCGTCGATTCCGGTGAGCACTGCAACGCCGAAGCATGGTGACGAGGTGAAGCCGTGCGACGCCGCGATAGCAGTGGCGCGTTGATTGAGCGCCAGATCGCCTGTGGGGATCGCATCTTCGTTCAGCCACAGGACGATCTCGGGAGCGAGGAACAAGGGGCGGACGGCCTCGCACTTGATGACGTCCCGGAGAGCGCCGTCGACACCGTTTGAGTCGGCACCCAATTCGACCTCCCCGGCTGTGCCGTCAACGTCAATCCGCATGCCGTGTACAGGCATTTCCAATCCCCATTCCTCGCATGTCGTCGGCTCCGACGACCAACACCGCTTTCCCTTGCCAGCCCGACGGTACAACATAACGAAGCCCGCTGGGCGCCATTTGTTGCGTCCGGCGCGACATCGCGGGTCGAATTGCGTTACATTCATTGCGAGTGCCCATGCGGAAGGAACCCGCGAATCAGCCACACGTCCGCGACAAGCCGAGGAGCAACGATGGACAACCTCACAACCGTGATCGAGAAGGCCCTGACTGCACGCGGCCTCGGCAAGTCCGAGTTCAGCGAAATGGTCGGGGTGAGCCGCTCGACGCTGGCGCGGTGGGACACGAGCCTCCCGCAACCAGCGACCCTGCGAAAGATCTCCGATGTGCTCGAGATCCCGCACAGTGCCGTCCTCTCTGCCGCCCTTGCGAGCGCCGGGTACCTCGGCGGCGGTGACACGTTTCCCTCTCCGGACGTGTACGTGGTCGTCAACGAATGCGACCCTGACGACAGCCAGCAATACCTCAATGCAGGGCTTCCAGGAGCCGGTGTCGTCGGCGTCTACACCACGGAAGGCGCCGCCGATCGGTATGTCGAGACCGCAAACCGAATCAGCAACGTAAGCAGCGAGTTCCGAAAGCACACCCTTGAACTCGACACACCACCCGTTCCTTCGACCGTCACCGTCTACACGAGCCGATGGGAGTACCTCAGCGACACCCTTCGCACCACAGAGTCGATCCACACGAGCGTTCCTGAACGGCTCGGGGAATCGGGCACCAGTCCGGTCGACGCCGAGGAACTCCCGCACACAGGCCTTGTCCAGGAACTGGTCATCAGCTCTCTGGACCCTCGACGCGGGGAAGACATACTCAAATGGTTCCTCGAGACCCTCCGCACTCAAGGACGCGTGCGAATCCCGGTCGACACGGAGCGTGCACCCGAACCTGTCTTCGAATCGACATCGTCGGCCACAGTGATCCCGTCCTCGTTCCGCGACTTCACCGAAAGCGCTGGCGGTGCCAAGCGGTGGCCAGGTAGCGACGAGAATATTCGCGCGGCCCTCAATTACGTCAAGAACAGGTATCCCGGCGTCCCTCACTACTCCGCCACGACCCCAGCCGATCTCATCCAAAAAATGCTGGACCGCGGCATCGGCGACGCATCCAGCAGGGGGTAAATCGCATGTCGATCATCAAAAACGCGGAAGATCTCGTGGTCGGCGACGTCTTCACGCCGCCAGCAGAGTGGCTCGGTGGGCACACGTTCACCGTCATCACCCTCGACAGACCGCACAAAGCCCATCACGACGGGGCCGACACCTACGACGTCGAGCGGGACACGATCAACATGCTTGTGAGCCGGGACGGAGCCAACTACACGGTCCGGCTCTGGCCAGATCAGGCCGTCACGATCGAGGGGAACTGACATGACTGCAGTGGAGAGCATCCGGACGGTCAAACATCCCGAAGAAGTCCACTACACATGACGGCCGACAGCAAATAGGCTCTCAGACAAGCGAATCGAGCACCACCCGAAACAGCTTTGGGTGGTGCTCGATTCTTGTGCTGGGCGCGTGTGGGAAGAGGTTCGTCGACTGTCTATCAGCGGCGCAGTCAGAGGTAGCGCCGTCCGACCTCGTCAGATGGTGAGATCTCCCAGCCGGACGGGTGCATTCGGTACACCACGACGCCTGGGCCCGAGTAGTCCCACTTCGAGGAGACGCCCGAGTAGGCCGAGTCGCCCTCCGCGAGCGTGATGACTGCCTTTTTCCAGCCCTCCCCGATGTCCTCGCCCGCGTCCATGATCGCTTGGTGGTCGTAATGCATCCTGCACTCCTATCCGTTTATCACTGAATTGTGGCGTAGGTGACGGCGCTCGTCGTCATCGTTCCACGTCGCCGCGCCGCTCACGCGGCACGTGGTCAACGAGACACCTGTCGGTCACTGAGTAGGTTTGGGCGTAATCACCATCTCCCGAAATGGCATTCCATCCCCGCATAGTCGCCAGTCGGTGCTGCGTGCGTATCCGGCTTCGGCGACCTTGTCGTACGCGATCAGCTTGGTTGCTGCGGTGCCCAGCTCGTCAACTGACCCGTCGTCGTGTTGGATCCATAGGTTCTTGGTCTCACGGTTGTACATGGCTTTCATCGCGCGCATCCCCACTCGTTGGTCGTGGCTGCGCTCACCTTTGACTGTTGAGGGAGTCGCAGCCGATTCGAGCGTGAACCTAGCGTGCGCGGCGCCCTGATCGCTCGCCCAAACCTGCACGGCTACAACGCACCCCGCAGATTCAGGCAACTCCTACTTCCGTCGCGGTGTCAATCCCACTTTCACTGAGACGGCAGGCCCCCCACGGCGCTTGGTTCACCGGTTGTGGACACGGCGATCGGCAACACGGCGTGCCCGCACGCCGCACCGATCCGGCCGGGGACACGCACTAACCATGTGGGCAACAAAAATTCGCCTCCACACCCATGATGCAGTGGAGGCCGCACTTCGAGTGCGCTGGCCGCGGGGAGGTCGGACAGTGCCGAACGCAGCCGATTTCAGATTTTAGTCGAGCACCCCGCGGGCGTAGTCGTCGAAGAACTTTCGTGTCTCCTCGCTGACGGGAATGCCCACGATGTTGACCACGCGGGTGTCGCCGTTGTCGTCGCGGACTCGGTATTCCCAGGTGTCGTCCGTGCACTGACGGACGACTTCGGTGATGGTCGCGGTCCCTTCCCACCGCGCTTCGGGGTAGCGTTCGCCTTTGCTGAAGATTCGTGTCCCGATGGGAAGTTGGATCCGGTTGTCGTGGTTGGTCATCGGCCGATCCTCGGTCAGCTGGTGGTCAGTGCCTGGGCGATGTTCTTGGCTTTGAGTCGGTCGAAGATCGCGTCGATGTCGTGCTCGGTGGCACCGGCGTCCAACGCTGCGCGAGTCAGGAGTGCGTACTCTCTCGCGGCCACCAAGTTAGTCCGATCGACCGGCCCGCCAGAGGTTTGGAATTCTCGGTCCAACTGCTCGAGCCATGCCTGCAGTTCGCGCAATGCCTGTTGCTTGTCCATTCTCGGATCCTACAGCGGGACAGCGGTTTCGGCGCGCAACCGGCGGCGATGATGCCACGGATCACGTTGCGGTTACAACGAAGTGCGGGCCGGTCGCATCGCAGAGCGATGTGACCGGCCCATCCCGCTCCGAGTACGGGAGATGCGCTGATTCAGTCCCCGGCAGCTAGAAGCTGGGCGCCGCGAGGAAGTCGACGCCCACACCGTTGTACTGGTGGGGCGTTTCGGTGAGGATCGATGTGTAGGTCTCCCCGGTCTTGAACTGGCCGGTCAGTGCGGCGATGACGATGCCGGTTCCGTCGCAGGTGGCGTCGTACAAGGTGGTCGATGCGCCACCGTCTCCCTTGACGCCGTTGACTGTGAATGTCCTGGTGTTGCTCATGTTCTTTCCCCTTTGTTGACGCGTCGAGGACCGCCCGCGTGCCGGGTCGGTCTGTGAGTTGCCGAGAACGGTAGTGTCCCGGCACGCTGATGCATTGGCCGCAATTGTGTTGTATCCCAACGACTACCGGAAATGGTAGTGCCGTTTGGCTTCGCTGTGTCGGATTGCGCCGCGCGACGGCGATGCTTACTTCGCCGCGTCGACTGCTGCCATAGACTTCCTGATTGCCTCACCGCATGCCGTGCATGTGATGCCGTTCCCTGCGGCGGTGAACTCCTCTGTCAGTTCCAGTCCACAGGAGGTGACGGATTCACCGTCGCCTGCGTCGCCGTCAATTTTGTGACTGCGCCCGTTGGGTTTACGGACATTAAAGACTTGAAATTGGATGCCGTCCATAGTGGCGTAGAACTTCATTCGGTTCCTTCCTTCTGTGGGATACGACCCTGAATGCTGCGGGACTGACGCACGCATGCGTCTGCGTCCTAGTGTCAGGACGGAGGATCAGTGATCGCCGACCTCTGCGAGGAGCGCTGAGGTGGCGTTCTCGCGGATCCCGTTGAGCACCTTCCACACTTCGTCCTCGACCTGTTCGAAGGCTTTGTCGAGTGCTGCCTGGATGGTTTCGGTGGGAAGGTTGCACAGTGCTGCCAGCTGATCAGGACCGACGTTCTTGTTGCCGTAATACCAGTCGTCGAACAGGAATTGCAGCGACGCTGGGTTCGACGGGTTGCCGTTCTGCTGGGCGTGACGTCGGCCGGTGGGGTCGGTGGCGAAGAGATCGGACATAGTGGGGGTGCTCCTCGGTATCAGGTCAAGGAATGGTGAGACGATTCTTCGGTTGCGGTGCTGTGGAATCCTCGCGACCGGTTCAGCAACAGGGGCTGTCGTCAGATCTCGATGCCGGTTTCCCATTCCCCGCCGTCTCGGCGTTCTTGGGTGGCCATCTCACCGTTCGGTTCGATCAAGATTGACCATTCGAAGCCGTCGCCCTTCATGAATACTTCAGTCGCGCCGCGTTCGTCGGTTGCTCCGAGTCTCCACTCCCCGGGCACGTTGTACCCCTGCCAGAAGGCGACGACTTCCTGTTGCTTGGGATTGAGCGCTGATATGTCGAATGCCATGTCGGGTCTCCTGTTGATTCTTGTCGATGCGCGTCGTCGGTGCTGTACGCCGCAGTGGGCGTTGTCGTTTCGCGATGGTGGCGCCGTTCACCGGATTCGCTGTATCGCTGTGTCACTGTGGCTGATTCCGGGCGATCCCGGGCACCCAGGTGGCTACGAACACTCAGGTCGGCCGCTATACGGTGATTCCGTCCACCCACGTGCCGCCGGGTTCACGGGAGGATTCGGCGGACTCGCCGAACGGTTCGATGGTCAATGACCATTCGATGTTCTCGCCCTTCATGATTGCTTCGACGACACCGTCTTTGTCGGGCTGTCCGATCAGCCATTGACCTGGCACGTTGAAGGACTGCCAGTGGCTGATGACCTCTTGTTGGCGGTCGGTCAATTTCGGTACTTCGAATGCCATGGACTTTCTCCTGCCAGTCTCGATCTGTGTGTCGATCTGTGTGTTGGTCAGCGCGGCGAAGTTCTGTGCGGTTTCGTTGTGCTGCGTTGGATACGTGGCACCTTCGCCGAGGTGGTGGGCGGGGCTGAGTTGACTACGCGCTCTGTGCGCCTGAGGTTTCGCGTTGGTCGGCATGGGAGCCGCAGTACCCGTCGTACCCTTCTCCGTCGTCGAGGGAGTTCTCGCAGTCCGGCGCGTCGCAGGTATCAGGGTCGTAGTCGGCGAGTTCACTGTCAGACGGCGTCGGCGGCTGGACTGAATTCGGCATGTTCTGTGCTCTTTCGCTTTACGTGTGCGTGGGCGTGCGCCGCTCACGAGCATCCCTGACGATATGACACTTCAGTCACCTATGGTCGGGTGCGAAAGTTGCTGCGGCACGGACGATCCTCATGTCTCGTGACGCTTGCCCGTGCCCGGGGTACGGGTGCGGTCTCACCGACTTTCGCGTGATTGTGTGCGCAGCTAATCTGGCTGGCTGTTCCAGTAGGTGGTGTAGGCGTCGATCTCGTCGGCGGTTGCGACGTGCCAGTTGTGTTCGTCCCCGGGTTGTGGGTATCCGATGACCGGCACGGTTCCGGCGCCGGATCTGTCGGTGTTGTGGGCCATCTGTTCGTCGGCTTGTTCGGTCACAGTTTCTTCCCTGGTGGGTGTTTCGTTCTGCGGGTGGGTTTCTCGATTGACTATTGATCGCGGGGGGTCGGGTCGAGGGATCCGAGTTCACCCTGGTCTTCGATGTGCCGCCTGACTTCGGTCCACTCGCCGCTGTATTCCACGCGGGTGAAGTCGGAGCAGGCTGGCGGCAGCTCGGTGACGGACGGGATGGATGCCACGTAGTGCAGGCCCCCTGCCGCGCCTCTTTGGAATGCACTGGACAGCTGCGGGACTCGGGCCTGGTTCTACTCAGCTGATCGGGGTGTCGACGATGTTCCAGGACTTGATCTCACCGGCGTCGGTTCTGACGAGGTATTCCCAGGTGCCGTCCACGGCGTGCTGTTTGACGACCTCGACGATGGTCGCGGTCCCTCGCGCGATAGCTTCCGGGTACTGCTGGCCACGGTGCCGCACGCGGGCGCCGACTTCGAGGGGGGTTTGGTTGTTGTGGGAAATCACGTTCGCCCCTGTCTGTCGGTGTGCCTTCCCCTCCACGTGCGCGGGCTCATCCGAGTGTCGCGACCAGGGCGCGGGCCTTCGACTTCACCTTCGCGGGTATGTCGGCGGTGCAGTCGGCAAGGCCGTTCGTCCACACGTCACCGAGTTCGTACCCCTCTGCCGCTCGTGTGACCGATGCCGTGAACACTTCATCGTTGCGGGTGTCTTCGACGTGCGCATTCTGCCAGTCGACGGACACCGCCCACGGTCCGACGTTGCTGCTCGCTGCCATCGCCATTGGAGCTCCTCGTGTGTAGTGGAATTGGATCGTCGTCGCCGTGCCGCATGACGCGGCCGGGTGCTGGAAATTGCTTGACAACAAGCTAACTCAGATCGCCGTCGTCGTGTCAGGTCGTGTTCACGCGAGAGCATCGGCGTTCACTGCAGCGTTCCCCCGTGCAATTCCCTTATCCTGCTCATCGCCACGGCGACAAGGCACTTCCACCTCTGAGGTGCACATATTCTCGAGCGCTGGTGGAAATCACCTTCAGGTGGTCAGCGATTCCGCAGACGGCGACTGTGATCCATCCCCCTCTCTGGCGTAACAAAATATTTGCCAGCAATGATCAGGCGATCAGGGAATACGGGCGCCCTGCAGACCCAGACAAGACGAATCCGATAGTTGTTAAGGTTATTTCACGAACCTGAGGAATGCCCACACCAGTGCGTCTTCCCATTCGACTACCCATAGCATCTCGCCCGCAACACGCGCGCGTGCTCGGAGCAGTCGATGCAGCCCCCGATGAAAGGCGACACATGCGCCCCCGTACTGCCCGACCACACGCCCGAAGGATCGGTGCTGTCCTCGCCGCAGCGGCAACCGCCGCCACCGTTGCCACGGTCACCGCGCCGACGGCCAGCGCGGTACCGATCGTGTACCCGGCAGCATTGACCGACGGCTTCTACAACGCCCCGGCAGACCTGGCCGACAAGGCGCCCGGCGAAGTACTGGCCGTCCGCTCCGTCCCGCCACCGGCGTTGTTCTTCGACACCACCGCCGTCCAGCTGAAGTTTCGGTCCACGAACTCACAGGGCGCTCCCATCGCCGCAGTGACCACGGTTCTCTCCCCCACCGGCGCCGCACCCGCTCGCCCAGTGCTCTCGTTCCAGCACATCGTCAACGCCCTCGGGTTGCAGTGCGCGCCGTCACAAGCTCTGTACACCGCGGACCCGAACCTGATGATCCGTGAAGCACCCGCCCTCAACGGCGCACTGCAGCAGGGCTGGTCCGTCGCCATTCCCGATCACCTGGGGCCGACCAGCGCGTACGGAGCAGCTCGACTGGGTGGGCAGATCACCCTCGACGGGATCCGCGCTGTCAAGAACCACACGCCGCTGGCCCTGACCGACAGCCCTGTCGGGTTGGCCGGTTACTCCGGCGGCGGCATGGCAACTGCAATGGCCGCGGCGCTCGCACCGACGTACGCGCCGGAACTCGAGCTCGCTGGCAGCGCCTTCGGTGGCGCTCCGCTGAACATCGGCAAAATGGCGAAGGGCCTCGGCGATGCACCGCACCCGGTGTTCGGGTTGGCGATGGCCGCAGCAATGGGACTCGAACGTGAGTACCCGCAGCAGATGCCCGTCAGTGAACACCTCAATCCCGAGGGTGTCGCCCTGCGCGATTCGATCGCCAACTCCTGCACCAACGACATCATCGCGGGCGGCGCGGGCCGCAGCATCGCCGCCGTCGCAGACACCATCAACGGAACCGCCCTGCTCGACGACCCGTCGATCCAGGCCGTCTTCGCCGACAACAGCGTCGAAGCGCTGCCCTCCGTTCCGAACGCACCTATCTACGAATGGCACGCCAACGACGACGTCCTGATCCCCGTCGACGCGATCACCTCCACCATGCACCGCTACTGCGATGCCGGTGTCCCGGTCCAGTCCGAATCGGTGTGGAGTCCGGACCACCTCTCCGCGGCCGTGGTTGGTCTTCCCGGCGCCATCTCGTTCCTCACTGACCGCTTCGCAGGCGTCACTCCGACCAGCAACTGCTGACCGACAGGTAAAGGAATCACTGTGCACAAACACACCACGCACCGCATGCGGCGAACCGCCATGCGCATCGGTGCCACCGTTCTAGCCGGAGCGATCGCGTTCGGCGCTGCCGGTACCGCGACAGCCGCACCGGCGAACCATCGGGCGCCCGCCGGAGGATACGAAGAGGTCTTCGTTCCCTCCGAGATGGGGCCGGTGAAGGTTCAGATCCAGTGGGCAGCGCGCGGCGGCGACGCAGCGTTGTATTTGCTCGACGGCCTCCGCGCCCGCGACGACGTCAACGGTTGGACCCTCGAAACCGACGCCGCGCGCCAGTTCGCCGACGACGACGTCACTTTGGTCATGCCGGTCGGCGGTGAGTCGAGCTTCTACACCGACTGGCTCGCACCGTCGAACTTCAACCGCCAAGGCGTGACGTACAAGTGGGAAACGTTCCTCACCGAGGACCTCCCCGATTACCTCGCGACGCGCGGTGTCTCCCGCACCAACAACGCGGTCCTCGGACTTTCCATGGGCGGTAGCGCCGCCCTGTCCCTGGCAGCGCATCACCGCGACCAGTTCAAAGCCGCAGCAGCGTATTCCGGGTATCTGAACCTGTCCGCCCCGGCGATGCGTGAAGCCATCCGAGTCGCGATGCTCGACGCGGGCCGCTTCAACGTCGACGCGATGTGGGGTCCGCCGTGGGGCAACGGTTGGCTGCGAAACGATCCGTTCGTGTTCGCACCCACCCTCAAGGGACTGCCGATCTACGTCTCCGCCGCGAGCGGCCTTCCGGGACAGCACGACCAGCCCAAGGGCATAGTCGGACACGTCAACAACGCCAGCGCCATGGCGCTGGAGGCACTGTCCCTCGCTCAGACCCGCGCCTTCCAGATCCGCCTCGACACTCTCGGCATTCCCGCGCAGTTCAGTTTCCCTGCCGCCGGTACGCACAGTTGGGGTTACTGGCAGGACGAGTTGGCCAAGTCTCGTCCGATGCTGCTCGACGCCCTCGACGCACACTGATCCAACTGGCCCAGCGCGCGCCCCGAACCGAACAGGTTCGGGGCGCGTTGTCGTTTCCTGACCCAGATCGACTGCGACACGGCCCATCCCGCAAGGTGGTGTTGCGGAGTTGCTGCGCGCCAGATAGTTTCATCGGTATACGGCTCACCACGCGAGCCGTTCCCCGTTGAATCCGTTCCCGTGCCGGACGATTCTTTGGAGGGCAAGGGTCTCGGACTCGCGTGAGAAACAACCCCTGTATGTGCAGCGCATCCAGGTGGGCACGGAACCGGATGCACCACTGACACATGGAGGACCAAAAGTCATGCGAGACAACACCGCAATGAAGAAGAAGGCCCGCGCCCGCGCGCAGGCGACCGGCGAAAAGTACGTCACCGCGCAGAAGCAGATCGCCGCACAGGCGCCCGAACCGGTCGCCCCTCGATTCCCGACCTTCGCCACACTGCCGAGCCCGACGCGGATACCGACAAGCGTCGACGAAGCGAGCGAGATGTACCCCACCTTCCGCATGCAGCTCGGGATCGACGAATCCGGTGACATCGTCGGGGTCGACCTGGCCAAGAACCCGCACGCACTGTTCTTCGGCGTGACCGGATCCGGCAAGTCTGTCCTCACCCGTACGGTGATCGAGTCGTGCCGGTCCGCTGGGTGGATGCTCTTCCTCTGCGACGGCAAAGGCACCGACTACGAGGGTCTGCATCGGCAGCCCGGTATCGTGGCGATCTCGCAGCGCACTGCCGACCACATGCGCATGGTGAGGATGGTGGCCGACGAACTGCGCGGCCGTCAGGCAGATGCCTGGGCACGCAGGCAGGCGGGAGAACGCGGTCCGTTCCCATGCCCGCCACTGTTGCTGCTGCTCGACGAGTACGCCACGATACGCGCGAGCATCCGGGACGTATACGGCACCGATTTCCACGAGTTCGATTCGGATGTTCAGCTCATTGCACGCATCGGCCGCGAATTCAGGGTGCACGTGATCGTGGCTACTCAGGACCCTTCTCCGCGCGCTATCCCGGCGCCCTTGCTCGAAAATCTCAGCACACGTGTCGCGCTCGGCCCCTCGGACAACGCGGCGGCGTGCACCGCATTCCCCTATCCTCATCGCGCGACAGCACGCCGAATCATCGAGTCCTTCGGAAGCCACGCTCGCGGCAGGGGTTTGGTGGCGTTCACCGGTGAGGACGGCGGCAGCCGGATCGTGGAGATCCAGACGTTCATCGGCTATACCCCCGGCGATGCCAAGCGCGCTCCGGGTGGGGACGCTGACGTCACGCACAACGCGCACGAAGTCAGCAACAAGGTCCCCTCGCTGTACCCCCGACTCTGGTTCCAAGTCGACGGCCCCCATTATGGGCAGCCCCTCAGCGCTTTGTACGCCTGCCCGACAGTCGCGCTCGATCGACCCGACGGCACCCCCGACCCTGACATGGAGCAGTACGATCCGCTTCATCCGTCATATCTCGGCGCGGCCGACGCATTCCGTCATTGAGGCCCCGGTTCACGGAGGACTGATCGATCTCGTAGCTCACACCTCGCCCTGACGTCGTGCCCCGAACTGATAGCCGGTTCGGGGCACGACACATCAGTGGATTCTCATTCACACTGTCGCCCGGCATTTTCATTGCAGACTCGAGTAATGTCGCGAGGTATGGAGTCCTCACCGCACAGAATTCACCTCGCCGAAGGTGCAAAGAAGACCGCTAACATCGAGAACCTTATCGACCATGCCCACAGTTCCGGATCGATCGTCTATGCCGTAGGTGTACGCGGCGAAATCGCTGATCGGCTCAACCGCGACACCGGCGTTGCAGAAGTGTCGGAAACAGCTGCCGAACACGTTGCGCTCGCAGCGAAGGCCGTCGAGGAGGCACGCTCCCGCAAGACTGCAAACGCCGACAGCGAACTGGCCCAACTACTTCTGGTCGTCCACGACCTCCCTGCTGTGGAGAGCGAGTTGAAATCTGCTCCCGATGGCGCCGAGCTACTTGCATCGTTCGAACGTGATCTCTCATTACTGATGCGGGAGTGCCGAGAACTCAACATGCGTGTTCTTCTGAGTATCTAGTGTCCTCACTACTGTGCCCCGCTTGATCATCCGGCGGGGCACACTCGATATCGGATCGGAGATCTAGGGCTACGTCCCTCGACGAAATTCGGAGTCACCGGCCTCGTCAGGTCTCACAAACACACTGTGTCCGTGACACCCCAACCGCCCCATATCGATGCCTTCACACAAAGGCTCGGCGAGTAGATCATCTTCGACCACGAATTGGTGCCGTTGTTGTTGCTGTACTCCTGGGGGTAACCGCCGTACTGCACTGCCTTGATACTGCTGGTCACAAAATTTGCTTGCGCCCAGTTGGTTTTGCACGTCGGCGACCACCGGAGGTTGACCTGCGCGGTTCCACCACTCCCGTACACGTATGCGCTGGCTATTGTTTTGGCATCGCCGGAGCACCCCGACGACAGAGGGTCGACGCCCGAACAGTAGTCCCCGTAACAGGTGACTGCCGATGCCGACGGCACATTGACAAGAGCCGCGGAGAACGTCAACACCGCCACTGCTGCAGCCTTTTTCAGGAAACTGACCTTCATTGTCGGATCCTTTCGCTCGGACGAGGACGGCCTGAGTGCGCACTACCAACCGTTCGGGAACGCTCACGCTAGCTCGGCGGTCACCCAACTAGTGGATGAATGCACGCCAATTCAGTCGAACAGATGACAAGGCCAGGAGAACCGGACCTCACCCGCGCCGCCGAACGCCCGCTCAGATCTCCTCGGATCAGCGGCCGGTGACCAGTGGAGCGAGCGTGAAGATCTCGACCGACTCGTCGTAGTCGACGAGTCCGCGAATCAGGAGTCCGAGCAGGTGTCGTCGCATACCCGGCCCCGGGTTGCGGGCGCTCCACGTCCGACGCTTGAGGACCTGCCCGTAGACGTCGAGTTGCTTGGGTGTCGCGGCTGGGCCGACCATGTATTCACCGACGCGGCACGAGGTGTGGATCCGGTACCCGTCTGCATCGGTTTTGCAGTCCGGGGCACACTCGTCGATGTACTCCGCCGTCCACTGCTCATGGGCGAAAGTGGCGGACGAGTCGAGGTCGCGGAGTGCTTCCTCGGTGGTGCGCACGAACGCGGCGAATTCGTCTGCAAAGACGAGCCTTCGGATGTTGCCGTCGTCGTGCAGCATGTCGCGATGCCTTCCTGTCGTGGCCTGGTGCGGCTCTGCAGTACACCCTGCGTCGTGGTGGACAGCGCAGGGGTGTCGCCTTGTCAGAGCAGGTCGGCGAGGCGATCACCGAGTTCGAGGCGGGTGCGCGTCACGAACGGCTGGAGTAGTCGGTCGAGTTCCGGGGTTCGTGTGGCGAAATTGTATTCCGTGCAGCCCGGCGGGACTGATCGGCCACAGATACCGGGTAGCTGCCAAGCGTAATCGACGTCGAGGACGACGATTTCGGTGACCGGCCAGGATCCTCCGTCGTCCTCGCCTACACACACCTGAATGTGGATGGCTGCGTCCTGTTCGGGCCGCTGGACGCGAAATCCTTTTCCGTGCAGTGCGGTTGAGATGATCGCGAGCCGTACGACATCTCCGTCGATGGCGAGGCGGCTGGGTCTCACCAGCTCGGCCGTGTGTCCCGATGTCCTGATCCAGTCCAGGAGGATGGCGGTTCCGTGCTCGACTACCTGCGCTGTGCTCACTGGGGCCTCCCAAAGGTCATCAACATTGCCGAGTGAAATGCTAGCATGGATACATGGCACGCCAACCGCACGCACTGACAATCGAACCGGTCGATCTGTCGCCCCTCCTTACCCACACGATCCCCACCGTCGCAACAGAACTCGGTATCTCCCGCCCCATGGCAGAAAGACTGATCCGCGCCGAACTGGGCGGACCGGCGAGTTTCGACGGCACAAACCTGACCGCGACCAACGAGGCCATGAACGCCCTCCTCACCCAACGCGACAGGTGGGCGGACACCTCCGTCCACGGCATCGCGGTTCGCGTCGGCCCGGCGTGGTGGAGCCCCGAGGAAGGTCGCTACATCGGATGGCATCGCCGACTCGACGGCAAGTATCGGGACGACGCCATCCGCCAGGTCTGGGCCGTCCGCGGCGCTCCAGAACTGGTCGGCGCGGCGTTCCTCGCGACCATCGGCGGCTGGATCACCGAAGTCCGCCGCATCGTCGACGTCGAACCCGTTCACGGCGGATGGGCGTTCGATCTCGGCCCATGCACCCAGACCCAGCAGCGCGCATATTCCGGAAGGCGCATCCCGTCGACACCCGGCCGTCAGGTCATCCGGCTCGGCGAGTCCTGACTTCCGTGGCGTTCGGCTGGCGCCGCAGCATCACGACCGAGCAGTAAACCTCCGTGACCTCGTTCATGCTTGACCGGGTGGCCGGTTTCGTGTCACGTCGAACGATTGCCGCCCCGCCCCGGCGGATCTATCCGCTTCGCGCGGTCCACCGGCTCTCCCGGGTGAATGCGTTGCCGGAGTTCGTCGGCGGCTGCGTCGTCCAGGTCGGCATGGATCGTGCCCGCAGCCCAGTCCCACAACGGAGTCGACCAAACGTAATGGGGAACACCCCATTTCGGTTCCCATCCCTCTACACTCCGCGGACGGCGAGAGAGCATCGCTACACGGTTCGACGCGTCGAAACCCCCAGAGTCCGTTGAGCGGATGCTGTCCGGGGTGAAATCGACAGGCACTCGGACCGTCAATTGTGCATCGGTCACGTTGTTCGTGAACCACTGCACCTGCTCGCGTTGCGCGGCAAGCTGCTCGTCTCGAAGCAGTTGCTGATGCTCTTCCGGTGTGACGGCAGGCCCATCCCACATGAACAGCGCCTCATCCATTGTTTCGCCGACGGTGACGTCGACGAACCGCGAGCCTTCCCCAACCTCGTCGATGCGGTAGCCGAGCATCTGTCCGGATTCGACATCGACCCAGATCCGGAGTGGATACGGCTTGCCTTCCGGTGGAGCGAGTTGCACTGTCCAACAATCCCGTCCAGCGAATTCGGCGGCTTCGACTTCCCCAGCGGGTTGGGCGAAGTCGTTTCCGGCCCATTCGGCGGCGCTGCGGCGGTGGAGCAGGAATTGGTTGGGACCTAGATAGATAACGCGGTCGGGTGAACCTACGAGTGGCCGGTCGGCTCGGCCGGTGAAGTCCCATGCCCGAACGCCGTCGCTGATGAAGACCGGTTCTCCGTCGATGTTTTCGACTCTGATCTTGTTGCCGTGCCGCCAGACCCGGCAGCCGTGGCCTAGCACGACCATCAGTGGAGGCTGCCCACTGTAAGCGAATCCGCCGGTGAACGACTCGGAAACGCCCTCGGCACGGACTCCGTGAATCGTTCCACGTAGAGGAAGATCGGGTCCGGCAGTCAGAGCCGTGAGCACTTCGATCCAGGCGGTCATGTCCGCAGCCTAGCCCTCACTTTGTGCTCAGGCCGCCCGCCCACGTAGTAGCGACGGAACGTCGGGACTGGTAGAAGTGTCAGCTGCCGAAGATCGAGCCGAGGGACCCGAGGGACCCGGTCGGGGATGACCGGACCGTGACCGTTACTTCGAGGTTGACGGGGGCACCGACACCGTTGTCGGCAGCCAGCCTGAACTTGTAGCTACCTGCGGCGATCGGCGTCCCGGACAGGGTCGGGACACCCGTGACCGGATCCTTCGCGAACGTAGTTCCGGGCGGGAGCTTCGCCGCATCGACAACGGTCACGGCAGGAATCGGTGTTCCGATAGCAGTGAAGCTGCGAGACAGACTCGTTCCGACGGTGCCGGTCAACGTAACGGGCGCAGTGTCCGCAAACACCGGAGCGACAGGAGCCGGAGAAACAGTCGCCGTCACATCGAGGGTCGTGGGGGTTCCGACCCCATTGGAAGCGGTGAGTGTGAAGTCGAATGTGCCTGGGGTGGTCGGCGTCCCGGTCAGGGTCGGGACACCCGTGACCGGATCCTTCGCGAACGTAGTTCCGGGCGGGAGCTTCGCCGCATCGACAACGGTCACGGCAGGGGTGGGCGTTCCGGTGGCAGTGAAGCTGCGGGACAGGCTCGTTCCGACGGTGCCGGTCACCACGACGGGTGTCGGGTCGGCGAACCCTGCACTGACAAGAGTGGGAATGGTCGGCGCCCGGAGGACCTCATAGGCAATGCTGCAGCACCGCGGGCTAGCCGCCGCCCACCCCTGAGCTCCAGCAGGGCGCTCGAATACGACGCCATCGACCTTCACTACCTCAGTGAGACGCGTCGCCGTGCTAGCTGCCGGATTCCAACGTGCGAGACGAATCCAGTTGCCCTCACTGAGGTCTGAGCGGACGACGGTGTAACACCACATGCCCATCCCGTAAGGCGTGCGGATGTCATCGACCCACGTGTCGAACCTGACGTTTGACATCCACTCCCCGTGCCAAGTGTCCTCGGGCGCGTCCCAGGGGCCCCAGTCGCTCGGCTTTCCGTCGTTGACCTGAAAGGCAAGGTTGTTTCCCTCCTTCGCGTCTGAACAGAACTGGGCGTGGTAGGAGATTGCCGTGTCGGCCGAGGCGACACCGACTCCTCCGGTAAGCGCAATGCCCGCGGCGACCAGGAGGGCGGCAGCGATGCGGCCCCATCGAGTCCGGCGACGAAGATCAGGTGTTGTCACGGTTGGTGTGCCTTTCCGACAGAATCCCCACGGGATGTATCCACACGGAGGTGCGGAGCGGCCACGGAAAGCAACCACGAGAAAGAAACATAACGGACACTCGCCTTGATATACGCACGCCGGTAGTGATTCGGCGCAGTAGCGCGAAGTCTCGGAATCGATCAATTGATGGACTACGTCCAAACGTCGCGGACAGGAGTGTGGCGGCGGCTTCTATTATCCATCGATCACCGACGCGTATGGACGGCGTGGGTCCCGTGACTTGCCGTGCTTCATGACTGTGTCGATCGCTACGCGCACACTGGAGCAAGCCTCGTCGTATGTCGCGGCCCCTCCCGCGTGAATGGTGTTGTTACGCAGGTCGGCGAGTTGCTTCAACGCCGGATGCGGGGTGTAGTCCTCAACTCTGGTCGCCACCCATTTCGACCGACTTATCAAGCCCTGGCGACCGTTGTACTTCTCTCCGGTGGACGCTTCGGTTTTGGCTACCAGATCGATTAGGCAGATTTCTACTGCCGTCGCTGCGTCCAGCACAGCTTTCCGCGTGTCACCACGCACCAGAGCGGCCCTACTGTCACGCCACAATTGATGCTCGATCGGCGGCTGGTCCCCATCTCCTACTCGTTCCAGGATGGCGCGCAAAAAATTCTGGGAGAGAGGGGTGGGTGTCGGTGTCGAAATTCGGACTCCCCCGTCGATCCATTGACCATGCCGCCACGTCAGCAGACCTGGCCCGATGGAATTGGAGTCATAGATTGGCTGTCTATGGTTGATATCTTCGCCGGTCACGACGGACACCCAGTTCTCTACCTGCGAGAACCAATGTCCAATGTGATTGGCCGTGACATCAGCGATTTTCGCGGTCCGAGGCTGCCCACGATGATGTGGTGATTCCCAAACCTCCCGATCGTCCTCGCGCAGCTCTAAACCAATCCGTCGCAATCCGGTCGCGTTGTCGGTGCCGAAAGATGCGTATGTCGTCGACCACTGAGGAACCTCGTCCCCTGGTTCGACTGCCCATGCCTCATCGGGGACGCCGACGAGAGTGGGTGCAATCGCCAGGTCGGACGGTCCTACGCGCGGAGGTGTTACCACCGTTGCCCGCACCGGACCGATATAGGTTTCATACCGGCAATCGAGCGCACCCATCTCGACCCAAATATGGTGCGGCAGTGAATATTGTGCTGAGAGAATCATCCTTGCCCTATCCAGTCGGCGTTCAGGCGAACATTCCAGGATACAGGAGTGCCCTGACCTGAGCTGTCAGATTCACCTCGGAAGAGTTTGAGAGAGATTCGAAGATGGAGCGCAGCGCACGGGAGACACCGGTGCCGGGGTCGAATACCGTCACTGAGCCGGGGGAACTCAGCGGAGGTTCCTAGGAGGAACGCTGTGGGGGCGAACGCGTCAAACACGATCTAGTCAGAATTGAGTGGGGGTTGGCGTCGTACGAGATTCCAGCCCGTCACTGAAACGAGTGTCCCGACCGCGGACCCGAGAAGGGGTCCACCGACGATCAGTCCAATGATGAATCGATTAACCGAGACCGTCTCGATCCGGAACGATTGGAGATCGTGCGGCTGGTAGCTGGCTGTGTAGATCGTGAAGGGTTGGGAGACGTACCACCACAACACGGCAGCACCTACGAGCCCACACACTAAGCCGAATCCAGCGAAGACCAACACAGTAGCGGTCGCCGAACGGTGTTGCGCCTTCAAAACTTCTCTTCCCGAGCCACACACGCACGCTACCCAATGCGATGCATCCCGGTAAGGAGCGCAATAACACCGTGTCTCCCACATCCGCGAAGCGAACGTGGCCTCAACAGGTCAACGCACCACTACTGGTGAGATGGTGCGTGATCGAGGTTCCGCCGAAACCTCTAGTTGCTGTGTCAGTAGCCCCCTCCGCAGGTGCTGATGACACCCGTAGCTGACGCTGGCCGATTCAGGTTCTGTGGCTCAGCTTGACCTTCAGGGCTGTAGCGATGACTACGAGCGATACTGCTGCTGTGATGAAGTTTTCCCACCCGAGTGCGAAGTAGTTCACAGCTGAGTCGAAATCCAATGTCTTGCAGGAGGCTACGGGAAATGGGATCCACGCCCATCCTGCGTCTTCGAGCGCACCGCTGGAATACAAATTTGATCGACAGAGCGCTGGCGCAGAGGCCGGGAACCCCCACCGCGATGTCACACCGAAACTGACGATCAATCCAATTATGCCGATTACCAGCGCGAGGGATGAGGCGTTGAAGAAAGCTCGTCCTACACCTCCGGATGAATTCATTTGCGCAGCGTACGTTCTCGCCGGATCCAGATACTGACCAGTCGAGCGTTCCGGCTTGGTGAAGCGCGCCCTGCTTCGTTCTGTCACCGCGGGGTCAGTCAGGTTATTGAGGAGACGTCCCCTTCTTCTGATTTCGATTGCACAACGCATTGACTGCCAGACTGGGGAGCCCGTTCACCAGACCGAGCGCAACAACCGCCAAACCTCCCACCAACAGCGGCTCTGTACCCCAATACGGGCCCAAAATACGCACCGTACCAACGATACTCAGCACCCAGCTCACAGTCTGGGCACGACGAACCTGCCCGGAGAGGCGCGACGAGGACGCACTGGGAGGCGGCGGGCAGCTGCCGACCGTAACCTTCACCGGCCGCAATACGAGCGGCGAAAAGGTGGAAGGTGATGGCGAAGGCCAGAAATAACAATCCGATCAGCATGTGCGCCCTTTCAATTCCTTCATCGACCGTAGCCGCTATTGATCGCAACGAAGGCAAGACGGTCAGATGTCATCCCTGTAGCGCTCCATCGTCTCCGCATGGCGGGCGTGGATGCTCGATGTTCGGGTATGTGATCAAATTCGACGATGAGGCTTTACGGTGCACGCCCGGGTCGACTGTTTGTGTGTGTTGCCGTCGTTGTCGGGGCGCTCGCGTTGGGGTTTGGTGGTCCTGCGGTGTACCGGTGGGTGGACACACGATCTGCAGAGAAGGCGGCAGTGTCGATGGCAACGGACCTCGGGTTGCAGCTGTCCGACGACGACTCGGTGCTGTACTCCGAGACATACCCTTCGTTTCCCGACTCTTCTGCGTTCTTGGTCATCGAGTCGAATTCACCAGAACGGGCGGCGAACCTTCGGACTGATTCGGGGCTGATCTCCTGCGCCCCAACCGTTTCCTATGACCTGGACCAAGTGCCATCGGGATTCCGTCCAGCCTCGCCGGAAGGGTTGGTAGCGTGCGAGTCCCCGGTGACCGGCCGAGGCTACTTGCGAGCGGTGTGGAGTCCAACGGCAGGGCACGACAACCGAATGTTCCTGTCGGCAATTCAGATGTGAAGCTGGGGAACCGAAGCTGCTGGAAGGACCGCTGAGGATGCATCAGTGACCCGATCTGTCGGGCAAACCGTCCGGGGAAATATGGCCGAAGATCTCGATTTAGGTTGTATCCGTTCGCAATAACGGGGCGGTTATGTCGTCGACGGACTTATCGGTGCGGAGCCCTTTGTACGACGGGTGACGAAGTGCGCCGCCGGTGTACTCGCGGTATTCGACATCGCAAATAAGCAGTGGCTCAACCCATCTGACATTTCTGGCCACAGAGGGTGGCGGCGCGACTGCGAACGGGCTGGTCGGGCGTTCGAGTTCCTGGAGTTGCGCCCAAAGGTCCCGCCGCGTCCGGGCAGTGAAGCCGGTGCCGACATGCCCAAGTTGGATCAAGGAACCACTATCGTCGTGGGCGTCGAGGACCAACGATCCGATTCCGCGGCTGGCGGTTCCGGAGCCGGGCAGGTATCCACAGATGACGGCGGTGGTCTTGGCTCTGACCGGGCATTTGATCCACCGTGGGGACCGTTTCCCCGGCTGGTACGTCGAGTCCGTTCTCTTGGCGACTATGCCCTCGAGATGGTGTTTGCGGGCCACCTCGAGCATCGCGGCGCCATCGATGTCGAGCCAGTGCGGGGGTACGACGATCCGGTCGCCGATGAGACCCAGATCTTCGGGCACTGCCCGTCGCTCGAGGTACGGCAGCGGCATCGTCGATTCGCCGTCGACCGTGAGGACATCGAACGGGTAGTAGGTCACTGGAACGGATCTGCGGACCTGTGCAGTCGGGGCCTGCACGTGCATGCGGCGCTGCAGAAGCGAGAAGGATGGGGCCCCGCGGGCGTCGAGCGCGACTATCTCCCCGTCCAAGACCACTTCACGGTTGCCGAGCTGCTCAGCGAGCGCGTCGACGATCTCGGGAAACGACCGGGTGATGGCGTTTCCGTTGCGTGACCACAGGACCGGCGCGGGTTTGCCGGTGGCGGCGATCGCTCTCAATCCATCCCACTTTTACGTCACACCGGGGAGGTCGCATTTCCCGGGGTGGCGCGGATTCTCTCCGACCCCTCATCGCCGAATCAGCGTAGTTCCGTCCGGAGGGCCTCGAGTGTGTCGACGCCGCCCTGCGCAACGCAGTCCAGTGCGAGCTCGGATGCTGCCCCCCGCAGGGTGTCGTCGTCGGCCATTGCGTCGAGCGAGATGTCCACTGGCACAAATGCCTTGATCGGAATCGTATGTACTGGCGCGGGATAGAAGTCGTCGGCAGCTGTCGGTGCGTACGGTTCGGGGGCGTCGAGTTCGCCCGGCCCGTGGATGGTGATCGGGTCACTGCCTTCCCAGGCCAGGCCGACCCGCAACTCGTACGAGCCCGTCATCCCCAGTGACCGGGCGGCCGAAGTGAGGACGGCGAGAAACGATCCCACAGCCACTTCTACGAGCACAGAAGTCACCTCGTGCGGTTCGGTGTTGCTCACGATCCCTCCGAGTGTCCAGGCCAGGCTGACGGCACCGTTGTCGTGCACAGAGGCCTGAGCCGAGCGGTACCGGGAGTGAGCGCCGTCCTCGCGGTCGTATCGGGCTGTTTGGCGACGGAAGCCACGACGGGCGCGTTCCAAACTCGCGCCCTTGTCAAGCAGTGGACTGCTCCTCTCATGGAAAGGGAAGAGCGTGTTCTGCAGCAAGTGGGCGTTCTGGAATATGTAGGTCGCCTTCGCGCCGGTGATACGACCAAGACTCGGCGGCCTCGGGGTTTCCGGCGCTGCTACGGCGACGAAGGTGACGCGTGAGTCTGCGTGAGAGGAACCGGCGACCTCGTCGTAGAGACCGTGAAGTCGGGCCGTGAAGTCGCCGCGGTCGGCGAACCGGGATCTGTACGCCGCTGCCAGCTGGCGCTCTTTCATCCACTGCGTCTGCGTTCCATCCCTGAAAGGCGCCCTGAAATCGATGTCGTTCCTGATGAGGAGGTGCGGTGCGTCCAACGAGGGGGCGATGGTGATGACGAGTACCGATCCCTCGTCGTTGATGAGGTTGTCGAATGCCACGTCGGAGACAGGAGGATACGTGTTGTTGAAGATGACGTCTCGGTACCGCCGCGCGTCGAGGTCGTTCCACTGGACCGGCTCGTCGAAGCCGACGGCTTTCGACGTCGGCTTGTCTTCGGAAACGCCAACAACGATGATTCCTCCGCCTGAGTTTGCCATTGCAGCAACGTCTTTCGCGAGTTCATCCTTCCAGACAAGTCCCTTGTGCTCGTGACGTTTGCCTTTCCAATCGAGATCGGCCTGCTCGGGAAGCCCAGCGTCGACGGCCTGCTCGATCAGCGTCCAGGTCAGTGGCTGCGGTTCGAGGCCGAGGCCCCGATGGATGGCGGTGAATTGCATCCCCACATAGTGCCGGATTCTGGCAGGCGGAGCCCTGCTGGCACCCGACGGTAGCGAACGCTATTTCGCTTGCCACCCACCCTCGCTAAGCTGGTGGATTCCTACTGGAAGGCGCCGCACCATGGCACACAATTTCTTCGAAGACCCCAACTTCGCTCGTGTCGCGGCAGAGCAAGCGGCAACGATCGACATGAACGGCATACGAGATGCCGTCCTGCAGAATGTCACTTCGTTCGATACCACGTCATTGCAAGAGGCAGCGCGGAACGCGTCAGCATTCAACACGGTCAATCTCCTCAATTGGCAAAGCCCGGCGAACGGCGTGATGGCTCGTATAGCCGAGCAGCTCACCTCGCCCGCATTCGGTCAGATGCAGAACCTGGCCAGGGATCTGGATATGCCGTGGCTGGACTCGATCTCGGCTTCGCTGAGCCCAGTAGGTGATGCGGCATGGTTGGCGCCCTATCTGCAGACCGTCGACTCGGTGACGTTGTTCGACACTGTCTTCTCGGCTCAGTCGCCGATCGTGGATCTCGTTGGGCGGATGAGCGATGGCGTGCGGGATCAGTTCGTTATTTCTCCGATCCTGACCGATACGTTGATCAGTTCGCAGTTCACCACGATGCTCGATTCGATCGATGACCTGGCGACTCCCTCACTGATGAATCAGTTCCGCGATACCGTCCTCGCGCCGAACATCGGCTCGATCCTGGACAACATCGCCGAGGCTGCAGATCACGATCTGATCGACGAGATCGAAGACTTCCTCGCAGATGTCTCTGACGAGCAGGAAGCGTTCGTCGCCGATTTGATCGATGCCAACCCCTCTCTAAAGATGAAGTTCCAGGGCGCGGTGGCGAGCGTGAGCGGGAAGATCACGACCACGGTGAGTGAGCGGCGCCTGCGTGCTGGTCTTGTCCTGTTCGCGGTGACCGGCATCATTCATACGGTGCTACTTGTTGCGCCGGAAGAGTTCCGCGATCAGGCCATGCAGTTCGCGACGATAGCCGCGCTGGTCTACGGGGTGTTCGTGTTTCACGAGAACCGGTGACATGTTTCCACACTGCATGCAGGACAGTCATTTTCACAATGCCACACTTACGGTTAGCCCTGTGATTTGATCTTTCGCCTGCCGCCGGGAGCGCACCCATCTCCGAGTCGGGCCGTCGAGGGGTTCGTGTAGGCCGGAAGTCCACTGTTGTCGCCCTCGCCAATGACGCCATCGCTAAGTGGCACAAGCATTTCGCTCGCAAGAGGCAGGTCTGATCACGGACGTACGCATCCTGGCCGTTGCACTCCTCTCCCGACAGGTCGGACTTCCGAGATCGCTCTCCGCCCTCCAGCATCTACCGTAACGTCGCCGTGAGACGACATTCATGTCAACAAGAGGGGCCTTATGCGGTGGTTACTGTTGATGCTCATCGTGATCGGTCTTGCGGGAGCATTGCCGTTGGCGAGTGCCGCCCCCGCCCATGCCTGCTCATGTGTCTATGCCCCTGATGGACCTGAGATCGACGAGCTGGTCTCGCAGGCCGCTTCGGTCTTCACCGGTACCGCGACTGCCAAACGTGAGAGCGACCCTGTCTGGATTTACGAGTTCGATGTGCGCGAGGTCTTCGCGGGGGACGTCGGCTCAACGGCGACCGTATCGGCATTCGAGCTCAGTGCTTCCTGCGGTCTCAGTTTCGAGGTCGGGACCGAATACATCGTGTTCACCTCTAGACGCGAAAACCCCGCAGCATCATGGTCTGTGAACAGTTGCTCGGCGACGACTCAGTCATCTAACGAACGAACACGTGCTGCCGCGGTGGCCGTCTATGGAATGCCTCGGACAATCGATCCGCAGTCGAGTGCGGGCAGCGGCGACGGCGAGAAGTCCTTGTGGTGGGTACTCACCGTGATCGGCTGCGTCGCCGCGCTCGGCATAGTCCTGTTTGTCTGGCGATTGAGATTGCCCAGACGCTGACAGGCCGCGGGCCTGCCTACGGGGCGCCCGAGAGTTGATAACTGATGTATTTGTCACCCCATTCGAGGTAGGCAGTCGACGTTGCCTGGCCGCGGATCTGGTCGTTCTGCCACTGGTAGACAGGAAGACCCAGTGGGATCGGAAAGGAACTCACCCGTTCGAAGGTGTAGCTCGTGCCATGCCCCTGCGAGTACCGCTGGTCGAGCTCTTCACGAC
Source organism: Rhodococcus sp. WY5 (assembly GCF_018588185.1). Lineage (NCBI taxonomy): Bacteria > Bacillati > Actinomycetota > Actinomycetes > Mycobacteriales > Nocardiaceae > Rhodococcus > Rhodococcus sp. WY5. Next base: position 114,652 of record NZ_JAAMPR010000003.1, read on the forward strand.
TGCGTGGCGGAAAATTGCTGATCAGGTAGGTGCGACCAAGGGATGTCATCCGCTCCGGCGGTGCGAATACGTTGGCACTGCGAAAGGCGGAAGCAAAATACAGGTAGGCCACCGCGACGATGGCGACCAGCGCCACCACGACGATCTTCGACGTGCGAGGGTGCGACAGCGACATGGTTCACCGTACAACGGGAAACGGACCATGCACCTCACTGGCACGGAGTGGCATCGTGTGGGTCAGCCTCCAGGTGGCGGAGTCCAATGGCCCAGGTTGGCAGGGATTTCCGTGGGCGGACGATAGTCTTCTCCGATGGGCGAAGGTCGAACATCTGGCAGTAAGTCTCGCAGGACTGATGCAGTGGTCATTTCCCTGTTCGTCATCGTCGTTGGCATTGTCGTATTCGCGATTGCGCTGGCCGCTCCGTGGATGGGCGCACCGGGCAATTCCGCGGGATTGTGCGCTGAGCGCGCACCGTGGGGAACTCCGGAGAACCCGCCTTACCCGGGGCCAGCCGGGGTACGCGCGGTTCGGTCGTGGTGGCCGATCGGGGTGACATGTGACGGCCCTGACCCAGGCAATGGTTTGAATGTCATTGTCCAGCCGAAGAACTGGGGTCCGACGATCGTGGCGTACATTTCGCTCGCACTCACCTTCCTGGGCGCGTTCACACTGGCGGTGCAGTTGAAGCGCCCGGTAGCTCTGTAGCGACAGGCGAGCGACCGGGGTTTCTCGGCGCCCCATCGACTGCGGGCAACACACGGAACCCCTCTCACAATGCACGTGGAAGATAGTGCACGTCTTCGCTCTGCACCGTCAGGTTCATCACCGCCTCGTACGCCTCCGGAAGTGGTAACCGACATGCTCCGCCGACCGGAAATGCCACCCTTACAGCGTTTCCCGCGTCATCGACCAGCCACACCACAGGTGTAGGAATGCTCGAGACTGTGGGACACTCGCCGAACCATGGCGATTTGAGGGAGTCCCGCTTCAACTGTGCCACTACATGCACCATGTCCCCAGTTAGGACCGTCTGCGAAAGGATCGCCTCACTGAAATCGTCTGTGTATCTGATGAATTGGCACACCTCGACGGATGTGGGCTCAAAGTGGTCGGGAACCGTGCCAGCAGGGGGTAAGGGATCCGATGGCGGCTCGGGCGACTGTACCGGTCCCGGGACCGCCGCGGCGAGGATCTCCGGCGCTGTACAGGTGGCGTGATCGACCGCCGATCCTGTCGGCAACGACGCGGGGGCGCGGCGTTCGTCGAGGGTGCGGAACGAGATCACTCCTCCGACTGTGAGTGCAGCGATCACAACTGCCGTGGTGAGGCTCGTCCGTAATCGCTGCATAGCCAACAGTAGGCCCGCGCTACCTGAACTCAGGACACGTTCGATCTCACCTTTCACCGCGCAGCAGTCAGATCCGCCGCCGAGTCCGCGCATTCCTCGAACCACGGGGCAAGATCGACAGGCACTAGTGTGGTGCGCTGGTCACGGCGTCGGACGTGACCCACAGCCACAGGTCGAGGCCGGTTTTGCCGTCGCCGGTGGTGGCATGAATTTTGACGCACCCGAGCCACTGTCCGTCGCTCAATCTTGCCCATGCGTGGAGTGTTCCGGGCATGGTTCCTTCGAGTCGGAGGCCTCCGGCGAGTACTCGCAATGGCAGCCTGTCGGGTCTTTCCGCGTTCTTCGCGAGAGGGAGGGCTCGGTTCATCTCGACGACTACTCGGCGGGGCTCGTCGAGTTGGTGCAGGGTCGGTGTCAGCGGCCAGGGTTCGTGCCAGCCGGTGAAGTCGGGGGCGGTCATAGCGCGCGGTGCAGGGGTTGCTGGTGCGGTGTCTGTGCAGCCCAGTCGACGGTGCCGTTGGCGGCGCTGAGGTCGAGTGTGGCGGATCGGGGCCGGAATCCTCGGCCACTGACTTCGACGTCGACGGTGATGCCGGTGATCCGGCCGCGGCCTTGTCCGAGACCGGTGTATCCGGTGACCTGACTGTCGATGCGGACGTCGGCGTTGTCCCAGCGGCCTTCGGTGACGACGAGGCACGAGTTTTTGCTGCGTGCGCGGGCGATGACCGCGCGGGCTCGGGTGGGTGGGACGGCTTGTCCGGCGAGGCCGAGGACGACCAGATCCATCCCGTCCAGCAAAATTGCTGCGACGTCGATGGCGGCGTCGCCGGGGGCGGGGACGAGGGCGCAGCGGTTGAGGTCGGCGCCCATTTCGGTGGCGGCGAGGAGCCCGAGCTTGGGGAGGCCGATGACGGTGGCGTGCTTGCCGCTGCTGGTGACGGCTGCGATGAGGCTCAGCAGTATCGAGGACGCCCCGTTGACGGAGGTGACGGTGCCGCGGGCGAGTCCTTGTTTGGGGAGCAGGGCGGCGAGCGCGTCGGGGGCGGGCAGGACGGTGAGTGTGGACCCGGCCGGGAGCGCTTCTCGGGCGTCGAATCGGGCGTCGGGTTGCTCGACCGGGACTGCGGGTGCGGCGGCGCCGTCGGTGCGGGCGGGGATGGAGGCGATGCGGCGGCGGAGCTGCTCGATGCGTTCGTGCGCGGGGAGGTTCGTCAGGGTGGGCGGGGTGGTGGCCACAGTGGTTCGACCTCCTCCGCCGGTGCTGCTGTCACCGCTCACTCTAGTCGAACGTACATTCGATTTCGAGTGGGGTGCGGGGCCGGATCGGCGGGTGCGGCGGATTGATGCTCAGATACTCGACTCTTGTTGCGCCGCTGCTAATCCCCGGTGCAGGTTCAGTCGGTGTCGTTTACTTGTGATTTCCGGTGCGTTCGGTTTGGCCACAGTCCGCGCAGTGCCGACTGTTGTTCACTCCGCTCGGGTGACATTCCTCGTCGCAGGACTCGGACGGAACGTAGTCGTGCTTGGTGCTTTCCATTGCAGATCTCCTAGTGGGTGTTCGGACGGGTCACGATTCCGCTGGAGAGGGCGCGGGCGGCTCGTATGCTCCGGGCGGCGTCGGCGAGGTGGTTGACGATGTCCTGGTGCTCCGCTTCGTCGGCGAGGAACTTCTCCACCTGCTTGGTTGTGGCTGCACCTTTGTAGGCCTGTTTGAGGGCCTCGACGGCGTCGAGGACGCTGAACTGGGCCATGTCGAGTGCGTCGAGCATCCCGCCGAGGTTGACCAGCGCCTGCTCGCCCTCGGGGTCGCTGCCCTCGTCGGCAACGGGGCGGAGGTGGAGCGGTTTGGCTGTCGTCATCGTCGGTGCCTCTCTGGGTGTCGGGTTCAGTGGGCGAAGGCGAGGTGCATGGTCAGGAGGTCGTCCACGCGGGCGGCGACGTCGAGGTCGTCGCCGTCGATGTCTTCGAGCAGTACAGCGACGGTGAATCCTGCGCAGAGGTTCCATGCGCGGCGGCGACTGTCGACGTCGGCGCTCACCTCAGCACGGGTGATCGCGGCAGCGAAGACGGCATCGGTCGCGGAGACCCATCTGCGGAAGGCGCCCACTCCCCCGCTGACTGCCCTTTCGAGGATCAGCTTCATTCCGGCGCGGGCGCGGACGGAGGTGGTGACGATGTCGGCGAGGGCTTCGAAGACTGCGCGCAGCTGCGTGGTGGCAGGAAGTTGTGTCGTTGCAGCGTCGGCGAATTCGGCTTCGATGGTCGCTATCCAGTCTTCGACGAGCTGTTGCGCGATGGCCTCTTTACTCGGGAAGTGGTAGAAGATCGCACCTTTGGTGAGATAGCTGCCGTTCAGCATTTCCGTGATACTGGCGGGGAAGTACCCGAGGGCGTCGAACACGTGCGCCGTCTCGTCGAGGACTTTCTCGCGCGTGACCTTCGCTCGTGGCTGAATGCAGGGTGAGTGGGCGAAAGTGAATGTGGCGGTCGCAGTGCTCATGTCGGATCCGTTTCTGTGGTGAGCGGCCCGGCCTGTCAGCGCTATTCGGGCAAACTATGTGGTGGAGACAAACTTTACCGTCGATCGTTCGCGCGTAGTTGGATCGTTCGACAGGACAGACTATTTCATGATCGCTATGGATCTCGTCGAGTTGAGTTGGGCCAGAATAGAACTGTCACGCTCGATCCGTGAATGGAGAGCAATCCGCGTGACCAGGCACAGCGCCGCAACAAGTGCGAGGGTCAGGTACGCGGTCAGCGACCACAATGCCGTCAGGTTCGTCGCGAGCGCGAGCCAGATCAGGCTGCCGTCCGCTATCCGGTTGACGAACCCGGCCCGGCACCCTTCCCACAGCGGCTTGGACAGGACGGCGACGAGGACTGTGGCGCCGGAGACGAGCATCAAGACCAGAGCCAGCATCGGGATCGATACGGCGTCCGCGAGGGTGAGAACGCCGAGGACTCCGCCGAGCGCAGCTACCACGCCGATGAGGCGGGCAGCGACATGGTGAATCCTGGTGGTAATCATTGGGTTCCCTTGCGAGATCGTGTGGGTGGCGTAGGCGCCGACGAGTGTGGGTGTGAGTGTAGTTGCCGCGCAGCGGGTGTGGGCGGAGTGCGTAGCGCTGAACCGCGGGACGCGGTTCAGCGCTACATGGAGGGTGGACTTCAGCAGGTGGCGAGGATTTTCTGCATCGCGTCCTTCTCTGCTTGCGTCACCCACAGGTGGTAGATCGATTTCACCGTGATCTGCTGGGAGACGTAGGTGCATCGGTACGCCTTGTTCGGCGGAAGCCAGGACGCTGCGTCGGAATCGGACTTCTGGCCGTTCGTCGGGCCGTCCACGGGGATCAGGTTCCGCGGGTCGTTGGCGAGGTTTCGGCGCTCTTCCGGGCTGAGTTGCTGGGCACCCTTCTGCCACGCGTCGCTGAGGGCGACGACGTGATCGATTTGCACGGCGGTCGAGGTGTCTTGTCCGCGAACGAATTTGATGGTCTTGCCGGTGTAGGGATCAGCCAGGGTGCCGGAGAGGACGACACACTGCTTCGTCCCCTGCTTGTAGACGATGTCGGTCAGGTCACGGGCGAGGATGTCGTTGCGTGTTATCTCTAGCGCCGCATCAGGATGAAGGCACGGTAGGCACGGCGTGTCGGTGGGCCTGTCCCTCGTGGTTATCTAATAGCGTCTATGTCACAGGTGGGACAGCCATAGGAGTGGCGATGTCGTGTGCTGTAGAGAAGGTCATTTCACTGACGACGGGGCAGTCGGGTTGGGTGATCGTGGACGAAGAATCCATGCGCCCGGTCGCGGAGGCTTCCGAGTGGGTGCTGTTCATGCAAGGCGCCGGAAGGTCACCTCAAACAATCCGCGCATACGTTCCTCGGGTCTGTTGGTTCTTGAACTGGACTGCCGGTCGCGGACTGGATTGGCACGAGATTCGTGTAGGTGAACTCACTCGTTTCAAATTCGCCGTCGAACACACCCCAACCGTCCACTACCGGCTGCGCTCCGGCAGATCGGTCAACGCAGTGATGACTGCTGTCGTCGAATTCCTCAGGTTCTGCGGAATGCGTGGATTGGTCTCCGCAGATGTTGTTTCTGGGCTGTCCCAGCCCAAGTATCTGGCCTACGCACCCCGCGATTTCCACGAAGGTGAATCCGGTCAGCATCGGCTGATTCGTGCCAGAACCCTCAAAGCGCCGGAAGTCGTAAAGCCTCCGGAAATTATTACTGAAGAACAGTTTTCGCATGCTCTGAACTCCGCGAACACCGAACGAGACCGTTTTCTGGTGCTGTTGCTGGTTCGTTCCGGACTCCGAATCGGAGAGGCATTGGGTTCGCGCCGTAGCGACCTGCATTTCCTTCCGACCTCGGTTCATCTGGGATGCCAGGAACGTGGACCTCATGTTCATGTTGTTCGGCGTGAAGGCAATTCGAACGGTGCCCGCGCTAAAGGACAATCCCGAGTCGTACCGGTCAGCGACGAGGTGGTCACTCAGTATCGCGAGTACCTTCTCGAACGAGACAGCGTGCCCACCGCAATGACCTCGGACTTCGTGTTCGTCAACCTTCTCGGGCATCACGCCGGTTCGCCGATGTCGTATTCGAACGCAAAACAGATTGTGGAAAGGATCGGCAACCGTGCCGGTTTCCGATTGCGGCCCCACATGTTCCGGCATACGGCAGCCACAATCTGGACGCGCAACGGCACCGGTATCGACGTGGTTCAGTCGTTGCTCGGTCATGTGAGCCGAGCATCGACCGCGATCTATCAACACCCCGACGCGGAGGACCTGAGGGCGGCAGTGGAAAGAGTGGGCATATGAGCATCACCGCTCTACCCCTCGAGTCAAGTGCCCTCTCGACTGGAAACGAACAGACCTGGAAAGCGTGGTTGATCGAACGAATCGACCCGCAATGGCGAGTCGCGGAATGGGATTCACGCCGACAGGTATTCACCGGAGACGTCGACAACGAAATGACAGCGGTCTATCTGTGCCGAGTCGACCGATGCATGACGGTCGTGGAAATCTTCGACCGCCGTTGCAGGCGGTGCGAACGCCACCGCAAGCTCAACGGGACCTCACCTTCATTCTTCGACCGGACATTCGACCCCGATTCGGTTCCACGAAGAGACGAAAAAGCCTTTTCGAAAGTCGATTTCGAACTCAGTGAGGTGAACGGCACTGTTGCGGCGGAGATTATTTACGGAGTGCAGCAGCGTGACCGTGATCAGATCATCTTGGTTCCGATGCGGATCCGCAGCATAGTTTCCCACCTCCCACCGGATTGTCGCTCACTGCTCGATGTCGCCGGAAATCGCCAGTTCGAGAAGGCACTCGGAGCTGCAGCCGGTGGTGTGTTCCGGTCGTTGGTCACACATCTGCAGCGGGCGCACGTCGTGTACTCCGGTACTGATCCCACCATGGCCGACGTGTGGAAACCTGCCGTCGTGGGCCTGCAAGCTGCTCCGGACCGGCGATACAGTGCGGCCGGTGGCGTTGTGGACTTCCGAGAGATCAGACAGCGATGGCTTCGAGAGATCACCAAACAATTCGGCCGCGAGGTACGCCCACCCGTGACGACACTGCGGCACACCGTTCATGCCGCCGAAATCGCTTCACGGCAACTCTCGCTGCGCACGAACGGCGATCACCCCGAACTACTCGACCACGGTGACATGAGCGCTGTCGTCGAGGGTTTCCGCACCAGCGCCGATCGAGAGGGCAAGCCCCATTCCTTCACCCATCGACGATCATTGCTCGGGTGGTGGCGCCGACTTCTCGAGTTCTCACGCCGCACGGGCGCAATGGATGACATCCCCGGCTCCTTCGCACTCGATCTGCGTTCGCACACAATTGCCCAGGTCGAGACCAGCGAGGACGACTTCGGACGCACGATCCCCGAACATGTCATCGCACAACTCGATCAACACCTCGAGCTGCTGGGTAGGCACTCCACGTACTCCGCGCCGGGCTGGAACCCTGACGACTACGCCATGATGTATCAGACGGTCTACCAGATCATCCGGGACACCGGTCGACGCCCGAGTGAAATCGTCGGGCTCAAACGCTCATGCCTGGACTGGGTCGACGGCAAGCCCACACTCGTCTACGACAACCGTAAACGTCGCAGAATGGGGCGTAGATTGCCGATCAGCACTGCAACGGCAACCGTGATCGACCAATGGCTCGACCACCTTCAATCGCTGTCCGTTCCGGACACACTGTGCGACTGGCTCTTTCCCACGCCAGGAACCCGCAACAACATTCGCCGCGGGCACTTGAGCGGTGCGCAGTTCGGGTCCCGGGCCTTCGCCATCTGGATCGATGCAATCCCGGAACTTGTCGACGAAAGACTCGACGATGACGGAAACCCAGCTCTTTACGACAGATCAATGATCACTCCTTATGGATTGCGGCACTCCTACGCTCAGCGGCACGCTGACAACGGCACACCGGTGGACGTCCTACGCGAATTGATGGATCACCGCAGCGTCGACACGACCATGGGATATTTCTCCGTCACACTCAAACGTAAACGCCAAGCCACCGAGGAGATTTCGAAGTTCGCGATCGACAGGCACGGACGACCGGCGGGATTCACGTCGGTAACGGAGTACGAGCGACAGTCGGTGGCCGTGCCCTTCGGAAACTGCACCGAACCCTCGAACATCAAAGCCGGCGGCCAACACTGCCCGATCCGATTCCAGTGCGCAGGATGCTCCTTCTACCGACCGGACCCGTCCTACCGGCCCGCAATCGAGCAGCATCTCGCAGAGCTGCGCACAGACAAAGAAACTGCAATCGCCACCGACTCCGCGTCGTGGGTGATCACCAACTTCGACGCCCAAATTCACGCGTTCACGGACGTCATCTCGTCGATGGACGCAATGCTTGCCGACCTGCCCGCAGACCAACGCGCGGTCATCGACAACGCCTCCCGCGAACTGAGGAAAGCGAGGACCGCAGCTGCCTTCATACCGCTCGAGTCCGTAACCACCCACACGAACGAGGACGAACAACGATGACTGCCGATGACCGTGACATACGAACCCAACGGCTCATCGCCTCCCGTCGACGTGACAGCGCTGACAAACAACGCAGAACGCTGACAGTCATCGCCGACCTCTCATCCGCTGGCGAACGCATCAACATCAGCGAAATAGCGCGTCGCGCAGGCGTTTCTCCATGGTTCATCTACAACACCGCAGCAATTCGAACCGCCGTCGAACGCGCCACAGAAGAGCACTCCCACACCGCCACCAGAAGCAGCGCCGGACGCACGTCCGCTACGGCGGACAGTCTTCACGCCGAACTGTTGATGGCGCGTGAGGAAGTTCGGGCGCTACGAACGGACCGAACCAAGCTCGAGACCAAAGTGCAACTACTACTCGGCAACCAACTCGAACACCTGCCGCACGACACACTGCTCGCCCGTATCCACGAGCTCGAACAGATAGCAGCCGAGCTGCGCTCGGACCTCGACTCCGAACGCAGACGCGCCGACACCATGACAACACGAACCGAAGAACTCCAGGACGAGCTCACCGCCGCCCGCGCCTCACTCAAAAGGATGGTTCAAAGCGTTTCTCCAGCACGACGAATCGAAGCAATCGGCACATAAGAACACACCCCAGCAAGCATCGGAATCTACGCGGAACTGTGAATCAACACGCGGACAATACGGCAGACATCGCATCCTTCTCTGCTTGAGTCACCCACAGGCGGTAGACCGACTTCACCGTGATCTGCTTCGAGACGTAGGTGCATCGGTACGCCTTGTTCGGGGGAAGCCAGGATGCGGCATCGGAATCAGACTTCTTCGCGTTCGTCGGTCCATCCACCGGGATCAGATTTCGGGGATCGTTCGCCAGATTCGTGCGCTCCTGAAGACTCAATTGTTGCGCACCCTTCTGCCACGAATCGCTCAACGCGACCACATGGTCAATCTGAACCGCAGTCGAAGTATCCTGTCCCCGAACAAAATTGATCGTCTTTCCAGTGTAAGGATCAGCCAACGTGCCAGAGAGAACAACACATTGCTTCTTTCCTTCTTTGAAGACCACGTCAGTCAGCCGCGAAGCCAACAGATTATTGCGCGTATCGCACCCGTCATGCCCGAACTCCACATCGACATCATCAGACCATGCCTGACCGAACTGATCTCTGCTGTAACCAGTTTTCGGAGCACGCCCCTTCACCGGAAGCGTCTCCAACAGCGCAACGGAAGAAGCCACATCAACATCGTGCTGACCAGGGCTATCCACAGACAACGATCCTGCTGGGATCACATCCGCCAACGTCGTACTGCAACCGGAAATCGACAACCCGACCAAGGCAGTGACGGCAACCAGGAGGGAACGGGAACGCACCAAGCGACTATGCAACGTGAAACTCCTAAATCATATGCAGTGCAGAGGATCTGCACTCTTATCAACAAAACTCATGAGGATGATTGTCGGGAAATCCCGACATCAGACCAGGTGTGCTACACATCCACCGAACCCAATCAACCGGCCACGTGCGTGATTGAACATGCCATCGTCCCTATCCGTGCGGTCGAACCGGTCGACCGTCACACGAACTGACCATCGTCACTCACATAACTCACACCGTCGACATCGAACAATGGGGGCCTACCAGCAAGGTTTTGAGATATGTCAAAACTGCGTGCAGATAATGCGTGTGTCACAACCATTTCTGGCCAGAGGTCCGTCGTACTTGTCGGTCCATGCGGTTCCGAAGACGCAACTTTCTCTGCACTAGTGCGACTTGCCTCTGGTGTGCGCAGGCATGCTCAAACAGTTTGGATTGGGTGCGGGCCGTTGGCCCGACATGGCGTTAATCTTCAGGAATGATGATCAATGTTGTATAGTGTTGTTTATGTTTGATGAGAATTTTCTGAAGGTGGCTGAAGCAGCCGCCTATGTGGGGGTTTCCGCGCAAACCCTTCGGCGCTGGGATCGTGACGGAACGCTGAGCGCAGTAAGACGACCAGGAAGCAACTACCGCTACTACCGCCAAGCCGACCTTGAACCCTTTCGGCTGCAATATCGACGCGCCGAGGAAGCCGCAGCGAGCGGTGCGGACAGCAGCGTCTTCGCGACAGCGAACGCTGATGTCGAAGCTAACGCAGCACTGCGGGAACCTCAGCGCGAAGCACACCGAGCGGTCCGGGAGCATTTCTCCGGTGACAGGAGTCCTGCGATCGTGCAGATTCCGGTCGGCTGTGGAAAGACCGGCATCATGGCTACGCTGCCTTTCGGCATTGCCCAAGGTCGTGTCTTGGTAATCACGCCGAACCTCACGATTCGAAAAGGTGTCGCCGACGCCGTCGATGTCACCAGTCCACAATGCTTCTGGACGAAGTTTCGGGTGCTATCTGACTTCACGGCTGGACCCTGGATGGCCGTGCTCGACGGACCGAACGCCAACCTCCACGATGCGATCGAAAGCGACTTCGTTGTCTGTAACATCCAGCAGTTGGCGAGCCAAGCCGACCGTTGGCTTCCCCAGTTCCCCGAAGATTTCTTTGACATGATCCTCGTCGACGAAGGTCACCACGCCGCCGCAGAGAGCTGGCAGAAGGTGTTCCGTCGGTTTCCTAACGCGAAGGTCGTTAGTCTGACGGCGACACCGTTCCGCTCTGATCAGCAGCAACTCCACGGTGAGATCGTCTACCGTTACCCGTTCACTCGAGCGATGGTCAACGGCTACATCAAGCAGATCCACTCACGCAACGTCGCGCCTTCGGAGATCTATTTTAACTACTCCGACGATAACCGCCGCCATACTCTCGAAGAAGTCCTTGAGCTGCGTGAAGAAGCGTGGTTCCGCCGTGGCGTTGCGCTTAGTCCGGAATGTAACCGTCACATCGTTGAGACCAGCATCCAGCAGTGCGAGCGCATGCGCGCACAAACAGGTATTCAGCACCAAATCATCGCCGCGGCATGCTCAGTCGACCACGCCCGACAAGTTGCCAGCATTTACAACGAATGCAACTATCGGGCCGCGGAAATTCACTCGGGTATGGACTCCGACAGCCAAGACGCCGTCATCGAACGGCTGCGGCGAGGCCAGCTCGACTGCATCGTGCAGGTTCAAATGCTCGGCGAAGGCTTCGACCATCCACGACTTAGTGTCGCAGCCATTTTCCGGCCTTTTCGCAGTCTTGCGCCCTACATCCAGTTCGTCGGCCGAGTCATGCGCGTAGTCCAGGAATCCGCCCCCGAGCATCCTGACAACCAAGGCCACATAGTTTCACACGTCGGGCTGAACAATGACGCTCGCTGGTCTGAGTTTCGAGAGCTCGACCTTGACGACCAAGCACTCGTTCACTCTTGGGTCGACGGACAGACTGACAACGATGAGGAGGGCGAAAACAGCGGTCCACGCGCCCGTCGGTTCGATGGCGGGATGCTGGTCGACAGTGAGATCCTGACCCGTTTCGTTGAACAGACCTACCTCGACCCCTCCGATGACCGAGTGCTGGACGAGATGCTCGACAAGGACATTGCGCCCGGGCTGAAGTTGGGTGACCTGGTCAGCCGAGACCAACTGCGCGAACGACTACTCGCGCAACAAGCAGCCGCAGAAGTGCCAGTGCCGCAATCGATCCCCGTCTCGCCGCAGCGTGCCCGTCAGTCAGCCAAGACCCGTGTCAACGAGCGCACGAAATCAGTTGCCAACCGTCTACTGGAAGATCTGAAGCTGCCACCTCGTGGCTACCAGCTCATGGCCGTGAATCCAGGTCGACGACAGCATAATTCCGTGATCGCGATTCGTCGCGTTGCTGCTGCAATCAATGCGGAAATCGGTATGCCCAACGGGACACGCGGCGAATGGTCACATGAACAGATGACCAGCATCTTCAATCGCCTGGACGAAATCGCCGATTCAGTCCGAGATTCACTGAGAATCCAACTCGATCAACGTAACTGAGCGGCAGCGGAATACACAGATAGGAGTTGAAATGCCCATCAAATCGGTTCTGCGACACATCCGAGTTGAAACGCCCCGAACAAACCATCAACGTAAATGCGCAGCGCACCAGAGAGGAAAGCAGGCGCATTACATACTCGCCGGTGACACTCACCTCGTCATAACAGAGGACAACAAGGACATCAGGTACTGCCTGGATGCCGCAGCCGAGATCCTCGACCGCGCTCAGAAGGATCTGGAGATTCTCCGAAATCAACTCGGTGCGCTGAAGTAGGTGCGTGTTGACGTATTGAAGCTCCGTGGATTCCATGCCGAGGCATTTCCCTCCTCCTGTTTCTCAGGCGTAACCGTGCCAATCAGTTGCGCGGTGAGTCCCCGTTCGAGCCAAATTCTGTCGACAACGACGGCTCGCGAAGAATCAGGAGACGGGCGATTGGTCGGCATCCGACTGGGCTGCATGTTAGGGCGTGCGGCGGACTGCTGCGTGTCCGCGCTTCACTGCGCAGTGCCGGCGAGCAATGCGAGAGAGTGGATTTTGAAACTTGCGATTCTTCTTTCTGGCGTGGTTATAGCGTAGGCGCCCTTCCAATGATGGAACCGAACGAAGGGATTCCGAGATCGGTCGTTCCCGATCCTCGTTTCATCGTGGCGTCGATTTGTGCCAACTTGTCCTTGACTCCGGTGTAACTGACCTGCAGTCCTTCGACTTCTCCCAGCCAGCCTTCCTGTTTTGCTTCGATGATGCGCGCTTCGAGGTTGTCTCGGATCTCTTCGAGCCTGCCTCGCTGCGTTGGATCCGGCCTCAGGAGTGAGCATCTGACGCAAGCATGCTCATGGATGCAGGGTGTGCCGAACGATCGCGCGCAGGTCCCGACCGATACTTTCCGCTTCTCGAAATGCGACAAGAACGCATCCCATTCCTCGTCGGTCGGTGTCCGGTATTCCTCACTAGGCCTCATCGAACGACGACGCGCGATGAACGCTCGGTGCGCTTCGATAGTTTCCGAGGGGTAGACGGCCTTGTAGCCCATCGTCGTGTCAATTGTCTTGTGCCCGCAGATAACCTGTGCGATATGGGGTGGCAGTCCGTTCATGATCGCGTCGGTGACGAATATTCGCCGGAAGTCGTGAGGCTGAAACATCAACGGATCGCCACTGGCATCGGTGAGAGCTGCCGCCGTGAGCGCATTGATGAGGAGCTTGCGGACGAAACTCGGTGGGATCGCGCGGCGTTCGTTTCCGATTGCCCGCTGAAACAGCAGCGGCATCGGCGGATTCCAGAGCTTCTCCTGTGTATCGTAGGCAGCCACGAGAGGTATCGATCCGTTTGGTTGCCGTGAACGTTGAACTACCGCACTGAGGACTTCCGCAAGCTCGGGACTGACCAAGATCAGCCGCTCGGTATCGGTCTTCGATGGAGCTATCTGCAGCAGCGGAACCAGTTCGCCGGTACTGGGTAGTCGGTATTCGGTGATGCTGTGGTGACTCAGCTCGAGGAGCTCTTCATGACGGATACCGCTGAGCCGCAGCACTTCGATGGTGGCGAATGCCCAGAATGCTTCCTCGTCCTCGTAGGTGAGATCGCGACGAGCGCCGTTAACAGTATTGTCGGCCCACATGACCCGGCCGGTTCCCCGAAGGATCAAGGATCGTCGCAGTTCTCCGTTGGTTCCCGCGATCACCTCACCTGGTTCGGTGTTCTGAGCCGCAACAAGTAGAGCCGCTGCGGCCGCGCGGCGGTCAGCGGCGGACCGAACCAACTGAGACAGGACGGGTAACCGCTCACGGGTGCGCTGATCCATCCGCGCTTTGCGGTGTTTGAGTTCCTTGCCTCTTTTGACCTCGGCGTCACTGATCGGGCAGGGCGCCACCCACTGCGCCCAGCGTGCCGGATCTTCGACGGCCCAGTGCGCGAGGTCGAGATAGAACGCGCGCACTTGCAACAGATTGTCTTTGTAATTCTTTCGGGGCGAAGTTGTTTCGTGCTTTCGTCCCGCCGCGTCGACGGCGGTGCGTGTGATCGAGCTCAGGTCGTCCTTCCATGCGCGGGCGACGTCAGGCGGCAGGTGCAGGGTGTCGATACCGGGTGCGAGTGTCTCGACGCGGCTCCAGAACAGCCCGGCGAGCCCTCGGGCTCTCGAGTTGAGGCTGGTGTAGTCCAGCGCGGGTTGGCGCTCGCGCAGATAGTCAATGAGCAGAGCTCGGATCGGTTGGTTCTCGATCGGGTAGCGGTCGACGAGTTGTTCGATCGTCAACTGTCCGACGGGAGCGCCGAACGCGCGGATGCTGTGTGGTGCGTCCTCGGGAAAGATGCCCATCGCACGTAGCCGCAGGTAGAAATCGATTTTCTTCTGACCGCGGCGGGAGTGCACCTGCGCCATCGTTTCGATCAGCTCCACGCAGTCGCCGACAGTGATCTCGGCGACCGTCCCGCCTTTGGATACCAGCAGGGTCGCGATTCTGGTCGCTGCGATTCGTGCATCGGCTCGCGAGGTATCCGGCTGAGTGGCAGCAAGCTCGTCCAACCGCGCGAATCCGTCCGGATCTCGCAGCTTCGCCATCATCGGCGCGAGAAACGGGTGCGCCCGGGAGAGCATCCACGGCAACTGCGGCCGGATCACGTCCAGGCAAAGCAACATCAGCAGTCCTGCAGCCAGGTCGTTGCGATCGTGTCTGACAGGGCGCCCCTGTCGGGCAATCCATTCCACCGGGAGATCGGCCCAGGAGGCTGTCGCGCCGTAACGAGACCCGCGAATGTTCTCGGCGCCGCTGGCGAGCCACCGGGCTTGCCAGGTATCGCCGGGCACCGAAGCCAACCAAGTCAGTATCTTGATCACGCCTCGGTGCCGTCCGGCTCGGGTGGTGACCGCAGCCTCGGCAAGCACCGAGCAGTTCAGTCGGGCCTCGACCTCCTCGGCAGAGGCAGCGGTGTGCGGCCACCAGAGTTCAACTTCGCGTGGTGGAAACTGTTTGTGCAGTTGGCGAATCCTCGAATGCGGCACCGGTGTGACCTCGAAGCGTTCCGGGCGGGTCATGTGCTTGACGGCAGTGCTCACAACGTCCTCCCGAACAACACGCTCAACGCTGCCGGATCGTACCCAGGTGCAGGAGGCGGTAGAGGAGTCCTCGGATGTTCCCGCTGATCAGCAGTACGAGCGTGGTGGGCCAGGACGCTGGTGATCACCTCGTCCTTGTCGGGTGTCAGATAAATTTCGGTCGTCGACAAATGTGCGTGCCCCAACACCTCTTTGACCTCCACCAAGGACAAGTGCGGGTCGTTGGCCATCCGCCTCGCTGCACTGTGACGTAAGTCGTGCAGAGTCCAATCCGAACCGAGAGTGGCGTTCGCACGCTCGAACATCCGATGCGCCGCATGGTAATTCAACGGGCGACGAGGCCTTCGCAGTGTCCACCACAACGGTTGCATCCGTCCGGGTGGCACCTCGCCCCGCAG
Source organism: Rhodococcus sp. WY5 (assembly GCF_018588185.1). Lineage (NCBI taxonomy): Bacteria > Bacillati > Actinomycetota > Actinomycetes > Mycobacteriales > Nocardiaceae > Rhodococcus > Rhodococcus sp. WY5. Next base: position 130,398 of record NZ_JAAMPR010000003.1, read on the forward strand.
CTGCTCCTGATACAACCGCAACCAGACGAACGCGTCTGCCGACGCAGGGACCTGCTCCACCGCACGTGTTCCCTTGCGCACCACGGTAATCAACTGTTGACCAGGATCGACATCGCACTCGCGGACTCCCAACAACTCCGACGCTCGCACCCCGGACGAAATCCAGAACGCCACCAACGCCCGGTCCCGATCCGACGACAACGCCGCGAACAACTTATCGAACAGATCCTCGGGAATCGCTCGGGGAATCCGCTGCGAGACCCGAGGCCGGTAGCGTCCCACACGCTCAGGTGCCCAATGATCCATCGGATTGTGGTGCGCATGAGCCCGTCTCGACCGGCGAGAGAGATCGAGAGGGAACGGATTCAGGAGCGGGCCAGTACTTGCGTCCCGATGAAAATCGTAGAAACTTCGCAGCACCGTCTCACTGTGCGCCACTGTCGCCGGCGAGTATCCGGTCCCCAGAGCCGGTTTGCCGGTGACAGGATTCGCTGTTGCCGCAGCAGTAGCAGCCGACTCGGCGCTGGCCGGCACCACTGATCCTTGTCGTGCCTTCGCCGTCAACTGGATCCAACAACTGAAATCGCGGGCATCGACCCGAGAGGCACGATCCCACGCCACATCCACAGCGTGAAGGAACCGCCACCACCTCAGCAGATCCATACCGTATGAACGCACCGTCGCCACCGACCTCCCGGAAGCGATCAGCTCCCGGAAGAACACCTCGACGGACTCCACTCGTTCATCGTCGCTGCCCTGCAGGATATAAGGCTCCGACGTGTGGCCGGTCGCTGTCAACCGACCCACTCGGGCCACCACCAGCCCCGACAGATCTCTCGAACTTTCCCCTTCGCTCATGTCCGCAAGCTACCGACCCACATCGACCTCACTCCTTCAGACCTGCACCGTTCGGCATTTAGTTCAGTCAACGGGGCTTCGCCTGTGCCGCAACCTCTTTCGTAACCAGGGACATTCGGCAACTTGTCGACGACAGTCACCGATCCGAGCAATTCGTCAAGGCGAGGCGTCGACTCGCCGGCCACTTCTGTGACCACGAGAGGTGCAGCAGGTGCACTCGTCTCCATTCCCGTCCAGGGGCCTCCCTGAGCAACCGCTGCGCACCCCGAGACCACGGTCATAAGAAGCCCCGCAGCGGCAACACACGTGGCGACCTTGCGCCTCATCATCATCATTCTTTCGTCTCTGCTGAGGGCCACATCAATTCGGCGGCGTTAGGTGCGACGGACGAAAGGCTGACTCTGCAGGAGAAATTCGAGGCCACCTCGCTCGGATCCGCAGCAGGAGCAAACGCGGGGTACTCGTCGAGCATCACGATCAGTCGACCACTGTCTTCGTCACCTTGAGTTTCGGAGCTGTCCCGCTCTTCCTTTTCGTCCGCGTTTCGTGCCGCTGCGGCAGCTTCCCTGGCTCGCGCGGCGAGCGTTGCGACAGACGTATCGGGGGGTTCGATCGGCGTGGTCATGGTCTCCCTTTCCTGGCGAGCCGATGCGGTTGCGTCCGGCATCGCCGCACGCTAACTCCGGACCTGGACTGGATGACGCCGTGCACGCACCTCCGTACAGAACCTGCAGCTCAGGCTCCTTTGCTTCACCGTCACAAAGCCGTGAAAATTCAGACGGTGCCCCCGGGTGCACAGGTTTCAAGAAGCGGGCCCGATTCGGCACCGGCGAATGGCAGGACTGACGAGTTGGTCGATCGTGTGGGGTAGTGTCGACGCTACTGAGAATGCACCGGGTGAGTCGGGGGCACACCATTTGGTGGCCTCCGACTTTCTTGTGTATGTCCTTCAGTTCCTCCCGCGCCGATTCCACCAACCGCGTCGCCAGCCAATGGGGACGGGCGCGCGGTTCGTGCGGTCGCCGACTTCAAGAGCCGAACATCGTCCACGGCCATGCACGCACGCCTGACAGGCGCGCACGAGCAACCCACCGGTAGCCCGCCCGTCAGCAACAACCAGGCAGGCCGTGTGCGCCAAAATCCGACCAAAGAAATTGGCGCACAGTCCAGGTTGGCCCGCCCACACTCTCTGGGGGATGTCGAACGGGCCAGGTACGCGTCGCGGGGGGTGCGCCCCGCACCCGGCGACGCTACTTCGCTGCGCACTTCGATGCATGTGGGAGTCGAGGGCGTCCGTTCCGCCGCGCTCCCTCTACGAGCAGACCAATCCACGGGTCTGCCTCAGGTCGGCCACAATCAGGCGTAGTTCGGCTTCACGATTCGGCCGCCGAGCTGGATCTTCATCTCCGAGCACATTCGTGTGGCCGTGGTATCCCCGCAGTTAATCATCCAGTTGGAACCAACAAGGAATCCGTACTCCAGCCTGATGGCTTCGCCGGTTTCGTCCGACACCGCTTGTCGGTGAGTTCTGACACCACTCGGGCCGGATCCACGCCGGGGATGTAGGTCTGCGTCGACACCACTGCTCGGGCGTACGACCTCCGGTCAGCTCGTCTGCTTCTTGGTGGCCTGGGCCAGACGATAAGAGTCGGTGCCGGTCTCCAGGATGGTGCCACCGAAGGTAAGCCGGTCGACGATGGCCGCGCACAACCGGGGGTCGGTGAATGTCTTGGTCCAGCCATCTGGGGTTGGCACTTGTTCGTCTCCGTGGAAACCCGCAGCTCGCTGGGACTTCAGCATGTTTTCGCGTTCTAGCCTTCTTCAAGCTGTGAGCGGTCTATATTAGGTGCTACCTTAATCGTTCAGGTGTGAAGAAGGTGTGCTGATGACCGAAGGTCTGCGGCTGATCCCGGGCAACGTCGTTCCGATAGAGTCGATCGAGTCAGATCCTGTTGTGTTCCAACGCAACTGCGTGGACGCCTTCGTCGCGTCCTGGCGAGCTCGGGGCTTCAGCCCAGTCACTATCGACAACGACATCGGGCTACTCGAGCGGACGCTGACGGCACTGGGCCGGCCGGCGTGGGAAGTCACCGCCGAGGACATCGACCGAGTCGTCGGCAGCCTCGCAGTCGCGGGCCGTGCTCCGTCGACTCGGCGGGAGTATGTGCAGATCTTCAAGGGATTCCACTGGTTCCTCCAGGTTCGCAAGGCAGCCGAGATCGAGGCCGTGTTCGGGGTGAAGCTGGTCTGTCCGGTGGATGAGTTCAACGCCTCCCGCCATGTCGGCGACGATTCGCCGGCGCTGGTGCCGCCTCCGACTCCGGAGCGCGTGCGGGAGTTCTTCGAGTTCATGAAGGCGCGCATCATCACCGCCCGAAAATATGGGCCGGCAGCTCGGGACTACGCGCTGTTCCGGACGCTCTATCATGCCGGACTGCGCTCGGAAGAGGCTGCGCTGCTCGACCTTCCGGATGTGCATTTCGATCGTGGTCCGTTCGGCAAACTTCATGTCCGCTTCGGTAAGGGCGCCAGGATGTCCGGTCCTCGGCCGCGATGGGTTCCGATGCTCGACGGTCTGGACCTGGTGCTGCGCTGGTTCCTGACCGACGTGCGGCCCAAGTTCCCGGACTCGCCGGTGTTGTTCGCCGACGAGTCCGGCGGGCCGCTGCATCGTGGAACGATCCGCAACCGGCTGCGATATCTGATGGAGCTCGAAGGGCGCCCGCGTTCGGAGCGGTTCAGCCCGCATGCGCTGCGACGTGCGTGCGCGACCCACAACTATGAGCGTGGCGTGGATCTGGTTGCGATCCAACAGCTTCTGGGTCACTGGACCGTCGGATCGACGATGCGGTATGTCCGGCCATCGGAGACCTTCATCGAGGACGCGTATCGGCGCGCGGTGACCACCACCCTGGCCGAGCTCAGCGGAGAGGACGAGCGAGCGTGAGGATCAAGTGGCGACTGCGGATGGCCGCGGCCCAACGCGAAGTGTGGACCGGGACCGAGCTGCGCAGGCTACTGGCAGACAAAGCCGGGCTGGAGATGTCGGCGGCGTCGGTGTCGGCGCTGTTCACCAAGGAACCCACCCAGATCAAGATGACGACGCTGATCGCGTTGTGCACTGCCTTGCAATGCACTCCGGACGACTTGTTCGAGATCGACGCCACTCCCGTCGAGCGTCCTGCCGATCCGCCAATTCGACCGGCGCCGACGCAGCGCCAAGCCGTCAACGCCCGCGGCCGCTCGCTTCCGCCGATGTGACGCTTCGACCTGGAAGTCATTGCAGAACATGGGTAAACGCCAGCGTGACTGTGCCGAGTGCGGCGGACCGGTGGGCATCATCGGCCGCGACCTGTGCTGCCGGTGCACCGCCCGCGCCAAGGACGCGGCCGCCAAGCAGCCGTGCCCTGACTGCAGCCGCAGTAGGGTGCTGGTCGTCGAGACAGGTCGTTGCGTGATTTGTTCCCGCCGGTGCGCGCAGTGCGGTCACAAGGTCCGCTTCGCGGAGGCCGTGTTGTGCCGGGGCTGCCAACGCAAAGCCGACCTGCAAGCTCGGCAACAGGACTGTCCGCGGTGCGGCAAACCCGGGTATCTGCGCGTGGACACCGGCTGGTGCGGTCACTGTTCGAGGCCGCGCCCTTCGAAGAAGCCCCCGCGCGTCTGCGTCGCCTGTGGCGTGTTGCGTCGCCATGCCGGCCGCGGCATGTGCTCGCGATGCTGGCAGCGCCATCCGGATCGGCCGCATGTGGCCGGCGAACATCTCCTAGCACGTCTTGCCGACCCGCCGGATTGGCTGCCCGGCCTGATCACCTGTCTCGCCGACGGCTATTCGCCAGGCCGTGCGTGTGTGGCGGTCACCGAGCTGGGGCGACTGCTCGACGACGAGCACTCCAATCATCCGCCGTCCCTGCTCGACAGGGCACGCCGCTCAGGCCGTTCCATGGGTCCGCTGGCCAGATCGATGCAAGATTTCTTCACCGAACACGGGCTGGCGATGCCGACCGACCACAACGAGCGACTCGCCGCCGGCCGCCGGCAACGGCGGATCGAAGCGGCCCCTGAACCGCTGCGACCGGCAATCGCAGGATTCGCCGAGTTCATGCTTACCGCCAAGGCCCGTGCTCGCCGGGCCGGAACACTGCCCCGCAGCGATTCGACCATAGAGGCCGCACTGGCGGCCGTTCGAGATTTCGCTTCGTTCTTGAACAGTGAACGCGGGAAACAAGATTGGGCGACCGTCGAGCTCGGCGACGTCGAGGCGTTCCTAGTTTCCCTGCCGAAGTCGCGCCAGCGAAGACTCACCGTGCTGCGCCAGTTTTTCCGATTCGCGCGCAGTCACCGTCTGGTCCTTGTCGATCCGACGAAGAGCCTGGACAGGAAAGAGGCCAAGGGTTTTCGTGGCCGGACGCTCACTCTCGAGCAACAACGCCGGTTGTTCCAGCGGTGGACCACCGACCTGCTGGTGCATCCGCATGAATCCCTGGTCGGCATCCTCGCCTTGCTGCATGGCGCTTCCAGTCGCGAAGTCCGGCTGCTGACCTGCGACGATGTCGATCCGCTTCGACAGACCGTCAGGCTTGGCGAGCGACCGCATCCGGTCCCGATGGACCCGGCGAGCTGGACGATCGTGCAGCGCTGTTTGGCCCAGCGCGCCTCCTGGCGCACCGCCAATCCGCACGTCATCGTCACCAAAGGGACCAAGGCCGGACGGTCACCCGCATCGGTCGCCTATCTGAGTCATGTGCTCGACGATTGCGGGTTCGGCCCGCGGATGATCCGCTGCACTCGCCTTATCGATCTGGTCAACACCATGGATCCGAAGCTCGTCGCCGCGGCATTCGGCATGACCGCCGGGGCCGCCATGATCTACCTGGCAGACTTCGTCGACCCCACCCGACTGCCGAACCCGTGAAACTTCGGCGCGACTACGCACAGATTCGCGCGAACATGTGCGCTTTGCCGAAGGACTCGTTGGACGCGATCGCGACCGAGGCCTTCTCCTCACGCTCGGTGAGGACCTGGAAGAGGAGTTCCGCACCGCGGCGGTCGAGCTGCATGTAGCCGAGCTCGTCGATGCACAGCAGGTCGACTCGGCCGTAACGGGCGATGGTCTTGGCGAGGGTCATCTGGTCGGCTGCTTCGACGAGCTCGTTGGCGAGCTGGGTCGCCAGGGTGTATTTGACGCGGTAGCCGGCCATGGCGGCCTCGGTGCCAAGGGCGATCAGCAGGTGCGACTTCCCGGTGCCGGAGTCCCCGATCAGACACAGCGGCTGGCCCTTGTGGACCCATTCGCCCTTGGCAAGGGTGTGCACCACGGCGGGGTCGATGTTCGGGTTGGCGTCGAAGTCGAATGCCCGCAGGGACTTCTCCCGTGGGAACTTGGCCGCCCTGATCCGCCGCTCGGACCGGCGGCGGGCGCGGTCGTCGCACTCGGCGAGGAGCAATTCGGCGAGGAACCCGCGGTAGGACATCTGCTCACGCCCGGCCCGGTCGGCGTACTCGGTGAAGGAGCCGCGGATGGTGGGCATCCTCAGCATCCGGCAGGCCTGGTCGATCGCGGCGTCAGCGGCTTCCTCGGTCATTCCACGGCGCTTGGTGGTCACGGTGCAGCTCCTTCGTTCGGGTTCTCGCGACGGTTGGGCAGCAGCTGGTCGTACTTGTCCACGCTCGGCAGTGGGCGAGTGTCGGCTGGGAGGTGTGCGCGCAGCCGGCGCTCGGTCAGCGATCGCACGGCAGGGGCCTCGCCTTCGCCGTACGCCTCTGAGCCGACATGGGCGGTTGGGTGGTCCAGGGCCGCGTCATCTGCCGTGTCCTCGTGCTTGCGTGCCTCCAACGCGACCGCGTCCGCGGTCAGCGCACCGGCACGTAGCGCGGTTGCGAGCCCGGCGACGACCTGCTCGTGGGGAAGGTGGCGATGCAGCATCAGCACCTCGATCAGGGCCCGGGTGCCATCGGCGTCCCCGTGGGCCTTGCATGCCGCTGCCCACCAGGCGTCGTGCACCTGGGTGAACTGTCCCGATGCCCGTGCCTGCTCCAACGCTGTTGCTCCGGGGAGCGCGCCGGGTTTGCGGAGGAGGACCTCGAGGTAGTGGTCCAGGTCGACCCGAGTCGCGCCCTTGGTCATCAGTCGCTCGTGGCGGGCGATCTCGGTCTTGCCGTCGTAGATGATCAGGTCGCTGGCATTGAGAAGCACCCGGGCTTGGCGGCCGACCAGACGCGCGGGGACGGAGTACTTGTTCATCCTGACCGTGACCTGGGCGTACCGATCCACGCGCGGGGTAAACCACCGGCCGGTCTCGAACACCTCGACAGGTAGTGGCGCGAGCAGTGGCTGCTCGGTGACGAAGTGCTCCCCGACCGTGCGGGCCCGGGACCCGATCCGACGAGTCTCGTCTGCCAGGTCCCACTCGTCGACCAAGCTGTTGAGCTCGGAGAGGGAGTCGACCTCGGGGATGGGGACGAGGTGGTTGCGGCGGAACCAACCGATCTGGCCCTCGACGCCGCCCTTCTCGTGGGCCCCCTGGATGCCGGGTTGGCAGTAGAACGCCTCGATGCCGTAGTGCGATCGGAACGCCGTCCAGCGGTCGGCCTCGACCCGCTGACGGCTGAACCCAATCACGCTCGCGACCGCGGCCTTGAGGTTGTCGTAACGGATCTTCCCGACCGGCACCCCGCCGAGGACGCGGAAGGCGTGGGCGTGGCCTTCGAAGAAGGCTTCCTGTCCCGCAGAGGCACTGATGCGGTGCACGGCCTTGCCGGAGTAGGAGAGTCGGAGGCTGAACAGCGCGCAAGTGACAAGCTCGCCCCGCAGCTGGATGGCCACATCACCGAAGTCGACCTCTGCCTCCCTGCCCGGGAGATGTTCTTGTGGGATGAACGTGGCTGCGGGCTCTCGACCGGCCTCGATCCGGATCTCCCGGCGTCGGGTCGCGACGTAGTCCCGCACCATCCCGTATGAGACCTCGTGGGCGTCGTGCTCGTCCAGAAGCCGATCGAAGATTCGCTTGGCGGTGTGACGCTGCTTGCGCGGAGCATCCAGATCGTCTCGCAGCCAGGAATCGATCACCCCGCGGTGTGGATCGATCCTCGATCCACGCTTCGGCTGTGGCTTGCGTGGCTCCGGCCACGCCGAGGCCTGCGCGGCAGCCACTGTCCGGTACCCCACGCCGTGCTTGCGCTGCAGGGCGCGGTTGGACATCCCGGCGCGGACATCGCGCCGGATTGCGGAGTACAGGTCGACCCTGGACCTACCCGCCGGCACGGACACGCCCGTCTTGGGTCGGGCCGGAGGTCATCGGCCATTGCCGGAGGTTGGTGTGCCGAGGCATTTTGCGATGCCGTCGAGAATCAGGCCGACACCACGCCGGTAGGCACCTTCGGGGTCGTTGGCTTTGCCGGTCTGTTCTCCGAGGGTGCGGGAGACGCGCGAGGCGGTCGGGAACCGGGTCTGGTCGCCGATCGCGTTGGTCAGGGCCGGTTCGATGTTCGACCACCAGTCGGTGTCGTGGTCTTCGCCCGGCAGCCTGGAGTCTTGGGCGGCGCGTGTGGCGCGGGCGGTTCCCTGCACCAACGAGAGCAGGGCGGTGAGGGTGTGCTCCATCTCGATGTCGGTGAGCCCGATTCCGTCCAGGGCGCGCAACTCGGTCTCGTACTTCGTTGAGGCCCCTGGTCCCGGGACTGGGCGTCCGGTAGCGAGGTCGGTGATCCAGGGATGGGCTTGGCAACTCGCCCAGTTCGCTTCGGCGAGCGCGGTGACGCGTTCCCGCCAGTCCGCGCCCTCGGGGATCGTGACGGCCTCGTAGGTCACGCCGGCGACTTGATCGAGCATGAGCTCGACGAGTTCGGCACGGCCACCGATGTGTGGATACAGCGCCATCGCGGTGACCCCTGCCTCCTCGGCCAGTCGCCGGATTGTCACGGCGTCCAGGCCTTCTCTGTCGGCGAGGTCGACTGCCAGTGTGGTGACGCTTTGGGTGCTGATCCCGCTGCGTGGGCTCACCGGCGAGTCACGCCAGAGCAGTCCGATCAGCTTGAACTCGTCCACGCCTGTGCGCTTGGCCATCTCTGTCCTCCTCGAACTCTACGTTGTATACTACACCGTAGAACGCGACGAGAGGAGCAGCATGGATGTCGAGATGAGCCCACCTGGCTCGATCCGGGTCGAGGCGGTGCGCAAGACCTTCCCGAAGCGGGACAAACCCGCGTTGACCCGGGTCGATCTGCGCGTCGACTCCGGCCGGGTGTGCGCACTGCTGGGAGCCAACGGTGCTGGCAAAACGACCCTGGTGCGGATTCTGACGACGCTGACGGGAAAGGACTCCGGCACTGTGAGCGTCAATGGCTGGGACGTGGACCGCGATCCTGCACGGGTACGGGCATCGATCGGCGTCGTGGGGCAGTATGCCGCCCTCGACGAGGTGCTCTCAGCCAGGGAAAACCTGGAACTGTTTGCCCGGCTGATCGGGCTCTCACGTACCGCGGCCCGGTCGCGGGCAGCCACGCTCCTGGAGCAGGCGGGCCTTAGCGAGCACGGCGGGCAGAAGGTATCCGGGTTCTCCGGTGGCATGCGACGTCGCCTGGACCTCGTGACCTCGATGATCACCCGTCCCGCCGTGCTCCTCATCGATGAGCCGACTACGGGCCTCGATCCGATCGCCCGTCGCACGATCTGGAACACGGTGCGCTCGTTGGTGGACGAGGGTACTACCGTCCTGTTGACCACGCAGTACCTGGAGGAGGCCGACGAATTGGCCGATGACGTCGTGATCCTGCGCGAGGGTTCCGTGGTCGCCACCGGCACCCCATCGGACTTAAAGGCGCTCGTGGGAGAGCCGCGGATGGAACTGCGCGACCCCTCCCTCGAAGACGTCTACCTGCATCTGCATCAAGGGGGCGACGCAGCATGAGCGCCACGACGATCGAGCACCACGGTCCGGCCACGGGCAGCATTCTGCGCGAGGCCGTCATCCTGACCGGCCGCGCGATGCGGCACTGGCGGGCGCGGCCGGTCACGTTCAGCATCCAACTGCTGTTCCCCGTCTTGGTCATGCTGCTCATGGGCGGCCTGCTCGGCGGGGCGATCGCCAGCACCACAGGCGACTACATCGTCTTCGTCGTGCCGGGCATTCTCGCCTTCACCGTGCTATCGGGAATCGAGACGACGATCACCGCTGTCACCGGAGACGCCGCCAAGACCGTCACCGACCGGTTTCGCACCCTGCCCATCTCCCGCGGTTCGGTGCTGCTGGGACGGGTCTTCGCTGACATGCTCACTGCCGCCGTGGAACTCGCGGTCGTCACCGCCGCAGGACTGCTGCTCGGCTGGCGTCCCGAAGGGGGCGTCGCCGATGTTGTGCTCGCCTACGTCCTGCTGCTGTGGCTGAGGTTCGGACTGCTGTGGGTCGGCGTCTGGATCGGGTTGAAGGCCGGCACGCCAGAGGCGGCCACGACCGCCCAGCTTGCGATCTGGCCGGTGGCGTTCCTCTCGACTGTGTTCGTCGATCCGCGCACGATGCCGGCCTGGCTCGGAGTCGTCGCCGAATGGAACCCCCTGTCGGCGACCGCATCCGCGGCGCGTGAACTGTTCTCGGGCACCGACCTCACCGGGGTTACCTTCGTCGCCGACCACTCCGTGCTCTTCGCCATCGGCTGGCCGCTCGCGCTGACCGCGGCGTTCATCCCCCTCGCCATTCGTGCCTACCGGAGACTGTCATGACGACCACGACCCACGACGTGATCCGCGTACGCGGAGCCCGTCAGAACTCACTCCAAGACATCGACGTCGACGTCCCCAAGCATCAGCTCGTGGTCGTCACCGGCGTATCCGGATCAGGCAAGTCCTCGCTGGTGTTCGACACGATCGCGGCCGAATCAGCGCGCCAGCTCAACGAGACATTCTCGGCTTTCGCCCAAGGCAGGCTCCCCAGCTACGCCCACCCCGACGTCGACCTGCTGGAGAACCTCTCGGCCGTTATTGTGGTGGATCAGCAGCGCCTCTCCGGCGGACCTCGCTCCACGGTCGGGACCATCAGCGACATCGGCGCACGTCTACGGCTGCTGTTCTCCCGCATCGGTGAGCCGGCCGCCGGCTATTCCAACGCCTACAGCTTCAACGACCCCGCCGGCATGTGCCCGAACTGTCAGGGGCTCGGCGTCGCGGCCTCGGTCGTGGAATCCGAACTCGTCGACGACGACCGCTCCCTCAACGAGGGCGCGATTACTTTCCCCAAGTTCAACCCGGGCACCTGGCTGTGGAAGGCCTACGCCAAGTCCGGGTTCTTCGACCCCGACTTGGCGATCCGCGACTACACCCCCGAACAACGCGAGCTGCTCCTGAACGCACCCGCCGCCAAGCACACCCCGCCCGCCGGGATGGATGCGGTCGGCACCGCCTACGAAGGCCTCGTCACCCGGTTCAACCGGATCTACCTCCAGCGCGAACCCGACTCGTTCAAAGGCAAGCAGCGAGAGGCCTTCGAGCGGATCGTGTCGCGTGGCCCCTGCCCCGAATGCCACGGCTCCCGACTCGCCGCGCCTGCCCGCGCCAGCCTGATCGACGGCAAGTCGATCGCCGACCTCAACGCTATGCAGATCAGTGACCTCGCCGAGCGCGTCGCCAAGATTGACGGTATCGGCGTGGCACCGCTCGTCGCGAACCTCTCCGTCCACCTGAAACGGATGATTACCCTCGGGCTCGGCTACCTCAGCCTCGACCGGGCCACGTCCACCCTCTCGGGAGGTGAGGCCCAACGGATCAAGATGGTCCGCCATCTCGGCAGCGCCCTGGCCGACATGCTCTACGTGTTCGACGAACCCACCGTGGGCCTGCACCCCCGCGACGTCGCCACCCTCGGACAGATGCTCGAGGCTCTGCGTGACCGCGGCAATACCGTGCTCGTGGTCGAACACGATCCGGACATCATGTCAATCGCCGATCACATCATCGACCTCGGCCCCGGAGCCGGAACCTCCGGCGGCCAGATCGTCTACCAAGGCGACTACGACGGCCTCACCCAGGCCGACACCCCTACCGGGCACGGACTCCGCGAGCACCGGCGCGCGACCCGGACGCGGCGTGAACCCGACGGCTGGATCAGCATCGACGATGCCACCACCAACAACCTCCAGGACGTCTCCACCCGCGTCCCGCGCGGCGTGATGACAGCCGTGACCGGAGTCGCCGGATCGGGCAAGTCCAGCCTGATTCTCGGCAACCTCCCCGCCGTCGAACCCGACGCGATCGTCATCGACCAACGCCCCATCCGTGGATCGCGTCGCTCCAACCCGGCCACCTTCACCGGCCTGCTCAACCTGATCCGTGATGTGTTTGCCAAGACCACCGGAGCACCTGTCGGGCTGTTCACCCCCAACTCCACCGGAGGATGCCCGGCCTGTGAGGGCAACGGCATCATCTACACCGACCTCGCCTTCATGGAAGGCGTGATCACCCGATGCGAAGTTTGCGAAGGACGACGGTTCACCCCCGAGGCCCAAGAGCATCAGGTCGATGGCAAGAGCATCGCCGACGTGTTCGAGATGAGCGTTACCGACGCACTCGGCTACTTCACCCAGCCCGCGATCGGGCGCATCCTGTCCCGGCTTCATGACGTCGGGCTCGACTACCTCACCCTCGGACAGACCCTCACCAGCCTCTCCGGCGGCGAACGTCAGCGACTCAAACTCGCTACCGAACTCGGAATCTCGGGCCGCACGATCATCCTGGACGAGCCGACCACAGGACTGCACATCGCCGATATCTCTCGGCTCCTCGGGCTGCTTGACCGGCTCATCGACGCCGGATCGACGCTCATCGTGATTGAGCACAACCTCGACATCATCGCCGCCGCCGACTGGATCATCGACATCGGCCCCGAAGCCGGACACGAGGGCGGACAAGTCGTCTTCGAGGGCACACCAGACCAGATGATCACGGACGGCGGGACCTACACGGCCGAACACCTACGAGCTCGCGCGAAAAACTGACACGGTAAGGCCAGCCGCACTGCCTGGCTCCGGCCTGTCCTCACCACCGATTCACCGACGTCCAAGACAGACGATCTGGAGCCGGTCCACAGCTCGAGATCAAGCGGTGTCAACTCTGGCCGACACCCTCCCAAGCCATAGCCGGGTGGTGCTGGCTCTGGGCGACAAGCGGTGTCGGATGAGACCCCCGTAGCCAGCCTGATCGCCTCAAACGTCCCGACGAGACTGGCAATGTTCTCCTCTTGCCGAGACTCGGAAGCAAAGGTCGAAAGCACTACCTCGCGGCCGTCCACATAGCAACGGCCGGCGTCAGCGGAGTACTCAGTTGATGCATCCCGAGCGAAGCTTTCGCAGGTAATTCCTGCCGCAGCGAGATCATCGGCGATTTCTTTCGCCGAGCCGTACTGCTGAGCCCCCGGTCGGGCTGTGAATTCCTCCTCACCATTGCCACACCCACTGAGGAGCAGCACGAGGCTGATTGCCGACACGATGCTCGCCATCCACTTCATACTCCAATTCAACCCGACAGCGAATCCCCAGCAAGTCATGTTGCCGCACACGAGCGCCAGTGGAGGATCCGATTACCTGATGGCCATCAGCGTAGAAACCCACGCTCTGCGTCCGCGACCACCCTCGCGGCAGTACGCGGCGCCCATTTCTCGTGGCCGAGCAGACTCCACGTCGGATCCCGACTGTCCAGCGGTGTCGCTGCCAGCTGAATCCGCCGCACAAACCTTCCGACAACAGGGAAAGACAACGCGATCCACCTCCACGAGCCGTCGTCAGAGGCGATACCGAGTCGGCTCATCAGGGCAGTCGACAGCGCCGACACGTCACCGCCCGCTCCCACAAAAGCATCCGCCGAGACATTGAAAACAGCTGTCCATGACTGCACCGGCGACTTCGGTCCACGCGGTGACGACTTCAAGCCAGATCTCGTCCGCTGCGGCTTCTCCATCACAGACGCTGCCGACTGCGCCCACACCGCATCGCCGCCACGGTTCGCCGGCAACGGATGCAATCGCACATGCCGACGCATCTCCCTACATCCGTCAACGACCTGCACCTCACTGAGAGGTTGGGTCGCGAGCAGAAACTGTAGCAACGAACCCACGTCACTGGTCGTACGCGCATCCGAAATCACAAGGTCATCCCACAGGCATCCAGATGACGCAGAGCGCCGCTCCTCATTTCGATACCTTTCCTTGCTCGAAAAACACTGCGAACCCATGGATTCAGCGCATGAAGTGAGTCCGGCCGCCCGATCAACGGGTGACCAGGTAGCGGAGTACCAACAATGGCCAGAGCATCACGATGAAAAGACACGACTTTTGCTCGCCGCTGGATCGGCGGTCGGCCAGTCTTACCGTGATCGGTCTCCGTGGTGCGGCGATTCCGATCCTTCACAGTCGGCAGGCTCCTGTCTTTGGAGGCATCGCCTATGGCGATGGTTCACACACTGTCAGGGGCCACACTCTCATGTTTTTGCACGGTGCCCGACTCTTCCGCTCGGCGGGTGTCGACGACTCGGAACTGTGCCGGGATCCCGAGAATGTCAGGATGAAATGTCAGGTCCGGGCGGCGATGGCGCGACGTCTGGTCTTTGCTCATTGTTGTTCTCCTTCGGGTCTGTGGTCAGTCAGTTGCACGACGAGACGTTCGCCAGGTTGTTGTCCAGGTCGCTCGTACGGCACGAAATGTGCACCCACCACGTCCAATTGGATTCCTCTCGGAAGCAAATGATGTGAGTTGTTCATCCGTGAAGACTGCCCGTAGTACATTCCCCGCTCTGTGGAGATCTCGAAGACGACATCTGTCGGGCGAGTGGTGGAATCGAGCTCGTGTAGCGAGTGCGTCGCTGCAGTGAACCGGTCGAAGGACAGCACCGTGCCGGGTTGAAGCGTGGCAGGCAGATCCGCCGGGTTGACCACAGCATGGGGAACGCTGACGGATGTGTAGACGAGATGTCCGCGGCCGGATTCACGTTCGTACCGCTGTATGGCGCGGTCGACTCGTTGCACCTGCTTTCGCCTGCTGTCGTCGAGTTCGACGGCATCGCCGGCAACCGCAGAAAGCGCGTTGTTCGTTTCTTTCCAAGCGTTCGGGTCCGACGTCAATGCCGACAGGGCGTTGTACTGCGCCTGCGGCATCGAATCGAGCACCTGCCGTTTGGTGGCAGAGCGTGCGTTTTTCTGCCGTGCGGACAGCGAGCGACGTAGTTCGATCGCGGCCGGCAGTTCTCGGCGCAACCTGTGGTTCTCGATCGGTGCCGGCGTCGGGCGTGGATAGGCCCGGTTGAGGTCTCGACTTGCGCGGGTGAGGCCGGGCAAGTTCTCTGTTGCATGGTCGAGTTCGCGTGCTCCGCTGCGAATGTCGGCACGAGTGCTGTAGGCGTGTTCCGAGATCAAGGCACCTTCTTTGCGGGTGGCGATGTCGCTCTCTCCCCGATCTGGGTCGAAGACGCCGTTACCGCGGTCCGGGCTGATCCTGTCGTGACTTCTCCCCATCAGTCCCGCTCCTCGAATTCGTAGAGCTCTCCGCGTAGTTCTGCCAACGCGGACTCTCGTGCGCGCCGAAGGTCTGTGAGGTCGATCGCCAACTGATCTATCGCCGAGGCCGCCACATCATCGCCGGCCGAGTTGACCAGAAGGTCCTCGATGGCCCGGTCTCCATCGTGAATCCTGTCGAGAGATTCACCGGCAGTGATCGATTCCTGCAGTTCGAGCAGATGACGACGATAGCTCCACAGCGCAGCTACACGTGTGAGCAGCGAACGCTCGACGCGCCCCAGCCACCGGCTGCTCACCAGGTGAGCTTCCCTCGCTGCGAGGGCTTGCGGGCCGCTACCCGCCGCTGGGGTTCCCAAAGTTGCTCGCACTGTGGCGAGTTCACCGGCGTGCGCGAGAATGTCGGCGAGTTGCTCGTCGAGATTCAGGCGTATGCGGCCTATGTCGAGATCCTCGCTTTCCCATACAGGGACGGTGCGGATCTCGTCGACGAGTGCCGATGCCGCCAACGCCAACCGCAGCTCGACATGCGTTCCGCCCGCTGAGATCAACGTCTGCAGAGCTGTCACAGCGACGCCGATCTCGGTTTTGTCCTCCGCACTCAGGCGGAGTGGATCGCGGCGGGTCCACCACCACAACCCCACCGCCTCTACCCCTGCGGCGAGACCAATGCAGACAAGTAGTGCGACGAGTGGGTTCGCCGGCGCAGTCACGCCGGCAAGAACCGGGACGAGTCCGATCAGAACCGGCGCGAGAAGAGCGAGCGGAATCTTCACTTCCTCACCGCCGGCGGTGCGACCGGTATGTACCGTCGTGCGCCACACATCGCGCCGAGGGTAGTAGTCGAGCGACGAATTTCCTTCCCATCCAGGCTCGTCAGCACTCCACGTCTGCTCACGCCTGAGCCCGACGATCTCCGCCACGCGCTCGCTGAGCATCTGCTCCCACAACCGGTCGAGCGCGCCCAAGAATTCTTCGCTCTCCGGGTCCACGTCGATGTCGGCGATCATGGACCGCACTGCGGTTGCTGCACTCTCTACGCTCACGTCACGCTCCGACCAGATCCGTTGTAGGTGAATGCTCCCGGTGATAGGTCTGCGCACGGACAAGCAGCCGATCGAGCGCTTCTCCGACGACCTGCGGTTGCTCCAGACCCACCATGTGCCGGCCACCGGCGACGGCAACGAGTTCGGCGTTCGGCACAAGCGCGGCCAGCTGCTGTGAATGCAAGATCGGAGTGACCCGATCTCTGGTTCCGCACATGATCGATACCGGGATGCGCCCCAGCGCTCCCACCGCGGCAGACGCGTCGTAGAGACGCAGGTCCCGCAAGAATGCCGCCACCGTCGCAATCGGTGTCGCGTGGACCATCTCGTACGACGTCGCTGCCGCCCGCAGGCCCGAGCTCGGAGCCATGGGACAGGTCGCGCCGATGACGGGGGTCAGCAGCCGCCGCGAGAGACTCCAGCTGCGCCACACCAATCTCGGTGCGTGCGCGCACGCACCGCCGAGCAGTGAGACTGCCGGGGTATTCAACGCGCGCCCGATGCCGGCGCCCGCGACGTTACTCAAGGCGGTCGAGATCAACCCCACGCCGACCACACGAGATGCCGAGTCGGCGTGTTGTGCGAGGTACGACAACACCGCCATACCGCCCATCGAATGACCCACGAGGACAACGGGTCCGGTGGGCGCTACCACCCGAATGATTTCCTCGACGTCTCGCCCGAGCTGGCTGATCGTGTAGGTGCCGGCATCGGCACCCCCTGAGCCACCGTGACCTCGGTGATCGAAGAACACCAGCCGCGCACGGCCACTCCACTTCCTACTCACATAGCGTTGCTGAGGCTCCCAGGCACCGGCGTGTAGGCAGAAGCCGTGGACGAAGATCACCGTCAGCGGCGCCGTTCGGGATCCGACCTCGCGGACCGCGAGTCTGGTTCCGTCCGCGACAACCAGCGTGTGCGAGCGGCCCTCCTCGCCGTTCACAGCGGCCCTCCCAGAGTTCTGGTGAACGGTCTGAAGCCGGGGCTCTCGCCGCTGTCTCGCAATGTGCGGCATCCCGGATGTTCCCACGTCGTCGGAGTATTCGGCTCGCCCACCTCGAACCCCAACTCGCGCCAGAACTGCACCCGTTCCGGAAGGTCCTCCGTCGATCCGTACAAGCGCCCCTTGCCGGCCGTGTCGTCGCTGAGCTCGGCGATCAACCGCTCGATCAGCGCGGCCCGGACAGTGGTCGCGTCGGGAACCTCCGGGTTGACGATGAGAGCGTCGACGATGCGGACGTGTGCAGCAAGCTGCTCACAACCCTCCGCAGACCAACCTGCCTGGCGCGCGGTCCGAATCAGCCCATGAGGCGCCGAGGCCAGCGCGTACCCGAGCTGCCGGTACTCCGACGATGCGACGACGCCCACAGTCCCTGCTCCCCCAAGCCCCGCCGGAGCGTCGGTACCCGGCGACCAGTGCCGGTGAAGCCTGCGCATCTTCTTCGCTTCGGTTGGATGAATACGAACAATCTCGACAGTCATCAGGCTCACTCCTCGTCGTCACAAACGGCATGTGGGAGGACCATAGGTTCGGACCTGGACAACTCAGCGCCAACCACCACCCCGCTGATTCATGACCTGGTCAGCGAGCCCGAAGTTGCACAGGGCGTATACGTGACGTTTCCTTGCGGCGGACGACGAAACGGGGGGGCGGCACGAGATAGGGAACTCGGGCCCGAACTCGCTCACTCATGCACTCGAACCGGAAAGGGCCACCCCTGTGCCCGAAAAGTCCCGACCAACCTTCGGTGAGCTCGTACACACGTATGCAACGCCACACCGGTACGCCGTCTTCAAGATCGGTGCCCTACGGACGTTCTCGGCGCTCTGCCTCAGCGGATTTATCCTTTTCATGGCACTCGTACCAGTCATGTCCGCGCAAAAAAGTAACGCCGCATCACTTACTATTCTCGGATTCGGGTTATTCACCGGCGCCCTGTTCGTCTTCCTCATACGGCCGATCGGTGGTTACTCTGCGCGCGGAGTTCGCGTCGCCACGGCTCGAGCCCGACGCGCCGCGCGCAGCATCGGCTGCACACTCCCACAACCCCCAACCATCGCGAACTTTGTCGCCGTCAGCATCGTCACACTGACGATCACCGCACTGCTGAGAGGACCGATCTTCGACCTCACCGTCGCTGCGGTCGGAACGCAGCAATCTCCTGAACAACTCGCTGCAACCGCCGAACGATCCACCTGGCTGAGTGCAGGTTGGGCAGCCCACATTCCCGGTCTCACACTGATCTCCGGAGTCGTCGCAGAAGAAGTTCTTTGGCGAGGACCGCTGGTCGTCGCAGTTGTCCTCACCCGCCGCTATTTTCGTGGTGGCTGGCCGAAATGGGCAGCATTCATGATGATCGCCGGACTGTGGATCCTTCTCGGCTATCTATTTGGCATAGGGCACATTACGTTTTCAGCCCTCAATGCGGTGCACATGGTGATCGCCGGACTGCTCTGGGGCGGTCTTGCCATCTGGACAAGGTCCCTGATTCCCTCGATCACCAGCCATGCCGTGTTCAACCTCCTCGCCGACTGGTGATCACTTCGCCGCCGGCCTGACCGATTGACTAGGTGCCACGGCACCCAGCTAGGGGACACGACCTGCGTTCAGGCGGTGCAGATCGCACACCAATTCTCACGGACAAAGTCTGCACTCACAACCTGATCAAACCAAGAGCCGCTTCAGTTTTCGTGATCCTCGACGGCCCTCAAACGGTCTCCCGTTCAGGGGTGCAACGCCCGGTGATCCAACTGCGCTAGCGTGCTGCTGAACGTATACGGTAACGACGCCTTTGCTTGCATGATCTTTCCGAACGTGTCCCGATGCGGCCTCGCAGTGCCTTCCTCGTCAGCGATAATCCAGTGGAGGCCAAGTGAACCCGTAAACTTGGACATCGCTAAGTGCGCATCCTCCAGCCCCAATATCTGCAGTTTCAACGTCGCAGAAACGCATGCGTAGTAGCGGCTGTCGCGGTCACGGTAGGCATCAGAGTCCCGCTCCATGGTCGGGTTATTACTCGACACCAACTCATCAGCCCGGTTCATCGCCTCAAGTGCGGACAAGAGAGCGTCGGTCACCTGCTGTCGATGCTGGACTGCACGATCCTCACCGAGGGTGGCCTCATGCAACGCTCTGTCGGCTCGTGCCTTCACCAGGATTCCCACGAACGCGATGCTCGCCGCCCCCACTGCGATCGCCGCCGCGATGATCGTTGCCTGCCCCTGCGTCAAACCTTCTCCGAGCGCCATGATCAACACGCTGCTGTTCACCCTTCAAAAAGTCTGTCGCGGGACCTATTCAACGAATCGAGGAACAGGGATGTCACGCCCCACCAACGGCCATGCGCCTTCAGCGGTCCGGCCGAGTGGAATCTCGGTGCTGACAATATCGGCTACCGAGTAGGCGATACGCCCACATCGTCGGCACTGGCCGGGCAACTGCTGAAAACGGATCATGGCCCAATGTTCGTCGCACAGTAGATAGTCCACGGGGGCGTTGCCATGACAACAGTCTTTGACGACCGCTGCCCACCTCGCTGCGCGCACGAAACCGACAGGGTCACCGGCAAAGTACTGCGGGTGCTCGGCGCAGAACTCGCACGGAAGTTCAGTCTGCACGACATCTGACTTCGCGTCCCTCGCTCGCTCGTCCATGCTGCAATCCTCTCCTCCACTTCCCCGTCCGAGAAGCATTCGTGTTCCGAAACAATCCGCAGGTGTTCAGCCCCTAGCGTCGGATGCTTCTTACTCGATCGAGATGCCAGCGTGCGCGCTCGGACAACTCACACACCGTTGCGTGTTCGAGGACATGCGGCGCCGCCAACGTATTCGAACCTGTGCCGATCAGCCTGGCCGCATACTGATCGAAGAATGTCACCAATGTTCGAGCACGCACCACCGGCATCCGAGAACCGATAGGACGGGACGCCTCGTTCGCCAAACGTTCGAAATGTTCGACCAGCCCGCGAAGATCGCGGTCAGGGACAGGGCAGTCGAGAAGTGCACCGAATCTACCGACCTCACTCACATTCTCGACATGCGCCGGCGTCATGTCGCCGCTGTGAGCTCGTCGTACCAACTCCGTCAGAACCTTGATCCCTTCCGGAGAAGTAGGCATCCGGTGAACATTGACGGTGATTCCGGTGGCTGCTTGAAGAGCATGAAATTCATCCAGTGCGGCAAGTCTTTCGTCATCGCGCTCCGGAGTGTCTTCCGCATCGAGATCCGCCGCGAGCCGTGCTGCGCATCCGTGCGCGGTCATCACGTAGAACTGTCCCAGACTGACCGACTCGACTGTCGTGCCTGCGATGGCGTTGTGAGTGCGCATGTCCTCCTCCAGCTCACGAATCATCGAGGCGACCACGTGCAGACGTCGCACACCGGCTGATCCCGGGGCATCTGATGCCGGCAGAGCGCGGTCTGCGACCTCCTGGACATGATCAAGGAACTCATTCACCCGTTCCACCCGATTCGGTGAATGAAAACGATTCCGGCGGCGCCACCTCATGTCCAGTTCCTCTCATCGATTCGGATACGTTTGCTCCGGCTCACAGCAGCCACCAGCCCGCGGGCAAGGCAATAGCGAGCGCTGTGCCGACAACGAGGTACGGAGCGAACCCGAACTCCACGCCCCGGACCTTTCCACCGCCGAACACCTTGGTGACCGCCACCCCGACTACTGCCAAGACATTGGGGAGCAGCACCGCCGCTGCCACGTTCATCCAGCCGACCCATCCGACAGCTGCCGTGAGAACGAAGCTCAACCTCACATCCGCCAAACCGGGGTGACCGCGAGTAATGATCGCGAACACCAGGTAACTGGCGAATATCGCGGCCCCGGCCACCACAGCACGAAGACCCGAGGCAGGGTCCTGATCGACCACCACTGCCATCGCGCCGAGCAGCAGACCCGACACGGTGACTGCACGGATCAACGACAAGGGGAACCGCAAGGTGAAGTGGTCAATCCACGCGGCCCAGACAGACAAAGCCGCCACCGTGAGCCATGCCGGCAAGATCGCGTCGCCGCCGGTGACCATCACCGCCCCGAACCACAATCCTGCTGTTGCCACTGCCGGGACGATCGGGCGACTGGTCGGCCTCACGGGAATCTGCACGAGTGCACACAAACTTGCCATCATCGGACGCACCGCCACGCTCACCGCCGCACCAGCCAGAGCGGCGAACGCTGCGACCGACCACAGACCAGCCTGCTCGTGACGACCGAACGCCCAGCGAGCAGCGATCCACACCGCCACACTCACAGCAATGACACCCAGGATCGGCAGATACGTCGAGAGAGTGGGTTTCCGCCTTCCTGCGTCGGCGACGCTGACGAGCCCCGGTCGTTGACCACGGCCAGGCGTTGTGGGCTCGGCCTCCTCAGCGAAGAGAGAAGTCGAAGCACCGGCGGCAGCATTTCCCGACTCCACATTCGATTCGGCCATCTCACAAAGCTCCTTCAGCGCGTCCATCACCCGTGGTCACAGGCAGAACCCGACCCTAACCGTTCTACCGGACAGCGCGGGCTTCCGAACTCATCGGTTGGCCGCTGGGGCGTGCGCTGCCCATGCCATGGACTATCACTGACCGCGCCATCTCAGATGCCTGAAAACCCGCTCGTGCTGCTCTCGAACCACGATGTTCCCGCATCGTGACCGGACTCGCCGCCACCAAAACCACTCGAAAACTCACCAGTAGAGGCAACATCACCCTATGAACGCCCCAATCGGAAAAGCTGACCGCCGCCGCGCACGACTCCACCCGGCACGTTCCTCCCGTCCAGCATTGATCGTTCACACCTTCAGCGAATACACCCACCACATCCGCGGCGGCGCCAAACGACTGATCATCGACGCCGACCCTGACCTGTGGTTCGACCTCGGGCATGTCCCGCACGGAGTCGATGTGAAGATCATCGGCCAATCCTGCGGCGGAATCAGCGGAGGATCCATCGCTGCCGCCGGTCGATGCTTCCTACAGGCCTCCCACCGCGCCCGTGTCACCGCCTACGAATTCGCGCACGTCGAAGCATTCGATGGCGTCACCATCGAAGCGCGCGGGAAAAGCCACATTGTCGGTACCGATCACGCCAAGATTCGCGCCGAAGATCAGGCTGTCGTTTTCGCCCACTCCCAGTGCCACGTCCAAGCAGCCGGCCATACTCTCGTCGCAGCGACAGACACTTCCTCTGTCTCCGTGAACGGCGACGCACACGTACGCGCCAGCGCCGGAGTGCACATCATCGGAGTTCCTCAGCCGAGGAACCTGAGCATCGAGCCGCGCCCGATCAGTCGACTGGCCAACCAGCTCAACATGTAAGGCCCCGCAAGCGGCAGTTAATCTCCGAGCCTCAGCCAGCCGACGACCGATACACCGTGAGATCAATCGACTCCTGATCGCGGAAACTCGACTCCAACAATTCCACCGCCGGCACAATCACTTCACTCTCGATCTTCCACACCACCGACGTCGTCCACCCCAACCCGCCAGGCCCGGGCGTCGCTTCACCGAACAAACCTTCCAAGGCGTCCCGCCGGTAACCAAAGGTATCCACCAGGTCATCAGCGGTGTACCAGTACTGCCGCAAAGGATCCGGGTCATCGGCGTGCAGAGCGCTGCCTTCGCTGATTCGAAATGGTTCGGTACTCATCTACCTGCCCTCTCTGTGGTGCGGTCCGCCCTGCGCCGTCTTCACGTCGACAATCCGCACGTGTGCATAATCCGGGTTCTCCACAACGTATTTCGAACGCTCGATGCGCCAACGAGCGACAAGCATCTCCAGCTCCTGAACCTCCCGTGGGTCCTCGAGGTACTCACACGCGAAGTCGAGCCACGGCACATAATGCCGCAGGCTTTGACCGATCCGTCCGGACTGGCCACCGATCACGCTCTCGAGCACGATCAGTTGTCGCTCGTCCTTCATTCGTCGGCGCAACGCTTTCTGATTCACTTCGACCAGCGCGAGTTCTGCCGCAGCCACCGACTCGCCTACCCCGTCGACGCGCGAGCCCATCTCGTGGCGGTGGTCGACGGCAGCGACGAACTCGCGACAGACCGACGCTTGAACCCCTTCCGGGAGCATCGACATAAGCGCAAAGCCGCGTTCCTCAAGGAGCTCGAAGCCGTGTCGATTACCTCGGGCATACCAACAACTCATGACTAGTGACCGCTCCCACGCCAACGCCAAGCGCCTCTCGAGAAAGGGAAGCGTTCGGGCGGCCGCCACGAATTGAGAATCACACTTTCCAGCGATCTCACGCGCCGATTCCCAGTCCACACTGCCTGTAGGAGAGCTGATCTCACGTACAGCGCGCATTCGCCCACGAAGATCCGCAGCAGCAGCGGCGATGTCGACTCTCACCGCGTACTTGTTGGATCGAGAGCGCAAGAACCAGAGGGTCATGCGGCTGAGCCTAATCTCCGCACCTCCAAGCAGGGGTGCAGTAGCATCGTCAGCGGCGCATTGCTGGCGTAGTGTGCTCCGGCTCACCGCACCGATGTCCATCGTCGATGCGGTGAGCCACCTTCACAGAATGGCTCAGACGCGAACAGCTCCATCGCCGACCACTCGTTGATCCTGTTGGCGACTCCGCATTCGTTCCGCGTGCCGTTTCTGCCACCGCGCGTGTTTGACCTTGAAGCGCTCGTCGAATTCCTCCCACCGCGGCAAAGCCTCCGCCTTCCTCGCAGCGAGAACATCAACGGGTTCCGGTCCGGACGCGAGCGCTGGAACCACATCGCCGACTTTGAGGCGATCGAAGAGCTCCGAGAACAACCACGCCGGGCAGCCCTCCCCCCGAAGCGCGTCGACTGCGTCTGGTTCGTCGTCGATCCAGGCCACTATCGGGCTCGTCTCTGCGTAGTGGTTTTCCCACCGCCACCAATGCCGACGTTTGACATCAAACGCCCGACGCACAGTTCCGTCCACCCACAAGCTCCGTGATTCGATGTGACCGGGCGGCAACGACTTCGCCCGAATCCACCGATCAGATGTCCGATTGAACTGGTCCAAGCGGGTTGTGCTGTAAGCAATGGTGAAACCTGCACTGTCGAGCGCCCGAACCAACTTTCCACCCGCGCGGTTCAGGGAAGCTTCACCGAAATGGGTATGAAACCGCTTCCAATCTCGATCGGCGTATGACGGCGCGGCGATCAACCCCTCGAAATTGTGCATATCCGCAACGACGCCATCGATGTCGACAACGACAGTCGGCCCCGGGCGGGGAGCATCCAGCCACGGTTTCGGACGATCAAAAAAGCTTCGATTCTCCGTCATATCCCCAACGATATGGGCAGACACAGACATTGAGCACGGTCCCGCGACCCACCCGTACGAATCCTCCGATGCATCTAGTTGGCAAAAGGCCCTGTTCACGCACTCGAACAGGGCCTTCTTTGATGCTTCTGGCCTTTAAGGCTCACCGGTCAACACAACTGACCGCGATTGCCGATCGCCCACGTTTACCCCACCCTCAGTGCCCAAACGAGAACCGCGCGACCTCTCGATCTCTGCGATGTAGACAACAGCCAAACCGACCACTACGACCGCGACGGCCACGACCAACCATCGCTGTCCCATCCAACCCGCCACTACGCCAAGATTGAAAATACTGTGAGGCACAACTAATCCCAAGAGCGATCGATAACGGTAGTACGCGAAAACAGCAAACCCTCCCCACAACAACGCACTGACTGCGAACTCCCACCCCTGATATATGTGCAAGGCTCCACGAAGAATCGCTGAAATACCGATCACCACGATGAGGTTGATCCGGAATCGCAGACCTACCAACACCGCCAGCCCGGCAAAGAAGACCTCTTCCATCAACCCCGCCAGCAGGACCGGCTTCACGACGTCCCAGGAGAACCAACCACCCTCGACCGAGGGAGTACCAGATGAGCCCTCACCGACAAATACCCGAAACGCAATTGCCAGAGCCTGACCGACCGCCCAAATTCCTGCAGCTCCGAGGAACCGCCGACGACGGCCCACACCTGCGAGCCACGGCGCAGATCGATCGACCGGGCCCCAGAATCTGCGAACAACCAAAAACGTGAACCACCCGCACGCCACCGCCACGCTAGTAGCGATAACGTCCTCCGCAATTCCAGGATCGGGCGAAACATCCACTGCCGCCCCCGAAGTTGGATTGAGATACTGGTCGATCGACGTCCAAATTACGTTGAACCAGAACAACAGCAGGATTATCGCGAGGACACCGATCAGCGGGACCAACTGTTTCCGCCACGCCCCCCAACGGCCCGTCCCCCCACCTGAAGCGCTCTCCTCCTGAATCGAAGTCGGCAGCTGCCTCATCCAAACTCCCCCGCCTGCTCGAATTTCACGATATTGACAACCCACACTCAACCAGACTGGCGATCCACAGTTCTACACCGCCACAAGGTAATCCAACACGCAACGCAAGCGCGCAACTGCAAGCAACGGCGAGACTGGACGACAGCTCGGGGAGATGAATCAATCAGGGTGCGCTGTAGTCAACTACCCAAGCGCCCTCGGTCCGGCGGAGAGGCACCAGCCAACGGTGGCGATGATCTCGCACGACCACCTCAAATCCCAAGAACCCCAACACCAGGGAAGTCGAAAATACGGCCGACAACGGAACCAACTCAGCCAACAAAATCCCCTCACCGTCACGCGCGAAATCCAAGGCAACCTCAAAGTTGGCCGTAAACGACGACAGAGGCTGCGCGCTGTAATCGTGAGGTACCCGACGCCCCGCCAGTTCAGGCCAGAGCTTGCGTCGAGGGCTTACCCCAAACTTCCCCAGCCCCCGCCACAGCAAAACATAGCGACCCCGAACACCGATCTCGGCGAATTCACTACGCACCACCATCGGGATCGCAACTGCCAAAGCTGCGGCCAATCGCGCCTCTCCCCGATCGGCCCTCGACAGGCTGTCCACGGCCAGATACCTGCTTGTGCTGTCAACGGCCTGGTGCATCAACATCGGCCACGGAAGGTTGACCTTCGCATTCCATTCCAGCGCCAGCCTGTTGATCGCAGAACCCACCGGACCCCCAAATTCAGACCTGAGCGCATCCTCAAAGGACGCGGAATACGAAGATTCCTCGCATGGGATCAACGTCGCCGACAAGTCCGAAATCAACTCCGGATCAACCGCATTCACACAGGCGCGCAATGCCGAGACGCGGACAGCAAAATCAGACGCCTGCCAGTAGTCCTCAACCCTGGCTGCATTGCGGGATGCACCACGAGCATGAACCGACCACGCACCCAGATACGAGAGCTTCTGTCTCACCGTCAGAACCGACGATTGCGCTATGGCCCTCCGAATTTCACCCAATGACAACGACGTACTCTCGCTCGGATCCCCGGTCAGCACGTGTATTTACATCCCCTCGACAATGATGTTCGGACAAGCGGCGTCTGCTTTGCCTGGCGAACTGGCCGGTACCAGGTGAGGAAGTTCAGGTTCGTCATCAAGGGACACCGGGCCGTCCCAAGGAGCTACCAGTGACGAGTCGTATTCCCAACCGTCACAGGACAGGTCGTCTACCCAGATCGCCGTCAGGGAACAGTCGAAATACTTCTCCGCGAACGCCATGATGGCCGGGAGGCGATTCTGATCAAACCAACCTCCCCTACCGACCTTGATGTCGCATCCGAATGCGCTCGGCCTTATCCTGGCGACGTATTCGCCTGGCGCCGAGCGTAGGACCACGTGATGATAGGTGCCCACCTATGATTCCCTTCTCGTTCTGCCGACAAAGATGCCCGCGTCACTCGAACTGGACAGTTCAAAATGACGCGGGCATCCATTGGCTGAATTCAGTTCGGTGTGACCAAGACCTGCAATTCGCCTACCCGCCGGTCGTACATCGACGTCAACGGAGTGGGGGCTACACCAAACCCATCGTGCCGCCTGGCCAAGTGGCAGTCCACGTGACCACCCAGTTGCTGGTCGCGCTGACCTTGAAGACGTCTTGCGGCTGTCCGATGGACGATTTTGCGAGACGATGCCCGCATGTGGGCGATGGAGTTCCGCTGGCGGGCGAAAGAGGGCTGGCGTCAACAGCATCGGTATACGGAGTGAACGGCAGCAATGCACCCGGGCACAGTTGCACGTCTCCATCGCCGTGATTGATGAGGACACCGGTGTTGATGGCGTTCGCGGTGACGGTTACAACACCCGAGGTGGCTGCTCTGTTGACCGGGCCTGTCGTGGATTCACGAACGTCGTTGGGGCACATGAAAGCCCAGCTCTCCTTACCCACGAGACCGGTACGTTGACCTCCACCTGAGTTCGCAGGTTCAGGTGTCCAGCACATTGGAGGCTTTTCGAGCTGCATAGCGGTGATCGCCATAGACACCGTATTCATGATCTCCGCCATTGAGGGCGGCGTCGGCGGGACCTCGATACCGGGTGCCGCAGGCGGTGCGGGGCATCCCCCCGGTGTGCCGAGACATGCGCCTTGCAGGATTCCGTTGAGGACCCCGGACGGAGGTGCAGCAGCGGGGCCGGCGCCGCCAGTACCCGCACCGCCTCCGCCGCCTCCTGCGTTGCCAGCCGCGCCGCCTGCCGCGGCCCCCGCGCCGGCGCCTGAGCCCGCGGGCGCACTCACGTAGCCGCCACCCACTGTCACATTCGCACCACCGGGCGAGGACGATACGTCAACTCCACCTCCACCTACGCCTGGCTGCGCCAACGCTGACTGACTCCCCGTGACCAGAACGCCGCAAACCAGTGTCGCAGTGGCGAAAATTCTCATTGCTAGTCGCATGATTGCACCTTCTCAACTGTTTGACTTGTGACGCGCCAGCCATTCGAATCAGGCCACGCGGGGTTCCGAACGGTGATGTTGGTGGACTCGAACTGGCCGCGGTCGGGCTTCATCGCACTTGATCCGTCCGGAAATACGGCATTCCAGCCGGAGATATCAGTGCAGGCCTGAACGTGAACCCAGGCGGCTTCCGCGCGGGGTTTTCCCTGATCATCTACTGGAGCGCTCAGATCCGTCACCGAGGATTTGATGACGGAAATGGCTCCGGTACTGGTGATGCCTTGCGACCGTCGAAGCATGATGTCCCCGACTCGGTCGTTCAAGACTGGGTCGCCAGCCACACCGCTGATCGCATCCACAGAAGCTGTTGGGTCAGCTTCAATGCTTCCGAGGGCAGCATAAAACTCGTTGACCTTGGCGATCGCTTGGCTCCGCGCTTGCTCGTCGGGCGTCTTCGCCTCGGTCTTGCCGTCTGGACCATCGAAAGCGGGGTTTCCGGTCGCAGTGAGAGTGACGTTCGGCTCGTCGGAATTGCTGGAACAAGCTGCGACGCCGGCTAGTAGGGCAACAGCTGCGACTGTTGCTGCTGTGGTTCGTCGAATTCTGTTGTGGGCCATGTTGTTGTCTCCTAGAAGCTTCCGGCGCTGCAGGGTGTTCCGGGTTGTGTGTAGTCGGCTGTGACTCTCCATCCTGCTGGGTCGGGCCACGACGGGTTCGTCAGGATCGGTTTTCCGAGTTCGAGTTTGTCCACTGGCTTGCTGATGCAGACGTCCATTTGGAGCGTGGCAGTTCCCGCTGTCGGTGCGCCGGTCTCGTCGATGGGGATGTCGTGTTTGGTAATCACGTTCTTGAGTACTTTGAGATCGCTTGGTGGCGTCGGGTTTCCGTTGCGACTGGTTGTGATCTCTTTCTTGGTCCTGTCGAGGAAACGGCCGGCCGCGACGGCATCGAGGTCAGAGAGCGGGGCAGCGGGGTCGGAGTTCAATCGTGCGAGCACGGTGTAGTACTCGCTGATCTTGGCGAGGGCACCTTCTCCTGCTTGCTGTTCAGGTGATTTTCCCGATCCAGGGGGGCCGGTAAAGGTCGGGCCGCTGCTGGTGTTGAGGGTGCCGGGCTCCGGGCTGAGGATGCTGCAGCTTGCGGTCAGGCAGGCCGCCGCAGTGAGGGTGAGCATGGCTGCGAGGCGGCGGTTCATGATGCGGCTCCGATGCGGTAGTCGGTGGTGGTGTCGAGCTGTCTGAGGAGTTCGTTGGTCTCCGGGTGTGCGTCGACTTGCAGTTCGTCGAGTTCGCTTTTGAGGGTGTCGATGAGGGTTTGGGTGGTTTCGATGTCCCCGGAGAAGTGGGTGGCGATGATGGCCGCTCGCCAGCAGCCTTCGTGAGCACTGTCGACCGTGAGGCCGGCCCGGGCTGCCTTTCCTGCGGCATCGAGGTCCTGGGTGACCTGTTCGCCGCGGATGTAGCGGCCGGCGAGCTCTTCTGCGACGTCGGTGATCGCGGAGATCATTTCCTGCTTTATGTGATCTGCCCACCGGTAGGCAATCGGGTCGTCGCTGGTGAAGGGCTGACCGGTCACCAGCGCTAGTGCAGATTCAAGGCGTTCGGTTGTCGTCGTCGCAGGGTGAGCGTCGACGAGCTGGTTCCAGTAGTCCCAGTCTGTGGTCACTGAAGGGTGGAGGCGAAGTGGCGTTCGGCCGGTTCGGTCTCCGGACTTGATGAGCGCTGCGTCCCCGGTGTCGGTATCTCCCATCCAGCTGCGCAGTCGTGTGACGGCTTGGTTGCGGCGGCTACGGAGCCGCGCGTTTGCCGTCTTCGCTTCTTCGGCAGTGCTGGCCGCGTTGACGAGTTCGACGTCGTGGGGCCACATCTTTGCGGTGAGCTCAGTTGCGGGCACTCCGTCGTCGCTGAATGCGAGTAGAGCGGCGATTTCGGTGAGGCTTCGCGAGTTTTCTCGGTCCGTTGAGCCTGGGGTGAGTGGGGTGAGGGTGGGTTCTCCGAGGACGCGGATCCAGATGTGTGGAGCTGTGGGGACGTCAGCCTCGTATGCGACGGTTTCGGTTTCGGTGTGGCCGCCACGGTCGGTTTCGATGTCACCGACTGTCTCGGAGTTGATTCCCTCAATTACGTTGTCGTCGTTGCGAACTACGGTGAATGCCGCAGGGTCGGCACTGGTGATGAGATTTTCGGTCGTGATGTCGAAGTCGAGACGTGCCCCCTCCCAACTGAAGTCCGCAGTTTCGGGTTGGGTAGCTGGGGAAGGATCATGCGTGGTGGTGGCATACAGACTGACGATGCTTTCGTAGCCGGCTTCGTCGAGTGTTGTGACAGTGAGCTGCGCGGTTGCGATACCTGGGCGGACCAGTGTTGCAGTGCCGTCGTCGGCGACATCCAACGTCCAGTCGGAGCGAGTATTCGCGTTCTGCGTCGTGACTGCGGCGAACGCGATCCGCGGTGCGTTCTCGGCGATCGCGGCCAGAATTTCTGTTTGTTCAGCTGTCAGCGGGTCCGAGATGAGGACGACTTCCGGAGCAGTCAGCTCGCTGGTTTCGTACACGCTCCGTGCATGCGCGATGGATTCGATGTCGTTCTCGTCGAGGATGTCGGCGTCGCGTTCGAGGTGGCGGGCCAAGCGCGCCAACACCTCGTCGGTGTTGTCCGAGTGCGTGATACGGCCGGTATTCACTGCGCCTGCGAGGTCGCCGCAGTATCCGACGACGTTGAGGTGAAGGGAATCGGCTAGAGGCGATACGGCAAGCTCGACGGCCATCGCGCGAAGCACATTTGCGGTCGCGGTAGGTGTGCCGGTGATGGAGAGATGCCCGATTTCCTCCAAATTGAGCATGAGCTCTCGCCCGTCGTCGCTGGCTCCCATCGCAGTCAGGGCTGGGTATGGGCTGACGTCGATGTCCGGGACCGACCGAGGGAACGCCCGTGGGTCGACCATCCACGTGTCGTCGTCTGATTGCATCCAAGGCTGGGGCAGCGAGATCTTCTCGATCAGCCCGAGTTCAATGGTGTCGTCGCCGATGAAAACCGCAAGCAGTCGGGGGATGGAGATCTCGTTCGCTCGGCAGTACTGCGCGAGGTTCCGTAATGCAATATCGACATGAGCGGTGGTCAACGGATCGACGGCGGCCGTCAATGCTTGTTCGGCAAGGATTGCTTCCTTGGCGGGCAGGGCGATGCGCTCACCGCGGCGGCGACGATGCTGCTGTTGCCGGCGGCGCAGCGCGAGATGACCGGTCAGGCCGGCGGCGGCGAGCGCGGAGATACCGAGGGCGATGTAGACGACGTCAGACGAGTTGGAGGAGTCGTCTTCCGTATCGGCGGTGGTCACGGTCGCTTCGGCATCAGGGGCCATGTTCGCAGGCATCTGGGGCTCGATGGGGTCGAGTTGCCAGTTCGGTGTCGCTGCAATTTCCGGGAGGGGTTCCGGTGCAGGGTTGGGTATCTGCGCCTGAGCTGGTTCCGGTGCCGCCGCCTCGGGGGCTACCTCCACCGCCGGCGCAGGTGCCGTCGCCGCCTCCGGGGATACCTCCACCGCCGGCGCAGGTACGACCGCCGGCTGGGGGGCTGCGTCCGCTGCCGGCACGGGTGTTTGGGCGGAGTCGGATGGGATGATCAATTGCTGTCCGACTGTGATCAGGTCTCCGGCGGGCGACCCGTCCGCAGTGGTGATCTCAGAAAAACGCAAAGGATCGCCGAGCTCTCGGTCGGCGATGTCCCAAAGCGTGTCTCCAGCTTGGACGGTGTAGGCGCCTTGTACGACGTCCTGGGTTGCCGCAGGGAGTTGCAGCGTCATTCCTTCTGCGAGGAATCCCGCTTCAGGGACAACGTCTTTGTTCAGTTCGAGCAGTTCGGTGAACAGTCTTCCGTCGCCGAGGTGAGTGTGGGCGAGTCCCCACAGGGTGTCTCCGCGTTCGGTGGTCACGGTCGGGCCGGCGGGTTGGACTGCGGGCCGTGCAGCGCGGGGGTCCATCTGAGTGTGGGCGGGGCCGCTCGGGTCTTGTTGTGCGGCGATCGGTGCGTAGGGCGCAGGTGATGCGCTGTCTGCTGGTTGCGGGAGTGCGGGTGTAGCGGTTGCGGTGCCGGCTGTCAGTAGAAGCAGTGCACCACTGACGAGGAATGTCGCCGTTTTCTGTTGCGATCCGAGAAGTCGGATCTTCGGTGCCTTGACGCCCCGGAGTGTGGCTGCGAGCTCGACAAGGATCGGGAGGGTGAATGTCGCCCAGGCGGCCCAGCCGACGAGGGGCAGAAGTGCGACGAGGAGGCTGCCGTCGTCGGGGCTGGAGAGCAGACTCTCGAGATCCGAGAAGGGGATGTCGAGAGGATTACCGCGCAATGCCCACAGTGCTGCGGGGATCCCTGCCACGAGCAGTAGCAGGATCAGGAGGTACCCGAGTCCTGCGAGGCGGGATCGGACTGTGCGAGCACTCATGGCCGGTACACCTCCCCTGCGTTGGTGCGGTTGAGGTTCACGGTTGCGCTGCCCGTGATCACTTTCGAACCAAGGGGCAAAAGCTTGTTGTCATAGACGATGCGGGTGGTGATCAGCAGTGTGCGAGGCCCTGTGGGGATGACCTCACCCTCTACACCGGCGTCGGCGAGGTAGCGTTTCGCGGCCGCCACTGCGCGTACGGGGTCGACAACCGTATCGATCCCTCGCGCACTGAGCGATCCGACGATCTGCTGTCCGGACGCGCGGGCGGCGTCTTCGGCGACGTTGTCCGCGCGTTGAGCTGCGGTGTGCATTCCGCCGCCGTCGACGATGAGTCCCCACACGAAGAATATGAGGATGGGGGCGAGAATCACGGTCATCAGCGTCACGGCGCCCTTGTCGCGTTCCTCGGGGAGCCTGGAGGTGAGTCGCTTACGCAGGGCGGTGATCATCTGGTGCGCTCCCGGAAGGTGTCGATGGGTGAGATTGCAGTGACCTCGATAGTTCGTCCTCCGCTGACGCCGGGCCATCCGAGGGCGTCGTAGGAGACTTCACAACTGACGGTGACTTCGACGGTTGCGGATACTCCTGGGCGCGTGCGGAATCCGGAGGTGTCAGCGCTGACGTTCATGGTCGTGCATTTGAGTCCTTGACCGTCCATGGAGTCCAGGGCCGCTTGGTATGCGAGGGGGTTGGCTTGAGTAGCGGTACGTGAGAGTGATGCTGCTCGGGCGGCTTCTCCTGCGGCGTGCTCGACCTTTTGATGTGCCTGGCGGTTGACGCCGTATGCGTACATCCAGCCGAGTAGGACGAGGAGGACGACGATCGCGAGGCACAACTCGATGGTCACATCTCCTCGATCGTTTGAGCGGGCGCGAGCGATCCACTGGTTCAGGTTCATCCGACACCTCCGGGATTGGTCACGCGCTCTGTGGGTTTGGTGTGGTCGACGGTGATGGCGAATTCCAGCCCCGGGACGAGGGACGGGGACTTGCCGGTGATCGTGACGGTGCTTTCGCGGAGTGTCTTGTTCACTGACACGACCGGAGCTTGAAGGTCACCCGATCCGGATTTCGCGATGCACGCGTTCGCTGCAGCGAGCCCGAGCGCCTGGTTCCCTTGCTGAGAACGTGTGGCTTGCAATGCTTTTTCGCCGCAGGTGTTGGCGACGTCCCGTGCGTGGAAGAACAGGGCGGTTTGCAGCAGTACGGAGAACATCATCAGGAAAGCGACCATCGCGATGACGGTGACGAGCGTGGTGGGCCCTCGGTCGTCGTGGCGCCACCGGTCGATCAGCTGTTCCAGTGTCATGACTGTCCGTTTCTCTGCGGTCCGGTTGGTGGGTCGGGTTAGGTGGCGAGATCTCTTTGGGCTGCGATTCTGCGTTTGGTTTCCACACGGTTGCGGACGAACACGGCAGAACATGTCACTGCGGCTACAAAGGCTATGGAGAGGGGGAATGCTGCGGCAAAGGTGCCGAAACGTGCTGCACGGGACGTGTTTTCGTCGGTAATCAGGTCGGTCGCCAGGAACGGCAGGACGATTATCATGATTACCGCAGCCATGGGGGCGTAAATGAACGCCATGGAGTGGTCATCGATGATGGCTACTATCGCCAGCAAGAGAGCCATCGTGACGAGCAGTACGCCGAGTGTGGTTATCATCCGTTTTCTACCTTTCAGCGGGCCTGGTGGTCGGTGAATGCTGTTGCATTGAGAACACTTACGACAGCGAAGGCGGTCATCATGATCGACACTAAGATTCTCCTTCTTGCAATCGGTTGCGCGAGATTTCAAGTCGGAGTTGGACAGAACTCCCAATCAGGTAGAACGCCAGGATGCAGGTGCCCACGATGCCAAGCGCGATCAGAGATGTTTGCACTGAACTAGTGAAGTAGGTACAAAACCCGACTACCCAAAAAACGAGAAGCGATAGCAGGAGGAGTGTTTCGAGACCGTTATACCCGTTGAAGGTTAGGTCGAATAGGAACAGCAAGCCGACGGCGATTGCGATCACAGCAAGCAGGGCAGTTTGCCATTCATCGAAAAGGACAACACAGAGCGAAATCGTCAGCATTATTGCTAATGACCAGGCGATCACGAGTTCTGGAAGCTTCATCCTTGACCTACTTTCTTCGAAAC
The DNA here is from genome assembly GCF_018588185.1 of Rhodococcus sp. WY5. Taxonomy (NCBI): domain Bacteria; kingdom Bacillati; phylum Actinomycetota; class Actinomycetes; order Mycobacteriales; family Nocardiaceae; genus Rhodococcus; species Rhodococcus sp. WY5. Next base: position 165,135 of record NZ_JAAMPR010000003.1, read on the forward strand.
TGTTGGCAACTGATCATCCGGTCGAGTGACTAACCAATGCGCTGATGGCGATGATCATGAATTCCTCTTCTCATTTGGCGGGTCCGTGAATTTTTCGTATGTCGCCGTTCCAAAATCGTTCGTTCGACAAGGAAGAATCACAGCGGAATGCGGGGCACTTCGGTTGGCCCTCGCCGATGTTGGATCGTTGTGTCGACGATGTAGCGGAGACCGAAAAGACCCCCCACTCCGAGTACCACACCCCCAATAACGACCAAAGATGTTCTCCACGGGAAAAAGAAGGTAGAAAACGTCACCAGAAGTGATGCCAACATTGACCACAGAATTACGTGCTCCATCGTCCAGTAACTGAAGACGAGGCAGACAACGCCGCAGAGGGCAAGTGCGCCGGCGACAATGCTCATCGCGATCAACATCTAATACCCCCTTTTCTCGTTTCTCTCGTTCTCGAAATGGCAAGGCTTGGACTTGTCGGGCATCGATAGCGCCGAGCACTGGAGAGCGAAGTTGCACTCCATGTCCTCAGCGCTATCGACAAGCCCATGGTTTTGTTCTCCAGCATCCGAACTGCGCTCGGCAGCTTCAGTCGGGGATGGAGTCCGCGCGGGACTGGATCTTCTGGACGACTACGGCGCCGGCCGCGATGGCCGCGACGGCGACGATTCCGGCCATGATGACGTACTCGAGGGTGGACGGGCCACGGTCCGAATCCTTACCGCCTGCACGCTGCAGAAGGCTTCCTGCGAGTGCAGCGACGAACATCATCGTGAGTGCGAGGTACGAGGTGATGGCAGCGCGGGTTGCGCGGCGGGTGGTGGTGATGGCCTTGGTGGTCATGGCGTGCTCCTTATTGGTGTGCTGGATGTGTAGCAGTTGTCCTGGACTGGATGAGTCCGTTCGATGAGTCCTTCTTCGTTTTGCCTGTTCAGAGGGATTTCCTTTCGTGGGTTTGATTAGCCGCTGATGACAGATACCGCCGGGATCAGGAGTAGTGCCATGAACAGGCCGGCGAGGCCGGCAAGGGGCATGGCGAGCTTCTCCGTTGCCTCGACGGCGGCGGACTGTTCAGCGGAGGTTTGTGCGGAGCGCAGGCTGGCGGCTTTGGCTCGCAGTGAGGTGTAGACGCTGGCGCCTTTGTCACCGGTCATCGTCATGATGTCTGCGAGGTCGCCGAGTTCTGCGAGTCCGAGCTGCTGCGAGACGCGAGTGAGAGCACTCCAGGGCGCTTCGCCGGAGCGGCCCGCTTCGTAGAGTTCCTCGTCGAGTCGGAGGAACACCCAACTGTCTCCGACTTGGGCGGCGATCTCGAGGGATTGCGTGGATCCGACTCCGCCTCGTCGGCATAGCGCGACGAGGTCGATGTAGGAGCTGAGAGCCTGTGCGAATTCGGCGCGGGCGGCAGCTGCGCGTCGACGGATGTCGATGTCGGGAATCATGAAGAGGAAGACGGCGGTCGCGAGTGAGAGGATCGCCGGCATCGACCATGCCAATCCCAGTCCGAACGCTGTCAGAACCAGATTCAGTATCGGAAAGATCAGCAGGCCGAAGAACGCCGCGACAAGTTTTTCGCCGAGTACGTGCGCCGGATCTTTGTGCAGCAGTGAGAGGTCCGCTGTGGGGAGGGTGAGGAATCGGCTGTCTTGTAGGTAGGGGTGTACGCGGAGGCCGAGCTTGTTGGCGAGCCCGTCGACGAGTGATGTTCCTGCGGTGTTTGCTTTTTCCGGCGCGGGTCCGGACATTCTGGACATCACGTCGGTGAGGGCGGGTTGGGCTCGCAGGAAGTACAGGGCCACGAGGTAGATGCCGATTGTGCCGACGCTGGTATAGACGATGATCGTCATGGTGATGCTCATCGCTGCGCTCCTACGAGGTCAGTGCGTTCGACGCGGTCGTTGGTTCCGATGAACCGCGGGTAGACCGGCGGCTTGGTGGCTTGTTTCATCCAGTACAGATCCGCAGCGAAGAGCGTCAGCAGGATCAGCAGGACGATCTGCATTCCGCCTGAACGGTAGGGCTCCATGAAATTCGTGAAGGCGAACGCTGCGGCAAGGACGGCGATGGTGATGATGGTGACCCATTTGGCTTGTGTTCGAGTCGATTTGCGGTCCGCTTCGATGCGGCGGCGGCGGGCGACGGTGTCGCCTACGTCTTCGGCGAGGCCTTCGAGGACGTTGGCCAGGCCGACACCACGCAGTTGCATAGCGAGAAGGAGGGCGCCGCAGATCTTGTCACCGACGCTGTCGTTGAGGTCGGATGCGAATCGTGTGACCGCTTCGGCGGGTGGGACATTGTTGCGGAGCCTGTTGATGAAGGCGGTGATCTCGTCTTTCAGCGCTTCTGGGATGGGGGTCGAGATGATGGTGTGTTCGATTCCGGAGCCGGCTCGCATGCTGCTCGACAAGTTGCGTGTCCATTCGTCCATCGAGGACAAGCGACTGATCTGGTGTTCGGCTTCCGGTCGGCTCAGGAGGTAGGGAAGACCCACGAGAAGGGCGGGGACGAGGAAGAGCGTGAAGAGCCATCCGCTCAGGTAGTAGACGGTGGCGCCTGCGCCGATTCCGACGGCCAGGAGAAGTTGGGTGGTGCCCGATAGTTTTGCTCGTTCGCCCTTTCGGCGGCGCTGGCGAGTGGGGGCTGTGGGGTCGCGGCGGTCCCTCCACCCCACGACGAGGCAGCCGACTCCTGCGCAGAGCAGCAGGACGAGGAAGACGCCGATTTGTTGGTACATGATCATGCAGCTCCTTCGTCGTCGAACAGATCGCGTTCTTCGTCAAAACTCCGAAGAGTGTCGGGAGGGAGGTCCACTTTCTTGAATCCGCCGGCGAGGAGCTTGCGTAGCATCGGCTGCGGGATGCTGCCGAATACGCCTGTGCCGTCGGAGTATCCGCGGTAGATGTTGGAAAAGCTGGGTAGCTTGTCGGTGTCGCCAGGTTCGACGTAGACGACTTCGGAGACGTATCGGACTGCGGTTGTGGTGCCTTCGCGGCTGACCCTGACCTTCGTCGCCAGCTGAACGATCACGTCGACGTGTTCGGCGAGTTGCCGCTCGATGTATTCCGCTGACGCGTTCATCGGCGGCTCTTGGGCGAGGTTGGCGAGTCGGTCGATGACACCGCGTGCGGTGTAAGCGTGGGTGGTGAAAATTCCGCCATTGGCCGTTTGGAGGGCCTTGACCAGGGCGAGGATCTCGAGGCCTGCGATTTCACCGACTACGAGGAAGTCGAGTCCCTGGCGGACGAACTCGTAGAGAATTGCGCTCAGACTGAAGCCGCCGGCAAGTTGTCCGTCTGCGCCGCGCTCACCGCCGCCCATGATCATTTCTGCATCGACGATGAAGTCTCGACGGCCTGGGAGTTCGTCGAGGAAGAGTTCTCGTTCGGTTTCGGCGACTCCGATTCGTGTCTGGATGGGGAGTGCGTTGGCCAGGGCGCGGGCGAATGTCGTTTTGCCGTAGCCCATTCCGCCGCCGACTCCGGTCGAGGCTCTTCCTCGGATGGCGCACCCGAGCATGTGTGCAAGTTCTGGGGGCATCATGCGGTGGTCGAGTGAGAGTTGTTCGAGGGTGATGTTGGTCAGGCGGTGGATGCGGATTGCGACAGAGGGCCGGATGGTGGTGTAACCGAGGACCGAAAGTCGGTGGTTGCCTTGCATGTTGAGCCGGAGGGAGGGATTGATCCTGGAGAAGGGCCTGCCGCCGTTGTCGGCTCTGGATGCGAGCAGACTCATCCATTCGAGGAGTTCGTCGCTGCTGTCGACGACGGAGTCTCTGGATTCGTAGTGTCCGTCGGGGTATTTGACGTACACGGCGTCGCCGTTGAGGTAAATATCTGTGATGTGAGGTTCTTCGACGAGGTCTTGAAGAGGTCCGAGGCGGAACTGCGCGTCGAAGATCGCCTTGATGAGGGCGTGTTCCTGGTTGAGATCGAAGGTTTCGCCTCCGGACCGGATCGTCTGTTGGACATGGTTTTTCACCAGCCGGGTGATTGTCTCTCGCCCGTATTCGCGTTCTTCGTCTGCGGTGAAGGGAGCGACGATTTTCGTGTTCTTCGGATCGTTGAGCTCTCGGTCCCGCTTGGTGCGGTGTTCGCGCAGCAGCTCGGCCGCTTCTCGCTGCAGGGTGCGGACGAGTTTTCGGTCGACTGGGATCTTCGGGGCCGCACTCCGCTGCGACTGTACGACCTCACCAGGGGCATTGGGCCGCGGCGCTGGCGGTAGGTCGTGAAGGTTGTTGGTGCGGAAGAAATCCGCGGTCTCCGCCGGCACCGGCACCACTGGTTCGGGGGCAGTCTGGGGCTGATCGGCGATTGGAAGCATCGAGGAGAAGAACGGGAGATCGGTGATGTTCTTGTGCGTAGTCTGCGCTGTCTCGTCTGTCGTCATCGTCGGTCTCCTGTCATGGCGAGGCTGGACTTCCAGTCGGCCTGGTGGGTGGCCGCGAATTTTTCGATCTTCGGCCAGGTCGTTCGGTGCAGTGCACGCAGATACAGCGACCGACGGCGGCGCCACTTGGTCAACACCTCACCGTCGGAGAACACCCGCGCGTCCTTCGAATCCGGGATGACCGCGATGACATCGAGTCCCGCGACCTTGGCTACTTCGTCTGCGTTGTACGGGGATTCGCCGATGAGGATCAGCCCGAGGCTTGCCGTGGACTGTGTAGCGGACAGTTGTTGACGCAATCCGTTGATCGACGCTCGCAGTGCTGCCAGTGCCGGGCGAGTAGTGCGGGTGACGATGGCAATAGTCGTGGCATTGACGATCATTTCCACCGGTGAGCCGTGTTGTCCGATCCGGCCGGCGTCCACGATGACGTTGGCATCGTCGACCCCGAGTCCTGCGAGGTGGATTCCGAGTGGGCTCCAGACGGCGCGCATTGCGTCGACTTGAGCGGAATGCAGAAGGCCGGGGAGAACCGAGACCGTGGTGTCGGGGAAGGTGATCACCTCGGCGGCCAGCGCTGATTTGAGGCGTCCGTGACGGTTGGCGTCGACGAGGTTGATCAACGATTTGTCGTGGTAGCGGCCTCCGAGCAGGTATCCGGCGAGCACCGGCGAGGAGCCGATGGGGTCAGCTTCAACCAAGAGCGTGTTGCTACTCGGTGAATTCAAGGCCAGAGCTAATGCTGTCGTGGAGACCCCCGGTGCCCCGGATGCTGAGATGAGTGCGAGATACATGGGGAATCACCGCACTCGGTTGTCGAGGACGATGGACACGCGCTTCGTGGCGGCGCGGGCGGCGACCCAGTTTGCTTCGGCTTCCGGGACCAGAAGGTTGAGGGTGGTTTCGCCTGCTTCCGCGATGACGGTTGTGGAGTAGACCTGCGCTTTGGTGTTGACGGGTCCTGTGACGGGCGGATCGTCGCCCTCGCGGGGTGTGTCTACGACGCGGATCATGTCTCCGGGGACAATCGCTTCCGACGGTAGGTGTGGGTATCCCACGGTGATGCCGACCATCGTCAGGCCTTCCCCGGGCACTACCTGGTCGGTGACAGCTGCGGGCATCAATACGGATCCGGCCGGCAGACGCGTGCCGGCGCTCATGCCGATGACACGGCCGCGTTCACCTGCTGAGAGCGCACCCAGGTCCGCGTCGACGTTGACGGTCTTCACCGTGAGGTCCTTCGACTCGATGACTTGACCCTGTTGGACGTCGCGGGCGAGCACGAGGACATCCGTGGTGGCGCGCATAGCACTCACAGCGGCGAGCATCCCGATCACAGCGACGACGACAAGGGCAATGCCCACGGCCAAGTAGATCGGGCGTCGACGAACACGCGCACGGGTAGTCAGATCAGGTGGGCCATCCGGGTCTGCGCCGTTATGTGCTGGTGGTTTGTCACCGGACGAGCGGATGGAATCGATCTTTTTGGTCAGTAGGGATGCCATGTGTGGTGGTCCTTCACAGTGGACGAGTGGACGAGGTGGGCAGGTCGTACAGGGACAGTAGGACGGGACCTGGACTGGCTGGCGCCAACTGCGCTGCAGAACGGTTTGCCTCGGCTTTTCGGTGGCGGTAGGTTCGCCGCAATTCTTGTCAATTCTGATGACAAATCTAAAAGCCAATCTGGATGGCATATTAGAAGGGTTGCGGCATGGTGTCTAGCGATGGACGGACCAACCCGATGAGCCGCAACGTCCTGCGCGGCTTCGACAAAAAAGCATTCGCAGTTGCCCGAAAGGCAGCTCGGATGTCCCGCGGCGATGTCGCCCGCTTGGCTGACACGACTGCCGCGACTATCCGCAATTGGGAGATCGGTGCCGTGTCTCCTCAAATAGATTTCCTGGCCAGAGCCACGAAGGCGTTGAACATCGAGATCGGCGACGTCGTCGTCACGGATCCGGAGCAACGCTTTCTCAGCGACTATCGATGCTTGGTCGGACTTACCCAACCCCAGCTCGGCAAAGTGTGCGGGCTGACGACCACCACGATCACGCGCATCGAACGCGGTGAGATCGCTCTCACCGAGAAGATCGAGATCGCTTTGGCGGAAGCGTTGGGGATTTCCAGGGAACAGGTGAATCGGGCGTACATGAAGGCCAAGCGGCGACCTCCTGGAACGCCTGCCTGAACCTCGCTGTACACGTGGCACGGCTATCCCCCTCTGGAGCAAACTCCGAGGTTCTCCCCGCCCCGGTGTTGACTCGCCTCCCTGCTGTTTCACTCTCCTGCCTGCCACGCAGCTGAGAGTCTTCTTATGAAACAGGACAGCAGGTTTGTGTGGCCGATGCGAGGGTTGCCGGTACCACTAAAGAGTGTTACCTGCGAGTATTGACTTTTCGTCGTAGCTCCGCTTTGGGTGTTATGCCGCGTTACAGATACCCGCGAAAGGTCACGTATGGACACGGTCCGACCGCCCAACCTGGGCGATTACGTTCGGGCGTTGCGCACCCGATCCACGCCGCAGCACCCGGATGGTCTGACAAGAGCCGAATTTGCGGCCAACAATTACTGGAGCGTGAGCTATATCACGCAGGTCGAACGTAACGTAGCGCCGAACCCATCGGTCAAATTCCTCGAAGATGTTTCACGAGAGCTCGGCCTCGATCCGGCCCAGAGACGACATCTGTACAACCTTGCTCGTCGCACTCAAACTGAACGGGAAACATCGACCACGCCGTGGACGCTCGATCAGTACCGATCACTCATCACACCCGAGATGCGCACGGTGATCACAGCGCTCAATCCACATTTGGTGGCCTATCTGGACGAGCGATGGAATGTCATCGAGTGCAACGCTGCCTACGATCGCGCCTTTCCAGGGCTTCTCGACGACGGCAATGTTTTGCGCTGGTTCTTCTCCACGCCGCAGTCCAAGCACGTCATGGTGGAGTGGGAAGCCGAGACGACCTTGACGGTGAACTGGTTCCGCGCGTTGATGGGACGCTATTACAACCCTGAATGGGCAATCGAAACCCTGCAAGAACTGAGCCAGTTCCCGGCCTTTCGGCGCCTGTGGGACAAAGAGGACGTCCGATTCGGCCGGCACCAGCCATTCATGCACCTGCGCGATGCCGACACCGGCGAGGAATACCGCGTTCACGTCCAAGTACACACGGAAATGCGCGGCGACTACCCCGTCCAGATGTACTTAGGGGTGCGAATCCCGGGAACGCAATAGCTGCTCGAACCGCTACAGCCAGCCGGTTTCGACCATCTTCACGAAAGCGGCGATGGTCTCGTTCACGGGCTGCGGGTGAGTCCAATTGGCCGCGTGACCTGCGCCGGGAATGGTGAGGACTGGAACTGCGAGCGGCAAATGGTCGTACAACTGTTTCGCTTTGGTCGCAGGTGCGGACATGTCGTGTTCACCGCGGACAATCAAGGCCGGCACCGCGATGGCACTCAGCCGGTCGACGACATCGTCGCGTTCGATCAAGCACTCCGCAGCCGGCCGAATCGCCCGACGATCACTCGACGTCCACTTCTCGATCCACGGCGCCCACGACTCTCGTGAGTCTCCACCGATCAATTGAGGCGCCAGAGCTTCGACAAGCGGTTCGATCGGCGCATCGCTGCACCACTGATCGAACATGGCCCTGTATCCAGCTTTTTCGTCATCGGTGCAGGCAGATGCTTCGGTATCGAGCAGCAGCAGCGCTTGGACTCTCTCCGGAGCAAGCAAAGCAGTCCGCAGCGCGGTGTAGCCGCCCTGCGACATTCCGCCGACGATTGCTGTCTCGACTCCGAGGTCGTCGAGGATCGCGAGGGAGTCGCGAGCCAAATCCCAGTACGTGAATGCGGCACCGTGATCGGTTGTTCGGCCGTGCCTGCGAGAGTCCCAGGCCACCACCCTGACCTTGCCTGCGAGTGCATCGATCTGCGGGGCGAACATCGACGAATCCATGAAGAATCCATGACCGAGCAGCAGAACGGGACCCGCTCCCCCACTGTCGGTGAAATAAATATCGGCGTCGGGCGTTCTCACGTTCGGCACGAACCTGATACTAGGGGTGACGCATTCCTTCGCCACCAGTGGCCGAGGGCGAGGACGCTGAGTGGACTGAAAGGCACACCGCCGCCTCATGCGACCGGCCGCTGCGGCGGGTCTCGATAGGGAATCCGGAAGCGAGACACGGGCTGGACCTTGAATGACCTCGTGCGCAGAGGTGCGGCGCAGCTGTTTAGAAGAGATAGGGAAGCAGGAACGACGCCACGATCAGGAAGGCTCCGAGGACGACGAGAGCCGTGAGATTGCGTCTCATACCCGCGGCTTTTTCTTCGTAGTACCACTTCTGGGCTATAGCGTCGCGGCGCTCGTATTCCTCGAGTAAGTAGGAATCGCGATCGCTTGAAGGGCCTCCGCCACCGAGAATGCGCACCAAATCGTAGCGATCGGGGCCGACGAAGCCGAGATCTTGGACTTCCCTGTCGTGGAACGATGCTGACGAGTCCGAATGTGCCATTTCAATACCTGACGCTTCCTGGTGTTCCGCAAGCGGATAGTGACCGCGGATTCGATCCTGCTCATGTGCGAACGTGGATACGGGAGTCCCCTGAGTTCCTGATGCGCGACCATAGAAATACGTTGCAGTGAAACGTCTTTCGTAGGTGCTGTAGTTGGGCTAGTCCGGGTTTTCGGGCAGTCCTTCAAACACGTCCGCTACCCGTGTTTGCAAATTCGGGGAGCTGACGTCAATTGACTGGATTTGGGCACCGCCGATGAACGTCGCGCACACCTGATCGGACAATCGGTAGCTTGCGCCGCCCGCCCGTATCTCGGCCGCCTCGATGGAGCGGACAACCAAGTCATCAATACTATTGCGCCACTTGATGTATGCGCTCTTCCCCCCAGTGACGGAGGGTTCTACAGTGAGAAGCAACCCAGCACGCAGACCGGGGTCGGCATCGATGCGGTGCGCCACCTCGCTGCAGAACCGCACCAACCGGCTGTAGGGGGAACCTCCGTCAGGCTCTCCGAGAGCCGCATACTCCTCATCCACCATGGTGGACCATCTTTCGATAACCTGTTGTGCAAGTTCCTCTTTGGAGGGGAAATGGAAATATATGGCACCTTTGGTGAGGTTCCCGTTTTCGATGATGGCGTTCATGCTTGCCGCAGCGAATCCGCAAGCATCGAATTGGCGGGCAGCAGCGTCGACGATTTTCTCGCGAGTAATCACCGACCGTTTTTGCCGTTGCCTTCCTTTGCCCGCGTTACCGGCGACGGACGCACTGGGCGAACCGAAATGATCCGGACTCACCGACTCTGATTGGACGACGGTTTCACGCATTCCCTCTCACTTTCAGCATTGCCTTCTCGCTGCATCCTGCAGAAACAACGGAGGCATTGGCAATCTGCCTATTGTCAGCGTTTGCGCGCGATTGTGCCGATCGGAGGCCCGCGTGAGCTGACTCTGTCCTCGCAACCCACTCTCCGATTGCAGTCAAAATCCAACTTCTGGACACCTCGCGGTCAACACCCGCTACCGATGTCAGTGCTTCGAATGCCAACGTGACGGCGACAGAGAAATCAGGATCCGGAGTGTCCATTGCTTCCAGCGCGATGTCGTTGGCGGCAGAAAGCGCGAGGTGCAGCGCGTCCGTTGAAATCACCACCGGGTCTTCTACCAGCGTTGCAGTCGATTGGTATGCCGATATCCACACCTGAGGGTCTAGCGAATGCTGCGCGGAGGCGCGGCACATGCGGGCAACCTGCTCCAATTCGGAGATGATCTGCTCGGTCAGGATCGGGCCGAGTCTGCCGGTCAGCCCCCACTGCGAGTCCAGGAGGTCTGCGAACCATTGCCAGCGCATCGATTCCGGGGCGTCATCGAGAGCAAGCTCGACTGACCCGGCAGCAAGACACATAACAGCGTCGCCGGGGGTCATGGTGTTGAGCGCGGAGGCGAATGTCGTGTTCATGAGCAGGTCCCGTCTGGGCTCTCAGGTCGGGACCGGAGATGCCTGTATATGTAAGAATCGTAAAATATCTTCGTAATGCACTGTCCTGGCATGCTTTTCAGTCTTCAACGGAAATCTCGTCGAGAGTTGCTTCAGCCGCTATCAGCGATGTCGATCGGGCGCACGTATCCCTGCGGTTGTTTCCCTTCGTTCGCCTTTCGCTGCGGCAGACCGCTGTCGTGGCTGTAAACGAATGCACTGGTGCGAGCCCCTGAAAAGAATCGACCGCGCCGACGCGATGCATGTGCGGGTGACAGCGGCTGCGACGGTCGGCACTGCATGGCATCGTTGAAGTGTTGATCGGGTCCGAGCAATCGACCAGTCAAGTTGGGATGCAACCTGTCTCGTCTGGGTTGATGGCGAATGATTCGACCACCAGGGCCTACTCCGGGGCTGCGCTTACTCAGAGTGCGCGGCAGATGGCACGCGGCGCGGTTCGGTGTCGCACCATCCTCATGCCCTGACAGAGAATCTGGCAACGGAACTCGGCCGTTCCTCACGTCGTGCACGGCCGCCGCGCGAGCGTTCGATGTCGCCTCTTCCGGCGATTCTTCGTCGAGCAAGATCGGCTCCAGCTCCCGGCCCGAGTTAGCCTCGACAGGAGGCAGTTCGTCAGATTCTTCGCGCAGAGCGAGTACTTCAGCGGCCGTTTCCTGCGGGTTGCTCACTTCTGGCGATGAATCGCTGTCGGCAGCTGCATCGCGCGCCAGTGCGCGCCGGTAGCGGCTCAATTCGGTGACTGCCGAGTCATATTTGATGGAAAGCGTTGCCGCGAGCTCAGCAGGAGACCATCCCTTCTCGAACGCAATGCGCACGATCTCGCGTCGCTCGCAGAAGCGCAGTGGCATCTGTTCTCCACCAAGCCGGCGAATCACGACTGCCTCGTCAACGGGAACAGCTCCCGCTCCCTGGCGTGGTTGAACTCGTTCCTGACTCCGCGCCTTGGGGTTGTCGATTTCATCGTCGTCCCACCCGAGTGGCGGTACGACGCCGGCTGCACGGGATTGTTCACGAATTTCTGCATCCGGGCCCGGGCGCATGGACAGCTCGTCGTAGATGCTGTCGATCGCCTTCCATAGGCCACTGGGGATGAGGCTCTTGGTGGGCATACCGGTGACGACGTTGATGTCGACGCCGAGACGCGCTGCCAAGAGATCGTCTCCATAGCCCATTGCATTGAGTGCGCGCAGGCGCCGGTGCGCTCCTACTGCGGGGGTGAGATCGCGGCCGCGGCTGGGGTGAAAGGTGATGGAAAGGACTGCGTCGACGACACGTTGGGGTGCTGACGTCGTGGAAGTCTTGCGCAACGCCCGGATGGTTGCGACGGGCAGTGTTGCGAGTTGAGCGATCAGCTCGGTTGTCATTCCCGCGCACATCAGAGCGTTGACGTGGTAGCGAACGTTTGCGAGGTCGACTGATGTATCGACGTGACGGGCAGGTGTCCAAGCCTGCCCGTCACGTCCCCCTGAACCCGATTGTCGCGATGTCTGGAACCACCCGTCGTCGCGACTGGGTGTAGTAGACCGGGCGGGGATTCCGGCTGTTTTCAGTCTAGCTACCGACGCTTGGCGTGCCGAGGAGCGGCAGCCGCGGCGGCTGCTGGAAGTTTCGGACGAGCGTTGCGGTGCTGCGGTGCTGGTGGTCATCGGAAGCTCTTTTCCGTTAGCGGCTGGTCAGGCCGCATGTACGTGTGAACAGTTCGTACTCGAGCGCACCGGGTGGTCGAGAACAGCGAATGTCTGCTGGTCGAGGTCCTTCTGGTGTTTATCACTGGAATCTAAACCCGGTATGCAACGATGGTATCTACATCTTCAATAGGATGTCCAGCGATGAACGGACAATCCAGGTGAGACTGCCTTTGAACGGCTTCCAGCCGAAGGCCCTCGAGAAAGCTCGTACTGCGGCCAAAATCAGCCGTGGTGCCCTCTCCCGCGCAATCGGCGTGGACCCGACCACCGTTCACAATTGGGAAACCGAACGATCGCAACCGTCGCCTGACCATCTGGCGCGTGCCGCTGAGCAACTCGGCATTCCTCTCGATCAACTGATCGTCGTCCCAGAAAAGAACAGAACGATCGCTGACCTGCGCAATCTCGCCGGGCTGACCCAGAAGGACATCGCCGGCCGCACCGGCCTGAGCACCACAACAATCGGCAGGATCGAGCGCGGCGAAGGGACTCTCGCCGATCGCCACGCCACCGCGCTGGGCGAGGCCCTGCATGTGGAGATTCAGACGATTCGTGCCGCGTTCCTCCGAGCTCGAACCAGACCTCTTCGACCTCTTCCCAAGGCTCGTTAGCGCGGACTCCGCACCTAGGATTTTCTTCACGCCTGATCACCCACTCGCAGCCGCTGCTGCCGTCGACGATCAACTGCCTGGCGTAGTCCGCTGATCGCCAGAGCGACCGCTACCGCAAGGACTGCGACGACGACGATGAGCCGGCGGACATCGAGGCCAGCACCTTCCGCGCCCGGAAGGGCCAGCAAGGGCGATTCCGCGGCGCCGATGATCATGTTGTGTTCGAGAAGCCAGGCTGTGACCCTGGCCGACATGGAAGGAAGGGCTCCGACGACGACACCGAAGATCAGTGGGGCTGCCATCAGCAGGGACATCTGATCCGCGTCAGAGAGACCTGCCGAGTTCGCCGTACTCGGGGTGGTCCGCTGGGGTTCTGACTGACTGTCGAACATGACCGATCTCCTCGTGTCGCCGGAATTGGGCTTCTACGAGTAGGAAGATCCGGTGGGGGCGTCCTGTGTGACACGCGTGGGCAAACTAATTTCGGAACCTGGGCGCGTCGCACGTGACGGACGTGGGACATCGATACGTCCTGCCGCGCTTTTTGGTTCGACTATCGGCCACACGTGCAGCAAATGTCACCAAAACTCAATAACAGGACGTCAAAAATTACACCTTGAGTGGTATTATTGATGCATGAAAGGTGATGATCGGATCCTGGCGCTGGCAGACCACGCCCAAGAACAGTGGGGCATGTTCACCTCAGCCCAAGCCGCCGAGTCCGGCGTAAGTGCGCAACACCTCAAACGGTTGGCGGACCGATTCATCCTCACCCGCATCAGGCATGGCGTGTACCGGCTGACAGGGACGCCGATTCACCCCACCGATCACGTACGCGCCCAATGGCTTGCACTCGACCCGACACGCTCGGCAGCAGAGCGCATCAACAGTGCCGATCCCCGCGGGGTCGCCTCTCATCGAACGGCCGCCGACTTGAGAGAACTCGGTGACATCGATGCCGACATTGCAGAATTCACCGTCCCGCGGCGGCGCAATACACGTAGCGACGGAGTCCGTTTCCACGTCGCCGCGCTGGACCCTACGGACTGGTCCCTCCTCGACGGCCTGCCGGTCACGACGACAGCAAGGACGATCGTTGACCTCGCTCGCTCTCGCACAGACGGTGGACACCTCGCGGGAGTGGTGTGGGATGCACTGCGCACCGACCAGATCTCGCGAGAACAACTGGAGTCCGAACTGCGCCCATTCGCGCACCTCTACGGCGCTCCCCTCGGCGACGGAGCAGGGTTCGTCGCCGCACTCATCGACGACGTTGTCGCCTCGGACCTGATGTCCACGCCAACCGATACGAGGGCCTCTCGCCACAAAGAGGCCGGCGCCACGGACGAGGCCAGGAAAGGCGTCCTGAACATCCTGCGTGATCCTGCTCTGCCTGCCGCGCTCCGCGCCTTGCGCAAGCAAGGAATTGTATAGTGGCACAACATTATCCGTCCGCGGCAGCGTTCCACCGGGCACTGCTGGCCCGCCTGGGAAGCCAGGCCGAAACATGCGGTCGCACGACTGAGGAACTTCAACGCGAATACTTCACCCAGCGGTTCTTGGCGAGGGTGTTCGCATCACCTGATTCGAGGTGGATCCTCACCGGAGGTGGTGGGATGCTCGTTCGCATCCCTGGGGCCCGTTACAGCCAAGACATCGATCTACTTCATCCCGGAACAGACATCATCGGCGCCGTCGACGAACTACGTGCTCTCAGCGTCCGCCCAGACCTGGACCGATTCACTTTCAAGATCGAGGCGAAAGGGTCACTGACCGGAGTCAGTCGGGGGGCTCAATTGAAAGCAACCGTTTATCTCGGCTCTGCTCGCGTGGGAAACTTTCCGATCGACATTGCGATCGAACGCACCTTGGTCGGGCCGGTGGAGCGACTGCAGCCGCGCCCCGCCGTCGAAATCGCAGACGTCTCGACGCTGCCGACCTTCACTGTCGTACCTGTCGCCGATCAGATCGCTGACAAACTGTGCGCGATGTACGAATTTCACGGCCCTCAGAAGGCCACTCCTTCAACGCGTTTCCGCGATCTCGTTGATCTGCTACTCATCATCACCTCATGCACGTTCGACGCCGCAGACACCGTGAACGCACTACGAGCCCAACAGGCCCGTCGTGTGCTCACGCTCCCCCACACGCTTGCATCCCCCGGCCCGAGCTGGGCCGGGGGTTATCGAGCACTCGCGTCGACGACGTCGTTGAATTCGGAGCTTCATACCCTCGACGACGCACTCGCCGAGCTCAGCCGTGCACTGTCTCCATTGCTGTCGGGGCGGAGATCCACAGGGACATGGGACCCCGCCGCACGGCAGTGGATGCCGGCCGAGCTCGACAGAGATCACACCGGCGCAGGTTCGAGTTCAGGTACGTGAACAGGTCTGCGAATTGAGACGTAGGAACTGTCCGGAATCGCGAGATCGCCCATCTCGTCGGTGTCACTGCGCCAGGTCAACGAGAGCAACGAGTCTTCGAAGATGTCGGGTTCGGGTTCGGTGTCGACAACGACCCATTCGTCGGTGTCCTCCATCAACAACAGATCTCCCAGTTCCACGTCAGAGGCGCGAACATCCTGGACAGGACCGTATCGGCCCTCTTCCTGTTCGTCTCCTCCGACGAACGCATAGTCCGGTTCCTCGCCTAGAGCAGTGTGGGCGACCGCCTCCCTAACGACAGTGAGTTTCGTTCGGGCCTGTTCGGCGTTCGTCTGTTCCGTTCGGGTTGCAGCACCGGACAATTTGTCGAGGAACACCCCCGCATCTGCGGCATCGGTTGTCGCGAACGCCGGCCGGCGGTAGGTGTCGAGGTCGACGAAGTCCGCCATCGCTTGTCGCTTCTTCGGAGTTTCGGACGCCCCCAACAGACCCAACAATGCGGTCGGCGATGCGAGCCGGGGATCGGTGTCGCCATTCATCCGCGCTCGTGTGAGTACCGGGTCGAGGTCAGGCCTGTCACTGGCAAGAACCCAGTCAGCGTCGACGTAGTCGAAATAGGTCAGGGGCGCGGGTTCTGACGTTTCATCGGAAGCGTCGATGTCTGCCAGAGATTCCGGAGGAACGATGAGCAACCGCGGGTGTCTGGTCACCGCTGGCCGAAGTCTGTCGAGAAGTTCAGCGTCGGGAGTGCCGTCTCGGGTCTTCCGCGGGTCCGGCACGCGGTAGCACTGGATTTCGAGCGCCTGATAGGTGTCCGTGACAGTGGTGCCGCGTCCTCGGCACTTGCGCGGAACGCTCGTGCCGATCACCGGCGACTGCCACATCATGACGGCAGCTTGAGGTGAGAGCCGCCCCATGGAGATGCGCATCGCGAAGTTGTCACGCATATCGCCCTTGAAATAGATCGCATCGGGGCGCTGTGTGCCGAAGACCAGATGCACTCGCGACGAGCGAGCCTTGCGCGCCATCGACGCCAGCATGTTGAGTACCGGTGGTTCCCTCGGTCCACCTTTTGGTTTGACCGAGAAATACCAGTCCTCGACATTGCCGCGAAATTCCGCCCACTCGTCGAGGAACACCAGGACCGGTTCGAAGTCCGTTTCCGTTGCCTCGCCCTTGCGGATCTTGTCGTAGCGGAACTCCATCAAGTCGCGTGCACGGTGCACCATCGCAACTTGCTGTTCGATGGACGTGGCGACTACTTGAACATTGGGCCAGTCCTGATAGCCGAGGAATTCGACGTATTTTCCATCGAGCACCCAGATCGGCCAGCCGCGGCGAGAGAAGTTGACCAACAGGTTGTGTGCCGTCACTGTCTTGCCGCTACCGGGAGGTCCGATCAACATCAGATTCGGATCGATCGCGGGGCGCCACACCACTTCGTTGCCATCTTCGTCGACACCGTATGGGATCTCGACCGAGTCGTAGCTGGCCAACAAATCCACTTCCGGGTCGATGTCCGGCGCAGGCAACCACACGCTGTCGGGAAACTCGGTGCGTTGCTCGAACGTGACCTCGTCTGTGTGGTGGTTCCACTTTGCGCGCCAGCGTCCGGGGAACATCGCATTGATCGCGCGTTCGACCCGAATTCGATAGCCGTCCGAGACGAGCTTCGATCCGATTTCGTGCCGCACCTTCATGGAGGTGACTTCTCCGGTCTTGGTATCGACATCGATCGCGGTGACCGTTGCGGTCGGTCCGAGCAGTTGCCCGACATAGCGTTTTGCACGCGCCACCGCTTCACTGTCGGAGGGCTCTCGTTCCGGTTCCGCTGCGGGTGTGAAGATCAATCGCCGACGGTTGCGGTCGTGTTCTGCGAGGGCGAAGAATCCCCACCCTTGGTCTTCGAAAACCTCGCAGATGTCGTCGACCCATGTGTCGTCGTTGAGCGGTTGCGCCGACTGGTAATAGACGGTGAGTTTTCCGGGCACGCCCGGTGTCCCTCCGCTCCACTTCGTCACTGACAACACCGCCCGCGTCGCTTCGGGGAGTCCCATGACGGGGCAGAGTCGTTCGACAACTTCGTCGACGTCGACATCTCGGAGTTGTTTTCTCTTCCCCACAACTCCGGTGTAGACCGCGCCTATCGACAGACCTGCGGCCGCCGGAATGGACAAGGCGGCATACCCGAACAGCGGGGCTGCGGCGCCGACACCCACTGCTGCGCTTCCGAGGCAGAAGCTGTCGCGAACCCAGTTATGCGACCGTGCCGGCAGTGAACTAATGCGTGGGGAACGAGCGAATCGGGCGGGAGCCTTTTCCTGCGCGGGACTCGTCATCGCCGACCCCCGATCACCTGGCGGCGATCGATTCCGGTCTGCATCTGCATGGCGCTCCTCCTGTGGTCGGTCAACCGCGCGCTCGCGCAGCTGCCTCGGATGGTCCTTCTACTCATAGGAAGATCCCGCCGACCGGACCTGAGTGACATCGCGGCAAAAAATATCTTCAGAGAAAAATGTCTCTGGACTTTCACTCCTGCCTGACCTCTACCGGCGCATCGGCTAGTGCCTTGTATCCGATGCATCACCGAGTGACAGGTTCATGGGAGGCATCCCATCGCCCTCCCACTGCAACTTCCCTTCGCGGAGCCCGCACAACAACTGACGCTCATTCCAATCGTGTTCAGACTGATTGAATCTGATGTTTCCTCGCGGAATTGACCTGGGAGGAATCACTTTGGTTGAGCCAGCGGGATTCAGCGCGGCTCAAAGTACCTGAGGCGCGTGGAAGCGTCATGGTGGTTGTCGACATGCATCGAGAATCGACCGAGCATGCCCTTTGTTCGCTGACAAGATCACCCTCGATATACCTCGACACCGGAATGATCCAAGTGATTTAACCGAGAGATTTGGCAGATATGACCTGCAAAAATGACATCAGGTTTACATCCCGACAACGGGCTCATCGAGATGTCGACCAACCGACGGATCCCAGAAGTCCCTTCTCCCGTGTCCGTAAAAGCCGCTCGAACCTATGAGGAATCGAAAAGAATTGCACCACAGACACACTGCTCGATGCGCACCGAATATCTACGAAATGAAACAGCTCAATCGCACGGGACCAGTTGCTTCCGGAATGCCGATCAAGTTGTTCACGAGCGGGGGGGCATGCTCAAACTTTGGTTGTCAACGTCGGTGAGCAGATTTGCTCGGAGTTAAGACTCGGAGGTTCACACCGGCGGCACCCAAGAAACGAGACTATTCCGAATTTCGCAAAATCGGCGCACCGATCTCACCGACCGCATCGAAGAACTGACTACGTTTGCGTGACAATCTTCTCCAATTGCATCGGCTGCTGACGTCTGTCGCTGACCTCGTGCCCCTGCTCGAAGTTAGACCGAGGTGCCGAGGCTCCAAAATTTCGCAGCATCTAAGCCGCCGTTGGTTCGTATAGCTCGGTGCCAAGTAACGTCCTTCAGGCACCGAGCTATACGCGGGCCATCGCGTCCTTGGCTCTCGACGATCACGCTCACCTCGTCGAGAGCCGCATGAACGAGTTCCCAATGCACATCAGATCGCAGAGCGGAGGAACGTGTTTGCGCCGTATCGAGATGTTCCGGGCGAGCTAACGAACCCGTCTCGTCAATGTTGTGATACACGGAGGGATAGAAGCTGTAGAGATCGGCGATGCACACTAGGCCAGCGAGCGAACCGCTACGTGAGCTATCTGGAGCGGATAGCTCGCAGGTAGGCATCGCCTCGTGGTGAAATTTCGTAACCAATATTCAGGCTGCGCGTCAGACCAAGGTTCTTCAATTTGCGGACGTCGAGTTTCAGCGAGTCCTTGTCTCGGCCGAGTAGCTCCGCCAGTTCAGCTGCTCGACAACCGTGGTTGTCTGCGACTGCTGTGAGCACCGCGGTGGTCCAAGGTCCTCGCCGACTTGCCCGATCTAATCGCGCCAACGATGCCTCGATTTCACCAATTTCCTGTTTGGACAGTTCGGCACGATCGCTCAATTCAATGCGCTCATCAGGGCCGATGTAGCGAACTCCAATCCGGAAGACCGGGTCTCGTTCGGCACCGCGAAGAGTCGCGGAAAGTGTGGCTAGATTCTGTTCTCCGGCTGCGCGAACGTCTTCGTCCGAGATTTCCCGTATGTCGACCCGATTTACGCACTCGATCTCGACGATCCCGGCGGTGGTGTGAAGCGTGCTGCCTACGCGTACTCTCGGCACGGCCCAGCGTCGGAACACGTGGGTGATCTCTCCGGCTGCGATGCCACGAGCGACCCGATCAGTGAACATCATTGCGACAGGCTGGCCGTGGACACTACGAAATCCGCGAATGTGCTTGCCGCTCTTCCTAATACGTCGGCGACATCGGTTGTCGTCGGCGCTGCGTGTCCGTCCGCGATTGTCGAGAACAGACCAAGTAACGTGTCGATGTACTCGGCATCCCAGCCGAGTTCCAGCGCGAAACGCTCGAACTCCGAGACCGTCACTGCCTCATAGTTTTCCACGCCAATTCCGGTTCCGGCAGTCAACGCGGTCAATTCACGGAACGTGAGCGAATCTGGCCCGGTCAACGCATACTCCTTGCCCACGTGACCTTCTGCGAGGAGCGCCTCGGCCACCACTGCCGCGATGTCTCGGGTGTCGACGAAGCTCACGGCGGCCTCAGCCACTGGAATCCGAAGCGTTCCGGCCGCGGCAGCGGCGATATCTCGCAACGGCCCCTCAGTAACATTCTGGTGGAACCAATTCGGGCGCACGATCGTCCAGTCGATCGATGATTCCTGCACCCGCAACTCCAGCCGGCGCTGATCAACCGTCTCCGGCGCATACTCCATCCCCAGTGCGGTCATGACGACGACTCGCTCAACATTCGATCGCTCGAGTACATCCAGGAATGTGATGGCGCCGTCGCCCAAACCGCGGACAGAGCGATGGCCGTCGTCGCCGCCGGGAAGAACAAGGAATACTTTGTCGACACCGACGAGTGCCTGCTCCCAACCGTGCGGATTCTGCCAATCGAACGGAGGGGAGGAACTGCGGCCGGCCGCCCGTGCCCCCACAGCACGGTGGCCGAGCTCGGCGAGTACTTGCGAACCCACTTTGCCTGTCGCGCCGGTTACCAGAACTGTCACGTCTGTACCCCTAACGTCGTTGCGAGCTGATCGAGCAGAACAGCCCGAAAGCCTTCGAACTGCGGGTACGGCTGTTGCAGCACCCGCGGAAAACAGAGTCCATCGAGGGCGGCGACCACCAGGTCAACGACCGATCCAATGTCATGTTTTGGATGGAACACTCCGGTGTCGACGCCGAGTTGCAACGTCGTTTCGAACGGTTCTCGATAGCGTGCTTGGAGTCCGATGCTGTCGGCCCGCAACTCGTCGTCATGAGCTGCAGCGGTCCAGAACTCCATCAGCATGCGCCACACCGGAGTCGGGGTGTCGATGCCACGATCAACCAACAGCACCACTTGCTGCCACAGGTCCTCGATGCCTTCACTGACTCGACGCATCTCGGTGACCTCGCCTTCGGTCGCCGCCTGTAGGGCCTCGACCAGCATGTCTTCCCGCGATCCGAAGTACCCCTGCAACGTACTGATAGCGACCCCGCTTGCATCCGAAACATCTCGGAAACGGGTATTGTAGTAACCCCGCTCGGCGAGGACCTCGATTACGTTCTTGAGAACAGCTTGCCTGCGTTCGCCGCCTGCACGTCGCCGCCGGGTGTGAGCAAAAGTCATCGACGAACCCTACCCCCAGGTCCGCCCGTTGCCTCTGACGCGGTGCCCGCCTTGACTCCGACACCAGCAAGGCCGAAGACCTTTCCGACATACTCTCCATCCAACTCATTACCGGGCCTGCACCATTCCGGTATGCGTGTCATCCCGGGTTCGACCAGTTTGAAGCCCTCGAACATGGCGTAGACATCCTCATCGCTGCGATATCGAATGGGATTATCGGTCTTGGAATAGATTGCGGTCACATCACCGGACTGTGCCTGTAAACCTTCGGCTGTGGCGTGGGAAAGCGCAAGGTGGCTACCCTCGGCCAGTCGATCTCGATAGCGCGCTACCACACCCCATGGATCAGCAGCGTCCGGAACGAACTGCAACACCGAGAACAGCAGTACTGCCACTGGTTGAGAAAGATCCAGAAGGCCTTTGGCCTCCGGACTGTCCAGGACGGCGTCGGTATCGCAGATGTCCGCGTGCAGAAATGCGCACCTCGGGTCGCTGCCGAGTATTTCTCTACCGTAGACGGCCGCAGCTTCCTCACTGTCGACGTAAAGAACCCGATAGTCCGACGTCACTGAAGCAACTACCTCATGCACCGGACCTTCGGTCGGAATTCCCGCGCCGAGGTCCAGGAATTGGTTCACTCCTTGCTCTGCGCAAAAGCGAACTGCTCGCCGCAAGAACTGCCGATTGGCTCGCATGATCATCGGCGTTATCGGCAGCAGTGCGATGACTTCTTCTGCACGCTGACGGTCCACTGCGAAGTTATGGGTACCACCGAGGTAATAGTCGTACATACGGGCAGCGCTGGCGTGAACGGGTTCATCTGTATTCATCGGAGAGGCCGACCGCATCAACGAGTAGAACGGGACAGGTCGACAAGGGAGAATCGCGCGCCGAAAGGATCTCGCAAAGTCCCGACGCGTCCCGCTGGGATATCCGCGGGGCCGAACAGAATCTGCGCGCCGAGCTCGGCCGCTCGGGCAACGACCTTGTCAGTGCCAACCGAAGGATTGACACCGAAATATGGTGTCCAAGAGGCATCTTCTCCGTCGGAAGACTTCAACCGACCGACCGAGGTGTCGCCGTCGAGAGTCCAAATCGTGTAGTCGAAAGCCCCTTCACCGATCTGACGGGTCTCGAAGCCGAACACCGATGAATAGAACTCGTCCACTGAGGCTTCGGGCGTGACCAATTCCGACCAAACCAGCGCGTTGTCACGGCCCTGGATGAAGTCCCACCCTGCACCTGCCTCCCAGAGCCCAAAGGCTCCGAACGCCGTGTCGAGAGCAATCGCGACTTTGCCGGCACCACCGGCGTCATTAGGACCAAAAACCACGCGCCCAGCCAGGTCAGAAATCTTTGCGGCGACGGCTTCCACATCATCGACTCCGAAGTAGACATCCCACTTGGCAGATTCCTGCTCGTTCAAAGGACGTATACCTGCGACGATCGAACCGTCCACGCGTGCGTAACGGTAGCCGTTGGGCCACAGCTCAGGGTCGAACTCCCAGCCGAACAGTTCACCGTAGAACTCGCTTGCACCGTTCGGATCGGAAACTGCGACGTCCACCAAGGCCACTCCAGGCCGACCATCTTTCACGTTCACCGATTGCACTCCTTACTTCTTGTGATTCGAGTCGACACGTCCGGCAGATCCCCACGGCCCGCGGTCTCGGACATGACGCGGCGTGCCCCTAAGCGAATTCCGCTGGAGTTTCTGCCCTTCAAAAGCGGTATGACAGTACCGTATTATGGTACCGACTTACGATACCGTATATATTCGTGAAAAACTAGTCACTACCGCATCGATTCAGGATCGAGACGCTCATGAACTCCGCTTCCCACTCTGCTGGCCAGCCAGGATCCTCCTCGGTATCCGATCCCGCACAACATGTCCGAGAGCTGGTGACCGGCTACCGGCGCGCCAAGGTGACGGTCCTTGCCGCTGACCTCGGCATCGCTGATGCACTCGCCGATGGCCCCCTTCAGGCCGATGAACTCGCCGTACGATGCCGAACCCATCCATCGGCAACCGGTCGACTACTCGAGTCATTGCTCGAGGTCGGTCTGGTCACTCGAACGGGTGGCTACTACTCGCTCACCCCCGCGGGCGAGCTGTTGCGGCGCGACGCACCCGGCTCACTTGCTCGATGGGCAACGACCTCGGCGGGAACGCAGTATGCGGCGTGGCAAGAATCCGCGCACGCGATCCGGACCGGGCGACCTGCCTTTGACGCAGTATTCAAGACTTCCTTCTGGCAGCATCTTGCCAGCAATCCTGATGCGGCCGCGGATTTCGACGCAGCGATGGCGGACTCGGTCACTGAGTCATGCGAGCTCATCACCGGCGACCCGGCATTGCATGGGGCGACGATGGTCGCCGACGTCGGTGGAGGCAACGGCAAGCTCGCGTCGACCCTGCTCGCCGCTCATCCTGATCTGAGTGTTCTCGTAGTCGACCTACCGGGAGTCGTCGAGCGGGCCGCCAATGCACTGACGCATTTTGGGAAACGTGCCAGCGTCGAAGGCGCCGACTTCTTGACGCGAGTTCCCTCTGGTGGCGATATCTATGTTCTGTGCCGGGTGCTGTCGGACTGGGATGACGCTCATGCCGCGATCCTGCTAGCCAATTGCAGAGCAGCGATGCGGGAGGGAAGCGCGTTATTGATTGTCGGTGGTCTACGCCGACCTGGACAACCCGCAGCGCGTGGTCTGTTGGACCTTCATCTGCTGATGATCATCGGCGGACGTGAGCGAACCGAGGCGGAAACCGCCGACCTGCTGACATCGGCAGGATTCCGCCTCGATCGTGTAGAGCATTCGCTAAGCGAACGCACAAGTCTCATTGCGGCAACTGCGGTGTGAAATCTACTATCACCATCCACGCAGACGCGTCGGCTGGATGAAGGTCAGGGCTCGATGCGATTGCAGGAAAGCCTCCACCCCCCCGAACATTTCGTCGATCGGCTGGCGGTACTTCTCGAGGTACCCGGTATCCGGTCCGCTGTCGGGTGTTGCGGCTAGATCGGCCTTACCTTCCATCACGACGATGTCACGTCCGAAAGAACCGCAGTCGAAATGCAGCACAACGTCACTGTTGCGGCGCAGGTGCGTCAAACGGTGCGCCCTGTTGTCGTGGGCCACCACAATTCTTGTTCCATCCCAGTAGAACCACACCGGGTTCGGTGCTGCTACACCTCGCGCGTTCACGGTGGTGAACCACACCACCCGCTCGGTGGCCAAGCGATGGTGGACCCGCGCGCGGTATTCCTGTGAACGGTCTTCCAGAAGTGCGTCCAAACCTGTTCCGGTGATTGTCATTTCGATTCTCTCTTGAAGGGGGTGATCGAACAGCCGATTCGCAGTTCGGCGCATTGAGGTTCTTGAAGTGGCCACCACAGATCCTCGGGTACCGGCAGCATCTCGGTCACACTGACCTCTGCGCCTGCGTGCCGCGCGGCTTCTCGAAGGCTCATCGGGTCGGCGAAGTCCAGGTACAGAGGCTTGGGTTCAGTTGGGTACCGCACGAACACGCGCCGCGGTAGACCGAGGCGACGTCGAAGCCTGTGCAGGTCGAGCGCGTTACCAGATTCGGGGATATGGCATCGCCATTGTTCGCGTTGGTACACGGTGCCGTCGATGGTCAGTCGCGGAGTATGCGCACCGGAGCCGATGCGAATTGGCACAACGGCCGGCAGTGCCAGGGCGCAGTACAGGGGCGCGTTGAGATCTCCCGGGTATAGCCTGCGCCTGCGTCCGTGGATGAGCACCGCGTCGCCTTCAGGCACCACGACGACCTCAGCGATCGGGACGATGTCATTCTGTTCCTTGCTGGATCGTCCCGCCAGTTCGATTGACACACCGGGGAGCTCCGGTGTGACGTGAGCGCTGCGCCGGCGGCCCACGATGGTTGCGGCATGATCGCCGACCAAGGCTGCGACGTCGGTGGAAAATTCGTTCCATAGCCGATCAGGTTCGCTGTGTAACGGAGATTCCAGCCCACCGTAAATCGAGCTGCAGTCGTCGTGTAGTTCCGCCAAAAGCCACGACGACGTGGACAGGTCGGGGCCGAGTGCCATGAGATCCGGGCTCGGAAAACAGCAATCCGCCGCAGCGTCGTGTGGCACCGATGACCACAGGTCTGCCAACGCGTCATGTAGGTCGCCCGACCGAATATTGGGGCTACCTTCGAAAAGCGACTCGAGCCGGTCTCGAAAATCACGCATGGCCGGCCCCTCTGTTGGCAGCGTGAGGCTGGTCAGCTCTGCCAACGGTGTGGCCTTACCCCCGAGCGCCTTCCG
Organism: Rhodococcus sp. WY5; assembly: GCF_018588185.1. NCBI lineage: Bacteria > Bacillati > Actinomycetota > Actinomycetes > Mycobacteriales > Nocardiaceae > Rhodococcus > Rhodococcus sp. WY5. The sequence goes on from NZ_JAAMPR010000003.1 coordinate 190,268, forward strand.
CAGTGCTGCCCGCGCGTCGGCGCGGCGCAACAAGGCTCCTAGATAGCAGATCGACAGTACTGATCGCAGGGCGTCGGCGATTCCTTCCAGGGCTTGACCGCCGATTCGGATCTTTTCGCTGTGGGGGGCCAGTTCGATCCTCGTGAAAGATCTCCCGATCGGCGTAGTGGCTGCCTTCTTGTCGGCGAACTGTCCCGTTCGACAACTCACCCGCTAGTCGACGTGCATCGAGGAGCATTTCGCGTCTCTGCGGCCACATTGTGGTTGCGTAGCGATCACGCGCCGCCGCGAGTTCTGCCACGACGGGGTCCTCGGTCATCTCGGACAGACGCGTCAGTGCATGCAGCTCTACGGACGCGGTTGGGTGGGCGAGAACCGACAGTGCTCCACCGAGTGAGCCTGCTGTGGCCAACACTTCATCGACTGTCCAGCCCAACGCATGGGCCATTTCCTCGGCGGTGCGACCATCTGCTGCCCGCCACACTGTGAGCTTGTGCGCGTCGACGCGGAAATTGCGGCCGCTGGCGACGTGTCGCAGGCCGCGGCCGTCAGGAAGCTCAGCGAACAGCGGATTGCGTCGTACTGATCGGTCCGCGGGAGCAGAAGCGGCAGTGAGGTGCCTGGTCAATGCTTCAACCAGCCAGCTGCTCGCCTCGACAGTGATCCGCTCGGGGCCAGGCTCATCGATCGCCAGCGGCTCCACTACCGCACTGTCGAGTGCAACGAACTGGACCGGCCCGAAGAACGACACTGTTTCGCACCGGGTGCTGAAGCGCCGCAGATAGCGGTGCAACGTGGCGAGGGTGCGACGAGACGATGCGTTCGACGACTCGGCACGGTCCCAGACCGTGGCGGCATGATCGTGGAAGTCGGGATTGGAGACGAAGACCGCGTGGCGAATACGCTCATCGGCGAAGGCTGCGCGCACTTTCGATCGGGCTGCGGCCAACGCCCCTGATTCCGTGGCCTCGTATGGGGCCAGAAGTGATCGATAGCCCTGCACGGCCTCGGTCCACCGTCTCGCCCAATCATCACTGCCTGCACTGAGCAACAGGCCCGTGGCGCGCATGTCCAGTTCAGCACGTGCGGTCAGCAGTCGACGGACGTGGCGTACCGCACGCTGCGTCCGCTGCCGATTTTCCTGTCTATTCGCGAACTCGTCGAGCCTCGGTGCGACCGCTTCGTCGAAATCGGTTGCGATCGCGTCGAGTGCGGCCTCGCTGTCCAAGATGCGTATGATAGCAGCCAAGCGTTGTGTGTCCGCTGCGGTGTCGGCTAACTGTGCGGAAAATCCCGGGGTTCGCAGCAATGCCCACGGACGCAATTGGATTCGCAGCACTCGATCGGGCAGTACGACCTCTCTGATCAGAGGGCTCTTCCTCTGTTCTTCGACTCCTTCGGACTGGTCAATAGCCAGATGCACCGTCATCACAACCCCTCTTCCGTCGATCGAGTGCGTTCTCGCAACCGGTCGGCCCGTGCTTGATCAAAGCGTGCCCGCTGATCCACATCGGCTGCAGCGGCCGCAGCGGTCCAGCAAAGGCCCAATGCCCCGTCCAGTACTGCGCGATCGGCCGACTCGGAGACGCATGCCGAGGCGAATTCGGGTTGGTGGTTGACCGCCGCGCCAGAGTCGATGCTCAGTGTGGGATGAATGCTCGGAACCACCCGACTGACATTGCCCATGTCGGTGCTACCTGTAGGAATTTCGGCCTCTGCTTGCTCGGAGAGCAACGGGCGCCCCAGAGCGCGCGCAGCACTGCGGTAGGCATGGACGAGCCAGGGGTCGTGCGTGAGTTCTGCGTAGGCCGGGGTCGGCTCGGCGACGGTGAAAGTGCATCCGGTCGCGGACGCCCCGGCTTGTAGGCACCCTATGATCCGGTCCCTCAAATTCTGCAGGTCCTCGAGATCGGATGCCCGCAGCAGAAATAATGCGCGGGTACGCTCCGGGACGATGTTTGGTAAATTCCCGCCGTCGGTCACGATCCCGTGCACCATCTGCCGGGGCTTCAGATGTTGACGCGCCAGCCCGATCGCCACCTGGGCGACAGTGAGCGCATCCGCGGCATTTATGCCGGCGTGTGGGGCATAGGCGGCGTGGCTGGCGCGACCGTGATAGGTGACCTCGAGGTCCATCACCGCGAGCGACCTCGGCGCACAGTTCTCTTCCGGTGCAGGATGTGCCATCAGGCACACCGAGGCGTCGTCAAAGGCGCCGTCGGCCAGCAGAACGAGTTTTCCACCACCGGATTCTTCGGCTGGGGTCCCCAAGACTCGTACGGTGATGTTGAGTTCGTCAGCAACATCGCGCAGCGCGAGCCCTGCTCCAACACTGACGGCGGCGATCATATTGTGCCCGCATGCGTGACCCATTTCGGGCAGCGCGTCATACTCGGCGCAGAACACGACAACGAACGGCCCGGATCCATACTCGGCGCAGAACGCTGTTGTCAATCCACCGACCTCGTGGCGAACACGGAAACCGTTCGCCCGCAGGAGATCCGTGCAGCGTCCTACCGCACGATGCTCGTCGAATGCCGTTTCGGGGTCGGCGTGTATAGCGTGCGACAGTTCGCGCAGTTCGTCGGCGCAGTTGTCGACTGCGGTACGGCACCGCTCACCTATCTCAGCACCGAGCAGATCAAAAGCCGCGGTACTCGGCATCTGCCTCATGCCGGCTCGGCTCGTGTACCTGCGGGGCCGGCAGGTTCGGCCGCGACAAGGCGCTCGGCGCCACGCGGCCCTGCCCAACTACCTCGGGAGCGGAGTACAGCTGCATTGAGCCGCGGATCCAGATCGAAGGCCTTCAATGCCATCTCGGTGGGTAGAGCGAGTGCGACGAGCGCATCGGCGGATGCTTTGCGTGCTGCCCACGCGTCGCTAGATTCGTTCTGCGGCAACAGTTTCGTCGGCACTTCCTGTCCGAGCAGCAGGCAGTCGACCCCATCGAGGCCGTAGAAGGTCGGCGCGGTGGACTCCAGAAACCCCCGCACTACTGGGTTCCGGAATCGCAGCGGGGCACCGCCCGCATACACCTCGAGCAACGGCAGTAGACCTGAAACGTCGGTGTTGGCCCGTGCGTCCACCCAGAACTCGGTGTCTTTGCGGGTGTTGAAGCGGTAGTGCAGAGACAGGAACCAACGGATCTCGTCCCATTTCTTGGCAAGTGCGGCGTTGACGACGGCGCGGGGGCTGGGTTCATCCCACGACGCAGGTAGCGATCCAACTAGCGACATGATGCCCAATGTGATCATCATCAACCCGCTCGACTCGAGCGGTTCGACGAAAGCATACGAGTTGCCGATCGCGATAACGTTGCCGCGCCATGCTTCCTCGTGTCTGCCGGAGCGGAACCGGACGGTCTTGAAGGAATGTGCGTCTGGGTAGAGCCGCTGCAACTCCGCAGTAGCAGCGTCTTCGTCTATGAACTGCGACGAGTGGACGTAGCCGACGTGATCATCGGTGCGCGTGGGGATGGTCCAACACCAGCCGGCGTCCATCGTTGTCGCTCGCGTATACGGTTTGATCGCGCCGTGGTGTGGCACGACGGCGGTGATCGCCCGGTCGGTTTTGAGGCTGTCGGTGAATGGCACGTAGGGGGTGTCGAGCGCTTTACCCAACAACAGCGATCGGAAGCCGGAGCAGTCGACGTAGGCGTCGAATACGATCTGCTGGTTGTCGGCGGTAACCAGGTGATCGACCCAGCCCTCGGCGTCGAGTACGACCTGATCGACAGTGGCATCGAGGTGGTGTACGCCGCGACTACCCGCGAGTTTGGTGAGGTACCGGACGAATCGAGCATTGTCGAGGTGATAGGCGTAAGGCAAGTGGTTCATCAACGATATGTGTTCACCATCGCCCAGGTCGAAGACCGGCGCTCGATCGTGTGCCATCAGCAAGGACTGGAGGGTGAATGCGTTGATGTCGCCTTGGCTGGCTATCGAGCCCAACACACCGATCGAATTCGAACCCCAGTCGAACGGTGCCATGAAGCCGGCGGGTTTGGGGCCCCAATCGAATCGGATGCCCAACTTCCACGTGGGGGCGACTTCCCGGTACAGCTCCTCGACGTCGATATCGAGGTAGTGGTGCAAGAACGGCACCATCGACGGTGTCGTCGCCTCTCCGACGCCGATAATCGGGATCCCGCTGGATTCGACGAGAGTCACTTCCAACCAGGGTCTTTTGGCGCGCAATGCCAGCGCGGTGAGGTATCCGGCGGTGCCGCCGCCGATGATCCCGATGCGGCGGATTGCACGGGGATCATCGGCAGATGGGCGAGTCGCCGAGATGTCGCGGAAGTCGTCGGCCTCGCTCTCGGTGTCGGCGCTGAGGCCGTTCGAGGTGGTGAACCATTCCCGTACTGCGGTCGAGTCGTCGTCAGGCAGGCTGGCGAGCAAACGGTCGAGGTCGGTCAGGGGGTATACGGACATGGGAAGACCTTTCAACGAGAGTTTGCGACCTGGACGCTGGGGCTGAATCGATCAACCGCGGCGAGCGCAGGCCATGTCATTGCGGTACACACGAACGCTGTGAGCACCAGAATCGTGAACAATTCGGGCCCGAGCAGACCAAGATCCCGCCCGATACCCAGTACGACCAGCTCCGTCATGCCGCGGCAGTTCAGGAGCGCGCCGAGCCGCGCCGAATCCGACCACGACGCGCCGGCTGCACGTGAGGCAAGCGCGACTCCTCCATACTTGCCGACGAACGCTAGAGCGAGAGCAACGGCGAACCATCCCCACAGCGCACCTGCCGCACCGAGTGTCGTTAGATCCGTTGCCATTCCGCTGCCCGCGAAGAACAACGGCATCAATAGGATCGCGGCGGCTGGACCCAGCAGCCTGATCGACCGCTCCGCGACACCGCCGACGCGGGGTACGAGCAACCCGAAGACGAACGCGCCTATCGCTGCGTGCATCCCAGCCAAAGCGGCCAGTTCGGCGAACCCGACAGCGCAGGCAGTCAGAATGACAACGCGGATCGGGAGGGGAATAACCTGGCTGTTCAGCAATGCGCGCAGCCAGGGCCGCACCAACATCAATCCCGCCATTAGCGCGAAAGTAAGTCCGATAGTGGGGAGTAGCCCGCCAGCGACGCCGCCGACCAGGCCTGCAACCAGTGCAAGAAGAATCCATGCCTGTACATCGGCGATGGTGGCCGCTGTGACCGCGATGGTCGACAATGCGCTACCTCGCAGTGGGCTACCCCTGAGGATCACGACGAGAACCGGCAGGGCGGTGACACTCATCGCCGCCCCCACCAGCAGCGCGAACGGGAGCAGCTGCACACCGGGAGGTGCCAGGTGCGGGTATACGAGCAGCGCGAACAACGCTCCCAGCAGCAACGGGAACACAAAGCCGACTTGACTGACCGACGTAGTGATGCGGCCGCTGCGCCGCAACAGTTTCGGGTCGATTTCCATTCCTGCCAGGAACAAGAACAGGACCATGCCGAGGTGGGCGAGCCAATTCATTGGTAGCCGAACCTGATCCGGGAACAGCGCTTCCACAGCACCGGGCCACAGCTGCCCCAGCAGTGACGGTCCGAGGGCGATTCCGGCAGCGATTTCTCCGATTACCCGGGGTTGGCCCAGCCCGACTGCCGCACGACCAGCGAGCCGACAGGTAACAATGACTACGGTCACACCGAGCAGCAACTGCGCGAACAGCGCCGGCGTTGCCCCGGCGGGGCGAGTCCACACCAACGAGACAATCAGCAGACCGACGAATGCCACTGTCGCGGTGATAATTTCAGGCGCGATCGAGCGGCGCGAGGGTGCGCGGGCCACCGCGATGTCGCGGTTCATCACTCTGTCCCGGCTGGGAGCGGTTGCTCCTTGCGGTTCAGCGCCCGTGACATTTCCATGACTTGGTCGAGCATGGTCGGCAAGTGCTGGGAGACTGTTGGGTCGGCGGGTAGCCCCTCTGGGGTAAACGGTGGCCGGGCGATTCCGACGCCGAGAGGGGTGGGCCAGGCGCGTAGCGCGTGGCCGATCGCACGGAGGGCGGCCAACGTACTGGCCGCGCCTTGTTCCCCACCGGCGACGGCGACGCAACCGAATACCCGTCCTTGCAGGTAAGGGCGGGTATCGGTGGACAGCTCGTTGATGTAATCCAAGGCGTTTTTCAACAGCCCCGAGATGCTGCCGTGGTATGCCGGGGAAATCACGATGACACCGTCGGCAGTGCGGAGTGCATCCAGGTACAGGTCGACTGTCGTCGATCCCACCCGGCCCGGTGTGTAGAAAGGGAATTCGAGCTGGTAACCGTGAAACACCGTGGCGTCGATATGCGGCGCGCACTGTTGCGCGCACCAGGTCGCGAGTCGGTTGCTCGCTGAGCCGCGGCTCAGCGAGCCGCTGAGTACTACTACGGACGTGTTCATTGTGCCGCCTTCCGCTGATCGTTGTCCGGTCCCTCGCACTCTGCGCGAAGGTGGTCCCAGGCAAGCCGCCACGGGAAGGACTCGGGCGCAGCGCTTGTCGGTCCGCCTGCGGGCATGGAGCACACTTGCTCTCCGTACAGGACTGTCACACCCCAGGCCCGCAGCGAGGACATGGCTGCGACGATCGCCGGATGAGCCAAGTGGTCCCGAGTACTGAACGGGACAACCACGAGAGGAATGCCTGCACCGATCGCTTGGGCGCATCGGCCGGTGGCGAGCGTGTCCGACAGTCCGGCCGCGAGTTTGGCGATCGTGTTGGCCGTGGCCGGGGCCACGACAACCGCATCCGGAGGCGGCAACGGCTCCGGTTCGGTCGGGGCCCTGAAGGTGTACAACACGGGATATCCGGTCATCGCGATGAGAGCTTCGACGTCGAGGAACGGCATGGCAGAGGGGGTGGCGATTATCCCCACCTGCCACCCGTCTGCTTGGGCGGCACACACCAGTGCGCCGACTCCTCCGGCTGGCGGGGCACCGGTGACAATTGCGTACAGCATCGGTAAATCCGTCACCATCGGAGAGCCACCTGGCCTTCTGCTGTCTCCAGCCGTACCTCCTCGATGCCTCCGATGAGATCCTCGACGATCTCGATGCCCGGGGTCTCGCCGCCCATCCACGCGCGGCACTCGGCAGTGTCTGCGGTACGTACCCGAATACCAGTGATACCGGTCGGCACGTGATCGTGGGCCGCGGCATCGAGGTCGGCGGGCACCCGTTCCAGCCGTGTCGCCATGTCTCCGTAGGCCAGGAAGAACGGCCGCTCGGGCATGGACCACGAGGTAGCAAATCCGGCTTCTGCCCAGGGGACCACTCCCCCGTCTGCGCGTACCGACTCGCCAGTGAGCAGATCCGCAGACGCTCCGGTGGCGGTAATACGTGCTGCTACTTGTTCGATGTCGTCGACCAGAGCAGCCCAGTTCAGAAGTGTGGGCCCGTCGGCTGTGCGTTCGAGGAACAGTCGCCCGAACTCAGTGCCAGCGAGCAGGTTCTCGTCGTGGGCTACGAGCAGTTCCAGGTACTGCACCTCGTCGGTGGACATGGGTACGATCCAGCTGGCGGTGCCATCCGGGTTGGGGCTGCCGTCGCAGATGCCGAACCCGAATTCGTCGCGTAGCCGATCTCGCAACGGCTCGATGCTGCGAGATCCGAGCAAAACATGATCGATGCGTATCACGGCGATCACCGCGCCGATTCGGCAGTGACTTTGCTGGGGCACATGCTGTACGGCAGTGACTCCCAGTCGTCTTCAGTGAGACCGGAAACCAGACCCATTGCGGTGGCTCGAGCGCTCAATAGTCCGTGACCGGCGTGCCCGGCGCAGACGAAGAGTCGGGGGCGTTCCGGTATCGCGCCCACGATCGGCCGACCTGTCGCGGTCACGGGGCGTAGTCCGGCACGCAGTTCGACAGGTTCGGCACTCGCCAGTGCTGGCATCGCCGCGGTCGCGAACGATAACAGACCCGATACTCCACCGGCAGTGACTCTTTCGTCAAAGCCCGCGTGTTCTTCGGTAGCACCGACTAGGACACCACCACCGATTGCCGGCGCGAGGTAAAGCGCCGAAGAGAAGATCACGGGCAGCTTGACCTCTGTACGCAGGAGAATCATCTGACCGCGCTGCGGGGTCACGTCTGGTGCTCCGAGGGAACTGCTCCATGCTCCGGCTGCGACGACTGCGCGCTCGGCCCGGAACACGCCGCTGCTCGTCGTCACGCCGACTCCGGACAGGTCGTCGCAGAGTGCGTGCACTTCGGTTCCCTGTAACCAGGTGACGCCCTGGGCGAGTGCGTGATCACGTACCGCGCGTAGATATCCGGCCCCGTCCACCATCAGCCCGTCGCTGAGGATGTATTGCCGGCTTTTGGGAAGGCTCAGTCCGGGCGCGATCTCAGCGAGCTCGGCGTGCTCGACCCACCTGCCGTCGACGTCGGCGAGGCTGGCTGCGTACTGGTCTGCGTCGGTTCGCCGCAGTGCCCGGAGGATTGGACGAGCCATGGAGAATGGGCCAGACTCCGGCTCGAGCGTCGCGATATCGGAGGCCAGATCCTCGCTGGCAGAACAGAGCCACTGATAGAACTCTTGATCGCCGAGGTAGCGCAACGACGGTACGGCGACGCCTGCGGCACGCGGGGTCGCACCTCCGGCAGTAGCGCCCGCGTCGAAGACGACAACCGAGGCACCGGTCTTGGCGAGTTCGTCGGCGAGGCAGGCTGCGACGATGCCACCTCCCACAATGGCGAAATCATGGCTGACTGACGGTGATGACATCGCGGTCCTTCTTGTTGAGCGTTTCTGCTGAAGGCAGCAACACAGTTGATGTGGTCACTTCGGCATCGGTGTAGACGGTGGAGACCGTGCCGGTGATCCCCATCGCGTGGCGCAGTAGGTGAATCGGTCGGCCGGTCAGAGTCAGCGAGAACCATGTGCCGTGTTCGCTCTCGCGGGCAAGGCAGGTGAGCCGGACATTGCCTCGGGAGTGGTAGCGCTGCAGTCCCTCCACACAGTGGAGGAGTTCGATGTACCGCGGCGGCTCCATCGCTTTCGGGCCGGTGAGCCGCCACCCGGTGATGGGCGGGGCAACCGTGGTTCCGAGGTCGTGATTCCACACCCGCCGTGGTGCAGGATCCGGAGCGAGTACTCGTCCGTTGTCGATCAGTTCGACGGCCGCTGCCATGCCGCCGAGGTCGTTGGGTGTTCCTTCGGCGGGCCACAGGGGCACTTCGGTGAGAGTGAGTCCTGGTAGCAGTTTGCGGCCCGTCATCGTCTGGCGAGTCGAGGTTCCCTTGGCAGACAACAGCGAGAACCCCGCTCCGGCGATGAGGACAGCGGCCACTTCCGGTCGCAAGCACAGCGGTAGCCGTGCCCAGTCTGTGGGAGGCTCGTCCAACCTGTTCGGCATCTTCGGTGGAGCGAGGCTGGGCGCGTCGCTGAGTTCGGTGGGATCCGCGGCAGTCGCTGTCCCGATCAGGACCGGGCCGAGCGCAGTTTCGAGCCGCGCGAGCACACTTGTGTGTCGGGAGTCCTGACGTTGCCGCACGGTGACGATCGCGCTTTGCAAGGCAACGCCATGATCAGTACTCCACCGATCGAGTGTGCTGATCACTGCTGCGACCGGTTCGATTGTGTCGAAACCTTGCTCGCTTTTACCGAGCCGGATCGAGGAGACGACCGCACCCGAGTCGTCGCGCTGTAGTTCGAGGGTGTCGATCGAACGGTTCCGTCGTGGGCCGGCCAGGAGTGTGTGGGTGGTCTGGTCAATTTCAGCCATGGAGGACCTTCCGCACGTTGATCGTGTTGGCGGGTAGGCTCATTCCAGCGTTGGCGAACGACGTCGGAAGCGGAAATTGGCCGAGTTTGCCACAGCCGCGATTAGCTCTCCCGTAAGCCTGGATCGCTGGGTCGACCGGCATCAGGGCGCCGAGGGTGGTACCTGCGTCGCCGCGAATCTCGATCGCCCCGAATCGACGTGTCACTGCGCCCGGTTCACACCACAGTGAGTCGTTGGCGCGGAAGACGAAATCGCCGGTGGCGAGGTTCATCGACTCCAGGCGTAGCCCCAATGGCGCGAGGTACGGTCGCACCGGGAGTTCTGCAGCATTGCCCGGCTCGATTGTCGCGACGGTGTGCGTCATCCGCGGGATCGCAGGGTGTCGATAGTTCAGACGGCGACCGTGTCCGCTGCGCCGCAAGCCGAGCCGCGTGGCCGACATAGCGTCTGTCATCGGCTCGCCAACCTGGCCGTTATCGAGTAGAACCGCCGGTGTCGATGTGGTCCCCTCGTCGTCGATAACGCTGTGGAAGCCTCCCGCTGCCTCGCTCGATCCGTCGATAACGGTCAACCAGCGCGGGCCGATCACCTCGCCTCTGCGACCAGACAGCCAGCTGGTCCCGGTCGCCAGGACGTCAGCTTCGAGCGGGTGACCGACGAGCTCGTGGAAGAACGCTCCGGCTCGTCCCGGAAGTAGGACCAGATCCGCGTGCTGCCAAGCGATCTCGTCCGGTTCGACGGACGGTAGGTGCGCTCGGGTGCGCAGTTCGTCGACCAGCGCGGCAATACCCTCTATTTCTAGTGCAGTGCTGGTCGACAAGCGCGCCTCGGAAACCGGTCCACGTGGTGTGTCGACTTCGACCTCCACGGAGGCATATCTGCGCTGATCTTCGACCAGGGTTTCCGGGTTACCGGCAACTACTCGCTGGTGTAGTCCGGCGAATCGCAGTACCGCGCCGGTCTCGCGAGCGAGCTCGCGCAGAATCGGTTCACAATGCGCGGCGAACGCGTCGACAGATTGTGCCAGGACATGCGCCAATGCTGCAGCTGCCTCAGGTGGAAGTTGTGCCGGATCATCCGCCGCGCGGTGCTCACCCATCCCGGTGGTATCCACTGTTTCTACGCAGCCACCCGCGGTTCGGTGGTTCTCACGCTCGATAGTGCCGGTCGGATCGATTCGCATGACGCCACGAATAGTGTTCTCGGCGAACAGCACGCTGGTCACTGTGTCTCCTCGGTGTCGTGGCCGATGACTTGGATCCGTGCCTCGCTGGTGTAGCGACGCCCCTGCTGGTCACGTAGCCACAGCATCTCCGGTTCGGGTGACATCGGCTCGATGTGGAGCACACCGGGTGTTTTGGCGATGTGGGCGAGCAGATCGGCAGCCAAGGGCGCCGCCAGATCCAACATGTATGGCTTTCGCTCAGTCTCGCTGCGGCAGAAGACGAACCGGCAGCCGGTCAGCTGAGCCAGTCGTCGCAGGTTCAGGAATCGACCGGAAGGGGTCGTAGCGGTGAGCTCGTCCGTCGAGACCTCCCACCGGGCCCGTTGCACAACCACGCCTGCGATTTCGACCTCGGGTTGATGTTGTTTGTCGCTGGAGAACACAGGATGGACCACCTGCGGATGTGAAAGCGAAGCAGTGGGTGGATACTTCACGAAATCGCTCAGAGGCACATAGCAACGCAAGAGGCGGCCTTGGCGATCCTGAAGTTCAACCCGATCGCCGACTGGGGTGACTGTCACATCGTCTGCGGTCAGTAGGTCCTTTCGTCGAGTATCGGCCCACGACAGGGGCCGGAAGGCGACCTCCGGTCCAGGAAATCGGTAGTAGCCCTTGTTTCGACGCCCGAAATCGAGGCCCACGAGGTCGTCGGCCCGGCTGGTGATCCAGTCGTTTGCGTCAGCGGCGAACTGGTCTGGATTGTCGAACATGGTGGCAAGCCAGCTGTTGACCAGGAGGTGGTGGTGTGTACGCGCGACGATCAGCGGGGCTTCGGAGAGTGCATGTTCGTCGATGGCTCGTGGGCACAGGTCGACCACGGCATAGCGGTCCCCGCGCAGAGCTGCGGCTTTCTTGAGTAGCGTGGCGATCTCCGCATCGGCGGCGTCGCCGGAGTAGGTGGGGGCGTGTCCTGTGCGGAATCGCGAAGTGCTCACCTCTCGTTTTTCCAAGGCGGCGGCTGCACGCGTCGACCAGGCCGCGAGTGTCATAGCATCGTCAGGATCATGTCCGGAATCAGCGAGCGCGCCACGGACCACCGCTACCGCCTCCTGTTGGGTTTCAGCGCCGTGCGCGACTGCCACTTCAAGTAGCGGCGAAAGGCGTCGTTCCCATTCGGCCAGTTGATGTTCGGAGATCTCAAGGTCGAACTCGGAGGAGCATTCTTCGAAAAAGATCGCACGGTCGGCATAAGTCGCGCCCTGTCCTCGCCGGGCCGGTTTACCGGTGATCTCAGTGAAGCGCTGTTCCAAGGTTGCGACGGTAGCTATGCGCTTGTCGAGTGGTTGGTCTTCCATCGACGCGCGCAGACCTTCGAGTTCGTCGATACGGTCGATCCACTCGTCTTTGGCGGGCATCGGCGGGATCGCGTCGAGTTGGTCGCGCAGTGTTCTGAGGGGAGCGGTGTCATATTCTCCTCCGCCGAGTTCGACATCGGCGGCACCATCGGCAAGCAGTTTGCGCAGGTCGGCAGCAATTTCTTTGGATGGACGACCGGTTGCGCGGACCAGGTCGACGAACCGGGTTCCGCCTACCTGGAGCGCGGAGAATGTCACGGGTGCCGCGCCGCCGCTGACCGCCACGGGGTGGAATCGGAGATGGGGTAGTAGTCGTGTGTCGCGGGCTATCGCGCGGATCAGGGTACGGACGGCCCATTCAGACAGGAAGACGCGTCTTATTCGGGGGCGGTCTCGGTGAAGTCGAGTCGTTCCACCCGCTGTTCCATACGCCATGGGCCCGAAAAAGCTCACAGTTTCGTTCTTGGCGCAGAATCGTTGGACGTAGGTGTACATCTGTCGACGGACGCGGCGCCACCGTGAGTTCAGGGCACCTTTGTGGGACAGATAGGGCACCAGCATATTTCGGTATGCATCGGGGTTTGACAGAAATACTGCCTCGCCGACTTCAGGTCGACACAGCACCTCGCGCAGCTGATCGCCCGCGGCAGCGTCTGCGTCCGCGTAGGCGAGCTCGAAGCGCCGGGTAGCGACGGTCCATTCCCGTGACGCTGCACGAGCGTCCGGGTTGGCGAGAGTAGGTAGCGTAGCGCCGGATCCTCGGCGCACCGCGGAACGCACTGTGTCGGCCTGTGCACCGACTGCGGCCAGCAGCGCTGCTTCGCGATCAAGCACGTCCTGCGCGGCGGCGAGCAGTTCTGCGTCCGCGGTGAAGGCTTCCAGCCAGTCGAACGGCATTCCGGCGTGGCGTAGGACGAAAACGCGCCCTACGCGCCATTGTCTGGTCACAGCGTCCCTCTCCATGCGCCGGCCACTATCAGTTGGCCGGATAGCCGGTCACGAACCCGTTCGGATAATTGCTGCGCCACCGATTTGTCACCGCGCGCGAGCCGGTCCACGACCGAAGAAAGACGAGGGTGCACGCGAAAAGCGCTTCCTGAGCGCAAATTCACCACAAAGCTCCCCGGTCCCCGGCCGTCTGGGCCTGGTCCGTCGTTGCGCACAACCTGAGCGTTGGCCGACCAGCCGTCCTGTCCTGTCGCGGTCATCGGCACAGCGGCCGCGAAACGACCCGGCAGAAGCTCCACCATGTTCGAGAATTCCGCCAGAAGCTCAGCTATGGTTCCCGAAATCCTCTGGGCTTCAATAGTCTCCGCAGCGTCGAAGTCTCGACTTCTGGGCAGATCCCGGCTTCGTGGTTGCGAACGGTGGATCAGTTGACGACCACCCCAGCTACCGTGTGCGTTCACGCCGAGACGGAACGGACGAAGGCCGGCGAGATGAAGTTCGTCGTCGTTGGCAAGGCCCTGTGCTGTCTCCTTGATCTTCTCGTACTCCACCCCTGGTGCACCGACGAGAAGCTCGACACGCACCGGAATGTCACACGGCATCCGGCTGACGACATCGGCGATATCGACGGTCGCGCCGTTGAGGCCACTGGTGAATTGAGTCCGGCCGGGTCGAGCCGCAGCAGTGAGGACCATGCCCCGGCACAGTGACAAATCCGACGCGGGCAGTTCGAGTAGCGACGCGACGTCGAGCCATCCGACCCAGGGTTCGCCCTGGGGCGGATCGGCCGGGTCTGTAACCACGGTGACCCGTTCCCCCTCGGACCACTGCGGTGCCAACTGCCAGCGTGGAACCCACGCCGAGATTGTCGCGCCGCGTAGTTCGGGTAGGCGGGACAATGCCACGCGGTGGGTGTGCGCGAACCTTCCGCAAAGCTCGGTCCGGTTCGATTCCGAACCGAGGACGATGGCGATCGCGGCTGGCAGTTGCTGGTCTGTGTCGACGAGGACGCGAATCGGACCGCAGGCTGCGGCATCGGCAGCGAGTGCTACCTCCGGTCCGAACAGCGTCGTACGCCGGCCCGCGTCTGCTACATCACTGCTCGATTCGGTGCTGCCGCCGACGATCTCGACATCGTCAGCGGTCATCCGCAGGGCGTCGTCGTACGCAGTCATCGACCGCAGCGCCACTCCCATCGCTCGTAAGGTTGCTTCGTCTCGCCGTTGCCGAGCGAATGTCGCCGTGGCAGCGTGCAGAAACAGTGCATCGAGCGGATTGGCCGTGTCGGCGGCCGCACCCAGTCGGGCTGGGTCGGCAGCGCGGTTTCTGAATTTCGCGTTGAGGTCGAGGATCCGCAGGCCTGTGTCGGCGACTGTTCGCGTCGGATCGGATAGCGGTGGGATCACCAGCAGTGGTTCTTGTGGCATCGTCATATCTGGTTCGCTCCTTTCCGGACGTAAACACACCGCAGTTCTGCGGCGAAGCGCAGCTCACCGTCGCGTAACCAGGCCTCTTCTGGAGTCGGCAGAACTTCGCTCACAGTTAAGGTCTCGGAGGTCGCGGCCAGTCGGGTCAATGCATCCAGCAGCGACGGTGTTGCGGTATCGACGAAAATGGGTTTTCGCTCGGCTGGCGATTTCGCGAAAAACCGGGTCGGAAGGTTGCGCGTGGCACACATTCGCGCGACCGCCAGAAGTCGGCTGGTCTCGCCGATCTTGGTGTTCGGCTGCGGAATTTCGGCTGAGGGCAGCTTCCACGTACGTCGACTCAGTACCGCATTGCGCCACGTCAGTCGCGGAACATGCGGTAGATCAGGCAGAACGGGGCGCCTGATGCGGGGCAATGCCAGCGCTGTGTGCAGTCCACTGTCGAGTTCGCCGTTGTGAAATAGCAGTGAGCGTTCTGGATCAGCGCGATCGACGAGGATCGCCTGCTCCCCGTCGCTGTGGACCTGCAGTGCGTCGAGCCCGATCCGTCCCCGGGTCGGGTCGGCAGCTGTGCCTCCGAGTTCCAAAACCAACCCAGGGAATTCCAGCGGAGGCAATCCCGTGCTGCGCCGCGGGATGACATTGACCGCGGTTTGCGTTCCGAGTGCCACTTCGATGGCCGCGTCACGGTCGAGCAGTATGTGCTCGGAATCGGGATGGAACCGCAGTGCCCACGGAGTCAGCAGCGCCGCGTCGTGGATATCGCCGAGAACCAGTGGTGTCGATCCGGGCCGATAGCACGCCAGGTCGGCGGTCGCAGGGAGCATATCGATCGAGCAAAGAACCGGGTCCCGCGGCGCGGGCGGGATGTCGAGGAACTCGGCGAGATCGACCACGGCAGTGTCTGGGTCGATGTTCTGTAGTGCGGCTGTGATGTAGTCGGTCAGCCAGTCGGCGGTCTGGACGGTCAAGTCTCCGGCTTCTCGCAGCGCGGTGGCCAACGGGACCACTCGATTGCCGAGCCGCGCAGCGAGCTCGCGATTGGTGGATTCGCGTGTGAGATCTGCCTGATAGGCCAGCAGATCCAGTGCAGGCGCGACGACCTTCAGAAGGTCAGCCGCCAAGTCGCCGCGCAGAGTCGCTTCGGCGGTGCCCACCGCGGCTTCATGTACCACGACCCTGTCATTGTAAAAGCGATCGCCGCTGGCCCGGCTGGACTCGATCATCGAGTCGAGGTCGTTCTGTAGGGCTAGCTTCGTCTGTGCGGGAGCTGACGGGTACGCGGTGAGTAGCTCCCGTACCTTTGTGACGGTCTGATGCGCGTCGCTCGGGTCGCCGGCGGCTGTGCGCTGCGCCAATCGATGTTCGAGCCACCCCCACGGGTCGAGAAGAGTCGAGGGTGGAGTGAGGTCATGGATCAGCCGGCCGGATCGCAGCCCTGCACGCACGTGGTCAAGGGCCGCGGACAGCGGCACAGCCTCATCATGAGCGATCTCACGTACGGTCCGGCAACCGTCGACAAGGATCGAAAATCCGGACACCTTGCCCAATAGTGTTTTTCGACGTGGAATTGCATCGGAGAGGAGGTCGTCGTCGGCGTCGATTATATGGTTGATCGCGTGAAGAACCCGCGCTGCAGTATGGGCTTCTCGATCTCGAATGACGCGATGCCCCCGCCAGGTCACTGTTGACTGGTTCGGTTCGAGTGGTGCGAGATCCGCGTAATTGATCGGGCCGAAGAAGCTCATCGTCTCGCTTTTCGCACCGAAGCGCTGGGCGTACGACGCGAGTTGGCGGCGAATGCGTGCGCCCTTCGCCCCGCGGGAAAGGTCTCGGTACGCCGGTGGCGAAGAACATGCGATAGCCTCACCCACGCGTTCGTCGGACCGCAGCGCAGCGAAGGCTTGGTCTACAGCAGCCGCGTCAACTGTGATGGCTTCAGCGAGATGTTCGTGCTTGTCAGCTAATGCCGAGGTCTGCTTGTTCCACTCGGTCAGCCACTGCTCAGGAAAATTATCCTCGCGGGAGGCGAGTGGACGTAATGTCCTCAGTTTGCTTCGGTCACCACGGCTTAGCCGGACGCCGGGCAGGTTCTCCGCGAGAGTCCTCGCGTGGTCTTCCAGGTCGATGATCTCAGCGACCAGCTCCCCGCTGTGGTGGTACCGAAGCGACTCGACCAGCTGCCATGGAAAGCCCGCGCTACGCAGCACCAGCGTCGACAATATGTTCCAGCTGTGCGTCATGGATCGCTCCGGGTGAACGTGACACGAAATTCCGAGGTCGTCGGTTTTCCATGGTGACGCAACCACAGCTGGTCCGGCTGTGGACGCATCTCGGTCAACGTGAATTGCTGTGCATCTGCCGACCGCAATATCGCGGCGAGTGCGTCGACTGCAAGGGGGTTATCCAAGTCAATCCCGATCGGTTTGGGTTCTTGAGGAACTCCGGCGAAGCAGAATCGAGGCACACCGCGCAGAGCTCGCATCCACTGGACACGCCTCACGATTTCGGGTAACTGCGTACCTCGGTCTGGAATCAGATCCACTGTCTGGCACCACCATCGAGCTCGCTGCACGAGAACGTCACCGACGAAGATTCTCGGTGCTGCTTCACCGAGGCGCACTGTGGGCAGGGATGCTGCTGGCGCGGCGAATGCACGCAAGTGCAGGTGGTCGTCCTCACCGGCATAGAGCACCAGTTCCCCGGTCGGGCAGCGTAGTTTCGGTCCACCCGATGTCAGCAGCACCCGCACTTGCGACAACGGGATCGACCGTGCCGGGTTATCGGTCGCTACCGCGGTTACTTCGATGAAGTGTCCGGGAAAGATGTCGGAAACCAGTCCTTTGTGCTGGCGTCTACGGATCACAGTGGCCAGTCGGCCGGCGCCGCCCCAGGGTGCCAGATCAACGTCCGGTAGGTCCTGTTCCTCGGAGAAATGGCTTTGCGAACCCCAACTGAAGACGTAGGGATGTAGTTCGCCGAGCACTAGCCGCTGCCGTCCCGACGAGTCGAGTTCAATCATGATGTCAGGGCTGACGAAACGCGCCCCGGATGCGTTCGGCGGCAACAATGTTCGAAACTGCTCTGGCTCCAGTACAGCGTTCTGGGGGATGCGGCGGTCAACGGAACCCGCTACCAACGCGGTGAATTCGTCGCGGAAGGCCTCCGACGGCGCGTCCAACGCCACGACCTGCTCCTGGCTGAGGTCTTGGGTCCAACGAATCAGCTCGTCGTAGGCGATATCAGTAACTCCCCGGGACCGCATCAGCTCCGCAACGAGTCCGGCCGCAGCTGACGTCCGCAGTTCACCATAATGAATGGCAACGTCGAGTACGGGGCCTAGCTGTGCTTCCCAGTCGCATGCAACATCGTGTCCGACGATCACTGGAGTCTGATCTCCGCACGCATCGATCGATACGATGCCACGGTCGGCATACATACGGCCGGCCGCTCGCCGAGCCTCCACACCAGACACGGCAGCGAATCTTGCTTCCAATTCCTCCAGCGCGTTGTGGCGCGCGATGTCGTCGGCCGCCTCGGCGTATCTGTTAGCGCCCGAGTTCAATTCGGCGAGGATGCCGGGCCAGCGCGTATCCGCGGCGTAGGTATTTGTCCACGCGATGAGCCAGTCCAGCGGCCGTGATGATGTCGACGGTGGTTCCGGGACTGTTCGCACCGCACCGATACGGCTCAATCGCTCGACAATGCTTTCGACGACTACAGCATCGAGATCAGTTTTTTCTGCTATCGCTGCACGTCCGCGTTCGTTGTCGATTGCATCGGCAACTAGCGCCCGCTCACCGGTCAGTCGAACCCGGCGACCATCGGATAGGTGTAGAGCGCCGGGTTCGAGTCTGCATGCAGGTACCCATGTCAGCGGCACCCGATCCACCACTAGAGGCTCAGACGCGATGCATTCGGCAAGAGCACAGACCGCCCAGAAGGAGAAGAACGCCTCAACCGCGCGCACCCCACCCTCAGTCTCTGGGCCCAGCCTGATACCGGAGATACCGACATCGATTCGACCGTGGACAAGTGGTCCAAAGAAACTGGTTGTTTCGTTCTTCCCAGCGAGCCGCTGCGCATAGAGATACATGCGTCGATGAAAAGCGCGGTCTTTGGCCTTTTGTACCCGTTCGGCCGGACGTGCTGTCGATCGCACGACTTCGGCGTAGGCCGAAGGCGCGAGCTGAAGCACCGCGTCCCGGAACCGTGGGTCGAGCAGCATGTTTCGTACCCGATGGGGACGGTCCCGCAATTCCTGGGTGCCGGCTTCGAGCAACAGCTCTGATGCGGCTGTCGCGTTACGTAGCGCAGTGCGATAGTCGTCGATCTGCCTGCCGAGCGACACCAGTTCCGCGGTTGGCTCGATATCGAGGTATCTATTGACTCGACTTCGCACCCGAGAACAGGCGCGCAGCCTAGTCTTGTCGTCCTCAGCCGCAGCCTGGGCCACAGCACCAACAATTTTCTCCAGCAGCTCTGCCCGTATTGCATCGAGCTGTCGAACATAATCTCGATAGTGCCCCGATGCGTCGGCGGTAACTTCGTGGCCGAGCTCATGCCACATATCGATCGGAAATCCTGCCCGACGTAGCAGTAGACGCGATCCCATTTTCCAGGGGAGTTGTCCTGTCATCCGCAGTCCTGGAAATTGACAAGGTCGAATGGCCGGTTCAGTTTCGTGCGCGGTTGCGGAAGCGAGTCGATCGCAACGCATCCGTTCGAAAGCTCAGCAGCCAACTCGGCCGCAGCGCGCGGATGAGTGAGGCTTCTTCTCGCGATATCGATGGCAGTTTTGGTGGATACCGTCGAGTCACCTGCTGTGTTTCTGCCAGCCATCGCCTGCGCGGTGCGATATGGGTCGCCGATCCGTCGTGCGGCAGCCTCTGCACGCACGAAATGACTCTCAGCGGCGTCAGTGTTGCTGAGCCGCAGGTGAAGACCGCCGAGCTCGAGGTTTACCTCACACTCATGGAAATCGTCGGTGCCCGCTCTCGCGGCCTCGAGCACAGTGCCGAGTTCAGCGACCGCGACGTCGCTTTGGCCCACCAGCAGTTTCAACCCTGCTGAACGGTAGGAGTGATGCTTGCGGAAACTGATGCTGTCGGCACCCGCTACGCCAGCGAACCTCTCCCAGGTACGGAGCGCCATTTCGGGTTTACCCGAACGCTCTTGCAGGACACTGATGTTCGAATAGATATTGATCCGCAGGTGCGTCGAACTCGCGTCATCTAGATCGGCAAGGCATTCGAGCGCTTGCTTCTCCTGCTCGAATGCGGATTTGTGCCGCTTCTCGGCAAAGAAAGTGAGACCCCGAAGATTGTGCAACCATCCTCGCTCGCGACGCATACTCGCAGGCTCACCGCGAATCGGGGCGAGTGCAGCAAAACCAGCTTCCAGTTCACCGACGGCTGCTGGCAGTTCGCGTTTTCGTTTCGTCAAGGTCAGCGCACTGTAGAGATGTGATTGAGCTCGGACCTCCGGCGAAAGCCCTTCCTCTGCCTCACGCATCCGACGGAACCAGTTCAAGGCAGAGGTTTGATCGCCGCGGAAGGTTGCCTGGATGCCGAGAACTTTTGCGAAGTACGCACCGAGATCAGTAGCAGTGCGCAAGATTCCGGGTTCAAATTCGATGGCGGCTTCACTGTCGTCGCCACTGCGGATCGCCTGGTCGAGAATTTGGGTGACTCGGGCCTCACTGAGATCAGGCAGAAGATGCAGCGATTCGAGCGCCACGATCGCCATACCCTCCCAGTTGGCGCTGAAGAATCCAGCCTGACAGTAGGACAGCGCCGCGGCAAGCCGGTCGACTAATTGATTTTGATCGCCGATCGCCGCCTCGAAAAGGCCCGCCTCTTGCCCGACGCCGCTCGTGGGTACCGCAGGGCTTGAGTCGATCATCCACCCTGATTCAGCCACTGACGCATCCATCCTCGCCAAGCAACGTCGCCGGTCTGCACGAAAATCAGCCTCGACTCCCTTCGGGACACGCACCGCGCCGATATCGTCGATAACGATCCGCGCCGATGGATCCATCCGCGCGAACTCGAATGCCCGCATGAATCCTCGCAACGAGCTGAGATCGGTCTGGTTGAGGCCGCGAAGAACCAGTGGCCGATCGAGCTCGATCATCCCGGCACACAATGCTGCGGCTGCGACCGCGATCGTTCTGTAAACCTGTTCACTTTCCCTATGCAGACGGCGTTCGGAAGCAGCCAGCGCGATGTCGCGCAGAGGAAGGGCAGGGGTGACCTCACCGGGGAAGAGGGTCGCCCATTCAGCGGCATAGTCCGTCGGTAAAGAGCCAAACGTTGCACCGCTGGAACGCATGTCGGAAATCGCTTGCCGGAGACCGGCATAGGATGCAGCCGGTCCGGTCGCGACCTCGGAGATGACTGGATGATCGGCGGTCACGGATCCGACGGTCACAGGTACCCCACCAATTCCGCTTCGGCAAGAGCGAGTGGCGCAATCTTGTTCTCGACTTCGTCAAGATCGAAGTCCACATCGTCCAGGTCATCGAGGTCCTCGAGTGCATCATCGGCGATCACTCCCGCGTCTACACTCTCGGTGTCCGCCGGTGCCTCAACCGCCTGGTCGCCTTCTTCGTGGTCGTCAGCTACATACTTGTTCTGCACTTCACTGTCCATCGAAACTCTCCATTCATTGTCGAAATTTCAGGCATTGGATGAATTGCACACAAAACAGCCCATACGAGGCGACTTACCCCTCTGAGGTTCTCGCATTGATTCGTGACAGAAACATGTTGACGCACAAGAGAATATACTTGGCTCATGCTGTAACCGGTTGGAACGCAACCGTTTTACACCATTAGGTCCACCTAGAAACCGGCACCGAGATAGATACACATAGAGCGGAAGGTCTCCTCAGCCTAAATCCAAATACCGGACACGACAAACACTTTGAGCCCACGGCCTCAGCCTGCACTGTGACCGTCTGCCACACCCTGAATGTGGCGCCCCATTGCATCATTTCGGGAGAATTAAAGCTGACCGCAGCAGTGGCAGTCGACCAACAAATTATCTGCGTTCCTGAATTCGAGCCCCCTCGCGCCATGACGAAATTTAAGAAACGCGCCAATGTCTTGGCCTGGGTCTTGGTCCGACAGCGCACATCCTGGTTCCAAACACAAACTATCGACACCCACCCCCGCTGTCAATATTAAATACGTATCTGCCATACCGTACGTCGATACCGTATGCTTTTACGGAGCGTGCCAATATGCCTCAACTCCACCCTCAGGTAGCGCATGTGCCGAGCCGAGGCCTGCGGGGCTCCAGCCGAGACCGACGACAAACTTCGCTGGAGGGAAGGGAGGCCGATGCCCACGACCGTACCGGCGTCGATTGGGGAACGATCTATTTGCAGAGTGGGACCGATAGTTCAGGTTCGCAGCGTCTCGCCCTGGAATAGTGTTGCGACTAAACATCGCCGAATCGCAATGTTGTCCGGCAGGTGGGCCAGCCTCCACCACCATCCGTCATCAATTCCCGCCGCCAGAGCAGGTGATAGTGCACCGGAAGTGCCGCCACCGGATCACCCACCGCGCGCGCACTCGATCAACGGGCGCGGTTCGCGAACCTGAGTTGTCCTTTTGGCAGTCGCGGTGGGCTCGACGACCGCCCCGCAAACTGCTCGACCGGGGCCCTCCTCTGCCGTACTCCCATCTATTTACTTCTTCACGGGGACTCGCTCAATTGCGAACACTTGGCTGTAACCACCGTGTAGCAGTCCCGTTAGCGAATCGCCCGCACACACAGACGGTTCTCCATCGCAGCCGATCGACTGTGGTCAGAATTTGTTCCAGTCGATGCCTACACGGGTAAGTCCGCTGATCCATTTCACGATGGGGTCGCTGTTGCCGTGTGGCCAGTAGGGATGCCGTTCGCCGCTTGTCCGCCATCCGAGCTCGGTGAGGAATTGAGTACACGTCCGCTGCCTGGACGCGATCCGACGCCAATGCGGTGAGACGAGCAGTGCAGCGGTGTTGACGACGTTGGGATAGCTGGCTGCCAAGTATTCGCAGTCGTCGAGGGCAATGAACCGCCTCGCATTCGGCTCGAGGATGCCGAGTCTTTCCTTGACGCCGCTGTACGCCGGGAACGAATGGAGGTTGTTCCACACTCCGCGAGCGACGTTGAAGGCGTACTGGGTCGGTTGCGGTCCGCGCCGTTCCGCCAAGCGCCGATGTCTGGAATGAGCGGCCAGGACTGCCGGCGTGCCGCTGATATCGAGCACGCGGCCGCGATCGAATCGTCCGCCGCTGAACCAGATCTGGTGCTTCGGGCAGGCGTGAACGTACGACGGGTAGTAACGGGTCACCGCGCCACCGCGGTGACGGTTCGTGCATGCAGGACAGGCCGGTCGCGGCCAGTCCGCGAGGCGGGCAGTGTCGGTGTGCCGGTTCGACAGCTGAGGAAGCGTGCGTGTGAGCTGCTCGCGCGAATAGCCGGTGATGGCGACGAGCCTGACGAGGTTACCGGGCCGGATGCGCAATCCCAACCGCGCGGGATCGAGCCCGAGATGACGCTGCAGCGTGCCGTAGCTGACGTGGTTGACCACGGCGAGTCGGCGTATAGGTAAGACTCGATCGTTTCGTTCATCGAGGGCGGGATGGGAATGGGCAGTGGGCGCGCTTGCTCGCTCGGGCGCCGCCGAGATGTCATGCAACGCCACTTCGTTTGGCCGAACCCTTGCTGGGAGCCAACTCCGGCTGAATGTTGGCGGCGCGGTCGAGGCGCTGGGCGTCGAGATGGGCTTTGGTGATCTTTTCGCTGCCGTCGAGGATTGCGTCGATAGCAGCGCCGCGGATGAGGTGCGAGAGGCTGCCGAGCATGCCGTTGGTGCGCTGGTAGAGGTATTGGCCCTGCCGGGCGAGGGTGCCGGGTTTGTGCTGGTGCAGGCGTAGCGCTTGCTCGAGGGTGACGACGAGAGCGCTCCAGTGTTCGCGCTGCGCCGTGCTGCCGTAGGCGAACGGGTGGGAGGAGATGGTGGCGAAGCGGCCGGCGATCTGGCGGCCGCGGATGCCGGAGAACAGGCCGGCGTGCTCAACGTCGATTCCGGCGTAGACGAATGTCGCGGGAATGCGCTCGGAGAAGTATTTCAGTTGATCGGATACCTCTGCGCCCGCTCGGGTGGTCAGCGAAATGTTGTGGATCTCATCGACGAGGACCAGATCGCAGCCGACGGCGCAGAGGACCGCGCAGACGGAGTTGGTGATGTCGGTGAGATTGGCACGTCCCGTGAGTGGAAGACCGAGGAACCGCGCGAATTCGACCGCGACCATGCGCGCGGTCGCAGCCGGGGGCAAGGTGATGTAAACGACCGGAATCCGTGTCCCCCGAACAGGAGTGCGCAACCGCGTTCGAAGCTCGTGCGCCAGCCCCAACTGAGTCAACGCGGTGGTCTTGCCCGTGCCCGCGCCACCGGTGACGATTAGCCCGCGCCGAGCCGATATCTGGCGACGATTGAGAATCAACAGCCGCCGAACGGTTTTCGTGATGTCTTGGATGGTCGGGGTGTTCACCACGATCAGTTCAGAGTGGTAGTCCAGCCGGGTATCGTCGTAGTCGGCACGTTCGGGCGGTGCCAGCTCGCGCCAGTCTCCGCGCAGTTCAGGCGCAGAGCGATCACGGTCAACCCAGCGTTTCCAGCCTTCTTTGGTGGTGAGTGGGGCGTCCGGTGGCGGGTCGAATTTACTCATACTGGTCAGGGCCACCGCTGTGCCTCCGCAGCGGCGTCGAAGACACCGAACGGGATCACCGTGCCCCACTCGCCTTCGTCACCACCGCTGCCCTCGTCGAAGTCGTCACCGTCGAGCACTCGCAGGTCATCCGGCGCGACCGTGGCTCGGTGAGGTGTCGCAGCCCGGGTACGGGCCGCGATCTTGCGATCAACCTTGGTCCTGAGGCGATTCCTGGGTGCTGGCTGTGTATCCGGGCCGGCGGATGCTCGATCCAGCAGGTCTGCCAGCGCCCGCGCGGTCGCGGTCTCCACCGGTTCATCTGTCGGCCCGGCATCGGCGACGGTCTGGCGGGCGTGACGCCAGGTGAAGTCCGCGAACGGAGCCGACACCATCGGTAGATGCGTCCAGGTCGCTCGGATCCAACCACCTTCGTGATGGTTGCGGACGAACACCTGAGACAAGTCGTACGGGTCGTAGCGGACTTCCCAAGCCCCGTTGCGGGCGGTGACACCGGAATGCTGGCGCCGATAGGGATTGAACGCGCGATCGTCGTACGTGCGCCGGTCGAGGCGCACCCCGTAATCGTTGATGGTGCGCCATTGCGAAGGCAGAAGTTCGATGTAGTCCTCACCGGTCAGCATCAACGGCAGATAGCCTGCGGCGCTGACCAGCACCGCGTACATCTCGTTCGGTGACACCGCCTGACCGCTGTCGGGACTGCGCAGCCCGTCGTGTGGACGGCGCTGCCAGTGAATCACCCACTCGTCGAACAGATCCTGCAGTTGCGCCAGCGACCACGCAGCTTCGTCCTCGACATGCGCGCCGCGGCGGCTGACGTCGCGGCCGACGTAACCGGCGACATACTGGCAGAACAGGGTGTTGATCGAGGAAAATGTCCGCTCGATCACGCTGTTGTCGGTCGGAGTGCGCGGATGGGACGGCTGAACCGACATGCCCAACGCCTGACACGACCGCAGGAACGTTTCGGACAGGTAGACCTTTCCGCGGTCACAGCCGATCGTCTCCGGGACGATTACCGGTTTCGCCGCAGCCTGCTCCATACGGATATCGATGTCTGCCAGACTTCGATATGGCAACCGCGACACCGACATCCGCAACGCGTCTGCCCAACCCGGTCGCATCGGCTCAGGTACCAGCATCCGCGCCAGCAGCATCGATGCATCCACCGCCTTGGTACCGACCGGGCGGAGCACTCCCGCCGCGATCGTGCGCGTTGCGACATCGACCGCTGCGGTCAACTCGACTCGTCGGGCGATCCCGTCGTCGAAGACCGCCAACACGTCCAACGGCGTCGTGTCGATCTGAACGTGTTGTCCCGGCCGCGACGCCCATGTCGTGGTGAAGGGACCGGTCGGCCGATTGGCCGCGGATCGCCGCGTCTTCGCCGAACCGAACGTGTACTGTCCCGTCGACAGCGCTGTCACCAGTCGGTTGAATGTCGCCTTCGACGGCATCGCGACCACCCCGTCACCGTGCCGTTGCACCAGAAGCATTTCTACCTGCCGGCGCAGTCGATCCCGGGTTCCGGTGGACCGTTTCGTTTCCCCGTCCAACGCATCCAGGACCGCTGCCACCACGCGCTCGTCAGTGCGCCGATAGGTCGACGACGGCCGTGTCACCCTGCCGTCGACCAGCCCGCGCACGCCGCCGGAACGATAGCGGCTGCGCATCCGCTGAACCGTGATCGCGCTGGTCGGAAACCCCGCTGCAGTCAATTCGGCGGCCTTGGCTGCCTCGCGCTGGCGAATGGTGGTCCGCGCCGGGTCGTACTCGGGTCGAGGAGTGGCTCCCGGATCCGCTCCGGGCGGCAACCCGGTTTGGACCTCGACCACGTGTCGTTCCCAGTCACGAGCTCGCTCGGCGGCATTAGCAGGAACGTCGGCGAGGCTCTGCCCAGCCAGTCCACCCGACCCGAACCCGGCGTCGGACTGGCCGAGGATCGCGAACCCTGGCGAGTCCACCAGATGCGACACCAGAACCACCGACGCGGCCCCATCGGCTGCCTCCAACCTCACCCGCACACCGGACAGTGCCACCACCAGATGCTCGTCGTCGTCGAAAAATACGCGGTCGCCGACCTTCAGCAGCTTCATCATCTCGCCGCCGCCGACACGATCGACACCGACTCCAACCGCTGTGACAGATCCACGATCAGCTCCTTCGACCACAACAGGTGATGCAACACCGGCAATACAGCCACCGGATCGCCTACCGAACGCGCGCCCTCGATCATCGGCCGAGATTTCGCGAACGCCGCCACCAATGCCGCCGCCGTCGAATCCACTCGGTGACGAGGGTGTCGATACCCTGCCAGCCACTGCACGTTCGTCAACCAGACTGGATCGTGCTCGCTCACTCGCCGAGAGATCCAGCCCATCGACGCGCATGCCCGCGCGGTCGCTACGAACGAGGCCTCATCCCGCGGCTTGATCCGCGCCGCAGGTCGACAATCGACCACTACCCCGGTGCCGTCGGCCCGGCGGGCGAACAAATCCGGTGCATGTGATCGACTTCTGTGCCCATCGCGCCAGAACAGCCAGAACGGTTGCGCCGCGAACCCAGTCACGTCGGGATCGAAATCCAGCACCAACGCCTCGTCACGCTCCAACCAGGACTCGAACTCCACATGCGCCGACATCGTCGCCGACCAGTACAAGCCAGGATTGTGCCGCTGGCCCTGATACGACGGAATCGATCGGATCGGCGGAACCCGCTCGAACCGCACCGCCGCCGCGTCGGCCAACGAGCACCGAACCTCGACCCCACCCGAGCCCACGAAGCCGACCTCGAATGCGTCCAACCCGACCGACAACTCCGCGCTCCCGTTCGTCCGCAGCCAACCCCATGGGGCAGCGATAATGACACACCGCATCAGATGCCCTGAGTCTGCATCATATTGACGTATCGAAAGATCAGATTCGATGAGTCCACATCAGGTGCTATGAGCCAGAACAAATCGCGAAATAACACCGTCACCCCTTGACACGTGGGTTACGCTCCGAACAGCGCAACGAAGTGAGCATGGATCGGAGCGACCCCCCGCGTAGGGGATAAATTCTCTCCCCGGCAACTAGATCAAATTCGCGCTGTTCAGCTGGTTGCGGCCTTGGAAACGAGGGCCCGAACCGGCCCTTGTGTCCTCGTCGCACCCAGGCAGACAACCGCAGAAGTGTCTTCTCCCGATCACCACCCACGCCCCTCCCATGAGGGAATCAACGTCGCGAGCCTGTCCTTGTCCGGTGTCTGCGATATGTTCGGTGTCGAGTCGTTTCGCGTGACTCCCACCCATGTTCGAGCAGGCGCCCGCATCGTCGTTTCGGCACAAAGTTGGGGAAGGTCCTCCGGATCCGCGGATGCTTTTCGACACTGACCCCTTGATGGGTACATGCGGGGCACCCGTCAACGCGCCCAGTGATCGGAGCACACTCATGGTCTCGAATTCGGCTCGTAAGAAAGCTGCCCGAGAACACCAGATACTGCACGGCGGGACTTACGCATCGGCGCTCGCTGCAGTGAAGAAGATCGAAGCCTCAGTCCCAAGTCTGTCCTCGTGGACCCTGTCTCGAATGATCGAGGACGGCGTGCTCAGCGATGGCACCGCAGCATTTCTAGAGCATTGCGTTGCCGTGGGCCGAGTTGTCGTCATCGCCGGACCGATCGGCAGCGGGCGCAACGCCCTGTTGAACGCCTTGGTCAGAGGTATCCGTGAGGATGCACGAGTCGGCATCGTGGCGCGCTGGAAAGGACTCGACGAGCTCGTTCCTCACTTGAACAATGCGGTCGTTGCCGAAGTTCCCTCAGGTCTCACTCCATCACTGGATTGGGAGTTCTCGCTGAGTCGGCAACAACTCGAGTACCTGGTCGTGGACGAGATCATCGAGCCTGGTGATGGGCATTTCTTCACTCGGTTCGTCTCCGAAAATGTGTGCGGGGCGCTGGCGACGATTCAGGGGCAGACTGCCGACGAGGCCTTATCGCGAATGGCCGCGAACTTCGCGGCACTACCAGTCACAGAGACCACTCGTGTGCGTGCCGACGGAATCGAGGACATCGAAAAATTCATTCACGAGGTCGTCAACGTCGTCGTTGTCATGAAGCCGGACGGAGTGCGAGGAGTTCCCACAGTTTCCGAAGTCGCTGCGGTCTCCAGTGGACGAGGGCGCAACGGTCCGACATCGACCGCTCTACTGACCGAGTCCGATCACACGAGCGACGCAGTGAATGAAGCCGCCAACCTTCTCGGTCCAGCGCGTCGACCTTTTTGGAGGCCAACCAGGATTGGCGATTCATAAAGGGGTGTCAGTGATCCGAATTCGATCGATGCGCGTTGTTGCCAAGCGGTCGTTCTTGCTGCTCAACGCCAGGTTCCTGCAAAAGGGGATGTTGGGTCCGCGGTTGACGTGAACACACCTCGCCGGGACTGTGGCAATAACACCGGACGAGCCTCGTTGACATGTTTCGACTCCGAATCGGGCCGAATTTCTCGCGTGGTCCACTCATCTGCCACGGCGCAGGCTTGTGCTGTGGGAGATGAGTGGACCACTCCTGGCTCATCGGACGGCTACGGCGCTCACACGCCAGACGCCGAGTTTGATGGCACTCATGTAGACGGCGAAGGTGTTTTTGCTCAGTTCTTTTCCATCCGGTCCGGTGGCAGTCTGCGTCACTGCTAGAACGCGGGAAACTTTTTCGGGTTGATCAGCAGGGTGTTCGTCGCCGGCGATACTCGCTGTGGCAATGACGATCGCATGGTCGTCTGCCCAGTTCTGCCATTGCTTGCCGGTGATGGGTGCGAGCGCAATGAATGAGTCGGCGTTCGCGGCGTAGTACCTCTCGTCGAGGAGCGGCGCCGCCCGTTGCGCTGCCGCGGATTGGTTTACGTCCTTGCCTGGCGCGTAGGAGAGCAGGGTACGAGCGGCGGCGAGCATGACCGACTGCGCGTCGTTCTCGTTGGCTCCGGCCAGTGTGTCGGGGAGCACTGGAGGCGGAGTGGTGGTCAGTGCTGAAGGAGCGGTCGACGGCGATGGAACTGTCGTCGACGCCGAACCGGACTGGCCACTTTCAGCGAAGACGTCTGTCGATGGGAGTGGGGGCACCGTCCACGAGCTGTCGGCTTCGGCGCTCGTTTCCACCGGATGATCTTCGGGTTCGTCGCTTCCTCCGCACGCTGTCAGTACCAACGCGGCAGATGTGAGAGCAGCAAGAGCGAGCGAGCGATTTCGAGTAATCATTATGAAGGTTCCTATCCGAATCGTTTGACGTACATCTCTTCGCCGGCCCAGCCGGAGAGCGGCATGATCGAGACGCTTTTCCCCGATTCCGGGGCGTTGAGCAACATGTCCTGACCGTTTTCGGTGCCGTAGAAAATGCCGACGTGATGGGTATCGCCACCTGCGCCGAAGTAGATCAGGTCACCTGGACGCTTCTGGTCGAACGGAATGTCTTGGCCGCGGGAGTCATACAGCTGGCCGGGGTTGGAATGACTTCCGGTGAAGTGAGGGAGCAAAATTTGGCCACCGGAGGCTTGGTAAACCGCGTACAACGTCAAGCCTGAGCAGTCGAAGCCGACCTTGTTCGAATCGCCGTTCGCATCTCCTGCCCCGCCACCATCACTGATGCCTTTCGTTGGACCGTTCTGATCTCCGCCTCCCCACGCGTACGTTGTTCCGATCCATTGGGAGGCAGCAGCGATCACGTTCGCTCCGAACGGCCCACCCGGCTTGAACTGAGGTCCACCGGGGTTCGAGGTCCCAGGCGCGCAAGCGCCGCCATCGATGATCGTTGTTGCGGCGCCACCCTTGACGATGTCTGCCAGCTCCTGCGGCGTCAGGTCTTTGCCTGAACCTTTGAACTGCGAAGCTAGTTGCCGAGCGAGCGTTTCGTCGTCGGCGTATGCCTCCGGGTGAGCCGATCCCTGCACGGTTTGGGCGGCGACGGTGACTGGCATGGTTTGCCAGCCCGAAACTTTGAGCAACGCGTCAAAGAATTTGACGTTCGCCGTGACGGGGTTCATCAACTCTTCCGCGGTACCCCAGATGCCGACTTGCTGTTGGTATTGATTGACCGAGAGGTGATCGCTTCCGACGCCGTCGTGGGGATACTGCAGCGACTCGGGCACGTTGGAGCTGGCGAGCATTCGATAGGTCGATTCCTGGCTCATGGTGGCCAGGGCAACCACGATTCCTTGATCAGGAACGGCCATGGACTCACCTATGGCGACAGCCTGTTTCGCCAGCGCTGTTTGGCTGGCGTTGAGACCGCCCGTGCCGGCCGGGGTGGATTTCGCCACCAACTCTGCGTCGGGCTGAGCGGGGACGGAGGCTGCTGCCGGGGAGGCGGTTCCTCGTTGCTTGAGCCAGGAAACCGGGTCCACTCCACCGCCCATCGACCATTGTCCTGGGTAGATACCGAAGTGCAGGTGCGGGCCGCTGGACTGTCCTTCGCTGCCGACTTTGCCGATGAGTTGGCCTGCGGTGACCTTGTCGCCGGCTTTGACGAGCACTCCTGCTGCGGTCATGTGTCCGTAGAGAGATTCGACGGTCTGCCCATCGATGGTGTGCCGGATGCGGATCCAGTGTCCGTAGCCCGAGGCCGGTCCGGCGACGACGACTTCGCCGTCGCCTGCGGCGTAGAAGGGGGTATCCAATGGGGCGGCGTAATCCTGTCCGTCATGCATTCCGCCTTCTCGCATGCCGAACGGCGAGCTGATCGTGTACGTACCTTCGGCCATCGGAACTGCCAGCGATCCAGGTTTCAGACCTACCAAGGATCCGTCTGCACGAATGTCGGTACCGGTCGGCTGTCCGCAGGTGGTGTCCTCACCGGTGAGGGACAAGATGACGAGAACCGGCGCCATCAACACGACCATGCACACGATCGGCACGGAGATGAGGATCCACCACCACTTCTTCGACGAACTTTCCGAATCAGGGGACGGTGGTGCCGCCAGGAGCGTCATCAGCGCGGCCGCCGGGTCAGCGAGCTCGGCTGCGGGGTCCTCGCGTTACCTGCTCCGGCTTGAGCTGCCGCCGCAATCAGTCCTGCGGTTCTCGAGCCGGAACCGGTGGGAATGTTGACGGCGGGAACAACTGGAGCAGCTGGTGGACGTGCCGGCGCGGCGGTTGGCTTCGGCGCCTTCGGAGCGCGGGTAGGAGTAGTAGGCAACAACAGCGGTGCGCCGGAATCGGTGGTGAATTCGCGGAAAGCCCGACCGTCTGGTGCAACGGTCTTTGATGCTGAACTGCGAACTTGTCCGCGCTCCGGAGCAAGCCCCGACGGTGCTGTGGCGATCGACTTCTTGATGCCCGGTTTGTCTGCAACAGCCGCCTTCGAAAGTCGACTGCGCACCGCGGCCGCCGCGCTATCCGTACCGGTTCCACGGCTCGGTGAGCTCGTAGAGGACCGTGAGCCCGAGGACTGTGAACGGGCCATCGTGTCCGGGTCGGAGAGATTGTCGATCGACTTCTTGGCCTTCTTCGCTCCAGAGACTGCTTTCGTGCCCGCCCAGACTGCGGCAGCGACGCCTCCCGTAACCGCAGTCGATGTCGCTGTGCCAGCTACTGAGCCAACGGCTTTGGTTGAAGTAGTCGCCTTCTTCGCGATCTTGCCTGCACCCTGGACCGTGGCCTTGCCGCCACGGTAGATCTGTCGGCCCTGTGCAGCCATCAACGCGATATCGCGGCCCGACGTCGGGGTAGATCTGGTGATGGATGTGGGTGCGGCATCGGGGCGCTTCGCCAAAATCGACGCCAGACTGTCCGACATCCGTTGCAGTCCTTTGATCGCGCGGCGGAAGAGGAGGAGCGCGATGATCAGGAAGATGTCGACGAAGAAGACGGTGCGGATGAGGTTCGATTCGTCTGAAGCGAAAAGGTCTTGGACGACGAGCACGTATCCGACCAGGAAGACGATGGAAAACATCATCTGCAGCAGCGCCATCGCGACGTTGGCGATTGTGCGCCAAAACTGTCCACGCATCGACGGCGCGATGGCGACGACGATGCCAGGGATGGATTTGATGGCGTTGCCGATCGACACCCCGGCCGCGAGTACCAGCCTGCCCGCCAGGTAGATCGCGAAGGCCATCAGCAGGGTGCCGGCGAAGATCAAGAAGAGCAGGCCCATAGCTTGACCCGGGCCCGGGTTGTCGGCGTATTGCTTCATCGGACCGTCATCGCCGTCGCATGCCGCGATCGCGTCTTTGATGCGGTCTTCGGGCTTGTCGTCCGGGTTGATCAGGTCCAGGGCTGCCCCCGCGCCGGGAAGAATGTCACCGACCTTCTCTTCCACCTTGTCCATGACCCCGGGCCCGTCCGGGGTTGCGGCGTACGCCTCGTCGAATTCCTTGACGCACTTGCCGTTGTTGTCCGGCGCATCGAGGACGACACCGAAGTTGATCAGCTGGGTGGGTTGGCGCAGGAAGGTATCTACGAGGGTCGATTTGATGGTGTCGATCTGTTGATCGGCGTTGCCGCTGGTGTTCCCACCGTTCGCCAGTCCCGACGCGACTTCGAGTCCGGCATCGCGTGCAGCGAAAACCAGGCCGTCGTTCCCGACGACCCGGTCGAGCGGGTTGGCCAGGAATCCGACGGCCGCGGCCGCGATGACGCACGACATGAGCAGTTCGTAGATGCCGGTGGAGAAGCGGCCGCGTACGAACCACACGGCCACGCTGAATCCGGCGATCGTCAACATCAGTGGGGTGAGCGCGAATTGGTCGGTGATCGAAGTGACGGAGTCTGCGATGGTGCGGATCGGCGTGAGAATCATTTCGATCCAGTCGAAGGACAACGCGTAGGTGATGAACCAGATCGCGGTCGCCATCAGGAATCGGAAGATCTCGTATTCGAGGGTGATGATGTAGGCCCAGATCATTCTCCAGCCGCCGCCCATCGAGGCGTTGCCCTTGTCGATCGAGAGGAAGTAGCTCCAGGCGTCGATTCCGTGCGTGTCCTTGAGTGCCATCCACGCGAAGAACGGTGATGCACCTCCTCCTCCGCTGGGGTCTGCGGCCGCGGGCGTTGCGAAAATCAGCAATAGCGCACCAAGGGCGTGCCATCCAGCGGCCACCCGAATGAGCAGGCGGCTCCACCAGCGTGACCACAGCCAGCGAGAGATCGGTTTGCTCACGTACATGATGACGACCAACCAGGATTCGGGAATCCAGGCTTTGGCGAGCCTGCCGGCGAAGTGCAGGAGCCAGCGAAGTGAGTGTGTGACCGCGGCGCGGACGCTGAAGTACTCGCGGGCTTCGGGACGGCCCTCGACAACGTCCTGGTCGAGGGGGTGCGCCGCGGTCGAGGTCATGCCTTCACCAGCTTCTTGTTGTCTTTCGGGGTGGTCAGTGCGGCTTCACGGCGCGATTCGGTGGCGGGGAGAAGTGTCTTGATGCGGCCGACGTTTCCCCCGCCGTCGCGCATGTAGCCCTCGCCTCGGCGATGCGGCTCGACGTAGCCGTCCTGGCCTGTGACCGGCGCTGTCTGCTCCGTGAGCTCTTTGACCAGGTCTCGGTTCTCTGGGTCCAGGCCCAGCCACTCGATCGCGCGCTTGGCGAGGCCTTCGTCGGTGTGGCGATGAACAAATCGGGTTTTGATGAGGCCACGAAGTTTCGGTGTTCCGAAGGCGCAGTCCTGATCACCTAATCCCACTGCTGCAGAGGACTTTCGGCCTTGAAGAACGAAATCTTCGATGATGTCGATACCGTCGTCGGCATTGAGAAGGTGATGGGCTTCGTCGACGAGGAACAGCGCCATCTGATCGGAGTCGGCGAAGCACTGCCCGCGGGCGATCTTCGCGATGAGTGTGTAGACGGCGTGACCGAATCGCTTCTCGAGCGGCAGATTGTCGTACAGGTGCTGCTTCTCTGTCTGCAGCTGGGTGGGGAGCTCGACGCGGTGGGTTCGGAAGATGATCGCGGGTGCGGTGATCGGCAACGCCGGAAGATCCTTCGCGAAGAGCGCTGCGGCATAGCTCAATCGGGCGTAGACGTTCATCTCCTCGCCGAGGTCGTGGGCGCCGGCGATCAGGCAGTCGTCGGAGAGGAGGTGCTCGGTGAGCTCGCCCAGCCCTGCGTAGGGGTGACTGGTGCGATAGGACGGTTCGAGCACCTTGGCCAGCGCCTTGCCGTGTGTTGATGTCGGCTGGATTCGCAGCAAGGCCAGCATCACCGATTGCGTCATCTCCGCCGCGATGTTGGGCGGGAAGATCCGCAGTGGGTCGGTGCTGTAATCGGGTTCGACCAGATCGACGATGACCGCATCAGTGACCGCCCGAGCCCAGTTGGCGTATTCGCCGAGGTCACTTTGATCGATGCCGATGACCTGGCCGCCGCAGTCGACGACGTGACCGGCGATCACCTTCATGGTGACGGACTTTCCGGATCCGAGCTCCCCGGTGACAGCCCACGAAGAGGACTGGTCCCGGAGGGACTTACCGAGTATGTCGTTGAACACCGCACCGATCCGGGCTGCCGTGATGTTCAGTGCCAGCAGGGGTCCGGAACTGTCGCCCAGATCGTTGCGAGTGAACGGCATGTAGGCCGCGAAATGTGTCGAGGTGGTGATGTGCCCGAATTCGCGCACGATCTTCGACGTCGGAACGCCGGGAATCATCGCCCACCACAGGTCCTCTTGAAAACCGAGCGGCGCGACCAGCTTGTAGTCCTGATGCTCAAAGGACTTCTTCACTGTTTGGGCATCAGCGAGGGCCTGCTCTTCGGTCGACGCGCCTACGGCGAAAAGCGCTGTCCAGGCGACTTCGACCTCGTCACGGTTGGTTTCGAGAAGCGAGCTGTACTCGGTCAGTGCAGAGGCTGCGATATCAAGGGCGCCCTGTCCACCTGCCAGCTCGCCTTCCCGCTGCTCGTACTGCTCTTTGAGGTTTTCCAGCGCACGCTTGTTCGCGCGCATCACGTCAGCGCCTGCTGTCACCTTGAGTCGAGCAACGAAATCGACGTCGATGTCTCCGAAGTCGTCCGCCAGGGAAAAGAATTCCGAGCCGGGAAAGAGGACACCACCGGAGGGCATGTCCGCTAGCGCGAGAATTACTTGGTACGACGCCGGTCGATCATCGATGTCGTAGGGCTGATCGATCTTGAGAACTCGACTGAATGTGGGGACCTTCGGACGCCACCAAGTCGTGGGCTCATCACGATCTGATTGCGCGCCTTCGTCGAGTCGTGCTGGGGCAAGAGCCGCTCCCGATTTCGGGGAAGGCGTGGACGCGGCGCCAGGCATGTCTCGATCGACATGGAGGCCGCGGCTCATGGAGTGCTGCCAGAGCCAAACCATCTGTGCTGGTGTTGCCGGCCGAGCCTCGAAGACTGCGGGGATGTCGGCGATGATGAGATCCGCCTGACGAATTCGCGCCCGCACCTCATCTTCGGGGACGGAAGTTCGAGGGAGTCCGATGAAGTCCGACAGCGACGACCATGCCGCGTGCGTGGCGGCTTTTGCTTGTCCGGCGAGTCCTGTCGTTGTCAGAGGGATGCTCAGATAGAACACTCGTTGGCCGGGGCGATAGAGCTCGATGGAGTCGAGGGTGGCCTCGCATTCGATCGCCCAGTCTGTGTGGACGTCAAGATCAACGCCCTCGGTCATCCTCGCCACGACCGCTTCGGCGCTCAGCGATGAGGCGATGCCCATCAACATCGACTCGCCGGGCAGTGCGCGCACAAGCATCGTGTGCAGAGTCCGGGCGGTGCGCTTGTCGACGTTGGGTCGGTAGCCGTAGTCCATCCCGCTCAGTACGTAGTCGGCCCACACGACACCGGATTTCGTCCACCGGATATTTGCTGCCATTGACAGAGTTGGCTGTTCCATTGCGGCGAATCGCTTTCTACTCGGAGTTTCCGGCGGTGGCCAGCGCAAGGAGTTCCTTGACGCTCGAACGGCCGGGGCGCGGGGCGGGATCGTTTGGTGAGAGGACGGGCAGTTCCTGAGGTCGCGACCGAGTGCCGACAGCGTTGGGTGCGACCGGTACAAATTCGGAAGGGGATTCGGGTTCTACAGCAGCGACGAGTTGGTCCTCGATGCGCGGATCGGCAGTGATGTAGCCGCCGGCGTGAACAAGGTGCGGTGCTCGGATATTCACGCGTTTTCCGTTGATCTTGAGCTTGGCCTCAGGCGATGCGAAGACTGCCTTTTTGACCCCTTGAGCGACAGATGCCGGGCTGCGGCCGGCCAATCGGAGCTTGCCGACGACGAACACCGTGCCGCCGCAGCATGCAACGAAAAATCCGACGTTCCACGTGATGCTGTCGCCGAGCCACAACGGATGCAGGAGCCACAGGATTGCTCCGACAGCGGCGCCACTAACAGCTTGAGGGACTGTGTAGGGGCCGAAAGGGAGCTTCTTACCGTCGGGTGTGCGGCCGATCAGCTGAGGAATACTTCGAGCTGTTGTGAAGTCCTTGATGACTTCGACGTTGTTGTCGTCGTTCATGCGTGCACCGACTCGCGTGAGGAGTTCTGTCGGTGTGCTCGTGTGGTCGCGTCCGTTGCCGCGGTGGTTACCTCGGACATCTGCAGTCCTCCTTTGTCAGGGTCGGTGAAGGGCGATTCGACTGGTCTCCAGTCGCCGTTTACACCGGCAGATCCAGGCCAGGGTCCGGTGCTTCTACGACCTGCACGACAGAGATGGCCAGGTCCTCTCCAGTTCGGTCTTTGAGGGAATCCATGTTGAAGACCACCCAGAGCGCTACAGCACCGATGAGGGAAGTCACGACCAGCCGAGCGATGGTGAAGGACTGCATCAAGTTCCGGAGAAGGAAGAACAGGACCAGGCAGCTGGCTGCGGATTGGAGGGCGAGCTTTCCGTTCTCGGTCAGCTCTCCGATCTTGTCGAAGACGCCGGCTGCAACGATCGCGGTGTTGGGGTCAGCGGCGGCGAGTGCGATGAACATGATGGGTCACCTTTCGGTTCGAGGAGTCAATTTCCTGAAGGGGAAAACAGTGGGACTTCGCCGACAGCTGGAAGCGTCGATCCGGGTGTTTGGCTTGGTGCCGGGGCCTGAGTCGGCACTCCGGATGTCGATGCGGAAGTAGAAGGAGTGCTCTTGGGGGTCGACGTGCTCGGAGCGCTCGTGGGCGACGAATCGGCCTCGCGGCGAGGAGCAGTAGCGAAGAGCGGCGTCGAGTCGATGGCGCTGACTTCCCAGCGGCCGCCGCGGGAAGTCATCGTCAGCGCGTATTGACCGTTGACGGATTCAGAATCGGTGATCTTCAAAGATGCAGTGATCAACAGGCGCACAACGTCGCCGTCAGAACGCGGTGCTGCCGAGTTCGAGGCGCTGAGATCGACTGACGACAGCACATCGGTGAGTGCGATGCTGCGGTATGGCGCCGGGACGATCGGCGCGATGGAGACCCCCGGCGTCAGGTACCGGGCAACCTCGCCGTTGCCCGTCAGGAGGGCGGAGAGAAACTGGTTGGCCGACGTTCCGATCGGGTGATTCGCGACGCGGAATTTATAGCCGAGTTTGACGTCCACGGCTGTCGATGGCTGCGCGACTTCGGAAGGAAGCGTGGCGGCGCGTGCACCGGATTCGGTCACAACAACAGGAACTTGGAAGTAGCGCCGAACGGTCGTTGCTGAGGTGTCGGCGGCGGGGCGCACGGAGACCGATACCGTCACGGCGTAGGTTCGTGCGTCGCGATCAAAGGCGATCGACGCGATGGCGGGGTCCGTCGCGACGTAGAGCGCAGATGCCGGGAGGTTCGGTGGCGTGGCAACAAATCGTTCAATTTCGCGTTCGTTTCCTCGGCTTCCTTGAAGCCACGCCACGACCAGTTGACGGGCTACATCTTCGGCTTGGGCTTGTGCTGCGGTATCAATGTTTTGCGCTCCGTTCTCAGTTGCTTTGACGATTGCCGGAGTTGAAGAAGAGCCGAATACGACGAGCAGCAGTGAGGCAATTCCTGCGATCAGAGCGGCGATGATGGCTGCGCGAATTGCGCGGGTTGTCCACTGTTGCCGGAGGCCCCATTGAGCCCTCTCGGCGCGGGCACGCTCCTCCATCTCATCGACTTCATCAACGATCGTCTCGGCGGAATCTGCGGCGACAGAGCCTTCCTGTTTCCTTTTCGGAGTGCGTCCGAAGTTGTTGATCTTCTTCCAATCGATGTTCATCGGATACCTGCCTCGGACGGCTGCTCGGACGAGTCGTGGTCTGATTTGCCGTCCGAGATGTCGGCGCTCATTGCCCGCGTAAGCGCTGCACGAGCGGCCGGCGCCTCTGCGAATACCAACAACGAGAGCGCGGCGCTGGCTTCTTCGTCGAATGGGTTTCGTGTGAGAGCCGCGGCGACTCGACGGATCTCCTCAGCAATGGCATGGGCGTAGCCGAGATCGTGCAGTAGCGCTTGCATCGAGTCGTGCATCCGGTCCTCCTGGCGACTGGCGAGTGTGAAAGCCGCACCGAATTTGTGGGCTTCTACTTGTAGGAAGATCCGGGCGCGAAGACCTGAGTGACAGAGCTCGCCAAACTTTTTTCTAAGTTTTTTTCGAGGGCGGCCAGGTGCTTGTTGCCAGAGGTTCAAACGTGCACGTCGGCGCCCTCGATGCATGCGCATCCACTCACGGCAAAGCGCGCGGCAACAACATCTCCGGCAACAACAAACACACCTCGGGCAACAACAAACATGCAGTTCAGAGGCAATATAGGGCTGCTCTACTGGGCGCGAGACCAACCTCGCACGCGCACAGAGGAGACCCGTGGAAATGTCCACCCACGCAGCAACCGCACCCAGCCATTCGTCGTCCGCCCTGCCGTCCCACGACGCGACTCGAGGCGACCTCTACAGCCGCCTGAACACCGAATGGATGCAGCTGTGCGCACGACCCTCAGCAGCGGCCGAGGTGCTCACATGGTCGGTCAATCAGTCGGCCCTGAAGCAGGTGCAAGAACTCAACGACTTGGCTGGCGCCCATCGCCTCGATCGCGACGCCGTACTGCTGGCACTGCTGACCCTCCACCAGGAAGGCAGCGTTCTTGCCGGCCGAGCGCTGTTGCAGCTGATGCTCGGAAAGCTCATCTCGTTGACCCGTCACGCACGAGTGACGGGCTTCGATTCTTACCACGCCTACGACGAGCGCGCCGCCACAACCATCGCAACCTTCATGTCATTGATCGCCGACTATCGCCCGTCCGGAGAGAACATTTATGCAGCACTCTTCTTGCGGACTTTGAAGAAGATCGCACACGAAAACACCTTCGCCGGCGAGATCCCCGCATCCGATCTGATGGATCGTTCAGATGCTCCTGAGGCTGAGATCGAGAGCCCATTTCTCGCCCAGGATTTGCTCGCATGGTCGGTACGAAACGGAGTCATCAGCGGCGTCGACCGAGATCTCATTCAACGCTGTCGACGGCCATCGTAAGCTCCCCACTGGCGGCCATTTATGGCGCATTTTGTGGCCATGGTTTCTCCCCGCGTACGGCCAGATAGTTCCCCACCTGCTGTGAGTCAGATTCGGTCCCGGCAACGCTGGGTGGATGAAATCGAGCAGGGAGATCATGGAAATTTTGGAGGCGTACGACCTCACGGGTAGTTATCGGGCGGCGGCGGAGCTGGCTGGGTGTGATCACCACACGGTGGCCCGGTATGTGCAGATGCGCGCTGCGGGGCAGCCGCCGGACCGCCGGCGGCATCGAGCGCGGGCGATCGACGACTTTCTGCCGAAGATCGAGGAGTTGGTGGTCCGCTCGCAGGGCAAGGTCCGCGCGGATGTCATCCACGAACGGATCGTCGCGCTGGGGTTCACCGGCGGTGAGCGGACCACGCGCCGGACGGTCGCGGAGGCGAAGGCCCAGTTTCGGGCTGGTCGGCGGCGAGTGTATCGGCCGTGGGTAACCGAACCTGGGCTGTGGTTACAGTACGACTTCGGTGACGGGCCAACGATTTCCGGCCGGAAGACGACGTTGTTCTGCGCATGGTTGGCGTGGTCGCGATTTCGGGTGGTGATCCCGATCTGGGACAAGACATTGCCGACGGTGGCGGCGTGTTTGGATGCGACATTCCGCCGCTTGGGCGGGGTTCCGGTCTATGTCCTCACCGACAACGAGAAGACCGCGACGATCGATCACGTGGCCGGGATCGCGGTCCGCAATCCGGAGATCGTGGAGGTGGCACGGCATTACGGCACGACGCTGCGGACGTGTTTACCTGCTGATCCGGAGTCGAAGGGAGGAAGTGAGGCGACGGTGCGGATCGCCAAAGCCGACCTGTTGCCGAAGGAGGTGAACCTGCGCGAGCAGTATCACTCTTTCGGTGAGCTCGAGTCGGCTTGCCGGCAGTTCTGCACCGACGTCAACACCCGCGTCCACAGCTCTACTCGGCGGCGGCCGGTCGAGCGGCTGGCCGAAGAGTTGCAGCGGCTGCATCCGCTGCCGAAATCTCCGTTCACCGCGGTGTTCGGCACTACCCGGCGGGTGAACTGGGAGTCGACGATCTCGGTGGAAGGGGTGCGGTATTCGGTGCCGCACACGTTGATCGACACTCGGGTCTGGGCCCGCTTCCATGGTGAGGAGCTGATCGTGACCGCCGTCGACAATGATGGCGGTGCAGTCGAAGTCGCGCGGCACCGCCGCGGCCAACCCGGTTCACCGGTCCTCGACAACGACCACTACCCACCCCGCCCAGACCGCGACGCCGCCGACCGGGTGCCCAAGCCTCGTACCGCCGCCGAGCTCGCCTTCCTACAGTTGGGCCAGGGTGCCAACAGCTGGCTGGTCGAGGCTGCCGCCGCGGGAGCGCGCCGCATCAGGGCGAAGATGGCCGAGGCCGTGGACCTTTCGAAGCTGCACTCCCCGGACGCAGTCGACAGAGCGTTGGGGACGGCGGCGATGACCGGCCGGTTCGCCGATCGGGACCTGATCTCGATCCTCGACTACCAAGTCACCCACGAACACGCTGATCCGGTCCGTCGCAGCGAGAACCACACTCTGCAACCGGGCACCGCCGCCTGGTCCACCTTCGGCCAGACACCAGCGCCGGCCAGCCCAGCCACTACTGACGATGAAAGCGATGACGCCTGATGAGCACCCCTTTGCGCACTGTTACCAGCGCTAACGGCGACCCGTTGGCCGAGGCGATCGACCTGACTAAACGCCTGAAACTGCCCCATATCCGCAGGTCCTTGAGCGATATCATCCCGACCGCGAAAGCCCAACGCTGGGACCCCGCCGAAGTCGTGCGGGTTCTCCTCGCTGAGGAAGCCGCCGGCCGGGACCGGGCGAACCTGCACACTCGCCGCAAACGCGCGGGTTTCCCTACCGGCAAGACCTTCGGCGACTGGGACGAAACGAAATCGTCGATTCCCCGCGCCACCCAGGACGCGCTCCGCACCCTGGAGTGGGTCGGGCGGCGTGAATGTTTCTGCGTCTGTGGGCCTTCGGGAACTGGCAAGTCTCACTTCACCGAGGCACTCGGGCAGGCCGCAGTCGAAGCTGGGCTGGCGGTGTCTTGGTTCACCATCGAAGACCTCGGTGCCCTGGTCCGCCGGCACCGTGCCGACGACTCCATCGCCCGAGCCCTGACGAGGATCATCCGCTCCGACCTGATCATCGTCGACGACATCGGTCTGCTCCCGGTCTCTGAAGACGCCGCCGAAGGATTCTATCGCCTCGTCGACGCTGCCTACGAACGCCGAGCGATTGCCGTCTCGAGCAACCTGCACCCCTCCGGCTTCGACGAGATCATGCCCAAAACATTGGCCACCGCCACCGTTGACCGGCTCCTGCACCATGCGCACGTCGTCGTCACCGACGGCGACTCCTTCCGCCTCACCGAAGCCACCACCGGCAAGGGGGTGAAGCCCTTCAGCTAACCCAAATCAGAAAGCGGGTGGGGAAAAACAACTGGCCGCCACCGGGGAGAACCCGTGGCCACCAGCGGGGAGAACTACTGGCCG
Organism: Rhodococcus sp. WY5; assembly: GCF_018588185.1. Lineage (NCBI taxonomy): Bacteria > Bacillati > Actinomycetota > Actinomycetes > Mycobacteriales > Nocardiaceae > Rhodococcus > Rhodococcus sp. WY5. The sequence continues at coordinate 232,518 of NZ_JAAMPR010000003.1, forward strand.
CCTACGGGGAGAACTTCGTGGCCATTGACAACTGCGGTCGGTAACGGGCATCTCCACGGAGATCACTGGTGAGAACCGCAACGACTGGTATGCGGGCGTTCCGGTGGCGTGGATGACGCTGACGATTGTTGCCCACGTGATCGCCGAGGAGATCCTCTTTCGCGGGCTGGGACTGTCGTTGTGGCAGTTTCGCGATCACGTCCGTGACCGGCGACTTCGCGCAGCACTTCTCGGTGGGGTCATGCGCTGGTACGTCGTCGTCAGTGTTGCGCTGTTCGGCTTCTCACACGCGGAATTCGGTGCGTGGAATGTACTCTCGGCCGCCACGCTCGGGCTGGTGTTCTTCCCCCTGGTCCTGAAAACTCGGTCGTTGTGGCCGGCCATCGTCGCGCATGCGATGGGGAACTTGGACTCGTATGGGGTACTGAACTGGATCCGGTGAAGAGGACCATCCCCTCACATACAGAAAGTCGACGCGTCATGACAACGCGCCGACCCCTGATCACCTGACTACAGCGCGCGTTTGGCCACTCTCGCTGCCGTCGACGGCGCTGTCCCCGGTGGTTTACGCGGTCCCCGGCGATGCGTGGGTTTGATGCCGGTCGGTGGCGTCAACGGGCCAGCAGCTCTGGCCGCTGCCTCGGTGGGCTGTACCTGTGCAGCCTCGCCTTGCGCCCGTTCCTCTCTCGCAGCGCTTCGCTCCCCGGCCGCGTACGACCGTTCCGCGCGCGCATCGGCGATGGTGCGGCCGTCACCGACCTCGTCGAGTGGAAACGCCCGCTCCGACTCCTCGGCCGTCGCCTGCGAGAACGGGATCTCGGTGCTTCGCTCGGACCCGACATCGTGGTCGTAGATCGGCTCGTCAGGTTCCGGTTCATCGGGCAACGGAATGTCCTCGTCCCACCCGCCGTGGGTCTTGTCGAGATCGACGACTTCCCCGTACTGATCGCTCGATGACCGCGAATCGTCGTGAGCAGGTGCGCTATCGGCCGCCCGGGACCGGGTTCGTCCACGCTCGTCTGCTTCGGCGTACTCGATGCGCTGTGCCTCGCTTTCGGCGGCGTCGGCGTTTCCGTCGTGGCGCGCCGCCTGGGTGTTCGCCTGCTCACGCATACGGTCTCCGTCGAGCAGACCCGGATAATGTTCGGCGAGTTTGGCGTCGAACGATTCGTCGATCTGGCCCACGAGCAACGCTGCCCGCGCCCGATCGAGTGGATGGCCGGGTTGCGCCTGCGCGAGCCATTCCTCCGCGACCTCGCGTTTGGCTTCGTCCTCACTCTTCTGCGAGACACGGCCCTTCGTCGCCGCCTCCCGCATGTTCCACGAGGCGAACGCGCTGGGAGAGCGGATCTTCTCGTTGAAGGTGATCCCGGCGACGACATCCGCGAGCCGGTCCGGGTCGGCACCATCGCGCACCAACGCGGTGAACTGCCGCTCGGCCGTCGCCCACCTCTTGTCCTCGAGGATCGACTGATCGACGCGTCCCTCGAGGCGATCCGCCAGGGTCGGCGGAGGCGGCGCGTCCTGCGCAGCCTCCGCCTGCGCATCGCGCCACCGGCCGCGTAGCCATTCCTCCCGGAAGTCCTCCCACGTCTGTGCGCTCGGCTCATTAAATTCGGCCGCGATCTTCTCGTTGCGTGGCAACGCCATCCAGGCGTTCGCCTCCTCGATCTGCTCGGCCTCCGGCAACCCCTCGGTGTAGGCCTCGCTTGCGTGCCACTGCCCACGGAGCCACTGCGCCTGCACCCCGTCCTCGCCCTGCCAGGTGTGCGCGTCCGGGAACTCCCAGTCCAACGCGACCTGCTCGTTGCCTGCCTTTTTCATCCACGCTTTCGCTGCCGCGAGTTCCTTACTCACTGAGACCGCGTCGATGAGCGACTTCTCTCCGCGCCGTGTCTCGTCCAGACCAGTTGCTTGTGCTTGTGCCCGCTGCCAGTTCTGATAGAGCGCCGGGTCGTGCTCACTGGCCCAGGCTTGTGCTGCTTCGAACTCCTTGTCCGCGGCAAAGGCGCTCGCCCATCTGCCGATCAAGGCCAGCTCATGGTTGCGTTCGGCGTCGCGCATCTCGGGTTCTTCGAAGTTCTGGAAGTTCACACGTGGAGCGTTTTTCCTCCAGTCTCCGTAAAACTCTTTGTCGTGTTCGAGTGCCCACTCTGTGGCCTTCGCGAGGTCGCCGTTGTGCTTCTGCGCGTGCTGGAAGACACCGTTGAGCCAGAATTTGCGGCGGCTTTCTTCGAATCCGTTCTCGCCGCGAAACTCCGGATGCGAAGTGTCTTCCCACATCGCCCGTACTCGCGCTTGTTCGGGTTGATGCAACCAGCGTGCTATCTCGACGCGTCGGGATTCTTCGCGTTCGAAGGTGGCTCGCTCCTGCGCCGTCTGCGCCGCAAGGTTGAGCTGATGCTGATGTAGTTCTTCCACAGTGCCGCGGAGGTCATCGATGCTGCTGTAGTTGCTGTTCTCGTTGAGCCATGACCTCAGCTCCCCCGCCATCTTGGCTGAACCGACCACCGTGGACGTGTAGTTGTCCTCCCATCCCGCCTGCACTCCGTACCGGCCTCCCGACAGCGGAGCGATGCGCACAGTCATCCCCGACTCGGGATGCTGCTCTGCGTAGACACGGCCGGCCGCTGCCGCCGCATTCCACTGCTCGGTATCGTCAGCGCTGAGCTTGCGTAATCCGTTCTCGGCAGCAACCGCTTCGATCCGGGCCACGTTCTCCGCGTCCTCGAACGCCGCGCGCCCCCTGCTTTCGCGAACAGTGCGCATCAGATCCGCGCCCGCGCGCATCGCCATCATCCATCGCATCGCGTCACCACGCCCAAGCGAGAACGTCGGAACCTCGTCGTGTTCACTCATCTCTGCTCTCCGTCCGATACGACCGCCGGCGCTGTCGGCGAAGAGGGCGCCGGGGCAAGAAAGGTCTGCGCCGCTCGTTCCCATGCCGCAGCAGGAGCAGTCGCCGAGTGTTCCGTGTTTGAGAATGCATCGAATGCACGGATCACTTTCACCGATTCAGGACTAGACGATGAAGGGACTGTGCTCGCGAAGGCATCGAAGGCGCGGATCACCTCCACCGCTGCACCTGAGTATTCGAACACAACGACCGCGTCTTGCCCGTGTGGCTCCTCCACGATGGCCACACGCACGTCGTCGATCGGATCGACTGCGGCGGCGTGCACGTGGCGGGCAAGACTCTCCACAGCTCGGGTAAGAGAAGGATGTGTCGAATGCAGTTCACTGACCGGCGAGTCGACAGCTCGGTACATCAGTGACACAGCGAAAACAGTAGAACCTCGATCGGTGACATTGTCGTTCGTGGGGTCAGTCATCGCTGCCCTTTCCAACTCGTCGGTCGTGCCACGAGCACAGCTCGCAGCATGCAATGGGTGGCGACTCCCGACGATGTGGACTTGTACGCGGCGGATCACGCGCCTGCGATCACAACTTCCTCTCTTCCCCTCTCCTCGGCAACCATTCCGGCGTGCTCGACGCCGGAGCTCTTGGTGTACGTCCGCGCGAAGGCGCGCGATCACGAACACTGTCGACTACTGCCGCAGTGGTGCGCGGAGCACCCGACATTCCGCGGCCCGCTTCGTCCGCGAAACGTCCCACGCAACGAGCCGACCTGGTGGCCGCCGCGCAGTGATGCGAGCGTTTCGATACCTCGTGCCACGCCGCGATCTCCAACAACAATTCCGACAACGCCAACGCCAACTCGAGCCCGGCGTCACGGGTCATACCGCGACCGGACACCAGTCCTACTCTCGACAACTGACGAGTCGAAGCACGCAACGCCCGCGCCATTTCTCCCGCAGGCGGTGATTCCAAGGACTTCGGCATCCGTCCTGCCCGATCGAACGACCACGCCGCGCGGCTCAGCTCCCCGCGCCGCTGCGCACCGTCCGCGACCCTCGCCCATACCGCCAACAGCGGCTGCACGCTCTTCGCCACCGCCACTGGCGACTCGGTCCTGCCGCGTACTGCGACCGCGCTCCCGCGCACGACTCCCGCGATCGAGGACAACACCTCATGCGCCCGCCCGGTCTCCGGTACCGCCAATGCCGCATCCCCGGACCACCGCGCCGACAACTTCACCCACGAGAGCTCCGGAGCCAACTTTCTACCTCCGAAGAAGATCGGGCGGCCGGTCTTCGCGTCGCGGTCCTCGGGATCAGCGACCGCGTATCCGTCGATCTTTCCGTCGTCGTTGCGGTGCAAGTGCACCAGCACACCTTGCGAGCGCAGCTCGGACAGAAACTGCTCCGAGTCCGCGCTCATCGCGGCGGTCTCGGTCACCACTTGACGCAACTGAATCTTCGCGGCCTTACCGGCTTCTCCCCGGCTCAGCCCCTCGTAACCCTGCCGCATCCGGGTCGCCGCTTTCTCGATCTCGCCGCGACTGGCCGCTGGTGCTGCAGAACCGTCGTTGATCGCGGTCGCCTGCAAACCGAGTCGATCCTCCCAATCCCGCATCACCGTGCGGGTCACTCCGAAATCGTTCTTCGGGTGGAAGCGACGACCCGTGTCCTGGCGCACCAACACCGCGGCGATGTGAATGTGATCGTTGCCTTCTGTGGACTGACCGTGATGCACCGCGATCCATCGGCACCCACCGGCGTCACCTTCCGGAGCGATCCCGGTTCGGTCCATCACATCGCGTGCAATCTCGTTCCACTGCGCGTGCGAGAGCTTCCCCTCTTCCGCCGACAGGCTGAGCGAGCAATGCCACACGTATCCGTGTTTGGTGTACCCCGGCTCACCTGTCTGCGGCTGACGCCTGGGCAACTCGGCCGCCTCGGCAGTCGCGTTCACGTGATCGAGCAACGCTGTGAACTCCGCCGGATCGAAGTCGAAATCTCCCGGCCCCACCAGATCAGGCTGCAACGCGCCAGGGTCGGACTGCCACGCCCCGATCACCGTCGGGCGCGTGTGCTCGTTGTGATCGCCCCGCCCCATCAGGTAGCGGACCAACCCCTTCGCATCCCAACCCTTCACGATCTTGTCGATCACCGCAGGCTCCGAAGATGCTCCATCAGCCAGGCATCGATCTTCGTGTTCGTGCGCCGCGTGAACTCCAAGACAGCATCAGCATTACCGCCCAGCTGCCCCGTCGAATTCGCATGACGGGCGACATCGTTGAGATTGCCGGCCACGTTCCCCAACAATCGACGCAACTCCCGCACCTCAGCCGCGACACCGCGCAACTCGTGCACCGTCGCCGGAGCGTTCTCTCCTGAACCTGTGGTCATCGCCTTCGCCGTCTCGACCGCAGACGCCGCGATGAATGCCCCCGACTTCAAGCCCCTCATCGTCGAAGCCTGCTCGATCAACGCGTACTCGTCCGGAGTGAACAGAGCTTCCTTGCGACGCGAACGAACGACCACACCGTGCGAACGGTGACCTCGCTTCGCCTTCACGCTCAACCCAGCTCCTCAACCGTCCAGACGAACCCTCGACTGGACCTCACTCGCCGGCCGCCCGGCGACATCCACCCCGCCGCCGGGGTGCTCAGACCTCGAACCCCTTCGAGTCTGAACCACGCCCGCGGCAGGCGCAAGCTAAAACCCCTGGGTTTTAGAATATCTTGCTCTGCTTTTCCACTAGACCTGCCTGCTTCCTGCGGAAATGCACAACGCGCGATCACCACGCACCCGAGCAACCCCGCCGGCCCACACCCAACTCGCGTCTGCGCGGATTCTTCATCAGGCAAGAGGTCGCGAAGCGGCCTCGCGGCAGCCCCGCCCTTCGCGTTCTTCTCTGCTCGCCACCCACTAGCCGCGACGTCTACCTGCGAAGCTGACCGCCCGATCCCGTCGTCCACACTTGGGGGTGGCGCGCGAGGATTGTGGGTGCCCGAGACGCAGCGGAGCGAGAGGAAAAATCTCGGGCATCCACATGAGGAGCGGCATGCGCCATCCCCATCTGTGGGCAACGGGCCGCCGCTACGCGGCGAACACCACCACGCTGCGCGCGGAAAACGCCCATCCGAACCTGGTGTGTTGCCCCCAACCTGTGCACCGGGGAACTCGGCATTGGGCACAAACCAGATTCCTCCGCTCCGCGTCTGGTTTGCACACAACGCCGCCCCGGACACCCAGGCCGGGGACAACACCTCCGGCAACGGCGATACTCCACGACCTCTCCTCACTCAAAGACTCCGCGCTTCGCCCGCACGGATTCACAACACGACGAACCATTCGATACAGTAGATTCATTCGAACTGAAAGGACCGGTGACCACATGGCCACAACGAAGAATTCCGCCGCCGAGAAGGCTGCATCGGCGTACCGAGCCGCCCTCGTCGAAAACTCGGTCGAAACTCTCGTCGGTGACCTCGCGGTGAAGATGGGTGAATGGAAGCTCGCACGCGAGGCACGCGAGCGTGGTCAACGTGAGCTGATCGCACGCGAAGAAGCAACCGAGAATGCCGTAGCCGCTGCATACGAGGCAGCGCGTGAAGGCGGCGCGAAAGTCAGCGCGCTCGAGAAGATCGACCTCAAGCCCACCGCCGCTCTCGCAGCCGTGAGCAAACGAGCAAAAGCAGGCAAGGAGAAGGGGAACATCGCTTCCCCGTCCACACCCACCTCACCACCCACTCCGGTCGCTTCGGGCACCAACCCTGCCCACTGACCGGCACCACAACGAACCAACAGGCAACTATCCACAAAAAAATGAATCTGGCTCCATCCCGATGTCTCGGGTGGAGCCAGATCCATGTTCAGGGCGCGACTACGTGGTGCGCCCCTATCGCTCAGCGGTCACGGTTCACACCAGGAGACGGCCCGCCGCTTCGGTCCAGATGTGACGGACGTGAGCGCTCGACGGCACGCGAATCGCTCTGCGGGGTCGGCTCGGATTCCTCGCCTGCCTCTGGTTCCGGATCGCCACGAAGCTCGATGTCGATCGCGCGCTTGCGCACCTTGAGTGCGTCCAGCCGTTCCTCGTGCTCGAATTTCAACCCGAGTCTCGCCTCCGATCGTCCCTTCTCTCCGACTGCGGTCGCGAGTTCGCGTTCGGCATTGGCCAACCGGCGGTCCATTCCCTCGATCGCATTCTCGAGCTTCACTGCGATACCGACACCACCGTTGCGCAAGGTGCCCGCGTTGAACGTGACCGCATGACCGTCGATGTCTGGAAACACGATCGCGGCGTCAGCGCTGCGCCCGTTCGGCACATTGCGCGCGTACAACTCGAAGCCGCCCAGCCGTCCGATACGACCGCCGTCGATCTCTTTCCAATGCGATGATCTGTCTTCGATGAGCGCATACAACCGCGCGGCGATCGCGTCGCCGGCCTCGATTCGAGAATCGATTGTGCTCCCGTCGAGTTCGATCACGAACTTCTCACCCCGAGTCGATACCCGCTGTTCGATCGCGCTGGTGAACGTGGCGATGCTCTTTTCGAGTTCCGGAATCCGGTATTCGGATTCGCGGACACGCAACGCCAGCATGGACTGGCTGCGTTGATGAGATCTTCGCAAACGCTCCAGTTTCCCGACCTCGGCATCAACTTCCGCCTTTTCCAGCACCAGCGGATTGCCCGAAGCGATGGCCACCGCTTCGTTCGCGTTCATCGCCGCGTCTCCGATGTCGTCAATCTCGCGGACGTCGAGGCTGCCTCTCATGAACTGATTGATGAAAGTGGCTTTCCGTGATTGCGTCGACCACATCCGAGCATCGAATGTTCCTTCGGTGATGGCGATCCCGATCCTGATTTCAGCGTTCTGATTTCCCTGCCGGACGCCGCGCCCGTCTCGCTGTTCCAGATCGGCCGGCCGCCAGGGACAGTCGATGTGCATCAACGAGACAACCCGGTCCTGCACATTCGTCCCCACCCCCATCTTCGATGTCGACCCGACCAAGATCGCGATCTTCCCGGATTTCGCGTCAGCGAACATCGCCGCTTTGGCCTTGTCGGTCTTGGCGTCGTGGATGAACGCGATCTGCTCGCGCGGCACGCCTTTCGTAGTGAGCTCCGATGCCAGTTCGTCGTACACGTTCCACCCCTCCCCCGGCGTTCCCAGATCAACAGAACACCAAATGCACAACCCGCCCCGACGCGGATGCGGAGCGCCGTCCTTCCACGATGTAGACGTTGTCCTTGTTCTCCTCCCAATTGCGGTGTAACCACGTAGCCGCCGCACCGATCTTGTGTCCGGAGTCGGCCTGTGCCTCCTCCAACGCCGTCCCGGCGTCGGCGAACAAATCGTCACCGTCTTCAATTGCGGCTAGTTCCTGTGCGGTGTGGGCCTTGCGGGTGAGCAAGCGCAGATCCAGCGCCGCTGCGCGCCCTTCCGATGAAATTTTGAGCATGTTGTCCACGGTCGGCTCGACAAGTTTTTTGCGGACCGCATCCGCACGTTCACCGAGACTGATCACGAAATCACGCTGAGCCTGCGTCGCCGGGACGGAAATCAGTTCGGGAACTCGCTGCCCGTCGCCCCGCCTCGCGATGGCCGGTGTCGGAAGGTCGAGATCCTCCGCGTCTTCACATCAGCGGCGACGTGAAACATCTTCAGCAACTCGGGCACGTTCCGGAAACCCGATACCCGTTCCTTGAGCGACCAGGAGTTGCCGTCCACCGACATCTCCAACTCCGCCTTCGTGGAAGCGAATGTTCCCGCCCACTGATCGAAATTCGTGATCCCGGCAGCTTCCATCAGATCGGGTCGCAGGTACCGCTGCATGACGTATGCCTCGGTGATCGAATTCGCGATCGGGGTCGCCGTTGCTCCGGTGACCGCTCTCCCGTTGTGCTTGTCCCGCAAGTACTCGATCTTCATGTGCAGATCTTGCGCACGCTGAGAACCGGCGATCGCGGCCGATTGAATGTTGGTGTCCGTGGACAGATTCTTGTAGTCGTGCAGCTCGTCGACGACGAGGTAGTCGATCCCGGTCTGCTCGAAGGTGATTCCCGGATCCACCGGACCCCAATTTGCTCTTGAGCTTTCCTCCGCTT
>NZ_JAAMPR010000004.1:0-218716 GCF_018588185.1 Rhodococcus sp. WY5
CACAGTCACAGCAGTAGCCAAATCAGCCACAGGAATCCTCCAGAATCGAGCGAACTGGTCAGGTCCGCTACCGAATTAGACTCCCCAATTATATAGGTTGACCTGCGCAAATAGGCGCTAGAATCGTTTCTCACGTCCCCGGCGCACCCTGTGCCGGGGACGTGAGAAACCACTACCTCACCGGCCGCCGGCACCACCGCAGACAGGCGAAGGAAAGGTGGCTACAAGACCGCGATTTCGACCTCCGATCAGCGGTCCCCAGCATGCCGACCTCTACGACATCTTTTCGGGCCGGCATCTGCACACAAGAAGTCAAACCTGCGAAACGCCACGCTAAAAAGCGGATAGACCGCAAACGATGTCCGGGCTTGGCTGTCAGCTCTTGAGCTCGCCGACCCACAACACCTCAAACAACCCGTTACTCAAGTCGAAATATGTACGGAGAGTTCGTTTCACCGTCGATACGACGCTGAAACTCAACTTGGACTTGCTGCAGCAACTCGAGGTCGTCCCAAGCAGATGAGTGATCCTTGCTCTGTTCTCGAGAGTCAAACAACAGATTCACCCACCGGGCATTGTGGGATGACCACATCACAAAGAAGACATCCGGCCACATCACCCAGACGGTGTCTACGCCAACAATCCCGTCCAGTGGGTTCAGAAGGTGTGCCACGATAGGAGCAACGTCCATTTCAACGACGGGATAGTCAAAGGGATGGGCAATCAGAAATATGTTCTTCGAGTGCGCAACCCTCACTTTCTTGTTTAGTTGGCGGAGCGCGCGATCAATCTGATTGAGGCCTTCACCTGCCAGGACCTCGTTTACAGTCGTAACAGCTGCGGTGAACGTCGTCACCATCGGAATTTCGCCACGCCCAAGGGATTGATCAATCGTGGCGTCAAACTTTCGGTACCAAAGACCAATCGATTTCACTTCGAAGTCCGCAAACCTCTTATTCGCCAAACCCATCGACGATATGGGGCTGCGCTCCGATTTCGAATGCGAAAGATCGAAGATCAAGTCTGGTTCGCCAGCACAATCAACGCTAGTCGGCGCACAGGCTAGGAATGCAGTCGTTGAAATGGCGGCTAGGTCCTCGCCCGATCTCACTTTCAGTTTTCGAAGCACCTCGTGCGGCAACGCACGGCAGAGCTCGTCGACCGCCCACCATAAAGTTCGTTGCGGTATCACCACTACGTCACTGCCCTTTGCGCCCGGATCGAGCATGAACTTATAGTCGCACATCGCAAAGCAAAGCCCCGGGAGTTCGGGTCACTTCAATCCCGGGCTTCGGCGATAGCATCAGCGGTCACCAGCATGTCGATCTCAACAACATTGGTTCCGCCGGCATCGGTGACGCGCACGGTTACTCCGGCGAGCTTGTGTACCGTCGGTCATTGACCGCAGAGGGGAAACCGAGATGCTGTTGTCTTCCTGGCGAGTGTGTATCACCGAGAGTCGTGTGGTCCGACCCCGGATCACGGCATACCGGAGCGCGGCGAGAGAAGCCGTCGCCACCATATCCAGCCAACGAAAATGACCAGCCAGAAGTCGATTCCTACTCCCGTCAGGCCTTACTCAACGCCGCCAATGCATCTGTGCCGACGGGTTCTTCGGCGAGCATCGGGACGATGGCGGTTCGCTGGCTGTATTTGTTTGTGATGCTGTCGATTTCGGTGATCTCTCCGGCTGCGCGTTGCTGCAGGAGCGTCGAGGTCGGTTCGGCTGCCGCGAGGGAGTTGTTGACCACCCACGCCCAAGGGTGAATGCCTGCGCGTTGCAGGTCGGCTTGCAGACCGGCGGCCTCGAGGACAGGTGTGGTTTCAGCGAGGGTCACGAGTAGGACTTTCGTGGCGTTCGGGTCCTGGAGCCGCATGAGCGGGGTGGTGAAGTTCGTGTTCTCACCCATTTGGCGGGCGATTTCCCGGTGGTAGGAGCCGGTGGCGTCGAGCAACAACAAAGTGTGCCCGGTCGGGGCGGTGTCGACGACGACGAATTTGCGGCTCGATTCGTGAATCACCCGCGAAAACGCCTGAAAGACCGCCACTTCCTCGGTGCAGGGTGATCGGAGGTCTTCGGCGAGGTTCGCGCGTCCGCGTTCGTCGAGGTTCTTGCCTTTGGTGGTCAGAACCCGGGTGCGGTACTGCTCGGTGGCTTCGGCGGGGTCGATTCGGGAGACCTGGAGGTTGTCGAGTTCCCCGTTCAAGGTTTCTGTCAGATGTGCGGCCGGGTCGGTGGTGGTCAGGTGCACCTGGTGGCCGCGTTCGGCGAGGGCGACAGCGATGGCGGCTGCGATGGTGGTCTTGCCGACTCCGCCTTTGCCCATGCACATGATCAGGCCGTGATCGTCGGTGTCGAGTTCGTCGATCAGGGATGAGAGCGGAGCACTGGGTAGCTGCAGGGCCGGGTCCGCTGAGGCGGCGGATACCGGGCTGAGGTCGGGGGTGAAGAGGCTTTCGAGTGCGTCGATGCCGACGATATTGGTCGCTTTGAGCGGGACCTGATCGGTGGGCAGCTGCGCCAATTCGTCGGGCAGGCCGGCTATCGCGGCTTGTTCACGCCGGTAGATCGCGGTCGCGAGTGGATCGGTGTCGTCGCCCGGTGCCGGGAGGACACCGTTGATCACGACATGCTGATGGGTCAGTCCGATGTCGGCGAGTTCGCGGTGGGTGCGGGTAATTTCGGCGAGCGTCGAACGCTGGGCGCGCGAGACCAGGACGAGGCGGGTCCGCTGCGGATCTGCGAGCGCGGCAACAGCGTCAGCGTAGATGGCTCGCTGCTTCTCGAGCCCGGACAGCGGCCCCAGGCACGATGCGTCGCCCCTACCGTCGTCGAGGAACTCGGTCCACGATCCGGGAAGCTGCAGCAGCCGGATGGTGTGCCCCGTCGGAGCGGTGTCGAAGAGGACATGGTCGAAGTCGGCGGTGATGTCGCCTTGGCAGGAGAGCAGTCCGGTGAACTCGTTGAACGACGCTATTTCGGTGGTGCAGGACCCAGAGAGCTGTTCGGCGATCGCCGCGATCTCCTTCTCGGGGAGCAGTCCGCGGACGGGGCCGATGATCCGCTCGCGATAGGCGGCGGCGGCTTGTTCCGGGTTGATCTCGAGCGCCGACAATCCGGGAGCGGCGGGAATGTCGGTGATGGTGTTGCCGATGCTCACGCCGAAGACCTGCCCGACGTTGGAGGCGGGATCGGTGCTCACGAGCAGCACTTTCTTCCCGGCGCGGGCGAGGGTGATCGCGCTCGCGCAGGCGATGGAGGTCTTTCCGACACCGCCTTTGCCGGTGAAGAACAGGAATCGGGGTGCATCGTTCAGGAACTTCATTGCGTTGTGGGTGCTTTCAGCAGCAGGTGGTGGAGTCGGCGTCGTCGGTGGAGCAGCATGCTGAGCCGTCGGCGAGTCCGAGCATGGCGATCCCGGCCGGCGCGTCCGCGGCTCCGGCTTCGGTGATGCCGGCCCATTTCGCGAGCTGGTTGCGGGTGGGATAAGTACCGGTCAGGGCGGTGACTCCGTCGACGATCGCCAGCGGGAGTCCTTCGGAGCCTGAGATTTTGAGGAATGCTGCGACGGTGTCGTTTCCGGCGAAGGCAAGGGGGTCGTTGGCGAGGTTGTGACGGGTGATGGTGCCGCCGTTGCTCGCGACCCAGTCGAGGTCGGCGGTGAAGGTGATCAGCGCTTGGTCGACGTCGTCGCCGCAGACGCCGGTGTTGCAGCACAGGGCGGGTTCGAATACTTCGATGGTGCTCATGATGTGTCCTCTGTTTTGTTTCGGATGTTGCTCAGATGGCCGGGACTGTGAAGAGGTCGTCGTCGAGTGCGGTGATGGCGTCGCGGGCGGTGCGGCCGACTCCGATCAGGGTGGCCGATGCGGGACCGGTCCAGTCGCCGTATCCGAGGAAAATCAATCCGGGTTCACCGGCGACGTGCGCTCCGTCGAGTTCGATGCGTCCGGTGTCGCCGTCTCGGAGTCCAAGGGGCTGAAGGTGCCGTAGTGCGGGGCGGAATCCGGTGCACCAGATAATGGCGTCCACCTGTTCGACGTGATCGCCGAATCCCAATCCGGTGGCGGTGAGGCGGTCGAACATCGGGTGCGCCACCATCACGCCGCGCTCGCGGGCGGCTTGGACCGGGGGCACCATCACGATGTCGCCGAGGCCGGCGATGCCACCGGAATCGGTTTCACCTGAAGCGATTTCACGGGCATGTTCACGGGCGACGTCGAAAAGGATCCGGCCGTCGACGTCGTCGGGCAGGAACCGCGGTTCCCGGCTCGTCAGCCAGAGTGTCTCGGCGACGGTGGAGACTTCGGCGACGATCTGCGCGGCAGAGTTTCCGCCGCCGACCACGGCGACCTTGCTACCGGCGAACGGGGTCGGCGAACGGTAGCTGGTGGTATGGATTTGGGTGCCGGTGAACTCGCGGATACCGGGGTAGATCGGCCAGAATGGTTGCCGCCACGTCCCGGTGGTGTTGACGACGGCCCGCGCGGACCAGCTGCCGTGATCGGATTCGACGAGATACCCGTCACCGGAGCGGGTCACGGACGTGACGCGGACCGGGCGGCGGACCGGTAGGTCGTATCGGGTCTCGTAGGCGGTGAGGTAATCCACGACGTGTGAGGCGGGCGGGAAACCGGGACTCCAGCCCGGCATCGGCCAGCCGGGCAGCGAGGAGTATTCGGCTGGTGAGAACAGGTGCAGTGAGTCCCAGTAGTGCTGCCAGGATCCACCGGGCGCTGTTTCGGCGTCGAGGATGACGAAGTCGCGGCCGGAGCGGCGCAGGTAGTACCCGGCGGCCATTCCGGCTTGACCACCACCGATCACGACAACGTCGACCGTGATCGGTGTCCCTTGCGAGTGCACGAGTGTCCTTTCCTTATCCAGATCTTCTGCTGACAGCCGGGGTGATACGTCGATTACGTGGTCAGACGCCCGGCCAGGGCGTCGACGCGGGCAGCGATGTCGTCGCGGACCAGCCGCATTCGTTCGATTCCGTCGATGCCGCGTTCGGACGGCTCGTCGGTGTCCCAGTTCTCGAAGTCGGTACCGGCGACGGGATCGACCTTCGCTTCGCTGCCCAGGGTGACGACGAGGTCGACATTGCGCACCAGTTGCGGATCGATCAACGTCGGGGTCTCACCGGAGATGTCCACCCCGACCTCGAGGAGCGTTTCGGCGGACAGGGCGTTGACCGCGTCGCCGGGTTTGGTGCCGGCCGAGTACACGTCCACCTGGTCGCCGGCGGCTTTGCGCATGAGGCCGGCGGCCATCTGGGATTTGCCGCCGTTCTTGACGCACACGAACAGCACTGAAGGCTTGCTCATCGAAGTTCCTTTCGCTGGGTGTGGGAGTCAGACGGCGTCTACGGTGTGGCCGGCTGCGTCGAGCGTGTTGGCGGTGATGTCGCCGCGGTCGGCCAGCCAGCGTTCGGCGTCGATTGCTGCGGAGCATCCGGTGCCGGCAGCGGTGATCGCCTGACGGTACGTGTGATCGACCAGGTCACCGGCAGCGAAGACGCCGTCGACGGAGGTCGCGGTGGAACCGGGAGCGACGCGCACGTATCCGGCGTCGTCGAGATCGACCTGGTCCTTGACGAGCTCACTGCGCGGGTCGTGGCCGATGGCGACGAACATGCCGGTGATCTCGAGTGTGGAAGTTTCGCCGGTGACGGTGTCGCGCACGACGAGGCCGGTGACGCTGTTCTCACCGAGCACCTCGACGGGCTCTGCGTTGGTCAGGAAGCGGATCTTCTCGTTGGCCTTGGCGCGCTCGAGCATGATCCGTGAGGCGCGGAACTCCTCGCGGCGGTGCACCAGGGTGACCGAGCGAGCGAAGCGGGTGAGGAAGGTTGCTTCTTCCATCGCGGAATCGCCGCCGCCGACCACGACGATGTCCTGGTCACGGAAGAAGAAGCCGTCGCAGGTGGCGCAGGCGCTGACGCCGCGGCCGAGGAGGCGTTCTTCACCGGGAATGCCCAGGTAGCGGGCTGCTGCGCCCATGGCGAGGATGATCGCGTGCGCGGCGTAGGTTTCGCCGTTCGCGACGACCGTCTTGATCGGGCCGCTGAGATCGATCTCCTCGACGTCCTCGGTGCGGATGTCGGTGTCGAAGCGCAGTGCCTGCTCGCGCATCTGTTCCATCAGATCGGGGCCCATGATTCCTTCGCGGAATCCGGGGAAGTTCTCGACCTCGGTGGTGGTCATGAGGGCGCCACCGAACTGGGTTCCCTCGAAGAGCAGGGGCGCGAGCTCAGCGCGCGCGGTGTAGACACCAGCGGTGTAGCCGGCCGGTCCGGAACCGACAATGATGACGTCATGGACCGCGGACGGGATGGTCATAGTGTCTCTTTCACGGGATCGAATACGGGCAGTACGAGCGGTCAGCGCGATACCGACGGGGCGGTGAGTTCGCTGATCAAGGCTTGGACGCGGGTTTTGATCTCGTCGCGGATCGGGCGAACCGCGTCGATGCCTTGGCCGGCGGGATCGTCGAGGACCCAGTCGCGGTAGCTCTTGCCGGGGAAGATCGGGCAGGTGTCGCCGCATCCCATCGTGATCACGACATCCGAATCCTGCACGGCGTCGGTGGTGAGGATCTTCGGGGTCTGGGCAGAGATGTCGATTCCGAGCTCGGCCATCGCCTCGACCGCGGCGGAGTTGATGGTCTCCGCGGGGGCAGATCCGGCGGAGCGGACCTCGATGGCATCGCCGGCGAGGTGGCTCAGGAATCCCGCGGCCATCTGCGATCGGCCGGCGTTGTGGACACAGACGAACAGGACGCTGGGCTTGTCGGTCATGGGGCTGAAACCTTTCCGTCAGTGGGTGTGAAGCGTTTGCGTAGAGCAAGGGAGACATAGACCAGCCCGACGAGCACCGGTACCTCGATCAGCGGGCCGACTACGCCGGCAAGAGCTTGCCCCGAGGTGGCGCCGTAGGTGGCGATGGCTACGGCGATCGCGAGTTCGAAGTTGTTGCCCGCGGCGGTGAACGCCAGGGTCGTCGTGCGTTCATAGCCCAATCCGATTGCGGCGCCGAGGACGTAGCCTCCGCCCCACATGAGCGCGAAGTACGCGAGCAAGGGCAGCGCGATCCGGACGACGTCCCAGGGCTGGGAGGTGATCTGTTCGCCCTGCATCGAGAAGAGCACGACGATGGTGAACAGCAGACCGTAGAGCGCCCAGGGGCTGATCTTGGGGATGAACTTGTTGTCGTACCAGTCGCGGTCTTTGGCGCGTTCACCGAAGAAGCGGGACAGAAAACCTGCCAGCAGCGGGATACCGAGGAAGATCAGGACCGATTTCGCGATCTGCCAGGGCGAGGTGTCGATGGTGGTCTGTTCGAGGCCGAGCCACCCGGGCAGGACCGAGAGGTAGAACCAACCGAGCACGGCGAACATGATCACCTGGAACACCGAGTTGATGGCGACCAGCACCGCGGCGGCTTCGCGGTCTCCGCAGGCCAGGTCGTTCCAGATGATCACCATCGCGATGCAGCGAGCGATGCCGACGATGATCAAACCGGTTCGGTATTCCGGCAGGTCAGGCAGAAACAGCCAGGCGAGGGCGAACATCAGCGCCGGGCCGAGAACCCAGTTCAGGAACAGGGAGCCGGCGAGGAGTTTCTTGTCCCCGGTGACAGTGTCGAGGCGGTCGTAGCGAACTTTCGCCAACACCGGGTACATCATGATCAGCAGGCCGAGGGCGATCGGTAACGAGATGCCGTCGATCTGCACCTTGTCCAGGGCAGTGTTCACGCCGGGGATCCAGCGTCCAACCAGCAGGCCGACGACCATGGCCACGCCGATCCAGACCGCCAGATAGCGGTCGAGGGTGGAGAGTTTTCCGACGACTTCGGGGTGTTCGGTACTGGACGGGGCGCTCATACGGCGGTCTCCTGTGGGACGTCGGCGGCAGTGGATGATGCTTCCACGAGCAGAACGGCGGAAAGTTGTTGCAGGGCTGCGGGTATCACCCAGTAGTACACCCAGGTCCCGCGACGTTCGCAGTCGAGGAGTCCGGCCTGGCGCAACACCTTGAGGTGATGCGAAATCGTCGGCTGGGACAAGTCGAAGGTGTCGGAGATGTCGCAGACGCAGGCTTCACCGCCCTCGTGGCTGGCCACCAGGCTCAGCAGTCGCAGCCGGACGGGATCGCCGAGCGCTTTGAACATCCGGGCCAGATCACCAGCCCAGTCTTCGGTCAACGGTTCACGGTTGAGTGGCGAACAACAGGCGCCGGTCTCCGCCACATCTTGATTCGACATACATCAATATTGACATCGATCAAATCAGTTCGCAACATGGGGCACGCCTCTGGTTCTGCAGCACGGGAAGGCCCCTTCCCTGGACGCGGATTTCTCGATGGCCGCGCATACGGCACTCAGATCGGCGGGTGAGGGCATCCGCCGTGCGACAGCCGTGATGGCCACTTGGATGTCGATGGCCTCGGTGGCCGGCTCCCAGTCGAGCGCGATCACGATCTCACTGATCTGCGCAGGTGAGAGCCGTTGATCCATCAGAGCCAGTAGCGGGCTGTGACCGTATCTCGGTGCGTCCTGCGGGTAGCCGCTGCGAAGCCAGTGCACAAAAGCGGTGACCACTGCCGGAATGAACATGAGAGACCTTCTTCGCAAGGAATTCATCGACGAGCATCAGTGCTGGGCGGCGATGTCGATCTCGTCGAGCAATGTGAGTACTCGCCGTTCGATCTCGTCACGGATCGGGCGGATCGCGTCGACCCCGAGACCTGCGGGGTCGGGAAGGACCCATTCTTCGTAGCGGCGTCCGGGGAAGATCGGGCATGCATCTCCGCAGCCCATCGTGATGACGACGTCCGCTGCGCGGACCACTTCGTCAGTCCATGGCTTGGGGTATTCACCGCTGATGTCGATGCCACGTTCGGCCATTGCTTCGATGGCAGCTTCGTTGACGCTGGTGCCGGGTTCGGATCCGCCGGACCATGCGACGGCACGTTCCCCGGCGAGTTTTTCGAAGAATCCCATGGCCATCTGGGAGCGTCCGGCGTTGTGCGTGCACAAGAACAACACGGTGGGTTTGCCGTCGTTGGAGAGTCCTTCGACCTTGGCCAGGGCGCGTAGTCGCTGCCGGGCGAAGCGTTCGGCCAGGAGAGGGAGGTAGTTGACGACGGAGGCGCGGCCGGCGAACTGGTCGTAGGAAGAATGCAGGAAACGCTCGATGGTTTCGGTGTTGAAGACGTCGGTGAATTCCGTGGCCAGGTGTGCGGCGGCGCTTTTGAGGGCTAACCGTTGATCGATGGTCAGGTCGTCGCGGTGATGTGTTGTGGTGCTGAGGTTGTCGGTCATGAGAGTTCTCCGTTCGGGAGGCAATGGGGGGCGAGTCGAGCGACTCGGTGGTCGATGTCGTCGAAGGCTCGGTCGAACGCTGCGGCACTACCGGTGCGGGCAGGGTCCGGAATCGACCAGTGAAGAGAGTTCGGGTTTTCGCGCATTTCTTCGTGGGCGTTGTCGCACACGGCGATGACCATGTCCCCGGGCGCGAGGACATCGGCGACATCGGCCGGGCGCGTGGCGTCGAGAGGTAGGTCGTGGCGGCGGGCGGCGGCGAGGGCTCCACTGTGAACTCGGGGAGCGGGGTGGGTGCCGGCCGATGCTGCCGGGATGTGGGATTGCTTGTTCCACAACGCCGCGGCCAGTTGCGAGCGCGCGGAATTGTGGGTGCACACGAACACGATCCGCGTCACAGCCAAGGGCGACGAGGTAGGAACGAGCACCTCCAGCGCGGTGGGCTCGAGTCGTAGGTAGGTACGGCGCTTGTCGCCTTCGGATCTCGATCGGTGCACGAGACCAGCGCGTTCGAGGACCCCGAGGTGGTGGGCGAGCAGATTCGAGGAGATGGAGAGTCGGCGTTGCAGTTCCGACGGCGATGCGTCGCCGAGGACGAGCATGTCCACGATCGACAACCGTGCCGGATCGGCCAGGGCGCCATAGAGAGCGGCGCGTTGTTCGAGCGAGAACTTTTGCTCAATACTCATTGAGTCAATAATCACTGAGTTAATTTGAGATTGTCAAGCAATACCTGCCGGTAGCCGGGCTGTTCATTCAACTTTCGCCCATGGATTCATGTTCCGTTCATTTTCGCAGCGATATCCGTTCATCCCCGGCCTCTAGGTTCATCACCCGAGCGGCAATCAGCGCTGCTCAGTGTCACTCGATCTCGGTGGCCGCGCGCCGCGCGAGCAACCCCGATACTTCGAAGGAACTACGTGAAGCTCAAGCGATCTGGCGCCGCCCTCAGTGTGCTGGCGGCCAGCACCCTCCTGCTTTCAGCGTGCGGCAGCGACAACAACACCGGCGCGACGGGTTCGACCGGAGCTACTGGCGCGGGCTCGACCTCGAATGTCGAGTGCGGCGGCAAGTCGGCACTCAAGGGCAGTGGTTCCACCGCCCAGGCCAACGCCATGACGCGTTTCGTGAATGCGTTCGAGCAGGCGTGCAGCGGACAGACCCTCAACTACACCTCCAACGGCTCCGGCGCCGGTGTGAGTGAGTTCATCGGAAACCAGACCGACATCGGTGGTTCCGATTCTCCGCTCAGCAAGGACAAGGGCGAGTACGACCGCGCGAAAGAACGCTGCACCAGCGACGCCTGGAACCTTCCCGTCGTCTTCGGCCCGCTCGCGGTGACCTACAACGTCAAGGGTGTCGACGACCTCGTCCTCGACGGCCCCACCTCTGCCAAGATCTTCAACGGTGCGATCACCACCTGGGACGATCCGGCGATCAAGGCTCTCAACGAGGGCGCTTCGCTGCCGTCGGAGAAGATCAACGTGATCTACCGCAACGACGAGTCGGGCACCACCGACAACTTCCAGAAGTACCTCGACGCAGCCTCGGACGGCGCCTGGGGCAAAGGCGCGGGCAAGTCGTTCGTCGGTGGCGTCGGTGAGGGCGCCAAGGGCAACGAGGGCACCTCCGCCGCCATCAAGAGCACCGAAGGCGCGATCACCTACAACGAGTGGTCCTTCGCCAAGGCTCAGAACCTGCAGACCGCCAAGATCGTGACCTCCGCCGGTCCCGAACCGGTCGAGATCACCACCGAGACCGTCGGCAAGACCATCGCCGGCGCCACCATCAAGGGTGAGGGCAACGACCTCGTGCTCGACACGTCCACCTTCTACAAGCCCGCCGAGACCGGCG
Source organism: Rhodococcus sp. WY5 (assembly GCF_018588185.1). Taxonomy (NCBI): domain Bacteria; kingdom Bacillati; phylum Actinomycetota; class Actinomycetes; order Mycobacteriales; family Nocardiaceae; genus Rhodococcus; species Rhodococcus sp. WY5. The sequence continues at coordinate 11,176 of NZ_JAAMPR010000004.1, forward strand.
CGTACCCGATCGTGCTGGCTACCTACGAGATCGTGTGCTCGAAGTACCCCGACGCCGAGGTCGGCACCGCTGTCCGCGCGTTCCTGCAGTCCACGATCGGCGCCGGCCAGAACGGTCTCGAGGAAAACGGGTACATCCCGCTCCCGAGCGCGTTCCAGCAGAAGCTGACCACCGCAGTCAACGCGATCTCCTGATTGCCTGATCAGCGATGGCTCTGCACCCCGACGACGTAACCCGCTCCCCGGAGACGCCCACTGCGGCGGCTCCGGGGGCGGGCGGAAAGATACCCGGCATGCCTGATCACAGCGGCAAGACTTCCCCGACCATTCCCTCGTCTCTTTCGACCGGAAAACACCAGTTCGGTGACAAGGTCTTCCGGTGGCTGGCCACCGGTGCCGGTGCCACGATCGTCGTCTCCATCGGCCTGATCGCCATCTTCCTGCTCATTCGCGCCATCCCGTCGCTGCAAGCGAACAACGCGAACTTCTTCACCAGCACCGAATTCGTCACCAGCGATGCATCGAATCTGCGTTTCGGTATCCGTGACCTCCTGACGGTCACCGTGCTCAGTTCGGTGTTCGCTCTGGCGATTGCGGTGCCGATCGCACTGGGTATCGCTGTGTTCTTGACGCAGTACGCGCCAGCGCGTCTCTCCCACGCTTTCGGCTCGATCGTCGATCTCCTCGCCGCAGTGCCCTCGATCGTGTTCGGTCTCTGGGGAATTTTCATCCTCGCCCCCAAGCTCAGCCCGGTCGCGGAGTTCCTCAACGACAACCTCGGCTGGTTCTTCCTCTTCAGCGAAGGCAACGTCTCCTTGACCGGAGGCGGAACCATCTTCACCGCAGGAATTGTTCTCGCGGTGATGATCTTGCCGATCATCACCTCCGTCACCCGTGAGGTATTCCGCCAGACACCGCGCTCGCAGATCGAAGCGGCACAGGCCCTCGGCGCCACCAAATGGGAAGTCGTGCGTATGACCGTGCTGCCTTTCGGGCGCAGCGGCATCATCGCCGCGTCGATGCTCGGTCTGGGTCGCGCTCTCGGTGAAACCGTGGCCGTGCTGATCATCTTGCGTTCGGCTGCCAATGCCTCGACCTGGTCGCTCTTCGACGGCGGTTACACCTTCGCCTCGAAGATCGCCTCTGCAGCGGCAGAGTTCAGTGCTCCCCTTCCGACCGGCGCGTACATCGCCGCTGGTTTCGTCCTCTTCGCATTGACCTTCGTCGTCAACGCACTCGCTCGCATGGTCGCGAAAGGCAAGGTCAACGGATGAGCGCCGATCTCCTCGATGCGCCGGCCAAGGCGCCGACGTTCCAAAGCATCAGCACCAGCCGCAAAGCCAAGAACGGTATCGCCACCGTACTGTTCTACGCTGCCTTCGGTATCGCGCTGATTCCTCTGGTGTGGGTGCTGTTCACCGTCATCGAAAAGGGATGGCGCGCCATCACCTCCTCCGGTTGGTGGACGAATTCTCTGCAGGGTGTGCTTCCGGAACAGTTCGCCGGCGGCATCTACCACGCGCTGTACGGCACCTTGATCCAAGCAGCGATCGCAGCGCTCATCTCCGTCCCGCTCGGCATCATGGCCGCGATCTACCTGGTCGAATACGGGCGCGGAGCCTTCGCTCGCACAGTGACCTTCATGGTCGACGTTCTCGCAGGTGTGCCCTCGATCGTTGCGGCGTTGTTCGTTTTCAGCCTGTGGATCGCCACCCTCGGATTCGAACAGAGCGCTTTTGCCGTCTCGCTGGCGCTGGTGCTGCTGATGCTGCCGGTCGTCGTACGCAACACCGAGGAAATGCTCAAGCTCGTCCCGGACGAGCTTCGGGAAGCCTCCTACGCACTGGGCGTCCCGAAGTGGAAGACGATCATGCGCATCGTCATCCCGACCGCGATGCCGGGCATCATCAGCGGAGTCTTGCTCTCCATCGCCCGAGTCATGGGTGAAACAGCTCCGGTCCTCGTGCTCGTCGGCTACTCCCGCTCGATCAATTTCGACGTCTTCGAAGGCAACATGGCCTCGCTCCCGCTGCTGATCTACACCGAGCTGATCAACCCGCAGCCTGCAGGCCAGCTCCGAGTGTGGGGCGCAGCCCTGACGCTGATCATCGTCATGGCACTCCTCAACCTTCTTGCGGCGCTCGCGACCCGCTTCCTCACCAACAAGCGCTAGAAACGGACAGGAACACCAGACATGGCCAAGCGCCTCGACATCAAAGATCTCAACATCTACTACGGCAAGTTTCACGCTGTCGCCGATGTGGGCCTGTCCGTCCCGCCCCGGAGCGTGACCGCGTTCATCGGTCCGTCCGGCTGCGGAAAGTCGACGGTCCTGCGCACTCTCAACCGCATGCACGAAGTAATTCCCGGTGCGCGCGTCGAGGGTTCGGTCCTGCTCGACGGCGAGGACATCTACGATTCCAGCGTCGATTCGGTAGGCGTTCGCAAGACCATCGGCATGGTCTTCCAGCGACCCAACCCCTTCCCGACCATGTCCATCAAGGACAACGTCGTCGCCGGCCTGAAACTGAGCGGTGAACGCAACAGGAAGAAGCTCGACGAGGTGGCCGAGCGTTCGCTGCGCGGCGCCAACCTGTGGAACGAGGTCAAGGATCGCCTCGACAAGCCCGGTGGTGGCCTCTCAGGCGGTCAGCAGCAGCGTCTGTGCATCGCGCGTGCCATCGCCGTCTCGCCCGACGTCCTGCTCATGGACGAGCCGTGCTCCGCGCTCGACCCGATCTCGACTCTCGCGATCGAGGACCTGATGACCGAGCTGAAGAAGGACTTCACCATCGTCATCGTCACGCACAACATGCAGCAGGCTGCGCGTGTGAGTGACCAGACGGCTTTCTTCAACCTCGAGGCAACCGGCAAGCCCGGTCGACTCGTCGAGATCGACGACACCGAGAAGATCTTCTCGAACCCGACACAAAAAGCCACCGAGGACTACATCTCCGGTCGCTTCGGCTGAGCGACACTGTGGCTGTGCGGGCAGTCGACCTCCTCCTCACCGGCTACTTCAGGTGAGACAATGGGTACGTTCTGAAATAGGGGGTCGACAGTTGACTATCGAATTGCGTCAGCCGGACCGGGAGGTCGCTGCGGGAGCGCATTACGGCTACTCCTTGGCCGATTCGCATACGCGTCTGCTTCTGGCGGAGCCGGACCCAGCCACCGCTGCGCAGTTCATGGCGGCCGCCGACCACATGGGGATTCGCACCGACTGGTGCCGTGACGGTGCCGAGACTCTACTGGCGGTGGGTGCAGAGGTGCCGACCGTCCTGATCTTGGCTGCTCACACCGACAACGTCGACGCCGCACGAGTGGTGGCCACGATTCGAAGCCGGTCCGATGTTCCGATCCTGGTCGGTGCAGCCAAGTCGGGCGACGAGCGCATCGTGCGCGAAGTCCTCGCCGCGGGCGCCTCGGCGGTCGTTGCCCGCCCGTACGACATCACCACCATTGCTCCGTTCGCCGGCATCACCACACTCTCACCCGCCGAAGACAGTGTCGTCACCGCCGGACCGATCCGGGTCAACCCCAGTGGCTACGAGACCCGCGTCGGAAACCGCGAAGTACAGTTGACTCAGCGGGAACTCGAACTGCTCGTCTACCTGATCAAACGCCGCGGCCACGTCGCCAGCCAAAGCGAGATCAGCCTCGCAGTATGGGGTCACAGCGCCGAAACGAACACCGTCGCGGTGCACGTGAAGCGGCTACGTGAAAAACTCGGCTCGGATGCGCAGCACGGACAGTTCATTCGCACCATCCGCGGCGCCGGCTACCGCCTCGCTCCTTCCTTATGTGCATGAACCCATCAGCTCTCTGCGGTAGCAGAACCCGGAAGAACTCCCAGGTCGTGTGATGGGCGCACCCACAGACGACTGGGAATCAGGATTCCGAGCGCTGACGAAGTTCGTCGAACTCAAAGGTCATGCCGGCCCCGCAGGTCGAGTCCATGCGTTCGGAATCGACCTCGGCGGGTGGGTGGCACGTCGACGGATCGCATACTGGGACGGCACACTCTCCGCCGGTGAAGCCGACCTCCTCGAAAACCTACCCGGCTGGACCTGGGGGAAACCGCGACGCAAAAGTTGGCGAGCAGCACTGTCCGCATTATCGGACGAGCTCGCCGCGCGCCCCGACACGGACCTGTCGTCGACTCTCGTGATCGATGGTATCGATCTGGTCGCATGGGCGAACGCCCAGCGCACAGCCCACCAGAATGGCGAGCTCACCGACACCCAGATTCTCATGCTCGAAGCCCTACCCGCCTGGATGTGGGACAACGACACCGTTCGTTGGGAAACCGGGCGCTCTGCACTCGAGATGTACCTCCGAGAGCACGATGGTGCCGATGTCCCTCGCTCAGCGCGCGCCAACAGCTTCGACGTGGGCAAATGGGTGTTCCGCTGCCGAGAAGAGCATCGCGCCGGCACCCTGCCCCCGGATCGTATCGCCGAACTGAACAAGCTCCCAGGGTGGCGATGGGGCCGCGAGAGCGACGCGTGGATACAGGGGATCTCGGCCCTTAAGGCCTACACCGCCATCCACGGAACAGCCTCCCCCCGACAATCAGAGATCCTCGACGGGTTCTCCCTCGGACAGTGGGTCCACCACCGGCGCCGCGACTACAAAACCGGCACCCTGGCGATCGAGAAAATCGCCGCCCTCGAAGCGCTGCCCGGCTGGGACTGGGATCCTTTCCAAACACAATGGGAGAGAGGGTTTTCCGTATTGACTCAGTTCGTCGCGAACTCCGGTCATGCTCGACCATCCAAGAGCGCGGTCACCGGAACTTATCCCCTCGGCGAATGGGTCAGCACCCAACGAAAACACCACCACCGAGGAATTCTGTCCGACGCCCGCTCCGCACGACTCGAACAACTTCCAGGTTGGCGCTGGATCGACGACAAACAGCACGAGTAAACCCGGCAAGTGAACCGTCGCAAGACAACCCCACTCATGCTCGCCAGCAACCTTGGATCACAGCGATGCAGGTTTCGCAGAGGATTCCTGCTTTCCAAGGCAAGGCGAAGTGCACATGGCTCCCTGGGAACGAAAGTTCCGGAAACGCTCAATGGTGACCTCGGCCCCCGAGTGGCGGCGCCTGTCAATTCCCGCACCCGGAGAATCCGCCGAATCGATGTTCCCGACAGATCCCGACACCACTACTTCTGCACCGGACTGATCAACACACCGGCAACACCGCTACAACCGCTTCGCTCACCTCATCACATTGCTGAGCGCCGAACCTGCTGAAACAGGGGGGTGCACCCGCAATCGATTTCACGATTCAGCAACACCGTCCTGAGGCTCAGATTCCAGGATCCAGCACACACCGACATCGTCGGTTTCCGGCGGAATCCCACTTTCCGCTCGACCCAGCAGCGCAACAAGGTTTGTTTCGAGGGTGGCAAGTTCGCGGATCTTGCCACGAACCTGGGAGAGATGCTCCGAGAGCATCTCCACGACCTGCTCACAAGGAGCCGCCCCGCGGTCATGGGTGGTGAGGATCTGGCGGATCTCTCGCAAGGTGAGACCTGCAGACTGGGCGCTGCGGACGAACCGCAAACGCGAAAGAGATTCCGGACCGAAATCCCGGTAGCCGTTGGACTTTCGGACCGGGACGGGAATCACCCCACTGTCCTCGTAGAAACGCAGCGTCTTCGGGGCAACGCCACTCCGAGCGGCCAGTTCACCAATTTTCACGAGATCCTTGACCTTCCATCGCACTGGAATGTCCATTATGGATGACGTTCGGGAACCGCAGGTGACTCGGACCGCTCGTCGTCGCGCTGACGGCGAACGCTCAGAAGGAGGTGTGAAATGAACCCACTGGAGATGTTGTGCGACTGGCTGTGTCGAGCGATGGGTCCTTGCTGTCCCCCCATGTGATGCCGTGGCGAGCAACTCGGAATCTACCGATGTCACTTCGCCGTTCCTGGTGAGGTACGTCGGCCGGCCACCGTTCGGCTGGCGTACCGCATTCACTTCCAAGTCCGGTGCATCACCCTTCCTCGAATCGCCCTACATTGCTATCATCGTTTTATGACGATGAATAACGAGTCGGGATGCCTCGCTGCAACCGGCAGCGGGTCCAGTCTGGATGCGGCAGTGGCACTGTTCCACAGTCTCTCGGATGGCACCCGGTTGTCGATCGTGCGCCGTCTCGCCGAAGGAGAAGCGCGGGTTGCGGATTTGATCGGTGAACTCGGCCTCGCCCAGTCGACGGTGTCCGCACATGTCGCATGCCTACGTGATTGCGGTCTGGTCGACGGCAGACCAGAAGGTCGGCAGGTGTTCTACTCGCTGGCCCGACCGGAGTTGATGGACCTACTCGCCTCGGCGGAGACGCTGCTTGCCGCGACAGGGAACGCGGTTGCCCTGTGCCCGAATTACGGCACCGACACCGGAGATAGCCGTGAGTGACGCGTGCGGCTGCGGCCACGACGAACCCCGCGCCGAGGGCGAGGAAGAACACGAGATCGAAAAGTGGTGGCAGGTTACCGAGATCCGGGCGGCCGCAGCAGCGGGCGTGCTGCTGATCGCGGCCCTGACAGTCCGGCTGGCCGGCGGGCCTGATGCTCTCGGGATCGGCTTCGAAGCGGGCGCGCTGATCATTGCCGGCTACACCTTCGTCCCGTCCACTCTCACACGCCTGGCCAAGGGCAAGATCGGCGTCGGCACCCTGATGACGATCGCGGCCGTCGGCGCGGTACTGCTCGGCGAGGTCGGCGAAGCAGCCATGCTCGCATTCTTGTTCGCGATCAGCGAGGGACTCGAAGAGTATGCCGTCACCCGCACTCGCCGTGGCCTGCGCGCCCTGCTGTCCCTGGTCCCGGACACCGCGACAGTGCTCCGCGGCGGCCGGGAGGAAACCGTCCCGCCCTCGGAGCTCGAGCTCGGTGAGGTCATGATCGTCAAGCCCGGGGAACGGATCGCCACCGACGGCATCATTCGCAGCGGGCGCACCGCCCTGGATACCTCCGCGATCACCGGAGAGTCGATGCCCGTCGAAGCCGGTCCCGGCGACGAGGTGTTCGCCGGGTCGATCAACGGCACCGGCGTCCTCGAAGTCGAGGTCACCGCAGATGCGCAGGACAATTCGCTGGCCAAGATCGTGCGGATCGTCGAGGCCGAGCAGTCCCGCAAGGGCGAGGCGCAACGCCTCGCCGACAAGATCGCCAAGCCGCTGGTTCCGGGCGTGATGATCGTCGCCGCGGCTATCGCCGCGGTCGGTAGCATGCTCGGTGATCCGCTGGTGTGGATCGAACGAGCCCTGGTGGTACTGGTCGCCGCGTCGCCGTGCGCGCTGGCCATCGCGATCCCCGTCACCGTTGTCGCCGCAATCGGCGCAGCATCCAAGCTCGGCGTCCTGGTCAAGGGCGGCGCTGCCCTCGAAGCGCTCGGCCGGATCCGCACCGTCGCGTTGGACAAGACCGGCACCCTTACCCGCAACCAACCCGCCGTGATCGACGTCGCGACCGCGAACGGCGCCGACCGCGGGGACGTTCTCGCGGTGGCCGCAGCGTTGGAAGCGCGTAGCGAGCACCCTCTCGCTCGCGCGATTCTCGCCGCCGTCGAGGACTATGTGCCTGCCGACGACGTGGACGCGGTCACAGGGGCGGGCTTGACCGGCTACATCGACGGCATACCTGTGCGCCTCGGTCGACCGGGCTGGATCGACCCGGGTCCGCTGGCAGGGGATATCGAGCGGATGCAGCATGCCGGCGCCACTGCGGTGCTGATCGAGCGCGCCGGAACGGTCATCGGGGCGGTCGCCGTCCGTGACGAGCTCCGACCGGAAGCACGTGAGGTGGTTGCCGGGCTACGACGCGGCGGGTACACCGTCGCGATGCTCACCGGCGACAACGAACGCACCGCCCAAGCGCTGGCCGCCGACGTCGGCATCGACGACGTGCACGCCGACCTGCGCCCGGAGGACAAGGCACGGATCGTGGAAACCTTGCGTGCGCGCCGCCCGACGGCAATGGTCGGGGACGGTGTCAACGACGCCCCCGCCCTGGCCACCGCCGACTTGGGCATTGCCATGGGCGCGATGGGATCCGACGTGGCCATCGAGACCGCCGATGTTGCTCTGATGGGCGAAGACCTGCGGCACCTGCCGCAGGCGTTGGCGCACGCGCGCCGCTCCCGGACCATCATGCTGCAGAACGTCGGACTGTCGCTGGCGATCATCACCGTCCTGATGCCGTTGGCCTTGTTCGGGGTCCTCGGCCTGGCCGCCGTGGTCCTGGTGCACGAGGTCGCTGAGATCGTGGTCATCGCCAACGGTGTCCGGGCCGGCCGCGCGCAAGCCTTCCCCACCGGATCGGTACCCGCACCGGCGGGGAAGGTCGAGGCCCGCACGTGAGCGAATTAGCGGCTCGATCAATCCGCACAGGTAGCACGCGGCGGGTGATTCTCGTGGTCGTCGGTCTCGCTCTCATCGCGATCGCACTGTCGGCCGAACCCGTTGCGCGCCGTACCCTTTCCGGTGCACGCACCGTCGATATGGGATTGCTGCAACTGAAGTTGGCGTACAACAGCGGTGTCGCGTTCAGCATCGGCCAACAGCTTCCGGCCTGGATCATCCTCGCGGTCACCGCCGCCATCACTCTCGGCGTCGGAATTTACGCCTGGCGCACCGTCCCCACCGCTTCACTGGTGGGGACGGTGGGTTGGTCGGCGATCCTCGCCGGAGCTGCCGCCAACGTGATCGATCGTGCCGTCGACGGAAAGGTCACCGACTATTTCCACACCGGCTGGTGGCCCACCTTCAACCTCGCCGACACCTACATCACCTGCGGCGTCGTGCTGCTCGTCGCATCACTGATCTTTGAGTCCACCCACGACCCGGCCGATCCCCCGCCCGCACAGGAGAGTTCGAAATGACAGCAATACCCGAGATCAGGCCGCGCCGCGGCAGCCGCCGGATGCGAGGATGATCGGCACCATCGCCGCGGCGGTAGCGATGTTCGCCGGCACCAACATCGACGACATCGTCGTACTGACCGTCCTGTTCGTCGCCTCCGCCAGTCAAGGACGGCCGCGGGCATGGCAGATCGTTGCCGGCCAGTACCTCGGCCTGATCACCCTCGTCGCGATCAGTGTGGTCGCCGCCCTCGGGTTGGTGATCGTGCCCGAGGACTGGGTTGGACTACTCGGATTACTTCCCCTGTCGCTAGGAATCTGGGGACTGATCCAGGGCTTACGCAGCGACGGAGACGGTGAACCCGTAGTGGTCGCGGCCGGGACGATCAGCGTCGCCGCCATCACCATCGCCAACGGCGCCGACAACATCGCCGTCTACACCCCGGTCTTCCGCACTCTCGGTGCGCCCCAGACCATCGTTACCATCGCCGTGTTCCTGATCTGTGTCGGACTCTGGTGCGCCGCCGGCAGAATGCTCGGCACCCACAAGAAGGTCATCGACACCCTCGAGCGCGTCGAGCACTGGCTCGTGCCCACAGTCTTCATCGGGCTGGGCGTCATCATCCTGCTCGAATCCGGTGTGATCGGCCGCCTGATCGCCGCCGCGGCATGACCGACACTGCTGGCACGGTGGCACCTTGATCCGTCCCGGCTCCTCGCGGTCGCCGGGGCACGCGGATGTCTGCGACTCCGCGCACCGCATCCCGGCCGGAACCGTGCATGGCGCGTCACAACGGTCCGGCCACCGAAGCAAAGGCGAGCGGAAGATCCAGTGCGAATTGGCAGAACGACAAACTCGGACGGCGCCCGAATGATCGTTGGACCAGCGGTGGCCGCCTTCTCGGACGTCGGCACGGGCAGGGGTTGGGCTTCCTGCCCTCTGTCGGAATTATCCGATGGCCGTTTGCTGAAATCGGGGAGATCAGCCCCGTGAACCACTCGCATCGTGCGGCTTGCGCAGCGGCGGCGCATTCGTCAGGCGGGCGATGTGTGGAGGCCGAGCTGCACGGCATGCTCGTAGTCATCGTCGATGAGGACCACTGTGCGGTGTTCGCGGTCGAGAAGTGAAGCGGCGATCGATGCGCGGTAACCGGATGCGCAGTGCACCCACACTTCGGCCGCGGAAACTTCCTCGAGTCGGTGTGGTAGCTCGTGGAGGGGGATGTTCACGGCACCAGGAAGGTGGCTGTCCGCGTACTCGGACTGTTGACGCGCATCGAGGACGCTTATCTCACGTTCGCCGGTGGCCGCCGCGAGTCCGGCGAAGTCGGATACATCGTAGGAGCGGACCTTTCCGTCGCCGACGAGCGAGTGAATCTCACCGACGGCGGATCCGGAGGGACTGTCGATGCCGATCCGAGCCAGCTCGCGGGTCGCCTCGGCGATCTGGTCGGTTGTTTCACCGATCAGCGTCAACGGCACGCCCCACTGATAAAGCCATCCGAGATAGGTGACGAAGCTGGTCGACAGTTCGAACCCGAGAGAGCCATCGACGTGGCCGGCGGCGAAAGCGGTGCGTGCTCGTAGGTCAACGACCCATTGCCCGGCGTCGATGCGGCGACGTAGTTCGTCTGGATCGACGGGCTCGGGCATGGACAGGTCGATCGGGGCCGGCCCTTTGGTGTTGATGACGCCCATATGGGCGTAGTACGCGGGATATGCAGACAGGCCCGCGATCAGCTCGTCGACATAGGTGTGTTCGTCCTGAGTCAGTGCGGGGTTGGACTGCTGCTGTTCACCGATGGTGGATGAGTCCCCGCTGGTCGGAGTTGCGGCACAGAAGCTACCGAACCCATGTGTGGGGTAGACCTCCACCTCAGCGGCCAGTTCGGCCGCGATACGGCGGACCGAATGGTACTGCGCGTGGGTCAGTTCATCAGTGTGCTCGGAGCCGAGCAGGTCAGTGCGCCCGGTGGACCCGTAGAGCATGGAGCCGCCGGTGAAGATTGCGATCGGCTCGCCGCGCCGGTGCAGAACGTAACTGACGTGGTGATGAGTATGCCCTGGGGTGTGCATGACCTCGAACGTCGTCGATCCCGCGTCGACGACATCGCCGTCGACGACTGCTCGGCGCTCGTATTCGACCGGATCGCCGTCCGGGACGACGTATTCGGCACCCGTGGCGCGCGCAAGTTCCAGGCCGCCAGTGACGTAGTCGTTGTGGATGTGAGTTTCCAGCACGTGGGTGATGACAGCGTTCTTTTCTGCTGCCAGCGCCCGGACGCGGTCGATGTCGCGTTGTGGATCGATCACCACGGCGATACCGTCGTGGCTGATCAGATAGCTGCGGTCGCCGAGGCTGGAAGTTTCAATGATGGCGATGTCCGGGTCGGTCGTGCTCATGGGGAGCTCCTACATGTTGTCGGTCGGCCTCGTTCCTGATGTGAAGCGGGCGTTCAGGCCAGCGCCAGGAAGAGCTTTTCCAGTTCTGCTTCGGTCATGGGTTCTTTGTTGTCTGCCGCTTCGCCTGTCATGCACTCTCGGAGACCGGTAGCGACGATCTTGAAGCCAGCTTTGTCGAGGGCCCTGGAAACAGCGGCGAGCTGGGTGACAACGTCTTTGCAATCGCGTCCGTTCTCGATCATGCCGATCACTCCCGAGAGTTGGCCGTGTGCGCGGCGGAGGCGGTTGAGGACCAATGCGATGCTGTCTTCGTCGCCGATCATGGGGTCTCCTTCAGATGCATGATGATGCCAGAAATTGCCAGATTACCCCCGGGGGCATCCAACGGGGTGCACGGTAGATCATCCGAGAACGAGAGTGTCGATGAGGACGTAACCTGCCACGACAAACACCAGGTAGGCGAACCACTGCCGAAGTGAGTCCGTGGCGATGCGTGTACCGAATCGTCCGGCCACCAACGAACCCGCAATGGCTGAACCTGCGAACGCTGCCGTCAAGGGCCAGTTTCCACCTAGGCCGTCGGCCTGAGCGATGAGTCCGGCGGCGGAGTTGGCGACGATGACCACCAAAGAGGTTCCGACGGCGACACTCATCTCGATTCCCAGCAGCAGAACCAATGCGGGGATGATCAAGAAGCCCCCGCCGACGCCGAACAGTCCGGTAAGGACACCGACGCCGAATCCGGTCGGTATGGACCGAGGTGCGCATCGGCGCCAGTTGATCCCGGAATTGCTCGTCCTGCAGGCGGTTCCGGGATTGTCGGGGCTGCGCAGCATGCGTGCCCCCGCGAGGATCATGACGATCGCAAAGCCGATCATCACGGCAGTTTCAGGTAGATGCTTGCCAAGGGCAGTGCCGGCCAGGGTGCCGAGGACTCCGGTGGCGGCGAAGATTGCCGCGAGTCGCCATTCGATGAGCCGCGCCCGCACCTTGGAGATGACCCCGACCGCGGAGGCGACACCGATCACCAACAGCGAAGTCGGTATCGCCTCCGGCAGGGGGAACCCGAGAGCGTACACGAGGATCGGGACAGCGAGGATCGATCCACCGCCTCCGAGGAGACCGAGCAGGATTCCGACGGTGAGGCCGAGCGCCAGCGCCAGGGTCAACGTCATCAACTGCGCACTGCATCCCGACTGCCGAGCGTGTCCAGGGCGGCTTGGAGTTTGGTGGTGGCCTCGGCCGCGACATCTGACAGTGCTGGTTCGCCCGTCACTTGGACCATGAGGTCCGGGTTCATCGCCTCGACGATGACCGATCCGGCGGTGGTGTCGGCACGGACGACGACGTTGCAGGGCAGTAGCAGGCCGATCTCACGCACGATTCCTACGGCGCGGTGTGCAAGCGTGGGATTGCACGCGCCTAGGATCAGATACTTCTCCATGTCTGTGCCAAGTTTGGCTTTCAGGGTGGCCTGCATGTCAATTTCGGTCAGCACACCGAAGCCTTGCTCGGACAGTGCTGCTTTGGTGGCGGTGACCGCCGTCTCGAAGTCGGTGTCGGTCAAGGTGGTCGAGAGTGCGATGGTCATGGTGGAGAATTCCTTCCGTTCGTCGAACTGCGGCAATTGTGTGCCTATCCGCTTCGGGGGTGGCGAAGACTTGGTACGCCCGCTCTGGTGAGAAGCGCACTTGCCGGGCACCAGCCGACCGCGGCGTAGAGGGCGAGGTTCGCGGCGGCGAAGGCGCTGAGCAGCCTCCACCGTGGTGCGTGGAGTTCGCCGAGGGTCAGGCCCGTCGCGGTGACGCCGGCGGCCAGTGCGGGGACGATACGTTCGATCGGCCACCCGGCAGACGTGCTCGAATGCGTGATGTTCGGATCGGTCATGATTCCTCCGTGAGGTGTTGTAATGGTCAGTGCGAGAAGCGGATCGACGGCAACATTCTGCGCAGCCAGCCCGGTGCCCACCATGCAGCGTGACCGCTCAGCCGGAGCAGGACCGGGAGCAGGATCAGCCTGATCAGGAAGGCGTCGAGCAACACCGCGACGCCGAGGATGATGCCCATTTCCTTGGGTGGGAGCGGATCGGAGAGCGCGAAGGTGAAGAACACGGCGACCATGACCGCCGCAGCGGCGAAGATGACGCGTCCGGAGTGCGCGAGGCCGTCGACCTGAGCAGCCTTCGGGTCCCCGGTCTTCTCGTAGTGTTCTTTCGCGGTGGCGAGCAGGAACACGGTGTAGTCCATGGCGATGGCAAAGATCATCGCGAAGAAGAACACCGGCCCCCAGCCGTCGAGGAAACCTTGAGGGGTGAAGCCGAGCAGCGACGATCCGTGTCCGTCTTGGAAGATCAGCTTCGCAACCCCGAACGCTGCGGCGGTCGACAGCAAACTGACGGCGGTGCCGAGGATCGCGATCAGTGGTGCCTGCAGAGCGACGAGCAGCAGGATGAAGCCGAGGGCGAGGATGATCCCGATAACCAACGGTAGGTAGTCGTTCAGGGCTTGCTGCAGGTCGAGGTTCTCCGCTGGCGCGCCGCCGACGAGCGCGGACTCCGGTAGTTGTGCGCGTAGGTCACCGAGGATCGTGCCCATGGCCTCTGCGGAAGGGTCCACGGCAGGAAACGCTTGCAGCAGTGTGTAGTTCGAATCGTCTGTTGATGGTGTGGGCGGGGTGACCATCGAGATCCCGTCGACGCTGCTCGCTGCCGCGGCGGTAGCAGCCGCATCGGAAGACGGGACAACTATCTGCAGCGCGCCGGGTGCCCCGTCACCGAACTGGGCCTGAACCAACTCGTAACCTTGCCGAACGGGCGCATCGTCGGGAACGACAGCGATGGACGGCATTGCCACCTTCAGTCCCAGGACAGGTAAGGCCAGGGCGACGAGGATGCCGACGGAGACCAGCGCGAACGGCCATGGGTACTTGTGAAGCAATTCGCCCCACGCAGCGAACTTCGGGGATCGGTGCTGTTGGCGTTTCGCGTAAGGCAGGGATGCTGCGTTGACCTTGGGGCCGAGTGCGCCCAGCGTGGCCGGAAGAAGTGTCATGGTGGCGATCAGAACGAACGTGACGGCCAGCATGATGCCTACGGCCATGGTGCGCACGGCCGGTGCGGGAACGAGCAGCACTGCCGAGAGGCTGACCAGGACGGTAAGTCCGGACAGGAGCACCGCTTTGCCTGCGGTGTCCATGGTTTCGGCAACGGCTGCTCGTGGATCGGCCGTACGGAGGGCGTCGCGGAAGCGGGCGACGATGAACAAGGCGTAGTCGATGCCGAGAGCGAGGGCGAACATCATCGCGAAATTCATCGCCCATACCGAGATCGGTGTGACCTCGTTGAGCAGCACCAAACCGCCGGCGGAGGCGACGAGTCCGGCCACTGTGAGCAACAGCGGCAGCCCGGCAGCGACGAGGGAGCCGAATGCGAGCACCATGATCGCCAAAGTGACTGGCCAAGAGAATAGTTCAGCCTGAATCATCGCATCGTGGTTGGCTTTGTTGAAGTCGGACCACAACGCGGAGGATCCGGTGGGATAGACCTCGATACCGTCGCCGGAGAGTGCGGTCAGCTCGTCTTTGACATCGTCGACGGCTTTGACCATGTCGTCCGCGTTTGCGTTGGCGCCGGCGATGAGGATGCCGGTGTGGCCGTCGGGGCTGATGGTCATACCAGGCTGTGGGGCGATGACGGCACCGAACCGGGTGTCACCGTCGAACACAGCTGTGACGTCGATGAGTCTCTGCTGCACGGTGGGATCGTCGATCGACGCGGTGTCCGAATGGACCACCACCTGAACCGCGGCCGAGGAGTTCCCGCCGAAATGCTGTTGCGCGAGTTCACGGACCTGGACCGATTCGGATCCGTTGGCTTGCCACCCAGCACCCGCCAGTGACGAAAAAACCGACGGCGCTGCAGATCCGAGCGCGACAAGCGCGATCAGCCAGACACCGAACACCCATCGGCGGCGTGCGACCATCGCGCTTCCCAGGCGTCCGAGTATGCCGGGTGTAGATACGCGATCACGATCGTCACGACCGGTGGCCGTCACGGTGTCGGGCACAGACATAACTTCTCCTAAAATACGGGCTGGGGTATTCAAATGAGCGAGCTAGACCTCGGTAAACCTGACCCAATTGGAAGGTTAGGCCCTTGCACTCGCGACCGGGATTGGCGGCGAAACAGCGATCGCGAGGCGCTGGCGCCGATCGATAGGACCAACGGTCTCAGCAGAGCAGGTGCACTGCCGAGGCCGTGAAACATCCTTCGTGACGTCGTCGACATGTCGATCGCAACCTGCCCACGCGATCTTGTCGCATATCGGGCACGGGACGGGGTAACACATAGACAGTCCTTTCTGACGAGCGTCTACCCACTGTTGCATATACCCAGGGGGGTATGCAAGTACCCCTGGGGGTATACGCTCGGGTAGGCCGTTCGCTCCTCTCGGGCGCCCACCCGAGGGGGTGGGCCGTCCGGGTCGTCGAGTGCCCAGGCGAGGTACCGCTTTCTGGGTAGCCGACGCACACGTCGGCGCATCCGTCGAGACGACTCAGTCCGGGTGCGGCGGCCACGCCATCGGTGAGAGGTCTCGGGAACTCGTGGCGTGGATCGAGCGCGCCGGAACCGTCATCGGGGCAGTCGCCGTACGAGACGAGCTCCGACCGGAAGCACATGAGGTGATCGCCGGGCTACGACGCGGCGGGTACACCGTCGCGATGCTCACCGGCGACAACGAACGCACCGCCCAGGCGCTGGCCGCCGACGTCGGGATCGACGACGTGCACGCCGACCTGCGCCCGGAGGACAAGGCACGGATCGTGGAAACCTTGCGTGCGAACCGCCCGACGGCAATGGTCGGGGACGGTGTCAACGACGCCCCCGCCCTGGCCACCGCCGACTTGGGCATTGCCATGGGCGCGATGGGTTCCGACGTGGCCATCGAGACCGCCGATGTTGCTCTGATGGGCGAAGACCTGCAGCACCTGCCGCCGGCTCTGCATCCGATGAACCGAATGCTCGCACAATTGCGCAGTGTCTACACGAAGCGCATCGCTTGCACGACCGACACAGCGCCGTCGCGTTTCGGCCCGCAAAGAGGACCGCAGCCGGCCGCACCAGCGATGACACCCAGCGTTGGCATCACCTCGAACGCACACATGTCCTCTCCCAGCCCTGTCCATGGCCACACAAACCACCTCGCCATGCTCCCCTGGCCTTACATCAGCGTGACTGCCGCGAAGCCGTCGGGCAGGTTCTTCGCATCATCGTCGTCGCCGCCCCGGGATCCGCACTGGGCCGCTATCCGGAGGGCAACACCGAACGAACTCGTGCCGGTCTTATGACACCGATGCCGATACCTGACGATCTTGCCGAGAAAATGCAGACCTACCAGTCCTGGGTTTCGTTTACCGCGAGCTGTCCTGCACTGCCGCATACTCGAAACCACACGCCGACGGAGGAACACCATGATGCACCTTGAAATTTTGCAAGTCCCGGACTGCCCGAACGTGCAGCTCCTCGAACAACGGATCGAGCACGTTCTCGCGGAGGAGTCCATCGATTGGGAACTGCGCCACGTAATCGTCGACGATCCTCGATCCGCAAGGCTTGCGGGCATGACCGGATCGCCGACGTTGCTCGTCGACGGCCGCGATCCGTTTGCCGAACCGGACCAGGTCCCCAACGTGTCATGCAGGCTCTATCGAGATTCCACGGGCGAGGTCGGTGGCGCTCCTACCGTTGCTGCACTGAGGGGTGCGTTCGGTATGGCTGCGCCCACAGCTGATGTAGAGGGCGATGAGTGAAAGTATCGGCCACCCACCGGTGGTCCCAACAGGGTCGTCTCCAGCAGCAGCCCCGGGGTTCCTCACAAGGGCGAGCTGACTCAACGGTCCTCCGTACTGCGCCTGCTCGAGTCTCGTCCGCCTGATCCCGCAGCTTGTACCGATTCCGAAACTCGAGACCACCACGGATACCGCCGACTCCGCACCTGATCCCGTCACCTGACATCTTCATCCCAATGCCAATCAATGCATGATCGCGCGCCCTCGGCATCACCCAGGAAGGCAGCTTTGAGCGGTCATACGTCCAAAAAAGACAGGTTGTGGCACCGATGCTGGGCATTTTCGTTACTGGAGCTTTCACGCGCACCTAACCGGAGGGAACCCTTCACCGGGTGCGCATTGCACGCCGTTTTTCATCTACGACCATCACTTCTTCATTGATCCGGCGGCGCAATGACCGGAACGCGATCGCAGAGATGGCGAATCCGAGCAGCACCGCCCCGAACAGTGCTAACACACCGGGGATTTCGAGTTCGAGTATGGCGTTGATTCCCATGATGATCACTGCGAGGCCGGCGATCAGGGCGAGTCGAACCGCGGTGTAGTACATCACCAGACGCACGAGCTTTGACCGTGCTACACGGTTGATCCGCGCCACGCGCGTCTGCGGTGCTTGATGGGCACCCAGTGCCGCAATTTCTGGGCTGACTGGTGGATTGATACGGCCCTTCGGAGCGGACTGGCGTTTCACGATGCTCGATTCTCGGGTTCGGATCCCGCCTCTGGTTGGCGGGGGCGACAGAACGAACCATATGTCTACTATGCACAATAGTAGTTCAGTGTTGTCCCGGTTCACCGCACCACGCTTGGAGGAAGTGCATGCAGGCACAGTCTCGGTGGTTCCTGCTCTTCCTGGTTGTGATCGGTCTTCTCGTCGTGGCGATCTGGCCTCGATCAACGTCAACCGAGACCCATTCCTCGACCCGGCCTCAAGTGCCTCCGGCCGCCCAGGCAGATGAAGATCGCGTCGACTCGGGGTTTTCCTCGAAGTCCGCGGCAGCAGCGGTTCCCTGTCCTGTGGCCCCGGCAGTACCGCCCGCTGGAGGAGAACTCCTGGGAATCAAAGCGACGTGTCTTGGCGAGAATACTGTGGTCGACCTCGGTGCAGCGCTGTCCGGGGAGCCGACCCTGATCAACCTCTGGGCCTCGTGGTGCGGGCCGTGCCGATCGGAAATCCCGGTCCTGAATGACTATGCAGGTACTCCGGGCTCCATCCGAGTAGTCGGGATCAACGTCCAGGACGACATGTCCACAGCACTAGCGCTTCTCACCGCTGCAGGCGTGCACTATCCCTCGTTCGCTGCGGTCGACGACATCGGAATTGCGCTATCGGCGCCGCCAGTTCTGCCGCTGAGCTTTCTCGTCCAACAAGACGGGTCCGTCGAACAGATTACAACCCCCATGGTTTTCGAAAACACTGACCAAATACGCTCCGCTGTAAGTGAGTTGATGAAATGAATGCCCCCGCACTCCCTCGCAAATCGAGACAACGCGTACTCGGAAAACCGACCCGCATCCTCCCACTGGTCGCTATTCTCACTGCGATCGTCGTCGCCGCGAGTGGATGTGCAACCGGCACCGATGCAGTCGCTTCGGGTGCGAATTTCGATTTCGTGTCACCGGGAGGACAAACCGATATTTTGTACGACCCGCCCGAATCGCGAAACATGATCGGTGTATTGGCCGGACCTGACCTCATGGCCGACGGTAGCGATATTTCACTCACTGATTACGCCGGTCAGGTCGTCGTGATCAATCTGTGGGGGCAATGGTGCGCCCCGTGCCGGTCCGAGGCCGACGATCTCGAGCGCGCGTACGAAGCAACCGAAAGTCTCGGTGTTCAGTTTCTCGGGATCAACGTTCGAGATCCTCAACGAGACAAAGCCCAGGACTTCGTCGTCGACAACAACGTCAGCTACCCCTCGATCTACGACCCGTCGATGAGAACTTTGACAGCGCTCGGCGGAAACTATCCGACAAGCGTGATTCCCTCCACCTTGGTGTTGGATCGCAGACAGCGCGTCGCCGCTGTGTTTCTTCGCGCACTTCTCACCGAGGATCTGCAACCGGTCATCGAGCGCGTGGCGGCCGAGCGGTGAACGAACTCGCCCAAGGTGTCGGCTCCAGCTTCCAGACCGCCGCCGCGAGCGGCCCGTTACTGCTCGCCGTAGCAGCGTGCATTCTGGCCGGTCTGGTGTCGTTCGCATCGCCGTGTGTGGTGCCGCTCGTTCCCGGATATCTGTCGTATCTAGCCGGCATTTCCGGAGCTGATTCTCCATCGGTGACCCGTGGCGACGAGACCTCGGAACCTGCAGGCAGATGGCGGGTTACCGGCGCGGCAACGATGTTCGTTGCCGGATTCACCGTGGTGTTCGTTCTCGCCACCGCGTCGGTGTTCGGGGTGATCGGAACCCTGCGCATCAACGAAGACCTGCTCCAACGGGTGGGTGGTGTGATCACCATCGTGATGGGGTTGACCTTCATCGGCTTGATTCCTGCCTTGCAGAAAGACACACGGTTCGCCCCGCGGCGTATCTCCTCCCTTGCCGGCGCGCCCTTGTTGGGGGGCGTGTTCGCGTTGGGTTGGACACCATGTCTCGGCCCCACCCTCGCCGGAGTTATTTCGGTGGCGGCCGGAACTGAAGGCACGACAGCAGCGCGGGGCGTGATACTGATTGTCGCCTACTGTCTGGGATTGGGACTGCCGTTCATCGTGCTTGCGTTCGGGTCGGCGAAAGCTCTCCGCGGCGTCGGGTGGCTCAAACGCCATTCACGGACGATTCAGATCGTCGGCGGAATAATGCTCGTCGCTGTCGGGCTCGCACTGGTCACCGGCGTGTGGGGCATGTTCGTCGGCTGGTTACGCAACGAATTCGTCAGTTCGGTCGTGCTGCCGATATGACAGATAACGCCACCGCGGGAGGTCGCATCCGCCGCCTCCCGAGACTGATTATCCGAGAAAGCGTTCGACTACTGCGCCACAATTGGCGCCGGTTGACGTCGATGAGCACCGCGCTCGTGCTCCTGTTCCTCTTGGCACTCGCAGCACTTCCCGGAGCAATGCTGCCTCAGCGAAATCTCAACGTGCAGAAAGTGTCCCAGTACATCGCGGCGCAGCCAACCCTCGGCCCGCTATTCGACAAGCTGGAGTTGTTCGACGTCTTTTCCAGCTTCTGGTTCACTGCGATCTACGTCCTGCTGTTTCTCTCTCTCATCGGCTGTCTTGTTCCACGCCTGCAGGCGCATCTCGGCGCGCTTCGGAGCCAACCTGTACGAGCACCTCGGAATCTGTCCAGGTTGCCGCACCATTTCCACGGCGTAGTTGACATCTCGCATGACGAGGCCCTCACCAGAGTGCGGCAGTCGCTCAAGGGCTGGCGGGTAGCCGTCAGGTCCGAAAAGGATTCCGAGGTATCGGTTTCCGCGGAAAAGGGGTATCTGCGTGAGGCCGGGAATCTGGTGTTCCACTTCTCGCTGATCGGGTTGCTCGTCACCGTCGCGATCGGCAAGTTGGTGGGGTACGAGGGTTCGGTGATCGTCATTGCCGACGGCGGCCCCGGTTTCTGTAATACGTCACCTGCCGTGTACGACTCGTTCCGCGCGGGAAGTGCTACTGACGGCACGGGTCTCGCGCCCTTTTGCATCAAGGTCAACGACTTTTCCGCAGATTATCTCGATACTGGTCAGGCCGAAATGTTCACCTCCAACATTTCGTATCAGAGCGGGCAGGATATCGCGACCAATACCTGGAAAGACTATCGTCTTCGGGTCAACGAACCGCTGCGTACCGACGGTGCCCGTGTTTATCTGACCGGCCATGGGTACGCGCCGCAGTTCACCGTCACTTTTCCCGACGGACAGTCCCGTACCGAGACGATGCAGTTTCAACCGGACGATGCGGTCACGTTCCTGAGCAGTGGGGCGTTGCGGTTCGATCCGCCAGGTGGATCGTTTCCGAATCCGGACGAGCGCCGGAAGAATCAGATCGCCATCGAGGGACTCTTCGCGCCGACCGCTTCCTTCAGCGGGACGCTTCTGACTTCGTCGTTTCCCGATGCGCGTGATCCTGCGGTCGCGATCGACATCTACAAGGGCGATACGGGTCTGGACACCGGCATCCCGCAATCGATCTTCTCGTTGAACAAGGAAATGATCAACCAAGGAAGGCTGGTCAAACAAGATCGTGTGAACCTCCGCCCTGGAGAGACGCGGACTCTCACCGATGGAACACAGGTTCGGTTCGACGGCGCCAAGGAATTCGCCAATCTGCAGGTGTCGTACGACCCTGCGCAACAGTGGGTTCTCGTCTTTGCGATCACGATGATGCTCGGACTTCTGATCTCGCTCGTGATCAGGAGGCGGCGAGTGTGGATCCGCCTACGCCCGGGGACGGGACCGGAGCAGGCTGATCTCGAACTCGGTGGACTCGCGCGGACCGATCATGCCGGCTGGGGCGGCGAATTCGACGATCTCTGTGAGAAATTGTTGACTGACCAGCGCAGTTCTCCTTCTACGAGAGCGGGCCTGTGAGGGTCCTTTCGGTCGACCGTGCGATCACTGCCGACAGTGAATTAGATGCATGCCTGAAGAGTGGTCGCCCCAAACGGCACCACGGTGGGATCGCTTTGCGTCTCGCTCTTTCGGTGGGCGCTGGGTGGCTGCTGTTTCTCAGCTTTCCGCCGCGCACGCTGTGGTTTCTCGCCCCTGTAGCCATCGCCCTGCTGACCGTCGTTCTCCAGGGGCGCAGTCTCCGTGCGGGTTTCGGATTCGGCTATGCCGCGGGACTGGGATTCTTCGTTCCCTTGCTGCCATGGGTCGGAGCGTACGTGGGTGCAACGCCTTGGTTGGCGTTGGCGGCGATTGAAGCGCTCGCGTTCGGAGTGTTCGGCGTACTGGCGGTGGCCGTCGGCCACGCTCCGCTTTCCCCGGTGTGGATTGCGGGTGCATGGGTCACCGCAGAAGCACTTCGTAGCCGAGTTCCGTTCGGCGGTTTCCCGTGGGGGCGTTTGGCCTTCGGGCAGGCAGACGGCCCGCTGCTGCCGTTGGCTTCGATCGCGGGGGCGCCAGGTCTTTCCTTCGTGACTGCACTGATCGGAACACTCATCGCCTGGTCACTGGCTGGGCCCTTGAATGTTCGATGGCAAGCATTGGCGAAAGGTGGCGCTTGCATCGTCCTCATCTTTGTGAGTGCATTGGTGACCGGTTCTCCCGGTGCCGCCCCTGACGAGGTCGTCACTGCGACCGTCGTTCAGGGCAACGTGCCGCGACTCGGCCTCGATTTCAACGCCCAACGCCGAGCTGTGCTCGACAATCATGTTGCCCGCACCGAACAACTCGCAGCTGAGGTCACAGCGGGCCGAGCAGCCCGGCCACGACTTGTCATCTGGCCCGAAAACGCTTCGGATATAGATCCTTTGACGAATCGGGATGCGGCGGATCGACTGGACCGAGCAGCCCGTTCTATCGGCGCCCCGATCCTGGTCGGTACGGTCCTGCAGGGCGAGCCAGGAACATCGATCAACAGTGCCATGGTCTGGGATCCCACGGATGGCCCTGGGCAGCAACACATCAAGCGGCAGCTTGTGCCCTTCGGGGAGTACCTGCCGCTCCGATCGATCGTTAGTGCGGTGTCGTCATATGCCGATTCTGCGGGCAATTTCGTTGCCGGGAACGGGAACGGCGTCGTCGACCTCAACGGAATTCAGGTAGCTGTTGCCACGTGTTACGAGGTGGCCTTCGACGATCTGGTGACCGAGTCCGTCAAGGCAGGAGCCACCGTCATCGCGGTTCCCACCAACAACGCGACCTTCGGCCGGACCGAGATGACCTTTCAGCAGCTGGCCATGTCGCGGGTGCGGGCGGTCGAACACGGCCGCAGTGTGCTGATCGCAGCAACCAGCGGTGTCAGCGCAATCATCACGCCAGCGGGTGTGGTGCGTCAACAGAGCGAGATCTTCACAGCACAAGCATTGACCGACGAGATCGCCGTTCGCTCCGATCTCACGTTGGCAACACGTGTGGGTTCGATTCCGGAACTCGCGTTGTCTGCGATCGTGCTTTCTCTCGCCGCTTCGGCACTCTTCAGAGGCATGTACCGGGTTCGGCGGGGTGAAAGAACGAGAACATGAATTACTATGCATGATAGTAATTCAGTGTCGGTGCCAGTGCACAAGCGAAACGAGTTCACCAATGACGATTTGTACGGCGGCAATGAACCTGCCCGAACGTGGTACAACGCGATGGGACCGATCGCGAGCAACTTCGGACCCATCACGCTACCCCCGCTGGACCAGAAATATGTTCGCGGTTCGGCCGGGGATCAGGTACCCGACGTGGTCGGGATGACCGAGTCCGCCGCAACATCTCTGTTGCAGAACGCCGGGTTCAAAGTGACGGTCTCCCTCACGTCAAGTCCGAGCGCGAGAGGGACAGCAACCGCGACAGCTCCGTCGGGAGCGGCACTTCCGGGCTCCACCATCACCCTGTACATAAGTGACGGATCCTCGACACCGAGCACCACCACGACGAGCCCATCACCGTCAGATACCCCAGGCCCACGATAAGCCCGGGTGCGCCACCATGATGCTTCGGCGATCCCCACCCGGTGGGGACTGCCACCGCACGCGCTCATCATGAACTCGATTCCCGTCGAGGACCTCGGATCCCGGTTGTGGCGAGCAGAAATCGCTCCGGAATACGGAACATGCGGAGTGCTTCCCTATGTGCCGCCCGCTCCCGCATTCAAAAAACATGATTCGATCGTAACTACATTCTAAGTAAATGACTTTCGATAAAACGGCATCGAAATTCCGCCCCACCGACTAGTAGATCGTTTCGGACATCAGATGGGAGGGTCCTCACGAATTCACGAGCCGTCTGATCGCCTCGGCGGCCTCCCTGATCTTGGCGTCGGATTCGGCGCCCCCTCTTGCGGCGGCATCGACGACACAATGACTGAGATGGTCTTCGAGCAATTCCATAGCTACTGCATGCAGCGCTTTTTTCATCGCCGATATTTGGGTAAGGATGTCAATGCAGCACCTTTCTTCTTCAACCATTCGCTGCAGCCCTCGCGACTGACCCTCAATACGCTTGAGGCGTTTGAGGTACAAGTCCTTTGCGCTGATGTATCCGTGGGTCGCATAGTCACGACGGCCTGGACCAACCGGATTAGTTGTGCCCACGAGATTCCCCTGGTCTCGTCGCCCGTAGTGGGCCAGACGCGAAATCACGTCGTCTCCATGGTGGGCGACAATCGATTGGACCTGCCCTGGCTACGGTGTAGTGCAGCAGTGGCACACACGAAGGCACGTTGAGCAGCATCCCGTCTGTATGGGCGCTTCGCCAACTGCAAGATCTCCGGGTAAGTGACCACACGAGAAGAACTCTCAATCATTCCTGCCACCAGGGCTAGGCAGTACCGCTGCACCCGCCCTGTGTTCAAACTTCCTGCCCACCGCCGGTTGCGCCACCAATGACGCGATGCGCCGTCATCCCGTCGACCCGTGCGTGGGACCAGACCAATTGCACCTCCCTGCCGTATCAGATCAGGGGCTTCGACGGCGAGCATTTCCCTTGCACTAGACCATTGCAGGGGGTGAATTCGCAGCCAGCCAACACCCTCATCTACTATGCATCTTAGTAGATAAGGTACCAGTCGCCCGGAAATGTTGCCATCCCTTCGAATACAGGACGAGACACCCAGATGCCCAATAGTCGTCGTGCGCGAACGTCCCCAATCGTGGGGCTCGTCGGCGCCGCTCTCATCGCCGTTTCTCTTGCGGCTTGTTCGACGCAGGGAAACGACGACAAGGCCGGCCAGTCCATCGTCCCGCCCATACCAGGGGTGGAGCTCACACCCGAACTTGACCATCTGCACGGGTTGCATATCAACGCCGATGGCACCATCTTGGCGGGTACGCATCGCGGACTGTTCGCGATCGGAGATTCGGGCGACACAGTGCGAGTGGGTGATTCCGACGACGATTTGATGGGGTTGGCGGGCGTGGCGGGCAGTGACACGCTCTTTTCCTCAGGGCACCCGGGACCGTCCAGTACCGCAGCCAACCCACTTGGCCTACGCACCAGCAACGACGGCGGCCGAACCTGGACGGATAGCTCGCTCGCGGGACAGGTCGACTTTCATTCTCTGGTTACAGATGGCACGACACTCGTCGGCTTCGACGGGGCCAGAGGTGTCACGGTGTCGAAGGATCAGGGAAAGTCGTGGGAATCCGGCGGTGCCCTGGGTGTGGCGTCCCTCGCTCTCACCGAGAGTGGGACATGGGCTGTCACCTCGTCAGGGCTGCAGTACAGCAGCGACGACGGGCGCACCTTCACAAAGTTCGCTGGAGCGCCGTCCATGGTGCTGATCGCGGGCTCCTCGGATGCACTGTGGGGGGTCGATCAAGATGGATTCGCCTGGCGGAGCAGGGAGGGAAAAGGCTGGGAGAAGCGCGCTAATGTCGGAGCAGTCGAAGCGTTGACTGCGGCGAGTTACGACAGCGCGTACGCGGCGACTTCTCAGTCTCTGTATGCCTTGAACTGACCTGAACATGTCGTTGTTCGTTCGAATGTTCCAGAGCATCACACTTGTGCTCGTTGCGGGAGTCCTTGTGGTTCTGGGCGCCGGCATCGCCAACGCTCACCCCACGCTGCTCTTTACCGAACCTGGCTCGGAGACTGCCGTTTCCGAGCCTCCGCAAGCCATCACCCTGATCTTCAACGAACAAGTCACCGCCGGGACCGATGCGATCAAAGTCCTGGACGGCGCAGGCCGTGAGAGCCCGATGGAGGCAGCAGAGTCGTCCAAAGGTGGCCGTGCAATCACTTCCCGGCTCTCGGATGCTCCGTCGCCGGGCACCTACACCGTCCGGTGGCAAGTGATCGGCGCAGATGGTGACCTCGTCGAGGAAGACTTTCGGTTTGCCGTCGGCCTCGCTTTGACCGACAGCGGCGGTGGCGGTGGCGACGACAGCGCCTCGACCTCGTGGACGGAAACCGTGCTCCGGTGGCTGCTGTTCGTCGGGTTCGCCCTCGCGCTCGGGACACTTGTCGCGGAGAGATTGTCGTCTGTACCGCACGCCGAGAACCCTTCGTTGAAGAAGTTGCGCACCTGGTTTCCGGCCGGCGCTTGTATTGCTTTGGTAGGTGTTGCAGGCCTTATGGTTTCGCTCGCCGCTTCGTCCAGCGTTGCTGCGCTATGGCAAGAACGTGCGGGCATCATCTTGCTCGTAGAGACGTGTGGGCTCATGTTGGCCTTGGCGCTGAAAGCCGCGGGGAGCCCCAGACTTGCGAGCGCAGCCCTTCTGCTGGTCATTGCCGCCGAAGGGCTGCGCTCGCACGCAAACGTCGTCGCTCCCGGATGGGGCGCGTTTCTCACCGCCGTTCATCTCGCGGCAGCGGCAATCTGGGTCGGCGCTTTGCTCCACACGGTTCGCACTGCATTCGCGTGGCGGGGTCAGCATGCCCCGGTTCGGTGGGTCGTGGCCGGTTACACACGACTTGCGCTGTGGACCTTCATCGTCGTCGTGACCACCGGTACGATCTCGGCATTGTTGCTGATCCCCGTTGCCGCAATGTTTTCCACCCCGTACGGGCAACTTCTGACGGTCAAACTACTCTTCGTCATCGCCGCCTCGGGTGTGGCGATATCTGCACGGCGGACGATGCGCAGAACTGAACAAGTGGGCAAACTGCGCAATCAGATTCGTATCGAGAGCATCCTCCTGATCTCCGTGCTCGCCATCAGTGCTGCATTAGTCTCGACGGCGCCTGCCAATTCACCCGCCCAGCCGGGACCACCTGCAGCCATCGGTCCGGTTCTGCCGCTGGGAACATTGGCTGGACAGATTGGGGTGAGCGTCGCCGCCAGCGAAGGGCAGCTGGTGGTTCGACTGTCGACTCCGCGCCGCGTCGACTACTACGCTCAGGAACCGGACCAGGAATACACCTTGATCGGCGCACTGCGGGCGAGCGGGCAGAACACTTCCCTTCCCTTGCGCGGGTGCGGATCCGGATGCTTCGTGGCGCAAGCCGATTGGCCACTGGGTGAAAGCATGCTCACGCTCGAGGCCGCGGCGACAGGGTGGCTGGGCGGGACGGTCAGCATGTTAATTCCATGGCCTGTTCAGTCCGGGGACACCGATCTCGCTCGAGCCGTAGATATCACCCGCACTCAGAAGAATCTGACCTTTTACGAATCGGTGACCAGTGATGCCGCAAACGTCGGACCCGAACCTCAGCAACTAAGTCTGTCCAGCGAGTTCTTCCTCGCCCAGGAGCCGTATGCGGACGGGACTGCGCCCATCGCGGTGCGCTTACCCAGCGCCGGACGGCAACTCCGTCTGGCATTGGGCTATCCGGCTGCGGGTATGAACGTACTGCTCGACCTCGACCAAACTGGACGAATAGTTTCCGAAACACTAAGCGATGCAAAACATCTCATCACCCGCACCTTCGTCTACCCCGAAGTGAACTGATGGGGGAGAACTGACGAGATATTCACGTCC
The DNA here is from genome assembly GCF_018588185.1 of Rhodococcus sp. WY5. Lineage (NCBI taxonomy): Bacteria > Bacillati > Actinomycetota > Actinomycetes > Mycobacteriales > Nocardiaceae > Rhodococcus > Rhodococcus sp. WY5. The sequence continues at coordinate 38,813 of NZ_JAAMPR010000004.1, forward strand.
ACAGTGAACTGTCACCGTGCAATAGGAACGGAAGCTGCGATGATCTCCCCTTACTCGTTCATTCACCCCTGCCAGTTCTGTCGCACCCGCGCACTGGCCGCGCCCAGGCCTTCGAAATTCCTACGGCATACGCAGGGTGACGAACCGGTAGCGGTGGCTCTGGCCTGCAGTCTGTTCAACCACTCATCCCCTGCTGTCGCTTGTCTTGATCACCGCAACCTTCTGATTGCAGGTTCCACCGTCACCTCGCTGGTCCTGCCCGGCGCGCACGACACCACGCTGATCACCGCGACAGTCGTCATCGAGCGCGAAGACAAGGATCATACCGGCACGCGTGAGTGGAGGGTTGCACGTTCCCCTGTTGCCGCAGACGTGCATCGTGCACGACACCTTGCCCCTACACAACCAACTGTCGGCGCTGCGGATACGACAGACGCTCATAGCGGAACTACTGACCATCCGAGTCGACGGCCCCTCCCCAGAAGAATTTTTTGCACAACAACACATTCCAGGAGAAAAATATGATGCTTACACGTGCTGTTTCCACACGTATCGCAGTCTCAGCGGGGTCTGCCGCCGGTCTGATGCTGATCGCCGGCTGCGGCGGCCATGACATGAGCCAAATGTCGAGCAACGACAGCGGAAACATGTCCAACTCCTCCGCGGCCTCGCAGCCCAACGGCGCCAACAGCGCGGATATGCAGTTCGTCGCGATGATGTATCCACATCACGCACAGGCCGTCGAGATTGCAAAGATGGTTGACAGTCGCACCACCAATCCTCGAATACTCGAACTCGCCGCTTCGATCCAAACCGCTCGCGGGCCCGAAATGGATCAGATTGCAGCGCTCATCGAACAATGGGGTCAACCTACGTCCGACGCCACCTCCCCTGTGGACTCCATGGATGAAATGGACCACGGCGGGGTTGATTCAGGAATGATGTCCCAGCAGCAGATCGCTCAATTGGAGGGACTGCGCGATGGGGACTTCGACACCGCGTGGCTGAAGATGATGATCGAACATCACTCCGGCGCGATCGCGACGGCCCAATCGGAACTATCCGATGGCGACAACGCCGACGCCAAGCAATTGGCTACCGATATCATCGCCGCACAGCAGTCCGAGATCACCGCGATGCAAGCACTTTTGCAACAGAACTGATCCGGAAACTGGCGAGTGGCTAGGCCTGTCCGTCGAAGCCTCTCTTCTCGTTGTCCGCTCTGATCTTCCATCTGATTACTTGCGTCCCTTGCGAATCACTGTCTTCGTCGGCGCTCCCCACCCACTGACGTGAAGGAACAATTATGGCCTCAACACGGCATACAGGGTTAGTCGTCCTTGTCCTTATGGTCGCAACGCTGACAGGATGCACCTCCACAGCACCGCAGTCCGCACCGAGTGACACGGGTGCGCCCGCCGAGAACGACTCTCCTGTCTCCGCGCTGGTGATGACTCCTTCCGGGGGGACAGATACCGTCAACCCCCTTGATCCGGTCACGGTGGAATCTGTTGGCGGGAGGCTCGACTCGGTAGTGCTCACCGAAGTGGGCGGGGCTGTGGTCGATGGCATCTTCACCCCTGACCGGCAGGTGTGGAAACCCGGCGCGTCCTTGGACTACGGGAAGACCTACACGATGACAGCGTCAGCCACCCAAAACGATGGCTCACGTCTCGATCAGTCCAGCACCTTCTCCACAGTCAAGCCGCGGAACCTGACCAAACCATCCTTCGTGACGGCCGGGGGTAACCTCCTCACAGATGGTGGCACTTTCGGGGTAGGGATCGTTATTGTCACGCATTTCGACGAGCCGATCCTCGATCGTGCAGCGGCGGAGAAAAGCCTGACTGTGCAAACGTCGGTGCCGCTCGAAGGCTCGTGGTACTGGGTGGATGACCAGAATGTTCACTGGCGACCTCGTGCGTACTATCCCCCCGGCACCGAGGTCACGGTCCGGGCTGCGGTCTTCGGCGTCCCGCTCGGTGGCGGACTGTTCGGACAGGAAGACGCCACGACTGCATTCACCATCGGCGACTCGCATATCGCCGTCGCCGACGATACGACCAAGCAAGTGACGGTCACGAGCAACGGCAAAACTGTGCGCACTATGCCGACATCGATGGGCATGGGAGGAACCGAGCTCGTCAACGGCCAAACGATCTCCTTCTGGACCCAACCAGGCATTTACACCGTCCTCGATCAGGCCAACCCCGTGATCATGGACTCGTCGACCTACGGACTTCCCGTCAATTCCCGGCTGGGGTACAAGGAAAAAATCAACTACGCCACCCGAATAAGCACCGACGGAATTTACCTTCACGAACTCGAAGACACAGTCTGGGCGCAAGGCAATACCAATGTTTCACACGGCTGCTTGAACCTCAGTCGCGCCAATGCTCAATGGTTCTATGATTTTTCGCTTCCCGGAGATGTCGTGGAGATACGCAATACCGGCGGCGCCCCTCTCGAATTGTGGCAGAACGGCGACTGGAGTGTGCCGTGGGACCGATGGTCGGAAGGCAGCGCGCTGTAAGACCTGTCGCCCTGCCGGCAAACGATGCTGAATCGCAAACAGAAGCTCCGCGCGAGACGTTCTCCCGTAGTCGACGCGAAAGTGCTGGATAAACCTTTTGACACTGTCAGAGCTGACAGGGGTTCGGCAGATCGTCACGGGAGGAGGTCGCCAGACACCGCCGCCGTATCGGGGCGGCGACGGGAAGCAGAACAGATAGTATTTCTACAGGGCTTCGGTTCGCCGTCTCGGCAACCTCCAGCGTGCAGAGTCGACACGACACCCTCATCGAGCGGTCCCACATCACTGTGACCGACGAATCACCGACAGCGCTGGTTGGGCCCCGTACGAAAGCGACGGAGGTTGCAGGTTGGGCACTCGCACGGTGCGGTGACGAATGCAGCTCTACGAGGAGGAAAAATGCAAGGTCTGGGAGAGCTCGAGGCGCTGGTGATGGATGTGCTGTGGCGCTCCACCGAACCGGTCCGTGTGCGCGACGTCATCGACGGCCTCGATGACGACCGTGAACCGGCGTACACGACGGTGATGACCGTCATGGACAATCTTCATCGCAAAGGTTGGGTGCATCGTCAGCGAAACGGGCGCGCGTACTGGTACGAAGCCACGCGAAGCCGCGAGGAAGCGGCAGCTGACGGGTTGCGCGCACTTCTCGAATCCACCGGAGACCCGACCGGGGTCCTGTTGCATTTTGTTCGCGGGACATCCGACGTCGAATCGAAGATCCTGGCGCGTGGATTGCGTGAACGAGGCAAGAAGTGACAGCCGTCCTCGCGTGGGCGGTCGGTGGCCTTCTCGTTGCCGCACTCTCCCCGCTGTTCCTCGGATCGATGATGCGTCGCGGCGTTGATCCGCATGTCGTCCTCGTCTTGTGGGGCGCTCTGGCACTCGGAACTGTAGTGAGTATCAGTGTCCCGGTGATCTTGAGCCTTTTACCCAGTCACGGTGGTGTCTCGTCGCTGATCGAATTCGCCCACAGCTGTTGGCTCGCCCTTCACGACGACGCGCCGGCCAGGCTCGAGACGGCGGTGGGTGTACTCGGTGGGTCAGCCCTGGTCATCGGGGCGGTGCGAGGCACCGTCCATCTGTTCAGCTTCTCCCGCACTCGCCGCGAGCTACACCAGCAGCACCTCGGGTTGCTGCGCATTCTGGGGGGTGCACGGTCCTCGTCACTGCTCTGGCTCCCGGTTTCTGTGCCCTTCGCCTACAGTATCGCTGGGCGCCCCGCGCTTGTAGTTGCGAGCGACGGATTGAGAGATCAACTCGACACCGAGGCTCTTGCTGCAGTACTCGCACATGAACGAGCACACATCACGGGGCGGCACCATCTGCTCGTCAGCGCAGCTCAAACGCTCGCCTACGCGTTTCCGTGGCTTCCGATCATGCGATCTTCGCCCCCATTGGTCCGTGCGTTGGTGGAAATCGAAGCCGACTCCCGAGCCGTTCGTCAGCATGGGCGCGAATCCGTGCACCGCGCACTCTGCAGTATGACACCTCACGAGGTGCCCGTGGCGGCTCTGGGAATAGCGCAGGATTGCCTGGCGTTGCGACTTGATCGTCTGTCCTCCCACCGCACCCACCACCCGGCGCCCATTCGCTACCTCCGCACCCTTGCTGCCTGCGGAACGGCGATCGTCCTACCTGCGGCGCCTCTTCTGGCGCTACTGGGTGCGATGGCGATGGCTTCATGCGCAGCAGGTGCTTGAAACAGTGCGAAACCGGGTCGTGGACGAACAAGGAGTCCGGCCCGCAGGGGGCCAGTGCTCAAGGCCGGTTCACCCCCTCCTCGAACTGAACCGGCCTCATGCACCGAACGCGGCGCCAATCGAATTGGCCAGATCCCGCGCGAAACTTGATTCGTGGCCATCCCAATTTTCGTGAGACTCACCTTCTGCGCACGTGGCATCGGCAGAAAAGCGCAAAAGGCTACTACTCTGGGTCACGATCACACCACGCCCAGCAGAATCGTCGCGACGATGACAATTCCGCATGCCGCGCTGGTCAGAAGCCGCCCGCGCCGTGTATGAGGGTCCGCACGATAGGGGAACAACCCTTGACGGACCCACGTGTAGATAGCCGCGGCGACAACGAATACTGCTCCGTCATAGGGCGTTTCGGTGCCGTAGAGGACGAAAATCAGTGTCGCGAGGCCGATGATCAAGCCTGCGAACGCTTCGATCAGTTGCACGGGGATTCGGCGCACCGCGAGAGTCCGGTCCGAAGCCCACATTCCCCATCTCGACCTGGTAGGTCGACCCGAACAGCATCCTGTCAAAAAGCATCCCGGGCGCCCGATCGCAATCCCGAGAAACAACCCGGGCGTTGTCATGTCCAGTAACACACCGACGCCCAGACCGAAGGCTGCTCCGCCGAGCACCAATACCGCGAGCGACACCACCAAAAATCCTTGTATGCATGCGCCGGCAGAGACGAATTTTCGAAGGCTCTGGCGGTGAAGTGCCAAGTACCAGAGCTTCGCACCCACGTAGCCGAGAAGGCAGCCGAGGATCGAAATGAGAACTGCCGCAGTGGCGTTCTCGCTCATACGGGTCAAGAGCAGTGCCTGCATGACGATGGCGAACACTGCACCCAAACCGACCAACAGCGGCCACGTCCAGAGTCGCACGCCGGGCCCGTGCACCAATGGCGCTGCGGTAGTCCAGGCCGTGGCGGTCTGCGGAGCTGCGATGTCGAACTGCCCGGTGGTGTCGTCCGGAGTTTCGATGCGCTCGGCACTGACAGTCCAACTACCAGTGGCGATTCCGCGGATTCTCGCAGTCACCGCGAAGCGTTCCCCCGCTGGAACACCGTTGACGTGGGTGACCCTCTCGAAACGTTCCGGTTCGCTGCCCGGGCTGTTGCGGGCTCCTCGGAACAGAATCGACAGATCGGAAGTAACCTCGGGCGATTCTCCCCAGTACGTTGCTGCGAGCCCCTGTGGTTCTATCTGCGTGAACGCTTCAGCGCACCCACCGCCGGGCGCAGCGAGTTCCGTTGCAGCGGTCGACTCGTCGTCACCCAATGGCCGGGCAACGCGTTCAGTGCCCGATGGCTTGGTGGGCATCGCCTTTTCGGCGATGGCCGGCGCCGGCGGTGCTTGAGCCAAGGCCGAGGCTGGCGTCGGCGCTGCTTTACTCAGATACGCCGCTGCGGCCGCTGCGGCCAGTTCTTCCACGGCACTACCGGCCGGACTGGGCCTAGCACGGGGTGTTGTGCCGACTTCGTCGTGCGGTCGTGAAGTGGGGTTCCGCTTCGGTGACGTGGCGCGTCGGGCTCGACTCTGCGTCGTAGACCGCTGTTTCGCGCGGGTTTTGGTTGATTTTTTGCTCACCGTCGCCCCAATCTCTCGGTTGGCGCGGATGCCCACCGAACTACTAAGGTCGATAGTAGCTGAACTACGAACCTGGATAGTAGGTAGAGGTCGAGCGCGAACGCGCGGGTGGGCACTGCGGCGAGACGAGGCGCTTCGAGGCCGAGCCGAGGAATATGGGAATTCCATGGTGCCGCAACGATCTTGGGCACACTCAAGAAGGACCTGGAAAGGACATCGAACGTCAACCGGCAATCGCGCGGACAGTGTAGTAGTTTGCGAGACTGGATAGGCTCCTTGTTCACCATGTTCGGAGACCGGGCACGGACTACTGGGTACGACTGCGGCAGACCCGGCGGCTGATGCGGGACTGGGCGTAGGGATCGCACTACGTTGCAGCAAGGGTGTGCAAAGTATCGAAGCGAACAATCACATCTAAGGGATCTGCAAAATGGAAGCTGACGCGATGCGCAACCACCGCCTGGTGGATTTGCCGACCAATGGCGCGGTGTTCGAAACCTCTCGGCCGGTACGGACGGGAGATATCGACGTCTCCGGGACGGTGCGACTCGATGGCGTTGCACGTTATCTGCAGGACATCGGTTTCGACGATCTCGATGCGAGCGGCGCAGCGGCTGCCCACCCGGTGTGGGTCGTGCGCCGCACAGTCATCGATGTCATTCGTCCGGTCAGCTGGCCGGCTCGTGTGCGCATGCGCAGATGGTGCTCGGGGTTGTCGAGCAGGTGGTGCACGATGCGTGTCCGCATCGAATCCGACGGCGGCGGCTTGATCGAGACCGAAGGATTCTGGATAAATCTCAATCCGGTCAACGGGATGCCTTCCAGGATCGAAGAGAGTTTCATGGCCGGACTCGGTTCGACCGCCAACGATCACCGATTGAAGTGGAAACCCTGGCACACCGCTCATCCGGGCGATGGGGAGGAAACGACATTCGTCTTACGATCGAGCGATATCGATCCGTTCAACCACGTCAACAACGCCACGTATTGGCAGCCTGTCGAAGACCTGATCAGAGATTGGGCCGGACCCCGAAATCCACTCCCCTACCGAGCGATTCTCGAATATCGCTCTCCCATCACCGCGGGAAACGACGTGACCGTGCGGTATCACAGTTCAGGGGAGAGCCTGAGTAGTTGGTTCCTGGTCTCGGGTTCGGTGTGCGCGAGTGCCTACGTCACAGCGATCGAAGTGTAAGTCCCCGGGCCGGGTCACCTCTGCGCTCTGGTCTCTTGAATCGTCATTGATCGGTTCACCTCACGAGTTCTTGACCAGGTGTGCCGGTAGCGGCGGGGTGAGTGGGTGTTCCCGGAGCGTTTCCATTACCTCGAATGTCGCGTCGAATGTCACGCATCGACAGTTCCCCGGCAGTCGATGTGCCGCCCTTTCGGACGATGTACTGGCAACGCGATAACGAAGGTGGTGCCTTGCCCGGCTCCGTCACTCGCGGCGGTGATCTGTCCACCGTGTGCTTCGACGAGTGCTTTCGCGATGGACAGTCCGATCCCTGCCCCTCCGTGAGCACGATCGCGTGCTGCGTCGGCGCGATAGAAACGCTCGAACAGATAGGGGAGGTGCTCGGCGGCGACTCCATCGCCTTCGTCGGTGAGTGTGAGGATGAACCGATCCCCTTTCACCCGTCCCCGCACCTTCACTGTGCTCTGTGATCGACTGTGGCGCAGTGCGTTGTCGAGCAGATTGCTCAACACTTGCCCTATGCGCTCCGGGTCCAGCCACACCGACGGCAGATTTCCGGGGACGTCCACGCTCAGAATGACTGCTTTCGTGTCGTATCGTTCTTCGTGCGCCGCTACCGCTGAGCTCACCAGTACCTCAGGTCTGGTCCATGTCGGTTCGATTGCAGCTCGATTCGTCTCGGCATCGGACAGCGCCGAGACGTCGCCGGAAAACCGTGCCAGACGTCGGGTCTGATCTCTGAGCATCGCAATGGTGTGATCATCGAGAGCTTCCACTCCGTCTTCGAGCGCTTCCATGAATGCTTCGAGAACAGCTACCGGCGTCCGGATCTCGTGCGCGAGATCTGCCAGCAACCGTCGACGCATCGACTCGGCAGACTCGAGACGGACCGCCATTTCGTTGAAGGCCGTCGCAAGTGCGTCGAAGTCGTCACCGAGCTGCGGCGGCGGGACTCTGGCCGCGTAGTTTCCCGCCGAGACTGCCGTGGCGGCAGTTGACACCGCAGTCACCGACCGCTGCAGCCGACGACTGAGATACCAGGTCACAGCCAGCGCGCACAACGCAGCTGCGCCGATCGCCACGGACAACGAGACCGCAGTTGCCGAGCGATATGCCTGCTCGGCATGCATTTGCTCCTCAGACATCGGAGGCACGCCCGCGCGGCGCAGATGCTCGCGGAACAAACTCGGACCGACAGTGACTGCAACGACCCATGAGGTGGCCGCTCCTGCCACCAAGACCAGCGTTTGGGCCATCAACAAACGCACGCCGACACCGAGTCCTCGGCGGGTACGCCCCTGATGAGACGAAAGTTCTTCCAGGGTAGTCATTTTCCGGAACCCATTCGGTACCCGATGCCGCGCACGGTATTGACATACAAAGGCGCGGCGGGATCATCGCCGAGTTTGCGGCGCAGATGACCGATATGAACATCGACAAGATGTTCGTTCCCCGTCCACGCAGGACCCCACACTGCTTCGATCAGTTGCCGACGGCTGAACGCCATCCCCGGCCGAGCGGCCAATGCCGCCAACACGTCGAATTCCGTCCGAGTCAGCAGAACCGGTTTCTCGGCGACCGAGACCTCTCGCCCGGCAACGTCGATCCTGAGCACCCCGAACGTCATTGGCGGACTCTCCTCGTCTCGGGTTACCGCTCTCGCAGTTGTACCGTGCGCGACTCCGCTGCGGGGTCTGCGCATCATCGCGCGGATCCTCGCTACCAACTCTCGGGGGCTGAACGGCTTGCTCATGTAATCATCGGCACCGACAGAAAGCCCGACGATGGTGTCCACTTCCTCACTGCGAGCAGTCAGCATCACCACGTATGCATCCGAAAATGTACGAAGTTCCCGGCATACCTCGATGCCGTCGATACCGGGCAACCCGAGATCGAGGACCACCACATCAGGATCGACCTCACGTGCCAGGGCGAGAGCGTCGAAACCGTTGTAGGCCACACTCACCTCGAATGACTCTCGTTCGAGGTAACTCGAGATGATCGAGGCCAGTGGGCGTTCGTCGTCGACGACCAGTGCCCGAAAACCTGCGTACCCGTCGGTTGACCGTGTTGACGTACTGTCCATGCCACCATCGTGGACTGCTCAGTCGCCGCTGCGCACGCGATACACGGTATGCGGTCACCTCTTCAGCGAATCTTCATAGAAAGCACACCGATCCCAGAGGGTTCGGCGAGCACTGTCGAAGGTGAGGAGAGTGAACGGACATGATGTGGTGGAGCGAGAATTCGGGTTATGGAATGGGTTGGGTCAGCTGGATTCTGATGGCGCTGGCGATGATCGCATTTTGGGGGTTGGTCATTGCGGCCCTACTTGCTTTGTTTCGTCCCAGGCGCAGTACCCGCAGCGAACTCCGTGGTACGAATGCGCAGCATCTGTTGGATGAGCGCTACGCCCGCGGCGAGATCGACGATGACGAGTATCGCTCCCGCAGTGAAGCTTTGGATCGATCCTCTCGTCGACACGAGAGTCGTTGACCTCTGCCGCACGCGCGCCCCGGGCTCGGTGGCGTATCAGTTCCGTTTCTCCACAACGACTAGACAAGGACAATCACAATCATGGCTATTGCGCCGTTCACAGGATCGGCTTTCAGTCGACGTACGTTTCTCGCCGCCACGGCGGCGGGGGCGGGTGGCCTGGCGTTGACCGCATGCACCACCAGCGGATCGTCCAACCCGAACCCCCCGCCGTTCGACAAGAATGCCATCACGTCCGCTGAGGCAGCGCGCCCGCATACCGGTCGCACCGTGGACTACACGCTCAATCCGCAGGGTGCCGATATCGATCTCGGCGGCATCACGGTGCGCACTCTGGCATACGGCGACAGTGTTCCCGGTCCGTTGATTCGCGCGAATGTCGGTGACGAGTTGGCGATCACCGTCAACAACGGACTCGATCATCAGACATCGGTGCATTGGCACGGCATCGCGCTTCGCAACGACATGGACGGCGCCATGCCGGCAAGCCCGAACATCGAATCGGGGCAGAACTTCACATACCGGTTCTCAGTACCTCATTCGGGAACGTATTGGGCTCACCCGCATGTCGGTCTCGACACCGACTACGGCCTGTATCTCCCCATCGTCGTCGACGACCCCCGCGAGCCCGTCGACTACGACGCCGAATGGATCGTGGTTCTCGACGACTGGACGGATGGAGTCGGCACGAGTCCGCAACAGATCCTCTCCGACCTTCAGTCCGGAAACGGCATGGGTTCGATGGGCGGATCCGGGATGGGCAACATGCCTGGCATGGGTGGAATGAACCACGGGTCGGCCGAAACCACGCTGCCCGCCACCTCGGGTGGCCCTAACTCGGTAGAATCAAGCGCTCTGCTCGGTGGGGACGCGGGTGACGTCAGCTATCCGTACTATCTGATCAACGGGCGGATAGCTTCTGCACCGACAACTTTCTCGGCCGCTCCCGGTCAGCGTGTGCGTATTCGCATCATCAACGCGGGTGCGGATACCGCTTTTCGAGTCGCCCTTGCCGATCACGTGATGTCCGTGACCCATACGGACGGTTTTCCGGTCGTACCGACAGAAGTCGATGCGCTTCTCCTCGGCATGGGTGAGCGCTACGACGTGATCGTCACGGTCAAGGACGGTGTATTCCCGCTCGTCGCCGCGGCCGAGGGTAAGAACGCTCAGGCTCGGACGCTGCTGCGTACAGGCTCGGGCGCTGCGCCCGACGCGTCGTTCCTCCCTCGGGAATTGGCAGGTCGAGTGGGCACGGTCGAGTCGTTCACTGCAGCCGAAAGTGTCGTTCTGCCGCGAAGCGATGGCACCGGTGTCGATCTCGTGGCAGACCTCGGGGGGGACATGATGAGCTACCAATGGACGATCAACGGTCGGAACTACGACCAAACCGAACCTCTGACCGTCAAAGAAGGGGACCGAGCCCGGCTCACGTTCACCAACATGACGATGATGTGGCATCCCATGCATCTGCACGGGCATACGTTCCAAGTGGTCAAAGGTGACGGCGGTGTCGGCCCTCGTAAGGACACAGTCATCGTTCGTCCGATGGAATCTGTCGCTGTCGATCTCATCGCCGACAACCCGGGCGACTGGATGCTCCACTGCCACAACGGATATCACCAGGAGTCGGGTATGATGACCCGCTTGGGCTACATCGTCTGACACGTGGAGACGTCCGAACACACGATCACACCAGCACGGGAGGCGCGACCTGATTGGGCCGGCATCTCATTCGATGCCTCTTCCTACCCCGTTCGGCGAGGTGAGATTGTGGCCGCCCCGGCATCGGGTCAGCGTCCCGGAATCCCCGGCCTCTGCCCTGCCGCTGGACTGGGATCGAAATCCCGCGAACGGCGCAACTGCCCATGGCTCCGGTGTACACCTGGCGACACTCCACGGGCGCTCGAAATTCGACGTTCTCTGCGCGGGCGAATACACGAGGGAGAATCCGACCAAATGTCCGACGGAAGTAGTCGAGGCGCAGCCTTGACTCACCTTCTCCTAACGCGAGTATAGTAGAAACAGGTACCCCCCTGGGGTACCAGACGGGAAGGGAATCATGAGCGGTCAGACTAACTCGCAGCCGAATCTACTCGATAAGACGCAACGCGGCTGTGGATGCAACTCGACGAAGAAATCACCCACGACATCCGCGCCCACCCCTACGGAGGACATCATGTCTGCAACCAACAACACGTTCGCGGTCACCGGCCTCACCTGCGGGCATTGCGTCGGCGCCGTCACGGACGAGCTGCGCGCCCTCCCCGGAGTGAGCGAGGTCGAGATCGATCTCGTCGCCGGAGGAGTCTCCACCGTGACCGTCACAGCTTCAGCGCCACTGACCGAGGAACAAGTAACTGCCGCGCTCGACGAAGCCGGCAACTATCATCTCGCGAACATCTGACCGGGCGCCCACACCGCCAGCGTAGGCAGGTCAGGAGAGGTACATCTGATGAGCACCCTGGACAACACGACCGTCGCTGCCGAGTCCGCACACAGTGTCGAACTGGTCATCGGCGGCATGACCTGCGCCTCCTGCGCCGCGCGAATCGAAAAGAAGCTCAACAAGATCGACGGCGTCACCGCGACAGTGAACTACGCGACCGAAAAGGCGAAGGTCGATTTCACGGGTGCGGTAGCACCTGAAGACTTGATCTCCACCGTCGAGGCAACGGGATACACCGCCACCTTGCCTGCCCCCAAGGGCTCGTCCGGGGAGGTCGGCACTACCGACGGGGTGGACGCCCGAATCCAGGACGAGGCTTCGCAACTGCGGACCCGACTGCTCGTCTCGCTCGCATTGACTGTGCCTGTGGTCGCATTGTCGATGATCCCGCCATTGCAGTTCACGAACTGGCAGTGGCTGGCCTTGACGCTCGCATCTCCCGTCGTCGTCTGGGGCGCACTCCCCTTCCACCGCGCTGCACTGACGAATGCCCGACACGGCGCGGCAACAATGGACACTCTGATCTCGGTGGGGGTGTCGGCGGCCTACCTGTGGTCACTGTGGGCGTTGTTCTTCGGTCATGCCGGAATGGCCGGCATGAAGATGGAGTTCAGCCTGTTCCCACAGCAGGAGGGCGGAGCGGACCACATCTATCTGGAAGTCGCTGCTGCGGTCACCGTCTTCATACTGGCGGGGCGATATTTCGAAGCCCGCGCCAAGAAGCAGTCGGGTGCAGCCCTACGCGCACTGATGGACATGGGAGCCAAAGACGTAGCGGTGTTGAGGGAACACACCGAGATCCGAATTCCCACCGAACAATTGGTGGTCGGTGACATCTTCGTCGTACGCCCCGGCGAAAAGATCGCGACCGACGGCATCGTCACCGACGGCACATCTGCGGTGGACGCCTCCATGCTGACCGGCGAATCCGTGCCAGTCGAAGTGCGCCCTGGCGACGCCGTTGTCGGCGCCACCGTCAACGCTGGAGGGCGACTCCTCGTTCGAGCAACTCGTATCGGCGCCGACACTCAGCTCGCTCAGATGGCACGACTGGTCGAAGATGCACAGAACGGCAAGGCTCAGGTCCAACGTCTCGCCGACCGCATCTCCGGAATCTTCGTCCCGGTCGTCATCGTTCTCTCACTGATGACGTTGGGTGCGTGGCTTTTGACCGGTCACTCGATGGTGACGGCGTTCACCGCCGCCGTTGCCGTGCTGATCATCGCGTGCCCCTGTGCATTGGGGTTGGCAACACCGACGGCGCTGATGGTCGGAACGGGCCGCGGCGCCCAGTTGGGGATTCTCATCAAAGGCCCCCAGGTTCTCGAATCCACCCGTCAGGTCGACACCATCGTGCTCGACAAGACCGGGACCGTCACCACCGGGCGCATGAGTGTCGATTCGACAGTCGGCGCAGATGGCGAGAATATCGACGAATTACTTTTTGTCGCAGGAGCGTTGGAGGACGGCTCCGAACACCCGATCGCGCAGGCCATCACTCTTGCAGCTCGGGCTGACGGCCGGCCGTTGCCGAGAATCGAAGGTTTCTCCAACCACGACGGCCGAGGCGTCTCCGGTGTCGTAGACGGCCGAGCCGTTGCTATAGGTCGGCGAACCTGGTTGGAGCAGGACTGGTCTCTCGTCGCACCCAAGAATCTGGAAGTGGCCGCACACGACGCGGAAGCCGACGGAAAGTCCCCGGTGTGGGTTGCGTGGGACGGTTCGATCCGCGGAATCGTGGTCGTGTCGGACACTGTCAAGGACACCTCGAAAGAGGCCATCACTGCATTCCGAACAGTGAGACTGTTTGTGCCGGTGTTTTCGGATTTCCTGACCGTTAACGCATGGAGACGAGAGAATGCTGGTGCCGGGAGTTCCCAGTGTTCCTGACCCGCACTCCGATCGACGATCGTATGTCTTTCCTTGGATTTGTCGGTTCCTGGGAACCCCCGGTGAGGCGCTACGCCTCACCGTCGGGGTGACCTGAGGAGAGCCTGCACCACCAGGTGCTCATCACTGTCTTGTCCGCCGGTTCGGTCGATGCGCGGCGCCGCCTTGCTCATCGGTCAACGGAGAGGAAAGCGACATGACAAGGATGCCTGACAAAGCCGATCTCGATCAAGACCGGGAAGTGTTCGCCGGAGTCGATACCCACAAAGAACTGCACGTCGCCGCGGTGATCGATACCGACGACAACGTCCTCGGAACTCGCAGTTTTCCGACCACCCGAAACGGGTATCGAACCATGCTGACCTGGATCGGCGAGTACGGCAATCTGATCCGGATCGGTATTGAGGGCACTGGCTCCTACGGAGCTGGGCTGACCCGCCACCTCGCGAAAGCCGGCGTGACGGTACTCGAGGTGGACCGCCCCGATCGCTCGGACCGCCGCCGTAAGGGCAAAAACGACGACCTCGATGCCATTAACGCAGCGCGTGCAGCCAAAACCAACCGGCGCACCACCACCCCGAAATCGAAAGACGGTGCCGTCGAGTCACTTCGTGTGTTGAGGGTGACCCGAGCCCATTCGGTACGAGAGCGGCGCAGTGCGCTGCAACTATTGCGGATGACGATCATCTCCGCTCCCGACGAGCTGCGCGAGCAGGTCCGCGATCTGACGCGGATGCAGCTGATACGCCTCCTCGCCGCGTGGCGGCCGGATGTCTCGAACGCTACCGATCCTGTGACCGCCTACCGGGTTTCGCTGAAATCCCTGGCTCGCCGCTATCTCGAATTGACCGACGAGATCGCCGATCTCGACGAACTGATCAACCCGATCGTGAAAGCCCTCGCACCTCAACTACTCGAGCGCGTCGGAATCGGTATCGAAGTCGCCGGACAAATGCTTGTCACCGCCGGCGACAATTCCGATCGAATGAAATCCGAAGCCGCGTTCGCGATGCTATGCGGTGTCGCGCCGCTACCCGCATCTTCTGGCATGACCCAACGCCACCGCCTCAATCGCGGCGGTGACCGCCAAGCCAACCGAGCCTTGCATCTGGCCGTCATCGGCCGCATTCGACTCGACCCGAAAACCCAGGCCTACGTAGAGAAGAAAACCAGCGAAGGCCACTCGAAACTGGAAACCATTCGGTGCCTGAAACGCTACCTGGCTCGCGAGGTCTACTACCTCCTCAACCCTGGACCGCAGACCATCACCCCGAACACCCGACACCATCGAAAAGCAGCTTGACTCTCAGGAGAGCATCCTTGGGACTACGTCCCATCCTGTTGACCGGCGATAATGCTCGCGCCGCCGTCGCCGTCGCAAAACAAGTGGGGATCGAAGCCGCCGATGTCATCGCCGAAGTCTTGCCCGCGGACAAAGTAAGCGCCGTCAAAGACCTCCAAAGCCGTGGGTATACAGTCGCTATGGTCGGTGACGGTGTCAACGACGCCGCTGCTCTGGCACAAGCAGACTTAGGTCTGGCCATGGGCACCGGCAGCGATGTCGCCATCGAAGCCTCCGATCTCACCCTTGTCCGAGGCGACCTGCGCTCCGCCGCAGATGCGATCCGTCTGTCGCGCTCGACGTTGAAAACCATCAAAGGGAACCTTTTCTGGGCCTTCGCCTACAACGTGGCGGCGTTGCCTCTGGCGGCGCTGGGGTTGTTGAACCCGCTGATCGCCGGCGCTGCCATGGCTTTCAGCTCCATCTTCGTCGTCACGAACAGTTTGCGCCTACGACGATTCACCAGTCATGCCACAAGCTCCGATCACTGATTTGATCCCGAATTCGACTGCCCCGATGACCTTCCGTCTGCCCTGAACTCTTCGGACGCGATGTGCGGGAGAGGTCCCACTGTCCACCCGCAACGAATCCAAAGGTTTCACTTCACGACGACCACCATCACGGACGAGGGCAGTCGTCGACTGCTTGGGACACCATGGTCCTTCATCGAATCTTCACCAAACATCTAACCAAGGCATATCCGCCACCGGCAGGCTCAGTATTGAGACACACGTGGACCCCACAACATCACGCCCCAGAGGTGCCGACGATCTGCCACAACACGGGAACATGCCACCGAGGTATCCGCACAGTCGCTGCCGCAAGAATGGCGGTCACAACGAGAGGGCGCAGAGATGAATCGAACCACCGTTCTCGAAGTACAAGGATTGCAGTGGGCGACATCGAAAGCCGCAGTCGAATCAACTCTCCTTCGCCGACGTGGCGTCGTCTCTGCTGAGGCCAACGTCCTCAACCAAACTGCCACGGTCACCTACGACCCGGCTGCAACCTCGATACCCGAACTGTCCCAATGGATCCGGGACTGCGGCTATCACTGCGCAGGGCGATCAGTGCCCTCCCACAGCTGCGACCCCCTCTCCGAACCAAACGACAGCACCAGCGCCACGCCCTCTGAATACCACGTTCATTCAGACCACGCCGACACATCAACCGACGCACCGGTCGAACACCCCGGCGAATCTCCTCACGGCGAACACACAGCGCACGAACCACATGCTCAACACTCTGCACAGGACATGATGGGGCACGGAGGCGCCCACGCCGGAATGTCGATGGACGACATGGTCCGGGACATGCGAAATCGCTTTCTCGTCGCTCTCGTTCTGTCCATTCCGATCATGCTGTGGTCCCCGATGGGGCGCGACATGTTCGGATTCACAGTTCCCGCCCCGTTCGGACTCCGCGACGACGTATTCACCCTGATACTGAGCTTGCCAGTGGTGTTCTACTCGGCCTGGATCTTTTTCGACGGCGCTTATCGGGCTCTGAAGGCCCGCACCCTCGACATGATGGTCCTCGTTGCCGTCGCCGTCGGGGCGGGTTGGCTCTACAGCGTCGCCGTCACCTTCACCGGCGGCGGCGAGGTCTTCTACGAGGCCGCGTCGGTGCTGACGGCTTTCGTCCTGCTCGGACATTGGTTCGAGATGCGAGCCAGAGGTGGAGCCAACGACGCGATTCGCACACTGCTCGAACTGACCCCGCCATTGGCAATCGTGTTGAGAGACGGCGAACCCGTCGAAGTTCCCACCGCCGACGTTGTCGTCGGAGACCTGTTACTGATCCGACCAGGCGGCAAAGTCCCTGTCGATGGAACGGTCGAGAGCGGAACTTCCGAAGTCGACGAGTCAATGGTGACCGGGGAAAGCCTTCCCGTATCCAAAGAACCGGGATCCGCAGTCATCGGGGCTTCCATCAACACGACGGGCACACTTCGCGTCCGAGCAACCAAAGTCGGTGCCGACACCGCCCTGTCCCAAATAGTGGCGTTGGTCCAGGAAGCGCAGAACTCGAAAGCGCCGGGGCAACGGTTCGCTGATCGGGCCGCGTTCTGGCTCGTCCTTGTTGCTTTGATCGGCGGCACCGGCACCTTCCTCGTCTGGTGGGCGGCGGGTGCAGGAGTGCAGACCGCGCTTCTGTTCGCGATCACCGTCGTTGTCATCACCTGCCCCGACGCTCTCGGTTTGGCCACGCCCACCGCCATCATGGTCGGCACCGGACTCGGAGCTCAACGAGGAGTGTTGTTCAAAAATGCCACCGCGCTGGAATCCTCGGCGCGCATCGAGACGGTAGTGATGGACAAGACCGGCACCCTCACCAAGGGTGAACCCGAAGTCACCGACGTCGTCGTCGACGGTATCGGCACCGATGAACTCCTTTCCCTCGTCGCGGCGGTCGAACGCGAGTCCGAACACCCCCTCGCCGGCGCGATCGTCCGCTACGCGACCGAACGCGGCGCCCCGGAGTTTCCCCTCACAAATTTCCGTAATGTGCCAGGTCATGGTGCGGCTGCGGAGGTGGACGGTCGTCGAGTGGCGGTGGGCAACCGCAAACTGATGATCGCCGAAAACGTCGACTTCGGCACATTGATGGGTACACGCGACGACCTCGCGGCCAGCGGGCGCACAGCAGTACTCGTTGCCGTCGACGGACAGGGCGTCGGGGTGATCGCACTCGCCGACGCTGTCCGAGAGACTTCCGCCGCCGCAGTGGCGGCGCTGCACGACTTGGGCGTCGAAGTCGTCATGCTCAGCGGCGACAACGAAGCCACCGCACAGCGCATCGCGGGCCAGCTCGGTATCGATACCGTCATCGCGGAAGTGCTCCCCGGCGACAAAGCCGCCAAGATCGTCGAGCTGCAAAATGCCGGCAAAAAGGTTGCGATGGTCGGGGACGGAGTCAACGATGCTCCCGCGCTCGCACAAGCGGACCTCGGTATCGCCATCGGCGCAGGTACCGACGTCGCAATCGAAACAGCGGACCTCGTGCTGATGCGGTCGGACCCACTCGACGTACCGGTCGCTCTACAAATCGGGCGAGGCACCCTCCGCAAGATGAGACAGAACCTCGGATGGGCAGTCGGGTACAACGTCATCGCCCTCCCCATCGCCGCTGGAGTCTTCGAACCCTCCCTCGGACTTGTACTTCGCCCCGAGATCGCGGCGCTGTCGATGTCCGGGTCCAGCTTCATCGTCGCAGTCAATGCACTACTGCTGAAGCGGCTACGCCTCCCTTCTCCCCCAGATCAACACCGGCCTTCACCCAGCACTACGAAGTCCACCTCACAGAACGTCTCATGACCCGACAACCGATCTCCCAGCGAAAGGGATTCCCCGATATGAAGAAGGTCCTCGCAATCAGTGCTGCAGCAACTGCAGCACTATTCGTCCTCACCGCATGTAACAGCTCCAATACCGATGAAACTACCTCCACGCCAACGTCAATGAGTGCCGAATCCAGTTCATCGGCGAACGCGAGCACTCACAATCAGGCAGATGTGACATTCGCCGAGCAGATGATCCCGCATCACAGTCAGGCCGTCCAGATGAGCGACATGCTCCTCTCCAAAGACGGTATCGACCCCCGAGTGACGACGTTGGCAGAACAGATCAAGGCAGCGCAAGCCCCAGAAATCGAGCAGCTGCAGGCCTGGTTGACCAGCTGGGGACAGAGTTCGTCCTCCTCTGGCATGAATATGCCGACCACCTCCCACAGCATGGAAGGCATGACACCCTCTACCAGCATGAACATGCCGATGCCCTCAGAGAGCATGGGGATGACGCCGGGAATGATGGAGGGGATGATGTCCGCCGATGACATGACCGCGCTGCAGAATGCACAGGGAACCGATGCCGCGAAACTGTTCCTCGCTCAGATGATCGACCATCACCGCGGAGCTGTCGCAATGGCGCAAACTGAAGTTGATTCCGGACAGTATCCCGAAGCTATCTCCATGGCGCAGACCATCATCAGCGCGCAAAACCAGGAAATCACCACGATGGAAGGCATTCTCGCCACGCTGTGATCACGACTTCCGGCGTTCATTGCTCAGATTTCAGTCGGATGTGAGCGCACGCGGCTCGGTGTCTCTGCTTGACAATTGACCTCGGCAGAGGCACCGAGCCTTCTAGGCGACAGGTCAATACCCCGGAGGACACCGAACACTATCGAGGCAACCTCATTTGTTGGAGGGTTTGGTAATTACACCCGAAGATATCCCGAGATCCGCACGCGCCGTCCTGCGTGCGCGGTCACATTCGTCGGGCTCAACATTCTGGTCAGGCTCCGTGGGATACCCACCAGCACGAGGTAGGAACGGGTGCACAAAAACCCACGCCTGAACCGAACCGATCTATTTGCATCAATCAGGTCCAGGCGCAAACCGAGCCCATCGATTAACGAGGGACAGGCCGGGTACGCAAACGAGAACAGACGACATGGAGGTCATGATGCAGGACGTTCGGCGGGGGATGACCGACTCCGAGTTGATCGCGGAGGCGTACCGACTCGAAAGCCAGCCGGTATTGAGCAGGTGCGACCACATCAGGTTGACACTGATACACGATGAACTCGAGTGTCGCGCAGGATGTCGGGAAAAGAAACTCCCTGACGCGGCGCCACAACGGCTTCCGCCTTGCAAGGGCAGGAAGTGCGCATGATTGACAAGTTTGATCACCACGTTCACACACTCACATCAGAATGGCTGCGCCACTCCCCCGGCATGCAGGCGCGGGGCTCCCCTGATCCATATGCCCCCGCGCCACTCTCACCCGCTCGCTCTCAGTTGAGTCCCGCGTACGAATGGAGGCCGGAGACATCCATCTTGATGATGAAGAGATTGAACAGCATTGCGACGAAACCGGCAATGATTATCCAGGCGGCACGGGTATCGCGCCAACCAGAAGTAGCACGCGCGTGCAGAGAGGCGGCGTAGATCACCCAAGCGATGAAGGAGATGTGAACGACGGTTGAAAACTAGACCACCCGTCGTTTCTGGACTAGTTTTCAACCGTCGTCAACAGGAGACCGTTTCCTTGGGGTCCCATCCTTCTTGACAACATCCAATCGCGCACTAGGAGCGTTCGGGGACCGCAGTACCGATCGAGTCCTTCGACACACAAGTACGCACTCCGCACGCCCGCTCACCTTTCAACCGCTGCCGAAACGCGCCCGCCATCAAAGCCAGTGAAATCAGCCCCAGGACCGGTTGTATCGGTGCCCACAGATTCAACGCACCCGTCACACCGACAGTCATGATCACCAATTTGTTGCACACCGGACAGCCGACGGCCAACAGAGCCAGCGCATTGCTGCCAATGCCCACGCGCGAGGGTGCTGCAGAACTGGATTGCGTTCGCACATACGTCGCGAGTATCAATCCACTCAATATCGCGTTCGCGATCCACACCGGATAGTTCCACCACAGCACCGGAGTCATCCGCTGGTAGAACGAAGTCGGCACTATCCCGGTGGGGACGCCGACGATGAGCGCTGCTGCCACCGCACCTGCCGACGCAGTAATCCAACGCCAGAGCGACCAATTCGTCATCGCCGATGTCCCTCCCTCATACAGTGAACTACTAAAAGAGATAGTAGTTCACTGTATGAGACGACCGGAAACGGCAATCCTTCAACGACTTGCATCCCACCCGACAGGGGTATCACCGAGGTGCACGTGTGTGAAAGCGAAGTCTCCACGGCGATCGAATACGATGCGCGGGACAGCGGGAGTTTGCGCAGCGTCGAGGCAGGGCAACCGAGGCCCGCACCGACAAACGTGAGCGCGGTAAGAGTTCGCGTAACAACGAATCGGTCAGTGCGGCTGTCGTCTTGGTAGGACCCCGTTTGGTGAGCCACTCGCTATCAGAGAATCAATGCGTGTGAATACAGCTGGCAGCTGTACTCATTCGGAGTGCGGTAAGCCAGCGATGAATGCCGATGTCGGGTGTTGTAGTCCTCCTTCCCGTCCTCGATGACCACCCGGGCTTCGAGGAGGCTGTGGAACTCGTTCATGTTCAGGCATTCGTCACGGACTCGGTTGTTGAAGGATTCGATGTAGCCGTTCTTCCACGGCTGACCAGGGGGAACATATCCGATTCCCAGTCGGTCCTCGCAGAACGTCCGCAACGCCTCGGAGATGAATTCGGGTCCGTTGTCGCACCGCAACACCTGTGGCGGGCCGCCCCAGAGCGCGAACACTTTCTCCAGGGCGGCGACGAGATCCTCTGCCGGGATGGATCCCTCGACCATGTTGAGCACCGACTGGCGCGAATGCTCGTCCACCATTGACGCGATCTTGAACTTCCGTTCGTCGGTGGTGAAGTCGAACTGGAAGTCGATCGCCCACACCACCTTCGGTGCATGTGCCTCGGCAATCGGGGTGGTCGAAGCGTCGGCTCGTTTGCGGATTTTGCGGACCTTCACCCGCAACCCTTCCTCGCGCCAGAGACGCTGAACCTTCTTCTTTGTTAATCACCCAGCCCATGGCACGCAAGTCCGCCCACGCCCGACGAAACCCCTTGCGGGCATTCGCTTTGGCCCAGTCTCGCAACCACTTCCGCAGATCGGCGTCCGGATCGTCCGGGGTGTCTCTCGCAAGCGCTTTTCGTTGGGTGGATCGCGGTTGCCCGACGATTTTGCAGGCGAAACGCTGTGAGAGCCCCATCGTTTCCTGGAGCATGACGACAGCGTTTCGTTTGGCGGTCAGGCTCAGAATTTTCCAGTGATAATGGAATCAACCCGTTGACGGAACGGCCTGACCCAGAATTTTCCGAGCAATCTCCTTGAGTGCAGCCTTTTCGAGTTCGGCTTCGGCGAGGAGCTTCTTGAGCAGGGCGTTCTCGTTCTTGAGTTCTTTGAACTCTTTGGCGTCGTCGGCTTTCATGCCGCCATACTGCTTGCGCCAGTTGTAGAGCGTCGGCACCGAGACGTCGAGTTGTCGGGCGATTTCCTCGTCGTCGGCGCCTGTGGCGGCAAGTTCGTCGCCGTGGCGCAGTTTTCGGATGATCTGTTCGGGCGTGTGCCGTTTGCGTCCAGCCATGAGTTGCAGCCTTTCATGCCCTTGATCAGGGCGGAAGGATTCTCATAGCTTGCGGGTCACTTGATGGGGGTCATGCCAGTCTCATCCGTCGCCGGCACAGTCATCACCGAAATTGGGAACGAACTCATGGCGACTTCGTGTCCTCACTTCTTCCCGTCATACGTGCGACATATATTGCGTACACGTAGTTTGCGGACGACACGGCTCACTCGGATCCGTTTCCCGCCAGTGTGCTCGTTGTGGGATGGAACCTTCCGGTGTGAGCTTCAGCCCGAATCCGTTCCACCATGTGTGGGTGGTGCATCTCGAACGCCGGACACTCGGAGCGGATAGGGGCTCGGTGAAGTTGTGGCGTGGCGGCGGACAGCTGGTCGCCCACTCGAGAGAATTGCCATTGCCCCACGGATCGTCGACCGTGACGACTTCACCAAATCTGTAGCTCCTGAAGACGTTCCAGATGAACGGCAAGGTGAATGGTGAATGCACCCAAGACGAAGGACTCTACGGTCGAGATGGAGTTCAGTACCGCAAAGTCGTCCAAAGGTAGGTAATCCGCTTAGCGGCGCGGCATCCCCTCGACGCCGAGCCAGTGCTGCACGAGGAAGGTCATGTGGAATCCGCGAACGCCGCTTAGAAATGCCATTTGCCCAGCCACTCATCCATCACTCGGCCAGTCATCTTAGGGAACCAGAAGTAGATCCGCGCGTACGTGGTGAACACAACCGTACCGAAGACCACGTAGTGAAAATGTGCCACGCCGAAGTAACTGTCGGTGACCTGAAAATCGAACGGTGGTCTGGCCAGAAGCACCTCCGAAAGACCATCGACTAAGAAGGTGATCAAGAAACTGATCGAGAACAGCATCGGCGACTCGAAAGTCAATTGCCCCTTCCACCAATCCCGATAACGCCAACCCCACGATCCCCACATGTCCGCGCGCACGCCCGGCGAAACTCTTATGGAGACAGACGTACGCAACGATTTTCGCCGACCTCTGAAGCCAACCGTACCGCCGACGGAGAAGAGCTAGAGAAGCCTGGTCACATTGGGCACCATGCCGTCCCAACGCACCGGGGAAACCTTGACCACATCGCCGGACTGCGGGGATTCAAGCATCTGATTGTTGCCAAGGTAGAGCGCCTCGTGCTGACTTGCGTTGGGCCCGTAGAAGATCAGATCCCCTCGCTTCATCTGAGAGGCTGGAACCTGCCTTCCCGCGGTGTACTGGTACCCGGAGTAGTGCGGAAGTGAGATTCCCACACCAGCAAACGCATAGATCATGATTCCGGAACAGTCGAAGCCTGCATTTTCGAAATCACCGAAAGTGTCCGCGACTCCGCCGTCACGAATTCCGACGGTCGGCCCGTTTGCGTCTCCGCCTCCCCACGAATAGCGGACACCGAGTTGCGACATTGCCCGGTCGATGACAGTTTCGATGGCACCGTCACCGGTGACCGAATTCTGACCGTCGTCACTCACGCCACCTCCGGGCTCCGTCGTAACCGACGGAGCCTTGGTTGGAGAAGCAGGCGGTGACGGCGTAGCCGTCACCGACGTGGGAGCCCTTGTAGAAGCAGCAGACGGTGACGGCGTAGTCGTCACCGACGGCACCTTCGTCTCCGAGGAATCATCGCTGATCTGGGTATGCGGACGCTGTCTGCTGGCAATGTCCGCGGCGCGATCACGTGCAATTTGATCCGCAGCAACCCGGGTCGCAGCTTCCGATGCTGCTTGCTGCGCTGCGGCGATCGCCGCAGCGGTAGCTGCTTCCTCTGCTCTGCGCTGAGTATCCCACTGGTCGTAGACCTGACGCTGGTTCTGCAATCCCGTCGCGCTGTTTCTCGCTGCCTCCAACTCGATTTGCGCGGAATCGCGCTCCTTCATGACCACTGCCTGTTGCTCTGTTGCCGACTTCTGCGCATCCGTCACGCGCTGGATTGCTTCCATTGCGAGGGCTTTGTTGTCTTCTGCTCTGGCTGCAGCAGCGTCGGCGGTCGCCTGGGCCGCCCGTGCCACAGACTCCGTGTTCGATCGCGCCGTTCGTGCGCGCTGAAGCTCGTCCATGACCGCGTTGTGCTTCTTCGTAATCATCCGCACCAGGTCAGCTTTGGCCAAGAGATCGTCGGGGCTGTCGCTTCCGAGGAAGACGGTCAGCGAGCCGGCGGTGCTGCCTTGTCTGTAGCTGGCGGCAACGAAATCGTCGAACTGCTGTTGCGCCACCTCGATTGCCTGCCCAGCCACTCCCATGTCGGTGCGTGCAGCTGCCCCAGCAGCAGTGGCGGCCACCGCGACATCACGGGATGACTGAAGGTCCACCAACGCCTTGTTCACGTCCTCCCGCTTGATCGCAACCTGGGCGGCGATCTCAGCGAGTTGCGCATTCGCCGACGCAACGTCGTTGATCAGATCGCCGATACGGCCCAGAGTTTGATCCACGCGTGAGTCTGCCTGTTGCAACTCGGTATCGCTCGGATTCGGTGGCGGCGGCGGAACCGCCATCGCGATACCGGGAGTGGTTGCGACGATCGATCCGGCGAGAGCCAGACCAAGGACGGCGTGAGCGACTCTCGTGCGAGCATGCGTGAGTCGATTCCGTTGCCTCACAAACACCCCTCGTCCTCGACGACTCAAACTGCGCTCGACACCCATGTACTAAGGACAATAGTAGATAAACATCATCAACTGCCCCATATGACAAAAAGCGTCACATGTTTCCCTCGCGCACCACAGATCGGCTAACCGTGCTGTCGTACCGGATTGGACCAGAACGGCAATGCTCCTGACCTCGGGACCGTTCGCACCCGCTGCGTGGAATCGCCACCCCGCCTTGCTCAGGAATGTCGGGTGCACGCACGAGGCGCCGGCGGGCACATCCCGATTGTCATTGCGCCTGCTGAAGGTTCGTTACAGAGCGATGGTGATCGCCGCGGTGTGCAACTGGCCTCCTGTCTGGAACTCGATGAACAGTCGCCAGTCGCCGGATTTCGAGAGTTTCGCAGGTACATCGAATTCCGGACCTCGCTGATCGCTGTCCAGTGGCGTCAGATCAGCAAAGGCGAGAGTCTGTGCATGGATTGCAGTGACATGGACATAGGCGCCCTCGTAGCGCTGCACGTCGGATCCCTGCTCGTCGCCTCCGGCAATGTCCACCGTGAGCTCTCCCGACTGGCCGGGTGTGAGTTTCCCCGCGACCGTGAGCGTGTAGCCGTCGACCGAGGTCGACGGCATGGCGTGTGGAAGCCTTTCCGGAGTCCCCTCCCCAGGAACTGTGACCAGCTGCGAAAGCACCTGCGTTTCAGAGGTTTTCCCGCTAAGAGCCCTAAACTGGGCGTATACGCGGTATCTCCCGGGTACGAGGCCTGAGATCGGGGCGCTCCACGTGCCGTCGCCAGCCATGATCGGATGCAGATGCGCGAATCTCGTCGAGTCATCCCGAATGAAATACAGATGCATGAGCTGGCCTTGCTCTGCCTCGTACTCGGTTACCGCGCCACCCCCTGAATCGTCGATTCGGAATCTCCACGTCGTGGCTTGACCGGCGGGAATCATCGAATCATCAGTAATCAGCGCCATATCGGAGGTGCTGGACTCGAGCCCATTCATCACTGCCGAGGGTTCGCCGGCCTTGCTCGACGATGACTGAAGGGAAGGCTCCGCACTATCGGTACCGCTGTTCGTGCAGGCCGTGAGTGATGTCACGGCGGCGGCGACCACAGCCGCCACCGTCATGTACCGAGGCAGACTGCGAATATCCATCGGGTTGGATCGCTTTCTTTGTTCCACCGACCAAGGGAGGAGATGTCAGGGGTCGAAATGAAGGGTAGCCCGATCAGGAGATTGCCGATTGATCAACACATTCATCTCGCCCCAGCGAGTAGATCGAGGTTGGTAACACCACTGCAGCATGAGCTTCAGCGAGTGTGTCGCCGCACGCACTGATCACCTGGTCGTCGGACGCGCCGCCGAGGGACTCCGGCGTCGATTGGCCACATATGGGGTGAGCTCTTTACAGGGCAGGGATCGGGTCGTCGGCGATTCCGAGCCCGAGATGTTCGATGTGATAGACCGCTTCGTCGAGAAGCATCGCCACATGATTGTCGTACAGGCTGTACACGACGTTGCGGCCCTGCCGCGTCCCCGTCACCAACCCCATCGCACGCAGCAGTCGCAGTTGATGCGAGACAGCGGACTGCTCCATCCCCACCGCCTCCACCAGGTCACCCACAGAACACGCCCCGTGCCGCAGCCGAGTCAACATCCGCAGTCGACTCGGCGTCGCCAACGCCTGCAACGTGGCAGCCACCGTCGCGGCCGACTCCGCATCGAGCTGCGCGGGCGGTGTGGACGTGCCTTCGACTCCGTGACCCATGTGAAGCATCTTACCCATCATGATTACATGAAGAGGTCTTCATGTTTTCCTGTATCGTGGCGTTCGTTCCTACCCCCCTGCCCCCAGCCGGAAGCCGTGCCATGACCACCCCTGTACGCAGCGATCCACACACCGAGCCCGCGGCGCCCCGGGCCGCAACCGCCGTCCGCACCCGGCCGTTCGCACTCCCGGAAGTGCGGTGGGCAGCCATCGCGACCGGGCTGTTCGTCCTCGGGCTTGCCGCTCAGTTCGGCGGTGCCCCGACCTGGCTGTGGTGGACGCTGTATCTGGGCTGCTACGTCACCGGCGGGTGGGAGCCCGCACTGGCGGGCTTGCAGGCGCTTCGAGAGAAAACCCTCGACGTCGACCTGCTCATGATCGTCGCCGCGATCGGCGCCGCGGCGATCGGCCAGGTCCTCGACGGCGGCCTGCTGATCGTCATCTTCGCCACCTCCGGCGCGTTGGAAGCATTCCTGACCCAGCGCACCGCCGACTCGGTGCGCAGCCTGCTCGATCTTGCTCCCGAACGTGCCACCGTCATCGGCCCTGACGGGCACGAAACCATGGTGGATGCGGCGTCGTTGACGGCAGGTGATGTGATCGTCGTCCGGCCGGGCGAGCGGATCGGCGGCGACGGCCGGATCATCTCCGGAAGCAGCGATGTCGATCAGGCCTCGATCACAGGAGAACCCCTACCAGTGGCAAAACATCGCGATGACGAGGTGTTCGCCGGAACCCTCAACGGGACCGGCACTCTGCGAATCCGGATCGATCACGCGGCATCGGAGACGGTCGTCGCGCGGATCGTGGCGATGGTCGAAGAAGCGTCCGCCACCAAAGCGAAGTCGCAGCTGTTCATCGAGAAGGTCGAGCAGTACTACTCGGTCGGAGTCGTGGCCGCGACCCTCGCAGTGTTCTTCATCCCGTTCGCGCTCGGCGGCGCCCTGCAACCGTCGCTGCTGCGAGCGATGACGTTCATGATCGTCGCCTCCCCGTGCGCAGTCGTGCTGGCCACGATGCCGCCGCTACTGGCGGCGATGGCCAACGCCGGCCGCAACGGCGTGTTGGTCAAATCCGCCGTCGTGATGGAGCAGCTCGGTTCGGTCACCACCGTCGCATTCGACAAAACCGGAACCCTCACCAAGGGGTCCCCGGCCCTGACGGACATCCGGCCGATGAGCGGGGCGAACCTCGCCGCCGACGAGCTGCTCACGTTCGCCGCCGCGGCCGAGCATCCCAGTGAGCACCCGCTCGCTGACGCGGTCGTCGCCGCTGCCCGCCAACGCGGGTTGCAGGTGCCCCCTGTCGAAGAGTTCGACTCCGCCCCCGGCCGGGGAGTGCGAGCACGCCTGAACGGTCGCCGGATTCAGGTCGGCAGCCCCGCACACCTGCTTCCAGCGGCGTCGGCCGCGATCGCGGACCGTGCCACGGCGCAAGCGATGTCTGCGGCCGCCGAAATGGAAGCCGGCGGAAAGACCGCGATCGTGGTGATTGTCGACGCCGCACCGATCGGAGTACTCGGACTGGCCGATCAACTCCGCGACGGCGCCCGCGACGTCGTCGACGAACTGACCACCCTCACCGGACACACTCCGGTTCTACTGACCGGCGACAATCCCCGCGCCGCCGCTGCGCTCGCCGCACAGGTCGGGATCACCGACATGCGAGCCGGACTCCTCCCCGAGGACAAGGTCACCGCCGTCGCCGACCTCGAACGCAGCGGCGCGAAAGTGCTACTGGTCGGTGACGGTGTCAACGACGCCCCCGCACTCGCCGCCGCGCACACCGGCATCGCCATGGGCCGCGCCGGATCCGACCTCGCACTCGACACCGCCGACGCCGTCATCGTCCGTGACGAACTCGCCACCATCGCGCGCGTGATCGCCCTCTCACGCCGTGCCCGGCGCATCGTGATCGCCAACCTCGCGATCGCCGCCACCTTCATCACCACCCTCGTCCTGTGGGACCTGTTCGGGCACTTACCGTTACCCCTCGGCGTCGCCGGACACGAAGGCTCCACCGTCATCGTCGGACTCAACGGAATGCGACTACTTTCCCAACGCGCGTGGCGCTACGAGACAGGCAACCTCGGGTGGCGCCGGGCTCGATCCATCTAGAGAAGAGGTACATCTCCCAAGCAAAGGTCGTCCGCCTTCGATTGCCTGCGCGCTACGTAGTGGCGAAGGGAACCCGCGAGTTTTGCCGCGGGACGCCGTCAATGGACCACCCGCCATGAGCAATCTACTATTGACGATAGTAGGTTGTTGATCGACACTGTCCCAGACCGCTCGATCCGAGCATAGGAGAACTCCATGAGCTTGGCGCCGTTCCTCGTCGTAGTTCTCGGAATTCCAGCAGGAATGGCCGCCATAATTGGACTGATGACCGCGGGCAACGAGAGAAAGAGCCGAGTTGACCGACCGATGCGACGCATGCGCGCGGAGATCAGTCGACTCAATTCGGAGAACGCCGCACAGTAGCCCGGCACGGCATCGACCATGCTCACCGCCGATACACTCGTGCTGCATCTCATCTCGCAACCACGAGCGGGACCACGGACGTGGGGTCAAGATCCTTCCTCGGGAGAGGCGACGTCGTGCAGCCAAGGTCGGGCGCGAGAATCGAACTCCCAACGCAACACCAAATCGGATCTCATCACACTGTCCACGTCTTCCGACTGACCAGACAGCCGGCTTCCACATCGGGGCCGGAATGCGTCATCTCCCCTCCTGACATCCCGGCAAGCTTCAACCTACGGAAGGAGCGCGTCGGGTCGGGCGGGGAGTCGACCGGTTTCGAGGAAGATGATGCGTCGTCCGATTTCCACAGTGTGGTCGCAGAATCGTTCGTAGAACCGTCCGAGCAGGGTGATGTCGACAGCAGCTTGCACTCCGTGCGGCCATTGTTGGGCTTGGGTGACGGTGAACAGGCGCCGGTGCAGTTCGTCCATGACCGTGTCGGCGGCCACAAGCTCTTGCGCGTGAGCAGAATCGACGTGCCGCAGTATTACCTGGGTTTCGGTCGCCCGAGCCACTGCTGTCCTTCCCATGTCCGCTACGACTGCCCGCGCTTCGGGCGGTACGGCCGACGTCGGGTGGCGCAGGCGCGCGATCTTGGCGATGTGGACGGCCAGTGCGCCCATACGTTGCAGACTTGCGGCGATGTGCAAACCGCCAACGGTAAATCGGAGGTCATGTGCCACAGGGGCTTGTAAGGCGAGAAGTGAGAATGACTTGTGTTCCCAGTCGGAGGCGGCCCGCTCGAGGTCGGTGTTCGCGTCGAGTACTCGCTCGGCGGTGCGAAGGTCGGCATCGAGGAGGGCTGCCGTTGCCTCCGACATCGCTGTCACGGTGAGCCCGCACATCGACGCCAGGCCACACGAGAGGTCGTCGAGGCTGTCGGCGAAATGTGTGCGCATCTCATCACCCTAGATGTGTACCCAGCGGTTGTTTCGTCTTCAGTTCGATCCGGGGCATCGGGTCCATTGCGCCTCTTCTCGGCCTCCGTCCGGGCAATACCGTTTCTGTGCCCGCCGGTGACGGGTAGAAATGGATTGAAGCCGACAGCCGTAATGGGTGCTGTCGGCGAGGTGCCTGTGGTTAAGCAGTCAGCCGCAGGTGCCGACCACAACGCGATTCAGTCTGTCATCGGTCACAAACCGAGCAGCAGCTGATCGAATTGCGAACGCAACCCACCGAGTAGAGCGAAGTCTGCGCGAACACGGGCGCTCAACTGCTCGGACACCTGGCGGAGTTTGACGTTCTTCTGCTCCAAGCGCCAGATGAGAATGTCGAAGGCCCGCTCCGCGGAAATTCCGTACACGATCATCAGCATCACTTTGGCCTGCTCGATCGCTCCACGGGAGCTACTGATCTCATCGACCAACTCGTCGACCGACTCCCTGACCCATGCGGTCGAGCGTTTCGGTGACGTCTATGTAAAGACCGGCACTACCGATTACTTCGTCGTTGCCGCCGAGGATGCTGTCGCCCACCACGATTCACCGATCTCGTCACACCATTTGTGTCGACGATGCGATGTCTACTACTGAACGGCCCAAACTGGTCGCCGCCGGCACCGCCCTCTACGAGGCGTGAGGCATTATCTTCCTCGAAGACCAACTCGCGGAAGCCCGCCGCATCAACACCGAACTTCAACAGCAAGAAAGCGGACCCGGCGCATCACCCGAATACGCCCAGCACCTCCGACATCACCCCTCCCCCAATACTCTCCGCTACGCCACCACACCCACCTTCGCGGACTGCATCTTCACAGGGCGGATCTGTCCGAGCGGAAACGTCAGGAGTCGAACGCAGACAATGCTTTCGCTACAGTCGATCAATGCAGCACCATCCCGACGTGGCGTTGCACTCGGCCCACCGAACGCGATGTCGCGCAGGCCGAAAATTCGGTGGGCCGCCTCTGACTGCGCGCCCGTCGACCCTGACACCGGGCCGCACGGCCCATCAGGTCGGACGTCTCACCCTGACCTGGTGAACCACGGTGGAACTGTGTCCCCCCAACTGGCGAAAACACATACCCTCGCTCGGCCGCCGAAAACATGGGTACAGAAGAATTTCACCCCGGACAGCGCCTAGGAACCTTCGATCTTGCCGCAACGCCTGGCCGGGGGCAACGCCTAGAACACACACTCGTCTACGCGACCCCCATGGTGGCAGACATGGATTGATGGTGTCGACGTGTGCTCAGCACGTACCCGTGCGATCGCGTCGCGTTTCACTCGCGAGTGCATGGCAGCATTTTCCGAAATGAGGAGAGTGGGGCAAAGCACCACGGCAAACAGGACAAACCTCACCTCGACCGCCCGCGAAGCGTACGGCCTAGTCGTACACGTCCGGGAGCGGGCGCCGGCATCTACCGGTCTCATCGGTCCTCTGCCTTGTATGGTCGTCGAGACTGCCCTCCCGGCGTCAGCGCCCCATCGGTTGGGTAGAGCACATATGGTCCTGCAATGATGCACGGCCCAATCTCGCAGTTGCACCGAAAGCTCGCTCTCACTCGTCGATCTCGGCCAGAGAACCACGAACGGCACGGAGGACCTCACGAGATCAGTCCGAAAGCGAACTCCATGCCACCACAGCATTTTTCGCCGTGTCGCAAAGTCAAGACGGTCGGTGCTACGCCTGCAGCGCAAGTTTTCCAATCTGTAACTTCGATTATCTGTGCGCTAGCCGCCGAAAAGCAGTCCAGTGCAAGCCGAACCTCTACGCAATACAGTCAGGAGAACCTGATGACACCACACCCGAAGAGGGAGCATCACCGTGATCCGTCAAACGCCTGAGTCCGCGGGCGTGAGTGGTTTCAGCGACCGCCTCAGTGCTCGTTGATCCCAGGCCCTTGATGAGTGTGTATTGCGCACCGATTCGACACCGTAAAATCGACCGGGAAGCCATGCAGTGCAGTTATTCGCGTAACACGCGAATCTCGGATCTCTCCATCCCAGGCATCGTCGTGATCGCGCGCAGCGGGAGTTGGCATGCCATGTTCGAGCCCACGAGCTTTCATTTCCCCGTTCACATAGTAGAACCGCGCCTTTTGATTCGGGGTGTGGCGATCAAACCTGTCGTACAAGTATTGGTACTCCGCGACCAGGTCATCGCCCGTCATTCGGTAAACCGACAGAGGCGCCTCGTCATTCGTCATCGAATCGCCTCCTTGATACAGCGGCGCCGCAAGAGAATCTCGAAGACCATTCCCCGGCCGAGCGGACTTCGCAACGTGGATTTGCGGTTGACCCACGGGACAATTACACACCTGTCTCCGACGGGGTCAAAGGATGATCCCAGCTTTCGATCGGCTTCGGTCATGCCACCCCAGGTTCCGTACGGCTCACCAGCACCCAGGGCATACTCGCGACAACTACCGAGCAGGGGCAGTTCTGACAAATCCGCCGAGTCGGCGAATCCCACCGGCTTCCAGCAGTAAGACCACCCTCCACCGGCACTCGAACCTCGCCTTCCGTCACGCCCTCACTCGAATAACCTATAACCAAACCCGTGACTGCATTCAAACAAGCAGCAGGAAGGCAAGACACGAAGGAACCCCCCGCCGCCTCGAACGCACCAGTCGCGCCCCGCGACGTAGCCTACGAAGATCATTCTTTGGGCACTCATACGTTGTCTTCGCTTCGAACGCCACCGTGGACGTGCCCGTCGAGCTTCAATTCGATCACGAATCGCTCAGCTCAGACCGGCGTAGGAGTGCAATCCGGACACGACCATGTTGATGATGAACAGATTGAACAGCATCGAGACGAATCCTGCGATGTTTATCCAAGCGGCTTTGGTCTCGCGCCAACCTGCGGTCGCTCGGGCGTGGAGGTAGGCGGCGTAAATCACCCAGGCGATAAACGACATCGTCTCTTTGGGATCCCACCCCCAGAACCGACCCCAGGCTGCCTCCGCCCAGATCGCGCCGAGGATGACTCCGATACCAAAGAGAGGGAAGCCGACGATGACGGTTCTGTAGGCCAACCGGTCGAGTGTCTGGGCGTCGGGCAAACGACGAGCCATCGAACCTACAGGCCCGCGGCGCTCCGCGCCGGCGGGCTGTCGGATCCGTAGTAGGAACGCGAGGCTGGCCACGCCGGAAACCAGGAAGACGCCGCTGCCGATGCTGACGATTGTGACATGGATCGGAAGCCAGTAGGACTGCAGAGCCGGAACGACAGGCGCTGCGTCGGCGTAGAGCAGGGTTGCCGCAACGAACATCAGGATTAGGACCGGCGCCAGAAGAAAAACCCACATCGCGCGGTATGTCTGCCCACGCAGAAACACGATGCCAGTCGCCGTTGCGGCCGCGGTGGCCATGGTGACGAACTCGTACATGTTGCCCAACGGGAAACGTCCGGTTGCGAAGCCACGCAACACGATCGACACAAGGTGCAGTCCCAAGCCCACGACGAGAACCGCGGCACCCATGTTGCCGAGACGCTCGGGCACTGGCTTCGGCGGAGCCGAAACGATCCGTCCGGGCACTTCCGGCGACGGCGCCGAGACTCCCCCTGCCGCCACAAGCTTCCTGCTCCCCAACTCGAACCGGTGGACGTGGTCGGTGCGTGTCGCGGCGTAGTGCCAGATCAGCAACACGAGGGCTAACAGATACACGGCGAAGGCCGACTGGAACGACAGGTCACTCAGCCTGGCAATGGTTTGGTTGATGGGCACGGTGGGTCCTCTCCTGAGCCATCCGGGTTCTCAGATCAGATGCGGCCGCACCCGTCCAGCGAGTTTCTACTACTCGTACGTCATTCGTGGTCCATTAATCCGTGCCGCAGACTTGGCAGAATCGCACAACCTACAATTCCGTCTGGGATGCGCCGGACCCGCCGTACGCGTCATTGCCCGACCTCGGCGCACTGCGGTTTCGATCAGTCGTCCGTTCAGATCAGCATGCCCGTAGAGGTCGGCGAGGGCACATATTGACTACTATGCCCGATAGTAGTCAATGTTGTGTGGCTCAACGGGGAGTCACCCGGAAAATGAGGCTGCCGTCGGATACCGCGTTCCGCGGCGCTGAGTGATATGCCAAACCCCTCAGGGCGCAAGGGCTCGCTGACGCAACGAACATTGCCATGTCACCGAGCGAACACGTTGACGCATTGATCTGCTGACCGACCCTCCGGGGACGCGACTTCGCGCTCACGGCAACGCTTCTAGGTGCACTGGACCACGTGCGCGATAGATGGGCGGATGTATGAATACGCTCACCAAAGGCGGGGTCGACCGTGCATCCGCATTGAGCCTCTGCTCCGACAACCTCACAACCCGAACCGCTACGCCAGAAGTCGCCGAGCTTGAGAGTCGCCCCAAACGGCTCCCAAACCGGACTTTACATGCATAGGTGCGCATGTAACAATACCGGAGCGGGAAGGCTTGTCCGCGAAGCGAGAAGGTGGCGTGCTTGAAGTTTTGGTCGCGAGTTTCAACCATGCAGATGCGTCGTCACCGGCGAACTGAGTCGCAACTGACCGAGCCGCGCCGAACTTAGGCCACGCTTGTCCGTCCACCGACCTTTCAATCGGACATCAATAGCCGTCGCGCGAGTGTGCGCATCCTGCGTGGCTCGTCCCACCACCCACCGACGCGAGGAGTGCCGATGACCGAGTCAGCGACCGACGGAGCCCCCACGCATCCGGTGATCCATCTCTCACAGCTACTGAAGCGACCAGTGATCGCACGGAATGGGGACATCGTCGGCGCCCTAGACGATCTGATCGTGCGATTGCTCGGCGTGGACACCTACCCGACGGTATCCGGGCTGGTAGTCAATGTCGGTGGTCGGCGAGTGTACGTTTCTGTCGAACGGATCGAGCACCTCGACGGGGACCGGGTGATGCTGGCGCAGAACAAGGTGGACCTGCGCGGGTTCGAGCGCCGCGAGGGCGAGGTACTGCTGCGTTCCGACGTCCTTGGCCATCGGCTGATCGACGTCCCGGCCGCGGAGCTGGTGCACGCCTACGACATCGAACTCGAGAACCCCGGTCACGGGTGGGTACTCGCACGGCTCGACACTCGCCGCCCGGCCCGGTTCTTCGGCTTAATCAAATCCCATGGAGGACACGCCAGTCGGGATTGGAAAGCGTTCGAACCCTTGATCGGCCACAAACACAGCATGGTAGTGCGGCGGGTCGGCGGGCGAGTCGGCACCCTTAAACCGGCGCAGATTGCAGATCTGCTCGAGGGCGCAGACAAGCGCGAGGGTGGGGAAATCCTTGACCGCGTCCACACCGACCCCGAGCTTGAGGCGGACGTTTTCGAAGAGCTCGACCCGGGCAAGGCCAACAAGCTGCTCGCCGACATGAGCGACGTCGAGGTGGCCGGTGTGCTTGGTCTCATGCGCGCAGACGACGCCGCCGACGCAGTCGCAGAGTTACGACAGTCCCGCCGTCGACGAGTGCTCGATCTGATGCCGGCCGGCCAACGCACGAAGGTGATCACACTAATGGGGTTCAATTCGTCCAGCGCCGGCGGCCTGATGAGCGTCGACGTCATCTCCTGCGCCGCCACCGCCACTGCGGCGCAGGCCCTGTCGGCAATCTCAGCAGCACGGTCCATGCAGCCCGAGGCTCTGCTGAAGGTGCACGTGCTCACCGACGCCGGCCGGCTGATCGGGGTGGCGTCGGTCATCCGGCTGCTGCAATCGGAGTCGGTGACCCCGATCGTCGACATCATGGACACCGACCCTGTGCGCGTGACCCCCGTGGCGGACCTAACCGAGGTGGCGGTGCTGATGGCCGACTATAACCTCGCGACGATCCCAGTCGTCGACGATGCCGACCACGTCGTCGGCGTGGTCACCGTCGACGATGTCCTCGAGGCCTCCATCCCCGACGACTGGCGACGGCGAGAACCTGCACCGAGGCCCATCGTCGAGCGCGCCACCGACCACCCTACGACCAACACCACCTCCACAGATCCAGGCGGTGATGACCGTGGCTGAACCCGAGATCACCGACGCCACCCCGGCACATACGCCTGTCGGTATGCCTGAACCGCGACCGTCCGCAGTCCTCGATTCCGCGCACCTCGGCGACATCGAGGGGGCGCTCGGAAGAATCAGTTTGTCCGACAAGGAATCTCGCCGCACTTTCAAGGCTCGGATGCTGACCATGTTGGCGATCGTCGGGCCTGGCCTCATCGTCATGGTCGGTGACAACGACGCCGGCGGTGTTGCCACCTACGCGCAGGCCGGCCAGAACTACGGGTACTCGCTGCTTTGGGTGTTGCTATTGTTGATTCCAGTGCTGATCGTCAACCAGGAGATGGTTGTCCGACTCGGGGCGGTGACCGGGGTGGGGCATGCCCGGCTGATAAACGAGCGCTTCGGCCGCGGGTGGGGCTGGTTCTCGGTCGGCGATCTGTTCGTATTGAACTTCCTGACCATCGTCGCCGAGTTCATCGGAGTTTCACTGGCCGCCAGCTACTTCGGCGTCTCACGGTACATCGTCGTGCCGACCGCTGCGGTCGCGTTGATCGCGATCATGGCCACCGGCAGCTTCCGCCGCTGGGAACGTGCGATGTTCGTCTTCATCGCCGTCACGGCGGTACAGATCCCGATGCTGCTGCTCTCACACCCAGACTGGGGTCGCGCTGCCCGAGACTTCGCGATTCCGGGCGTCCGAGGCGGGATCACCTCGGACGCGGTGTTGTTGATTATCGCAATCGTCGGCACCACTGTCGCGCCGTGGCAACTGTTCTTCCAACAGTCCAACATCATCGACAAACGGATCACCCCGCGGTTCATCAGCTACGAACGAGCCGACACCGTCCTCGGGGCGCTGGTCGTCGTCGCCGGCGCAGCGGCATTGATGATGACCGCCGACTACGCCGCCCGCTCAACTGGCAGTGTCGGAGAATTCGTGGACGCCGGCGACATCGCGCGCCTACTCAGCGCGAATGGTTCCGTCCTCGGCCCGATCTTCGCGATCGTGCTTCTCGACGCCTCGATCATCGGTGCCGCTGCGGTCACTCTGTCGACCAGCTACGCCTTCGGTGACGTGTTCGGGATCAGCCACTCGCTACACCGAGGGTTCAAGGAGGCCAAACCCTTCTACCTCTCATACGGTGCCATGGTCCTCCTTGCCGCGGGGATCGTGCTGATCCCCGGCGCACCGCTTGGACTGATCACTACCGCCGTGCAGGCTCTTGCCGGACTGCTCCTGCCCAGCGCGAGCGTGTTCCTGTTGCTGCTGTGCAACGACCGGCAAGTACTCGGACCCTGGATTAATCCGCGCTGGCTCAACCTCGTCGCCGGGCTGATCGTCGCGGTCCTGCTGATGCTCTCGGGAATCCTCATGGCCACCACCGTTTTTCCCGACCTCAACGTGGTGACCGCCTCAATATACCTAGGGATAGCGTTGGTCGTCGCTGGCATCGTCGCAACAGTTGGCGTGCGGTGGCTCGACCGGCGCCGCGGCGTAGTCACCGCTCTGCCCCCTGACGTCGGGCGAGAGGCAAAGATGCAGTGGCGGATGCCGCCGCTGACGCTGCTCGAACCGGTCGTGTGGTCCTCCGGAACGAAACTGGGCATGCTGGCCTTGCGGGGCTACCTCGTCATCGGCGCGATACTTCTCGTGGTCAAGGCTATTCAACTCGGCAGCCGATAGGATGCCGAGCCGCAGCCAAATGAGAGTGCGAGTACCAGCAGCTCGGGAGTCACCACCACGCGGGATGCCGGTCTCGATGCCGTGCTCGAGAACCTCACGGTCGCTGCGCCGCAGACCCAGGCAGAACCGGTAGGTGACGAAGAACGCGATCGGGGGGCAGCAGCACCATGCCGATTCGGCCGATCCACATCATCGCGTTCAGCGAGATGTTGAACTTGTACGCAATGATGTCGTTGACGCAGGGGATCGTCAGACCAGGTAGAACGCGATGACCATCGCGCCGATCGCGGTGCGGACCGGAACGTCCCGCGGACGCTGCAGCAGGTTTGCCTGCGTGCGGTGGTAGTCGGAGATTCAGCACCGATCGCAGGGCTCGCGGGTTCGGATGCTGCGCTTCCTCGTCGTGGTCGTGGTACTGATGGCCGACTATAAACTCGCGACAATCCCAGTCGTCGGCGTGGTCACCGTCGACGATGTCCTGCCGCCGGGCAGAACAACTTGACTCCGTAGCCGGGTACAGGGTTCACAATGGCAACATGCGTAGCAGTGAACTGGCCACCCTCACGGGTGAATGTGCAGACGTTGCGGTACTACGAACGGCGCGGACTCCTGCAGCAGCCTCCACGATCCGCCTCGGGATACCGCTCATATCCGGGATGAGGCGGTCGAGATTATCCGGTTCGTCAAACGCACCCAGGAACACGGCTTCAGCCTCGAGGAGATCAACGAACTTCTCCACCTCTACGGTGGCGGACCGGACGATTGCGACGCAGCGCGGAGACTCGCCCAGAAGAAGATCGCCGAGCTCGACGAAAAGATCCGAGATCTGCAATGCATGCGGGCCTCATTGACCGAATTCGCTTCCACCTGTGCACTACCGCGAGCTGACCGGCACTGCCCCATGCTCCAGACATTGCACACCGACGAAGGAACACCATGATTCAACTCGAAATTTTGCAAGTCCTGGACTGCCCCAACGTGCCGCTCCTCGAACAACGAATCGAGCAAGCTCTCGCGGGTGTATCGATCGAATGGGAACTGCGCCACCTGGTCATCGAGGATTCCCAATCAGCAGCACTCGCGGGTATGGCCGGGTCTCCGACGTTGCTCGTCGACGGCCACGATCCCTTAGCCGAGTCAAATCAGATCCCGAGCGTGTCCTGCAGGCTCTATCGCGATGCCGCGGGCGCTGTCGACGGCGCTCCTACTGTGTCGGCGCTGAGGAGAGCATTCGGAATGGATTGACCAACGTGGACAGTCGTTGACTGCTGCTCCGAATTCGGCTTCGGCAGCAGCGATCGCCGCGACCTAGCCCCTTCCCGGGTGACACCGGGGGATGAAGGAGGCTTCATCTATGCCGGCGTGGCCGCGGGAAACTTCTTCACGCGGTGCGCGACGCGCGACGCCTCTCATCTACGACCATCACCTCGTCGTTGATCCGGCGTCGCAACGATCGGAATGCGATCGCAGAGATGGCGAATCCGAGCAGCAAGGCCCCGAACAGTGACAAAGCGCCGGGGATTTCGAGGTCGAATACGGCGTTGATTCCCATGACGATCACTGCGAGCCCAGCGATCAGGGCGAGTCGAGCTGCGGTGTAGTACACCATCAATCGCACAAGCTTCGACCGTGCGATTCGTGTCATTCGCGTCGGCGGCCCTTGATGTGAATCCAGTGCTGGAATTTCGGGGCGGGCCGACGAGCTGGGACGACCCTCCGGGGCGGATTGACGTTTCACAGTGCTCGATTCAATAGTTGGACTCGGGCCCCTGCCGCTGCTGAGCGAGGGCCGGTGGAAGAACCAATATAGCTACTATGCACAATAGTAGTTCAGTGTTGTTCCCCGATTCGCCGCACCATACTTGGAGGAAGTGTATGCAGGCACGGTCGCGATGGCTCATGTTCTTCTTGGCCGTGATCGCCCTCCTTGTCGTGGCAATCTGGCCTCGATCCGAACCAACCGAATCCCACTCCCCAACCCGACCGCAAATGCCCCCGGCCGCATCCCAAGACGACGGCGAAGCTCTCGACCCGAGCTTCACATCTGCGACCGCAGCAGCGAAGGTTTCCTGCCCTGCGGCCCCGGCGGCACCGCCCGTGAACGGAAAACTCCGGGGAATCAAAGCGACGTGTCTTGGCGAGAGCACTGAAGTCGACCTCGGCGCAGCGCTGTCCGGGGAACCCACCTTGATCAATCTCTGGGCTTCGTGGTGTGGGCCGTGTCGATCGGAGATCCCGGTTCTGAACGATTACGCAGGCAGCCCCGGCGCCATCCGTGTGGTCGGCGTCAATGTCCAGGACGACATGTCAGCAGCACTAGCACTTCTCACGGACGCCGGCGTGCGCTATCCCTCGTTCGCCGCCATCGACGACGTCGGAATTGCACTGTCGGCGCCGCCAGTTCTGCCGCTGAGCTTCCTCGTCCAACGTGACGGGTCCGTCGACCAGGTCACAGCCCCCATGGTTTTCGAAAACACGGACCAAATACGCTCCGCCGTAAGTGAGTTGATGAAATGACAGTCCCCACACCCACGCGACAACGGATGCACCGCACCCCCCGAGCGCATGCCCATCCCCTCTCACTCATTGCTATCCTCACCGCGGTGGTCGTCGCCGCAAGTGGGTGCGCGAGCGGTACCGACGCGGTCGCTTCGGGTGCGAACTTCGATTTCGTCTCGCCTGGGGGGCAAACCGATATCTTGTACGACCCACCCGAGTCGCGAAATAGAATCGGCGCATTGGCCGGGCCTGACCTCATGGCCGACGGTAACGATATCTCACTGACTGACTACGCAGATCAGATCGTCGTGATCAATCTGTGGGGACAATGGTGCGCCCCATGCCGCTCCGAGGCCGACGATCTCGAACGCGCCTACGAAGCAACCAAAGACCTCGGCGTTCAGTTTCTCGGGATCAATGTTCGAGATCCTCAACGTGACAAAGCTCAGGACTTCGTCGTCGACAACAACGTGAGCTACCCCTCGATCTACGACCCGTCGATGAGGACCTTGATAGCGCTCGGCGGAAACTATCCGACGAGCGTGATTCCCTCCACGTTGGTGTTGGATCGTCAGCATCGCGTCGCCGCAGTGTTCCTTCGTGCACTTCTCACTGAGGATCTACAGCCTGTCATCGAGCGTGTGGCGGCCGAACGGTGAACGACTTTGCCCAAGGCATCGGGTCCAGCTTCCAGACCGCCGCCTCGAGCGGTCCGTTGCTGCTCGCCGTAGCGGCGTGCGTTTTGGCCGGTCTGGTCTCTTTCGCCTCACCGTGCGTGGTGCCACTGGTTCCCGGATACCTGTCGTATCTAGCCGGCATTTCCGGAGCTGATTCTCCGGCGGTGACCCCTGAAGACGCGACCACGAGACCCGCAGCAGGCAGATGGCGGGTGACAGGCGCGGCAACGATGTTCGTCGCGGGATTCACGGTGGTGTTCGTTTTCGCCACCGCATCGGTATTCGGCGTGATCAGCACCCTGCGCATCAACGAAGACCTGCTCCAACGGGTGGGCGGGGTGATCACCATCGTGATGGGGTTGACCTTCATCGGCCTTATTCCTGCCCTGCAGAAAGACGCACGATTCGCGCCGCGACGAATCTCCTCCCTTGCCGGCGCACCTTTGTTGGGGGGCGTGTTCGCGTTGGGCTGGACACCATGTCTCGGCCCCACTCTCGCAGGGGTTCTTTCGGTGGCGGCCGGAACTCAAGGCACGACGGCAGCGCGCGGGGTGCTGCTGATCGTCGCCTACTGTCTAGGACTTGGATTACCGTTTATCGTGCTGGCGTTCGGGTCGGTGAAAGCGCTCCGAGGCGTCGGATGGCTCAAACGCCATTCACGAACGATTCAGATCGTCGGCGGAATAATGCTCGTCGCTGTCGGTCTGGCACTGGTCACCGGTGTGTGGGGCGTGTTCATCGGCTGGTTGCGCAACGAGTTTGTCAGTTCGGTCGTGTTGCCGATATGACAGAGAGTGTCCCCACGGGAGCTCGCATCCGTCGCCTCCCGAGACTGATTATCCGAGAAAGCATTCGAATGCTGCGCCAGTACTGGCGCCGGTTGACGTCGATGAGTACCGCGCTCGTGCTCCTGTTCCTCTTGGCGCTGGCAGCACTCCCCGGAGCAATGCTGCCTCAGCGAAATCTCAACGTGCAGAAAGTGTCCCAGTACATTGCGGCCCAACCAACCCTTGGCCCACTGTTCGACAAGCTGGAGTTGTTCGACGTCTTTTCCAGTTTCTGGTTCACCGCAATCTACGTTCTCCTGTTTCTCTCTCTCATCGGCTGCCTGTTTCCACGCTTGCGGGCGCATCTCGGCGCACTCAGGAGCCAGCCTGTGCGGGCACCTCGGAATCTGTCCCGGTTGCCGCACCATTTCCGCGGCGAGGTAGATATCTCTCACGACGAGGCCTTGACGAGAGTGCGCCGGTCTCTCAAGGGTTGGCGCATCGCAGTCAATCCCGAAAATGATTCCGGAGTATCGGTTTCGGCGGAGAAGGGATATCTGCGCGAGGCCGGGAATCTGGTTTTCCACTTCTCGTTGATCGGGTTGCTCGTCACCGTCGCCATCGGCAAGCTGGTGGGGTACGAGGGTTCGGTCATCGTCATTGCCGACGGTGGTCCTGGATTCTGCAACACCTCACCCGCTGTGTACGACTCATTTCGCGCTGGAAGTGCAACTGACGGAACTGGTCTCGCACCGTTCTGCATCAAGGTCAACGATTTTTCCGCGGACTATCTCGATACTGGTCAGGCCGAAATGTTCACCTCCAACATCTCATACCAGAGCGGGCAGGACATCGCGACCAATACGTGGAAGGACTACCGTCTTCGAGTCAACGAACCGTTGCGTACCGATGGCGCCCGCGTCTATCTGACCGGCCACGGGTACGCGCCGCAGTTCACCGTCACTTTCCCCGATGGCCAGTCCCGTACCGAGACAATGCAGTTTCAACCGGACGACGCGGTGACGTTTCTCAGCAGTGGGGCGTTGCGTTTCGATCCACCCGGCGGTTCGTTCCCCGATCCGAACGAGCGCCGGAAGAATCAGATTGCCATCGAGGGACTCTTCGCGCCGACCGCGGCCTTCAGTGGGACGCTCCTGACTTCGTCGTTTCCCGACGCACGTGATCCTGCGGTCGCGATCGACATCTACAAGGGCGATACGGGTCTGGATACCGGCATTCCGCAATCGATCTTCTCGTTGAACAAGGAAATGATCAACCAAGGAAGGCTGGTCAAACAAGATCGTGT
Organism: Rhodococcus sp. WY5; assembly: GCF_018588185.1. Lineage (NCBI taxonomy): Bacteria > Bacillati > Actinomycetota > Actinomycetes > Mycobacteriales > Nocardiaceae > Rhodococcus > Rhodococcus sp. WY5. The sequence goes on from NZ_JAAMPR010000004.1 coordinate 81,849, forward strand.
GAACCTTCGACCGGGAGAGACGCGGACTCTCTCTGACGGAACACAGGTTCGGTTCGACGGGGCCAAGGAATTCGCCAATCTACAGGTGTCGTACGACCCTGCGCAACAGTGGGTTCTCGTCTTTGCGATCACGATGATGCTCGGACTTCTGACCTCGCTCGTGATCAGGAGGCGGCGCGTGTGGATCCGTTTACGCCCGGGGGCAGCACCGGAGCAGGTCGATCTCGAACTCGGAGGCCTCGCGAGGACCGATCATGCAGGGTGGGGCGGCGAATTCGACGATCTCTGTGAGAAATTGTGGACGGACCAGCACAGTTCTCCTTCTACGGGAGCGGGCCTGTGAGGGTCCCTTCGTCCGAACGTGCACTCACTGCCGACGGTGAACTCGATGCATGCCTGAAGAGTGGTCGCCCCAAACGGCTTTACGGTGGGAACGCTTTGCGTCTCGCGCTTTCGGTGGGCGCTGGGTGGCTGCTATTTCTCAGTTTTCCGCCGCGCACGCTGTGGTTTCTGGCCCCTGTCGCCATCGCCCTGCTGACCGCCGTTCTCCAGGGTCGCAGTCTCCGTGCGGGTTTCGGATTCGGCTATGCCGCGGGACTGGGATTCTTCGTTCCCTTGCTGCCGTGGGTCGGAGCGTATGTCGGTGCAACGCCTTGGTTGGCGTTGGCGGCGATTGAAGCGCTCGCGTTCGGCGTGTTCGGCGTACTGGCAGTGGCCGTCGGTCGCGCTCCCCTTTCCCCGGTGTGGATTGCGGGTGCATGGGTCACCGCCGAAGCACTTCGTAGCCGAATTCCGTTCGGCGGTTTCCCGTGGGGGCGTTTGGCCTTCGGGCAGGCGGACAGTCCGCTGCTGCCGTTGGCTTCGATCGCAGGGGCGCCAGGTCTTTCCTTCGTGACTGCACTGACCGGAACTCTCATCGCCTGGTCACTGGCCGGACCCTCCCGTGTTCGATGGCAAGCATTGGCGAAGGGTGGCGTTGCCGTCGTCCTCATCTTTGTGAGTGCATTGGTGACAAGTTCTCCCGGTGCCGCCCCTGACGAGGTCGTCACTGCTGCCGTCGTTCAGGGCAACGTGCCGCGACTCGGCCTCGATTTCAACGCCCAACGCCGAGCGGTGCTCGATAATCATGTTGCCCGCACCGAGCAGCTCGCTGCCGATGTCGCGGCGGGTCGCGCAGCCCGGCCACGGCTTGTCATCTGGCCCGAAAATGCTTCGGATATAGATCCTTTGGTGAATCGGGATGCGGCAGAGCGACTGGACCGAGCAGCCCGTTCGATCGGGGCACCAATCCTGGTCGGTACGGTTCTCGTAGGTGAAGCGAGCACATCGATCAACAGTGTCATGGTGTGGGATCCCACGGATGGCCCTGGCCAGCAACACATCAAACGACAACTCGTGCCGTTCGGGGAGTACCTGCCGCTCCGACCGATCATTCGTGCAGTGTCGTCGTACGCCGATTCTGCGGGCAATTTCGTTGCCGGGAATGGGAACGGTGTCGTCGACCTCAACGGAGTTCAGGTAGCTGTTGCCACGTGTTACGAGGTGGCCTTCGACGATCTGGTGACCGAGTCGGTCCAGGCGGGAGCCACCGTCATCGCGGTTCCCACCAACAATGCGACCTTCGGCCGGACGGAGATGACCTTTCAGCAATTGGCCATGTCGCGGGTGCGGGCAGTCGAGCACGGTCGCACTGTGTTGATCGCCGCGACCAGCGGTGTCAGTGCGATCATCACGCCGACGGGAGAGGTACGCCAACAGAGCGAGATCTTCACAGCACAGGCATTGACCGACGAGATCGCCCTGCGTTCCGATCTCACACCGGCAACACGTCTGGGCGCGGTTCCCGAGATCGCCCTGGCGGTGATCGTCCTTTCTCTCGCTGCCGCATCTCTCTTCGGGGGCGCGTACCGCTTCTGTCTCGGCAGAAGAACGAAACCATGAATTACTATGATTGATAGTAATTCAGTGTCGGTGCCAGCGCGCAAGGGAACGAGTCCACCAATGTCGAAGAACCGCAAGAAGAACACACCCCGCCCCCGCGGCGGTGGGGTGCCCGGTGGCCGAAGTTTTCCGTGGTCGATATCGATCGCAGTCCTGATTATCGCCGGCCTGGTCTCGGTCATCGCCTACAACATGGTGCCCAAGGCCATCGAGAGGACCGAAGCACAAAAATACGCTCCGAGCGCGGACAACCCGGACCCCTCGCTGTCCATCGAAGGGGTAACCGAAATCGAATACGCGGCCGGCAATCATATTCAAGCGCCTCAGCGCGTTGCATACGATCAAACTCCCCCCTTGGGAGGAGCGCACGATCAGTACTGGGCGACATGCACAGGCATCGTCTACCCGGAGCCGATACGCACTGAGAATGCGGTGCATTCACTCGAGCACGGTGCGGTCTGGATTGCCTACAACCCCGACTCGTTGAATCCGTCCGACGTCGACGCCCTTACCTCCCAAGTCAACGGTAAGCCGTATTCCCTGATGTCACCGTTCCCTGGCATCGATTCCCCCGTTTCGATTCAGTCGTGGGGGCACCAACTCAAAGTCGACAGCGTCGACGACCCCCGTATCGCAAAATTCATCACCGCCCTCAAACAGAACCCGAACACCCATCCAGAGGCCGGTGCCAGCTGTGCAACGGTCCCGGGAGGATTCGACCCGAACGCTCCTTTCCCCTTCGACGCATCTCCGCCAGGCCCTGACGCGATTCCCGCAGCGTCGGAGCAGTCAGCCACTGGTCTTCCCGCAGCAACGACCCCACCTGCGCCGGCGATCACGAGGAGTCGCGAAAATGGTTGAACACGAGGCGGTATCGATTCAATCCGAGTCGGTATCCGATTCATCGGGCAAACGCCATGCCACGCCGGCCGCAGTGTTGGTGGTCGGTATTGTCATCGCTCTGTTGATCGGAATCATCATCGGCCTGTGGGCAAAGGGGCGGATCGAGAACACCTCGCAGGGGGTCCCAGCCGTCGGCGCAGTGGAGGTCGGCTTCGCGCAGGACATGTCGGTTCACCACGGGCAAGCGGTCGAGATGTCGTCCCTCGCATTGGTGAACACTGCCGACCCCGCTATCCGTACGCTCGCGTACGACGTCGTCACTACTCAGCAAAGTCAGATAGGAATGATGCAGGGGTGGCTGTCCATCTGGGATCGACCCGCCCGGAGCACGGGCGAGTATATGGAGTGGATGCCCTCAACTTCCTCGGCGATGAATCACTCGATGCCCGGCATGAGCACCGGACAAAGTGATTCCGGCGTAACTGAATCAGTCGCGATGCCGGGAATGGCTTCTCCCGCCGAACTCGCGGAACTACGCACCCTGACCGGACCGGCATTTGAGATTCGCTATTTGCAATTACTGTTGCGCCACCATCAAGGGGGAATTCCGATGGCCCAATACGCCGCTGACAATGCCGATCTCCCCGTCGTGACAAATCTTGCTCGACAGATCGCCGCTACACAGCAGGCCGAATCGACCGCATTGCGAGAACTGCTCGCAGTGAGAGGTGCCCAACCGATCCCGATGAACTGACCACTCATCTCACACACCGTCGCATCCGCCGAACCCGATCATCGAGATGCCGAGAGCAGTCATCGACGGGGAAGGGTTTTGAGGAATTCGTTGTAGGCCTCGAGGTCGACGTCACCGTCCCTGGCGGCCTTTTTGTCGACGGCGGCGTTGGTGCGGGTCTCGTCGCGATTCCACCTCATCGCGAAAACCACCATGATGATCAACGCGACGGGTTCTCCGTACGACCATGCCAAAGCCCCCGCCATTTGTTGATCGGCCATCAGATCGACGTTCCAGGACGCCGGCGGATTGGTGAAGGTACTCAGGAGTGGCGAGGTTGCCATCATCAGGATCACGCCGATGAAAACATGGAGAGGCATTTCGACGAAGAGGTCGAAACATCGACCCAGGTTGCTTTGCTTGACGGGCAACGGCCCAGATGAGAGCACCGGAACGATGAACAACACTCCAGTGGCCAGGAAGAAGAGCTCCAGGCCTGTGTGACCGACCCAGGACGACGCCACCAGGTCGAATACCGGCGAGAGGTAGATGCCGTAGTAGCTGAACAGGAACAGTGGAATCGTGACGCCGGGGTGTAGCAGAATCTTCGCCGTCCGGCTTCTGAGTGCCGTCAATGCCAGCTTGAGGATCGGAATTCCCCACCCTGTGTGAGGGGTGGAGCGCAGCAGGAGAAGACCTGGGCTGCCGAGAACGAGCAGTGGTGGAATCGCCATCGACAAGGTCAAATGCTGGAACATCCAGATACTGAAGAGTTCGTACCCGTAGCCCTCGACGGCGAGCCCCGTGACCAGGATCAGCAATATACAGCCGAAGAGGAAGCTGGCCGTCCTCGTCCACGGCCACACCCGACCGGAAGACGTCACCCGGTAGACACCCCAGCCATACCACGCTGCCAGTAGGACTCCGATCAGTGGTAGGACCGGGAGCGGCTGCGGCGCCCACCCCACCATTGCTCCGAACGAAGGCACGGCCTCGGGTAAACGTATCCAGTCCATCACCTACGTGGTCCCTCCCCGCTCGTACTGTGTTGTAACATCTCAGCGCTTCGAGCGCTTGTCTCCGCGGAGAACGATGACCATCCCGATCACGAACAGGATTGCCACTGCGCCACCGAGAATCGGCAACAACAGTGGGGATCCGTCGTCGGAGTCGGCATCGGCGGTCGCCGCCGACGGCGCAACAGTTGCCGGAGGTGTTGCACCTCCGGGAAGCGGCGCCGCATTGTTCTTCGCCGCGTTCAAGGTGAAGGAGTACGACCCCGTGATCGGGTGTCCGTCCTCAGAGATCACCCGGTAACCAACGGTGTAAGTGCCAGACGACATCTGACCGGTCGTCACGAGAGAAACGCGCTCTCCCTGCACCGACGGCTCCCCGGCTCCGACCTGCGTCCCGTCGGCCGCACTGACGGTCACGTTCGCGAAACTCGTCTGAATCTCCTGATTGAAAACCAATTCCACCGAACTCGGCGCAGTGTCGAGAACTGCGTCGGCGGATGGAGTCGATCCGACCAGTGCACTGTGTGCTTGCGCGGTGCCTGCGCTTATGAGCGCACACCCCGCAGCCACCAGCAGCACAACCATTGCACGCCTCAAAATCTGTTCCTCCTACTCGGCTCACACCATCGAGGTGCGGAGTCCGGCGATCGATGCACACCGCACTTCGCTGAGACAATACCTCCGACTACTATGTTGCATAGTATTCAGGGCTGTGTGGTGGCCGGAAGGTTGCACGCATCGACGAACACCGACCAGGTAGGCGGATCCATGAAGTTGACCACCAACGCGAAATTCTCGATAGCCCTGATAGCTGTCTTCGCTGTCGTCCTCGGCGCGCTGTTGCTCGGCAACCGCAGCGGGAGGGAGACAAACAGCGCCAGCGCTTCGGACGCATCGGTTCTTCGCGACGACACGCATCTACTTTCCTCTGCGCCGGACAACGATGTCGTTCTGGTCGAATTCCTCGACTTCGAGTGCGAGGCATGCCTGGCGATGTATCCGACGATGGAGCGGATACGTGCTGAGTACGCTGACCGCATCACGTTCGGTGTACGGTACTTCCCCATTCCCAGTCACACGAACAGTCGACTCGCGGCGCGAGTCGTCGAAGCGTCGTCCAGGCAAGGGAAGTTCGTGGAGATGTACCAGCGAATGTACGACACGCAGACCCAGTGGGGCGAGTCGTCCGAATCTCAAGTAGCCCTCTTCCGTACGTTCGCCCAGGATCTGGGACTCGACATGGCGACCTTCGAAGCAGATATGAATGATCCCGCAGTCGCAGAGCGTGTCGAAGGGGACTTCAACGAAGGTATCGACCTGGGCGTGCAGGGCACACCGACGCTGTTCCTCAACGGCGTCCAGTTGCCGTCCATGCCGACATATGACGATCTCACCGCTCGCATCGACGCAGCGCTGGCCCAATGACATCAACGGGAGCACGCGGTGCCCACGTCGACACTGGTATACCTCCGACTGTCGACTCGGCCCCGAAAGTGTGCTCCCCCTATGTCGTCGGATGGATTCTCACTGCAGCAGGCGCTCTCGGCTTGGCGGCGTCTCTGATACTGACTATCGAGAAGTTTCAGCTTCTCGCGGATCCCTCATATCGCCCGTCCTGCAGCATCAACCCCGTCCTCAGTTGTGGATCGGTGATGAGTTCTCCACAAGCCTCGATCTTCGGTTTCCCGAATTCGATCCTCGGTATAGTCGGGTTCACCGTCCTACTGACCACGGGAATCGTGACCCTCACCGCCGCAAAGGCACTACCTCAGTGGTATTGGCGCTGTATCGTCATCGGCTTGCTCACCGGAGCGGTGCTGGTTCACTGGCTGATTTTCCAAAGCCTGTACAGAATCCAGGCACTGTGCCCATACTGCATGGTCGTGTGGGTGGTGACGATGACAGCCCTCTGGTATGCCATTTTGCATCTAGGTGCTCGTAGCGCGTCGACCTCCTCGCGAATCGTGACCGTCGGCACCGAGAAACACACTCTCGTGCTTACTATCTGGATCGTGTCCGTCGCGAGCATGATTCTCAGCGCATTCTGGGACTACTGGTCGACACTGGTCTGACGAGTCCCACGAAAATCTGCCAACGCCGTCGCACTCGGCCAACTGTTGCACGATCAGTCAACCTTCAACTCAACTACTATGGATCTTAGTTTTTAGATCCGCAACCCTCCCGAGTAGAGGGCGATGAGGCCAGGAGAAGGAGACGAATATGAAATTCATGGGTGCAGCGAAAGCGCTAGTCGACAAGGGCAAGGAGGCTGCCTCGAAGAACGCAGACAAGATCGAAAACGCGATCGACAAAACCGCCGCGTCTGCCGAAGCCAAGACCGGTGGAAAACTGACCAGCCAGATCCGGAGGGCTGCGCTTGCGGCAAAGAGAGCGATTCCTCCGAAGAAGTAGCGACTCTCTTTGCCTTGCCGCCTGATTGCTCGTTGGTCTCCACGCCGTACGACTGAGAATCGGCGTCGAGAGCGCGAATAATCTCGCTTCGGTGTGCCCCCCTCGTGACAGCACACCGAAGCGAGGAGCGCTCAGGGTTCGGTCTGCGGAATCACGATACTCGCGTGAAAATCTCTGTGCCACAGCCGCGCAAGGAGGGCGTAATAGGATTCGGTTACCCTCGATTGCGTCGAGAGCGCCGCTTCCGACGACTCGATTGTCGTCGGAACGAGAAGGAGGGCACGATTCGCCAATGCCGCCGCGGAACTCCCGATATCCATCACTGCGCCACTGATACTGGCCGCGGCGTTCAGCACGGGGTCTGGAAGGACAGTGGTGGAACGCATGAAGGTCCGCTCTGCGTCAACGAAATCCGCTCCGGTCTGGAGATGATTCTCGATTGCGGCGATTACTTCGCTGACTCGACGGGTGTGAACCCGAAGTTTGCGGGGGTGCCGGATGTGGCGACGAGATACCGGTGGCAAAGTCCGCAACCGGGCACCAGCATGGTTCGCCACGCCGCCGTCGAGAGCGGTCGGCAGTACGTCTCGAATCAACCAGTCCGTGAGTAGGGCGGCAGCGGTATCTGTTGCCGGGACGATGACCACCGGCATTGTTCGTGTTGACATTGACTTTCCCATCGGTATGGCCGCCGAGCTAATTCTTCTCGTCATCATCGGACGTGGATGCGGTAAGTACCTTCTCCGATTCTGATGAACTCGTCTCCGGCCGGTGACCGGCCCCGACGTGTGCTTCTGCTCGCATCCGAGCAACCATGTGCGGGTAATGCAACTCGAAGGCCGGACGCTCGCTGCGGATGCGCGGCAACTCGGTGAAGTTGTGACGCGGCGGCGGGCAGGTCGTTGCCCACTCCAGCGAGTTTCCGTAGCCCCACGGATCGTCGACAGTGACCACTTCGCCGAATCGGTAGCTCTTGAAGACGTTCCAGATGAACGGGAGAGTGGAGGCTCCGAGAATGAAGGAACCGATGGTCGAGACTGTATTGAGTGTGGTGAACCCGTCCGCGGGTAGGTAGTCGGCGTAACGACGCGGCATACCCTCGGCACCGAGCCAGTGCTGAACGAGGAACGTCATGTGAAAGCCGACGAACGTGGTCCAAAAGTGCCACTTGCCAAGGCGCTCGTCCATCATGCGACCGGTCATCTTCGGGAACCAGAAGTAGATACCGGCGTACGTCGCGAACACGACCGTACCGAAAACCACGTAGTGGAAGTGGGCGACCACGAAGTAAGTATCCGTGACCTGAAAATCCAGCGGAGGGCTCGCCAGCAGCACACCGGACAGACCACCGAAGAGGAAGGTGATCAAGAATCCGAGAGAGAACAGCATCGGTGACTCGAACGTCAGGTGTCCCTTCCACATCGTGCCGATCCAGTTGAAGATCTTCACACCCGTCGGCACGGCGATCAGGAACGTCATGAACGAGAAGTACGGCAGGAGAACCGCGCCCGTCGCGTACATGTGATGCGCCCACACTGCGATCGACAGCGCCGCGATACCGAGCGTCGCGTAGACCAGGCCGCTGTAGCCGAAGATCGGTTTGCGGCTGAAGACCGGAAATATCTCCGAGACGATACCGAAGAAGGGCAGCGCGATGATGTAGACCTCGGGGTGGCCGAAGAACCAGAACAGGTGCTGCCACAGCAGGACTCCGCCATTCGCGGGGTCGAAGATGTTGCCACCGAGGCGACGGTCGTAAAGCAGTGCGAAGAGTGCGGCGGTCAACAGCGGGAAGGCCAACAGAATCAAGACAGAGGTGATGAAGATGTTCCACGTGAAGATCGGCATGCGGAACATCGTCATACCGGGAGCGCGTAAGCAGACAATGGTGGTGATCATGTTGACCGCGCCGAGAATCGTGCCGAGACCGGAGACGAGAAGCCCCACAATCCACAGATCCGCACCGACCCCAGGTGAGCTGACTGCCGAACTCAGAGGCGTGTAGGCCGTCCAGCCGAAATCTGCGGCACCTCCGGGAGTGACGAACCCGCCCGTAGCGATGAGAGCACCGAAAAGGTAGAGCCAGTAGCTGAACGCGTTCAGTCGCGGGAAGGCGACATCCGGCGCACCGATCTGCAGGGGGAGAACGAAATTGGCGAATCCGAACACCACCGGCGTCGCGTACAGCAGCAGCATGATCGTGCCGTGCATGGTGAAGAGTTGGTTGTACTGCTCGTTCGACAGGAATTGCATGCCCGGAATCGCCAGTTCGCTGCGCATGATCAGCGCCATGAGCCCGCCGATGAGGAAGAACGCGAACGAAGTCACCAAATACATCAAGCCGAGCGTCTTGTGATCGGTCGTCGTCACAAGGTTCCGCAGCACCGATCCCTTCGGCGCCCGTCGCGCGGGGTACGGCCGGGCGGGGATCGGGGGTGATGCAATTGCGGTCATAGTCAGCCCGCTTCCTGTCGAGACGCAAATAGAGTGTGCGACAGAAGCATAACCCAAATACTACGTTGCATAGTTTTTGGGTCCGGGTGGCGCCTCGGCCACCCTTTCCGACTGCCGTCAGGTCACGAGGGCATGAGCGGACGCAGAGAAGACGACCATGGTGGTCAACGCGGCGATGACGGGAACGATCATCGGGAGCATCGCAGCAGAGATGCAGACCAGTTTGGTGCCGCGAATCCGGGAATCCGTCTGCAGCCTGACCAAGCGCACCGAGATCTCGTCGTCACCGAGCCCGAGAGTCCACACCGGCTGAGGTAGCGGCGACGTCGCCACCACGCGCAACGCCGACCTGACGGCATCGGGGCTGGTGGCCTGTGCGGCCCGATCATCGGCAGCGAGCTCGACCAGCCGCCGCACCGCAGCGGGAGCCGCTTTGAACAGCGGGATCACCGGCAGCGCCTTCGCGAAGACTTCACACACATTGATGATTCGGTGATGGTGACCTCGCAAGTGTGCCCGCTCGTGGGCGATCACCGCTTCACGCTCGGATGCAGTCAAGCAATCGGAGAGACCTTTGGTCGCTACGACGAATCCCGGCCGTCCAGCGACGCTGTAGGCCATCGGCATCGGATGATCAAGCCAGAGAACGTCATCCGATGCCGGATCTGCGCGGGCGATGATCGATACGACATCACGGTGGTAGTCGCGGACCTTGGCTCGGCCCTTATGTTGCCGATGAGCCAAGAACAAGCTGCGAACGGCGATGAGCGCGGTAACCGCAACTCCGCCGACAGCGAGCGCTTCCCCGATCCAGGGGGCCATCGCGTGTTGGAAGGCAGTGAAGCATCGCACAAGGGCCTCGGAGAGCCCTTCCGCTGGTGCATGGCTCGGCCACAGAAGGATCACTACTGCCGATACGGCAAGGAATCCCAGACCCACGATGCTGCCGATCCATGCCGCGAGAATCGCTGCAGGAGCCAGAGTGGTCGATTCGAAACGCCGCAAAACCTTGGGCATGAACGCTCCGATGAGCACGGCCCCGAGAAGGAGGACTGCGGCGAGAGTCATCTACCGAACCTTGCCGTGATCCAGTGCTCGCCGCAGTGCCTCGTATTCGTCATCGGAGACGTTTTGCGCGAAGTGCAGAAGCGCTGAAACAGAGTCATTGCTGTTGTCGAGTAATTCGCGCATGGCCAGTGAGGTCGCTTCATCGCGGCTACGCGATGGCGAATAGATGTATGCGCGGCTTCGTTTTTCCCTCTGCACCCACCCTTTTTCGTGAAGGTGCGTCACGACGGTCAAGATCGTGGTGTATGCCTTCGGGGCGCCGCCCTCGAAGCGGTCGACCAGATCCCGCACAGACTGCGGCTCTTCTGCATCCCACAGGAGATCCATCACTTCGGATTCGAGCCCGCCGAGTCTCTTCATCTTCCTTCCCCCTTCGGAAATCGTCGATTGCGTCAGTCACTGACGGCCGGAGGCTGGATCTGTACCCCACGCGCGTCCAACCATGCCATGGGATCGACCTTCTGGCCGTCTGCCTGCCACACCTCGTAATGCAGATGTGGCCCTGTTGATTGTCCCCTGTTTCCTACCGTCGCAATCAATTCTCCGGCACGCACCTTTTGACCCGCGGTTACCAGAGTCTCGTTGATGTGTCCGAAGACCCCGATTGTCCCGTCATCCTGCAGGATACGGACCCACAGTCCGAAACCGGACGCAGGTCCGGACTCGAGTACCGTGCCGTCGGTGACGGACACGATAGGTGTACCGATCTCATTGGCAATGTCCAACCCGTAATGAGTCGACCCCCAACGCGGTCCGTAGTTCGACGTCAATGTTCCGCTGACAGGAGCCATCGTCAGCGGTTGGCGTGCAGCTGCCTCTCTCGAAGCGCGATCGGTGTCGCGTTCGGTGCCTCGAGCCAACTGTTCGGCCAGCCTCCCCAGCTCGGCCAGTTTGGGAACCTGGAGAATTTCCGGAGCCGATGCCAGCGCCTGCTCGAGAGGTGCCAACGGTTGCTGGTCGAGCTCGACGGGAACACTGACGCTCCCTGTCGATGCATGTGAGGCGGATGTGCCGGCGGCAAGCAAAGCGCCGGTGGCGACAGAGAGAACCAAAGCCCGTCCACCAGGACGATTGCGGGACTGTCGGCGATGAGCGCCGCCGCGTCGCGCCTGAACGCTTGCAGCGACGGATTCACGGTCGACTGCAGATGCGGTGGAGATGTACATCGTGTCGACTGGCAGGTCGCGATCGCTGCGTGGCGTGTCGAAAAAGCTACTTTCCCGAAGTGGGCAGTCGAGATCGTCGGTGTCGGGCTTGCGGTGTCGGGCCAAGATCGCATTCCTTGCGTCGCGGAAGGTCACAGAATGGTGACGGTCCCAGACAGCGTACTACTATTTCGCATAGTTTTTGGGCGAGCGTTGACAAAATTCAGAATCTCGACGAGACGCCCCGCTGCAAATGCACCTTCTCCTACTCATCTGCCGCGCGATGACATCTCGGCGAGCAGCACGCGTTGAGGAGAAGCCCTGTCGCGATTGCCAGGGGTATTGCTCCGATCGCGAGTATCAGTCCGGCACCGAACCGTTGATCTCGTGCGAGGTCGTCGAGCCAGCCGCGCTGCAACGATGTGAAGTACTGATCGGCAATCACCGCGTCAGTGGTGATCAGTGCTGCTGCGAGGCCCCCGTAGGCCAAGAACGCCGCAAGGAGCAGGGCCGTCCTGATCGCGGCGCTCGCTCGTCTCGGCAAGGGATCGACGCCGACCATGACCCAGAAGAACATGAAACCGCAGATCAGCAGGATTCCGTTGATCACCAGGTGGGGGACGTGCGAGCCGGCGACAGCGCTGTACATCCCTCCCAGGTAAAGGAGAGGCAGGGCTCCGGCGAAAATCACAGCAATCACATAGGGCTGGGACATGAATCGGAACCAGGAGCCTCTGTACACGCTTTGCGCCCATTCCCTCAGCCCCGGCGCATCTCCGGACGATCGCCGAACGGAGAGCCTGAACAGCGTGAACGGGGCGCCCAGGACCAGACAGAGTGGAGCAAGGACCGCCACGGCGGACGTTGCCGCCATATGCATACTCATCACTGCAGGTGCATACCTACCCACTCCCGATGATGTTGCGACAAGCAACACCAGGCACCCCAGAGCCCAGCTGACCGATCGGAACGTCGACCACTGCACGCCCTGCTGTCGGAGGCGAAAAACGCCGACGACGTAGCACGCAGCCAACACCACGGCGAGAGTTCCGAAAATGAGATCGAATCGCCAGTCGACGAGCAAGCGGCCCGCAGTCGGTACGCCATCGAGCGCATACCCGAGCACCTCCTCGACTCTGCTCGGATCCTGTCGCTCCGTGGGCGCCGGGGGCGGCGTGCGGCCCAGGGCGACGGCGATACCGACGGTTACTGCGAGAACCACCGACTCCACCACTGCCAGACGAATGAAGGTGCGACCGTCGCTAGGATCCTTCGTCAGTTCGGCGATCGCGATTTTCCGTTGGCGCCAACCTGCCAGTCCGGTGAGGACCAAGGCGGCGACTTTGGCAAGAATCAAGACACCGTAGGTGCTACTCCACACCGCGGTGAGCGGCACCCGCACGGCAGCGTTGACCACACCGCTGATCGCTATGACGACGAACGCCATGAGTGCCACGGCCGAGAAGCGGCGCGCGGCGAAGTCGAGATAGCTCCCCTTTCTGCGGGCATGCAACACGAGAGCCGCTATTCCTCCCATCCAAATCGACGCCGCGAGGATATGCAGAACCAAACTGTTCGTGGCGATGTCGTGGGATCCACCCGAAGAGGAGTGACCCGACAATGCCCTGGGGAGCAGGCTGAACAAAGCGAATGCGAGAAGTAACGGTGTCCACGAATATCGCAGGGTCAGACGACACGCAATCGCGAGCACGAGTGCGAGCCCTGCGGTCCATGCCCATGCAGTTGTGACATCGATGTCCGAAATCGCGCGAGCGAACAGCCCTGGATCGGCGAACACGACGGAGAGAGGTTGGCCTGAACTGTCCGAGAGGGTGAGTGGAACGAGCAGCGCCGCGCATACCGCCCAGATAGCGGCGGCGACGCTTGCGGTTCGTAGCGCCAGATATCCGTCGACATCGAGTACACCTGAGGCTTGAGGCGGAACGAGAACGGCAGCCAAAAGTAGACTGCCTACGGTCATCACGGCGGCAACCTCGCCGAACGCCATCACCGCCGGGAGTCCGTAAATCGTCAAGGGCCCCGGATCTGGAAGTCCGAGCAATCGCAGCGCCTCGGAAGTTGATGCGCGCGCCAATGCCGCCGCAGTGATTGCAGCTATGACACCCCATCCCAATACTTTCCGTATGGGTCGTCCGACGACGAGGGTATCGGCGCCGGACGGTTCGGTTTCGATCATTTGCGGGTGGACCTCTCAGCATTGTGGATCTCGCCCGCGCGATCGGCGCTCCGGACCAAAATACTATGACGGATAGTTGCATGGGTGCTTCAGCCAGGGTTTACTGAAACTCTCTCGTTGGCAAATATGCGCATATGAGAATACGACGCTCCAGTCATAGGCGAGAAGGGCATATCGAGATGGGTCACGGCCATGGGCACGGCGTTGCGGAACAAGCTGCGAGTGCATCGGGTAAACATGTCCGCAAATTATGGATAGCCGTCGGGCTCGGTCTGGTCACGTTCGTCACGCAAGTCATCGTGGGGTTGTCCACGTCATCGCTCGCCCTGCTCTCCGACTCCGCACACGTCTTCACCGATGTGTTCGGCATCCTCATGGCATTGACCGCTATCTTGCTTGCGCAAAGAGCGCGATCGCGCCCGGATCGCACGTTCGGTATGTACCGGGCGGAGGTGTTCGCTGCCTTGTTCAATGCCCTACTCCTGTTCGGTGTCGCCGGATGGGTTCTCTACGAAGCTCTCGGTCGACTTTCCGATCCGCCTGAGGTCCCTGGACTCCCGGTGAGCATTGTCGCTGTCGTCGGCCTCGTGATGAACATCGCGGCATTCTTGCTCCTTCGCAGCGGGGCGAAGGAAAGCATCAACGTCCGGGGCGCCTATCTCGAGGTCATGGCTGACATGCTCGGGTCCGTTGGAGTCCTGATCAGCGGATTGGTCACACTGATCTTCGGATGGCGGTACGCGGATCCGGTGATCGGTGTTGCGATCGGCTTGTTCGTCCTACCGCGTGCCTACAATCTCGGCCGCCATGCCCTGCGGATCCTGCTCCAGCACGCCCCCGCCGGCGTGAGCATCACCGAGGTGACGCAAGCCTTGCAGGGGATCCCCGGGGTCAAGGACGCCCACGACCTTCACATCTGGACGCTCACATCGGGCATGGAAGTTGCGTCGGCGCATCTGACGATCGACGAGGAGTCCGATCCGACCAAGGTTCTCGCTGCTGCCCAGGATCTGTTGGCCACCCAGTTCAATCTCGTTCACGCGACCCTGCAGGTAGAACCCGCCGCGGGTGACGGGCGTTGCCAGGAGCTTCCGTGGTGAGTACCAACGAGGTGACCACGAACGACAAATCCCCCCATCGCAAGAAACGAATTCTCTTCGCTACGACGGTGCTCGTTTCGGTCGTCGTCGCCCTGACGATTGAGCCCGTTGCGCGGAAGCACCTGTCCGGGGCCAACGAGATGGATCTGGGCGTCGTCAGTTTGAGGCTGGCTTACAACAGTGGTGTCGCCTTCAGCCTGGGCAATCAGCTGCCGAGTGCCGTCATCATCGCCTTTACCGGCCTCGCCACCATGGGAATCGCCGTATACGCCTGGCGGAGTGTCCCGCAAAGTCGCGGGGTGGCCGTGATCGGTTTCGCTCTGATTGTCGCCGGAGCTGCCTCCAACGTGGTCGACCGAGCCCTCGACGGGAAGGTCACCGACTACTTCCACACCGGCTGGTGGCCCACCTTCAATCTTGCCGATACCTACCTCACCTGTGGATTCATCCTGGTCGCCGTGTCGCTGCTGTTCGAATCCGCGCGCGGGTCCGAACGTGAGATTCAGCGTCCGCAATCCGTGTGACCTGATTCGAGCGAGGAGGGAGCCGGAGCGCTGTCGACAGGGAAGCAGTCCATCTCTGCGAACTTCTGCGGTTCGAGGTGGCGAAACCACGACGCCCCACTCGTCGAAAATTTCCGCGGTCCGCCTGTTTTCGGTCGAATGCGTTCGGATAGTTTGGGGGCTATGAAAATAAAGTTCGGCATGACAAACTTTGAGGTGTGACTCTTTTGACTGCCAGGAATGTCGATGCTTCGGTCGGGTGGCCATGAGCGCACCGTCGCGGCGACAATTGTTGATCGGTGGGGCGCTCGCCGGATCAGCCGGACTCATGATGAACGCAGGAAGAGTTGCGGGCGCATCGCCTACCGAGCATCCCGGAAACACCAACCCGGGTACCGCCGCACCTGACGGAGACGGCGGAGTCCGTCACGGCGGCACGAGCGGTGCGACCTTTCGGGCCGGTCAGCAGGTGAACCACACTGCCAACGGGTTTCATCCCACGGCAATGCTGCGTGACTTCGACTACGGGACGACTTCCGAATTGCCTGACGGTCGAACGCTACGCGAGTGGGAGATCTTCGCAGCCGACGAGGAGATCGAGGTAGCACCCGGAGTCTATTTTCCCGCGTGGACCTTCAACTCCCGCATTCCAGGTCCCGCCTTGAGATGCAGTGAGGGAGACCGGCTCCGGGTGCGGTTCGTCAACGGTTCCGCGCACCCTCACACGATGCACTTTCACGGAATCCATCCCGCTGACATGGACGGAATTCCCGGGGTAGGTCGGGGCATCATCGAGCCGGGCGAATCATTCACTTACGAATTCGATGCAACCCCTTTCGGATTGCATCTCTATCACTGCCACGTCAATCCACTTGCAGAGCACATTGCCCGCGGCATGTACGGCACATTCATCGTCGATCCAGCTCAGGGGCGCCCGGCGGCTGACGAAATGGTGATGGTGATGCACGGCTACAACACCACATTCGACGGGCAAGGAAACCAGCTCTACGCGGTCAACGGCATCCCGTTCCATCACATGCACGAACCGGTACAGGTGAAACGAGGCGAGCTGGTTCGCATCTACCTGGTCAACGTCCTCGAATACGATCCGATCAACAGCTTCCACGTGCACGGGAACTTCTTCGACTACTACCCGACCGGGACTCGGCTCGAGTCCAGCGAATTCACGGACACGATCATCCAGGCCCAAGGTCAGCGCGGAATATGCGAACTGCGCTTTCCCTACCTGGGCAAGTACATGTTCCACGCCCACAAGACCGAATTCGCCGATCTGGGCTGGATGGGATTCTTCGAGGTGACCGAATGACCGGCACCCCAGATCCTCCCTCTCCTACGAGCACTCATGAGAATTCCTTTGACACTGCGGGTTCCGCGCATACAGAGTCCGATCAAACAGGCGCATCTCGCACCGGCCTTTGGCTCCGAGGCGCCGCAGTACTCGCGATCATCGTCATCGCCCTGACTGCGCTGGCAATGCTCGCCGGACAAAGCCTCCCCGAACGCACCGGCCCACCGATCGAGAACATCTCCGTCGAACGAACGGCCCTCGAACCAGGCCGAATCACGTTGACGCTACGCAACACCGGCCCCGACGCGGTGACCGTCGCGCAAGTTGCCGTGAACGACACATTCGTCGATTTGGTAGGCGCTGCAGATCCCATCGGCAGACTCGAGTCCCAGACGATCACCCTCGACTACCCGTGGATCACCGGACAGCCGTACCTCGTCTCGATGCTCACCTCCACAGGGTTGGTCATCGAACACGAAATTCCCGCTGCCGTAGCAACTCCCGTCCCGGGAGTGGCGTTCTTCGGCTTGATGGCTCTATTGGGCACATACGTCGGAGTCATCCCGGTCCTGCTCGGGATGCTCTTGCTACCTGTGATGCGGGGCGCCGGCGTCAGGGCAGTCAGATTCGTGCTGGCCGTCACGGTCGGTCTGCTCGCCTTTTTGATCTTCGACGGCACGAGCGAGGGGTTCAAGCTGGCAGCAGCCTCGAGCGGAGCCTTCGGCGGCGGCACTCTCGTCGTTCTCGGCGCGGCGATCGCCTTCCTGACGCTCACGTGCATCGACCGCTACCTACGCGGAAGACGCCCAGCCGGTACGACAGGTGCATCCGAACTCAGACTGGCACTGATGATTTCCATCGGCATCGGATTGCACAATCTCGGAGAAGGCCTCGCGATCGGATCCGCGTATGCGGTAGGTGAGCTTGCGCTCGGCGCGTTCCTCGTTATCGGATTCACCCTGCACAACACAACAGAGGGACTCGCGATCATCGCACCGTTGGCTCGGCGACGTACCCCCCTGTTGACCTTGTTGGGGTTGGGATTGATCGCGGGTGCGCCGGCAATTCTCGGTGCTGTTATCGGGGCGGGCGTCGACAACCGTGAAGTATCTGCGTTGCTGCTCGGAGTCGGGGTCGGCGCAATCATCCAGGTCGTCATCCAAATTGCACCGTCCTTGCGCACACAAGGCCGCTCGGATCTGGATCCGATGGTTCTCGTCGGCGTCGGTGTCGGAATACTCCTGATGTTTCTCACTGGTTTGGTGGTCCCCGCATGAGCACGATCGATCCATCCGACATCAAGGTCGGGCGCAGAACGGTCCTCCTCACAGCCTGCGCGACAACTTGTCTCGCCGTTGCCGGATGTAGCACCCAGAACAACAGCAATGCACCCGGCGTAACCCTGGGCAGTGCCGAGGTTCCGATATCAGCGGTTCCTGTCGGCGGCGGAGTCATTCTGGCGGACGAGCAAGTCGTGATCACCCAGCCGCAGGAAGGCGTGTTCCAAGCCTTCTCTGCGGTATGTACCCACCAGGGATGCGTAGTCTCCGAGGTCAGCGATGGAACGATCAACTGCCCATGTCATGGCAGCCGATACTCCATCGTCGATGGCTCGGTCGTGCAACGACCTGCTCAGAAGCCACTGCACAGCTACGCCCTTTCTCGCACCGCGGACACGATCATCGTCAACTAAGCCGGAGAACGGCACTTCCGAACTGGGACAGCTATCTGCGAAGGTTGTTATGGAACAGTGCGTTCGGCGGCGCTGAGGAAGTGAGAGATGTGTATTCTGCACAACCCGAGTTCTCGGCGTACGGCCCATCGCATTGGGCAGCCATCGCTCTGTTTGTCGCGGGTTCGGTGTTTCTGATCTGGGCGGGACGTAGACAGACCGAAGCGCAAGCTCGCCACCTCAGCCGCGCCCTCGGCGGAATACTGGCGGTGATATACGGCTCGGCGGTGCTCTACTCGCTGTCCTCACCCACGCTAGGAGGATCCGTACCCTTACAACTCACCGATCTCGCGACAGTGTCCGCGATCTACGCATTGTGGTCGCACCGACATTGGCCGTTCGCCCTCACCTACTACTGGGGGCTTGTATTGAGTACGCAGGCGTTGATTTCACCGGCTCTGGCCGGGCCCGACTTCCCCGGTTACGAGTTTCTTGCCTTCTGGGCGATTCACCTGTTTGTCGTCTGGGCCGCGATCTATCTCACGTGGGGCCGGAGAATGCGACCTACATGGCGCAGCTACCGCTTCGCGGTACTGGTCACGCTGACATGGGCGATAGTCACTTTCATCTTCAATCGCATCGCCGATACCAATTACGGCTTTCTCAACGCCAAACCTTCCACCGCATCGCTGCTGGACCTGATGGGTCCGTGGCCGGTGTATCTGTTTTCTGGGATGACAATCGTATTCATCATCTGGGCTCTGATGACGTGGCCGTGGGAGAGAGACGGAATTCTCGACAAGGACGCCGCGCAACCCGTGGTCTAGCCGTCCTCGCTCGACCTCCGCACCCCTGGCATGGACCGACCGCTTTTCAGCAACAATCTGCACAGTCCTGCCCAATCGAGCTACCGGGCAGCCGAGTGACAGGCAAGCGAGAGCAGCAGATGTGATACTCAACCGGCATGTAGATGCAGGCGGCGTTGCACACTCCGATCGGCGACTCGCGAAGACTTTCAGTTTCACCCGCTCCAGTTCGTCTGCACGTACATCCCCGACGGTGACCGCTCTGCTGTGAAGCCGCTGATCCCGAGCCCTCAAGAACTCACTGCAGGAGGACGTGACACCAGCCCACGAATAATTTGCCAGTTACAGCGGGAATCACGTCTCAGCAGATTCACTCTGCACTCGAGCTAAGGGGTTGCTTCGAGTTGCTGATCACATATGGCGGATCGATTGCCGAAAAATGCTTCGATTGGCGGTTCAGAAAATCAGGAATCCGCTGCCGTTCGGCGTTCGAGCAGGACTGTGTCGCGCCAGATCCCGTCGAGTTGGGCGATCTTCTCGCGGATCCCGATGGTGCGGAACCCTGCCGAGTGATGCAGGGAGACGGAGGCGCGATTTTCAGGGAAGATCGACGTCTGCAGGGTCCAGAGCCCATCCGCGTCCGCTGCCATGACTTGCTTGCGTAGCAACGCTTTTCCGACACCTCGCCCGCGCATCCCGTCGGCGACATAGACGGAATTTTCGGCGACTCCGCGGTAGCAGTCCCGCCCGGAGGTCGAACTCAGGGCAGCCCAGCCGACGACGACATCGTCGATGGTGGCGACCCAGCGATGATTCGGCAGCCACTGCGCATCGAGATACTCCCGGCTGGGGACTTCGGTGGTGAAAGTGGCGTTGCGCGTGGCGATCCCTTCGCCGTAGATCCGCAGAACGGCGTCCCAGTCGTCATCGGACATGACCCGGACGGCGACATCGTCAGGAAGATCGCTCGGGCAGCACGGCCGCGGCGCGAGAACTCCCATCACGATGTCGGCGGCCTGCGGCAACGCGACGCAGCACGTCGGATTCATCGCGACAACGGTGCTGGTCCCCTCTTTGCGCAGGCTGACGAATCCCACATCGGCGAGCTTACGTACATGGTGGGAGACCGTGGGCTGCCCGATCCCCAACGCCTCGGCGAGAGCCCCGATCGTGATGCCGCCAGCAGCGCTCGCGACGCGGTGCAGCAGCCGCACCCGCATCGGTTCGGCCAGGCACGCGAACCACTGCGCGTAGGTGTCGGCGTCAGCTTGCTCGAGCACATTCGAGTCGACCGCACCTGGGTCCGAAT
This sequence comes from Rhodococcus sp. WY5, assembly GCF_018588185.1. Taxonomy (NCBI): domain Bacteria; kingdom Bacillati; phylum Actinomycetota; class Actinomycetes; order Mycobacteriales; family Nocardiaceae; genus Rhodococcus; species Rhodococcus sp. WY5. The sequence goes on from NZ_JAAMPR010000004.1 coordinate 102,357, forward strand.
CGCCGACGCGCACCGTCGGGGTCTGCAGCGATGTCATGCACACACTATATCGACCTTCGTCGATGGTTGCATTCATCGACTGATATCGATACAGTTCGAATTAAAGATCGATCATTGTCGATGAAAGGAATTTGTGATGACCGAACTACCCGTTGTCGTGATCGGAGCTGGACCGATCGGCCTCGCCGCCGCCGCGCAACTGCGCGAACGAGGACTCACGCCGCTGGTGCTTGAGCGAGGCGCCGTCGCCGGTACGGCGATCGCCGAATGGAATCACGTCCGGCTCTTCTCCCGCTGGTCCGAACTCGTCGATCCCGCCGCGCAGTGTCTGCTCGAGCAGAACGGGTGGAGCGCTCCCGACGTAGATGCGTACCCGACCGGACAGCAGTGGCGTCAGCTCTACCTCGAACCCCTCGCCGCCGCCCTCGGTGATGCGGTGCAGTTCGACACCGAGGTGATCGGCGTCGCCCGACGTGGCCGCGACCTGGTCGTCGACGCCGGCCGCGATACCGAACCTCTCTCCATCCACCTGCGCCGCGCCGACGGCAGCGAGGACCGCGTCTTCGCCCAGGCCGTCGTCGATGCTTCCGGCACCTGGGGCACCCCGAACCCGCTCGGCGGGGAAGGACTGCCCGCCCTCGGCGAGAGGGCTGCCGCTGCCGCGATCACCTACCGTGTGCCCGACCTCGACGACGAGGCGATCCGTGCCCAGTTCGCCGGGAAACACACCGTCATCGCAGGCAGCGGCCATTCCGCACTGACTGCCATCGTCGCGCTAGCCGGACTCGAAAAGCAAGCCCCCGGTACGCGCATCACGTGGGCTGTTCGCCGCGGGGCTATCGGTTCCGCGTTCGGCGGCGGTGAGTCGGACGAGCTGCCCGCTCGCGGCGCACTCGGACTCCGCGCGAAGAAGGCTGTCGACGACGGACTTCTCACCGTGGTCACCGGTTTCCGCACCGCCGCCGTCGAATCCGCCGACAATGGTCAGCTCGCACTGGTCTCCGATGCCGGCACCCGGATCGAGAACGTCGACAACGTCGTCACCTTGACCGGATTCCGCCCCGACTTGTCGTGGCTGTCGGAAATCCGACTCGGCCTCGACCCCGTGCTGCAGGCCCCGACACAGTTGGCGCCTCTGATCGACCCGAACGTCCACTCCTGCGGCACGGTCTATCCGCACGGCGCGAAAGAACTTCGCCATCCCGAACCGGGTATGTACCTGGCGGGGATGAAGAGCTACGGCCGCGCGCCGACGTTCCTGGCGATGACCGGGTACGAGCAGGTACGCAGCATCGCCGCCGAACTCGCCGGCGATCACGAGGCCGCCGCCCGGGTGGAGTTGATCCTCCCGGAAACCGGAGTCTGCGGCGGCGCTGGTGTTTTCGACGAACCCGATACCGCGGAATCCGAGGGTGGCTGCTGCGCCGCACCTGCTCCGGAGCTGATCTCGCTGTCCAGTCCCTCCGGCAGTTCCAACTCCTGCGGATAGGGCACAGCCGATGACGACCATCGAAGATCCGCCTCGCCCCGTCAGCCTCGATCCGTCGGGGCTGCGGCGGGTCCTGGTGGCGCTGTGTCTGACCGAAATCACCAGCTGGGGGATTCTGTACTACGCGTTTCCCGTTCTGTCGGTAGCCATTTCCCGCGATACCGGATGGTCGAGCGCTGTGATCGTGGCGGCGTTCTCGGTCAGCCAACTCGCCGCCGCCGCCGTCGGCATACCGGTGGGACGGATCCTCGATCGCCACGGGCCCCGCTGGGTCATGACCACAGGATCTGTACTCGCTGTACCCGCACTGGTGGTCATCGCGACAGCTCACACCCTCCCACTGTTTTTCGCGGGTTGGGTGTTCGCCGGAATCGCGATGGGCGCGGTGCTGTATCCACCGGCATTCGCCGCACTGACTCGCTGGTACGGCGACAACTACGTCAAAGCACTGATGATTCTCACCCTCGCCGCGGGTCTGGCCAGTACCGTCTTCGCGCCGCTGTCTGTCGCTCTGGCCGATCGATTCGATTGGCGCACAACCTACCTGATCCTCGCGGTCATACTGGCTGTGATCACCATCCCCGGACATATCTGGGGTTTGCGTGGCGGATGGCCCAACCCCGACCGGCTACCCCATGCGCAGCCCGGCGACTATCACCGCACCTCCCGCAGCATCCCATTTCTTGCTCTGCTCGTCGCCCTCGCTGCAGCTGCCTTCGCCGCATCCGCCGGCGTCTTCAACCTCGTACCGCTGCTGATCGAACGCGGTTTCAGTCCCAGCCTCGCCGCACTCACTCTCGGATTGGGCGGCGCCGGTCAGGTCATCGGCCGCATCTTCTACCTACCGCTCGCAGCGAAAACCAGTGTCCGCGTACGCACGGTATCGGTCATCGTCGTTGCCGCCCTGAGCACCGCGTGGTTAGGTCTGGCGAGCTCGGCGGCGGCGTTGATCGGCATCGCCGTCGGCGCCGGACTGGTCCGCGGCATCTTCACGTTGATACAGGCCACCGCCATCACCGACCGCTGGGGCGGTGAACACTACGGGCGCCTCAACGGGCTGATGTCCGCGCCGATCGTCATCGTCATGGCCTTGGCGCCGTGGGCCGGCGCCGTGCTTTCCACCTGGACCGGTACTTACGCCCACGCCTACCTCGTCCTTGGAGCGATCGCCCTGGTCGGCGCGGTGATCAGCGCAGCAACCATCCCCGCCCTCCGCACCATCACAACGATTCCGATCACTTCCTGACCGAAAGAGAACTCTCATGACGCACTACGACGCGATCGTCGTCGGGGGCGGTCAGTCCGGCTTGGCCGCAGCGCATCATCTGCGCCGCCAGCGGCTCGACACCGCAATCGTCGAAGCTGGTAGCGAACCTGTCGGATCCTGGCCGCAGTACTACGACAGCCTCACTTTGTTTTCACCAGCAAAGTACAGCTCCCTCCCCGGTTTACCGTTCGGCGGCGACGGTGACCGCTATCCCGGCCGCGACGAAGTCGTCGACTATCTCCGGCGTTACGCGAAGACTCTCGATGTGGATTTCCACGTCAACGAGCGAGCCGACACGGTCACCACCAGCGAGGGCCAGTTCACCGTCCGGACCGACAGCGGATCCATCTTCACTGCCCCTCGAATCATTGCCGCCACAGGAGGATTCGGCACTCCCCACATTCCCGCACTGAAGGGGCTCGATGCCTTCACCGGGACTGTTGTGCACGCCGCCGACTACCGCGAACCCACCACCTACACGGGGCAGAACGTCATCGTCGTCGGAGCCGGGAACTCGGCAGTACAGATCGCTGCCGAGCTCGCCGAAACAGCCGATGTGATCCTGGCCAGCCGAAAACCCGTGACATTCGCGCCGCAACGCCCTCTACGTCGCGACATGCATTTCTGGTTCAAGTACACCGGAATCGACACCCTCCCGATCGGGCATCTCCTCTCGCGGCCACCGACGTCGCCGGTGTTCGACACCGGCCGCTACCGCGCCGCGCTCACCGCCGACGCACCGCAACGCCGCGCCATGTTCACCAAACTCGAAGGAAACCAAGCCTTCTGGCCCGGCGGCACCACAACAACCGTCGACGCGGTCATCCTCGCCACCGGATACACCCCCAACCTGGACTACCTCACAGAACTAGGGGCACTCACCGACACCGGCCGTCCCCGCCACAAGAAAGGTCTGTCCACCACCCACCCCGGGCTCGGGTACGTGGGACTGGAATGGCAACGAAGCCTCTCGTCCGCGTCCCTACGTGGGGTGGGCCGCGATGCACACCATGTCGTCCGGACTCTCGGAGTCTGAAACCGACGTGATGGCATCGTCTACCGAAAGTCTCGTCTCCTCAAAGCTTCACCCACCCACATTTGCAGATGTGGTCAATGGTCAACCGCAAAGTCTGTCTACAAGCCAACCATTGGCCATCGTGCATTTTCCCGCCCAGTACCTCAAAATTCCGTCCAGGTATCCGGACATGTACAGCGCGGACGTTTTCACCCGCATGCTCACGTGATCGGCGCGTGATGCTCCCCCACGCCCGAGCGGGAGCGCGCGGCCGATGTCGACTTTCACTGCCCTCGGCTCGTCGAATGTCCTGATCACGGGGTGATCGGGCCAGCGTTCGGTCCAGTGGTCAGTGTTGATCACTGTGCAGCCCTCAATGGCGGTGTCGATGCGAGGGCGGTGTCGTCGACGGTCGCCCAGCGGAGCTGTCCGCTCTCGTCCCGGATCTCCAGGCTGCCGGTGCGTTGTTGAAATCCTTTGCCGACGGCCGCGACGTCGAGCCGAACCCCTGTCACACGCCCTCTCCCCGCCGTGAGTCCTGTGTATCCGGCCACCCGCGACGAGATCCGCAGATCCGGACCGTCCCATTGCCCTTCAGTGACAATCAACAGCGATCCCTTACTCCTCGCACGCGCGGCCACAGCCCTTCCGCGAGAGGGCGTTACAGCGCCACCAGAGAGGCCCAGGACAACCACGTCGAAACCCTCCAACAGAATTGCGGCGCAGTCGATTCCAGCATCCTTGGGCTGCGGCACGAGCGCGACCTTCGCCAAGTCGCCCCCTTGCTCGTGGAAGGCGAGAAGTCCGAGACCGGGCATTCCGATCACCGCCACGTGCCCACCGGCAGCGGTGACGGTGGCGAGTAGGCCGATCAGGACCGAGGCTGCGCCGTCGACACTGACGACGGTCCCTCGTGCCAACCCCCCGCGTGGGAGCAGATCACCGATCGGCTCCGGAACGGGAAGCATCCGGAGAGTCGATTGCGCGGTGGCCACGATCGGAGTTGGCTCACGCTCGCCTACGGGTTTGAGCATCACCGACGGAGTAGCTGGTTCGGTGCCGTCCGCGCGGGCAGGGATCGAGGCCATCTTGCGGCGTAGCTGTTCGAGCTTTTCCGCCTTGGTCAGCACTGTTGTTGCTGACGAGTGGGGCTTTTGGTTCATCGTCGCCCCGCTTTCCTGGATCCGCACGCACTTCCCGCCCACCAGGATACTCGAACACAGGTTCGATAAAAACAGAGTCGGGAGCGGTTGGGTTTTACGCCGGTCCAGCGATCGGCTCCAGCAAACTCGGATCGTTATTCCTCGGAGAGTTCACCGCGGTCGAGACTTCGTACGGTTCGAGGTGCGACTCCGGAACGGAGTTGATCATGGCCTGGACTTCACCTTTGTCGGTGAGATTCGGATCGAGCCAGTGTTCCCAGAACGATTCAGGCAGAATCAGCGGGGACCTGTCGTGTATGTGTCCCAAGGAATCTGAGGCTGGCCGAGTCAAGACTGTGCAGGTCCATACCCACTTGTTCGGATCATCTTCGGGCAGTTCAGGATCGGGCCACAACTCGTAGAGCCCGGCCATCGCGAGAATGTCGTCCTCGCCGTGAAGAAAATAGGGAACCTTCGACCCTGCTTCACTTTTCATCCACTCGTAGTATCCCGTGGCCGGGATGATGGCACGCCTTTTGGAAGCACTACTTCTGAATGAGGGCTTCTCCGTGACGCTTTCACTGCGGGCGTTGATCAGCTTGGACGCCATCTTCCGGTCTTTTGACCAAGCAGGGAGCAAGCCCCATTTGACCGTCCTGAGCTGGCGCTGGGGCTCGGCGCCGGGTTCCTCGCGTGGGGTTCGTTCGAGGATCACGCGGACGGGCTGAGTGGGTGCGACGTTGTACGACGGGGGCAGTTCGTCGCCGACAGTCTGCATCGTGTCGAAAAACGACTGCAATTCCTTACCTGAGCTTCGGTTGGCGTAGCGCCCGCACATGGCCTGACCTCCTCGTAGTCGGTTCCTATCCCATTGAACAGCGTGGGTCCTACTTCCACGCTCGCATGGCGTGTGATGATCTCAGCAAATACATCACAAGCAGGGAAAGGGGTTGTGCGATCAACGGTCCCCGGCCGGCACCTGCCGATGTCGCGTTGGCGGTCGCGTCCGCCACAGTCCTCGGTGTCACGGTCGGGGTTCTCCTTGCCGAAGTGGTGGCCGGCGTTGTGGTCGGAGCCGGCACCGCGGTTGTCTTCCGTTTCGTACTGCGCTCGATCATCACCCGAAAATGACCTTCTTTGCTGGTCAGCAGCGCGGAATAAGTTCGCGCATCGTCTCGTTGTAGAGGCTGTCGGTGTTCGGTTCTTTGCCCCGGGTACCACCCCAGAAATGCCGCTTCGAGCGGCCACTTGCCGAGAGGCGCAAGACGGGCACCGACCCTGTGAAGCCGCTGGACACCCTTTTCGGGGCCGGCGGCTTCGTCATATCCGGTGGCGATCAGTGGCGGCCGGGGAGGTCGACTGGCGGATGTGCAGTATTCGAAAGGTGCTGTATTCCGGCCGACGATGGAGACTAAATCATGCGCCAACGCAGTGAGGACCGAACTTCAGTCGACAAAGCCAACAGGGCGCTTCGGTGGCTACTGCTGGGATGGAGCGTGGGCAATGTTGCTGTGTGGTGGATCCACCTCGCCCGACGCAGCAGTCGTGAAGTCCAGGTTTCGCTGATAAAGCCCAGGACCCTTCGGTGAACGCACCTGGATTGATATGGGAGGCTTCCTCGCGTATTGCTCGCTGGCATCCCTCCTGGCCATTCTGGTTTGGTACATCCTGGCTCGTAGATGATCCCGTCGTTTACTTAGGCTGCGGAAACGGGCTCCAATACAACCACCAAATTGTCCATCAGCGAATCTTTCTGATTTGCACTGTTGCAGTGACTCAGTGACGACCCGGTACGTTGACCTCATCGGCGGTCTTGTCGTTGCGCAGCCCTCGAAAGGATGGGTGCCGAAGGCTGCCACCGGTGTACTCGCGGTATTCCACGTCGCAGACAAGGATCGGCCTCGACCAGGATGCATTGCGGGTGACCGCTCGCGGCGGCTCGATAGTGAACGGGCTGATCGACTGATGGAGTTCGACGAGCTTGTCTCGTAGTTCGCGCCGCTGTCGATCGGTCAGACCCGTACCAACGTTTCCGATATATCTGAGGACCCCTGAATCGTCGTGAGCGCCGAGGATCAACGATCCGACTCCTCCTGCCGCACCTCCCGAGCCGGGGAGGAAGCCGCACACTACGGCCTCACAATTAGCCCTCAGAGGCGTTTTGATCCAGTCGCGAGATCGCTTGCCGGACTGATAGATCGAGGAAATGTTCTTGGCCACGATACCTTCCAGATGGTGTTTGCGCGCCACCTCGAGCATGGTCGGTCCGTCGACGTTGAGCCAGTGCGGTGGGACTTTGATGCGCGGGTGTTCGAGACTGAGATTGGCGAGCGCCTCGCGGCGCTCGAGATAGGGCAGATCGCTGGTTGATGTGCCGTCGATGTCGAGGACGTCGAACACGTAATACGAGGTCACGGCCTCGTTGCGGAGCTGTGCGGTGGGTCTGAGCACGTGCATCCGGCGTTGCAACAGGGAGAAGGACGGCACACCGTCCAGTCCGAGGGCGACGATTTCCCCGTCGAGGACGGTTTCTCGGTGTTCGAGCACCGAGCGGAGTGCATCGACGATCTCGGGAAATGATGCGCTGATGTTTTTACCGTTGCGCGACCAGAGCATCGGATGCACGGAACCTGTTGTTGCTATTGCTCTTTGGCCATCCCATTTCGATTCGAAGGCCCTTATCTGAACTAGTGCGTGGCGACGCCTGGTCGAACTGGGGAATTTTTTCTATATCTGCTCGGCTCATCTGTCGAGGGCGCCCAATGGGCGGAGTTTTCGCGGGGTTTCACCGCAGTCGTAGCGGTGAGAGTTCGGCCCTGGTCGCTCAGCGACTTGGGCGGATGCCAGGAGGAGAGGCAGATAACAAATTTGCCGAGACTGGTGACGGTGCCTCCCAAGGCCAGCACGTCATATCTCACAAAACCAGACAGCACGCGATCAGTTCTCGACCTCAGCTGTATATCTTTGGCGGGGTAGAGGTTTCATTCTGTGTGGTCCCTGTGCGCCGGTAAGGCCAGCGCACAGAGTGCCGTCACGATCATGATTGCCGCAATGGCGTAGAACGCACCGTTGTACGCGGCCAGAAGGTCGTCCTTGTCGAGACTGCTCGTAGCTGCATAAGTGACCAGGACGGAAAGCCCGAGAGCGCCACCGACCTGTTTGGTGGTATTCATCAGCCCTGAGGCAGCACCCGCGTCTGCGGCGGGGATCCCTGAGGTGACAGCAGCAGTGATGGGAGTGTTCAGTACTCCACTCCCGACGCTGAAGATGATGGCGGGCAGAAGGATTCCCTGCACGTAACCGCTGTCGGTATCGAGTTGGGCTTGTACCCAGAATCCTGCAGCAGCCACAAGCGATCCGGCTGCGATGAGAACGCGTCCGTCAATTCTGCCCATCATCCAGGGAGTCAGCCCCACCCCGATAGCTATCGCGACAATGGTATGAGGCAGAAAGGCCAGACCCGTTTGGACGGGGCTGTAGCCGAGAACGTTCTGCATGGACAGCGTCAGGAAGTACCACATCGGGTTCAGGCATGCTCCAGCCAGCAGCATGATCACATTGCCGATGGAGACTGCCCTGTTCCGAAAGATATGCAGCGGTATCAGAGGTGACGATGTCACCCATTTTTCGACGACGACGAAGGCGATCAGGAGCGATACGCCGATCGCAATGCCAGAGATGGTCGAGTTTGCCGACCAACCATCATCTGCGGCCTGGGCGACACCGTAAGCCAAGGATCCGAGACCTCCTGTCGCCAAGACTGCTCCAGCGAAATCCAGTTGTGGACGCGGCCCAGAGGGACGATCGGCGGCAATACAGCGAACAGTCAGCAGCACTGCAGCCATCCCGATCGGCACATTGATCAGCAGCGTCGACCGCCATGTCAGATATTCGGTGAGGACACCTCCCACCACATTTCCTGCTGTACCGCCTGCGATGCCCACCGCCGTCCAAGTGGCCAGTGCACGAGTGCGACGAGGGCCTTCGGGGAAAGTGGCGGTCAAAATAGTCAGCGTCGCTGGAGCGAGGATCGCAGCGCCCAAGCCTTGAACCGCCCTGGCCACGACGAGAAGAGACGCCGAGTCTACGAGACCTCCGGCGAGGCTTGCTCCGGAAAACACTGCCAGTCCGATCACAAAGACCCGTCGGCGTCCGAGAAGATCCGCCAGACGGCCACCGAGCAGCAGGAAGCCCGCAAAGGTCAATGCGTAAGCATTCACTACCCATGCCAGTCCGCCAGCGTCGAATCCAAGACTCTCGCGGATGGACGGCAGAGCAACATTCACTACCGAGATATCAAGAACAACCATGAACTGCGCGGCACACACCACTGCGAGTGCGATGCTCGCGGAGCGATGTCGGTTTTCCTCGACGAGCGGGGTGTTCATCGGACTTCGAGGCATAGGCCACTCCCCAAAACTTGGTACATCTGTATCTTATACAAACGTACCAAGGTGAGCTTTGCCAGATGTCGAGTTTCGACTCTACCTCCGGCACAGGGAGCCCTCGCGGAGCCACAGTTTCCGAGCACAAGACAAGCGGTACGGACGTATCATCTACGGCTGTACCAGGATCGGTTCGACACATGCAGGGAGATTTCACGGTGCCACGCAGACCCGACCCCACCCGGCGCCGTGCAGAAATTGCCGAGGCGCTTGTTCGTGTCGCCAATCGAGACGGTCTGCATGCGGTAACAATGAGATCCGTCGCCGCCGAAGCCGGGGTGTCGCTGCGGTTGGTGCAGTACTACTTCACCAGCAAAGAGGAGCTGCTGGTCGGCGCTCTCCAACATCTAGAACAAAGTAGCCAGGAGCGATGGGCACAACGACTGGCCGATCTTCCGAGTCCTCCGACACCACGATCGATCATCGACACATTCGCGGTCGAAGCGTTGCCGACCGACGAACCCAGCAGCATGTTTCATCTCCTGTGGATGTCCTACGCCGTCCTGGCGATGACCAACACACAGGTTGCACGACATCCCTCCATCAGCGGCATCGACCGGATCGAACGACAGCTCACCGAAGCACTGCAACGCGCTGCGGATGCCGACGACCTTGCGACCGACTGTGACCCGGCAATTGAGGCTGCACGCCTGGTGACACTGGTCAACGGGCTGGGCACGAGCATTCTGGTCGGTCAGCGCTCCATAGAACGAGCCACCGAAGTAATCACCTACCACCTCGATCGCCTCTTCGCGGTTCCACCAGCAACGATCACCGAGCCTGCCACCTGATTACAACTGCAGTGCCGGCATCCATGCTCGACGAACCCCTGGGCTGCGGGGCCAGCTGAGGTGATTCAGCGAAAGATTGCCCATACTGCGAGGACTACCAGCAGTACGGCAAGGACGAACAAAACCACGAACGTGGCGGTGGGGTGATCGTTGATCGGGACTGTAAGAACAACGGTGTAACTCTGAAAGGAGATACGCCACTATGACTGACGTGATTGAACGTGAGACAGAGACGAACTCGGCTCAGCCGGGTATCAGCGATGCGCGGCTCAAAGAGCTGGTCGAGCAGGCGCGAGCCGAAGGGCTGCAGTTGACCGGAGATGGTGGATTGCTGTCGAAGCTGACCAAGCTAGTCGTGGAGTCCGCGCTCGAAGGCGAGATGGACGACCACCTCGGATACGGCAAGAGCGACCCGGCAGGGAGGGGCAGCGGCAACTCCCGCAACGGCAGACGAGCCAAGAACGTGTTGACCGAGGCCGGCCCGGTCGAACTCGAGGTGCCCCGTGACCGGGATTCCTCCTTCGAGCCGAAGATCGTGGCCAAGCGGCAGCGTCGGCTCTCAGGCGTGGAGGACATGGTGATCTCATTGTCGGCCAAGGGTTTGACGACCGGTGAGATCGCTGCACACCTGGCCGAGGTGTACGGAGCTGATGTGTCCAAGCAGACGATCTCGACGATCACCGAGCGGGTGATGGAAGGCATGGCCGAGTGGCAGAACCGGCCGTTGGATCCTGTGTACCCGGTGTTGTTCATCGACTGCATCCACGTCAAGATCCGCGAGGGCAACGTCGCTAACCGGCCGATCTACGTCGCGATGGGGGTGACTGTCGACGGCACCCGCGACATCCTCGGATTGTGGGTCGGTGAGCACGGCGACGGGGAGGGAGCGAAGTACTGGCTTCGGGTGTTGTCCGAGCTGAAAAACCGTGGTGTGCAGGATGTTCTGATCGTCGTGTGCGATGGTCTCAAGCATCTACCCGACTCGATCGAGCAAGTGTGGCCACAGACCATCGTGCAGACTTGTGTGGTCCATCTTCTCCGTAACACCTACGCCTATGCCTCCCGCAAGGACTGGTCCGAGATCGCCAAGGACCTCAAACCCGTCTACACGGCTCCGTCGGAGCAGGCCGCGCTCGACCGATTCGCAGAGTTCAGTGACAAATGGGAGAAACGCTATCCCGCGATCATCAGGCTCTGGACTAACGCCTGGGCTGAGTTCGTGCCGTTCCTACAATTCGACAACGCCATCCGGCAGGTCATTTACACGACCAACGCCATCGAGAGTGTCAACGCTCGAATCCGCAGGGCTGTCAAGGCCCGTGGACACTTTCCGACCGAGGCCGCGGCCTTGAAATGCGTGTATCTGGCCATCATGAGCCTCGATCCCAAAGGCACCGCCCGCAGGCGCTGGTCCAACCGATGGAAGGCAGCACTGAATGCCTTCGAGATAACGTTCGACGGACGGCTGTCTGCCGGACGAAAGTAGTTAGAAACCAATCAATTACACCGTTTTCTGGACAGACCCCGTTGATCCATTCGCTGAGTGCGTGGAGGTGGGTCGATGCATCGGGTGTGATGGTCATGCCGTCACTTTCATGAGTTCACACCTGGAGTGGTTTCCGGTGAGGTGGCGAAAGGTTGATCAGGCCGGTGGGTCGAGGCTCTCCGTCGCCGGGACGGCAGCGGCGTCGAAGTCCGCGACCGAAGTCGAGCGAACTCGCTGCCACGCGTGCCAGAGGAACCACGTCGAGAGAAAGGCACCTACCACGGTGCTCGCGACGAAATCGCTCGCGGTTTCAGTGAGGGCATGCACGTGGGGTTCCCTCAATTCCAGGTGGTATCGGGCAATCCAGAGGGGAATGGCACCGAGAATGATGGAGACTGCCATGAGGGCGAAAAAGGTTGCTGCCCAGCGTCCTCCGCTCGCGTGATCAATGTCGGCGAACGACCATGCCAGGCACAGGATGTATGCGCACACGGCGGAGATCAGTGCGGCGAGCATGTGCGCCGTGACCGGATTGTCTGTGAGCGCCGTCCATTTCAGGATCGAAAACAGTGTCGTCGTGGCCATGGTGGCCGCTGTTGCGATCAGGAGGAATTTCACGGCTTCGGGGTAACGCAGAAGCCTCGCGATCCGGCGCTGCGGCAGGGCGCACACGAGGGCCTGAGAGAGGATGGTCAGTGCCGAGTTCACGCTTGCGCTTTCCGGCGTGGGGGCTGGGGGAACATGTACGACGAAGGTGTCATGAGGTGCCCCGGCGCGGCATGACGAAGAGCCATCGTTGTCCGGCGGAGGTCAGCGCTGCGTGAATCGCCAGGGATCCACCGACTGCAACGCCGGCTACCAGGAGGGGGCCGAACACCAACAGCGCGTTACGGGTGAAATCGAAGCCGGCGTGAACAGCGGCGACCACGATGATGCCGAGAAGTACTTCGTGCATGAGGTACACCGGCAAGGTGAGTGTTCCGAGCTTTCTGAAGGGGGCGAATATCCGCAGTGCCTGCAGTTGCGATGTGAGAGTGATGCCTACGAGCAGACCCAAGGCGCTCAGGGTGATCGTCGCGGCGCCGACCGAGGTGATGTACCCATTGATGTGCAGGGCGTACGCGAGCGCGAAAGCGGTGCCGGAGAGCGCGAGACGTGTCACCGTCGTCGATGCGGCGGCGGCGCGGATCATCTGTTGCAGGTGCGTACCGGCGAGGAAGAAGAGGAAGAGTTCCATCATGTTTCCCCAGGTCCAGTCGACGCCTCCGATGCTGGGAGCGGTGAAGGCCAACACGATCGCACCGAGCAGTTGGACTCGATAGTCGATTCCGCCGAGTGCTTTCGTGAGCACCGTGTACACCGCGAGTGCGTAGAGGAACCACAACCCGCTGGTCGGTACGACCAGCGCAGTGATCAAGTTCAGTGGGCTCGAGGTTTCGTCGGTTCCTGCGGTGGCCGGAAAGGCGCTGAAGAACACGAAGCGCAGAACCGTCCACATGAGGTAGAGGTATGCCAGAGGCAGGACTCGCCGCCGGATCACCGTTGCCCACGGCAGTGATGTCACTTTGTGTGCGAAGAGTCCGGCGGTGAGGAAGAACAAGGGCATCCGAATCGGTTCCGCAACAGCGTTGATGTCGTTCCAGATCCCTGCGGCCAACCCGCGGGTGACGAGAAAGTTGGTGCTGTGCAGGAGGACGACCAACGCGATGCTGATCCCTTTCGCCAGGTCGACCCAGTCCACCCGCCCTGTGTGCGCTGCCGTATCGCCCGATTTCGGTTCGATGGTTCCGTCGTTGATTCGGTGCACCGGATCTTTCTCCTCGATGGTGTTGTGCGGACGTGACTCTCATGTACTTGGCGGCGGTCGAACACCCGCCACAACTTTACTCTTACGTTATAGTAGGTTTACCGAGCGTCCGGAGCGTCCTGGTGCCATTTCGCCGACCGCCGAGAACGGGGGCCGCCGGGTGGCGAGTTCCGGTTTCTCGACCACACGGCGAGCCCCGGACGTGAAGTACCGCCATATTCGTTGCGCTACAGCACAATTAGGCGGTAACCGAGCGCAGACGGCGTCCACCCATCTCAATGCGATGAAGTGAGGGTTCCGCTGAGCCCTCGGTGACGCTCGAGGCTGGCGCCGTCGAGGCCGATGATCTCGACGTGCTTTCCCTTCGCTTCGTACTTGTGCTGAATGGCATCGAGAGTGGCGACCGTCGAGGCATCCCAGATATCGGCACCGGTGAGATCGATGATCACGTTCGCCGGATCGTCGACGTAGTCGAACTGATAGACCAGATCGTTGCTCGAAGCGAAGAACAGCTCCCCGGTCACCCGATAGACGCGGGTATCGACCAGGCCGTCCTCGTTGGTGTCCGCTTCGGACACCTTCTCCACATTCGTCAGATGCGCGACGCGGCGGGCGAACATCACCATCGCCGTCAACACACCGACGATCACGCCGTAGGCGAGGTTGTGTGTGGTGACGGTGACGATCACGGTGGCGGCCATGACGAGGGTTTCGCTACGCGGCATGCGGCGCAGGGTCTTCGGGTGCACACTGTGCCAGTCCATGGTTCCGACGGAGACCATGATCATCACCGCTGCGAGTGCGGCCATCGGGATCAAGGCGACAACGTCACCGAGTCCGACGACGAGGATCAGCAAGAACACTCCGGCCAGGAACGTCGAGATGCGGGTGCGGGCGCCGGATGCTTTGACGTTGATCATGGTCTGGCCGACCATCGCGCAGCCGCCCATGCCGCCGAAGAATCCGGTCAGGACGTTCGATACTCCCTGCGCCCACCCTTCGCGGGTCTTGTTCGAGTGCGTGTCGGTGATGTCGTCGACCAACTTCGCCGTCATCAGCGATTCGAGGAGGCCGACCAGCGCCATCGCCAGCGCGTAGGGAGCGATGATGGTGAAGGTGTCGACGGTGAGCGGCACATCAGGAAAGAACAGCGACGGCAGGCTCGACGGCAATTCGCCCTCGTCCCCGACGTCGGGGACGTTCAACGCGAAGACCACCGTCGCCGCGGTCAACAGCACGATCGCCACCAGTGGTGCCGGTACTGCGGTGGTGAGTTTGGGGAGCAGGATCATCACCAGCAATCCGACTCCGACCATCGGATACACCATGGCGGGGACACCGATCAGGTGTGGAAATTGGGAGGTGAAGATCAAGATCGCCAGTGCGTTGACGAACCCGATCATCACGCTGCGCGGGATGAAACGCATCAACTTGGCAACACCGAGGACACCGAAGGCGATCTGAAAGATGCCGGCCAGGATGACGGTGGCGATGAAGTAATCCAGTCCGTATTCACGTGCGACCGGCGCAATGACCAGGGCTATCGCACCGGTAGCGGCGGAGATCATCGCCGGGCGGCCTCCGAGGAATGCGATGGAGACGGCCATGACGAAGGATGCGAACAGCCCCACACGGGGGTCTACGCCGGCGATGATGGAGAACGCGATCGCCTCGGGAATCAAGGCGAGGGCAACGACCAATCCGGCGAGGACCTCGGTTTTGAGTAGTCGCGGTGATCGCAAGGCGCTCATGACCGTCGGTGCGGTCATCTGTGCGTCCCGAATGGTCGAGGGTGGTGAGGCATGTGCTGCCACGATGCTCCGTTCACGTGTGAGCAGGAGAGTTCCTACTCGGCTGGGGTGGCGCGTCCGTGCGCCGGGGATGCGTGCGGCAAACCTGGGAATCACCTGGCCGCGGCCGCCTGGACAGGCGACGGGGTTGACCGAGAACGGCGAACCCTACTCTTACGGAATGGTAGAGTTTCGTTGCCGGATAGGCAAAATAGTGTGACCCGCCCCACCGTGCCGTGAAGAAGATCGGGGCATGTGAGTAACCCGCATCCACGTTCTCGCAGTACTGGGCGCAGCTGCTGCGCATGACCGTGACCGAAGGGGACAACGATGGCGGCGGAGAATGTGGAGAAGCTTCATGCACTGCTACGTGCGCTGGAGACGGTGATGGTCACGACGGTCGACGATCAGAACCGGTTGATCAGCAGGCCGATGGCCTTGCGGGTGGGCGATTTCGGCGGAACTTTGTTCTTCCTTGCTCCGACGAACTCGCGCATCATCTCCCACATCGCCGCGAGATCGGCGGTCAACATATCGTTCACATCGGCGAACAGTTCCGTATCCCTCACTGGTACTGCGGATTTCACCACCCATTACAACAGTGTGGCCGAGCACTGGCACAGCATGCTTGCCCCGTGGCTCCCCCGCGGAACCACCGGGGCGGCGCTGATCGAGGTCACCATCGACGAGGCGAGATTCTGGAGCGTTCCCCACGGTTCGGCAGGAGCTACCGGCGCCTAGCGCTCGCCTGTCACCGCAATTCAGCCGTGTCGAATCGCCGGAATATCAAGTGCGCAATAATAGTTCACAGACCGGAGGCCATCCGGATATCTGGGCGGAGAGTCTCGACCCGCCCTGGTGCGGGGCCTACTCCGTCGGCGCGCTCCCGGATCAGAGAGATGCCGGCGACGATGAACCCGAGGTCGTGCTTCGCGCTGCGAGAAGTTCGGTCAGTTCCTCGGCGTACGCCAATTGCCGCCGAAGCGTGGTGCAGCTCTCCGAGGCCTTGCCGTGGCATTCGTTGATGAAGTCCTCCGCCTCGGAGCGCTCTTTCTCGGTAGCCGAGTCGTCGTTGACGACGTCGAGCGCATCGAGTAGGCCTTTCATTTCGGCGAGGGTGAATCCGAGTGGCTTCATACGCCGAATAACCAGTAGGCGTTCGACATCGGCTTCGGTGTAGAGACGGAAACCGCCGACGCTTCTCTCCGAGGGAACGACCAATCCGACGTCGTCGTAATGCCGCACGGTGCGGATGGACAACTCGGTGCGGTGCGCGACCTGTCCGATCTGCATATGCATGCCGTCGTCGTCACCCATCGGTGCACCTCCACATCCATCTACCCGGCCCTGAATGACGGGCAGATGTTTGCGCCCGCGCTCGGTGACCACTCTAGCGAGCACCCGCATCGGACCAGACCTGCCGGACGGAACGCGAGGTGCGAGCCACCAAACTCTACTGTAACGTACGGGTAGAGTTGCCGTCCTGAGTTGATCGGCGAAAACCCGAGGAGATAGTTCGTTGCCTGTTCCATCGCTGACGTCACCCCGCTGGGCACCTGTCACCATTGCCATGGGTACCGCATTCTCGATTGCGGTGGTCGCCGCGTACTCGATCATCGCAGTCAACGGATATTTGATGGATCTGTCCGTTTTCCGTGACGCAGGACTGGCTTTCACATCAGGGTTGCCGCTGTATTCGGAAGATTTTCCGAGCTCGTCCGGGTTCCGGTTCATCTACTCGCCGTTCGCGGCGATAATTTTCGCGCCGATGGCGTGGAGTGATCCCGTTGTCCTGCAGGTGATATGGACATCGATCAATATCGCGCTGGTGTGGTGGATCCTGAAAGTCGTCCTGCGCCAATTGTCGATACCGCGGCCATCTCTTGTGGCTGCGGCGCTGACTGGTGTGGCGCTGGTCCTCGAGCCGGTGCGCTCGAACCTCGGGTTCGGGCAGGTCAACATCGCGTTGATGGCGTTGGTCGTCGCCGATTGCTGCGGCGCTCTGCCCCGCAGATTCAGAGGAATCGGCATCGGAATTGCCGCGGCCATCAAGATCACTCCCGCTGCCTTCGGGCTCGTCCTGCTCGTGCGGCGAGACCTACCCTCGATCGCCCGCGCCCTCGGCGCGTTCTTGGTCACCGTCGGTATCGGTTTCGTGTGTCTGCCCAAGGATTCAGTGTGGTTCTGGGCGACGGAATTCTTCCGCAGTGACCGCGGCGGTGCGCACGAGTTCTTCCGCAACCAAGCCGTCACCGGACTGTTGGCCCGACTCGGCGCCCAGGGCATGCTCAAAGATGCTATCTGGCTGCTGATCGTCGCCATGATCATCGCCGCCGCAGCCTACGCAGGGCACCGCTTCACGCGCAGCGGGGAACCTGTCCTCGCCCTCGGGGTCGTCGCGCTGGCGTCGCTGCTCGCGGCACCGATCGCGGTCACTCACCACTGGGTGTACGTCATCATGCTGATCCCCCTCGGGGTGGCACCGCAGTACCGATCGTGGAGGCCCCTCATCGCCGTTGCCGTCACAATTTTCGCCATCGGCCCCTATTTCGTCCTGAGATGGACGTTCCCGGGGGGATGGGCTGGTGAACTTGTGCAGCAGGTGATCGGAAACGCCCAACTCCTGACTGCGCTCGTCCTCTTCGTGTGCGCGGTGCGTGTCGCTGCGACCCGGGACCGCACCGGCTCCGATGCAGCCCCTGCTCCCGCATCCGTATCCCGTCAGGATGTGGAAGAAGCCGTTCCTTCTCCCGTGTGAGCAGGTGAAGAAACGGCCCCTTCGGTGAGGATGGGCTGGCGTCAGTGACCGCCGCCGAGCTTGCCGGAGAGCCGATCCAACCGCTCGAGGCTGGCGCCGTCGAGGCCGATGATCTCGACGTGCTTTCCCTTCGCTTCGTACTTGTGCTGAATGGCATCGAGAGTGGCGACCGTCGAGGCATCCCAGATGTCGGCACCGGTGAGATCGATGATCACGTTCGCCGGATCGTCGACGTAGTCGAACTGATAGACCAGATCGTTGCTCGAAGCGAAGAACAGCTCCCCGGTCACCCGATAGACGCGGGTATCGACCAGGCCGTCCTCGTTGGTGTCCGCTTCGGACACCTTCTCCACATTCGTCAGATGCGCGACGCGGCGGGCGAACATCACCATCGCCGTCAACACACCCAAGATCACGCCGATCGCCAAATTGTGAGTACCCACAGTCGCAGCGACCGTCACCACCATCACCAACGTCTCACTCTTGGGCATCAGCTTCAGAGTGCGCGGATCGATACTGTGCCAATCCATGGTTCCGACGGACACCATGATCATCACCGCAACCAGAGCGCCCATCGGGATCAACGCGACGACGTCACCGAGCCCGACGACGAGAATCAACAAGAACACACCGGCCAGGAATGTCGAGATGCGCGTGCGGGCACCGGAGACCTTCACGTTGATCATCGTCTGCCCGATCATCGCGCAACCGCCCATGCCACCGAAGAACCCGGTGACCAGGTTCGCCACACCCTGCCCCCACCCTTCGCGGGTCTTGTTCGAGTGCGTGTCGGTGATGTCGTCGACCAACTTCGCCGTCATCAACGATTCGAGGAGGCCGACCAGCGCCATCGCCAGCGCATACGGCGCAATGATCGTCAGCGTCTCCATGTTCCACGGCACATCAGGAAAGAACAGCGACGGCAAGCTCGACGGCAATTCGCCCTCGTCCCCGACGTCGGGAACGTTCAACGCGAACACCACCGTCGCCGCAGTCAGCAGCACGATCGCCACCAGCGGCGCCGGCACCACCGAGGTCAACCGCGGCAGGAAGATCATCACCAACAAGCCGACTCCGACCATCGGATACACCAAAGCCGGAACACCGATCAGATGCGGCAGCTGCGAAGTGAAGATCAAGATCGCGAGCGCGTTGACGAACCCGACCATCACGCTGCGCGGGATGAAACGCATCAACTTGGCGACGCCGAGAACGCTGAGCACCACTTGGAAAATGCCGGCCAGGATGACAGTGGCTATGAAGTAATCCATCCCGTACTCACGTGCGACCGGCGCTATGACAAGCGCTATCGCACCGGTAGCAGCGGAAATCATCGCCGGGCGGCCCCCGACGATCGAGATGGTGACCGCCATCGTGAACGAGGCGAACAGCCCGATCCGCGGATCGACCCCGGCGATGATGGAAAAAGAAATTGCCTCGGGGATCAACGCGAGCGCGACGACCAGTCCGGCAAGGACCTCGATCTTGAGCCGGCGAGGTGAACGCAACGCCGCACGCACAGACGTACCAGCCTCCCCCGCCTCTCGCACCTGCGGGGCCGTACCGCCCGTGTTCTGGGCCATCACATTGCTCCATCCGATTCCGCCCACGTTCGAGCGCGGAATCAATACGTAATTTTCGAGGCTGCAAGCGCCTACGAATCGGATTTACCTGTGCACACCACCGCGCTCGGCAGCGCACAAACACAGAGGCACTCTACCCTCACAAGAGAGTAGAGTGCCTACTGGAAATTCTCGGTCGCTACCACCTGCCATCCGTCTACCGGCTGCTGCACCCGGCACGGAAGGTTCCCGATCCGGCACGCTCATCCCAATCAGGTTCATGCTCGTCATGCAGGAGGTTGGACGATGTGCGCGACGATGTCCGGGAAGCTGGGCATGTTGAGTTGAACGGCACGACGGGCCCGTCGATCGATCTGATCGAGCTTTTCCTCGGTAGCCACGAGGCTTACGCGGAGACCTTCTGCTTCACCGATCCAGCCTTCGCTGTCCGCCTCGGCAATTCGGGCAGCAAGGTTGTCGCGTATCTCAATGAGCCGGAAACGCTGTGCGGGATCCACACGCAATACGGGGCACCGGATGCAACTGTGTTCATGCTGGCAGCTGGTGCCGTAGGCGCGGCCGCATTCGCCGAGGGCGAGTTTGCGGCGCTCGAAGTGTCCGAGAAACTCATCCCATTCGGCATCTGTCGGGGTGCGGTACTCCTCGCTCGGGCGGAGGGCACGTCGGCGCGAGATGAAGGCGCGGTGACCGGTGATCGCTTCCTCCGGGTAGATGGCTTTGTATCCCATGGTCGTGTTGATGTCCTTGTGCCCCAACAGAACTTGAGCGATATGCGGAGGCATGCCGTTCATGATGGCGTCGGTGGCGAAAATTCGGCGCAGATCGTGGGGCTGGAAGTACAGTGGTTCGCCTGCTGCGTCCTTCACTCCTGCCGCATCAATGAGTTCGGTCAGTGCATTGCGGATCAAACCTGCGGATACCGCACGGTGGTGACCACCGCATTTCCATTGGAACAAGAGTGGGGCGGGTGCCACCCAGATGCGTTCGTTCCGGTCGTAGAGAGGCACAAGAGGAACCCCTCCGTCCGCGCCGCGTATTCGGGACACGATTGTCGACAGCATGTCGGCGAGGTCCGGGCTGACCACAAGTAGGCGTTCCTCGTCTGTCTTCGAGGGTGCTATCTGCAGTAGCGGGATGAGCTCTCCGGTGGAGGGTAATCGATATTGGGTAATGCTGTGATGGCTGATTTCAAGCATCTCTTCTATCCGAACGCCTGTGTGTCGCAGGACTTCCACAGTTGCCAGAGCCCAGAATGCCCGGTTCTCGGCTTCCCGAAGCCGGATAGCTCGTCCCTCGAAGTCGTAGATCACCGGAACGCCGTCAGCGCTTGCTTTCAACCATGGGTCCGACTTGGTGTAGGTCTTGCCGAGGACGGTGAATTTGGAGCCCGGCGATGCCGCGACAGCGGCCTCGAGGAGCATCTTGGCGTCATGGGCTCGTTGTTCTGCGATACGCACCAGTTCAGGCAGTCGAGGTAGTCGCTCTCGTGTGCGCTGATCCATGCGTGCTTTGCGTCGGCGTCCGATCTTCTTCGCGCTCGTCTCTCCTGGGCCGATCGGACACGGCACTACCCACCTCGCCCACCGTGCGGGGTCCAGTGCTGCCCACGCCGCCAGGTCGAGATAGAACGCGCGCACAGCTGTCAG
Source organism: Rhodococcus sp. WY5 (assembly GCF_018588185.1). Taxonomy (NCBI): domain Bacteria; kingdom Bacillati; phylum Actinomycetota; class Actinomycetes; order Mycobacteriales; family Nocardiaceae; genus Rhodococcus; species Rhodococcus sp. WY5. Next base: position 123,576 of record NZ_JAAMPR010000004.1, read on the forward strand.
CATGTCGGTGTAGTTCATTCGTGGACTACGGGTCTCGGCGTACGTTCCGTCGGGGAGTCGGCGGCGGCTGACCTTCCAATGCATGCGTTCTTTCCATGCCTGGGCTACGCCGCGGTCGAGTTGCAGCGAGTTGATTCCGGGATGGGTGGTCTCCAGGTTTTTCCAGAAATGCAGCGCCAAATGTCGTGAGAGATTGTCGAGCGTCGTGTAATCCAGCGAAGGGTGACGTTCGGACAGATAGTCCACGAGGAGATTCCGGACGTCGGCGTTTGCGATGTCGAAGCGATCGACGAGTTCTGCGACGGTGCTCTGTCCTCGATACACCGTGACGAATCGTAAAGTCGGTGGCGCGTCTGGTGGGAAGATCCCGATGTCGTGGAGAAGTTTGTAGAAGAGGTAGCGCGTTTTACCTCTCGAACATACGGCGAGCTCCGCCTGGCGAAGTTCGACGCAGTCGCCGACGGTGATGTCGGATAGGCCGCCGCCTTTGGACAGGATCAACATGGAGATCTGCCATCGTGCAGTTCGACCTTGCATTGCTTGGGCAGTCTCCGCACCTGCCGCGGCCTCCAGTCGTTCGAATCCTTTCGGATCTCGGCTGATTGCCGCCCAGTCGCGCCAGTAGTGCGACCGGTGCAGTTGGACCACGAAACGTAAATCGGGGCGAATCAGATCCGCGACGAACAATCCGATCAGGGCATGCGTCAGGACTGTGGGCCGAACCGATTGCACTCCCTGTTCGTCCATCCACGTTTCCGGTATCGAAACCCATCCGAGACCGTGTTCGGCGACGCAACTGCCGTTCCAGCGGTCTTGCCAGCTCTTTCCTGGAAACGAATTCAGCCACCGCAGAAGCATCCCCGCACCTCGGACAGCATCGCGCTGAAAGTTCTCGCTACCCGGAGCCCGGATCATGAGTGCTTCCACCCGCTTCAGTGCGGCCGCTCGGCCGAGTTCAGTCGTCTTCCACGACGATGGCACCACACGCGGTGGATACCGATCGAGGAGTGTGTCGATGACACTGCGATTCGCACCTTCGCGGGCATCGACGTTCAGGCTCCAACTGGCAGGCGCTTTGGAGACACGTGCAGAAACCATCAGCGTCGACCTCCGAAAAGTACGTCCAACACTGCCGGGTTGTAGCCCGGCGCTGGCGGTGCGTGCAGCGATTGGGTGTTGCCGGTGTATCGAGCATGGTGGGCTCGTACGTGCGCGAAAACTTCGTCGCGGCTCGGGGTCAGATACAGCTGAGTGGTTGTCAGGTGCGCGTGGCCCAGGATCCATTGCACATCGGACAACGGCATGTCAGGATCGCTCGTCATCCGAAAGGCTGCGGTGTGGCGCAGGTCGTGAATGGTCCAATTGGATCCCAACATCGACTGCGCCCGTGAGAACATCGCGCGCGCTCCCGAATACGACAGCTGCCGCCACGGCCTGCGCAACGTCATCCACAAGGGATGATCGCAGCCGTGAGGGGCATCCTTTCCCCAGGCCTCTTCTTGATAGATCCGCAACCACACGAATGCATCTGGCGACGCCGGCAACTGTTGGACCTCCCGGGTCCCCTTCCTTATTACGGTGATCAATTGCTGGCCCGGGTCCGCACTCTTCTGGGACATCGACAGGAGCTCGTCGGCGCGGGCGCCGGTCGAAACCCAGAAGGCCAACATTGCCCGATCTCGGTTAGACGACAACGCCGCGAATAGTTCGTTGAAACGGTCGTCGGGAATGCGCTTGGGTATCCGTTTCGGAACCTTGGGTCTGTATCGCCCCTTCCGCTCGTTACGAAACGGATCCTGCGGATCGTGATGCGCGTTCGACCGAAAAGCGCGGGGCGAGCGATCCACCGGGAACGGATTGACGACCGGCCCGGCACCGATGCTCATCTGAAAATCGTAGAACGCCCGCAACACCGTTTCCGCGTGCGCTCGAGTGGCCGGGGAGAATTTCTGTCCCTGCCGCGGCTTGCCGGTGACCTCGTTGACCACCCAATGACCACTCTTGGCCGCATTGCCCCCTACAGGTGTTGTGCCGGAGACTTTTTCGCCCCGCCTCCGCCAATGTTCACGCCTGGGTTTATCCGCAATCTTCATCCAACGCGCAAAATCACGGCCCTCCGCGGGAGTGGCTCTCTCCCATCCCACGTCGACCGCTGCGAGAAATCTCCACCACCGCAACAAGTCATGCCCGTACGATCGGATCGTCGCCGACGATCGGTCACACGCGTGAAGTTCCTCGAAAAATAGTGTCGCAGTGCCGATTACCTCACCCGACGCATCGAGCAACCTGTAGGGCTCTGCTTCGGAACCTGTCGAAATCAGCCGCCCCACGTCGGGAACGACCAGCCCTGCAAGATCAGCCCGGCGCATCTCGCTGCACATACTGAGGAAAGTATCAGCACAGCCCCTGACCTGCAATGATGCAATTCTTTAGTTCAGTTAATACGCCAGCGCTCCCCTGTCGGGGGCTGCCCGAGAGTGGCGAGCATCGGCGGCGCTGGCTTTCCGGCGGTGGCGCTCATACCGTCCACTGTGCGCTGGTTTGTACTGGTTTCGGCCGGTTTTCGGAGGTTGAGACAATAGTGAAATGAGCGAGACTGCAGAACCGGATGAGACTCAGGGGTGGAGCCCGGCCCCGGACGAGGGCCAGGCCGGCACGGTGATGACGAAGGACGGTCAGTGGGCGTACCGCTACAAGGACGGTGCGGAGCTGATCATGATGAAGATGCCGGAGCGTCCAGCCTCCACGTAGGCGTGTGCAGTGGGCCCGCACCGGACCCCTTTTGCCTTGGACAGGCTGGGTAGCGGGCCGCCGTTGTCTTGGACCGGCTCTGGTGACCACCTCGGTTTCGGCGAGGCGGCGAGCCTGCGGTAGATCACACCATTTGTCTCAGCGGGTTGGCCAGTCGCTACCGCTCTCCCATAGCGGGACTTATGTCTCCACTCTGCGTGCGATCGTTCTGATTTCGCGCGGTTTGCGGGAGAGACCGCTCGACATTTACTGAGCCCTCCGATCATCAGCCGTACTTTCACGTAGCTCCATACGCAGGCACCGAGTCAGCCGATCTTCTCGTCCCGGCCGCTCAGGGTCTATCCCGTGATTGTTGTCAAGCAGATACGCGTTGGGCTCGACGACTCGGCAGGCCGGACACTGCCATCCGCTCAGTACTGCGCCCTTCTGTATCCCGCCTGCGCAATCCCACGGTGCAGTCCACATCGCCGGGATCATGCGCTCTGTCCACTCGCGAACAGCAACAACATCGCCCAGTTCAATGTCGAAAAGCGTGAGCTGCGAGTCGTTCATCGCATTTCCTGGATCAACTCTGCTCCAGGCCCGAGCACTTCGTCTTCGTCAGTCGCATCCTTTGCCCCTCGAAGGGCAACCATGAGGCCGGCAACGCCCAACAGGCATGTCATCGAGGCACCTGCCATGAACAGAAGATCACCCACGCGAGGTACCGATTTCGCTTGCCGGACGGATCCACGAAATCCACGCCTCATGCTCGTCTGCGTGCAGCGGAACAGAACCCGGATCATCCGGGTGAGCGTCCGCCCACGCTGATTGTTCGGCCACAAGATCCGCCACCGTCGCCCACGTTTCCGAGGTACAAGGCGGATTCACAACAGCCGCTTTGGCGAGCGCTCGGCAGGTAGCTCCACTGAGACTGAGGAGCTCTGTGCCGCAAATCCCTCGATCCCAGATATACCGAGCGAGTTTGATGGAATCGGCATACCTCGCGGCCTCCTCGTACGAGGTATGGGTGAAGTCCACGTGGGTGGTCACTGTTGCACCCGCGGATAGCGACGACGCCGCTCCGAGGCGGTCAACCCACCCCAGACACCGAAACGCTCGTCGTTCGCCAATGCGAATGCCAAGCAGTCGACACGAACCTCGCATCCTGCGCAGACCCGCTTCGCCGGCCGGACAGCTTCTCCCGGTTCAGGAAAGAATGCTTCGGGATCAGTGCGTTGGCACACTGCCCGCTCCTGCCACTCGACATTCCCAGCAGTATCGCCCGGGTGAATCTCGGTGATGGTCATAGCAACCACGACTCCTCTACACATCGGCCTCTCGGATTGATGGGCGAACGGTAGCCGCGGACCTGGACAGCCTGAGTCGACGTCGTCATTGAAGCGAAAGTCGTACGATTCCCGAGGTGCATATTCAGGCACAACCACTCAGATGTGGCTCTCAAAGGAGACTGTCATTTCCAAGAAATTCGATCTTTCCAACGCCGATCTGTCCGGATCGAACAACGCCATCGGCAGTTCGGACTTCACTCAAAGCATCGGAACCCCCGCGAAGGGCGATCGCGAAACCCTCAAACAAGCGCTGATCGGTGCCGGCGTATCAGCCGAGAGCTTGGAAGAGCTTTTTCAGGCCATCGCAGACGATGACGCCACCGAGCCGGGGCAAGGATACGGATCTCGCGTCAAGCAGTGGTTGGACGAGCAAACCGCCGGCGTGCTGCCGGCTATCGCGACCGCTATCACCAATGCCATCTTGCTGTATCACGGGCTGCCAGTGAGCTGAGCCCTAGACAACTCCGCGGGCCATTCACTCCCCGGCGGGCTCGGGGTCCTGGGCAATCTTCTGACTGAATTCCGAGCCTCCGAGGACGTTGTTCGAGCCCGAGAGATTCGCGTGTTCCAGGTAGAAATTGTTGACCACACTTACGGCGCGCTCATTCGTGCTCGGATCCGCATCTGGTTCTCCGGCATCTGGAGCTTGCTTCTGCAGCTCGAGGGCGAGGTCGAGTGCAGTGTTCCGGATTGCGTCAAGAATTCCCTCGAACTGGCTCTGACCAGCGTGTAACTTGACTGCCAGAAGGCCCCAACCTGGCTCCATGATTGCGTTGACGGTCTTTTCTCGCACCATCATGTTGTAGGCGACAACCGCATCCTGATGCCACCGAAATGAAATGCCATCCGGCTTTGCTGCCCAGTTTTGAATCTGGGCAGCGCCTTGATCGAAAGTGAGCGTGAACAACGGACCGCCGCGGTTTTCCTTCGGAAAGGTGATCTCGGGAATTGCAACATTCTTGGCCTGATCTCCCCGGTTGGTTATGAAGTCGCCAAGGGCCATTGCTGGGAATGGGCCACGATAGGTCGGCAGATCATCCACCGGCTTGTATCCGTAAGTCTCCAAATTTGCCCACTTCTCGAGTTCAACCGCGCCAGTGAAGGAGCCGAGCACCTTCACCTTTCGTAGCAGCTCGGGCACAGGGGTAGCTCCTGAAGCTGCTGCGATCAGTTCTCGGAGAAATGTCATGGGGATATCACACCAGACCAGTCCCTGATCCCGCGTTTTGGTGGGGTGTCACCTGCGCGTCATAGCGGCAGGTGGAGTTCGCACATCCGCGTCGGGTGCATGTAGGGCGGGCGAACACCCGCCAACCCGAACCCCGAGGTGACCGGCGTATCTCGCGAGGCCACACATGCGGCCGGTGTCGTGCGTCCCAGCGTCCCGTCGGCGTGCTCGTGCGAAAACTCCCACGGATCCTCCCCTGTGCGGTTCTCGAACTCCCACCGCAGAACGCGACCCTCACCGTGTGCGCGCTTCTTCCCGATCACATCGAGACCGGACAATATCGCCGCGACAGCCGTCAGGTCACCCACACCGCGCCAAGTGACAGTTCGTGAATTGGTGATCATCAACGGCATGTACCTCGCCCGGTAGCGGCCCTGCCGATCCGAGATCACTGCCGGCACGCTCGCCGCGAGTTCCTCGAGCCCTCGGTGATCAGTTCTGCTCGCCCAGTGCCGCACCACCGGATCCCCCGCCGGGTCTTCGGGGAACGAACACGTCGCGCACCAATGCCAGTCCGCACCCGCCAGAGTGCAACGCGCAAGAGGCAATTCGAGATCCGGCGGGGTCTCCTCCGGCGAGAGCGCCGGCACGTATTCACCGCGGTCGAGGGCGCCCGCTTTGTGATCGGCCCACAGCTCCGCAGCGAGGATGCCGTCCAACGCGATCCCCCAGGGGCTCGCATGTGCCAACCCGGACGAGAGATGCGCCCTGACCAGGAAGGGAGCGAAGGCGGTTCCTGCGTTCATGTCAGCCACCCCAACGCCTCGATCACGTCTTCTCGTAGCGGTTCCAGTTCCGCTCGCCAGTCCGCCACCTGCGGTCCCGGGCCCGTCAACACGGTCAGCTCCGACTCGGCGCGAACTCGCCCGTGCCCGATCGCGCTACGCCCACCCAGGAAGCCGTCTCGCGAGAATCGTTCCCACACGTCACTGAAGAAGGCGATGTCGCGGTCGGTTGCCCGGTCCAGCCTCAGGAATGTTTCGAAATGTGTTCCTGCGGGCAATGTCTCGACCTCGAAGCGCATCAACATCGACGTCTGGTGCGCCGAAGTCCCCGAACCGGGCACGGTGTCGGCATCGAAGGGCGCAGGGAAGGACTTGGTGCCGGCGTCGTCGAAGCGGCTGTAACTTTCCAGGGACATGAGCTCGAATTGCGACATCAGCACTCCGGGGTAAGGCCTGCTCATGATCGATTCTGTTTCCTTCACTCGGGGAACGACTTTGCCGACTTTGAGACATCCGTCGATCGGCGGCGCACCACCTCCGTTTCCCCCGAACAAACTGATCGGCGGGACCAACTCGCGCAGCCGCTGACGCCGGCGGCCGGTCAGTGAGTCGCCGGCGACTTTGCTCAGGTTGCCGCCATTGCGCAGTGCGTGCGCCGCGGAGAGAGGTATCTGTCCTTCGTAACCGATCACATCGCGGAACAACTCCTCGGCGGTGCGTCGCAATGCTCCCCGCAGCGAGTTCCCCGACACGACCGGTACCAACACTTTCCTCCCGTCCGGCTGCAGGATCGGTTCACGGCGAAACAGTGTCGTCGTCGTTTCCGACTCCTCGCCTTTCTGCGAGATCGACGACAGGGCAGTCAGTTCGACATCCCATCTCACGGTCGAACGCATCAGCTGACCTTCCTCGCGGCGCGGGCAGCGGCAACTGATTCGGCCACGATGCGGGTGCGCAGGACATACGCCGTGGGACGCTCCCGCAACAGTGTCAGGACCGCCTCCGAGTCAGTCCGCAGAAGAGCGGCCAACTCCAGCCGTTCGTCGGTAGTTCGCGGCTCGGATTCGAGCGAGCGTGAGACCACTGACCACCAACGATCGAGGTCGGCTCCTCCGACATACGTCGCGACGCGGACTCGGTTCGGCAAATGCTGCGTCCAGTACGTCGCCCGGCGCCGGCCCACCCACGAATCCCAGTCCACGCCGTAGTGCAACAGCAACAGCAGCCGCTCGGCCACACTCTCCGCACCCTGCAGTTGTGGGAGGCCTGCGGGGGCGGCAGCGAGCCAGCGGTCTGTCGGCGTCGTCATGCGTGCGCCTTATTGCGAGGCGGTTTGGTGGCCAACAGCGCCAACGCCCACCATCGGTCGACGTGGCGGTACGGGGACAGGTGATCCCAGTCCTCGAAGATCGCCGGCCACCGACGCGCCGGCACTGTGCGAAGCACTGCATACGGGGCTGCACTCTCGCCGAGCATGCGTTCGCCGAAGCCATGAGAGCGCAGCCGGCGCATCGCGGCAGCTGCTGCGACATCGCGATCCGACCACGGCAAGCAGGTGTCTTCGACGGCAACGGCACCCCACCGGGCGTGCGCCAGGATGTGTTTGCGGGCCGGGCGACGCAACGGCACCACCAGCGCGATCTCCGACGTCAACGGCGCCGACAAGGTCCGGGCGAGGCGCGACTGCGTCAGTTCGGTCATCGCCGGCGCGTTGGTGATCAGATGCATTCGGGTTCGCAGCTCCGGCGTCTGATACGCCCACCGGCACGGTGCGCAGAGCCCCTTCTCGGTCGGAGCCTTCCACGAGTCGAATGCGGTGAAGGTTCGCGAGATCGCCGAATGCGCGGGCTCGATCGGTGTGTCGGCCTTCGCGCAGCGCGCACACCGCCCCAGCTGCACAGAACCCTTCTCAGATGAACGATTCGTCGATGCACTCGTCGATGCGAACGCCGCCTCTACGACCTCTACGCACGAGGTCACCTCCTGTAGTTTTTCTTTCATCACGCTCCTCCTCCTGTGCAGGTGCCCCGAATTGGATCGGCTTCGAGGCCTTACATACACAGGAAGATCCGCCCCAAGGGTCGCGTGTGACAACTACGCCAGAAATACCCATCGAGCACCCAGGAAGCGGCAGAGATATGAGTGGCACCCCTCGCGCGGACGGCCTCGATCTGACCACACTGCGCGCACTTCGTCGCCCACGTCCCAACCTGGCCGCGATCAAAGAGCGCATCGAGGAACACCTCGACAACCACGACGGATATCTCGCCTTCTCCGGCGGCAAAGATTCACTCGTCGCCCTGCACCTGACCACAGCGGTCGAGCCGAACATCCCTGTCGTCTTCTTCGATTCAGGGCTCGAATACCCACAGACCTACGAGTACATCGCCGACCTCGCCGACGCATGGAACCTCAATCTCGAAGTACACCGAGCCGACCCGCCCCTTCTGACCGTCCTCGCGGACTCCGGCGAATGGGATCACCACCTGCCCACGCGGGCGACAACGCGAGCGCTCCGCGACATTCTCATCGGAGCACCCTCACGCGCGGCACATCAGACTCACGGACCCGGAGAGATCTGGGGTGTACGTGCCGACGAATCAGCGAAGGGAACCGGACGCTGGTCGATGTACTACAACGCTCTCAGCAGCCGAGTCACCGAAGATTGCGTCGACTGCTGCACCACAGCAGCGCAGCAGCGCCAAACACATGGCGGTGCCCTCGACCGAGCCGACGGCACACACGTTTTCGGGCCGGTCTGGAACTGGAGCAGCGAAGACATCTGGACGCACATCGCCGCGCACGACCTTCCCGTCAATCCCGTCTACGACAAGCTCCGCCGTCTCGGCACGCCCGAGCAGCATCTACGGGTCTCACACATCCTCGACGGAGCGTTCCTCGAACGCGGCCGCATCACCAGACTCAGACGCGGATGGCCTGCACTCTTCGAAGAACTCGCCCGAGTCCTCCCCCGCATCCGCGAATTCGTCTGACCTCGAACCGCATACGCTCGAAGACCGGCATGCCTTCAACATTATTGGGCTGTGCTCAAACAGTTTTCACCTGTCGAGACGGAAGCTCCACGGTTCCCTCAGCGATTTCGTTGAAATGGACCTCGACACCGGAGGCCGCCAGCGTCGCATAAACCAATGCTTGCGCCGCAAAAACACTCGCGCGATCCACGTCATCGTCGACCTCATTCGCGTGAACCGATTGTTCGACATAGTGCAAAGCACTGATAGCCCAGGTCGTCGGATCCTTAACTGTAGCCATGCGATTGAGCTCCTAAAAATTGGTGGGTTCGTCTTGCCCGCTCAACCTTTCACACATGTGCAGCCGTCCGCGACCCCAGTTTGCAACTAGGCGTTGCCCTCTCACTACGGCGACAAAAACACAGCAGGTCGCCACCTCGACCAATCTCGTGGGGAATCTTCCCTCACAAGATCAGGACCGCCGATGGTGCTGCGGTCTAGGTCGGTGTGGCGACCTGTTGCTCGTCGCACATTCGAGATTAGCCGAGGGCTACGACACATCGATCAGAAAGGGGGCGCCGGCAGACTGTTTCCTTCGCTCTTGCGGCGCAGCGACGAGTCCCGATGTAGACGGACCGGGGTGCACGTGGTCTGCGTTTTAGGCCGAGCTGTCGTGCGCGGAATTCTGTTCGGACGACTGGGGTGCATTCGCGGCGACCGTGTTTTCTGCCGGCGCCGACGAGGATCGCTTACTCGACGCTGCGGCCTTCTTCTTTTTCGGTGCGCTGTATCCCATAGCGGCGAGTTCCTTGACAGTCCACCCGCCCGCGATCGCACGTTCATGGGCGACGCGGATCGTGTCCTCCGCCTCAACCCGTGCCGCTTCGATGGCAGCAAGCTCAGCTTCCGCCTCGCCTATCGCACCGACGAGAGCGACCCTCGTTGCAATCGCCTCCTGCGCCAACGATTCTGCGGCCTTACGTGCTGTCTCCAGCACCTTCTTGTGGCTTGACGGCGTCGTCGCGGTCATGGCAGTGGTATCTCCTTCACTCGAGGTTGTGCTCGCATCCATCTCAGCGGTGCTCTGTTGAGGTTCTCCGCTGTCGCTACGCAAATCGTAATGGCCTGCGGCTGTGCTGTCGGGTGCGCCGTCCGCCACTGTCATCCCCTCCCACTGTGAGTGAGCGCAGACGCCGCTGCAGGCCCCCACTGAATCAATAGGCGTCGTCAGCGCCGCCGGGATCAGGGCGGCGGCCCCGACACCACTCAGCGTCGAAACACTGCGACCTGGCCGCTCGGCCCCGCAGTTACTCACAGTGGAAAATAGGTCCGCCATCAGAGGAACCTGGCCGGGATCATGTCCGAACGGACTGCGCTGATCTGCACCAATTGACCGGTCTGAGGTGCCTCGATCATCTTGCCCTCGCCGAGATAGATCGCGACATGATTGGCGCCGTCAGCCTGCCAATTCCCGAACAGCAGATCACCCGGCTGTGCCTGGCTCATCGGAATCTGGTGTCCGGCGCGGAACTGCTCCTGCGACGTCCGAGGCAGCACCTTGGTTCCGCCGCTTCCGATGAAGTACGCGAAGCGGCTCAGTCCGGAGCAGTCGTAACCGGCGATCGGGCCGCCCGTTCCATCACCCATCGACGGACCGGTCAACAAACCGCCGCCCCACTGGTAGGGAAGTCCGAGTTCCCGCATCGCAGCTTCGATGACAGCGCGAGCGAACTCAACATTGCGAGGAAGGTTGGGATCGAACTTCAGATCCGGCACCGCCGACGGTGCGAACAGGCCTGTGAGCGAGGGTATCCCGGCAGCGTTAGATGGTTGTGCGCTGAACACGGAGGGCAGAAGCGCAGGCCCTCCGGCAGGTGTCGTGTCATTCGCCGATGCGTCTTCGACAGCGGATCCGTTCGGCGCCGAGCCGGCCGGCGGAACCGAGTCCGGTCCGGGAGCAGGAAGGGTGACGTCGGGGATCAGAGCCTGTGCCTGCGGCGGGAGGATCTCTTGTATCTGCGCCGCAGCGTCTTTCAGTTCCGGGGGTAGCGCACTTTCCACCTCGGACTGCCACGCAGGAGGAATCTGCTCCTGCAGCTGCGTCAGGGCGGTTGTTGCCTGGTCCAGGTACGGCTGCGGATCTGGAATGAACTGGGATGCAGCCGGTGCCTGTTCCTCGACTACCGAGGTGATGGTGTCGGTGATGACTGGCTCTACGCCAGCTCCCTGCGCTGCCGATGCGCCGGCTACTGCGACGCCGACGATGAGTGATGCGATGTCCATGATGTCTTCCTTTGCCGGATGTTGGTGCGGCCGAGGGGAACAACTGTCTCGATGACCGCGGGGACTTTCAGTGCGATCCGGACAGTAGAGACGGACCTGGACAGCTCAGGTGCCTGCAAGCAATCGACGCACAAAAGACCAGGTCAACGTCCCTCCTTGGCGAGCGCTCCGACGGCTCTTTTTCTTTCACCCGAGTAACTCGTACCCGAGCCTGAGGTCCTCATCGGAGACAACGATGAGGTCATCGTCGTGTGTGCGCACCAGCCATTGCCCACACGAAAGCGGTATCCAGCGCCCCTCGGAATAGACGGCAGCGAAGGCACCGACGTCGACGAATCGCGCGTAAGTGAGAGAGCCGAGTTGCTCCCACACATCAGGGTCATCGGCGAGAGACACCAAACGGTATGCACCAATCGCCTTGTCGGGAGTCGAGAGATCCTTCCACGCGAATTCCGTGAGTTCGTCGAGCGTGGTGTTACCGGGAATCGCATGAATCGAGTGAGACACAGGAGCCTTCACCCCATCAACGGCACCTAGTGGCCGAATTTCAGTGATGCTCATGGAGTCCCTCCCTCGGATTCTCGAGGCCACGTCTGCGCCCTCACTGCAGCGCAATTCGAGCAGTAGTTCTCGTCGACGGAATGTGTCCACCCTGGCTCGATCGCGGATCTCACGACACTGCACGATGACAAGTAGTTCGCCGGAACTTCTCGAGTAGTTCCACACGCATCACAGTTCACGGTGATCGACATCGTCAATTGTCAACTCCCGGATTCACCAGAACTCCGCCAGTTGCCCCTACTGTCATGGTCTCTGGCTCCGGAGCAATGATGGTGACAGGAACTGCGCCACGGATCCGCTCCTCAAATCTCAGGCAGAGCCGCGCGTACACCACCAACCCTGTTTCCGAGTTCGTCATAGTGCCACTGATCCACCGTTCGTCGATCCCGTGGGACTGTAAGAACAACGGTGTAACTCTGAAAGGAGATACGCCACTATGACTGACGTGATTGAACGTGAGACAGAGACGAACTCGGCTCAGCCGGGTATCAGCGATGCGCGGCTCAAAGAGCTGGTCGAGCAGGCGCGAGCCGAAGGGCTGCAGTTGACCGGAGATGGTGGATTGCTGTCGAAGCTGACCAAGCTAGTCGTGGAGTCCGCGCTCGAAGGCGAGATGGACGACCACCTCGGATACGGCAAGAGCGACCCGGCAGGGAGGGGCAGCGGCAACTCCCGCAACGGCAGACGAGCCAAGAACGTGTTGACCGAGGCCGGCCCGGTCGAACTCGAGGTGCCCCGTGACCGGGATTCCTCCTTCGAGCCGAAGATCGTGGCCAAGCGGCAGCGTCGGCTCTCAGGCGTGGAGGACATGGTGATCTCATTGTCGGCCAAGGGTTTGACGACCGGTGAGATCGCTGCACACCTGGCCGAGGTGTACGGAGCTGATGTGTCCAAGCAGACGATCTCGACGATCACCGAGCGGGTGATGGAAGGCATGGCCGAGTGGCAGAACCGGCCGTTGGATCCTGTGTACCCGGTGCTGTTCATCGACTGCATCCACGTCAAGATCCGCGAGGGCAACGTCGCTAACCGGCCGATCTACGTCGCGATGGGGGTGACTGTCGACGGCACCCGCGACATCCTCGGATTGTGGGTCGGTGAGCACGGCGACGGGGAAGGGGCGAAGTACTGGCTTCGGGTGTTGTCCGAGCTGAAAAACCGTGGTGTGCAGGATGTTCTGATCGTCGTGTGCGATGGTCTCAAGCATCTACCCGACTCGATCGAGCAAGTGTGGCCACAGACCATCGTGCAGACTTGTGTGGTCCATCTTCTCCGTAACACCTACGCCTATGCCTCCCGCAAGGACTGGTCCGAGATCGCCAAGGACCTCAAACCCGTCTACACGGCTCCGTCGGAGCAGGCCGCGCTCGACCGATTCGCAGAGTTCAGTGACAAATGGGAGAAACGCTATCCCGCGATCATCAGGCTCTGGACTAACGCCTGGGCTGAGTTCGTGCCGTTCCTACAATTCGACAACGCCATCCGGCAGGTCATTTACACGACCAACGCCATCGAGAGTGTCAACGCTCGAATCCGCAGGGCTGTCAAGGCCCGTGGACACTTTCCGACCGAGGCCGCGGCCTTGAAATGCGTGTATCTGGCCATCATGAGCCTCGATCCCAAAGGCACCGCCCGCAGGCGCTGGTCCAACCGATGGAAGGCAGCACTGAATGCCTTCGAGATAACGTTCGACGGACGGCTGTCTGCCGGACGAAAGTAGTTAGAAACCAATCAATTACACCGTTTTCTGGACAGACCCGGCCAAGCTGTCAACGGCATCTGAATTTTGGTTCTGGCCCAGTTTCCGTGATTGATTTTGAAAGCATCAGTCGCTGAGGAGTATTCGTTTGCGGAGCAAGTCGAATCCAGCACGTCCGTACATCTGACGTTTGGGCATCTTGATCCGATTGACATGCCCTTCGACAGCGCCCGAACTGTACGGCAGAGTCAGTCCATTAAGAACCGCAGCGTGGTCGGTTTCGAGCCCTCGAACGAAGCGACGCAAGTGTGGCAGGTCATCTGCCGAGACCGCTGACATCCACGAGTTCAATTGTTTCCCAAGGCGTTCGGTGAGCATCTCCGCGAACGATGTGACATGCCCTGCAGTGGCCTTGAGATGTCGACAGCTGGCGAGGACCTGTTTGAGTCCGATCTGCTCGTCGGCAGTGAGTTTATCTTCGATGACGCAACATCCACGAGGTGATTCGCCGAACCTTCGGAATTTGTCTCCTGGCCGGCGCGGCGCCGAGGATGCGCAGAGGTCTCAAGTAGTCGTGGACCGTTCTGTAGCTGCCTCGATATCCACGCGTGCGAAGTTCTTCGTAGAGCGCAGCCGTGGAGGTGGGGTGTACCAATAATCTTGGACAGTGACTCTCGTTTTGAGAGAGGATCTGTTTGTGTCCGAGACTCGCCGCCAGTTCAGTCCGCAGTTCAAGGCTGAAGCTGTGCAGATGGTTGTCAGTCTGGATCGTTCGACCGCTGATGTGGCTCGTGATCTGGGGATAAACGCCGGAACGCTGGCGAACTGGGTCAATACCTGGCGTAAGAAGAATCCCGACCCGGCGACCGCAACCGAACCCGTGGAGGCTGCCCACGTGGCAGAGATGCAAGCCGAGATCCGCCGGCTGCGGATGGAGAACGAGTTCCTGAAAAAAGCCGCGGCCTTCTTCGCGAGGACTCAACCGTAGCCGAGCGCTGCGCGTTGATCGAAGTGGAGAAGGCCACCTATGCAATCGGCTGGATGTGCATGTTGATGGGCGTGCCACGCTCGACGTTCTATGCCTGGCGCAGCCGGGTCGAAACACCGGCGACGGCGCGTCGTCGGGACCTCGCCGACCACGTCAGGCGTGCATTCATTCACTCCCGCAAGACATATGGGTGCCGGCGAATCACCGCCGCGCTCAACCGCGACGATGTCGAGGTCAGCGTCGGTACCGTCGCGGACATCATGCGTGAGCTCGGCCTGCGTGCGGTTCAGCCCCGTGCTTACAAACGCACCACCGTCGCCGGTGACGGGCCTGTGGTCAGTCCGGACCTGATCGAGCGGGACTTCACCGCGCCCGAACCCGGACAGCGCTTCGTCGGCGACATCACCTACCTGCGCACGGGGCAGGGTTGGTTGTATCTGGCGACCGTGATCGATCTGGCTACCCGGATGGTGGTCGGGTGGCAGACTGCCGACCATATGCGCACCAGTCTGGTCGTCGACGCCCTGACGATGGCGATGCGTGGCGGCTACGTCTCACCGGACGCAGTATTCCATTCCGATCGCGGAAGTCAATATACCTCAACAGGATTCGCCGAGTTCGCGAGGAAGAACGCGATCAGAACCAGTGTCGGTCGCACCGGTGTGTGCTGGGACAACGCCGCCGCGGAATCCTGGTTCGCGACTTTGAAGAACGAAATGTACTACCAGCAATCGTTCCAGACCCGGAGCCGGGCACGGTGCGCCGTCGCCGAATACATCGAGGTCTTCTACAACCGGCAACGACTTCATTCAACCCTCGGCTATCGACCACCGATCGAAGCATTCAACGAATACCGACAGGCAGCAGCAGCTGCATAACCGACGAGGACCTGTCCAAGATCCTTGACACACCTCACCCTCTGGGAAACACACGCCTCAGTAGACCCACGCGTCGGACGGAAATGCCCGCAACACCTTCGACAAGCTGCACGCCAGCTCCACCCACGTTACGCATCGACGAATTCAGGAGCGCCCGCCGCCGACTAGCCACCCAACGCAAGCGCAAGTGATATGCCTAGCTGCATGGAAGACGCATACTTCGATGACGCGATCCGGGCGGAACTGGCCCAACGCCTGGTAAGCGGAAGAACCTCATCGCCCGTTCGCGCTGCCTGGTGGGAGCTCTCGGCCCGGTTGTTGAGATACTTCGAGCGCCGATGTTCGACCGATGGCATCAACTCTCGATGCGCCACAACGTAACTGGCGAGCTTGTCGGTCACCAGCACCCTCGGCACCCGGGCCTGCTTGCGCATCAGCTTGCCGAAGAAACGTTTCGCAGCCTCAGCGTTGCGTCGAGACTGGACCAGAACATCGAGGACATTGCCGTCCCGATCGACCGCCATAGGTAGCGCCGGATGCCGCCGATCTTGACGAACACCTCGTCCAGAAACCATGTGTCGCCGGGTTCGGGGAGCACGTCGGCGCAGGACACGTGCATATTCGGGTCCGAACTTCGCGCACCACGTGCGGATCGTCTCGTGCGAGACAACGATGCCGCGGGCGAGCATCAACTCCTCGACGTCGCGCAAGCTCGACGTGAACCTGCAGTAAAACCACACGCAGTGCGCGATGATCTCCGGCGGGATAGCAGTGCCGTTTATACGGCGACCGCGTCGAATCCACCCGCGTTTCGTCTCCACGACTCATCCGACAATCATCCCTGACTGACGGCCCAGTTAAGTTGACGAGGCTCACCTGGTGATGTTCGAGAAGCTAGGGCTTTCCCTGATTACCATCCTGCTTACGACGCCGCAGACAATATGCGCACCAGTAGTGACCGTTTCGCAAAACTATTTCGGAGCAATATTTTACTTGAGGAATACACGAAAACCGAGGCACGAAAATCCAAAACAAGCACCGGCCGAGGCTATTTCGGGTTCAGAATCGTTCGGCTGTCTCCTCTGAATTCAACGACGACGTTGTTGCTGCATGAGACTGCCACGTCGTAGATTCCGTTGCGTCCGAATCGCGCGCGCTCGACCGCTTGGGCAACCAAAACGTCGCCAGCCTTCGTCGGGCGCAGATAGCGAATGTCGCATCGCGCTGCAACAGCCGCATCGTCGCGGCTGTTGCAGGCCATCGCAAATGTGGTATCAGCGAGGATGAAGACATACCCGCCATGGGTGATGCCGTGACCGTTCACCATGTCCTCGGTGACGGCCATCGACATCGTTGCAGAACCGTCCGACAGCTCGACCAACTCGATTCCAAGTTTCCTTGATGCGGCGTCAGACTCGAACATGTCGAGCGCAATCTGGTTCTGTCCCATGGCCCTAGTCTCTTCAGCCGACGCTGAGTTCTTCTTGCGTGAACATCGTGACCCCGCCCGAGGCGAAGTTGCGAAGATCCTTGCCTGCCGCGATCATCTCTGGGGATACGAGGGCTGCTTTCAGCGACTCCTCGTCCGCGAAGTACAGATTCGCAACCGCGTAGTACGGAGGATCCGATCTATCCATGGAACTGACTTTGCCCCAAGTGAATTCGGTAAGACCCGGAATAATTTTCGCGAGGGGGATGTGCACTGAGGTGTAGTGCTCGTCGAACGCGGCGGGATCCTCGGGCTTTCCGTAACACACAGCGACTCGAAAGCTCATCAGTTTTCACCTTCCGGCTTGGCGACCAGCGTCAGCACGTCGTATGTGGCGACGGGATCGCCCTCTTGATTGACAACTACTGCATCCCAACGTACTTCACCGTAATCGGCGCTCTGGCGCGGCGTGATCAGCTTCGCGGTGAGAGTGACCGTCAGGCTGTCCTCGGCCTTGACCGGCGTCAGGAATCGAAGACTGTCAACGCCGAAGTTCGCAAGCACGGGGCCCGGCGCGGGGTCGACGAACAATCCGGCAGCCAGAGACACCACGAGGTAACCGTGCGCGACGATGCCACCGAACAGTGGATTTGCTGCTGCGGCCTCGGGATCGGTATGCGCGTAGAACGTGTCCCCGGTGAACTCGGCAAAGTGATCGATGTCCGCGAGCGTCACTTGACGCGGACCGCCCACGATCGTGTCGCCGAGCTTCAGCTCACCGAGGTTCTTGCGGAACGGGTGGACGTCACCGGTGATCTGCGCGGATCCGGTCACCCATTTGTTACCGACAGCGGTCAGCACATCCGGTGTTCCCTGAATTGCGGTGCGCTGCATGTGGTGCAACACTCCGCGAATACCGCCGAGTTCCTCACCACCGCCTGCGCGGCCCGGGCCACCGTGCACGAGAACGGGCAGCGGCGAACCATGGCCGGTGGACTCGCGGGCATCTTCACTGTTCAGGACCAGGATTCGGCCGTGGTACGGCGCGGATCCGAGAACGATCTCGCGTGCTACCGAGGAATCCTTCGTCACCAGCGAGGCGACTAGCGAACCCTTACCGCGGGCAACCAGGTCCAGCAGATCGGCGGTGTCCTCGTATCCGATGACCGTCGACACCGGCCCGAAAGCCTCGACCTCGTGCGGCTCGGGAGCGGTCTTGTCACCCGCCTTCAGCAGAACCGGCGCCATGAACGCACCGGGTCGTTGATCTACCGCATCGGGATCGCCGAAGACCACGGAGGCGGACTTCGTCAGTCCCCTGATCGATTTGAGAACCTCGTCGCGCTGCTCGATGCTGGCGAGCGCTCCCATCGTGACACCGTCGGTACGAGGATCGCCGACGACAACCTTAGCCAGGCGCGTCTTCAGGGCGTCGATGACGGGGTCGACGAGAGGCTGCGGCACCAGCACGCGGCGGATAGCCGTGCACTTCTGGCCAGCCTTTACGGTCATCTCGGCGAAAACACCCTTGACGAACAGATCGAACTCGGGATCCTCCGGCGTGACATCCGAACCGAGGATCGATGCATTGAGCGAGTCGGCCTCTGCGGTGAAGTGCACGCCCTCACCGACGACGTTCTGGTGCGAGCGCAGTGAGGCTGCAGTGTCGGCAGATCCGGTGAAGGCCACCGAATCCTGACCACCGAGGTGATCGATGATGCCGCGTGCACTACCGCAGATCAGCTGAACCGACCCCTCGGGGAGGAGACCGCTTTCAATGATGCGTCGGAACACCAATTCGGTAAGGTACGCAGTCTGGCTCGCAGGCTTGATCACCGACGGGACACCTGCGATGAACGCGGGCGCGAGCTTCTCCAGAAAGCCCCAGACGGGGAAGTTGAAGGCGTTGATCTGCACGGCCACACCGCGACGCGAAGTGTAAATGTGCTGGCCGAGGAACGTGCCCTTCTTACCAAGATGCTCGATTGCCCCGTCGAGGTAGACGGTGTCGTTGGGCAGCTCACGTCGAGCCTTGCTCGCGTAGCTCAGCACGGTGCCGAATCCGCCGTCGATGTCGACGCCAGAATCGCGCGTGGTGGCGCCGGTCAAGGTCGAGATCTCGTAGAACTCGTCCTTGCCTGCCATCAGAGTCAGGCCGAGCTGCTTGAGCAGTCCGGCGCGCTCGTGGAAGGTGAGCGCGGCGAGGGCCGGGCCGCCCACCCTGCGGGCATAGTCGATCATTCCTGCAACGTCGAGGCCGGTCGACGAGATACGCGCGACCTCGGTTCCGTCGATCGCACTGAGCAACGGCGTTCCCTCGTCGCTCGCGGCAAACCATTGTCCTTGGGCGTAGCTCTCCAGCAATCTGCTCACAGCTTCTCCGTCTTCCCGTACGTTCGGTTGGTAATTACCATCACCCCTGAGGCGTCAGCTTGTCAAGCACTACATTTCATTACCCTTGCAAACAAACGACTGAACCCGTAAGTCTCGTGCGCATGCACTTCAACCCACCTCGAAAGTGGTTCAGCACCAATAAATTCGGATGGGGAATCGGCCCGTACTCGAGGGAAGCGTGGGTTGTCACCGCCCTGTTTGCAGTGGCGGTGATCGTCCTGTCGACGACCGTCTTCGGTTAGTTCACGCGTCCGTGCATCAAGCTCTGCGCAACCCGTCGAACGTCAGCGCGACCACGGCGTCGGCGAGATCGTTAGCCGATCCACCGGTTCGCGGTTTGTACCACTCGATCAGGGAATTTACGGTTCCGAACAGCAACCTCGAGGCCAACGCGGGATCGATGTCGGCCCGCAGGTCCCCCTCCTTGGCTGCCTCGACGACGAGGTCGCTGACGAAGACGTCGAACTCGCGGCGTCGGGCGAGCGCACGGCGTTCGACCTCGGTATTTCCCCGCACACGAAGCAGAAGCGTCACGTAGGGGAGCTCGGCGACGAGGATCTCGACACTGCGCCTCACCAAGTATTCGAGCCGATCGATGTAGCGCCCCTCGATGGCCTGCCCCTCTGTGGTGACCGCGAACAACGCGTTCAGCGCACGCGACAGCGCGAGCTCCAGAAGTTCCGCTTTGCCGGAGACGTGGTGATAGATCGAGCTCTTCGTGATGCCGAGCCGACCGGCGAGGACCTCCATGGAAGTGCCGTCGTAACCCTTGTCGTTGAAGACCTTGACCGCGACAGCGAGCAACGAATCGAGATCATAACCTGGACGGCCGGGAAGCCCGGTTCGGCGCGGGGCACGTGCGGTTGTCATGTGGTTCATTCTCCCAGGCTCGTCGCGATTCCACAGCATCGGCGGCTCGCCGCTCTTGCGCGACGACCGAATGTTCGGTTATTAATAGAGAGTAACCCCGGCGAAGGAGCGAATAGTGGGCGAAGTTTTTCTGGTATCCGGCGCGAGAACGCCGCAGGGCCGATATGGCGGCGCTCTCGCGAGCGTTCGTCCCGACGATCTGGCAGGCATCGTCGTCGCCGAGGCAGTTCGACGTGCAGGAGTTCCGGCCGACATGATCGACGAGGTCGTTCTCGGCGCGGCGAACCAGGCAGGCGAGGACAATCGTGACGTGGCTCGAATGGCCGTATTGCTTGCAGGCTTGCCCGAATCCGTCCCCGGTTACACCGTCAACCGGCTGTGCGCGAGCGGCCTGACCGCCGTAGCCAACGCTGCCGCATCGATCCGCAGCGGCGAAGCCGACCTGATCGTTGCCGGCGGCGTCGAATCGATGACGAGGGCACCTTGGGTCATCGCGAAGCCGGGTACACCGTGGGCCAAGCCCGGCCAGATCTTCGACACATCGCTGGGCTGGCGGTTCACGAATCCCAAGTTCACCGAGCATGACGCGGGCCGCGGTGACAAGTACACGCTCTCCATGGGTGAGACCGCCGAGGAAGTTGCGGCGCAGGAGGGCATCACCCGCGAGGAGTCCGACGCCTTCGCGCTGCGAAGCCAGGATCGAGCGATCGCCGCGCAGGACGCCGGACGGTTCAACGACGAGATCGTCGCCGTTTCAACGAAGGACGGCGACGTCACCCGGGACGAAACCCCCCGCCGCGGCACCACACTCGAGAAGCTAGGAAAACTGAAGACCGCCTTCAAAAAAGACGGCATCGTCACCGCTGGAACCTCTTCGCCGTTCACCGACGGGGCCGCAGCCCTTGTCGTCGCCGGCGAAGAGGCTGTGAAGAAGTACAACCTCGAGGTTCGGGGACGGATCGTGACCAGCGCCAGCGCGGGTCTCGCTCCTCACGTCATGGGACTCGGACCCGTTCCGTCGACACAGAAGGCACTCACTCGCGCAGGCTGGAGCGTCGACGATCTGGGTGCGGTCGAACTCAACGAGGCATTCGCTGCGCAGTCGCTCGGCGTCATCCGGCAGCTGAAACTCGACGACGCAATCGTCAACGCCGACGGTGGTGCCATCGCGCTGGGACACCCGCTCGGTGCCTCCGGTGCTCGAATACTCCTGACGCTCCTGGGCCGGATGGAACGCGAGAAGGCCTCTCGCGGACTCGCCACGCTGTGCGTCGGCGTCGGCCAGGGTGTGTCGATGTTGATCGAGGCGCCGTGAACACGCTGGTGGTAGAGAATCTCTCGGATCGCGTGGTCGTCACGCTGTCGCGGGAGAAGCAGCGCAATGCCATCGATGCCGAGATGATATCCGAGCTACACCAGGTCTGCGCTCTGATCGAGGAGGATCCCAAGCTCCTCCTGCTCACCGGCCAGGGCGACCATTTCGCCGGCGGAGCGGATATAAATCAGCTCCGAGCCCGCAACCGCGACGACGCTCTACGCGGAATCAATCGAAACCTGTTCGACCGCATCGCCGCGCTACCGCTCCCGACCGTCGCCGCAATTCGCGGCTACACACTCGGAGGCGGCGCCGAGCTGTCCTACGCCTGCGACATCCGAATCGCCTCACCGACAGCAGTATTCGGCAATCCCGAGCCTGGCCTCGGAATCATGGCGGCCGCGGGCGCGAGCTATCGACTGCCGACGTTGGTCGGTGTTTCGGTGGCCAAGCAGATACTCCTCGGTGGCCGAACACTGGATGCGGACACCGCACTGTGCTCCGGTCTCGTCATGGACATCGTCGAAGATCCTCTAGACGCGGCACATTCACTGCTCGACCGCGTCGCGAAGCAAGCTCCACTGGCCCTGAAACTGACCAAGAAGATTCTCGACGCACCAGGCTCGCAACCGTGGGCGGACGACATCGCACAAGCGGTGCTGTTCGAGACCGAGGACAAACAACGCCGCATGACGGCATTTCTGGAGAAGAAGAAATGACAGTTCCCTCATATGTCGGTGTCGTCGGTGGCGGGCGAATGGGCGCGGGTATTGCCCAAGTGTTCGCCCAACTCGGATCGCAGGTGGTCATCGCCGAGGCCGCCGATCAAAAGGCAGCCGTAGATAGGGTGTCGACCGGTCTTGCGCGGGCACATGAACGCGGCAAGCTGGACAGGACGCCCGAGGAAATCCTGGCGCGGGTGTCCACCGTCGCAGGACCAGACGAGCTGCCGGCAGACCTCGACCTCGTCATCGAGGCCGTCCCGGAGATCCCGTCACTCAAGATCGAGGTTCTCGCACTGATCGACAAGACGGTGTCGGCGTCGACCGTGATCGCCTCAAACACCAGCTCGATCTCGATCGCCGAACTCGGCGCGGCGCTGAGCGATCCGTCCCGGTTCATCGGCATGCACTTCTTCAATCCGGTGCCGGTCTCTGAACTGGTAGAGATCGTGCGGGCACCGGCAACCTCGT
Source organism: Rhodococcus sp. WY5 (assembly GCF_018588185.1). Taxonomy (NCBI): domain Bacteria; kingdom Bacillati; phylum Actinomycetota; class Actinomycetes; order Mycobacteriales; family Nocardiaceae; genus Rhodococcus; species Rhodococcus sp. WY5. Next base: position 146,193 of record NZ_JAAMPR010000004.1, read on the forward strand.
CCGACGTCGTCGCGAAGGTGCGCGCGTGGGTTGGCTTGCTCGGCAAGAGCGAAGTTCTCGTCAACGACTCCCCTGGCTTCGCCACCAGCCGCCTCGGAGTCTGTCTCGGCCTCGAAGCGATCCGGATGCTCGAGGAAGGCGTCGCCGACGCCGAATCCATCGACCGCGCCATGGAACTCGGGTACAAGCACCCGATGGGGCCGCTGCGCTCGACGGATCTGGTCGGTCTCGACGTCAGGTTGGCCATCGCCGAACACCTCGCGTCGACGTTGGGCGACCGATTCACCCCGCCACAGCTGCTCCGAGACAAGGTTGCTCGCGGAGAACTCGGCCGCAAGTCCCGCAATGGATTTTACGATTGGGAGAAGAAATGACGGTACGACTCGACATCTCGGGCGCTCTCGCCACGATCGCCCTCGGGCGGTCCTCGCTGAACGTCGAAACCAAGGTCGCCTTCAAGGAAGCGGTCGATTGCGCAGCGAGCAATGCAAGCGTGCGCGCGGTCCTGCTGACGGCCGAGGGCAAGAACTTCTGTGTCGGTCAGGACCTCGGTGAACATGTCGCCGCACTCGAAGCCGATCCCGAGACAGCGATGGAGACCGTCGGGATTCACTACAACCCGTTGATTAAATCGCTGAAGGAACTCACCGTTCCGGTCGTCGTGGCGATCCCCGGTGCGTGCGTCGGCGCAGGGCTCGGCATCGCGCTGGCCGGCGACGTACGCGTTGCGGGCACGAACACGTCCTTCGGGACGGCCTTTACCGGTATCGGTCTGGCGAGCGATTCGGGGTTGAGTTACTCGCTGGTCGAATCGCTCGGAGCTTCCAGGGCATCGGCGCTTCTGCTTCTCGGCGACAAGATCTCCGCCGAGCAGGCGCTCGACTGGGGACTCATCCATCGACTGGTCCCTGACGAAGAGGTTCAGGGGACCGCGTTGAAGCTGGCCCAGAGGCTCGCGTCCGGGCCCACCGAGGCGTACCGGCAGGTCAAGTCTCTCGTCAGCGCTTCGGCGTCGGGCCTGTTCGACGCCCTCGTGCGTGAGGCAGCTGCCCAGACCCACCTCGGCCAGAGCGCGGATCACAAAGCGGCGGTCGACGCCTTCCTCGCCAAGGAGAAACCGGTTTTTGCGGGTCGTGAGGCTCTGCCCAGTGGCACGAACAACTACCTGCTGGGGTAGATGACATGACCGTGCCACTGGGCGGACGCCCGAACAACAGCCCGGCCTGTGCGCCACGTCACTTCGGTGCATACTTGTTGCCAACCGATCATTCGGTAATGAAAGTAGGACTTATGACCTCGTCAAACGCCCTGAGCGCCGACGCGCTGCAGGAAGACTTCGACGCGATTATCGCCCACGAACAGCGTGTCGAACCCCGCGACTGGATGCCCGACGGCTACCGCAAGTCGCTCATCCGGCAGATCGCACAGCACGCGCACTCCGAGATCATCGGCATGCAGCCCGAGGGTAACTGGCTCACGCGCGCGCCGTCGCTGCGTCGTAAAGCGATCCTCATGGCCAAGGTTCAGGACGAAGCCGGACACGGCCTCTACCTGTACTCCGCTGCGGAGACGCTCGGCGCCGACCGCGAAGACTTGACAGTCAAGCTCATCGAAGGCAAACAGAAGTACTCCTCGATCTTCAACTACCCCACCCTCACGTACGCGGACGTCGGTACCATCGGCTGGCTTGTCGACGGCGCTGCCATCTGCAACCAAGTTCCGCTGTGCCGCAGCTCCTTCGGACCGTACGCGCGCGCGATGATCCGAGTCTGCAAGGAAGAGTCCTTCCACCAGCGCCAGGGCTACGAGCTGCTCGCGACGATGATGCGCGGCACCGATGAGCAGCGTGCCATGGTCCAGGAATCAGTCAACCGCTGGTGGTGGCCGGCACTGATGATGTTCGGCCCGCCGGACGACGAAAGCCCCAACACCGAGCAGTCGATGAAGTGGGGCATCAAGCGCCACACCAACGACGAACTGCGCCAGCGTTTCGTCGACATGTCCATCCCGCAGGCCGAAGCTCTGGGAGTCACCTTCCCTGACCCGGACCTGAAGTGGAACGAAGAGCGTAAGTCCCACGACTTCGGTGAGCCCGACTGGAGCGAGTTCATGCAGGTCATCAACGGCAACGGTGCGTCGAACATCGAGCGCATCGCCAACCGTCGCGCAGCCCATGACGACGGCGCCTGGGTACGCGAAGCAGCAACCGCCTTTGCCGAGAGGAACGCATCATGACCGAATTCACCGCACAGGACGGCCACGGCGCCCTTCCCACCGAAAACGCGCCCGTCGAGCCGAAAAAGTCTACCGTCAAGGCTGATTGGCCCCTGTACGAGGTTTTCCTGCGCGGTAAGCGCGGACTCAATCATGTGCACGTCGGATCGCTCCACGCCGCCGACGACCATATGGCTCTACGGCACGCTCGCGACGTCTACACCCGCCGCAACGAGGGCATCAGCATCTGGGTCGTCCCGTCCAACTCGATCGTCGCATCTTCGCCGTCGGAGAAGGACCCGTTCTTCGCGCCCAACGGCGACAAGGTGTACCGCCACCCGACGTTCTACGAGATCCCCGACAATGTTCCCCACATGTGAAGGCTTCCAAAATGACTGATCACGACAGCGCTTACGAAGGCTTGGTCAACGAAGACACACATGGGCAGTGGGCTTTCGGAACCAGCTTCGACGATCCGCTTGCCGGTGTCGATACCACCGTGCCCAACGACGTGGACCTCGAAGTCCTTGCCGCATACTGCCTCATGCTCGGTGACGACGCACTGATCAGCGCACAGCGCCTGGCCGAGTGGAGCACGCGTGCACCGGAGCTCGAAGAAGAAGTCGCGCTGGCAAATGTCGGACTGGATCTACTCGGTCAGGCTCGTTTGCTCCTCGCCCGTGCCGCCGCAGCTGACTCTTCGGTGGTGCCAGTTATCTCCGACACCTCGCCCGCGCCTGCAGAAGATGCCTTAGCTTTCTTCCGCACTGATTCCGAATTCCGCAACGTGAGGCTCGCCGAACTCGATAACGGCGACTTCGCGAAGTCGCAGGTGCGTCTGCTGATCCTGTCGACGTGGCGCCTCGCGATCTTCGATCGTTTGCGCACTTCACGCGACCCGGTCCTCGCCGCCGTCGCCAACAAGGGCATCAAAGAACTCACCTATCACCGGGACTACTCGGCACGCTGGATCGTCACTCTCGGTTGCGGAACGGACGAATCCAAGCGACGCGTCAAGGACGCCCTCGATCGCGTCTGGCCCTACGTCTCCGAACTGTTCCTGCCCACCGACGAAGAGATCGCTCTCGCGAAGGTCGGCGTCGGCGTCGACCCCCGCGACGTGCGAGAAGAATTCGACTCGGTGATCGATCAGGTTCTCCATGCTGCAGAACTGGCTGCGCCGGAGGGCAAGTCCGTCGGCACCATCGGTGGACGCGGCGGGCGTCGCGGTATCCACACGGAAGCGTTCGGATCGTTGATCGCCGAAATGCAAACCGTCGCCCGTGCCCACCCGGAGGGAGTCTGGTGACCACCATGCACATGTCAGCACGCGAGATCGCAGCCACCGTCATGGACCCCGAAATGCCCCTGCTCACCCTCGACGACCTCGGTGTCCTGCGCGAGGTCGAGGTCCGCGAGAACGGCCGCGTCCGCGTCACCATCACCCCGACCTACTCAGGATGCCCGGCGATGGCCACCATGCGCGACGATATCAAGCACAAACTTCTCGACGGCGGCTATACCGATGTCGAGATCGTCACGAGTCTGAGCCCGGCGTGGAGCACCGACTGGATTTCCGAGGACGGTCTCCGCAAGCTTCGAGAGACCGGGTACTCGACGCCTGGACCTGCGCCTGCCCGCACATCCGGGCCGGTACCACTGACCCTGTCAATCAAGCCACGCGTCATCGACTGCCCGCAATGTGGTTCTACCAGAACACGACTCACCTCGGAGTTCGGCGCCACACTGTGCAAGGCGCAGTACCGCTGTGACAACTGCCTCGAACCCTTCGACCACGTGAAGGAAATCTGATGACCGTCACCGACCAACCAGTCGTCACATCAAATCGCAACAGGGCTTTTCATACGCTCACCGTCTCCGACGTCGAATCATTGTGCGACGACGCCGTCGTCGTCACGTTCGACGTCCCGGATGACCTGCAGAACGAATTCCACTTCCTCCCAGGCCAATCGTTGATGCTCAGCCGCACAGTGGATGGCGTCGAACATCGTCGTTCGTACTCGATCTGCGCGGCAGCGGGCACCCGCCCACGCGTCGGCGTCCGTGAGGTCACAAACGGTCTCTTCTCCTCGTGGTTGGTGCACGAGGTCAGGGCCGGCGACAAGATCGACGTGCAGGGCCCGAGTGGAAACTTCCACGCGGACCCCGCAGCCGGCGGTCGCCACGTGCTGATCGCTGCAGGCTCCGGCATCACCCCGATGCTCTCGATCGCCGCGTCGATGCTCGCCAACCCCGATGCCGAAGTCATTCTCCTATACGGAAACCGGCGTACCCGATCGGTGATGTTCGCCGAGGAGATCGCCGACCTCAAAGACCAGTACGGTGCCAGGTTCGACATCATCCACGTGCTTTCACGTGAGCCTCGTGAGGTCGAACTGTTCAGCGGCAGGCTCGATGCCGAGCGACTGAAAGACATCCTCAACACCGTGGTTCCCACACCGGACATCGACCACTTCTGGTTGTGCGGGCCCTTCGGAATGGTGAACGACGCGCAGGAGGTTCTCACTGGCCTTGGCGTCGAAAATTCCCAGATCCACCACGAACTCTTTTACGTCGACGACGTCCCCCCACCTCAGGAGAAACACCGAGAACCCGGTGTCACCGGTCCGAGTAGTGAGGTCACCATCACCCTCGATGGGCGCAGCGTGACAGGAACACTTCCCCAGGATGAGTCGATCCTCGACTCCGCCGAGCAGTTGCGCTCCGACCTTCCCTTCGCATGCAAAGGCGGCGTGTGCGGAACCTGCCGCGCCAAGGTGACCCTCGGCGATGTGGACATGCGCCGCAACTACGCGCTCGAGGACAACGAAATCGCTGCAGGCTTCGTGCTCACCTGCCAGACCTTCCCCGTCAGCGACGCCGTAACCGTCGACTTCGACGCCTGAACCGAAGGTTTCACAATGACCAGTGTGCTGTCCGCCCCCTCCGATACACCCGACATCGAGTTCGCCTCGCGTGACCGCATCTCCACTCTTCAACTCGAACGCCTGCAGTGGTCGCTAAAACACGCGTACGACAAGGTCCCGCATTACCGGAAAGCATTCGACGACGCCGGAGTGCATCCAAGTGATTTGAAGGAACTGAGCGATCTGGCCAAGTTCCCGTTCACCTCAAAGCGGGACCTACGCGAGAACTACCCGTTCGGCATGTTCGCCGTTCCGCAGGACCAGGTATCCAGAATCCACGCGTCTTCCGGAACGACGGGTCGGCCGACGGTCGTAGGGTACACGGCGAACGACATCAGCAACTGGGCCGACCTCATCGCCCGAAGTTTGAGAGCTGGTGGTGTCAAGCCTTCGGACAAAGTCCACGTCGCCTACGGTTACGGATTGTTCACCGGCGGCCTCGGCGCGCATTACGGCGCAGAACGTTTGGGCTGCACCGTGATTCCCATGTCAGGCGGTATGACTGACCGTCAGATCCAGCTCATCGAGGACTTCGAACCCGACGCGATCCTCGTCACCCCGTCGTACATGCTCACGATCGTCGACGCCATGATCAAGAAGGGCATCGACCCGTCGAAGACCTCACTGACGACCGGAGTTTTCGGCGCCGAGCCGTGGACCGAGGAGATGCGCAAGGAGATCGAGAAGTCCCTCGACATGAATGCCGTCGACATCTACGGTCTGTCCGAGGTCATGGGGCCGGGCGTTGCGATGGAATGCGTCGAAACCAAGGACGGACTGCACATCTGGGAGGATCATTTCTACCCGGAGATCATCGATCCGGTGACCGGAGAGGTTCTTCCCGACGGCGAGGAAGGCGAGTTAGTCTTCACGTCCTTGTCCAAGGAAGCGATGCCAATCATCCGTTACCGTACCCGTGACCTGACGCGTCTGTTACCCGGCACGGCTCGCACCATGCGGCGCATGCAAAAGGTCACCGGACGCACCGACGACATGATCATTCTGCGTGGGGTCAATCTGTTCCCAACTCAGATCGAAGAGCTGATTTTGACCGTTCCGACCCTCGCCCCACAGTTCCAGTGCGTCCTTGAACGCTCCGGCCGTATGGACTCGTTGAGGGTTCTTGTCGAGACCCGTTCGGATGTCGCGTCCAATGTTCGTGACACTGCAGCTACGACGCTGCGTGCGCTTGTGAAGGATCGAATCGGTGTCAGCGTCCACGTAGAAGTCGTGGAGCCTGCTGCGCTCGAACGTTCCATCGGGAAGGCCCGTCGCTTGATCGACAAGCGGTTGCCTTCGTGAGCTCGGAAGCTTTCTGCGCTGCCTCCAGGACCTGTCGGATCGACTTTAAGCGGATCCTGGAGACTGTCGCATTGACCGACGACCCTACAAGACGATCGTGACGACTTTTTCCTCCGTATTGGCTTCGATTCCGGCCCAGCCCAATTCACGGCCGGTTCCGCTGGACTTCATCCCTCCCCAGGGAAGGGCGGGGTCGATTGCGGCCCATCCATTCACCCATACAGCACCAGACCTGACTTGCGCGGCGAGTCCGTGTGCGTGAGATACATCCCGAGTCCAGATACTTGCCGCAAGTCCGTAAACGGTTCCGTTGGCGATGGAGATCGCCTCGTCGGTAGTGTCGAAGGGAATCACGGTGCCTACGGGACCAAAAATTTCTTCCTGCGCGATGACCATGCCGTTGTGTGCGTCGGCGAAGATCGTCGGTTCGACGAAGAATCCGTCTCCGTCCGGCCGACCGCCTCCTGCAGTGAGGCGGGCTCCCCCGTCGCGGCCCGCCTGTATGTACCCCAGTACCGACTCGCGCTGCTTCGCGTTGATGAGCGCGCCCATGGTGGTCTGTGGGTCGAACGGGTCGCCGAGCACCTGAGCAGATGCGGCGGCAGACAACCCGTCGACCACCTGCGAGTACAGGGATCGATGTACGAGTACACGGGTTCCCGCCGCGCACACCTGTCCTTGGTTGAAAAACAATCCCATCGCGGTGCCATTGATCGCGGACTCGACGTCAGCGTCGGCGAGGATGATCTGGGGAGACTTACCACCGAGTTCGAGGGTGATGCGCTTGAAGGTGTCGGCGGCCTTCTTTGCAATGATTCGACCAACGCGAGGGCTACCGGTAAAGCTAATTTTATTGATACCGGGATGTCCGACTATGGCATCCCCGGTCACCTCGCCGAGGCCCGGAAGAACATTGACAACGCCTGCGGGTACACCGGCTTCGGCGATGAGCCGAGCGAGGTGCAGAATTGACAGTGGGGCATCCTCTGGCGGTTTCACCACAAGTGTATTGCCGGCGGCCAATGCGGGAGCCAACTTCCATGCGGCGATCATTAGCGGCGTGTTCCACGGGATGATCGCACCGATGACACCGACAGGTTCGCGCACGGTGTAGGAGTGAGTCGGTCGCCCGAAATACCCAGCGGTCGGAATGGTCGCACCGTGAATCTTGTCCGCCCAACCAGCGAAATGTCGGAATGTCGCTGCTGCGTTGGGAATGTCGAGCATGATCGGCTGACCCACGGGTTTGCCGATATCCAGCGCTTCGAGGCGAGAAAGTAGATCGCCGTCTCGCTCGATGAGGTCGGCGATACGGTTCAGTAGCTTTCCGCGCACGACCCCGGGCGTCGAGCCCCATTCACCACCGAGTTGGGTGCGCGCAGCGCTTACGGCTGCATCGACGTCCGCTGCGGTTGCCGATGCGATCTCGGACAGTGGTTGCGCCGTAGTCGGATTCACATCAGTGAACGTCCCCCCGTCGGAGGCATCGCGCCATTCGCCATCGATATACAGTCGAGTCGCGGTGTCATCGGGCAATAACTGCGAGGGCTGTTCGCGCAGTGTGGTCATCGATTTTGCCTTTCGTCGGATCAGGTTTCAGTGCGGAATTCGGACGCCGCCAAATTTGGCCTCGTCGCGTCCGTGACTGGGAGCAGGCAGTCATTCCCCGATTAGCGGCAGCAGCAGCGCTATTCGAAGTTTGGAATCCACTTCTCGGCCCAGCGCAAGGGTGTTGTCCAGCAGCGGGGCGAGGGTGTTAACCTTGGCATTTGCGCTGTTTAGCGTGTTAACGATGTTGGCAGCAGGAGCCGCTGCCGCATTGGCGTGGCCGGACGCCGCTTGGCCGGCGTCGATGATGCCGGCAAGTGGAGCGTCGGCGGAGGACAATGCGATTCCGAGCTCACCGAGGTTTTCGCCCAACGTCCCGAGGGTTTCGTTGGCGCGCACCAACTGATCGAGAACCCCGACTACCTCGGGCAACCCTCGATCGATGGCGTCGTTGGCGGGGCTCAACTCTGCGGCTCCGGCAAGTGCCTCGTCTGTGGTGGCGTCGACAGTTTGTGCTTGTACGACTCCATCCTTGAAAATGTCGTTCGAGGTTGCGAGATCACGTGTGACAATGAGGATCCCGGTGAGTGCGGCGAGCGTGAAACCGACAGTTACTGCCCAGGAAATGCGTAGCATGATGGTAGAGGGCCTTTCACCTGCGCGAGACGAGTGCGAATCTCCGCAAGTGGTCACGGGGATGGGATGGAAGCAGGGATTGAGAGGGGCGGAAGGTTCAGGGCGTTAATCGGTGGACCGATTACCGCGAGGAGTGGGCCGAAAACACGGACATGCGCTGCTTCTTCACGAACGATGGCCAGTGTCGCTGCAATGTCACTCGCCTTGGGCCCCAGCGCACCCAGCGACGTCTGGATGGTGGCCAGCCCTTGCTGCATATTTTGAAGTTCACCGGCGACGGAGCCCACTGCAGTGGACAGACCGGCAACGGTCGGGGTCGCGTTATTCGCGCGGCCGATGACGTCCGTGATCAAGCTCGGCAGCGGCATTGCAATATCGTTCACGTTCGCAGTGGACGCATTGAGCGTCTGTGCACTGCCGGTGAGAGCGCCCGCACGGTCTGTGAGGCTCTCCAGGTTGTCAGCTAACGGACGTAGGGTTTGAATATCGCCTGCGAGCTGTTCGTGTTTGGGAACGAGAACTGATGTGAGCGTGTCGAATTGACCTGCAGAATTGATCAGCTCCGCGCTCAGCGAGGAAGGGCGACCGAGTGGATCACTGATATCGCGCAAACCGGGGACGAATCCATTGATTGCGCACAGTACGACTGCACTCCCACCCCCGATGAGTAGCGCAATGGCGGTCCATGACTTCGCCGTAACCGTCATTTGTTCTCTCCTGGTGCGGGTATGAACGCATCTTGCGCCGGAATCAGCGCGAGTTTGTTGGTCGTGCGCGTCAATTCCGCGTTGAGCTGGTTGACCAGATCGATTGCGGTGACCAACGAGCTGTCGACATCGGTCACCGTCTGATCAGCATCTGTGGATATTCGTGCCAACGAAGCAGCGGAGCTTTGCAGAGTCGTGGCGACACCTTCCAAGGCAGCCGCAATAGTTGCATCACCCTGTCCGGCCGCCAACAATGTGCGCGCATTCGGCAGCAGACCCGCGAGGCTGTCCACGTCGGCTGTCGTAGCCGTATTCAAGTTGGCGAGAATACTTGCGAGTTCGTCGAGTTGCTTACGTGCTGTCGCGGGAGCGGTGAGATCAGCTCGTTGGTCGAACATCGCATTGGTGACGGTGAAGTTGCTCACGACGGTATGGGCGCTGTCGCGAACGAGCTTGCCCTTGTGAATGCAGATAAGGACAAGGATGAACAGAGCGATCGCCAAGATAGCCGCCAACCGGCCCAGCCATTCAGTTGTCGTCGCTAATGGGCCTGTAGTTGGCAACGCCGTTCCGGGCACGTCGACGCGGTGCCGTAACCGCCCTCGCATGGCGGGCAATGCCGATGCGGGGACATTCGTCCGTTGAAACCTGGTCAGTGCACCCGCCCGATATCCTGGGTTCGGAGATGTGTGGTCCTGCTGCATATCACGTCCGTATCGATCGAATTGGTGTGCGGGCTGCCCGCGCTTTTATCCAGGGAGCGGCAGCATCTGATTGATGGTCATGGCAGCCTCTACCGAGCCGGCAAGGTCGTCAACGAGACCTTGCACGACTGCCAACAGATCGGCGCCCTGGCCGCCGAAAGCCTCCGCCGAGGTGACCAACGGGATAACCGCGTCTTGCACGTCGCCCATCACGGCCTGAATCGAGGTCAACTGTTCGTTGGTCACCTGGGCACCAGATGTGCTGCTCGCGAGCATGTCGGCAGCAGGGCGGATGGCGTCGTCTAGTTGCACGAGCAGGGGGTTCAACGCCGCTGTTGCGTCGAGTGCGGTGCGCGCTGTGTCAGTGATCTCGGTGAGGCGTGCGAGCTGATTTGTGAGTCGGTCGTTGACATCGACGATGCCCTGCGAGGCGGCGATGCTGGTGAGATTCGCTTGCTGCTGATTGTCGAGGCGGCCGTTCAAAGTGAATACGACAAAAGACAACAGCCCCAAGACGCCGACGGCGATTAACGCGAACACTAGACGAGCTGGGCCACCGGGTTTTCCAAACAAGATCACGTTCTTTCCTTACTTCCCGGAGAGGTCGTCGGCGGATTCCTGAGCCGAGACCCGTGCACTGTGAACCAGAGCTGCGGTGTTCTTGGCATCGACCAGAATGCTGTCGAGGGTCGCGCGGTCTACTGTCAGTGCGGCTGCGGCGTCGGCGACGGGCGGCTGAAGCGCTTCTACCTGCGTCGTCAGCGCATCGAGCGAATCGATCAACTCGGTGACGTTGGCACCGGCGCTGTCCAGGGTGAACTGCACATCGTTGCTGATCTGCCCGATCAAGGTTGTCAGTTCACTCGACACAGCAGTGTCCGTGGCCAGGACATCGGTGAGTGCGGCATTCATCTTGTCCAGAGCATCGAAGGCCGCCAGGGTGACGGTTTCATGTTCGACGATTCGGTCGAGAGCTGGGTTGTAGTTGTTCGCGGACTCGACCGCCTGATCCAGGCGGTAGGGAGTAGCGGTCAAATTGTAGATCCGCGGATAAAGGTAGAGGGCGCCGATGACAGCGACCACCACGATCAAGGCAATACGAGTGCACTTGACCGCTGTCGAGACGGGCGGCCGTCGATGAGAGGACTGTTCGTCGTAGGCACGCATTATGGGCCCGGTGGGGTAGTCGTCTACGAATCGGCTTCGTCTGTTGTCCTCGACGGAGGTCACGATTCGACGACCGAGACAAGCGCGATGGTGCGGAGCGCTGTGACCGTGTGCGTCAGCAGACCTTTGACGACAAGTTTATGGGAAAGAATCGATCCGAGAACCTTGAAACCACGGCCGGTGAAGAAGCCGACGGGAAGCAATCCTCCCGCTTTCATCTTCAATTGCGACACGTCCAAGATCTGATCGACCGTAGCGATAACCGTCACTACTGGCGTGCCCACGATATCGTTGTAGACCACAGCATCGGAATCACCGAAAATGATCGTGCACGCACTGTCGGTGTCGGTACTGACAATGGCAATCGGCTGGGCGGTTTTCCGAGCGAACTTCACTCGATCGGGAAAGTTTTCGAAATTCTGCGCGAGGAGCATGGCAACGATGTTCGAGACACCGTTTGCGTCGTCTCCGTCGTACAAGGTTACGGGATATGTGCTGGATTCGACTGAAACCATGGTGCGGCCTTTCGATGCATGGATACACCCTGTGCAGGGCCGTTACCGGGTCGGGCGGACCCTGCACAGGGTTGTGGCTGACGAGGTCAGAGATCCCACTCGGTGGGGACCTGCCCCCAAGAGAGCAGGAACGCGTTCAGAGCCGGTGCATTCTCGATAGCAGCGGTCATCGGCCCCTTGGCGAACTTGATCTGTCCTGCCAACAGCAGCTTTCCGGCCGGCTGTTCACCGGCTGCGGCACGCTGCCATGTTTCGAGGCTGCCGTTGATGATCAGCCACAAGTCGTTGTCCTCGAACTTGCGTGGTGTCCAGGACACGATCCGGCCGCTGTCCCACTCGATGTGGCTGGCCAAATCGTCACGACCAATGGTTCCGAACTCCATTTTGTTGGTGAAGGAGCTCGCGTCTTTGAAACCGTTGAACACATCGGAATTGGAGTTAGCTGCATCCTTTGCAGCGTCGCACCATTCCTGCGAAAAGAGCTTGAAATTGTCCGCCATGATCGATCTCCTTCTTGTGGTGACGGTGCACGCGTGCGCACCAATTTTTGTCCGAACATTGCATTCGCTCTGAATGCACGGGATGTGTGTCTGGGAAAGCTTGGAAGGCCGCTCAAGGCGAGCGTCAGTGGTCGCCCAGAACAGGTTGGTGATAGTTGCTCGCGTAGAACATCAGCGGGGACCCGACCTCGGATTCACAGCGTGTGACGCGAGCGAGAAACAGAGTGTGATCATGTACCTCGACAGTCTCGGAAACCTTGCATTCGAATCGCGCCAGGCTGCCGGACAAGGTCGGAACCCGCTCACCTTTCACGAATTCGGGTGCCCAGTCAGATTCGCGGCGACCTGAGAAATAACTCGAGTGGTTTCGCTGACTTTCGCTCAGGACACTGACGCCGAACCATCCATTTTCGGATATCAAGCGGTGAGCTGCACCTAGTTTCAACGAAATCATTACTGTCGGCGGGTCGAGGCTGATAGAGGTGAAACTGTTGATCGTCGCCCCGTGCACACCGCCGTTGCCGTCATCCATGGTGACCACTGCGATGCCGGTGGCGAACAGTGCCACCGAACTGCGAAACTGCAGCGAATCCGTTGTCGGAGCCATGGGGTTTGTTCTCCTCTCGCTGTCGTGAGGTGAAAGGTATTGACAGCGTGAATATTCGGAACTCGTCCGAGGGTCGGTAGGACCAGACAGATCCAAATACGCTTTTGTGATCCGCATCACTAGTTGTACTCCGCCTTGTGGGGGTAGTACATGCACCAGCGCGCACGAAAGTGGGAAATAGACGCACGCGCCAGCTTTCGCTGGATCGACAGACTACGGACACATACCACCTGAAAAAGATCCACTACGTGAATGCGGGTTTTCGAGCGCTATTTGTTGTCCCCGTGGCTGTTCCGCACCTACCAAGCAGAGTAGTACGGTTCTGACCGAATCCGCACCCACAATAAGAGTCAGGCGCCTCGCGCAATATCCTGCACGGCCACGACAGCCTAACGGGTCTGCTGCACGGATAGGTGACATCTGATCTGTGGTGCCGAGAGGTGCCGCTGGAAGGATGTGCACCATGCCGAAGCCCTATCCCCGAGAGTTCCGTGAGGACGTTGTTCGGGTTGCCCGCAGTCGCGAGCCCGGAATGCTGTTGAAGCAGATCGCCGCCGACTTCGGGATCAGTGAATCCTGCCTGACGGGTTGGCTGAAAGTGGCCGATATCGAGGACGGAATCAAATCAGGAACTACCGGTGAGGACGTGGTCGAGAACCGGGAACTGCGCAAGCGAATCCGGTTGCTCGAGCAGGAGAACGAAGTCTTGCGCCGTGCTGCCGCCTATCTTTCCCAGGCGAACCTGCCGGGAAAATGATGTACCCGCTCGTTCGTGAGCTGGCCGAGGACGGCATTCCCGTCACGGTGACGTGCCGGGTACTCGAGATCGCTCGCCAGCCCTACTACCGGTGGCTGGCTGACCCGGTGACCGATGCCGACCTCGCGGAGGCCTACCGGGCGAACGCTCTGTTCAGGGCCCATAAGGACGACCCGGAGTTCGGCTACCGGTTCCTGTTCTACGAGGCTCGCGACGTCGGCCAGGTGATGGCCGAGCGCACAGCGTGGCGGATCTGCTCGAACAACGGCTGGTGGAGTGTGTTCGGCAAGAAACGCGGAAAAGCCAAGCGCCCGGGGCCTGCGGTCCACGACGACCACGTCCAACGCAACTTCACCGCCGATGCTGCGAATCAGCTGTGGTTGGGCGACATCACAGAGCATTGGACGAGCGAAGGCAAGCTCTACATGTGCGCGTTCAAAGACGTATTCTCCAACCGGATCGTTGGCTACTCCATCAGCGATCGGATGAAGTCCCGGCTCGCGGTCGATGCGCTCGACAACGCCGTCGCCCGCCGAGATTTCGTCGCAGGCTGCGTGGTCCACACCGACAGAGGATCGCAATTTCAATCAAAAAAATTCGTCCGCGCTCTGAGCCGCCATCACATGGTCGGCTCGATGGGCCGCGTCGCTGCGGCCGGCGACAATGCCGCCATGGAGAGCTTCTTCTCTCTACTGCAAAAGAACGTCCTGGACCGCCGCCCCTGGCGCACCCGTGACGATCTCAGGATCGCGATCGTCACCTGGATCGAAAAGACCTACCACCGCCGACGCCGCCAAGTCGGACTCGGCCGATTGACCCCCATAGAATACGAGACCATCATGACCACACCAGCCACTCAGGCTGCGTGACTCAACCTGTCACCTGATCGTGCAGCAGACCCAACGACGACATTCCGGTTGTTACGGCGAAAGAATTGGTGTGCCACTCACACAAGCGAAGTGATTGCGTTTCGCACAGTGCCGAGACCTTCACGACATAAAACACTTCGCCATGTTTCACTCGGGAACTGCTGGCAGTCAGAACCTTTGGATTTTCCAGACCACCCGCCATAAGCTGTGAAGTTGCTCGCCGGGTACACAGGGAAGCGAATGCGCAATTACACAACGCCATCACGACTGTGGATATTGAATGAGGCGTTCAAGCTATGTACACACACTGTGAGCCAAAGCCGAATCGGTTGCGCGACGCAACGAATCGAGCTCACCATGCAATGCGCACGAAATGCCTTCTAACACAGAGTTTTACCTCAGTATCACAAAGACGACTACCCATCTCGGTCCGTTGCATTCAGATATTTTCGCACTTGGGGGTCATGGCATACTGTCGGCAAGACGGCGAGCGGCGAGTTGAACGATTTCCCACACCGTGGCAAATGGTGGTGCATACGACAGGTCAACTGCTGCAAGGTCATCGACGCTCGCTGTATTCCACAAAGCAGCTGCGATCGTATCGATACGTTTAGCCGACGATCTACCTCCGACGATCTGTCCTCCCAGGAGTCTCCGGGTGCCGCGCTCGGCCAGGATCTTCACTGCGATCGGGGAGGATTCAGGCATGTAACCGGACGCTGTCCGACCCTCGGTAGTTTTCGATACCACGTCGATGCCTGCCGAAGCAGCTTCCGTGGTGCTGAGGCCGGTTCGCGAGACCTCGATATGGGCGTTTTCGTGCACGAATCTTGTTATCGATGTCCCTAGGACACCTCCGAAACGGGCTTGTCCCCCCATGACATTGGTTCCGACTATGCGCCCTTGCTTGTTGGCATGTGTGCCGAGCGGGGAATAGACGAGGTGCTCACTGATGCGGTGTAGCGACTCGCAGCAATCGCCCGCCGCCCAAATCCTTGGTGCGACTGCCCCAGTGGCATCGGGGATCAAACCACCATGTCGACCGATCGGCAATCCTGCTTCTCGGGCGAAGTCGACACTCGGGCGCACACCCATGGCGACCACGGCCAGATCACAGGGGAAGACGGCACCGTCGCGAGTGCGCACCGTCGTTACCCATCCGTCGCCATCGATGTCTAACCCGTCGACGGTGGCTTGCTCGACGACGTGGACCCCAGCATTATTCAGGCCTTTGCTGATTCGGGCACTCATGTCCGAGTCGAGACTACTCATCACTGTCGAACGCGTCAGCAGGGTTACCGCAAAGCCTCGCCGCATCGCGGCTTCGGCCATTTCGAGACCGATGTAACTGCCTCCGATCACCACGACGGTCCCCCGATTGTCCGTACTGTCCGAACTCTTCGCAGGGCTAGTGCTTCGGTTCGGAAACTCTCGGGACAAATGGTCGATCCACTGCTGTCCGTCGTTCAAGTCCTTTACTGCGGCCACGCCGCCGTGAAAGGTCCCATCGCCGGGCCCAGCCCACTCGGGCATCACTGGTTTGCCGCCGGTCGCGATGATTAACTGGTCGTACTGCACATCCTCGTAGTCACCGCCCGAGGTGCGCGCGGTGACCGTTCGCGCGGCGCTATCGAGCTTGACTGCAGTGAGCCCGGTCCGCAGGTCTACGCCCATGGTTCTGTGCCGTTCTGGGGTACGGGCCACGAGACTGTCAACCTCGTCGACATCCCCCGCCACCCAATATGGGATGCCGCACGCAGAATAGGAGGTGAAGTGCATTTTCTCGAGAGCAGCCACGTGGACGTGACGCTGCCGCTTTTCTGCCTCGCGTAGGATCTGGTGCGCTGCACTCATTCCGGCCGCGTCGGCACCGATCACGAGAATTTTTTCGGGGGTTGTCATTGCGCTCCTAAACTAATTCCGACGCCGCTGTGAACTTCGATCCAGCTGAGTAACTCGCCGCCGAGGTCGCTGCCACTCAGCGCGTCGATCTCTCGAATTCCTGTGGGACTAGTGACATTGATTTCGGTCAGCTGGCCTCCGATGACGTCGATCCCGGCGAAAATGAGCCCGTGTTCCCGGAGGTGCGGCGTGAGTGCGCTGCAAATTCGTCGGTCATCGTCGTTGATGGTGTCGGCAACTGTGACGGCGCCGGCAGCCATGTTGCAGCGGAAGTCGTCACCGCACGCTACGCGTCGTACCGCTCCCACGGGCTTTCCGTCGATCACGATCACCCGGCGATCGCCCGAAACTACCTCGTCAATCCACTTTTGGACGACCACTCGCTTCGCTCCCCGCTCGGTGGAGGACTCGAGAATCGAGCGTAAATTCGCATCGTTGGGTTCGAGAATCAAGATGCCGCGTCCGGCCATTGCGTCAATGGGCTTGAGAACTGCCTTGCCCCACTCACGGACCTGGTCGACGATTCTGCCGATGTCCGAGGTCACCAACGTCGGCGGTCCTACCTCCGGCACACGGAGCCCGAAAAGTTTCTCGTTTGCGTTCCGCAGGCCTGCCGGGTTGTTGAGCATCAAAGTTTTCGTTGAATCAACGAGGTCCAGAACGTAGGTCGCGCTGAGATACGCGGCGTCGAATGGCGGGTCAGTGCGCATGAAGACAGCGTCGAACGAGTCGAGGCGCACACTCGCTTCCGGGTCCGTTCTGTACCAGTCCGGCCGACTCAGCCATCGTCCTTTGTCCAAAACGGCCGGTTCAACACGAATTCGCTCACACACCGACACAGCCACACCCCCGTCGATCGAAAGCGATTCCGCCGTAGTGACATACACTGCGTGACCGCGGCGTTGGGCGGCCTCGATGATCGCAACAGATGTGTCGTGTCCAGGGTTCAGCGTGGGGAGCGGATCAATGATCAAGAGTATGTCCAGACCTGCATCTGGCTGATCCTGTGGGGGGCGTTGGTCGCGCATGGTTTGTCCCTTTCGTGATGTGATCAGGCATCCGGAACACTCGAAGCGCGATCCCTGGACCGAAGCGGCAGGGCAAAGCTGTATCGCGTTGTCATGCCGAAATGCAGGTCTGCTCTTCTCAGTAGTCAATTATTCAGTACGAGGCCAAGTGGGACGTGCTGTTACCGCGCCATCCGGAATTCTCGCGGTGTCGAGCCGTACGTCGACTTGAAAATGCGAGAGAAGTACGAGGAGTCGAGGAAACCCCATCGAGCCGCGATCACTGCGATGGACATCGCGTCGTTCTTCGGGTCGACCAAATCAACCCGGCAGTGTTCGAGGCGATGGCGACGAACCCAGTCACTGACCGTGGTCCCTTCGGCTTCGAACAATTTCTGCAAATATCTCAACGAAATATGCTGTGCGCGAGCGATGTCAGCCGGATTGAGGTGCGGATCGTCGAGGCGCGCCTCCGCATACGCCTTGACTCGCGGAAGCAATGACGCGCGGTGTGCGGCTGGAGTCTCGCCGGAGCATTCGTCGAGCTGGTTCGTCAAGGCCGCGGTCACGATGCTTACGACAGCACTGGCCAACTCATGGTTGTTCCTGAGGTCTTGTTCGGTCGCCTGCTGAGCGATGTTCTTCAGAAACTGAGCCGCCAGCCGGCCGATCCCATCATGTCCGGGGACGCGAAGCGCGGTCATTGACTTCAGTGCGCACGGTTTGAGAGGTAGAAGCTGGGGGGTCACTGCAACGACCAGACACGTGAATCTGGTGTCGAAGGTCAGTTGATAAGGCAGTCGCGTGTCGACGACGGCGAAGTCGCCCGGCACGAGGGAGGCTTCGCGTCCATCCTGGCGCACGTAGCATCGGCCTGATGTTTGCAGCGTCAACTCCACCATTCCCGAACACGGGCCCGAATCGTCACGACGAAGGATGGTGCCGGGAATTCCTGCGATCTCACCGAGTCCGATGGACCCTACGTGAGTGCTCACGTACTCATACAGATCACCCTTGTTCTCAGAAGCATGTACGGATACAGCCGCCAGCCGCGTAAGCCTGGCCATACCGGGATGGTCGTCGGTAAAGGTCTCGTCGGTAAGAGACAGTGACATCAGTGGCACGTTCCCTCGGTCGGTTGAGCGTTCCCGTCGGACGACGTACTGTCCAGCGGTTTCATGGACTCGGGAGCACTGGATACCGGATGAGACACCCGCTTTGAGCGGAAGCCGTTCGGGTGCCTCATCCGGCTGTTCTGTACGTGCGCTCAGCGTTTGATGTTGAGCACACGAGGGTTGGTATAGGCCCTGAGCCCCAGGATCGATCCCTCCACCCCGATACCGGACTGCTTGACGCCACCGAAAGGAATAGTGGCGGTGACCACGGGATGCTGGTTGACCCACACGGATCCCGCCTCCAACCGCTCGGCAACGGCGAGCGTCTCGGTGCTGTCCGGATTGGCGGTCCACACTGACGCGCCGAGCCCGTACACCGTCGAGTTAGCTCGTTCGATTGCCTCGTCGAGGTCGCGGTAGGTCAGGATCGGCAAGATGGGACCAAAGGGTTCCTCGTCGACAAGAGCGTTGCCCTCGCTGAGTCCCTTGACGATCGTGGTGGGAAACCAGTATCCCGGCCCGTCGGGGATTTCCCCTTCGAAGACGATCTCGCCGCCACCGTCCTTGGCTGCTTGCGCCAGACGCTTGACCTGCGCGAGTTGCGCAGCATTCTGTACCGGTCCGGCGGTTACGCCCTCCTGGTCACCTGGGCCGACGACGACCTTAGCGGCCTCGCGGGCGATCGCTGCGGCATACACATCCACTTTGTCCTCGGGGACGTAGAGGCGCTTGAGCGCCGCGCAAACCTGACCGGAGTTCGAGAATGCCGCCCAGAACAGGTCAGCACCGACGACGTCGGGATCGGCGTCGTCGAGGACGATCCCCGCGTCGTTACCGCCGAGTTCAAGGGTCACCCGCTTGAGTGTCGCTGCCGCGGAAGCCATGATGGCCTTACCTGTGGGGACGGAGCCGGTGAATGAGATCTTGTGAATGCCAGTGTGTTCGACGAGTGCACGGCCCAATTCGTCCCCGCCTGCAAGAACCTGCAGTACGCCAGCTGGCAACACACTTTGCAGCAGTTCGCCGAGACGCAGGGTAGACAGAGGTGTGTACGGCGAAGGCTTGATAATGACGGTGTTACCGGCAACCAGTCCAGGAACCAACTTGAACATAGCTGCCAGGAACGGGTAATTCCAGACCGTGATGGCGCCGACGACTCCAATCGGGTCGTACGTCAGGACCACCTTGCCCGTCTCGTCATCTTTCAAAACCTCGGGGGCGAATTCGATCGAACCGAAGACCTCTACTTGTCGCAATGACGCCATGATCTCGCCGCGAGCGTTCTGAAGTGGCTTACCCTGCTCACGCATGACCAGCAGAGCCAGCTCGTCGATGTTGTCACGGATCACCTGACCGATCTCCTGGATCTTGGCCTGGCGCTCGGTGATCGGAGTCGCGCTCCATGTAGCGAACGCGGTAGTTGCCGCTTCGACTGCCTCATCGAGCTGCGCAAGACTGGCGCTGGGGACCTCGATGAACGGTGCACCGGTCGACGGGTCGATCACCGAGAGAGTTTCGTCCGAGGTTTGGGAGGCTCCGTTGATCGTCAGCTGAGGGGTCGAGATGGTCTTGTCACTGGTGATAGTCATGATTCGCCTTCTGAGAGTGGTTCGGCGGAGGTGCCGGCAGATGCCGCGCGGGGGTCGACCCCGAAGAGCGCGGCGAAATCCGTGGCACCGAGGTCTGTCGGGGGACTCGTGTCGTGTTCGGGTTGTGGAACTTTGGCCTGCGCCGAGGGACGTTTCGAGATGCGAGCAGACCACGCCGCAAGATTGGGGAACTGGCCAATGTCGATGTTCTGGCCACGTAGCACACGCGTCCATGGAAAACACATGATGTCCGCGACGGACAAATCGTCCCCCACCAGGTAGTCACGGCCTTCGAGTCGGGTGTCGAGGACCCGACAGCAACGCTCGACCTCGGTGACATATCGGGCGGTTGCGTATTCGTCTACGATTCCCGCCGAGGGCGCGTACTGCACGAAGTGAGCGGCGTTGCCGGCGCCCGGCCCTTGGTTTGCGACTTGCCAGAACACCCAGCAAGTCGCCTCCCATCGTTCATGCGGGTCTGAAGGCAGCAACCGACCTGTCTTCTCCGCCAGGTACATCAGGATCGAGCCAGACTCGAACAACCGCACGGGCTGGCCTCCCGGACCGTCGTGATCGACGATCGCAGGAATCTTCTGATTGGGGTTGATCGCGGTGAACTCCGGCGTGAACTGTTGGCTCTTTTTCACATCGACCCAGTGAACCGTGTAAGGCAAACCCAGTTCCTCCAACGCCATATGTGCTTTACGACCGTTGGGGGTCAAGTCATAGTAGAGATCGATCATGGGTTGGTTTCTCGCTGTCAGATGCTGTAACGCTCGCGCATGCGATCGTTGTACGCGACGATGTTCTGCTTTGTCCTGGCATAATTACGGCCCTGCCAGTCCCAGTGGACGTCGGTGGTATGTCTCAATGCGGCGTACACCGTGGCGTCGTACGACGTCGGCTCCTCGCCGAGAATGAAGTCATATTCACCAAGGCGTGCATCGAGTGCGTCGATGTCGGCTTTGAACCGCTCGAAAACCTGCGCGTCAGGCAAAAGGCTCATGCCCTGCCCCACTCCCTCGGCGGCGATCTTCTGCCGGTAGCTCTCGAGGAACCCCGCAAGCTCGGGGGTGACGTCGACGCCTGGAACGAGAATCGGGATGTATTCCTGGAACGCCTCTTTATAACGCCACCGGGACTGAATGATGTTGGTGAAGTAGAAGTGCTCTTCGACCAGTCGTTGGAATGCCAGTCCCGTGGCATGCTGGCCGGCGGTCAGTTTTTCGTCCAGCTTGTCACCGTACTTCTCCTTCAGGTAGCCGATGATACGGCTGGAGTCGTTGACCTCGGTGCCATCGGAATCGATGATGCGCGGCAGTTTTGCGGTTGGTGAGTCCTGCCCCAGCGTGGTCAAGTCCTGCTCGACCATTTCGTAACTCTGGTTCGTCATCGTCATGTAGTTGGCGATCTTTGTGACGAACGGGCTGATGCAGGGGAGGTCCCATGCCGGGATGAAGCGGTAGAGAGTGATCATGTCTGAAGCTCCTTGTCAGTTCGGCGTTGTCGATGTCCTCTGAAGTTCGGACGCAAGCGGCGGTTACCAGGGGAGGATGTCGCCGTTGCCATGCTGGAACTGACCTGCGGTCTCCACCGTGAGGTTGTCGAGCACCGAGATCACGCCGGCTGCAGCGGATTCAGGGGTGACGAGCACCGATGCGGCCTTCTCCTTGTCCTCGGGGTTCATGACGTCGAGGAGGTTCGTGTTCACCAGTCCCGGGTGCAGTGCTTGGACCGCAACGCCCTGTTTACCGAGGTCGACGGACAGGTTGCGTGCGACCATGTTCGCAGCCGCTTTCGAGATTCGGTATGCGTAGTCGCCACCGCTGGTGTTGTCGTTCAGCGATCCCACGCGACTGGTGAAGATTCCCACCTTGGCATCGCTCGTCAGACGGTCGCGCAGTGCGCGGATGGTTCGCAGCGGCCCGAGCGTGTTGATCTCGAACTGACGACGTACGTCGTCGTAGTCGACCGTGTCGATGGTGTCGAGAAACATCACGCCCGCGACGTGGACCAGCCAGCTGATCTGCAAATCGTCGTTCGCGGCCCGCTTCGCCAGTCGATGGACTGCGTCGTCGGACGTCACGTCGGTGTTCGGTTCGACCGCGATGCCTTTTGCTATGAGGTCGGCGCCGTCGCCGAGGGTGGCCGCGAGAACCTCATCCCCTCGCTCATGGAGGGCGATGGCGATCGCGTGTGCAATGCCTGTGTCGGCTCCGATGATCACTTTGGTTGTCATGTCGTGTAATTCCTTGTCTGCTCTGTCATTTCGGGACGCGCGTCAGGCCGGGACCGGATCGTTTTCGGATCCGATGACTTTCTTGTCGGCGAGTGCACTGATCTCCGCGGCGTCAAACCCTGCCTCGGCGAGAATCTCCGCATTGTGCTCACCCAGACGTGGTGCGCCACGGGGAGTTTCGGGCGGGGTTCCGAGGAATCGTGCCGGAACACGCGTCTGTCGAATCTTGCCCGCGACATCATGGTGATATTCGATGACGGTTTCGGATGCCTCAACCTGAGGGTGAACGATTACCTCTCCGCGCGTGAGGATCGGCGCAGACGGCACATCGTGTTCGTTGAGCGCTTCCATCCATTCCGCGGACGTCTTGTCGTGCAGAACGCTTTGGATGAGTTCGAGACGGGCGTTGATGTTCTCCTTGCGGCCGAACGGTGTGGAGAACCGTTCGTCTGCAGTCCACTCGGGGTGCCCGAGCGCGTTGCACATCGCAACCCATTCACCGTTGGTGTTGGTCGCTACGGTGATGTAGCCGTCCTTGGTCTTGTAGATGAGGTCGATAAAGCTACCGTCCTCTTCCAGGGGGACTGCCTTGTCCGCGAACGTGTACGCACCCATGTCGGATGCCCAGAGAAAGTTCAGCACCGCGTCCAGCATCGAGAGACGGATGTGCTGACCCTTGCCGTTCCGTGTACGTGCGAACAGCGCCGCCGAAATGGCTTGTGCACCGACCACAGCGGTCAACTTGTCGGGGAGAATGGTGCGAATGAGCCGGGGACGTTCCTTGTCGGACCCGGCCTGCACGGTGGTAAGGCCGCTCAGCGCCTGGATCAGCGAATCGTAGACACGCTGCTTCGACGCAGGCCCCCGCTCTCCGAAACCACTGATGGACAGGTAGATCAAGCCCGGGTTGTACTGGACGAGGTCGTCGTAACCGACCCCCAGACGCTCGACCACCCCTGGACGCTGATTTTGCACGACAACGTCAGCGGTGGCCACCAGTCGGCGGAAAACTTCGACCCCTTCGGGATTCTTCAAGTCCAACGTCATCGACCGCTTGGAGCGGTTGACATTCACGAACATCGCCGACATCCCATTCGACTGGTTCGAGAGCTCGCGGACGTGATCACCCTTTCCAGGAACCTCGATCTTGATGACGTCCGCCCCTTGATCGCCCAGGATGTCCGTTGCCCACGGGCCCGACATCATTGAGCACAAGTCCAGGATGCGAATGCCTTCCATAGGACCGCTCATGTGTACCTCGCTTAATAGTGATCTGCGTTACAACATGAACTGTAGACGAATTCTCTTACTAGTCAAGTATTTCGTTCTAAGACATTCTCAGAGTGGGTCCAGAACTTAGATCTCGTCGACCGCCTCGGAAGGTTCGAGCGAGAGCAGCAACTTGCGCAGAAGGATGACCAGCATCTCGCGATCAGTCGGGGACAGCGCGCCGGCAAGGGTGGCGGTGTCACGATCCATAACGTCACCGAAAACGGAGTCGATCAACTCAGTCCCCTTGGCTGTCAACTGAACTTCCACCCGTCGCCGATCGTTGACATCGACATGGCGGGTGATCAACTCTCCTCGCTCGAGCTTTTCCAAACGCTGCGATACACCACCGGATGTGATGAGTGAGTGTTTCGTCAGGTCACCGGCAGTGCGGCGATAGGGTGGACCCGATCGGCGCAGCATACTGAGGATGTCAACGGTGCCACGGTCCGTACTCCACTCCGCCAAGTTCTTTTCACGTTGCCGTTCCAGGTGGCGTGCGATACGCCAAATTCGGCTGACGATACCCATTGAGGTGACGTCGATGTCGGCGCGTTCCGCGTGCCATTCGTCGATCACCTTGTCGACCCCATCGCGTGACTGACGAAATGCCGGCGCCCGGCCGTCCGTACTCAGGAAATTATCGAATGTCATACCAGTGAGATTCTCACAAGTAACTCCCTCTCCGCGAGGACTTGATCGAGCAGAATCGCTCTTTCCCTCTCCGTGGACCCGATCGCCTGGCCAAATTCAGTGACCAGGGACGCGTCGATATGCCATAGTGGTCTAAAACACATACATCGCTAATTATCTTAGCGGTAACGAATGGAGTGGTAATGCCGTCACCGACACCGATCTTGACGCCGTTGCTGGCGAAGGGCCTAGCACAATCGATGTTCTGCTCGACTGGTGAGGACTTGGTCGGCTTGGAATGCGAATGGCCGGTGCGAGACTGGCGCACCCCGGATCGCCGTCCCGATCTGGAGGTCCTCGAGTCCATCATCGAGCCCCCACTGTCCGGAGGTGGCCGTATCACCATCGAACCTGGTGGACAGGTGGAGCTGTCGTCATTTCCCACGCCGGGAGTCAGCAATGCAATTGACCAGGTCAACGCCGATGCCGAGGAAGTTCACGCACGCCTTTTGAGCTTAGGGCTCGACTTCGAGGTGCGGGCGGTAGAGCGATGTCGGCCCCCGGAACGCATCCTTCGCAAGCCTCGGTATCAATCGATGGAATCGTTCTTCGATGCACGAAATCCGGTGGGTCGTTGGATGATGTGCAACACCGCATCATTACAGGTCAACGTAAGCAATGATCCATGCGAGGCGGGCGATCACCATCGGTGGTTTGTACTCAACCAGATAGCGCCGGCATTGGTCGCAATGTTCGCCAATTCACGGGGCGTGGATTCGACCGGCCAGTCGTGGGCATCACTCCGGCAGGGTATCTGGATGGCAATGGACCCGGCGCGAACAGCAACCGTACGCACCGATCTTCCGCCCGGACAGGCATGGCTGGAATATGCCATGCACGCCGATGTCATGCATATTCTCAACCCTGACGATCACACTCAGGGCACTTCGGTCAGTCCAGGAACGTCGTTTGCCAGATGGATGGCGGAAGGCAACGAGTTCGGATACCCGACGATAGAGGACCTGACCTACCACTTCAGCACCCTCTTTCCCCCGGTACGTCCGCGAGGCTGGCTGGAGTTGCGAGTTTTGGACGCGGTACCGAGTTGGATCCGCACCGCGGCAGCACTCGTAGTCAGCACCATCATCCAACCTGGCGCAGCATCCGCAATTCGTCACGAGATCGCCGATCTGTCGGACTTGCATGTCGTCGCCGCTAGAGACGGTTTTCGGGATCCGGTGATAGCACGTTCGATTCGCGAGATTACCCGCATCGTGCTCGAGAACGTCCACACAGTAAGTGATCGCAGTGACCACCTCGCGGCGCTTTACGAGTTCGTCAAGCGGTACGCATCTCAGGGCATGTGCCCTGGCGACGACGGCGCTCCCCGAGTACTTCCCATTTGCCTGGACCACATAGGCGAGGCGTCGACGAGCAGGTAGTTATTACATTGCCCGCCCGATAATCCAAGTGTCCTCCGCCGATCGCGTTCATCGCCCGATCAACGGAGGACACTTGGATTCGGATACCCCGACTGCAAACTTACGCCGAAACAGAAACCTTATCCCGGCCAACGCCATCGTCCACGCGGCGTGGCCTGTCACCCGCAGGTAAGGCGATGATGCCGAGCACGAGCGATGCCGCTCCCGGGACGACGAACCAGTACAAAAGGGTTGTCGTGGACGTCCCTGCAGTGGGTATGGAAGCCGCCAATCGGAAATCCTCAACGTGAGCACCCATCGCCGCCCCGAACGTATCGAAACGAGTCAGGATTGCGTTGATCTGCTGCATTCCCGTGGCAACGTCCGGGAAGCGTTCGTTCAAAAACTGAACGAACTGATCGGGGGACATGCTCAAACTACCGGCCAGATCCGGAACGGTTTGAGTCTCGAGCTGAGTCGACATCGCCCGGACAAGTGCAAGGTCATTCTCCAGTTGGGCAACTCCAGTGTTGCTGAACGTCGTCGAGAAGCTATCGGTCATCGCGTCCACCGCTTGGGCTTTTGCCGGAACAGACAACACGAATGGGGCGATGATGAAAACCAGGCCGATGATCACCGCAGCGAACGAGGCTCCCTTGACCAAACCGCGTCGGCGCGTAATCAGGCCAGCAATCGCAAGTAATGCCAGCACCGCGCCGGGAAAAACGAAAAGGAACGAGACGGTGCGAGCAGGCAGAAACGACGTGGGGATCGAATCAGCTTGTCGAAAGTTATCGGCCTGTTGATTCAATCCTGCCACCAAACCCTGGAAGCGAGGCACCACCGTATCAAGCTGAGCGATGCCGGCGGAGGCAGCGGGATAGTGCTGCGTCATGAATGCCTGAAACTGCTCGGGAGTCATACCCAGAGCCTGTGGCAGCGACGGAAGCATCTCGTCCTGCATCTGTCTCGACATTGCGTCAACTATGGTCATGTCAGAATTTGTCGCACTCAATGCTTGCTCGGTGAAGGAATCCCGGAAGGCGCCAGTCAGGTCGTCGACGCCTTTCGTCTTGGCGAACATATCGGTTGCGAACGG
Organism: Rhodococcus sp. WY5; assembly: GCF_018588185.1. Classification (NCBI taxonomy): domain Bacteria; kingdom Bacillati; phylum Actinomycetota; class Actinomycetes; order Mycobacteriales; family Nocardiaceae; genus Rhodococcus; species Rhodococcus sp. WY5. Next base: position 172,920 of record NZ_JAAMPR010000004.1, read on the forward strand.
GAGCGCCAGAAGCGCGACGCCGAGCAGGCCAATCAGCGCCAGGGACAGTGTTCTACGTAGTGACACTCGGATCTCCTTCAAGAGTGGTATGCGCTCGATTCCGATATGCCTGCACGTCTGTTGCAATCAATCGAAGCTGAGTCACCACATATACTCACATTCGATGCGAACGACTAATTGCACTGAAACGCACTAGTTTCCAGAATTTCACGCACGCTATCCCGGCAAGTTTTCACACGACCCGCAGGGCGACGAGAGTAGGTTACGAGTAAGGGACTCAAAGCCTCATTGCTTGCACAGTGACGCCATTCGCGGATCAGAGTGACTTGAGCACGAAAAGTGGGGGGGCGGTTCACCGCAACCGCCCCCCCACTTTTCATCGGGGCTCACGAGAGGGGTGAGATCCACTCGTGGCCAGTCTGTTAATTGACCATCGAATCACGTCGCCTTGTCGGGGGAAGGGATGGTCAACGCTGGCTGGTGGTACTTGCTCGCGAAAAACATCAGAGGCGAGCCCTGATCGGAATCACAGTGCTCGACCCGGGCCAGAAACAGCGTGTGATCGTGGACCGCGATAGTGTCGGTCACTCGGCATTCGAAACGCGCCAAACTTCCGGCCAATGTGGGAACCATTGCACCGGTGAGGAACTCAGGCGACCAATTGTCCTCGCGTGCACCTGTGAAATATTTGGAGTGATTTTGCTGCGACTCGGTCAGAACGCTGACTCCGTACACGCCCGCGCTACTGATCAAATCCTGCGCCCGTCCCGGACGGAGTGAAACCATGACGGTAGGTGGATCCAGGCTGATGGAGGTAAAGCTGTTCACGGTGACCCCATGCACGCCTCCCTCACCGTCATTCATCGTCACCACAGCGATTCCTGTGGCAAACAACGCAACTGAGGTACGGAAATTCATCTGAGTGATCGCGGCGACTTCATCAGGCGTTGGCGTCGGCGCGGTCGTACTCGCTCGGGGCGACATGCCTACACCCCCGTCCCCGCGAAAGGGCGGGCATCTGTGATCTCCGCCGAACCGGCATTGAGTTCTACCCAGGAACGCATCGACTCCGGGCTCGAGAATATATCCCACTGCTTTTCAGGGTAGTTGAAGTTAGTCGTGAACTTGTCTGCCAGAGTGCGATCCAAGCTCACCGCGCCGAGAAACTCGACCAACTCGTTGGGAAGTTCACGCAAGTTCTTCAGCATGTAGTTGGTCCAACGCGTCGCACCAAGCACCCGCACAGCCCGGCGGGCATTGACTACTTCGAAGAAACGCTCGTCGTAAGTTTCACTCTTGACGATTTCTTCACCCAGGACGTGGGCGGCATAGGAAGCCATGTTTCCTCCCTGACCGAGCACCGGGTCCACCGTAGCGTGTGCGTCGCCGAGCAGACCGACGATCTTGCCGTTACTCAACTTCACGTGCCCGTGTCGCACTCCAGGCGTCACCGCGCCCTGCAAAATATCGAGCGAACTGTTCGCCAGATCGAATTCATCCTCGTCGACCCGGTCGGCAGTGACCGGATAGTAGGTTCGGAGCTTGTCGAGAACCAGGTCAAGGAAGGCCCGGGGATCGTCGTCATAGCGAGTTTTGGCGAGAATTTCGAGATCCCCCCCGATGTGATTCTCGAAGACGAGAGCTGTGGCATTTCCGTTGAACGAGACCGACGGAATTTCGATCATCTCGCCGTTTCCGGGAGCGATGCAGAAGGTCACCGCGCGCGTCTCTTGGTCGGCGATACCCTTGAACATGCCGACACAGAGCTGACGCTGCGGTTCAGAGTACGGTGAGCTGTCCTCGTCGCGAGCGAAAAGCGTTCCCAGGCCGCCTTTTCCAGTGCCGATCAATACCAGGTCGTATGCGTCCGACAGGTCTTCGACGTCGCTCAGCTCGATGTTGCGATACTCGATCTTGCCTCCACGCTGAAGGAAATCGTTCATCAGCGTAGGCAGGTATATACGGTAATCGATAGCGCGACTCGGTCCTGCACTGAGATCGCCGTAGAACTCGATCGGCATCCCTGGGACACCGATGTAGTAGTAGTGCCCGTAGTACCCCGCGCCTGGCCAGTGGTCAACGTCGAGTCCAACCTCCCGTTCCACGGTCACCGCATGATGAGCGACGGTGTTGAGTAGACGGACATCCCGATACTCTTCCGGCCGTCGATCGGTGAAAATGGTCGATTCCACGCCGTTCTGCTGCAGATACAGCGCGAGCTGCAGGCCTGCGGTTCCGGCTCCGACTATAGCGATTGACTTGCTCATGCGGTGACACTCCTTCTCAGCTATGTGGTCGATGTGCACGCGGTGAACGCAACACCGGCGAACCGTTCAGCCTTGGCAGCGACGCGATCGATAGCCGCAAGACCGTATGACCCGCGCCACTAATTATTCGACGTTTCCCTCACACAGAGTTGGACGCAGATGCACACGTTGTGGGACTTTCGTGCACCACTCGTTCACCAACAAAGCCTTCATCTTCGCTGATTGACACGGTGCAGTACGCTCACGCGATAAACATGACCAAACGAATATTCGGTATATAAATCCAGATTTGGCGAGCGCCACCACTTGCATGGAGTGGGCTTACCCATAATTGGGCCCACACCAGGGAGTCGGAGACGTCCCGCGCAGAACTGCGCGCAGCAGTAGATCCAACGGACGACACTGTGAACACCGGAAATACCGAGAACGCTGGTGAGGGGGGGCTGCGGCGTTAGCGAGCCGCTACCAGCATCCGTCGTACCGAACTCCTCCTTCCTGTCAGGCGCTACATCAAGGATTCTCGACTCGGACAGGCGACTGAATTTTCAATACCGACCATTGAACGGACGAAAGTTGAACGCCGGGCTCTATCGAACGCAATGCCGTCGATGCAACGCCATCGTCTACGACGGCTCTTGGATTACGCCTCCAGAACGCCGGGACCTGCACGAGCATCACCGGACAATTTGCCCTTCACCCGAGGCATATACGAAAGCTTCTGCCCGCGACCGCGAGGCCACCACCGTCCTATCGATCGTCAGCACCGGAAACACACCGTCACACGACGCACGCCGAGCGCAAGCTGCTAGCAGCGTTCTCGCAGCGAGGGCAATATCCCCCACGCCTAGAAACAGCTCGGCCAGATGACAGCTTGTCCTTCGGACAAAGGACGCTGTCGAGATCGAGACCCGTTCTTAATTAGACACGATGATCTGGTCATCGACCCGCCCGGTGACTCACCCGGCCAGTCACGCTCGTGCGTGCATGAGCGAAGCACTGCGCTTCCTCTACGACCGGTTCGCTGGCATCACTCCCACGAAGGGCTGCTGACACCATCCCGGCGACGTCGCCGATCCCCCACCACAGAGAGCAGAGCGCATCATGAGCATCGCAACACGATCCTCACCCTCGACGATCACGGCATGTGCCCTCACTGCTGGGCACCGCGTGCAGTTCGTTCAACCGGCAGACCTGTGGTGGACCGTCCGTGCAGTATCCGACGACCACCAATTCGTCGTCCTCACCAGGCCGAACCCCGAAGGTGAGGGCGTCGTCTACACAGTCATCGACAACAACCGCGGTGTTCGAGGACCGGCCAGCATCTGGGGGAACGGCTGCGAAACCGACGATCAGATAGCCCGATCGCTCAGCGACCTCGTCGATGGAGGATCGGAAGTCAGCCGCCCGCCATCGCGATGGGAACAGACGCGCATCGCCGCGGTACTGCTGCCCGTGAGTCCGCCTTGCGCCGATGTCGAGCAACAGTGAGGACGATGTCGCCACATCTGACCTGCAACGGGTGTGGAATCACCACCGAGGAGAATGAAAACGGTTGCGCTGACGTCGAATCCAGCCTGGAACGAGGGTGGACGCATGCCAGGGACGAAAGCTACTGCCCTATCTGCGCTGATGTTCGGTCACAGACCTGGCCGGGCACCAAGGCAACGGATGGAAAGGCCGAACCCATGATTCCGAAAGCAACTCGGCGAGTGCGCGAAACAACGATCAGGGCAGGAGTGACCGGCATCGCGGGCGGGTTCGCACTCGCGACCATCTTTCTCGCCTTCACCCCTTACCTTGCTGGTGTCGCCTGCGGTGTGTTTCTGGTCGTGGTGTCCGCTGTCGCGTTGGCCATCCTCTGCGCCCCCGAGATCCGGCGCGAGGCCAAGACCAGGCGCATGCGCGATTGACCAATTCCGTGGCGTTAAAACTTGCTGACAAGTCGGCAGTTGAACACCTCCCGATGCCCCGGCGACGTCGCCGGGGCATCGCCGTATCCGGAAGGCTCACGCGAATACACCAGCGAAGCTGAGCGGCGCACCGCCGTCGAGGTCTGGAATGTTCACTACAATTACTGTGAGTCTTGGAGTGGCTGGTCTGGAACTGGCTGGCAGGGTAGGCATCGTGCCGCTCCCGCGCCGTGGTCGTGACTCATACAATTATTCGCTCCCTATCGGGATGCGTTTCGGTGGACATGTCCGGCTCCGGCGCGGGGTGGCCGACGCTCGCCCGGGTCGACTCCGATGGCTTGATCAGAAGACTGTCCGCTCCGCGCCGCGTCGGCGAGGTCGTGACTCATCACAGTATTGCCCCGAAGTGACTTCCACCCAGGCTCGCACCGGCCCGCAGCAGCCGCGTCATCATTCCCGTCCCGGAAGGAAGCACGAACCGCCATGTCTATCGTCGCGCATACCCGCCCGTTCGTCATCGGAGTGGACACCCATGCCCGCAAACACAGCTACGCGATCCTGACCGCAGTCACCGGCGAACTGATCGCCACCAACGAGTTCCCAACGACTCCTGCTGGGATGAAAAGGGCCCTGAACTGGGTCGCTCGCCTCACGGGCGGCGATCTCGCTGTACTGTGGGTCATCGAGTGCGCAGCAACGTTCGGGGCCGGGCTGGCGCGAACAGCGACCGGCGCCGGCTACGACGTCGTCGAGGCTGCCCGCATGGATGCGCGAGCGCACCGCGGGGTCGGCAAGTCGGATTGCCTCGATGCCCGTCGCATTGGTGCCGCCGTACTGCCTCTCGAACTCGACCAGCTACGTCATCCCCGCGCCGACGATGGTGTGCGGGCTGCCTTGCGTGTCCTGACGACCGCTCGTGAGCATATGAGCAACGACCGCACCGCCTGCGTCAACGCTCTCACTGCCTTGTTGCGGGTCGTCGATCTCGGCACCGATGCTCGCCGCCCGCTGACGAACGCACAGATCACCGAGGTGGCCTCTTGGCGCAGCCGCGTCGAGGATCTCGCACTCTCGGTCGCACGAGCCGAGGGCGTCAGACTGGCGAAGCGAATCCATGCTCTCAATGTTGAACTTGCCCAAAACAATACGAAGCTCAAGAAGCTGATCGAGCAGAGCGAAGCAGCCCCACTACTGGACCAATCAGGCCTCGGTCCAGTAACCGTGGCCGTTGCCTATGCAGCGTGGTCACACCCTGGGCGAGTGCGCAGCGAAGCCGCGTTCGCTGCACTTGCAGGCGTGAATCCTATTCCGGCCTCATCGGGGAACACCACTCGTTACCGACTCAACCGCGGAGGAGACCGGAGACTCAATCGTGCTCTGCACATGGCGACCGTTACGCGCATGGTCCACGACCCCGAGACGCGTGCCTACGTCGACAAACGACAAGCACAGGGGCGCACGACCAAGGAAATTCGACGTTGCTTGAAGCGCTACCTCGCTCGCCGAATCTACCGAACACTCGAAGCGCTGCACTCGGCTCCAGTCGGTGCTTGACGAACATAGAAGAGTCCACCGACCGCATTCAACACGCGGAGGACGTCCGCCCGCCGCTTACCGCCGGCACCGCGTAACTAACGTCCGCGCCTCATACACCTAGATCACGTACCAAGCGCGAATACCAGCAGATACGGCGGACTGGACAACATAGACGCGCCCAGCGCCGCGCGTGGAACTCAGCGTCTAGACCCCACTGCAAATGAAGTATGCGATCTATAGAGCAATGCATCTCTTAATCGAGCACCATCCCACCCCGAGAAATCGATGCGCAGTGATCGACCACGCACAACCTTCGACGCTTGTTCACCTCCCACACCGGCAAGGCTCCGAGTGGACTCCCGTCTCGACGCCATTTCGACCCCGTAGGCCTAGCCAGGGAACTCAGCAATATGGCGAACCCCGTCCGCGCCTCCTGACACTCGAAATCCACAGACCGGACGGTTCTCTAGGTCCAGTCGATGTGGACGGATTCGATGGAATCGAAGTGAAATCCGAAAGTGTCGCCGTACTGGTCGAATCCCTTGTTTTCAGGGTAATCCATCGTGGCGTGACGTTCGAGGATCGCAACCACCCGGGCATGATCGTCGTTGGCCAAAGCCATGGCGAGTTCCCGTGTTTCGTCGAGACTGAAGGGGCTGTCGGAGTTCGCGAAGTCGAGGGTACGCACTCGATAGTCGTAACCTTCTTCGGAACCGTTGCGGACGGACACTCCCCCACGGACTCGGATGGTGGCCTTTTTGGGTTGTCCGTCGGGTCGTAGTACGCCGGCGCGGTCCATGATGTCTCGGGCTTTGACGTTCTTGAGCTTCTTTTTCGCATCTGCGCGCAGCTCGTTGGTTTCCCCGGAGCGGTAGCGAGAGACCGCTGATCGTGAACGGCCGATTTTCTTTGCGACTGCATCGATTCCGCCGAGGCGTTCGATGGCGGCTCGCCGTTGTGCGCGTTCGGTGACGTCGGGGTGTGGGATTCGTCCTTGTTGGGCCCAGCGGCGCAGTGTGCGGTCAGAGGGTGGTTTTCTTCCGGCGTCGATAGCTGCTTGCCGTAGGCCTTCTTTGCCGATGTCGGTACGGATCTGGCGTACGGAGACTTTGCTGGTGAGTCCGGCCAATCCCCCGCTTTTGACTGATTTCGATTTTTCGATCCCGCTGGTTGCTGCTGTCGAGACGGACACGTTGAGGCCGTCCAAACCGACGGTTTTCTGTGCGGGTTTGGTTGATCGCGGTTTCGGAAGATGCAGGGCCACTATATGTTTCCTTCATCTTCGTCGGTGAACGCAGCTTTGAGTGCGAGGTTGATCTCGTGGGTGTCGCGGGCGTCGGTCAGCATGACAGTGATGTCCTCGGTGAGCGGGGCACGCTTTTCCAGAGTCATTTTCCCTAGTGCGTCACTGTCGTCTGCGATGTCGGTGCCCGGGGGCAGGGGGTAGACCCAGGAGTCGGTGACCGTGCGCAGTGGCCATCGGCCGGTTTCGCGCGCGATGCGCATCGCGACGCGGCGACCTCGCCAGCGGCAGTGCGCGATGATCGCTGCTCGCCAGAGCGGTTGGTGGTGGTGTTGCATTTGTTTGGCGGTCCACATGTCGGGGTTGACCATTCGGCCGATGTAGCCTTTGTAGCAGGAGCCGATGAACCGTTTCATTGCTGTGTCGCCGGTGTCGACGGCAACTTTGCGGGCTTCTCTCAAGATTTTCGCCCACTTGTCGAGGGCCCGACCTTGTTCGGGGTAGACCCATGCTTCGGTGATGTCGAGGTCGGCGAGTTCTGCGCCGATTCCGCCATCTGCGATGGAGGTTTGTAGTGCGTCGAGGCTGACGGTGGTGATCCAGGTTTGCACCGGTTGGTCGGCGAGCATGTGTGGGTGAGGTAACGGCAGAGTGGGTGGGAGCGCCAGTATGTCACCGGGTGGGAGGGTTACATGCCACAGCCCGAACGGGGTTTTCGATTGCCGCGCAGCGTCGAGCGCGTTCTCGCCGCGAAGATGTCGAGGTTTTCCGTAGCCGAGTTCGAGCATGCCAGCGGAGGCGAGGTATGCCGCTCGTTGGTCTATCGATACCAGTTGTGTTGCGTCGGAGAGTTCTTCGCTGCCCGGGATGCGGGTCCATCCGACTGCAGGTTCGAGATCTCCGCGGGGTTCGCCGTCCAGTGGTGGTACGGGTCCACCGACGGTGACGACGATTCCTTTACCGCTTCGGGTGCGGTCGCGTTTGATCTTGTCGACGATGGCGGCGCCGGTGCGTGCTGGGGTGGGGCCGGGTAGTACGCCGAGGTGTTGTGCGCACCAGGCGAGTCGGCGTCCCAGTTCCTGTGCAGCGGGGAGGTCGTCGTCGGGGAGGTAGGTTCCGGCGGTGGGTGATCCGAGGATCCCCATGTCTCCCACGCGATTGCCCCATCCGAAGTCTTTGTTCCAGTAGGTCCACACGTAGGGTTCGATGAAAATGTCGACCATGGATGTGAAGTTCCCGGTGGTGCGGGAGAGGTGAACGACGTGGCCGGGTTCTCCGCGGAGTTCCCATCCTGCGGTCAGCATCGGGGTCAGCGTGGCGTGGAGGATCGCGGTGAGTTCTTCGGCCGCGCGTGTGCGGAGGATTTCCATGTCATCGACGTCGTCTTCGCTGCCTGGGTCGATGATCCATCCGAGCATTTCGCATGCTTCGATTCCGACGATCCAGATCTGTGCCGGTGCGCCCAGCGGGGTGAGAGTTGCCCATCTGATGAGTTTGTCGAGTTTTTCGATGGAATCTACTGGGCCGGTGAGCGTGTGGCCGGATGGTGTGTAGGTGCCGGCTGCTGTGACAATGACGGCGTGGCCGTCTGCTGACTCGCTGGCGGGAGGTAGCGCGGCCGGTTCGGTTGCGCCCCGTTCGGACGCCGGGGTGGGTCCCGGTTCCACGTCAGCAGTGGGGTCGTCTTGGGGCACAACGGTCTCAGTATCTGCGACCGATGACACGGGCGACGTCGAGCCGGCACCTTGACGATCTGCGTCGACGCTTTCGCCAGTTTCCGATTCGCCTTCTGGTTCCGCGTCGACACCATCCTCCGCGATCGGCGCGTGGGCATCCATCACGTCAGCATCGGATTCCGGCGTTGCGGCGTCGTCGAGCTCGAAAAGGGCCGGTTCAGAATCGAGATCAGGACCATCCCCCTGAACTTCGGGCACCGGAGGAGGATCGAGATCGAACAGGGGAATCTGCTCCCACTTCTTCACCGCCATCGCTGCCCCATCATCGCTGCTGATGCCCTCATGACTCGAGATCGAATGCAGATCGCAACGCCCTGCTCAACAACACTTCCTGCTCAGGCAGAAGAAATCCTCTGTTCGCCCCGAGAGCGGACACGGGGATGGTCGTAACCCCGTCGCAGTCGACAACCGATCCGTCCTCGACGCCGTTGACGTCACCTAGACTCAGCTCCGTCGACAACCCCCGCCGCACCGAACGAATGGGCGCAACAGTGACCGTTCCCAGATGAGGCCGGACCAACTCTCTCGTCAGAACCAAGACCGGACAAAGATCTCCGAGGTGCGCGTCATGGATCGGGCGCACTCAGTTCTTCTTCCCGTGCGCGGCAGCGATATTCACATCGCCACCTGCGCCGTCAGACAAGATCTCCACGTCACGGACCGCCAGCTGCCGACGTTGCTCACGCTCCAACGCTCGAAGCACGACTTGGGCACGGCTTTTCGCGCGCCCGCCACTGACCTCACTGTCGAGAAACGCCACGATGTCCTCGGGCAGCCGTACCGCGATCTGCGTACTCATAACCACCATGATACCGAATTGGGATGCAAACCGGTACTGGTCCCACATCCATTCATCCCCTTGCAACCACCGCCCCTGACACTCCCGGTGCCGGGGACTGCCGGCCGAACGTCCGGGGACTGCCGGGCCGTCAGTGCCCCAATTACCCGGTGCTGTACAACTCGGCGGCGAAAATGCCCCTCCCCATTGCGTGTGGCATCACCGAAAATCGACGCCCAACGCGTCGGCCAAGTGATGTGCATCGGAGCGCAAGTCCGCAAACACCGTGGGCAATCCTTCGGTGCCAGTACCGCAGCGGCGGGCATACGCGATCATTCCGTCCGCTGCCCGCACAGCGCGGACGTCACTATCGTGGATCTGCCACTCAGACCAGGCACCGCCAAGCCAACCTATGACTGACACGGCCTCCGCTGCGCTGGGTCCTGAAGTGCCTACGTACCAACGAAACTCACGCCAAAGACCAACAGAAACACACTCGCGCTGCGCGCTCCCTCTTCCGCTCACCAAAGATCGAGGTGAGGCCGGGCGCTGCGCGCTCCCCTGCCTCACCTCTCCCCTGGCTAGTCGGCCAACGCGTAGTCGAAATCCAGATACGAGAGATGGCCGCTGATGTGCTCACGAATATCGTCGGAATCAATTCGCTCCTCAGCATCGCGCTGCGAAACACCGCGCACCGTCGCTGTCATCGTTGCAGTCACGGTCACCTCTACCTCCTGGTCACGCTCACGCCCTCGCAACCCGTTCTCTTCCATGAACCGATCGAATTGCTCGCACAAACTGTTGTCATCGGCCCATTCGATCGCCAGATCATTCAAGTTCTCGATCCATTCCTGATGCTTACGCACGGACTCACCCTGCGCGCGCTCCAGAATGGCGCACTTCTCACGCTCGGCTTCCAACTGCACCACAACACGCTGAGCTTCATGCACAGGGGATACGTACTGCCCGAACCACACAGGCGCACACCCAGGCGCTACAGCTGCGGCACGGACCTCTGAAGGCCGCACGGAACCTGCCCACGCCGACAGCAACTTCGGGCCTGGCACAGCCAACTGCGGAGAAACCAACACCACCCTGCCCGACTCCGGCGTAGAAACATCCGCGTCAATAGAAAACCACCCTGCAGCCACCACATCGCCGCTCTCTTCAACTACCTCGGACCACACACCCTCGGAGGGAAAACCGGACACCAACGCGGCGGGCATCACCTCAAGCACCTCCACTCCATCGCGCACAGGAGCCGTGACAGCAAAATCCGCACTCACATCGAGAACAGTCATCAGAAAACCACCCTTTCCAGGTGATCGAATCGGCGGGCTGGTCAGGCGCCACCACTAACAGGACTCCACAACAATACCTCAAGGGGCGGGCCGAAACAATGCGGTGTGTGCTCAATTCGCCCGGTGCACACCATCTTTGAATCATACCGAGATTGCAAGCACAACCGCCAAACGCCCCTGACCCTCCCCGTGCCGGGGGCACGGGGTTTAGCTCATCGGCCCAACCGTTTCGATCGAAGAACATTAGATGTCAACTACGAAACAGATGGTCGGTTAATGTCACCTACAAACCACCCAACAAGTTTCATCGACCACTTCAGGAGCGAAGCAAATGCCGGCACCCCATCGCGCTCCTAGTACTTACTCAAGAAGCCGCATCACTGCCGAAACCACCGTAAGCACGCGCGCCCCGGTAGAGACCTCACAACGGATCCACAAATGACCCAATTCGACACGTGGTGCGATCCGGCAAAGGTCGTGCCGATAAATGGGCACGTAGCTGGATTCCTGGTATCAAATGATGACGACGCCGGAATCGAAGCAGTTGCTAGTACCTTGTCTGAAAAGTACGTGAAGACAGAGGCTTTGGCGATGATCGCTGCCAACAGCAACAAACCACAATTTGCCGAATACCTGCGCAACAAGTTCCCGAACAAACTGACGTCACGTTCAGGAGACATTGGCGAGATTCTCGCAACGTCGTACCTTGAAGAAGAGTGCGGCTACACCGTCGGCCCCAGCAGACTCATGCACCGCGATCACCAAGAATGGGCAATGCGCGGCGACGACGTGGTTGGAGCAAAGTTCGACGCGTCCTCGCAGGTTCAGCTCGCAAAGGGCGAGGCAAAGAGCCGGGGCAAGGCATACAACGACGTCGTCGTCGAGGCACGCGAAGGACTCGACCGCGAGCAAGGGCTACCCTCGGGACATTCCCTGGCACAGTTCGCGGAACGCCTTGTCAGTACGCCCGACGAGGCTCTGGGAATAGCAATCTTCCGTCTGCTGGCAACTGGCGCAGTACGCCCTGGCATAGTGCGGCACTTGATGTTCCTGTTCACGACGAACGACCCGATCAAGTACATATCCGAAGACCTCAACACCTACACCGGCCCGATAGAACAACTGACGGTCACACTCCAGGTCGGCGACCACAAGAGATTCATCAACTCCACCTACGAGATGGCGCCCAACTATGGCCCGTGAGATCCAAGAACTCGTCGCGAGCCTGCGAAGCGCCCTCGAATATCAGCAGAACATACTCGCTCAGGGACAGGCTCAGTCCAGCATCCGCAGGGGCGGTGTCCTACCTGCGGATGCACCGCGCTTCAGCCGCTACCTCGACAACGACCTTCTCAACAACAGCTATGCCATCATCAACACCAGCCTGGGCTTGCTTGACTCGCCCTTAGACGAGATTGAAGACCAGCAAGCGCGGCGACAACTGGTACAGGATGGATTCAATCAGGCATCGCACGCACTCGAGGCCGCCACCCGCAACGCAGCGCCCTCCGAGGACCTCGCATTCCACCGATTGATGGCAGGAGCTGCAAGTCATCTCGGCGGCTTCGCGGCTCGCGCGTTCTCACTCGTCGACGCCAGCATCCGGTCCGGACGTATGACGCCGATGGAAGCCACCCTCGCCGATCTGATCTTGCGGAACCCCATGCAGATCGAAGAGCGAACCCGACTGCTGAAGACATCTACAAGTTTCACCGATGAGGCGCTACTTCAAGCACTCCAAGGGAACCCCGCCGACACAAACGCACTCTCGGCAGATCCGACCCAGCCGGTGGGTGCAAAGATCGAGAACGCAGTATCCGAAGTGGGACCGATCGTTGCCCTACTGAGCGAGCATTACATGTCCGCTGTCTCCAGCGCGATCTTTGCAATCGCTCACGGCCAGGGTCCACTGCTTCGAGCAGCGATAAGGGACCTAGAGAACGGGGAGCAGGCCGCAAGCGACATCAACGCCCCCGGGCCCTGGTGGGTGTACAGACTCACGCGCCGATTGATTGGTGATCTTCAAGAAAACAGCATCAGGAAGAACATTCCCATCACCCGTCCTCCGGCAGCAACCGCTGATATCAAAGCGGATCAACGAGATTGGGAACAGCTCCGCGAGACGCTTGTGGCGACGCTGTTTGCGCGTAAGCGCTCAGAAATCGACCTGTGGCCATCCCAGCTACACGTCCTCGATCAAATATTCTCTGGCACCAACGATCTCGTTGTCGCTCTACCTACGAGTGCCGGCAAGACTCGAATTGCTGAATTAAGCATTCTCGCGTGCCTCGCTCAAGGTCGAAGGGCCGTTTACATCACTCCCCTCCGAGCCTTGTCCGCTCAGACCGAACGCATCTTGGAACGAACCTTCACTCCATTGGGGGTTCAAGTCTCGTCGCTGTACGGAAGCATGGGAACGAGCAACCTCGACGAAGACGCACTTCGAATGAGCGATATTGTCGTCGCCACCCCCGAAAAACTCGACTTCGCGTTGCGCTCAGATCCCTCAGTCCTTAACGACGTCGGCGTCGTGATCCTTGACGAGGGGCACATGATCGGCCCCAACGAACGCGAAGTTCGCTATGAAGCGCAAGTGCAGCGCCTACTACGCCGCGACGACGCCGACAACAGAAGGATCGTGTGTCTCTCCGCAGTCTTTCCCTCGGGAGACGATCTCCAGGACTTCGTCGCATGGATGACCGACGACGATCCAACCGGCCTACACAAGGAAAAATGGCGACCTACACAACAGAAATTCGGCGTCGTCCAATGGCGAAGTGATCACGCCAGACTCGAGATGACCCTGAGCGGTGGGCAATCCGCTTTCATCCCACGGTACGTCGAAGCACAACGTCCAAAAATCGGAAAACGCAAAAACCAGTTCCCTACCAACCCTCGCGAACTGGTCATCTCAACTGCCTGGCGGCTCGTCGAGGAAGGTCAGTCAGTTCTCATTTTCTGCCCTCAACGCCGAGGAGTGACTCCGTACGCCAAAGACATCGTCGGACTCCACCAGCAGGGATTCATAGACACAATCCTCTCCGCCGGCGCCGATCTCACCGACGCCCGCGCAGTGGGCACTGAATGGTTCGGAGCGGACCACCCCATCCTCAAATGCCTAGAACTGGGTGTAGCAATTCACCACGGGACACTGCCAGGCCCCTTCAGAAAGGAAGTCGAACGCCTCCTACACGACGGGTTCATCAAAGTCACCGTGGCGTCCCCGACACTTGCACAAGGTCTGAATCTGTCCGCCTCTGTCGTGCTCTTCCACGGACTTCGTAGCGGCCGAGACCTCCTCACCGGAGCGCAATTTTCCAATGTTATCGGCCGCGCCGGCCGCGCATTCGTCGATACAGAGGGCTTGGTGCTCTACCCCCAATTTCCCTCGGGAGACACACGGAAAGACAAACGAGGCCTTGACGATTGGAAGCGACTAACGACAGGCGAAGAGGGCAAGGATTTGCGATCCGGCCTGATATCGGTGGGTATGGAACTGATTAATCGCGTGACCATCGCGTTCGGCTCTGGCCGCGTAGAAAGTTTCCTCGACTACGTAACGGGCGGGCCGGACTGGGCGTTCCCAGAAAGGGAAGGCGAGCCCGCCAAAACAGCGCTGAACGCGAGAAACGCTTGGCAGACCAATCTGTTGCTGCTAGATACCAGCATTCTCAGCATCATCGGAGATGATGAAGCCGACCCGGACCAAGTCACTCAACTACTCCTCGACATGCTGCGCAAGTCTCTGTGGGAACGACAGCTTGCGCGCTACGAGCAAGCTAACTTGGTCTTGGCACTACGTGCTGTCGTCACCAGTCGCGCGCAATACATCTGGAACAATTCCACTCCAAGTCAACGTCGCGGCTGGTACCTAGCTGGCGTGGGGGAACGCGCCGGATCCGCGCTGGCTGCGGTTGCACCCGACGTCGTCGCCATGATCATTGATGCCGAAGCCGCTATCGCAGCGGACGAGTCCAGCGTTGCAGTCGATCTGCTCACTCGCATCGCCGAATTGCTGTTCACCGTCGACACATTCACACCGGAGACCAAAGAACTCGCACCCGAAACATCTGTCAAGTGGCGGTCAGTCCTTACTCACTGGTTGAGCGGTCGTCCCTTGGAGGAACTGAGCGGCAATCGAGACGACATAGTTCGGTTCATCGAATCGGACCTCGCCTATCGCCTGGTATGGGGGATGGAGGCCGCAAGAGTCTACGAGAAAGCGCAGTTCAATCCCTTCACAGCACTGCTCGCCGGCACAGCTACGGCCGCCGTTGAGACCGGGACACTCAACCCTCAGGCTGCAATAATCATCAGGTCGGGATTCGATTACCGATCCGCTGCAATCAAAGCCGTCGAAAGCGTCGAGTCAACCTTCAATTCGAGCACCGGAATGCGAAGCTGGATCCAAGACCTACCTCACTCCCTGATGACAGATCCAGATTGGCCGACAACCGAATCCCGCAGAGCTTGGCTGCAATTCGTAACTCACACACGTACATCACGTGCGTTCCCCTGGGAGTTTCGAACGTACGAGGTCGAGGATGTCCAATGGGATGAAGAGATACCCGATCCTGAGGCACCGTTGCGGGTCACAGACCTCAGCCCAGGTGTCGTCGAACTGTGGTCGACAGGATTCACCTACCTAGGCGAAGCCCGCGTCGAAATCAATCCCGACCGGAAGGGCGCCTTGTACGCCCGCCGGAACGCACATGACACCTCGATAAAGCTGCACTACCGCGGCCCCAACGACCTTCTTCTCGACATGCTGCATCAAAACCAGTGAGACTGTCATACGAATCAAGCTCCGTTTCGATGTGGAATCCCTCCCAGGACCTACTCTCTAGTGCATGACTGCTACGCCGGCTAGGCCTCCCGCACCCTACGACTCATCGGCCATGCTGGCACTATCAGTGCACGCGAACCCCGGGATTTACGCATTGATCGCCGGCTCAGGCATTTCCTTCGGTGCCGGCGTTCCCACCGGTTGGGGTGTCATTCAAGAGCTCGTCCGCAGGATGGCAAGTGTCGCTGATCCGGACACAGCCCTCGGCACCGAATTCGACGCGGAAAAGTGGTGGGCAGAAACATTTCCCAGCAAAGAACTCGGTTACGACGCCGTTCTCGAAGCGTGCACACTCACGCCCACCGAACGACGACGCTTCCTCGAGCCTTTCTTCGTACCCACCGACGAGGAACTCGAAGCCGGCACGAAAACACCAGCCGAAGCGCACCGAGCTATCGCACGACTGGTCAAACGCGGCAGTATCAAGGTTATCGTGACAACGAATTTCGATGACCTCCTCGAAAAGGCCTTAGACGCTTGTCGACGGCCATCGTAAGCTCCCCACTGGCGGCCATTTATGGCGCATTTTGTGGCCATGGTTTCTCCCCGCGTACGGCCAGATAGTTCCCCACCTGCTGTGAGTCAGATTCGGTCCCGGCAACGCTGGGTGGATGAAATCGAGCAGGGAGATCATGGAAATTTTGGAGGCGTACGACCTCACGGGTAGTTATCGGGCGGCGGCGGAGCTGGCTGGGTGTGATCACCACACGGTGGCCCGGTATGTGCAGATGCGCGCTGCGGGGCAGCCGCCGGACCGCCGGCGGCATCGAGCGCGGGCGATCGACGACTTTCTGCCGAAGATCGAGGAGTTGGTGGTCCGCTCGCAGGGCAAGGTCCGCGCGGATGTCATCCACGAACGGATCGTCGCGCTGGGGTTCACCGGCGGTGAGCGGACCACGCGCCGGACGGTCGCGGAGGCGAAGGCCCAGTTTCGGGCTGGTCGGCGGCGAGTGTATCGGCCGTGGGTAACCGAACCTGGGCTGTGGTTACAGTACGACTTCGGTGACGGGCCAACGATTTCCGGCCGGAAGACGACGTTGTTCTGCGCATGGTTGGCGTGGTCGCGATTTCGGGTGGTGATCCCGATCTGGGACAAGACATTGCCGACGGTGGCGGCGTGTTTGGATGCGACATTCCGCCGCTTGGGCGGGGTTCCGGTCTATGTCCTCACCGACAACGAGAAGACCGCGACGATCGATCACGTGGCCGGGATCGCGGTCCGCAATCCGGAGATCGTGGAGGTGGCACGGCATTACGGCACGACGCTGCGGACGTGTTTACCTGCTGATCCGGAGTCGAAGGGAGGAAGTGAGGCGACGGTGCGGATCGCCAAAGCCGACCTGTTGCCGAAGGAGGTGAACCTGCGCGAGCAGTATCACTCTTTCGGTGAGCTCGAGTCGGCTTGCCGGCAGTTCTGCACCGACGTCAACACCCGCGTCCACAGCTCTACTCGGCGGCGGCCGGTCGAGCGGCTGGCCGAAGAGTTGCAGCGGCTGCATCCGCTGCCGAAATCTCCGTTCACCGCGGTGTTCGGCACTACCCGGCGGGTGAACTGGGAGTCGACGATCTCGGTGGAAGGGGTGCGGTATTCGGTGCCGCACACGTTGATCGACACTCGGGTCTGGGCCCGCTTCCATGGTGAGGAGCTGATCGTGACCGCCGTCGACAATGATGGCGGTGCAGTCGAAGTCGCGCGGCACCGCCGCGGCCAACCCGGTTCACCGGTCCTCGACAACGACCACTACCCACCCCGCCCAGACCGCGACGCCGCCGACCGGGTGCCCAAGCCTCGTACCGCCGCCGAGCTCGCCTTCCTACAGTTGGGCCAGGGTGCCAACAGCTGGCTGGTCGAGGCTGCCGCCGCGGGAGCGCGCCGCATCAGGGCGAAGATGGCCGAGGCCGTGGACCTTTCGAAGCTGCACTCCCCGGACGCAGTCGACAGAGCGTTGGGGACGGCGGCGATGACCGGCCGGTTCGCCGATCGGGACCTGATCTCGATCCTCGACTACCAAGTCACCCACGAACACGCTGATCCGGTCCGTCGCAGCGAGAACCACACTCTGCAACCGGGCACCGCCGCCTGGTCCACCTTCGGCCAGACACCAGCGCCGGCCAGCCCAGCCACTACTGACGATGAAAGCGATGACGCCTGATGAGCACCCCTTTGCGCACTGTTACCAGCGCTAACGGCGACCCGTTGGCCGAGGCGATCGACCTGACTAAACGCCTGAAACTGCCCCATATCCGCAGGTCCTTGAGCGATATCATCCCGACCGCGAAAGCCCAACGCTGGGACCCCGCCGAAGTCGTGCGGGTTCTCCTCGCTGAGGAAGCCGCCGGCCGGGACCGGGCGAACCTGCACACTCGCCGCAAACGCGCGGGTTTCCCTACCGGCAAGACCTTCGGCGACTGGGACGAAACGAAATCGTCGATTCCCCGCGCCACCCAGGACGCGCTCCGCACCCTGGAGTGGGTCGGGCGGCGTGAATGTTTCTGCGTCTGTGGGCCTTCGGGAACTGGCAAGTCTCACTTCACCGAGGCACTCGGGCAGGCCGCAGTCGAAGCTGGGCTGGCGGTGTCTTGGTTCACCATCGAAGACCTCGGTGCCCTGGTCCGCCGGCACCGTGCCGACGACTCCATCGCCCGAGCCCTGACGAGGATCATCCGCTCCGACCTGATCATCGTCGACGACATCGGTCTGCTCCCGGTCTCTGAAGACGCCGCCGAAGGATTCTATCGCCTCGTCGACGCTGCCTACGAACGCCGAGCGATTGCCGTCTCGAGCAACCTGCACCCCTCCGGCTTCGACGAGATCATGCCCAAAACATTGGCCACCGCCACCGTTGACCGGCTCCTGCACCATGCGCACGTCGTCGTCACCGACGGCGACTCCTTCCGCCTCACCGAAGCCACCACCGGCAAGGGGGTGAAGCCCTTCAGCTAACCCAAATCAGAAAGCGGGTGGGGAAAAACAACTGGCCGCCACCGGGGAGAACCCGTGGCCACCAGCGGGGAGAACTACTGGCCGCCTACGGGGAGAACTTCGTGGCCATTGACAACTGCGGTCGGTAACGGGCATCTCCACGGAGATCACTGGTGAGAACCGCAACGACTGGTATGCGGGCGTTCCGGTGGCGTGGATGACGCTGACGATTGTTGCCCACGTGATCGCCGAGGAGATCCTCTTTCGCGGGCTGGGACTGTCGTTGTGGCAGTTTCGCGATCACGTCCGTGACCGGCGACTTCGCGCAGCACTTCTCGGTGGGGTCATGCGCTGGTACGTCGTCGTCAGTGTTGCGCTGTTCGGCTTCTCACACGCGGAATTCGGTGCGTGGAATGTACTCTCGGCCGCCACGCTCGGGCTGGTGTTCTTCCCCCTGGTCCTGAAAACTCGGTCGTTGTGGCCGGCCATCGTCGCGCATGCGATGGGGAACTTGGACTCGTATGGGGTACTGAACTGGATCCGGTGAAGAGGACCATCCCCTCACATACAGAAAGTCGACGCGTCATGACAACGCGCCGACCCCTGATCACCTGACTACAGCGCGCGTTTGGCCACTCTCGCTGCCGTCGACGGCGCTGTCCCCGGTGGTTTACGCGGTCCCCGGCGATGCGTGGGTTTGATGCCGGTCGGTGGCGTCAACGGGCCAGCAGCTCTGGCCGCTGCCTCGGTGGGCTGTACCTGTGCAGCCTCGCCTTGCGCCCGTTCCTCTCTCGCAGCGCTTCGCTCCCCGGCCGCGTACGACCGTTCCGCGCGCGCATCGGCGATGGTGCGGCCGTCACCGACCTCGTCGAGTGGAAACGCCCGCTCCGACTCCTCGGCCGTCGCCTGCGAGAACGGGATCTCGGTGCTTCGCTCGGACCCGACATCGTGGTCGTAGATCGGCTCGTCAGGTTCCGGTTCATCGGGCAACGGAATGTCCTCGTCCCACCCGCCGTGGGTCTTGTCGAGATCGACGACTTCCCCGTACTGATCGCTCGATGACCGCGAATCGTCGTGAGCAGGTGCGCTATCGGCCGCCCGGGACCGGGTTCGTCCACGCTCGTCTGCTTCGGCGTACTCGATGCGCTGTGCCTCGCTTTCGGCGGCGTCGGCGTTTCCGTCGTGGCGCGCCGCCTGGGTGTTCGCCTGCTCACGCATACGGTCTCCGTCGAGCAGACCCGGATAATGTTCGGCGAGTTTGGCGTCGAACGATTCGTCGATCTGGCCCACGAGCAACGCTGCCCGCGCCCGATCGAGTGGATGGCCGGGTTGCGCCTGCGCGAGCCATTCCTCCGCGACCTCGCGTTTGGCTTCGTCCTCACTCTTCTGCGAGACACGGCCCTTCGTCGCCGCCTCCCGCATGTTCCACGAGGCGAACGCGCTGGGAGAGCGGATCTTCTCGTTGAAGGTGATCCCGGCGACGACATCCGCGAGCCGGTCCGGGTCGGCACCATCGCGCACCAACGCGGTGAACTGCCGCTCGGCCGTCGCCCACCTCTTGTCCTCGAGGATCGACTGATCGACGCGTCCCTCGAGGCGATCCGCCAGGGTCGGCGGAGGCGGCGCGTCCTGCGCAGCCTCCGCCTGCGCATCGCGCCACCGGCCGCGTAGCCATTCCTCCCGGAAGTCCTCCCACGTCTGTGCGCTCGGCTCATTAAATTCGGCCGCGATCTTCTCGTTGCGTGGCAACGCCATCCAGGCGTTCGCCTCCTCGATCTGCTCGGCCTCCGGCAACCCCTCGGTGTAGGCCTCGCTTGCGTGCCACTGCCCACGGAGCCACTGCGCCTGCACCCCGTCCTCGCCCTGCCAGGTGTGCGCGTCCGGGAACTCCCAGTCCAACGCGACCTGCTCGTTGCCTGCCTTTTTCATCCACGCTTTCGCTGCCGCGAGTTCCTTACTCACTGAGACCGCGTCGATGAGCGACTTCTCTCCGCGCCGTGTCTCGTCCAGACCAGTTGCTTGTGCTTGTGCCCGCTGCCAGTTCTGATAGAGCGCCGGGTCGTGCTCACTGGCCCAGGCTTGTGCTGCTTCGAACTCCTTGTCCGCGGCAAAGGCGCTCGCCCATCTGCCGATCAAGGCCAGCTCATGGTTGCGTTCGGCGTCGCGCATCTCGGGTTCTTCGAAGTTCTGGAAGTTCACACGTGGAGCGTTTTTCCTCCAGTCTCCGTAAAACTCTTTGTCGTGTTCGAGTGCCCACTCTGTGGCCTTCGCGAGGTCGCCGTTGTGCTTCTGCGCGTGCTGGAAGACACCGTTGAGCCAGAATTTGCGGCGGCTTTCTTCGAATCCGTTCTCGCCGCGAAACTCCGGATGCGAAGTGTCTTCCCACATCGCCCGTACTCGCGCTTGTTCGGGTTGATGCAACCAGCGTGCTATCTCGACGCGTCGGGATTCTTCGCGTTCGAAGGTGGCTCGCTCCTGCGCCGTCTGCGCCGCAAGGTTGAGCTGATGCTGATGTAGTTCTTCCACAGTGCCGCGGAGGTCATCGATGCTGCTGTAGTTGCTGTTCTCGTTGAGCCATGACCTCAGCTCCCCCGCCATCTTGGCTGAACCGACCACCGTGGACGTGTAGTTGTCCTCCCATCCCGCCTGCACTCCGTACCGGCCTCCCGACAGCGGAGCGATGCGCACAGTCATCCCCGACTCGGGATGCTGCTCTGCGTAGACACGGCCGGCCGCTGCCGCCGCATTCCACTGCTCGGTATCGTCAGCGCTGAGCTTGCGTAATCCGTTCTCGGCAGCAACCGCTTCGATCCGGGCCACGTTCTCCGCGTCCTCGAACGCCGCGCGCCCCCTGCTTTCGCGAACAGTGCGCATCAGATCCGCGCCCGCGCGCATCGCCATCATCCATCGCATCGCGTCACCACGCCCAAGCGAGAACGTCGGAACCTCGTCGTGTTCACTCATCTCTGCTCTCCGTCCGATACGACCGCCGGCGCTGTCGGCGAAGAGGGCGCCGGGGCAAGAAAGGTCTGCGCCGCTCGTTCCCATGCCGCAGCAGGAGCAGTCGCCGAGTGTTCCGTGTTTGAGAATGCATCGAATGCACGGATCACTTTCACCGATTCAGGACTAGACGATGAAGGGACTGTGCTCGCGAAGGCATCGAAGGCGCGGATCACCTCCACCGCTGCACCTGAGTATTCGAACACAACGACCGCGTCTTGCCCGTGTGGCTCCTCCACGATGGCCACACGCACGTCGTCGATCGGATCGACTGCGGCGGCGTGCACGTGGCGGGCAAGACTCTCCACAGCTCGGGTAAGAGAAGGATGTGTCGAATGCAGTTCACTGACCGGCGAGTCGACAGCTCGGTACATCAGTGACACAGCGAAAACAGTAGAACCTCGATCGGTGACATTGTCGTTCGTGGGGTCAGTCATCGCTGCCCTTTCCAACTCGTCGGTCGTGCCACGAGCACAGCTCGCAGCATGCAATGGGTGGCGACTCCCGACGATGTGGACTTGTACGCGGCGGATCACGCGCCTGCGATCACAACTTCCTCTCTTCCCCTCTCCTCGGCAACCATTCCGGCGTGCTCGACGCCGGAGCTCTTGGTGTACGTCCGCGCGAAGGCGCGCGATCACGAACACTGTCGACTACTGCCGCAGTGGTGCGCGGAGCACCCGACATTCCGCGGCCCGCTTCGTCCGCGAAACGTCCCACGCAACGAGCCGACCTGGTGGCCGCCGCGCAGTGATGCGAGCGTTTCGATACCTCGTGCCACGCCGCGATCTCCAACAACAATTCCGACAACGCCAACGCCAACTCGAGCCCGGCGTCACGGGTCATACCGCGACCGGACACCAGTCCTACTCTCGACAACTGACGAGTCGAAGCACGCAACGCCCGCGCCATTTCTCCCGCAGGCGGTGATTCCAAGGACTTCGGCATCCGTCCTGCCCGATCGAACGACCACGCCGCGCGGCTCAGCTCCCCGCGCCGCTGCGCACCGTCCGCGACCCTCGCCCATACCGCCAACAGCGGCTGCACGCTCTTCGCCACCGCCACTGGCGACTCGGTCCTGCCGCGTACTGCGACCGCGCTCCCGCGCACGACTCCCGCGATCGAGGACAACACCTCATGCGCCCGCCCGGTCTCCGGTACCGCCAATGCCGCATCCCCGGACCACCGCGCCGACAACTTCACCCACGAGAGCTCCGGAGCCAACTTTCTACCTCCGAAGAAGATCGGGCGGCCGGTCTTCGCGTCGCGGTCCTCGGGATCAGCGACCGCGTATCCGTCGATCTTTCCGTCGTCGTTGCGGTGCAAGTGCACCAGCACACCTTGCGAGCGCAGCTCGGACAGAAACTGCTCCGAGTCCGCGCTCATCGCGGCGGTCTCGGTCACCACTTGACGCAACTGAATCTTCGCGGCCTTACCGGCTTCTCCCCGGCTCAGCCCCTCGTAACCCTGCCGCATCCGGGTCGCCGCTTTCTCGATCTCGCCGCGACTGGCCGCTGGTGCTGCAGAACCGTCGTTGATCGCGGTCGCCTGCAAACCGAGTCGATCCTCCCAATCCCGCATCACCGTGCGGGTCACTCCGAAATCGTTCTTCGGGTGGAAGCGACGACCCGTGTCCTGGCGCACCAACACCGCGGCGATGTGAATGTGATCGTTGCCTTCTGTGGACTGACCGTGATGCACCGCGATCCATCGGCACCCACCGGCGTCACCTTCCGGAGCGATCCCGGTTCGGTCCATCACATCGCGTGCAATCTCGTTCCACTGCGCGTGCGAGAGCTTCCCCTCTTCCGCCGACAGGCTGAGCGAGCAATGCCACACGTATCCGTGTTTGGTGTACCCCGGCTCACCTGTCTGCGGCTGACGCCTGGGCAACTCGGCCGCCTCGGCAGTCGCGTTCACGTGATCGAGCAACGCTGTGAACTCCGCCGGATCGAAGTCGAAATCTCCCGGCCCCACCAGATCAGGCTGCAACGCGCCAGGGTCGGACTGCCACGCCCCGATCACCGTCGGGCGCGTGTGCTCGTTGTGATCGCCCCGCCCCATCAGGTAGCGGACCAACCCCTTCGCATCCCAACCCTTCACGATCTTGTCGATCACCGCAGGCTCCGAAGATGCTCCATCAGCCAGGCATCGATCTTCGTGTTCGTGCGCCGCGTGAACTCCAAGACAGCATCAGCATTACCGCCCAGCTGCCCCGTCGAATTCGCATGACGGGCGACATCGTTGAGATTGCCGGCCACGTTCCCCAACAATCGACGCAACTCCCGCACCTCAGCCGCGACACCGCGCAACTCGTGCACCGTCGCCGGAGCGTTCTCTCCTGAACCTGTGGTCATCGCCTTCGCCGTCTCGACCGCAGACGCCGCGATGAATGCCCCCGACTTCAAGCCCCTCATCGTCGAAGCCTGCTCGATCAACGCGTACTCGTCCGGAGTGAACAGAGCTTCCTTGCGACGCGAACGAACGACCACACCGTGCGAACGGTGACCTCGCTTCGCCTTCACGCTCAACCCAGCTCCTCAACCGTCCAGACGAACCCTCGACTGGACCTCACTCGCCGGCCGCCCGGCGACATCCACCCCGCCGCCGGGGTGCTCAGACCTCGAACCCCTTCGAGTCTGAACCACGCCCGCGGCAGGCGCAAGCTAAAACCCCTGGGTTTTAGAATATCTTGCTCTGCTTTTCCACTAGACCTGCCTGCTTCCTGCGGAAATGCACAACGCGCGATCACCACGCACCCGAGCAACCCCGCCGGCCCACACCCAACTCGCGTCTGCGCGGATTCTTCATCAGGCAAGAGGTCGCGAAGCGGCCTCGCGGCAGCCCCGCCCTTCGCGTTCTTCTCTGCTCGCCACCCACTAGCCGCGACGTCTACCTGCGAAGCTGACCGCCCGATCCCGTCGTCCACACTTGGGGGTGGCGCGCGAGGATTGTGGGTGCCCGAGACGCAGCGGAGCGAGAGGAAAAATCTCGGGCATCCACATGAGGAGCGGCATGCGCCATCCCCATCTGTGGGCAACGGGCCGCCGCTACGCGGCGAACACCACCACGCTGCGCGCGGAAAACGCCCATCCGAACCTGGTGTGTTGCCCCCAACCTGTGCACCGGGGAACTCGGCATTGGGCACAAACCAGATTCCTCCGCTCCGCGTCTGGTTTGCACACAACGCCGCCCCGGACACCCAGGCCGGGGACAACACCTCCGGCAACGGCGATACTCCACGACCTCTCCTCACTCAAAGACTCCGCGCTTCGCCCGCACGGATTCACAACACGACGAACCATTCGATACAGTAGATTCATTCGAACTGAAAGGACCGGTGACCACATGGCCACAACGAAGAATTCCGCCGCCGAGAAGGCTGCATCGGCGTACCGAGCCGCCCTCGTCGAAAACTCGGTCGAAACTCTCGTCGGTGACCTCGCGGTGAAGATGGGTGAATGGAAGCTCGCACGCGAGGCACGCGAGCGTGGTCAACGTGAGCTGATCGCACGCGAAGAAGCAACCGAGAATGCCGTAGCCGCTGCATACGAGGCAGCGCGTGAAGGCGGCGCGAAAGTCAGCGCGCTCGAGAAGATCGACCTCAAGCCCACCGCCGCTCTCGCAGCCGTGAGCAAACGAGCAAAAGCAGGCAAGGAGAAGGGGAACATCGCTTCCCCGTCCACACCCACCTCACCACCCACTCCGGTCGCTTCGGGCACCAACCCTGCCCACTGACCGGCACCACAACGAACCAACAGGCAACTATCCACAAAAAAATGAATCTGGCTCCATCCCGATGTCTCGGGTGGAGCCAGATCCATGTTCAGGGCGCGACTACGTGGTGCGCCCCTATCGCTCAGCGGTCACGGTTCACACCAGGAGACGGCCCGCCGCTTCGGTCCAGATGTGACGGACGTGAGCGCTCGACGGCACGCGAATCGCTCTGCGGGGTCGGCTCGGATTCCTCGCCTGCCTCTGGTTCCGGATCGCCACGAAGCTCGATGTCGATCGCGCGCTTGCGCACCTTGAGTGCGTCCAGCCGTTCCTCGTGCTCGAATTTCAACCCGAGTCTCGCCTCCGATCGTCCCTTCTCTCCGACTGCGGTCGCGAGTTCGCGTTCGGCATTGGCCAACCGGCGGTCCATTCCCTCGATCGCATTCTCGAGCTTCACTGCGATACCGACACCACCGTTGCGCAAGGTGCCCGCGTTGAACGTGACCGCATGACCGTCGATGTCTGGAAACACGATCGCGGCGTCAGCGCTGCGCCCGTTCGGCACATTGCGCGCGTACAACTCGAAGCCGCCCAGCCGTCCGATACGACCGCCGTCGATCTCTTTCCAATGCGATGATCTGTCTTCGATGAGCGCATACAACCGCGCGGCGATCGCGTCGCCGGCCTCGATTCGAGAATCGATTGTGCTCCCGTCGAGTTCGATCACGAACTTCTCACCCCGAGTCGATACCCGCTGTTCGATCGCGCTGGTGAACGTGGCGATGCTCTTTTCGAGTTCCGGAATCCGGTATTCGGATTCGCGGACACGCAACGCCAGCATGGACTGGCTGCGTTGATGAGATCTTCGCAAACGCTCCAGTTTCCCGACCTCGGCATCAACTTCCGCCTTTTCCAGCACCAGCGGATTGCCCGAAGCGATGGCCACCGCTTCGTTCGCGTTCATCGCCGCGTCTCCGATGTCGTCAATCTCGCGGACGTCGAGGCTGCCTCTCATGAACTGATTGATGAAAGTGGCTTTCCGTGATTGCGTCGACCACATCCGAGCATCGAATGTTCCTTCGGTGATGGCGATCCCGATCCTGATTTCAGCGTTCTGATTTCCCTGCCGGACGCCGCGCCCGTCTCGCTGTTCCAGATCGGCCGGCCGCCAGGGACAGTCGATGTGCATCAACGAGACAACCCGGTCCTGCACATTCGTCCCCACCCCCATCTTCGATGTCGACCCGACCAAGATCGCGATCTTCCCGGATTTCGCGTCAGCGAACATCGCCGCTTTGGCCTTGTCGGTCTTGGCGTCGTGGATGAACGCGATCTGCTCGCGCGGCACGCCTTTCGTAGTGAGCTCCGATGCCAGTTCGTCGTACACGTTCCACCCCTCCCCCGGCGTTCCCAGATCACAGAACACCAAATGCAACCCGCCCCGACGCGGATGCGGAGCGCCGTCCTTCCCGATGTAGACGTTGTCCTTGTTCTCCTCCCAATTGCGGTGTAACCACGTAGCCGCCGCACCGATCTTGTGTCCGGAGTCGGCCTGTGCCTCCTCCAACGCCGTCCCGGCGTCGGCGAACAAATCGTCACCGTCTTCAATTGCGGCTAGTTCCTGTGCGGTGTGGGCCTTGCGGGTGAGCAAGCGCAGATCCAGCGCCGCTGCGCGCCCTTCCGATGAAATTTTGAGCATGTTGTCCACGGTCGGCTCGACAAGTTTTTTGCGGACCGCATCCGCACGTTCACCGAGACTGATCACGAAATCACGCTGAGCCTGCGTCGCCGGGACGGAAATCAGTTCGGGAACTCGCTGCCCGTCGCCCCGCCTCGCGATGGCCGGTGTCGGAAGGTCGAGATCCTCCGCCGTCTTCACATCAGCGGCGACGTGAAACATCTTCAGCAACTCGGGCACGTTCCGGAAACCCGATACCCGTTCCTTGAGCGACCAGGAGTTGCCGTCCACCGACATCTCCAACTCCGCCTTCGTGGAAGCGAATGTTCCCGCCCACTGATCGAAATTCGTGATCCCGGCAGCTTCCATCAGATCGGGTCGCAG
The DNA here is from genome assembly GCF_018588185.1 of Rhodococcus sp. WY5. Taxonomy (NCBI): domain Bacteria; kingdom Bacillati; phylum Actinomycetota; class Actinomycetes; order Mycobacteriales; family Nocardiaceae; genus Rhodococcus; species Rhodococcus sp. WY5. The sequence goes on from NZ_JAAMPR010000004.1 coordinate 200,239, forward strand.
GTACCGCTGCATGACGTATGCCTCGGTGATCGAATTCGCGATCGGGGTCGCCGTTGCTCCGGTGACCGCTCTCCCGTTGTGCTTGTCCCGCAAGTACTCGATCTTCATGTGCAGATCTTGCGCACGCTGAGAACCGGCGATCGCGGCCGATTGAATGTTGGTGTCCGTGGACAGATTCTTGTAGTCGTGCAGCTCGTCGACGACGAGGTAGTCGATCCCGGTCTGCTCGAAGGTGATTCCCGGATCCACCGGACCCGACAATTTGCTCTTGAGCTTTTCCTCCGCTTTCAGAATCAGATCCTCGGTGCGTTTGATCGTTCGCCCCGCACCCCCGTTGCGTTTGAGTGCTGCCAAATACTCCCGCCTCGGCGCAATCTCCCTGTCGTGGTACCAGCGCGCGGTCTCATTGCTGACCACCAGCCGCGCGAAACTGCCACGCGTCATCACGATGGCATCCCAGTCGCCGGTCGTGGCACGGGCGACGAAAGCGCGCCGCTTGTCTCCGGCAAGATCGTCAGTGCCCGCAGCGAGAACACGCGCCTGCGGATACGCCTGCAGGAACTCACGCGAGAACTGATCGAGCATGTGATTCGGTACGACCATCGCCGGTTTGTTCACCAAACCGAGTCGACGTAACTCCATCACCCCCATCGCCATTTCGGCCGTCTTGCCCGCGCCCACAGCGTGGAACAACCCGACATTCGGCTCGGCCACCATCCGTGCGACGGCACTCAACTGATGCGGCCGCGGAGTGAAATCCTTGGTCAGTCCAGGCAAGGTCATGTGTTCGGTCGGATACGACCGCAACACGATCCCGTTGAACCGGCGGTTGTACTCGTCCGCCAATCGCTGAGCCCGTCGCGGGTTCTCCCACACCCACTCCGCGAACCTCTCGCCGAGCTGCGCGGCCTTCTCGTTGGCCGCATCCGTCTCAGTCGGGTTGAAGATCCGCGAGTTTCCGTCCTCGTCCGGGTCGTAGACACGGATCGCCTTCTGCCGTAGCCGGTACTCGGCAAGTTTCGGTGCCGGCACCCGCTCCGTGCCGAATTCCTCGGTGGAAAGGACACCACCGACACCGCCATTGACCCGCCACTCCGAACCGACACCCCGCGAGACCAGAATCGTGGTGTCACCAAGAACCTCCTGCAGGAAATTCTCCACATCGTCCGCTTCGATCCACGCCGCACCCAGTCGAGCATCGATCTCAGCCGGACCCAAGTCCTCAGGAATGACAGCCGACAGCGGCGCAATGTTTTCCGAGTAGGTATGCGGGTCGTCGACAAGCGCCGCCTCCGCTGCCGAGAGTTTTGCGCGCACATCACCGGACAGATACTCCGCTGCCGAAACAAGCGCACCGCCTTGCTCGGGATCCGCGAAGACCAGGCCGCGCAACTGCTCTCGCGCGCTTTGCTCCTCGACACCGAGCAGGTGCGCGACGACTTCGATATCGATACGGCCGTGGGTGTCCATGCAGATCGCCAACGCGTCCGCTGGAGTGTCGGCACCGAGGCGGGGTGTGCGTGGAGCAACGACACGTCTACTCATGATCGCCATCTTCGACGCCGTATCCGTCGTTGCGTCGTAATCCTCGAGTGCCATCACAGCCGGTTGGTGCGGATCCTCGCGGAACGTTCGCATCACCGGCGGCCGTCGCACCGACAACACCGGCTCGCCGGTGTCCGCGTCCAAGCGCCCGCTCGGATGCCATGAACATCTGTTGATCGGCCCGTACCGATCGACGTATGCGTCGTACCGTGCGTTCAACACCGAACGCAGATCACCGATCGACTCGTTGTCCTGCGCAGAGGCGGCCTCCGCTTCGAGCAACGCCACGGTCGCATCACGAATACCGAGAAGGCCCCGAAGTTCGCGCTGCTGACTCGACGGAACCGTCAGTGGTTCGTCCGTCCCGTACACCGTTCGGCGCCGGAACTCCCCATCCGGAGAGAGACTGATGTGCCCTGGGAAATGTGCTGGGCTACCCCCGACGACAGCGGCCACCCGCCGCTCATCCGCACTGATGCCGCGTGGCGCATGCACTACACCGGCACCCCGCGCTTGGGCCGCCACTTGAGCCAATGCGCCGCGCAGATCCGAAACTAGATCCCGATCACCGGCATTGACCTTCACCGTGTCGGAGGAATACATGCCGTGACCGACTTCCACCGTGCCGAGCACCATTTCCGGGTGACGTTCGAAGTACTCGTTCATCCGCACCGTGGCCACTTCCGGGACATCCCCGTCCAGCATGCCCGCCCGGGTCGCTGACTTCTCGAGCGTCCGCTCGAAATCCCCTCCCACCGGGACAGGTATGCCGTCGCGGCGACGCAGAATCAGCACGTCGGTCACAGCGTCGGTGCCGGCCGTTCTGCGGTGAGCGCCGGTCGGCAATCGGATCGCGCCCAAGAAATCTGCCCTGCCCGCGATCTCACGTCGCGCCGACGGGTTCTGCGCGTCCATCGTGAAGGCAGAGGTGATGACCGCGACCATTCCCCCTGGCTTGACCAGAGCCAACGACTTGAGAATGAAGTGGTTGTGCATCGAATGATTGCCCAGGTTGTGTACCGGATCATGCAACTTCGCCCCGGAGAACGGCACATTGCCGACTACCGCGTCGAACGTGCCTTCCGGCAGCGGTGTGTCCGCGAACGATTCCGTGCGGATCGTCGCCGCCGGGTACAGCTGCGCCGCGATGCGGGCGGTCGTCGGGTCCAACTCCACCCCCGTCATCCGCGCAGCTCGTGGAGCCAACCCGATGAACGTTCCCGACCCGCTACCCGGTTCGAGAACCTCTCCCCCGGTGAAACCCAAGTCCCCCAGGTGGTCCCAGATCGCCGCCACGATAGCGGGGTCGGTGTAGTGCGCGTTGAGGACCGTGCGCTGAGCGGCGAGCCAGGCCTGCTCTCCGATCAGCGCGCGCAGCTCGGCCGCGTCATCACGCAAGTCCTGGCGAGAATCGTCGAAGATCTGCGAAGCCGCACCCCACGACGACCAGCGCGAAAGTATCTGCTGCTCCTCTGCGGTCGCCGACTTACCGTGCTCCTCGATCCGGTGCAGAGTCCGGATCGCATCGAGATTTGCAGAGATGCGGGCGCGGATACCGCTCGGAACCGGCGGCATGTCCAGCGGCGGCCGCCAACTCGTCGCGTCACTGCGCCCGTCGACCCGATTCAGTCGGCCATCAGCTCCGACCTCTGTGTACGGGGTGAACCGAATCTCCTCGGAATCCTCGACATCGAGGTCCCCGGCGTAGAGCGCGTCAACCGCGTCCGCGGTAAGGCTCTGCTCGTCGGCGGCCCTCGCAGTCTGATCTCTCGGTACCTCCCGGGTCAGCCCTTCGGTCGGGCGGCGGCCTGAGCTGCGAAGATCGCCTGGAGCTGCGCCCTCTTCTCCTCCTCGCTGAGGTTCCCGTGATCGCTCTGCATCCAGCGCACCTCCTCGATCAGGTGCGGGAACCTGCGATCCCAATCGATCGCCTCCGCCGACTCCTCTTCCATCTCCAACCGGCGATCGACTTCGTTCGATTCCGCTGTCGCCGTCGCCAACTCCACGTCCCGCGCGTTGCTCACGTCGTCGCTCTGGGATGTCTCGGGTGGAATCGAATAGAGAATCTCCGTCAACGCCAGCTCCTGGGCCTGAGCCCGCACCGCGTTCAACCGCCCCACTCTCTGCAAATAGCTCTCCTCCGGGAGGCGTGAGGTTACTTCGAGTTGCGCGCTCACTGTTGCCACCTGCTCGGCTATCGCCTCTGCCAGCTCCGCGAAGTAACTCTCCGGATCCTCCAGCGTCGCGACCCGACTCGGCAGATAGTTCCGAAAGTAGGTCCGCACTTGCTCCAGATAGATCGGGGTACTCATTGTTCTTCCTCTCGGTCGTTGTCGACGGTCTTGGATCGGGGTCGGCCCACAAACTTTCCAGACTCAGCTGTCCCTCGGATTCGCGCGATTTGCGCGGCCTTCGTGCCACAGGCAACTCACCTCCATTTTGGGCAACCGAATCCGGTTACCTCTAATGGTTCTAGTGTTGCTTATGAAACGAGTGATGCGCCCCTTCCTTTGCTTCAAACAGACTTAGATCCCCGGATTTTTGCTTGTGACCTCAGTCACTTTCACGGTCGGCCGGTCGGGCCTCGAGAACGGCAATGTCCTTATCCATACCTCGGACCAGGGAGTCGATCGCTTCTCGGACCGCTTCCAGCTCTGCGCTCATCGAGTCAGTAGCCTCTGCGGCTTGTCGATGTTCGACAGTGCGATTTTTCAGGGCGACAATACGGTCCGCGTGCCCGGCCGCCGCTTCGAGTTGATCGAGGTAGCGCAGGCGGTCGTTCATCTCGTCGACCTTGGTGCGGTAGCGGTCGAGAGCGTTCGCGCGCGCTTTCAACGAGTCCCACACCGAGATCAAGTCGCGTTCGTGAGCGGCAAGTACGCCCAACAATGCAGAAGCGTCGCTGCCTTCCGGTATGTCCTCTTTCCTGGTGAGAGTCTTGCGCACGTTCCACAACTCCGCCGCGTCAGCGGACAAGGCTGCGACTTCTTCGGCAAGATTGATCCGGCGGCGATGACTGCTCAGATAGCCACTCGAAAAGGCCGGCGAAGTCTCGATGACATGGGCCGTTTGCGCTACGTGCAAGGCCAGTTTCAGCTCGGGTGGACTCGGCGTTCCCTGCGCGATACGCATCCGCCCGTGAGCGAGGGCGTCGCGACCAGCGGTTTTCATCGTTTGTCCACGGCGCACGGCTTTTGCTTTGCTGTCACACGCCCATGCGGCACTGGCCGACCCGATCGTTGCCACGAATAGCCATAACATCAGGTCCTGAAGCATCCACGGACCCACGGCAACAACCACCGTCGAAAGAAGCAAGACAAAGGACGACACAGCCATCACCCACCGCATCTGCTCGTACGAGCGGATGAGAGGACTGTCCGCCTCAGAGGTCGACCAGGAGGCGACGCCCGTAGTCGGGCCGACCGTGGCGTCGAACCACGTTTCCAGCGCCTGCGCAGTCCGTGAGTTGAAGTCGATACCAGTCGGCGTCGGAAGGGAATACAGCACGGGTGCGGAATCCCATTCCTCCGAACCGGTGAAGATCGGCTCCACCGGCGTCCGCGCCCCAGCCTCGAACACCTCCCAAGCCGTCCAGTCATCGTCGTCCCGGCCGCTGTTCGTACTCAATGTTTCCGCCTCTCACGACGTCAATTCGTCCTCGTCGAACAGATGACATCACATCTGTTCACCATCCCCCACGATCGAATCGTCCTGGTCGGCGGTGAGACCCGCCAGCTCGGCGAAAATGTCGAGTTGGCCGTCGATTCCAGGTGTCGACATCGCTCACAACCCTTCAAGGCGCAGCTGCAATACGCGCCACTGCCGCTCGGAGATCAGATCATCTCGGCGGCTGGAAAGAAGCGCGTTCCGAATCACCGCATATGCATGCTCTTCGAGCAGTCCGTCCTTGATTGCTGATCGATAGGCGCGCTCGACCGCATCCCCGGTCGTACTCTCACTGAAGAACATGCCGTCCTCGCTCACGCGGCCCGAACAGTGTGTAACAGATCCGCTCTCACATCGACGGCAGCCATCCCGCTGTACCACCGCCCATGCGCCACAAGAACGACCGCCGCGTACAGAACTCCTGCCGCGTCGGTTCGGTAGCGTCGAACCTCGTTGACGTATCCACTGTAGTCAGGATCAGTTGAAATCAATTGCATAACAGTACCTTTCGTGGAACCTTCTACTAACGTCACGACACTGAACCCTCCGGATACCTTCGAACCTCCCAAAGTCTCGTACAGTGTATCGACTGTATCTAATGTGTCTGGTTGTGTCCATCCCTCATTCAGGCGACATCACCGACCCCCCACGGACGTGGCCACCTGACTCACCCGACCAGGGGACAGCGCCGCTGCCTCGGCGATGAGCGCTTGGCTGAGCCCCGAGTCGCGAGCGATCTTCATCGCATCTACGAGTGATTACTAACAGCGGCACACAAATCCTGCCGACTACAGTGAGCAGCGAAAACAGGGAGGGAACTTGATGGTGAAACGACGACCACCGCGCATGATCGGATCCGTTCGCGTGTCGGCCTACCCAGGTCAGGGACGCAGGATGGTGGCCCAAGGCGCGGTCATCTGCCTCGTCGGGGTGGCTATCGGATTCGTCGGCATATGGATAGGTGCAGGCTCCGAAACTGCAGGCTTCCCATTCTTGGTGATCTCCGTTCTCGTCGGTGGAGTGGGCGTGTACCGCAACTACCGTGGCAATCGGTTTCTGGCGCTGGAGGATGCGATCGGCCCGAGCCTCTTCGAACCGGATGTGAAAGGGCGATGACGCAGCCACCGCAGCCTCCACCGCAGCAGCCCAACTGGCAGCCCCCGTACGGCCACCCCCAGCAGCCTGGCTACGTGCCGTACCCGCCTCAACCACTGCCGCCGCCGAAAAAGAAGGCGTGGCCGTGGATCCTGCTCGCGGTCGTGGTGGTGTTGGCATTCTTCGCGGGCTGTGCCGTTCGTGTGGGCACTGCGGTTTACAGCGTCGTCGACGAGCATGCGAAGCGAGAAATCGTGGTCACATACGAAGTGACGGGCGACGCCGCCGTCGCCCTGGTCACCTACACAGGCGACAATTCGACCACCGAGCAACTCGCCGCAGCGGCGCTTCCGTGGCGCAAGAACGTAACGCTCACCGGCCTGGTGAAGTATGCGTCGATCACAGCCACCAACTATCGGCCCGGCACAGGGACGCTCACCTGCAAGATCATCGCGGACGGCAAAATCCTGACCGAGAAAACGATCACCGGCGCCGGCGCGTCTGCCTCGTGCGAGCAGACGCACTTCGATACGAAATAGGCTCGAACACAGAAAGATGCACCGCCCATTGCGTGGCTGGTGCAACTTTTCTCGTGGCAGGTAGTGCAGCGTAGGCGAACCGAATGCCCCCGAAAAAGTAGTGACGACCCTTCAGGAGCCACCCAATGGAAACCGCACCTACCGCAAGGGATTTAGCGGTCGAATTGGGCAAGCGCATACGGATCGAACGTGTCGAACGCAGCATGGCGCAGCTCGAACTGGTGAAAAGAACTGGTCTCGCCGATTCGACCATCCGGCGAATCGAAAAGGGCACGCGGGACGCGTCCGCATCGCAGCTCCACACAATTGCCGGTGTCTTCGGGATGCCTTTGAGCCAACTCATCGCCCGCGCCGAGGATTCCCTCAAGCGTCAACGTGAGACCTAGATCGGTAATTGCAGGCCAGAAGATGGCGTCTCCGCCTTGGGCGACGACATCGGCCATCGTCGATCGGATCTTCTCCGAGAGCCTTTTGACTCACGATCCCCTGCATGTCGCTCATGCGCCTCGAAGGGTTTCGGCGGGTCAGAAGAGAGCCGTTTGCTCGGCCTGGGCGGCGGTGTCGGTGCGCCGCTCGTACCCGGCGGCGAGTGAGCGGGCCGCTGCCGGACTACATCCCATGTCGGTGCCGATGTCTTCCCAACTCGATCCGTGGTGGTGCAGTTGCCAGGCGTCGTGTTCGTCGTCGTTCATGGTCTCCCTTTCTCGTCGGTGGATGTGTTGAGTTCTCGGCGAAGGTGCAGGGCTACGACCAGGTGGTAGATCGCGAGTCCGAGGAGACTTGTTCCGGCGATCAGGGAAGCGGTTGTTTCGCCGGTGAGGAAGATGATGCCTACGGCGAGACTGATCACCGCGACGATGGTGTGCGCTTTCCAGCCCGGTCTGCTGGTGTCCTTCTCGGTTGTCATGGTCGGTCTCTCGTGGTGGCGGATGCCCGGAGCGCGGCAGCTCTGATGAAGCTGTACGCGGACACGGTGAGGGCGATGATGCCTGCGGTGATCACATGTTTGGTACCGATCGTGAAATCCAGGGCGGCCACGGCAAGTGCGGTGACGCCGAGGATGCTGTGCCGGATCACTCCAGGTTTGGCGTGTGCGTGGTCGCGCCGGTCTGAGTCGGTCATAGTTGGCCTTCTCGGATGGTGTTGAGCCGCTCGAAGGCGGTGCGGCGCTCGCGGCCGATGCTGAGCAGATGCTCGAACAGTTGATCGTCCGGAAGCTCGTCAGCAGCCTGCGCCAGTGATTGAGCGGCGTGGCGGAATCCTCGGCGGTACGCCTGGGTGAGCACTGCACCGACGTAGTGTTCGAGTTCGCCTGAGGGGATGCCGATGGTGGTGATGTCCGTCAACACTGTGGTGAGTTGTTTGCCGCGTTGTCCGCCTGCTCGGCCTGCCTGTTGCAGGGTGCTGAGAACGTAGGCCCCGTTGTGTGGTTTGCCTGCGGTCACGAGGTCCGCGATGACGGTGAAGAGTTCGGCGAGGATGGGTCGGTAGAAGTCGGCGCAGCTCAGAGCTGCGGTAGCGCTCGCGGCGCGATCGGCCGGCGCCCAGAGCAACGAGCACAACAACTGCGCTTCGACGTCCATGGCGATGCTGTAGTCGTCGATCTCGGCGTCGGGGCCTACAAGGTCGATCGCCTCGGGTACTACCTGTGGCTGCGTCACTGTTCCGCCTTCGTGGCCTGGTGGCCGGTATCAGCCATGTCAGAGTCGCGGTGTCGTCAACTGCTGATGACTGCGAATTCTGGCCAGGGCTGCGCGCAGACTGCGGGCTGCGTCGGTGAGATGGGTGGTGATGTCTTCGGTGGCGGCTTCCTCCGCGAGGAACGTTTCGACTGCATCCGATGCTGCGGGACCTGAGTACATGCCTCGGAGCGCTTCGCGGGCGTCACTGATCCCGGCGAGGGAATCGTCGATGGCGGCGAGCATGGCTCGTAGCCTCTTCTCTACGGCATCGTCATCTGCGGCAGGCTTGCGGTTCGTGATACCCGAGACGGAGTGCAGTGCGGCGCTCACGATGCGTCCTCCATCCGCTCGGCGGGTCGATCGACTGGCGGAGTGTCGGTATTCCAACCGTGCACTATTCGTTTACGCAGGTCCGCTTGGATTTTCACTGATGAATCCATATCGCCGCCTCTCATCGGTGGTCCGGGCACAGGAGGGTGGGCGTCAAATTCCACCCACTGGCAGTCAGCCACTGTTGAACAGGAACCGGGAGACCTTCGACTGTCGCGGCGTGTGCGAAGGTGTCGGCAAGAATTGGACCGTCACCGCATACGGTGCACGCGACGTCGAAAGCGGGTGGCTCAGGTTCGCAATGGCGACAGTGCGAACGGATGACGACCGCATTCGGATCGTCGACATCCGGATGGAGCCACGCAACAGCCAGGTCGCCGCGTTGATGAGCAGCTTCCGCTCGCGTACTCGGCTCGTAACCACACGTCGGGCAGGTGCGTGGCACTCGCATGGGCACAACAGAATTCACAGGAACGTCCCCGGGAGAATGCGCTGTGGAGGTCGAAGCTGACTTGTTCTTGTTGAGATGGCCATACACAGTTGTGCGGGGCACGTTCAACATCGCCGCAATCTGCGCGACCGTATTCTCTCCGGCGTCGTACAGCCGTTGAGCAAGTGCGATTTGATCGTCGGTGAGCTTCGATGGGCGGCCGCCTTTTCTGCCGCGCGCCCGCGCAGCGGCCAAGCCGTCCCGAGTGTTCGCCACAATCAGCTCACGCTGAAGTTCCGCGAGTACCGACAGCATCCCGAACATCGCCCGACCTTCGGCGGTGGCGGTATCGATTCCCTGCTCGAGGACTTTCAACCCGATCCCCCGCCCACGCAGATCGGCACCGAGCGTGATCAGATGCAAAACCGACCGGCCCAGCCTGTCGAGGCGGGTGATCACCAGCGTGTCACCGCCACGCATTCGCTGCAGAACAGCATCCAACTGTGGCCGTGACGCCTTCGCGCCGCCGGCGTGATCGACATGAATGTTCTCGACCTCGACGCCCGCCAACGCCAACGCGTCGACTTGGTGAGCTGGATTCTGATCTGTACTGGAGACTCGTGCGTAACCGAACAACATCTGTCGATAATACCCAGACTCAAGGTTTTTCGACATAGTTTTACGACACGAGTTTCAGACAAGCATGAGCTGGGCGTACGTTGTGGAGTTTGCCGCTCTTTGGCGGTTTTCTTTGATCGCTCCGTGTCGTTAGTTGCCGATGACGAGGATGCTGGCCGCAGCCTCAATGACGTCGTCCGTGATGGTGTCGAGCTGGTTGATCTTCAATACCCGGTTGATCTGAGGGAAAAGTCGCTCGAGAAGGCGGAAATTGCCGCGGGTGATGCGCTCGATGGCGGCAATCGCTTGCGCGTCGGTGAAGTCTTCCGGGTCGAGAGTCTTGCCGAGTCGTTTCCAGTGGCGATCGAGGACGAAGAGGAGTTCGTCGCGTCCGAGAGCGCGGTAATGGTGTGAGAATCCGAGGCGGCTGTAGAGCTGCGGGTAGTGGCGGAATCGCTCGTCGATGCCCGGCATGCCGATCAAGATCATCGCGAGGTGGGTGCGATCGTGCTGGTCGCGGAGCAGCTCGAGGGCGGTGGGGGTGAGCCGTTCCGCTTCGTCAACGATGAGGAGTTCCACAAGGCGGGTGACATCGTTCTGCCTGACCCTTTCCGACTCCGGCATGAGGGAGCGGAGGTGCTCGTCGGCGCAAATCCCAACTTTCACCTGCCAATGATCGATGTCGTGCATAAGGTCTTTAGGGCGGCAGAGCACTTCCGGTGTGTAGAAGACGGTGCGGGATCGGTTCGCGAGGGCGTAATGCTTCGCATCGTGATCACCCCTGGGACCCCATTCGTTGATGTAGGGCTCGAGCGCTTCCCAGTTCGCGTACCGACGGGCGGAGTTCGTCTTCCCGACGCCGGCAGCGCCGTGACAGATGCCGATGGTCTTTTCTTTCCGCACGGCGTTGGCGAACTCGGTGAAGCGTCGGTGTTCTTTGGTGACGATGAATGCCTGGTTCATCACTCGTCCTCTTCGTAGGTGCGCAGCTTCGGCCGCCGCTTTGTCGGTTCAGGGGCGCGAGGTTCCTCGCGGGTGGCAACGGTCGGGATGCGATCGTTGATCGCGCGGCGCAGTTGCTTGCGGCGGGCGCGACGAGCGGTTTCGATGTCGCGGAGACTGAGACGCAGGTTGGGGTGGGCCTCGTCGATTGCGGTGCAGATAAAATTGTCCCGGTCGTACACGCGGATCTCGGAGATGTCGCGGGGGTCGTACCGGATCGTGATGGTGTGCCCCACAAACGGAGCGAGCGTTGGGGCCAGGTAGCGCTGGCCTTGGAAGTGGATGCCGTCACGTTGCACCACTCGGTTCTTCGGAACAGTAAGGAGCAGTCCGTCGAGTTCTTGAAGACTGTCGGGCATTCGCGGCAGCCAACCGTCAGCGACCCAGGCGTCACGCGGTGAGATCCCCAACTCGCGATGGGTCCGGTCGTTATAGGTGCCGATGAATTCGCCGATCGCACGGTCGAGCCCGGCAAGGTCGAGGACGGGAGTTGGTGCCCGGCTACCCGGCCCGAGGTGGCCGGGGAGCGCGCTCACGAGTTCCGTGTTGACGGTGCCGAAGAACCGCTCGATCTTGCCGCGACCCTGTGGCCTGCCGACGGTCGAGTGGATGATCCTGATGTGCAGAGCTATAGCTGTTCGTTCGAGGTGGTGGCTGATGAAGTCGGAGCCGTGGTCGACGTGCAGGATGTCGGGGATGCCGCACATTGCCCATGTCGGGTCGGTTTTCCGCCAGATCGCCTGCCGGAGGGCGAGGGCGGTGTTAATAGCTGACGGGGCTCCGCTGAACACCATGTATCCGCAGATCGCACGGGAGTAGTCGTCCATCACGGTCGTCAGCCACGGTCGGTCAGGTTTTCCGTCAGCGCCGACGATGAGGATGTCGAGTTCAGTGTGGTCGGACTGCCACGTCTGGTTGGGGTGTTCCGCGCGGCGCCGGAAGACGAGCTCGTGCTTGTCTCGGTACGAGACTGGCCCCTCCAGCGCCAAAGTGACAAGTGCCGGATCGAGGGCCTGGACGATTTGCCTCACTGTCGCATAGCTCGGCGGCGGCAGCTCACGCGCCTGAGCATCGGTGATGGCGAGACGATGCAGCGTGGCGAGACTCGGGCGCGGCCGACTGAGCGCCAGTCGTTCGATGAACGCGACCGTCTCTGCTGAGGTTCGTCGGGCACCTTTGTCTATACGCGCATGAGCGTCAAGTGATGCGATGCCGCCTGCGCGGTAGAGCTGGTGCCAGCGCTGCAGAGTTCGAGCGGAGATCCCGGTTTCCCGGGCAAGGACCGCGAGCGGAATCTGGTCTTCGACATGCAGCCGAAGAACACGCCACCGCTCGGCCGCGTCCACAAGTCACCTACACAGTGGAGCTTTCGCGGGCCGCTAAGGCCTGCTGATGCCGGTACAAAGTGGCACGACTCCACCCGACGAGCTTTGCCGCATCCTCCGCGGTCCGGCCCTTCGCCCGGGCCTCGGTTACGAGCTTGAGTTTGTCGGCTACGACCGCGGGATCGGACAAGGGCCTACCAAACTTGGTGCCGCTATTTCGGGCGGCGGTGATTCCTGCGTTCACACGCTCGGTGATCAGCTCGCGTTCGTACTCGGCCAAGGTGGCGAGCATGTTCAGCATCAGCCGGCCCGACGTTGTCGACGGGTCGATCCCGTCCGAGATGCTCTTCACTTGGATGTCCTGCTCTCGGAGCAGCTTCACCGTGTTGAGTACATCGATGAGGGACCGGCCGAGGCGATCGACCCTCCACACCACGACGGTGTCTCCGGGCTGGGCGTACTCGAGCAGCTTCTTTATCCCAGGACGTGAAATAGCGGTCCGACTGCCCGAGGTGACGTCAGCAAAAATGTCCCGCTCCTGCACGCCCGACTTGACCAGGGCGTCGACCTGCAACTTCGCGTCTTGGCTTCTTGTGCTGACCCGCGTATACCCGAGATATCTCACCCGGCCATTCTGCCTCAGAAACTGCTAGAAGTGGCGCGTGAAAGACATTTCACGGTAAGACATCTTTCCAAGACAAATGGCGCCCCGGAAATCCGCCACCTCCTACAGAGGCGCGCAAGAGGTAACTCGTGTCTCGAAAAGCTTTAGATTCCCGAGGCAGAGTGTCGGCCGGAAAAGTCGCCTTGCGCTTAGCGTGGCTGAAGGCGACCAATTTCGACGCTGAGTCAGGGTTCGCATCACGGAAGTTGTGCACCCTGACATTTAGGGCTTCCACACGTACGCCCATACGGTCAGACGCGCGGAGATCGCTACGATCACGGCGACGTCGGTAAGGGCCAGCCAGATATCGCTCGCGAACTTGCCGTCGTGATCATGCGACCGACCGCGCTGACTTTGACGAAACCGCTCAACCAACTGTGCAGCGTGTCGATCAGCACAAAGGTGTTTAGAAGGAACGTCAGCTGGAAGAGGATCAAGAATGAAATGCCCTGGGCGCTCGGTTCCGGGGTCTCGGTGTGTTGGGCGTGGCTGCGTTTTCGGAGCCCAGGACGGCTGCCTGGCCCCTCGGTACGGTGATCTTCACGGCCGGGTGACCAAAGATTTTGAATGTTCCTGCGCGACTACTGGCAACTCTGCGTTGGGATGATCAGAGGGGTGTCTCTGGAGTTTCTTTCCATGAACAGCGAGTATCTGGAAAGTTCATCCGCCGTTTGATTGGGTGTCACTGACCGGTCACGCGCGATTCTTAGCGTGAGCACCATGAATAGACAGCCTGAGACAGTGTCGAGGCTCTGGCGCTCTGATGAGCAGCCGATCCTCGAGCAGATCCGTCGCGATTCGGCTGCGTTTTCGCCATCCGAGGCGCAGATCGCGCGAGTGGTGCGTGCTGACCCTCATTCGGTTATGACCTATTCGGTGACCGAACTGGCTCAGGTCTCTAGCACGTCCGTCGGCTCGGTAGTGCGGTTCTGCCAGCGCTTCGGCCTGCACGGATTTCAGGAATTCAAGCTGCTTCTCTCCCGCGAGACCGTCCTTCCCCAGCGCCCGGCCGCGACACACGACGACGATCCGGTTACCGCGACCGTGTTGGGGACCTTGCGCGAGAATAGTGCTGCGCTTGAGGATGCTGCGGCGCATCTTGACCCGAGCACAGTCGTAGCTATTGTCACTGCGCTGGTGAAGGCACGTCGCGTGCGCTTCGCCGCGGTGGGCACTTCGGCCCCGCTCGCTTCAGACGCTGCCTACCGTTTCACGACACTTGGGCTCGACGCCGCGTTCACCCCTGACTTCATTGCCCAAGAGGTGATCGCCCGCGGCCTTGATGAGCGCGACGTCTGTTTCGTGATCAGCCACACGGGGTCAACGACGTCGACGCTGGACGTCGCCCGCACGGCCGTCAGGTCAAAGGCGGTCGTTGTCGGAATCACCAGCTTCCTCAGCTCACCGTTGGCTGAGTTCGCTGACCTCTTGCTCGTCGCGGGTAGCTCGGAGACACGCTATCGGGTCGAGGCCATGACTAGTCGAATCGTCCACCTGTCACTGATCGACGCCATTTACAGCGTCCTGGCTATGCAGCTCGAAGGCGCGCCCGAAGCGCGCGCCGCATCCGAGGCAGTCGTTAACTCTCACCGCATCTAACGGCCGAGAGACGCAGAGAGGGAAATTATGCAAGGCACCGTACTAAGTGATGCAGGCTCACCGATGCCAGGAGTCGTCGTCAGCGACGGCTTACGGGTCACTCGCACCGACGAGGATGGGCGATTTCGGATTGACCAGGTCCGCGGACCCGTGTTCATTACCCGGCCGGCTGGATGGCGGGTCGACCGATGGTACGTCGGCGCAAGCGCGATCGACCCGGTATTCACCCTCAGCCCAGCTCCGGTGCAGCTGCCCGTCCGTTTTGCACATCTCACAGACACCCACCTCGGCACGGGAGCCGGCTATCCCCAACCGGCCGAAATCGGGACCGGCGAACGCCTGTCGCAGGCCTTCCGCGAGATCGCCGCGGCTCATCCGGGACTCGAGGCCTTCGTCGTCACGGGAGACCTGACCGACCGTGGTCTGCCCGAAGAATTCGCAGCTTTCGTCGCTGCGACCGCAACGACCGAGTTGGCTGTCTACGCGATCCCGGGAAACCACGACCATCTCGTTCCGGATCCGACGGATCTGGTTAGCCGCAACGGCTATGCCATCCATTCCGGGGAGCCCAGGCATTACGAAGACTACCTGGGGCCCAGGTGGTATTCGTTTGATCTACCTGGCCTCCACGTCGTTGCCGTGGACTGGTTCACGCATGAACTCGGTCTAGACCACGAGACCCAGGACACCTGGCTACGCGCCGACCTTGAGATGCTCGCGACCGGGACTCCGTGGATCATGCTCTGTCACGACCAGCCGTGGCGCTCCATTCTCGACGGGCTGCCCAGTGCCCCGATCGCGACGTTCTCCGGCCACCGGCACACCTCCCGGGTCGTCGCGAGCGGCCCCACGCTGCACGTGAACACCCCTCCGGCCATGTTCGGCGGTGTAGACAACTCTCCGGCCACATATCGCATCGTTGTGTGGGACGGCGAGCGGATCACCACAGGGTCACACCAAACCTATCCTCCACAATCCGACACCCGTTCAGGTTGGGCCCGCACCACACAGGCACTCTGGAGCACATCGACCCCGGCGATTGGACAGCGCACACCTTTCATCGTTGCTGACGGTCGGGTGCTCGTACCGCTCGCGCTCGATGATGAGGCCCGCGGCGCGCTGGCCGCATACGACGCCTGCTCGGGAAAGCCCCTGTGGCAGGCCAGTCTTGACGCTCCGCTGCGTAGCGCGCCCGCGGGTGCCGGGACCGCGGCTATCATCAGCTCGACTGTGTCTGGAACGACGTGGGCGCACGACCCGAGCACGGGTGAGATGTTGTGGCAGCGGCCGACATCGGACCCGCTTCGGCGCTTTGGCTTCTACCCACCGACACTCGTCGACGGACTCGTTTTGGTTGGCGACCAGGCTGCACTCCGAGCCCTCGACCAGAGCACAGGCGAGATCGTGTGGGAGCGATCGGACATCGCCGCGTATCAGATCTTCATCACCCTCAGCGCCCCGGTAGTCGACCGATCGGGAGCGAACGGCAGCCTGACGACGGTGCTCTGGGCGGGGTTTCCCGAGCCGAGCACGCCCGTACGACTTGACCCGAAAACGGGCGAGACGATCGCGAACTCTAACGAGGTGGTGGCTGAAGGCTTGTTCGATGTCTTGACGAGCGGCGCCGGCCTGCCGATACGCACCCCCAGCGTTGACCCTGCAACGGGCGACCTGATCGCCACTGGACTGACGAATGTCTTCCGGCGTTCGGCGTCCGGTTCCGCAATACGCTGGTCGTACCCGACCTCAGTGCCGTGGAACCCTGTCGGGGTCAATCTCGGCAGCCACGGCGTGTTAGTCGTCGACGCCGGCGGCGCTGTCGCGATGCTCGACCCCGTCTCGGGCGAGCAGCTTTGGCGCACGGAAATTGCGGCCGACTCCGACGAGTGCTTCCTGACCTACCGGCGCAGTCCTCATCCGCTCTTCGCCCAGGCGACCACGGTGGGCGACCGGCTGCTGATCCCGGCGCTCGACGGTGACATCGTCACGCTAGACGCGCGCACGGGTGACGAGCTGGGCCGCTTCGCCACCGGAGTTCCGATCCTGGCTCCGCTGGTCGTGCACGACGGCACGGCCGTCGCGCTGCATCGTGACGGTCTTCTCGCGGCCTACCCGCTCGCCACGCTCGCGGGGGAACGCTTGTGAGGGGCATACGAATCGGCGGCTGGGCGCTTGCCCTGCCAGCGCTGATCCTGATCGGGCTCTTTCTGCTACTGCCCGGCGTTCTTGCGCTCGTGGGAAGCCTGTTCCAAATCGACCTCGGCGACCGAACTGTGTGGCGCTGGGCTGGGCTGCAGAACTACACGGCTCTCTTCTCCGACCCCGCGGTTGTCGAGTCGATCTGGAATACCGTGCTGTATTCAGCGATGACGATCATCCCGAGCCTGGTCCTCGGACTGGGCCTGGCCCTTCTGGTTGCCTCGTTTCGGCGGGCCAGGCCACTTCTTCAGGTGCTCCTATTCCTGCCCTTCGCCACCAACATGGTCGCGATGGCCGTGGTGTTCCGCTGGATTTTCGCTAACCGTGGCGGTTTTGTAAACGAGGCACTTGCGCTGGTCGGCCTAGCCCCGATCAACTTTCTTGGTGACTCCAGGTACGCGTTGATCACCGTGGCACTGGTTGGAATCTGGCGGCTGACGTCGTTTGTCATGATTTTCTATTTGGCAGGCTTGACGAGCATCCCGACGGCGCTCTACGAGGCATCCGCCGCCGATGGCCTCGGCCCGTGGTCGACGTTTCGTCGCGTAACACTGCCCCTGCTTCGACCGACGACCGTGTTTGCAACAGTCATGGCCGTTCTGCAGGCGGTGCAGGTGTTCGACACAGTCAACGTCCTCACCGGCGGGGGACCGCTCGGGGCTACGGAAACCATCCTGACCATGACCTGGCGACTCGGCTTTGTCTACTTCGACCTCGGTCAAGCGGCTGCAGTGTCAACACTGCTACTGGTCGTTCTCGTGCTCATTGGCGTGCTTCGCCGTCGAGCCTTCCTCGGAGACAAGGAACTCTAATGCGCACCACACACCGCACCCGACGTTTGATAGGCAGGAGCATTCAGATTGTGGCGGTCACCGTATTCGCCGCGATCTCGGTATTTCCCGTCGTCTGGATGTTTCGCATGTCGGTCTCTCCTGCCGACGAGGCCGTGCTCGATGGCTTGCAGCTGCTTCCCGAATCCCTAGACCTCGGCAACTTCACCCGCGCTTGGGACCAAGCGAACCTGGGCCAAGCCATGCTCAACGGCGCACTCGTCACCCTTGGCATCCTGGCCGCACAGCTCGTGACGGTCATACCCGCGGCATACGCCTTTGCCAAGCTGCGCTTCCGTGGCCGCGATGCTGCCTTCGCGATCGTGCTCGCGTGCCTCCTGATCCCCACCCAGGCCATCGCGCTTCCGCTCTATCTCGGAATCGGCTCGGTGGGGCTCGCAAACACCTTCGCCGCCCTCGTCCTGCCCTTCACAACGAGCGCCATCGGGATCTTCATGCTCAGGCAATACATGGTCACGATCCCCGACGCACTGCTCGAGGCCGCGAAGGCCGACGGCCTCGGCGTGTTCTCCACCCTGCTGCGTGTCGTCGTCCCGACGTCGATGCCATCGATCGCGGCCTTCTCGGTGCTGTCGATTTTTACGCACTGGAACGACTATCTGTGGCCCTTGTTGGTAGCGCGCGACAGCTCGCTCTACACACCTCCTCTCGCACTATCAGTGTTCCAACAGGCCGAGACAGGCACCTCCTACGGCGAACTTGCCGCGGCAGCCCTGCTCGTGACCCTGCCGATAGTGGTGCTGTTCATCGTGGCCCAACGCAAGTTCGTCAGCGGCATAGCCGGCGGCGAACTCCCGGGCTGACGTCCAACGCCTCGCAAATACCTCCCGTTATCCACCTCCTCACCACCTCTTCATTCCTCCGCACAGATTGTGAGTATCCCCATGCCCGTACCCAGAAGAGCTCTCGCCTTTGGCGCTGGCCTCATTGCCT
>NZ_JAAMPR010000005.1:0-153298 GCF_018588185.1 Rhodococcus sp. WY5
AAAATACAACGCGCATTGGCGAAACTTCTGGAATGTGGTTGCTTTCGACGATGAGTTAGCGGATCGGGCGACCGCCATCCTCGAAGACTTTGTGGACCAATCCAAAGCAGCTCTCGACGAGGGAGAGCTGGATGACAAACAACAAAGCCGCGCCCGGAAATTCCTCGACAAATCTGTCATGGCGCTCGACCGAATCGACAAGGCAGAAAATGCGCCTCTGGCCTGGATAGGTGAGCGGGCCGTGCAGTTCAACCCGCAATCACGAGAGGTCATAGAAAAGCTCGTCCAAGCAATCGCGGAACACCGCAGGACTTTGGACAACGAAAAACTCTGGCGAGTACTCAGACGTGTGGGACTGGACCCGGACGCACGCTGACCTCTCTTTCGTGGCGTTTTTCACCGGTGAGGTGGTCTTTTCAAGACGTCGGTATCGCCCGTGGGGGTGTCAGCGCAAAGCCGCGGCGACAGCGATCTGCGAAAGATCCACTGTTGGACCGTCTTCAGCCCAGACTTGAGTCCTACCGACTGCCAGGATCCCGCGAGAAGGCAAGACGCACCACGGCTCGACACGTGAGAGCACCTCGTGAACGAGAACAGTGGCGTGGAACCGTGTCGGTACGGTGGTGACGTCGAGCAACTCACCTCGCCGCCGCAGGTCGGCAGTCGATCGAGCAGTGCCGTTACTGATCACCACTTGCCGAAGTGGAAGACCGCGTAATGCGAGTACTCCGACGACGTGCGGTTCGAGCCAACCTTGTTCGCGCCATGCGGGAAGGATTCCTCGCCCTTTGGGCAGAGAGATTTTCACGATCGCTTCACGTGCATAGTCAGCAGCCTGTTGTGATCGCTCCTGAGTGTCGGCCGGCGGGCGGCACAACTGCAGAAGTCTGGTGTGCGGAATCGCCGCGTTCTGGCGATTGCTGCCCGCCATCCAGCGCTGGACGGTGCGAACGCTGACGCCGGCGGCATGTGCGACGGCAGCCGTATCGACGTGGCCGGTGGGTGTACGCCCGTAGCAGGTCCCCAACATCGCCTCGAGGCGCTTACGCGTCCACCGAGGGGCCGCAGGTGCCATCACGGGCGATCGATCCCCATCTCGTCGATGCGTTCGAATTCCCAGCCGGCGACATACTGCTCGTCGGCATGGTTCGTCATCCACGTGGACACGCCTTCATCTCCGTTCTTCTCGAACGCCGACCACATTGCTTCGACATCGGCAGGGGTGAGTTCGAGTTGGATCTGGCGGTCCCGCTTGTAGGTCTTGCCGGCGGCGCTCGGACCTTGATGGCCACGTATGCGAAGGTGACCACCCCGATTCGCGAGTGCCTTGCCCTTCGGCGTCCCTCGAAAAGATGCCAGCGCAGCTTTGCGGCCGCGCTGTGTCGTGGCCGCTTGCCGCGATTTCTTTGCGAGTTTCTGCAACGTGTCGGCTTTGGGCTTACCGATCCGCTGGTGTCCTTCAGTTGCTACCCACCGCTGAACCGTACGTTGTGTTACCCCAAGATCTTTGGCGGCATCTGCAGTGTTGAGGCCACCTCTCTTGTTGAGTCCATAGGCAGCGAGCAATAGTCCTCGAACGTCCGGAGCTGCGCGCCCGGGTGAGACCGAGGCGCCGCTTCTTCCAGTGAGGGCACCGAAGATTTTCGACCGGCGGCCAGGATCTTTGTTCGTGTTCTTGCGCGCCATCACTGATCACCGCCAACGGTGTAGTCCGCGGCATTCCAGTCCAAATGGAGTTGGTCTTTTCCTCGGTAGCCCTTACCTGTCAAGAACTCGACCTGGTCGGCGAGCAAGGCCGAGCCTTCCCATTTGTACTGTCCGAACCCGCGGCCTAACGTCTCTTGCTCTCCCGGCCAGGATGCGATCGGATCAGGATTGTCGGAGACGTACAGAACGGTGTCGTTCGAGATGGCAACTGGCCACCTGTCGCTGGCCTTGCCGATCTTCACCACGCGGCGGAGGATGTTCGCTCGGGCTTTCGCGATGATGTGATGGCGCCGTTCCGGTGCATAACCCGGCCGGCCCTTCATGAAATCGCTACTGCCGAGCATGCCCAGAGTGCGCGTGTAGACAACCTTGAGTTGATCGCGGGCGAGTTGAGCATCGGGATCGGCAAGGTCCAATGCGGTTCGCGCATCGCGGATCCGCTTGTACCAAGGATCGAGAACTCTGCCGTGCTCGTTCCACACGTACGCCTCGATAACTTCCGGCTCGTATCCGAGTTCGTGGGCGTACTGCATGGTCGGCGTTGTGACCCATTTGGGCTCGTTGATCGAAAGCCCTCTCGGGTTCAACGGATTCGGGTACCGCCAGTCCGAGGATTCCGGAATCTCGATCTTCCAGTAGCCAGGCAGAGATTTGTCGAATACTGCCCCGCTCTCGTGATGCTGCGGATCTCCGATTCCGAGTTCGAGGCTGGCGATGCCCGCGGCGTGGGATCCGCCTCGGTCATACGCGTGGATAAAGAGATGCTCGGCTTCGTCGGCGGTCAGCGGCCGTGACCAGTCGATGTCGGTTTCGGTGTTGCTCATCTGGGAGGGTGGAATTGGTTGTGACGGAGCGAAAACCGTGTCTCGTTCCCGTGAGCGAGTGCTGATCATGAGATCGAATCCGGTCGTGGACGCAGACATTGCCCACGGGAACTTCAACGCATCGGCGAATGTCGCCAACCTCGACGCCAGCACTGCTGGTGTCGGCGCATCGGCGAGGATCGGCATGTCCAATTCGTCCTGGCCCATGGCGGAGACGAACGCTACCCAGACGCCGCGCTCGTCGCCATGCCATACCCGCGTCCACGTACCCAGGCGATCGCCGAGCTTTCCGCCCAGCGACCACCCTTCCTCCAACGCCTCAGTCACGAAAGGGATTCCTGCAGTCAACGAGCGCATTTCTTCAGCGCGCTTGCGTGGATCGTCCCCGAGGGCGCCCGTCTCGATCCCGAACTGACGGGCCATGGCATCGGTGATCCAGATCTGTCCTGGTTCACTCCACCGCTCGTTGACTGCGGTACCAAAATTCTGTGCTCGGATGACCTCTGCGATGTGTCCGACATGGAAGATCGGCCCAGGATCGACTACCTCACCGCTCGGTAGCCACAATCCGTCGACGTCGAGCACTCCAGCCGGTCCGATGAACTTCGGTCGTGCCACAGCAGCGACGGATGGCGACTTGGACCTGCCGGGAGACAACGACGTCGTACCTGTGCCGTCAATCGGTGCTGCGCTCGAAACCGAATGTGCAGAAAGATCGGTGGATTCTGCTGACACCGGCGACGCGTTTTGCATCGAATTTCCGCTATGGACGCTTGAATGTACAAGGGCAGCACGCTTTTCCGATGTACTCCTGAGCCAGCACTGAACGTGCATCGCGTTTCCGTCGAAGGTGAAAGGCGCAAGCTCGCCACACACCAGGCAAGCCTGGGCCGGTGACATCGGTTGAGCGACTGCCTTGTGGCCGTCGGCATCGTAATAGCTACCCACCTGGAACTCCTCCGAAATAGCAGGGCTGGTCAGGCTCTGCACGTGCTTGGACACTGTGGACTGTATGTCATCACTACGACCATCCGGCCCCATCGGCAGCAGATCGACAAGGTCCAGCGGCCGATCCGGAGATGCAGAACCACCAGAATCGGGATCATCGATGCCCGGCCCGCCATCCCCGATCGGGCTGCCACCACCGTCAGGGCCGGAATCATCCATGCCGTCGATGTCGTCGTCGCCGAGGTGCTCGCCGATCACCTTCCACAACCGCAGCGCAGTCAACCTCTGACGTCGATCTTCACAATGAATGGTGCGCTGAACCGTGTACCTGGGTGTTTTACCTGCGCGTTCTTCGCCGATCAGGATTCCCTCGTCGTACAACGCACGTAGCGCCGTACCTCGATCGATTTGCGGCGCATCCGACATCGACTGTGCTGCCGATTTGAGTACCTGCTCGAGCGCTGTCGATTCGACGAGCAACTGCGCTTCGCCGTCCCGCGGAGTCGGATCCGTCAGCACATAGCCGAGCCGGATTCCGCGAGCATCCTCGCGATACTTCTTCACGTCCTGGAAGTCGCTGACCAGAGTCCGCTTCCAACCCAAACGCCCAGCCAACGGCCGTCCCGGGGCCTCACCGGTACGCACATCGTCGACGTACGCCAACCCGGTTCGCAGAGCATGCGCAATCAACTCTCGCACCCGGGCACCTGTACGGGAAGGAAGATCCGGATCAGCTGCTGCAGTGATGGCATCACGAAGACCGACATGAACAAGCTCGAGCGTGTGATCCACCTCTGCCTGAGTCAAGGCTCCGATATCGAACAGAAAGCGCGTCATGGCAATCCAGCCACCCCAGACAGCGCCGACGGCTTCGGCCTGCCGGACGCTCTCACCGTGATCGCGCAACGACTCTGCGTATGTCGCGGCCGCCCCGAACGCCAACTCCCGGATCTCTTCCAGCCTGCCCGCCAGGTATTGCAGGAACGACGCCATCAGCAAAGCGCGCCCGTGACGACTTTCGTTCTGGTCGAGTGCGATCAACTGGTCGAGTTCAATTTCATCAGACTGCAACGGCACAGCGAGCATGCGCTGAGCTCCGGACCCTGGACGAGGCATCACCTCGGATGTCACAACCGCCGATGCCCTCGGCGGAGTGCCGTCGAGAATGCCCAAACCATCTCGTGTCGAACGCGACCGTTGCTCGCCGTTGTGCACCATTCGCGCGAATTCCTCGAGCGATTTCTGCGCTGCACCCCAATCCCGAGTCGGCGCGACGTCATCAGCCCAATAGAGTGCATCCTTCGCCGAATTGAGCTTGATACGAAGAGCATTGAGGGTATCGCCGTTCCCGGACATCGACGATGCCGGACGGCGGCGATCCCACAGCTCACCCCAGTGATGCATCGCAATCGAGGTAAGTGAGGTCTTGTACGACCCAGGCGAACCCACAACCAGCAGCACCCACGGGTTCGGGCCGAGAGCGGACCGATAGACATGACCGAGCAAGGTCGCCGAGACTCGCGCCGGGATTTTGGTCAGCATCGACCCGGAATGAGCGAGGAACGCTTCGCGGAGCCGCGACGCGTCTTCCACAGGTGCCGGCAGGTCGTAACGAGCAAGCGGCCCGCTCAGGAGGACCGGCGCGACCCGGGCGCCGTCGTTGCTGATTGCACCCCCGGCATGGACGAAGAACCATTCACCTTCAGGGGTGCGTCGCCATCCAGTGGAGCGGAATCGAACTGTGCGGGTGATGGTTCCACCAGCAACTTTGAGCGCGTCGCGAAGTTTCGCGATCCCGGACGGTCGTGAATCGTATGCGGGCGGACCGGGCAGAGACTCCACCCAACCGCAATCACGGAAGTCGAGTGCAGCGATGCGCAGCCGCATGAACTCCCCGGTGTCCGGGTGTGTGTAGCCGATGATGACAGCTGACAATTGCTCCGGCGCTGGAGGATTCGCCTCCTTCTGGCCGACAATTCCTTCACGTCCCATCAGCTCAGGAACATCGACGTCCAACGAATCATCGGTAGCTTCGAGATACTCCATCTCCACGATCCGGGCATCAAGACCCAAAACCAGTTTGGCGTTCTCCTCGCCGTCCTTGGTTGTGGTGATCTCGACCAGCTGCATATCGACGATCCGATACGTCGGCGCCGAAATCGCGGATCCGCGGCGAATAGTCGAACCGCCGATGGGGGCAGCAGCACCCGCTGCGAAGACACCGGTCTCGCCGGCCTTTCGTTCAGCCGCTTCTGCCTCGGGGACCGGCTCCTCGTCGAGTGCGGGGACGATGTCGATCTGCTCGTCCGGATCCTGAAGCAAGGGAGGGACCGGCAATTGAGCGACATCATGGGCAGCGCGGGCGGCGCTGCGTGCCAGACGCCAGATCGCAACAGCTTCATCAGCCGCCTGACCTGCCCATTCACTTCCCTCTGTTGCCGCCTGCAGACGGCAGCGGTCGACGGCTTCGCTCAATGACTCGAAACGGAGCTCGGACTCCACAGCCCAACGCTTGGCGCGCTTGAGCGCAAGCTCGGAAGACTCTGCATCGGTGGCCAGCGCGGCGTGCGCGGCGGCCTCGGCAGCAGCTTTCTCAACCAAGACGTGTTTGCCGCGCACAGCACCTGCATATGCATGCGCCGCAACCTCCCCCACCCTGACCTCGATGAAGCCACCGAGCTCTTCGTCGCACTCCCACATGCCGCCGTGCACGTGGTCAGTGAAATCGCTCTTCGGTTCGAGTGTGGCGGGCACCAGCAGTTTCACATGTGCGCCCACTCCCCCAAGTAAGGAAGCGAGATCGATCCCACGATCCCATCCGGCGTCGTCACGATCGAGCACGACTCGGACAGTGGCATTCTCGAAAACGGCTGCGCACTCCGCAGGAAAGCTGCGCCCACCCTGCGCGTTCGTGGTGGCGACAAGACCGACCTGCTCGGCGGTCTCGACATCTTTCTCACCTTCGACCAGCCACACCGGTGTGCCGGCCGAGATAGCGGCGAGGAGCTGAGGAGTCCGGTAAAGGACCGACTCGAAATCGCGGGGTTTTTGCTTGACCCGTCGCCCCAGCGCAGAGACGAAAACCTGCCGAAACTGCTTGTGTCGGCCGAGCTCGCAGCTGGAGCATTCTTCCCTGACAACCTCTTGGACGAGCGAGCCCTCGGCATCGACGTACGGGTATGTCGCAACCGGCACCCATTCGTGCTCACTCTCAGGGCCTGCAGCTTTGGTGACGATCGACTTCGGGAGGGCCCCGAGCTTGCCTCGGCGCCGGCCAGCGGTTCGCTGTTGGGCCGATCGACCAGCTAACGGATTTGTCGAACTACGAGGGGGAAGAGGTTCGTCGAAGAGATCTGCTGTGGAAATCCCCAGTGCATCGACGATGTCCTGGGCACTTGCCCCGCAACCGTGGCATTTGAGGAGTACTTTTCCGCCGGCACCGTCATTGGTCCAGGTCACTGACAGTGAGGCATTCCCGTCATCGTGAACGGGGCATCGAGCTGAAAGCTGAGTGGAGCTACGCACCTTCATGCCACCCGAGGACTCGAGGAGTCCTCGGATGTTTTCCATCGACCACATGTGGCCGCGGTGCGCGGGTGAGGTCGTCATCGGTCACCGACGGGTGCTTGTGTCGTAGACGACACTGCCCACAAAGGTAGTGCCCCTACGCAGGGGTGAGCTACCATGAAGACGCACCGCTCCTTTCATCAATCGAATTGAGCAGATACTCCAGCTGGAGTACTGCGCACCGGTTCCTTTCACCCTGGTTCCGGTACCAGTTCCTTTCTTGAATTGAACGGATGAATAATTCGAGAAAAGCCCCCCTCCTGCCGCCAAGCACGGGGGGTTTTTCGCTGTCTAGGACGAGGTCATGTCCCCACCATTCGCAATTGTTGGGGCCGAGATCGACGTTCGACTGCGGCAACCAATCGATCGACCTGATCATCGCTGGACGTGTATTGACGCGGGTCGAGACGATGCAGCGATTCCGGGTCGAGCTGAACGATGATGTAGTCGGGCACGTCGAAGCCATGAACGAGCGCAAGGACGAGTACTGCGTAGTCACCGGACGGGAGACCGACATCCCGGGCGCGCTGCTCGTAGATGTTGTGTTGACATTCAGGCGCCCGGGTTGCAATGAACCCACGCGGCCCCTTGTGTGGACGTGCCATAGCGCAACCTTAGGTCCAATTCGTATCTGATAGCGATTACTCGGATTCGTGGGTGTGTCGCTTGCCAGTGCGGTACTCATGCTGACTTCTCTCCCGCCTTCCCTCGATCGGAGAAACTCCCCTCTCTAAAGAGAGGAGGTTCCCGTCGCCCGCTCCTGTGACAGCTCCGCCGAAAATCTTTTCGTTCAGTCTGCGCACGCGACATGACATCTCTGCACGCCCAGTTCTCAGAAGTGCTTCACGCAGAGTCGAATCTCCTCGCGTATTCCTCTACGCGCGAACCTTCGCGAAAATGTGTGGGGAGCGTGGGGAGTGGCCAGAAATGCCAGTTCAGAGGCTATAAATTGCTCCCCACCAGTGTGGGGAGCATGGTGGGGAGCATGGTGGGGAGCATGGTGGAAGACGCGCCGAATTGGTCCACCAGGGATCGGGAAAGGAATTTGCGAACGGGACTAGATCGCCCGAGTCCCGAGCTGAAGCTGCAATGCGACAGCCACCACAACACTTCGGGACGGTGCACCGAACTCCGCGACCTTCTCGTCAAGCCAGTCACGTTGAGCCTTGGTGAACCGGAGTTGGACCTGGATCCCTCCGCGGATCTGAGGGGATTTGCGGCGCTTGGGCAAGGAACTGCCGGCAGACTTATTCGCCGCCCCTTGCTGGAGAATCTCGCCGACGTGGTCGATGTGCTCATCGAGCGCGGCCTCCGCAACGTCGGCGTAGGTTCCGCCGATCCGACCCTTTTCAGCCTTGAGCGCGGTCAAGGTCGCACTGTCGATGTAGATCGGCATGTTCTCGACTGCATCCGCAACGTCCGCTGAGCTCTCTGTCGGCGACTCGGCGGGCTTGGGCGCTGCCGGCGATGCTGCAGGCGACTCGGCGGGCTTGGGCGCTGCCGGCGCGCTCGGAGCGGCTACAGCTTCTCGGGGTTGCGTTGGCGCGCTCGTCGTGACTGGGTCCGGCGCGTCGTTCTCTCGCTGAGGTGCAGGGTTCCTCGGCTCCGGGGTCTGTACGGCTGGGCGAACAGGTGAAGCAGCGGAGGGGCGTGGCGCACGTGACGGCGGAAGGAAATTCGCAAGGCCCGCTCCCCTTCTGCCTGGGCCGCTGGGCGCGGAGAACGCATCTTCGAGGCTTTCGCGTGCAACCTTGCGTGAAGTCATGACACAGCCTCGACTTCCTGATTGATCTCGGTCAGTTTGCCGATGATTTCCATCGTGAGCTTTTCGTAGTCCTCGGCGAGCCCAGTTGCATTGCGCGCCAAGAAATCTTCTTCAGGCTTAGTTCCTGCTCGGAGTGCCTTGAGTCGACCCTTCTGCGCGGCAGCAGCTTGAGTTTCGAGTTCGTGGGCGAGGATTCCGTGTCGGCGCAGGTCGAAGCCGGCCGTCTCGAGGTACCGAATGTAGGTGTCGAAGACGGGAGCAGATTCCCCGATGATTTCGTAGACAGAGTCTCGAACCGCGTCTTCGAGTCGCGAAGAGCGGGAACCGATGCCGAAGAGGACAACGCCGGCGAGACGAAGGTCGGGATTGACGCGCCGAGCGCGTTTGAACCGCTTTGCGATGCGGGTGAGGCCGTCGAGGCTACCCTCGTCTGCTCGCGTGGGAATTACCACGCCCTGGCAGCAGGCCAGCACAGCGTCGAGGATCATGACGTCGCCCGGAGGGGTGTCGAACAAGATGAGATCGTAGTCGGACGCGATACCTGAAAGTGATCGGAATAGCAGGTCACCGAGTGTTTCGGGTTCCCCGTCGTCGTCGCCGTGTGACCTGTTTGCGCGTGAAAACATCAGACCCTGGATGTCGGCGAGGGTGGGCCCTCCCGGAACTACGTCGAGGCCTGGTCGGACGTCTTTGAGTAGCGGCGGCTCGGTGCCGGTGATGAGGGCGTTGAGCAGGTCCTGGCCGTCGGCGACGTCGTATCCGAGGTCGCGGGCGAGATTTCCCTGAGGGTCGAGGTCGAGGATGAGGACTCGCCAACCACCTGCGGCTGCCAGTCCGCCACAATTGGCGCTCAATGAGGTCTTCCCTACCCCGCCTTTGCCGTTGGCGAAGGCGATGGTGTTGGGGATCTGCTTGCTGATTGCAGTTTCGGAAACGGCTGCTGCGATGTTCTGGGCCATTTGGTCACTCCGACGTTGGTGAGGTTTCGGATAAAGAATGTCTGCCGGTTTTCACGCCGCACAACGCGTAGGACATCGCGTGTGATTGATGGTGTTAATTACCGGGTGTGTTCACGCTGTAGTACATACAGGAATTGCTGCGAGGAATCGCGCGGTAATACGTGCGTGAATCGCTGCCTGCATGCAGGTAGTGAATCACGGAGGAAAACTACTTGCAAGTCCTACGTGAAAACATGCAGGTAAACACGGTGGAAATCACGCCAGAAACCACGCCGGAATTATGGCGTGAATGCGTGCGTGTGTTGCCGTGCGAACCGACGCCGGAAGTGATGACGGAAGTGTCACCACAAGAGGGGGTGGAAAGCGCAGGAGAAATCTCAGCGGAACTGCCGGAGGAACGACCACGTGAAATCACGGTGGAACGCCAGCCAGAAGAGCTGCGTGAACACATGCCGGAAACGGCGGTAGTCGGCACGCCTCAAAGGACAGTGGAAGCCGCAGGGGAACGCAAGCCATATCCGATGGTGGAGAAGGCAGGAGCACCAACAGTGGAACCTGAGGTAGAAGGCGCAACAGCAGGCATGACGGAACCGGTGCCGGAAGTGGCGGCGGATGAGGGGGAGAAAACCGGAGGACTCGCTGTCGCTGGCTCGACGCAATTCGAGCCAGATCACCCCAGGCATGGTCGCGCGGGGCGAAAACTCCGTCCACATCGAGATGAATTGAACGGCATACGGGATGACGGAACCCGCACCATAAACCGTGGTATAAAACTATTTGACCTGCGAATATGGGTCAGTTGGTGAGTGGGGAGAAAGTCTGACGAGGTACCCGGCGAGGATCTCCAGACGGCCCGCGTTCGTGTCGCTGACTGCTGATCCGATTGTTGAGGCCGACCTCGGTCGTCGTATGCAAAGCGTGGAGAAGATCCGAGGTCCGCACGAGTGGTTGCAACTCCACGACGAGGTCGACGAGGGTGTCCTCGAGTAGCTCTTCGGCAGCTCGATAGAGCTTCCACAGCTGGGATAGTTCCCACGCCAGAAGTAGGGGACTGGCGAAGAAGAATCCGGCACACATCTTTCTGATCCTGCGGACTTGAGGATTGCTGAATTGGCCGGCAACACGGGCGTCGCCCCAGCGCGCGAAGTACGAGCTGGCCGCACAGTCCACGGCGGTCAGATCCAGCAGTGTGGCGATGTCTTCCCAGTGGCCTGCTCCCAAGCCATACCGGGCCTCCTGCAGGGCCAGCCCGAGTGCACGCTGACACGTCATCGTGTACTCCGACAGGGCGAGGCGGTATCCCTCCAGATCGCGCAAATCGGCGACGGTCCGGAATTCTTGACATCCTCCGGTGAATTCGGTGGCAACCAGCAGGGCCTCGGTGCCGTCCCAGCGGAACTTGGATTGTTTGTAGACCTGTCGATGCCACGCCAGATCATCGATCCAGTGCGCAGGTTCCATGCGCGTCGAACCTAGCGGCAGGGGCATGCCGTCAATGATCGCAGCAATACGAGCCGCTGTCACGAGGAGTGCGGAGGGACACGAGGCGAGCGTCGGTGAGCGATCGGAAGGCGGTCATTCGGTTGTTGGCTGCCGAGCGGTCGAATCTCAGTAGCCGACTGGAAGGGCTACGGAAGGGCGAGCGCGGAGGGCAGGTGGACCACTGGTGGACAAATGGTGGCGCATTGGTGGGGATGTGGTGGGCGCGTGGTGGGCATGCGGTGACGCAGCGGGGAGGCGTTCTTGTGGTGTGGTTGGACCCTCGGTTGGGTGTGCAGCGACATGTTGTCGGGGCCAGGCGCCGACACATGTCAGGGGCAACCGTTTGGCGTTGCGTGAACGGACGTCGTCCCTATTTCCGTGGTGAGGGAAGCCGAGGTCGACCGAATGGGGACTGAAGTCCTTTTCCTCGCCAATTCCCCTGCTGTTGTGCAAGTTTCAACCACATTCCGTGGGGGCTGGTCGCCGCTCTGTCGGGTCACCAACCGGCTGAATTCCGGCGGCAGGGTCTCCATCGGCGGCCCAGCGGAATATCTGTGACAGACGTTACACAGGCAAGAATAACCCGATCTACCACCCAATTGCGGAATGTTTGCATCAGGATCCGAACCGCGCGGTCTATTTATCGTTGTCGTATAACCGCAGGTCAGATTAGGGTCCCAGACGATGGTTTACCCGCTTTGCATCGTTCCTCCTATTTGGAGCGGGTAACTGACGTGTTCGTGGTGTAACTACCCGCCGCTATACCTAGTCGTGTGGCACAAGGTCAGGGCCACACGCCACACGGCCGAAGCGATAGGCGGATACAGATGATTGAGCAATCAGGAGACGATCACACGTCTCAGCGGCAACCTGAGCGCCTTTCCTCGCGCGCCTATGGGATCAGTCACGGGGGAGTGCGATGAGCTCTCCACGGGCCACTGAGCCGACACTTTCGCAGGGGCTCCCCGGGATGCGTCGCCGCCACGAATCGCTCGAAGCTGACTTCGCCACACCAGCGAGCGCTACCTATGCGCTCGTGCCCGACGACGACGATCTCGCCGATCCCGTCGTGTCCTCGAATGTCCATCTGCCCACTGCAATTGCGACGCAGTTGGCCGAAGCGCGAACCGAACGTCGGTTGACCACCGGCGAATTCATCATCTGGGCGATCGAAGAAACACTCGATCATCTCAACGACTACGTCCACCCCGGTGGCGTGGTCGGCGGGCGCCTCTTCAAAGCCAGGGGAGTGGGATCGACATCGCCGGCAAAAGTCCCCACCACGCCGGTGGCCTATTCCCTTCGCGCCTCTGACTTCGACGTGCTCGACGAACTGAAGAAGTCCTTCGCCGCGCGATCCCGGAGTCAACTCATCACTGCGGCACTGACCGCGCACTTTCAGCTTGAGACCGAAAAGGACTGAAACCCATGGTTTTCGAAAAACTCCGCACGACAGCAAAGTCCAAAGCCATCGGGGAAGACGTCGATCCGGACAACCCCACCACCCGGCGCGGTTCGGACTTCACTGCGACGTCGAGAACGAAAGTTCGGCGCCGCCCGATCTTCCTCGCAGCCGGCATCGCATTGGTCGTCGTCTTCGTCATCGGAGCTGTCGCCCTGGTCAACGGAATGCGTCAAGTGACGAATGTACTGGTGGTCTCGCATGACATCGCCCAAGGTCAGCAGATCACCTCGCAAGACCTCACCACCAAACAGGTGAACGCCGACGCTGGAATCGCCTCCGTCGCAGTGGAAGACAAAGCCTCCGTCGTCGGCCAGGCGGCGGCCGTGCCGATCCCCAGCGGCACCGTTCTGAACCCCAACGCAGTGACCACAGCTGTCATCCCCGGCAAAGGCCTGACCCTCGTGGGTGTCACCGTCAGCTACTCGAAACTACCCGCCGAACCGCTCCGAGCCGGCGACCAGGTCCGCATCGTCGACACTCCCCGCGACCAGGATGATTCCCCAGTTCAGGGCCCGATAACCAGCAAAGCGCAGGTCGTTTCGACCAAGTTTATTCCCGAAACGTCGGAAACCACCGTCGACGTTCTGGTACAGGCCGACGAAGCCTCCTGGGTATCGGCGCGAGCAGCGACACGGCGCGTTGCCATCGTGCTCGACCCCAGAGAGAAGTAGTCCGATGTTCGTAGTACTCGCGTCGGCAACCGGCGCTCCTGGCGTCTCGACAACCGCCCTCGGGCTCGCACTGAATTGCGAGAGCGGCGGCGTCCTCTACGTCGAAGCCGATCCCGTCGGTGGATCGCCCTTGCACAGCGGATATTTCAAGTCCTCCCGAGAATCCGCACTCGCTCGTGGCCGCCGATCACTGATCAACCTGGTTGAACCCGCACGACATGGACAGATCGGGCAAGCATTCGGTGCCCAGACACTGAATATTCCAGAGACCAATGTCTGGGCCGTGCCAGGACTCAGAACGGCATCACAAGCAGATTCCATGACCTCCACGTGGGGACCACTCGGCGCGCACCTGCGCACAATCGATCGGAATGGAGCGACAATCATCGTCGACGCCGGCCGAATCGGACATCGTTCGGGACCGCACGACCTGATGGTGCGATCCGACCTGATCCTGGTAGTCACGCGAACGAGCGCAACAGCTCTCGGCTCACTCAAGGGCGTACTCGACCAGCTGCGCGGCCAGCTCCGAGCAATTCGGTCACCCGCTGCACTCGGGCTCGTGGTGATCGACGACAAGTACTACGGAGCAGCCGAGATCGCAAAGTCGTTCGGTGTCGATGTCGCCTTCACCCTCCCCGATTCCCCGAAACACGCGAAAATCTTCTCAGAAGGTCACCAGCTCACCAAGTTCCAGAGAACCCAGTCCCGATACCTGCGGAATCTCGAAGGTGCATGGCCGAAGATGCAGACCTACGTCGAAGAACATCGGCCCGAATGGGTGAATCCGTCCCGGAATCAAACACTCCCGAGCAACCCGTCAACCCGTGAAGCCCTTGGAGAGTCGTCATGACAGACCGCAACGAACAAGACCCGGCACGCGTTCCACTCTGGTTGGTACTGAACGAGGTCGACGAAGCAGACGCCTTGACGATCGACCAGCACTCGGCCCCACCGGTTGCACCAGGGCCCCACGAAAACGCTGACGCTCACCCACTCGGCGCGTCAAGCCCCCATCCCCAGCATCGTAGTAACAGTGCCGCGGCCAACCTCCTCAGCGCCGCAGGTCACGGCAATGCCGCCCCCGTCTCGGCCGAGCAACCCTGGCATGCTCCTCCCATCCCGAAGAACACTGCGAAGCCGATCGATTCCGCAATGAATGCTGTTGCGTACCGGCGTCTGGTGCGCAAGCTCGTCGACGAAGCCTCACAAGAGCTCACGTCAATCGTCTCCGAGCGAAAAGCAGACGTCGCCTCCGAGGACGCCCCCGACACCCTCCTTCCGTACACCAAAGACGAAGAGCAGGCCAAGGGCCGCGACATCATCGCTGACAAGGTCAAACGCCACATAGCCGCCGGAATCGAAAGGGGCTCCGGCGCAATCGATCCAGGCGAAGAGGCACAACTCGCACAGGACGTCTACAACACCATCTTCGGGCTCGGCCCCCTTCAGGTCCTCGTCGACGACCCGAGCATCGAAAACGTTCTCCTCACAGGCACCAGCGTGCTCGTCATGTACCCGGACGGGCGTATCCAGAAGCGCCCCAACATCTTCGACTCCGACGAAGAACTCATCGACTGGCTGATCAACCTCGGCCAACGCGCTGACGGCGGCGGCCGCACATTCGCAGTCAACAATCCGCATCTGCGACTGAACCTTCCCGGCAACATCCGCCTCTCCGCAATGGCATGGACCGTCCCCGAACCTCACGTCGCGATCCGCCTGCACCGGCTCAAAAACATCACACTCGACACCCTCGTCGGATACAAAGTCATGCCCGACCTCCTCTCCCAACTGCTCGCCGCGATGGTCATCGGCGGAGCATCCATCGTCACGTCAGGACCCATGGGCTCGGGTAAGACAACGCTCACCAGAGCGCTCGCGAACGCTCTGCCGGTCGAAACTCGAATCGGCACAGCCGAAACCGAACGAGAACTGTTCCTCCACGACATGCCCGGCCGTAAAGGTTTCGTCGTACCGGCCGAGGTCATCAACGGCGGCGGGGAACGAGACTCGACGACAAACGAATTCAAAGGCGGCACCGACCTGTCCGCCATCCTCTACGCATTCGTGCGCATGCAACTCGAACGAGTAATCGTCGGTGAGGTAGCAGGCAAAGAGATCATCGCGATGTTCAAAGCGATGCAGATGGCCAAAGGCTCTCTCTCCACCACCCACGCCGACGACGCAAAAGGCGCGATCAACCGCCTCGTCACCGTGGCCCTCGAAGCAGGCGTCACCGAACGCTATGCCATCCGACAGGTCGCCGCCCACATCAACCTGATCATCCAGCTCGATACGTCCTACTCCGTCAACGACGCCGGTGAACGCGTCCACACCCGCTACATCAGTGAAGTGATTTGGATCGAGCCGGGCGAGGAGGGCATGCCGGCAGTATCCACGGTCTATCAAGGCCGCCCAGGCGGCACCGGAGAATACGGAACCCTGCCCCCCAAACTTCGCCGCAAAGTCATCGAAGGCGGGTTCCCCGAACACCTGATCCCGCTCCACTCACTGGAATTCGAGGAAGGACACTAACCATGTACACCCTGATGGCAGTTCTCCTCGTCCTCCTACTTCTGGGCGCTCTCACACTGATCTACCACGGCTGGAAAGACCGCAGAGACCCCACAGCCCCCCAGAAACACCGCCGAACCCCCATCCACCTCAGCCGAAAGTACCGCCTCCTCATCATCGCCGGCACCCTCGTCGGCGCGCTGACCTGGATGGTGAGCGGATGGTTCATCGCACTACCCATCAGCCCCATCGCATTCGTCGCTCTGCCTTACCTTCTCGGCAAACCAGCAGCCGAAGGAGAAATCGCCCGACTCAACGCCATGGAAGAGTGGGTGAGAAACCTCAGCGGCGTACTCGCTGTAGGAACGGGCATCGAGCAAGCAATCATCGCCACCCACAAAGCGATGCCAGAAGCCCTCACCGACGAAATCAGCCGACTGATCCAAAGGCTCCGCACCAACACACCGATCAACGACGCACTCCGAAGCTTCGCAACAGACCTCGACGACGCCACCGGCGACCTCATCGTGGGATCACTCATCCAAAGCGCCGCCATCCGTGGATCCGGACTCACCGCAGTCCTCGACCGACTCTCCCGATCAGTGGCCGAAGACGTCAGGAACCGCCGAGCAGTCGAAGCGGCACGCAAAGGCAGCCGCACCACCGCTCGATGGGTCACCATCATCACCATCGGTTTCATCACAGGCCTCTTCGTTCTCACCGACTACATGGCCTTCTACAAAACACCAGCAGGACAACTGATCTTCGTCGTCGAAATAGCCGCCTTCATCGGATGTCTCCTCTGGATGAAGAAGCTCGTACAACCACCGAAACTCCCGCGATTCCTCGGAACCACCCGCAAAGCGGCGAACGAGAAAAGCGAGAGCTTCATCGAGGGAGTTCTGTCATGACATTTCAGATCCAAGCCGCCCTGTTGGCGGTAGTTCTCTGCGTCGGACTCATCTGCCT
Organism: Rhodococcus sp. WY5; assembly: GCF_018588185.1. Taxonomy (NCBI): domain Bacteria; kingdom Bacillati; phylum Actinomycetota; class Actinomycetes; order Mycobacteriales; family Nocardiaceae; genus Rhodococcus; species Rhodococcus sp. WY5. Next base: position 16,875 of record NZ_JAAMPR010000005.1, read on the forward strand.
GTTCCTGCGTTTCGCACCAGCACAAGCATCTCTCTCCGAAGTGCTCGACAACCTCGGCGCACACCGCGCCACCGACAAACCCGCCGACATCAACGTCGACGAATCCGTTCGAGGAAAAGTGGGAAGGCGAGTACTCCCGTACACCGCAGACTCCACGATCCTCAAAATTCCTCGATCAGATCTCGCGATCCTCAAAATCGAGGTTCCATACTTTCTCGGGGACAAGGTTCTTTCTGCGCTCCTCGGGCTACTTTTCTTCCCCGCCGTCAATCTCATGCTCACGATCCTCGGCCGCGGGATCCCCTGGGGCATTCCCGCAATCCTCTCCCTCGCCATCGCTGCAGCGTGCTTCGTCGCCCCAGACATCGAAGTCCGCAAGAAAGCTGCCGTAGCCCGTGAGGAATTCGGCCGGTCCCTCGGCGCCTACATCGAATTCGTCGCACTCAACCGCACAGGCGGCGTCGGAGCCGTGCAGAGCCTCGAAAGAGCCGCAGCAGTGGGCGACAGCTGGGTCTTCCGTCGCCTCGACGAAGAACTCATGCGAGCTCAGCGATCCGGACAAGCGCCGTGGGACACCCTCACCCGAATCTCCGGCGAACTCGAGCTGCCCGACCTCGCCGACCTCGCCGACATCATGACGTTGACCGGCGAACAAGGAGCATCGGTCGCCGTCACCCTCAGCGCCCGCGCATCCGCACTGCGAAACGCTCAACTCTCCGACGAACTCGGCAAAGCCGGCTCCTCGACCGAGAAAATCCAAGCACCCCTCGCGCTCATCGGAATCGTCTTCATGATCATGCTGTTCATCCCAGCCATGTCCAGCATCATTCTCGGATCGTCCTGAGGAAGAGACCAATGGCAACTATTCAATTACCGCCCCAAAGGCGCACCAGCGACCAGAGTGCGAACGCTCCACCAGTGCAAACACGCATTCTCGGCAGTACCCCCCAACAATTCCGCGCTAACCTGCAAACGCCAAGTTTCTGCCTACTCAAAAAAACTTTCACCCAGGCGGTCACAGCGGCACACGAAACGGACCTCTTCATTAGTAGAGGGAAAAACAAACAGGAGGAACCCAGATGATCACCAATTTCGCCCACCGCGCACAGCGCGCAACCACCATCACCACCCTCGCTGGCATCGCGATGATCACCGGATTCCTCGATCGAGCCAGCGGAGCCAACCGACGACGTTCTGACCGCGGATCAATGCTCGAATACGTCATCATCGCGGCCGGCGTGGTGACTCTCGCAATCGCAGTCGTCGCATACATCGGACCCGTCGTCATGCGCTACCTCAACCAGATCCAGTAGCAACCCCACCAGGTGCAAGGGTGGATCGCCGCAACCCTCCTGAACCAGAGGAACACAAACAACGCGCTCCTCCGACGATCCACCCTCACCAAAAAATTCGAGCCAGCGATGCAGAACGGAGCGAGACGATGACACTCATCAACCGCAACCGGCACAACGACAGCGGAAGCATCCTGCGCCTCTGGATCATGTCCGCAGCAGTCTGCCTCATCGCGATCTTCGTTCTCATCCAGCTAGGCCCAACAGTTCAGCGTTACCTCGCAACCATCGTCTGAACACACACCAACGAAGGAGGGGCGATCATGCGGCCACCCACAGCAACACCACTCGCCCGCTTGAAGTCTCGGCTCGGCAACGACCGCGGTGGCGTTCTGGAAACCGTCATCATCTGGCCAGTCGTCCTCCTACTGTTCTTCGGCGCAGTCCAAGGAGCGTTGTACTTCCACGCCCGCAACGTAGCGATGAAAGCAGGCGAAGAAGGACTCCGCCAAGCACGAACACAATTCGGCACATCAGCAGCAGGAACAGCCGCCGCCTACGGATTCATCGCACAGACCGGCGCCACAGTCCTACGTGGCCCCGCCGTCACAGTGACACGCAACCAACGCGAAGCCGCAATCCAGATTGTGGGACAACCGATCTCGCTCATCCCCTTCCTCAACCTGACCATCAACATCGATCAAAGCGCACCCGTCGAACGCATCACCAACCCCGGAGACCTCTGGTGAGCGGCCACCGCCCGGTACCGGCCCGGACGTCGGAAACTGTCAACCTCAGCGGAGGGAAGGTCACCGCAATGACGGACTCACTCAGGAATGAACAGACCGTGGACGAGAACAGTCGCCTATCCCTCAAAGAAGTAATTTGGGGGATCCTGTTCACCGGATCCATTACCGCGGCTCTCTACTTCTACAGCCCAGACGCGATAGTCACCGTCATCCTCGGAACCGGACACCCCATCCCATGAACCCGACACACGCGCGTCCTACGAGCGGAGAAACCTATGATGCGAACACGCAGAAACCGGCTCCTCGTGGCCGCATCCCTCTCACTCTTTCTCCTAGCCCTAGGGGTAACGACCGGATTCGACCCCGACATCCTCTTCCCTTACCGGCCCCTACCGTACTGAACGCAATGACCAACCTACGCAAACGAATACACACCAACGACCGCGGCGCCGAAACCCTCGAACTCGTCATACTGACGCCCTTCATCCTGCTCCTCATCGGCGTCATCATCGTCGGCGGCATGGTCACCATGGCACACCAAAAAGTCGAACACGCCGCAGCCGAAGCATCCCGATCAGCCTCCCTCGCACGAACCATGTCCCAGGCCACCACAAGCGCAACCGAAGCAGCAACATCTGACCTCGCCGCAAAAGGACTCAACTGCGTCAACCTCTCCATCAGCACCGACGCCAGCGGTTTCCGCACCCGCCCCGGCGTGAGAGCCACCGTCCAAACCACCGTCACATGCGACGTCTCCCTCGACTCACTCGGCCTCGTCGGAATCAGCGGAGTCCGCACCATCCGCCACACAAGCTCCTCACCGATCGACACCTACCGAGAGCGAGTCCGATGAACACACTCATCGCGAAACTCCGCAACAAACAAAACGACCAAGGATCAATCGTCCTCTGGGCAGTCATCGGAGCATTCGCTCTACTCCTCGCCCTCGGCCTCGTCGTCGACGGCGGCGGAAAACTCCACGCCAAACAACAAGCCCAACTCGTAGCCGAAGAAGCAGCACGCGCCGCAGGCCAAGCCGTCATCACCCCACTCGCCGCACGCGGAACAGCCGTCGTCGTCAACCCCGCAACAGCCATGATCGAAGCGCAAAAGTACCTCAACGCAACCGACATCAAAGGCGTAGTCGTCCCCACCGGCCCCAACACCCTCCTGATCACCACGACAGCCCACTACACACCGAAAGTCCTCGGCCTCATAGGACTCGGTGAACAAACAGTCGTCGGAACAGCACACGTGAACCTCAACCGCACCAACACCGGCGCCGGAGCAATCGGCGCACCATGAGCGAACCCGGGACCCGGCCCCACCCCGCCCCCGCGCACCCCAGCAGCGAAGGCACCACAACTCCCACCACTTACCGAACGAGCGAGAGGACCCCGACGTGAACGTCGCCGCAGCCCGCCTCAAAGGCCTGCTCTACCTCATTGCACTCCTCGCGCTCACCGCCGGAATCCCGTTCGCGCTCTACACCTTCGCCGGAAACCCCCTCGCCGGCATCACCAGCCTGACCCTCGACACCGTCAAAGAAGCACTCACCACCCAAGACGACGGGACCCTGTTCCTCTCCGCACTGACGATCATCGGCTGGATTGCCTGGGCCACCTTCACCTACTCGATCATCATCGAACTCGCTGCAGCACTCCGCGGCGTCAAAGTCAGACGAATCAAAGGACTCCAGCTCCAACAACACTCGGCAGCGATACTCGTCAGCGGCGCACTCCTACTGATCACAGCCGGCACAGCAACAGCAACCCCCGCAGCCGACGTCCTCGGACCCAACCACACCTCACCCACCTCGATCAGCGCACCCGCCTTCCTCAACGACACCCACACCCAGACCCCACAACAGAACGCCCCCTCCTGGACGAAAACACCAGCACAGACAGCTGCCGGAACAACCATCGTCACCGAATCGGGTGACACACTCTGGGGCCTCGCCGAACGGCACCTCGGAGACGGAACACGCTATCCGGAAATCCAGTCACTGAACCAAAACGCAATCCCAAACGAAGCCTGGATCGACGCAGGCCTCACGCTCACACTGCCCGCATCCCCCGAGAAGCAGCTCGACGGCGCCTACACAGTAAAGGCCGGCGACACACTGTGGGACCTCGCTGAAACGTATCTCGGTGACGGCTCCCTCTACCCCCAAATCCACGGCGCCACCGGACCACTGACTACAGACGTGATCCAGATCGGCCAACAACTCTTCCTGACGCCCACCTCCATCAGCGCAGAAGAAGTTCCGCCGGCAGCATCGCCCAACCCCGCTGAGGAATCGTCCGCACCGCAGCCCGCACCCGAGCCTGCACCCGAGTTGATCCCGGACATCGCACAGGCACCTGATGAGGCAGCTTCGCAGGCGCCTGAGGATGCAGCATCGGCAACTCCTGAGGTGGCCCCTGAGGCTCTTACCGCCGCAGCCGCAGAGGCTCCCGCCGCAGAAGCGCCGGAGGCTCCAGAGGTGCCCGCTTCGTCTGCACCGGCCGAGGCAGCAGGGGAGCAGTCACCGTTGGTGGTTCCCGATGTTCCGGAGCTACCGGAACTGGTGCCCGGCGGCGACGAGATGGCTCAGGCCGAAGCGCGTGCCGCGGAGGAAGCTGCCGCGCGGATCTTCGGTATCGAGATCCCCGCCGCTCCCGCGCCCGAAGCTGCACCCGCGCCTGAAGCTGCACCCGCGCCTGAAGCTGCACCCGCGCCTGAAGCTGCACCCGCGCCTGAAGCTGCACCCGCGCCTGAAGCTGCACCCGCGCCTGAAGCTGCACCCGCGCCTGCACCCGAGTCGGTTCCGGACGTCGCAGAGACCCCCACCGCACCTCCGGAGGCTCCCGTCTCGCCTGCACCGCCCGAAGCGGCAGGGGAGCAGTCACCGTTGGTGGTTCCCGATGTTCCGGAGCTACCGGAACTGGTGCCCGGCGGCGACGAGATGGCTCAGGCCGAAGCGCGTGCCGCGGAGGAAGCTGCCGCGCGGATCTTCGGTATCGAGATCCCCGCCGCTCCCGCTGCAGAAGCCCCCGCGGCAGAAGCTCCGGCGCCCGAGCCTGCCCCGCCTGTACCTGTTGACGTACCCGCCCCCAGCGAAGCGCCTGACGTCGCCCCAGCACCAGCACCGGACCTCCATGAGAACTCACCCCTCGCCTCCGCCCCCACCGCACCAAGTGCCCCCGAAGCACCGATTTCCCCATCCGGGCAGCTCAATACACCGGAAATCGCACCAGAACACACGCCAGAAGTAGCACCAGAATCAGCGCCAGAGACCGGCGCACAACAGGCCGCACCCGCAGACACCGACAACCCCGAAACACTCGTCCCCCTCAACACCACCGCCCCACAAGTGCCGGAAAACACCGCAGCAACCACAGCCCTCACCTCAACCGACAACGCCCAAGACAGCAAAACCGTCATGGGACTATCCGCACTCGCCGGCATCGCCCTCCTCGCCGGCGTCGGGCTCTTCCGTCGACGCCAGCAGAACCGCCGGCGCCGCGGAGAACGCATCCCGATGCCCCAACCCTCGACCGCACTCGTCGAACAGCAGATCCGAGACAACGCAGACCCCGCCCTCCTCGACCTCCTCGACAAAGCACTCCGCGACGTCGCCGACATCTGCCGCACCAACTCCATCCCACTACCCGCACTACTCGGAGTCTTCCTTCACGACCGCAGCATCGAACTCGCGCTCGTAGACGACATCGAACTACCCGCCCCATGGCAACGCGACGCCGAGACGTCGGCCTGGACCATCACCGCCGACGACGAACTCGACCCCCCACTCACCACCGTCAGCCCCTACCCAGCCCTGGTGGAAATCGGCGAAATCGACGGCGGATCCAGACTCCTCCTCAACCTCGAACAGCTTTCCCACCTCGGAATCGCAGCCCCCACAGCAGAGGCCCGCGACATCATCCGAGCACTCGCAGTGTTCCTCGCCTTCTCCCCACTCGGCGACAACCTCAAACTCACCCTCGTGGGCACAGGCGAAGCCCTCGCACGCCCGAACACCGACGGATCAGCACTGATCGAATACGCCCCAACCGCCGACGCAGTCCTCGAACGACTCGCCCGCCACACACGAACCGACGCACAAGCCCTCGCGGACAACGGAATCGACGACATCGCGCACGCGCGCATCGAATACACAGACAGTGCCATCACCAATCCCGAAATCATCCTGCTGTCCGAGCCACTGACACCCGCACAACGCGAAATCTTCGACAACATCCTCGCCAACGCACCACGAGTCGCGTTCGCCGCGGTCACCGCTGCAGACGACCCCACAGCAGACTGGACACTGACCACCGGAACCGACGGATCCGCCACACTGCGCCGCCCAGGCAGACCCGCGTTCGACCTCACACCCGCACGCATCTCCGAAGCAGAATTCGACGCAATCATCGACGTCCTCGAAACAGCGGACGCCGACCCCATCGCCGACGCCGCTTCCCAGAACGACCCATGGACAGCGGAAACCTTCGACGACCGCATCGCAGAAGCAACATCGGTCGACGACCTCCTACCCCACCAGGCGCCGACCGTCCATATCCTCGCAACAGAACCGAACTTCGACACCCCAACAACCGAATTCAACGACGACGAAGCCGACACCGAGCCCCTCACCTACCTCGACCCCGCCGACGAAACATCGATCAACAACACACCAGACACCGCAGAAAACACGCCACCCATCGCGATGGCGATCGCGCCGACACCAGACAACACACCCTCCGTCGACGAACACATCTGGATCCACGTCCTCGGGACCCCACGCGTGACAGCACTCAACGAAGGATCCGATGTCGGCCGACGACCTCACCTCACCGAACTCGCAGCCCTCATCGCCACCCACCCACACCCCGGAATCCGCGGACCCCAAGTCGACGAAAAGATCTGGCCCAAGCAGACATACGCAAACCTCAGCTTCTCCGAACAAACCACAAAACGCACCGCCCGCCGAAACACCGCCTTCACCCGACTCCGCAACTTCCTCGGCGAAACCGCCACCGGAGACCTCGCCTTCCCCAAGGTCTTCGACAACACCGGCAACACCCCATACCGCCTCGACGACACCGTCCACACCGACTGGGACATCTGGAACAACCTCATCGAAGGACACCCCGCCACCGCCGACCACAACGAACTGACCACAGCCGTAGCCCTCGTAGAAGGCGCACCATTCACCACGAAAAAAGCACCCGCACGATACGGCTGGGCAGAAGAACTACGCCAGAACATGATCTCCGAACTCACCGACGCCATCGAAGAACTCTCAGCACGGCACCTACAAGAAGGCGACACGCGCACCGCACTCGAACTCGCACAAAAAGGCCTCGACGTCGACGAATACCACGAAGGCCTCTGGCGCCTCGCGATCATCGCAACCCACGGCAGCGACGACATCACAGCCACCCAAGGCCTCATCGACACACTGCTCACCAAACTCGCAGAACTCGACGTCGACCCCAACGAGCAGACAGCTGAACTACTCCAAATACTCGACGACTTCCACGACACAACCGGCGAACGCCCCTACCGAATCACCCAGAGAGCATCCTGATGCGAACCAACAGACCCAGAGAGCCCAACAACTGGACATGCGAAAGTGTGACATCCAGCCGATACGCTCCGAACAACACCGATAGGGCACCCGAACCGGAAGCCCTGAAGGGGGAACCATGACACACAACATCTTCCGCAAGACGGCAGCTTTGACGTTTGGACTCGTCACAGCCGCCGCCATTGTCTCTGCTTGTGGAACGGACGGCGACACTTACGATCCCGCGCCGACCTCAACACAACAGCCAGTGCTCACGGGTCCGGAGGGATCGCTCAAGTCACCAGAACAACAGGCAACAGAAGCCGCAACCGCGAAGATCAACGAGTTTTACGCAGTTCTCGCAAGCATCCAAAATGATCCAGCGGTTGATATCAATAAATTGGATGGTGTCGCGGTCGACCCGGTGTTGTCGGGGATCAAGGCGGACATCACGACACAGCGATCGAAGGGTGTCGTCGGTTCGGGTGCGATCACAGTTCTAGATACTTCGGTGACGAAACAGGAAGCACCAAAGGACGCAGATGGGAACCCCATTGCTGGCGAGGCTTTCGTGGAGATGCGGACATGCGTAGATATCTCCGCACTGAGTTCGACTTTGCCTGACGGAACGAGCGCGCTAAGTCCGAACCGCGCGCCGGAGCTCGCGAAGTTCACCGTCAGAAACTCGGCATGGCCAGACGCGAGTGGCTGGCGAATTGCAAGTCAACCAACGAAGCCAGGTACATCCTGTGACTCGCCATAACTTCACCAAACACTCCACGAATCCCAAACTTTCAGCCGAATTAGGAGGTGTTCAGTTGAGCATGTCAAGAGCTTTCCGTCGCTCCTCAGCGGCGATGTTCAGTGTCGCTGTTTGCATGAGCATGATGCTCGTAACTCAGTCATCGGCCTACGCGGCTCCAGGTGATTCGTGGGGCGGTGGTGCCGTCGGAGGCAATACGGTTACCGCAGGTGGCGGCTACATTTCTGTCCCCTCCGGGGGAGGTGCTTCAGGCGCGTCCCCGGGGATGCAAACAGGTGGTGGCGGAGCGGGTGGAGCAGGAGCGGGCGGTGGTGGCGGAGCGGGCGGCGGTGGTGGTGCAGGAGCGAGTGGCGGCGGTGCCGCTCCCGCAAATAGCGGCCCTCCGGTTCTGCAACGCAACAGTTGCAGCAACCTCCGAAACAACTGTGCCCCAGCGCCTGCTGCACCAGGAATTGATGTCCCGCCCACCCCGGTATCCCTAGCGGAGGTGATGAACATTGTTTCATCTGCGGTCTCAGCATTGCAGGTTGAGCCGATCGACATCGGAATCACGCCCGAGCCAACAAGCACCGGAGAAAAAGTCGGTTTGGTCGGTTTCAATAGCTGGTTGTGGGTGAACAACCCTTCCGAGCGGACAACCGGGCCAATTAACCGTACGGTTACTACAGGAGTTGTCACCGTCAACCTGAATGCGGTGAACACAGGACTTGCAGTCAATTACGGAGATGGGTTACCGACTATCCCGCCGGTGTGCCCGGTCAATTCAATTCCGTATACCGATGTGGCGATGGATTTGCCGAGTCCGACCTGTAATCACTTCTTAGGCAAGTCGTCTCAGGGCCAGCCTGGTGGGGTTTTCCGTCCGTCGGTCAGCTCGATTTGGGTGGTGTCGTGGTCGGCGATTACCCCTACGGCGAGCTTCGGCGGAACTATTCCGATCACTCCGACCGCTACCACTGAGGTTCGGGTCGGAGAAATGCAGGTGTTGGTTACAAAGTGACAGGTTCGAACTGAGTCTCCGCGAGCAAGGCTTCAAAGCTCCCTGAACGAACCCGATGGGTTCGTTCAGGGAGTTTCCTTTTGTGCGGAAGAAGGACTGCCGCAGGGGAATTGCTTGTCGGACAACGCACTGTGCGCGTCGTCGATTTCCTTGAAAGCGGTCGGGACGAGAGATCTAAGTAGTACGTAGATCCGTTCGGCGACGACGTGAGCAGGCTCGTTGGGGCCGCACTCGATGAATGGGACATCAAGCAGCGGAAGCCTTTCCTGTCGGGAACCGCGTTCACGGATTCGCACAACGGTCCACCCCAACTCTTCGAGCAGGCGGCATTTTCTCGTGTCGCTGTCGAACTTTTCTTTGTGCCAGTACCAGCCGTCGTACTCGATGACGATGCCCAGTTCGGCTGCCACAAAATCGATCGGTATCGGACAGCCGTCCACACGACGCGGCCCGTCGTAGTCATAGACCTTAAGTAGTGCGGCGATCTGTTTGCAGACCTCGCGTTCGCGACGGGACGTGCCTGCGTTGCATCGGGGGCATCCAGCTCCTCCGTAAGCGCGGTTGGAGATTGTTGCTTTCCATGCGTGGTTCTTGTCGCATGTCCACCACGCTTTCGTTCCGCTTCCTGCTGAATATTCCGTTGGGGGAGCGGTATTTCGGGTGGGGTGCCATTCCGCTGCGAGGACCGGTCTTGTTGTTGTGAGGTCGTTGAAACCGGCAAGAACTTTGTAGCCGGAGCAGATGGGGCATGAGCTCCCCGAGCTACGCCGCTGAACTTCTGCTTTCCACTGATGTTGGTGGGCGGTGCATATCCATAGGGCTTCGTGGTCGCTTCCGAAGGTCACGGATTCTGGTGATCGGGTGTTGTCGGGGTGCCATTCAGGGATCAGGTGTGGGTGGGTGGTTGCGAGGTCGTTGAATCCCTGAAGTGCTCGACGATTCGAGCAGTACGGGCAGTCTTGACCGATAGATCGTGACTCCGGGGGTGCTTGCCATTCGTGTCCTTCGTTGCATTGCCACCAGATTTTCTTTTTGCTTCCGATCGTTACTTCTGTCGGTTTCACTGTGTTTCGGGTTGGATGCCATTGGCTGGCCAGCTGTGGCATCACTGTTGCGAGGTCGTTGTATCCGGGGAGAACTGTTCGGTTGGTGCAGACGGGGCATCCGTAGCCGCCGCTGCTGCGATTAATAATTGTTGATTGCCATTCATGGCCGGAACTGCAGGCCCACCAAACCTTTTTGTTGCTGCCGGATGTGAAGGCGGTTGGGGTGAGGGGGTTTCGGGTGGAATGCCATTCTCGTGCGAGGTCGGGACGTGTTGTTTGGAGGTCGTTGTAGCCAGGGAGTACGGCTTTTCCTGCGCAGAAGGGGCATCCTGTGCCCTTCTTTGTCCGACTGTTGACGGCGGCGCGCCATTCGTGTCCGATTTTGCACTGCCACCAGGCTTGCTGCGGGGTCCCGTTGCCGACTTGTGAGGGGGTTGTGGTGTTTTTCGTAGGGTGCCATTGGGACGCGATGTCGACGGCCATCGTAAGCTCCCCACTGGCGGCCATTTATGGCGCATTTTGTGGCCATGGTTTCTCCCCGCGTACGGCCAGATAGTTCCCCACCTGCTGTGAGTCAGATTCGGTCCCGGCAACGCTGGGTGGATGAAATCGAGCAGGGAGATCATGGAAATTTTGGAGGCGTACGACCTCACGGGTAGTTATCGGGCGGCGGCGGAGCTGGCTGGGTGTGATCACCACACGGTGGCCCGGTATGTGCAGATGCGCGCTGCGGGGCAGCCGCCGGACCGCCGGCGGCATCGAGCGCGGGCGATCGACGACTTTCTGCCGAAGATCGAGGAGTTGGTGGTCCGCTCGCAGGGCAAGGTCCGCGCGGATGTCATCCACGAACGGATCGTCGCGCTGGGGTTCACCGGCGGTGAGCGGACCACGCGCCGGACGGTCGCGGAGGCGAAGGCCCAGTTTCGGGCTGGTCGGCGGCGAGTGTATCGGCCGTGGGTAACCGAACCTGGGCTGTGGTTACAGTACGACTTCGGTGACGGGCCAACGATTTCCGGCCGGAAGACGACGTTGTTCTGCGCATGGTTGGCGTGGTCGCGATTTCGGGTGGTGATCCCGATCTGGGACAAGACATTGCCGACGGTGGCGGCGTGTTTGGATGCGACATTCCGCCGCTTGGGCGGGGTTCCGGTCTATGTCCTCACCGACAACGAGAAGACCGCGACGATCGATCACGTGGCCGGGATCGCGGTCCGCAATCCGGAGATCGTGGAGGTGGCACGGCATTACGGCACGACGCTGCGGACGTGTTTACCTGCTGATCCGGAGTCGAAGGGAGGAAGTGAGGCGACGGTGCGGATCGCCAAAGCCGACCTGTTGCCGAAGGAGGTGAACCTGCGCGAGCAGTATCACTCTTTCGGTGAGCTCGAGTCGGCTTGCCGGCAGTTCTGCACCGACGTCAACACCCGCGTCCACAGCTCTACTCGGCGGCGGCCGGTCGAGCGGCTGGCCGAAGAGTTGCAGCGGCTGCATCCGCTGCCGAAATCTCCGTTCACCGCGGTGTTCGGCACTACCCGGCGGGTGAACTGGGAGTCGACGATCTCGGTGGAAGGGGTGCGGTATTCGGTGCCGCACACGTTGATCGACACTCGGGTCTGGGCCCGCTTCCATGGTGAGGAGCTGATCGTGACCGCCGTCGACAATGATGGCGGTGCAGTCGAAGTCGCGCGGCACCGCCGCGGCCAACCCGGTTCACCGGTCCTCGACAACGACCACTACCCACCCCGCCCAGACCGCGACGCCGCCGACCGGGTGCCCAAGCCTCGTACCGCCGCCGAGCTCGCCTTCCTACAGTTGGGCCAGGGTGCCAACAGCTGGCTGGTCGAGGCTGCCGCCGCGGGAGCGCGCCGCATCAGGGCGAAGATGGCCGAGGCCGTGGACCTTTCGAAGCTGCACTCCCCGGACGCAGTCGACAGAGCGTTGGGGACGGCGGCGATGACCGGCCGGTTCGCCGATCGGGACCTGATCTCGATCCTCGACTACCAAGTCACCCACGAACACGCTGATCCGGTCCGTCGCAGCGAGAACCACACTCTGCAACCGGGCACCGCCGCCTGGTCCACCTTCGGCCAGACACCAGCGCCGGCCAGCCCAGCCACTACTGACGATGAAAGCGATGACGCCTGATGAGCACCCCTTTGCGCACTGTTACCAGCGCTAACGGCGACCCGTTGGCCGAGGCGATCGACCTGACTAAACGCCTGAAACTGCCCCATATCCGCAGGTCCTTGAGCGATATCATCCCGACCGCGAAAGCCCAACGCTGGGACCCCGCCGAAGTCGTGCGGGTTCTCCTCGCTGAGGAAGCCGCCGGCCGGGACCGGGCGAACCTGCACACTCGCCGCAAACGCGCGGGTTTCCCTACCGGCAAGACCTTCGGCGACTGGGACGAAACGAAATCGTCGATTCCCCGCGCCACCCAGGACGCGCTCCGCACCCTGGAGTGGGTCGGGCGGCGTGAATGTTTCTGCGTCTGTGGGCCTTCGGGAACTGGCAAGTCTCACTTCACCGAGGCACTCGGGCAGGCCGCAGTCGAAGCTGGGCTGGCGGTGTCTTGGTTCACCATCGAAGACCTCGGTGCCCTGGTCCGCCGGCACCGTGCCGACGACTCCATCGCCCGAGCCCTGACGAGGATCATCCGCTCCGACCTGATCATCGTCGACGACATCGGTCTGCTCCCGGTCTCTGAAGACGCCGCCGAAGGATTCTATCGCCTCGTCGACGCTGCCTACGAACGCCGAGCGATTGCCGTCTCGAGCAACCTGCACCCCTCCGGCTTCGACGAGATCATGCCCAAAACATTGGCCACCGCCACCGTTGACCGGCTCCTGCACCATGCGCACGTCGTCGTCACCGACGGCGACTCCTTCCGCCTCACCGAAGCCACCACCGGCAAGGGGGTGAAGCCCTTCAGCTAACCCAAATCAGAAAGCGGGTGGGGAAAAACAACTGGCCGCCACCGGGGAGAACCCGTGGCCACCAGCGGGGAGAACTACTGGCCGCCTACGGGGAGAACTTCGTGGCCATTGACACGCGATCAGCGGGCTTCGTGAGGCTAGGTCGTTGAAGCCGGCGAGCACTTGCCATCCGCCACAGACGGGGCACTTGGATCCCCTGCTGCGTCGCTCGACCGTTGCCTTCCACTCGTGTCCGAGTTTGCACAGCCACCAGGCGACCTTGTTGCTACCGGTTCCTACTTTGGTGGGGGCGGTGTCGTTGAGGGTTGGGTGCCACTGGGCTGCGAGGAGGGGGTCTTGAGAGGCTAGGTCGTTGATCCCTACCTGAATGACTTTGTTGGTGCATACAGGGCACCCAGTCCCTCCGGATCTGCTGGAGACAGCTGCTTCCCATGAATGTGATCGCGCGCATAACCACCACACTTTCTTGTGGCTGCTGCGCGTGACCTCTTCGGGCCCGAGTGAATTGCGACTGGAATCCCATTGCGCAACGAGTTCAGGGTTAACTGTCGCAAGGTCATTGACGCCGGGGTTCAGTCGACGTCCGCTGCAGAACGGGCACCCTGTCCCTCCACAAGTGCGGTTTGAGATGGTCGCTTCCCACTCGTGGCCCTTCGTGCACATCCACCACGCCTTCTTCGCTGAGAAGGCCGAGACTTCAGACGGTTCGTTCGAGTTCCTGTTGGGATGCCACTGATCTGCAATGTTCGGATATTTCGTCGCTAAATCTGTTTCACCGGGAATTGCGCGAACTCGCATGTGCGGATCCTTGCGTAGAGGTACGACAAAGTTCGTTAGGCAGAAGTAGGGTGCTGCTATCTCGTGCAGTTGGAGATAGCCAAATTCGGATCCACCCAGTCTGATTCGGTGTCTAGGGTGAGCGGTTCGCCGTAGATGTCGAGGTGGCGGAGGTCTTGGTAGAGATCCCAGCAGAAGTTCGGTTGATCGTGGTGGGTGAGGTGTTGGTGGGCGGCCCAGGCGATGATGTTTGCCATTTGCGCGCCGGCGGAGGTACTTGGGGGAGTGGCGGTTTCGAGGATACGGTGCAGGCCCAATTTTGGCGACGGGGGGAGTTCTGTTGTGGTGAAGAGGATTCCGAACTCGCCGTCACCTTCCAGTCTGGCGTTGATTTGTTGAAGGAGGGCGGTGTGGAGTGTCTCTCGCTCGGTCCTGTGGCTGTTGGGGGTAGTTCGGGTGTAGACGCTGCCGATGCGGATGCTCTGGTTGCTGATGGTGTGGAGTGCGTTTGAGAGTGCGCGTTGGCGGCGATGTTTGACGATTTGAGTCTCAAGTTCTGTCGATCGAAGTAGTTCGGTGTCGACCGGAATTCGATGGCGGTGGGTGACGTGTACGCGAGTTTCGTCCCAGACTCGTGTGACATTGGCCCAGTCGTCGGGAGTCGTTTCCATCCAGGTGATGGTGGCTAGGCCGCTTTCGATGGTTCCGCTTTCGCCGAGGTAGATCGCGCGGACGTCGGTCAGTGAGGTCATCTGTATCTCCGTCGGGGGCGTTGGGTACGTCGAGACTATGCCAAGTACATGGGCATGACAAATGATTTGGCATGACAAGTCGTTTGGCTCGGGCGATATACTCCCGGATATGGATGAACTCGACGCGGCTGTGGCTGAGCACAGACATGCCTTGCAGCAAGTTGAGGTCACGAGGCTGAAGTTGCATGAGCAGATACTGAAAGCATTGGCTCGTGGTGTAATTCAGGCGGAGCTGGTGCGCAGGACTGGATATACGCGTGAGCGGCTACGCCAGTTGGCTCGTGAGGCAGACGAGAAGTCCGCCCACTGATATTGGTGATGGTCCATGGAGGCTATCCCGCTACCGTTATTGCGCGAAACAATCCGCAGGTTGGCTCGCGCAGCCGGCAAGTGAATGGCTCAGTGCTGGCGGTTCCGGCGTTCTGCTTTTACGTGTGGCGATTCGTGCTGCGTTGGATAGTGGTGTGCGGCAGTCGGATTTGGTGAGGCGGACTGGTTATTCGCGTGAGTATTTGCGGCGGATTGCGCGTGAGGTGGATGGGGAGTGGGGGGTCATTTCGGCTGGGTGGTGGTTCGGTCGAGGTGGGTGAGCATGGTGGTGAGCATTTCGTGTAGTTCGTCGTGTTCGGTGAGTGCTGTTGTTTTGGTGTCGCTGTCGTCGAGTGTGGTGATGAGGTTGCGGCGGGTGTTGATGGAGGTGATGAGTTCCGTGAGGTGGTTGCGGGTGAGTGCGGTGTTGGTGGTGGGGAGCCAGGTTGGTGTGGTGGCGCGGAGTGTTTGGCGGTAGGCGTTGACGATGGGGTCTGCGTTGCCTTTGGTTGGTGTAGATGGTGTGTAGGGCTTCGAGGTCGTCGGGGTCGAGGGTGACGATGTGTTCGATTCGTCGTGTCATGGTTGCGTGCCTTCCGGTGTGTTGGTGTGGGGTTAGTTAATGCGGGTGTTGTGGGGGCGGCAAGGACGTTTCGCACGCGGTCGGGCGTGTCGTGTGGTGTCGGTTGGCGTTGTCGGGGTAGTGAATCTGGTTTTGTGGTGGTCTGCAATGCAACTGTGGATAACTTTGTGTTTTTAGCGTGGGCAGCGTTGCCGCACAGACCAACGCCCAATCCCGCGAGTGAGGTGTGTCAAGGATCTTGGACAGGTCCTCGTCGGTTATGCAGCTGCTGCTGCCTGTCGGTATTCGTTGAATGCTTCGATCGGTGGTCGATAGCCGAGGGTTGAATGAAGTCGTTGCCGGTTGTAGAAGACCTCGATGTATTCGGCGACGGCGCACCGTGCCCGGCTCCGGGTCTGGAACGATTGCTGGTAGTACATTTCGTTCTTCAAAGTCGCGAACCAGGATTCCGCGGCGGCGTTGTCCCAGCACACACCGGTGCGACCGACACTGGTTCTGATCGCGTTCTTCCTCGCGAACTCGGCGAATCCTGTTGAGGTATATTGACTTCCGCGATCGGAATGGAATACTGCGTCCGGTGAGACGTAGCCGCCACGCATCGCCATCGTCAGGGCGTCGACGACCAGACTGGTGCGCATATGGTCGGCAGTCTGCCACCCGACCACCATCCGGGTAGCCAGATCGATCACGGTCGCCAGATACAACCAACCCTGCCCCGTGCGCAGGTAGGTGATGTCGCCGACGAAGCGCTGTCCGGGTTCGGGCGCGGTGAAGTCCCGCTCGATCAGGTCCGGACTGACCACAGGCCCGTCACCGGCGACGGTGGTGCGTTTGTAAGCACGGGGCTGAACCGCACGCAGGCCGAGCTCACGCATGATGTCCGCGACGGTACCGACGCTGACCTCGACATCGTCGCGGTTGAGCGCGGCGGTGATTCGCCGGCACCCATATGTCTTGCGGGAGTGAATGAATGCACGCCTGACGTGGTCGGCGAGGTCCCGACGACGCGCCGTCGCCGGTGTTTCGACCCGGCTGCGCCAGGCATAGAACGTCGAGCGTGGCACGCCCATCAACATGCACATCCAGCCGATTGCATAGGTGGCCTTCTCCACTTCGATCAACGCGCAGCGCTCGGCTACGGTTGAGTCCTCGCGAAGAAGGCCGCGGCTTTTTTCAGGAACTCGTTCTCCATCCGCAGCCGGCGGATCTCGGCTTGCATCTCTGCCACGTGGGCAGCCTCCACGGGTTCGGTTGCGGTCGCCGGGTCGGGATTCTTCTTACGCCAGGTATTGACCCAGTTCGCCAGCGTTCCGGCGTTTATCCCCAGATCACGAGCCACATCAGCGGTCGAACGATCCAGACTGACAACCATCTGCACAGCTTCAGCCTTGAACTGCGGACTGAACTGGCGGCGAGTCTCGGACACAAACAGATCCTCTCTCAAAACGAGAGTCACTGTCCAAGATTATTGGTACACCCCAGAGGTCGGCTTGTGGGGTCCGCCGTGCAACGCCAACGAGTGAAAAGTGATGACCGCCGGTAAGGTTCCTGATCTACGAACCAGGGGGAACACGTGAAGAAGAAGTTCGCAATCTCACTACTATGTTGTGCGGCAGCACTTGCCACGAGTTGCACCAGCAGCCCAGGGGAAGCCTCGGAAGCGGGTACTGGTGCCGCAAGCGCCGAAGGCTCGACGAACACCGCCGGTTCCGACGAGGGCGGATGGCGCTGCAAGTCGGTCGTGAACACCGACGCGGCGAAGGCCGGGTGGACGCGCGGCGAGGCACCCAACTACTTCTTGCGGTTGACCGACGAATTCGATCTGCCGCCTCAGCTCGCGGGGATCGCCGATCCGCAAGACGTCGACGGCTTCGGCGGAAACTCGGTCAACGCATCTTTCCCCAGTCCGTATGGCGGTCTTGTCCAGTATCAGGACAAGACGGTGGGCGTCATAATGCCTACGGGTAGAACGAATCTTGGCACTCCCGACGCTCAGATGGACGTCGCAGTGGTCGGCCAAGACGGGGGTTTGATCTCGCAGACGCACTACGTCGAGCGCGACGGGCAGGACCTTCCCGAACCCTTCGACCTTGCGAACAAGCAGACGAGCGGCTACTTCCGTGTCGGTGTCACAGACGGAGTGGACATCGCGCCGGCCGCTGCCGGGGACAAGGACGAGAAGGTTTACCTGACGTCGGCATTGGCCGACGCTTTCGATGATTCTGTTGTGTGGATACTGAGCCGAGGGTCTGCGAAGCTGTACAAAGCCTCGTTGTGGTGGTCACTCTCCGAGGGCGCACCTGGCGATGCCAGTTGCATCAAGTAGTCCCGATCCTTGCTCTGTCCATCTCGGCAATCGGGGGGTGTGACGGTGGTTGAACGATTGTGGCTGGATGTTCCGTGTGGAGAGAAAGGGTCTGGCGAAGGTTGAGGGTGCGTGGTGGGATCCGTCGGCCGGCGTGTTGGTTCGCGCCAGGTATGTGGTTCGGTACGGATTCTGGTGATGTGACCATTCTCCGCAGCATGCTGCAATAGTTACAACCTGGGATGTAACTTTTGCAGACTGGTGGATATTTACGCTGATATAGTGGTGCATATGTCCAGCGATTCCCGGATCCTCGACCTTGCTGACCTGTCGTCGGAGCAGTGGGGTCTGTTCACCATGGCGCAAGCAAAGGAGCTGGGGTTCTCTGCGCAGCAGATTGCCCGCATGGCTAAGGCTGGAACGGTGGAGCGGATCCGCCATGGTGTCTATCGGATCGGTGGGGCGCCGAGTGTTCCGTCCGAGCGACTGCGGGCTGCGTGGATGATGATCGAGCCCGGTGCCACTGCTGGTGAGAGGCTGCGTGAGGGGTCTCCGGCTGTGGTGACGCACAGGTCTGCTGCGTGGCTTCACGGCCTTGGTGACGTGGATGCGGATGTGATGGAGTTCGCGACGTCGAAGCGGCGGCAGTCTCGTCTTTCCGATGTTCGATATCGCGTTGCGTCCTATGAGCCGGATGCGTGGACGCTCGAGGATGGGCTGCCGGTTACGACGGTGCTGATGACGATCGTCGATCTCGCCGCGGGGCATCTTGACGGTGGGCATCTGGCGGGCATTGTTCGTGACGCTGTTGTCACCAATCGTGTGGATTCGGAGAGTGTGAGTGAGGCGCTGCGGCCGTTTGCGCATATGTACGGGGTTCGTCTGGGCGATGGCGAAGCTCTTCTGAGTCGCTTCCTCGAGGAAGCTGGGATTCCTCACTCCACGCGTGCGCTGGGGCAGCGTCTGGCTAGTCAAGGGGTGCTCGATCTCCCGAACTCCGCGTTCATGGATATTCCGGCGCTGCAAAGTCTGCGAGATACAGTGGCTCTGATGAATTCTCCGGCGCTGCAAAGTTTTCGGGACTCGCTGGCGCTGGTCAATTCTCCGGCGATGCACAGTGTTCGGGATGCGGAGGGGTGGATCCATTCTCCTGCCATGCAGAGCTTTCGGGATGCTGCGCTGGTCAATTCTGAGGCGATGCAGAGCATTTGGGATGCGGCGGCCCTGATGAATTCTCCTGCGATGCAGACTCTTCGGGATGCGGCAGCTGCTGTGGATCTGCCCGTGGTCGAGGCTGCTCGGAAAATCGCCGACAGCCAGCGGCGCGCGCAGTGACGCGAAGTCGAGGAGCTGCGGCGTTCAAGCGGTCGCTGACGGACCGGCTGAAGAAGGAGTCCACACTTCGGGGGCGCCCGTTCGAGCATTTGCGGCGGGAGTTCTATCTCCAGCGGTTCTTGGCGCGGATCTTCTCACAGCCGGAGGGGCGGTGGTTGCTCAAAGGTGGGGCGTCGCTGTTGGTGCGGCTCCCAGATGCACGGTACAGCCAGGATATCGACCTTCTGCATACTGCGGCGGGCCTGGAGGAGGCAGTCGAAGATCTTCGGGCGGCGGCCGATTTGAGTGAACTTGATCCACTTAGCTTCGTGATCCGCGATGAGCCTGTCGCGATGACTGGTGGCGTCGATGGCGCGAAACTGAAGGTTGAGGTCTATTACGACGCGCTGTACCTCTTCAGTTTTCCGATAGACCTTTCCACTGAGCTCGTTGCGGTCGGTGACGTCGATTATCAGTCCCCGAGACCGATTGTGGCGATGGAGGGTTTGGCTGCGATGCCGGAGTTTGCGCTGTATCCGTTGCCTGCGCAGATCGCCGACAAGGTGTGTGCAATGTATGGGCGGTACGGGCGGGATGGAGGTCCGTCGACGCGGTATCACGATTTGGTGGATCTGGTACTGATCATTTCTGCGTGGCGTTTCCCGGCGGATGTGTTGGCGCGTGGTCTATCTCAGGAGTCTGAACGTCGTGGATTGGTGTTGCCGGCCGCTATGTCGGTGCCTTCGGTGGGGTGGTCTGCCGGTTACGAAGCGATCGCTCGGACGGTCTCGGGGTTGCCTGGTGGGGCGTTGACTCTGGATTCGGCGTTGGTGGTGGCAGGGCGCTGTCTTGATCCGATTTTGTCGAATCAGGTTGTCCTCGGGTTTTGGGACCCGGATGCCGCTGTGTGGGGTGGATAGTGTCGTGCAGCAGTCGGTGTCGGCGAGACGTACTTGCGTGCGCGACGTGTGTGCTGCGACGCAATCAGAGCATTTGCGCGGATTGGATCGAATAGTGTTCTGGTAGTGCGGGAGTCGTCTCATTTGACGTTCACTATGTAGAGGTTGTGGCCTCGTTTCTTTCGGTATGTGCATACGTTGTGGTTTTGCAGCGTGGTGAGTAACGCTTCGTGGAGTGTGCCGTTGGGGACGGTGAATTCTGCTCCGGGTTGAGATATCTGTTTGTAATTTTCGTCGAGGACTGAGAATACGGCGACGATTTGATCGGCTGTTGCAGGTGGTTGGGAATTGCGGAGTAAGCGGAGTGAGCGTTTTGTGTTCGAAGTAGCAGTAGCGATTCGAAGTACGGCGGCGGGGGTTAGGCCGAATTGTTCGATGTCGGCCAATTCTGCAGCTGCTGTGAGAGATTCGAGATCATCGTCGGGTATGTAGTTGTCGATGCCGGCGAGGATCATGTGGCCGATTTTGTTGGCGGTGGGTGCGTCCCGTAGAGCGTCGGTGACCATTCCGGTGAGAAGCGATGGGGTGAGGAAGCTGGTGATCTCAGCTGATGTGGCGATGGCGTGTTTGATCGCCGGCCATCCTGCCTGGTGGAAGTGGGCGAAGGAATGGTAGTCGTCGGGGACGAGGCCGTGTTCGATGAGTTGAGCGAGGAGGGTGGTGGGTTCGGGAGCGATTTGTGTGATGGTGAGCGGTAGGTCTGCGTCGAGGCTGAGAACGAGTCCGATGCGGGTGGTTGGTGCCAAGATGGTGTGGGCGTTGAGGATTGTCATCGCGAGCGGTGTTCGGTCAGTCGGGTCGGCCGGATTATCGGTGATGTCGATTGTGCCGACGTGTTCGAGGAGCCCTGCGAGTGCATCGTCGATGGCGCCGATCGTGTCGATGTAGTTGACGATGTTGGCGAAGGATGGATGGAAGAGTTTGGCGTCTGCGAGGGCTGTCCAGGTGGAGGTTGGAGCTTCGTTCAGGTCCTCGAGCATGCTGGTAGGTGCGGCACCGGCAAGGACTCTGGTGAGGTGTTCGTCGGACCATAGGTCGGCGATGTCGGTGAGTACCTGCTCGAGTGTGTGGGGGCCGGTGATCGTTGATGGTGTCGCGGCGTCATTGTCGATGATGGCGAGGTATGCGTCTGGGCGGTTGATGCAGTAGGCGTAGACGGCGGGGTGGGGAAGAATGCGCTCGAAGCTGATGTCGTTTGTTGCGTGGGTGGCGGTACGTAGGTTTTGTGCGGTGAGTTCGTAGAGACTTCGGTTCACGATCACTTCGCGGGTGTCCGCATCGAGGATGTCGAGTTCCGGTAAGTGGGTGTGCGCGCGTTCGAGTATCGTGACGACCTTCCCGATGACGTTGTGTTCCTGTGGCCGTGTGAAGGCTGGCATTCGGCTGTAGTTGTCGACGAGGTAGGTGTTGAACTCGATGGGGAGGTCGTAAACCTGTTGGGTGTCGACTGCTGCGAGGGCCGCGTCGACGAGTACGTGGCGGACGTCGTCAGGGATCGCGTCCTCGGTGGAGAGGTACTCGAGAATGTGACGCCAGCGATGGTGTGCGAGTGCGGCTGCCAGTTTTTCACGCTCGGTGCCGGTCGTGAAGTACGACGACAGGAAGGTCCGTGCGTCGTCGTCGAATGTGGTCGCAAGCCGGTTGACGATATTGACTGCGCGGGGATCCTCGGTGGCGAGGAGATAGTTGACGATATCGGTGTTGTATGCGACTACCGTGTCGGGGAAGTTGTCGTCGGTCTCGTCGAGAAGGTTGGCGACTGCTCCATCGCGGTCAAGGCGGTATCCGATTTCCATTGTCTCTGTTTGAACGTGTTGGACGATGAAGTTCGCTACGTCGGTGCCTGTGAAGTTTCCGTAGAACTGGGCGGCGTAGAGCGCAAAGTTGCGGTCGAGGTAGCGGCGTTTGATCAGTTCTCGTGCTAGCTGCGATGTGATGGTGCTGTCGATCAGTTCAGTGAATGTTCGATTATCTGAGGGTGTTTCGGGGTTGGTGCTGCGGAAGGGCGTTGTGTGGGTGGGGTTGGGGTAGGTGTATTCGGGCTTTTCTGCGAGGTCAGCGAAGTCTGCGGACCGTAGGAAGGTGATGGCGGTGTCGATTCTGGTGAGTTCGGCTCGGGTTTCCGTTTCGTCGATGTCGTCCCAGGTGCCCGATTCGAAACCTTCTGGTAAGAGACGTCTGAGTTGGTCGTTGGTGATTGAAGCCAGTCGGCCCTTGGAGCCGCCTGAGGAAACCAAGATTTGTAGTTCAGCCGCATATTCCGTTCTCTGCCAGAATTCGTAGGTTCCTATCTGTTCTGGTGTGAATTCGTGGTCACCGACTTTGTAATGCGTTGTTGGCCAACCAGAGTACTGCGAAGCCGATTTGAGAAGGCTGGTGAATGCACGCAGCTGTTCGCCTAGTTTTTGAGCCAATGGTGCTCTCGTACGTAAACATTCACGCCCGGAGACGAGGTCTCGTCGTCGGTGTTCGAGGTTCGCGATCGAGTCTCGTACGAGCCGTCGGCGGTAGTCGTAGAGAGTGTCGAGGTTACTTGTGCGCCGTGAGATGTTTTCGAAGTCTCCGAGGTGGAAGTTCTTGTAGGCGACCAATGCGAACAGGTTGCTCGGTGTCAATCCGGGGGCGACTTTGTCGGTTTCGAGGAGTCTTTCGGCGAACATGAGGTATTCGTTGCGCATGTTGCGGAGCAATCGCATGTCTGTGGAGTGTTGGGCGACGATGTTTAGGAGTGGGCGTTCGATTCCGGTGATTTTTGCTTCGTTGAGGAGGTCGACGAGGAGGTCGCGGGCGTTGCGGTGAGAGATGAACGGCACCATCGGGATGACGATGTCGAAGAATTTTGTGCGGTTGGCGCGCACTGTCTCGCTGGCGGCTTCGTCGTCTGTGGGTGGCGGGACGTCGGTACCGAGTTTTTCGAAGAGGCTGTCGCGCACGGCGTACACGAACCGGAGGGGTTTGGTTCTTGCTTTCGTGTTGTTGAGCAGGGTGTTGAGTTCGCGTAGTGCTTCGAAGATGTGTGGGTCGTCGAAGCGGTCGAGGTCTTCGAAGATCACGATGTCGGTGTTTTCGGTGTCGAAGTAATTGACGATGTCGTCGAGGTATTCGTCGAAGTATGTGGGGGTGCGTTCGGAGAGGGTGACTGTGGCGCCGCCGGCGGATACATCGGCGACCACAAATTTCTCGTGGGTGAGCAGACGAAGAACGGTGCCGGTGCCGATGACCAGTGCTGCGAGGATCACCCATACAAGTACGCGGACAAGTAGTGAATGGGTGTCGCTGGTTCCGGTGACGGGCGGCAGCCAACCGAGCAGTATCAGAAAGGCGCCGAGGAGGAGTGTCGCTATCGTGACCTCACCGAGCGCCCGTTGCCATGTGAGTGTGATGCTGCGGCGGAAGCGTGAATGTCGCAGGGTTTTGGGGGAGGCGCTGTAGACGAGTTGTTTGACGAGTTCTTTCTGTATTCGGTTGGTAGGCGACGTTGCCTCGTCGTTCGGGCCGAGCGTGGAGATGGCGAGACGTAGCGTCGTGGACTGGTTGTCTGCTTCGAATTTGTCGAGGACGCTTGATTTTCCGGACCCGTAGCGTCCGGTGAGAGCGATGTTCAGGTTTTTCGAGTCTTTGATGGCGGCTTCGAGTCTGTTCAGATAGGGCTTGTGCTGGGTTTGCACATAGATGGAAGCCAGAGATGTGAGCGGCACCGACGAGGAATTGGGTTGGGTGCCGGCTCCCTGCGTAGCGGCCGTTGAAGATTCATCGTGCATGTGTGGCGCCCCTTCCGAGACTCTGGCCGGTTCATCTTGTGCGGGACTGTAGCGAGCACGCGGTCGGGGTGGGTGGTGTGGGGATAGTTAATGCGGATGTTGTGGGGGCGGCAAGGACGGTTTGCGCGCGGTCGGGCGTGACGTGTGTCGTCGGTTGGGGGTTGTGGTGTGGTCCGCAACCTGACCTGTGGATGGCCGTGTTTCGTTGGGGATAACTTTGCGTGTTTCCTGGTTGACGCCTTTCAGGGAATTGGGTCTCTTTAAGTTTTGATAGCGAGAATTGGTTGGTTTCGTTCGAAGTGTGGTGTCGTGTTAGCGCCTTGTGGTCGTATGAATGGGTGCTGATGGCATTGTCGGTATTCGTCGAAGTCTTCTGTTCTGTCGGATTGTGGAATTGTTTTGGACTTGTCGGTCTTTCTTACTCTTGACTGGATGGTTGGTTTGTTCGTCATGTCGTAGCAGGTCAGTAGCGGAAGCTGGACCAGATTGAAGTTTCAACCGGCGTTTCTACCGCAGTTAATCAGGTGCGCGGTTCCGTGGCCCCCTTTCCGGTGTCTTCATGCATACTGGGTTTTGTTGTCCGATTGTTTCGCTCTGTCGGGTATTCGTTCCGTCCATTCTTGGACCAGTAATTGGGGGTTGTGCACCATGGTTTTTGCAACAGTTTTCGCTCAGTCGATCGTGGAGGAAATGGATGCCGCTACTAGAGGGCCGGAGGAGGCTGTCGGTTACATCGCGTTAGCGTCGGTGTTTGTGTTCGCGGTTGTGGTGTTGGGTGTGCGGGCGGTGGCTCAGGAGATTCGCCGGCGAGGTGGGTATGGCGTATCGGTGGGGTCGGTCGTTGCGCCTGCGGTGGTGTCGGGGGCTGGGTTGGTGGGTGCGTTGGTTTTCGGGTTCCGGGCGTTCGATCGTGTTGATACGGGGCTGTCGATCCTCGATGCGGCGTTGTCGCTTTTGTTTGTGGTGTGCTTGATTGGTGCGCTCGGGCTGGGGATCTTTGTGTCGAGGCAGGCCGTGAAGTCGCTGGTGTGAGGGGGAAGGCGGGTGCGGGGCGGCGAACGCCACTGGCCGGTGGTCGTCGACGGTGACCGGGTTCGATTTCTAGAAAGATCAACGACGGGGGCAGTGATGGGTAAGGCGAAGAGTAGACGGAAAGCTGTTGTGCGGCAGGCCCCTGCGAGGCATTCGCCTGGCGATGATCTCCGGCATGGACTTGCAGTTCGGCAACGAGCGGTTATGGCGTTGTCGACTGGTGAGTTGAAGCCGTCGCAGATGCCGTTGTTGTTGGATGCGTTCGACGAGGCTTCGACACCTGTTGTGCAGTATTTGGAGCCGTGGGGTCTCGTGGTGTGGGAGTTGCGGAGTTTCCACGCGTCGGGAGTTGTCGGGCCGACGTTGAAGTGGTGGACCGATCTACACGGTCAACCAGCCGCTGTGTTGGCTGCGGATCCCGAGCGGTACTTCATGTTGGGTGGAACTCAGAAGTCCTATTACGGAGCAGCCGATGAGGAGGACATGCTTGTCATGTACTGCGGATATCGGTGCACCAGCCGAGCGACCTTGGATCGGCACGCCTATTTCGCGTCCGAGGAGATGACGGCGCTGATTTTGGCGGGAAGCGAAGGTTCGGCGGATGTCGGTGTGACACTCGCTGATCTGCCCTCGCCATCTGGCGTCGCCTATCTGACGCAAGCGGTGGGTGGTTTGGTGTTGCTGTGGAACACCATCGATGATCTGCTTTCGGTTCAATTGGTGCCGACCACGGGCGCTCGGGATTTCATCGTCAACCAGGGGGAGAAGAAGGTTGGGTGGGGGTACAGGTTCGGCGAGCACTTGTACTTCCCGATGCCGTTTGCCGAGGCGGAATTGAGTGACCCTGAGAGTGATTCCCCGCCAACACTTCAGAATGTCGGCGGGTACACCCCAGGGATGCCTGACGATGCGCCGGATTGGTCCCGCAAGGGTATTTATCAGGGGTGGACGTCCGAGCAGATCTTGTCGGTTTTCCTTTCGTTCACGCACATGCTTCGGCAGGGCGCGTTGGTGGACTCGTCGACGATTCGGACTGCGAAGTCGTCGTTGAGTGGGCGACGTCGCAAGCCGGGGTTGGTGACGTATCTGTCGTACCGTTCTCGTGGTGGAGCTCGTCCGGCAGTGGGCGATGACGGGTTGCCGTCGCGGGTGTACTCGCACAGGTGGACGGTTCGTGGTCATTGGAAGCGGCAGTGGTATCCGAGTGAGCAGCGGCATCACCCGATTTGGATTTCGACGTACATCGCGGGGCCGGACGGTGCGCCGATCAAGACGTCGGACAAGGTGACTCTGCTTTGACCGGGGGATGCTGCTGTCGCCTTCGCTTTGATCCGGCCGGGTGGAAACAAGAGGTGGTGTGATGGTTTTCGAACGCGTTGTGTTGAGTGCAGGGTTCATTGCGTTGGTGATCGGTGGGTTGACCGTCCTTTCAGGTTTCTTTGAGCTGTCTTGGTGGATGGGTGTTCCGATCATCGTCGGAGGGGGTGTCGCGACAGCGTTCGCGATGCTTGGGTTCTGGGAGTTCGTCGACCGAACGCCGCGGCGGCAAGACAAATGACCGGGCGTGATCGAGCGTGGAGACAGTTGAGGTGCAGTAATGGATTTTGAACGCTTCGTGTTGTGCGCCGGACTCTGTACGACACTGTTGATTGGTTTGAGTGTTCTCAGCTACTTCCTTCAATTGTCATGGTGGATGAGCTTTCTGGTGACTGGCGGTGGTTTCGCAGCAGTGTTTGCCGCAGGATTCGGGATCTGGGTGGCAGTCGACCGAGCACGGTGGCGCCGAGACGTTTGAGGCATCGTGAAAGTCGCGTTGGCACGGGTAGGAGGTGGAGATGATGCGGAAGGTCAAACCGTTGTCCACGGTGCAGGAAGCGGCGTGGCGTGCACGGGTGGAGGGGTTGTCCGCCCAGGTTGGGGTGTCGTGCCCGCGCGTGGAGTTCGTTGATGGGGGGATGGTGACTGGTGCTTCCTATCATCCGTTTTCGGATCGGTTGAAGATTCGGGTGAAGTGGATCGCTGCGGCTGGTGGTGATCCTTCGTCGCGGGCGGCGACTGCGTTGTTGTCGCACGAGCTGGGGCACAAGGCGGATCGACGATTCGTGTGGTTTTCGCTTGCGCTTGTGGTGGTGTGCTGTGCTGGTCTTTTATCGGCGGTGTGGTTCGCGGATGGTGTGTGGCCAGCTCTGGGCGCGGTATTGGCAACTGTGGTGGTTTTGACGCCGGTGTTTCATCAACGTGAGTTTCGTGCTGATGATGTTGCTGCGGATACGGCTGGGGTGCGCGGGGTGGTGGAGTGGTTCCGCGTGGCACCAGGGGGGTCAGCTGCAGGTCTCTTTCATCCTTCGGATGCGGCGCGCGTAATACGGCAGGAATTGCGTTCGGGGCGGCCGGCGGAGTGGGTGGCGTTCGAGGGCGATCTGGAAGATCGGCGGGTGGAGGGTCGCCGGCGGGTGGTGGCGTGTTGGCGTGAGTTGTGTGCGTCGGCGTGGGGTGTGGTGCAGCGGCCGTTCGATCGGAGGAAGCGGCCCTGGTCGTGTGCGCTGATATTGCTTGGCGTGGGATTGGTTGCGGCTTACCTCTTCACGGGTGAGTGGCGGCTCCTGGCTCTGGCGTTGGGTGCCCCTGTGCTCTTTGGCGTGGTGGGTTTTCTTGTCTACTTCGTTGTTCCTGGATGGCGTTTGTCGAGTGCGGATGGCTGCGCTTCGTTGCGGGTGGTGCCGCGGCGCTCGGTGCCGGGGGTGTACGAGGTTCGCGGTTATTCGCGGTGGCCTCGTACCGCATCGACCGGTGTTGCGGCGGACGGGTTCGTTGATGACCTTCTCGGTGCGGTGGATACACATGGGGTCACTTTGGTTGCACGGTTTGCGGCTGAGGGGCTGCGGGAGAAGTATATTCGGCGGTTTCTTTTCGAGGACGCACCGCTGAATTTGTGTCAGACGCTCAGTGTTGGGAAGGCTCACTGGTTCTTGGTGCGGCCGCCACGAAAAGTTATGGGGCGGGGTGTGTCGTGAGTGTTGATGTGAGGCGTTGGGTGCGGAATTGCATATGCCGTAGGCGTGGAATTGCCGGTGGCGCTGACTCTTGCCGAGAACGGTGAGTGGCTTTCTTCATGTTCGTGGTGTCATGTGCAGGTGCGATGATCTGGGAAGTGTCCTGACATTGGCGTGCGTGTTCTGGTTTTGCCGGGCGAAAGGGGTGAGGAATTTTGACGGATATGGAGCGCTTGATGGTGGGTCTCCCCTTCTGCATGTTGGTGATTTCCGCATTGATCGTTGTCACGGGCTTTCTTGACTTGTCCCCGGCCGCAGCCGTTGTGGTCGCGAGCGGTGTTACCTTTGTGCTGTTCTGCACAGTGTTTGGGATCTGGTTGCTGATCGACCGAGTTCGGTTGCGGCGAGCTAAGTGACACGGTCGACGGTGTTGTTCTCCCCAGGCAATTTTGCATCATCCCTGCCACAGTCTTGCTGGCCGAGTGTGGTGAGTAGGTACAGGAAAGTGACGGTCCGATGTCGATTATGGTGACTGCAGTCGTTGTGGCGGGTTTCTTCGTGGTGTTCGGTCACTTCGCCGGTGTTCCCCGAGCTCAAACAGTTGCCACCATCGTGGTGATTCTGCTGTCTGCTGTGCCGACACTCTGGATCGACGAAACTACTTCGTTTGCAGCTGCTTTCGGCATTTTTGTTTCCACGGGTGTTCTCGTGTCCCTTGTTCTGGGTGGGGTGTGGTTTCTTGTGAGGTATGTGCGTGGCCGTCGCGACTCGCGTTTGTCCAATTCTGGCGGCGAATTGGGTGGCGTGGGTAGCTGAGGCGTTTGTCGTCGAAGCTTCTTTGTTGTCAAAGGCTTGGACGTTTTCAGCTGAAGGGTGCACGGGTTTCGGGCACTGCCGGCGGCAGCGATCTTAGGGGCGGATTTCGCTAGCCGATGAGCCGTCACTTCCTTCTCGCATCGCGAGAGCTGCGAGAGCTGCGAGAGCTGACAGTTCCGCCATCGGTTTCTCGAGGGCATCAATCCACTCTTGGCCACCGGTGATCATCGCCTGCATCGCTTCCCAATGCCTCCCGTCCGCAAGAATCTGCAACACCTCGGTTCTTCCTCGGGGCGGCAAGTCCTCGATGTCGAGCATGCCGACGTTGCCCTGGTTGAGGGCAACGACAAGCTCGTGAGTTTCGAGCTCCGAGATCATCGGAATCAGTGCCTCCAGAGCGAGGGCAAAGACTGACGAACGGGCGGTCCAACGTGCTCCCGACGAGAAGAAGATCGTCCAGCCATGACAGCCCTCTTTCCGATAGTCGACGCTGTAGTGGGTCGGCGCCTCGCTTTCCCCATTGAACAACGCGGGTCTGACTATGGCGGCCCGCGACATGTGATGATCTGAGCTGACACAGCGCCACGGGGTGCGTAGAGATCCGGCGATAGTCACCGAATTGGCGCGTGATGATACGGAAACCGATGAGTGCGGAAAGATTTCGCACCAGGATGAGGGGGCACCTGAATGCAGATATACACCAAGTACGCGAGTCTTCGAGTGGTGGATCTGCCATACCCCGAGGGGTTGGGAAAGGAGGAGCACAAGGGGATCCAGGCTGCGGTGAAGAACCTTTTGGGGGCAGACGAATTAGATCCCGAGGTTCACGAGGCTCACTTCTGGACCGGGCCGTATCAGGCTGCCGTAGCGGAGCACCTCGCGCCGTTCTTTGCCGAGGACGGAGACATCGTGGACATCGCACGCTGGGGACTGGAAATTGCAGAGGCCAACCCGGCATTCGGTGTGGCAATACCAGGAGGCGAGGCGCATGTTGGGATTTTCGCGGCGAACCTCCCGCCTCAACGCGGTTACTCCAGCAACAAGTCGGAGTGGCAAAAGCGCAAGTGGGCTGGGCAACCCCCAAGGCTGTTCTTCAAGGACGGGCACCTCACGATCCTGGACGGTCGCCACCGCCTGAGCTACCTACGATCGAAGGTTCAGAAGAGTGACCCAGACTTTCCAGTGCTGGTGCGAATCCAGTGGGAAGGTCCGTGAGTCAGTTCAGGCGAATCGCGGCGTCGGTATGCGTGCGCGGGTGCGGTGACACACGATGGCAGAGAGTAAAGGGTTTGTAGGGGGAGTATGCGCATCAAAGATGATCATCCGGAGCTGTTTCGGCAGTTGCATCCGACACGGAACGTGGGGCTGGATCCTGGTTCGGTGACGAATTCGTCCCACCGGATGTTGTGGTGGTTGTGCCCGGCCGGCCATGAATGGTTGGAGTCAGCGTTTCAGCGGACCGCTGAGATGGGGTGGAAGAACGGTGACCGCTATGCCTGTCTGTATTGCGTTGCTCCTGGGTGTGTGGTGAACAGTTGTGGTCATCGGAAGTTTCGGGGCGGTAAGAACGCGATTTTCCGTGTGCTTGCGCATCCTTGTGACAAGTGTGAGATCACCGAGCACGCGCGTCTGATTCTCGATGCGCAGGCCGAGGCTGGGCCTGCCGCGGTGAGAGTTCTCGAGGACAGTCCGTTGTATGCGTTGTTCTGCAGTCGGGGATCAGAGGTGGTGGAGTGGTGGGAGCAGTTGTTTCCGCTGTTCGAAGCCTATTTCGTTCGGATGGTCAGCTTGTACATCGCTGTGGATTCGGTGCAGGGTCGTCGTGCCTTGAGTTGGCCGCAGCCCGCTGTGCTTGGTGGGTGCATGCTTCGCATTCTGGAGGTGTTGCCGGCGAGTTGTCAGGCCGAAATGCAGTCGGTCGTGCCAGCGGAATCGGGGCATTTCGGGCGTGCGGGTCGTACGACCCTGCCTGAAGTGCACCGGCGTTTCGAACTCGGGTGGGCGTTGAAGAATGCTGGGTTCGATATCCGCGACGAGGCGTTGGACGTCGATGTCGATCTGCGTGTGCTTTTCCTCGAGAAGCAACGTTTTTCGTCGACGGGGGAGGAGTCGCCGGTGGATTATTCGCATCGGCACTATCCCGCGTTCGATGCTGCGTCGTTCGACCGGGAGAAGGCATCTGCGGAGGTGCTGCGCAATTTTCGGCCGATGGAGTTCCCGCAGCGCGTGAGGGCGGTGCGGGTGACGCTCGCGGAATCGGCGTCGGCGGACGTCGGCGATCCGCTTGGGCGAGTACATGTCGGGTATGCGCCGGGCCTGTCACCGGAGGAGTTGTGGGAGCGGGCGCGTGGGGTGTGGAAGTTGCGTGCCGATCACGTTGTGGCGTCGTCGATTGTTCTGTTTGTCTTCGACCGGCGGGTGGTGTTGGTTGCGTCGATCTCGGGTCTGTCCGTTCATCGTGACGGTCTGGCGATTGTCGGGACACCGCTGGTTGGTCACCCGTTGATTGGCCGGCCGGATCCGCTGCACACACCGAATCCGTTGGCCCACGGAGCTTTCGATCAAGGGAAGGTGACGCGATGAGGAGCGATATTTCGCGTCATCTGTATGAGGTCGGGTCGGCGCTGTGATGTCGGATGCGCGTAAGACCAGCGATGTGGGGTCGATGTTGCAGTTTCTGCTCGCGACCCAACCTGTCGGTGAGGTGCAGGTCGTTGACGGTTGCCGGGAGATGCGCCGGCATGTGCGATCGAATCCGTTGCCGGCGGCCGGTACCGGCGGGGCGGTGTGGGCGCAGTCGGTGGCAGCGGCGATGGAGAAGCCGCAGCGCGCGAGATCCGGCCTGAAGTCGTCACCGCGCGGACCGAAGTCTCCGGTGCAGTCGTGGACTGCTGTTCTCAACGTCGGTGCGGAGGCTCTCGCGGGAGTGAACGGTGACGTGTCGGTGATCTCCAGTGGCGTCATGGGCCGTCTCGGTATCGGCTCCGACGATGGTTCGTGGAGGTGGATCGCGTTGTCATGTCCGGCTATTGGCGGGTTTGTGCGTCGTGTGCAGTTGGCTGCGACGCCGCTCGACAACCGTGACCCCACCTGGAGTCTGCTCGGCCATGACCGATGGGCGCCGCGTGTAGTGGCGAAAGTTGCGGCGGATGCAGAACGTGGGTTTCTGCTCTGACATACGAAGCGGCGGGCGACGGCTGAACCACGGTATTCCGCCACATTCATGCTCCGTTCTGCGTCTATGGCGTCGAGAGGCGCATCTTTTCCGTTTTGGGGGCCGATCGTGTCGGGGTGCGATGGTTTGCGGGTGTTTGGGTGTGCGGAGATGTAATGGGTGCGGGGTAGAACTGACCTATGGATTCTGTGGAATGCGCTGATGTTCAGTGACATGTCAAGGTGACTGTGCCTCAGCCGCCGTGGGCGGCAGTCGCAGCTTTGTGGCGCTGAGAGTTCAGTGAGTACGAAAGCTGTTGTGCCGGAGTGTCGGTCATTCTGCTCAACGGTCCGAGCCACCGAATCGAGAGGTCAGTATCGATCCGGCGGCCCGAGGCTCGCCGATGAGGGTCGGCGGGCAATTGCGATGTTATAGACATATAGGCCGGCGGGTGGGTAGTGCCATCGGCTGGATGAGCGCACAGGAGGGGTCATGGCATCACCGGAGAAAAGGCTCGAGGAGCTGAAGGCGCGACCGTCGGGGCAGGTCATGCTAGCTCGTCCGGGCAGTTGGTGCCGATGGATCTACGTGGCCAAGGCCCTCGGGACGATCGCGCTCGCCATCGGTGCGTTCGTATGCGTACTCGGACTTCTCGCCCTCCCCCTGGGCTTTCTGGCAGCGGGCACAAACCCGCTCGAACTTCTCTTCCCCGCGATGGATGAGACGAACAACGAACCCACCGACTGGCTGGTGCAGGCAGGTGGGTGGGCGGTGTTCGGGGGGCTCGGCCTTACGCTCGCCGGTTACGGACTCGACGGTGCTGCCGAGGTGAAGATTGCAGGCCCTGACATCGTGACCGCCGGCGAGATCGTCAACGCGCCTACACGACTGGCGAGGCCCCTGGTACGGGCACTCGACGCAGCGGAGACGATCAGGCGCTCTGCTGCCGTGCGGGAAGGGTGGCTCACCGGTATCGACGTCGACGCAGCCCTGTGGAACCTCGCGCAGCAGTTCACAGCCGGAGTGCACCTCGATGGAGAACTGCGCGCCGTGTACGACCAGGTGGCCGGGGCGTCGGTACCCGACTTCCGGGAGCAGATCGACGCGGCTGAAGCTGCTGTTCTCTCGTGCACCGAACGATTGAGGGAAGGAACGCAACGACTGGTGGACATCGCCGACCGTGTCGGCAGTTTCGACCGCGAGCTTGCCGAACCCGCACGGCGAGCCGAGCTGACGAAGGAACGCGAACGCCGTACACGCCGCACCCGTGAGCAGGTCGCGAAACTCACCGCAGCACGGACCGCAGTCGAGAACATCGAGCCGGTCCTCGACAACGTCGCCGACATTGCCGCGGGGCAGCTCGATGCCTACGACGAGCTTCCGAAGATCGAAAAGATCTGAAAAGCAGGGGTATTGGAGATGGCGAATTCGAACGCATCAGCAGCATCCTGGGACGTTAGCGGGATGGCCCGTGGAACAGAATGGTGCCCCTCCGAGGATTTCGGGAGTCTCTCGAATAGGGTGCGGATATGACGTCTGTCGTTGAAAGGGAGGGGGACGTGGTGCCCGTGGGGCAGATGGCGAGCGGGAATGTTTTCCGTACTCGTCTGAATGAACTGTTCGCCGATGCGGGCCCGAATCTGACCAACGCCGGCGTTGTACGCGGCCTTCTCGAACACGGTTGCCGGATCTCGAAGCCGTACCTCTCCCAGCTACGTCACGGGCACCGCGCGAGCCCCTCCGACGAGGTCGTGACCGCGCTCGCGGACTACTTCGGTGTCTCCCGTGGCTACTTCTTCACCGCCCCCGCCGCGAGCGGTGACGTTCACGTCGATGACGCCCAGATAGTAGAGGGTTTGGACGACGCGGCGCACAAGGCGCTGCTGCTGGCAGCGAACGAACTCTCCACGCCTTCGCTGGAACTGCTGGCCGATCTGGCTACCAAACTCCGCATCTCCGAAGGTCGCCCGGTGATTCCTGCGGATTCACCCTCCTACGTGCGCCTCGTCGAGGCGGCCTTCCGGTCTCGCCATTCCGTATCGCAGCCGCAGATCAGGCACCCGTAACCCCTGTTCGGCTGACCGGTTGCCGGAACGTCACTGAATTCGTTAGGGCCGTCACCCTTTTGTGATCGTGAGCCCCGTCACATGGACGTTTTAGATGAAACTGCCTGGTCTGCGTTCTCTGTTCATGTTGCGGTAACCCTGAGTAGGGCGTGGTGTTACCCGATTCCGGTTTTTGGGGCTGGTCGGTCGTCTATGTGGTGTTGTAGCGTCCCGACCAGACATTCAGCAAAGTTTCGGCAATCGCTGTGGTTGCTGGACTGCTGTTTCACCGAGGGAGATTCGCGCATGGACACGATGACAAGCACCACCCCCTCTACGGCGGTGCGAGGACGCGGAACGTTCAAGGCTGCGGGTGCTTGTGCTGCGGTCTCAGCGGCATTGATGGTGGGCAGCCTTGCGTTCGCGGGGAGTGCGTCCGCCACCCCGACGGCGCTGCCGGACGAGTTCGCGCACACAGTCACCGACGACGGCTGGACCCTCGACCTCGCGGCTACCAAGCTATCGGCGAACCCGGTCCCGAACCTGGCGACAACCGCATTCACCCGCGAGGGATTCGTGTCGGCGAAGGTCACCGGCACCATCACCGGCGCCGGAAATTCTGCGGTGAAAACGGGCTACATCGAGCAGGGGCTGCAGATCGGCTGCCAAATCGACGTCTCTTCCGGCCTCGGCCTGGGACTGGGCTTTTCGCTCGGCCCGTCGGTGGGTGTGTCCATTTCCGGCACCGGCCCGAGTGCGAACGTGGGTGCGAACGCGTCGGTGAACCCGAGCATCCAGACCACCATCGCACCGGGCACGATCACCACAATTCCGCTGGGGAAGAAGGACCTCGAGGCTGCGAAGGCGTCGATCACGGCGGAGAACGTGCACGTCAAGGTCGATGCGTGCATGGGCCCAGTCACGATCCGCTCGTACGCACAGTTCGCCGTGTCGACGGCGACGTCGGACAACAGTGTGTTCGTGTACTCCGATCCCACCTGGCTCTGACTCCTCCGCGTCTGTCTCTGCACATCGTCTGGTGTGCAGCACTTTTCACACTCCGATAGGAGACCATTCATGTCTAGTACACGCGCGAAGACGATTGCGGTAACCACCGCAGGAGCGGTGGCGGCGACGGCGGGAATGCTGCTCGCGTTCGCTCCGGCCGCGAGCGCGGCGCCGGCTGAGTTGGGTGCCCCGGTGGTGCAGGTTCCCCTCAACCACGCCGTGACGGTCGCCGCCCGAGACAGCGGGATCGTGGCCGCCCTCTCGAATGCAAACGTGACGATCCCGGTACCGGGGTGGGAGCGCGTCATCGACGCGTCGGCTGATGTCCTGGCAAGCCAGACGGCCCGTGCTGCCCAATATCCGAACGGGTGCACCTCGTTCCAGTTCTACCTTCCGCCGGGCGGAACGTGGGCTGCTCAAGCAACTTCGTACATCAACTGCCCCTGGTAATCAGCTACAGCTTCCTGTGCACTGCTGCATCTTTTCCCGGTGACCGCCCGTTCCTTGGTCGGTGACGGGTATCTCGAGTCCCGCGTTTCTGGTTGGCGGGGAAAGGAATTCACCCCCGATGACGACCTCGTCGAACGCCCCGATGACTTCACCGACCCGCCGCGACATGACTGCCGAGCGTGCGTTGCCGTACGTGCCTCCGGGAACCGTTCCGGCTCCGGCAGCCGTGTATGACGATCTACCCCGCAACGCAGTCGGTACGGGTGATCGGGGGTGGGACCCGGACAGTGAACTGAGTCAGAGGTCGAAGGCTGTGATCGCGGCCGTGTTCGGGCTCGCACTACTGATTGCGGCGTTTGCGGTGATCGGACGCCTCGGGGGGTGGGCGGCGGATTACGGGACGATTCTGGTGTATCTGGCATTCTTTCTGTGGATGTCGATCGCGGGGCGGGTGTTCTGGTGGGGCGCAGATACACTCATCGCCGAGATTCGGAAGAAGTCGAACACGGCCGGTGATCGCCGGTGAAGACGTCACGCCGGTTCGACCGCACCTCGCCGACCACGGTGATCTCCACCGTGGTGGTGCTCGCGGCGATGGTGATCGCATTGCTGGCGCTGCTGATCTTTGCTCCGACCTCCTCGGCAGGGCCGGCAGAGGACTGCGCAGCGGTGCGGGCACGTGATCATCAGATCTACCTGAATCTGATCGCCTCACTGCCGCCCGGTGCGCCGATTCCGCCCGAGTACATCAACCCATGCCTGACCGCGGCGCCCACCACCACGACGGCTGTGCCGACGACCACGGTCGGGCTTCCGGGTGCGCAAGCTCCGGGCGGTGGTCCGAATGTCGGTGCGAATGCTCCGACGAATTTCCCGACCTACAACGGCACCCCCATCGTCCCGGTTCCGACGATCGAGGTTCCGCCTGTTGCTTCCGAGTCCCCGACTTCGGAAACCGGTGCCGGCGCATTCCCTGATGCGTCGAAGCCACAGGTTCCCTCACCCACATCCACACTCAACCCCACCCCGGGTGAGGGAACCACCACCGACCGCGGCCCCGGACCCGTCCCCACCTCGGCACCGGATAGCGTTCCCGCACAGTCGGAATCAACACCGGCTGCCACGACCTCGGGGCTCGACGACGATAATGGACGTGACCGTTACCTCGAACTCGTGTTGGTCGGCGCCGCCGCGTTCACTGCAGGCGGGATCGGAGTGCGCGGTCGCCGTTCACCGTTCGGCCCACGTACACCGCTGAATGGACGTACACCGGAATCGGTTCTCTCCCAGGGGGTCGGAACTCTCGCCTCACCTCTGATGCAGTACGCCAAGGGCGGCCAGTCGAAGATCACGGTCACCGAACCAGACGGCGGACGCCGCACGTTCTTCCTCATCCACGACGCGACATCCTCACACGAAGCGGAAATCCCTGTCGACGTTCCGCCCGGCGGCCACATGAATGTCAATTCGGACGGCTCCGTCACCGTCTTCGACGCGGACGGAAACACGGTCTCGGTTGTGGCAGCGCCGTGGGCGTACGACGCCAACGGAAACCCTGTTCCGACGGACTACGAAGTCCGCGACGGCCGCCTGATTCAGAAGGTGTACGCCGACGAAGCGACGGCGTACCCGATTTTGGCTGATCCGCCGGACAAGAAGGTGAAGGCACCAGCTTCGGTGGCCTCGAAGCAGGTGACGAAGAGCTCGAACACCACGTCGAAGCCGAATTCCGCGACGCCGCGTACGAGTCCGCAGAAGCCGCAGAGTGGGAACACGAATTCGGGGAACACGTCCGGCGGGAATACCTCGGCACCGAACTCGATGACACCGCGCACGAGTCCACAGAAACCGCAGAACAGTGGGAACACGAATTCGGGCAACACCTCTGGTGGGGACACGTCGGCACCGAACTCGATGACACCACGTACGAGTCCACAAACGCCGGCCGTCAGCGCGGAGCAGCAAGCGACCAATCAACTCGCCGCAGCGCACGGCGAAGCCCCCTCGGGTACCGGCACTTCGGACGCACCGAATTCGATGACGCCGCGCACGACGCCTCAGAAACCGCAGAACAGTGGGAACACGAATTCGGGCAACACCTCTGGCGGGAATAGGTCGGCACCGAATTCGATGACGCCGCGCACGAGTCCACAGAAGCCGGCCGTCAGCGCGGAGCAGCACGCGGCCAATCAACTTGCCGCAGCGCACGGCGACGTCCCGGACGGTTTCACCGGAAACGTACCGTTGGCTTCGAATTCCGATCAGGGCGCACCGAATTCGATGACGTCGCGGACGTCACCGCATTCCCCGACCGGGTACATTCCGCACTTTCCGCCCTCCAGTGAACCGTTGGGATCTCCGTTCTACGTTCCTCCGCCCAAAGCAGACGAGAAGGCGTTGGCCGAATCTTTTGCGAACCACGGCGGATGGCTGACCCAGGTGCTGAGCGGGAGAGAGCAAGGGATCTATGTCGGTGCCGCGACGGCAGCGATGAGTGTGATGCGCAGTAACGGCAATAACCAGTCCGCGGACATGATCGATCACTACTTCAACGGCGGCGGATCCCCCTATCAGCTCAGCCCTGAGCGAGTGGCCGAAATTATGTCGGGAACCGGCGCGGGCCTACCCACTGACGCGACTGCACCGGCAGACTTCGTCAATGCTCAGCGCCAACTGGCGGTTGAGCAGGCCGTGCAAGCGGCGAGGGAAAATCCCGACCTGATCGGACAACCGATCCCGTATCGAAGCGGCTGGAATGCAATTACCGCGTCCCCAGCGGACCCTGATGCGGTTCAATCGATCAATCACTTCAACGCGCAATACAACGCCGTAGTTGTCGTGGGTGACGCGGATGCGTCCGGAGTCGCTCCGATCGAGATCCGATCGAATACCAACATCGCCGACGCATACGATTTCGACCATCACTCCTGGGTGACGCCCGAGCATTCGGTACCCGGAGAGGGCGTTCTCTCACAAACCAAAGGGCTCGGGGTGCAGGCAGTGGGAGACTTGATGGCGTCGGCAAACGAAGCAGGATTCGCGACGCCGTACCCGGTGCACGGCGAGACCGGAATCGTGACCGAAACCGGAACTGCACAGGTGCGTTGAACATGACGAGGAGTCAGCAGTGACGAATGCAACTGGTAACGGCCGCACGCGCGGGCCGCGCCGCGGAAAGCTCGTGCGGCTACTCGTCGTGCTTGGTGTTGCTGTTGTCGTCGTTGTCGTCGCTGGTTTCTGGACCTTGATAATTTTGGGCGCGGGGGAGCTCAAACCCGATGGCGGCGATGCCCCTGCCACTGTGGGCAAGATCGGTGAGACGTTCGAAAGTGATGGTGTTCGGTACCGGATCACAGCGGTCGAACCGGTGACCGAGATTCCCTGCTCGACATCACCTGTGGGTGAGCTCCCCGTGTACCGGTTGGATATCACGATCACAGCAACCACATCCGCGGCCCGCTTGGATGATCCTGTCAACGAATTCGTGATCGCTCGAGCGCCGAACGGGTACGCAATGCCTGGCCCGCGGGTGTGCGATGCAACAGGACATGACGTGAGCACGAAGATGGCGTTGACCAGAAAGGATTGGCCGGTGAGTTTCTATTTCGAGTTCACTGCCGACGCAGGCGCCCCCATCACCGCGCAGATCTCCACCTACCCTCCAGTGTTCATCAACCTGACGTAACTCCTTACATCGAGTGCGACCGCACGCGTCGTCTGCCTGGTGTAGGGCCAAGCGTGCGGGCTTTTGGTGGACTACGACGTCCCCTCTATCGCGGTCGATCTCATCCGCCGCAGTTTTAGACGACCCCCCCGGCCATCGACGTCGTCACCACCGCCGAGGAGACCCACGGGTAGTAGCAGCAGCGGCCTTCGACGGGTCCGAAAAATACTGTCACGAAGCATGCTCGATGCCCATTAGAGGAGAATACGGATGCTCATCTTCGGAACACGCACGAAAACAACCTTCGTCGCGGCACTGTTCTTCACCTGCCACCTGTGCAGGGTTACCGCGGCGCAACGCCTGCACCGCCGCCGCACCTGGTTCACCCTGTTCTTCCTTCCCGTCTTCCCGTTCGGACACGGTCAGGACTACATGGCCTGCGCACACTGCGGACAAGCCACCGCCCTCGCTCGCCTCGATGCGGAACGGTTCGCCGCCGACGCCGCACACTACGAAGCTCAGCGTTTGAACACCGAAACGCTCGGCTGACGTGCGCGGGGTGCACTGTCCCGACAAGTCGCTTGCGGGCGCAAGGACACGAGAAGAGAGGAACGAAATGATTGTCCCCACGCTCGGAGGAATACTGTTTGCGATCTACCTCCTCATCTACCTCATCCGCAAAGGTTCCTACAAAAATCACCGGCCACCAGTTCCCGACAGATGGCCGGAACTACCACCGCTGACCTCGGACAGCGACCCACAGGCCGCACTGGAAGACCCTGACAACGCTCGGTGATGCACGTCTACATCGATGACCGAGCTCGGCAACCCCGGGCCGACGACCCAAGCTGCTGCACTACTTCCGCCGCGCCGAGGTAAGCCGATACCTGCTGCGCGAGCCGTGGACCCTCGACGACGCACGAGAGGCTGTGCGTGCCCCGGCAAGCACTCACTCCCTGTCATTGGAGGTTTTGAGGGCTCCACAGTCGGGGAAAAATCCGAACATGGGCACAGCTGAGTGGGCCTATCGTCCTGGACAAAAGCGCCGGTCAGCGGATTCTACGAATGCGACTGCGGTGATGCGCACAGGGTGAGCACCGACGAGCCGACCACGTGCTACCTCCTCTTCCGCAAGAATGCTCTGGAGGAGCATGACGTCTGAAAGAAGTTCGCCCCCAGTAGGTTTGACATACACGCAGAAAATCGACACGGCCGGCACCTGGATCGGGGGAAGTAGCTTTCGACACCGACATGCCTGCGCCCCCACGTTAAGGTTGTCGCCATGATCTGGATGTTCCGGTCCGAGGCAAGCCGTCACGCTGCACGTATCGAGGTCGCGGAGACCGCGGAGACCTTGCGTGAGCAGCTCTCTGTCGTGCGAGACGTCACCGAAGCGCTCGGCCCCGATGTACCTGAATGGGACGGGGCCCGTACACGCGCGAAAGTGACCTACGAGAAGTTCTTCACCGCAGTCGGTCATCTGCCCCGAGCGGAACGGAAACTCGCCGTTCAATGGGAGCACGCCGCCTCGATGACGTACTGGTACGTCACCGGCGACCGGAGCTTCGCGCCATTGGAGGAACGCGCCGCAGGATTACTGGCGACGTTGCCCGAGGGGCTCGACCGTTCCGCAGCGCGAGAGATGGTCGATGCGATCATTCACCACACCGAGCTTGCCCTGCGCAGCCTTTCCCCTCGCCGTACAGACGACAACGATGAAACTCCGACCGTGGTGAACCAGAAGGGCCTCAGAGACCGCATAGCGGACGACCGCGCCCGATTGACGTTTCAAGGAACATTTGGCACCGAAACCGTCGCCCTCCGGCAAGCTCACCGACATTACTTCCCCTGGATCACAGAAACTCTGACCTATCTCTCCGAACCACGCTCTCGCACAGAACTTGAAGCCGTGGCCGAGCAGTGGCGCAATGAACGAGTCAAATACGTCTACGACAACCCCCAGAATGCCAACATCACCATCGCCACCACCGCATGAACCGGGTTCGCAAATGACGCCTGCACCTGTCCGTGCGATCAGGGCGCTGTTCTGGGGACTGTAAGAACAACGGTGTAACTCTGAAAGGAGATACGCCACTATGACTGACGTGATTGAACGTGAGACAGAGACGAACTCGGCTCAGCCGGGTATCAGCGATGCGCGGCTCAAAGAGCTGGTCGAGCAGGCGCGAGCCGAAGGGCTGCAGTTGACCGGAGATGGTGGATTGCTGTCGAAGCTGACCAAGCTAGTCGTGGAGTCCGCGCTCGAAGGCGAGATGGACGACCACCTCGGATACGGCAAGAGCGACCCGGCAGGGAGGGGCAGCGGCAACTCCCGCAACGGCAGACGAGCCAAGAACGTGTTGACCGAGGCCGGCCCGGTCGAACTCGAGGTGCCCCGTGACCGGGATTCCTCCTTCGAGCCGAAGATCGTGGCCAAGCGGCAGCGTCGGCTCTCAGGCGTGGAGGACATGGTGATCTCATTGTCGGCCAAGGGTTTGACGACCGGTGAGATCGCTGCACACCTGGCCGAGGTGTACGGAGCTGATGTGTCCAAGCAGACGATCTCGACGATCACCGAGCGGGTGATGGAAGGCATGGCCGAGTGGCAGAACCGGCCGTTGGATCCTGTGTACCCGGTGTTGTTCATCGACTGCATCCACGTCAAGATCCGCGAGGGCAACGTCGCTAACCGGCCGATCTACGTCGCGATGGGGGTGACTGTCGACGGCACCCGCGACATCCTCGGATTGTGGGTCGGTGAGCACGGCGACGGGGAGGGAGCGAAGTACTGGCTTCGGGTGTTGTCCGAGCTGAAAAACCGTGGTGTGCAGGATGTTCTGATCGTCGTGTGCGATGGTCTCAAGCATCTACCCGACTCGATCGAGCAAGTGTGGCCACAGACCATCGTGCAGACTTGTGTGGTCCATCTTCTCCGTAACACCTACGCCTATGCCTCCCGCAAGGACTGGTCCGAGATCGCCAAGGACCTCAAACCCGTCTACACGGCTCCGTCGGAGCAGGCCGCGCTCGACCGATTCGCAGAGTTCAGTGACAAATGGGAGAAACGCTATCCCGCGATCA
Organism: Rhodococcus sp. WY5; assembly: GCF_018588185.1. Taxonomy (NCBI): domain Bacteria; kingdom Bacillati; phylum Actinomycetota; class Actinomycetes; order Mycobacteriales; family Nocardiaceae; genus Rhodococcus; species Rhodococcus sp. WY5. The sequence goes on from NZ_JAAMPR010000005.1 coordinate 59,218, forward strand.
TCAGGCTCTGGACTAACGCCTGGGCTGAGTTCGTGCCGTTCCTACAATTCGACAACGCCATCCGGCAGGTCATTTACACGACCAACGCCATCGAGAGTGTCAACGCTCGAATCCGCAGGGCTGTCAAGGCCCGTGGACACTTTCCGACCGAGGCCGCGGCCTTGAAATGCGTGTATCTGGCCATCATGAGCCTCGATCCCAAAGGCACCGCCCGCAGGCGCTGGTCCAACCGATGGAAGGCAGCACTGAATGCCTTCGAGATAACGTTCGACGGACGGCTGTCTGCCGGACGAAAGTAGTTAGAAACCAATCAATTACACCGTTTTCTGGACAGACCCCTGTTCTGGAACAAGTCCGAAGAATGTGTCGGATGCCGGCACTAGCGTGCGGGTGTGAACCCCGTCGAGATCGCCGCGAGCATGGTCGCCTACATCAAATCCAATGAACCTGCGCTGCCGGATTAGACGATCGATTGTTGCCAGGCGGTGTCGGTGGAGGCGGTTCGGTAGCGGTGTAGGAAGTCGGCGATGGTGCGTCCGACGACAGGCCAGTCTTCGCGTTCATCGAACATCGACACCAGAAGAATATTGAATTCGCTGACGCTGGTGTCGAATACGAGGAACTCGGCCCGCTCGGCGATGATCGCGAAGACTATGTCGGTGCTCTCGAGGCGGACGTCGTCGACTCCCCAGAACCGTAGTTCTCGTTCGGTGCGGGCGGCGGATGCTGTCGACGAGAGAATCGTGATTCCGGATTTTCTGGAGCCGGTGCCGTGATGCAGTCGGCATTCTCCGGTGTTCGTCCACAGGTTGACGAGGTCGGCGGGGAGGGCCTCGAGGTCCCACGTGTCGGCGATCAGTTCGATGTCGGCCGGTGGGTCGCAGATGGTGTCACTGTCGAGGGATTCACGTGGATAGGTTTTCACGATGTTCGTGATCGGTGTCGGCATGAGTTCCCTTGCTATCGGGTCGCGTTGCTTGATCGACGTTGGGCGGCGATCAGGTGTGCTGCCACGGTGTCGTCGATCCGGGTGGCGAGTTCGGTGTGTTGGGGTGTGGTGGTGTGCGCGTGGGCGGCGCCGACGGTGCCGGTGCACAGGTTCCAGGCCAGGCGGTGGGCGGCGGGGTGGTTGTCGAGTTCGCCTGCTGTGATGGCCTCTTCGACGAGACTGTGAATGTCGTGGACCCATCGGCTGAAGGCGTGGTCGTCGTCGATCGAGGGTTCGAGGGTGAGTTTCATTCCGGCGCGCAGGGACGGATCGGTGGTGACCTGGTCGGCGAGGGAGGCGAAGATCGCTGTCAGTTGGCCGAGTCGGGTGGATTCCGTGCCGAGGATCGAGGATTTCCTGACGGATTCCGATCCGAGGATGCGGGCGATGCTGATGGTTTCGCCGACTGTGTGGTTCCAGTCGTCGATGAGCTGGAGGGCGATGGCTTCTTTGGATGTGAAGTGGAAGTAGATTGCGCCTTTGGTGATGTCGCCGGCGGCGATGATGGTGCTGATGCTGGTTTCTGCGTATCCGAGTGCATCGAATTGGGTTGCGGCGGCGGTGAGAATCGCGGCTCGGGTGCGGATAGCGCGAGCTTGTATACGGGGGTGTTGTCGGTGTGAGGGGTGCTCGGCCTCCTGGAGAGTTCGGGTCACTTTGTGCTTCTTTCGTTCGGGGGTTTCTCGGGTGCATGTGGAGCTGGACCGTCGGCGTCGGCGCTTTAGCGTTGCGGGGCGAGTAGCAGTGTGAGGGTGTGGAATTGTTGTTCGGCACTGGCGGCGAGGAAAGCGCATCGGTCCGCGTCGACGTGTGGGTCGAGCGTTGGAGTTGGTGGATCCGTAGGGTTTGCGCATCCGAGGGAGAGGTACTGCTCGAGGCTGCGGTTGAAGACATCGACGGGGGAGGAGTTCTGGCCGGTCCACTCCAGTGGTGAGGTGGTTTTGTCGATTGTGCGGACGAGGTTGTTCTTGCGGGTCAAGGTGTCTGCGCAGTGCTGCGCCTCGAAGCGGCACGAGATTTCGGTTTCTGTGCGGAAGTCGGCGCACAACTGCGTGCACGATGCGTTCCCGAGGTGGTTGCGACCATCGTCAGAGCCCTCGTGACCGCAACTTACGATCGACAGTGCCGCAATCACAGGAGCGGACAGCACGAAGAGGCGACGAACAAACCGCCTCGCTCCTGTTGTTCGATATCTGCTGCGTGCGAGCGTTGCTGGTGCTCGGCTGAGCTTCGGATTCAGCATGTGCTGATGATTCCCATCACGAAGAGTGCGGTTGCGAGTCCTGCCGTTGCGACTGCAAGGTTCGTCACCAGTTGACGCTCGTTACTGTCGTCGAGGAGCAAGACAATGAATCGCAACGCTACGGCGATGACCGCGGTGAGGAACCCGGCGATGTAGAAACACTGACTCTGTACCACCGGGTCCCCGGAGTTTCCGAATCGCGTTCTTTACCAGTCACTTCCGGCGTAGAAGATGTTTCCCAGGTTGGTGGCGGGATCGACGAGGTGGATCCCGACGGTGCCGTTCGGGTGTGATGCCGCTTCGTCGAAGAGTTGATCGCCGGTGACCGGGGTCCAGCCTCCGCCGGTGCTCCAGATGGAAGCGTCGGGCAGTCCGACGGTCCAGGCGTCGCCGAATGCGAGGTTGATGAGGTTGCCTGCGTTGATCTCGCTGGCGACGACGGTTTCGTTGTGATCGAGAATGACTCCGACGTAACCGTTTCCGGATACCGGGGTCGCGGCCGAGGCCGATCCCGCAGCGACCACGGCGAGCGCTCCCGCTGCTGCCGGGACGGCGATGGCGGCGAGGATTTTGTGTGTGCGATTCATGGACGATCCTTCTCTTGGTCCGGGTTCGGCGACTCGTTGCCGCCGCATCCACAACGTCGGAACTGGTAGCTTCCTGGGCCCCAGTGAACGCCAATCTGCAAATTGTGGGCAACCCCTGGGGTGGTATGCGAGAGGCAGATCACACGCAGTGTAATCGAAGGGCGCGCGCGAAAAGGCCTGCGGAACTGCTCGCGCGTTGGACCGGGTTTTGTACAGCACGGCTACAACGAAGAACGGCGCCCACCCTGTCCGGGATGAGCGCCATTCTGTTCCAGTGCAGCAGTTTCCGGGGAAGTCGATGAGGAGACTTGCCGGAGGTGTGGGCTGGAGATCTAGTTGTAGGTCGGTGCGTAGTTGAACACGAGGTCGCCGATGGTGAGCAGATCGCCGATGGTGAAAAGCTGGTTCAGAAAGTCGAGCCCGAGGGTGATTGTCGGCATCTGATCTTCTCCTGTGTTTGCTGGAAACTGACTCGTTGAATATTTACCCCCAGCATGACCCCGAGGTGATCTACATATGAACGCAGGGTTACATATACCCGGATGTGACGGACAGAACACGGATCTTCTGTCACGGAGGGGTGTATGCGAGCGATGTGTGCAATCTTTGGTAGCGGAGTAATTGCGCGCCCTGAGCGATTATCGTCGCAGGTAGGTGGGCATGAGGGACCAAAGACCTTAGCGTGTGTCTTTCGTGTCGGGCCGTTGGGTTGCTAGTTATTAGCAACAATCGGTTACTGTGTTGATGCAACCGGCCTTAACAGCTACCTGTCGATCACGACTGGTGGGCGCCGCGAAACGAAGGACGCCACCTATGTCGCGCATATTGAAAGCTGCTGTGGCAGCTGCTGTTTTCGTATCGATCGGAACAATGGCAGGGGTCGTGGGCGGCGGTGTTGCGTCGGCGGCACCGTCGGTGCCGTTGGGCGGCGGCTCGGGAATCGTTCTGCCCGACACGGATCACGCGAACCCCCATGTGAGCGGGCTGTGCACCCTCACTGCTGTCGGTTACGACGACGCCGGGTCGTTGGTGGGCTTGACGGCCGGGCATTGTGGTGTCCCCGGCGATCGTGTCGTCGCCGAATACGACGAGGGTGCTGGGGTTGTCGGTCGGTTCCGGTACTCGTCTCCGGTGACCGATATCGCGGTGATCGACCTCGACGACGCGATGGTCACTCCGTTGCGGACGGTGGGCGGCACGACGATCAACGGCATCGGCGCTGCTCCGACGCCGGGAACGATCGTGTGCAAGGAAGGTCGCAAGACCGGCACCACGTGCGGTGTGACCTGGGGATACGACCAGGTTTACGGGGAGATCGTCGAGCACGCGTGCTCGATGCACGGTGACTCCGGCGGTCCGGTGGTCGTGGGGGACCGCCTGGTGGGCGTGGTCAGTAACGGCTTCCGGCCGGGATGCTTCGATCCGGGTCCGCCGCCGTTCCACGCGCCTATCAATGCTGCGGACATCAACATCGGGATCGCCGACATCAATGCACACGGCGGCGGATTCCGACTGTTCTGACAGACATCGGCCAACCCCCGCTCACCTCGCAAAAGGAAACCATCGTGACGTACCCGCCACAGCAACCCGGGCCAGGCCCCACCGATCCCGGTGCCGGTCACAATCATTCGGTTCCGCCGCGCTCGCCGCTGCCTGGTGGGCCGAACAACTCGCCAGGGGCCGGTCAGCCGTACTTCGCGCAGGACTATCAGCCGCGTCCGCCGGCGCAGCGGATCGAGTACGCCTCCTGGGGCCGTCGGGTGTTGGCGTCCCTTGTCGATTTCGCGTTCAGCATTCCGTATCTCATTTCGTACACGGCGATGTCGGCGACGATCGAATACGGCTCCTACGATCGCCTCACCGGTGCATACGTCCGCGGTCACGGACCCGATGACACTCTGATGGTTCTGACCGTGATTATTGGGTTCGCGACCTTCGCTTTCGGGATCTGGAACACCATTGTCCGGCAAGGGCGGACCGGGGCTTCGATCGGCAAAAGTGTTCTTCACATCCGGGTGGTCTTCGAGGAGACCGGCCAGCCGATTGGGGTGGGGCAGAATTTCTTGCGTCAGCTTGCCCACGTCCTCGACGGTCTGCCTTGCTACCTCGGGTACTTGTTTCCGTTGTGGGAGGACAAACGGCGCACGTTCGCGGACATGATCATGAAGACCGTGGTCCTGCGAGACCCGAGCGAGTTACCCGCCGCTGCGGCAAACGAGGTGGGCACGCTGTATCGCTGACACGGGTAGGGGCGTTCGCATGCAAATCGCGGCGTTTCCATCCGATCTGCAGAACCCGGTGACGCGACCACCCCGGGCGCCGAAGCGAATCCGGCCGGAGCCGTGGCAGCGGAAGTTGCGAAGAGGCGTCTAGATAAAGGCTCAATCGGAAGGCTGTGAGTATCGCGTGGTGGGACGGGTGACGGAGGAGAACGTTTTCCGGGTTCGGCTTAACGAGTTGTTCGCCCGAGCTGATCGCCGGTTGACGAATCGGGCTGTGGTGAATGGTATGGCCGCCCACGGCTGCCGGATTTCGACCCCGTATCTGTCGCAACTACGAACCGGTATGCGGGGCAGTCCATCTGACGAGGTCGTGGCCGCGATCGGGAAGTTCTTCGGGGTGCCTCCCGGATACTTCTTCACGATTCCGTGGGACGGGGATCGTGAAACTGCGCGCGGCGAGGACGAGAAGATCGTGGCCGGACTTGATGATTCGGACTTGCAGCACCTGTTGTCCGCAGCGAACGGGCTCTCGTCGGGGTCTTTGGATCTACTGGCCGACGTGGCCACGAAACTGAGAGTTGCAGAGGCGCGACATGTCATCCCGGCGGACGCGGCCGGTTATGTGCGTCTGGCAGAAGCCCAGTGGCGAAACAGTCAAGGAGCCGTTGTGCCGCGTCAACAACAATCGTGCCGCGCAATCCGCCCGCCGTAAGGCCGTCGAAGCGCTGACGCACACCGCTGCCGGGGTGGGTGTGACGGTGGTGTCCGTACCGGCGCGTGGGTCGTCGTCGTTGTGCCCGGTTTGCAACGACACGCTTTCCTGCCCTGGCGGCTACCACAATGCGTGGTGCGCGCAGTGCAAGGTGGGTGGTAATCGTGATCATGTCGCGGGTGTGAATCTGGCCAAACGTGCGCTGTTGGGGCGGGGCAAAGTTGTTCGCAAGCGAGGTCAGAATCCGGAGATTCGGGTCACCGAGCGTGCGCCGGTACGTCAGTGCCGCGACAAGACCAGTCCTACACCGAGCAGGCCCCGTCATCGTCGTGTCCGTCGCAGTGTTTTCGCCTCGATACCGTCGGTGGGGGTGAATCAGATAAAGATTGTCCCTGCACCTCAAGCGTCGGTGTGGGGCACGGTCAAACCCGCAGCATCGCAAGGTGTTACGGGTAGCCGTGAAGTACTTCCATCTCCAGTGTCGGCCACGTCAGTGGTAGATAGTATGAGATTTAAGTAGACGCTATTGCTTCTCGATCTTCCATGCTCGGGATCGGTTTCCACGTCCGGGCCGGTTGTGGATCCAGTTCACTATTTCGGCTTTGTCCCACAGTGGAGTGCGGCCTTTCCTGTTGACCGGTTTCGGTGCTTGGCCGCGGTGTGCGTAGGCGTGGAAGGTCCTCAATGCGATGACGGTCCCGGATTCCTTCTCGATCAGGGTGATGCATTCTTCAGCGCTGAGCAGGATCGGGTCTTCCATGGCTGTCCCTCCGTCGAATGTGTGCACGTCTGTCGTTGGGCCCGAGGCCGTCATCAAAGATTACATCCTCAGTTTGCGAACTCTGCCGGTGTTGGCGTGTCGGTTTTGAGGCCCTGACCAGCAGGTTTTTCGTGGACAGGTCCCGCCGACTTGAGATTACATACTCAGTATGTAATCTTTGACGAGTGGTTGAGACCGCCCAGAGACCGTGTGAAACGAACTGCTCAGGAGTGCATCCGATGGCGAGTTACAAGCCGACCTACCGCTACGCCGGCTCCATCCTCACTGCACCTGCTCCAGGGGTAGCGCTGGTCAAGGAGGTCGGACTCGTCGTTTCCGTACCCGGCGTCGGACCCAAGACAGGCGGTCGATACATGGGCGTCCCCGTAAAGGTCGGACCGATACATACTCGCCTCTACCGCCCCCACGACGACGTCGAAATGACCCTGCCGAACACCCAGTTGCAGATGTGGATCGCGCCTTTCGAGTCGGCTGCTTTTCGGGAAGGTCATGTGGGGTTGCTTGCTACACAGCCCGGGTGGAGTTGGTTGAACTGGACCATCGCCGAGCACGTTGCGTATGACCTCGATGTCGAAGCGACGAATCGAGTCCACTTTCACGACGTAACAACCCTTTACGGTGGGGAGCCGCCACTGGTAGTGGTTCCCTGCGGCGCGGCCAAAGCGCCTTGTGCGGCACCGGCAGGTGAGCTCTATCGCGGAAGCTATCACCGGCTCTGCCTGCGTGCAGCGAAGGCTCTGACCAGTCCTGATTTCATCCGCATTCTCTCTGCGAAGCACGGCTTGCTCGCCCTGGACACAGTGGTGGAACCGTACGACCTCCGACTGGGTAAACCTGGATCGATCACCGCCGAAGATCTTGTTGCTCAAGCCGGGCAACAGGGCCTGCTCGGTCATCGTGAGGTGGCGATTCTGGCTGGCCGCGACTACACGCGTATCGCGCGCGCAGTCTGGCCTCAGGCCAGTGCCCCGCTTTCGGGAACCCGCGGGATCGGTGAACAACAACACCGGCTTCTCAAAATCGCGGCCGGCGCCGCACCGGCCAATGTTTGACACCCCCAGGTCCCCATTGGAACCCAGAACCCCTTTTTCGGAGAGGTGACCTCAGATGAGTACACAGGAAACCGGCCTGATCGATATTCCAGCACTGTTCGTCGAATCATTCATTTCGTTCGCCAACGACATCAACGACGTCGAACTTGGAGATGATGTCATTGGAGATCTGGAATTCGAGGTGTCCGAGGACGGGAGGAGGTTGTACCTGGCCAATAAATGCCCGGGTTTCTACCCGTACTTGCAGCTTGAATCCGAGGTTGGAGGTTTGACGATCGCCCACATTCGGTCCACGGATTACGTGGAGCGCGACGACGGTGGGTTCGACGAAGTGCCTTACGATCATGGGCAGGTGGTGATAGACCTTCGCAATACACATCAAGCTGCGCGTGAAGCGGTCGACTGCTGGATCGCCACACTCTGAGCTTGTGTGGCTCCCATTGTGAAGTGAGAGCCACACAAACACCAGGTCAGTAGACGATTCGCGTCCTTAGAGGTGAACGTCTTCCCTTATTTCAATCGGTCAATCAAATCTAGCGAACTATTGATCAAAAATACTATTTGACGTAAAGTAAATACTACTCCGCTAATGATTTGAATAACTATAAGTATGGTTGTTAAAGTTATCATTCATCTGTTTTTCCTTTCGTAGACTGCGATTAGCTAATGCTTTTCGCGATGTATCAAGTATATCACTTATAACTGAATAATGCAAATAGAAACCCATTAGAAGACAATGAAAAGAATGCCAGGCCATTCCCGAAAACTAATCAAACTCTTTGCTCTATTATAACAAATTGGGCGAATTCTCGCTTGAATGTAGTTCATGCGGTCGGATTGCCCATTCACCTAGTAATTCTACCATCCAACCCCGCGCGTGAGCATCGATGGCGGCGTCCTGACCAAGGAATACGACGTCACGCAGGCAGGGTCACCTCGTGTGATCGTGCTCCTCGGCTGACTACCCATAGATCACTGAGGGATCACCGGCCGGGTACTAGGCGGAATGTAACGCGGTCTTCGCACCGTATTGAGATGTGTCCGCCCGATGCCCTCAGGACCACCGAACAACTCCTCTGCGCGTCGGCTGTTGAGGAACGTGCTGATCAGCTGCCATAATTCGTCTGCGAATGTAGGCGCGTCGGGTCCGACCAGCCGGAGCAGAACTTCGAATGCCTCGTCGTCGTCGAGCGCGGCAACGACGCCGTGCGAAGCGATCACTTTCGCTTGCTCGGCGTACAGACTGCTCAGTGCTTCCAGCCCGTGCAGAAAATCTTTGAGGTACGTGTCCGGGAGCATGCCCATCATTGTTCCACTGGTTGTCAGGTGTCCGATTGTCTCCTCGTCTGGCCCCCGATCCCAGATTGCCACCTTCTCTGCATGAATGACGATGACTGCATACTGTTGTCGCTCCCTGCTGGCCAGTGGCGTTTTGGACGTCGTCGGCGAGTCCATGAATGGTGGATTGTGTTGTGACGATGGAATAGTCATTGAGGAGTTCGGTTTCTGGGGTTCGTTCGCCGGCTGCTACGGCGCGTGGCGCGAGGTACGGGCGCCGTACTGGTCTCTTCGAGCTGACAGGGTTGTGGATAACGCAGCGAGGTGTTGTCCGGGGGCGCCTGCACTGTCCGGGCAAGGCTCGCCCAGCGAAGGATTTCGGAGCGTTGATTGCCCTGCATCTCGGAGTTTCGGATTTATCGCTCTCTGTTAGTTTGTTGTTCTGGAGGGCGTCACGAGATGGGGGAAGTACGTTGTCGGGTGACTGGAGTCCGGATTTTCAGCCGCACAAGTGGGCGCGGGACAAGGCGGAGTTCGCGGCGTGGATGGACGGGGCGACGGTTCGTGCGCCGTGGAAACGTAACCGGTTCACCATCTGGCGTCGTGAACAGCATGTGAAGCGGGCACACGATTCAGCAGCTGTGGCACGAAAGCAGAAGGCAGATCGGATTGCCAATCCCAGTGCGGAACTTGTTGCGGCGTACCAGGAGTTGCAGGCTGCGGAGGCAGCGTCCGGCGCTCGGCTCGGTTGTGCACGCGGCGGCGATATGAGCGACCCGGAAACGGTTCGGGCTATTGCTCGGCTGCTCAACGATCACGCAGACAAGTTCCAGTAGGAAACAATGAGCGGCGGTCTGTCAGGATCTGGGGCATGAGATGGCCTCGGCGCAATGCTCCGCCTGCTTCGGTAAGAGCCCCGGTGATAATTCCGCCGCCACCAGCGGTGTTGTTCAGCGAGTACATAGAGAAGAAGCCGCGGCGCCCATCGCCCGTGGAGGGCACAATTTTGAGCATGCTCCACGCTGCGAACCCGTCAGGCGGCGTGAACGAGACAGTTCGCACGCGGCTGGCGATGGTGCTGTACAACCATCAGCAGCCACAGGCTGCCGGGGATCCTCGGTTCCCGTCGATGACGGACCAGATGGTCACTATTGCGATTGAGCGATTGGTGTTTGTACAGGGCAATTTGCGGTTGGGTGGGCCTGCCCCGACCTCTAATGCACTGTTTCGGCATTTTGCCGGTCTCATCATGAACGAAGAGGTGTCAGTTGTCCTCGATGCGGTAGGGGCATACGCGGACGCGCATGCGCGGGTTCCTGGAGTGCCGTGGATGAAAGATGCGGAAGAAGCGTTTCTGGCGGATGTCGAAGATGTGCTGGCCTCCACTGAATACGGTGTGCGCGGCCGGGAGTTGGTGTTGCGCACCGACCTGGCATCGGCGGTGCTCGTGGACGAGCCACTGCGACTGTTGTCCGCTGGGGTTCCGGCGCTGGAGAAGATTGATCTCAAGTTCGGGGAGGCTGTTGCCGAGTTGGCGGCAGGAAAACCGGCGGACGCGATCACGGACGCTGGTACGGCGTTGGAGATGCTCCTCGATGCGTTGGGCTATTCGGGCGGCTCGCTGGGCGACCAACTCAAAGCCGCGAAGAAGCAGGGATGGCTTGCCGGCGTCGACACACCTTTGGCGAATGCGCTCGAGGATCTCGTGAAGTGGATTGTGTCTGTGCGTAATCAGCGTTCTGATGCTCATGACACGCAATCACCTGATCAGGGGGACGCTGAGCTGATGGTGCGGTTGGTTGGGGTGTTGGTGCTTCGGTTCGGTCCCGACGTGCCGGAGAAATAGGAGTCGATCGGGGTTTCCAGCACCGCGACGATCCGACCGGACGGGTTGAGTGCTGACGATTCACTAGATCAGAGCGTGCTCGCACTGGCATGCAGGTATCCGGACAGTATTCCCGACGAAAGTGCATGTTGGACTGGTCCATTTGCCGCCAGTTAGGCGTTTCGGATAGTACTGCTCATCTTCCAACGTGACCGAAGGCACTGCCCTACGCAAATCCATGGTTACCGAAATATGCGATACTGTCAGTCACATCCAAGTGGGGCTGCGCCCGATGCAGCCTGCGCGTCGCAGGAGGTTTTCCATGTCCCGTTCACGTATGGCTGCAGCTGCTTTGTTGCTTCCGGTCGCCGCTGGGGCCGTTGCTCTTGTCGGTGCAGGTGCCGCCTCTGCCGCCACGCCCTATTCCGGAAACGGTTATGTCGGTGTCACGTTCGATCAGAACGAGACTCGGTTCATCGCCGATACCAATGCCGGCGAACTCCTCCGCGGCATCCCGGACAACACTTTGCACATCAATCTCGGCCCCGGTTCGATTTACAAGGGGTCCGACAACGTTGTTTACGCGACCGTCGACCAGTTGGTCGACGAGTCGGCGTCACACGGTGGCCGCGTCGCCTTGACGATCAGCGATCCGGCGATCTGGAATGGCGTCGTGCTCACCGGTTTTCAGCAGTGGTGATCTAGCTTCGCCGAGGTTCTTCTCGCGCGGGCGGTGACCTTTCACCTGTCCAATCCGTATGAGGCTGCGCACGATGCAGCCTCCTCCCATCTGGAGGTTTCATGTCCCGTTCACGTATGGCCCTCGCCGCGTTGATGATTCCGGTCGCTGCTGGTGCTGTCGCCGTTCTCGGAGCCGGTGCAGCTTCGGCCGTCGAACCGTATTCCGGCGAGGGCTATGTCGCGGTCCGCTTCGACGAGAACGAAACTCGTTTCATCTCCGCTACCAATGCCGGCGAACTGCTCGATCTGATCCCCAACGAGTTCTGGAGCGTGTCCCTCGAAGAGGGGTCTGTCTTTGAGAACGAGGAATACGTCACGTCCGCGACTATCGACCAGTTGGTCGACGAAGCGGCAGCTCGCGGCGGGATGATCAGCTTCACGATCAACGATCCGGCGATCTGGTCCAAGAACATCTCGATCATCCAGCAGTGGTGACGTAGGTCGAGTTTGTACGTGCAGGGCCGGTGAACATTGTGTTCACCGGCCCTTTTCGTGTGCCCGACAGCTACCTCGTTTAGGTGGCTGGCGCGTCGGTGCCGTCTGAGCTAGTGCGTGAGCTTCATCTGGTCGTGCAGAACCTTCGCCCCCGCAAGCGACAATCCCCGATTCGCCCGACGCAACTCGCGTATGGCGACTAGGGGTTGTTTCGAGGGAGAAATCCCCTCCGCAGCCAATATGTCTACCGCCCAACGCGTTCCGGATCGCACTGCTTCATGCTCTGTCCCGCCGAACACCGCGGTCAGGTTCTTTCTGCCGCCCACAGGACGGGGCGCCAGCACAGCAACACCGATAACCAAAGCCAAGGTCGTGTAGATCGCCATCACACGGTGAACGCTACCGCCGATCTGCCGGCCCTGCCTGGTGCAAAGATTCTCAGCTTCTGCAGGATTGGACGCTTGAACCTTCCGGGTCAGCTCACCGATGGCACTTCGGTGATGGCGTCGGCAGTGACGAGCATGTCGATCTCGACGCTGTTGGTTCCGCCGGCGTCGGTGACGTGCACGGTTACCCCTGCCAGCCATTGACCGTCGTGCATTTTCGCCCAGAATTTCAAGACCCCGTCCAGATATCCGGACATGTACAGCGCGGATGTTTTCACTCGCATGCTCACGTGATCGGCGCGTGATGCTCCTCCGCGTCCGAGTGGCAGCGCCCGACCGATGTCGATTTTCACTGCCCTCGGCTCGTCGAATGTCCTGATCACGGGGTGGTCCGGCCAGCGTTCGTTCCAATGATCGGTGTTGATCACAGTGCCTTCTTCAGGGGGGCAGGCTCGTGTGCGGCGTCGACGGTCGGTGCGATTGCTCGCCAGACAGACGCCCCTGCCTCTTCGCGGATCTCCATCCGTCCTGTGCGTCGTTGGAATCCCTTGCCCAGGGCCGCGACGTCGAGCTGGACGGAAGTCACCCGCCCGCGCCCTGCAGTCAGGCCGCTGTACCCGGCGACCCTCGATTCGATCCGTAGATCCGGGCCGTCCCATTGCCCTTGGGTCACTACGAGAACATTGCCTTTGGACCTGGCTCTGGCGACGACTGCTCGCGCTCTCGACGGTGTGACGGCCGCGCCGGAAAGTGCAAGTATTACCAGGTCAATGCCGTCAAGCAGGATTGCTGCCACCTCGACTGCACTGTCCCGAGGCTCTGGGATCAGTGCGATACGTGACAAATCCGCGCCTTGTTCGGTGGCTGCAAGTAGTCCCAGAGTGGGCATTCCGATCACTGCTGCGTGTCCGCCGTCTGCGGTGACGGACGCGAGCAGGCCGATGAGGACGGAGTTCGCTCCGGAGACGCTGACGACAGTGCCTCGTGCCAGCCCGCCGCGTGGAAGTAGTTCGCCGAGCGGCGGTGGCACCGGGAGCATCCGGAGGGTCGATTGCGCCGTGGCCACGATCGGAGTCGGCTCGCGCTCGTCGACTGGGCGGAGCATCACCGAGGGTGTCGCTGGTTCGGTGCCGTCCGAGCGGGCGGGGATCGAGGCCATCTTGCGGCGTAGCTGTTCGAGCTTTTCCGCCTTGGTCAGCACCGATGTTGCTGATGAGTGGGGCTGTTGGCTCACCGTCGCCCCGCTTTCCTGGATTCGCGCGTATTTCTCGCAAACCCAGGATACTCGAACACAGGTTCGATAAGAACAGGTCTGGGCCGAGTAAGCGCGGCGTCTAGTTCTCGAGGGGGTAGGTCTCCATCACGCACCGCCCGGAGTGAACAGGACACGGATGCCCGCCTTGTAGATGCGGAGGATTGCGTGGGATGGAGTTGTTTCCTCTCCGTCGAATCGGTCTCCCGGATCAAGCGCAAGCCAGTGATCGGGGCCTATCTTCTCGTACACCTCACCCGACCGCTGACCTTCGCGTGCTAGCGCTCGGATCAAGCTGCATTTAGGTAGGGCCATCAACTCGGCCGCGCTGTTCACCGTGCGAGGTTTCGACCAGCCCTGCGACTTCATCACCTCCACTGCTGCGGCGGCTGCTTGTTTGCGGAAGGGCCAACCTTCGAGCGTCGCCCTGATTGCGTCGATCAGCTCCACCTCGGCTAGTTCATCGCTCTCGGGTATGGCCTGTGATTGGATCTCACTCACTTCAACTCCCCGTTGTGCGCTGGTTCATCGAGGCCCCGTTCGTACAGAAATTGCTTGCATGACTTGAGGTGCTCGATCGGTGGGTCGAGTTGGCCGAAGGGGATGGTGAGGTCGTCACCGGAGCGGTTGTCGATGGTGATGGCAGGCTGGTGGATTTCACCGATGCACTCGACAATCGGGTCGTGCCCGTTGTCGACGTCGCCCCAGTTTCACATCTTGGTGCTCATCGCTGTTTCCTCTCAGAAGGCTTGCGGTTCAGTCGGTATGCGAATGCGACGAGGACCTGGTGCGGAATGGGCTCCGGTTCGGGATTCGATCGGGCGCGCTTGATGATCCGCACTGCATTGCCGTCGATTTCCCACAGTCCGCACCCGTCCGGGATCTCCTCCGGCCTTAACAACCCGACTGGTGTGGCGTAGACGAAACGGTGGGTGATCTTCCGCCACGGCCGTCGCTTTTCCTCGCTCTCGCGGAGGAAGTCGGCGCGGCTGATCTTCACTTTCGATCGCGGTTCTTGTTGCCCCGCCGTCGAACATAAGTCCGTCGATCCTGCGATAGACCGGCGTCCCGTCGTATTCGGGCATGGGATCGCCCGGCTTCCAAGCACTCCATGCATCCCGGACTGGGTTTAATGCATCGCGGTCGGTCACAGTGATTTCGCGAACCAGCGCACAACCGGAGTGCTTGCGGGCGATTGCATCGAGTACTGCAGTTGCGTTCATGATTTCCCTTCCAAAGTTGCGCCGATGGTTCGTGATGCTTTCCGGGGTGAAGGGCTTTGAGCAAGTGGACTTTTCCCTCCACGTGGCACCTCAATCAGGCGGATCGCTCGTTCGTGCGCCGCACGTCCGCGGCAGCTGTCACCTTGTGGGTATGTGGACGGGGTGACGCCGAGGAGTTCGACGCGGCCGCGTTTGGGGTGGTGTGAAGGATCGCGAGCGCGGCACGGATATCGCGGGCTGCGGCGGCGAGGTGGGTGGTGATGTCCTGGTTGTCGGCTTCGGCAGCGAGGAACAGTTCCAGCTCTTCGGGGTACGTTCTCGGTGCGGTGTAGATCCCTCGTAGTTCTTCGCGTGCGTCAGCTATCGCGGCCAGTGCATCGTCGAGGGCCGCGAGCATTGCTCGGAGCCGCCGTTCGGCCGAGTCGGGGAAAACTTGTGCGGGACGGTATGTCTGAGTCATGAGCGGGAAACTCCTGTCGTGTCATGTCGCGTTTCGATGACCGTTCGTACGTGTCAGCCGGCGGAATCGGCCCCCGGGGTATGCCGATCGGTGGGCGGGAGGACCGCGACGATGCGGGTTTCTACGCATTTCGACGGTCGGCGGCTCACTTGGATGTCTCCGGCGATCAGCTCGCGCATCCGATCTGCAATGTCGCTGTCGTCTTCGTAACCGCTGCAGAAGATTCTGTCGTCCGGGCCGCGAACGCCGCGCTCGGTGTCGAGGATCGTGTAGTACGGGACCCTGCGGAGGTTGAACGGGCTGGTAAGGATCGCGAACCTGCCATCGCCGGATGTGGCTCGCACTCTCCACCATCGCCGGGACTCCGCGAATTGGACGCGGTGCCCCATCTCGAGCGCGGTTGCATCGACCGCTGTCCGGGCTGATCCTGTCGTCATTTCTCTCATCAGCCGCGCTCCTCGAATTCGGAGAGCTCTCCGCGTAGTTCCGCCAGCGCGGACTCTCGTGCGCGCCGGAGGTCTGTGAGGTCGATCGCCAACTGATCTATCGCCGAGGCCGCCACATCATCGCCGGCCGCGTTGGCCAGAAGGTTCTCGATGGCCCGGTCTCCATCGTGAATCCTGTCGAGAGATTCGCCGGCAGTGAGCGATTCCTGCAGTTCGAGCAGATGGCGACGATAGCTCCACAGCGCAGCTACACGTGTGAGCAGCGATCGCTCGACGCGCTCGAGCCATCGGCTGCTCACCAGGTGAGCTTCCCTCGCTGCGAGGGCTTGCGGGCTGCTACCCGCAGCCGGGGTCCCCAAAGTTGCTCGCACTGTGGCGAGTTCACCGGCGTGCGCAAGAATTCCGGCCAGTTGCTCGTCGAGATTCAGGCGTATGCGACCTACGTCGAGATCCTCACTTTCCCACGCAGGGACCGTGCGGATCTCGTCGACAAGTGTCGATGCCGCCAACGCCAACCGCAACTCGACATGCGCCCCGCCAGCCGAGATCAACGACTGCAGAGCAGTAGCGGCGTCACCGATCTCGGTTTTGTCCTCCTCACTCAGGCGGAGCGGATCGCGGCGGGTCCACCACCACAGCCCCACCGCCTCTATCCCCGCAGCCAGGCAAAAGCAGACAAGTAGTGCGACGAATGGGTTCGCCGGCGCAGTCACGCCCGCAAAAACCGGGATGAGCCCGATCAGAACCGGCGCGAGAAGAGCGAGCGGAATCTTCACCTCCTCACCGCCTGCTACTCGACCGGTATGTACCGTCGTGCGCCACACATCGCGCCGAGGGTAGTAGTCGAGCGACGATTTTCCTTCCCATCCAGGCTCGTCAGTACTCCACGACTGCTCACGCCTGAGGTCGACGATCTCCGCAACGCGCTCGCTGAGCATCTGCTCCCACAACCGGTCGAGCGCGCACAAGAATTCTTCGCTCTCCGGGTCCACGTCGATGTCGGCGATCATGGACCGCACTGCGGTTGCTGCACTCTCTACGCTCATGTCACGCTCCGACCAGGTCCGTTGTAGGTGAATGCTCCCGTTCACAGCAGCTGGCCGCGCTTTTGCCGAACGCCGAACTCGTTGCCGCACATGATCGATACCGGGATTCGCCCCAGCGCTCTCGCTGCCGTAGACGCGTCGTAGAGACGCAGGTCCCGCAAGGGATGCCGCCACCGTTGCAATCGGTGGCGCGTGGACCACCTCGTACGACATTGAACGGGCTGGTAAGGATCGCGAACCTGCCATCGCCGGATGTTGCTCGCATCCTCCACCATCGCCGGGACTCCGCGAACTGCACGCGGTGCCCCATCTCGAGCGCAGTTGCAGCGACCGCGCGGGTGATGAGGAGGGCCCGATTGGATCGCCAACACTCGATTCGTTACTCACGACTGCGCCTCAGAAGGATTGCTGGGCAGGACTTCAGGAGGAAGGGCGGCGAGGGCGGCGTGGATCTGCGCGGCGCGTTGGAGGGTGCCGCGTACGCCTTCGGGGTACGCAAATCCGCGGATGTCATACGGGTCGGGTTGCAACGCAAGGATGGACACGCGCTCGGCGAGCGCGGCGTGATCGCGGCGCGTAAGGGATGTGTAGTTGCCCGGTGTGGGGACATCGCGCAGGGCGGATTCTAGGTAGTTCCAGGTGGTTGATTCCCCCGCGGGGGAGTCGGTTTCGTGGTCAGTCATGAGACGCGGTTCCTTTCGGTTAATTCTGAGGGCTGTTCATCGAGGTCAGAGGAATGCCGTCACTGGACGACGACTCCCTTTTTGAAGGCTTGGTGTAGAGAGAATTCGCGGCCCAATGGGTGTGCGAACGACCGGTGTCCTGGGAAGTGCTCCTTGTGACGCAATGTTTCGCATTCGGGGTAGTTCCAGAATGTTGGTGTGTTCGGATGGCCGACATCGAATCCCGCTTCCCGCCAGAACTGGACCAGTTCCGGGCGGTCAGGGGTTGATCCGTACAGGTGTCCTTGCTTCGCGGTGGCGGCGGAAAGGTCGTCAACCAGCGTTCGGACGAGTTGTGCTCCGACAGCGGACGATCCGGTAGTTTCCGGTTTGACCACCAGGTTTTCGAGTATCCAGACGGTTCTCGATATCCACACGCATCCGGCTTCTGACCAGCCAGCTCTGCGGGCGGCGCGTGCCAGACCGTGTGGTGGTGATGCCAGCACGTATCCGATAGGGCGATGGTTCGACGTGGCGATGATTCCGATCGAATCCACCGCGTTCAGTCCTGCGGGGGCTGCCTCACCGGAGGTCCATCTTCGGTGCAGTGACGTCATTTTCTTGCTCTCACGGGGATGAAATCGCTGAAGCTCGATGCCGTCCATGTGGTCAGTCCCTTCCCAGTTTGAGGACAGGCGATTGTGCGCCCCCTCTTACAAGAGAGGAGGTTCGACGTCGGGGTTCCTGTGACATGAATTGCGAAAAAAGGTTTTGGCGGGGCGCTGTGCGGGGTTCTCGTGGTGGCGCCGAGGCGCTGCCGAAGAGTCTCGTCGGTGGGGGCATATCGCCAGTGTGACTGAGGGTCATTACATCGTGAGCAGCCCGAGTTTGAGGCTGGAGGAGCGTGGATCGGAATGTGCGTGATGTTCGTAGTGTCATGTGCCGCGGTTAGCGTCCGGATTGTCACCACGACGTTTGCGTTGGGAGTCCTACCAACGCACAAGGACCAAGGAGTTTGTCATGGCGTTCGATCCGATTTCGATTTTCGTCGCAGGTGTTGCTGCTGCGGGTGCAGCCGTTCAGGGTTCCCCTCTGCCCCCGCCCGTTGCGGATGTTGCTGCAAATGTGGTTGCAGCAGTGGAGCAGTCGGCCTCTGAGTGGGATGCTCAGCTAGCCCCGTACCTTGAGTATCTTCCTGCGGACATTCCCTCGTACGCAGAACAATTGCTTCCCCAGCAGGACACATCGCCGGAGCCAGCAGTGCCTGATGCACAGGTGGAGAGCCTCGAACCGACCATCACTGTGCCGGCGCCAGTTGCTCCCGTGGTTGCTCCTGTCGTACTGGCCGGCCCGGGGTCCTCTGCCCCCTCTGCTGTCCCACCGTTGACTTCGCTGATTCCCGGGTTGTCGGGCGTTCCCGAACTTGTCTTCGATCCGAACATTCCGCGCGACGTGGAGATCGCCCGCAAAGTTATCGAAGCGGCCTTGACGGCGCTCGGGCTGCCGTACCAGTGGGGCGGCGGAGCCCTCGACGGTCCGACGATGGGTGATGGAACAGGTGGCGCGACAGCGGGTTACGACTGCTCCGGGTTGGTGCGCTTCGCGGTATTTCAGGCGACGGGAAAGGAATTGCCTCGGACCTCGCAAATCCAGTTCACTGTTGGCACTCAAATTGCTTGGGACAGCGCACAGCCTGGAGACCTGCTCTTCGGGAATTGGCAGGCTGACGGCGCGAATCATGTTGCGATCTACCTCGGTGGGGGCCGCATGATCGAAGCGCCGCAGGCAGGGCAGCTCGTGCAGATCAGCGCCGTCCGCTCGGACATGGTGCCGGTCAGGCTCTTCTGAGCCGACAGCCATGTCCAGTGAGGACGAGGCACACGAGATGGTCGATGCGACGGGTACACGTCGACGACTGCAGGCCTTGCTCGCCAACGGGCACCGCGCGAAGGATCTCGTTGCAGCTCTGGGCGTGCACACTAGTTGTCAACGAATCATTCGCAGCGAGAAAGTATCTGCGGTCATCCGAGACAGTGTCACGCAGTTGTACGGAGAGCTCGAAAATCGAGTCGGCCCGTCGGATCTGGCCCGCGAACGATACCGCGGGCTCGGTTACCTGTCGCCGATGTGGTGGGACCCTGACATCATCGACGATCCGGATGCCGAGCCGGCCGGTATTCGGGTGTACATGAAGATTCGAGTCGAAGACCCGCAGGGGGGCAGCCGTTACCGACGAGTGTTGGTGGATGTCGTCACCGAAACACGAGTGGAACGTGTCGCCCGTATGCACCGGCTGGGCCTCTCGGTTGATCAGATTGCTGTTCGTATCGGGACTCGGGTCCGTTACGTGAGGCGCGATTTGGCTGAACTCGGCGTTTCACATCGGTGATGGTGCTTCTTGGGAGAGCAGATCTGGATGTCGGTGGTGGAGGGGCGGGGATCGAACTTCGTTGGATTCCGATCGGCGGGTCGAAGTTGGGCTGATGAAACGTACATCTACGTGCCTTTTTGTCGTGTGCGTGATCGTGTGCGTGACTCGCTTTCCGAACTGGACGTGTTCGAGATGTGCTGTACCGGATGTAGCGTCCCGTTTCGAGAGGTTGCTCGGGAACAAGCCCACAGTGGCCCGTTAACGATCGAGGAGATTCGATGACGATGAACTCACCGGAACCGTCAGCCGCGCAGGCATCGTTGCCTGGATCTGCGGTCCATGGTGGACGGGGGTCGGACGAGATCGTGTCGACCTTCCTGCGTGCCGCGGTTCTTTCCGGGCATGTAAATGGAGATGGGTTCTCTACCAACGGGAATGGCGACATTGATGCTGTAGACGAAAGGAAAGTTTCATGACCAACGTGGGGGAAAGTCGCATCGGATCCCGACTGAGCGCAATGCTCTCGGAGTTCGATACAGGCGAACAACAGGAGGGATCCGTGCGAATGGACTTCGCGCTGGGTGCACGTGCAGACGGCGGGGATCGATGAGAACTCGTGAGCTCGTTGTCGTACAGGTCAATGCGACAGGCGATGACCCGGCGAGGCACGTCGCATTGGAAGTGGCGGCCGTGAGCCTTGGCAGTGGGAAGCGCTGGGATTTGACGGTGCCGCTCACTCAGGAACAGCTTGCGGATGCGGATCCCTCCGTTCTGCGCCGAAATGGCTATTATCGGCGAGGTTTGGCGGACAGTGCCGACCTCACTCGCTCTGTTCTCTCTGCTCGAATCGCTGACCTGGCGGGGGCTTTGGCTGGCAACACCCTCGGTGGGACGTCCCCGGAAGACTCTGCCGATTTTCTCGCCCGACTATTCCGTAGCTTCGATATCGAGCCACGATGGCACCCACGCCTGGCTGACATCGGAGCATTGACGGCTGGCGCATTCGGACTGGCTGCGACGTCGATTCCGACGTTCACGGCGTGCTGTCGAATGTGGGGAATCGACTTCGACGCGGACGAGCCGTCAGCGATGACGACCGCCACAGCTGCCGCAGGGTGCTTTCGCACTCTCGATCAGTACAACGCGGTCGAAGTGCTGCAGGGGAGCGATCCGCATCCGGTCAGGCTGTCAGCGGTCCCCGACCCGATAGTCCGCTCGCAGTCATGATCGGGAAGGGGACTGTTGAGCGCTTCCTTTCTCGGGTCGCAGGTGGGCACCTCGCCGGCGCATATTTTGTCGTTGTCGTCATCGTCAACGTGGCCCAGTCGTGGCGACGAGATGGCGCCCTGCCGTCGTGGACGGTTTGGCTTCTCGACGTTCCGTTGGTCGTCGTCGTTTTCGGAATGACCGGATTGTGGATTGTGCAGCGCGTCCAGCGGTCCAGGGGTGCCGACGGCCACCCCAGCAATGAAACGTCACTGTGACGAACCATAGGAAGGTCCGTACATGACCGACACCACCGCAATATGCGCGAAGATCATCCGTCGATACGCAACACTGCGCGAGGAATATCTTCACGGCAAGTCCGACGCGGATTTCAACAGCTCCTCGACAACTGATCAAGAGCGGTGGCTGATGTGTGAAATCAGTGGCCTACGCAAAGCCGCCGATCTGCTGTCCGCAGATGCATCAGAGGTACCGATGGGGCTGCCCTCGAGGTACTGGGACGCGTGGCCAGAGATGGTGGAGGAGATCCGCAGTAGTCCGGTCGAGAACGAAGCCCGCTCGCAGGGCGTGACCTCAACAGCCGTTGCGCCGGGCGTGGACATGAACCAGCGGGAAATGTTTTCACAGTGCGTACCGAGCTGCGATGCATGTGGCACTGACGCCCCTCATCGCGAGGTTCCTTCAGATGGATGGACACAGTCGCACGGTGAAAAGTACTGCCCTTCGTGCTCCTTCGTCCGACAACAGAGCTGGGGAACCAGCACCCACCACCAAGTGAACGAGGCAGAATCATGACGCGCCGCCGCAGTGAGTCTGAACGTCCACCGCACCTCGGCTCGCGGCTATCCCCGGCGCCGTTGCAGTCGACGAGTAAGTCCGAAGATCCCCGTACGGTCATGTTCGAGAGAATCGACGCGCGAATTCGCGCACGTTCGCGTTCCGTTTCAGCTACCAAGAATGCGACGCTTGCTCTCGGTGCTTGGACGGAACGCGCAGTGACGCATGGCGGACTCACAGTGTCGGAAATCGCGAGGCAGCTCGGAATGGTACGCACGACGCTCACGGAGTTCAGACGCCAAGCCAATGCTGCCGGCTACACCATCACAGACGAGCAGGATGAATGGATCCTGCAGTTGCCAGCGCACGAATTCGTCGACTGCGCTCTCTCCGCGGGTCCGCTCGCGGAGATCATTACGAGCACAGACCCCAGCGACCTCGTCTACTTGTCGGGGCAGCCGCTCTACCGATTCGACCTCTCGTCCCGCGGCTCGGTGCCTCACCTCATGGTCCGATGCGGAGACAACCCAGACAACTGGTTCATGCTGAGCCGATCCGGTTTCGACGGTGCAAGCGCGGCCGACAATATCCGTGTGGTGCTCATTGCGCTCGGGGTTGAAATGCGCATCATCGACCACATCACTCGGCACACAGTCACCCACCTCGTGCTCGACGACGACCAGCTCCGAACGACGAAAGCCCGGCACCTGGGATTGCCCCTCCCGGAAGAAATCGAGGGCGGACGCCGACATCTCATCACGCTGACAGGGAAGTTCGAACCCTCGTCGCCGTCGGGGTACTTCGATGTCGACGATCTCGTTCTTCCGGGTGTCGCGGGACGTCTGTTCGGACTACTCGATCGTCACCCACGGTTCAGCGGTGTACCGCGCGGCGGCACGATCTTCTCTACTCGTAGCGTCGCCGGTGCGGCGGGGTTCGTCGACGACTACGGCACCGTCTACCCGCTGGTGATCGAGCAAGGTTCGCTGCAGATCTAGGTCACAGATTTCGAACCGACCGATTTCACCGAATGGTTGCCGCAAGAATTTCACAGTGTGCTCCACTCTGCGGGGCTGCTCCCCGCAGACTTGGCCGACGAGGATCCTGCCCAGGCCCTGCGGACACTTACCTCCACAGGACGCGGCCGCGCACCTGAGACTCATCTCAACGGCGGGATCACGTGGCTGCCGTAGTCTCCGTTCTTCATCGCTGTGGAGTGAGCGCAGACGCATTGAGGGCCACAGAACGAATTCTGTGGCCCTCAATGCTCGCAAGCACTAGTTGATGCAACTAGGCGGTGACAGCGGGTCTGTCCAGAAAACGGTGTAATTGATTGGTTTCTAACTACTTTCGTCCGGCAGACAGCCGTCCGTCGAACGTTATCTCGAAGGCATTCAGTGCTGCCTTCCATCGGTTGGACCAGCGCCTGCGGGCGGTGCCTTTGGGATCGAGGCTCATGATGGCCAGATACACGCATTTCAAGGCCGCGGCCTCGGTCGGAAAGTGTCCACGGGCCTTGACAGCCCTGCGGATTCGAGCGTTGACACTCTCGATGGCGTTGGTCGTGTAAATGACCTGCCGGATGGCGTTGTCGAATTGTAGGAACGGCACGAACTCAGCCCAGGCGTTAGTCCAGAGCCTGATGATCGCGGGATAGCGTTTCTCCCATTTGTCACTGAACTCTGCGAATCGGTCGAGCGCGGCCTGCTCCGACGGAGCCGTGTAGACGGGTTTGAGGTCCTTGGCGATCTCGGACCAGTCCTTGCGGGAGGCATAGGCGTAGGTGTTACGGAGAAGATGGACCACACAAGTCTGCACGATGGTCTGTGGCCACACTTGCTCGATCGAGTCGGGTAGATGCTTGAGACCATCGCACACGACGATCAGAACATCCTGCACACCACGGTTTTTCAGCTCGGACAACACCCGAAGCCAGTACTTCGCTCCCTCCCCGTCGCCGTGCTCACCGACCCACAATCCGAGGATGTCGCGGGTGCCGTCGACAGTCACCCCCATCGCGACGTAGATCGGCCGGTTAGCGACGTTGCCCTCGCGGATCTTGACGTGGATGCAGTCGATGAACAACACCGGGTACACAGGATCCAACGGCCGGTTCTGCCACTCGGCCATGCCTTCCATCACCCGCTCGGTGATCGTCGAGATCGTCTGCTTGGACACATCAGCTCCGTACACCTCGGCCAGGTGTGCAGCGATCTCACCGGTCGTCAAACCCTTGGCCGACAATGAGATCACCATGTCCTCCACGCCTGAGAGCCGACGCTGCCGCTTGGCCACGATCTTCGGCTCGAAGGAGGAATCCCGGTCACGGGGCACCTCGAGTTCGACCGGGCCGGCCTCGGTCAACACGTTCTTGGCTCGTCTGCCGTTGCGGGAGTTGCCGCTGCCCCTCCCTGCCGG
Organism: Rhodococcus sp. WY5; assembly: GCF_018588185.1. Lineage (NCBI taxonomy): Bacteria > Bacillati > Actinomycetota > Actinomycetes > Mycobacteriales > Nocardiaceae > Rhodococcus > Rhodococcus sp. WY5. The sequence goes on from NZ_JAAMPR010000005.1 coordinate 83,350, forward strand.
GTCGCTCTTGCCGTATCCGAGGTGGTCGTCCATCTCGCCTTCGAGCGCGGACTCCACGACTAGCTTGGTCAGCTTCGACAGCAATCCACCATCTCCGGTCAACTGCAGCCCTTCGGCTCGCGCCTGCTCGACCAGCTCTTTGAGCCGCGCATCGCTGATACCCGGCTGAGCCGAGTTCGTCTCTGTCTCACGTTCAATCACGTCAGTCATAGTGGCGTATCTCCTTTCAGAGTTACACCGTTGTTCTTACAGTCCCGTGACAGCTGCCCCGCCGTTGTTGATCTGAGTGCGAAGAGTGTTCGTCAGTTCCTCCGCTCCAGTTCGTCCGGAATCGTTGATCGGAGTACTGGCGTAGGAGTTGTGATCGTCGTTGGCGATGAACGTTGCGTAGTTCAGTACCTCGTCGAGAACCTTGCCTGGGGTGAGTTCGTCAGCCATCTTGTTGAGCATGGGGAAGGCATCGAGAGGAAGTGCCTTCAGCGTCTTGCGGACCGCATTGTTGAGCTGGCCGACGAGCTTTCCGAGATCGGGTGGCAGTGCAATGTAGTTCTGCATCGCCGCGTTCGCCGAGATACGTGAGACGGTAGCGCCGATCGCTGCGTACTCGTTGATCGGCAGCTTGGATACGACCTGCCCGATGACGGTGGAGAGCTGTGTAGCGAAATTGATCACTTGAGGAGCCAGCTGCGCGAGCAGTCCTGGGACCGCGAGGAAGTCGCCTCGGGCGACCGTGTCGGTGAGCTGAGTGACAGAGGCGGTGATAGGTGCGATGTCCGCGCCGGGGACCGTTTTGGCGGCGACATCTGCGCTCAGATTGCCGACCTGTGAAGCGAGATCGAGAGCGAGTTGCGGTACCGCCAGGAAGTTGCCGGTCGCGACATTTTGGTTGAGTGCATCGAGAGTTTTGGTCAGCGGAGCGCCATTGAGTCCGAGGAGTGTCGTGACGACGCCGGCGACGGACTTCACCGGATCGCGCGCATCGATCTGCGAACCGAGAGCACCGATGAATTGTGTCCCGACAGCATCGTCGGGGGTGTTGCAGTAGAGGTCTCCGGCAGCGCAGACGCTGACGACGATGTCACTCAGGTCGCCGAACCCTGCCGGACGAACGCCGGCGAATCCGACGCCTGTGATGGGAGCGCCGATGCTCTTTCCCGCGTTCTTGGATTGTCCAGGGTCGGCGAGGAGGGCGACGCCGAACATGCGATTGCGATCGACTGGTCCCGATCCGCTGCCGATATCTGCCGCCAGGTCGCCGGCTGCATCAGCGCCTTGGGAGAATCCGGTGAGACCGAACTTGGTGTTGGTGCATTCGGCTGCCTTGTCGGCGATCATCTTCGAAGCGGTGTCGATTGCCTGCTTCTTGCTTGTGCCGTAGGTGTTCGCTTTGTCGTCGACGATGAGAGCCATGTACGGCACGTACTCGACTTGAAGTTGCGCGGTAGAGAACTCGCTCACCAAAGGATCGGTGACGTTTTTGAGCATGCCCCGCGACTGGTTTGGATCGGCATCTGCAGTTGTTTCGGTCGTGCCACCGATAGCGAGAAGAAGGTTGTCTGGGCACGCAGGCTTCGGAGCGCTTTGATTGGCTGTCGCGGCGGGAACCGCGACTACAGCTGCCAGAACTCCGATGGCAACAGCGGCCACCGTGACTCGTCGTGCGGTGATGAATGTACTCATCGGAGTGTCCTTGTCTTGAGGGCGTGAATGGAGTGAAACTCAACTTGCGAGGGGAAGGTCCTTCTTCGCTGAGCGGTACATGGAGATTCGCTTGATTTTGGGTTCCGGGACGTTGAGGTGATTGCACACGGCGTCGCGGACCCGGGCGATCGAGCGACTCAACCGCTTACGTGCGGCTGCGTGGGTGATTCCCATCTCTTGCGCTAAAGCGGCGACATCGGCACCGTCTTCGTTCATGTACGCCCGGGTGATCAGTGTGCGATCGGAGTCCGAAATGGTGCCCTGATCTACTGCCCAATTCAGCACATCCATGACATCAATCTCGGTGGGATCGTCGTCCCGAAGAAACTCCTCCGCTGCCCGTTCAGCATCTGCAATCTGGAAGTGGGCGTCGTCGACAGCGACGTCGAGAACCGCAGTTGTGGCGGTGATCTTGTGGAGGGTGTTGAGCGCGAGTTGCCCCGCGATTCCACGGCGAGTTCCGCGGTAGGTCGAGATCGTTTCCCAGAATGCGTGAAGCGTCGCAGCGGTCCGGTCTGCGTACGCAGCGTGTGCGGCGACCCCGTTGGCGACTCGTGCGTACTTCTGCATCCCGGTCAGTTTCGGACGCATGAATTCAATGAGCGTGCTGCCCGCCAGTGACGACCCCGCTTGGTGTGCGTGAAGTAGTACCGACAGAACGGCGTCGGGTTCACAGAAGGTGAGTGCCTTCAGTTCCGCGAACGACTCGGCACCCACAAGTTCGGGCCGGGTGTTGACCCACTGCGAGAGTTCGATACGAGCAGAAGGCGTCGCGGACTCTCGTATCCACTGCTGATGCAGGACCGCGAGGAAGTCCGTCGAGTTGACGGGAATGGTGGCGCTGGTATGCGCGTGGATGGACGTGTCCACGGCGATCTCCTATGCAGAAGGAATTGGTCTGCATAGGAGTAGATCAACGGGTTATTGCCGTGACCTGCATGTATGTCATTGCCATTGGGGCTTCTGTTATTGCCGCGGCCACGCCGATCGACTCAAAGCCACCGTGAACGCGGTCACAGCGAGTTGCGCAGGCGGTCGCCCGAGCAGGCAGTTCTTCGACTGGCAATGACACCGAAAACTGCTTCAGAAAACTTTTTGAAGAAAGTTCGTCGAGACCTGTCACAGCAATCCGAAAATCGAACCTCCTCTCTTGTAGAGGCCCTCGAAATTGCCGAGAGCCAGACGAGAGGAAGGACCTGACATGGCCGAGCCGGACCCGCAGGTGAGCACCGATCCATGGAGAGGCCCGTTCACTCGTTTCAGTGGTGAATCAGACGATCTCGGTGGCCAGCTACGCGATGCAGGTCTGGTGTTCGCCGTACAGGAACAACTGCGGACCGCACTGTCGGAGCTTGCAGATCACCCCCTCAGTCCAGAGGCCGGCGCGCGGGTCCACTACCTGCTGGGCGAGCCTGCGGCTGGCGCACGTGCAGCGCTCGGTCGCATGAACACGAGCCGAAAGGCTGCGACACAGCCGCCGACTCTGTCGATCGTCGCGCCACTCATCGAGAGCGAAGGCAGTGCCTCATGAGTCGCTTCAAAGGAATGAAACGGAAGCCCCGCACGGACAAAATCGTCCTCGACGACAACGAACCACAGAGCGAACAAGCGACGTGGGCGCGCACACAAGATCGGAAGACACAACTAGTCCGATTCGGACTTTTCGGAGCCATCGGAGCGGGAGTACTGGCACTCGTTCTCGTGTTGTCCGGGTTCACCGTGTCCTCACCAACAGTGGTGAAACCGAAGTCCACGGCATCCGTGAACACCGCCGCACAGGCACAGTCGGAAGACCTCGCGCAACAGCTCGTTGTGACGTGGCTTCAAGCGAAACGTGGTGCCGAAAAGTCACTCGCACCATACGTTCGCTCGGAAGGAATCAAGCTCCCTGCGGAAGCGCTCTTCGTCGCCAGCGACGCCCGAATTGCAAGCGTCGAACTACAACCAGCACCCGCGAAGTCTGCCGCAGCATCCGGAACTGGTGCGCCAACTACCAACACGTCCGAGGTCTACTCCGTCATCGTCTCGGCCTCCGTGCGGCAGGTATCCGAACCCTCCGAAGCCGCGCAGAGACGCTTCTATTCGGTACCCGTTGTCGTCAACGACGGCCGGGCCCGTGCGGCATCAATCCCGTCACCCGTTCCCGCCCCTGCAACCGGACCCGACGTGAATCTCGGCTACAAGTACCGCATTGTCGCCGGGCATCCGTCGAACACCGCAGTCCAACAGTTCCTCGCAGCTTTGACCGCAGGAACGGGAGAAATTTCGCGATACATCGCGCCAGGGACCTCCCTTCGGGCGATCAGCCCAGCCCCGTACAAGAGCGTCAAGGTCGTCGATCTCGTTTCCGATCGCGACTTCTCCGGTGAGGCAGCTGACAAAGCGCCGGCCGACGGAATCAAGATCCGAGTGCTCGCCACTGCCGAACTTTCGGTGACAGCTACCGAGTCGGTGACCGGCCAGTATCCACTCACGCTCACCTCACGAGGCGGTCGATGGGAGGTTTCCGCCATGGACGCCAGCCCGCTGCTTCCTGCCCCCGAACAGAACGCAGCAGCCAGCGGTGCGCCCTCTACTTCCGTTTCGACGACGCCCGCGAGCGCAACTGCTCCCACTTCAGCCACCCCCGTCAACTGACATCCACGAAAGGCATCCCGATGAGTACAGCTGCACTTCTCCTCGACCCGAACACTCACCTCTTGGCGGAAGGAATCCTCGAATGGACCAACACCAAAGCCACCGAAACGCAAGACACGATCCGAATCCTCACCGCCACCGGAGCCTGCGGAGGTGTCGCCTTCACCGCAGTCAAGAGTCGCTTCTCCATGGCTCCCATCCTGCTGTCCGGACTCGTTGCGGGACTTCTCGTGTGGATCGTCTGGAACGTCACCGAAGTCAAGGACAAGGTGGGCTCCGAACTCGATTCCATGGGTCACTCGATCGTCGTCGATGCACCCGAGCCGCGTGCTGACCTTCTCGGATTTGTGAACCTGCCAGACCCGCACGACATCTAACTCACCTCAGCCCTGAACGCAGCCAAACAGCGAGTCACCACGAAGGAGGTGCGAAGGCCGTGAGCGAATCGGACCCGCAGTCAACGTCCCGAGAGGTCGTCAAGAACTACACCCGCGCACGAAAGTTCCCGCAGCTGCTCGGCATGACGCCGGATGGAAAGAAACTCCCCGGCGGTCCGTACAGCTACACACAGTTCGTCGGCGCCGGACTGGTAGCACTCGTGCTCTGGAAGACACCAGGAATTTGGGCGACAGGCTCGCTGATTCGCAACGTATTCGTCTTCGTCGCACTCGTCGGGGTCACTGCGTGGGGACTTGGCAAGCTCCCCATCGGCGGCAGGAATCCACTCTCCATGGTCGCCGGCGTGAGCAAAGCGCTCGGCTCGCCGGCACAAGCACCGAAAGTTTCCGGACCTTCACCGCGCAGGCCCCGAGTACACGCACTCGCAGGCATGGTGACCGTCGTGCCGGTGCCCTCGCTCGCGGCGCACCCCCTCGTCGAACACATCACCGAAGCTCGCCCGGTCCGCATGGAGCCCGAACCCGCTTCCATACCTGTTCAAGACCACACCCCGGAGCGCCGCCGAGTTTCACCGCCGTCGATTCCCCGGCCCCCACTGGCCACCCAACCCGCTGCATCCACCAGCGTCCAGCGTCTTGTCGCCATGGCCGCCGCATCGCACAACACTCGAGAGAAGGCCTGATGCTTCAACCAATCACCGCTGTCGGAGGAAACCTTCGGTGGACGCGCTCAGGCACTGTCTGGGCAGACTTCATCCTGACCGGAATCGAATACGGCTACAGGCCCGCTGAGGACAAGAGCACTGCGCGGTCTATGCACAAGATGCTGCTGCGTGCTCTCGACGGAGAAGCGCTTCTGCTCGGAATCTGCGCCAGCCTCAATCCCGAGGCGGTAGTGGCACGGATGGAAGAAGGAATCGATCTCGACGCACACCCACAGTGGGCTGCAGAGTGCGACGCCACCATTGAAACACTGGAAATGTTCCAACCTGGCAAGCGCATTTACTGGCTGTCCATTCCCCTCGCCAACAAGGGATGGAAGAACCAGGCGGCCGCGGCCTGGTCCGCTGCACGCACAACCTTGACTGACTATCTCGGACTCCCGCGAACATCACTGGACCCGGAAGAAGTCGCCAGGCGGACAACGCAGGCAAACATGATCGCCGCCGACATTCCTGCCTACTTCCGTCCCACACCGGCGACGCCCGCACAGATGATCTGGTTGCATCAACACAGCCTTCAGCGTGGGCTCGGCTTGGATTCGGACGTTCCACTTTCCTATTCCTCGATCGGTACGAAGCCGATGGCCGCATTTACTGCCGCACGGTTCGACGAAGGCGCCCAGACCGATCGCCCCAGTACTGGTTGGAAATCGAAGGCGCCGACATTGACGAAGGCCCTCAAAATCGATCAGCCGTGGACTCTCGAGGAGCGGCCCGCGAACTACCAATGCCTATTGGCGTTGGCCGACACACCCTCCGGCAACACAGTCTTCCCCGGCTCCGAGTTTCTCGCCCTGGCCGATGCCATTGCCGGCGTCGACGTCGATTGGGGCATCAGACTTCACATACGCAGCTCGGCAGAGGTGTCGAAGAAGAACAAGCGTGCCCTGATCAACCTGAACGAGCAGTTCAGCCAGCGCGAGGGCGAAGTGTCCCATGGGCACGGGGTTCTCCACGCCGCAGCGGAGGACCTCGCCGAGTACGCGGCGAAAATGGATGCCGACAACATGGAAGTCGAAGTCCAGTCGACGACTATCTTCGCGATCGGGGCGCACACCGAAGAGGTCGCTCTCCGGGATGCGCGTCAACTCGCGAAGCTGTTCGAGCTATCCAGTTACAAGCTGGTCAGCCCTCTCGGATTCCAAGAGGAGCTGTGGGGCGCACTCAACCCGGGAGTATCGACACCCTCCATCGTCAAAGAATTCGCTCAGATCACCACCTCCACCGATTTCTCCGCCTACGTGCCCTGCGTTCACAACGACTTGGGTGATTCGTCGGGCCCACTGCTCGCGTTGAATATCAGCTCGGCTCGGATCGGCGTGGTTCACCACGACGTCGCCAAGAAGTCGGCGGCGGACATCTCGGGTTCCTTCGCAGCGGTCGGGTCGCTGGGATCGGGTAAGTCGGTTCTTCTGAAAGGGATCGGTGGAGCCTTCCACGATCGCGGAGGCAAGATCGTCGTTATCGACCACACCGAGGTGGGGGAGTACGCCCGATGGGCCGCCACCATCGCCGAGGCTGTCATCGCGGATCTGTCTCATCCCAAGTGGAGCCTGGACCCACTGCGTATCTTCGGGCCCGACAAGGGCGCCGAGGTCGCGACATCCGTTCTGCTGCCACTCCTGCAGCTCCAGCCCGACGAGCCGCTGGGCGTCCTTCTCGGCACTGTCCTCGAACCTGCCTACCGCGGTGAGCACGGATTGCTCGGCGGAGGCCTCGGGGACATCCTCGATCACCTCCGCAGCGATGATTGCACCCTCGTTCAACGCATCGAGCTGGCCGACAAACTCGGCGTCTATGCCCGCAAGTCCTATGCAGCGGCCTTGTTCGAGAAGGGACTGCCGGCACTCGACATCACAGCGCAGGCAATCGTCTTCCGCACCCACACGGTCAAACTTCCCAGCCAGCAGGAAATCGTCCAGGAACACCTGTTCCGCCAGCTCGGGTTGGAGAAGCGCGTAGGCCGAGCCATGTATGCGCTCATCGGTCTGATCGCCCGCGGGATCTGCTTCGCGAATCCGACTGAGCCCGCGATGTTCCTCGCCGACGAGTGCCACCGCATGACGCGCGCCGAGGAAGGCGTCGACATCGTCATCGACTTCCTCCGAGAGGGCCGCAAGGAGCAGGCATACATCGGGCTCGGATCGCAGGACCCGGACGAAGGTTTGGGCAATGAGACCTTGCGAGGCTTGATCCCTACGCGGTTCGCGATGCGCCAGACAGATGCCACGCTCGCTCGCCGGTCTCTTTCATTCGTCGGTCTGGATCCCAGCGATCCCGACATGTTCAAAGAACTCACCGAACAGACGTCCCCCGTTTCGGGCAAAGACCCGGCCACCGGCGCGGAATACGTCGAGCCTCATCGCCGCGGGGAGGGCTACATGCGCGACGCCTACGGCAACATCGGCCGAATCAAGGTGCTCATGCCGTCGGAGCCGAACCGTGCACACGCAACCCAGACGACGCCGGACAAGGCGCCCAAGGAGCTGATCGAGGCATGAACGCCACAGCAATGTCGCCTGCCGACACGTCCCGCACCGTCTTCTCTGTTCGCGCCGGCGTCAAGGCGGCATTGCTGTGGGTTCTCTGGTCATGGGTTCCTCAACCTGTGTGCTCAGCACTCGATCGCCGTACCAAGGGGCTGCGAGTGTGGCTGTGGGCAACGAAAATTCGGCGTGCAGTAGTCAGAACGGTCGTCGGTTGGCACTTGATCGGAACGGTCGCGGTCATTGCAGCTCTGCCCGCACATGCTGAAGACGGATCTCGATCGCCGGAGAACCGCTACTTCAACTTCATGCCTGTGAAGGACTCACACGGCATTTCCGTATGGCGGTACTACCTCTCGATCGACGAAGGTTCCGCTCGGCACCCCACCTACATGGCGTACTCCATCATCATCCAGATCCAGTTCGAGATCTATCGAGCGATCTCAGGGGCGGCGATCTGGTTCATCACCTGGAGCATGTCGTTCGACTGGCTTCCGAAAATCGTTGCACCCGTACGAACGCTCGGCGATGCGGTCACGTCGATCACCGGACAGTTCAACCTCACCACCACGTTTCTGACAGTGACGGCGGGCGTCGTTGCGATCTGGATTATCCGCGGACGCTGGTCGACCGGCATCTACGAGCTCATGATCTCCTGCGCGATCGCAGCGTTGGCCGTGGGTGTCCTTTCGAACCCGATCGAGCGCATCGCCGGCGAAGACGGGCTGATCATGCAAGGCCGCGACGCCGGCCTGCAGATCGCCGCGGGACTTGCCAACGACGGTGACATGAACTCGAGTCCCGACGAAATGATCAATGACATCGGAGCGGGCTTGGCGGACAGCTTCATTCGCCAACCCACCCAACTGCTGAACTTCGGAACAGTCATCGACAGCGACCCCTCTGCAGGCGTCGACTGCATCGAGGCGTGGGACTCGGCGCATGAAGACAAGAAGGGCAACGACAAAGACACTCTCAAGGACAACATCGCCGACTGCGACGGATCCGGCGCGAAAGACATGAAGGACTACGCCGACAACCCTGGACCATCCCAGGTCATCGGCGGCCTGATCCTCGTACCCGGCAGCTCGATCATCATGCTCTTCGCCTTCCTGTTCGCGGGGGCGATGTTGATGGCAGCAGCGGCAGCACTCGGGTCAGCAGTCAAAGCGATCCCCGCCCTCGTGTTCGGTATTTTGCCCGGAGCAGGCCGAGGATCGCTGCTGAAAACTGCCTCCACTGTCATCATGTCCATCTTGATCATGGTGTTCGCGGTGGTCTTCGTTGCGGCATATCTGCTGGTGGTGCGTTCGTTCTTCAATACGGAGAGCGGCGGGTTGATGGAGAAATTCGTCTTCGTCGACATCGTCCTGCTCGTCGGGCTGGTCATGTTCCGCCGAGGGATCAAACGTCTACGCAAGCTCTCCGACACCCTCGCACAGAAGATGGCCACCCGGCCCGGCGCAGCGCCCACCGCGATCAGCAAGTCGACTCCGGTCGCCAGCCCGATGCAGAACGCCGCAGCTGCAGCACAAGTCGGCCGGCAGGTCTACCAGGGTGGAAAAACGCTCGCCAAGCACGGCGCCAAGGCGGCCCGCCATGGCGCAACTGCAGCGAAGGCCACAGGCAGCGCAGCGCAAGCCGCCGGTGCGGCAACGGGTACAGCCGCAACCGGCGGGGTTGCTGCGGCTTACTTCGTCGGTAAAGCAGCAGTCTCAGGTGTGAAAGCGGTCAAGAACAAGCGTGCCGCCGGCAAGGACGTCGAGCCGGCCGAGAAAGCCGAGACGAAGGGAAAGGACTCCACTGCGACTGCCGCAGCGCTCGCGGCAGGGCAGAAGGGCAAGGACGCCGCGAAATCGGCAGTGTCTTCAGCGACCGCAGCGGCGGCATCGAAGGTCGCCGGTGTCCCGGTATCCACTGGTGCACCGCGTCCGCGCCGGGACCAGGTGGCCAAGCCTGGAATCAAGAAGCCGGTCAGCAACGCACCCGTCTCCACTGCCTCTCGGCCCGCTCGCGGCGACCGAGGTGGAGCAACACCGAAGACCACCAACGTCGGCCGAGACACCTTCCGCGAGTACCGCACGAGCAATGGTTCGCCGATCTTGTTGCCGGAACCCAAGAAGAGCTCTACCCGCCGAACCTCGGAGTCACCGGCGACCAACGAGTCCTCGGCGGTGCCTCGGGTTTCGCCGTCCACAGCTCGCCCGCAACCGTCCGAGTTGGTACGGCCCTCCCGACGCTCCGCCGGGTAGGCGGCAATGAACTACAAGCACTGGATCGCGATCGCTCTCGTTCCAGTAATGGGCGCTGTCATGATCGTCGCCATCCCGATCATGATGCTGCTCCGCAGCGGGTCGGATGCCTCGACAAGTTGCGGCGGGCCTGCAGTCACGGCGCCTGCCGGCGCCGAAGTGGCACCGACCGACCCCTCCGTTCTCGCCGGAAAACAAACGGAGATCGTCCGCACGATCATTGCCGTCGGCGAACAGATGGGCTTCTCCGATCAAGGCATCATCGTCGCGCTCTCCACCGCCTCTCAAGAATCCGGATTCAAGAACTACGCGAACGACGGAACCGGCATCTTGGCAGCCGATCAAATGGATGTCGCCAAGTCGTTGAACTACCCGCACGACGCGGTCGGCAACGATCACGGCAGCGTCAATCCATTGCAACAACAGTATCCGTGGTGGGGAACGATGGACGAGCTGATGAACCCGCAGATCGCCGCGGTCAAGTTCTACGAAGCTCTCAAAAAGGTTCCCGGCTGGGAATCGTTGCCGGTCACCGTTGCCGCGCAGAAGGTGCAAGTTTCGCTGTACCCCGATGCCTACGCCGACGACGAGATCATCGCTCGCCGTCTGTACGCGGAGAACAAAGGCGCAAGCAAAGACGCACCCGCGCTGCCCCCGCAATACGACAAGCCGGTCTCCGGCGGACCGCAGGACGTGGGCGACAGCCCGGTCAACGTAGGCGACAGTTTCGAGCTCGACGTTGCCGATGTCCTGTGCGGCGGCGGCGCGGCAATGGACTGCGCACCGACCAACAACCCTGCGGAAAAGGGACTCACGCCAGACGCCCTCCGAGTGATGCGGTGCATCACCGAAACCTTCGGAGAACGGCCCTGGGCGAACATCGGAGATCGCCCGTCGGGCGTCGACCGGGATCATCAAGAAGGTCGCGCCGTCGACGCGATGATGACCGAGGGCGACGACGACTACCGCACACCCGCCGGCCGGGCCAAGGGCGACGCGATCGCGGACTTCGTCGTCAAGAACGCCGACGCCTTGGGCGTCAAGTACGTCATCTGGTACGAGAAAATCTGGACACGAAGCCAGGACGCAGTAGGGCAACCAGGAAGTTGGGGACCCTACGACTACCCGCTCGGAGGAAACAGCACCGACACCGTCGCCCACCGCGACCATGTGCACGTCAGCGTCTACGGCAATGCCGCGATCGCCGCGCCCGGTGCCGGCGCGATCGGTGACGGAAACGCGCGGCTACCCGTCGACCCAGGCAAATACACGATCACCTCCGGCTACGGCTACCGCTCCAACCCAACAGGAACGGGCGGGCAGATGCATGCCGGTCTCGACTTCGGAGCGGCCTCCGGGACCCCAATTTTCGCTGTGACAGGAGGATCCGTCACACAAGCGAGCAACGTCGGCGATGGCTACGGGAACTGTGTTGTCATCACCACCGGCAACACTGAGACCCGATACGCACACCAAGTCGACGGCGCAATCAAAGTCAAGGTCGGAGACCAAGTGAGCGCGGGAACGGAAATCGGTGGAGTCGGCACAACCGGAGACTCCACCGGCGACCACTTGCACTTCGAGGTTCGGGTGGACGGCAAGAGCACTGATCCGATGCCGTATCTGCAAGCCATGGGCCTGACCCCCTGAAAGAGAGAAGCACGTGATGTCATTGCCACCGCTGGGGAACCCTGATGACCAGGAATTCTCCGAGGAGAATGAACCCACCGAGCAGAAGCAACCACCACGCTCACAGGTGGTCATTGCCGGACTACGCCGACATCGATTCGCGGTCGTTGCCATAGCTCTGATCAGCGGATTTCTGCTCTACACGCTGGTCATCGATCGACCAGATGACTCCTCGACGCCTTCGGAGACACCCACTACGACATACGTGGCGGAGGCTCCTCCTACCGAAGCGGAAGAAGACCACGGTGACGGCACAGACGCCGACCACAACACCCCGATGGGAGTGGCCGGCCAGTACCGGGTGGTCGCCCGCGGCTTCGCGCAAGACTTCACCACACCCGGCGCTGACTGGTTCGACCGTGTGAGCAGGTGGGTGACACCTCATCTGGCGCAGGGCTACGCGAGCACAGATGTCCGTCGGGTGCAGCCGGCGCAACTGGTTGACCTCACCGAATACTCCACCGGAGCTTCTGTTTCGGACTTCATCGCCACCTACGACACCGGACTCGAACTGGCGATTCGAGTGGAGTACAGCTCCACAGGTTGGCAGGTCAGTACCTGCCAGCCGATGAAAACTGCGTACTGATCATTCGCTGAACATTCCAACAAGAAGGCCGAGACCGCATCCGATGGATGTGGCCTCGGCTTTTTCTCGTGTCTTCACAGACTTGCCGTTGACGGTCGATTGGAAGGCGTCTGTAAGGGGGTCATGCGGATCTGACCGTGAGAGAGATTGTGTGTTGACGCAGTTGTGGCAATAGCGCAATATAGCCCCGGGCTGGGGGGATGCGCTCCGTCCTTAGACTCGCAAGCTCGTCACGTCGGAGCGTACCTCCCCTGTCAAGGGGGTGTCCACCGGAAACCTTTCAACCAGGAGATTTGCCTCGGGTGCCGAACGGAAGGGCACACGTGACCCACAAAGCGCCCACCATCGACCCACCACTCTGCGGCCTAGTCGGTGCCTGACCTGTCACAGAACGCGTTCATCCGAACCTCCTCTCTTGTGAGAGTCGAAATTCCGGCTCGTCCACAGACGGAGGTTGAAAACGGTGAATCCCCCTACGAAAACGGTGAGCAGCGACGGATCTGGTGCCGGTGGCGCTTCGGTGGCTCAGGAAGGGATCGAATACGGAAAAGAAGGGAAGGTGTGGCTGCCGGAGGAATATCCCCACCACTTCAGCGCCCGTCGCTCAGAGGCAGACGAAGTGACGGCGCTGGCAACTGCTGTGTGCGCAAAGGGTTGGTCGCTGTCTGTCATTGAGCCGCGCGCCGGTGTGCTTGGAAGCAACCGCGGTCTCGATCTTCAGGCGCACGCCGCATTCGATGACTCGGCGGGAGTGCAGGGCGTTCTCCGCGAGGCGCTGCTGCTCATGCAAACCCGTTATGGGCAGTTGTTGTCAGGGTCCGTCGACCAGTTCACGGTCTTCCCGCCCCACATCGTGTTGGTTGACGGGCTGGATGAGTTCTTCGAGGAGCTGAACACACGAAAGAATCCCGCGTACTCCTGTGCCGAAGCCAGGCAGGTACGACGCGACTGGGACTACATCGCCCGGAAGGGAGGTGCATTGAGAGGAAGCGTGCACATCCTTGCCACTGGTTGCTCGAAAAATCTCTTGTCGTCGACCGTCTACTCGGATTTCGATCGAGAGGAGTGGTTCTGGATGAGTATCGATGGGCTCTGAACTAGGCGCGGAGTCGCGAGAGGCAACGCGTTCCCGCTCTCGAGGTTCTTTTAGGTTTGATCTGCCGCGTTGCACAAGCTCGCGAAGTTACGAAGAAGGACTCGTCTCTCGTTCCTGGCATGTGGGACAAGACGATCATGTCCGTCACCTCCCACCAGTGGCGAACTCGCCACCGAATAGCGAGTTTCGCTTTCCCTGTCACAGAACGCGTACATCCGAACCTCCTCTCTTATGAGAGCCGAAATTCCGGCTCATCGAGACGGAGGTACGGAACAGTGAAGACCACAGCGAAAATGACGAAGACCGGATCCGGTGTAGGCGGTGTCTCTGTGGCACACGAAGGGATCGAATACGGACAGGATGGGGATCAGCGCAAGTTGTGGCTTCCGGAGGTGCATCCCCACCACTTCATCGTCCGGACGGAAGCTACCCATCACTCAGAGTGTGGCGAGGTCACAGCGCTAGCAACCGCTGTCTGTGCTGAGGGTTGGAGGATGTCGATCATCGAGCCGCGCGACGGTGTATTCCGGAGCAGTCACGGCGGCCTCGATCTTCATGCATACGCCGCGTTCGATGACTCGGTGGGAGCATGCACCATTTTGCGCGAGGCGAGACTGCTCCTCGATAGTCGCCTCGAACAACGGTTGACTGGGGACGCCTTGAGCGATGTCACGCCCCACGTCGTACTGGTGGATGGGCTGGATGAGTTCTTCGAGGAGCTGAACACGCGAAAGAACTCTGCGTACTCCGCGGTCGAAGCCACGCAGGTACGGAACGACTGGGACTCCATCGCGAGGAGAGGAGGAGCAGCAAGCGTGCACCTTCTTGCTACTGGTTCCGCGAAGAATCTCTTTTCACAGGCGGCCTTTGCAGATTTCGATCGGCAGTCGTTGTTTGCGAAGACTGGTGATGGAGCCTGAACGAGACGCTGCGTACTGAGTAACGAGTGGCAACTACTCCCTCCTGAGAGACTCGATCTTGCACCCGGGCGTCGCATCTATCGATGCGCTGCCTGGGTGCTTTCGTGTTGCATACGGCTCGCACGGCTAAGCCAAAGGACTCGCTTGTCGTTCCGCGCTCGGCGGTAAGGGCGATCATTTCCGTCATCTCCCACCAGCGGCGAACTCGCCACCGAAAAAGAAATTTTCGCTTTCCCTGTCACAGAACGCGTACATCCGAACCTCCTCTCTTATGAGAGCCGAAATTCCGGCCCGTCGAGACGGAGGTACGAATGATGACGACCACAACGGGTCCGACAAGCATCGCCAATGCGAAGCAGAAACCGATGATCACCTCGGTCCTCGTGTTCGGAGTCACGGGTAACTCGGCACGAGTTGTGGCAAGTCGCTCGTACCCGAGCAGCGAAGCGACGAAGGATGTGCCGGCGGCGACGCTCGTGCACCTCGGTTCTTGCGTGCACTGCCTTCCCGCTGTGGAGGTGAGGGCATGACCGCCTCGATGGAAAAGGGCGTTTCGCGTGCGATGGAACTTGCCTCCGCACGCCAGATCGCCGCGCAGTCCCCGCCACTGGAAGCGCGCCCGCACCCCTGGTTGCGCAACGCCGCCATCACCGCCGCCGGAGGCGCAGTGTTCGCCAGTCTCGCCTCGATCATCGATCAGAGTGCATGGGCGGTGCCGATCGCCGCGGCTGGCGGCGCGACCGCAGTCGGCGTGGGGGCACTGGGTTATCGCGCGAAAATGCGTGACGTCGAGGTCGACCGTGCGATCGAACAGCTCAGCCCTCAGCTAGGACTTGCCGCGCCGAGTCGGGAAACAATCAAAGCCAGCCGGTGGGATGCGCGGGGGTGGCCTGGGCGTCCTGGGCGCCTCGTGATCCGATACGCGTCGGCGAAATTGTCGCTCGACGAGCACTTCATTGCGCGTATCAACGAGGTGCTTTCCGGTCAGGCGTGGGGCGAGTACCGATTGCAAAAGCACGACACTCGGCGCCGGCGAATCATCTTCGTTCCGACTCGCGCCAGCGAAGAAAAGACTGTTGAGGAAGCCGCCAGCATCGCGCGTGCGAAACGCACCGTTCTGACCTTGCTCGGACCCACCGGCAAGATCACGAAGACGGAGTTCGATCCGGTGACGGGCGAGTTGCGCGCATTGGAAGCAAGCCACGAAGTCGGAACGAAAATAGCGCCGTCGGGGTATCGCAACCGAATCGAGCGCACAGTTTCCGGGTTGCTGTCAGGGCGGTGGCGCGCGAAATGGGAACTGGAAAAGGACACAGTTCGATTCGAGGTCCGCCCGAACTTCGAAAAGAACGTGTGGCACCCCGCTCCAGTTCTTTCCGATGACAACCCCTTGATCAACTACGACAGCGTCAAGATTCCCTACGGCATCGACGAAGACGGTCACGTCATGTACTGGCGGCCAGCCGTTGACCCACACATGATGCTGGTCGGTTCCTCCGGAACAGGAAAGACAGTCACCGCTCACACTGTCTTAACCGAGGTCACGGCCAACGGCTGGATCGTATGGGTCGTAGACGGCAAGGGAGTCGAATTCCTCGGTTTCCAAGACTGGCCGAATGTACAGATCGTTGCGGCACAGATCGCTCATCAAGTCGCTGTCATCCATCGTGCATGGCAAGTCATGGAAGAGCGATACGCAGCGATCATCGCCGGAGAAGCTCAAGAAACCGACTTCGAACCTTTGGTGCTGTTCATCGACGAGTTCGCAGATTTCCGCGGCAACCTTCTCAACTGGTACTCGATGATCAAAGGCAAGGGAGATCCCACCAAGCCTCGTACATTGCAGGAAGTCGGATCGATCGCCCGTAAAGGTCGAACATCCCGGGTGCATATGGTTCTCGGCACCCAGCGCCCGGACGCCGAATATTTCGGTGGCGACATGCGCGACAACTTCCGGATGCGCGTCTCCATGGGCAGGCTCTCACCACAAGGTGCGCAGATGATGTGGGAGTCGATGAGTATCGGCACTTCAATTCCACGGGGATGCCGCGGTCGCGCCACCACAGTTAACGACGCGAATGACGCAGTGGAGATCCAGACGTATCGCACACCGGATCCACGCAAGGTGGGCCCGGGGGATGAAGGTTACGAGCTTTTCGAGGTTCTTCGTCCCGCGGTGGCTCGCCATCCGCGCCTGCTGATTCTCGATCCCGAACCTGACGAGGTCGACATCGACAAAGGCGACTCCGAAGAAGTGGAACTGAGATTTCACAACTACGCGATGGCGCCGTGGGGCCGTGCAGAGGACCATCCCTACAGCGATCCAGTTGCGCTGCGCGCCAAAGGAAGGTCGCGCGATACCGCCCGAGGCGCCACCCCGCTCGAAATTCTCGGAATCTACTCCAAGCGGCTACCCCGCACCAAAGATCTCCTTGACGCTGCAGAGTCTGCCCACGCTCGGCCCGAACTCACTGTCGTTCCGGAGTTGCTTGCCGATGACGTTGTCGAGGATGACTGGGAAGGCTTCAGCGAACCGGCCGTGAGCTCGCCAGGGGACATCCAGGTAGGCGACTTGATCTGCGTCGACGAGGACACCGACCACTGGGCCGTGGTCGACAGCGACCCTGGCCCGGACGAATTCGACGAGGACCACTACGCCATCACCTGGCGCGGAGACGGCGACTCCGAAGGCGTCCTATCGGTCCCCGAGGACGGCGAGGTCTCGCTCCGTCGAGCTCTCGAATTCGCCTGAACCGCAACCACTTCACTAGTCAAGGACAAGTACATGTCAAACTCGAATTCTCGAAACACCTTGTCGGACTCGGACATTCTCATCTTGATGTGCCTGGCACCGTTTGCTGTCCCGCTCGTTATCGCCCTGGTACCTGGATGGTGGGGCAATTCGCTGACGTGGCTGGTCGAGCACAAAATTCTTGTCGCCGCGTCGGAGTCGCCACTCTTCACGTTTCCTGGCCAGATCGGCGGCGTTGACCTTCCTCGACTCGTCATCGTTATTGCAGTCCTGCTTGCTGCAGTGGCGTGTGGGTTCAGTGCACTCCGAGCTCTGCACGATCGCCGGATCGATCGCCGGCTCGCATCGGGGGACAGATTGTGATCGGCCGCTTCCCATCGGCTGCCCTGGACGACGAGGTCCGGACTGCGGTATCGTCCGAATCGCTAGTTGAGACACGGACTGACCATCCGTGCACACACAATTTGAAAAGAGAATCCAATGTCCTTGGATAACGCTGTTTCACGCATGCCTTCTGTGCCGTGCACCCCAACTTCGCCGACCTACGAAGACGATGGGCTGTTTCCGCTGCCGACTTCCACCGCTAGAGTGGAGAGCAGGCCGGCTTACCGGTCCACGGAGCCGGAGTCTGTGAGAACGGGTTGGTCCCCTGACTCCAGAACCCGGTTGGACGACGTTTCACGTCGCTCCTCCTCCGGCGGCGGGACGTTTAGGACAACCTCCCGCCGCCTGAGGTCCACCACGGTTTTCAATTCCGACGGATCGCGCCGGCATCTGGAAGTTCTTGAAAAAGCCGGACTGACTCGACGCATGATCGCGCGCTCGGCGAAGGTCAGTCTCAAGGCGCTTTCTACGATCAGTTCGCAGACACAAAAGTCGATCGATGCGTCCGTCGCGCAACGAGTGCTTGCCGTGACGTTTCACCCTTCTGACGATCGGACGAGGACTCCGGGCGTGGGTGCGCTACGACGCATCCGTGCGCTGGTCGCGATGGGGTTCCCGTTCAGTGATCTGGCACAGCGCCTGGGTGTTTCGCAGGAAGTACTGGAATCCTTGCCGGAGAAGGGTTTGATTCGTGTTGCGTTATGGGAGTCGATCGATCGTCTCTACGACGAGCTTTCGATGACATCGGAAGCTCCGAATCCCGCAGTTCGAGATTGGGCGCGCGATGTTCAGGGTTGGGCGCCTCCGTTGGCGTGGGATGACGATGAGATCGACGACTATCGAGCCCGCCCGCACCGGCCCCGCGGTCTCAAATCGCTCGATCCTGTTGCCGTCGAACGTCGTCTGAATGGGGAGCGCTCCGTCAATCTCACCCTCGCAGATCAAGAGGCGATCGTGAAGGTGGCGCTGTCGCAAAAGTGGCCCGTCGCGCGACTGGCCGACGTCCTCAGCTGCGACGAGCGAACAGCCAACTCACGACTGGTCCGTTATCGTGCTCGAATGCGAACGAAGAGTGCCGCTCATGGCGAGAGTGTTTCGGATGTTGCGTAGCGCCGCGCGAGCACAGTCGTCCATCATCCGAGTTCTTGTCTCTCTTCTCGTTGTCCTCTTTGCATCGGGAGTCGTGACACTTTTGGATAGCACTGCTGAGGCACTCCACGCCCAAAATCGTGTTGTTTCTGGCGCACTTGTCGTGGGAATTACCCTGATCTGCTCCGTGATGGCGTCGCGCGGTTTGCGAACCGCTGTCACTGTCTGGTGCAGCGATGCGGACATCCCCTTCGAAGTCACCAGCGCAGCTACCCACGTTGCCTCTATTTTCACGGCCGTTTTCTGGCTTTTGACAACAGAATTCGCGAACATGGGAGCAGCGTTGCCTGCCGTCTTGGCACTATCGACTATTGCTGTGTGGTGTGCGGTCATTGATCAAGCAACGATGCGAATTCCGACTTCCGCCGCCTACACCGCAGCAGCACTGACGCTTTTGCTGATTGTCGTTGCAGGGCTGTTTGATTCAGACGCGTCAGCGATCCTTCGTGCGGTCGTGGGCGGTTTCGCGACAGCGCTGATGTACCTGCTTGTCGCGTGGGCCACGAGGGGAGGGGTGGGATTGGGTGACGTCAGGTTAAGCCTGAGTCTAGGATTTGTGCTCGGATATCAGGGTTGGCCGAGCGTAGTTGCCGGGCTGATTTGGCCGGTAATCGTCTTGTTCCCAGTGGCGATCGGCGCGATCATTCATAGGCGCATAACTCGATCAACCGAGACAGCGCGAGAAATTGCCGCCGGCCCGGGTCTTGTCGCGGGTTGTGCGCTAGCCCTCGCCTTGAACGGTTGAATGGAACCGGAACTCGTCTGGTAACCGAAAGATCCATACTCACATCATCCTCTGAACCGCCAGTGTTCAGAGGATCTTTTTTTGCTGTCTTCGCAGGTTAACGGCTATATCTCAAAAATGGGGTGTCCAAAGTGTAATGGGTCGTCGTTATGGTCCGAACCAACAAACTGATCGGGGAGGGCACTGTGAAAATCTCAGGTAGATCCAAGGCAATGGCATGGGTTGCAGGAGCGGCTGTCGCGGCAGGTGTTGCACTGGCCACCTATCCGGACGCGGCTCCTTGAGGTGTGTCAAGGATCTTGGACAGGTCCTCGTCGGTTATGCAGCTGCTGCTGCCTGTCGGTATTCGTTGAATGCTTCGATCGGTGGTCGATAGCCGAGGGTTGAATGAAGTCGTTGCCGGTTGTAGAAGACCTCGATGTATTCGGCGACGGCGCACCGTGCCCGGCTCCGGGTCTGGAACGATTGCTGGTAGTACATTTCGTTCTTCAAAGTCGCGAACCAGGATTCCGCGGCGGCGTTGTCCCAGCACACACCGGTGCGACCGACACTGGTTCTGATCGCGTTCTTCCTCGCGAACTCGGCGAATCCTGTTGAGGTATATTGACTTCCGCGATCGGAATGGAATACTGCGTCCGGTGAGACGTAGCCGCCACGCATCGCCATCGTCAGGGCGTCGACGACCAGACTGGTGCGCATATGGTCGGCAGTCTGCCACCCGACCACCATCCGGGTAGCCAGATCGATCACGGTCGCCAGATACAACCAACCCTGCCCCGTGCGCAGGTAGGTGATGTCGCCGACGAAGCGCTGTCCGGGTTCGGGCGCGGTGAAGTCCCGCTCGATCAGGTCCGGACTGACCACAGGCCCGTCACCGGCGACGGTGGTGCGTTTGTAAGCACGGGGCTGAACCGCACGCAGGCCGAGCTCACGCATGATGTCCGCGACGGTACCGACGCTGACCTCGACATCGTCGCGGTTGAGCGCGGCGGTGATTCGCCGGCACCCATATGTCTTGCGGGAGTGAATGAATGCACGCCTGACGTGGTCGGCGAGGTCCCGACGACGCGCCGTCGCCGGTGTTTCGACCCGGCTGCGCCAGGCATAGAACGTCGAGCGTGGCACGCCCATCAACATGCACATCCAGCCGATTGCATAGGTGGCCTTCTCCACTTCGATCAACGCGCAGCGCTCGGCTACGGTTGAGTCCTCGCGAAGAAGGCCGCGGCTTTTTTCAGGAACTCGTTCTCCATCCGCAGCCGGCGGATCTCGGCTTGCATCTCTGCCACGTGGGCAGCCTCCACGGGTTCGGTTGCGGTCGCCGGGTCGGGATTCTTCTTACGCCAGGTATTGACCCAGTTCGCCAGCGTTCCGGCGTTTATCCCCAGATCACGAGCCACATCAGCGGTCGAACGATCCAGACTGACAACCATCTGCACAGCTTCAGCCTTGAACTGCGGACTGAACTGGCGGCGAGTCTCGGACACAAACAGATCCTCTCTCAAAACGAGAGTCACTGTCCAAGATTATTGGTACACCCCACCTGCTGTACCTCCCCAGGTCCCGAGCGCAGAGGTTCTACAGAGCGCGGTGAAAGTCGCGGGCCTAATCGAGAGCTCGTCGGTCGTAGACGACGTTCCGAACGTTTCGGGCTACCAGAGGGGTTGTGGGAAGGGAGAGGCCCCGTTGACTGAACTAAATGCCGAATGGTGCAGGTCTGAAGGGGTGGGGTCGATGTGGGTCGGTAGCTTGCGGACATGAGCGAAGGGGAAAGTTCGAGAGATCTGTCGGGGCTTGTGGTGGCCCGAGTGGGTCGGTTGATAGCGACAGGTCAGGCGGCGGAGCCTTACGTCTTGCAGGGCAGCGACGGTGAACGAGTGGAGTCCGTCGAGGTGTTCTTCCGGGAGCTGATCGCTTCCGGGAGGTCGGTGGCGACGGTGCGTTCGTACGGTATGGATCTGCTCAGATGGTGGCGGTTCCTTCACGCTGTGGACGTGGCGTGGGATCGTGCCGATCGGGTCGATGCCCGCGATTTCAGTTGTTGGATCCAGTTGACGGCGAAGGCACGACAAGGATCAGTGGTGCCGGCCAGCGCCGAGGCGGCTGCTACTGCTGCGGCATCGCCGAATCCTGTCACCGGCAAACCGGCTCTGGGGGCCGGGTACTCGCCGGCGACAGTGGCGCACAGTGAGACGGTGCTGCGAAGTTTCTACGATTTTCATCGGGACGCGGGGACTGGCCCGCTTCTGAATCCGTTCCCTCTCGATCTCTCTCGCCGGTCGAGACGGGCTCATGCGCACCACAATCCGATGGATCATTGGGCACCTGAGCGTGTGGGGCGCTACCGGCCTCGGGTCTCGCAGCGGATTCCCCGAGCGATTCCCGAGGATCTGTTCGATAAGTTGTTCGCGGCGTTGTCGTCGGATCGGGACCGGGCGTTGGTGGCGTTCTGGATTTCATCGGGGGTGCGAGCGTCGGAGCTGTTGGGAGTCCGCGAGTGCGATGTCGACCCGGGGCAGCAGTTGATTACTGTGGTGCGCAAGGGAACACGTGCGGTGGAGCAGGTACCCGCGTCGGCGGACGCGTTCGTCTGGTTGCGGTTGTATCAGGAGCAGTTGCGGGGCGAGGTGCCACTCGGACGGATGCAACCGTTGTGGTGGACACTGCGAAGGCCTCGCCGCCCGTTGAATTACCATGCGGCGCATCGGATGTTCGAGCGTGCGAATGCTACCCTCGGTTCGGATTGGACTCTGCACGACTTACGTCACAGTGCAGCGAGGCGGATGGCCAACGACCCGCACTTGTCCTTGGTGGAGGTCAAAGAGGTGTTGGGGCACGCACATTTGTCGACGACCGAAATTTATCTGACACCCGATAAGGACGAGGTGATCGCCAGCGTCCTGGCCCACCACGCTCGTACTGCTGATCAGCGGGAACATCCGCGGGCTCCGTCGCCGCCTCCTGCTCCTGGATACGATCCGGCAGCGTTGAGCGTGCTGTTCGGGAGGCCGTTGTGAGCACTGCCGTCAAGCACATGACCCGCCCGGAACGCTTCGAGGTCACACCGGTGCCGCATTCGAGGATTCGCCAACTGCACAAACAGTTTCCACCACGCGAAGGTGAACTCTGGTGGCCGCACACCGCTGCCTCTGCTGAGGAGGTCGAGGCCCGACTGAACTGCTCGGTGCTTGCTGAGGCTGCGGTCACCACCCGAGCCGGACGGCACCGGGGCGTGATCAAGATACTGACTTGGTTGGCTTCGGTGCCCGGCGATACCTGGCAAGCCCGGTGGCTCGCCAGCGGCGCCGAGAACATTCGCGGGTCTCGTTACGGCGCGACAGCCTCCTGGGCCGATCTCCCGGTGGAATGGATTGCCGGACACGGGCGCCCTGTCAGACATGATCGCAACGATCTGGCTGCAGGACTGCTGATGTTGCTGTGCCTGGACGTGATCCGGCCGCAGTTGCCGTGGATGCTCTCTCGGGCGCACCCGTTTCTCGCGCCGATGATGGCGAAGCTGCGAGATCCGGACGGATTCGCGCGGTTGGACGAGCTTGCTGCCACTCAGCCGGATACCTCGCGAGCCGATGCACGAATCGCAGCGACCAGAATCGCGACTCTGCTGGTATCCAAAGGCGGGACGGTCGCGGAGATCACTGTCGGCGATTGTGTGGAGCTGATCGAAACGATGGCGCAGGTGCACTCCCGCCGCGGTCAGAAGAAGATCGATTTCTACCTGCGGCTACGTGCGATGGGCATCTTTCCCGAGGATGCACCACACAGCATCCGTGCGTTCGGCGCTCCGGTCGGACAGTTGACGATCGAACAACTCGTCGACCGCTACCCGATAGAGAACCAACCGATCCGAGCTCTGCTCATTGACTATCTGCGCGAGCGTCAACCCGCGCTGGACTACACCAGTCTCAACTCTCGTGCCCGAGGGCTCGCCGGGCTGTTCTGGAGCCGCGTCGAGACACTCGCCCCCGGTATCGACACCCTGGCGCTGCCGCCTGACGTTGCCCGAGCATGGAAGGACGACCTGAGATCGATCACACGCACCGCCGTCGACGCGGCGGGACGAAAGCACGAAACAACTTCGCCCCGAAAGAATTACAAAGACAATCTGTTGCAAGTGCGTGCGTTCTATCTCGACCTCGCGCACTGGGCCGTCGAAGATCCGGCACGCTGGGCGCAGTGGGTGGCGCCCTGCCCGATCAGTGACGCCGAGGTCAAAAGAGGCAAGGAACTCAAACACCGTAAAGCGCGGATGGATCAGCGCACTCGCGAGCGGTTGCCTGTCCTGTCTCAGTTGGTTCGGTCCGCCGCTGACCGCCGCGCGGCCGCAGCGGCTCTACTTGTTGCGGCGCAGAACACCGAACCAGGTGAGGTGATCGCGGGAACCGACGGAGAACTGCGACGATCCTTGATCCTTCGGGGAACTGGCCGCGTCGTATGGGCCGACAATACTGTTACCGGTGTTCGCCGCGATCTCACCTACGAGGACGAGGAAGCATTCTGGGCATTCGCCACTATCGAAGTGTTGCGGCTCAGCGGTATCCGTCATGAAGAGCTCCTCGAGCTCAGTCACCACAGCATCACCGAATATCGACTACCTAGTACCGGTGAACTGGTTCCGCTGCTGCAGATAGCTCCATCGAAGACCGATACCGAGCGGCTGATCTTGGTCAGTCCCGAGCTTGCGGAAGTCCTCAGTGCGGTAGTTCAGCGTTCGCGGCAACCCAACGGATCGATACCGCTCGTGGCTGCCTACGATACGCAGGAGAAGCTGTGGAATCCGCCGATGCCGCTGCTCTTTCAGCGGGGAATCGGAAACGAACGCCGAGCGATCCCACCGAGTTTCGTCCGCAAGCTCCTCATCAATGCGCTCACCGTGGCAGCTCTCACCGATGCCAGTGGCGATCCGTTGATGTTTCAGCCCCACGACTTCCGGCGAATATTCGTCACCGACGCGATCATGAACGGCCTGCCACCCCATATCGCACAGGTTATTTGCGGGCACAAGACAATTGACACGACGATGGGCTACAAGGCCGTCTACCCCTCGGAAACGATCGAAGCGCATCGAGCGTTCATCGCGCGTCGTCGTTCGATGAGACCCAGTGAGGAATACCGGACACCGACCGACGAGGAATGGGATGCGTTCTTGTCTCATTTCGAGAAGCGGAAAGTATCGGTCGGGACCTGCGCACGGTCGTTCGGCACACCCTGCATCCATGAGCATGCTTGCGTCAGATGCTCACTCCTGCGGCCGGATCCAACGCAGCGAGGCAGGCTCGAAGAAATCCGAGACAACCTCGAAGCCCGCATCATCGAAGCCAAACAGGAAGGCTGGCTGGGTGAAGTCGAAGGACTGCAGGTCAGCTACACCGGAGTCAGGGACAAGCTCGCACAGGTCGATGCCACGATGAAACGAGGATCGGCAACAACTGACCTCGGAATGCCTGGATTCGGATCGATCTCGGGAAGGACTTCCACATGATTACCAAGCTTGAATTCTTGTTCAGAGAATCCTGCAGCTTTGGTCCTGCGTGGACCGATGACTACGAGGGACCAGGCGGCCACGACGGCTGCGATACTCGCATTATCTGCACGCATTTTTGACATATCTCAAAACCTCGCTGGTAGGGGTTCCATTGTTCGATGTCGACGGTGTGAGTTATGTGAGTGACGATGGTCAGTTCGTGTGGCAGTCGGCTGATTCGACCGCACAGATAGGGACGATGGCATGTTCAAACACGCATGTGGCCGGTTGATTGGTTTCGGAGGATGTGTGGCACGACTGGTCTGATGTCGGGATTTCCCGACAATCATCCTCATGAGTTTTGTTGATAAGAGTGTAGATCCTCTGCACTGCATATGATTTAGGAGTTTCACGTTGCATAGTCGTTTGGTGCGTTCCCGTTCCCTACTGGTTGCCGTCACTGCTTTTGTTGGATTGTCGATGTCCGGTTGCAGTACGACGTTGGCGGATGTGGTCCCAGCAGGATCGTTGTCTGTGGAGAGCCCTGTCGGTCAGCACGATGTTGATGTGGCTTCCTCCGTCGCGCTGTTGGAGACGCTTCCGGTGAAGGGGCGTGCTCCGAAAACTGGTTACAGCAGAGATCAATTCGGTCAAGCCTGGTCTGATGATGTCGATGTGGAGTTCGGGCATGACGGGTGCGATACGCGCAATAATCTGTTGGCTTCGCGGCTGACTGATGTGGTCTTCAAAGAAGGAAAGAAGCTATGTGTTGTTCTCTCTGGCACGTTGGCTGATCCTTACACTGGAAAGACCATCAATTTTGTTCGGGGACAGGACACTTCGACTGCGGTTCAGATTGACCATGTGGTCGCGTTGAGCGATTCGTGGCAGAAGGGTGCGCAACAATTGAGTCTTCAGGAGCGCACGAATCTGGCGAACGATCCCCGAAATCTGATCCCGGTGGATGGGCCGACGAACGCGAAGAAGTCTGATTCCGATGCCGCATCCTGGCTTCCCCCGAACAAATCCTACCGATGCACCTACGTCTCGAAGCAGATCACGGTGAAGTCGATCTACCGCCTGTGGGTGACTCAAGCAGAGAAGGACGCGATGTCTGCCGTGTTGTCCGCGTGTTGATTCACAGTTCTGAGTGGGCGCGATGCCCACTGAGGTATTCATGTCCGGATAGCGTCGATTCGTCGTGCTGGAGAAACGCTTTGAACCATCCTTTTGAGTGAGGCGCGGGCGGCGGTGAGCTCGTCCTGGAGTTCTTCGGTTCGTGTTGTCATGGTGTCGGCGCGTCTGCGTTCGGAGTCGAGGTCCGAGCGCAGCTCGGCTGCGATCTGTTCGAGCTCGTGGATACGGGCGAGCAGTGTGTCGTGTGGCAGGTGTTCGAGTTGGTTGCCGAGTAGGAGTTGCACTTTGGTCTCGAGCTTGGTGCGGTCCGTTCGTAACGCCCGAACTTCCTCACGCGCCATCAACAGTTCGGCGTGAAGACTGTCCGCCGTGGCGGACGTGCGTCCGGCGCTGCTTCTGGTGGCGGTGTGGGAGTGCTCTTCGGTGGCGCGTTCGACGGCGGTTCGAATTGCTGCGGTGTTGTAGATGAACCATGGAGAAACGCCTGCGCGGCGAGCTATTTCGCTGATGTTGATGCGTTCGCCAGCGGACGAGAGGTCGGCGATGACTGTCAGCGTTCTGCGTTGTTTGTCAGCGCTGTCACGTCGACGGGAGGCGATGAGCCGTTGGGTTCGTATGTCACGGTCATCGGCAGTCATCGTTGTTCGTCCTCGTTCGTGTGTGTGGTTACGGACTCGAGCGGGATGAAGGCAGCTGCGGTCCGCGCTTTCCGCAGTTCGCGGGAGGCATCGTCGATGACCGCACGCTGGTCTGCGGGCAGGTCAGCAAGCATTGCGTCCATCGACGAGATGACGTCCGTGAACGCGTGAATTTGGGCGTCGAAATTGGTGATCACCCACGACGCGGAGTCGGTGGCGATTGCAGTTTCTTTGTCTGTGCGCAGCTCTGCGAGATGCTGCTCGATTGCGGGCCGGTAGGACGGGTCCGGTCGGTAGAAGGAGCATCCTGCGCACTGGAATCGGATCGGGCAGTGTTGGCCGCCGGCTTTGATGTTCGAGGGTTCGGTGCAGTTTCCGAAGGGTACTGCCACCGACTGTCGCTCGTACTCCGTTACCGACGTGAATCCCGCCGGTCGTCCGTGTCTGTCGATCGCGAACTTCGAAATCTCCTCGGTGGCTTGGCGTTTACGTTTGAGTGTGACGGAGAAATATCCCATGGTCGTGTCGACGCTGCGATGATCCATCAATTCACGCAGGACGTCCACCGGCGTCCCGTTGTCAGCGTGCCGCTGAGCGTAGGAGTGCCGCAATCCATAAGGAGTGATCATTGATCTGTCGTAAAGAGCTGGGTTTCCGTCATCGTCGAGTCTTTCGTCGACAAGTTCCGGGATTGCATCGATCCAGATGGCGAAGGCCCGGGACCCGAACTGCGCACCGCTCAAGTGCCCGCGGCGAATGTTGTTGCGGGTTCCTGGCGTGGGAAAGAGCCAGTCGCACAGTGTGTCCGGAACGGACAGCGATTGAAGGTGGTCGAGCCATTGGTCGATCACGGTTGCCGTTGCAGTGCTGATCGGCAATCTACGCCCCATTCTGCGACGTTTACGGTTGTCGTAGACGAGTGTGGGCTTGCCGTCGACCCAGTCCAGGCATGAGCGTTTGAGCCCGACGATTTCACTCGGGCGTCGACCGGTGTCCCGGATGATCTGGTAGACCGTCTGATACATCATGGCGTAGTCGTCAGGGTTCCAGCCCGGCGCGGAGTACGTGGAGTGCCTACCCAGCAGCTCGAGGTGTTGATCGAGTTGTGCGATGACATGTTCGGGGATCGTGCGTCCGAAGTCGTCCTCGCTGGTCTCGACCTGGGCAATTGTGTGCGAACGCAGATCGAGTGCGAAGGAGCCGGGGATGTCATCCATTGCGCCCGTGCGGCGTGAGAACTCGAGAAGTCGGCGCCACCACCCGAGCAATGATCTTCGATGGGTGAAGGAATGGGGCTTGCCCTCTCGATCGGCGCTGGTGCGGAAACCCTCGACGACAGCGCTCATGTCACCGTGGTCGAGTAGTTCGGGGTGATCGCCGTTCGTGCGCAGCGAGAGTTGCCGTGAAGCGATTTCGGCGGCATGAACGGTATGCCGCAGTGTCGTCACGGGTGGGCGTACCTCGCGGCCGAATTGTTTGGTGATCTCTCGAAGCCATCGCTGTCTGATCTCTCGGAAGTCCACAACGCCACCGGCCGCACTGTATCGCCGGTCCGGAGCAGCTTGCAGGCCCACGACGGCAGGTTTCCACACGTCGGCCATGGTGGGATCAGTACCGGAGTACACGACGTGCGCCCGCTGCAGATGGGTGACCAACGACCGGAACACACCACCGGCTGCGGCTCCGAGTGCCTTCTCGAACTGGCGATTTCCGGCGACATCGAGCAGTGAGCGACAATCCGGTGGGAGGTGGGAAACTATGCTGCGGATCCGCATCGGAACCAAGATGATCTGATCACGGTCACGCTGCTGCACTCCGTAAATAATCTCCGCCGCAACAGTGCCGTTCACCTCACTGAGTTCGAAATCGACTTTCGAAAAGGCTTTTTCGTCTCTTCGTGGAACCGAATCGGGGTCGAATGTCCGGTCGAAGAATGAAGGTGAGGTCCCGTTGAGCTTGCGGTGGCGTTCGCACCGCCTGCAACGGCGGTCGAAGATTTCCACGACCGTCATGCATTGGTCGACTCGGCACAGATAGACCGCTGTCATTTCGTTGTCGACGTCTCCGGTGAATACCTGTCGGCGTGAATCCCATTCCGCGACTCGCCATTGCGGGTCGATTCGTTCGATCAACCACGCTTTCCAGGTCTGTTCGTTTCCAGTCGAGAGGGCTCTCGACTGGACGGGTAGAGCGGTGATGCTCATATGCCCACTCTTTCCACTGCCGCCCTCAGGTCCTCCGCGTCGGGGTGTTGATAGATCGCGGTCGATGCTCGGCTCACATGACCGAGCAACGACTGAACCACGTCGATACCGGTGCCGTTGCGCGTCCAGATTGTGGCTGCCGTATGCCGGAACATGTGGGGCCGCAATCGGAAACCGGCACGGTTGCCGATCCTTTCCACAATCTGTTTTGCGTTCGAATACGACATCGGCGAACCGGCGTGATGCCCGAGAAGGTTGACGAACACGAAGTCCGAGGTCATTGCGGTGGGCACGCTGTCTCGTTCGAGAAGGTACTCGCGATACTGAGTGACCACCTCGTCGCTGACCGGTACGACTCGGGATTGTCCTTTAGCGCGGGCACCGTTCGAATTGCCTTCACGCCGAACAACATGAACATGAGGTCCACGTTCCTGGCATCCCAGATGAACCGAGGTCGGAAGGAAATGCAGGTCGCTACGGCGCGAACCCAATGCCTCTCCGATTCGGAGTCCGGAACGAACCAGCAACAGCACCAGAAAACGGTCTCGTTCGGTGTTCGCGGAGTTCAGAGCATGCGAAAACTGTTCTTCAGTAATAATTTCCGGAGGCTTTACGACTTCCGGCGCTTTGAGGGTTCTGGCACGAATCAGCCGATGCTGACCGGATTCACCTTCGTGGAAATCGCGGGGTGCGTAGGCCAGATACTTGGGCTGGGACAGCCCAGAAACAACATCTGCGGAGACCAATCCACGCATTCCGCAGAACCTGAGGAATTCGACGACAGCAGTCATCACTGCGTTGACCGATCTGCCGGAGCGCAGCCGGTGGTGGACGGTTGGGGTGTGTTCGACGGCGAATTTGAAACGAGTGAGTTCACCTACACGAATCTCGTGCCAATCCAGTCCGCGACCGGCAGTCCAGTTCAAGAACCAACAGACCCGAGGAACGTATGCGCGGATTGTTTGAGGTGACCTTCCGGCGCCTTGCATGAACAGCACCCACTCGGAAGCCTCCGCGACCGGGCGCATGGATTCTTCGTCCACGATCACCCAACCCGACTGCCCCGTCGTCAGTGAAATGACCTTCTCTACAGCACACGACATCGCCACTCCTATGGCTGTCCCACCTGTGACATAGACGCTATTGGATAACCACGAGGGACAGGCCCACCGACACGCCGTGCCTACCGTGCCTTTCTCCTGATACGGCGCTAGAGATAACTCGCAACGACATCCTGCGGCGTGACCTCACCGACCTGACATTCAAGGACGGCTCCAAAAGCTGCTCGGTCCAAACCGGTACGCTCCGTGACCCGTACACGAACAAGACCATCGCGTTCGCCCGCGGCCAGGACACGTCTTCTGCAGTCCAGATCGATCACGTGTTATCAGCAGCTTTGTCAAGGAGTCTTCCTCTTTCTGCTGGTCATTATGTCGATGTCATGCCGCTGATGGCTGTGGTGGCAGTGCGATGGGCCAGAGCGTGAGCGGCGTCGCGGCGGTGGCTGCGGCGTTCGTTGTCGCTGTTTCTGGTTGCTCGGCCCTTCCTGCTGATGGCGGGACGGTATTCGCCGCTCCGGTGTCGGAGACCGCTGCGCCTGGTGCGCAGGTTGAAGAGGCACTGTCCGCGTTGGAGCAGCTTGCGGTGAAGGGTCGTGCGCCGAAGACGGGGTATGCGCGCAGCGAGTTCGGTGCCGCGTGGACTGATACGAACACCGCTATGTGGGGCGGGAACTCGCTGAGCACTCGCGAGGACATACTCTCCCGTGACCTTATGGACGTCACGTGCAAGGGCCGCTCAGGTGTGGCCGCGCCGCCGTGCGTGGTGCAGTCGGGAGTCCTTCACGATCCGTATACCGGGACCACGGTGAATTTCGTTCGCGGGGAGACGACTTCGCCACTCGTCCCGATCGAGCATGTAGTCGCCCTTGGTGATTCGTGGCAGAAGGGCGCGCAGCAGTTGTCTGCCGCCGAACGTGTCGACCTGGCGAATGATCCGCTCAATCTCATCGCCACTACGCAGGCTCCGAACTCGGCGAAGAGTGACTCCGATGCCGCCTCGTGGCTTCCTCCGAACAAGGCGTTCCGATGTGCTTATGTGGCTCGTCAGGTCGCGGTCAAACTCCGGTATCGGTTGTGGGTGACCAAGGCGGAGAAAGACGCGATTGCCGCTGTCCTGTCGACGTGTCCCGGCCTGGCGCTTCCCTCCAATGCCGAGGCGGCGGGTCGTGTTTCGTGGACGAGCAGCGAAACCGATTACCCTCAGGGCGCTAGCGGGAGTCGGCGAGTCGTCGCCGCAGCGCGAGGTTCTCGCCGTGGGCGACCGCGAGCGCCTTGCGCAGCTCGCCGAGCTCTTCGGCGTGCCGGCGTTTGAGTTCCTTGAGCTGCGAGGACAGTGCTCTGACCGCGGACGATGCGGACTGCCGTTCGCGTTCGGACATCTGTTCCGGAGTTGTTCGGTGGTGCGGGCGCCTGGTGCGGAGGTCGTTGATCTTTGTGCGCAGGTCGGGCTGGTTGTAGAGGAAGTCGGTGGAGACCGTGGCGCGGCGAGCGACGGCCGCGAAGGTGACCGGCTCGCCTGCATTGCTGAGTGCCAGCAGAGCCGCTTCCGCGCGCGCTCTGGTCTCGGTGTGGCGTTGTCGCGCTGCGGCGGTGAGGTGTTCGGGCACGGGCTTGTTCTCCTTGCTCTAGGTGGTGGTTCCGGGGCCGCGAACGGCCTTGTCGGCGGCGGAAACATCGTTGATCGAGAGCAGGATCCGGTTGAGCGAGTCGACCTCGATCCGGCGGCCTTGCAGCCAGATGTTCGTCTCGTCCATCGGGGCGCCGTACTTCGCGGTGAACACTGCTTGCCGGTGTTCGATCAGGGTTTCCGTGTCGGTGAGCTGGGTCCGCAACTGCGGGGCGTGAGTGGAGTCGGTGACGAACTTCGAGCAGGACAGGCAGGCGTTTCCCTTATCGCACAATTGTTTCGGTGGGAGCGTGCACCAACCGTTGGGCAGAATGCGGTCAGCTCGCTTGTCGAGCTGGATCAGATCGTAGAGGTCGGAGCTGTCGATCGAGGCGGTGCGGCCGTCGCGGGTGACTTTCTTGTATCGGAGGAATTCCTCCTCCATGGTCTGCGCAGAGGTCACGGCGTAGTGCAAGGTCATGTCCGGGGAGACATGACCGAAGTAGCGCATCACGACGTGAAGCGGCACTCCAGCGTTGATCAGGTTGGTCGCGGCGGTGTGCCGGAAGCGGTGTGTCTTGGAGACCGCGACCTGACGGCCGACGGAGTCTCTGATGTTGAGCAGTCTGGTGAGCCTGCTGAACCGCAGATGCATTGTCGGAAGCGGGTAAGGCTTGTCGCCCAGTCGGTTTCGGCTCGCGCAGAGGAACAGGTATTTCGGCGTTACGTCAGAGTTTCCGAAGTGCGCCATCATGTCTCGGGCGTGCTTTTGCTGGGCTCGGATGATCGTGACGATCTCCTCGTCCACGGGGATCGTGGGTGCGACGTTCGATTCGATCTTCGTCTGTTGATACCGCATCCGGGCGACGAAGCCCGCGCTGTCAGGATCACCGTATGTGCGATTGTGCAGGATCGGTTCGAGCGGGTCGAAGTCCATCATCAGCACCTCGTTGGCGCGACGTCCGGTGCGCAGCAGAAGCATCAGGATGTGGAAGGCTTGCAGGTCGCCGAGCCCGCCCTCCTTCACAGGCTGTGCGAGCAGGCCGCTGCCCTCGGCGATCTGCTGCATGACATCCTCTTCGAGGACCATGTCGTGTGCCTTGACGTTGGCCAAGCGGGGCTTGTCCTCGGGGCGGAACAGCACGCAGTGCTCGGGTCGCAGAGTGGCCCAGGCGCTGATGCCGAGTTCGGTGGCGGCTTCATCCCGGTGGTCATACATGAACTGGTAGAACTGCTCGATCGCGGTCATGATCTGGCGGCGTGGGTTCGTCGCCAGCGCCTTGCCCGCGCGTACCCCGGACTCGATGCGGTGTGCGAGGAGCATGTCGCAGAAGCCGCGGATGAAGTCCCGCAGGCGGTGTGGGTCCGTTGTCAGGCACGGGCCCTGATCGGCGGTGGTGTCGATGTAGCGTTGCAGCCATTTCAGGGCGTCCAGGCGCGATTTGACCGTGCTCCACGAGTACCGCTCCGTGGTCAGGCCCGCCGAAAGCCAGTACTTCGCTCCTTCACGCAACCACAGGCTGGTCAGGTTGGTGAAGTGCATTGTCGTGCGACCTTGCGGTTCGTGGTCGCGTTGGGGCACCCTCGGGTCGAGGCTGGGATTCCAGACGTTCAGCTCCCACCACGGGCCGCGGTGATAGGCGTACCCGAGCACGGCGGCCATGTGCCCGAGGCGGTAGGTGCCGCCTTTGAACGCAGATTCGCCGATCTTCGCACCGCGCATCTGTGCTTTCCGTGCGGATCGCACCCACTCGTCAGGCGAACGGTGCAGCAGCGATTGCGCCGACCGGCACTCGTCGTCGTGATTCATCGCGGCGCGCAGCAGGATGAAGGCGGCATTCGTCTCGATGACGCGGACGAAGTGACCCAGCTCGATGCGCCGGTGGATGATCCAGGCGATCTCCCAGGTCATCGGCTCCGGCAAACCGCGGAAGTTCAGGTAGCAGGAGGTCCAGCTCCCGCCGACGTTGACTTCGCGGATCGCCGGTCGGTAGTGCGCCGGCATCGTCTTCTTGTCGAAGTGATCGCTGCGGCATTCTTCGGGCAGAGAGTCCCAGAGCCTGCGGGCGATGGTGAGGTCGAACATGTCCGCTAGTGCCAACCCCGGGTCGATCTGGTGCAGTCTCTTGGGGCTGCGCGACCATGACGTGATGGCGGGATCGGTTGCTGGGCTAGACATTCGGGTACTCCCATCCGGCGACGTATTCGCGCCAATTCGCTACCGAGGCCAGCTCGGCGTCCTCGGTGACGTGGCCGTAGATGTTCATCGTGGTCTGCACGCTCGCGTGTCCGAGGCGGCGGCTGACGGTGTGGACGGGACTCCCCGCCAGCAACAGCGCGGTGGCGTGGGTGTGCCGAAACCAGTGCGGTGTCATCAGGTTCGGGAGGGCGGTGTCGTGATGCTTCATCGAGCGCAGGTGCGCATAGACCGACTCGGTACGCAGGGGCGCGAACAGCGGGTTCCGCATCACGTTGCAGAAGATGTAGCTGCTGTCCCAATCATCGAGGGCGACATCGGCGCCTCGGTCGCACAGCCACCACACGTAGTCGGCGTAGAGCCGGTCGAGCCGCGACCCGATGTGGACCTCGCGTTCCCCGGACTTGGCGGACAGGCCGTACGGGTGTGGCCTGCTCACGATCGCGACCCGGGCGCTCTTGCCGCCGATCCCGGTGTTCCAGTCGCGGTGCTCCAACGAGAGGGCTTCGCCGATCCGCATGCCCGATTCCGCCAGGACTGCCCACAGGAACCGATATCGCAGGTCACCTCTCCACTCCTCGAGTGTTGGGTCGTAGGTGGCCTCGGCGCCTTGGAGGGCGTCGATCGTGGTCGGCGCCAGAACCGGGATGGCCTTGCGGGCGGCGCGGATTCGGATGGCGGCGCGCTTCTGTGGCGCTCGCCTGGCCACGTGCTCGAGGAACGAGAGGTAGCGGCCGGATCGGACGTGGGCTTGCTTCCACAGGAACGGCGCAGCGTCTGTTCCGCTGTCGGCTTGGTAGCGGTAGAAACTCATCACTGCGCGCATGCGGAGATTCACCGTGCTGTCGCTGAGCGTCGGTCGGGGGCGGAGTTCGCGGATCGGCGAGTCCTGCTCGCCGTAGCGCAGGGCCGAGATGAAGTCGCCGAAGTCGTGCAGCTTCACCGCATCCCACGACGTGCCGGTCACTTCCAGGAACGACCACCACTGGGCCAGGCTCTGTGCGTAGGCGCGGGTGGTGTTCGGCCGGAAGTCGATTTGCCGCCCGTACTCGAGGTAGGCCTCGACCGGCTCAACGAGACCGAACGATCTGTCGATCACCGTCCAGGTCGTTGTACCGTCGTTGAGAGTGACACGTTGCGCTGTAGCCATCAGCCCGCTCCCGTTCGTCTGAAGTCGAAGCTACGCCCGGCGCTGCCTAATTCGAGGCACCCGAACGGCGCGTGTCTGCGGTGTCATCGGCGTACTTCGCTACCTGCAGATAACACCGTCGCCCACATGTCCCGAATCTGTGGAAGGAAGCTCAGGATGATGTCAACGGCACTAACTACTAGCTACGGATTACACGTGTATCCCCTTGCCCGAGCATGGAAAATGGGTGCTTCGAAGTGGACTGTCGATAAACGAATCCAGTTTGCCAACGACATCGACCGCAACCTGATGGCCGTGGACGGATCCACGAACGGGAAGAAATCCGACAAAGGGCTCGATGAATGGATGCCCCCCAATGCTGCGTACGGATGCGAGTATGCGGCACGCTATTTGACAGTCGCCCGCGACTACGCGCTGAGCGTCACCACCGGTGACCTCCACAGCGCTTCACTTGCGTGCGGACTGGATCCGGCGATAACCAAGGAGAAATGACAGATGAGCCCCACACCGACCAACAAGAAGGCCGTGGACACAGCACGCAAGAGTGCTGAGGCCCTGGCCCACAAGGCGCTTCAGGCGCGGGTATCGCTTGTCGGCGCAATTGGTGAGGCGCAGGCCTCTGCGCAGGAAATACTTGATCAGCGCGAGGTTCTTCTTGCCAAGCATGCCCAGGAACTCGACGTGCTCGACGCAGAACACGCAGATGCGGAAGACAAGATCAAAACCGCATACGACACAGCCGTTTCGGGTGGCTGGACCGCACGTGAACTTACAGAGATGGGCTATTCGGCGCCGAAGAAGAAGAAACCGCGCCGGCAGAAGCCGGCCGCTGCCGAAACACCGCAGCCGGCCACCCCGCCGAGTCACACCGGTGAACAGCCCAGCGGTACCGATCACAACGACTAAATCGCCTGCCAGCTTTGCAGAACAGAGGAGTTCACGATGGACCACAACTCGCCGCTCGACATCGATTCGGTTGTACGTGTCCTCCCTGCCTGCACCAGCTGCGAGCTCGAAAAGCAAGCTGGCGTCGAGGTGACTTACGTCCGGCCGGCGCAGTGGGCTCTCACATTGAGAGACTGCTGCGCCGGATGGACCCCGAGTCCGCACCTGGTGTGCCACATCCATTTCGTGGAATTGCTCACTCAACATCTCCCCGCCCAATGTGTGGTGTGCGGAAGAATCAGCCGGAACATCTCCGATGTCCTCGACACTGCGATGACGTTGGGAACGCAAGTCCCCACTCCGCACCGCAAAACTGCGTGATCGGACCCCATTCGAGGAGGTAGACCCCCCTTATGTCTCGCAGTTACACCAGATCGAGCCCAGACGGCGTATCCGGTGTCGTGGACGTCGACGGCGGAAACTCGAATGTGGCGACGAAAAAGCAAGCTCTTGTCATTCCCGAGGAGCGATATGCGGAGCGAGAGAAGGAAAGAGCATCCGCTCGGAACCTTGACTCGGCAACCGAAGGTATGAGTCTGACCCGAGCTTCCAAGGATCTCAATCGTGCTTTTCCTCGCCCGGGCACCGCCCCGATCACCGATGCACGATTGCGCCGAAACTTGCCTGGCGAGATCGAACTCCGCAAGAACTTGAGTTCGAGACAACGCAAAGCGCGCTCGGTGGCCAAACGTGCTGTTCTCGACGCGATGCCGGGGACACAACACCGCGCGTTACACGGGTTGGTGTCTGACCCGAAGACATGGGAGTCGACGAACGCCGCCCTGTCGAGAGTTAACGGCGACGCGGTCATGCTCGACGACAAACAACGAAAAGAGGTCCAGCGAATCGACCGTGCGATCCAATCTGCGGAATCGAAAACAGGGCGAGGCCATCTGGTCTACACCGAAGTCACCATGCCTCATCCAGTGGCCGGACAGCATGATTGGCCATCGAATTTGCAACCAGGGGCAGTGATTTCTTTTGACCGCTTCACAGCCGGCACACACACGCTTCACGAACTGGACGCTCATCGAGGCCCCAACGACGTTGCCTTCGAGATCGAAACGAGCCGTGGCATGTACCTCGGCCAGTCTGACAGCGGGAACAACACCTCGCACGTGCTTCCTCGAGGAATGCATGTCGAAGTAGTCGCTGTGCACAACGCGCCGTACGAACGACCCGGTCTGCCGCCCGGCGAACGAATCGTCGTGCAACTACGCGAGATCACAACGCCCGACACGACTTAGAAAGAAGCTGATCATGGGTTACACCGACGCACAAGGCCGCCCCGAAATATTTATGCACCCCGACATTTTGGCTGGCAAGTCGACGTTCAACATCGTTGAATCGGCTTCGGAGGATCTGTCGACCGCGGACGCCGACAACAATGACGTTGTTGGCGAAAAGAAAAATCGGAGGTCACCTAAAAGGTGATGCCTCCGACTCTCACTGTGCAATCTCAGTGCCCAGATCTTAACTGCAGAGACAGTCAGAGTGCAAGTGAAAAGTCCACGTGTACAAAGTAATCAAGCGCAACGGAGAAGGTACTGATGAAGCGACATTCCACCAGACGCTGCACCATCGCGATAGCAGCAATGATTGTGGCTGCAGTCGCAGGGTGCACTGATTCGGGCTCCGAGAGCGAGTCGTCAGCGGCAAGAACCGCCAGCGAAGCATCCCGCTCGTCAACCTCTACCGCAGCGCCGGGTCAGGCTGGTGCGACGTCTGCCCGAGGACAAGCGGGGATCACAGACGGAACCCTCGATCCTTCCCCGACACAGCCCGGTATCGCGTTACCAGCTCAGCCCGAAATTTCATCGCCTGTAGCCGCATCGGCCGGCGACACATGCGGGACAGTCATCCCCCACGCGACAGGCGCTGTTCAGCCGGTGATCGTCCTAACCGGGTCCATCGAGTGCGCGACCGCATTGGCAGTCAGTGAGCGATACCTCAACGATGCGTCGGTGGCGAGTGAAGGTCAGGGGCGGTTCGCAACAATCGACGGGTGGCACTGCAACTGGCCGTATGTGGACGGCCGATCCCATGCGGAGTCCTATCTCCAATGCACTGATGTGGCCCAAAACTCGTTCCAGATCGGCGAATAGATCACATGCGCAGGCAATTAGACGTACTCGCGGATGCGAGGAAGGACATCCGCGATTTCCTCGAACAACGTCGGCCATCCGCGCCGTAACCACGTAGCCCGACCTTGTTCGAGGAAATGACCGTCCACGAGATGACTGACCCGCAAATTTGCTTCTGAAACGCCGAGGCCACGCATTTTGTCGTAGATCGGGTTGGCAGGAAGTTCGCGTCGAGCGATATACCCCCAGACATCGTCGCGGGTCCAATCCCACACCGGCCCGTACGCGCGTGTTTTGTCCGCGCGCGCAATCGATCCTCCATGAGCCCGGCGTTGTTCGGCTTTGGTGGCACAACATGATCGGCAACTTCGTTCAATTTCGAGCGCGAGATTGCTGTAATAAAGAGACCATCTACCAGTGCCTTTAGCCGATTCGTCCGCGCGCACACCCCACATCTCGCCTGGACCGTGGTCGGTGTGCGCGCGCCGAGAAGGCTCCGCAATCAACGCGTCCTGCAAAGAAGCGGACGGCGAGTGGTCACCTGCACGGTTGCCGTGCTGCCAACCGCCGTCGCTGGCGAGGATTTCCAGGAGCGACGGCTCTGCCGCATAAACCTGAAAGTTCAACTTCCATTCCTGCGCGATCTGTTGCACGAATTCGTACGTCTCGGGAAACTCCGCTCCCGAGTCGAAGAAGACGACGGGAACATTCGGCTCCACCGAAAGTGCGAGGTGGAGCACAACGAGAGAATCCTTGCCGCCGGAGAATGCGACATAGCCGTCATTGTCTTCCAGGTGCGCAGCGATTCTTGTCCGTATTGACGCCAGATCGTGCCGCGCCGGACGAAAGCTGTTGAGAACAGCCATATTCAGGCCATCCGGCGTTGCGGTCATCATGGGTCCTTTCGTGAGACTTTCAACTGTATCGACGCTATGCATCTCAGAGCGAACGTGTATTTGTGAACGAATCTCAGAGCCCGCGGCAGGTATTGACCTGTTCGTCGTGTATCTACTCGGTGATACGTTCGCGGAAATCGTCCAAAACGAATTTCGACGAAAGTGGGGGACCATGCCTAGTGAACAGGGTAATCGCAATCCGGAATTGCCACCGTGGCTCGATGCCAGCGCAGATAACGGTGAGAAGGCGCCGGACACAGACAGTCATCATCAAGTACGCCCTGACGACCGCGCAACCAGTCACGCATCACCTCAGCACGAGCGACCTCAGGTCCGCGTCGCACCTCAAGTGCAGCCGTCCGCGCCCTCAGGTCCCTCGCACGCCATCGAATCAGGATCCCCGGCGGCGAACGATAGCTGGCAGCCGATCGCCCCTCCGGAGACAAACCAGGGGGAGACGCAACCGCCCGCGGACGATCCAATTCGTCACGGCGGGGGTGTCCAGGAAACGCAGGAGACAGCCCCGATGAGCCCTCCGCGCACTCGCTATGTCGACTCCACGTTGAACCAGGAAGCGACTGTTGCACACTCGCAGCCGGTCCAGCCGAGTTCGTCGCGGGGCACAAATGTTCGGGGTGCGGTGCCATCCAACCCGCCGGCGAGTGCGCAGCCAGCAGCGCCGTCTGCCACACCGACTGCGCCCAAGCCCCCTGCCGTGTCGACTCCGGCATGGGATCTGCCTACGACAACTTTTCCCGCGCAAGGCGCCGGCGCAGACAGTCGAGGGTCGTACGGTTCCCCGGGAGACAGCACTTCTGTCCCACAGCCCCTCAACCCGCTTTCCTACCCCCAGCATCAGCAAGCCGAAAACGCACAGATCGACCCCCGTCCGTCCGTTCCATCGGCAGGGCAAGTGAGTTCCGTACCAGTAGAAAATCCGCAGGGGCAGCAACAACCCCACAACGGTGCACCGCCTCAATGGCAAAACAGCCGACCGCGCCAGGTCAACGCCGGAATTGCATCGGATTTCCGTTCCTCTACGCCGCCCAAGCGCACTATCGACGACCTCGACATCATTCGTCGTGCGAAGCGCCCGCCGGCGAAAGGTTTCCGCCGCTTCCTGTTCAAATTGACAGGGGGCAAGGTCAACCCGGGTCAGTCGCAGGCAGAGCTCGAGTACCTCGAATTGGTCAAGCGGATCAATCAGCCGTCGCGAGGTGTCTACAAAATCGCTTTCGTTTCTCTCAAAGGAGGGGTGGGAAAAACCACTGCAGCGAAAACCGTGGGATCGACGTTCGCCTCGCTGCGAGGCGATCGCGTCATCGCGATCGACGCCAACCCGGACGCCGGAACCCTTGCCGATCGGGAACATCGCGAGCACCGGTACACCGTCCGAGACCTGCTGGCGGATCATCAGATCCGCACCTACAGCGATGTGAGGCACTACACCTCTCAGGGTGACAGCCGCCTGGAGATCCTCGCCAACGAAACAGATCCGGCGACCTCCGAAGCCTTCAACGAGCAGGACTATCTCGACGCACTCAAGACGTTGGAGGTGCACTACAACATCATCATCACCGATTGCGGAACCGGCATGATGCATTCGGCGATGAAGGGAATCCTCGACGAGGCCGATGCAGTAGTTGTTGTCAGCCCCACCGCCCAGGACGGCGCACGGTCGGCTGTCTCCACCTTGGCGTGGCTCAACGAGCAAGGACATCAACGTCTGGTGGAAAAGGCAGTGGTGGTGGTCAATTCGACACGGCCGGGATCGTCTTCTCTCGACCTGAGTCAGCTCGAAGACGTTTTCCGTCAGCAAGGCGTACGGGCAGTCCGCATCATTCCGTTCGACGAACACCTCGGAGAAGGTGGCCCGATCGACCTGCCGCTGCTGAGCAAGAAGACCGAACGTGCGTACCTCGAACTCGCGGCGGATCTCGCCGACGATTTCGTGAACAAGGGACCCGCATAACGAACAACGATGCCGGCGGCCTCGACAGCTGTTGATCATCCACTGCCGTAATGTGTGCGGTGTCCGTAATGTCATGTGCCGCAGATAGCTTGCTTGCATGACCGACGCGAACGCTGTGAGCATCGAAGACGTGTGCACCGCCGCACACAGGGCAGTTGATCCCCCACCTGTCGAAGGTCGCCGCTGCGGTGGCCCCTGCGCCCGCTGCGGGCGAGAGAGCACCGGCAATATCTCTGTCAGCTCCGTC
The DNA here is from genome assembly GCF_018588185.1 of Rhodococcus sp. WY5. Lineage (NCBI taxonomy): Bacteria > Bacillati > Actinomycetota > Actinomycetes > Mycobacteriales > Nocardiaceae > Rhodococcus > Rhodococcus sp. WY5. The sequence continues at coordinate 124,486 of NZ_JAAMPR010000005.1, forward strand.
GTTTCACGCACCTTTACTGCCTTCGACGGATGGTCCTCGCCCGCAGCGCAAGGGATGTGCCAGGTCTGCGCGTGGGTCTACCGCACCCCAGCACTGCGTCTGAACATCCAATTGGTGGGAGCGTGCCCACCCACGCTGAAAACGCTGACTTCGAGACAACTCGGAGCGCGCCTGCAGAAACCGCTAACCTCGGCGCACGCGCTCGTCGTGCCAGTGGGTATGCGTCGCAAACACCTCCTCCCTCATGCGCGGTGGGGCGAAATTAGTGTCGACGACATCTCGTTGTCCTGGACCAAACACGATGTACGCACTCTCGCTGCGATGCGACGACTACGCACGGACGGCTTCGGAGAGCGGATGCTGGCAGCGAGCGCACCGCAATTCGCGATGATGCGCCGACTTCCAGCCGCGCGGTGGACGGGACTCCTCGAAGACTGGGCAGAACTTGATCGATGGCGCACGGCACCCCCATGGTGGGAACTCGGCCTACGCGCCTCCTCCTCGAACAGGAAGGAATCGTAATGGCAACCTCCACTGACACATGGCTTGCTTCCGTTCCCGAACTACCCGCACTGACCGGGCCTCACTCGACCGCTGAACGACTACTTCTGTTGCTGCACTACGGAATCGACTGGGAAAACGGATGGGTAGCATCCCGCCGAGCCGTGTACTGGGAACACCACCTCCCCGATCGTGTCCGGCTCGCCACCTACCGGTGCGGCGCCGATCTCGACCGATGGTGGGGCATCGTGTCGGAGAAGCTCGAATCCAGGCCCAACGCATCGCAGCGACTCGAACTCTCGCAACTACTGAGAGAACCACCGAAGCCAGTGCTGGCAATCATGCGCGAATCGACCCGGGCGCTGGTGCTTCGAACGCAGATCGTTGCGACGGCATACCGAGAGTCCCAAACCCACACCCGGCGGCAGCGCGACAACGCAGGAGAAACATCACCATGACCAGCACCGTGCATTGGGATCTGGACATCTATGCACTGTCGTCTATCTCGCACAAAGACGACAGCACCTCGACAACCACAGCGCTCTTTCGCCGTGAAGAAGTAATCCAGCCCGACGGGACGGGGAACTCGTTCCGATCATCTCCGGCAACTCCTTCCGCGGAACACTGCGACGCATCGGTGAGGAACTCCTCCGCGATGTGCTCGACTACGAGGGCACACTGTCGCTGCCGGCGGCCCACACCCTCCGCAGCGGAGGAGCCCTACGAAAAACCAAGGGCGAACCCCTCTCCGGAAGCAGACTTGAGCATGCACGAAATCTCATCCCCCTGATCGGCGTCTTCGGAGGTAACAGCAGCTCCACGATGATCAAGGGCCGCGCCCAGATCGGGAAAGTCGTACCGCGGGTCAAAGAGACCGAACACATCATGTCCAGACCGTCGAAGCTTCCGTTACTGAGCCAGTTTGAGCTGCTGGGCATCGAGCGGTACAGCCGATTCGACGACTCGGACACCGCAGACTTCCCATCAACCGCCGCGGCAGAGTCCGACGCGGAGAACTCGACGACCGGCTCCCATCTGATGCGCTACGAAGTCGAGACCTTACCTGCGGGAACCACCTTTGAATCCTGGATCCGCCTCACCCGAGCCACCGATCTGCAGATCGCCTTCTTCACGGACGTCCTCGCCGAATTCACAGCAGCAGGACGACTCGGTGGGCGATTGTCGATCGGCCACGGGATGGTTCGCGTCGAATCCACGCGATCGACGACAGCCGGCACCACAGCGTCTGCGGTGGATTGGCGCGAACATCTGCGCAGTGTCCGAGACGACGCGCTGGAAGTTCTGGCGAACTGGTGATGAGGCCGCTACTGGTGAAAGCGAGACTCGCCCACGGAATCGCGCACGCCGCACCGTGGGGAGTGAGCCTCGACGGACTGCTCGCCGCAGAGATATGGGCGGACCAGAAGGTGGGCAAGCGCGATCGAGGCGAAGACGTAGCTGCGCTGTCAGCGGACGTCGACCCTGAAGACCTCGATTTGCCCTTGGCTCGATGCGAACTGTCGGGCGGAGACCTGTGGCACTGGGCAGCTACTTGTGCGTATCCCGAGAAACCTGTCGATCATCCAGTGGTGCGCTACTGGACGGGGCGCCCCGATCATGCGGCGCTCGGAGACCTCGTGGCAGATCTCCCGGGCGTCGTTTCGGAAAGGCAAGGCCCGTACCGGTCGCGGAGCATGCCGTTGTTGGTCACGAGCACCGACGCCGTGACATGGCAATGCGTGGGAGACGATGACCGGATCATGGCGATCCTGCAAGGCATTGCCGCGATCGGAAAGAAACGTAGTCAGGGCGAAGGTCGAGTTCTGCGGTGGGAAGTGACGCCGCTCGACGAGTCCTCTGCCTGGTCGGCGGGCCATCTCCATATTGATGGCAGCCTCGGTCGGCCAACTCCGGATGGATGCCTGCACGGAACCACGGTGGCAACCGGTGGCCGAGGACCCACCGGTCTGCGGCCGCCGTACATGCATGGTTTCCGCCGGCACACGCTCAACCTGCCGTTCTCGCTCACTGTGTGAGTAGCGAAGACGATCTTGGAGCTAAGTTCTGTCGTGGCGCTCGGCTATTGCGCGGTACCTGAACTGGGGTTCTCGGGCCTGGTAGCGATAGTCATCAGCGCCCTGTACGCGCGATCTCGACGCCCTTCCGGGACGAGTTGCCACGAACGGTGTTGTGGGTTTTCGAGTGCCTCAGCGAGTTTCTCGAGTCTGCGGGGGTCGTTTTCCGTCATCGTCACATCACGTTCGACGATCGGATTGCCAATCGCACTGGCGAGGATTGCAGCGTCATCGAGATGGCGTTGCGTGTCTTTGCGGTCACTGATGAAAGCTGCCCCCTTGAGGATCAGAGCCCCCAGAACGGTCGGCAGGCTCAAACGGGTTGGTACCCCGTCAATTTCGATCGTGCAGTTCACGGTTTTCCGCAATGCAGATGTGGCACCTGGGACCTGGAAGACCGGGTGCCCTTTCAGCTTCGGGACATGCTTCGGTGGTAGATGGTCGGCGACCATCACATCGACTATCTCGGGCGTCTTTTCTCCTCCACGTGTAAACCGGTGGATGGGGTCGTCGTCCTGGAGCGACCAGCGGAGTTCGTAGCCGAGATCCTCGAGTTGTTTCTTGACTTCGTTGAATACGGCTGCGCCGGTTTCTATGTGCAGCACGATGTCGACATCAAGCGTGGGTCTGTTGAGTGGCACTCCTGCTTTCGCTGCGTGCAGCTGCACCATCAGCCCCCCGATCAGTGTCCATTGGTCGGACGGGATCGCGTTGGCCAGTTCCGCGGCTTGCGGCCACGGTGTAGCCCACCCGCCGGCAGGCGCCTGAATAGTCCACTCGGGACGTTCAACGGAAGTCATCGAGTAGCTCCTGGAGTACGCGTGTGCCGGCGCTGCGCTGGCGGGTGTCGAGGGATTCCATCAGATCGACGGCGACGGCCGCGATCGGAAGCGTTGATGTACGGAAGAATGGGTTCAGGGCGGAAACGACCCGGAGGGTGACATCTCCGTTTTGGGAGAGCATTCCGAATTGTTCTACGACGTCGTCAAAGTCGTCGTCGACGATGTACCCGTCGGCTTTGTCGTTTCTCGCGGAGGACAGTCCGAATCGCGCCGCTGTTTCCGGTACGTGGATGATCGCGCTGATACCGGTGGCGGCGAGGTAGCCGCCCCTGATCAAGACATCTACGTCGCCCTCCGCCCAGGTCTCCATGTGGTGTGTGGTGGCGCGGTTTCTGGCGAGGTAAGCCACTTCTGCCGCGGACGACCGGCGTAAACGATGTTTGAGTCGGGTGATCTGTGTCGGAGAAGCGATCCAGTCGACTGTGCAGTGGGACAGCAAGGCCAGGGCTGCCCAGGAAACCTCAGGATTCCACGGGCGTCCCGGCCGGCGAGAGCTCTGGGCCATCCGGTGGACGGATGCACTGTTGAGCAGGAGAGAATTGCCCACCTCGCGGGCGATGGTGATGGAACCGGCGCGAGCGAGTCTGGTGACCTGCCGTTCGGTCACCGAGAGTGCAGCTGCAGCATCATGCACCGTCATCTCATCCATGCCTTATATGGTCGCATTCGAGACCATATAAGGCAATAACAGCACTAAATCGACCAATTATTTGAGGTGTGATCGAGCCACATTTTCTATCAGCCCTGCGGATTCCCAGCGGCGACGAGGTTGGTCAAGTCAGTCGGCCAGGGGTACTTTCCCGGTGCGTCTGTGACGGATTCGACGATGGCCTTTCCCGAGGCTTCATCGATCTCGACGATGGAGAACACCGACGTACCGGTGGTGTGGATCCGGACATGATCGCCGACCTGCATGTGTGAATCTCTTTCTCGTATTCTGCGTTGTTTCGCAACTCCGCACTATCTCAGGTGTGTACGACACGATCTGGTCACACGGGGGAGAGGGCCGGCCGGCTGGTCGGCCTTCCCTCGCCGCGCCCCCGGCACGGCGAGGGGCAGGGCCATTTCGAGCCACAGAATCCGTCATTTCCGCAGTTCAGGCCGTATAATTCGAGGTGTCCTGTTGAGTGCGCGACTGACCATCGTGCCGATTTTTTTGGAGTGTTCTGATGGCTGATCTGGCTACTGCTGTGACTGTGTTGGATGCGAATGGGCGGGCGGGTGTGCCGTCGTTGTTGATTTCGGGTCCGGGTATGGGCAAGTCGAGTTTGGTTCGTGGGTTGGCTGCGGCGGATGGGGTGTTGTGCAAGACGGTGTTGGGGTCGTTGCGTGAGCCGTCGGATTTCGCGGGGTTGCCGGTGGTGCGGGAGAAGGGTGTGACGTTGGAGGCTCCGGCGTGGGCGAAGGAATTGGTTGCCGGTGGTGGTGGGTATCTGTTTTTGGATGAGTTGACAACGAGTCCGCCTGCTGTGCAGGCGGCGATGTTGGCGGTGGCGTTGGATTTGACTGTCGGTGATGTGCAGTTGCCGAGGGGGACTCGGGTGATTGCGGGGGCGAATCCTCCGGATTGCGCTGCTGGTGGGTACGAGTTGGAAGCGCCGTTGGCGAATCGGTTCTGCCATGTGGAGTTCACGCCGTCTGTCGATGAGTGGTTGGACGGTATGTCGACGGGGTGGGGTGCGCCGCCTGCCTCGCGTGCGGTGGCCACCGATGAGCAACGGGTTGCGTTGGTGCGCAGTTCGATCACCGGCTTTTGCAGCGCAATCCTGATGCGTTGGATGCGTTTCCGTCGTCGGCGGCGAAGACCGGTGGCGCTTGGCCGTCGCGTCGTACGTGGTCGATGTTGGCGGCGGTGTTGCCGCATTTGCGGGAGGACGACAACGCGGCGATCAACACGACGGTGTTCGGGTTGATCGGTGAGGGCGCGGGCGTGGAGTTCTTGGAGTGGCGACGTAGCGCAGATCTGCCCGATCCGGTTGCGGTGGTGGAGAATCCCGATTCGGCATTCGATTGGCAGTCGCGTCCTGATCTGGTGTGGGCGGTGCTGTCCGGTGTCACGGCGTGGGCGGTGGGGCGCGGCACGGTGGAGGCCTGGCGCAGTGCGTGGGGTCCGCTGATCGCGGCTGCGGAGGCGGGCGCACCGGATGTGGCGGGCGCGGCGGCGCGCACGTTGGCGAAGGCGCGACCGGCGAAGGCGACTGTTCCGGCGTCTGCTCGTCGGTTCGCGCCGATGTTGACCGCTGCGGGTCTGATGGAGGCGGCAGCATGAGCGGGGTTCGGGTGCTCGCGCCGGATGAGTTGCGGGCGTTTCGCCTGGCACGGCTGGTTTCTGCCGAGCAGATGCCGTATTTCATGCGGGCGTTGTTCGCGGCGCAGCCTGTTGCTGCACCGGGGTTGGGCACGTTCGCGGTGGATGCGCAGTGGCGGCTTTATCTCGATCCGGCGTTGTTGGTGGGGGCGGGTGCGTGGCCGGTGCCGGTGGCGGGTGCGGTGTTGTTGCACGAGGTCGGGCACTTGCTGCGGGCGCACGGTGTGCGGGGTCGGTCCTTGCCGAAGCCGGTGCAGCACGTGGCGTGGAATTACGCGGCGGACGCGGAAATCAACGACGACTTGCTGGCGGCGGGCGTCGGGTTACCGGACGGGGTGATCACTCCGAAATCGTTCGGGTGCGAGGACGGCGGAATCGCAGAGGACTATTACACGCACCTGATCGATCCGGCTACGGGACAACAGTTTCCAGACGAGAATGATGTGGGATGCGGGTCCGGTGCGGGGTGCGCGCCGGTGCCGGGGGAGTTGGGTGCGGCAGCGGGGGAGGTCGCGGACGGGTTGGACGGCGCGGAAGCGGATCTGGTTCGCCGTCATGTGGCGCGGGCGGTGCAGGCGGCGCAAGGGAAGGGGCGCGGGAGCGCACCGGCAGGGTTGGCGCGCTGGGCGGGTGAGGTTCTCGCGCCGCCGACCGTGCCGTGGGATCGGGTGTTGCGTGCGGTGATCCGGCGAGCGCTGGCGGATCAGTCGGGGAGGACGAACTACAGCTATGCGCGTCCGTCGCGGCGCAGCGTGCCGGGGATCGTGGCCCCGGCGATGCGGGGTCCGTCGATCACGGTGTCGATTGTGATCGACACGTCGGGGTCCATGTCGGCGGCGGATCTGTCGGCGGCGATGGGTGAGGTTGCGGGTGTGCTGCGGGCGGGCGGTGTGGCGCGGGAGCGGGTACGGATTCTCTCGTGCGATGCGAAATCGACGTCTGCGCAGGCAGTGCGGTCGGTGGCCGATGTGGTGTTGGTGGGCGGCGGCGGTACGGATATGCGCGTCGGGATCGACGCGGCGAACGCGGCCCGCCCTGCCCCGCACGTGGTGATCGTGTTGACGGACGGGGATACGCCGTGGCCGGATCGGCCGTCGCGGGCGCATCTGGTGTGCGCGGTGATCGGCAACGACGGCGCACTGGCACGAACCCCGGAATGGGCGTCGAGTGTGCAGATCCCGGTCGGTGCGTTGTGAACTCGGTGAGCGGTGATCTGTTGCGGTACGCGCAGCAGGTGTTGACCGGGACTTCTCACGCGCCGGATCAGGTGGCGAGCGTGGTCGCCGGTACCAGCGAGGATGCGGCGGCGCGGGCCTTGCGTGCGGGGTGGGAGTGTGCCGCGAATCCGGTGGTCCTGGCGTGCGAACAGATGGAGGACGTGTCGTGAGCGTGGAATGGTTCGATCTGGCTCAGCGTCTCTATGCTGCCGACACAGGGCGCCCCGTTGCTCGGCTCGCACACACCACGTTCATCCCGTCAGCGTCGGCGCTGGCGGTGCGTGCGAGCGCACGCGGCGGCAGCGTGAGCGTGTCCGCTGCGGCGTTCGGTGGACGCGCGGAAACCGCGTGCGATGAGGCCGGGTTGGCGTTGCTGGCACGGTTGGGCGGCACGCTGGCGGCGGATGCCCCGGCGATGTTGCTCACCGACGACGGCGGCACGATTCCGGCGCTGGTGGGGTTGGCGCGGGCGCACGCTCACCACAGTGACCCGAACATCTCCGGTAGTGCCGCGATGGTGGGGTGGTGGGCGGATCGGGCGGATCATCCCGGCACGTCGGCGGTGGTGAATCTTCCGGCCGCGTCCAGTGCCCGCTACGTGCTCGGCGTGGTGCCGGAAGCGCAGCGGTCGGCGCGGGTGTGGCGGACGTGGTTGCAGATCGCGGACGAGAGTGTCGCCGGGATGCACGAATGGGCGCGGGCGATCGGCAGTGGCCCGTTGCTGCCGCTGCTCGCTGCGATCGGCGAAGACGACGCGTATTCGTTTTCTCGGGCGCAGTCCGCACTGGTGGACGGCCACGACTGGTCACGTCCCGACAACACGGCCAGCGCCGCGATGGGTCTGCGAAGTCGTTGTGATGCAGCAGATGTGATGTCATCGGGTTTGCTCGATGATCCGATGTGGCGCGAGCGCGCATTGCACACCGGTCACGTCGCGGTGGGTGTGGCATCGATGACGCCGCCACCGAAAGGTTCACGTCGCCGCAACGGGTCGTTGTCGGTGACGTGTGAGCGTCTGGATTCGCGTCTGCGGGTCGGATCTGCTGTCACCGGGTGGGTCGGTACACCGCGACGGCGTCCGTTCGAGCAGTTCAACGTCGAGGTCACTAAGGCCGAGGTTGTCGGCGGGAAGTTGGTGCTCGGACTCGGTTCGGTGGGGATGTATGCGCCGCCGAGTGGGGCGTCGGTGGTGTTGATGCCGCAAGCGGCGTCACCTTTCGCGATGCGCGCTGGGCGGGGCCGGTACTGGCGGCTCTACCGAGGTCGGCGGTCCTGGCTTTCGACGGGGCAGACGCCCGTCCCTTCCCGGCGTGAAGTGCCGTTGGACGTGCTCATCGCGGGCGCAGAGGAATAACGCCGGCACTGGGCACAAAGTATGTAAATAGCCAGTTCAGAGAGCTTTTCCAGGAAAGGATTGATTCGTCATGCGCATTACTGTCCCGTCGGATATCGCTGCCCACTCCGGGCCGGTCCCGTCACCGCCGCGCCCGCCTGCTCCCTCACTGACGGGGTGGCCGGGGTCGGAGATCATGGCCGACCCGATCACAGCGCGTGTGCTGTTCTCGGTGTGGTCGGGTGATCCTGCGGTGGTGGTGCCGTCCCCTCCCGGCGCAGGCAAGACCCGATTGGTTGCATTACTGGCTGCGGCATTGGCGCACCGGGCGGATCTGCGGGTGGGGATCGCGGCGCAGACCCGCGAACAGGCGGTGGAGATTGCACGCCGATTGGGAACACTCACCGACCGCGCCGCATTGATGTGGAAAGCGACGCCGCCGGCACCGGACAGCGGCGACACGCCGGTGGTGTCGGGGCAGAAAGTGCGCTGGCAGGGCGACGTCGGGGGAATTCTGATCGGCACGACGGCGCGATGGTTGTTCTCGGACCCGGACCGAGTCGGCGCGGACGTGTTGATCGTGGACGAGTCGTGGCAATGCACCTACGCCGATCTGGGAGCGCTGGGAGCCATGGCGAAACAGGTGGTGTGCGTGGGCGATCCTGGACAGATCGACCCGGTGGTGACCGGCGATGTATCTCGTTGGGAGGGAGGCGAAACCGCACCCGATCTACCCGCCCCGATTGCACTGTTGGCTGCGCACGGCGATGCGGTGGGGATGGTGCGGTTGGCGCACACCTGGCGACTCGGACCCGACACGACAGCGCTGATTGCGCCAGTGTTCTACCCCGATCTGCCGTTCACCTCGAAGCGGCCCCCGGAACACCTCACAGATTCGAGCGGCGCTGTGTGGCCCGAATTGGTACACCGCCCGATCACAGCCTGCGGAGGCCCGTCTGATCCGGCCCTGGTGACCGCATGCGCTGCGCGGGTGCGGGAACTACTGGCAGCGGATCTGGTCACCGCCACAGGCCAGCGGTCAATGACGGCCGCCGACGTGGCCGTGGTGGTCCCGCACGTGACTCAGGCTGCGGCAATCCGTGCCCTACTGAGCGAGCACCCCGACGTACTGGTCGGCACCGCCAACTCATTGCAAGGCCTCGAGCGTCCTGCCGTCGTGGTGCTGCACCCATTGGCGGGATACCGGACCGCCGAACCCTTCAACCTCGATGCGGGCCGCGCCTGTGTGATGCTCTCGCGTCACCGCGCCCACATGTCCGTCGTCATCGACGACACGAGCGCGAGCGTTCTCGCACACGGTGCGCCGTCGCCCGCGCTCGACACCCAGACCGGCCTGTTGGCCGCGCTGCACAGCACCCCCGCTGTGTAGACCACTCGAAAAAGAAAGGGACACAACAAATGTCCGAAACAACGAAGATCGAATACCGTGCACGCGTTTGGGAAGGAATAGACACATTCGACGCAGTCGCGGCATCGACAGCGGGCGGCAGCATGCGCGATGACTTCCGCTACGAGCAAGACCCAGAGTCGCAGATCCACGACAACGGCGTCCGCGCTGTGCGGGCAGCAGACGGAATGATCGCGTACGCCCGCCGCTGCGGCACCGGCACCGAAGAATTGCCCACCGTGTTCGCGGACTTCCTCTCCGATGCGCACCACCTTGCCGACGCGTTGGGCGTCGATTGGGATGAAGCCACACGCAATGGGGAGGGGCATTACACCGCCGAGTTGTACGGCACCGAGTAATCGGGGCACTGACGGTTGGACAGTCCACGGACGTTCGATCGCCAGGTCCCCGGCACTGTGAGAGTCAGTGGCATTTGGCGTCTTTGGCCTGGTGGATGTCGGGTGTTGTGGATAGTCTGTTGGTGCTTGTCCTATCAGGGCGTGACTGACCATCACGCTGATGTCTATCCCCGGAAGGGGTGTTTTTCGTGACCCGATTTGTCTTGTCTGAGTCCGGTGTGGATGCGGGGGTGGCGTTGGGTGTTCTGCCGGCCCGCGCTGCGGCCTATCTGCTTGCCAGTGGGTGGAGTGCCGATATGGAGGGAGGCGGTGTGACGGTGGGAGCGGCACTCGAGCGCTGCGCTGAGTCCCGATGGCAGTATCTGCTTGTCAAGGAGCTGTATCGGTGGCAGGTGCGCGGTGGTGTCCGCGACGACCTCTTCGAAGACAGCCCAGCGGAAACAAATTCCGAGCGGGCCGCCGTGTTGTCGGCTGTTCGCACGGACTCTGCGGCGCTGGCGGAATTGTTCGGGCCGCAGTGGGCGGAGATGGTTTCGCTGGCTGTGGCCGGAGACTTCAGTGAAGATCGGATGGTCGATTCGCTGGAGGCCGTCGATGCTGGCTGGTGGGCTGGATTCGCGTGGCCGGCGGCGATCGACGCGGCGAGTTCGGTTGCCGTCGAATCTGGACGCCGAAATCAGTTCCTGGCCGCGTTCAATGTGGCGTGCCGATTGGGGCACGGGGTGAGCCGGATTGCGGCTGCCGATGCGTCACGAGGTCTGGTGGTTCGGGATCTGATTGGAGTTCATGGTTTCGATCTCAGCCACTACGACCGATTGACCGGACCGTGGCGCCGGCACATCGGTGCGGTGCACCGGGATGACCGTCAGCCCACCCCCTACCCGAGCAAGTGAATGGGGAACATGATGAAGGCTTATGTCATTCACTCAAATGGGCAGATACAGGCTCTCGACCTGGCAGACGGCGCCACCGAGGCGCTGCACGTGGCGGTCAGCGAAGACATCGACGAGATCCCGTTCACGTCAGATGCGCGATTCCTCGTGGATCCCTGGGCGAAGTTCAAGGCGCTGAATCCGAACACCGTTGCCAACGAGATATATCGAGCATTGGGTCCAGATTTGGTCGAGGGTGACTACATGGCCGGCGCAGTCGCCATCGTCGGCATCAGTGATACCGGATCGTGGACGGATGTACCGAGCTGGGTCGAAATGGTTCTCGCAGTGCCCGACCCGTCACTGGAATAGATGACTGAGCTACAGAGCCGCTACGAGTGGTGAAAGAAGGGCGGGTGTGAATTCCTTTGCCGCGACGTTATTCACAGTGTGGAGACGTGACCAGTGCTCGCTATCGTTCGCACGCCACTTACTCGACTCGCCCCTCACACTTCGTCATGTCACTGAAATAGGAGACCTACCGTGTCCGAAACCACCACCACCGCCATCCTCGATCTGAAGCCGGGCGACATCGTCCGCGAGCGCAACGCGGACTGGGCAGAGCCGTTCTGCAACGGCGAATTCTACGACTACACCGTTGAAGTCGTAGAACGGATCAACGAGACCACCGTGCACGTCGGCATTGCCGGCTACACCGGCACACGGGCGTCGATCTCGTACCGCATCGACAATGTCGTCAGCGTTCTAAAGCCGCACTGACCTGTGCCAGCGTGTCGGTGAGCCTTGCAACAATGCACACAAATCAGGCGGAGTACTCCGCAACCGAAAACTCTATTGGGGAAGACATGACGAACAACAACGACACCCACGAGATGCAACGAGCACCTGCAGTGGACCAGGCGCAGCGGCGGTCGAACGCTTACTTCGGTACTGCGATCGCAGCAGTCGGACTGGCCGCCGCGATGGCGCTTGGATTCAAGACCGGGGACTGGTGGATATCCGCAGCGTTGTTTGCCGCCGTTCTCGTGGCTCTGCGCGTCGAATCGGACTTGCGAAACAGCGCCAGCAACGAAGAATTTCTCGGACGATCGGTGCCCGTCGCAATCGGAATCGCGTTTCTCCTCGGCGCTCTCTACGCCATGCGCAGTGGATGGCTGACCGGCGCATTCTCCGCCGTGTCTGCCGGCGCTCTCTAGCTTCTCCGGCCCCAGCCGATTGCACACTGATGGTGAGCCGTAAGGCCAGGCAGGGGACTATCTGTCAGGCAACAGGATTGATGTGAGGAGACGAGGATGCTGAAACTGGCGAACAGTGGCGGCGCGGGTTCGACCCAGGCGTGGGCACAGCAGATGCTCGAACCGGGCATTGCCTGCATCCTCGACTGCGAAACAACAGATCTGGACGGCGCAATCATCGAACTTGCGATCATCGACGCCGCCACAGGCAACACACTGTTCGACAGCCTGATAGACCCAGGCGGGATCGCTATCGCCCCCGAGGCTGCCCGGGTCCACGGCATCGAAGCCCGCGATCTCCTCGGCGCACCGATGTGGCCGGAAATTTTCCCCGACATCGCAGAGATAACAGCGTCTCGCATCACACTCGCGTACAACGCACCCTTCGACCAAGGCCGTATCATCGCTGAATGCCACAGATACGGCCTCAACCCAGACCACCTGGGTATCGCCGAACAATGGCAGTGTGTGATGGCGCGCCGCTCGCAGACTCTGGGCATCACCGATCACCTCAAACTCGCAGGCGGACACCGTGCCCACTCCGACGTCACAGCGACGCACCAGATTCTGCGCGAGATCGCCCGCCACGGGATTGTGCTAGCCGACCGGACACTTCATCTCACCTAGAACACCTGTCCACAGAGGCACAGCGTCGATCAGGTGACGAGCAATGCGCCCAACTCCAGACAAGGACTTTGCAGCGATGAGCGACATCCTCACTTCCCCGCCAACTCACTCACCCAGCCCCCGCCGCTATCGACAACAACCGCGAGCCATCGCAACCCGGGAGAGGATCCTGCTCGTCTCAGCGGAGATGTTCGATGCGAATGGCTACGCGGGCGCCGGCATCAACGAGATGCTCGACAGCAGCGGACTGTCGAAGGGCGCGTTGTACTTTCATTTCGAATCGAAAGAAGCAATCGCCCAAGCGTTGATTGATCAATGGCGGACCTTCGTCGACGACCTTCGCCACGAGGTGAACTCGACCGAAACTTCCGCCCTCGCACAAATCGTGATGCTCTTCCGTGAGCATGCCGAAGCTGTAAGCGAGGATCTTCGACTCCGAGCAGGACTGAAGCTGAGCGTCGAGCAGGGGATCACCGGATCTGGAGGCGCATATCGGGAATGGGTCGACATGGTTGAGGCGCTGGTCGCTACAGCGATCGACCGGGGGGAGCTGCATGACAACGATGCCGCGCAACGTTTTTCAGAAGCAAGTTGTACGACGTTCCTTGGGACGGTCACCGCTCCCCCGTTGATGAACACGTCACCGAGCATCACTGTTGCGATCGACGACATGCTTACCGGCTGGCTCATCGGGGTCTTGTCTGCAGAAGATCCTCAGCGTGCACTGACCGCCACCAGTTAAGGGGAACTTCGCTCCAAATAATGCTTCTAGCAAGCGATTCCGTGTAGATCATGTGCGATTGCATCCCCCAATACGTGGCGTAGGTCGCCCCATCCGATCGAGATGGTGGTGGGCTCACCGAAGGACGTGGGGGTGACCTGTCGAGCGCTCACAGTGTGGCGGTACAGGGCGCCGGCATCGATGACGTTTCCGTCCAAATCGGTGTAGCTGGACGTACGAATTGTGATGGCGTCCGCGACAAAGTATTTCCCCTGATGTTCAAGAAGCTCTCGCCATCCGCGAGGCGGGGTGTAGATGCGCACTTCCTCGATGCGCATCGCTGGGGCGTCGTCGTGGGAGACAAGGCGCCGGTACGTCGTGTGCGAGGTGATCATGCGATGACCGTAGTGGACTGGCGGCAGAGATTTCTACCCCACTTTCGCGAATGATCATGGGGTGCAGATTATCTGACTCGTAGGTACAGGTATACGGTCGAATGGACTCGACACGAATCGGGGTTCAATTTCGGCTTCCGTGGCATGTGGGGGCGCATCTGCGCAATGGCTAATGCGCGGATAGCGTCGTCCCAAACCGGTTACGTCGAGTGCGTGCTCAAGGAGAAGCGTTCCATCCCAAAGATGTTCGAGGCCATTTCAGTGCAGTCCTTGCAGGTTGCTGAGGCCTAGTCAGTGACCGGGCGAGGCGCGGTCTCGGCACCAGTTTTGATGCGGATTTCGGTTCCCGCAGGCATGGTGATGTGCACAATCCCGTCGTCGTCAACGAATACCGAGATTCCGCGCACTACGGCATGTGATCCGCCGGCATCCTCGTCGACGGTGTTGGTCCCGATGACGAGAGTCGCTGTCGGAACGTAACTTACGGGTCCGTGAGTTTTGCCTACGGGAGAAGGCTGGCCGATTAGATGTGCTAGTTCGGGTGCGGGTTCGAGATCGAAGAACACGCGTGTCCGCTTGTTGCCCCACGTCCCTGGAGGTGCGATCTGGCGGATGTTTTTGACTCGGTAGGCGTATCTGATGCCTTCTCCGGGGATGTCGCCGAGGATGTGGCTGACGTGTGTGGCGCGGTCTTCGTTGATTGCCCACCCGCCTCCGAGTACGTCTTCTACAGATTCGTGATCTACCTCGATTCGATTGAGGCCGTTGGCTTTTGTGATCTTTGCGATCAGGGTTTCAGTCATCATGTGAGTCATCCCTTCGGGGGTCGCGAAAAAAACAGTCTGTGTTCTGTTTGAACAGTATCAAAGAAACGATTGAAATGCGAATAGAACCGATTCAAATATTCCCGTGCGCGGCAACGCTGCTCAAGGGTCAGTCACTGCTCTGCAGGTGCGCTGACGATCTCACGACAGGTTCAGTAATGCGGCGCGGCCAGTGGTTCGACCAACAGATCACGAAATCATAACGATAGGCTCAAGTGCGTATTCCCATCGAGAGTCGACTAAGTTCGCGGCGGGTTTGTGCGGCTGAAGCAGATTCAGTGGTTGTGTGCACCATTTGGCTCTCCGTATGACGCATTCCGGCGATTCGCAGGCCAATACGACGTCGACGAATGCAAGGCCGGTATCTTGCGGTCCAAGCGAAGCCGATGCGTTGTCGGAGGCTCTCGCTCAGGTTCCGGACGATTCCGTCACCGGACGAAGCTGGTCACCAGTTCCAGTCGCCAGTAACTTCGATCCTTGCGCAGATCTCTCGACAATGCTTGTGATGGTGGAGGGTGGTACCGGCAGTTCGCCGGTACAAGCGTTGATGTTCCATCGAGGCGAGTACGTGGGTACCGGGACTTCGAAGTCATACGGCTTCACCGATCTGGATGTTTCTACGTCGACGCCGGATACGGTGGTTTTGACCTACAAGTCAGGACAAACCTGCAATGCCTGCAACGATGGGATCACTACTGCGGTGCGCTTTCAGTGGGATGGCCAGTCGGTGCAGATGCTGGATACCCCGCCCGCTTGATCGTTGTAGACCGTTTCCTGCGCCCTCACATGGAGTTTGAGGATTCACCACCACTTTTGGGAGCGAGCAGTCGCTTCCAGTTCTATGGTGAGTCCTTTGAGTTTGGTCTTGTCGATCTTGAGGTTTGTCGTCCAGTCAAGGTCACTTGCGTGCTCAGCGAAGTCAGTGGTCAGGCGCCATGGTTCGGTTCGGAAGTTGCCGTCCCCGTCGTAGGTGGTGTGGCTCAAAACGGGCAGCCAGCAGTGCGGAGATCCGCGGTGGATCTGTATGAGCGCTTTTCTGTATTCGGTTCGCTCGGCGAGCAGGAGGTAGGCGGATTTGTTGCCGACGATTGGTTCGAAGAGTGGTTGGAGTTTCGAATCGCTGAAGTGGTAGGGGCGGGCCTGGCTTTTGATTCGAGGAAATAGAGTGTTAGTCAGGTCTGGGAAGAGTCGGTACTCGTACAGCACTGCGACAGCCGGCGACTCGGCTACTCGATCTCCAGCGGGGTCGCGGAGTTCCGGGTCGTGGGTGGTGGGTTCGGAGTGGAGTCGGATAAGGAGGTCGTCGCGTTTGGCGAGGACCGCGGCGAAGCTCGCAGCCTGCAATGCGAGCCATGCCGGGAGGTATCCGAGGTACTTCCACGTGTCGGAGATGGCTTTATTGGGATCGTCGGCGCGTGGGGTCTGGCGGCACGCGCGCATAAGTTGCTCCACAACCCAGATCCAGAGGTTGTCGTGCTCGCGCGTGGTGTCGAGTGTGATGCCGTGGGCGAGTAGGTGCATGAGTGTGCTGGTCAGGTCGGTGAGGTGGTCGGCTTCGATTTGGAGTATGTTGACGCCGTCAATTTCGTCGGGTGAGTTACGATCCCGCGACAATGATCGGGAGTCGAGAACTGTTCGAATGCGCTGGATCTCGTCGTCGAACAAGTCTCGGAGGTCGATCCGACGGGCAGGGTCGGGCAGATAGCGTTTGAGCTGTCCGATGGCCAGGTCAAGGGTTAGGGGCGGACTGGTCATTCGGTCGAGGACGTCGAGCCGGTCGGCGAGATGGCCGAAGAAGGTGTCAGCGTCGTCGATGGGTACGACGGTTCCGCGCCGGTGGTCGACGAGCCGGTTTGCGTTGACTCCGAGGGCGCCTCGGTTCGCCCAGTACATCGGGTAGCGGCGGGAAGTGGCTCGTGTGATGGCGTCGACGAGGGCAGCATCCCAGTCCGCTGACCAACCGCAGGTGATCAGCCCGTACTCGTCGAAGACCACGGTGAGTAGGTCGTTGATTTCCTGCTGGTAGGTGGCGAGTTCGTCTCTGGTGTTGAGTTGGTCGGTTTGGCGGTAGTCGCCGTGCACTTTGATGATGGTGCAGTTGTTGTGGCGCAGTGGTTCGGCGCCGGCGATGTCGCGTGACGAGGAGATGACCTGGTAGGGGACGCCTTGAGCGTCTGTCAATGGCCACGAAGTTCTCCCCGTAGGCGGCCAGTAGTTCTCCCCGCTGGTGGCCACGGGTTCTCCCCGGTGGCGGCCAGTTGTTTTTCCCCACCCGCTTTCTGATTTGGGTTAGCTGAAGGGCTTCACCCCCTTGCCGGTGGTGGCTTCGGTGAGGCGGAAGGAGTCGCCGTCGGTGACGACGACGTGCGCATGGTGCAGGAGCCGGTCAACGGTGGCGGTGGCCAATGTTTTGGGCATGATCTCGTCGAAGCCGGAGGGGTGCAGGTTGCTCGAGACGGCAATCGCTCGGCGTTCGTAGGCAGCGTCGACGAGGCGATAGAATCCTTCGGCGGCGTCTTCAGAGACCGGGAGCAGACCGATGTCGTCGACGATGATCAGGTCGGAGCGGATGATCCTCGTCAGGGCTCGGGCGATGGAGTCGTCGGCACGGTGCCGGCGGACCAGGGCACCGAGGTCTTCGATGGTGAACCAAGACACCGCCAGCCCAGCTTCGACTGCGGCCTGCCCGAGTGCCTCGGTGAAGTGAGACTTGCCAGTTCCCGAAGGCCCACAGACGCAGAAACATTCACGCCGCCCGACCCACTCCAGGGTGCGGAGCGCGTCCTGGGTGGCGCGGGGAATCGACGATTTCGTTTCGTCCCAGTCGCCGAAGGTCTTGCCGGTAGGGAAACCCGCGCGTTTGCGGCGAGTGTGCAGGTTCGCCCGGTCCCGGCCGGCGGCTTCCTCAGCGAGGAGAACCCGCACGACTTCGGCGGGGTCCCAGCGTTGGGCTTTCGCGGTCGGGATGATATCGCTCAAGGACCTGCGGATATGGGGCAGTTTCAGGCGTTTAGTCAGGTCGATCGCCTCGGCCAACGGGTCGCCGTTAGCGCTGGTAACAGTGCGCAAAGGGGTGCTCATCAGGCGTCATCGCTTTCATCGTCAGTAGTGGCTGGGCTGGCCGGCGCTGGTGTCTGGCCGAAGGTGGACCAGGCGGCGGTGCCCGGTTGCAGAGTGTGGTTCTCGCTGCGACGGACCGGATCAGCGTGTTCGTGGGTGACTTGGTAGTCGAGGATCGAGATCAGGTCCCGATCGGCGAACCGGCCGGTCATCGCCGCCGTCCCCAACGCTCTGTCGACTGCGTCCGGGGAGTGCAGCTTCGAAAGGTCCACGGCCTCGGCCATCTTCGCCCTGATGCGGCGCGCTCCCGCGGCGGCAGCCTCGACCAGCCAGCTGTTGGCACCCTGGCCCAACTGTAGGAAGGCGAGCTCGGCGGCGGTACGAGGCTTGGGCACCCGGTCGGCGGCGTCGCGGTCTGGGCGGGGTGGGTAGTGGTCGTTGTCGAGGACCGGTGAACCGGGTTGGCCGCGGCGGTGCCGCGCGACTTCGACTGCACCGCCATCATTGTCGACGGCGGTCACGATCAGCTCCTCACCATGGAAGCGGGCCCAGACCCGAGTGTCGATCAACGTGTGCGGCACCGAATACCGCACCCCTTCCACCGAGATCGTCGACTCCCAGTTCACCCGCCGGGTAGTGCCGAACACCGCGGTGAACGGAGATTTCGGCAGCGGATGCAGCCGCTGCAACTCTTCGGCCAGCCGCTCGACCGGCCGCCGCCGAGTAGAGCTGTGGACGCGGGTGTTGACGTCGGTGCAGAACTGCCGGCAAGCCGACTCGAGCTCACCGAAAGAGTGATACTGCTCGCGCAGGTTCACCTCCTTCGGCAACAGGTCGGCTTTGGCGATCCGCACCGTCGCCTCACTTCCTCCCTTCGACTCCGGATCAGCAGGTAAACACGTCCGCAGCGTCGTGCCGTAATGCCGTGCCACCTCCACGATCTCCGGATTGCGGACCGCGATCCCGGCCACGTGATCGATCGTCGCGGTCTTCTCGTTGTCGGTGAGGACATAGACCGGAACCCCGCCCAAGCGGCGGAATGTCGCATCCAAACACGCCGCCACCGTCGGCAATGTCTTGTCCCAGATCGGGATCACCACCCGAAATCGCGACCACGCCAACCATGCGCAGAACAACGTCGTCTTCCGGCCGGAAATCGTTGGCCCGTCACCGAAGTCGTACTGTAACCACAGCCCAGGTTCGGTTACCCACGGCCGATACACTCGCCGCCGACCAGCCCGAAACTGGGCCTTCGCCTCCGCGACCGTCCGGCGCGTGGTCCGCTCACCGCCGGTGAACCCCAGCGCGACGATCCGTTCGTGGATGACATCCGCGCGGACCTTGCCCTGCGAGCGGACCACCAACTCCTCGATCTTCGGCAGAAAGTCGTCGATCGCCCGCGCTCGATGCCGCCGGCGGTCCGGCGGCTGCCCCGCAGCGCGCATCTGCACATACCGGGCCACCGTGTGGTGATCACACCCAGCCAGCTCCGCCGCCGCCCGATAACTACCCGTGAGGTCGTACGCCTCCAAAATTTCCATGATCTCCCTGCTCGATTTCATCCACCCAGCGTTGCCGGGACCGAATCTGACTCACAGCAGGTGGGGAACTATCTGGCCGTACGCGGGGAGAAACCATGGCCACAAAATGCGCCATAAATGGCCGCCAGTGGGGAGCTTACGATGGCCGTCGACAAGCGTCTAAGGCCTTTTCGAGGAGGTCATCGAAATTCGTTGTCACGATAACCTTGATACTGCCGCGTTTGACCAGTCGTGCGATAGCTCGGTGCGCTTCGGCTGGTGTTTTCGTGCCGGCTTCGAGTTCCTCGTCGGTGGGTACGAAGAAAGGCTCGAGGAAGCGTCGTCGTTCGGTGGGCGTGAGTGTGCACGCTTCGAGAACGGCGTCGTAACCGAGTTCTTTGCTGGGAAATGTTTCTGCCCACCACTTTTCCGCGTCGAATTCGGTGCCGAGGGCTGTGTCCGGATCAGCGACACTTGCCATCCTGCGGACGAGCTCTTGAATGACACCCCAACCGGTGGGAACGCCGGCACCGAAGGAAATGCCTGAGCCGGCGATCAATGCGTAAATCCCGGGGTTCGCGTGCACTGATAGTGCCAGCATGGCCGATGAGTCGTAGGGTGCGGGAGGCCTAGCCGGCGTAGCAGTCATGCACTAGAGAGTAGGTCCTGGGAGGGATTCCACATCGAAACGGAGCTTGATTCGTATGACAGTCTCACTGGTTTTGATGCAGCATGTCGAGAAGAAGGTCGTTGGGGCCGCGGTAGTGCAGCTTTATCGAGGTGTCATGTGCGTTCCGGCGGGCGTACAAGGCGCCCTTCCGGTCGGGATTGATTTCGACGCGGGCTTCGCCTAGGTAGGTGAATCCTGTCGACCACAGTTCGACGACACCTGGGCTGAGGTCTGTGACCCGCAACGGTGCCTCAGGATCGGGTATCTCTTCATCCCATTGGACATCCTCGACCTCGTACGTTCGAAACTCCCAGGGGAACGCACGTGATGTACGTGTGTGAGTTACGAATTGCAGCCAAGCTCTGCGGGATTCGGTTGTCGGCCAATCTGGATCTGTCATCAGGGAGTGAGGTAGGTCTTGGATCCAGCTTCGCATTCCGGTGCTCGAATTGAAGGTTGACTCGACGCTTTCGACGGCTTTGATTGCAGCGGATCGGTAATCGAATCCCGACCTGATGATTATTGCAGCCTGAGGGTTGAGTGTCCCGGTCTCAACGGCGGCCGTAGCTGTGCCGGCGAGCAGTGCTGTGAAGGGATTGAACTGCGCTTTCTCGTAGACTCTTGCGGCCTCCATCCCCCATACCAGGCGATAGGCGAGGTCCGATTCGATGAACCGAACTATGTCGTCTCGATTGCCGCTCAGTTCCTCCAAGGGACGACCGCTCAACCAGTGAGTAAGGACTGACCGCCACTTGACAGATGTTTCGGGTGCGAGTTCTTTGGTCTCCGGTGTGAATGTGTCGACGGTGAACAGCAATTCGGCGATGCGAGTGAGCAGATCGACTGCAACGCTGGACTCGTCCGCTGCGATAGCGGCTTCGGCATCAATGATCATGGCGACGACGTCGGGTGCAACCGCAGCCAGCGCGGATCCGGCGCGTTCCCCCACGCCAGCTAGGTACCAGCCGCGACGTTGACTTGGAGTGGAATTGTTCCAGATGTATTGCGCGCGACTGGTGACGACAGCACGTAGTGCCAAGACCAAGTTAGCTTGCTCGTAGCGCGCAAGCTGTCGTTCCCACAGAGACTTGCGCAGCATGTCGAGGAGTAGTTGAGTGACTTGGTCCGGGTCGGCTTCATCATCTCCGATGATGCTGAGAATGCTGGTATCTAGCAGCAACAGATTGGTCTGCCAAGCGTTTCTCGCGTTCAGCGCTGTTTTGGCGGGCTCGCCTTCCCTTTCTGGGAACGCCCAGTCCGGCCCGCCCGTTACGTAGTCGAGGAAACTTTCTACGCGGCCAGAGCCGAACGCGATGGTCACGCGATTAATCAGTTCCATACCCACCGATATCAGGCCGGATCGCAAATCCTTGCCCTCTTCGCCTGTCGTTAGTCGCTTCCAATCGTCAAGGCCTCGTTTGTCTTTCCGTGTGTCTCCCGAGGGAAATTGGGGGTAGAGCACCAAGCCCTCTGTATCGACGAATGCGCGGCCGGCGCGGCCGATAACATTGGAAAATTGCGCTCCGGTGAGGAGGTCTCGGCCGCTACGAAGTCCGTGGAAGAGCACGACAGAGGCGGACAGATTCAGACCTTGTGCAAGTGTCGGGGACGCCACGGTGACTTTGATGAACCCGTCGTGTAGGAGGCGTTCGACTTCCTTTCTGAAGGGGCCTGGCAGTGTCCCGTGGTGAATTGCTACACCCAGTTCTAGGCATTTGAGGATGGGGTGGTCCGCTCCGAACCATTCAGTGCCCACTGCGCGGGCGTCGGTGAGATCGGCGCCGGCGGAGAGGATTGTGTCTATGAATCCCTGCTGGTGGAGTCCGACGATGTCTTTGGCGTACGGAGTCACTCCTCGGCGTTGAGGGCAGAAAATGAGAACTGACTGACCTTCCTCGACGAGCCGCCAGGCAGTTGAGATGACCAGTTCGCGAGGGTTGGTAGGGAACTGGTTTTTGCGTTTTCCGATTTTTGGACGTTGTGCTTCGACGTACCGTGGGATGAAAGCGGATTGCCCACCGCTCAGGGTCATCTCGAGTCTGGCGTGATCACTTCGCCATTGGACGACGCCGAATTTCTGTTGTGTAGGTCGCCATTTTTCCTTGTGTAGGCCGGTTGGATCGTCGTCGGTCATCCATGCGACGAAGTCCTGGAGATCGTCTCCCGAGGGAAAGACTGCGGAGAGACACACGATCCTTCTGTTGTCGGCGTCGTCGCGGCGTAGTAGGCGCTGCACTTGCGCTTCATAGCGAACTTCGCGTTCGTTGGGGCCGATCATGTGCCCCTCGTCAAGGATCACGACGCCGACGTCGTTAAGGACTGAGGGATCTGAGCGCAACGCGAAGTCGAGTTTTTCGGGGGTGGCGACGACAATATCGCTCATTCGAAGTGCGTCTTCGTCGAGGTTGCTCGTTCCCATGCTTCCGTACAGCGACGAGACTTGAACCCCCAATGGAGTGAAGGTTCGTTCCAAGATGCGTTCGGTCTGAGCGGACAAGGCTCGGAGGGGAGTGATGTAAACGGCCCTTCGACCTTGAGCGAGGCACGCGAGAATGCTTAATTCAGCAATTCGAGTCTTGCCGGCACTCGTAGGTAGAGCGACAACGAGATCGTTGGTGCCAGAGAATATTTGATCGAGGACGTGTAGCTGGGATGGCCACAGGTCGATTTCTGAGCGCTTACGCGCAAACAGCGTCGCCACAAGCGTCTCGCGGAGCTGTTCCCAATCTCGTTGATCCGCTTTGATATCAGCGGTTGCTGCCGGAGGACGGGTGATGGGAATGTTCTTCCTGATGCTGTTTTCTTGAAGATCACCAATCAATCGGCGCGTGAGTCTGTACACCCACCAGGGCCCGGGGGCGTTGATGTCGCTTGCGGCCTGCTCCCCGTTCTCTAGGTCCCTTATCGCTGCTCGAAGCAGTGGACCCTGGCCGTGAGCGATTGCAAAGATCGCGCTGGAGACAGCGGACATGTAATGCTCGCTCAGTAGGGCAACGATCGGTCCCACTTCGGATACTGCGTTCTCGATCTTTGCACCCACCGGCTGGGTCGGATCTGCCGAGAGTGCGTTTGTGTCGGCGGGGTTCCCTTGGAGTGCTTGAAGTAGCGCCTCATCGGTGAAACTTGTAGATGTCTTCAGCAGTCGGGTTCGCTCTTCGATCTGCATGGGGTTCCGCAAGATCAGATCGGCGAGGGTGGCTTCCATCGGCGTCATACGTCCGGACCGGATGCTGGCGTCGACGAGTGAGAACGCGCGAGCCGCGAAGCCGCCGAGATGACTTGCAGCTCCTGCCATCAATCGGTGGAATGCGAGGTCCTCGGAGGGCGCTGCGTTGCGGGTGGCGGCCTCGAGTGCGTGCGATGCCTGATTGAATCCATCCTGTACCAGTTGTCGCCGCGCTTGCTGGTCTTCAATCTCGTCTAAGGGCGAGTCAAGCAAGCCCAGGCTGGTGTTGATGATGGCATAGCTGTTGTTGAGAAGGTCGTTGTCGAGGTAGCGGCTGAAGCGCGGTGCATCCGCAGGTAGGACACCGCCCCTGCGGATGCTGGACTGAGCCTGTCCCTGAGCGAGTATGTTCTGCTGATATTCGAGGGCGCTTCGCAGGCTCGCGACGAGTTCTTGGATCTCACGGGCCATAGTTGGGCGCCATCTCGTAGGTGGAGTTGATGAATCTCTTGTGGTCGCCGACCTGGAGTGTGACCGTCAGTTGTTCTATCGGGCCGGTGTAGGTGTTGAGGTCTTCGGATATGTACTTGATCGGGTCGTTCGTCGTGAACAGGAACATCAAGTGCCGCACTATGCCAGGGCGTACTGCGCCAGTTGCCAGCAGACGGAAGATTGCTATTCCCAGAGCCTCGTCGGGCGTACTGACAAGGCGTTCCGCGAACTGTGCCAGGGAATGTCCCGAGGGTAGCCCTTGCTCGCGGTCGAGTCCTTCGCGTGCCTCGACGACGACGTCGTTGTATGCCTTGCCCCGGCTCTTTGCCTCGCCCTTTGCGAGCTGAACCTGCGAGGACGCGTCGAACTTTGCTCCAACCACGTCGTCGCCGCGCATTGCCCATTCTTGGTGATCGCGGTGCATGAGTCTGCTGGGGCCGACGGTGTAGCCGCACTCTTCTTCAAGGTACGACGTTGCGAGAATCTCGCCAATGTCTCCTGAACGTGACGTCAGTTTGTTCGGGAACTTGTTGCGCAGGTATTCGGCAAATTGTGGTTTGTTGCTGTTGGCAGCGATCATCGCCAAAGCCTCTGTCTTCACGTACTTTTCAGACAAGGTACTAGCAACTGCTTCGATTCCGGCGTCGTCATCATTTGATACCAGGAATCCAGCTACGTGCCCATTTATCGGCACGACCTTTGCCGGATCGCACCACGTGTCGAATTGGGTCATTTGTGGATCCGTTGTGAGGTCTCTACCGGGGCGCGCGTGCTTACGGTGGTTTCGGCAGTGATGCGGCTTCTTGAGTAAGTACTAGGAGCGCGATGGGGTGCCGGCATTTGCTTCGCTCCTGAAGTGGTCGATGAAACTTGTTGGGTGGTTTGTAGGTGACATTAACCGACCATCTGTTTCGTAGTTGACATCTAATGTTCTTCGATCGAAACGGTTGGGCCGATGAGCTAAACCCCGTGCCCCCGGCACGGGGAGGGTCAGGGGCGTTTGGCGGTTGTGCTTGCAATCTCGGTATGATTCAAAGATGGTGTGCACCGGGCGAATTGAGCACACACCGCATTGTTTCGGCCCGCCCCTTGAGGTATTGTTGTGGAGTCCTGTTAGTGGTGGCGCCTGACCAGCCCGCCGATTCGATCACCTGGAAAGGGTGGTTTTCTGATGACTGTTCTCGATGTGAGTGCGGATTTTGCTGTCACGGCTCCTGTGCGCGATGGAGTGGAGGTGCTTGAGGTGATGCCCGCCGCGTTGGTGTCCGGTTTTCCCTCCGAGGGTGTGTGGTCCGAGGTAGTTGAAGAGAGCGGCGATGTGGTGGCTGCAGGGTGGTTTTCTATTGACGCGGATGTTTCTACGCCGGAGTCGGGCAGGGTGGTGTTGGTTTCTCCGCAGTTGGCTGTGCCAGGCCCGAAGTTGCTGTCGGCGTGGGCAGGTTCCGTGCGGCCTTCAGAGGTCCGTGCCGCAGCTGTAGCGCCTGGGTGTGCGCCTGTGTGGTTCGGGCAGTACGTATCCCCTGTGCATGAAGCTCAGCGTGTTGTGGTGCAGTTGGAAGCCGAGCGTGAGAAGTGCGCCATTCTGGAGCGCGCGCAGGGTGAGTCCGTGCGTAAGCATCAGGAATGGATCGAGAACTTGAATGATCTGGCGATCGAATGGGCCGATGACAACAGTTTGTGCGAGCAATTCGATCGGTTCATGGAAGAGAACGGGTTGCGAGGGCGTGAGCGTGACCAGGAGGTAGAGGTGACCGTGACTGCAACGATGACAGCGACGGTGCGCGGTGTTTCGCAGCGCGATGCTGAGGAGCGAATTGATTCCGACGATATTCGTGAGCACATCAGCGGCCATCTCTCGTATCTGGATTTCGACTACGCGTTGGCCGACTAGCCAGGGGAGAGGTGAGGCAGGGGAGCGCGCAGCGCCCGGCCTCACCTCGATCTTTGGTGAGCGGAAGAGGGAGCGCGCAGCGCGAGTGTGTTTCTGTTGGTCTTTGGCGTGAGTTTCGTTGGTACGTAGGCACTTCAGGACCCAGCGCAGCGGAGGCCGTGTCAGTCATAGGTTGGCTTGGCGGTGCCTGGTCTGAGTGGCAGATCCACGATAGTGACGTCCGCGCTGTGCGGGCAGCGGACGGAATGATCGCGTATGCCCGCCGCTGCGGTACTGGCACCGAAGGATTGCCCACGGTGTTTGCGGACTTGCGCTCCGATGCACATCACTTGGCCGACGCGTTGGGCGTCGATTTTCGGTGATGCCACACGCAATGGGGAGGGGCATTTTCGCCGCCGAGTTGTACAGCACCGGGTAATTGGGGCACTGACGGCCCGGCAGTCCCCGGACGTTCGGCCGGCAGTCCCCGGCACCGGGAGTGTCAGGGGCGGTGGTTGCAAGGGGATGAATGGATGTGGGACCAGTACCGGTTTGCATCCCAATTCGGTATCATGGTGGTTATGAGTACGCAGATCGCGGTACGGCTGCCCGAGGACATCGTGGCGTTTCTCGACAGTGAGGTCAGTGGCGGGCGCGCGAAAAGCCGTGCCCAAGTCGTGCTTCGAGCGTTGGAGCGTGAGCAACGTCGGCAGCTGGCGGTCCGTGACGTGGAGATCTTGTCTGACGGCGCAGGTGGCGATGTGAATATCGCTGCCGCGCACGGGAAGAAGAACTGAGTGCGCCCGATCCATGACGCGCACCTCGGAGATCTTTGTCCGGTCTTGGTTCTGACGAGAGAGTTGGTCCGGCCTCATCTGGGAACGGTCACTGTTGCGCCCATTCGTTCGGTGCGGCGGGGGTTGTCGACGGAGCTGAGTCTAGGTGACGTCAACGGCGTCGAGGACGGATCGGTTGTCGACTGCGACGGGGTTACGACCATCCCCGTGTCCGCTCTCGGGGCGAACAGAGGATTTCTTCTGCCTGAGCAGGAAGTGTTGTTGAGCAGGGCGTTGCGATCTGCATTCGATCTCGAGTCATGAGGGCATCAGCAGCGATGATGGGGCAGCGATGGCGGTGAAGAAGTGGGAGCAGATTCCCCTGTTCGATCTCGATCCTCCTCCGGTGCCCGAAGTTCAGGGGGATGGTCCTGATCTCGATTCTGAACCGGCCCTTTTCGAGCTCGACGACGCCGCAACGCCGGAATCCGATGCTGACGTGATGGATGCCCACGCGCCGATCGCGGAGGATGGTGTCGACGCGGAACCAGAAGGCGAATCGGAAACTGGCGAAAGCGTCGACGCAGATCGTCAAGGTGCCGGCTCGACGTCGCCCGTGTCATCGGTCGCAGATACTGAGACCGTTGTGCCCCAAGACGACCCCACTGCTGACGTGGAACCGGGACCCACCCCGGCGTCCGAACGGGGCGCAACCGAACCGGCCGCGCTACCTCCCGCCAGCGAGTCAGCAGACGGCCACGCCGTCATTGTCACAGCAGCCGGCACCTACACACCATCCGGCCACACGCTCACCGGCCCAGTAGATTCCATCGAAAAACTCGACAAACTCATCAGATGGGCAACTCTCACCCCGCTGGGCGCACCGGCACAGATCTGGATCGTCGGAATCGAAGCATGCGAAATGCTCGGATGGATCATCGACCCAGGCAGCGAAGACGACGTCGATGACATGGAAATCCTCCGCACACGCGCGGCCGAAGAACTCACCGCGATCCTCCACGCCACGCTGACCCCGATGCTGACCGCAGGATGGGAACTCCGCGGAGAACCCGGCCACGTCGTTCACCTCTCCCGCACCACCGGGAACTTCACATCCATGGTCGACATTTTCATCGAACCCTACGTGTGGACCTACTGGAACAAAGACTTCGGATGGGGCAATCGCGTGGGAGACATGGGGATCCTCGGATCACCCACCGCCGGAACCTACCTCCCCGACGACGACCTCCCCGCTGCACAGGAACTGGGACGCCGACTCGCCTGGTGCGCACAACACCTCGGCGTACTACCCGGCCCCACCCCAGCACGCACCGGCGCCGCCATCGTCGACAAGATCAAACGCGACCGCACCCGAAGCGGTAAAGGAATCGTCGTCACCGTCGGTGGACCCGTACCACCACTGGACGGCGAACCCCGCGGAGATCTCGAACCTGCAGTCGGATGGACCCGCATCCCGGGCAGCGAAGAACTCTCCGACGCAACACAACTGGTATCGATAGACCAACGAGCGGCATACCTCGCCTCCGCTGGCATGCTCGAACTCGGCTACGGAAAACCTCGACATCTTCGCGGCGAGAACGCGCTCGACGCTGCGCGGCAATCGAAAACCCCGTTCGGGCTGTGGCATGTAACCCTCCCACCCGGTGACATACTGGCGCTCCCACCCACTCTGCCGTTACCTCACCCACACATGCTCGCCGACCAACCGGTGCAAACCTGGATCACCACCGTCAGCCTCGACGCACTACAAACCTCCATCGCAGATGGCGGAATCGGCGCAGAACTCGCCGACCCTCGACATCACCGAAGCATGGGTCTACCCCGAACAAGGTCGGGCCCTCGACAAGTGGGCGAAAATCTTGAGAGAAGCCCGCAAAGTTGCCGTCGACACCGGCGACACAGCAATGAAACGGTTCATCGGCTCCTGCTACAAAGGCTACATCGGCCGAATGGTCAACCCCGACATGTGGACCGCCAAACAAATGCAACACCACCACCAACCGCTCTGGCGAGCAGCGATCATCGCGCACTGCCGCTGGCGAGGTCGCCGCGTCGCGATGCGCATCGCGCGCGAAACCGGCCGATGGCCACTGCGCACGGTCACCGACTCCTGGGTCTACCCCCTGCCCCCGGGCACCGACATCGCAGACCGACAGTGACGCACTAGGGAAAATGACTCTGGAAAAGCGTGCCCCGCTCACCGAGGACATCACTGTCATGCTGACCGACGCCCGCGACACCCACGAGATCAACCTCGCACTCAAAGCTGCGTTCACCGACGAAGATGAAGGAAACATATAGTGGCCCTGCATCTTCCGAAACCGCGATCAACCAAACCCGCACAGAAAACCGTCGGTTTGGACGGCCTCAACGTGTCCGTCTCGACAGCAGCAACCAGCGGGATCGAAAAATCGAAATCAGTCAAAAGCGGGGGATTGGCCGGACTCACCAGCAAAGTCTCCGTACGCCAGATCCGTACCGACATCGGCAAAGAGGCCTA
>NZ_JAAMPR010000006.1:0-105678 GCF_018588185.1 Rhodococcus sp. WY5
ACTGCGGTCGGTAACGGGCATCTCCACGGAGATCACTGGTGAGAACCGCAACGACTGGTATGCGGGCGTTCCGGTGGCGTGGATGACGCTGACGATTGTTGCCCACGTGATCGCCGAGGAGACCTCTTTCGCGGGCTGGGACTGTCCGTTTGTGGCAGTTTCGCGATCACGTCCGTGACCGGCGACTTCGCGCAGCACTTCTCGGTGGGGTCATGCGCTGGTACGTCGTCGTCAGTGTTGCGCTGTTCGGCTTCTCACACGCGGAATTCGGTGCGTGGAATGTACTCTCGGCCGCCACGCTCGGGCTGGTGTTCTTCCCCCTGGTCCTGAAAACTCGGTCGTTGTGGCCGGCCATCGTCGCGCATGCGATGGGGAACTTGGACTCGTATGGGGTACTGAACTGGATCCGGTGAAGAGGACCATCCCCTCACATACAGAAAGTCGACGCGTCATGACAACGCGCCGACCCCTGATCACCTGACTACAGCGCGCGTTTGGCCACTCTCGCTGCCGTCGACGGCGCTGTCCCCGGTGGTTTACGCGGTCCCCGGCGATGCGTGGGTTTGATGCCGGTCGGTGGCGTCAACGGGCCAGCAGCTCTGGCCGCTGCCTCGGTGGGCTGTACCTGTGCAGCCTCGCCTTGCGCCCGTTCCTCTCTCGCAGCGCTTCGCTCCCCGGCCGCGTACGACCGTTCCGCGCGCGCATCGGCGATGGTGCGGCCGTCACCGACCTCGTCGAGTGGAAACGCCCGCTCCGACTCCTCGGCCGTCGCCTGCGAGAACGGGATCTCGGTGCTTCGCTCGGACCCGACATCGTGGTCGTAGATCGGCTCGTCAGGTTCCGGTTCATCGGGCAACGGAATGTCCTCGTCCCACCCGCCGTGGGTCTTGTCGAGATCGACGACTTCCCCGTACTGATCGCTCGATGACCGCGAATCGTCGTGAGCAGGTGCGCTATCGGCCGCCCGGGACCGGGTTCGTCCACGCTCGTCTGCTTCGGCGTACTCGATGCGCTGTGCCTCGCTTTCGGCGGCGTCGGCGTTTCCGTCGTGGCGCGCCGCCTGGGTGTTCGCCTGCTCACGCATACGGTCTCCGTCGAGCAGACCCGGATAATGTTCGGCGAGTTTGGCGTCGAACGATTCGTCGATCTGGCCCACGAGCAACGCTGCCCGCGCCCGATCGAGTGGATGGCCGGGTTGCGCCTGCGCGAGCCATTCCTCCGCGACCTCGCGTTTGGCTTCGTCCTCACTCTTCTGCGAGACACGGCCCTTCGTCGCCGCCTCCCGCATGTTCCACGAGGCGAACGCGCTGGGAGAGCGGATCTTCTCGTTGAAGGTGATCCCGGCGACGACATCCGCGAGCCGGTCCGGGTCGGCACCATCGCGCACCAACGCGGTGAACTGCCGCTCGGCCGTCGCCCACCTCTTGTCCTCGAGGATCGACTGATCGACGCGTCCCTCGAGGCGATCCGCCAGGGTCGGCGGAGGCGGCGCGTCCTGCGCAGCCTCCGCCTGCGCATCGCGCCACCGGCCGCGTAGCCATTCCTCCCGGAAGTCCTCCCACGTCTGTGCGCTCGGCTCATTAAATTCGGCCGCGATCTTCTCGTTGCGTGGCAACGCCATCCAGGCGTTCGCCTCCTCGATCTGCTCGGCCTCCGGCAACCCCTCGGTGTAGGCCTCGCTTGCGTGCCACTGCCCACGGAGCCACTGCGCCTGCACCCCGTCCTCGCCCTGCCAGGTGTGCGCGTCCGGGAACTCCCAGTCCAACGCGACCTGCTCGTTGCCTGCCTTTTTCATCCACGCTTTCGCTGCCGCGAGTTCCTTACTCACTGAGACCGCGTCGATGAGCGACTTCTCTCCGCGCCGTGTCTCGTCCAGACCAGTTGCTTGTGCTTGTGCCCGCTGCCAGTTCTGA
Organism: Rhodococcus sp. WY5; assembly: GCF_018588185.1. Classification (NCBI taxonomy): domain Bacteria; kingdom Bacillati; phylum Actinomycetota; class Actinomycetes; order Mycobacteriales; family Nocardiaceae; genus Rhodococcus; species Rhodococcus sp. WY5. Next base: position 1,914 of record NZ_JAAMPR010000006.1, read on the forward strand.
TAGAGCGCCGGGTCGTGCTCACTGGCCCAGGCTTGTGCTGCTTCGAACTCCTTGTCCGCGGCAAAGGCGCTCGCCCATCTGCCGATCAAGGCCAGCTCATGGTTGCGTTCGGCGTCGCGCATCTCGGGTTCTTCGAAGTTCTGGAAGTTCACACGTGGAGCGTTTTTCCTCCAGTCTCCGTAAAACTCTTTGTCGTGTTCGAGTGCCCACTCTGTGGCCTTCGCGAGGTCGCCGTTGTGCTTCTGCGCGTGCTGGAAGACACCGTTGAGCCAGAATTTGCGGCGGCTTTCTTCGAATCCGTTCTCGCCGCGAAACTCCGGATGCGAAGTGTCTTCCCACATCGCCCGTACTCGCGCTTGTTCGGGTTGATGCAACCAGCGTGCTATCTCGACGCGTCGGGATTCTTCGCGTTCGAAGGTGGCTCGCTCCTGCGCCGTCTGCGCCGCAAGGTTGAGCTGATGCTGATGTAGTTCTTCCACAGTGCCGCGGAGGTCATCGATGCTGCTGTAGTTGCTGTTCTCGTTGAGCCATGACCTCAGCTCCCCCGCCATCTTGGCTGAACCGACCACCGTGGACGTGTAGTTGTCCTCCCATCCCGCCTGCACTCCGTACCGGCCTCCCGACAGCGGAGCGATGCGCACAGTCATCCCCGACTCGGGATGCTGCTCTGCGTAGACACGGCCGGCCGCTGCCGCCGCATTCCACTGCTCGGTATCGTCAGCGCTGAGCTTGCGTAATCCGTTCTCGGCAGCAACCGCTTCGATCCGGGCCACGTTCTCCGCGTCCTCGAACGCCGCGCGCCCCCTGCTTTCGCGAACAGTGCGCATCAGATCCGCGCCCGCGCGCATCGCCATCATCCATCGCATCGCGTCACCACGCCCAAGCGAGAACGTCGGAACCTCGTCGTGTTCACTCATCTCTGCTCTCCGTCCGATACGACCGCCGGCGCTGTCGGCGAAGAGGGCGCCGGGGCAAGAAAGGTCTGCGCCGCTCGTTCCCATGCCGCAGCAGGAGCAGTCGCCGAGTGTTCCGTGTTTGAGAATGCATCGAATGCACGGATCACTTTCACCGATTCAGGACTAGACGATGAAGGGACTGTGCTCGCGAAGGCATCGAAGGCGCGGATCACCTCCACCGCTGCACCTGAGTATTCGAACACAACGACCGCGTCTTGCCCGTGTGGCTCCTCCACGATGGCCACACGCACGTCGTCGATCGGATCGACTGCGGCGGCGTGCACGTGGCGGGCAAGACTCTCCACAGCTCGGGTAAGAGAAGGATGTGTCGAATGCAGTTCACTGACCGGCGAGTCGACAGCTCGGTACATCAGTGACACAGCGAAAACAGTAGAACCTCGATCGGTGACATTGTCGTTCGTGGGGTCAGTCATCGCTGCCCTTTCCAACTCGTCGGTCGTGCCACGAGCACAGCTCGCAGCATGCAATGGGTGGCGACTCCCGACGATGTGGACTTGTACGCGGCGGATCACGCGCCTGCGATCACAACTTCCTCTCTTCCCCTCTCCTCGGCAACCATTCCGGCGTGCTCGACGCCGGAGCTCTTGGTGTACGTCCGCGCGAAGGCGCGCGATCACGAACACTGTCGACTACTGCCGCAGTGGTGCGCGGAGCACCCGACATTCCGCGGCCCGCTTCGTCCGCGAAACGTCCCACGCAACGAGCCGACCTGGTGGCCGCCGCGCAGTGATGCGAGCGTTTCGATACCTCGTGCCACGCCGCGATCTCCAACAACAATTCCGACAACGCCAACGCCAACTCGAGCCCGGCGTCACGGGTCATACCGCGACCGGACACCAGTCCTACTCTCGACAACTGACGAGTCGAAGCACGCAACGCCCGCGCCATTTCTCCCGCAGGCGGTGATTCCAAGGACTTCGGCATCCGTCCTGCCCGATCGAACGACCACGCCGCGCGGCTCAGCTCCCCGCGCCGCTGCGCACCGTCCGCGACCCTCGCCCATACCGCCAACAGCGGCTGCACGCTCTTCGCCACCGCCACTGGCGACTCGGTCCTGCCGCGTACTGCGACCGCGCTCCCGCGCACGACTCCCGCGATCGAGGACAACACCTCATGCGCCCGCCCGGTCTCCGGTACCGCCAATGCCGCATCCCCGGACCACCGCGCCGACAACTTCACCCACGAGAGCTCCGGAGCCAACTTTCTACCTCCGAAGAAGATCGGGCGGCCGGTCTTCGCGTCGCGGTCCTCGGGATCAGCGACCGCGTATCCGTCGATCTTTCCGTCGTCGTTGCGGTGCAAGTGCACCAGCACACCTTGCGAGCGCAGCTCGGACAGAAACTGCTCCGAGTCCGCGCTCATCGCGGCGGTCTCGGTCACCACTTGACGCAACTGAATCTTCGCGGCCTTACCGGCTTCTCCCCGGCTCAGCCCCTCGTAACCCTGCCGCATCCGGGTCGCCGCTTTCTCGATCTCGCCGCGACTGGCCGCTGGTGCTGCAGAACCGTCGTTGATCGCGGTCGCCTGCAAACCGAGTCGATCCTCCCAATCCCGCATCACCGTGCGGGTCACTCCGAAATCGTTCTTCGGGTGGAAGCGACGACCCGTGTCCTGGCGCACCAACACCGCGGCGATGTGAATGTGATCGTTGCCTTCTGTGGACTGACCGTGATGCACCGCGATCCATCGGCACCCACCGGCGTCACCTTCCGGAGCGATCCCGGTTCGGTCCATCACATCGCGTGCAATCTCGTTCCACTGCGCGTGCGAGAGCTTCCCCTCTTCCGCCGACAGGCTGAGCGAGCAATGCCACACGTATCCGTGTTTGGTGTACCCCGGCTCACCTGTCTGCGGCTGACGCCTGGGCAACTCGGCCGCCTCGGCAGTCGCGTTCACGTGATCGAGCAACGCTGTGAACTCCGCCGGATCGAAGTCGAAATCTCCCGGCCCCACCAGATCAGGCTGCAACGCGCCAGGGTCGGACTGCCACGCCCCGATCACCGTCGGGCGCGTGTGCTCGTTGTGATCGCCCCGCCCCATCAGGTAGCGGACCAACCCCTTCGCATCCCAACCCTTCACGATCTTGTCGATCACCGCAGGCTCCGAAGATGCTCCATCAGCCAGGCATCGATCTTCGTGTTCGTGCGCCGCGTGAACTCCAAGACAGCATCAGCATTACCGCCCAGCTGCCCCGTCGAATTCGCATGACGGGCGACATCGTTGAGATTGCCGGCCACGTTCCCCAACAATCGACGCAACTCCCGCACCTCAGCCGCGACACCGCGCAACTCGTGCACCGTCGCCGGAGCGTTCTCTCCTGAACCTGTGGTCATCGCCTTCGCCGTCTCGACCGCAGACGCCGCGATGAATGCCCCCGACTTCAAGCCCCTCATCGTCGAAGCCTGCTCGATCAACGCGTACTCGTCCGGAGTGAACAGAGCTTCCTTGCGACGCGAACGAACGACCACACCGTGCGAACGGTGACCTCGCTTCGCCTTCACGCTCAACCCAGCTCCTCAACCGTCCAGACGAACCCTCGACTGGACCTCACTCGCCGGCCGCCCGGCGACATCCACCCCGCCGCCGGGGTGCTCAGACCTCGAACCCCTTCGAGTCTGAACCACGCCCGCGGCAGGCGCAAGCTAAAACCCCTGGGTTTTAGAATATCTTGCTCTGCTTTTCCACTAGACCTGCCTGCTTCCTGCGGAAATGCACAACGCGCGATCACCACGCACCCGAGCAACCCCGCCGGCCCACACCCAACTCGCGTCTGCGCGGATTCTTCATCAGGCAAGAGGTCGCGAAGCGGCCTCGCGGCAGCCCCGCCCTTCGCGTTCTTCTCTGCTCGCCACCCACTAGCCGCGACGTCTACCTGCGAAGCTGACCGCCCGATCCCGTCGTCCACACTTGGGGGTGGCGCGCGAGGATTGTGGGTGCCCGAGACGCAGCGGAGCGAGAGGAAAAATCTCGGGCATCCACATGAGGAGCGGCATGCGCCATCCCCATCTGTGGGCAACGGGCCGCCGCTACGCGGCGAACACCACCACGCTGCGCGCGGAAAACGCCCATCCGAACCTGGTGTGTTGCCCCCAACCTGTGCACCGGGGAACTCGGCATTGGGCACAAACCAGATTCCTCCGCTCCGCGTCTGGTTTGCACACAACGCCGCCCCGGACACCCAGGCCGGGGACAACACCTCCGGCAACGGCGATACTCCACGACCTCTCCTCACTCAAAGACTCCGCGCTTCGCCCGCACGGATTCACAACACGACGAACCATTCGATACAGTAGATTCATTCGAACTGAAAGGACCGGTGACCACATGGCCACAACGAAGAATTCCGCCGCCGAGAAGGCTGCATCGGCGTACCGAGCCGCCCTCGTCGAAAACTCGGTCGAAACTCTCGTCGGTGACCTCGCGGTGAAGATGGGTGAATGGAAGCTCGCACGCGAGGCACGCGAGCGTGGTCAACGTGAGCTGATCGCACGCGAAGAAGCAACCGAGAATGCCGTAGCCGCTGCATACGAGGCAGCGCGTGAAGGCGGCGCGAAAGTCAGCGCGCTCGAGAAGATCGACCTCAAGCCCACCGCCGCTCTCGCAGCCGTGAGCAAACGAGCAAAAGCAGGCAAGGAGAAGGGGAACATCGCTTCCCCGTCCACACCCACCTCACCACCCACTCCGGTCGCTTCGGGCACCAACCCTGCCCACTGACCGGCACCACAACGAACCAACAGGCAACTATCCACAAAAAAATGAATCTGGCTCCATCCCGATGTCTCGGGTGGAGCCAGATCCATGTTCAGGGCGCGACTACGTGGTGCGCCCCTATCGCTCAGCGGTCACGGTTCACACCAGGAGACGGCCCGCCGCTTCGGTCCAGATGTGACGGACGTGAGCGCTCGACGGCACGCGAATCGCTCTGCGGGGTCGGCTCGGATTCCTCGCCTGCCTCTGGTTCCGGATCGCCACGAAGCTCGATGTCGATCGCGCGCTTGCGCACCTTGAGTGCGTCCAGCCGTTCCTCGTGCTCGAATTTCAACCCGAGTCTCGCCTCCGATCGTCCCTTCTCTCCGACTGCGGTCGCGAGTTCGCGTTCGGCATTGGCCAACCGGCGGTCCATTCCCTCGATCGCATTCTCGAGCTTCACTGCGATACCGACACCACCGTTGCGCAAGGTGCCCGCGTTGAACGTGACCGCATGACCGTCGATGTCTGGAAACACGATCGCGGCGTCAGCGCTGCGCCCGTTCGGCACATTGCGCGCGTACAACTCGAAGCCGCCCAGCCGTCCGATACGACCGCCGTCGATCTCTTTCCAATGCGATGATCTGTCTTCGATGAGCGCATACAACCGCGCGGCGATCGCGTCGCCGGCCTCGATTCGAGAATCGATTGTGCTCCCGTCGAGTTCGATCACGAACTTCTCACCCCGAGTCGATACCCGCTGTTCGATCGCGCTGGTGAACGTGGCGATGCTCTTTTCGAGTTCCGGAATCCGGTATTCGGATTCGCGGACACGCAACGCCAGCATGGACTGGCTGCGTTGATGAGATCTTCGCAAACGCTCCAGTTTCCCGACCTCGGCATCAACTTCCGCCTTTTCCAGCACCAGCGGATTGCCCGAAGCGATGGCCACCGCTTCGTTCGCGTTCATCGCCGCGTCTCCGATGTCGTCAATCTCGCGGACGTCGAGGCTGCCTCTCATGAACTGATTGATGAAAGTGGCTTTCCGTGATTGCGTCGACCACATCCGAGCATCGAATGTTCCTTCGGTGATGGCGATCCCGATCCTGATTTCAGCGTTCTGATTTCCCTGCCGGACGCCGCGCCCGTCTCGCTGTTCCAGATCGGCCGGCCGCCAGGGACAGTCGATGTGCATCAACGAGACAACCCGGTCCTGCACATTCGTCCCCACCCCCATCTTCGATGTCGACCCGACCAAGATCGCGATCTTCCCGGATTTCGCGTCAGCGAACATCGCCGCTTTGGCCTTGTCGGTCTTGGCGTCGTGGATGAACGCGATCTGCTCGCGCGGCACGCCTTTCGTAGTGAGCTCCGATGCCAGTTCGTCGTACACGTTCCACCCCTCCCCCGGCGTTCCCAGATCACAGAACACCAAATGCAACCCGCCCCGACGCGGATGCGGAGCGCCGTCCTTCCCGATGTAGACGTTGTCCTTGTTCTCCTCCCAATTGCGGTGTAACCACGTAGCCGCCGCACCGATCTTGTGTCCGGAGTCGGCCTGTGCCTCCTCCAACGCCGTCCCGGCGTCGGCGAACAAATCGTCACCGTCTTCAATTGCGGCTAGTTCCTGTGCGGTGTGGGCCTTGCGGGTGAGCAAGCGCAGATCCAGCGCCGCTGCGCGCCCTTCCGATGAAATTTTGAGCATGTTGTCCACGGTCGGCTCGACAAGTTTTTTGCGGACCGCATCCGCACGTTCACCGAGACTGATCACGAAATCACGCTGAGCCTGCGTCGCCGGGACGGAAATCAGTTCGGGAACTCGCTGCCCGTCGCCCCGCCTCGCGATGGCCGGTGTCGGAAGGTCGAGATCCTCCGCCGTCTTCACATCAGCGGCGACGTGAAACATCTTCAGCAACTCGGGCACGTTCCGGAAACCCGATACCCGTTCCTTGAGCGACCAGGAGTTGCCGTCCACCGACATCTCCAACTCCGCCTTCGTGGAAGCGAATGTTCCCGCCCACTGATCGAAATTCGTGATCCCGGCAGCTTCCATCAGATCGGGTCGCAGGTACCGCTGCATGACGTATGCCTCGGTGATCGAATTCGCGATCGGGGTCGCCGTTGCTCCGGTGACCGCTCTCCCGTTGTGCTTGTCCCGCAAGTACTCGATCTTCATGTGCAGATCTTGCGCACGCTGAGAACCGGCGATCGCGGCCGATTGAATGTTGGTGTCCGTGGACAGATTCTTGTAGTCGTGCAGCTCGTCGACGACGAGGTAGTCGATCCCGGTCTGCTCGAAGGTGATTCCCGGATCCACCGGACCCGACAATTTGCTCTTGAGCTTTTCCTCCGCTTTCAGAATCAGATCCTCGGTGCGTTTGATCGTTCGCCCCGCACCCCCGTTGCGTTTGAGTGCTGCCAAATACTCCCGCCTCGGCGCAATCTCCCTGTCGTGGTACCAGCGCGCGGTCTCATTGCTGACCACCAGCCGCGCGAAACTGCCACGCGTCATCACGATGGCATCCCAGTCGCCGGTCGTGGCACGGGCGACGAAAGCGCGCCGCTTGTCTCCGGCAAGATCGTCAGTGCCCGCAGCGAGAACACGCGCCTGCGGATACGCCTGCAGGAACTCACGCGAGAACTGATCGAGCATGTGATTCGGTACGACCATCGCCGGTTTGTTCACCAAACCGAGTCGACGTAACTCCATCACCCCCATCGCCATTTCGGCCGTCTTGCCCGCGCCCACAGCGTGGAACAACCCGACATTCGGCTCGGCCACCATCCGTGCGACGGCACTCAACTGATGCGGCCGCGGAGTGAAATCCTTGGTCAGTCCAGGCAAGGTCATGTGTTCGGTCGGATACGACCGCAACACGATCCCGTTGAACCGGCGGTTGTACTCGTCCGCCAATCGCTGAGCCCGTCGCGGGTTCTCCCACACCCACTCCGCGAACCTCTCGCCGAGCTGCGCGGCCTTCTCGTTGGCCGCATCCGTCTCAGTCGGGTTGAAGATCCGCGAGTTTCCGTCCTCGTCCGGGTCGTAGACACGGATCGCCTTCTGCCGTAGCCGGTACTCGGCAAGTTTCGGTGCCGGCACCCGCTCCGTGCCGAATTCCTCGGTGGAAAGGACACCACCGACACCGCCATTGACCCGCCACTCCGAACCGACACCCCGCGAGACCAGAATCGTGGTGTCACCAAGAACCTCCTGCAGGAAATTCTCCACATCGTCCGCTTCGATCCACGCCGCACCCAGTCGAGCATCGATCTCAGCCGGACCCAAGTCCTCAGGAATGACAGCCGACAGCGGCGCAATGTTTTCCGAGTAGGTATGCGGGTCGTCGACAAGCGCCGCCTCCGCTGCCGAGAGTTTTGCGCGCACATCACCGGACAGATACTCCGCTGCCGAAACAAGCGCACCGCCTTGCTCGGGATCCGCGAAGACCAGGCCGCGCAACTGCTCTCGCGCGCTTTGCTCCTCGACACCGAGCAGGTGCGCGACGACTTCGATATCGATACGGCCGTGGGTGTCCATGCAGATCGCCAACGCGTCCGCTGGAGTGTCGGCACCGAGGCGGGGTGTGCGTGGAGCAACGACACGTCTACTCATGATCGCCATCTTCGACGCCGTATCCGTCGTTGCGTCGTAATCCTCGAGTGCCATCACAGCCGGTTGGTGCGGATCCTCGCGGAACGTTCGCATCACCGGCGGCCGTCGCACCGACAACACCGGCTCGCCGGTGTCCGCGTCCAAGCGCCCGCTCGGATGCCATGAACATCTGTTGATCGGCCCGTACCGATCGACGTATGCGTCGTACCGTGCGTTCAACACCGAACGCAGATCACCGATCGACTCGTTGTCCTGCGCAGAGGCGGCCTCCGCTTCGAGCAACGCCACGGTCGCATCACGAATACCGAGAAGGCCCCGAAGTTCGCGCTGCTGACTCGACGGAACCGTCAGTGGTTCGTCCGTCCCGTACACCGTTCGGCGCCGGAACTCCCCATCCGGAGAGAGACTGATGTGCCCTGGGAAATGTGCTGGGCTACCCCCGACGACAGCGGCCACCCGCCGCTCATCCGCACTGATGCCGCGTGGCGCATGCACTACACCGGCACCCCGCGCTTGGGCCGCCACTTGAGCCAATGCGCCGCGCAGATCCGAAACTAGATCCCGATCACCGGCATTGACCTTCACCGTGTCGGAGGAATACATGCCGTGACCGACTTCCACCGTGCCGAGCACCATTTCCGGGTGACGTTCGAAGTACTCGTTCATCCGCACCGTGGCCACTTCCGGGACATCCCCGTCCAGCATGCCCGCCCGGGTCGCTGACTTCTCGAGCGTCCGCTCGAAATCCCCTCCCACCGGGACAGGTATGCCGTCGCGGCGACGCAGAATCAGCACGTCGGTCACAGCGTCGGTGCCGGCCGTTCTGCGGTGAGCGCCGGTCGGCAATCGGATCGCGCCCAAGAAATCTGCCCTGCCCGCGATCTCACGTCGCGCCGACGGGTTCTGCGCGTCCATCGTGAAGGCAGAGGTGATGACCGCGACCATTCCCCCTGGCTTGACCAGAGCCAACGACTTGAGAATGAAGTGGTTGTGCATCGAATGATTGCCCAGGTTGTGTACCGGATCATGCAACTTCGCCCCGGAGAACGGCACATTGCCGACTACCGCGTCGAACGTGCCTTCCGGCAGCGGTGTGTCCGCGAACGATTCCGTGCGGATCGTCGCCGCCGGGTACAGCTGCGCCGCGATGCGGGCGGTCGTCGGGTCCAACTCCACCCCCGTCATCCGCGCAGCTCGTGGAGCCAACCCGATGAACGTTCCCGACCCGCTACCCGGTTCGAGAACCTCTCCCCCGGTGAAACCCAAGTCCCCCAGGTGGTCCCAGATCGCCGCCACGATAGCGGGGTCGGTGTAGTGCGCGTTGAGGACCGTGCGCTGAGCGGCGAGCCAGGCCTGCTCTCCGATCAGCGCGCGCAGCTCGGCCGCGTCATCACGCAAGTCCTGGCGAGAATCGTCGAAGATCTGCGAAGCCGCACCCCACGACGACCAGCGCGAAAGTATCTGCTGCTCCTCTGCGGTCGCCGACTTACCGTGCTCCTCGATCCGGTGCAGAGTCCGGATCGCATCGAGATTTGCAGAGATGCGGGCGCGGATACCGCTCGGAACCGGCGGCATGTCCAGCGGCGGCCGCCAACTCGTCGCGTCACTGCGCCCGTCGACCCGATTCAGTCGGCCATCAGCTCCGACCTCTGTGTACGGGGTGAACCGAATCTCCTCGGAATCCTCGACATCGAGGTCCCCGGCGTAGAGCGCGTCAACCGCGTCCGCGGTAAGGCTCTGCTCGTCGGCGGCCCTCGCAGTCTGATCTCTCGGTACCTCCCGGGTCAGCCCTTCGGTCGGGCGGCGGCCTGAGCTGCGAAGATCGCCTGGAGCTGCGCCCTCTTCTCCTCCTCGCTGAGGTTCCCGTGATCGCTCTGCATCCAGCGCACCTCCTCGATCAGGTGCGGGAACCTGCGATCCCAATCGATCGCCTCCGCCGACTCCTCTTCCATCTCCAACCGGCGATCGACTTCGTTCGATTCCGCTGTCGCCGTCGCCAACTCCACGTCCCGCGCGTTGCTCACGTCGTCGCTCTGGGATGTCTCGGGTGGAATCGAATAGAGAATCTCCGTCAACGCCAGCTCCTGGGCCTGAGCCCGCACCGCGTTCAACCGCCCCACTCTCTGCAAATAGCTCTCCTCCGGGAGGCGTGAGGTTACTTCGAGTTGCGCGCTCACTGTTGCCACCTGCTCGGCTATCGCCTCTGCCAGCTCCGCGAAGTAACTCTCCGGATCCTCCAGCGTCGCGACCCGACTCGGCAGATAGTTCCGAAAGTAGGTCCGCACTTGCTCCAGATAGATCGGGGTACTCATTGTTCTTCCTCTCGGTCGTTGTCGACGGTCTTGGATCGGGGTCGGCCCACAAACTTTCCAGACTCAGCTGTCCCTCGGATTCGCGCGATTTGCGCGGCCTTCGTGCCACAGGCAACTCACCTCCATTTTGGGCAACCGAATCCGGTTACCTCTAATGGTTCTAGTGTTGCTTATGAAACGAGTGATGCGCCCCTTCCTTTGCTTCAAACAGACTTAGATCCCCGGATTTTTGCTTGTGACCTCAGTCACTTTCACGGTCGGCCGGTCGGGCCTCGAGAACGGCAATGTCCTTATCCATACCTCGGACCAGGGAGTCGATCGCTTCTCGGACCGCTTCCAGCTCTGCGCTCATCGAGTCAGTAGCCTCTGCGGCTTGTCGATGTTCGACAGTGCGATTTTTCAGGGCGACAATACGGTCCGCGTGCCCGGCCGCCGCTTCGAGTTGATCGAGGTAGCGCAGGCGGTCGTTCATCTCGTCGACCTTGGTGCGGTAGCGGTCGAGAGCGTTCGCGCGCGCTTTCAACGAGTCCCACACCGAGATCAAGTCGCGTTCGTGAGCGGCAAGTACGCCCAACAATGCAGAAGCGTCGCTGCCTTCCGGTATGTCCTCTTTCCTGGTGAGAGTCTTGCGCACGTTCCACAACTCCGCCGCGTCAGCGGACAAGGCTGCGACTTCTTCGGCAAGATTGATCCGGCGGCGATGACTGCTCAGATAGCCACTCGAAAAGGCCGGCGAAGTCTCGATGACATGGGCCGTTTGCGCTACGTGCAAGGCCAGTTTCAGCTCGGGTGGACTCGGCGTTCCCTGCGCGATACGCATCCGCCCGTGAGCGAGGGCGTCGCGACCAGCGGTTTTCATCGTTTGTCCACGGCGCACGGCTTTTGCTTTGCTGTCACACGCCCATGCGGCACTGGCCGACCCGATCGTTGCCACGAATAGCCATAACATCAGGTCCTGAAGCATCCACGGACCCACGGCAACAACCACCGTCGAAAGAAGCAAGACAAAGGACGACACAGCCATCACCCACCGCATCTGCTCGTACGAGCGGATGAGAGGACTGTCCGCCTCAGAGGTCGACCAGGAGGCGACGCCCGTAGTCGGGCCGACCGTGGCGTCGAACCACGTTTCCAGCGCCTGCGCAGTCCGTGAGTTGAAGTCGATACCAGTCGGCGTCGGAAGGGAATACAGCACGGGTGCGGAATCCCATTCCTCCGAACCGGTGAAGATCGGCTCCACCGGCGTCCGCGCCCCAGCCTCGAACACCTCCCAAGCCGTCCAGTCATCGTCGTCCCGGCCGCTGTTCGTACTCAATGTTTCCGCCTCTCACGACGTCAATTCGTCCTCGTCGAACAGATGACATCACATCTGTTCACCATCCCCCACGATCGAATCGTCCTGGTCGGCGGTGAGACCCGCCAGCTCGGCGAAAATGTCGAGTTGGCCGTCGATTCCAGGTGTCGACATCGCTCACAACCCTTCAAGGCGCAGCTGCAATACGCGCCACTGCCGCTCGGAGATCAGATCATCTCGGCGGCTGGAAAGAAGCGCGTTCCGAATCACCGCATATGCATGCTCTTCGAGCAGTCCGTCCTTGATTGCTGATCGATAGGCGCGCTCGACCGCATCCCCGGTCGTACTCTCACTGAAGAACATGCCGTCCTCGCTCACGCGGCCCGAACAGTGTGTAACAGATCCGCTCTCACATCGACGGCAGCCATCCCGCTGTACCACCGCCCATGCGCCACAAGAACGACCGCCGCGTACAGAACTCCTGCCGCGTCGGTTCGGTAGCGTCGAACCTCGTTGACGTATCCACTGTAGTCAGGATCAGTTGAAATCAATTGCATAACAGTACCTTTCGTGGAACCTTCTACTAACGTCACGACACTGAACCCTCCGGATACCTTCGAACCTCCCAAAGTCTCGTACAGTGTATCGACTGTATCTAATGTGTCTGGTTGTGTCCATCCCTCATTCAGGCGACATCACCGACCCCCCACGGACGTGGCCACCTGACTCACCCGACCAGGGGACAGCGCCGCTGCCTCGGCGATGAGCGCTTGGCTGAGCCCCGAGTCGCGAGCGATCTTCATCGCATCTACGAGTGATTACTAACAGCGGCACACAAATCCTGCCGACTACAGTGAGCAGCGAAAACAGGGAGGGAACTTGATGGTGAAACGACGACCACCGCGCATGATCGGATCCGTTCGCGTGTCGGCCTACCCAGGTCAGGGACGCAGGATGGTGGCCCAAGGCGCGGTCATCTGCCTCGTCGGGGTGGCTATCGGATTCGTCGGCATATGGATAGGTGCAGGCTCCGAAACTGCAGGCTTCCCATTCTTGGTGATCTCCGTTCTCGTCGGTGGAGTGGGCGTGTACCGCAACTACCGTGGCAATCGGTTTCTGGCGCTGGAGGATGCGATCGGCCCGAGCCTCTTCGAACCGGATGTGAAAGGGCGATGACGCAGCCACCGCAGCCTCCACCGCAGCAGCCCAACTGGCAGCCCCCGTACGGCCACCCCCAGCAGCCTGGCTACGTGCCGTACCCGCCTCAACCACTGCCGCCGCCGAAAAAGAAGGCGTGGCCGTGGATCCTGCTCGCGGTCGTGGTGGTGTTGGCATTCTTCGCGGGCTGTGCCGTTCGTGTGGGCACTGCGGTTTACAGCGTCGTCGACGAGCATGCGAAGCGAGAAATCGTGGTCACATACGAAGTGACGGGCGACGCCGCCGTCGCCCTGGTCACCTACACAGGCGACAATTCGACCACCGAGCAACTCGCCGCAGCGGCGCTTCCGTGGCGCAAGAACGTAACGCTCACCGGCCTGGTGAAGTATGCGTCGATCACAGCCACCAACTATCGGCCCGGCACAGGGACGCTCACCTGCAAGATCATCGCGGACGGCAAAATCCTGACCGAGAAAACGATCACCGGCGCCGGCGCGTCTGCCTCGTGCGAGCAGACGCACTTCGATACGAAATAGGCTCGAACACAGAAAGATGCACCGCCCATTGCGTGGCTGGTGCAACTTTTCTCGTGGCAGGTAGTGCAGCGTAGGCGAACCGAATGCCCCCGAAAAAGTAGTGACGACCCTTCAGGAGCCACCCAATGGAAACCGCACCTACCGCAAGGGATTTAGCGGTCGAATTGGGCAAGCGCATACGGATCGAACGTGTCGAACGCAGCATGGCGCAGCTCGAACTGGTGAAAAGAACTGGTCTCGCCGATTCGACCATCCGGCGAATCGAAAAGGGCACGCGGGACGCGTCCGCATCGCAGCTCCACACAATTGCCGGTGTCTTCGGGATGCCTTTGAGCCAACTCATCGCCCGCGCCGAGGATTCCCTCAAGCGTCAACGTGAGACCTAGATCGGTAATTGCAGGCCAGAAGATGGCGTCTCCGCCTTGGGCGACGACATCGGCCATCGTCGATCGGATCTTCTCCGAGAGCCTTTTGACTCACGATCCCCTGCATGTCGCTCATGCGCCTCGAAGGGTTTCGGCGGGTCAGAAGAGAGCCGTTTGCTCGGCCTGGGCGGCGGTGTCGGTGCGCCGCTCGTACCCGGCGGCGAGTGAGCGGGCCGCTGCCGGACTACATCCCATGTCGGTGCCGATGTCTTCCCAACTCGATCCGTGGTGGTGCAGTTGCCAGGCGTCGTGTTCGTCGTCGTTCATGGTCTCCCTTTCTCGTCGGTGGATGTGTTGAGTTCTCGGCGAAGGTGCAGGGCTACGACCAGGTGGTAGATCGCGAGTCCGAGGAGACTTGTTCCGGCGATCAGGGAAGCGGTTGTTTCGCCGGTGAGGAAGATGATGCCTACGGCGAGACTGATCACCGCGACGATGGTGTGCGCTTTCCAGCCCGGTCTGCTGGTGTCCTTCTCGGTTGTCATGGTCGGTCTCTCGTGGTGGCGGATGCCCGGAGCGCGGCAGCTCTGATGAAGCTGTACGCGGACACGGTGAGGGCGATGATGCCTGCGGTGATCACATGTTTGGTACCGATCGTGAAATCCAGGGCGGCCACGGCAAGTGCGGTGACGCCGAGGATGCTGTGCCGGATCACTCCAGGTTTGGCGTGTGCGTGGTCGCGCCGGTCTGAGTCGGTCATAGTTGGCCTTCTCGGATGGTGTTGAGCCGCTCGAAGGCGGTGCGGCGCTCGCGGCCGATGCTGAGCAGATGCTCGAACAGTTGATCGTCCGGAAGCTCGTCAGCAGCCTGCGCCAGTGATTGAGCGGCGTGGCGGAATCCTCGGCGGTACGCCTGGGTGAGCACTGCACCGACGTAGTGTTCGAGTTCGCCTGAGGGGATGCCGATGGTGGTGATGTCCGTCAACACTGTGGTGAGTTGTTTGCCGCGTTGTCCGCCTGCTCGGCCTGCCTGTTGCAGGGTGCTGAGAACGTAGGCCCCGTTGTGTGGTTTGCCTGCGGTCACGAGGTCCGCGATGACGGTGAAGAGTTCGGCGAGGATGGGTCGGTAGAAGTCGGCGCAGCTCAGAGCTGCGGTAGCGCTCGCGGCGCGATCGGCCGGCGCCCAGAGCAACGAGCACAACAACTGCGCTTCGACGTCCATGGCGATGCTGTAGTCGTCGATCTCGGCGTCGGGGCCTACAAGGTCGATCGCCTCGGGTACTACCTGTGGCTGCGTCACTGTTCCGCCTTCGTGGCCTGGTGGCCGGTATCAGCCATGTCAGAGTCGCGGTGTCGTCAACTGCTGATGACTGCGAATTCTGGCCAGGGCTGCGCGCAGACTGCGGGCTGCGTCGGTGAGATGGGTGGTGATGTCTTCGGTGGCGGCTTCCTCCGCGAGGAACGTTTCGACTGCATCCGATGCTGCGGGACCTGAGTACATGCCTCGGAGCGCTTCGCGGGCGTCACTGATCCCGGCGAGGGAATCGTCGATGGCGGCGAGCATGGCTCGTAGCCTCTTCTCTACGGCATCGTCATCTGCGGCAGGCTTGCGGTTCGTGATACCCGAGACGGAGTGCAGTGCGGCGCTCACGATGCGTCCTCCATCCGCTCGGCGGGTCGATCGACTGGCGGAGTGTCGGTATTCCAACCGTGCACTATTCGTTTACGCAGGTCCGCTTGGATTTTCACTGATGAATCCATATCGCCGCCTCTCATCGGTGGTCCGGGCACAGGAGGGTGGGCGTCAAATTCCACCCACTGGCAGTCAGCCACTGTTGAACAGGAACCGGGAGACCTTCGACTGTCGCGGCGTGTGCGAAGGTGTCGGCAAGAATTGGACCGTCACCGCATACGGTGCACGCGACGTCGAAAGCGGGTGGCTCAGGTTCGCAATGGCGACAGTGCGAACGGATGACGACCGCATTCGGATCGTCGACATCCGGATGGAGCCACGCAACAGCCAGGTCGCCGCGTTGATGAGCAGCTTCCGCTCGCGTACTCGGCTCGTAACCACACGTCGGGCAGGTGCGTGGCACTCGCATGGGCACAACAGAATTCACAGGAACGTCCCCGGGAGAATGCGCTGTGGAGGTCGAAGCTGACTTGTTCTTGTTGAGATGGCCATACACAGTTGTGCGGGGCACGTTCAACATCGCCGCAATCTGCGCGACCGTATTCTCTCCGGCGTCGTACAGCCGTTGAGCAAGTGCGATTTGATCGTCGGTGAGCTTCGATGGGCGGCCGCCTTTTCTGCCGCGCGCCCGCGCAGCGGCCAAGCCGTCCCGAGTGTTCGCCACAATCAGCTCACGCTGAAGTTCCGCGAGTACCGACAGCATCCCGAACATCGCCCGACCTTCGGCGGTGGCGGTATCGATTCCCTGCTCGAGGACTTTCAACCCGATCCCCCGCCCACGCAGATCGGCACCGAGCGTGATCAGATGCAAAACCGACCGGCCCAGCCTGTCGAGGCGGGTGATCACCAGCGTGTCACCGCCACGCATTCGCTGCAGAACAGCATCCAACTGTGGCCGTGACGCCTTCGCGCCGCCGGCGTGATCGACATGAATGTTCTCGACCTCGACGCCCGCCAACGCCAACGCGTCGACTTGGTGAGCTGGATTCTGATCTGTACTGGAGACTCGTGCGTAACCGAACAACATCTGTCGATAATACCCAGACTCAAGGTTTTTCGACATAGTTTTACGACACGAGTTTCAGACAAGCATGAGCTGGGCGTACGTTGTGGAGTTTGCCGCTCTTTGGCGGTTTTCTTTGATCGCTCCGTGTCGTTAGTTGCCGATGACGAGGATGCTGGCCGCAGCCTCAATGACGTCGTCCGTGATGGTGTCGAGCTGGTTGATCTTCAATACCCGGTTGATCTGAGGGAAAAGTCGCTCGAGAAGGCGGAAATTGCCGCGGGTGATGCGCTCGATGGCGGCAATCGCTTGCGCGTCGGTGAAGTCTTCCGGGTCGAGAGTCTTGCCGAGTCGTTTCCAGTGGCGATCGAGGACGAAGAGGAGTTCGTCGCGTCCGAGAGCGCGGTAATGGTGTGAGAATCCGAGGCGGCTGTAGAGCTGCGGGTAGTGGCGGAATCGCTCGTCGATGCCCGGCATGCCGATCAAGATCATCGCGAGGTGGGTGCGATCGTGCTGGTCGCGGAGCAGCTCGAGGGCGGTGGGGGTGAGCCGTTCCGCTTCGTCAACGATGAGGAGTTCCACAAGGCGGGTGACATCGTTCTGCCTGACCCTTTCCGACTCCGGCATGAGGGAGCGGAGGTGCTCGTCGGCGCAAATCCCAACTTTCACCTGCCAATGATCGATGTCGTGCATAAGGTCTTTAGGGCGGCAGAGCACTTCCGGTGTGTAGAAGACGGTGCGGGATCGGTTCGCGAGGGCGTAATGCTTCGCATCGTGATCACCCCTGGGACCCCATTCGTTGATGTAGGGCTCGAGCGCTTCCCAGTTCGCGTACCGACGGGCGGAGTTCGTCTTCCCGACGCCGGCAGCGCCGTGACAGATGCCGATGGTCTTTTCTTTCCGCACGGCGTTGGCGAACTCGGTGAAGCGTCGGTGTTCTTTGGTGACGATGAATGCCTGGTTCATCACTCGTCCTCTTCGTAGGTGCGCAGCTTCGGCCGCCGCTTTGTCGGTTCAGGGGCGCGAGGTTCCTCGCGGGTGGCAACGGTCGGGATGCGATCGTTGATCGCGCGGCGCAGTTGCTTGCGGCGGGCGCGACGAGCGGTTTCGATGTCGCGGAGACTGAGACGCAGGTTGGGGTGGGCCTCGTCGATTGCGGTGCAGATAAAATTGTCCCGGTCGTACACGCGGATCTCGGAGATGTCGCGGGGGTCGTACCGGATCGTGATGGTGTGCCCCACAAACGGAGCGAGCGTTGGGGCCAGGTAGCGCTGGCCTTGGAAGTGGATGCCGTCACGTTGCACCACTCGGTTCTTCGGAACAGTAAGGAGCAGTCCGTCGAGTTCTTGAAGACTGTCGGGCATTCGCGGCAGCCAACCGTCAGCGACCCAGGCGTCACGCGGTGAGATCCCCAACTCGCGATGGGTCCGGTCGTTATAGGTGCCGATGAATTCGCCGATCGCACGGTCGAGCCCGGCAAGGTCGAGGACGGGAGTTGGTGCCCGGCTACCCGGCCCGAGGTGGCCGGGGAGCGCGCTCACGAGTTCCGTGTTGACGGTGCCGAAGAACCGCTCGATCTTGCCGCGACCCTGTGGCCTGCCGACGGTCGAGTGGATGATCCTGATGTGCAGAGCTATAGCTGTTCGTTCGAGGTGGTGGCTGATGAAGTCGGAGCCGTGGTCGACGTGCAGGATGTCGGGGATGCCGCACATTGCCCATGTCGGGTCGGTTTTCCGCCAGATCGCCTGCCGGAGGGCGAGGGCGGTGTTAATAGCTGACGGGGCTCCGCTGAACACCATGTATCCGCAGATCGCACGGGAGTAGTCGTCCATCACGGTCGTCAGCCACGGTCGGTCAGGTTTTCCGTCAGCGCCGACGATGAGGATGTCGAGTTCAGTGTGGTCGGACTGCCACGTCTGGTTGGGGTGTTCCGCGCGGCGCCGGAAGACGAGCTCGTGCTTGTCTCGGTACGAGACTGGCCCCTCCAGCGCCAAAGTGACAAGTGCCGGATCGAGGGCCTGGACGATTTGCCTCACTGTCGCATAGCTCGGCGGCGGCAGCTCACGCGCCTGAGCATCGGTGATGGCGAGACGATGCAGCGTGGCGAGACTCGGGCGCGGCCGACTGAGCGCCAGTCGTTCGATGAACGCGACCGTCTCTGCTGAGGTTCGTCGGGCACCTTTGTCTATACGCGCATGAGCGTCAAGTGATGCGATGCCGCCTGCGCGGTAGAGCTGGTGCCAGCGCTGCAGAGTTCGAGCGGAGATCCCGGTTTCCCGGGCAAGGACCGCGAGCGGAATCTGGTCTTCGACATGCAGCCGAAGAACACGCCACCGCTCGGCCGCGTCCACAAGTCACCTACACAGTGGAGCTTTCGCGGGCCGCTAAGGCCTGCTGATGCCGGTACAAAGTGGCACGACTCCACCCGACGAGCTTTGCCGCATCCTCCGCGGTCCGGCCCTTCGCCCGGGCCTCGGTTACGAGCTTGAGTTTGTCGGCTACGACCGCGGGATCGGACAAGGGCCTACCAAACTTGGTGCCGCTATTTCGGGCGGCGGTGATTCCTGCGTTCACACGCTCGGTGATCAGCTCGCGTTCGTACTCGGCCAAGGTGGCGAGCATGTTCAGCATCAGCCGGCCCGACGTTGTCGACGGGTCGATCCCGTCCGAGATGCTCTTCACTTGGATGTCCTGCTCTCGGAGCAGCTTCACCGTGTTGAGTACATCGATGAGGGACCGGCCGAGGCGATCGACCCTCCACACCACGACGGTGTCTCCGGGCTGGGCGTACTCGAGCAGCTTCTTTATCCCAGGACGTGAAATAGCGGTCCGACTGCCCGAGGTGACGTCAGCAAAAATGTCCCGCTCCTGCACGCCCGACTTGACCAGGGCGTCGACCTGCAACTTCGCGTCTTGGCTTCTTGTGCTGACCCGCGTATACCCGAGATATCTCACCCGGCCATTCTGCCTCAGAAACTGCTAGAAGTGGCGCGTGAAAGACATTTCACGGTAAGACATCTTTCCAAGACAAATGGCGCCCCGGAAATCCGCCACCTCCTACAGAGGCGCGCAAGAGGTAACTCGTGTCTCGAAAAGCTTTAGATTCCCGAGGCAGAGTGTCGGCCGGAAAAGTCGCCTTGCGCTTAGCGTGGCTGAAGGCGACCAATTTCGACGCTGAGTCAGGGTTCGCATCACGGAAGTTGTGCACCCTGACATTTAGGGCTTCCACACGTACGCCCATACGGTCAGACGCGCGGAGATCGCTACGATCACGGCGACGTCGGTAAGGGCCAGCCAGATATCGCTCGCGAACTTGCCGTCGTGATCATGCGACCGACCGCGCTGACTTTGACGAAACCGCTCAACCAACTGTGCAGCGTGTCGATCAGCACAAAGGTGTTTAGAAGGAACGTCAGCTGGAAGAGGATCAAGAATGAAATGCCCTGGGCGCTCGGTTCCGGGGTCTCGGTGTGTTGGGCGTGGCTGCGTTTTCGGAGCCCAGGACGGCTGCCTGGCCCCTCGGTACGGTGATCTTCACGGCCGGGTGACCAAAGATTTTGAATGTTCCTGCGCGACTACTGGCAACTCTGCGTTGGGATGATCAGAGGGGTGTCTCTGGAGTTTCTTTCCATGAACAGCGAGTATCTGGAAAGTTCATCCGCCGTTTGATTGGGTGTCACTGACCGGTCACGCGCGATTCTTAGCGTGAGCACCATGAATAGACAGCCTGAGACAGTGTCGAGGCTCTGGCGCTCTGATGAGCAGCCGATCCTCGAGCAGATCCGTCGCGATTCGGCTGCGTTTTCGCCATCCGAGGCGCAGATCGCGCGAGTGGTGCGTGCTGACCCTCATTCGGTTATGACCTATTCGGTGACCGAACTGGCTCAGGTCTCTAGCACGTCCGTCGGCTCGGTAGTGCGGTTCTGCCAGCGCTTCGGCCTGCACGGATTTCAGGAATTCAAGCTGCTTCTCTCCCGCGAGACCGTCCTTCCCCAGCGCCCGGCCGCGACACACGACGACGATCCGGTTACCGCGACCGTGTTGGGGACCTTGCGCGAGAATAGTGCTGCGCTTGAGGATGCTGCGGCGCATCTTGACCCGAGCACAGTCGTAGCTATTGTCACTGCGCTGGTGAAGGCACGTCGCGTGCGCTTCGCCGCGGTGGGCACTTCGGCCCCGCTCGCTTCAGACGCTGCCTACCGTTTCACGACACTTGGGCTCGACGCCGCGTTCACCCCTGACTTCATTGCCCAAGAGGTGATCGCCCGCGGCCTTGATGAGCGCGACGTCTGTTTCGTGATCAGCCACACGGGGTCAACGACGTCGACGCTGGACGTCGCCCGCACGGCCGTCAGGTCAAAGGCGGTCGTTGTCGGAATCACCAGCTTCCTCAGCTCACCGTTGGCTGAGTTCGCTGACCTCTTGCTCGTCGCGGGTAGCTCGGAGACACGCTATCGGGTCGAGGCCATGACTAGTCGAATCGTCCACCTGTCACTGATCGACGCCATTTACAGCGTCCTGGCTATGCAGCTCGAAGGCGCGCCCGAAGCGCGCGCCGCATCCGAGGCAGTCGTTAACTCTCACCGCATCTAACGGCCGAGAGACGCAGAGAGGGAAATTATGCAAGGCACCGTACTAAGTGATGCAGGCTCACCGATGCCAGGAGTCGTCGTCAGCGACGGCTTACGGGTCACTCGCACCGACGAGGATGGGCGATTTCGGATTGACCAGGTCCGCGGACCCGTGTTCATTACCCGGCCGGCTGGATGGCGGGTCGACCGATGGTACGTCGGCGCAAGCGCGATCGACCCGGTATTCACCCTCAGCCCAGCTCCGGTGCAGCTGCCCGTCCGTTTTGCACATCTCACAGACACCCACCTCGGCACGGGAGCCGGCTATCCCCAACCGGCCGAAATCGGGACCGGCGAACGCCTGTCGCAGGCCTTCCGCGAGATCGCCGCGGCTCATCCGGGACTCGAGGCCTTCGTCGTCACGGGAGACCTGACCGACCGTGGTCTGCCCGAAGAATTCGCAGCTTTCGTCGCTGCGACCGCAACGACCGAGTTGGCTGTCTACGCGATCCCGGGAAACCACGACCATCTCGTTCCGGATCCGACGGATCTGGTTAGCCGCAACGGCTATGCCATCCATTCCGGGGAGCCCAGGCATTACGAAGACTACCTGGGGCCCAGGTGGTATTCGTTTGATCTACCTGGCCTCCACGTCGTTGCCGTGGACTGGTTCACGCATGAACTCGGTCTAGACCACGAGACCCAGGACACCTGGCTACGCGCCGACCTTGAGATGCTCGCGACCGGGACTCCGTGGATCATGCTCTGTCACGACCAGCCGTGGCGCTCCATTCTCGACGGGCTGCCCAGTGCCCCGATCGCGACGTTCTCCGGCCACCGGCACACCTCCCGGGTCGTCGCGAGCGGCCCCACGCTGCACGTGAACACCCCTCCGGCCATGTTCGGCGGTGTAGACAACTCTCCGGCCACATATCGCATCGTTGTGTGGGACGGCGAGCGGATCACCACAGGGTCACACCAAACCTATCCTCCACAATCCGACACCCGTTCAGGTTGGGCCCGCACCACACAGGCACTCTGGAGCACATCGACCCCGGCGATTGGACAGCGCACACCTTTCATCGTTGCTGACGGTCGGGTGCTCGTACCGCTCGCGCTCGATGATGAGGCCCGCGGCGCGCTGGCCGCATACGACGCCTGCTCGGGAAAGCCCCTGTGGCAGGCCAGTCTTGACGCTCCGCTGCGTAGCGCGCCCGCGGGTGCCGGGACCGCGGCTATCATCAGCTCGACTGTGTCTGGAACGACGTGGGCGCACGACCCGAGCACGGGTGAGATGTTGTGGCAGCGGCCGACATCGGACCCGCTTCGGCGCTTTGGCTTCTACCCACCGACACTCGTCGACGGACTCGTTTTGGTTGGCGACCAGGCTGCACTCCGAGCCCTCGACCAGAGCACAGGCGAGATCGTGTGGGAGCGATCGGACATCGCCGCGTATCAGATCTTCATCACCCTCAGCGCCCCGGTAGTCGACCGATCGGGAGCGAACGGCAGCCTGACGACGGTGCTCTGGGCGGGGTTTCCCGAGCCGAGCACGCCCGTACGACTTGACCCGAAAACGGGCGAGACGATCGCGAACTCTAACGAGGTGGTGGCTGAAGGCTTGTTCGATGTCTTGACGAGCGGCGCCGGCCTGCCGATACGCACCCCCAGCGTTGACCCTGCAACGGGCGACCTGATCGCCACTGGACTGACGAATGTCTTCCGGCGTTCGGCGTCCGGTTCCGCAATACGCTGGTCGTACCCGACCTCAGTGCCGTGGAACCCTGTCGGGGTCAATCTCGGCAGCCACGGCGTGTTAGTCGTCGACGCCGGCGGCGCTGTCGCGATGCTCGACCCCGTCTCGGGCGAGCAGCTTTGGCGCACGGAAATTGCGGCCGACTCCGACGAGTGCTTCCTGACCTACCGGCGCAGTCCTCATCCGCTCTTCGCCCAGGCGACCACGGTGGGCGACCGGCTGCTGATCCCGGCGCTCGACGGTGACATCGTCACGCTAGACGCGCGCACGGGTGACGAGCTGGGCCGCTTCGCCACCGGAGTTCCGATCCTGGCTCCGCTGGTCGTGCACGACGGCACGGCCGTCGCGCTGCATCGTGACGGTCTTCTCGCGGCCTACCCGCTCGCCACGCTCGCGGGGGAACGCTTGTGAGGGGCATACGAATCGGCGGCTGGGCGCTTGCCCTGCCAGCGCTGATCCTGATCGGGCTCTTTCTGCTACTGCCCGGCGTTCTTGCGCTCGTGGGAAGCCTGTTCCAAATCGACCTCGGCGACCGAACTGTGTGGCGCTGGGCTGGGCTGCAGAACTACACGGCTCTCTTCTCCGACCCCGCGGTTGTCGAGTCGATCTGGAATACCGTGCTGTATTCAGCGATGACGATCATCCCGAGCCTGGTCCTCGGACTGGGCCTGGCCCTTCTGGTTGCCTCGTTTCGGCGGGCCAGGCCACTTCTTCAGGTGCTCCTATTCCTGCCCTTCGCCACCAACATGGTCGCGATGGCCGTGGTGTTCCGCTGGATTTTCGCTAACCGTGGCGGTTTTGTAAACGAGGCACTTGCGCTGGTCGGCCTAGCCCCGATCAACTTTCTTGGTGACTCCAGGTACGCGTTGATCACCGTGGCACTGGTTGGAATCTGGCGGCTGACGTCGTTTGTCATGATTTTCTATTTGGCAGGCTTGACGAGCATCCCGACGGCGCTCTACGAGGCATCCGCCGCCGATGGCCTCGGCCCGTGGTCGACGTTTCGTCGCGTAACACTGCCCCTGCTTCGACCGACGACCGTGTTTGCAACAGTCATGGCCGTTCTGCAGGCGGTGCAGGTGTTCGACACAGTCAACGTCCTCACCGGCGGGGGACCGCTCGGGGCTACGGAAACCATCCTGACCATGACCTGGCGACTCGGCTTTGTCTACTTCGACCTCGGTCAAGCGGCTGCAGTGTCAACACTGCTACTGGTCGTTCTCGTGCTCATTGGCGTGCTTCGCCGTCGAGCCTTCCTCGGAGACAAGGAACTCTAATGCGCACCACACACCGCACCCGACGTTTGATAGGCAGGAGCATTCAGATTGTGGCGGTCACCGTATTCGCCGCGATCTCGGTATTTCCCGTCGTCTGGATGTTTCGCATGTCGGTCTCTCCTGCCGACGAGGCCGTGCTCGATGGCTTGCAGCTGCTTCCCGAATCCCTAGACCTCGGCAACTTCACCCGCGCTTGGGACCAAGCGAACCTGGGCCAAGCCATGCTCAACGGCGCACTCGTCACCCTTGGCATCCTGGCCGCACAGCTCGTGACGGTCATACCCGCGGCATACGCCTTTGCCAAGCTGCGCTTCCGTGGCCGCGATGCTGCCTTCGCGATCGTGCTCGCGTGCCTCCTGATCCCCACCCAGGCCATCGCGCTTCCGCTCTATCTCGGAATCGGCTCGGTGGGGCTCGCAAACACCTTCGCCGCCCTCGTCCTGCCCTTCACAACGAGCGCCATCGGGATCTTCATGCTCAGGCAATACATGGTCACGATCCCCGACGCACTGCTCGAGGCCGCGAAGGCCGACGGCCTCGGCGTGTTCTCCACCCTGCTGCGTGTCGTCGTCCCGACGTCGATGCCATCGATCGCGGCCTTCTCGGTGCTGTCGATTTTTACGCACTGGAACGACTATCTGTGGCCCTTGTTGGTAGCGCGCGACAGCTCGCTCTACACACCTCCTCTCGCACTATCAGTGTTCCAACAGGCCGAGACAGGCACCTCCTACGGCGAACTTGCCGCGGCAGCCCTGCTCGTGACCCTGCCGATAGTGGTGCTGTTCATCGTGGCCCAACGCAAGTTCGTCAGCGGCATAGCCGGCGGCGAACTCCCGGGCTGACGTCCAACGCCTCGCAAATACCTCCCGTTATCCACCTCCTCACCACCTCTTCATTCCTCCGCACAGATTGTGAGTATCCCCATGCCCGTACCCAGAAGAGCTCTCGCCTTTGGCGCTGGCCTCATTGCCTCCACACTCGCCCTGACCGGCTGCTCGGCCGCCCAGGAGACCGCTCCGAGCGCGCAGGTCGACGTCAGCTCCTGCGATCCGAGCGGCGTCACCATTTCCGCCCAATACGCCAGCCAAGGTCAAGCCGCCGCCGAGCTTGGCAAGGAGACGCTGGAGAAGAAGTACTCAGGCCTAACCGTCAACCTCAAGGCTGCTCCCGAGGGCACCAGCTACGACGAACTCACGCAGCAGGTCGTCGCTGACATCGCCGCTGGATCCCGTCCCGACGTGATCATGCTTGGCCTGGACCAACTCAAATTCTGGGTGGAGAAATACAGCCCACAGGCGATTGACACTGATTCGCTCCGCGACAGTTACGACCGGGACTATCTCAGCGTCGGCACGGTCGACGGTACGACTTACGTCGCTCCTTTCCAGATCTCGGTGCCCGTGCTCTACACGAACACCACCCTCGCCGAGTCCGCTGGCATCGACGCACTGCCGACCACCCACTCTGAAGTCCTCGAGGACGCGCGTGCCATCCAGGAAAAGACGGACGTCTCCACCCCGATCCAGATCCCTCGTGACAACATCGCCTGGTGGTTTGTCCAGGCCTTCGTCGGCAGTGGTGGCGGCACGTTCGTAAACAAGGACGGCACCGCGGGCTTCGACAGCGAGGAAGGGCGGGCAGCGCTCAAGATTTATCAGACCATCGGCGACGAAAAGCTCGAAGACCAGGTGAGCTGGCAAGACTCGATCGCCCAGTTCACGCAGGGAAACGTGGCCTACTTCTTTGCCACGCCCGCCGTGGGCGCGAGCGTGGCTGCCAGCATCGGCGACTCGTTCGACTGGACTATCTCGGACATGCCGATCCCTGACGGCGGCACCGCGAAGCTCCCCGCGGGTGGTAACGGCTGGATGGTGCTCTCCGACGATGCCTGCCGGGCTGCGTTCAGCAACGAGCTGATCGGCGCCATGCTCGACCCTGAGGTCATCCTGACGAGCTCGCTGGCCAATAGCTACATCCCGGTCGACACCGAGGCCAAAGCCGAACTGCTCCAGCGCCCCGAGGCCGACGGCCCGCTCGGCTACGCCTGGCGATACGAGGGCACCCCGGTTGCCGGATCTGGCTGGGCTGGCGAAAACCTTGGACGCACCAACCAGTACCTGCAGGACATGGTGCAGTCGATGGTCGACCAGGGCGAAGACGTCAACGACGTCGTTCCCAGCACCGCCGATCGCATCAGCGCACTCACGAAGTAAACAAACAAAGGAGCACGAACATGTCTGCTGAGGTTTCCCTTCGCCATCTAGTCAAACAATTCGGCGGCGTAACCGCGGTCAACGACGTCTCAATCGAGGTCGCCGCCGGTGAATCCCTCGTCATCCTCGGGCCCTCTGGATCGGGGAAGTCCACCCTGCTTCGCATTGTGGCTGGACTCGAGGCGCTTGACTCCGGCGACGTGCTAATCGGAGGGAAACCCCAGCAGAATCTCCCGCCCCACGAACGCGATGTAGCCATCGTCTTCCAGCACTTCGCGCTCTACCCCCACATGAGCGCGCTCGAGAACATCACCCTCGGCCTTCGGCACGGCCTGGGTCTGGATCGTGCCGCGGCGCGTCAGCGAGGTCTGGAGTTCGCGAAGCGGATGGATATCGAGGATCTACTCGACCGTAAACCCCGGCAAATGTCGGGGGGCCAGCGGCAGCGAGTCGCCCTCGCCCGAGCTCTCGCCCGGCAGGCTCGCTTGGTGCTACTCGACGAGCCCCTGTCCGGGCTCGATGCCCAGCTGCACATCGCGCTGCGCCAGGAAATCGCCGATCTGATGCGGACGACGGGGGCGACGTCGATCCACGTCACGCATGACCAGAGCGATGCCATGGCCTTGGCCGACCGGATTGCCGTGATCAACAAGGGATGCTTCGAGCAGATTGGCACGCCCGATGAAATCTATAACGAGCCGGCGACGGTGTTCGTTGCGGGCTTCATAGGGTCTCCTCCGATGAATCTTCTCCCTGGAACGGCAGTCGATGGCGGCTACCGCACTATCTTCGGTGACGTTGAGGAGCGCACCACCGCCCGAGAGGTGAGGGTCGGAGTGCGTCCGGAGCACGTGCGAATCGACAGCACGGGCCGGTACCATGCGACTGCCATTGTGCACACCACTATCTTCGAAGGTTCCACCCGGATCCTGGAGGTCACGGTCGGCGATGTCAGACTCGCAGTCCGTACCGACCAGAGCGTGCGCGTGCGTCGAGGCGACTCCGTGTCGCTGAGCTTCGGCGACGAGGACGCGCAGCTCTTCGACGCTGAGACCGGCCGCCGCATCGAGCGATCGCTATCGCGTGTCCGCTGAGTCCGGAGGCGCCCTGCTCTGGGACCTCGACGGGACCCTGATCGACAGCGAGCAACGATGGGCGGCCGTCTGCTGGGAGATCGCTGAGGAATCGGGTATTAAAGAGTGGAGGCCGTCACCGGTGGATATCTCCGGTCGTGCTATCCCGATGCTGGCAGGCATGCTGAGGGAACGCGGAGCGGCAGGCACGCTAGGCTCGCTCACCTCGGCACTTACTGAACGGATGCGAACCCTGAATCGCCAGGACGGAGTCCTGTGGCGGCCTGGGGCTCTAGAAATGCTCGAGACTGCGCACCAGAATGGCGTCCGGCAGGCTCTGGTGACGATGTCGCTCGAGATGAATGTCATCGACATCCTGGAACAGCTACCACGACCCTATTTCGCTCAAATCGTGACGGCGAACATGGTGACCAGGCACAAGCCAGTCCCCGATCCGTACGTGCTCGCCCTCAAACGGCTGGATCTGCCCACATCCGGCTCGGTCGCCATCGAGGATTCTCCCGCCGGGCTGCGCAGCGCCTGCGATGCGGGTTTGAACGTGATAGCTGTACCCTGCTCTGGCGCGATCGCGCCGAGTGACGACTACCAAATCTGGGAAACGCTTGCCGCGCGCGGCCTGCCCGACCTCGTGGCCGCGGGACTCGCCGTAGGCTGAGTAGCCACAGCGGAAGCAGATTCCAACATCGGCCCTGCTTTGCTCCACCAGTTCCCGTCGTGCTGAAGAGATGCCTGCTCGTAAATCGACCTTCGGTCGTTCATGTCGTTCGAATTCCAAAAGCAGTGTCAGCGTTCGTCTCGAACTAATTTATCAAGATAGATGATTCTCGGCGCTCGACGCGCTCGCCCGCGAATCATCACCGAAAGCCCAATACGCAATGCCCGAAGCCTCATGCACAGCGGACAGACAGCGGCCGAGGTCTTACGCAGCCTCGGAAGATTCAGAGCGACGTTCTATCGCCCGGCGCCTTGGCTGGGACTTCTGCCGGGTTCAGTCGCGGTTGATGACTCCCTGGTAGCCGATGACGCCAAATAGCGATCACAGAACGCCGCCAATTATTGTTCAAGTCCACAGGCGTACGTCAACTTCAGGAAGGTGTCGAAAAACGATCGATTTTCGACATGTCCACTTAGCTCGTCAGCGCCTCGCCGAGTTTCAATTCAACACCCGTCAGAGAAAAAAGAGGACCCGCTAACGATCTCCAAAAGGATGCATCGCAGGCTGGCTGTACCGCTAAACCCCGGTTCATACGTATATCGCGATTGGCAAGACCGCGAAGGAACTTCCCTCGATGACGGCCGGGAATTCCAGGTCGATCGTCGGCGGCGTCTGCTCGTCGTCTACAGCCTCGTCGTCCGCATCCTCGTCGTTTACAGCTAGGTCGGTTACGGTCTGGGCCGCATTTTCCACATGGTCGGCTAGACCGTCGAAGAGTGTCTGCACCCAGTCTGTATCGAGCCGACGCAGGAATTTGTTTTTGCGCAGGATCGGGGCATCTTCTTCCACTGGGGTGATGACCTTGCCGAGGACCGTGAATTGTCCATCGAGGAGCCGATCTGTGTCCTCGCTGACGAAGTTTCCGGCATCACAGGTGACTACGGCAGTGAGGGTGTCATCAATTGAGCAGTGGAACTCGAGTGTGCTGCTCCGTCGAAAGTCCGTTCGGAGTGTCTCTGCGATGCTGCGGGCCAATGCACTGCGCCGTTCAGCTTCCCGATCAATCTCGGCCCACTGCCCCTTCACTTTTTCCATGTCCCAGTTATCTACGGTGAAGTCGATGGGGGCGGATTGCCTGGCGATGAAATGCGTTACCTGAGAGACTAGTTCCGGCGTGGCCAGATCGAGGAGCGTGCTCAGCGGATCAGGCTGGAAACGACCGGTGAACGTCACCAACTGCCCCGGCTGCACCGATCCGGGACCCAACGTACTCGAGATGTTGTGAATGCGGTCGCCCAAGGCGGCTTGCAACCGGTGAAGATACAAGGCGCCGTCGTAGGAGAGTTGGTAGCGCTGTGTGTGCCCCTGATTCTGGGCGTCTGTTGCGGTTTTGCTGCCACTTCCTCCGAGATTCAGGGAGGCTTCTCCGAACCCAGGGATTCCGCCGCTCAACTGCGCCCCGCCGTCACCTCCACTCTCACGAGACGCCTGGCGTTCGCTGCTGTTTACGAACTCCGCCTCGCCGGTACGAGCGAGACCGTCATTGAGAACAGCTTGCAGGATCCCTCCGATGAAGTCCGCGTTCTGATAGACAATCACGTGAGGGCTGAACGGAACAGACGTATCGGAGGACATGAAACGCATCATGGCACGACTTCACGTGACCAATGGTCTATTCCCTCGTAGATGTCGGCGCTGGCGCTTAATGTCTCAGCCATGCCATCCACAGACTTTGATGCAGCAGACTTACCTTCGGGCACACCTGCATCCAGGTTTTTTCGTTATGTTCGAGGATCAGCCGCCGAGGATGGACATCTCTTTCCCCGCGACGGAGCCTCGATTCCACTACGTCTCCTGATAGACGCATCGACACTCCCGCTGGATCTTTTGAACGATACGGATTTCGTCGACGTAATAAACCGCCCTGAAGTTGAGCCGTATCTGTGCTGGCTGAAGGCTGATCGGGACACCGAATCCGTACGCCTGTGGCGCGACGCGATCCGCGAATTCGCCAGCACGGAAATAGGGTTCGTAGACCTCGAATCCTGCAGTCGGATGGGCGACTCTGTCAGCTTCCGTGCAAAGACGACATTTATCCAAGGCTCGACAATGAGCATTCGGTCGGCAAATTTCTTTCCTGTCTATCAACAACTCGATGAACATGCTCATCCTGACGTCGAGATTACGATGGCAGACCGAATCAGGACTGCCGTTTTCGCAGCGTCAGCGACGTCAATGGAAGCCCATGCCCTGGTCACAGGCATGAAAACTGTTGGCCGTGTCGGGGTCGGAGAGAACGATCTGTTGGCACTCTGCAGTGCGGACGATGCAATCGGGCTCATAGGTCATTACCTTCGAATGACTGGTTCGCGACATTTCAAAATTGCCGACGGTGGTCGTAGAAGCTACACCCTCAAGACCTTGAAAGGTTTCTACAGCACGTGCGTTGAGGTGAACTCGCCGATGGCGCACCTGCTCAACTTCGCTGCCGCACATGTTCTGCAAGACCAAGCAGTAGTGGACGGAACATTCACGATCATCGCGCGGCTGGAACGCGCAGCCCGAGCGGTTGACGAACTTCTCCGTTTCATGACGCGTCTCTCACCGGGTCGTCTCGACGATGACACAGCAGAGGAAATCGCCGAAGCCTTCGACCGTGAATTGCTCTACATTTCTGCTGTTCTCGACAGTTGCGGGAGAATGTTCGCGGCGCGCATTGGTACAGAAGTAGCGTCGAAAGGCCGCTACTCTCTCCAGTCACAGACGACCTTCACGAAGATCATCGACCCGCATTACGGGGATTCACCTTTGCTTGCGCGGTTGCACGAACTTCAACCGATGATGCATTTTGCTCATGAACTACGGAACAAGATTCATGACACCACTCTCCAATCTGTGCACTCCTACTCACGCTCATACGGCGGTAGTAGGTCGGCCACCATCACACTCGATCTGCTTCCGCACACTGTTTCCGATACCCGCGAGCTCGGGATTTACGTACCCCAATCGGACTTTCCGTCCGCCAAGGATCAAGCTGTAGTGGCAGACCTGCCAACTCTGGCCACTGTCTTGTTGAGACGTGCCATGGAATTCGTCAACACCTTCTTGTTCATGATCGCGTCAGAAAAGCCGTCTGCAGCACCGAATGCCGCCAAAGTGTTGGGCGCCATGGCGACCGGGAGCGACCAAGCCCTGACAGTCGGCGAAACCCCCGCGCTCATCGGACGACTCTTCGGATGGGATGTACCGCAGCCCTTCAAGACGTCGGTGGCTTCACTGCATACTTCTCCTGCTAGGCAAGTCTGATATCTGTCGGACCAGCACTTTTCTTCGGCGCCTTTGTCGATACAGAAAACAGAGAACACCAAATTCCGGCTTACCGGACTCTCCTTGAGGTCGTGTCGTCGATGCAGGAAACCACGGGCGCCGATCACGGGCCGTAGTCCTTCATCGCCGTCATCCATAGCTAGAAGACCGTGTCCGATCCCCTCAAGCGGTGAAATGACAGACTGATCCTGTAGATGTACTAACTACACGCCACAGAAACGGACCGACCGGACTATCAACCTTCGGCGCCGCACGGCTTTCACAGAACAGAGGAGGCCTCGGTGCCGAAGAGCTCATCCCTCGGCCTGTCCATCGACGAACTCCAACCGGGAGTCGCCCTCCTCGGCATTCGTCCTGGGCCAGTGACTGTCGTCGCTGCCCCGACTGTGGGACCCGATACCGTTAATCTCGTCTTCCGCGACAGTGACGGCAACTTCGGTGAACGCCTGCTCTACACCGCAGACCTTGAACAACTGAGCCTGCACACCCCCGGCAGTCAGTGGACTTTCGATACGGACGGTACCGACTTCAGACTCGCTGCAGAAGCACTCCGGATCCGAATGGCCGGCCTGCACGATCCGATGCTCGCCGTCTCCTCGAGCGACGTGCAACCGCTGCCCCACCAGCTCCGCGCAGTCTACGGTGAACTCCTTCCCCGTACTCCTCTGCGATTCCTGCTCGCCGACGACCCGGGCGCCGGTAAAACCATCATGGCCGGGCTCTATGCCAAGGAACTTATCCTGCGGGGTGACCTGCAGCGGATGCTGATCATCGCTCCGGGCGGTCTGGTCGAACAGTGGCAGGACGAACTTGCCTCCAAGTTCGGGATAGACACGGAACTGTTGACCAAGGACATGTCCGTCACCGCCAGGGACGGCAACCCGTTCACTCGCCATCCGATGCTCATCGCACGGATGGATCAACTTGCACGTTCGGAGGAACTTCTCGCTCATCTCGAAAACTCCGAATGGGACCTGGTGGTCGTCGACGAGGCCCACCGAATGTCGGCAAGTTGGTGGAGCGGCGAACTCCGCAAGACTCGGCGCTACGAACTGGGGCAACAACTCGGCAGCATCACCCGGCATCTACTGCTGATGACCGCTACGCCACACTCCGGCAGCGAAGAGAACTACCAGGCATTCCTGGCGTTGCTCGATCCAGACCGGTTCGAGGGCCAGTACCGCGAGGGGGTGCACTCCGTCGACACCACTGGTTTGATGCGCCGCATGGTCAAGGAAGAATTGCTGACCTTCGAGGGCAAACCTTTGTTCCCGGAGCGGATCGCCGAGACCGTCCCGTACGAGCTTTCCGAGGGCGAACGCGAACTGTACGAGGCCGTCACTCACTACGTGCGTACAGAGATGAACCGGGCGGACGCATTGAGCGACAGCCCCCGCAAACGCACTGTCGGCTTCGCGTTGACCGTGCTACAACGTCGACTGGCCTCGAGCACCCATGCGATCGTGCGCTCGCTCGAACGTCGTCGCGACAGGTTGCAGACCAAACGTGGCGAAATGCTCGATCCCACCCGCCACAGCCCAACGGTCGAGCACTCCGAATATCTGCTGAGCGAACGCGGCATCGAAGATTTCGACTCCGACGAACTCGACGCAGCAGAGGCAGAGCAACTCGAAGAAGGCGTCGTCGACCTCGCCACCGCAGCACGCACCGCCGCGGAACTACAGATCGAAATCGACCTGCTCGTAGACCTCGTAGACCTTGCTCGACGGGTCCGCGATTCCCGCAAGGACCACAAATGGGAACAACTCCGGTCCCTGCTCATCGACGAGAACCTCCTCAAAGACGAGCACGGCGCCCCCCGCAAACTGATCATCTTCACCGAACACCGCGACACCCTGAACTATCTGACCGATCAAATCCGCAATCAGCTCGGGCGCGACGAGGCGGTCCTGACCATCCACGGCGGCACCAGCCGCCAGCAGCGCCGTCAGGTCCGTGAGCAATTCACCCACGAACCGCACCGTCAGGTCCTGATCGCTACCGATGCAGCTGGTGAAGGCCTAAACCTGCAGGCTGCGCATTTGATGATCAACTACGACCTGCCCTGGAATCCAAACCGACTCGAGCAGCGGTTCGGCCGGATCCACCGTATCGGCCAGCCGCACGTGTGCCGCCTGTGGAACCTGGTGGCCGACGACACCCGCGAAGGCCAGGTCTTCACCCGGCTGCTCTCGAAGATGGAGCAGCAACGCAAGGCTTACGGTGGGCGGCTCTTCGATGTTCTCGGTGAAGCGTTCACCGAGCGTTCCCTGCGTGAGCTATTGATCGAGGCCATCCGGTACGGCGACGACCCTGCCAAACGTGCCGAACTCGACCAGGTAATCGATGCAGAGGTCTCCCACGGACTCGAAGAACTACTCCACGAGCGTGCGCTCGCCCGGGAATCCCTCGATCCGCTCGAGGTGGCCCGGTTGCGGCAGCAGATGGACGAGGCCCGCGCCCGAAAACTGCAACCGCACTACATCAGTGCCTTCTTCCGCGGCGCCTTTGGTCAGCTCGGAGGCCGCATGGCCTCGCGGGAAGCGGACCGATTCCAAATCAGCAACGTGCCCGCCGCGCTGCGGAACCGCCAGATTCCCGGAGCGCATCTGCCGTTGGCTGCGAGTTATGAGCGGGTCACGTTCGAGCCGGACCGGATCGACGTCGACGGTCGTCTCGCGGAATTTCTCGCCCCGGGGCATCCGCTCCTCGACACCGTGCTCGATGCAACCCTAGAACAACATCACGATGCGCTCACTCGTGGTGCAGTCCTCGTCGATTCCACCGATCCCGGCACCACCCCTCGGCTGGTCGTCGCGTTGACCACCGAGATCGTCGACGGACTCGGTACGACGGTCAGCAAACGATTCGCGTTCGTCACCCTTACCCCTGATGGGACCGCTCAGTGGGGTGGTCCGGCACCGTATCTCGATGCCGAACCACTCCCCACAGAGGATGCCGGCGTCGTGGAGGAAGTATTGGCGCAATCGTGGCTGACTGGCGGTGTCGAACAACTTGCCACCAATTGGGCGGTCCAACATGACCAGCCGGAACATCTGCAGGCTGTTCGAGACCGGGTCGAGGCCTACGTCGACAAGACCGTCACCGAGGTACGGCGACGGTTGTCGATGCAGATCAACTATCTCGATGGAGAAGCCGCCCGGCTACGCGACGAGATTGCGGCCGGCAAGAACATCAAACGGTCTGCACTCCGACAAGGTCCGGATCGCCTCGAAGCCCGTGCCCGTGAGCTCGAACATCGGCTCGAGACCAGGTTGAAGCGCCTGACAGCCGAAGGACACTTGGCTGCGAAGCAACCGACTATCGCGGGAGCAGCCTTGATCCTGCCTGCCGGGTTGGTCAGGCCGCTGGCACCGGACACGTTCGCGACCGACACCACCATTGTCGAGCGCCGTGCCGTTGATGCGGTCCTGGCTGCTGAGCGGGCATTGGGCAGGATTCCTGAGGAGATGCCGCACAATAATCCTGGCTACGATATTCGATCGATTACATCGGATGGGCAGACAATCTTCATCGAGGTGAAAGGCCGGATTGCAGGTTCGAGGGATTTCCATATCACCAAGACGGAAGTCCTCACCGGCAAGAACACCAGCCCGAATCATCGCCTCGCGATGGTCTCGGTACATCCGGACGGCGCCCAGGCCGATCAGGTGCGGTATGTACTCGACGCGTTCGCCGGTACCGAAATGACGTTCGAACAAACATATATCGGATTGAGTTGGAACCCCATGTGGGACAAAGGAAGTGCACCACTGTGACCGCTGTTCGCCGCAAATTGATCGAAGTAGCTCTACCTCTGGAGGCGATCAACAAGGAATCTGCTCGAGAAAAATCCATTCGACGAGGACATCCATCGACACTGCATTTGTGGTGGGCTCGACGCCCACTAGCAGCGGCACGGGCCATTTTGTTCTCCCAATTGGTTGATGATCCATCCTCTCATCCCGAGGAGTTCCCCACCCAAGAGGAACAGAAGCACGAACGTGAGCGCCTACACGGGATTATTGAACGGTTGGTCGTATGGGAAAATATTCGAGATAAGAAACTTCTCGATGAGGCCTACGCCGAAATATTGAAGTCGACCGGTGGTAACCCACCCGCCATCCTTGACCCTTTCGCCGGTGGCGGCACCATCCCATTGGAGGCCCAACGTCTCGGTCTGGAATCCCACGCGTCCGACCTCAATCCAGTCGCAGTATTAATTAACAAGGCACTAATCGAGATTCCGCCTAAGTTTCGCGGAAGCAAACCCGTATATCCTGGAATTAATGAATCTCAGATTCGATCATGGTTCGGCGCTGAAGGTCTCGCTACTGACGTTCAGGCCTACGGAGAATTAATGAAGAGTGAGGCCGAGAAGCTCATCGGCCACTACTATCCAAAAGCAACCTTGTCCGACGGATCCAAGGCCCAAGTTGTTGCATGGCTCTGGGCGCGCACTGTCACGTGCCCGAACCCACAGTGCGGAATAGCATTACCCCTGGTCCGCTCTTGGTGGCTCGCAAAGAAGGCAGGAAAAGAAGCCTACGTAATTCCAACTGTTTCCGACCGCAGGGTGAA
This sequence comes from Rhodococcus sp. WY5, assembly GCF_018588185.1. Classification (NCBI taxonomy): domain Bacteria; kingdom Bacillati; phylum Actinomycetota; class Actinomycetes; order Mycobacteriales; family Nocardiaceae; genus Rhodococcus; species Rhodococcus sp. WY5. Next base: position 38,022 of record NZ_JAAMPR010000006.1, read on the forward strand.
GTTCGAAATAGGACATGGGCTGGCTGGGTCCCCTACTCCAGAAACCGATGGGACTGTAGGCCGAACCGGCGCGACATGCATCGGATGCGGATCGGCGGTGGATTTGAAATACATTAGGGCGGAGGGACGTTCCGGACGAATGGGTGCCCAATTAATGGCAACCGTTGCCGATGGCAACCGGACACGAATCTACCTGAAACCGACATCAGAACACGAATCTGCGGCAAAAATTGCAACTCCGCTTGATGTACCCGACGGAGAACTTGCGGAGAATCCCAGAGATTTTAAGACACCAAATTATGGCCTGACCAAGTTTTCCGATTTGTTTACTCCTCGGCAGCTTACCGCTTTGACAACCTTCAGCGACTTAATTCCAATTATCCGAGAACGCGTGTTTGTCGATGCACTGGAATCTGGAATGCCTGCTGGTGAACGATTGGAATCAAATGGCCACGGGGCGTCAGCCTACGCCGATGCCGTTGCAACATACCTGGGATTCGGGATTAGCCGCCTTGCCGATATAGCGAATTCGCTATGTGCCTGGGAAAATTCAAAATCTCAGGTACGACATGTTTTTACGCGCCAAGCAATACCGATGGTTTGGGATTACGCCGAAGCGCCTCCCTTCGGGAAGGCTGCCGGCGCTTATGAGGTCAGCTTAGGAAGCCTTGTAAAGGCAATAGTCGACACAGGCGGACCCGAGGGACAGGTAGCACAAGCAGATGCATCGTCGCGAAACCTATCAGGTCTTCTCATTTCTACGGACCCGCCGTACTACGACAATATTGGGTACTCCGACCTATCCGACTTTTTTTACGTCTGGCTTCGACGGTCACTCCGGCCAATTCACCCGAATCTCCTAGGAACGATGCTCGTGCCCAAAGCAGAAGAACTTGTGGCAAACCCCTATCGTCACGGAGGTAAGGCGGGAGCGCACAAGTTCTTCGAAGATGGATTCCGTGAGGTGTTTCGAAATGCTCGTGAAACTGCGCTCCCCGATTTTCCTATCACCGTATATTACGCGTTTAAGCAGCAAGAAGTTACTGAACAAGGTGAAGCTTCTACCGGATGGGAAACCCTCTTAGAGGGCATGATCCGTTCAGGATGGGCTATAACTGCAACCTGGCCGATGCGCAGCGAACTCAGTAACCGTATGATCTCTCAGGGCACAAATGCACTTGCGTCTTCCATCGTCCTAGCTCTGCGACCGCGGAAAGAGAACGCGCGAACCACAGACCGCCGGGGATTCATCGCTGCACTACAGGCGGAATTGCCGCAGGCACTGCGGGAACTACAGTTAGGGGCGATCGCTCCTGTTGACCTACCTCAGGCCGCTATCGGTCCCGGAATGTCTGTTTTTTCGCGGTATGCAGGGGTAATCGAATCTGACGGATCAAAGATGCGAGTGAGGTCAGCGTTGGCGCGGATCAATGAAGTCCTCGACGAGGTGCTATCCGAACAGGAAGGTGATTTCGACCCGACCACGCGGTTCGCGATCGCATGGTATCGCCAGCATGGATACATGACCGGGAAGTTCGGCGATGCGGATAACATGGCACGGGCACGGAATGCCTCAATGGATGTTCTGGATCGCGCCGGCATACTGAGTAGTCGAGCGGGTAAGGTGACGCTTATAACTCCGCCAGATCTTCCGGAAAAATATGACCCGATCAACGACCCCGATATCAGCGTTTGGGAAGTTTTGCATCATATGATCCGGGTTCTTGATTCCGAAGGATTGTCCGCGGCAGGCGCTTTTCTCGCTCGCGTCGATAAGCGCACGGGTAACGAAATCGAGCTGGATTTGGTCAAAGAGCTTGCGTTCCTGCTCTTTTCGATTGCAGACAGCAATAAATGGACAAAAGATGCTATCGCATTTAACAGCATTGCCACCTCGTGGAGCGAAACCGTCACGATTTCTAGGCAAGTTGAACCGTCCGATGGCGAGCAATCGGCCTTTGACTTCGAAGACGAGGACTAACGAATGGCACTGTCAAATCGTGATCGCGTCGGACAAATGTTCGAGGTCTTGGCGCCGGAGCTGGATGAGTTCATACAAAAGTCCGTTGGTCCGGATATAGCAGCCGATGCCATCTGGACCTCGCTGGTGGAACTTCGAGATACGACGAAGGGAATCACTGGCAAGCAATATTCTCGGACGGATCCCCAGGTCCAGTTACGTATGATCACCCAGGGGATAGCCAACCAGGTAAAAAAGGGTTGGTATCCGTTCAGTGCGCATCTAAGCCAAGCGCAAATGAGCCTGGCCAGTGAGTTGTTCGGTGTTCGTAATTCGTGGGCACACAATGACCCCTTCAGCAACGATGATGCATATCGCGCACTTGATACAGCCGAACGTCTCCTCAAAGCAATCAGTTCGGGAAGTGCCGCGGATCAGGTGCAGAAGCTACGTCTGGATCTGCGCCGCGTAACGGCGGACAAAGATGACAAGAAGACCGTCAAAAACGCTGTAGTCAACGCAACCTCCGCGGGACTACCTGCTTGGCGTGATGTACTCCGGCCGCACGAGGATGTTGCGACGGGAAATTTTCAGGCTGCCGAGTTTGCTGCCGACCTGTTCAAAGTCGCTACGGGGGACATAGATCAGAGCCGTGATTACACGGACCCTGGTGAATTCTTCAATCGCACCTATCTGACCGACGGTCTACGGGATTTGATCGGAAGAGCCGTACGACGGATGTCTGGAGATCTGAACGCATCCCCCGTGATCAACCTGCAAACCAATTTCGGTGGCGGCAAGACCCACTCGATGCTCTCGTTGTGGCATCTCGCCTCAGACACTCCTATCACAGCATTTCCCCAGGATGTGCAGGAACTTCTCGACGCCAGCGGCTATAAGAATCTGCCGGTCGGGGTGAATCGGGTGGCAATCGTCGGCAACCATTTCGCGGCCTCCGGAGAACTCAAATCTGACGGCACCCGCGTGAATACTGTGTGGGGCGAACTCGCGTGGCAACTCGGCGGCCACGAGGCGTACCAGTTGGTGGCCGATGCCGATCGCACCTCGACCTCGCCTGGTGGAGCTCTGCACGAGTTACTACGGAAATATTCCCCCGCCGTAATTCTGATCGACGAGTGGGTCGCTTATGCCCGCCAGCTGTACGGTAAAGACGATCTGGCCGGCGGTACCTTTGATACCCAGTTCACCTTCGCGCAATCGCTGACCGAGGCGGTCAAAGCCACCCCCGGTGTGCTGGTTGCGATCTCGATTCCTGCCTCCCATAACGACACCGATGGCGACGAGGTGGTTGCCGGCAGCGGCGAGGAGGTCGGCGGGTCGAACGGTATCGAAGCGCTGCGCCGACTCCAGAATGTCGTCCGTCGCGTGGCTGATCAGTGGCGCCCAGCGTCATCGGAAGAGTCGTACCAGATCGTGCGGCAGCGATTGTTCGTCGAGCCGAAGGGCGAACAGCTTGCCCTGATCAGTGCCACGGCACGCGAATTCGGCGACATGTACCGTAAATACAGTGCCGATTTCCCTCGTGAATCGCACGACAAGGACTATGAGGACAGGATCAAGCGGTCCTACCCGATTCATCCGGAGCTCTTCGATCGCCTCTACGCGGACTGGTCCACGTTAGAACGGTTCCAGCGCACCCGCGGTGTGCTGCGATTGATGAACACCGTCATCCACGCGTTGTGGGTCGCGGGTGATCAGTCCCCACTGATCTTGCCTGGCTCTATCCCGCTGAGCGTCTCCAGCGTCAATTCGGAACTGACCCAGTATTTGAGTGATTCGTGGAAGCCGATCATCGACGCCGACGTTGACGGAGAACGCTCGGTGCCGGCTGAGATCGATCAAGCCAAGCCTCTGTTTGGGCAGCGGTCGTTGACGAAACGCTTGGCGCGGACCGTGTTCTTCGGTGCCGCACCGACCATCGGGAGTCCGCACAAAGGACTGGAAACCCAGCGGGTGTTTCTCGGCACGGCGGTGCCCGGCGATGTTCCGGGTAACTTCCATTCCGCTCTCAATCAGCTCGGCGACAAAGCGACATACTTCTATTCCGGAACCGGCCGATATTGGTACGACATCCATGCCAACATCAGCCGTACTGCGAAAGATCAGGCCGAACGCCTGCACAACGAAGATGTGTGGGCCGAAATCGTCACGCGGCTGCAAAAACAGCGTAAGGCTCTCGGTTCCTTCGCTGGCGTGCAGGTTGCGCCTGAAAACTCTGCAGACATCCCGGATACCGACGAGGCTCGGCTGATCCTCGTCCATCCGAAAGTCAGCTACTCCCGTAAACACGGGGCTGAATCCGAGGCTGCGAAATTCGCACACGCAGCGACGGAAAAGCGTGGTACTGCGAATCGTACCCACCGCAACATGGTCGTGTTTCTCGCTGCCGATACCGATCGCCTGAGCGAATTGACCAATGCAGTTCGCGACTACCTGGGGTGGCGTCATGTTCACGAGAAATCAGATGACCTGGATCTGACAGCACAGCAAGTTCGCCAAGCGGTCGACAAACGTGACAGAGCCGGACAGACCGTCGACGATCGACTCCTCGGCACTTACCACTGGGTGCTCGCTGCGGAGCAACCCGTCCATGGACAGCCTTTCACCATCGCTGCGACGAAGTCGGAGGGCGCCGGCTCCTCACTTGCCGAGCGTATAAGCAAACGCCTGCTCACCGAATCGACACTGAATATCGAGCGTGCAGCTCGATTGATTCGTCTCGATCTGCAGAATCAACTCCCGACCGTGTGGGAGACCGGACACATCTCGGTCGCCGAACTGTGGAGTTACTACACCGACTACTCATATATGCCTCGGTTACGTGACCGCGCTGTTCTTGACGAGGGCATTCAACGTTTCGGCGACGTCTTGATGTGGCAGACCGATAGTTTCGCTGTCGCAGAATCTGTTGACGATGACGGGACATACGAAGGTTTGGTACTGCCAAGCGATAACACACAGGTCACCGTCCGAAACACACTGCTCCTCGTCCGTCCAGATATTGCCGAACAACAGCGAGCGCAGGAAGTCACGTCAGGCGGGGGTTCGCAGGATGACGATGCTGATGGATCCGAGACGGATGAAGAGCAGGATCAGCCTGAGAAAGGTGGAAACACTCGCCACACCGATGGGTCCGGCACTGACGTATCGAAGCCTCGCACCGACGAAGCAGTATTTACGCGGTTTTTCGGTACCAGAGTGCTCAATTCACAACGGTACGCTGGTGATTTCTCCAAGATCATAAATGAGGTTATTCAACATCTCGCCGGTGTCGATGGATCTGATGTAGAGGTACGAATAGAAATCACTGCGAAATCGCCGAAAGGATTTGACGAGAGTAAACGTCGCACCGTCCAGGAAAACGCGAATACCTTAAAATTTGAGCAATCCGGATTCGAAGAAAACTAAGAAGACGAATGCCGATAGCTTGAGAACCTACAAAGGCTGTAGCCGCAGGTAAAGATCCAGATCCCAGACTAGTTATAACTGCAGTAGATCAATTGAGCTCCACTGCAGAGACTGCAACAGTCGGTGTTCGAAGGAAGCACCGCTATACCGCTGATGGATAGGACTTGTGTACTGCCGCCACCGTGAAGGGTGCCGTGTCCCGGCACCAACATGGATGGCTCCCTCATGCCCGCTATCTGCCATCGCTACGAGGACTGAATTGATCATGCTCGCCCAGTGTCCTTTCTTCCACCCAGCTGGTGCACCAGCCCCCCAAGCCGCAACGGTGACGTCTGCAGAATCCGCAGCGGATCGAATTCTCATTTTTAGCTCTTCCGGATCAAGCATGCCAGAAAGATGACGCAGTTCTTCTGTCGATCGAGATGGAACCTCAATTATGTTGCTGATCAACACTTCCTTGGCACCCAAAACTTCTTTCAGCGTTTGCAAATTACGCCAGGAGGTCGTCAGCGAAGGTTGCTTCAAGGGAGGGTTACACAAGATCGCGAGGATTTGAGCACCTTGGCAGCGTTTGAGCATTTCTTGCATTATTCTATTATCACCGACTACACCACTGAAGTGGTAATCGGCCGAGACACAACCTTCGGCATAGTGGCCCTCCGAGCTGTATCTCAGTTTTTTTGTGCGACAGATCGGAGACGAATACCCTGCTCACTCTGCATCAGCTAGAAACGATTCCTGCTCGGAGTCTCGATGTGCGGCCTCGGAGCCGACGCCTCACCCGGCATTACTGAGCAGGCGACTCAAGTGGGGCCATGACGGTCTCGGCAGTCTATTGCACAGGATTTTTTGGCGTCACTGAATGATGTTTCATAAACGACTGAACATGAAACGTCCGGAATGGTCGAGGTGATGAGTGTATCTATCGGATTCTCTGCCAGAATCAGATCTATGTCCGATTCTGACGCTCCACGCACTAATCCCATCGGGATGGGTTCCCGGGTCACGGTGATCCCGACCTTCGAATCCAAGTCCGGCGACACCGAACCCCAGGTCGGTACCGTGGTCGAGGACTACGCCGACAATGTCATCGACAGCTCTGAACTGGGGCGGGATTGGGCACCGGTGCTGCGGTGGGCGATAGCCCTCGACGACGGCCGTCTGGTCTTCGCCGCCGAGGGTGGCCTCGAACTCGCCTGAAGCTTCCGTCTCTCACCGAACAGAATCACGGGATGCAGGTGCACTACGCGCTGGGTGTCAGTAAGAAAAGATGCTGTTCACACCCCTTAATGTGCGGCGTCGAAAGCATCGATGACCTCGGCCTTGATCCGTCCGCGCGGGGAAACGTCGAAGCCGTTCTTTCCGGCCCAGTCCCGAATCGCTTTCAGTTGCTCGACTGATCGACCAGACCCCGACGTCTTGGTCGCAGTCGAGGTTTTCGTGCGGGCCTTGCCGGCAGAGGAGACCTCCTCCGCGACCTTGATATAGGGAGCGAATACCGATTCGATCTTGTCGGCATTAGTGGGTCGAAGATCGATCCGATAGTCGGCACCCTGGTAGGAGAAGGTGACTTCGTGACCTAATCCGGTGTCGATGGGTTTTCCGTCGAGATCGTCGATGATTTGGCGAATAAATATTTCGGCCACAGGGAAGTCCCCTTCGTTTCATGCTGGATGAATGTCCAGTTCATATTATCCGGAGTATCTGATAATTCAGGACACTCCTACCGGCGCCGCGCCGACCGCCAACCCGCTAGCGGCCACGGACGAGCCAGTGGCGGTCTCGGTAGTCGATCGGTCGTGATTTTTGGCGTCGTCGAACGATGTTTCATAAACGACCGTTTTTGAAACACCAGTGTTCGTTGGGTGAGGAGGCGGCCTGGTGTTGTCAAGTTGTCTGGAGTACAGCAGTTTTGGGGTGCGGCAAGGCATCGCACGGGGAGGTCGGTCAGGGAGCGATGGTTTGTTCGGTGACCTGATCCCATACCTGGAATCGGATGGCCAGTTCGGTGCGGTGGTCGGTGGCAGCCATCCGGTGCCGGGGTGGGCGGAAGTGCGGCGAGATCCGGCTGAACACTGCGAGGAATCGTTGTGCTGAGCTGACAGTGCGGAAGCCCTTCATCGCTCGTTCACGTTGGCGGGTGGGTTGGTGGGAGTTCTCGCACCGATTGTTCAAGTATTTGTTTTGCCGGTGCTCAGTTGTCGACATCATCGTCCGGTGGGCAACACGATACGAAGCGTGCTTGTCGGTGATCAGCACCCGCGGCGGGCGAGCGTGCCGCTTCAGGAGTTTCTTGAAGAACCTGGTCGCCGCCTTGCCGTCCCGCTTCCCTTGGATCAGAATGTCGAGCACGTTTCCGTGCTGGTCCACCGCCCGCCACAAATACTTCTGCATGCCGCCGATCTTGATGAACACTTCGTCGAGATGCCACTTGTCACCTGGTCGGGGCACCTTTCGTCGAAGCCGGCGGGCGTACTCGGGCCCGAACCTCGCGCACCAGGTGCGGATCGTCTCGTACGTCACCTCGACCCCGCGCTCGGCCATCAGTAACTCGATGTCGCGGAACGAGAGGGTGAATCGGTGGTACAGCCACACACAGTGCGCGATGATCTCCCGCGGAAACCGGAACCCCTTGTACGTTGACGACACCCGTAGATCATCCCAGATCAGCGGATCTCAACAACTTGACAATGCCCCTCGTCGAGCATCGATCGGCACATGTCAAAGGTGTACTTATTCTGGAGGCCGATGCCACCGCCAAGTGAGTCGCCGAGGCTTGGGACTTCGGTCACTTCTACGGGCTTTTGGGCTTCGAGGCTCTCTTTCATCGCCGCTCCGCGGTCGAGCGAGACTCCGACCAACTTCGCGGTTGATTTGTTGCCCCTCACCGCCAACCCGACTCCAGCGGACAATCCCCCTCCTGACAGTGGAACAACCACTGTGCCGACCTCGGGGAGGGCGTCCATGATTTCAAGTCCCAGGGTGCCTTGTCCCGCGACCACATCGGGATGGTCGAACGGTGGGATCATTACAAGACCGTCATGGACAGCTAATCGCTCCGCCTCCGCGTAGGCTTCGTCTTGCGATTCTCCGCCGATGACCACAGTCGCACCGAGACGGCGGATTTCGGTCACTTTGTTCCCGGGCACGCGGTCGGACATGCAGATGGTCGCATGACTTCCTACTGACCGTGCTGCGTACGCGACGGCACGGCCATGATTGCCCGTCGTAGCGGCCACGACTCCGCGACCACGCTCGGCACTAGTCAGGTTCAGCACGGCGTTGGTGGCGCCTCTGACCTTGAAGCTGCCGGTGATCTGGTGATGCTCCAGTTTCAGGTAGACGTCAACGCCGCACGTCTCGGTCAGCGACCAGGAGCGAATCAGCGGTGTCGCGAGGATATGGGGCGCAATCTGACGGTGAGCGCGAACCAAATCGTCGAAGACGACACGCGTCGCCTCAGGACGGCCGACGGATGGTGAGACGTACTCGGGGTCAGGCGTCATCAGAGCCTTCAACGAAGGCTGTCGCTTCTATCTCGACCAGCTCAGCAGATGGTAGACCGGTGGTTCCGACGGTGGTACGAACAGGCGTCGCAGAGCCCAACGCCCGACGATACGCTGCATCGAAGACGCTGAAATCCTCGATCTTCGTGAGAAAGCACGTCATCCGCACGACATCGGACAGGCTTGCCCCGTGCTGCGCCAAAATAGTCGAGATATTCGCGATTGCTTGCTGCGTCTGTTCTGTCAAGTCACCGAGATCGCCATTGTCGTCTTCGCCTGTCTGGCCGGCCACAAAGAGCCAATCGCCCCGCCTTATTCCGAGCTTGTAGTGGCCTGCTGGGTTGACCATGTAGAGTCCGTCCTCGAAATTGGGAAGATGACGATTCAATCTTGAGAATTATCTCGAAGATATTTATTGAATATGCGCGTCGCTATCTTGTGTTCATAAAGTGAGATCGCAACGTGTCTTTGCGGATTTTCCCGGTCGCTGTCGTCGGCAGATCATCTACGAATACGATTACCGATGGGATCTTGTATCCCGCTAGTTTCGCCCTCAGTCCGGCTTTTACCTCTTCCGCGTCCGTCGGGTAACGTGACACAAGGAAAGCAGCTGGACGCTCGCCCCATTTTTGATCTGAGATGCCTATCACGGCAGCTTTGGAAATCGATGGCAGGTCGCGGAGCGCATTTTCCACCTCGATCGAGGAAATGTTTTCACCGCCTGAGATGATGATATCTTTCGAGCGGTCGACGATCTGCACGTAACGGTCTGGGTGCATCACTCCGAGATCTCCAGAATGGAACCATCCTCCGATGAAGGCCTTCGCTGTGGATTCGGCGTCCTTGAAGTACTCCTTCATGACACCATTTCCGCGCATCACCAGTTCGCCGATCTCGGCGCCGTCTGCCGCAACGTCTTGCAATGCGCCGGCCTCATCAATGTCTTCTCGCACAACACGCAGGCTTTCTGCGGTGATCATCCCTACACCCTGTCGCGCGGTCGCTGTCGCGCGGTCGCGCGCGTCGAGCACGTCCCACGATTTTTGCGGCTCACACACGGAGTAGGGGCCGTAGGTTTCGGTCAAACCGTAAGCGTGCAGGACATCGATGTTGAGCTCACGTGCTGCGGCGATTGTCGCCGGAGGGGGTGGTGCTCCCGCGATGACACAGGTTACGGATTGTGACAGGGGATGTGCATCGTTGGCGGAGATGAGTGTGTCGATCACGGTCGGTGCACCGCACATGTTCGTGACCGCATATTTCTCGATGAGTCGCCACATCTCATCACCGCGGACTGCTCGCATGCAGACATGGGTCCCTGCAGCGGCGGTGACGGCCCAGGCGTTACACCATCCATTGCAATGAAACATTGGGAGTGACCACAGGTAGCGGGTGTCGACATTGAATCGCTGGTGGATTACGCCGCCCAGAGAGCTGAGATACGCGCCTCGGTGGGTGTATACGACGCCTTTGGGCTTGCCGGTCGTTCCAGACGTGTAGTTGATCGCGATTGGCTGCGATTCGTCGCGGATCGACCGTCGTTCGCTTTTGTAAGGATCTGGGATACACAGGTTTTCATGACTTCAAGCTCCAGCTCGCCACGGAGGCGTCGCCGACAGTGTCCGCGGCGAAGGGCGGAGCCGACGAGGCAGTGGACTCAGTCGTCGAGACCGTCTTCAGGTCGACAGCGAGAGCCATCGAAGCTGCGGCAGCGACGGTCGACGGCGATCAATTCGATCAGGCAGCAGTCGCGCTCGATCGCGCCGAACGAATCCTGGTCGTGTCGACCGGGCCGTCTGTCCCGTTGGCCATCGACACCGTATTGCGCTTTCGCGGTGCCGGACTGACGATTGAACGGTCTGGTGACCCCGTCTCTCAGCACGTCTGCGCATCCATGCTCACCGATCGCGATGTGTGCTTGGCGATAAGTCACACCGGGCGGACTCGACAGACCGTAGGTGCTGCGCAGGCTGCACGCGACAACGGCGCAGCGGTGGTGGTCGTCACCAGTTTCTTGCGGTCGCCGCTGACCGCGACCGCGTCAGTGGCGTTGGTCGCGGTCAGCGGCGACGCGATTTCAGATGGAGGCCATGATGAGCCGCTTCATCCACCTCGCAGTGCTCGATGCGCTCTATTCGGCGGTCACGACGATGAACACCGAGCGAACCCTGCGGGGTGCCGCGCTGACAGCACGAGCGGAGGAAATCCACCGGCTGTGACCTCAGTTCCCGGCACGCCCCGACCCGCGGTGCGCGCTTCGGGGTGCGCCGCTGCTCTACCCCATCAACCGCGCGGTGGGTTCGTCGAGTCGGCGGAGCTCGAGCTCGGACAGGACGCCATAGTGATCACTGGCCGTGGGGTACTCGTCGAATACGACCCGGCTGTCGGTGATGGTGCTCTCGACGAGCAGATGGTTCTCTGTGGAGCCGGCGAAGACGTAGTCGATTCTGCGATGGTGAGGTTCCTGCACGAACCTGTTGGGGACGATCCCCTGACCGTCGACGACGCTTCGTGCCACCCAGGGGCTGTCCGTCGTCCACGTGTATCCGGGACCGCCGCCTCCCGCGATCGCCCAGGAGTCGCGGAATGCGACGCTGCGCCCACCGATCGCAGACTTGCCGGTATAGAAGCGGATGCAATCCTGATCGGGTGCGGCGTCGAAGTCTCCAGCAAGAACGGTCGGAGCGGTCCGGCGTTGAGCTGCCTCGAGTTCCGCGATGAACAGCGCTTGCTCGACTCGGGCGGCCTCGTCAGAGAACTTCCAACTCGGTCGTGCTCCGAGAAACAACATGTCGACTCCGATCGGAAGTGGGACCACGACCTCCCATACGTGGGTCCCCTCCGTGGCAGGTAGGGGATGTACTGAGGTGCTGGTGGGTGCCCACCGCACCCCCACTGCAGTTCCCCATGCCGGCCAATCCACATCCAGGTGGTCGGACACATGCTGCCAGTGCAGCGGAGAATCCGCCGCAACGGTGCCGAACACGTCTCGCTCAGGGGTCCGGAGGACTTCCTGGAGGAAGACGATGTCAGGATCGTGCTGTCTCAGCCCGGCCAGCAACAATGCATTCCGCTTGTCTCGATCCCTCGGGTCCATCCAGACGTTCAGGGTCAGGATGCGGAGGCTCATCGTTCTCATCGTTGTGGTCATGTCGCGACTGTAGATGCTGTGGGTGAACATAATTCCGCGCGAAGATGAACTATGAAACCTCGGTCAATCGGCGACGTCGTCGGGACCGCGGGCGCGGTGCGTGCCGAGGTCGATGTCGAGCTCCACCTGGTCGGCCCGGAATGGTGTTGTCAAGTTGTCTGGAGTACAGCAGTTTTGGGGTGCGGCAAGGCATCGCACGGGGAGGTCGGTCAGGGAGCGATGGTTTGTTCGGTGACCTGATCCCATACCTGGAATCGGATGGCCAGTTCGGTGCGGTGGTCGGTGGCAGCCATCCGGTGCCGGGGTGGGCGGAAGTGCGGCGAGATCCGGCTGAACACTGCGAGGAATCGTTGTGCTGAGCTGACAGTGCGGAAGCCCTTCATCGCTCGTTCACGTTGGCGGGTGGGTTGGTGGGAGTTCTCGCACCGATTGTTCAAGTATTTGTTTTGCCGGTGCTCAGTTGTCGACATCATCGTCCGGTGGGCAACACGATACGAAGCGTGCTTGTCGGTGATCAGCACCCGCGGCGGGCGAGCGTGCCGCTTCAGGAGTTTCTTGAAGAACCTGGTCGCCGCCTTGCCGTCCCGCTTCCCTTGGATCAGAATGTCGAGCACGTTTCCGTGCTGGTCCACCGCCCGCCACAAATACTTCTGCATGCCGCCGATCTTGATGAACACTTCGTCGAGATGCCACTTGTCACCTGGTCGGGGCACCTTTCGTCGAAGCCGGCGGGCGTACTCGGGCCCGAACCTCGCGCACCAGGTGCGGATCGTCTCGTACGTCACCTCGACCCCGCGCTCGGCCATCAGTAACTCGATGTCGCGGAACGAGAGGGTGAATCGGTGGTACAGCCACACACAGTGCGCGATGATCTCCCGCGGAAACCGGAACCCCTTGTACGTTGACGACACCCGTAGATCATCCCAGATCAGCGGATCTCAACAACTTGACAATGCCGGCGGCCTGGCGGCGTCTCTGCCAGAATCAGGTCTATGCCCGACTCTGACGCTCAACCTACCGATCCCATCGCAGTCGGTTCCAGGGTCACCGTGATCCGGACCTCCGGATCGCGGTCTCGCGATACCAAACCGCAGGTCGGTATCGTGGTCGAGGACTTCGCCGATACCGTCATCGACGACACTGACCTGGGCCGGGATTGGGCACCGGTGAAACGGTGGGCGATCGCCCTCGATGACGGTCGATTGGTCTTCGCCGCCGAGGGCGGTCTCGAACTAGCTTGATATCAGCAAACGACGATGCTGTTCACAAGCCTCAGTGTGCGGCGTCGAAGCATCGATGACGTCGGCTCTGACCCTTCCGCGCGGGGAGACGTCGAAGCCGTTCTTGCTGGCCCATTCCCGCACTGCTTTGAGTTGCTCGGCTGATCGACCGGAGCCTGACGGCTTGGTCGCAGAGGAGGTCTTCGCACGGGCTTTGCCTGCGGAAGAGACCTTCTCCGCTGCCTTTACATATGGGGCAAACGCAGCTTCAATCTTGTCGGCATTGCCGGGTCGAAGATCAATCCGATAGTCGGCGCCCTGATAGGAGAAGGTGACTTCGTGCCCCAATCCGGTGTCGATGGGTTTCCGTCGAGATCGTCGATAAGTTGACGAATAAATATTTCGGCCACAGGAATCCTCTTCGTTACATGTTGGATGAATGTCCAGTTCATATTATCCGCAATATCTGATAATTCAGGACACTCCTACCGGCGCCGACCGCCCACCCGCCGGCGGCCTCGAACACACTCATTTCGGTCTTGGCAGTCGATCGGACCCGATTTTCGCCATCCCCGCACGATGTGTCATAAACATTCCCTTTATGAACGCAGGGAACGATCTTCAGCGAGCTGGGAGAGAGCATGTTTCGGAACTCGTGTCCAAAACGAATGGTTCATTGTATGGGTAGCCGGTAAGTTCTGGAACGCTGCTGCCTCATGGGTGAACTCTTGGGCTATGCGAGCGTCGCGACGAAACCCGCCCACAACTGACCGACCTGCCCTCTCATCTTCGATGACGGGAACACTCCTGTGGTGCGGCCTGGACCGCCTTGGCCGTTTACTCCCCCATCTACTGCAGCCCGTGGAAAATCTCTCCGACCGAAATATCAGGTTCAGAGCCCTCACCGAATCCGGAATCCAGTAGACAAGTCCATCCGTGCACATCGAATCGGCTCTGGCTAACCATACGAGAACACCAAGGCTGTGCTGACATGCCTGCTCAGTGCGTCAACACAGCCGCCACCAAGGACAAGGCGAACCGCACTCGTGAATGCCGGGTGACCCGGCTACGGCCTGTCATCAGATCGATCCTGAACAGTCGCGGAGCCGCCGCTTGGGGACGCTGCCCCCACAAAAGTTGGCAGACCATGGTCGATAGAACTGCAGCGCTCAACTCGACGGCGGGAGCGATTGCCGGCGCTTGGATTTCACCACGCGCCAGACGCCGCAACTCGGACAAGCGTACGTACCGGGGAACAGAGACGATCCACCGCCACAACGGCGCCGCTTTCACGCCGAAAGGAGCACAGTCGCGTTTGTAGCCGAACATCTCCTCGAACGTGCTTGCCGTGGACAGGTATGACGTCGCCCAGACGCTGTACCCGACTTCGACGCCAAGGACCACAGGAATACCTCGCCGGCGTGCCTGTTGCGCTATGAGTATTCCGAGTTCCGGATGCAGGTAATCGGTCCCGTCGATCACGACATCCACGTCATCGAGCAGTTCTGCCACGTTCTCGGCCGTTACCCCGTCGGGATTCGACAACACGATGACACCTGGTGCCGCAATCCGGCACAATTCGGCAACGACTTCTGCTTTGTTCTTCCCGAGCGTTTCACTCGTGCATGCAGCCTGACGATTGAGGTTCGTTGGAGAGAAGTGGTCCGGGTCGGTCAATTTCAGTCGGCCAACACCCATCCGTGCAAGTACTTCAGCGACTCTGCCGCCGACTCCGCCGACACCTGCGACCAGAACGGTGGCCGCATCCAGTAACTCTTGTTGCTCTGACGAAATGAGCCCCGAATTACGGTCTAGCCATGAGGCCCGCGACGCCTCGATCATCGGGGTGCAACCGGCACTCTGGTTTCGCTGAATATGTCTGCGGTGTCCACGATCCCCTGGAACGGCTCCTCGAAAAATTCGCCGAATCGTGTCAGGTTGTTTCGACGGGCGTCCGCGGACTTCAAAGAAGTGACCACATCAGCTACGCGAATGCGAACAGCGACATTCTCTGTGTTGTAGAGGTGCCGCGGAGAGCTCAACACTTCTACAGGAAGCCCGATTTCTCGCAGTGCGTCAAGAAACGGAAACTCGACCTCCATGTATGCGAACTCGTACTTCCGATCCGTCGCAACGGCGTACATGATTTTGTAAAATCCCAGAGTGATGAAGGTCTTCCGATACTCTTTTGCGACAGCAAACCCTGAAATCTCGAACGCGTTGCTCGCCACCGAAATCTCGAAGTGGTTCGCCACCTGCAGGTTCGTTGTGCGGCCGTCGATTACGCGGCAGGTTCCGACCGGCTCGATGCTGTCTGATCCGGCATACACGATGTGATGCTGTGAATGCCGGTCGTATTCATCGGTGTAGAGCCCGAACTCATCCAGATCTTCGTGATTGATCAGTCCCGAGTCCAGATACAATCGAGCCCGCAAGGCGGACCATGTGACCAAACCGCTCTGATTCTCGACTACTTCGTAACGAAAAATTGGCATTAATGAAATTCACTTTCGATTGCTATCTTCTAAAGACCCGGAGTAGTTGATACGCAGATTCTTATCTGCCGGAAAATGATCTCACAAATATTCGTTGAGCAATATCCTCCGTTTGAATGACATGACCGACATGAACATCCTGCGGTGGTCTCGCTTTGCCGGACCGTCTTATGGGCCGGCCCCGGCAGGAACCGAGAGCGCAGACATCGGTCGCGGCTAACAGATCCTCTCTTCACTCAGCATTCCTGTGCGTTTCCCTTCGGACCTGCAAAACCCGGCTGCGGAGGGTCGACAAGTCACGGAAAACGAACGTACGAGTGAGATTTGGGGCCACCGAACGAGTCCCGATCACGGAAGCAAAGATCCCCAAACTCACGGAAACTGGTCGATCAATCTTAGACGAAAAGCATCGCTAGAAGAAAAAATCATGCTAACATCCAAAGCGCTAGCCCAATCACGCACCAAGGCGGAAGAGGCGGTTCAACATGCCCATATTTAATATATTTATGGCTATAATATTAACGCCTTTTGCAGCAATTGTAGCACTGCTAGGTGCGGGTTCAATCGCTCTCGTGACGTAATTCCCAGCTAAATGGTCGGGCATGTGGAATATCCTTTCATGTAAATTCAATTTTTCCACATGCCCGCATCCGAGATATTTACGGATATTAAATAACCTTCGGAACGCTTTGATTTTCAAGCTTCAGCACAAGCCTTGACGCTAACGTCAATTTCCTGAAAAATCTCGTTTAACATCCTCGCTATCAAACTTCGACATCAACCTGCATATCCCCATCCTTAAGGTCGACCACCTCCGGCCGCTCACAACCCTTCTAGAAAACTATATCCACTGTGATCGTTCTGCATTCATTCAGAAAGGGCGCTGAATGGTCCTCATTAGTATCCACGCCCGACAAAACGGACCGTTCCATAGGCCAGCCTGTTCCCTTGAGGATCGAATCTAGCCGTGGTGCGATAGGCCAGAAAGCACCGGCGGGCACCCAAGCTAGACCGACCGACTCCTGATTCCTGATTCCCGACGGGATTCCAGCAACCGCAACGCTTTCAAGTCGTTCCTGCGGGTTTGGTTGTGCGTTTTGACCATCGTCATACCGGACGATCTCAAACGGGCTTCTGCGTGAAATTTGTCAGTTTCAGAAGACAACTGCACTATGATCTGCATTTTTGATGCCGCGTGCAGTCGTCTTCTGACATTCCGTGTTCAGAAGTGCTGTGCACGAACCGTCTAGCTGACGTTGCGGTACAGGGTTGATCGGGCGACTCCGAGGGTGTCGGCGATGGCGGTCATGGAAACGCCGGCACCTTTCATCTTGCGGGCGATTGCCTTCTGTTTATCATCGAGCACAGGTGGTCGGCCACCGGTTCTTCCTTGCTTTTTCGCCGCTTCCAAACCTGCAAATGTCCTTTCCCTCAACAGATTTCGTTCGAATTCGGCCAGAGCGCCAAAAATGGTGAAGATAAGCCGGCCGCCGGAGGTGGTGGTGTTTATTTCTTCGGTGAGGGAGGTAAACCCGACGCCGATCGATTCGAGGCGGGCAACCGTTTCCAATAGGTGGGGAAGGCTTCGACCGAGCCGGTCCAGGCGCCACACGGCCAAGGTGTCGCCAGGTCGAAGGTGTTCGATGACTGCGGCCAGTTCCGGGCGATCGTCTTTCGAGCCGGATGCGACGTCGGTCCATATCTTGTAACAACCCGCGGCCGTCAGAGCGTCCGTCTGCAGAGTTGGGTTTTGATCGGCGGTCGATACCCTCGCGTACCCCAAAAGTGTGCTCACAAGGGCACAGTGTTGCAGAACTCAACGACAGTAAGTATTGAGAGACAGTAGGTTTTCGGACGGGTTTTGCGACAGTCAACGATTCGATAACGAAAGGTCAGCCGAACTCGCCGATATGGGTCCGGCAGTGTCCGATAAACGAACGAATGAGAGACGACCCGAAGTGGCGCATAACTATGCAATGGGGGTTGCGAGGCGGTCGGGGTCAGGGTTTTGCTCTGCACATACGACCGAGCCATCGGAGATGGTCACTTCATTCATCAGACGAATCGCGCCGTTCTCCGGGGTTTATCGGAGCTTTCGTGTGCTGCCTCCGCGCGGTAGGTGTCAAGGCGCGGAGTAGGCGTCTTGCGTGACCGAGTCCAGATCAGCGGTGTCGGCCTGCGCCAGCATCGAGGATGCGACGGCGGCGCCGACCCGATGCGCAGCCTCGATGTCCAGGACTTCGCCGTCGGGGTGTGCGTCCAGCCACGGTTGGGCCTCCTCGCGGGAGGCGAAGTAGTGCACCTGGTTGCAGAACGAGGACCGAACGGGGCCGTCGTGGTCCGGGATCAAGAGGGATAGGACGGCGGTGTCGGGCTGCACGGACGTGATCGTGCCGTCGGTGCCTGTCGTCACCCGGACGGAGATCCCGCTGTCTGGGGAGGTCGACTCGATCGTCGCGGCCTTCCCGATCAGTGCCGGAAAGAAGAGGGTGTCCAGCGCGCACCACGTGTATAGCTGCCGCCCCGCCACCGTGAAGCGATGTGGCGTGGGCCGCAGAGTCAGGGCCAGGCCGAGGATGCGGCCGTCGTCGTCGTACTCGGCGTCGGGGACTGAGGACAGTCCCCGCCGGACCGTGTTCTCGCTCCGTCCGCTGGCGGTGGCCAGTTCGGCGATGGTGACGGGCTCGCCCTCGGCCAGCAGCCGCAGGAGCGGCACGAACAGGCTCGGGT
The DNA here is from genome assembly GCF_018588185.1 of Rhodococcus sp. WY5. Taxonomy (NCBI): domain Bacteria; kingdom Bacillati; phylum Actinomycetota; class Actinomycetes; order Mycobacteriales; family Nocardiaceae; genus Rhodococcus; species Rhodococcus sp. WY5. Next base: position 56,513 of record NZ_JAAMPR010000006.1, read on the forward strand.
CGAGCCCTGACCTGGAGGGGGACAGCAGATAGGCGAGGGTCTTCTCGTCGATGGCGGTCATGTGATTCCTTTGTTTCAGAGGCGGGGTCGCGGGCTCACGCGCAGCAGGAGAGCTTGGTGACGTCGGTGGTGAACGCCTTGCAGGCGATCCGGATGCCCTCGGTCATCGTGAGATAGGGGCTCCACGCGGCGGCGACCTGCGCGGTCGTCATTGCCCCCTCGAGGATGTAGACGCCGGCGGCGGCGAGCTCCCCGGCGTCCTTTGCCACAGCGGAGATGCCCAGAATCTGCCCGCTGTCGCTATCGGCGACGACCTTGATGAAGCCTCGGGTGTCCCGGTTGGCCTGCGCCCGCGGGACGAATTCCAGGGGTAGCACCTTGCTGACGCTGGAGATCCCGGCGGACACAGCTTCCTGCTCGGTCATCCCGACCGCCCCGATGGCGGGGCTGGTGAAGGTGACGCGGGGCAAGTTTCGGTAGTCGACCACGGCGACGGTGTCGGTGAACGCGTTCTCCACCGCGAGAGCGCCGTGTGCCGCCGCGACGTACACGAAATCCCACTGTCCGGTCACGTCCCCGGCGGCCCAGACTCGCGGATTGGATGTGGCCAGCCGGGAATCCACCACGATCTCGCCGGACGTGCCGGTCTCCACCCCGACCTGGTTGAGGTTCAGCTCCGCGGTGACGGGCCGTCGCCCCGTGGCCACCAGCAGCTTCGCGGACTGGAAAGTCTCCTGCCCGCCGTCCACTGTTGCGGAGACGACGATCTCTCCGCTGTCCTCGTCGCGTGCCACGGCGTTCACGGCGGCCTGCTGGACCACCCGAATCCCCTCATCGGCGAACACCCCGGCCAACGCCTCGGACGCTTCCGGCTCCTCATGCGAGGCCAGCCGGGAACGGACCAGCATCGTCACTCGGGAGCCCAGCCGGGAGAACAACTGCGCCAGCTCCAGCGCGACGTAGCCCCCGCCCAGAACCAGCAATGTCTCTGGCACTTCGTCCAACTCCATCGCCGTGGTAGACGTCAGATACCCGGCCTCCACCAGTCCCGGAACGTGCGGCACGTGGGGCGCAGAGCCGGTGGCCACGAGGTACTGCTCGGCCTCGATCGTCCGCAGCGCGCCGCCGGGCGAGGCGACCTGGAGCAATGGCGCGTCCGGGGTTCCGGTGAACGACGCTTCCCCTTCGACCATGTCCCACCCGTGGATGGCGGCCTGATCGACGTACTTCTCCGCTCGCATGCTCTCAACCAGAGCATCCTTGCCCTTGATCAGCGCCGGCATGTCCACCGGCCCGGCCGAGGCCGCCACACCAGGGAAGCGGGCCGAGTCCGACGCGACGTGGCGGGCCTCCGCGGCAGCCAGGAGAGCCTTCGACGGCACGCACCCGGTGTTCACGCACGTCCCGCCGATAGTCCTGCGCTCAATCATCACGACACGCTTGCCCAGTCCTGTGGCCCGGATCGCGGCCGCGAAGGCCCCGCCCCCGGAGCCGACAATCGCCAAATCGAACTGCTCGCCGCTCATTCAGACACCTCTTCGCCGTGACTCAGGAACTCCTGTCAGCTATTATCAACCTTCCAGTACGATGGAAGGTCAAGTCTGGCGATCACGGATGGGGGCTTCGGCGCACATGAGAATCGGGCAACTCGCGGAGGCGACCGGCACCACGACGAAGACCCTGCGGTTCTACGAGGAGTCCGGGCTCCTCTCTCCCGCGGAACGACTGGCCTCGGGCTACCGGGACTACACCGACGACGCCGTGGGCCAGGTCGGGTTCATCCATCGGGGCCAAGCGGCCGGGCTGACCCTCGCCCAAATCCGGCAGATCCTGGAAATCCGTGGGCACGGCCAAGCGCCGTGCTCACATGTCCAGAGTCTGCTAGGCGAGCGGCTCGACGCGCTCGATGCCCAGATCGCAGAGCTTCTCGTCCTCAGGGAGACCATCTCCCAACTTCACGCGAACGCGAGCAAACCAGAGCCGAGCACTTGCTCTGCCGACCAGGTTTGTCGCTACATCTGATCTCGAACCCTGAGATCCACGGGAGTCACGGCGACCGGCTGCAGTTGGTTCGCTCGATGCCTGATAGGGATAGCGCAGTCGGCTTCTGAAAATGACATCCGAGAGTCACACATTCAGTCACTGTGGTTCGTGTCCGCCAAACGATCGGTTGATGGATACGGCGGCTTCGATAGGTATGCCCGATCAATCCCGGGCTCGAGTGGTTCAGCAGTCAGACCGGGAATGACTTGGTGACGATGCCCTTCGCTGTACGTGCAGTCGTCTTCTGAAAAGTGCAGTCACCTTCTGAAACTGACAAAATTGACGTGGTGAAATTTTCGTGATTTCGTCCGATTTAGATGTCCGTTGGATTTGTCCGGTATGGCATAGTTTCTAGCGGACAGTTTGTCTGCGAGACGTCTGAACGGCGAAAATCGGGAGCGGAATGAAGATCGGGTACGCACGTGTGAGTACGGCCGCACAGGATTCGTCGATTCAGGTCGACCTTCTCGTCAAGGAAGGCATCGCACGCAATCGGGTGTATGTCGATCACGGAATCAGCGGCCGGCAGACTCGGCGGCCCGGACTCGACAACGCGATCAACGCTGCCCGCGAAGGCGACATCTTCTGCGTCACCAAACTCGATCGACTCTCTCGGTCGGCGGGCGATCTCCACGAGACTGTGGGGCGACTGGCGGACAAGGGCGTGGCGTTGTCGATCGACGGGAAGATCTACGACCCGACCGATCCGATGGGCAAGATGTTCATCGGCGTCCTCGGACTGATGGCCGAATTCGAATCAGACCTCATAAGAAGCAGGACGAGGGATGCTGTTGCGGCGGCGGCTGCGGCCGGCAAAATGAAGGGCCGCCAGCACAAACTCACCCCGGAAGAACGGGCGTACCTGTTGCAAACCTATGAGACCGGGCAGTTCAAGATTGAAACATTGTGCAGGAACACAGGTTTGAAGAGATCCGCGCTGTACGCAAACATCGAGTTGGCCCGCACGGAACGCGATGCAGGAATGCTATCCGTCAGCTGAGCGACACCGGCTGCGCGGAGACTCTGGCCATTACGCGCGCCAAAATCGCGGAGGTCTCAGGTCCAATGGCTTCTCCGGTTCACCGAAAGCGGATCGGCGGTGCAGAGCCCAAGCAAGACTTGCCGAGGTCAGGCTGCTTTGCGCGATGATGCGGTAGGTAGCGTGGATCGCCGCATCGAGACGGGCGAAAGACTCGCGCTCCGGGTGCCGCGGAGGTTCCCAACCGTAACCGAACTGCTCGACCCCCTCAGGCAACCCGATTTCCTGCATGGTCATTGGCGATCGTGTTCCGTCGACCGAGATCCGTTCGACTCGAAAGGCGCCGCGATGATCCCAGTCCTGCGGACGGTCACCCTGCTGGTTGAGTCTGGCACCTTTGATCGAATCCAGGGAATAGACGATGATCTTCTCCCCGGTGCGATGATTCACGAATTGCGCACCGCTTGCATTGAGATGCGCCCGAAAAGGATGAGGTATCTGATGCAAGCGAACGATGCTCGCGCTCCCCGCCACCTCATAGTCTTCTGACCAGTCCGAGGTGTAGACCGTTGCCGGTGTCCAAATGAGGTGGATCGCTTCACTTATCTCTCGGGCACGGTCCCGCCTCCTTTTCTCTGCGGGATCGTTGGCATCGAATTTCCATACCCTGAACTTTTGACGGGTGAATCGCCTTTTGATTCGCCCGACCACCTGCATCCTGTTACGTTGCAACGATTCCTGGAGGGACTCACTCCATGTCACACCGGCTTTTCGGCGTGCTGATGTGAGGGTTTCGCCGTGACTGACCAAGGTCGCCACAGCCATATCCCTGATGGCGCGTTCGACCGCCACCGCCTGTTCGGTCTTCGCGCGAGCTTCGGCGACGGCCTCGCGCATCGTGGTGACGAGAATGCGCGAATCGGTGTTGTCAGGGTGCACGGTTCCTCACGCTCTTTGCATACGGCGCACAGTCGGGTTGGGACGGTGGGGATGGTTCAGTGAGGCGTTGGAAGGGAAGCCAGCTTCGAGGCGAGCTGTGAAGGTCGAGGCCAGGTGTCGACGGCCATCGTAAGCTCCCCACTGGCGGCCATTTATGGCGCATTTTGTGGCCATGGTTTCTCCCCGCGTACGGCCAGATAGTTCCCCACCTGCTGTGAGTCAGATTCGGTCCCGGCAACGCTGGGTGGATGAAATCGAGCAGGGAGATCATGGAAATTTTGGAGGCGTACGACCTCACGGGTAGTTATCGGGCGGCGGCGGAGCTGGCTGGGTGTGATCACCACACGGTGGCCCGGTATGTGCAGATGCGCGCTGCGGGGCAGCCGCCGGACCGCCGGCGGCATCGAGCGCGGGCGATCGACGACTTTCTGCCGAAGATCGAGGAGTTGGTGGTCCGCTCGCAGGGCAAGGTCCGCGCGGATGTCATCCACGAACGGATCGTCGCGCTGGGGTTCACCGGCGGTGAGCGGACCACGCGCCGGACGGTCGCGGAGGCGAAGGCCCAGTTTCGGGCTGGTCGGCGGCGAGTGTATCGGCCGTGGGTAACCGAACCTGGGCTGTGGTTACAGTACGACTTCGGTGACGGGCCAACGATTTCCGGCCGGAAGACGACGTTGTTCTGCGCATGGTTGGCGTGGTCGCGATTTCGGGTGGTGATCCCGATCTGGGACAAGACATTGCCGACGGTGGCGGCGTGTTTGGATGCGACATTCCGCCGCTTGGGCGGGGTTCCGGTCTATGTCCTCACCGACAACGAGAAGACCGCGACGATCGATCACGTGGCCGGGATCGCGGTCCGCAATCCGGAGATCGTGGAGGTGGCACGGCATTACGGCACGACGCTGCGGACGTGTTTACCTGCTGATCCGGAGTCGAAGGGAGGAAGTGAGGCGACGGTGCGGATCGCCAAAGCCGACCTGTTGCCGAAGGAGGTGAACCTGCGCGAGCAGTATCACTCTTTCGGTGAGCTCGAGTCGGCTTGCCGGCAGTTCTGCACCGACGTCAACACCCGCGTCCACAGCTCTACTCGGCGGCGGCCGGTCGAGCGGCTGGCCGAAGAGTTGCAGCGGCTGCATCCGCTGCCGAAATCTCCGTTCACCGCGGTGTTCGGCACTACCCGGCGGGTGAACTGGGAGTCGACGATCTCGGTGGAAGGGGTGCGGTATTCGGTGCCGCACACGTTGATCGACACTCGGGTCTGGGCCCGCTTCCATGGTGAGGAGCTGATCGTGACCGCCGTCGACAATGATGGCGGTGCAGTCGAAGTCGCGCGGCACCGCCGCGGCCAACCCGGTTCACCGGTCCTCGACAACGACCACTACCCACCCCGCCCAGACCGCGACGCCGCCGACCGGGTGCCCAAGCCTCGTACCGCCGCCGAGCTCGCCTTCCTACAGTTGGGCCAGGGTGCCAACAGCTGGCTGGTCGAGGCTGCCGCCGCGGGAGCGCGCCGCATCAGGGCGAAGATGGCCGAGGCCGTGGACCTTTCGAAGCTGCACTCCCCGGACGCAGTCGACAGAGCGTTGGGGACGGCGGCGATGACCGGCCGGTTCGCCGATCGGGACCTGATCTCGATCCTCGACTACCAAGTCACCCACGAACACGCTGATCCGGTCCGTCGCAGCGAGAACCACACTCTGCAACCGGGCACCGCCGCCTGGTCCACCTTCGGCCAGACACCAGCGCCGGCCAGCCCAGCCACTACTGACGATGAAAGCGATGACGCCTGATGAGCACCCCTTTGCGCACTGTTACCAGCGCTAACGGCGACCCGTTGGCCGAGGCGATCGACCTGACTAAACGCCTGAAACTGCCCCATATCCGCAGGTCCTTGAGCGATATCATCCCGACCGCGAAAGCCCAACGCTGGGACCCCGCCGAAGTCGTGCGGGTTCTCCTCGCTGAGGAAGCCGCCGGCCGGGACCGGGCGAACCTGCACACTCGCCGCAAACGCGCGGGTTTCCCTACCGGCAAGACCTTCGGCGACTGGGACGAAACGAAATCGTCGATTCCCCGCGCCACCCAGGACGCGCTCCGCACCCTGGAGTGGGTCGGGCGGCGTGAATGTTTCTGCGTCTGTGGGCCTTCGGGAACTGGCAAGTCTCACTTCACCGAGGCACTCGGGCAGGCCGCAGTCGAAGCTGGGCTGGCGGTGTCTTGGTTCACCATCGAAGACCTCGGTGCCCTGGTCCGCCGGCACCGTGCCGACGACTCCATCGCCCGAGCCCTGACGAGGATCATCCGCTCCGACCTGATCATCGTCGACGACATCGGTCTGCTCCCGGTCTCTGAAGACGCCGCCGAAGGATTCTATCGCCTCGTCGACGCTGCCTACGAACGCCGAGCGATTGCCGTCTCGAGCAACCTGCACCCCTCCGGCTTCGACGAGATCATGCCCAAAACATTGGCCACCGCCACCGTTGACCGGCTCCTGCACCATGCGCACGTCGTCGTCACCGACGGCGACTCCTTCCGCCTCACCGAAGCCACCACCGGCAAGGGGGTGAAGCCCTTCAGCTAACCCAAATCAGAAAGCGGGTGGGGAAAAACAACTGGCCGCCACCGGGGAGAACCCGTGGCCACCAGCGGGGAGAACTACTGGCCGCCTACGGGGAGAACTTCGTGGCCATTGACAGCCAGGTGAATTCGCTGAATCCTGTCGTTTTGGCGAGCTTGTCCGGAGTCAACCGCTCATACTCCTCGATCGTATGGGTGCTCAAGACATTGCTTAACTTGTCGCTCCGAACGGGCGGGTTGGCATTGAGCCACGCATAGACGACAGGCTTGTTGTCCTGGTCGTAATTTCTTTCCCAGCCGATGATTTCGATCCAGGTGTTGCGTGCATTCTTGGTTTCTCTCAGCTTTGCGTACCAGTGTTCTACGGGTTGGATGCTGGGCATAGAGGGCATCGTCGTCATCCTTGTCTGTCTCGTTCTTCGAGTTGGTGTACTTTGACGTCCCCAATGGTAGTGAGAATCAATATTTTTCGCCTCACCACTTCGATACGCGCTCCAGCGTTCAGCAACCGTTACCAATCCCGCGGACAGTGTGCGTCGTCGATCCTGACGCTGTCCACTCGCCCTTCGTGCCTTCCGACTACAACTGAAGTATCGCGGTAACGCAGAGGTCCCACGTGATGTGTGCGGCAATGATCGGCAGGATGCGCCGGGTGCGCAGAAAGACGATCATCACGACCGCACCCCAGGTGAACGCCCAAACCAATGCGCCTGGGCCGTAGTAGATGTGGGGCACACCCCGGGCAATTCCTGACCCGACGACAAGCGCTACGATCGGCCACTTGTTTCCGGCTGGCCGGTCGATCTGTGTTCGGTAGAGAACGAGCGCAGCCGGAATCGCGATCATCCCGATTTCCTCGAATATCCCGGCGCGAATGCACTGGATGACAGCGACGAAAAGATTTCCGGAGCCGATGTTTTGATCGGCATCCATACCGCCGACAATCAAACTGATCGACGCCGCCGCACCGACGGCAACGAAGAATCCGACGAATGCGGATCTCGTTGTTCTCCTCCGACTCTTGACCAGTTCTGTGCGCTCCCACCTGCCGTGCAACCACCGCTGATAAGGGATTCCGAGTTGCGTCCACGTGAGGTTGCGCCAGTTCTTGACGACGACCAGGATCGCCACAGCCAGAACCGCACTGACGATCAGGCGCGTAACAGACAGCACTGCGGCCCAGGTCGTGGAGGTGTCGTCCGGGCCGACCCTCGATTCAATGAGTTGACCGATCGCACCCACTGTCGCATTCGCGTACAGCACCGTCCAGATCACGGCAATGACTGCGATCGTCGCCTGCCAGCTCAATTCTGTGCGGGGCCTCGGAACCGGGTGTGTAGCACGTCGAATGGTCGGCGTTCCGCCGACAGCTATGATTCGCGACCGGCGCTCCCACATGGGTGCGGATGAACGAATCCATTGCACCACAGCATCTTTACCGACAAGGCTCGCGACGTTGCGGTCTCTGATGCGGTCATCGACCCAGGCCGCGAGAACATATAAGAACACAGCAGCGCATATCAGTGGAATGACGAGTGGATGAATCGAAAGAAGCTCTGAGCTCGACGCTACTGACTCTGTCGGCCGATATGACAGCAGGAGCCCGATCGCTGCCGCAGCACACACAACTGCGGGGACAAGGCCAACGAGAAATGGCCAGCTACGGTGGGCCAACGACAACAAGGCTCGGGCGAGCATCACTTGGGAGTGTTCGTTTCCGTATTTGTCGGCGCTTGCTATCCGCCCAGGGTCGATCTTGATGCTCTGGCTCCGGCGCAGCGCCCATACCGGTTGCCCTAATCGGTAGTTGGGATAGGAGCTGACCCCGTATAGGGACAGTTTGTGTTCTGGTGCTGCTGTCGGGGCGACGCCTGTTGTTGCCCGGACATTCGATGTCTCACGAAAGAACGGTGCGCCCCGGTAGCAGTGATCTGGTGTTCGGTGGTGTGATGGCGTTGCCCCTGCCGACCGCAGGGTTCACCCCGGTATGAGTTCTCCCGAGCCGTAGAGCTCTTCGGAAAGCACTGGGGGTCCTGCGGTGTGCTGGAGTCACGGACGGCTACTGAGATGACGGACCGTCGAGTCCTGCGATTAGGGTGCCGCGTGGCCCCTGCCCGGTGCCGGGCATCGTATCGAGCAGACGGAGGGAACGAATGAGTTTGTTCTGTGGAATCGATTGGGCCACTGATCATCACGACATCGCGGTCGTCGACCACACGGGCCGCCTGGTGGCCGGCGGCAGGGTCGAGAACACCGCCTCGGGATTCGAGGCCTTGTTGGCCATGCTCGCCGACGCCGGTGAGGACCCGCACGAGCCGGTGCCGGTGGCCATCGAGACCGATCACGGTCTGTGGGTCGCGGCGTTGACCGCCTCGGGAAGGCAGGTCTACCCGATCAATCCGCTCGCGGCCTCGCGTTACCGGTCCAGGCATGTCGTCTCCGGAGCGAAGTCCGATGCGGTCGATGCCCGCACCTTGGCGAATATCCTGCGCACCGACCTGCCCGAGCATCGCCCACGATCGAATGATTCCGAGCTGGCCCAGAGTGTGCGGGTGCTCGCTCGCGCGCAGCAGGACACGATCTGGAACAGGCAACAGGTCACCAACCGGGTCATCGCGCTGCTCAAGGAGTTCTACCCGGCAGCGTTGGAAGCCTTCGCCGGTCTCGAAGGCGGCATCACCCGAGCCGATGCCCGGATGATCCTCACCGCTGCTCCCACCCCTGCCCAGGCGGCCACATTGACTCCGGCCCGATTGCGAAAGTTGATGGCCAAAGCCGGCCGCCAGCGATATCTCGATCGGGACGCCGGGCGCCTGCGCGAGGTGTTCACCGCCGAGCACCTCCGTCAGCCCGCCATGATCGAAGAAGCGATGGGACGGCAACTGAGCGCGTTGCTCGGGCAGCTGAACGCCATCTGTACTGCGGTTGCCGACCTGACGGAGGCGGTTACCGAGACTTTTCACCGACACCCGGACGCGAAGATCCTGACCAGTTTCCCCGGCGTGGGGCCAGTGGTCGGCGCCCGGGTGCTCGCCGAGATCGGTGACGACCGCTCGAAATTCGACGACGCTCGTGGATTGAAAGCCTTCGCTGGATCCGCGCCGATCACCCGCGCCAGCGGCAAGAAGACCGTCATTACGCACCGGCACATCAAGAACCGGCGTCTCGCCGCCGCCGGTTCGATCTGGGCGATGGCAGCGCTGAAATCCTCGCCCGGAGCGCGGCGGCACTACGACGCGCGCCGAGCCAAAGGTGACTGGCTCCAAGAAGCCAAACGCCACTTGTTCAACAAATTCCTCGGACAACTCCACCACTGCCTGCAAACCGGACAAACCTACGACGAAACCCATGCCTTCCCACCTCCTCTCGTGCTCGCGGCTTGACTGTTAACTTCCTGAGATGTCTTTCTTGATCGCACCGAATTCGACGTTAGGTGGAGCGCTTCGGCCGGCTGCGCGCGAAAGCTCCTCTACACGGTGCAGGTAATCCTCGTGCTCCAAAGTTGCGATGCCGTGATTCATCTAGTCCCCCTGGGTTACAAGCGAATGGTCAGTGTCGGCGGGTTCGTTGTGCGGTGCCGGCGAAGCCCGCGAGCGCCATCAGCGGTGCCACGATGGCGATACCGAGCACTGCGCCGACAGCTGTGCGGTTCCGTCTGGTGCGGCGGGCGTTGAGGTCGGTGACGTACTGGCCTCGTTGCCAGTACACCCACGGCGGCGTGGCGCGCCGGATGGCACGCTCTCGGCGCTTGACGATCAGGACCAGCACAGCAACGCCGGCAGCCACGATCGGATAGACCAGCAAGATTTCCATGACGCTCCTACGTGCCTGTGGCGCAGGCGTTCACCGGATCAGCGAGCACTCTGCGAGTCGAACTTGATACTCCGCACTGTGAATTTCTACCGCGGTCCACCGACACACACCCGCTGACAATCGCGGTGTTCTACGTGGTCGGACTGGGTGCGATGAGCAGTTTGTAAAACCACTGTCCTCGCCGAACGAGCGTGGCGTGTTCGAGAACATGTGCCGGAGCGGGAAGTTCGGCGGGCGTTTCAACTCTGATGAAACCCAATTCGTCGTAGAAGGCCGCGGCACCGCGTTCGCGTTCGTCGAGAAACCCGAACCACAGATCGACGTCGGTTTGGCCGCGATGAAGCTCCTCTGCCCTCGCTAAGAGCGCCCGCGCGTAACCGCGTCCTCGATGTGACGGATGGACGGCGAGGTGTTCGAGTACTCGTGTCCGTAAAGCCAACTGGTATCCGGCGTCCTCGTCTACGAAACGGGCCGCACCTTGTGCGAGGGTGAGGGGAAGATGTGAACTCAGAGCTGCAATGACACGGCGGTCCTCGTCTCGCATGGCGAGCTTGACCCAGTCCGGGTCGTGCTCGTGCTGCGCAGCAATGGTCCCAACAGACTGCGGGGTGACGCCGGAAATGGTGGATGCGAACAGTCGCCCCATCCAACGCAGCCCGCTGTCGTCGGCAACCTCTTCGATGACCGGAGACGCACCGTCACCGAGGTCAGCCGACACGAGTCAACGCCCGCGAGTGGACAGGAAAGAGATCGGCGACTTTCGCCGCCAACCCTCGATATGCCGAGGTGGTGGCGGGGTTTAGACGATCGGGAAAGATTTCGGCACTTTCCTCGAGATGCGGATCGTAGGGAATGACATGGACCTCGTGTACCCGTTCCTGGAACCAGGCAAGGGACTTGTCGACGTCGAACGGACGTTTGCCGGGGCGTTGATGCGAGACGACCACAATGGTGCGTGCGAGGAGATGCCGGTAGAGCCAACGACGATGCCCGTTCTCATCCGTGACGGGGAGGTTGGTGTCGGGATCTTTGGCGTAGGCACTGTGCAGGTAGTCGATCGCGGCGACTGCTTCATCCGCAGAATCCTGTTTGGCGTCGAGCGGAATGATCAGCGCATCGGAATGAGCGAGCACGGCCTGTGTCGCAGGATGGGTGATGTTCGTTCCGCAGTCCGCGATGATCAGAGAATAGAAGTCTTTGACGACATCGAGGATCTGGTCGTAGTCGGCGGCGGAGAAGGACTGTGCAGTCGCTGGGTCTTGCGCGGAGGCAAGGATTTCCAGTCCCGCCGGCGTCTGGTTGGTGTGTGTGCGGATTTCGTGCACGCGTTGTGGGCGGGGCGCATCGAGAAGGGTGAATACGCTTCCGTCGGTGCGGGATGTGGTGCGGCGTGCAAGGTTTCCACGATCGGGATTGACGTCGACGGCAAGTACTGCATCGGTGCGTACCTCAGCGAAGGCATTTCCGACGCCGATGGCGGTCGTCGTTTTCGCTGCACCTCCCTTGAGTTGGACGATACCGAGTTTGAAATCGGCATCGATCGGTCGCTGCAATCGGCGGGTGAGTTCACGGTGCGCGATGTCTGCGGGGTTCTCCCCCAGGTTCACGGTCTTCGCTGATGCGAAGAACAACCAGCGCCGCCAACCGGATTCGGCTATCGCCTGTGTTCTGTCGACTCGCCAGTTCGTCTCGTTACTACTACTCGCTGCGCGGTATTTCGCTTCGCCTGAGCTGTGAGAGGAGAAGACGTCTGCCGCGTTGGAGGTCGCCCAGACCGCTGACGGTGAAACTCCTGTCGGCATCATGAGTGCGCTCTTACCGGATGGTGGCGAGGCGGGTGTAGGTGCCTTCGACGCGTCGTCTGAGATAAGCGGCTGCTCGTCTGTAGCGTCGGACGGCTGGCTCACTTCCTCGACGAAGTCGATCGGCGAGGTCACCTCGCTGATGAACGCATCGAGGTCTTGGTACCGAGGACCTGACGTGTCTGTGGGAGTCTCAGCGGCCGGTGTGGGTTGCTGCATCCACGGAGGCACTACGGGAGGGGGTAGTGGTTGTTTCGCCATGACAGGGATCCTGTTCTCGATCAGTGTGTGGTGGTAGTGGTGCTCTTGTCGGATTTCTTGGTCTTTTCGACGATTGCTTCTTCGACCCAGTCCGACCACGACGGATAGTCCGGACTCTGAGCCCACCAGGCAGCGCGGGCATCGGACCAGACAGCCGGCGCACAGGTGAAGGACCTGCGCTCGCGGTCGACGGGTTCGAGAGCGGGCTCACGTCGCCCGGTTGGCAGTCGTGATGGCGCCCGCGGTAGAGGAGAATCGTCACCCGGAGTCAGCTGGGTTTGCACTGAAGCTGCTTTTTCCCTCAATGCTGCTTCCAACCATTCCGTCCATGCCGGATAGTCGCTGCGCACCACGCTCCATGCTGTCTTGGCGTGGTCCCAGATTTCTTTGGTGCAGCTGAAACTTTCCCTCTTGCGTTTCCAGTTCGCCCCCTTCCCCGCTTCGGCGGCGAGGGATTCGTCGCCTCGGTCTGTCGTGGACCTGTCCATGGATGCTCCCTTTCCAGTTCCGGTCAGGAGCGAACTTCACTCCTGACCGGAACGTATGTGCATCCACTGTATCCAAATCACATCCGAGTAGATATGCGACGACGAAGCCAGGTCCGGCTTGTTTCCGAACTTCAGTTGCTAGCTTCAGCTCGACAAGCGAGGTTCGCTAGGTGTCCCCTCAGAGAATGCGGCCAGGTGCGCGCTGACCACATCGTGGACTCGATCACCGAGACCAACGTCTTCCCGGAGAATCACTGATGCGTGCGCGGCTCCGACAGTGCCGGCGCACAAGTTCCATGCAAGTCGGTGTGCAGCGGGGGTGTCGGGGAGTTCACCGTCTGCGATGGCGGTGTCGACGATGTCGCTAAGAGTATCGACCCAGTGTGCGAACGCTGCCCCGTTGTCGATGGTGGGTTCGAGAGTGAGCTTCATTCCGGCACGCAGGTTGGTACCCGCGGCGATCCCGTCACCAAGGGAGGTGAAGATCGCCGTCAGTTGGTCGACTGCCGGCCTCCCTGTGCCGATTGCCTCGCTGATGGATCCGTTGACGGCGTGATTCCAGTCGGCGACAAGTTGTTGTGCGACGGCTTCTTTGGACGGGAAGTGATGGTAGATAGCGCCTTTGGTGATTGTTCCTGACGCGAGGAGGGCGTTCATACTAGTTGCGCCGTAGCCGTCAGCATCGAAATGGTGTGCGGCGGCGGAGACGATCGCTTCTCGTGTTCGCACTGCTCGGGCCTGCGTGTTTCGTGCGGTATTAACGGTGGGTCGGCCGATGTGGGGGCGATTAGTATTGCTCATGGTCACAGGGCTTTCTGTGGCTCGGTCCTGGTGGTGTAGTGAGCACTGCCAGGACCTCTGTTTATGTATCTGGCTTTTCCGCTGAGGCGCGAGGCCTCTCCAATTTGCAAATATTCGTGTGCCCAAGGGTTTTTCTGCCTGTTTGTCACGATCACACCGGATGGCGATCGGCCCTGACTGATCGTGATGACGGGCGGACATTATTGGTGAGACCTGGTCAAATGTTGACGAGTTCACTCTCCAGCGGATACTCGGCAGACCGAAGGTCAGGCAACGGCGGCCTCGTGAATCCTGCTGCACGGGCCTCTTTTTCGAACTGCTGGTAGCGACGCCATGCTGTCGATATCGCAACTGGTGGCTTCGACTCCTGAGCGATCATCTCCCACGTGAGGTTCAGGTTCGTGAGCTTCCGGACTGCGGTGTCTTTCACGGTTTCCGGCAGATCCGAGTTTGCGATGAATTTCTTCAAGGCACTGAGGTTTTGTGTAGGCGTGGCTGTCGGTCTGGTTGCTGTTGCATCACTGCTGCTGACCGTCTCGAAAGCGGGCGCAAAGTCGAGGCCGGTTTCTTCATCGCCCGAGGTCTGAGCGACTGCCGTTGCCGGTCGTGCAAGCCAGCGCAGTAGCCACCATGCCGCAGCCGTGGCCGCGCCTGCACCGGCCGCCTGGATGGGTCCTTGGACCGTCAGCAGCGCCAAGGTTGCGAGTGCCCCTGTGCCCGCGACTGCGTTTCGACTCGATGCGGATACAAGGACAGCGTGAAAGCTACGGTGGGCGTCGATCTGCGTCTTTGCGGCGCTAGCCTCGGCTTCCGTGGCAATGTCGGCTTGTACAGCGCCTTCCGCTGGTGTAATGCTCTCCGCTGATGCAACTGGCTGGAGATTCTGAGCATGGGAATCGACGAGCTCTCGGTATGCGGCGTAGGCGATTCCGACAGCCTTCACGAGGACGGTGATGCCGTGGGTGAACGCCAAGACCAGGGCCGGCGGGATGATTGCGAGGGCAGCTGCAATGGCCGGGGCGAGTGGAATGAATCCGAGGTCTCCCCCACCGTCGACGAACTGGCGGGCGTCGACGGCTGCGTTGTAGGCATGGAATGCGTTGCCCAGGATGCTGATCACCACAACGCTGACTGCGAGGGCGATGTAGAAGCCTCTGTCGCGTCGGTTCATCTTGAGCTTGCTGATGATGACGATGGCGATGGTGGCGCCGAGGATTGCGCTGTCGACGATCGCCGGGAAAATCCACGTCAGGTTTTCGGGGATCAGTGCTTGCCTGGCAAGGTCACGTTGCACGGCGAAGGAAAGTACGAATGCGCCGGTGGTGATGCCGAGCGCAATAACGATCGCGAGTGCCAGTGCGGCGAGCAATGCGCCTAGCTGGATGCGGGCAGCCCGGAGGCTAAAGTCGTTCATGATCGGGTTTTTCCTAATTGGTGTGTAGAAGCACGGACCGACGGAGCGGTAACGCTCACGCTGCTCTGGTGTTTCTGCGGGTGCACTGCCCGGCGGACTCCAGGGTTTTCCCGGCGCATGCGACGCCTTCTGGAAGAGAGGCAGCGCCGGGCGGTGCACCTTCTGGCGTGGTGAGATGTCGTGGTACGAGCCCGCCGCAGGGGTGATCTCTTCTTCTGTGTTCCCGAGCCGTGAGCTCTTCGGCAGATCGAGTGCCCTGCGGTGCGCTGGTGTCACGAACGGCTGGTGAGATGACGGACCGTCGAGTCCTGCAATTAGGTCGCCGCGTGCACCACACGGGTTCGCAACCTGCACATCGACATTGGGAGGCGCGGTGGGACTGTACTGCGGAATCGATTGGGCCGAAAACCATCACGACTTCGCGATCCTCGACGACCTGGGTGACGTCGTGCGCCGCGGACGCGTCAGCAACGACGCCGTCGGGTTCGCCCGACTGCTCGAGGCGTTCGCCGAAGCCGGCGACACCGCCCAGGATCTGATCCCGGTCGGGATCGAAACCGATCACGGCCTGTGGATCGCCGCGCTCCGTGCGAGTGGCCGGGTCATCTACCCGATCAATCCGCTGGCCGCCTCGCGGTACCGGTCCCGGCATTCGGTGTCCGGATCGAAATCCGATTCCGCCGACGCGGTCATGCTGGCGAACATCGTGCGCACCGACGCCGGCGCACACCGTCCGTTGCCGGCCGACACCGACACTGCGCTGGCCATTCGGGTTCTTGCCCGCGCCCAACAGGACGCCGTCTGGTCTCGGCAACGCTTCCAAAACGAGATCCGCTCGCTCCTCAAGGAGTACTACCCAGCAGCTCTGGTCGCGTTTCAGTCTCTCGAAGACGGATTGACCCGCCCCGATGCCCGCAGCGTGCTCGCTGCCGCTCCGACTCCGACCGCAGCTGCCGCGTTGACCCGGCCCCAACTTCGGGCGGCGCTCAAGAGGGCCGGACGTTCCCGATACATCGACCGCGACGTCGAACGGTTGCGGGGCATCATGCGCGCCCCGGAGCTTCGCCAGCCACCGCAAATCGAAGCGGCGATGGGAATCAGCCTGATGACGTTGCTGCAGCAATTCGATGCCGCCTGCGCAGCTGCCGAGACCCTCGCCGAACACGTCAGCGTGCTCTTCGCCGAGCACCCGGATGCGAAGATCATCACCAGCTTCCCCGGGCTCGGCACACTCGCCGGAGCCCGAGTACTCGCCGAGATCGGTGACGACCGCACCCGATTCGTCACCGCCCGCGGCCTCAAGGCGTACGCCGGCGCCGCCCCGATCACCCGCGCCAGCGGGAAGAAAACCTTCGTCCTGCACCGGCACGTCAAGAACCGGAGACTGGCTGCAGCGGGAACAATCTGGGCATTCAGCGCCCTCCAAGCATCCCCCGGAGCCAGACGGCATTTCGACGCTCGCCGCGCTGGCGGAGATTGGAACCATCAAGCTCAACGACATCTGTTCAACCGATTCCTCGGCCAACTCCACCACTGCCTCACCACCCGCGAACTCTTCGACGAACTGCACGCATTCCCACCTCCCCTACCGATCGCGGCTTGACTCCTACACCCCGTGAGATGTCTTCCACGGGTTCCCGGTCTGGGGCCTCGCCGGGTTGCCTCCCGGTGGGGCTCCTTTCAGCTTTAACGTATATCCGCATCTACGGATATGCGTAAATACGCAGATGGGTCAGCGTCGAGCGAGAACGTCACGTTTCACCCGGTTACTGAGGGTTTCGTCAGCCAATAGACGTTCAACCAAAACGACAAGAATCTCCTGGGCAGTCACTCGAGCAACTCCCAAGTCTCTGGCTGCGGCGCGCTGCCAGTCTCCGAGCCTGTCGTTCTGGTCCGGTGACAAGTCCACGTTTTTGCGCACACTCCGTTGCAAGGGAGGAACGACGTTTTGCTCGCGTTTTCTCGGTGCAGCCTGAGCGTCTTCCACCGCAACGGGCTGTTCCCGTTCATCGGTCACGCCAGGTGTTGGTTCGGGAACCCTTTTCGCTGCACTTTGCGCCCTCTCGGCGCTTGCGCGAATCCGGTCCTTGGCGTTACTCATGCCGCATCCTCGTTTCCGATTTCCAAGAGCTCTTCTACTGCATCGCCGTAGGCGGTGTTTGCTGCATTGTCGATCGGGAGACCGAATGCCTGCGCGAACTGTTCTCGCCGGCCTACTGTCGCCTTAAGCACGCGATCGCCCGCCTCAGTGATCATTTCGCGGAACACTTCGGTCGAACTGGCGTTCGGAATGGTGCGAGTGAGAAGCACCGCAAAGATCGGGTCTGCTGCTCCGTCGCCTCGCAAATCACTTGCCTCTTCGAGCAGTTCCCGAACTGCGGGCAACCTGCTGAATTCCATGGTGGTGGGCGCGAGAGGGCAAATGACGTGGGTTGCAATTCGCATCGACGAGAGCACGATTCCCCGCTGCTCCTTCATCGGCGGCGTATCGATAACGACAGCGTCGTATTTGTTGTTGGCGATGCCGGGCAGCTGCTTGTGCAGGTTGTTCACCGGCATTCCGATCACCGGAAAGGGCCAATCCCCCAGGGTTTGCCAGTTCAGGAGCGATTCGTTCTCGCCGTCCGCGTCCACGCCCAACACGTTCAGGCCGGCCTCGTGCAGTGCGTGCAGCAGGTAGGCCGCCGTCGTGGTCTTGGTCGAACCTCCTTTGAGGTTCGTGACTGTGAATACAAGCATTTGCACTCCTTCCGAGTGGTTGCAGCAGACCCCCGAACCATTCCCGAAGTGCTGCGTTCAAGTCGTCGAAATCAAAGACGGATGGTGTGACACATCACTACGGAGACACTGAAATACGGAAATGCGCCTCTCCGCTATTCCGTAGATGCGGAGACGCGTATTTCAGCGTACACGACTTTCCGCATAATCGCATTTCCGTATTTCCGCATCGCCGCGTCTACGTATCTGTGCAAAATCGAAGTGAGGCATCTCAGTCCCTGAGCCCGCACCTCGCCCCCGCTTGCGCGGGCCCAGCTGCCGCGGGGGTGAATACCCGACTTGTACCACGTTTCGGTCGCCACCCTAAGCGGATCTCCGTAGATACGGACATCCGCATCTACGTATGCAAAATGCCTGTTCAAGTGCTTCACAAGGCTTGGTCGGGGAGATCAGGACGCCAGGATAGCTCCAGGCTCTGCTCAAAAAACGAGGGCAATCACGCTTCTCCCGGGGACGAAACTTTGAGAGCGCAAAGTTCGAAAAAACTAGTTTCCGGTGGAACCTCTGACCGACCGTTCGCCGTTTGCATGCATCGGGCCGTGTTCTACAGCTGCGTATCGAACGATCGCAGGCGGACATTGCGCCGTGACGGCCCCAAAACTGTCACTCCATCTTCGCCCTCCGCCGGGGTAGAGCTGTGATGGATGAGCGGAAACGCGGGCTGTTGCATGCTGCGGGCTTGGTCGTGTGAAACTCCGGGCGTTCCCGACAGCTAGGTTGATCACCGCTGGTGCGCGGGTTCCCTCCACATACTCCATAGGGGAGTGGCGGGCTCAAGCGAAAACTCTTCGGTGACGGTAAACCCGAAATGTTCGTAGAGGCCGATATTGCGATCCATCGTGCAAACAAGATAGGCGGGCGTTTCAGTGCGATCGCATTCTGCAAGTTGGTGCTCTAGTAGTGCGCCAGCAAGCCCTTGTCCTCGGGCCGATGACAATGTGCCGATGTTGGACAGATACCAGTGAGGCCTGTCAGGATGGTGCGCGTCGAGCGTTTTGCGAACGTGAAGTGCGGCGGGAATCCTCGTACGCAACGCCGACAGCAATTTCGGGAAAGACCTCACCGTGGATGTCGCAGATGTCTGCCATTGGCCAGGGGAATCCCAGACTGCAACGGCCTCGATGCCTTTCACTGACGTCCCGGTGAAATCGACTCGACCTGAATGAAAATGATGGCCTCGAATCGAGATAGCGAACCACCGATATAAAGCCGCGCGGCGTCTCGTTGCGTCTGGCCAGATGTAAGCCATCAAGGGATCGTCGGAGAACGCTTGCGCCAGGACATCAATGCAGACGGTGAGCTGACCGGACTTCGCTATTTGCACCATTCGTTCATCTTCTGGTTGAGGCACTGTGCAACCTTCCTTGGCAGACTGAACGGTATGAGTTCTGGCATGTGCCCGTTTGCTTCCGGGAACCCTGACGTTTCCACGGTGCATCATTGGTTGCGCTCCGATTCAGGTGGGGTGCATCGATCCCACTACCCAGACGGCTCGCCTGTGTGGATAGTTGGGGGGTACAACCAGGTGACTCGCCTCCTTGCAGACAATTTGATGTCGGCCGACAAGGCGGACTCGTCAACAGGTTTCCTCGGACAAAGCCTCCCGCCCGCGCTAGACGCGAATTTGCTCAATATGGATGGCGCTCGACATCGCCGGGTGCGGAGCCTCGCGCAATCTGCATTTTCTGCCCGCCGACTTCCGGCGCAAAGAGAAGTCGTTCGAAAAACTGCTGAGGAGCTTGTCGCGACGCTTCCGGATTCCGGCTGGATCGACTTGGTCGAGGACTGGTGCGAGCCCTTTCCGGCGCTGGTGATCGGGCGGTTGCTGGGTCTGCCAGAGGATCAATTGCCAGCTTTCCAGGCAGCCGCGCGACCGATGTTCCGTATTGATACATCGGAGGCCGGTGCAGGGATTCGGGACTCCCTAGGGCAGATGTTGATGCTCGTAATGGCCGCTGTCGAGGGCAAGCGGCGGAATCCTGGGCCTGACCTGCTTTCCGATTGGATCGCGGCGCGGGATGGAACTGACAAACTCACTGAGGAGGAATTGATCTCCTTGGCTTTCGCCACCATCATCGGAGGCTTCGAGAACGTGACAGCGCTGATTTCAGCTGTCCTCGCCGATGTCCTGCGCCGGCCTCGCGAACCAGTGCTTGCAATTGTGGGAAACACCGCTGAGCTGAGCAGGCTTGTCGACGAGGCGATCGAAGTCGCAGCTCCCGTCAACTATGCGTTGCGCCGATTTCCGCTGGCGGATCTTCAGGTAGGTGAACATTCCATTCCACGAGGGGAAACGGTGGTGTTAGCACTGCGATCGGCTAACGAGGATCCTGGTCGAAAGGGACGTCCGGACGTTGTTTTCGGTTATGGCAGGCACTCGTGTCCCGGTGCGGCGTTGGCCGCGAGCGAGGTGATGGAATCCATTCGCGTACTGATGAAACGTTACACAAATCTCAAGTTATGTGAGGAGTCCAACAATCAGTCATTCAAAAAGTCCTGGGCCACACAGAGTCTTGCAACCTTGCAGGTCAGTTTGGGCAATTAGGTGTAATCGCGCGGAATGGATACTTCCAGGGTGTAATTAGCCCTGCTAAAGCTCTGATCTGTGTGACCTTTCCGTTATGTTCTCCGCCATGCCTTGGTTGTTGCTCGACACCACATTCGATGGCCCTCCGCTGGTGATCCAGTCCGACGGGGTCCCAAAGGCGTGGGTTTCAGCTCAACGAGCCTCGAAGGATCTTTGGCCAGGGCTCCGGCGTGAGGAACAGATGAAGGTGCTGGCTGCGGCAGCCAGCACGGGGCGCAGCGGGGACGTGAACACTTTTCGGGTGCCCTCCGGTGCATTGGTAGCGGTCGTACCGGTACTCGGTCCCCACGATGCGGTCTGCGGTGTCTCGGTAGGAGTGGCAGCTGAGGGTGAAGAACTCGGTGCCCCACCAGCGGCAAGCGGTTACGTTTTTGATGCAAATCGCCGGATGTTCCATGCTGGCGAGAAAGTCGTGGAAGCAATGGGCGGACGCGAACTCGTAGACAGAAACGGCATTACGTTTCCCGAGGTCCTGCGATACATCCATGTCCCGGACGCCTTCGGGATGATGATGGCAGTCCTGAATGTAGGCAATCTCGATAAGTGGTCTGGAGCAGCGACAATCGAGATTGGCGGTCGTGCAGTCCATCTTTGGACGTCTATGTCCCGCCGCAGTACAGCGGTCGACCGATGGACCGGCGTTATCCACGTTGTTCGGGATGATCAACATCCCTCACCCAGCTTCGACGCTGCGGCCTTGTCCGCTGTCACGGCGCTTCAAGATCGGCATCCGATGTGTGTCCTCGATCTGCACAAGGCTCGGTTGATGATGTGGATGACGGACCCTCCTCCAGGAATCCAGTGGAAGGGAACGGTGGACGATCGCGATACGCCTCATCCCGACGATGTGGTTCGCATCTTCCAAGCTGTTCAGAGCATCTTTGTCGAAGGTCGCGAACGAGCTGAGGTGACGGGAGTTCGCCTCCGCCGCGTCGAAGGTGGTTGGACCGTGGTCGATTGCACAGGTTCGGTGGTTCGCCAGGGTGGAGCTCCTGTCCTTGCCTTCATCGAAATGGTGATCGCCGGGGAGTCTTTTGATCCTGACCCCACAGAAAGCCCGGAGCACACATCGCCAGTGGGATCTCCCGAATGACGTTGAATGCTTTCATCGGCCGTGACCCCAATTGTTTTCAGCGCCACGTTGTTTCGCACACAGCTCTGCCCTCGCGTCGGCGGCAGCACGCCGCTCGATGATCTGCCGGCGACGACGGACCGCGGCAGCATTGGGAACGGCAGCCATCGCAGCCCGGCGGCCGGGGGAGTCCGCGGGCGCTGCGGTTGCGTACCGTCCGCGGTCCGCCTCGAACGCTGCTGCCTGTCGTTCGCGTTCGGCTTTTTGCTGGTCAGCGGCTATCTGGGCGAGAACGTGTGGCGCGAAGGCGAGATCCTGTTGCTTCATGAGCCATCGGATGAACGCGATGGGGTGCTTCGGGGCTGGTGCCATCCGCGTGGCCTTGCTCCAGGCGTCGATCGTGTCGTTGAGATCCGCGGCCGTCCAACCGTGTGCGGCTAGTTCGGTCAGTGCGGGTGCCCATCCTCGGGGGGTGTGCCGCCGCGCCCAGACGGGAGTTCGTGGATTGCTGAGCCATTTGGATGCGAGCAACAGGCCCTTCCGGACGCCTTCGGCCTTCTCGGCCTCCACCTTGGACCCCGTGCGCCGCGAAGCGGCTCGTTTATCCACAGATCGTTTTGTATTAAGAACCTCTCTACGAGAGGAAAAGCTCTTAAAGTGACCGCTACGCGGGTGGGGTGCCATTTGTATGGATCCTGCGACGATGATGCGGGTTTTATCCACAGGCTTGCTCGGGTGCAATGCCCATACGGAGGCCCAGCCGCGGGCCTTGTCGTTGAACCTCCATGAGGCATACCGCTCGTCCTTGGTGCGGAGTCGGCCGCGAAGCACTTCTGTGGCCACGCGCAGCAGCTTGAGGGCTTGGCGTGCTCGTTGGACTGTGCGTTCGCCGCCCTTGATGCGTTCGGCGATGGTTTCCACGGTCATGCGTGAGTTGCGGCCGGTGTCGAAATCGGCGGCTTCGGCCATGACGGTGGCAACTGCCAATAGGGACTTGAGGCTGATTCCCCCGCCAGAGGTCTGAACAAGGATCGGTCGAATCCGCGTGTATTCAGTGGTGAACGCGCACCGAACGACGATCTCGACCCAGTGTTGGGCGCCTCGCCATCGAGCGATGCCGCCGTATGCGCCGTCTTCGAGCTCGAGTGCGACCTTGCAATAGCGTCGGCATGCGGCTTCCTTGCCGAGCGTTTTGAGCAGCATCGGGGTAAGGGCATGGCATTGGTGCCCGTACAGGTGCCCCTGCATTCTGCGCGGTGTACGAGCGGTTCCGTAGCGGCGTCGCGTAGGGCTGCTGCCGCAGTACGGGCGCTGTATGGGTGCGGGCGTGTGCTCCATCGCTGAGACACGCGATAAATCGGTTATGGATTTTGCATCAGGACGCGATGTACCCTGAGACCTGTCACGCAAGACAGTCCCTTCGGGGAAGCGCAATCGCACGACCGAGAGACGAGCGGCAAACTCGAATCTCACCCACTTCGAAACCCTCGGCCTGCCCGCCGGGGGATTTTCGATTTCTAGGGGGTTTCGTGCAACTGCAAAACGTGTGAAATTATCTCGTATTCTCCTGCGGGAGAAGAGTTCCCGTTACGCAGTCAGTGGCAATACCTCCTGATCAAGTTCCACGACAAGCTCCTTGTGGCCGGTCAAGATCGAGAGTAGATCCGCCAAGTACTGACTCTCGGAACTCACGCCGGCCGCTAACCGCCGGCGTTCCAGTTCGGCATGTACAGCGGCCGGGACCCGAGTCGTCAAGCGCTCACGCTCACCTTTACTGATGGCCGGCATCTCACCTTCTCCTCTCGCCCACAACTGCATGCTGTGACAGCTTCGCCACCCACAGTGCCAGTAATGCGTCTCGCACTGCACCCGACACGCCGTAGAGGGCTGGGTTTCGATCCCAATCAGTGCACCGGCCCGGATTGCAGTTGCGGACTTTCTTACTTGGATTGCGCTCGCGCTTCGCGTGTCGCTCGACCGCGCTCCCATGCCGCGACGACTAACGACTTCTCCACGTTGTAGAGCGCCGCAATAGCCTTGACGCGCTGTTCATTGACCGGCTTCTGGCCTTTTTCAATCTCTGCAAGCGTCGAGGACGACAAGTCGAGGAGCTCAGCCGCCTCCTTCTGCGTGAGCCCGGCCCGCACCCGCAAATCCCCCATACGCAGCTGGTTGTCCGGTATAGGCACCAGAACAACGATGGACACCATCAAGAGCTGTGCGATCTGCTTGAGCATTGGTGGCGGTGGCACTGATCTGCCTGTTTCCCAATGAGAAATGGACTGGCGGCTCACTTTAAGACGGACCGAAAACTCGTCAGGCGTGAATCCCGCTTTGGTCCGCAACTCACGGAGCTTGTCAGCCCGAAAGCCGCGCACTCCACTCCATGGCACTTCATCAACTCCTGGGGTTCGATCGCCTGCTTGCTCGCTCATTCTTGCGCCTCCCTGGAGTGATACCCACAACTAGTGCGGATCATTGTTGCATGCTACGGTGTACGCAATGGTCGAGGCGGCCACGAGGGACTAGAACCGAAGACTGGGGGGTTGGAGCGTGTTGGAGTTGCACATACCACGCAGTTCGCTATACGCTGCCTTTGCGCTCCCTCCCGGGGGTTTCCTGGATCCTGTCGACGTCGGTTCCAGATGCAGCACTACGCGAGTGGCACAGCCGTATTCAGGCGTGCCCAATTTCTCCCGGGCAGGGGCAGGCGTCTTGACTATTTCTTACGGACAGAGCGGCATTCGGCCTGCTCGTGACACTCGACTCCACGACGAATACCGGCCCGATTTGAATCGTGCCGGTCCTTGTCGTGCAGAAAACCCCAGAAGCGGACTTGTGATTGGCGTCGCGTTCCGCCCCTGGGATCCCTTTCAACCTGCAGTGCGACACGCACTAGGGCGCCCAGACCGCAGGCCTTCGAGCCTATGCGTTCTGGTTCAAACCGCAACCAGCCGGAGGCATCCATGGGGAACAGCTCTGTTCAAATTACCCATACCGCTTGCATAACCCAGGTAGCGACCGTACAAGCTTCCGCGTGCGTGGGAACCGGGCACCTAGTTGTACCTGCGCGCGGCTCTACCGCCTCAAACTCGGCCCCTCATCTAGCAACCCCTGTGCTGCTCGATGATGCGGTCCGTGAAGCACCCGCCTCGCTCCCCCTGCCCGGAGAGCGGGTGGGTGCACCCACCCCGCGCTGTATTCCCTTGTTCGCGAGCGTAGTTCGATGCTCCGCTAGAGCACCCGGTGCCGTCTGTGTGAACATTGCCGTTTCAGGCTTCTTCCGTGTGTGCCCCGTGGGTCATACCAGCATCCCGACGGCTTCAGCATTCTTCCGTCGGTTCTTCGTCGATGAGCAGTCATGACTATGTCTCTCTGCGCTTTCTGGGCATGCCGGATGTCCGACCCAAATACGTGTCCCAGGTGTGCGGTGGCGTTTGGCGACTCCCGCGCACACCTGGGGCCGCTTTCCCTCGGGGGTCGCGCGACCAGCACGACTCTGCTGAATCCCGTGGTGGTTGAGAAGAAGGAACGAGTATCTATGAATTCGACTGACGTACCGGGGAGCCGACTTCGGTTCTCCACTCGTATGCGGCCGGTGACGAGCGCAGCTGTGGCTGCGGTCGTGGCGATGTTTCTGGCAGGTGGTTCACCTGCCTTCGCCGTGGCTGAAACCCCGTCCGTGGACACCAGCGATTGTGGCGATGTCATCCAGCTGGCGGCTCCGGGGACGTGGGAGACGAATGAGGGTGCAGATCGGAAGACAGTGCCGGGGATGCTCGCCCAGATCACCGGTCCGGTAGAGCAGGAATTGTCCTCTGGCGCTTCATCTGTCGTGACCGTGCCTTCCACGAGCACCACGACCACTACCACGAAAGCTTCGCCCACTACCTCCTCGGGTTCCTCATCGACGTCCAAGCCGTCGACCCCGTCTTCGACACCTCGTGCGAAAGCTCGGGAGATCCGGGTTGTGTCCGAACAGATCCCGTACGTCGCGCAGGTCGGGGGCCCCGTCGCTGGAGTGGTGACGGGAAACTCGGTCACTCTCAAGGAGTCTCGCGCTGAAGGTCTAGCAGCTTTGGAGGCTCGCGCCGGACAGCTCGCCAAGGCGTGCCCCTTGTCGAAGTTCGTCATTCTCGGATACTCGCAAGGCGCCGTCATTGCCGGCGACTTCCTGTCCGCAGTCGGAAACCGTCAGGGCGTTGTCGATCCGTCGCGCATCCTGGCGGGTGTCCTGCTCGCCGATCCGTCGCGTTCCCCCTCGACCCCTGATCCCGAAGCGGATGCGGCAACAACGAATCCGGTGAAGCTCGCACCTACGGCTGAGACGATGATCGGCCCCAACGTCACCGGCCAGGGCGTCCTCGGCACCCGCGACAAAGGTATGGGGGTGCTCTCCGAGCGGGTCGCGAGTTTCTGTGCGCCCAACGACTCGATCTGCTCGCTGTCCGGCAAGTCGAAGGCGATCGCCGCGATCGTGCCCTTGCTGAATCTGACACCGGAGGACATCCCCGACTACGCACTCAACAAGGGACTCGAACTGGTCCGCAATGTTGCCTCGGCAAGCCCCGCCGACCTCAAGAAGGCGGCGTCCTCGGTCACCACGCAGCTCACCAGGTTGACGGTTGCTGCCTCCGTAAATCCGGCCACGCTTCCGATGGAGCTGGCTCGGGTGGTGTTCGCCTCCACGATGCTCGACGACGTCGCGAAGGTCGTCAACATGCCCGAATTCGATGCGTTGGTCTCGCTGACGCATCCGGAAGAACTGGTTCAGCAGGCCACAGAAGTTGCCGCGTACCTGTTGCTCGATGCACACCGCTCATACGGCAGCTACACCGTCGACGCAGCGGGCGATTCAGCGACCCAGTGGGCCGTGAAGTGGATTACCGCTAAGGCGCAAGCCGCCTGAACTGGCTTTTCGTCCTTGATCACCTATGGGAGTGGGGGATCAAGGACGACCAGATCGACACATTTTTCGTTCGTTTACTAGCTGGGGAGCTTTCATCATGACCAAGGACAGATCATCTCGCCGGATCGCGGCGATCGCTGGTGCCGTAGCAGCTGCAGTGATCACACCCGCTGCATTCCTATGGCTGACCACTTCCGTCGATCAGGTCGATCAGCGCAGCACCGCTGCCACTCATTCTTCGAATCCGCACGAGTACGCCCCCTGGCTCATCAAAGCCGGAAATGTGTGCCCTGAAATCGATTCCGCGTTGATTACGGCTCAGATTGACACGGATTCCGGGTGGGACCCGAGTGCCCGATCCGTTTCAGGAGCCGAAGGGCTGGCCCAGTTCCTGCCGGAAGCATGGGCGGAGCACGGCGTCGATGCGAACTCCAACGGTGTCAGCTCACCCCTGGACGCGGCAGATGCGATCATGGCGCTCGCTCAATTGGACTGCCGGACAGCGGAACAGGCGAACGCTGATCTGTCAGCGGGTCACATCAAAGGAGAGCTGACGGATATCGTCCTCGCCTCCTACAACTGCGGGTACGGCTGTGTTCTTGCAGCGGGTGGTATCGATCCTGCGAACGCTTCCGGCGGACTCAACCGTGAAAGCGCCGAGTACGTCGCTTCGGTCAAAGCTCGGATGTCCGGGAACTAACTCATGAAGTCCACCGGCACCCTGGTGGCGGCTGTTCTCGCGCTCATTCTCGCGCCGATCATCATGATCGCAGTGCTGCTCGAAGACACCTCGCCGTCATCCGATTTCAGCCAAGGCTCATTGGCCACTGGCACCGTCCCACCCGAATTCGAGGCGTGGGTCATCGAAGCCGGTTCGATGTGCGCGGAAGTCAGCCCTCCACTGATCGCCGCGCAGATCGAACAGGAGTCGGGTTGGAACCCTGCCGCCGTTTCGCCGGCAGGTGCCCAGGGCTTGTCACAGTTCATGCCTTACACGTGGCCGTCCTACGCCATCGATGCCAACCGGAACGGAGTAATTTCGCCGTTCGATCCTCCGGACGCGATCATGGCGCAAGGAAAATTCGACTGCGATACCGCTGAGCAGGCAAAAAGGGACATCGCGTCGGGACGGATCAGCGGTGACCTTACGGACATCATCCTCAACGCCTACAACTGCGGCTACGGCTGTGTGCTCGCCAACGGCGGCCCGAACATCACCAACGGCGAGACCGAAGGTTACGCGCCGGGGGTGAAGGCGAAGCTCGCGAAGTACACCCAGATCGGAAGCGCGGGGGCCAACGGTCCGCAGTTCAAACCTGGTGGCCCCTTCGGGCAGAACGTGATCGCGGCGGCGTTGAAGTGGCAGGGAACGATTTATGCCTGGGGTGGTGGCGACGCGAACGGTCCTACCAAGGGAATCAGTGACGGCGGCGGCCGCGCCGACCAACTCGGTGACTTCAACAAAGTCGGTTTCGACTGCTCAGGACTGACCTTGTACGCGGTGGCGCAAGCATCCGGTGGGCAACTGATCTTGCCGCACTACACCGGTGACACTTCGAACCCCGGGCAGCTGTACGACCCACGCGGACAGGAGATTCCGCTCGATCAGAAGCAGCCGGGAGATCTCATCTATTTCGGTTCCGGGGGCAGTACCCACCACGTCGGAATTTATTACGGCAAGGACGCTTCCGGAGCAGACCAGCTCCTCAACGCACCACAGTCCGGCGAGGTCGTCTCGATCATGCCGCTCTCCGGCTGGGCCGGAGAAGAAATGTACGTACGGAGGTTCGGATGAACACCACACAGCACACGCAACTCTCGACCACAATCATGACTCTGACAGCAGTGGCGGCGATCGGATTGAGCGCAGTCGCGTGCGGGTCCACTTCGCCCTCACCCACCGATGTCGCCACACCCTCGACGTCGACGCCCTTCACGACGCCGACCGCAACGACTTCCCGAGTCCCCGCGACTCCACCGGTCATCCCGCAACCTGCTCCCACAGCGCTGCCCCCATTGGCGCCGTTCGATAGTGAGAATCCCGACGAGGTCGCTGCTGCAGTAGCCCAGGTCTGGTACAGCTGGGACACCACCGTGGATTTGAGTGCCTACGACGCCCGCGTGCGGGCGGTACCTCTTCTGGAATCCGATCTCGGGCACTCGATTCTGAACTTCCCGCCGGTCAGTGGTCCCGGTTCCGACTGGCTGGAACTGACCGCGCAGAACGCGGTCCTCACAGTCGGTGACGGCGATGTTCGGGCCGCATCCGAAACCGGAGCCCCGCCGGATACGGCCACCTCGGCATATCGGTTGCTCACCGTCACGCAGAAGGTCGCAACCGCGCAGGGTCCGCTACCTGATCGCAGCATCGTCGTCTCGATGGTCTTGAGCCATTCGCCCGGAGGGTGGCTGGTCTCGAAGGTGGTGCCGCGATGAACGCCGCCACCGTGCGTCAACCCGTCATCGGCGGTATCGGCGGGGGAGTCGGAACATCGATGATCGCCACCCTGATCGGTGGCCTCGATGTCGGCGTCGTCGCCGGCGACGGCTCACAGGTCGTCGACGTTCTGGTCACCGAGTCGACCGCTTCGGCAGTACGGGCGGCAATCGGCGCAGCGATGGCGATGCCGGTACGCCCGGTCCTGGTCGTCGTGGCGCATTCGCCCGAAGGATGGTCCCCGCCGGTCCGCCAACGTCTGAAGATGTGCGAGCCGAACCTCCCAGGCGTGGCCCGCGTCAGCTGGATCAGCGCCCTCGCCGGATGCGACGACCCGTGGAGCTACGTAGTCGAGCACGTATTCGCACAGAAACCCCTGAAATGGGCGCTGACCACCCGCAAGGAACGCGGTGTGATCCTCGACGCGGTCACGCCACTGGTCTCTCGCCCTGCCCCGTTCGAATCGTACGAACGCTCAGACAGTGAAATCGCCGCTGATCTCGATACCCACGCGAGCGTTCCGGCTTCCGGCCGCGAGCAGGGCAACGATCCACCCCACGCCCGTGTGTCGTAGCCCGCCCCACCCCGCCTGTCCGCGCCTCATCTCCTTCTCACACAAGAAAGGCAACCACCGATGATGATCTACCTCGCACAACACACGGTCGACGTCCTGGCCCAGATCGACGTTCCCGACCCGCCGCCGAAGCCGCTTCCCGGCAAGCTCGGGGACCGCGGAAACGATCTGATCGGATACGCGAAGACCGGTTTCATGATCTTGGCGATGCTCGGTTTCCTTGCCTGCGCCGGCCTCGCGGTCGTCGGCATCAAGGGCCGGTCGGAAGTCGCGAAAGCCGCTCTCGGACACCTGCCATGGGCGTTGTTCGCAGTCGTTCTCGGCGGCGGCGCAGCCGGTCTGATCCAGGCGTTCCAGTGACCATGCGGAGACGACGATGCTACTCAGCGGTGCTGACGATGATTGCCGCCGGTGGTCTCGTCGTCTCCGCAGCACCCGCCCACGCAACGCCGGTTCCGCAGCACGCCGTGGTGCTGCATCAGCAGCCTGCGCCGACCACGGAGGCTGACCCCAGCGAGGATGCGGGGACCGGGGGAGTGCGCTGGGACGAATTCGGCGGTACCTCCGACGAAGCACCCCAGGATCTCGATTCGTTCATCGACACCACCCTCGGGTGGCTCAAAACCCTCACCGGGTACGCCGGAGTCCTCGGTGTTCTGATCGTCGCGGCCCTGATGGTGATCGGTATCAAAGGCCGCTCCGAAGCGGCGAAGAAGGCCGTGGACGGGCTCCCTGCAGTTGTCGTCGCGACCATCATTTCCGGGGCGGCGTACACGTTCATTCGACTGTTCACCGGCTGAGAAAGAAGAAACCATATGCCTTTGACCACAAAGCAATTCGCCCCGAAGAAGTCCTGGCGTGAGCCAGCGATGATCGCCGCCGGCGTCGTCGCAGTCCTGGTGGTGATATTCGTAATGGCGAGCGCCTGCGGTGGGGACAACCCACCACCACCAGTGGCGGCACAGGGCGGTGACACGGCCGAGACCGCTTCCTCCGGAGCAGCGACGTCGCCGGCCTCGACGGCCGCGAAGGGTTCTCTGGTTCCTCAGGTTCCGGAACCAGCCCGCTGGTCTTCCGATGCGGATTGGCTCACCCGGCCGCCGCAAGGAATTTCGTGGCAGCGGGTCGACGGTGTCCCGTTGCCGTTCAGCGCGTCGGACGGGCCAACCGACATCTCCGGCGCTCTTGCATCCGGGTACACCCACACCCCGCAAGGCGCGGCCGTCGCCGCCCTGCAGATTTCGATGCGTCTGATCTTCTCACCCGATTTCGCGGCTGTGGTCGATCAGCAGACGTCGGTCAGCGAGGACGAACGCCGCCAACTGCTCACCGCACGCAGCGCTCAACCGAGTATCGATGCAGACGCGGTGGGCACCTCCACCTTGCAACCTGCGGCGTTCAAAGTCGGTGGCTACTCCGACGCTGCCGCAACCATCTATTTCGCGTATCCCACACAGACCGGCAGCTACCGGATCGCCCGCACGGCGGTGGAGTGGTCCGGCGGGGACTGGAAGTACACCGGCCGCATGTCCAGCAGCGCGCCGGAGCTTCCCGACACCACCGACCTCTCCACATTCACCCGCCTCTAACCCGTCTCCCTCGCCGACTCAGGAGTTGACGTACCGATGTCATTGACCACCAACCAATTCAACGCCTCCCGGCGTCCCCGTTGGGTGCTGCCCGTGATCGTCGGTACCGCCGTGATCGCAGTGCTCGCGCTGATCACGATCCTGATCGCGCGTCCCGACCCCGTGAGTGCCCCGACCCCGCCCCCCCGCGGTGAAGTGACCGGGCCGGACACGAACGCACTTCCCGGCAAGCTCGAGTGGAAGCTGATCGACGGCGTGCGTTTGCCGTTCTCCAAGGTCGACGGCCCAGCCCGCGTCTCCGGCCCCATCGCTTCCGGATACAGCCACACCCCCCAAGGCGCGGTCGTCGCGGCCTGGCAGATCTCGACGCGGTTGGCGGCGAGTGCCGACTACGAGCAAGTCATGGCGGCGCAGGTTCGAGGCACGGAAGCGGATCGGACACAGGTCCGCCAAGAGGTGGCCCGCGTCCGAAACCTCACTGCCGATCAGTTCTCGCAACGGTTCACCGCGCCAGCGGGATTCCAGATCGTCCACTACTCCGATGTTTTCGTGCAGATGTACTTCGCGACCCAAAGCCCCACCGGCGGTTACGACTTCACAGCCCGAGCGGTCCTCTGGGACGGCAAGGACTGGCAGTACCAACTTGTCAGCGGCCTTCCCTCGCTCCCCAATTCCACTTCCATTGCCGACTTCACCGTCTTCTGAGGACTGTCGATGAACCTTTCACCTTCGCCCCGTCGCTACCTCACTCGCCTCGTGCTGTTGATGTTCTCGGTGTTCGCTTTGCTGGCACTGTCTACGCCGATCGCCTCCGCGCAAGAGGCCGATCCGGCAACGCCACCCACCAGCTACGAAGAACTCACGGCCGAACAGAAGACCTGGCGTGACCCCAAGGGCGTCATCTCGTGCAAAGAGCACCCGGAGTTCCCCACCTGCGCAGAGAACCCCGCCATGTCGTACACCTACCCAGAGGACAACACCGCCTTCACGGCGCGCCTCGACGGTGAAAGCGACGTCAACACCACTATCGACATCGCTGGAACACCAGGCCGCATGCTGGACAAGGCCGCCGACTCTGCGTTCGGCAATGCCGCCGAATCGGTAGGAACCTTCGCCGGAGATTTCCTCGTCGAATCGATGACCTGGTGGATCAAAACCGAGTCGATCGACATCAGCTACGCGAACGTGCTCGCAGGAAAAGCGCCGGTGCAGAAGGTCATCGGATTCATCATGATGGCGGGCATCTTGTCGATGGCGATCGTGATGATGATCTCGCGCCGCACCGAACCCGCCGCCGACATCCTCGTCGGCGGAGTCAAATACATTTTGATCTCCTCACTGTCGATGGTGGTGCTCTCCGGCGCACTGCACGCCGGAGACGACTTCGCGAAACAGATGGTCGAGGACGGCGCCAACGAATTCGGCCAACGCATCAAATTGATGCTCGGCACCTCCGTCATCGGCAACCCCGGTGGTGTTCTGTTCCTCGGGCTCCTCGCTGCCCTGCTCTCGTTCATCCAGTGGGTGATGGGCTTCATCCGGCAAGCCGGAATCGTAGTGCTCTACGCGCTGATCCTCTTCGCCGCGGCCGGACAGTTGACCACCTGGGGCAAGCAGTGGTTCCCCCGAATTGCCGGCGCGTGTATCGCGTTGGTGCTTTTCAAGCCGATCGCCGCGATGTGCTACTCGATCGGCTTCAAACTCATCGGCACCGACCAGTCCATGTCCACCCTGGTCACCGGGCTGATGGTGATCGCTCTGACCGTCATCGCCCTGCCGTCGATGATGGCGTTCTTCTCCTTCACCGGAGCAAAAGTGGCCGGAGGTCCGGGGGCCGGCGCAGTGCTCGCTGGCGGAATTGCCGGAGGTTTGGGAGCTGCCGCACTGGCCAACAACATGGGTGGAGGAGGGGGCTCGGGAAAGTCCGGCGGTGACGAGCAGTCCAGCTTCATGGACGCTACCGGCCCCGATTCCTCTTCTGCCGAAGTCGATCCCAGCCCCGGAAACAGCGGCGGTCTCAGTGAAGCGCCCGCCGAGAAGGGTGCCACTGGTTCCGGTTCGGATGCCGGTAGCGGAACCGGAGCCGGAGCCGACACCTCCGGCGGGGAACAGGACGCCGATCTCGGACCCGGAACCACGGAGAACCCGGACGCCAGCGGGCCGCAAACCCCCTCCGATCCCGGCTCGATCGGCCCGGATCTAGGCGGTGCAGCAGGGGCCGGAGAGGGCGCGGCCGCGGCCGGTGGAGCCGGGGCAGCCGCCGCGACGGGCGGTGCGACGTTAGCAGCGGGAGCAGCTCTCAAAGCGGTCGACGGAGCTCTCGACGCCGTCGAAGGTGCCGCCTCGGAAATGTCTCAAGACACGGGGCCGGATATGCAGTAACTCCCCGATACGCCCGCCCCACAAGCTCTTTCCGCTCCAACGAAGCCGACATCGGCTTCCCCTCATCTCTATCGAACGGAGAACATCATGGCACCAGGATTCGGCGGATACCGTCCCATCAGGGGGTACGGAGTCGGCAAGATCGGTGGCGCAGGCACAGCGATCATCGTCGCCACAGTCATGGCGATCGCAATCAGCTCACAATTCTCACTGATGCTGATGGTCTGGCTCATTCTTCTCGCGGTGCCGGTCCTGGCACTGACGGTGGTGCCGTTCGGTGGATCCGAACGCACTGCCGTCGGGCATCTGGCGTGGGAATGGAAGAGCTGGCGCGGGAACGCCACCAATACCGACGCTTTCTCCTCCGACGTGCTGACCGAGGTTCCGGGAAACGATCATCTGCCTGGAGTTCTCGCACCGCTGCAGCCGGTCACCGTCGACGACGGGTTGGGTGGCAAACAGTGCTTGGTCTGGAACCGCCGCACGGGAATCGTGTCCGCGTTCTTGCGGGTTTCACCGGTCGGAATCACTCTCGCCGACGAAGCTGATGCGATCGCTTGGATGAACGGATACGGCGCCTGGCTCGCTGACCTGGGATACCGGCCGATGATCTCTTCGATCGTCTTCACTGTCGAATCCTCCCCGACCGGCGGGGTGAACCAGCGCGAGTACGTCCTCGACCGCATCGAGGACGACGCCCCCGAGGTCGCGACCCGCATCATGCGCAACCTGGCCTTGGCATCACGGTCCTCGACCGCCGACGTGAGCACCGTGGTCACGATCAACTTCGACCTCTCCAAAGCGAGCACGGAACCGCAGACACTTCTCGAAGGTGCCGCCGAAGTGGTGCGCTGGCTCCCCGGCATCGAGTCCTCACTGGCTGCATCCGGGGCAACGGTCACCGGCAGGGCCACGACGCCGTTCCTGATCCGCCGTATCCGCGCCGCATTCGACCCCGCCATCCGGATGTTCCTCGCTGAAGGTGACAGCGAAGAGGACGAGTTGATCGCGTGGCGCGATGCGGGACCGATTCGCACCGACGGCAACAAGAAGACCGACGTCTACAAGCACGACTCCGGATATTCGGTGTCATGGGTGCTGCGCTCGGTCCCCAATGGCATTGTCCGCCAGAATGTTCTGCTTCCCCTCGTCTCCCCGGGCAAGTACTACCGCCGCTTCTCGATGGTGTATCGCCCGTTCAGCGCAGCGCAGGCATCGGAAATCGTGGAGAAGGAAATCGCCGGTGGAACGTTGCGCCGAATCTTCAACTCCAAGACGAAAAAGGACGAGACACAGCGCGATCACGACGACCGTGTCCGCAGCCGCAAGGCAGCTCAGGAAGAATCCCTCGGCGCAGGTCTCGGGCAATTCACGATGTACGTCACCACCACAGTCCGCAACGAGGCCACCCTCGCAGCGGCATGCGCTGACGTCGAAGAACGGTGCGGCAACACCAAATTCCGGTTCCGCCGAGCGCGCGGCGCACAGGAAGCGACGTTCGCGGCGTCCCTCGGTCTCGGTATCGATCCGACATCCGCGCTGAGCCGCAACGCGAACACGAGATGGCTCGGGTAGAGCCTTCTCGCCCTGCGCCTCGGCACGCGAAATCGAACGCTCACACCTCCGAAACCTCACTCCTCGAAGGACACGACATGACACACCCTCTCGAACACCTCGGCTCGGCCAGGGCGCTGGGAGTTACGCGATGAGTATCGGCCTCGAAGATCGTGAGGTGCGCGAGCACCAGCGCACCGCCGCTCAGGCCGGTGTGGCGGAGCGTTGGCTCGCCAAGCTCGGTATCGTCCCGGCGTGGCGTAAGGAGGAGATCGAGGCCCAGTCCTTCGATCCCGACGCTCCCGCCTATACCCATTCCAATCCGTTCATGCCGTTCACCGAACTGGGTCCGGTACCGCCCGCTCGCGGAGACAAGCGCGAGTTCGGCGGCTACGCGCACAACGTCGACGCTGGAAAACTGTTCTCGGGCACCACCGCTCAGGTCAAGGGCATCTATCCGTTCCCTGCGTCATCAGGCGCGCGAGTACGTGGAGTCCCGTTCGGACGGCACCTGCACACGGCGGAACCGATCGGCGTGGACCCCTCTCAGTGGCTCGTCGACGGACTGGTCACCAACACCGGAATCTGGGTCCAGGGGCAACCAGGTGTCGGTAAGTCCACCGCTGCCAAACGCTTGCTGGTGGGGCTGGTCGCCTACGGATTCGCCGGCATCATTCCCGGCGACCTCAAAGACGAGTACAGCGCCATCGTCGACGAAATGGGCGGTGAGGTCTTCAGAATCGGGCGCGGCTTGCACTCGTTGAACCCGCTCGACCTCGGTCCGATGCGTGAAGCGATCATGTCATCGGTCGGAACCAAACGAGATCAGCTGCTCTCCATCTCCCGCGGTCGACGACTGGCTCTGCTCGAATCGCTGGTCACGATCATCGGCGGTGCCGCCCTGACGTCGACCTATCGTCTGCTGTTGGCCACAGCCGTGGACATCGCAGAAGAAAGCCACCACCGCGCAGGTCTTCCCGACCCCACGATCCCCGATGTGGTCGAGGTGATCAAAGCCGGTCCCGACCCGCTGCGCAGAATCATGGTCGCGTACACCGACCTCGAGTACGCCCGCGAAATCCGTGAGTTCGTCAACACCTTGGATTTGCTGGTCAGCGGCCCTATTTCCGGGATGTTCGACCGCCCGTCCTCGTTCGAGGCACGGGCCAGCAGCCCGGCACTCTCGCTCTCGCTCTCCGCAGTCGAGGACGACGAAGACGATGTCGTCGCGGCCGCGATGCTCTGCGCCTGGACGTGGTCGGCCGGCGTCATCGAAGGTCGCCAGGCCGCCGGGTCTCGGCGCAACGTCTTCCAGATCCAGGACGAGTTGTGGCGCTCGCTACGCGCAGCTCCGGGTCTGGTGGAAAAGTCCGACCGCATCACACGCCTGAACCGGCACCGCGGTGTGGTCAGTTTGCAGTCCACTCACTCGATCACCGACCTCGAAGCTCTGCCTACCGAGTCCGACCGCGCCAAAGCCAAAGGCATGGCGGCACGCAACGGCGTCAAACTGCTCGGCGGCATGGACGACGCGGAAGTCGACCGCTTGCACGCGATCACCGCGTTCACCTCCAAAGAACGCGAAATGGTCGTCCGCTGGTCCGCACCCCCGACGTGGGTCCCCGGACAACGACACCCCGGTCGTGGCAAGTACCTCATCAAATCCGGATCCCGGATGGGGTTGCCCGTCAGCGTCACCCTCGACCCGGAAGAAATCGCGCTCTACAACACCGACGGCGCGTTCGATCACATCAAATCCGGTGGCCACCATGCAGCGTAGGAAATCCCACTCCCACAGGAAAGGAATCATCATGAAATCCGTTATCGCACAACATGACAGCGATGCTCGTTCGGTCGCATCGGAGGAACCTGTGAGAGTTCTCGTCGTCAGTGACGATCTGCCCTCGGCCACCGACCTCGCCTCGTCCGATCCGGATCTGTTGTGGAACCCCGACGCCGTCGGCGTCGTCGGGTCCACATGCTCGTGGGATCTGCTCGGCGCGGTCACCGACGCCCCGGCTGCGGACAGAATCACCGAGCATCTGTTGCGCCCGGTCCTCGACAACCGCCTCGCCACGTTCTTCCTCCCTGAGGCATCACTGCTGACCGCGAACATGCTTCTCGCCGCCTCACGCACGGGTCTGCCGTTCGGTGCTGTTCTCGGGTGGGTCGGCTCCGAGAACACCGCCGACGCGGCACACGCGCTGCGTGAAACGGGCGAAATCGACGCCTACGAAGACGTTCTCGCGTTCGATGCGCAGGACGAGCTGACCCAGGGATCGGTGTGGGAGACCATGCAGATGGCGCTGACCCCTTTGGCAACCGACGCGGTGTTCGACGCGCTCTCCCGACCCGGTTCCGGCCGCAGGAACGCACCCGCACCGTTCGGCACACTGCACGGGCCTGCCGGGGCATCATCGTCGGCGGCCGCCACCGTGCACGTGGTGCGCCCGGTCTCGTCGCCGTGGCGCGAAATCACCTCGGCCCTGGTCGAAGAGCTGCGCCTCTGCGCTGCCGAATGCGCCCATCCGACCACGATCGTCGAACTCGGCACCTACGGAAAAGGAGGCCGGCGATGAACCGCGACGCCTACGCCCCGCTCGCGGCCACCGCCGCGCTCCTCGCGTTTCTCGGTGTGGTGCGCCTACGGACGATGTACCGCAACGGAACCCCGATGTGGATGCTGATCGTCATCGTCGTCGCTGTTCTGGTCGTTCTCATCGTATTGGCGGTGCTGGCCCGCAAGTTCTGGCCGCGCAGTAGCGCCCACGCGAAGCTACGTAGTACCGAGAATCTGAGCGACATGATCGGCCGCGACGCAGCAGAGAAGGGCGTCAAACTCCGAGCGTCGATCGGCGGGGTCCCGAACGCGAACGTGCGCAAGCTCGCCAAGTCCGTCGACATGAGGCAACTGGCGTCGGTGATCGGCCGGATCGGCCGGACGATTCTGTACAAGTCGTTCGAGGAATTCACGCTCGTCTTCATGGGACCGCGCTCGAACAAGACCTCCGCTGTCGCTGTTCCCCGCATTCTCTCCGCCCCTGGCGCGGTGGTCAGCACCTCCAACAAACCGGACCTGTGGATTCTGACGTCCGCGCTGCGGGCCGCGCTCGGCCCTGTCTACGCCTTCGACCCCGGCAACATCGCATTTGTCCCGCAGACCTGGTGGTGGAACATTCTCGGCCACGTCCGCAAACTCAAGGATGCCGTCTCCCTCGCGGATACGTTCATGGACGACACCAGCGGGGGTGACAAGTCGAAAGAAGACGCGTTCTTCACCCCGACCGCCCGCAATCTTCTCGCCTGGACGATCCTGGCCGCAGCGATCGAACCCGGATGCACGATGCGTGATGTGCTCATCTGGATCAGCACATTCTCCGACCGGCCGCGAGACATCCTGCGCGCGCACGGGCTCAAACGAATGACTCTCTCGTACACCACCGTTCTCGAACTGCCGAACACCACCAAGGGCGGCGTCTACGGCGGAGCGAACACAGCCTTGGCATGCATTCAGGACGAAGACACGTTGCGCTGGGTCACTCCACCGCAGAGTTGGGAACAGTTCGTCGACGGCGCTGCCGAGATCGAGGAACTGGATCTGTGGTCACTGTTCGCGTTCGAGGAGGGCAACGTCCCCACCCTGTACCTGATGTCGCAGGAAGGCTCCGGCTCAGCTGGCCCGCTTCTCACAGCAATGGTCACTCGGATCTTCGAGATCGGTAACCTCACCTCCTCCGCCCTCGGTGGCCGTGTGGATCCGCCGATCACGATCGTGCTCGACGAGTGCGCCAACATCTGCCGCATCAAACAACTCCCGGAGCTGGCGTCGTGGTTGGGATCGAAGTCGATCAGCGTCGATGCGATCTTCCAGTCCAAAGCCCAGATGCAGGCCGTGTGGGGCCACGACCGCGCCCAGGCCCTGTGGCTCGCTGCCACCGTGAAGATCTGCGGTGCAGGCCTGCAAGACAAGGGATTCGCCGAAGAACTCTCCGGCCTGATCGGTACACACAAGATCACCGAACACTCCTATTCGAGTGGTCGCGGTGGTGGCTCCACCTCCGAACACAAGGTGCGAGAGCCGATCATGCCCCCCGAAGATGTCGCGGCCATCAAAAAGGAGAACGCGCTTCTGATTCGTCCCGGCGCCAAGCCTGTGCTCATGGACCTGATCCCCTGGTACAACGAACCTGATGCCGGCGACATCGCTGCGTTGAGCAAAATCGCCACGACCGAAATGCGCAATGCTGCCATCGCCGAACTCGGCAACGACAATCCTGTTGCACGAGCATTGCATGCAGCCTCCACCAAAGCCGCTGCGCCCGAGCAGGTATGACCGACGTGGACCCTGTCGCCGAACTCGCCGCTGAACTGGTGGCCCTGCGCCGCCAGTTCAGCACCCTGGCCACCAACCAGGAGCGGACCGCCGACACCGCGAACCGCGCGGTCCAAGGACTCGACGACCTCGAAGAGCAACTGACCGTCGCGGCGCAGAAGTTCTCCGACGCCGCCCAGGCCACGCCGGAGGAAGACCCCGCCCCGGCACCACCGCCGGGACCCGAACCCCTCGACGTCGTGGTGCTGTACGCATGGGTCGGCGATCACATCAGCAATTGGGCGCAACGCAAAACCGTCGGCAGCGCGAGCGACGGATTTCACTGGTGCCCGTGGTGGCTCGAACACCCCGAAGCCATCACACGCCTGTGGGCGCTACGCCGAGCGTGGCTCGAGGCTGTCACCGAGCCGGGCGCAGCAATGACCGCATACTTCCGCGACTGCTTCGACCCGACCATGAACGCCCTCTCCTCCGAAACCGGCCCGTTCTACGGCTGTTCGGTCGACCACCACAACAACAGCCCGTTCCTTCCGTCCGCCGACCCACCGTGGAGCGAGAACCCTGCCGGCGGCCCGGAATGAACCCATGACGTGCCGCCGCGCAGGCACACTCCCAGATCGCCCGCCTGCGCGGCGGCTGCCCACGAGGGTGCTGATGTTCCTTCTCCCCAGCGGGGCCATCAGCACCCTCGATCCGAACCCCCTGATGGCATGCCGCAATCGCGCGGCGACCATTCACGGTAGCCAGGTATCGAGTTACTCGATACACTCCACTCATTAGATACACTCGATGTGAGTGAGACGAGGACGGTGCGACACAACGAAAACCGCACAGGCCACGACGACGCAGACCCGCCGGATCGTGGCAGAGCCACCAACACCCTTCCGCTTTGACAGAAAGAAACAGCTCATGCGAACGAAGATGAAAGCCCGCGTCATCGCGGGAGCCACAATGAGCGCAGTCGTGCTCGCTGCCGGCAACGCAGCAGTAGCCAATGCTGCGCCGGAGTTGGACCCCCAGACCCCGGGTCCGTCCAATACGGCGAACCTCGACCCCCAGACACCGACCTCACCCACCCCGGCCGCACCGGCACCGGCACCAGCACCGGCACCTGCTCCGGTCGTAGAAGAACCACCAGCACCTCGACCGTTCTACGTCGAACCTGCTCCGGAGTACAACCCGCAGCAGTGGCGTCCCGCGCCGAGCCAGAACACCCAGTCCACCCCGGTGCAGAACACGGAGTCTGTCCCGGCGCAGAACACCGCTCCGGCAGAACCCGAACAGGGACCCCTGCACTTGCCTGACCCGACTGTCACACCAGTGGTACCGATCCAGGCCGAGGAAGGTTTCATCCGGCTCGGAGACGCGATCGCCAAGCGCCCGTACTGGGTGCCGCCCACCGAGGCCGAGAAGATCAACAATCAGGCATCGGTAGCGACCGCACAGATCGCGACCTTCTACACCAGTACCGGTGTCATCGAGAGTGAGGCCGATCGCAAGGCTGCGTCAACCGTGGCAGCGACAGCGTTGGGCGCGGCCGGGGGCGCCCTGCTAGTCGGCGCGCCGCTGGCAGGGGTAGGAGCTCTCACCGGACTTGCGATCGCAGCACCCTTGGCACCGGTGCTGACTCCCATCGGGTTCCTCCCCGCCGCCGGTGTCGGTGCGGGTATCGGTGCGCTCACACTCGGCGGCGCTGGAGCCGTCGTCGGGGCAGGGCTTGGCGGCGTAACCGGGTTCGCGGCCGCCACC
This sequence comes from Rhodococcus sp. WY5, assembly GCF_018588185.1. Taxonomy (NCBI): domain Bacteria; kingdom Bacillati; phylum Actinomycetota; class Actinomycetes; order Mycobacteriales; family Nocardiaceae; genus Rhodococcus; species Rhodococcus sp. WY5. The sequence continues at coordinate 97,594 of NZ_JAAMPR010000006.1, forward strand.
GCGCTCGGTGCAGGTACGAACAACGGCGACATCGAGTTCGAGTTGCCGTTCACCGAAGAACCCGCAGCCGCCCCGGCATCGGCACCGGCACCGATCGTCGTCGACGCACCGGCAATCACCGCAGCCACAGCTCAGACCGTGGCACAGGTGGAATCGGTTCCCGGTGGTACCGAGGTCGTCGAGACCGTCCGCACCGCTGTTGCCGACGTTCCTCCTGCAGCCCAGCAGGCTGCTGGTGATGTTCGTGCGGCCGTTCTCGATCAGCCTGGCGGGGAGCAGATCGTCGCAGCCGCTGACCAGGCTGCTGCCGATGTGAACACCGCACTGGCAGGGGTCAGCACGCCTGTGTTCGATGCACTCGCAGCAGTACAGGCAGGGCTCGTCCCGGCCTGACTTTCACCCTCGCGCCTGGCAGGGGCTTTGCGCTCCTGCCAGGCGCGTTCGACTTTCTAAGGACGTTACTTATGCCCGCGATTGTGGACGTGTATCTCAACGCAGACGGAACTCTCACCCATGACGGACAGCAACTCGACGGGCCGCCTGATGCTGCGCTGCGTCTGATTCTCTCCGAGATCGCCGAGAAGGCTCAGGCCAGCGGTGTCGATACCGTTGTGCGCGTTCACCGGGCGGACGGCGGCGTCAGCACCATCAACGCTTTGCGTGACGGGGGCCTGCGGCGTCCGGTCATCGATCCTGCTGCAGCACAGCGTCGATCCCCCACCTCTGCTTCTCGCTCGCGGTGGACGCAGCACCTCGCATTGCGGAACCGATACGTCGTCGCAGGAGCACTTGCTCTCGCCACCTTCGGCATTGTCGGGGTCGTGATCAGCGGCGGAAACGATACCGCTCCAGCGAGTTCTGCGACGCCGCTACCGAATCTTGCTCGGATTGCACCGGACGGCTGGAGTTCTCACGTGAACTGGGATATCTCCCCCGTCGGTGACTTCGCCCCGGTCACCTCCGGGGACCGGATTCTGTATCTGACACCGCAAGCGACACTCCGGGCGGTCAATGCCAACGGCGGCGCTCTCGTTTGGGAATCGCAACCGCTGACAGCTGCGAGCGCCGCCCCCGTCGTCGGAGGATCCGGGGACAAGGCGATCGTGGCCGCAAAAGCCGGCACGGCGATCGAGGTGCTTCCGCTCGCGGGATCTGGTGCGCACCTGAGTCCCACGTCGATTCCAAGTACCCCGTCCGCGACGTTGACCAGCAACGGCGAAGGAATCCTTGTCACCGATGCAGGTGCTGCCCCGGCGATACTGACCACTGATCGTGCAGTCGCCCCTCTCACCGTCCCGGCGGGCAATGCCGTCTACGAGGTTCTCGACGACGACACTGCCGTGGTATCTCCCGCAGAAGGACCCTGGTCGATCCTGCGCCCTGGTGACCAGCCTCCGGCCACAGTGAGCGTCACCTCTCCGGGTGGAGCGGTGGGTGCGCCCCACGCGGTGTCCTCCGTGCGCGGTGTCGTGGCCGCGTGGTGGAACACCGACAATCCGCAGAATCGGATCGTCGCTTTCCACGATGCCCGCAGCGGAGAAGTTCTCGCCGCGAAGGAAGTACCGGCCGCAGTCACAGACAACCCGCTCCCGACCGTCGTCTCCGAAGACCGTACGTTACTCAGCGCCGGACCCGTCCTCGCGGACTCCAGCACACAGCAAACCGTCTTCGCCCCTGCCTGGAAACCGTCGAATGCCACCTCCGGCAACATCTTCGGGTCACTGGTCACCAGTAGCAGCACCGTGCGTGCGCAGTGGACGGGCCGTGGCGAAGTTGTCTCACTGACCGAAGGCGCAGCCGTTCCCTGGCTGGTGACCGACGATGGTTCCGCAGTCGTCCTCGACCAACTCGGGGACATCACTCGCATCGCGGCCGTCCGCAAGGACGAATCATGAACCTCCCCAACGGATCACCGTCCGCTCTGCCGAACATACAGACCGGTGTGCGCTTGTTGCCGACCCTCCTGACTCTGTCGTCCTGGGCCGGGGGCACGGCGGTCGTCGTACTCTCCGCGACAGTGATCATCAGCGCCTACAGGCACCGGCGCAAGATCGCACCCTGGGTAAGTCGCCCCCGGAACCTGCTGCGTCTGGCCGGCGGGATGCTGGCAGCCGCAGTGTGGATCTGGTTCCTGACCGACATGATCAGCCGTGCACCGGCAACGGCACTCACTCTCCAGCGACAGTGGCCGTTCGGTGTCTTCGCGTTCACCGTCCTCTCAACGGTGGGCGTCGTGTACCTCCTCATCTGTGCAAGCCGGGAACGGGCCGTCGCATGTTTCCCCGGCGTGAGCATGGGCGCCATGACGGAAGCGTCCACCGCGCCGACCACCGACGACACCGCGAACCCGAAGTAGTACCGGTGAACGCTCGCCCTGTCGCCGCCCGTCCGAGTTCGCTGCCCACCACCAGAACATCTTTCGCGCTGATGATGCCCGAAACCTTCGACAAGGAGTTCCGACATGACATCTCGCTTTCGCTCACTGACACACCTCTTCACTCGCACTAAGGCTGAGACCCCCGCCCCCGTCGAGACGTCCTCGCTTCGAGCCCGGGGATTGCACCCGTGGCTGCTTCCACCCGTCAACGTCAACGACGTCCTCCCTTCCACGGCCCCGCCGTTCGTCCAGGCGGTGGCCGGCCAGGCCTTACGCGAACTCCACTCCTCGACCAGATCACTTCCGATACATATTCCGTCCCCTACCTCGTCGGCGACGGCAGTAGGAGCAGCGGGCGGCCCGGCGGTTACGGCCGACTTCGTAGGCGGCAACTACACCGCGGCCATCGAGGCGATGGGCGGGCGGGTCATCAACCTCGGACAGTCCGCAGGCCGACCCCTCGACCCGCTGGCAGAGACGGACCCCGTCCCCTCCGACGATGAACCTTCCTCCGCCCCGGAGACGGACAGATGAACCGACGAGCGGTGGCATGGCCCAGTGCAGCGGCTGCGCCGGTCGCACTGATAGCGGGTTGCTTCGCGGTCCTCCTCGACCAACTCGGCGACGTCACCCGCATTGCCCATCGGTATGCAAAGGACAAGTCGTGAAACACAAGAAGACAGATGTCGGCCAAAAGATAAGGTAGCTAGATGATCTGGATGCTCCGCTCGAAGCCGAGCCGTTACGCACTACGTGTGGATGTTGCCGCTACCTCAGCGACCCTGCGCGAGCAGCTGATCGACGTCCGCGATGTCACAGCGGCCATCGACCCGGAGGATCCACGATGGTCTGCCGTCCGGATGCGAGCAAAAGAAACACGAACACACTTCTTCTCGGCCGCGCTACGTCTTCCCCGCGTGGAACGACAGCTGGCCTTTCAGTGGGAGCATGCAGCGGCTATGACCTACTGGTACATCACGGGAGACAGAGGCTTCGGCCCCCTTGAAGAGCAAGCCGCGAAATTGCTGGCGGCGCTGCCTGATGGCCTCGATGTCACCGCTGCAGAAGAAACGGTCGATGCCATCGGTCACCGCAGTGAGATGGCCATACGCCGTACACCGAAGGTCGGCAGATCCAGGAAAGGACGATCGCCTACGGTGGTCGATCAGAAGGGATTAAGGGACCGTATTGCGAACGACCGTGCAGGATTGGCATTCCAAGACATCTTCGCTCCTCAAACCGCGACAAGTCGGCAGGCCCACCGACACTACTTTCCATGGATTGCCGGGACGCTCGACTATTTGTCAAAACCACGTTCCCGCTTTGAGCTCGAAGCCGTTCTCGCACAGTGGCGAAACGAACGAGAAAAGTACATTGACACCAATCGAGAAGCGACCGACATTGTGATCCGCCCCGACCCCTAGTTTCTCAATGCCTCAGTTCGAGTTGCTCGTTGGCTTGAGAAGTATCAGCGCCGCCAGTCCGCGCGGGCATACCTTTCCGCCTAACGGAGAAGGATGCCCTGACTCGAAGTAGCGGCGCGCGGACTATTGCCAATCCGGGACAGTCAAAGGCTTGTTGCCAGCGATGGTTTCGATTTCAGGCACGAGTTTGATGCTCAGCGGCAGTTTCGTCAGCAACCGCCCGTTGCGAGTGACGACGAATCGAATCAAACCTTCACCTCGAACATCGAATTTGATCCCCCCGGCGAAGGTCACGGGCATCAACCCATGCGGGTGGTGGACGTGACCACTTGGCATCGGCACACCGAATTCGCGGGGGAACTGATAGCTCGTGATACTGGCGATGTCCGTACGGGAGTGCTCGATCTTGACGTCGAATTCCTGCGGAACACCGACGTCGACAGGGGTGAAGTGACAGCGCACTGCGAGATGCACCTCTAATTCGCCGGGCACCTCGGTTACTCCGATCAGTGCAATTCCCAACATGTCAGCATCGAGAACCGCCCCATCTGATGCGGCGTGCGGGGTGAATCCCATTCCGAGGACTGCCCAGTCGACGCGGTCGCTGCGCCCGAACTCGTTGGCGTGCTCCCACTTCGAGCGGAACCACTCGGCCGCGATCTCGACGGTGCGGTCAGGGTTTTCGTCGGTGTCGAAGATCTTCTGCGCCACCGCTTGCACCAGCGCTTCGGACTCGATGTCGGCGACGAACGGCAACTCCATTCCGTTCGCGTCGAGGAAGATCACGGCCGCAAGCCAGGCGGTTCTCTTGTTTCCGTCCGTGAAGTACTGGGTGCTGGCGATCCCGTGCAGATAGGCCGCTGCTTTCGACCACACATCGGGGAAGGTGTCGCGGTCACCGAACCCAGACTGGGGTCGATGTGCGTTCGTCTCCACCCCGGCCATGCTCGAAACACCAACGCCGCCCTCTTGGGCGGCGTTGATGTCGATCAGCTGTTGAACGGTGAGGTAGTGCGTGGCCACTATTTGAGGCGATCGAGCAGTGTCGACCAGCGGCTCATGTGCTTGTCCAGAAGCGCCTGAGCCTGGGCATCGTCGATCGACGGGCCGGCAGCTACTTGTGCGAGCACCTTCTCGTCCTGCGGCTCCCTGTGGCGTACATCTGTCATACCTCCGAGGGTACGTCAGTAGTGCAGCTTTGGTACAGATGTCGTCGCAGAGAGCCTGACCACACGAATCAGCAGGTCAGGAGACACGAACCAGGAGTTAGGAGAGGTCGCAGACCTAACTCTGCGTCGTAGCGGGATGGTCCAATATGTCGGTGACTCGCATCGATGTCCTGCACAGTCCTGCCTCATCGTCTTTGCCACTCGGAGTGGTCGTGTGGCGGTCTGTAGCCGTCCTGTTTGCCGGATTGATGTGCGCGATGGTTCTGACCGGGGCGGGACAGCAACCGGTTAATCCCTGGTTGGCGGCCAGCGCGGTGCCGATCGCCCTGGTGTTCTTGTATCTGGTTCTCCTCCCCGGCGTCACGTTCTTTCCCGAACACCGCCGAGAATTCCTGCATGAGATTCCCCCGCCGGGGATTTTCGCGCTGCCTCGCATCTGGCCTCGTTATCGAGTCGCTCAGGCGGGGGTACTCGGCGTGGGGATTCCGATCGCGCTCACTTACCTGAGCACTACGGTGCTGGATCCGCTACTGCGTGTCGACGGCCATCGTAAGCTCCCCACTGGCGGCCATTTATGGCGCATTTTGTGGCCATGGTTTCTCCCCGCGTACGGCCAGATAGTTCCCCACCTGCTGTGAGTCAGATTCGGTCCCGGCAACGCTGGGTGGATGAAATCGAGCAGGGAGATCATGGAAATTTTGGAGGCGTACGACCTCACGGGTAGTTATCGGGCGGCGGCGGAGCTGGCTGGGTGTGATCACCACACGGTGGCCCGGTATGTGCAGATGCGCGCTGCGGGGCAGCCGCCGGACCGCCGGCGGCATCGAGCGCGGGCGATCGACGACTTTCTGCCGAAGATCGAGGAGTTGGTGGTCCGCTCGCAGGGCAAGGTCCGCGCGGATGTCATCCACGAACGGATCGTCGCGCTGGGGTTCACCGGCGGTGAGCGGACCACGCGCCGGACGGTCGCGGAGGCGAAGGCCCAGTTTCGGGCTGGTCGGCGGCGAGTGTATCGGCCGTGGGTAACCGAACCTGGGCTGTGGTTACAGTACGACTTCGGTGACGGGCCAACGATTTCCGGCCGGAAGACGACGTTGTTCTGCGCATGGTTGGCGTGGTCGCGATTTCGGGTGGTGATCCCGATCTGGGACAAGACATTGCCGACGGTGGCGGCGTGTTTGGATGCGACATTCCGCCGCTTGGGCGGGGTTCCGGTCTATGTCCTCACCGACAACGAGAAGACCGCGACGATCGATCACGTGGCCGGGATCGCGGTCCGCAATCCGGAGATCGTGGAGGTGGCACGGCATTACGGCACGACGCTGCGGACGTGTTTACCTGCTGATCCGGAGTCGAAGGGAGGAAGTGAGGCGACGGTGCGGATCGCCAAAGCCGACCTGTTGCCGAAGGAGGTGAACCTGCGCGAGCAGTATCACTCTTTCGGTGAGCTCGAGTCGGCTTGCCGGCAGTTCTGCACCGACGTCAACACCCGCGTCCACAGCTCTACTCGGCGGCGGCCGGTCGAGCGGCTGGCCGAAGAGTTGCAGCGGCTGCATCCGCTGCCGAAATCTCCGTTCACCGCGGTGTTCGGCACTACCCGGCGGGTGAACTGGGAGTCGACGATCTCGGTGGAAGGGGTGCGGTATTCGGTGCCGCACACGTTGATCGACACTCGGGTCTGGGCCCGCTTCCATGGTGAGGAGCTGATCGTGACCGCCGTCGACAATGATGGCGGTGCAGTCGAAGTCGCGCGGCACCGCCGCGGCCAACCCGGTTCACCGGTCCTCGACAACGACCACTACCCACCCCGCCCAGACCGCGACGCCGCCGACCGGGTGCCCAAGCCTCGTACCGCCGCCGAGCTCGCCTTCCTACAGTTGGGCCAGGGTGCCAACAGCTGGCTGGTCGAGGCTGCCGCCGCGGGAGCGCGCCGCATCAGGGCGAAGATGGCCGAGGCCGTGGACCTTTCGAAGCTGCACTCCCCGGACGCAGTCGACAGAGCGTTGGGGACGGCGGCGATGACCGGCCGGTTCGCCGATCGGGACCTGATCTCGATCCTCGACTACCAAGTCACCCACGAACACGCTGATCCGGTCCGTCGCAGCGAGAACCACACTCTGCAACCGGGCACCGCCGCCTGGTCCACCTTCGGCCAGACACCAGCGCCGGCCAGCCCAGCCACTACTGACGATGAAAGCGATGACGCCTGATGAGCACCCCTTTGCGCACTGTTACCAGCGCTAACGGCGACCCGTTGGCCGAGGCGATCGACCTGACTAAACGCCTGAAACTGCCCCATATCCGCAGGTCCTTGAGCGATATCATCCCGACCGCGAAAGCCCAACGCTGGGACCCCGCCGAAGTCGTGCGGGTTCTCCTCGCTGAGGAAGCCGCCGGCCGGGACCGGGCGAACCTGCACACTCGCCGCAAACGCGCGGGTTTCCCTACCGGCAAGACCTTCGGCGACTGGGACGAAACGAAATCGTCGATTCCCCGCGCCACCCAGGACGCGCTCCGCACCCTGGAGTGGGTCGGGCGGCGTGAATGTTTCTGCGTCTGTGGGCCTTCGGGAACTGGCAAGTCTCACTTCACCGAGGCACTCGGGCAGGCCGCAGTCGAAGCTGGGCTGGCGGTGTCTTGGTTCACCATCGAAGACCTCGGTGCCCTGGTCCGCCGGCACCGTGCCGACGACTCCATCGCCCGAGCCCTGACGAGGATCATCCGCTCCGACCTGATCATCGTCGACGACATCGGTCTGCTCCCGGTCTCTGAAGACGCCGCCGAAGGATTCTATCGCCTCGTCGACGCTGCCTACGAACGCCGAGCGATTGCCGTCTCGAGCAACCTGCACCCCTCCGGCTTCGACGAGATCATGCCCAAAACATTGGCCACCGCCACCGTTGACCGGCTCCTGCACCATGCGCACGTCGTCGTCACCGACGGCGACTCCTTCCGCCTCACCGAAGCCACCACCGGCAAGGGGGTGAAGCCCTTCAGCTAACCCAAATCAGAAAGCGGGTGGGGAAAAACAACTGGCCGCCACCGGGGAGAACCCGTGGCCACCAGCGGGGAGAACTACTGGCCGCCTACGGGGAGAACTTCGTGGCCATTGACA
>NZ_JAAMPR010000007.1:0-37962 GCF_018588185.1 Rhodococcus sp. WY5
GTCCGGTATGGCTGAACCGGTAGGCGATCTGGTCGTTGATTTGAGTCTGGATGCGGCCAGATTTGACGAGCAGATGGCCAGAGTCAGGCGTCATTTTTCTGGTACGGAAAGTGATGCGAAAAAAACAGCGGCAGTCGTTGAACAGTCGCTGAGCCGACAGGCGCTGGCTGCACAGAAAGCGGGGATTTCCGTCGGGCAGTATAAAGCCGCCATGCGTATGCTGCCTGCACAGTTCACCGACGTGGCCACGCAGCTTGCAGGCGGGCAAAGTCCGTGGCTGATCCTGCTGCAACAGGGGGGGCAGGTGAAGGACTCCTTCGGCGGGATGATCCCCATGTTCAGGGGGCTTGCCGGTGCGATCACCCTGCCGATGGTGGGGGCCACCTCGCTGGCGGTGGCGACCGGTGCGCTGGCGTATGCCTGGTATCAGGGCAACTCAACCCTGTCCGATTTCAACAAAACGCTGGTCCTTTCCGGCAATCAGGCGGGACTGACGGCAGATCGTATGCTGGTCCTGTCCAGAGCCGGGCAGGCGGCAGGGCTGACGTTTAACCAGACCAGCGAGTCACTCAGCGCACTGGTTAAGGCGGGGGTAAGCGGTGAGGCTCAGATTGCGTCCATCAGCCAGAGTGTGGCGCGTTTCTCCTCTGCATCCGGCGTGGAGGTGGACAAGGTCGCTGAAGCCTTCGGGAAGCTGACCACAGACCCGACGTCGGGGCTGACGGCGATGGCTCGCCAGTTCCATAACGTGTCGGCGGAGCAGATTGCGTATGTTGCTCAGTTGCAGCGTTCCGGCGATGAAGCCGGGGCATTGCAGGCGGCGAACGAGGCCGCAACGAAAGGGTTTGATGACCAGACCCGCCGCCTGAAAGAGAACATGGGCACGCTGGAGACCTGGGCAGACAGGACTGCGCGGGCATTCAAATCCATGTGGGATGCGGTGCTGGATATTGGTCGTCCTGATACCGCGCAGGAGATGCTGATTAAGGCAGAGGCTGCGTATAAGAAAGCAGACGACATCTGGAATCTGCGCAAGGATGATTATTTTGTTAACGATGAAGCGCGGGCGCGTTACTGGGATGATCGTGAAAAGGCCCGTCTTGCGCTTGAAGCCGCCCGAAAGAAGGCTGAGCAGCAGACTCAACAGGACAAAAATGCGCAGCAGCAGAGCGATACCGAAGCGTCACGGCTGAAATATACCGAAGAGGCGCAGAAGGCTTACGAACGGCTGCAGACGCCGCTGGAGAAATATACCGCCCGTCAGGAAGAACTGAACAAGGCACTGAAAGACGGGAAAATCCTGCAGGCGGATTACAACACGCTGATGGCGGCGGCGAAAAAGGATTATGAAGCGACGCTGAAAAAGCCGAAACAGTCCAGCGTGAAGGTGTCTGCGGGCGATCGTCAGGAAGACAGTGCTCATGCTGCCCTGCTGACGCTTCAGGCAGAACTCCGGACGCTGGAGAAGCATGCCGGAGCAAATGAGAAAATCAGCCAGCAGCGCCGGGATTTGTGGAAGGCGGAGAGTCAGTTCGCGGTACTGGAGGAGGCGGCGCAACGTCGCCAGCTGTCTGCACAGGAGAAATCCCTGCTGGCGCATAAAGATGAGACGCTGGAGTACAAACGCCAGCTGGCTGCACTTGGCGACAAGGTTACGTATCAGGAGCGCCTGAACGCGCTGGCGCAGCAGGCGGATAAATTCGCACAGCAGCAACGGGCAAAACGGGCCGCCATTGATGCGAAAAGCCGGGGGCTGACTGACCGGCAGGCAGAACGGGAAGCCACGGAACAGCGCCTGAAGGAACAGTATGGCGATAATCCGCTGGCGCTGAATAACGTCATGTCAGAGCAGAAAAAGACCTGGGCGGCTGAAGACCAGCTTCGCGGGAACTGGATGGCAGGCCTGAAGTCCGGCTGGAGTGAGTGGGAAGAGAGCGCCACGGACAGTATGTCGCAGGTAAAAAGTGCAGCCACGCAGACCTTTGATGGTATTGCACAGAATATGGCGGCGATGCTGACCGGCAGTGAGCAGAACTGGCGCAGCTTCACCCGTTCCGTGCTGTCCATGATGACAGAAATTCTGCTTAAGCAGGCAATGGTGGGGATTGTCGGGAGTATCGGCAGCGCCATTGGCGGGGCTGTTGGTGGCGGCGCATCCGCGTCAGGCGGTACAGCCATTCAGGCCGCTGCGGCGAAATTCCATTTTGCAACCGGAGGATTTACGGGAACCGGCGGCAAATATGAGCCAGCGGGGATTGTTCACCGTGGTGAGTTTGTCTTCACGAAGGAGGCAACCAGCCGGATTGGCGTGGGGAATCTTTACCGGCTGATGCGCGGCTATGCCACCGGCGGTTATGTCGGTACACCGGGCAGCATGGCAGACAGCCGGTCGCAGGCGTCCGGGACGTTTGAGCAGAATAACCATGTGGTGATTAACAACGACGGCACGAACGGGCAGATAGGTCCGGCTGCTCTGAAGGCGGTGTATGACATGGCCCGCAAGGGTGCCCGTGATGAAATTCAGACACAGATGCGTGATGGTGGCCTGTTCTCCGGAGGTGGACGATGAAGACCTTCCGCTGGAAAGTGAAACCCGGTATGGATGTGGCTTCGGTCCCTTCTGTAAGAAAGGTGCGCTTTGGTGATGGCTATTCTCAGCGAGCGCCTGCCGGGCTGAATGCCAACCTGAAAACGTACAGCGTGACGCTTTCTGTCCCCCGTGAGGAGGCCACGGTACTGGAGTCGTTTCTGGAAGAGCACGGGGGCTGGAAATCCTTTCTGTGGACGCCGCCTTATGAGTGGCGGCAGATAAAGGTGACCTGCGCAAAATGGTCGTCGCGGGTCAGTATGCTGCGTGTTGAGTTCAGCGCAGAGTTTGAACAGGTGGTGAACTGATGCAGGATATCCGGCAGGAAACACTGAATGAATGCACCCGTGCGGAGCAGTCGGCCAGCGTGGTGCTCTGGGAAATCGACCTGACAGAGGTCGGTGGAGAACGTTATTTTTTCTGTAATGAGCAGAACGAAAAAGGTGAGCCGGTCACCTGGCAGGGGCGACAGTATCAGCCGTATCCCATTCAGGGGAGCGGTTTTGAACTGAATGGCAAAGGCACCAGTACGCGCCCCACGCTGACGGTTTCTAACCTGTACGGTATGGTCACCGGGATGGCGGAAGATATGCAGAGTCTGGTCGGCGGAACGGTGGTCCGGCGTAAGGTTTACGCCCGTTTTCTGGATGCGGTGAACTTCGTCAACGGAAACAGTTACGCCGATCCGGAGCAGGAGGTGATCAGCCGCTGGCGCATTGAGCAGTGCAGCGAACTGAGCGCGGTGAGTGCCTCCTTTGTACTGTCCACGCCGACGGAAACGGATGGCGCTGTTTTTCCGGGACGTATCATGCTGGCCAACACCTGCACCTGGACCTATCGCGGTGACGAGTGCGGTTATAGCGGTCCGGCTGTCGCGGATGAATATGACCAGCCAACGTCCGATATCACGAAGGATAAATGCAGCAAATGCCTGAGCGGTTGTAAGTTCCGCAATAACGTCGGCAACTTTGGCGGCTTCCTTTCCATTAACAAACTTTCGCAGTAAATCCCATGACACAGACAGAATCAGCGATTCTGGCGCACGCCCGGCGATGTGCGCCAGCGGAGTCGTGCGGCTTCGTGGTAAGCACGCCGGAGGGGGAAAGATATTTCCCCTGCGTGAATATCTCCGGTGAGCCGGAGGCGTATTTCCGTATGTCGCCGGAAGACTGGCTGCAGGCAGAAATGCAGGGTGAGATTGTGGCGCTGGTCCACAGCCACCCCGGTGGTCTGCCCTGGCTGAGTGAGGCCGACCGGCGGCTGCAGGTGCAGAGTGATTTGCCGTGGTGGCTGGTCTGCCGGGGGACGATTCATAAGTTCCGCTGTGTGCCGCATCTCACCGGGCGGCGCTTTGAGCACGGTGTGACGGACTGTTACACACTGTTCCGGGATGCTTATCATCTGGCGGGGATTGAGATGCCGGACTTTCATCGTGAGGATGACTGGTGGCGTAACGGCCAGAATCTCTATCTGGATAATCTGGAGGCGACGGGGCTGTATCAGGTGCCGTTGTCAGCGGCACAGCCGGGCGATGTGCTGCTGTGCTGTTTTGGTTCATCAGTGCCGAATCACGCCGCAATTTACTGCGGCGACGGCGAGCTGCTGCACCATATTCCTGAACAACTGAGCAAACGAGAGAGGTACACCGACAAATGGCAGCGACGCACACACTCCCTCTGGCGTCACCGGGCATGGCGCGCATCTGCCTTTACGGGGATTTACAACGATTTGGTCGCCGCATCGACCTTCGTGTGAAAACGGGGGCTGAAGCCATCCGGGCACTGGCCACACAGCTCCCGGCGTTTCGTCAGAAACTGAGCGACGGCTGGTATCAGGTACGGATTGCCGGGCGGGACGTCAGCACGTCCGGGTTAACGGCGCAGTTACATGAGACTCTGCCTGATGGCGCTGTAATTCATATTGTTCCCAGAGTCGCCGGGGCCAAGTCAGGTGGCGTATTCCAGATTGTCCTGGGGGCTGCCGCCATTGCCGGATCATTCTTTACCGCCGGAGCCACCCTTGCAGCATGGGGGGCAGCCATTGGGGCCGGTGGTATGACCGGCATCCTGTTTTCTCTCGGTGCCAGTATGGTGCTCGGTGGTGTGGCGCAGATGCTGGCACCGAAAGCCAGAACTCCCCGTATACAGACAACGGATAACGGTAAGCAGAACACCTATTTCTCCTCACTGGATAACATGGTTGCCCAGGGCAATGTTCTGCCTGTTCTGTACGGGGAAATGCGCGTGGGGTCACGCGTGGTTTCTCAGGAGATCAGCACGGCAGACGAAGGGGACGGTGGTCAGGTTGTGGTGATTGGTCGCTGATGCAAAATGTTTTATGTGAAACCGCCTGCGGGCGGTTTTGTCATTTATGGAGCGTGAGGAATGGGTAAAGGAAGCAGTAAGGGGCATACCCCGCGCGAAGCGAAGGACAACCTGAAGTCCACGCAGTTGCTGAGTGTGATCGATGCCATCAGCGAAGGGCCGATTGAAGGTCCGGTGGATGGCTTAAAAAGCGTGCTGCTGAACAGTACGCCGGTGCTGGACACTGAGGGGAATACCAACATATCCGGTGTCACGGTGGTGTTCCGGGCTGGTGAGCAGGAGCAGACTCCGCCGGAGGGATTTGAATCCTCCGGCTCCGAGACGGTGCTGGGTACGGAAGTGAAATATGACACGCCGATCACCCGCACCATTACGTCTGCAAACATCGACCGTCTGCGCTTTACCTTCGGTGTACAGGCACTGGTGGAAACCACCTCAAAGGGTGACAGGAATCCGTCGGAAGTCCGCCTGCTGGTTCAGATACAACGTAACGGTGGCTGGGTGACGGAAAAAGACATCACCATTAAGGGCAAAACCACCTCGCAGTATCTGGCCTCGGTGGTGATGGGTAACCTGCCGCCGCGCCCGTTTAATATCCGGATGCGCAGGATGACGCCGGACAGCACCACAGACCAGCTGCAGAACAAAACGCTCTGGTCGTCATACACTGAAATCATCGATGTGAAACAGTGCTACCCGAACACGGCACTGGTCGGCGTGCAGGTGGACTCGGAGCAGTTCGGCAGCCAGCAGGTGAGCCGTAATTATCATCTGCGCGGGCGTATTCTGCAGGTGCCGTCGAACTATAACCCGCAGACGCGGCAATACAGCGGTATCTGGGACGGAACGTTTAAACCGGCATACAGCAACAACATGGCCTGGTGTCTGTGGGATATGCTGACCCATCCGCGCTACGGCATGGGGAAACGTCTTGGTGCGGCGGATGTGGATAAATGGGCGCTGTATGTCATCGGCCAGTACTGCGACCAGTCAGTGCCGGACGGCTTTGGCGGCACGGAGCCGCGCATCACCTGTAATGCGTACCTGACCACACAGCGTAAGGCGTGGGATGTGCTCAGCGATTTCTGCTCGGCGATGCGCTGTATGCCGGTATGGAACGGGCAGACGCTGACGTTCGTGCAGGACCGACCGTCGGATAAGACGTGGACCTATAACCGCAGTAATGTGGTGATGCCGGATGATGGCGCGCCGTTCCGCTACAGCTTCAGCGCCCTGAAGGACCGCCATAATGCCGTTGAGGTGAACTGGATTGACCCGAACAACGGCTGGGAGACGGCGACAGAGCTTGTTGAAGATACGCAGGCCATTGCCCGTTACGGTCGTAATGTTACGAAGATGGATGCCTTTGGCTGTACCAGCCGGGGGCAGGCACACCGCGCCGGGCTGTGGCTGATTAAAACAGAACTGCTGGAAACGCAGACCGTGGATTTCAGCGTCGGCGCAGAAGGGCTTCGCCATGTACCGGGCGATGTTATTGAAATCTGCGATGATGACTATGCCGGTATCAGCACCGGTGGTCGTGTGCTGGCGGTGAACAGCCAGACCCGGACGCTGACGCTCGACCGTGAAATCACGCTGCCATCCTCCGGTACCGCGCTGATAAGCCTGGTTGACGGAAGTGGCAATCCGGTCAGCGTGGAGGTTCAGTCCGTCACCGACGGCGTGAAGGTAAAAGTGAGCCGTGTTCCTGACGGTGTTGCTGAATACAGCGTATGGGAGCTGAAGCTGCCGACGCTGCGCCAGCGACTGTTCCGCTGCGTGAGTATCCGTGAGAACGACGACGGCACGTATGCCATCACCGCCGTGCAGCATGTGCCGGAAAAAGAGGCCATCGTGGATAACGGGGCGCACTTTGACGGCGAACAGAGTGGCACGGTGAATGGTGTCACGCCGCCAGCGGTGCAGCACCTGACCGCAGAAGTCACTGCAGACAGCGGGGAATATCAGGTGCTGGCGCGATGGGACACACCGAAGGTGGTGAAGGGCGTGAGTTTCCTGCTCCGTCTGACCGTAACAGCGGACGACGGCAGTGAGCGGCTGGTCAGCACGGCCCGGACGACGGAAACCACATACCGCTTCACGCAACTGGCGCTGGGGAACTACAGGCTGACAGTCCGGGCGGTAAATGCGTGGGGGCAGCAGGGCGATCCGGCGTCGGTATCGTTCCGGATTGCCGCACCGGCAGCACCGTCGAGGATTGAGCTGACGCCGGGCTATTTTCAGATAACCGCCACGCCGCATCTTGCCGTTTATGACCCGACGGTACAGTTTGAGTTCTGGTTCTCGGAAAAGCAGATTGCGGATATCAGACAGGTTGAAACCAGCACGCGTTATCTTGGTACGGCGCTGTACTGGATAGCCGCCAGTATCAATATCAAACCGGGCCATGATTATTACTTTTATATCCGCAGTGTGAACACCGTTGGCAAATCGGCATTCGTGGAGGCCGTCGGTCGGGCGAGCGATGATGCGGAAGGTTACCTGGATTTTTTCAAAGGCAAGATAACCGAATCCCATCTCGGCAAGGAGCTGCTGGAAAAAGTCGAGCTGACGGAGGATAACGCCAGCAGACTGGAGGAGTTTTCGAAAGAGTGGAAGGATGCCAGTGATAAGTGGAATGCCATGTGGGCTGTCAAAATTGAGCAGACCAAAGACGGCAAACATTATGTCGCGGGTATTGGCCTCAGCATGGAGGACACGGAGGAAGGCAAACTGAGCCAGTTTCTGGTTGCCGCCAATCGTATCGCATTTATTGACCCGGCAAACGGGAATGAAACGCCGATGTTTGTGGCGCAGGGCAACCAGATATTCATGAACGACGTGTTCCTGAAGCGCCTGACGGCCCCCACCATTACCAGCGGCGGCAATCCTCCGGCCTTTTCCCTGACACCGGACGGAAAGCTGACCGCTAAAAATGCGGATATCAGTGGCAGTGTGAATGCGAACTCCGGGACGCTCAGTAATGTGACGATAGCTGAAAACTGTACGATAAACGGTACGCTGAGGGCGGAAAAAATCGTCGGGGACATTGTAAAGGCGGCGAGCGCGGCTTTTCCGCGCCAGCGTGAAAGCAGTGTGGACTGGCCGTCAGGTACCCGTACTGTCACCGTGACCGATGACCATCCTTTTGATCGCCAGATAGTGGTGCTTCCGCTGACGTTTCGCGGAAGTAAGCGTACTGTCAGCGGCAGGACAACGTATTCGATGTGTTATCTGAAAGTACTGATGAACGGTGCGGTGATTTATGATGGCGCGGCGAACGAGGCGGTACAGGTGTTCTCCCGTATTGTTGACATGCCAGCGGGTCGGGGAAACGTGATCCTGACGTTCACGCTTACGTCCACACGGCATTCGGCAGATATTCCGCCGTATACGTTTGCCAGCGATGTGCAGGTTATGGTGATTAAGAAACAGGCGCTGGGCATCAGCGTGGTCTGAGTGTGTTACAGAGGTTCGTCCGGGAACGGGCGTTTTATTATAAAACAGTGAGAGGTGAACGATGCGTAATGTGTGTATTGCCGTTGCTGTCTTTGCCGCACTTGCGGTGACAGTCACTCCGGCCCGTGCGGAAGGTGGACATGGTACGTTTACGGTGGGCTATTTTCAAGTGAAACCGGGTACATTGCCGTCGTTGTCGGGCGGGGATACCGGTGTGAGTCATCTGAAAGGGATTAACGTGAAGTACCGTTATGAGCTGACGGACAGTGTGGGGGTGATGGCTTCCCTGGGGTTCGCCGCGTCGAAAAAGAGCAGCACAGTGATGACCGGGGAGGATACGTTTCACTATGAGAGCCTGCGTGGACGTTATGTGAGCGTGATGGCCGGACCGGTTTTACAAATCAGTAAGCAGGTCAGTGCGTACGCCATGGCCGGAGTGGCTCACAGTCGGTGGTCCGGCAGTACAATGGATTACCGTAAGACGGAAATCACTCCCGGGTATATGAAAGAGACGACCACTGCCAGGGACGAAAGTGCAATGCGGCATACCTCAGTGGCGTGGAGTGCAGGTATACAGATTAATCCGGCAGCGTCCGTCGTTGTTGATATTGCTTATGAAGGCTCCGGCAGTGGCGACTGGCGTACTGACGGATTCATCGTTGGGGTCGGTTATAAATTCTGATTAGCCAGGTAACACAGTGTTATGACAGCCCGCCGGAACCGGTGGGCTTTTTTGTGGGGTGAATATGGCAGTAAAGATTTCAGGAGTCCTGAAAGACGGCACAGGAAAACCGGTACAGAACTGCACCATTCAGCTGAAAGCCAGACGTAACAGCACCACGGTGGTGGTGAACACGGTGGGCTCAGAGAATCCGGATGAAGCCGGGCGTTACAGCATGGATGTGGAGTACGGTCAGTACAGTGTCATCCTGCAGGTTGACGGTTTTCCACCATCGCACGCCGGGACCATCACCGTGTATGAAGATTCACAACCGGGGACGCTGAATGATTTTCTCTGTGCCATGACGGAGGATGATGCCCGGCCGGAGGTGCTGCGTCGTCTTGAACTGATGGTGGAAGAGGTGGCGCGTAACGCGTCCGTGGTGGCACAGAGTACGGCAGACGCGAAGAAATCAGCCGGCGATGCCAGTGCATCAGCTGCTCAGGTCGCGGCCCTTGTGACTGATGCAACTGACTCAGCACGCGCCGCCAGCACGTCCGCCGGACAGGCTGCATCGTCAGCTCAGGAAGCGTCCTCCGGCGCAGAAGCGGCATCAGCAAAGGCCACTGAAGCGGAAAAAAGTGCCGCAGCCGCAGAGTCCTCAAAAAACGCGGCGGCCACCAGTGCCGGTGCGGCGAAAACGTCAGAAACGAATGCTGCAGCGTCACAACAATCAGCCGCCACGTCTGCCTCCACCGCGGCCACGAAAGCGTCAGAGGCCGCCACTTCAGCACGAGATGCGGTGGCCTCAAAAGAGGCAGCAAAATCATCAGAAACGAACGCATCATCAAGTGCCGGTCGTGCAGCTTCCTCGGCAACGGCGGCAGAAAATTCTGCCAGGGCGGCAAAAACGTCCGAGACGAATGCCAGGTCATCTGAAACAGCAGCGGAACGGAGCGCCTCTGCCGCGGCAGACGCAAAAACAGCGGCGGCGGGGAGTGCGTCAACGGCATCCACGAAGGCGACAGAGGCTGCGGGAAGTGCGGTATCAGCATCGCAGAGCAAAAGTGCGGCAGAAGCGGCGGCAATACGTGCAAAAAATTCGGCAAAACGTGCAGAAGATATAGCTTCAGCTGTCGCGCTTGAGGATGCGGACACAACGAGAAAGGGGATAGTGCAGCTCAGCAGTGCAACCAACAGCACGTCTGAAACGCTTGCTGCAACGCCAAAGGCGGTTAAGGTGGTAATGGATGAAACGAACAGAAAAGCCCACTGGACAGTCCGGCACTGACCGGAACGCCAACAGCACCAACCGCGCTCAGGGGAACAAACAATACCCAGATTGCGAACACCGCTTTTGTACTGGCCGCGATTGCAGATGTTATCGACGCGTCACCTGACGCACTGAATACGCTGAATGAACTGGCCGCAGCGCTCGGGAATGATCCAGATTTTGCTACCACCATGACTAACGCGCTTGCGGGTAAACAACCGAAGAATGCGACACTGACGGCGCTGGCAGGGCTTTCCACGGCGAAAAATAAATTACCGTATTTTGCGGAAAATGATGCCGCCAGCCTGACTGAACTGACTCAGGTTGGCAGGGATATTCTGGCAAAAAATTCCGTTGCAGATGTTCTTGAATACCTTGGGGCCGGTGAGAATTCGGCCTTTCCGGCAGGTGCGCCGATCCCGTGGCCATCAGATATCGTTCCGTCTGGCTACGTCCTGATGCAGGGGCAGGCGTTTGACAAATCAGCCTACCCAAAACTTGCTGTCGCGTATCCATCGGGTGTGCTTCCTGATATGCGAGGCTGGACAATCAAGGGGAAACCCGCCAGCGGTCGTGCTGTATTGTCTCAGGAACAGGATGGAATTAAGTCGCACACCCACAGTGCCAGTGCATCCGGTACGGATTTGGGGACGAAAACCACATCGTCGTTTGATTACGGGACGAAAACAACAGGCAGTTTCGATTACGGCACCAAATCGACGAATAACACGGGGGCTCATGCTCACAGTCTGAGCGGTTCAACAGGGGCCGCGGGTGCTCATGCCCACACAAGTGGTTTAAGGATGAACAGTTCTGGCTGGAGTCAGTATGGAACAGCAACCATTACAGGAAGTTTATCCACAGTTAAAGGAACCAGCACACAGGGTATTGCTTATTTATCGAAAACGGACAGTCAGGGCAGCCACAGTCACTCATTGTCCGGTACAGCCGTGAGTGCCGGTGCACATGCGCATACAGTTGGTATTGGTGCGCACCAGCATCCGGTTGTTATCGGTGCTCATGCCCATTCTTTCAGTATTGGTTCACACGGACACACCATCACCGTTAACGCTGCGGGTAACGCGGAAAACACCGTCAAAAACATTGCATTTAACTATATTGTGAGGCTTGCATAATGGCATTCAGAATGAGTGAACAACCACGGACCATAAAAATTTATAATCTGCTGGCCGGAACTAATGAATTTATTGGTGAAGGTGACGCATATATTCCGCCTCATACCGGTCTGCCTGCAAACAGTACCGATATTGCACCGCCAGATATTCCGGCTGGCTTTGTGGCTGTTTTCAACAGTGATGAGGCATCGTGGCATCTCGTTGAAGACCATCGGGGTAAAACCGTCTATGACGTGGCTTCCGGCGACGCGTTATTTATTTCTGAACTCGGTCCGTTACCGGAAAATTTTACCTGGTTATCGCCGGGAGGGGAATATCAGAAGTGGAACGGCACAGCCTGGGTGAAGGATACGGAAGCAGAAAAACTGTTCCGGATCCGGGAGGCGGAAGAAACAAAAAAAAGCCTGATGCAGGTAGCCAGTGAGCATATTGCGCCGCTTCAGGATGCTGCAGATCTGGAAATTGCAACGAAGGAAGAAACCTCGTTGCTGGAAGCCTGGAAGAAGTATCGGGTGTTGCTGAACCGTGTTGATACATCAACTGCACCTGATATTGAGTGGCCTGCTGTCCCTGTTATGGAGTAATCGTTTTGTGATATGCCGCAGAAACGTTGTATGAAATAACGTTCTGCGGTTAGTTAGTATATTGTAAAGCTGAGTATTGGTTTATTTGGCGATTATTATCTTCAGGAGAATAATGGAAGTTCTATGACTCAATTGTTCATAGTGTTTACATCACCGCCAATTGCTTTTAAGACTGAACGCATGAAATATGGTTTTTCGTCATGTTTTGAGTCTGCTGTTGATATTTCTAAAGTCGGTTTTTTTTCTTCGTTTTCTCTAACTATTTTCCATGAAATACATTTTTGATTATTATTTGAATCAATTCCAATTACCTGAAGTCTTTCATCTATAATTGGCATTGTATGTATTGGTTTATTGGAGTAGATGCTTGCTTTTCTGAGCCATAGCTCTGATATCCAAATGAAGCCATAGGCATTTGTTATTTTGGCTCTGTCAGCTGCATAACGCCAAAAAATATATTTATCTGCTTGATCTTCAAATGTTGTATTGATTAAATCAATTGGATGGAATTGTTTATCATAAAAAATTAATGTTTGAATGTGATAACCGTCCTTTAAAAAAGTCGTTTCTGCAAGCTTGGCTGTATAGTCAACTAACTCTTCTGTCGAAGTGATATTTTTAGGCTTATCTACCAGTTTTAGACGCTCTTTAATATCTTCAGGAATTATTTTATTGTCATATTGTATCATGCTAAATGACAATTTGCTTATGGAGTAATCTTTTAATTTTAAATAAGTTATTCTCCTGGCTTCATCAAATAAAGAGTCGAATGATGTTGGCGAAATCACATCGTCACCCATTGGATTGTTTATTTGTATGCCAAGAGAGTTACAGCAGTTATACATTCTGCCATAGATTATAGCTAAGGCATGTAATAATTCGTAATCTTTTAGCGTATTAGCGACCCATCGTCTTTCTGATTTAATAATAGATGATTCAGTTAAATATGAAGGTAATTTCTTTTGTGCAAGTCTGACTAACTTTTTTATACCAATGTTTAACATACTTTCATTTGTAATAAACTCAATGTCATTTTCTTCAATGTAAGATGAAATAAGAGTAGCCTTTGCCTCGCTATACATTTCTAAATCGCCTTGTTTTTCTATCGTATTGCGAGAATTTTTAGCCCAAGCCATTAATGGATCATTTTTCCATTTTTCAATAACATTATTGTTATACCAAATGTCATATCCTATAATCTGGTTTTTGTTTTTTTGAATAATAAATGTTACTGTTCTTGCGGTTTGGAGGAATTGATTCAAATTCAAGCGAAATAATTCAGGGTCAAAATATGTATCAATGCAGCATTTGAGCAAGTGCGATAAATCTTTAAGTCTTCTTTCCCATGGTTTTTTAGTCATAAAACTCTCCATTTTGATAGGTTGCATGCTAGATGCTGATATATTTTAGAGGTGATAAAATTAACTGCTTAACTGTCAATGTAATACAAGTTGTTTGATCTTTGCAATGATTCTTATCAGAAACCATATAGTAAATTAGTTACACAGGAAATTTTTAATATTATTATTATCATTCATTATGTATTAAAATTAGAGTTGTGGCTTGGCTCTGCTAACACGTTGCTCATAGGAGATATGGTAGAGCCGCAGACACGTCGTATGCAGGAACGTGCTGCGGCTGGCTGGTGAACTTCCGATAGTGCGGGTGTTGAATGATTTCCAGTTGCTACCGATTTTACATATTTTTTGCATGAGAGAATTTGTACCACCTCCCACCGACCATCTATGACTGTACGCCACTGTCCCTAGGACTGCTATGTGCCGGAGCGGACATTACAAACGTCCTTCTCGGTGCATGCCACTGTTGCCAATGACCTGCCTAGGAATTGGTTAGCAAGTTACTACCGGATTTTGTAAAAACAGCCCTCCTCATATAAAAAGTATTCGTTCACTTCCGATAAGCGTCGTAATTTTCTATCTTTCATCATATTCTAGATCCCTCTGAAAAAATCTTCCGAGTTTGCTAGGCACTGATACATAACTCTTTTCCAATAATTGGGGAAGTCATTCAAATCTATAATAGGTTTCAGATTTGCTTCAATAAATTCTGACTGTAGCTGCTGAAACGTTGCGGTTGAACTATATTTCCTTATAACTTTTACGAAAGAGTTTCTTTGAGTAATCACTTCACTCAAGTGCTTCCCTGCCTCCAAACGATACCTGTTAGCAATATTTAATAGCTTGAAATGATGAAGAGCTCTGTGTTTGTCTTCCTGCCTCCAGTTCGCCGGGCATTCAACATAAAAACTGATAGCACCCGGAGTTCCGGAAACGAAATTTGCATATACCCATTGCTCACGAAAAAAAATGTCCTTGTCGATATAGGGATGAATCGCTTGGTGTACCTCATCTACTGCGAAAACTTGACCTTTCTCTCCCATATTGCAGTCGCGGCACGATGGAACTAAATTAATAGGCATCACCGAAAATTCAGGATAATGTGCAATAGGAAGAAAATGATCTATATTTTTTGTCTGTCCTATATCACCACAAAATGGACATTTTTCACCTGATGAAACAAGCATGTCATCGTAATATGTTCTAGCGGGTTTGTTTTTATCTCGGAGATTATTTTCATAAAGCTTTTCTAATTTAACCTTTGTCAGGTTACCAACTACTAAGGTTGTAGGCTCAAGAGGGTGTGTCCTGTCGTAGGTAAATAACTGACCTGTCGAGCTTAATATTCTATATTGTTGTTCTTTCTGCAAAAAAGTGGGGAAGTGAGTAATGAAATTATTTCTAACATTTATCTGCATCATACCTTCCGAGCATTTATTAAGCATTTCGCTATAAGTTCTCGCTGGAAGAGGTAGTTTTTTCATTGTACTTTACCTTCATCTCTGTTCATTATCATCGCTTTTAAAACGGTTCGACCTTCTAATCCTATCTGACCATTATAATTTTTTAGAATGGTTTCATAAGAAAGCTCTGAATCAACGGACTGCGATAATAAGTGGTGGTATCCAGAATTTGTCACTTCAAGTAAAAACACCTCACGAGTTAAAACACCTAAGTTCTCACCGAATGTCTCAATATCCGGACGGATAATATTTATTGCTTCTCTTGACCGTAGGACTTTCCACATGCAGGATTTTGGAACCTCTTGCAGTACTACTGGGGAATGAGTTGCAATTATTGCTACACCATTGCGTGCATCGAGTAAGTCGCTTAATGTTCGTAAAAAAGCAGAGAGCAAAGGTGGATGCAGATGAACCTCTGGTTCATCGAATAAAACTAATGACTTTTCGCCAACGACATCTACTAATCTTGTGATAGTAAATAAAACAATTGCATGTCCAGAGCTCATTCGAAGCAGATATTTCTGGATATTGTCATAAAACAATTTAGTGAATTTATCATCGTCCACTTGAATCTGTGGTTCATTACGTCTTAACTCTTCATATTTAGAAATGAGGCTGATGAGTTCCATATTTGAAAAGTTTTCATCACTACTTAGTTTTTTGATAGCTTCAAGCCAGAGTTGTCTTTTTCTATCTACTCTCATACAACCAATAAATGCTGAAATGAATTCTAAGCGGAGATCGCCTAGTGATTTTAAACTATTGCTGGCAGCATTCTTGAGTCCAATATAAAAGTATTGTGTACCTTTTGCTGGGTCAGGTTGTTCTTTAGGAGGAGTAAAAGGATCAAATGCACTAAACGAAACTGAAACAAGCGATCGAAAATATCCCTTTGGGATTCTTGACTCGATAAGTCTATTATTTTCAGAGAAAAAATATTCATTGTTTTCTGGGTTGGTGATTGCACCAATCATTCCATTCAAAATTGTTGTTTTACCACACCCATTCCGCCCGATAAAAGCATGAATGTTCGTGCTGGGCATAGAATTAACCGTCACCTCAAAAGGTATAGTTAAATCACTGAATCCGGGAGCACTTTTTCTATTAAATGAAAAGTGGAAATCTGACAATTCTGGCAAACCATTTAACACACGTGCGAACTGTCCATGAATTTCTGAAAGAGTTACCCCTCTAAGTAATGAGGTGTTAAGGACGCTTTCATTTTCAATGTCGGCTAATCGATTTGGCCATACTACTAAATCCTGAATAGCTTTAAGAAGGTTATGTTTAAAACCATCGCTTAATTTGCTGAGATTAACATAGTAGTCAATGCTTTCACCTAAGGAAAAAAACATTTCAGGGAGTTGACTGAATTTTTTATCTATTAATGAATAAGTGCTTACTTCTTCTTTTTGACCTACAAAACCAATTTTAACATTTCCGATATCGCATTTTTCACCATGCTCATCAAAGACAGTAAGATAAAACATTGTAACAAAGGAATAGTCATTCCAACCATCTGCTCGTAGGAATGCCTTATTTTTTTCTACTGCAGGAATATACCCGCCTCTTTCAATAACACTAAACTCCAACATATAGTAACCCTTAATTTTATTAAAATAACCGCAATTTATTTGGCGGCAACACAGGATCTCTCTTTTAAGTTACTCTCTATTACATACGTTTTCCATCTAAAAATTAGTAGTATTGAACTTAACGGGGCATCGTATTGTAGTTTTCCATATTTAGCTTTCTGCTTCCTTTTGGATAACCCACTGTTATTCATGTTGCATGGTGCACTGTTTATACCAACGATATAGTCTATTAATGCATATATAGTATCGCCGAACGATTAGCTCTTCAGGCTTCTGAAGAAGCGTTTCAAGTACTAATAAGCCGATAGATAGCCACGGACTTCGTAGCCATTTTTCATAAGTGTTAACTTCCGCTCCTCGCTCATAACAGACATTCACTACAGTTATGGCGGAAAGGTATGCATGCTGGGTGTGGGGAAGTCGTGAAAGAAAAGAAGTCAGCTGCGTCGTTTGACATCACTGCTATCTTCTTACTGGTTATGCAGGTCGTAGTGGGTGGCACACAAAGCTTTGCACTGGATTGCGAGGCTTTGTGCTTCTCTGGAGTGCGACAGGTTTGATGACAAAAAATTAGCGCAAGAAGACAAAAATCACCTTGCGCTAATGCTCTGTTACAGGTCACTAATACCATCTAAGTAGTTGATTCATAGTGACTGCATATGTTGTGTTTTACAGTATTATGTAGTCTGTTTTTTATGCAAAATCTAATTTAATATATTGATATTTATATCATTTTACGTTTCTCGTTCAGCTTTTTTATACTAAGTTGGCATTATAAAAAAGCATTGCTTATCAATTTGTTGCAACGAACAGGTCACTATCAGTCAAAATAAAATCATTATTTGATTTCAATTTTGTCCCACTCCCTGCCTCTGTCATCACGATACTGTGATGCCATGGTGTCCGACTTATGCCCGAGAAGATGTTGAGCAAACTTATCGCTTATCTGCTTCTCATAGAGTCTTGCAGACAAACTGCGCAACTCGTGAAAGGTAGGCGGATCCCCTTCGAAGGAAAGACCTGATGCTTTTCGTGCGCGCATAAAATACCTTGATACTGTGCCGGATGAAAGCGGTTCGCGACGAGTAGATGCAATTATGGTTTCTCCGCCAAGAATCTCTTTGCATTTATCAAGTGTTTCCTTCATTGATATTCCGAGAGCATCAATATGCAATGCTGTTGGGATGGCAATTTTTACGCCTGTTTTGCTTTGCTCGACATAAAGATATCCATCTACGATATCAGACCACTTCATTTCGCATAAATCACCAACTCGTTGCCCGGTAACAACAGCCAGTTCCATTGCAAGTCTGAGCCAACATGGTGATGATTCTGCTGCTTGATAAATTTTCAGGTATTCGTCAGCCGTAAGTCTTGATCTCCTTACCTCTGATTTTGCTGCGCGAGTGGCAGCGACATGGTTTGTTGTTATATGGCCTTCAGCTATTGCCTCTCGGAATGCATCGCTCAGTGTTGATCTGATTAACTTGGCTGACGCCGCCTTGCCCTCGTCTATGTATCCATTGAGCATTGCCGCAATTTCTTTTGTGGTGATGTCTTCAAGTGGAGCATCAGGCAGACCCCTCCTTATTGCTTTAATTTTGCTCATGTAATTTATGAGTGTCTTCTGCTTGATTCCTCTGCTGGCCAGGATTTTTTCGTAGCGATCAAGCCATGAATGTAACGTAACGGAATTATCACTGTTGATTCTCGCTGTCAGAGGCTTGTGTTTGTGTCCTGAAAATAACTCAATGTTGGCCTGTATAGCTTCAGTGATTGCGATTCGCCTGTCTCTGCCTAATCCAAACTCTTTACCCGTCCTTGGGTCCCTGTAGCAGTAATATCCATTGTTTCTTATATAAAGGTTAGGGGGTAAATCCCGGCGCTCATGACTTCGCCTTCTTCCCATTTCTGATCCTCTTCAAAAGGCCACCTGTTACTGGTCGATTTAAGTCAACCTTTACCGCTGATTCGTGGAACAGATACTCTCTTCCATCCTTAACCGGAGGTGGGAATATCCTGCATTCCCGAACCCATCGACGAACTGTTTCAAGGCTTCTTGGACGTCGCTGGCGTGCGTTCCACTCCTGAAGTGTCAAGTACATCGCAAAGTCTCCGCAATTACACGCAAGAAAAAACCGCCATCAGGCGGCTTGGTGTTCTTTCAGTTCTTCAATTCGAATATTGGTTACGTCTGCATGTGCTATCTGCGCCCATATCATCCAGTGGTCGTAGCAGTCGTTGATGTTCTCCGCTTCGATAACTCTGTTGAATGGCTCTCCATTCCATTCTCCTGTGACTCGGAAGTGCATTTATCATCTCCATAAAACAAAACCCGCCGTAGCGAGTTCAGATAAAATAAATCCCCGCGAGTGCGAGGATTGTTATGTAATATTGGGTTTAATCATCTATATGTTTTGTACAGAGAGGGCAAGTATCGTTTCCACCGTACTCGTGATAATAATTTTGCACGGTATCAGTCATTTCTCGCACATTGCAGAATGGGGATTTGTCTTCATTAGACTTATAAACCTTCATGGAATATTTGTATGCCGACTCTATATCTATACCTTCATCTACATAAACACCTTCGTGATGTCTGCATGGAGACAAGACACCGGATCTGCACAACATTGATAACGCCCAATCTTTTTGCTCAGACTCTAACTCATTGATACTCATTTATAAACTCCTTGCAATGTATGTCGTTTCAGCTAAACGGTATCAGCAATGTTTATGTAAAGAAACAGTAAGATAATACTCAACCCGATGTTTGAGTACGGTCATCATCTGACACTACAGACTCTGGCATCGCTGTGAAGACGACGCGAAATTCAGCATTTTCACAAGCGTTATCTTTTACAAAACCGATCTCACTCTCCTTTGATGCGAATGCCAGCGTCAGACATCATATGCAGATACTCACCTGCATCCTGAACCCATTGACCTCCAACCCCGTAATAGCGATGCGTAATGATGTCGATAGTTACTAACGGGTCTTGTTCGATTAACTGCCGCAGAAACTCTTCCAGGTCACCAGTGCAGTGCTTGATAACAGGAGTCTTCCCAGGATGGCGAACAACAAGAAACTGGTTTCCGTCTTCACGGACTTCGTTGCTTTCCAGTTTAGCAATACGCTTACTCCCATCCGAGATAACACCTTCGTAATACTCACGCTGCTCGTTGAGTTTTGATTTTGCTGTTTCAAGCTCAACACGCAGTTTCCCTACTGTTAGCGCAATATCCTCGTTCTCCTGGTCGCGGCGTTTGATGTATTGCTGGTTTCTTTCCCGTTCATCCAGCAGTTCCAGCACAATCGATGGTGTTACCAATTCATGGAAAAGGTCTGCGTCAAATCCCCAGTCGTCATGCATTGCCTGCTCTGCCGCTTCACGCAGTGCCTGAGAGTTAATTTCGCTCACTTCGAACCTCTCTGTTTACTGATAAGTTCCAGATCCTCCTGGCAACTTGCACAAGTCCGACAACCCTGAACGACCAGGCGTCTTCGTTCATCTATCGGATCGCCACACTCACAACAATGAGTGGCAGATATAGCCTGGTGGTTCAGGCGGCGCATTTTTATTGCTGTGTTGCGCTGTAATTCTTCTATTTCTGATGCTGAATCAATGATGTCTGCCATCTTTCATTAATCCCTGAACTGTTGGTTAATACGCTTGAGGGTGAATGCGAATAATAAAAAAGGAGCCTGTAGCTCCCTGATGATTTTGCTTTTCATGTTCATCGTTCCTTAAAGACGCCGTTTAACATGCCGATTGCCAGGCTTAAATGAGTCGGTGTGAATCCCATCAGCGTTACCGTTTCGCGGTGCTTCTTCAGTACGCTACGGCAAATGTCATCGACGTTTTTATCCGGAAACTGCTGTCTGGCTTTTTTTGATTTCAGAATTAGCCTGACGGGCAATGCTGCGAAGGGCGTTTTCCTGCTGAGGTGTCATTGAACAAGTCCCATGTCGGCAAGCATAAGCACACAGAATATGAAGCCCGCTGCCAGAAAAATGCATTCCGTGGTTGTCATACCTGGTTTCTCTCATCTGCTTCTGCTTTCGCCACCATCATTTCCAGCTTTTGTGAAAGGGATGCGGCTAACGTATGAAATTCTTCGTCTGTTTCTACTGGTATTGGCACAAACCTGATTCCAATTTGAGCAAGGCTATGTGCCATCTCGATACTCGTTCTTAACTCAACAGAAGATGCTTTGTGCATACAGCCCCTCGTTTATTATTTATCTCCTCAGCCAGCCGCTGTGCTTTCAGTGGATTTCGGATAACAGAAAGGCCGGGAAATACCCAGCCTCGCTTTGTAACGGAGTAGACGAAAGTGATTGCGCCTACCCGGATATTATCGTGAGGATGCGTCATCGCCATTGCTCCCCAAATACAAAACCAATTTCAGCCAGTGCCTCGTCCATTTTTTCGATGAACTCCGGCACGATCTCGTCAAAACTCGCCATGTACTTTTCATCCCGCTCAATCACGACATAATGCAGGCCTTCACGCTTCATACGCGGGTCATAGTTGGCAAAGTACCAGGCATTTTTTCGCGTCACCCACATGCTGTACTGCACCTGGGCCATGTAAGCTGACTTTATGGCCTCGAAACCACCGAGCCGGAACTTCATGAAATCCCGGGAGGTAAACGGGCATTTCAGTTCAAGGCCGTTGCCGTCACTGCATAAACCATCGGGAGAGCAGGCGGTACGCATACTTTCGTCGCGATAGATGATCGGGGATTCAGTAACATTCACGCCGGAAGTGAATTCAAACAGGGTTCTGGCGTCGTTCTCGTACTGTTTTCCCCAGGCCAGTGCTTTAGCGTTAACTTCCGGAGCCACACCGGTGCAAACCTCAGCAAGCAGGGTGTGGAAGTAGGACATTTTCATGTCAGGCCACTTCTTTCCGGAGCGGGGTTTTGCTATCACGTTGTGAACTTCTGAAGCGGTGATGACGCCGAGCCGTAATTTGTGCCACGCATCATCCCCCTGTTCGACAGCTCTCACATCGATCCCGGTACGCTGCAGGATAATGTCCGGTGTCATGCTGCCACCTTCTGCTCTGCGGCTTTCTGTTTCAGGAATCCAAGAGCTTTTACTGCTTCGGCCTGTGTCAGTTCTGACGATGCACGAATGTCGCGGCGAAATATCTGGGAACAGAGCGGCAATAAGTCGTCATCCCATGTTTTATCCAGGGCGATCAGCAGAGTGTTAATCTCCTGCATGGTTTCATCGTTAACCGGAGTGATGTCGCGTTCCGGCTGACGTTCTGCAGTGTATGCAGTATTTTCGACAATGCGCTCGGCTTCATCCTTGTCATAGATACCAGCAAATCCGAAGGCCAGACGGGCACACTGAATCATGGCTTTATGACGTAACATCCGTTTGGGATGCGACTGCCACGGCCCCGTGATTTCTCTGCCTTCGCGAGTTTTGAATGGTTCGCGGCGGCATTCATCCATCCATTCGGTAACGCAGATCGGATGATTACGGTCCTTGCGGTAAATCCGGCATGTACAGGATTCATTGTCCTGCTCAAAGTCCATGCCATCAAACTGCTGGTTTTCATTGATGATGCGGGACCAGCCATCAACGCCCACCACCGGAACGATGCCATTCTGCTTATCAGGAAAGGCGTAAATTTCTTTCGTCCACGGATTAAGGCCGTACTGGTTGGCAACGATCAGTAATGCGATGAACTGCGCATCGCTGGCATCACCTTTAAATGCCGTCTGGCGAAGAGTGGTGATCAGTTCCTGTGGGTCGACAGAATCCATGCCGACACGTTCAGCCAGCTTCCCAGCCAGCGTTGCGAGTGCAGTACTCATTCGTTTTATACCTCTGAATCAATATCAACCTGGTGGTGAGCAATGGTTTCAACCATGTACCGGATGTGTTCTGCCATGCGCTCCTGAAACTCAACATCGTCATCAAACGCACGGGTAATGGATTTTTTGCTGGCCCCGTGGCGTTGCAAATGATCGATGCATAGCGATTCAAACAGGTGCTGGGGCAGGCCTTTTTCCATGTCGTCTGCCAGTTCTGCCTCTTTCTCTTCACGGGCGAGCTGCTGGTAGTGACGCGCCCAGCTCTGAGCCTCAAGACGATCCTGAATGTAATAAGCGTTCATGGCTGAACTCCTGAAATAGCTGTGAAAATATCGCCCGCGAAATGCCGGGCTGATTAGGAAAACAGGAAAGGGGGTTAGTGAATGCTTTTGCTTGATCTCAGTTTCAGTATTAATATCCATTTTTTATAAGCGTCGACGGCTTCACGAAACATCTTTTCATCGCCAATAAAAGTGGCGATAGTGAATTTAGTCTGGATAG
Organism: Rhodococcus sp. WY5; assembly: GCF_018588185.1. Lineage (NCBI taxonomy): Bacteria > Bacillati > Actinomycetota > Actinomycetes > Mycobacteriales > Nocardiaceae > Rhodococcus > Rhodococcus sp. WY5. The sequence continues at coordinate 22,779 of NZ_JAAMPR010000007.1, forward strand.
CCATAAGTGTTTGATCCATTCTTTGGGACTCCTGGCTGATTAAGTATGTCGATAAGGCGTTTCCATCCGTCACGTAATTTACGGGTGATTCGTTCAAGTAAAGATTCGGAAGGGCAGCCAGCAACAGGCCACCCTGCAATGGCATATTGCATGGTGTGCTCCTTATTTATACATAACGAAAAACGCCTCGAGTGAAGCGTTATTGGTATGCGGTAAAACCGCACTCAGGCGGCCTTGATAGTCATATCATCTGAATCAAATATTCCTGATGTATCGATATCGGTAATTCTTATTCCTTCGCTACCATCCATTGGAGGCCATCCTTCCTGACCATTTCCATCATTCCAGTCGAACTCACACACAACACCATATGCATTTAAGTCGCTTGAAATTGCTATAAGCAGAGCATGTTGCGCCAGCATGATTAATACAGCATTTAATACAGAGCCGTGTTTATTGAGTCGGTATTCAGAGTCTGACCAGAAATTATTAATCTGGTGAAGTTTTTCCTCTGTCATTACGTCATGGTCGATTTCAATTTCTATTGATGCTTTCCAGTCGTAATCAATGATGTATTTTTTGATGTTTGACATCTGTTCATATCCTCACAGATAAAAAATCGCCCTCACACTGGAGGGCAAAGAAGATTTCCAATAATCAGAACAAGTCGGCTCCTGTTTAGTTACGAGCGACATTGCTCCGTGTATTCACTCGTTGGAATGAATACACAGTGCAGTGTTTATTCTGTTATTTATGCCAAAAATAAAGGCCACTATCAGGCAGCTTTGTTGTTCTGTTTACCAAGTTCTCTGGCAATCATTGCCGTCGTTCGTATTGCCCATTTATCGACATATTTCCCATCTTCCATTACAGGAAACATTTCTTCAGGCTTAACCATGCATTCCGATTGCAGCTTGCATCCATTGCATCGCTTGAATTGTCCACACCATTGATTTTTATCAATAGTCGTAGTCATACGGATAGTCCTGGTATTGTTCCATCACATCCTGAGGATGCTCTTCGAACTCTTCAAATTCTTCTTCCATATATCACCTTAAATAGTGGATTGCGGTAGTAAAGATTGTGCCTGTCTTTTAACCACATCAGGCTCGGTGGTTCTCGTGTACCCCTACAGCGAGAAATCGGATAAACTATTACAACCCCTACAGTTTGATGAGTATAGAAATGGATCCACTCGTTATTCTCGGACGAGTGTTCAGTAATGAACCTCTGGAGAGAACCATGTATATGATCGTTATCTGGGTTGGACTTCTGCTTTTAAGCCCAGATAACTGGCCTGAATATGTTAATGAGAGAATCGGTATTCCTCATGTGTGGCATGTTTTCGTCTTTGCTCTTGCATTTTCGCTAGCAATTAATGTGCATCGATTATCAGCTATTGCCAGCGCCAGATATAAGCGATTTAAGCTAAGAAAACGCATTAAGATGCAAAACGATAAAGTGCGATCAGTAATTCAAAACCTTACAGAAGAGCAATCTATGGTTTTGTGCGCAGCCCTTAATGAAGGCAGGAAGTATGTGGTTACATCAAAACAATTCCCATACATTAGTGAGTTGATTGAGCTTGGTGTGTTGAACAAAACTTTTTCCCGATGGAATGGAAAGCATATATTATTCCCTATTGAGGATATTTACTGGACTGAATTAGTTGCCAGCTATGATCCATATAATATTGAGATAAAGCCAAGGCCAATATCTAAGTAACTAGATAAGAGGAATCGATTTTCCCTTAATTTTCTGGCGTCCACTGCATGTTATGCCGCGTTCGCCAGGCTTGCTGTACCATGTGCGCTGATTCTTGCGCTCAATACGTTGCAGGTTGCTTTCAATCTGTTTGTGGTATTCAGCCAGCACTGTAAGGTCTATCGGATTTAGTGCGCTTTCTACTCGTGATTTCGGTTTGCGATTCAGCGAGAGAATAGGGCGGTTAACTGGTTTTGCGCTTACCCCAACCAACAGGGGATTTGCTGCTTTCCATTGAGCCTGTTTCTCTGCGCGACGTTCGCGGCGGCGTGTTTGTGCATCCATCTGGATTCTCCTGTCAGTTAGCTTTGGTGGTGTGTGGCAGTTGTAGTCCTGAACGAAAACCCCCCGCGATTGGCACATTGGCAGCTAATCCGGAATCGCACTTACGGCCAATGCTTCGTTTCGTATCACACACCCCAAAGCCTTCTGCTTTGAATGCTGCCCTTCTTCAGGGCTTAATTTTTAAGAGCGTCACCTTCATGGTGGTCAGTGCGTCCTGCTGATGTGCTCAGTATCACCGCCAGTGGTATTTATGTCAACACCGCCAGAGATAATTTATCACCGCAGATGGTTATCTGTATGTTTTTTATATGAATTTATTTTTTGCAGGGGGGCATTGTTTGGTAGGTGAGAGATCTGAATTGCTATGTTTAGTGAGTTGTATCTATTTATTTTTCAATAAATACAATTGGTTATGTGTTTTGGGGGCGATCGTGAGGCAAAGAAAACCCGGCGCTGAGGCCGGGTTATTCTTGTTCTCTGGTCAAATTATATAGTTGGAAAACAAGGATGCATATATGAATGAACGATGCAGAGGCAATGCCGATGGCGATAGTGGGTATCATGTAGCCGCTTATGCTGGAAAGAAGCAATAACCCGCAGAAAAACAAAGCTCCAAGCTCAACAAAACTAAGGGCATAGACAATAACTACCGATGTCATATACCCATACTCTCTAATCTTGGCCAGTCGGCGCGTTCTGCTTCCGATTAGAAACGTCAAGGCAGCAATCAGGATTGCAATCATGGTTCCTGCATATGATGACAATGTCGCCCCAAGACCATCTCTATGAGCTGAAAAAGAAACACCAGGAATGTAGTGGCGGAAAAGGAGATAGCAAATGCTTACGATAACGTAAGGAATTATTACTATGTAAACACCAGGCATGATTCTGTTCCGCATAATTACTCCTGATAATTAATCCTTAACTTTGCCCACCTGCCTTTTAAAACATTCCAGTATATCACTTTTCATTCTTGCGTAGCAATATGCCATCTCTTCAGCTATCTCAGCATTGGTGACCTTGTTCAGAGGCGCTGAGAGATGGCCTTTTTCTGATAGATAATGTTCTGTTAAAATATCTCCGGCCTCATCTTTTGCCCGCAGGCTAATGTCTGAAAATTGAGGTGACGGGTTAAAAATAATATCCTTGGCAACCTTTTTTATATCCCTTTTAAATTTTGGCTTAATGACTATATCCAATGAGTCAAAAAGCTCCCCTTCAATATCTGTTGCCCCTAAGACCTTTAATATATCGCCAAATACAGGTAGCTTGGCTTCTACCTTCACCGTTGTTCGGCCGATGAAATGCATATGCATAACATCGTCTTTGGTGGTTCCCCTCATCAGTGGCTCTATCTGAACGCGCTCTCCACTGCTTAATGACATTCCTTTCCCGATTAAAAAATCTGTCAGATCGGATGTGGTCGGCCCGAAAACAGTTCTGGCAAAACCAATGGTGTCGCCTTCAACAAACAAAAAAGATGGGAATCCCAATGATTCGTCATCTGCGAGGCTGTTCTTAATATCTTCAACTGAAGCTTTAGAGCGATTTATCTTCTGAACCAGACTCTTGTCATTTGTTTTGGTAAAGAGAAAAGTTTTTCCATCGATTTTATGAATATACAAATAATTGGAGCCAACCTGCAGGTGATGATTATCAGCCAGCAGAGAATTAAGGAAAACAGACAGGTTTATTGAGCGCTTATCTTTCCCTTTATTTTTGCTGCGGTAAGTCGCATAAAAACCATTCTTCATAATTCAATCCATTTACTATGTTATGTTCTGAGGGGAGTGAAAATTCCCCTAATTCGATGAAGATTCTTGCTCAATTGTTATCAGCTATGCGCCGACCAGAACACCTTGCCGATCAGCCAAACGTCTCTTCAGGCCACTGACTAGCGATAACTTTCCCCACAACGGAACAACTCTCATTGCATGGGATCATTGGGTACTGTGGGTTTAGTGGTTGTAAAAACACCTGACCGCTATCCCTGATCAGTTTCTTGAAGGTAAACTCATCACCCCCAAGTCTGGCTATGCAGAAATCACCTGGCTCAACAGCCTGCTCAGGGTCAACGAGAATTAACATTCCGTCAGGAAAGCTTGGCTTGGAGCCTGTTGGTGCGGTCATGGAATTACCTTCAACCTCAAGCCAGAATGCAGAATCACTGGCTTTTTTGGTTGTGCTTACCCATCTCTCCGCATCACCTTTGGTAAAGGTTCTAAGCTTAGGTGAGAACATCCCTGCCTGAACATGAGAAAAAACAGGGTACTCATACTCACTTCTAAGTGACGGCTGCATACTAACCGCTTCATACATCTCGTAGATTTCTCTGGCGATTGAAGGGCTAAATTCTTCAACGCTAACTTTGAGAATTTTTGTAAGCAATGCGGCGTTATAAGCATTTAATGCATTGATGCCATTAAATAAAGCACCAACGCCTGACTGCCCCATCCCCATCTTGTCTGCGACAGATTCCTGGGATAAGCCAAGTTCATTTTTCTTTTTTTCATAAATTGCTTTAAGGCGACGTGCGTCCTCAAGCTGCTCTTGTGTTAATGGTTTCTTTTTTGTGCTCATACGTTAAATCTATCACCGCAAGGGATAAATATCTAACACCGTGCGTGTTGACTATTTTACCTCTGGCGGTGATAATGGTTGCATGTACTAAGGAGGTTGTATGGAACAACGCATAACCCTGAAAGATTATGCAATGCGCTTTGGGCAAACCAAGACAGCTAAAGATCTCGGCGTATATCAAAGCGCGATCAACAAGGCCATTCATGCAGGCCGAAAGATTTTTTTAACTATAAACGCTGATGGAAGCGTTTATGCGGAAGAGGTAAAGCCCTTCCCGAGTAACAAAAAAACAACAGCATAAATAACCCCGCTCTTACACATTCCAGCCCTGAAAAAGGGCATCAAATTAAACCACACCTATGGTGTATGCATTTATTTGCATACATTCAATCAATTGTTATCTAAGGAAATACTTACATATGGTTCGTGCAAACAAACGCAACGAGGCTCTACGAATCGAGAGTGCGTTGCTTAACAAAATCGCAATGCTTGGAACTGAGAAGACAGCGGAAGCTGTGGGCGTTGATAAGTCGCAGATCAGCAGGTGGAAGAGGGACTGGATTCCAAAGTTCTCAATGCTGCTTGCTGTTCTTGAATGGGGGGTCGTTGACGACGACATGGCTCGATTGGCGCGACAAGTTGCTGCGATTCTCACCAATAAAAAACGCCCGGCGGCAACCGAGCGTTCTGAACAAATCCAGATGGAGTTCTGAGGTCATTACTGGATCTATCAACAGGAGTCATTATGACAAATACAGCAAAAATACTCAACTTCGGCAGAGGTAACTTTGCCGGACAGGAGCGTAATGTGGCAGATCTCGATGATGGTTACGCCAGACTATCAAATATGCTGCTTGAGGCTTATTCGGGCGCAGATCTGACCAAGCGACAGTTTAAAGTGCTGCTTGCCATTCTGCGTAAAACCTATGGGTGGAATAAACCAATGGACAGAATCACCGATTCTCAACTTAGCGAGATTACAAAGTTACCTGTCAAACGGTGCAATGAAGCCAAGTTAGAACTCGTCAGAATGAATATTATCAAGCAGCAAGGCGGCATGTTTGGACCAAATAAAAACATCTCAGAATGGTGCATCCCTCAAAACGAGGGAAAATCCCCTAAAACGAGGGATAAAACATCCCTCAAATTGGGGGATTGCTATCCCTCAAAACAGGGGGACACAAAAGACACTATTACAAAAGAAAAAAGAAAAGATTATTCGTCAGAGAATTCTGGCGAATCCTCTGACCAGCCAGAAAACGACCTTTCTGTGGTGAAACCGGATGCTGCAATTCAGAGCGGCAGCAAGTGGGGGACAGCAGAAGACCTGACCGCCGCAGAGTGGATGTTTGACATGGTGAAGACTATCGCACCATCAGCCAGAAAACCGAATTTTGCTGGGTGGGCTAACGATATCCGCCTGATGCGTGAACGTGACGGACGTAACCACCGCGACATGTGTGTGCTGTTCCGCTGGGCATGCCAGGACAACTTCTGGTCCGGTAACGTGCTGAGCCCGGCCAAACTCCGCGATAAGTGGACCCAACTCGAAATCAACCGTAACAAGCAACAGGCAGGCGTGACAGCCAGCAAACCAAAACTCGACCTGACAAACACAGACTGGATTTACGGGGTGGATCTATGAAAAACATCGCCGCACAGATGGTTAACTTTGACCGTGAGCAGATGCGTCGGATCGCCAACAACATGCCGGAACAGTACGACGAAAAGCCGCAGGTACAGCAGGTAGCGCAGATCATCAACGGTGTGTTCAGCCAGTTACTGGCAACTTTCCCGGCGAGCCTGGCTAACCGTGACCAGAACGAAGTGAACGAAATCCGTCGCCAGTGGGTTCTGGCTTTTCGGGAAAACGGGATCACCACGATGGAACAGGTTAACGCAGGAATGCGCGTAGCCCGTCGGCAGAATCGACCATTTCTGCCATCACCCGGGCAGTTTGTTGCATGGTGCCGGGAAGAAGCATCCGTTACCGCCGGACTGCCAAACGTCAGCGAGCTGGTTGATATGGTTTACGAGTATTGCCGGAAGCGAGGCCTGTATCCGGATGCGGAGTCTTATCCGTGGAAATCAAACGCGCACTACTGGCTGGTTACCAACCTGTATCAGAACATGCGGGCCAATGCGCTTACTGATGCGGAATTACGCCGTAAGGCCGCAGATGAGCTTGTCCATATGACTGCGAGAATTAACCGTGGTGAGGCGATCCCTGAACCAGTAAAACAACTTCCTGTCATGGGCGGTAGACCTCTAAATCGTGCACAGGCTCTGGCGAAGATCGCAGAAATCAAAGCTAAGTTCGGACTGAAAGGAGCAAGTGTATGACGGGCAAAGAGGCAATTATTCATTACCTGGGGACGCATAATAGCTTCTGTGCGCCGGACGTTGCCGCGCTAACAGGCGCAACAGTAACCAGCATAAATCAGGCCGCGGCTAAAATGGCACGGGCAGGTCTTCTGGTTATCGAAGGTAAGGTCTGGCGAACGGTGTATTACCGGTTTGCTACCAGGGAAGAACGGGAAGGAAAGATGAGCACGAACCTGGTTTTTAAGGAGTGTCGCCAGAGTGCCGCGATGAAACGGGTATTGGCGGTATATGGAGTTAAAAGATGACCATCTACATTACTGAGCTAATAACAGGCCTGCTGGTAATCGCAGGCCTTTTTATTTGGGGGAGAGGGAAGTCATGAAAAAACTAACCTTTGAAATTCGATCTCCAGCACATCAGCAAAACGCTATTCACGCAGTACAGCAAATCCTTCCAGACCCAACCAAACCAATCGTAGTAACCATTCAGGAACGCAACCGCAGCTTAGACCAAAACAGGAAGCTATGGGCCTGCTTAGGTGACGTCTCTCGTCAGGTTGAATGGCATGGTCGCTGGCTGGATGCAGAAAGCTGGAAGTGTGTGTTTACCGCAGCATTAAAGCAGCAGGATGTTGTTCCTAACCTTGCCGGGAATGGCTTTGTGGTAATAGGCCAGTCAACCAGCAGGATGCGTGTAGGCGAATTTGCGGAGCTATTAGAGCTTATACAGGCATTCGGTACAGAGCGTGGCGTTAAGTGGTCAGACGAAGCGAGACTGGCTCTGGAGTGGAAAGCGAGATGGGGAGACAGGGCTGCATGATAAATGTCGTTAGTTTCTCCGGTGGCAGGACGTCAGCATATTTGCTCTGGCTAATGGAGCAAAAGCGACGGGCAGGTAAAGACGTGCATTACGTTTTCATGGATACAGGTTGTGAACATCCAATGACATATCGGTTTGTCAGGGAAGTTGTGAAGTTCTGGGATATACCGCTCACCGTATTGCAGGTTGATATCAACCCGGAGCTTGGACAGCCAAATGGTTATACGGTATGGGAACCAAAGGATATTCAGACGCGAATGCCTGTTCTGAAGCCATTTATCGATATGGTAAAGAAATATGGCACTCCATACGTCGGCGGCGCGTTCTGCACTGACAGATTAAAACTCGTTCCCTTCACCAAATACTGTGATGACCATTTCGGGCGAGGGAATTACACCACGTGGATTGGCATCAGAGCTGATGAACCGAAGCGGCTAAAGCCAAAGCCTGGAATCAGATATCTTGCTGAACTGTCAGACTTTGAGAAGGAAGATATCCTCGCATGGTGGAAGCAACAACCATTCGATTTGCAAATACCGGAACATCTCGGTAACTGCATATTCTGCATTAAAAAATCAACGCAAAAAATCGGACTTGCCTGCAAAGATGAGGAGGGATTGCAGCGTGTTTTTAATGAGGTCATCACGGGATCCCATGTGCGTGACGGACATCGGGAAACGCCAAAGGAGATTATGTACCGAGGAAGAATGTCGCTGGACGGTATCGCGAAAATGTATTCAGAAAATGATTATCAAGCCCTGTATCAGGACATGGTACGAGCTAAAAGATTCGATACCGGCTCTTGTTCTGAGTCATGCGAAATATTTGGAGGGCAGCTTGATTTCGACTTCGGGAGGGAAGCTGCATGATGCGATGTTATCGGTGCGGTGAATGCAAAGAAGATAACCGCTTCCGACCAAATCAACCTTACTGGAATCGATGGTGTCTCCGGTGTGAAAGAACACCAACAGGGGTGTTACCACTACCGCAGGAAAAGGAGGACGTGTGGCGAGACAGCGACGAAGTATCACCGACATAATCTGCGAAAACTGCAAATACCTTCCAACGAAACGCACCAGAAATAAACCCAAGCCAATCCCAAAAGAATCTGACGTAAAAACCTTCAACTACACGGCTCACCTGTGGGATATCCGGTGGCTAAGACGTCGTGCGAGGAAAACAAGGTGATTGACCAAAATCGAAGTTACGAACAAGAAAGCGTCGAGCGAGCTTTAACGTGCGCTAACTGCGGTCAGAAGCTGCATGTGCTGGAAGTTCACGTGTGTGAGCACTGCTGCGCAGAACTGATGAGCGATCCGAATAGCTCGATGCACGAGGAAGAAGATGATGGCTAAACCAGCGCGAAGACGATGTAAAAACGATGAATGCCGGGAATGGTTTCACCCTGCATTCGCTAATCAGTGGTGGTGCTCTCCAGAGTGTGGAACCAAGATAGCACTCGAACGACGAAGTAAAGAACGCGAAAAAGCGGAAAAAGCAGCAGAGAAGAAACGACGACGAGAGGAGCAGAAACAGAAAGATAAACTTAAGATTCGAAAACTCGCCTTAAAGCCCCGCAGTTACTGGATTAAACAAGCCCAACAAGCCGTAAACGCCTTCATCAGAGAAAGAGACCGCGACTTACCATGTATCTCGTGCGGAACGCTCACGTCTGCTCAGTGGGATGCCGGACATTACCGGACAACTGCTGCGGCACCTCAACTCCGATTTAATGAACGCAATATTCACAAGCAATGCGTGGTGTGCAACCAGCACAAAAGCGGAAATCTCGTTCCGTATCGCGTCGAACTGATTAGCCGCATCGGGCAGGAAGCAGTAGACGAAATCGAATCAAACCATAACCGCCATCGCTGGACTATCGAAGAGTGCAAGGCGATCAAGGCAGAGTACCAACAGAAACTCAAAGACCTGCGAAATAGCAGAAGTGAGGCCGCATGACGTTCTCAGTAAAAACCATTCCAGACATGCTCGTTGAAACATACGGAAATCAGACAGAAGTAGCACGCAGACTGAAATGTAGTCGCGGTACGGTCAGAAAATACGTTGATGATAAAGACGGGAAAATGCACGCCATCGTCAACGACGTTCTCATGGTTCATCGCGGATGGAGTGAAAGAGATGCGCTATTACGAAAAAATTGATGGCAGCAAATACCGAAATATTTGGGTAGTTGGCGATCTGCACGGATGCTACACGAACCTGATGAACAAACTGGATACGATTGGATTCGACAACAAAAAAGACCTGCTTATCTCGGTGGGCGATTTGGTTGATCGTGGTGCAGAGAACGTTGAATGCCTGGAATTAATCACATTCCCCTGGTTCAGAGCTGTACGTGGAAACCATGAGCAAATGATGATTGATGGCTTATCAGAGCGTGGAAACGTTAATCACTGGCTGCTTAATGGCGGTGGCTGGTTCTTTAATCTCGATTACGACAAAGAAATTCTGGCTAAAGCTCTTGCCCATAAAGCAGATGAACTTCCGTTAATCATCGAACTGGTGAGCAAAGATAAAAAATATGTTATCTGCCACGCCGATTATCCCTTTGACGAATACGAGTTTGGAAAGCCAGTTGATCATCAGCAGGTAATCTGGAACCGCGAACGAATCAGCAACTCACAAAACGGGATCGTGAAAGAAATCAAAGGCGCGGACACGTTCATCTTTGGTCATACGCCAGCAGTGAAACCACTCAAGTTTGCCAACCAAATGTATATCGATACCGGCGCAGTGTTCTGCGGAAACCTAACATTGATTCAGGTACAGGGAGAAGGCGCATGAGACTCGAAAGCGTAGCTAAATTTCATTCGCCAAAAAGCCCGATGATGAGCGACTCACCACGGGCCACGGCTTCTGACTCTCTTTCCGGTACTGATGTGATGGCTGCTATGGGGATGGCGCAATCACAAGCCGGATTCGGTATGGCTGCATTCTGCGGTAAGCACGAACTCAGCCAGAACGACAAACAAAAGGCTATCAACTATCTGATGCAATTTGCACACAAGGTATCGGGGAAATACCGTGGTGTGGCAAAGCTTGAAGGAAATACTAAGGCAAAGGTACTGCAAGTGCTCGCAACATTCGCTTATGCGGATTATTGCCGTAGTGCCGCGACGCCGGGGGCAAGATGCAGAGATTGCCATGGTACAGGCCGTGCGGTTGATATTGCCAAAACAGAGCTGTGGGGGAGAGTTGTCGAGAAAGAGTGCGGAAGATGCAAAGGCGTCGGCTATTCAAGGATGCCAGCAAGCGCAGCATATCGCGCTGTGACGATGCTAATCCCAAACCTTACCCAACCCACCTGGTCACGCACTGTTAAGCCGCTGTATGACGCTCTGGTGGTGCAATGCCACAAAGAAGAGTCAATCGCAGACAACATTTTGAATGCGGTCACACGTTAGCAGCATGATTGCCACGGATGGCAACATATTAACGGCATGATATTGACTTATTGAATAAAATTGGGTAAATTTGACTCAACGATGGGTTAATTCGCTCGTTGTGGTAGTGAGATGAAAAGAGGCGGCGCTTACTACCGATTCCGCCTAGTTGGTCACTTCGACGTATCGTCTGGAACTCCAACCATCGCAGGCAGAGAGGTCTGCAAAATGCAATCCCGAAACAGTTCGCAGGTAATAGTTAGAGCCTGCATAACGGTTTCGGGATTTTTTATATCTGCACAACAGGTAAGAGCATTGAGTCGATAATCGTGAAGAGTCGGCGAGCCTGGTTAGCCAGTGCTCTTTCCGTTGTGCTGAATTAAGCGAATACCGGAAGCAGAACCGGATCACCAAATGCGTACAGGCGTCATCGCCGCCCAGCAACAGCACAACCCAAACTGAGCCGTAGCCACTGTCTGTCCTGAATTCATTAGTAATAGTTACGCTGCGGCCTTTTACACATGACCTTCGTGAAAGCGGGTGGCAGGAGGTCGCGCTAACAACCTCCTGCCGTTTTGCCCGTGCATATCGGTCACGAACAAATCTGATTACTAAACACAGTAGCCTGGATTTGTTCTATCAGTAATCGACCTTATTCCTAATTAAATAGAGCAAATCCCCTTATTGGGGGTAAGACATGAAGATGCCAGAAAAACATGACCTGTTGGCCGCCATTCTCGCGGCAAAGGAACAAGGCATCGGGGCAATCCTTGCGTTTGCAATGGCGTACCTTCGCGGCAGATATAATGGCGGTGCGTTTACAAAAACAGTAATCGACGCAACGATGTGCGCCATTATCGCCTAGTTCATTCGTGACCTTCTCGACTTCGCCGGACTAAGTAGCAATCTCGCTTATATAACGAGCGTGTTTATCGGCTACATCGGTACTGACTCGATTGGTTCGCTTATCAAACGCTTCGCTGCTAAAAAAGCCGGAGTAGAAGATGGTAGAAATCAATAATCAACGTAAGGCGTTCCTCGATATGCTGGCGTGGTCGGAGGGAACTGATAACGGACGTCAGAAAACCAGAAATCATGGTTATGACGTCATTGTAGGCGGAGAGCTATTTACTGATTACTCCGATCACCCTCGCAAACTTGTCACGCTAAACCCAAAACTCAAATCAACAGGCGCCGGACGCTACCAGCTTCTTTCCCGTTGGTGGGATGCCTACCGCAAGCAGCTTGGCCTGAAAGACTTCTCTCCGAAAAGTCAGGACGCTGTGGCATTGCAGCAGATTAAGGAGCGTGGCGCTTTACCTATGATTGATCGTGGTGATATCCGTCAGGCAATCGACCGTTGCAGCAATATCTGGGCTTCACTGCCGGGCGCTGGTTATGGTCAGTTCGAGCATAAGGCTGACAGCCTGATTGCAAAATTCAAAGAAGCGGGCGGAACGGTCAGAGAGATTGATGTATGAGCAGAGTCACCGCGATTATCTCCGCTCTGGTTATCTGCATCATCGTCTGCCTGTCATGGGCTGTTAATCATTACCGTGATAACGCCATTACCTACAAAGCCCAGCGCGACAAAAATGCCAGAGAACTGAAGCTGGCGAACGCGGCAATTACTGACATGCAGATGCGTCAGCGTGATGTTGCTGCGCTCGATGCAAAATACACGAAGGAGTTAGCTGATGCTAAAGCTGAAAATGATGCTCTGCGTGATGATGTTGCCGCTGGTCGTCGTCGGTTGCACATCAAAGCAGTCTGTCAGTCAGTGCGTGAAGCCACCACCGCCTCCGGCGTGGATAATGCAGCCTCCCCCCGACTGGCAGACACCGCTGAACGGGATTATTTCACCCTCAGAGAGAGGCTGATCACTATGCAAAAACAACTGGAAGGAACCCAGAAGTATATTAATGAGCAGTGCAGATAGAGTTGCCCATATCGATGGGCAACTCATGCAATTATTGTGAGCAATACACACGCGCTTCCAGCGGAGTATAAATGCCTAAAGTAATAAAACCGAGCAATCCATTTACGAATGTTTGCTGGGTTTCTGTTTTAACAACATTTTCTGCGCCGCCACAAATTTTGGCTGCATCGACAGTTTTCTTCTGCCCAATTCCAGAAACGAAGAAATGATGGGTGATGGTTTCCTTTGGTGCTACTGCTGCCGGTTTGTTTTGAACAGTAAACGTCTGTTGAGCACATCCTGTAATAAGCAGGGCCAGCGCAGTAGCGAGTAGCATTTTTTTCATGGTGTTATTCCCGATGCTTTTTGAAGTTCGCAGAATCGTATGTGTAGAAAATTAAACAAACCCTAAACAATGAGTTGAAATTTCATATTGTTAATATTTATTAATGTATGTCAGGTGCGATGAATCGTCATTGTATTCCCGGATTAACTATGTCCACAGCCCTGACGGGGAACTTCTCTGCGGGAGTGTCCGGGAATAATTAAAACGATGCACACAGGGTTTAGCGCGTACACGTATTGCATTATGCCAACGCCCCGGTGCTGACACGGAAGAAACCGGACGTTATGATTTAGCGTGGAAAGATTTGTGTAGTGTTCTGAATGCTCTCAGTAAATAGTAATGAATTATCAAAGGTATAGTAATATCTTTTATGTTCATGGATATTTGTAACCCATCGGAAAACTCCTGCTTTAGCAAGATTTTCCCTGTATTGCTGAAATGTGATTTCTCTTGATTTCAACCTATCATAGGACGTTTCTATAAGATGCGTGTTTCTTGAGAATTTAACATTTACAACCTTTTTAAGTCCTTTTATTAACACGGTGTTATCGTTTTCTAACACGATGTGAATATTATCTGTGGCTAGATAGTAAATATAATGTGAGACGTTGTGACGTTTTAGTTCAGAATAAAACAATTCACAGTCTAAATCTTTTCGCACTTGATCGAATATTTCTTTAAAAATGGCAACCTGAGCCATTGGTAAAACCTTCCATGTGATACGAGGGCGCGTAGTTTGCATTATCGTTTTTATCGTTTCAATCTGGTCTGACCTCCTTGTGTTTTGTTGATGATTTATGTCAAATATTAGGAATGTTTTCACTTAATAGTATTGGTTGCGTAACAAAGTGCGGTCCTGCTGGCATTCTGGAGGGAAATACAACCGACAGATGTATGTAAGGCCAACGTGCTCAAATCTTCATACAGAAAGATTTGAAGTAATATTTTAACCGCTAGATGAAGAGCAAGCGCATGGAGCGACAAAATGAATAAAGAACAATCTGCTGATGATCCCTCCGTGGATCTGATTCGTGTAAAAAATATGCTTAATAGCACCATTTCTATGAGTTACCCTGATGTTGTAATTGCATGTATAGAACATAAGGTGTCTCTGGAAGCATTCAGAGCAATTGAGGCAGCGTTGGTGAAGCACGATAATAATATGAAGGATTATTCCCTGGTGGTTGACTGATCACCATAACTGCTAATCATTCAAACTATTTAGTCTGTGACAGAGCCAACACGCAGTCTGTCACTGTCAGGAAAGTGGTAAAACTGCAACTCAATTACTGCAATGCCCTCGTAATTAAGTGAATTTACAATATCGTCCTGTTCGGAGGGAAGAACGCGGGATGTTCATTCTTCATCACTTTTAATTGATGTATATGCTCTCTTTTCTGACGTTAGTCTCCGACGGCAGGCTTCAATGACCCAGGCTGAGAAATTCCCGGACCCTTTTTGCTCAAGAGCGATGTTAATTTGTTCAATCATTTGGTTAGGAAAGCGGATGTTGCGGGTTGTTGTTCTGCGGGTTCTGTTCTTCGTTGACATGAGGTTGCCCCGTATTCAGTGTCGCTGATTTGTATTGTCTGAAGTTGTTTTTACGTTAAGTTGATGCAGATCAATTAATACGATACCTGCGTCATAATTGATTATTTGACGTGGTTTGATGGCCTCCACGCACGTTGTGATATGTAGATGATAATCATTATCACTTTACGGGTCCTTTCCGGTGATCCGACA
>NZ_JAAMPR010000008.1:0-4631 GCF_018588185.1 Rhodococcus sp. WY5
GGGGCGAAAACTCTCAAGGATCTTACCGCTGTTGAGATCCAGTTCGATGTAACCCACTCGTGCACCCAACTGATCTTCAGCATCTTTTACTTTCACCAGCGTTTCTGGGTGAGCAAAAACAGGAAGGCAAAATGCCGCAAAAAAGGGAATAAGGGCGACACGGAAATGTTGAATACTCATACTCTTCCTTTTTCAATATTATTGAAGCATTTATCAGGGTTATTGTCTCATGAGCGGATACATATTTGAATGTATTTAGAAAAATAAACAAATAGGGGTTCCGCGCACATTTCCCCGAAAAGTGCCACCTGACGTGGCGCCTCAGAAGAACTCGTCAAGAAGGCGATAGAAGGCGATGCGCTGCGAATCGGGAGCGGCGATACCGTAAAGCACGAGGAAGCGGTCAGCCCATTCGCCGCCAAGCTCTTCAGCAATATCACGGGTAGCCAACGCTATGTCCTGATAGCGGTCCGCCACACCCAGCCGGCCACAGTCGATGAATCCAGAAAAGCGGCCATTTTCCACCATGATATTCGGCAAGCAGGCATCGCCATGGGTCACGACGAGATCCTCGCCGTCGGGCATCCGCGCCTTGAGCCTGGCGAACAGTTCGGCTGGCGCGAGCCCCTGATGCTCTTCGTCCAGATCATCCTGATCGACAAGACCGGCTTCCATCCGAGTACGTGCTCGCTCGATGCGATGTTTCGCTTGGTGGTCGAATGGGCAGGTAGCCGGATCAAGCGTATGCAGCCGCCGCATTGCATCAGCCATGATGGATACTTTCTCGGCAGGAGCAAGGTGAGATGACAGGAGATCCTGCCCCGGCACTTCGCCCAATAGCAGCCAGTCCCTTCCCGCTTCAGTGACAACGTCGAGCACAGCTGCGCAAGGAACGCCCGTCGTGGCCAGCCACGATAGCCGCGCTGCCTCGTCTTGGAGTTCATTCAGGGCACCGGACAGGTCGGTCTTGACAAAAAGAACCGGGCGCCCCTGCGCTGACAGCCGGAACACGGCGGCATCAGAGCAGCCGATTGTCTGTTGTGCCCAGTCATAGCCGAATAGCCTCTCCACCCAAGCGGCCGGAGAACCTGCGTGCAATCCATCTTGTTCAATCATGCGAAACGATCCTCATCCTGTCTCTTGATCAGATCTTGATCCCCTGCGCCATCAGATCCTTGGCGGCAAGAAAGCCATCCAGTTTACTTTGCAGGGCTTCCCAACCTTACCAGAGGGCGCCCCAGCTGGCAATTCCGGTTCGCTTGCTGTCCATAAAACCGCCCAGTCTAGCTATCGCCATGTAAGCCCACTGCAAGCTACCTGCTTTCTCTTTGCGCTTGCGTTTTCCCTTGTCCAGATAGCCCAGTAGCTGACATTCATCCGGGGTCAGCACCGTTTCTGCGGACTGGCTTTCTACGTGTTCCGCTTCCTTTAGCAGCCCTTGCGCCCTGAGTGCTTGCGGCAGCGTGAAGCTAGATCCCCATCAATCCTGCCTATTTGCCACGTTTAACAAGGTAGTTAAGCGTTCATTTACGAAGAAAACACGATAAGCTACACAAATACCTGAAAAAGTTGAACGCCCCGTGAGCGGGAACTCACAGGGCGTCGGCTAACCCCCAGTCATCAGCTGGGAGAAAGCACTCAAGACATGACTCTAGCCGATCCGCAGGACACAGTCACAGCTAGCGCGTGGAAATTTTCCGCCGATCTGTTCGACACCCACCCCGAACTAGCGCTGCGCTCACGCGGCTGGACGGCAGAAGATCGCCGCGAACTGCTCGCTCACCTGGGACGCGAAAGCTTCCAGGGCAGCAAGACAAGAGATTTCGCGAGCGCCTGGATTAAAAACCCGGATACCGGCGAAACCCAACCAAAGCTCTACCGGGCTGGCTCAAAAGCGCTGACGCGGTGCCAGTACGTTGCGCTGACGCACGCGCAACATGCCGCGGTGATCGTGCTTGACATCGATGTGCCCAGCCACCAGGCCGGCGGGAAGATTGAGCACGTAAACCCGCAGGTCTACGCGATTTTAGAGAAATGGGCACGCCTAGAAAAAGCGCCGGCTTGGATCGGCGTGAATCCGCTGAGCGGGAAATGCCAGCTCATCTGGCTCATTGACCCGGTGTATGCCGCAGCAGGTAAAACCAGCCCAAATATGCGCCTGCTGGCTGCAACGACGGAAGAAATGACTCGTGTTTTCGGCGCTGACCAGGCTTTTTCGCATAGGCTGAGCCGGTGGCCGCTGCACGTCTCAGACGATCCGACAGCCTATAAATGGCACTGCCAGCATGATCGTGTGGATCGGCTGGCCGACCTAATGGAGATTGCTCGAACGATGACCGGATCACAGAAGCCGAAAAAGTACATTGAGCAGGACTTTTCCAGCGGACGCGCCCGCATTGAAGCGGCACAACGCGCCACCGCAGAAGCCAAGGCGCTAGCGATTTTGGACGCGAGCCTGCCGAGCGCCCTGGACGCGGCCGGCGACCTGATCGACGGCGTGCGAGTGCTCTGGACAAATCCAGAGCGCGCAGCGCGCGACGAAACCGCGTTTCGCCACGCGTTGACCGTGGGATACCAGCTCAAAGCTGCTGGTGAGCGCCTAAAAGATGCCAAGATCATCGACGCGTATGAAGTGGCGTACAACGTTGCCCAGGCGGTCGGTGCAGACGGCCGGGAGCCGGATCTTCCCGCCATGCGTGATCGCCTGACGATGGCGCGTCGTGTGCGCGGCTACGTGGCTAAAGGCCAGCCAGTCGTCCCTGCTCGTCGGGTGGAAACGCAGAGCAGCCGAGGGCGGAAAGCTCTAGCGACGATGGGGCGACGGGGCGCAGCTACATCGAATGCACGCAGATGGGCTGACCCAGAAAGTAAGTATGCGCAGGAGACGCGACAGCGATTAGCGGAAGCAAACAAACGCCGAGAAATGACAGGCGAGTTGCTCGAACTTCGCGTCAAAACTGCGATCCTGGATGCCCGTTCTCAATCGGTTGCTGATCCCTCGACTCGTGAGCTTGCAGGCGAACTAGGTGTCAGTGAAAGGCGCATCCAACAAGTCAGAAAGGCACTTGGAATGGAAGCTAAACGCGGCCGTCCACGGGCTGAAAACTAATAAACGAAACACCGTCAGCAGAAAACGGTTCCCCCCTTTAGGGGTCCCGTCCTTGCTCTGGCTCTCACTTGCCCTCACCCTCCGCTATCCACGGGCTGAAAACTAATAAACGAAACACCGTCAGCAGAAAACGGTTCCCCCCCTTTAGGGTGTCTCGCTCCTAGCTCTGATCCCTCCCCGGTTCCTCCCCGGCCTGATTTTTAAGGGGGCTCACGCTGTCGGCAGAGAACGGTTCCCCCGCCTTCTGCTCTGGCTCTTCCTCGACTCCCTCCCCCTCAAAAATCTCCTCGAGATCCTGCAGACCTTTTTGGAGCTAGCGCGTTGCTGCTTCGCACCAACTTGCTCATGATGATTTTCATTTTTGCTTGTGTGCTTTTTTGGGTTGAACCCTCCAAAGAGGGGAAACCAGGGGCACACCTCATGCACTAAAGTGCCGCTTCGCTGGTCAGGGTGAAATCACCTGGAAAAAAAGTGCGGTAACCGCTGCGCTTGGCGTTTTTTCTGGGCAAGAAGTCTCGCAGGTTTTCGCAGGAGTGCCGGAAGAAATTATCAGAATTGGGGCTAGAATTTTTAACGAACGTTCGTTATAATGGTGTCATGACCTTCACGACGAAGTACCAAAACTGGCCTGAAGCATCAGCGGTGGATCTCTCCGATGTCGCGCTGGAGTCCGACGCACTCGATGCCGCCGTCGATTTAAAAACGGTGATCGGATTTTTCCGCGCCCTCGATACGACAGACGCGCCAGCATCACGCGACTGGGCAAGTGCCGCGAGCGACCTAGAAACGCTTGTGGCCGACCTTGAAGAGCTGGCCGACGAGCTGCGTGCTCGGCAGCGCCAGGAGGACGCGCAGTAGTGGAGGATCGCATCAGCTGCGCCTACTGCGGTGGCCTGATCCCACCCCGGCCTGACCCACGAGGACGGCGCGCAAAATACTGCTCAGACGCGTGTCGTGCCGCAGCCAGCCGCGAGCGCGCCAACAAGCGCCACGCCCAGGAGGTCGAAGCCGCACGTCATCTAGCGGAATTAATTCATGAGCGGATACATATTTGAATGTATTTAGAAAAATAAACAAAAGAGTTTGTAGAAACGCAAAAAGGCCATCCGTCAGGATGGCCTTCTGCTTAATTTGATGCCTGGCAGTTTATGGCGGGCGTCCTGCCCGCCACCCTCCGGGCCGTTGCTTCGCAACGTTCAAATCCGCTCCCGGCGGATTTGTCCTACTCAGGAGAGCGTTCACCGACAAACAACAGATAAAACGAAAGGCCCAGTCTTTCGACTGAGCCTTTCGTTTTATTTGATGCCTGGCAGTTCCCTACTCTCGCATGGGCAGACCCCACACTACCATCGGCGCTACGGCGTTTCACTTCTGAGTTCGGCATGGGGTCAGGTGGGACCACCGCGCTACTGCCGCCAGGCAAATTCTGTTTTATCAGACCGCTTCTGCGTTCTGATTTAATCTGTATCAGGCTGAAAATCTTCTCTCATCCGCCAAAACAGCCAAGCTTGCATGCCGCAGT